>NZ_LMMU01000014.1 GCF_001422375.1 Methylobacterium sp. Leaf99 | reverse complement strand
CCTGCCCGACACCTACCAGGACCACAATTCCCCCGACGCCATGTACCGCGAGGCCGGCCTCGACGCCGACTCCATCGCCGGAACCGTGCGCGACACCCTGCCAGAGCGGAAGGTCCGGGGCCCGGCCAAGCTCGTCAGCGTCGGCCAGACCCAGCGCTGACCCGCCCCGCCCCCGATGCGTCGGGGGCTCAGGCCCGGTAATACGACCGGTACCAGTCCACGAAGGCGGGGATCCCCACCGACAGGGGCGTCTCCGGCACGGTGCCGACGAGGGCGCGCAGGAGGTCCGTGCTCGCGTGGGTGCGGGCCACGTCGCCGGGCGGCAGGGGTTTCAGCACCCGCTCGGCCCGTCGGCCGAGGGCCGCCTCGAGGGCGTCGATCATTGCGTCGAGGCGCACGGGCCGGCCGCCGCCGATATTGACGAGGCGGTACGGCGCCACCGGGCTCAGGGTGTCGCAATCGCCCACGGGCACCGTCCCGGGCGGCGTGTCCATGAGGCTGGCGATGGCCGCCACGAGGTCGTCGACGTAGGTGAAGTCGCGCTCGGCCGCCCCGTCGGCGAAGACCTCGATGGGCTCGCCGGCCAGGATCTTTCCCGTGAACAGGAACAGGGCCATGTCCGGCCGCCCCCACGGGCCGTAGACCGTGAAGAACCGGAACGCCGTGGTGGGGATGGCGAACAGGTGGCTGTAGGCATGCAGCATCGCCTCCCCGGCGAGCTTGCTCGCGGCGTAGAGGGTCAGGGGCGAGACCGCCCGGTCGGTCTCGCGGAACGGCATCTGGGCGTTGCCGCCATAGGCCGAGCTCGTCGAGGCGAACAGGAGATGGCGCACGGGATGGGCCCGCACGGCCTCGATGAGGTTGGCGGTGCCGACCAGGTTGGCCTGCACGTAGGCGCCCGGATTCTCCAGGCTGTGGCGCACGCCGGCCTGCGCCGCGAGATGCACCACCATGTCGGGCCGCACCCGCGCCAGGGTGTCGAGGAGCAGGCCGGGCTCCTCCAGGCGCCCTTCCACGGCCTCGAACGCCGGATGCCCGGCGAGCCGCGCGTGGCGGGCGCGCTTGAGACCGACATCGTAATAGTCGCTGAACCCGTCGAGCCCCGTGACGGCGTGGCCCGCCGCCAGGAGACGGCGGCCGAGGTGGTAGCCGATGAAGCCGGCGCTACCGGTCACGAGGACGCGCATCGGATCTCCCAGGAGGGGCGGGGCCGCAGGGTGGAGGCATGCCCTATCCCGTGCGCCGCCGCACCTCAAGAAACCGCGCTGCGCGCCGCGTCTTCCCGCCGCCATTCACCCATCCCGGGGCAGGCATACGCAGAAGGACTTGTTTGCGGACTGAAGAACGCCATATATAACAGCAGCATGACGTGATCGCGTCGCGCCCGCCCCACTCCCGCCGGTCCGCCACGCCAACGCCCCTGCGCCGCCCGCAAGGCCGCGATGGACAAGGACGAACCGTCGGAACGCGGCGCGCGCCTCCGATCTTCCCGACGGGCCCAGGCCCGCGACACTCTCTTTCCGCGAGTCGAACCCAACCATGAACCAGCTTGTCCGCATGTCCCAGGTCGGCGAGGCCGATGCGATCGCCGAGCCGTCCGCCTCCCTGCGGGTTCCCTTCGCGCAGTCGGGTGCGTTCGTGTGCAAGTTCATCATCGGCGAGCCCAACGACCGCGCCGTGTGCTGCGGCGCCCCGGTGTCGGACGGCAAGAGCTGGTGCGCCTTCCACCGCCGCATCGTGTTCGAGCCCGCCCGCCCCGGCCGCCTGCGCTGAACCCGGCCGACCCCGCCCATCGACCTCACCCCGCCGAGCCACCCGGCGGGGTTTTTCATGCGCGTTCAGGGCGAGGCGGGGTCAGGCGACGGGATCAATCGTCGAAATCGTCGGCCTCGTAGGGGCGATAACCGTACAGGAGACGGCCATCGGGGCCGGAGACGGTGCTGCGGCGCACGACGAGGTAGCCCGCCGCCTCGGCCTGCCGGATGCGCCGGGCGCGCGGGTCCGCGTCGAACCCACCGGGCGGCGGGGGCGGCGCGAGGAAGCCGTAGGAGACCGGCCGGGCCGCCGTGTCCCGCATCCGGGCGTGGGCGGCGCTCCGCATCGGGACCTGGGCGTGGACGATGCGGACGGGGGCGCTCCGCAGGCCCGGATGGGTCGGCGTGAGGGTCCGGACCGCGACGACGGGCCGGGGGCGGGCCACCGCCACCCGTGTCTTCGGAGTGCGCGAGGCGGTCCGGGGGGCGGCCCGGGGTTTCGCGGCCGCGGCCACCGGCGCCTCGGGGGCGGGCCGGGCGACGGGCGGTGCCACGGCCCCCCGCGCCGGAGGATCGGTCCAGGCCCGCTCGGCGGGGGCGGTCTGCGCCGTGGCGGCGCCGGCCCAGCCCAGGGCCAGCCCGGCGACCAAGCGGATCGGCAAGTGAGTCGACAAGCGGATCTGGATGGACATGCGGCTCTCCCGATCGGTTCCGGCCCGCGCCGAGCGGGGTGACGCGAATCGAAGACGAGCCCGCCCGGATCGGAGAAAACCTTAAGGAAGTCTCAACACGACGTCCACAGGGCGAACGAAGGCGGGCCCCGCCGTTCCCGAGGGCAGACCGCTAACGCGGCGGCGGCGGCGCGAACCGCTTGCGCGGCGGCGTCCGGAGCGGCATGCCCTGCGGTGGACTGAATTGGTACGTCCCGGATCGACCCGGGTCCCTGCCTCGTTGAGATTCGCAAGCGCCCCCGGCGTGGAGAGGAAAGCCATTCCATGAGACGCGTCCTGTCGATCATCCCCCTCCTCGGCATCCCCTGCCTGGCCCTGACCGCCGCCGCCGCCCTCGCCCAGGGGACGCCGGCGACGCCGCCGGCTCCGGCCGCGGCACCCGCCGCCGCACCGGCGGCGCCCCAGGCCTTCGAGGCCGACATCCAGAACGGCAAGGGCGAGGCCATCGGCCGGATCGCCCTGCGCGACGGGGCCAACACCCTGGTGATGCGGGTGACGATCAACGCCGGCGGCCTGCCGCCCGGCTGGCACGGCATCCATTTCCACGCGGTGGGCGACTGCTCGGACACGGAGAAGTTCGAGAAGTCGAAGGCCCACGTGAACCACGACCAGAGCAAGCACGGCCTGCTCAACCCCGAGGGCCCGGACGAGGGCGACCTGCCCAACGTCTTCGCCAATGCCGACGGCTCGGTGAACGCCGAGGTGTCGAGCGAGACGCCGCTCACGGGCGAGGGCGGGCTGAAGGACGGCGACGGCTCGGCGCTCATCATCCACGCCAACCCCGACGACCACGCCACCCAGCCCATCGGCGGGGCCGGCCCGCGCATCGCCTGCGCGGTGATCAAGTAGGCGGCAAGTCTCGGCGGTAAGTCCGGGCGGCCGGTCGGGGAACCGCGTCGCGGCCGGGGCTACTCGGCCGCGAACAGGCCCGGCATCTCGGGCATCGGCGGGGCCGCGGCGGAAGCGGGCTTGGCCTCGGGCGCGGCCCCCTTCGCCTCCGCGCCCTTCAGGTCGCCCATCGGGGCTTTCGGGTCGCCCGGCGCCGTCTCGCAGTTGAGGGACGGCAGGGCGACGACGCGGTTGCCGCGATAATCCGTGCGGCAGACGATGGTGCCCCGGGTCTCGACATAGGCGAGCAGGCGCTTGGCCCGGCCGGGCGAGCGGCTGCCGATGGCCCGCGCCAGGGCCTCGTCGCCGGGACACGGCTCGCCCGCCAGCGCCGCGCGGGCCAGCATGAGGAACAGGCCCTGGACCTCGTCGGGGAGGGCCGCCGCGGCGGCCTGCGCCTCGTCCCAGCGCCCGTCGGCCTCCGCCGGCTCGGCCTCGTCGAGGCCCGCACGGGCCACGCCGAGGCGGCGGCGGAAGCTGGCGAGGCTCAGGGACTCGCCGTCGAGGCCGCGCATCCGGCAGCGCACGAGGAAGTCCTGATACACCACCGCCACGGGCTGGCCGCCGGCATCGGGATCGGCGGCGATGCCGCGCAGGACCGCGTCGCAGCCGGCGCGGATCTCCTCCTCGCTCAGGGGCTCGGGCGCCGCCACGGGCTCGGGCCGGTAGGCGCTGAGTTCGCGCATGAGGTCGGCCGGGGTCGCGCGCGGGACCGGGGGCGTGCGCGGCGCCGGGGCCCAGGCCGGGGCGCCGTCCTCCGCCGAGCGGGTGAGGATGAGGGCGCGGAGATCCGCGTCCGCCGGGGCCGGCAGGGGGACGAGCTTCGGCGAGCCCGAGCGCGCCGAAGTGGTGACGGAGCCGATGCGCAGGGCCAGGGGCCGGCGGCTGAGGGCGGGCCCGAGGGCCACGAACTCGCCGCGCGCCAGGTCGCGGAACCGCTCGGCCCCGCGCCGGTCGAGGCCCAGGAGGTCGGCGGCCCGCGCCATGTCGATGTCGAGGAAGGTGCGGCCCATGAGGAAGTTGGTGGCTTCCGCCGCGACGTTCTTGGCGAGCTTGGCGAGGCGCTGGGTGGCGATGATGCCGGCGAGGCCCCGCTTGCGGCCCCGGCACATGAGGTTGGTCATGGCCCCGAGGGAGGCCTTGCGTGCCTCGTCGGAGACGTCGCCGGCGGCGGCGGGGGCGAAGATCTGCGCCTCGTCGACGACGACGAGGACCGGGTGCCAGTGGCTGCGCTCGGCCTCGAACAGGCCGCCGAGGAAGGCGGCCGCGGCGCGCATCTGCGCCTCCATGTCGAGGCTCTCCAGGGTGAGGACCACGGAGACCCGGTGGGCCCGCACCCGGGCGGCGATGGCCTGGAGGTCGGCCTCGCCGTGGGCGCCGTCCACCACCACGTGGCCGTAGGCCTCCGCCAGGGTGACGAAGTCGCCTTCCGGATCGACGATCACCTGCTGGACCGATCCGGCGCTCTGCTCGAGGAGGCGGCGCAGGAGGTGCGACTTGCCCGAACCCGAATTGCCCTGGACGAGGAGACGGGTCGCCAGCAGTTCCTCGAGGTCGAGGCGGGCGGGCTCCGCGCCCGGCCCCATGCTCAGTCCCATCTCGATGCCGACGCTCATGCCCGCTCCGGTTGCCGAACGCCGGGACCCGCCCCGCCGCATCACGGCATTTGCACGGAAACCTTAACATGCGGGGACGGGTCCGGATCGGGCGACGCGCCGGGCTTCCACAGGTGCGTTCCACTCCGTTCCGGTTTTGTCCCTAAAGTGACCTTCCGATCCCGGCCTCTCCAGTCATTTTATCCTAGGCTCAAAAGCCCAGGACAATGATCCGCACACTATGATTCACACAAATCTTCGAACAGATCGGGTACGGAACGGGATCGACGGGGCGGATGCAGGGACCGCCCGGCGCGGCGGGAGGGTGCGGCAACGGATCCGGCATTTCCCTGCAGGGCCGGCGGCGTCCCGGCCTTGCCGTGCCCGGCACGCGATCTAGGTCACCGGTCATGAACCCAGTCCTCGTCGTCGCCCTCATCTGCGCCTCCACCGTCCAGGCCCCCGATTGCTCGCGGGAGACGGCCCTCGACATCATCACCGGTCCGGCCCACACGCTTCAGGAATGCCTGATGCAGGGGCCGGTGCTCGCCGCCAATGCGGGCCACGGCAACGACCGGGACACCTACGTGAAGACGCGCTGCGAACCCCGGCGCTGAGCGTTCGACAGGACCCCGCTTCGACAGGACCCCGCCATGCAGGCCCTCCGCCATGGATGATGTCGCCCCCGACCGCGCGGTGATGATCCGCCTGCGCGCCCGCCTCGCCGTGGTCGAGCGCGCCGCCTGGTTCGGCCTCGTCGAGGCCATGCGGACGCGGCCGGCCGAGACGGAAGCCTACCTCACCGCCGAGCGCGCCAAATGCGCCGAGGGGTTCGGGCAGCGCGGCTGGGCCGCCGATCTCACCAACGCCGAGCGGGCCATGCTCGGCGCCGAGGTCGATGCGGGTCTGGCCGCGCTCATCACCGATGCCAGGGCGGAGGCGGAAGGGTCGGCGGAGGGTTAGGCGGGCGGCCGTCCGATCACCGGGTCCTTGCCCTGCGGCAGGCCATCGATGAGCGCCCGGTCGATTCCCGTATGCGCCGCCACCAGGGCGTGGGGGGTCAGGGCGAGCCACTGGCGCAGGGAGATGTCGGCGTAGGTCGGCGTCCGGAACATCTCCAGGAAGGTCAGGGGCCCCTGGCCGGTGTTCTCGATGTAGTGGCCCATGGCGAAGGGCACGTAGCCCACGTCCCCGGCGCGGTAATCGAAGGTCCGCGCCTTCGATTCGGAGCCGAACACGGTCATGCGCCCCTCCCCCGCGATGTAGAACTGCCACTCGTCGCCGTTGGGGTGCCAGTGCAACTCGCGCATGGCGCCGGGCTCGAGCTCGACCAGGGCCGCCGCGATGGTCTTGGAGGCGGGAAAGACCGTCGAATCGGTGATCCGCACCGTGCCGCCCTTGGTGCGGATCGGCGCCTGGGCCAGCATCCGGTGGCTGAAGCCCTCGGGGATCGGGCCGGCTCCGCCCATTCGGTCGTCGGAAAGCGGACCCGGCTTGGGGCCGGGGAAGATGTAGAGCTCCTTCTCGGGGATCCGGGCGAACGCCGCCTCGGGCAGGCCGAAGTTCTTGGCCAGGATGTCCTTCGGGGTGTGGGCGAGCCAGTCGGTGAGGAGGAAGGTCGAATCCTCCGAGAACGCGCCGTCGTCGAAGACGAGGAGGAATTCGCAGCCGTCGGTCCCGTCGCTCTCCAGGGCCTGGATCGAGTGGGGAATGCCGGAGGGGAAGTACCAGAGGTCGCCGGGGCCGACATCGTCCGCGAAGGTGCGGCCCTGCGCGTCGATGGCGGTGATGCGGGCCCGGCCCTGGAGCATGTAGGACCACTCCGCTTCCTTGTGCCAGTGCATCTCCCGCACGACGCCGGCCCTGAGGCGCATGTTCACCCCCGCCATGGCCTTCGAGACCGGAAGTTCGCGAATGGTGGTCTGCCGGGCCCAGCCGCCCTCCTCCAGGCGCATGTGGCTGTCGGCGAACGACCATTTGAGGTTGGGCATGGTGCCGTGGTCGGTCTTCGGCGGCAGCACCGTGAACGGGTCCTGCGCCTCGCGCGCCGGGTTGCGCGGGCCGAGAATCGGGGCGCCCTGCGTCCCGCGCTCCGGGACGACGCCGCCCGGGGGGACACCTGCCGGAGGGAAACCTGCCGGAGGGACACCTGGGCCGGCGGCGCGGGCGGCCGAACTCATCAGGGCGCCGCCGGCGGTGGCGGCGATCAGGCTGCGGCGGGAGAGATCGGTCATGGGGGTCTCGCTTGCGGCGTTCGGGCCGATCCCCGGATGGGGCCGAACCGGCCCGGGGGCCGCCACGATCGGATGGGTGACGCGGGGCTCCGGCCGGGCAATGGCCCGGACCCGGGCCGCGTTCCGACCCGGCCATCACGGTTTCGCGCGTCAGCCGCCTTCAGCCTCCTGGCCCGAAGCAGTCGGTCCACGCCGGCGGCATCCGCTCGAAGCCCGGCAGGGACGTCGCGGAAAAGACCCCGATGGCCACGGCCCGCGCCAGGGTCCGGGCGGCGGCGTCGCCGAGGCGCGCGAGGTCGCCGACGGGGTCGGCCAGCGGCACCCGCCCCGTCGCCACGGCGAAGACCACGTCGCCGTCGAGGGGCGTGTGGACCGGGTGGATCGCCCGGGCGAGGCCGTCCTGGGCCATCACCGCGAGGCGCCTGGCCTGGGCCTTGGTGAGGATCGCGTCGGTCGCAACGACGGCGAGGGTCGTGCTGGCGCCGGCCGGGCCCGCGTGCTTGCGCGGCCAGTCGAACGCCTCGGGCGGCATGTGGCGCGGAAAGCCCAAGGCTCCGAACTCGTCGCCGACCTCGTAGGGCGCCGCCCAGAAGTGCGCCCCGTCCCCCACGGTGACCCGGCCGAAGGCGTTGACGGCGGCGAGGGCGCCGATCCGGGCTGACAGGCCCGCGACCTCCGCCGAGGCCGAGCCGACGCCGCCCTTGAGGTTGGCCGTGGTCGCCCCCGTGCCGGCCCCGACGGAGCCCAGGGCGAAGTCCACGGCCGCCGCCCGCGTCGCCGCGTAGCCGAGGTCGCGGTAGGGCGGAAACCGGCCCCAGTCCTTGTCGCCGCCGTTGAGGAGGTCGAACAGCACGGCGCCGGGCACGATGGGCACCCGGGCGGAGCCGACGGCGAAGCCGCGCCCGGCCTCGGCCAAAGCCGCCATGACGCCCGCCGCCGCGTCGAGGCCGAAGGCCGACCCGCCCGACAGCACGATCGCGTCGATGCGCTCCACCGTGCGCTCGGGATCGAGGAGGTCGGTCTCGCGGGTGCCGGGTCCGCCGCCGCGCACGTCGACGCCCGCCACCACGGGCGCGTCGAAGACCAGCGCGGTGACACCGCTGCCCAGGCGAACATCCTCGGCGTGGCCGACGCGCAGGCCGGGGATGTCGGTGATGCGGTTGGGGCTCATGCGGGGCTTTTCCGATTGCGGATCGGAGACGGTCGCACGGCGGGCGGTCCCCCGGCGAGGGGCCGCGTCGCGGAGGCGGGACGCGCGAATGCCGGGGGACGCGGCCGGTTCAGGCCGCCCGCGCCTTCCGCGCCGCGCGGAACGCGTCCGCCGCGTACAGGGCGAGCGCCAGCCAGATCAAGCCGAACAGCCCCATCCGGTGCGGCTCGAGGCGCTCGCCGTAGGCGGCGACGCTGAGGACGAGGAGGCAGCTCGGGGCGAGGTACTGCATCAGGCCGAGGGTCGCGAGGGTCAGGCGCTCGGCGGCGGCGGCGAACCAGATCAGCGGCAGGGCGGTGGTGACGCCCGTGAGCACGAGGAGTCCGGCCCGCACGGGGTCCCCCGTCATCACGGGCGGCGCGAACAGGACGAGGTAGCCCAGGGCCACGGGCAGGAGCACGGCGGTCTCGGCGGCGAAGCCCACCATGGCGTCGACCCCCACCACCTTGCGCACGAGGCCGTAGAGGGAAAAGCTCGCCGCGAGCGCCAGGGACACCCAGGGCAGGTGGCCGGCCACCACCACCGCCAGGAGCACGGCCCCGGCGGCAAGGGCCACGGCCGCGACCTGGACCCGGCGCAGGCGCTCGCCCAGCACCGCGGCGCCGAGCACCACGCTCATGAGCGGGTTGATGAAATAGCCGAGGCTGGCATCCAGCATGTGCCCGGACTGGACGGCGCGCAGGTAGAGCAGCCAGTTCACGCCGATGAGGCCGGCCGAGAGCACAAGCCAGCCGTGCCGGGGCCGCAACGGGAACGGGTTGCGGAGGCGCCGGCGCAGGGCCAGCAGCAGCCCGGCCACGAGCACCGCCGACCAGACGATGCGGTGGGCCAGGATGCTGGTGGCCGGCACCGCGTCGAGGAGGCGGAAATGCACGGGGACGACGAGGCCCCAGCTCAGATAGGCGCCGAGCGCGTAGATCAGACCCACATCGCGGCTCCCGCCCTCGCGGGCCGTCCCGCGGACGGGGCTTATATCAGACGACGATGCGGGGAACGCATCGTCGTCTGCCCGCGCGACCGCGTGGCGGCGGGCGTCCGCCGAACGCGCTGAGGCCGGCCATCGGCCGGGATCAGCGCCGCTTCGTCTTACAACATCAGCGCGTGCGCGACAGGGTGACGGCGGGGTCGCCGCGCATGAGGGCGTTGAGGCGCTCGGTGTCGAACCCCTCCACCGCCTTCGGCCGGGCGGCCTTGGCGGTCTTCATGGGGGTGGGGGCCTCGGGGAGCGCCCCCGTGGCGATGGGGTCCACCAGCACCGGGCGGGCCAGGGCGGGCACGGGCGGCGCGGCCACCACCACCGGATGGCCGAGGCGGTCGACGCAGGTGAAGCCGACGATGGTCAGGCTGATCCCGAAGAGACCGGCCACGGTGAGGGAACGCAGGATACGCACGGCGACGCACTTCCCAGAGACGCGAACAAAGAACCGCAACAGCTTTAGCCCAGGGCCGTTAACGAACCGCCCGGCGCCGCTGCCCGCGCCGCCTTCCTCCAGGAGTTCGCCGCATGCCACCGGATCCCGACGCCACGGCCACCGCCAGCGACAGCCCGTTCATCCAGGGGCGCAACGCCCGCACCCACGGCAAGCCCGCCGAGACCTGTCCCTATCCGGAGGGCTCGGCCGACCGGCAGGCCTGGCTCCAGGCCTGGGAGGAAGCCGGCCCGCCGGCGGACGCCCCCTGACCTTTCACTCGGCCGGGCGACCCTGTTAGAGGTCGCCCGGATGGACATTCGATCGTGGAGGCCGATGCGCGTGGTTCGACCGAAGGCTGCGCTGCTCCTCGCCCTCGCCCTCCTCGGCGCGCCCCTCCCCGCCAGGGCCGAACCCGCGAAGGCCGAGCCGGCCCGGGCCGAGGGCACCCTCGCGCAGGTGAAGGCGCGCGGGCACCTCGTCTGCGGGGTCAGCCCCGGGGTGGCGGGCTTCAGCGTGCCCGACGGCCAGGGCCGCTGGACCGGCCTCGACGTCGATTTCTGCCGGGCGCTGGCGGCGGCGATCTTCGACGACCCGGAGGCCGTGCGCTTCATCCCGCAATCCTCGGCCGCGCGCTTCACGGCCCTGCAATCGGGCGAGATCGACGTGCTCGCTCGCAACACCACCTGGACCCTGTCGCGCGACACGGCGGCCATGAACTTTCCGGCCATCACCTTCTACGACGGCCAAGGATTTCTCGTCCGCAAGTCCCTCGACATCACGCAGGTCAGGCAGCTCGACCGGGCGACCATCTGCCTGCAGCAGGGCACCACCACGGAGCTCAACCTCGCCGACTGGTTCCGCACCCGGGGCCTGACCCAGAGCGTGGTCACCTTCGCCAACAGCGAGCAGACCCTCGGCGCCTACGAATCCGGCCGCTGCGACGCCTATTCCACGGACCAGTCCTCCCTCTACGGCGAGCGCCTGAAGACCGCGCACCCCGACGAGCACGTGATTCTCAGCGAGGCCATCTCGAAGGAGCCGTTCGCCCCGGGCGTGCGCCAGGGCGACGACCAGTGGCGGGACATCGTCGCCTGGACCCACTACGCCATGCTCGACGCCGAGGAGGCGGGCATCCGCCAGGACAACATCGCGCAGATGCGCCGCGAGGCTCTGAGCCCCGACGTGAAGCGCATCCTCGGCCTCGAGGGCGCCTACGGCGCGCGCCTCGGCCTCACCGCCGACTGGGCCGCCCGCATCGTCCGCCACGTCGGCAATTACGGCGACAGCTTCGCCCGCAACCTCGGCGACGCCACCCCCCTCAAGATCCCGCGCGGCCTCAACGCCCTGTGGAACCAGGGCGGGTTGCAGTACGGGCCGCCGATCCGGTGAGGGGGGTTTTGCGGAAGGATCGCGCGCGAACCCTCCCCCCTCTGCGGGGGAGGGTGGTCGCGAAGCGACCGGGAGAGGGGCAGCGCCACCTTCTCCGGAGAGACCTGAGCCGGCCCCTCTCCCGCCTGCTCCGCAGGCACCCTCTCCCGCAGGGGGGAGAGGGTTTTTCCCATGCGTAACCCCCGCATCGCCCCGTCCTGGCGCGCCCTCGCCGTCCAGACCCTCCTCGTCCTGGCGCTGGCCACCCTCGCCTATCTCGCCGCCGCCAACGCGGCGCAAAAGCTCGCGCGCCAGGGGATCGTGGCCGGGTTCGGCTTCCTCGAGCGCGCCGCCGGGTTCGACATCGGCCAGAGCCTGATCCCGTATGCCGCCGCGACCGCCACCTATCTCGACGCGTTCTGCGTCGGCCTCCTCAACACCCTGCTGGTGTCGGGCCTCGCCATCGTGCTCTCGACCGTCCTCGGCTTCGCCCTCGGCATCGCCCGGCGCTCGGGCAACCTTTTGGCCCGGTCCTTCGCCGCCGCCTATGTCGAGGGGTTTCGCAATCTGCCGCTCCTGCTGCAGCTGCTGGTCTGGTACGTCGCCGTGCGGGTCGCCCTGCCCTCCTCCGGCGATCCCGCCGCGTGGGGCGGCGCCTATCTCAGCCAGCGCGGCCTCTTCCTCCCGCGCCCGGACTTCTTCGGATTGGCCGCCCTGGTGCCCGTGGCCTTCGCCGCCGGGCTTTTCGCGATGGGGCTGCTGATCCGCGCGAGCCACCGCGCCGTGGCCCTCGGGAAAAAGCCCGTTCCCGTCCTGTGGCCCGGCGCCCTCCTCGTCCTCGGCCCGCCGGCGCTCGCCTGGGCCGGCCTCGCGCTCGCGGGCCATCCCGTGCCCGTGGCCTGGCCGGCGCGCGGCCCCTACGACGTCGAGGGCGGACTGCCCGTGCGGCCGGAATTCGCGGCCCTGCTCATCGGGCTCTCGACCTACTCGGCCGCCTTCATCGCCGAGCTCGTGCGGTCGGGCCTCGACAGCGTCGGACGCGGCCAGCGCGAGGCCGCCGCCGCCCTGTCCCTGAGCCGGGGCCAGGCCCTGCGCCTCGTGGTGCTGCCCCAGGCCATGCGGGTGATCGTGCCGCCGCTGACCAGCCAGTACCTCAACACGACGAAGAACTCGTCGCTGGCCGTGCTCATCGGCTACCCCGACCTCGTCCACGTGTTCATGGGCACCGTGCTCAACCAGACCAACCAGGCGGTGGAGGTGGTGGCCCTCACCATGTGCGTCTATCTCAGCCTCAGCCTCGCCACGGCCCTCGTGATGAACCGGTACAATGCCCGCGCCGCGGGGACCCGCCGATGAGGTCCGAGACCGAGGGGTACGTCCGAAAAACCCTGATCCCGCCGGCCCCGCCGCCGCGCCGCCTCGGCGGCCCCCTCGCCTGGATGCGGACCAACCTGTTCGCGACCTGGACGGACGGCCTCGTCACCGTCCTGATCCTGGCGGCGCTGGCCTGGCTCGTGCCCCTGGCCCTGCGCTTCCTCGTCCTCGACGCCGTCTGGACCGGGACCTCCGGCGAGGCCTGCCGGCCGGAGGTGGCGGGCCGGCCCGTCGGGGCGTGCTGGGCCTTCATCGGGGGAAAAATCAACTACCTCGCCTACGGCTCCTACCCGGCGGCCGAGCGCTGGCGCCCGAACCTGTTCTTCGCCCTGCTGGCGTTCGGCGCCGCCTGGATGCTGTGGCTCGGCGCGCCGAAGCGCGCCTGGGGCGCGGCCTACCTGTTCGGCGTCTTTCCCCTGCTCGCCTACGCCCTGCTCGCCGGGATGCCGTCCGTGGGCCTCGCGTCCGTCGCCACCGGCCTGTGGGGCGGCCTCCTCGTCACCGTGGTGGTGTCCATGGTCGGCATCGTCGCCTCCCTGCCGCTCGGCATCCTCCTGGCGCTCGGCCGGCGCTCGGACTGGCCGGTGGTGCGCTACGCCTGCATCGGCTTCATCGAGTTCTGGCGCGGGGTGCCCCTCATCACCGTGCTGTTCATGGCCAACGTGATGCTGCCCCTGTTCCTGCCGGGCGACGTCACCGTCGACCGGCTGGTGCGGCCGCTCGTCGGCATCGCCCTGTTCGCCGCCGCCTACATGGCCGAGGTGGTGCGCGGCGGCCTCCAGGCGATCCCGGCGGGCCAGATGCAGGCCGCCCTGGCGCTCGGCCTGACGAGGACCCAGGCCCTGCGCGCCGTGGTGCTGCCCCAGGCCCTGAAGATCGTGGTGCCGGGCATCGTCAACACCCTCATCGGCCTGTTCAAGGACACGACGCTGGTCTCCATCGTCGGCATCGCCGATTTCATCCGCGTGCTGGAGGCGGCCCGCGCCGACCCGCGCTGGTCGGCCCCCGCCGTGCCGGCCACGGCCTACGCCTTCGCGGCCCTGTTCTACTTCGCCATCTGCTTTTCCATGGCCCGCTACGCCGGCTTCATCGAGCGGCGCCTCGCGGCGGGGGAGGCCCGATGAGCCCGCCTGCCCCCGATCCGCCCGCCGTGGAGTTCGCGGGCGTCAACGCCTGGTTCGGCGCCACCCACGTCCTGCGCGACATCGACCTCGCCGTGGCGCAGGCCGAGACCGTGGTGATCTGCGGCCCCTCGGGCTCGGGCAAATCCACCCTGATCCGCGCCATCAACGGCCTCGTCGATCACCAGTCCGGCACGATCCGGGTCGCGGGCCTCCCCCTCGACGGCAGCGCCAAGGCCACCGACGCCGTGCGCGCCCGGGTCGGGATGGTGTTCCAGGGGTTCAACCTGTTCCCGCACCTGACCGTGCTGGAGAACTGCACGCTGGCGCCGCTGCACGTCCGCCGCCTCGGGCTCAAGGCGGCGCGGGACCTCGCCCTCTGCCACCTCGACCGGGTGCACCTCGCCGACAAGGCCGACCGCACACCCGCCGAACTCTCCGGCGGCCAGCAGCAGCGGGTCGCCATCGCCCGCGCCCTGTGCCTCGAACCCGACATCATGCTGTTCGACGAGCCGACCTCGGCCCTGGACCCCGAGATGGTGCAGGAGGTCCTCGACACCCTCACCGAACTGGCGGCGGGCGGCACCACGCTGCTCTGCGTCACCCACGAGATGGGGTTCGCCCGCGCCGTGGCCGACCGGGTGGTGTTCATGGACGAGGGCCAGATCGTCGAGATCGCCCCGCCGGACGCGTTCTTCGACCGGCCGCAACATTCCCGGACGCAGGCCTTCCTCAGCCGCATCCTGGGGTGATGGGCGTCGGCAGGCGCGCATCCCCTCGCCCCGCTTGCGGGGAGAGGGGGATGCGCACGAACCGGCCGCTCGACTGGCCCGAGGCCCTCCCCTTCGGCGCGACGCACGATCGGCCCGAAAGCCGCACGACTTGACGGCCCGCCCCCCGCCGGGCTGTGGTCGCCGCCATCCTCGAAAAATCCCGCCCGAAGGCGCCGATGTCCATCACACCGCCCCGCGATCCCGCACGCTTCGGCCCGAGCACCCGCCTCGTCCATGCCGGGCGCGATCCCTCCGCCCAGCACGGCTTCGTCAACACGCCGATCTATCGCGGCTCGACGGTGCTGTTTCCCACCTACGACGACCTCAAGCACCGGCGCGGGCGCTACGATTACGGCACCTCCGGCACGCCGACGACGGAGTCGCTCACCACCGCCTGGAGCGAGCTCGCGGGTGCCGCCGGCACGGTGCTGACCCCGTCGGGGCTGGCGGCGCTCACCGTCGCCCTCATGGCCGTGGTCTCCGCCGGCGACCACCTGCTGGTCTCCGATTCCGCCTACCGCCCCACCCGCATTTTTTGCGATGGGGTGCTCAAGCGGTTCGGGGTCGAGGTCGAATACTACGACCCACTGGTCGGCGCCGGCATCGGCGCCCTGATGCGGGACAACACCAAGGCCGTGCTGGTCGAGGCGCCGGGCTCGCAGAGCTTCGAGATGCAGGACGTGCCGGCGATCAGTGAAGCGGTCCATGCGCGGGGGGCCGCCGTGATCATGGACAACACCTGGGCGACCCCGCTGCTGTTCCCGCCCCACGCGCGCGGCGTCGACATCGCCGTGGAGGCCGGCACCAAGTACCTCTCCGGCGGCTCGGACCTGCTGCTGGGCCTCACCTCGGCCAACGCACAATACTGGCCGGCCCTGCATCGGACCTTCGAGCACTTCGCCATGTGCCCCGGCCCCGAGGACGTGTTTCTGGGCCTGCGCGGGTTGCGCACCATGGCCCTGCGCCTGCGCGAGCACGGCGCGCAGGGCCTCGCCATGGCGCGCTGGCTCCAGGCCCGGCCGGAGGTGGCCCGCGTGCTCCATCCCGCCCTCCCCGAGGACCCCGGCCACGCCATCTGGCGCCGCGACTTCTCCGGGGCCTCGGGCCTGTTCGGCGTGATCCTGAACCCCGCCCCCGAGCGCGCCGTGGCGGCGATGCTCGACGGCCTCGAACTGTTCGGGATGGGGTTTTCCTGGGGCGGCTTCGAGAGCCTCGTCATCCCGTTCGACTGCCGCACCTACCGCACGGCCACCACCTGGGCCCCGGAGGGACCGGGCCTGCGCTTCCATATCGGCCTCGAGGATGTTGCGGATCTGCAGGCGGACCTCGACGCCGGGTTTTCGCGGCTGCGCGCGGCGATGTGAGGCAGGCGACCCCTCTCCCCTCTGCGGGAGAGGGTGCCTGCGGAGCAGGCGGGAGAGGGGGCGACCTCTCCGGACAACGCGCTCCCCTCATCCGACCCGCATGCGCGGGCCACCTTCTCCCGCAAGGGGGAGAAGGGATGCTCACGTGGGGCCAGGACTTTCCCCACTGCTTCCCCGAACACCGAAATGTCTTGACAATATTCCTATTTCGTGGTTGTCTCCGGTCACTCGCCTCCCACACGGGAGGCCCCCCGGCGGACCGGGTCGGGGGGCTCGGGGGGAGGAGACGGTGCCCCGCGTCGATGGCCCACACTCTTTCCCTCCCACACGGGAGGCCCCCCGGCGGACCGGGTCGGGGGGCTCGGGGGGAGGAGACGGTGCCCCGCGTCGATGGCCCGGTCGCCATCGCCCCGGGCCGCATTGGCGACGCAAGGTGCCCTGGACGGGGAGGCCGTGTTGAGGCTGGCTCCGGGACCCTGGGGCGCACCGAGAGAACGGACGGTCCGCCCACTACGAGGCGGGCTCGGGGCCCAGCGCCCTGATTAGTCGGCTGCCGCACCGGCGTTCCCGCGAGGGGCGTCGCGTCGCGCGGAGGAGGGCCGCCACTAGCCGAGTCGCCGACGCCGTGAAGACATCGTGACGAAAAACGGACCGGCCCCNCGGCTGCCGCACCGGCGTTCCCGCGAGGGGCGTCGCGTCGCGCGGAGGAGGGCCGCCACTAGCCGAGTCGCCGACGCCGTGAAGACATCGTGACGAAAAACGGACCGGCCCCGAAACGGGCCGGGCCGAGGGACGCCGGGAGACCGGCTAAACTTTCAAAAACGTGGTTTCGCGGCGTCCCGCGTCTCCCGTTTCCCGGCCATCCCCCGCGCCACCGGCGGCGGGGCCGCAGCCGCGTGGCCTTGCCGAACAGACCTCGCTTGGCCTCACGGCGCCAGCCAGGTCCCGGTCCACCCCGCCGCCCCGCGCACCCATCCTGCCCGGCGGTGGCCGCGCCGGTCGAGGAACAGGAAGTCGAGGTGGGTCGCCGTCACCACCACGGCGCAGAAATTCGCGCGGCTGAGGTCGAGGTCGGCCCCGTCCTCCGGCTGGGTGTAGGCGTCCCCCGCCGGCAGGGCCGTGCCGGGCGCCGGGGCGATCCCGTAGCAGGTCCGGCTCATGACCCGCGAGCCGGACCACGCGGCCTCGGCCAGGGCGTCGTCCGTGTGGAGGCGGGCGGACCCCGAGACCCGGATCTGGATCTTTGACGCCGTGTCGTAGCCGTGCAGGGCGGCCCGGCCCGACGCGGCGATCTCGACGGCCTTGGCCGAGCGGCGGTCGCAGTGGAAGCGCAAGGTCCCCGTCGCCGGATCGGCCTCGCGCAGGACCACGGTCCGCACCTGCGGATGGCCATCGGCGTCGACGGTGGCGAGCGCCGGCATGTGGAAGGCGTTGCGGCGCAGGGCCGGCCCCTCCCGCAGCAGGCGCCAGACTTCGAGAAGGCTGGCGTCGAGATCGTCGTGGAACGTCGGCAGGGGCGCGGGGGCGAACGCCGTCATCGGGCCCGGCGCTCGCGCAGGATGAGGACGACGTTGCGCAGGTAGATGAAGGTCGACAGCGCCTGGCCGAAGATGATCACGGGCTCGCGCCGCACGAGGCCGTAGACCAGGGTCATGAGGCCGCCCGCGATGGAGAGGAACCAGAACGCCAGGGGGATCACGCTGCGCCCCGCCCGCTCGGAGGCGAGCCACTGCACCACGAAGCGGGCGCCGAACACCGCCTGGGCGAGGATGCCGAAGACGAGCCAGCCGTCGAAGCGGACCACGAAGACGTCGTAGACGTAGCCGCGGATATCGGCGGCGAGCTGGATCAGCATGGGGTCAGGGTCCCGTCACGCCAGATTCCGTCACGTCGGTGACCACCGGCGTGACCCGCTTGCGGCGGATGAGCCACCACACGCCGGCCAGATCGAGCAACCCCACCCAGAGCCGGTCGAACAGGCCGTATTTCGAGGCCCCGGTGAAGCGCGGGCGGTCGATCACGTCGCGGTGGACCACGGCGTAGCCCTCGCGGGCGACCAGCGCCGGCATGAAGCGGTGCAGCCCGTCGAAATACGGCAGGCGGCCGTAGACCTCGCGGCGGACGAGCTTGTAGCCGCAACCGGTGTCGCGGGTGGAATCCTTGAGGATGCGCACCCGCACCCCGTTGGCGATGCGCGACTGCAGGGTCTTGAGCCGGCCGTCCGTGCGCCCGACGCGCTGCCCCTGGGCGAGGCCGACCCGCGGGCCGCCCTCCTCCAGGGCCGCGAGCAGGATCGGCAGGTAGGCCGGGTCGTTCTGGCCGTCGCCGTCGAGGAGGGCGCAGATCGCGCCGCGGGCGGCGGCGATGCCGGTCTGGACGCCGGCGGACTTGCCGGCCGTGCGGTCGTGGCGCAGCACCCGGAGCCAGGGCCGGTCGCGGCGGGCGAGGTCGAGGGCCGCGGCGGTGCCGTCGGTGGAGCCGTCATCGACGTAGATCACCTCGAACGGCGCCAGGGGCGCGCAGGCCGCGCCGATCTCGGCGACGAGGCCCGCAATGTTGCCGACCTCGTCCTTCACCGGCACGATCACGGAGAGACGCATGGGGATTCCGGGGGTTCAGGGCGTCGGGTCGGGGATGCTGGCGTAGGCCGTGAGCGCGACCCGGCGTCCGCCGTTGATATTGAAGCCCGAGACCGCGCCGACTTGTGTGGGCCCGAATCCGGCACTCGCGGCCGCCGCGGCGAAGGCCGGGGCGAACCGGTCCTCGACGTAGAGCAGGCGGCAGCCGTCGCCCCGGAGGAAGGACGCGGCCTCGGCGGCGGTGTCCATCATCGCCAGATCCGTTCCGATGAGGAAGACGAAGCTCGGTTCGCGGTAGCCGAGGCTCGCCACCTTCGGCGCCGCGCAGGGCAGGCGGTCGCGGAGGGCGGCAAGGCGGGGCGAGACCTTGAGGGCGGCCATCACCGGCTGGGTCAGGCCGAACACCGCCGGCGAGAGCAGGGCGGAGGCGAGGATGCCGAGGCACAGGGCCCGCTCCGCCGCCCCCCGGCCGAAGGCGCGCCAGGCGAGGAACGCCGCGGCGCAGGCGGCGAGCAGCAGGGGCAGCCCCGCCCAGGGCAGCGTGCCGTCCTGGGTCCAGGCGAAGGCCGAGAGGCCGAGCGTCAGGCCCACGGGAATCAGCACCACGAGGCCGGCCGTGAGCCGCGCCCCCCGGCGCTCCGGGTCGAGGGCGCCGCGGGTCAGGGCGAGCACGGCGAGGATCGCGAGGGCCGGGAACAGGGGCAGCACGTAGTGCGGCAGCTTCGTCGGCACGATCTCGAACAGGAGCCAGGTCGGCACGATCCAGGCGAGGAGGAAGGCGACCCCCGCCTCGCGCCGATGGGCCCAGGCGAAGGGCGCAGCGAGCGCCGCGAAGGCCGCACCGGGCCAGAAGGTGCCGAAGACCGCGAACAGGTAGGCGCCCGGCGGCGCCCAGTGCTTCTCGGAGCCGCCCTGCACCTTGCTCAGCATGTCGTGGCCGACGGCCTCGCCGTAGAACGCGCCGCCGCTCTTCCAGGTGATGGCGACGAACCACGGCGCCACGATGAGAAGCGTCAGCGGCAGGCCGAGGCCGGGCCGCAGCGCCTGCAGCCACCGGCCGGAGCGCGCCTGGAGCGACAGCACCAGGGCGGGCAGCCCGCAGAACAGGGGCACCATCGGCCCCTTCACCAGGATGCCCACGGCGAAGCCGAGCCAGAAGGCCAGGACGGTGGCGGTGCCGAGGACGGTGGCGGTGCCGAGGGTCAGCCCAGCGGCTCCGTCGGCGCGGCCGAGCCAGGCCCGGGCCAGGCCCCCGAAGGTCGCCATGGCGCAGGCGCAGAGCAGCGCGTCGGTCTTGGCGAGGCGGGCTTCGGCCGAGAGCACCACGCAGGCGGCGAACAGGGCGGCGGCGAGCACGGCGCCCCGCCGGGGCAGGAAGGCCAGGGCCGACCAGTAGGCGAGCAGCGCCGCCCCGATGGCGCCGAGCAGGGACGGCAGGCGGTAGAGGGCGATGGTGGTGCGGGCATTCGGGATGCCGAGGGCCTCGCCGGCCCCGACGAAGGCGGCCTGCGCCCAGTAGATCCCCACGGGCTTCTTGTGCCGCGCCTCGGCCTGGAAGCGGATGTCGACGAGATCGCCGGTCTCCAGCATCTGCTTGGAGGCCTGGGCGAAGCGCGGCTCGTCCCGGTCCATGGGCTGGAGCGAGGCGAGCCCCGGCAGGAAGCAGACGAGGCAGAGCGCCACGAGGAGGGCGCAGGCCCGGCCATGGCTCAGGGCCGCGGCATCGAGGATCGCCTGCGGCCACGCGAGCAGGTCGCGGCGGCCCGGGCGAGACGCGAAGGCGCGGGCGGTCATGCGGGCGGACGGGCCGGAAAGGCGGGCATGCGGCTCCAGACTGGCACGCGCCCGGCGATTCCGGTCGATGCCGCGAAGGCCGGCGGTGTCGATGATGCGGCCCGGAATGTCAAATTCCGGACGGGTCCGGACGGGGCCTGCGACCCGGTGAGAACCGTGAACCGATGAGAAACGCGGGCCGATGAGAAACGCGGGCGCTCGGTCGTTGCGGTCCGGGTATGATCGTGCGTGCCCATGAGCGGGGCGTCCCGCGAATCAGCGCCCCGAGAAGAACGGCCCCGAAACTCAGGAGTCCTGTCGTGACCCTCCAAATCGGCCTCCTCGCCTTTCCGAACGTGCAGCAGCTCGACCTCACCGCCCCCTACGAGGTCTTCGCCATGATCCCGGGGGCCACGGTCCACCTCGTCGCCGCCGGCCTCGACCCGCTCGCGAGCGCCACGGGCCTCGTGCTGACCCCCACCGTGCGGATGGCCGACTGCCCCGTCCTCGACGTGCTGTGCGTCCCCGGCGGGGTCGGGGTGAACGCCCTGATGACGGACCAGGGCGTGCTGGCCTTCGTGCGCGAGCAAGCGAAGACCGCGCGCTTCGTCACCTCCGTCTGCACCGGCGCCCTGGTGCTCGGCGCCGCCGGCCTGCTCGAGGGCCGGCGCGCCACGACGCACTGGGCCTCCCTCGACCTGCTCGCCGCCTTCGGGGCGACGCCCGTGGCCGAGCGGGTGGTGCGGGACGGCAATCTCCTCACCGGCGGCGGCGTCACGGCGGGCATCGACTTCGCCCTGGCGCTCGCCGCCGAACTCGTGGGCCAGGCGGAGGCGGAAGCGATCCAGCTCGGCCTCGAATACGCCCCCGCCCCGCCCTTCGACGCCGGCACGCCGGGATCGGCGGCGCCGGAGGTGCTCGCCGCGGCGCGGACGCGGCTGTCCCCGTCACGGGCCGCCCGCGAGGCCCTGGTGCGCGCGATCACCGGGATCGAACCGGAGCGCTGGGCGCGCGCGGAGTCCTGATCCGGCCCTTCGCAGGTTCTCAAGTATTCTGCGCCCAGGATGCCGGCCACGGATCACGCTATCCTGGCGCGATTGCTCGGGCGGTCCCCGCCCCGCTCCGTTCCTGGGAGTTTCCGCCGATGACCACGGGAGTCGCCGCCCCCGCGAGACCGGTCTCCCTGCCCGCGCGGGCAGGGATGTCGGATGGCCTTCGCGTCACCGCCATGGCGGTGATCCTCCTGGTGATGCTTGTGGGCGCCAACCCGTTCCACGACGGCACCGCGCCCGAGAACGCGGCCTCGGGCGCGGGCGGCAATCTCGGCAACCAGATCCTGTTCCTGATCATGGGCGCCGTCGCCGGCGCGGTCCTGTTCGCCCGGGGCCGCGCGGCCCTGCGGCCCCTGGCCAGCCTGCCGATCCTGCTCATGCTCGCCTGGCTCGCCCTGTCCACGGCGCTCTCCATCGAGCCCCTGGTCTCGGCCCGCCGCCTGGTCTCCCTCGTGATCATGACCGCCGCGGCGGTCGCCCTCCTCGTGGCGGCGCGCGACGCGCGCCAGTTCGCCACCGTGCTCGGCGCCACGGTGCTGGGGATCGTGGGCGTGAGCTATCTCGGCCTCGTCCTCGCGCCCGAGCGGGCCATGCACACGGCCTTCGACCTCATCGAGCCCGAGCACGCCGGCAGCTGGCGCGGGATCTACCCGCACAAGAACGCGGCGGGTGCCGCCATGGGGGCGTTCGTGTTCGTCGGCCTGTTCTGGGCGGGGGCGGGCCGGCGCGGCCTGGGTTTCCTCCTGGCGGGGGCCGCCGCCGCGTTCCTTGTGTTCACCAACGCCAAGACCTCCATCGCCATCACGCCCGTCGTGCTCGGCCTCACCTGGCTCTGCACCTGGTCCGGGGCGACCCTCTGGCGCCGCGCCGTGCTGCTCATCCCCCTGGCGCTCCTCCTGGCGCTGACGGTGGGGTCGGTCCTGGTGCCGGGGATCGGCGCCCTCGTGGCCGGCCTCGCCGGCGATCCGACCTTCACCGGCCGCACGGAGATCTGGGAGTTCGCCGCCGACAACATCGCCAAGCGCCCCCTCGCCGGCTACGGCTACGGCGCCTTCTGGGAGAGCGTGTTCTACGGCGGCGGCGCCGACGCGGCGACCTGGGTCAACCGCGCCACGGATGCCCATAACGGCTACCTCAACACCGCCCTCGAATCCGGCCTCGTCGGCCTCGCCCTCACGGCGTGGTGGATCGTGTGGGCGCCCGTGACCGACCTGCAGGACCGGGCCGGGGGCCGCCGCCTCGATCCCCTGGCGATGCTGTTCCTGCGCCTGTGGCTGTTCGTGATCCTCGTCGCGGTGTTCGAATCGGTGTTCTACCAGGCCACCAACGGGCTCTACTTCCTCCTCGTGGTGTCGGTGCTGGGCCTGCGCTACCTGGCGCGGAGCCGGGTGGTCGCGGGCGGAGAGGACCGATCGTGAACTCCCGCGCGGACCACGCCGCTCCCGCCGGCCCCCACCCGGCGGTGGAGCCCCTGCCGGCGCTGACCGCCCTGCGCTTCGTGGCGGCGGCCTACGTCCTCGCCTTCCACTTCGCCGACCGCCGTTTCGGCCGGGACGCGCTCCCCGAGACCGTCGCGCTGGGCTATTCGGGGGTGACGTTCTTCTTCCTCCTGTCGGGCTTCATCCTGGCCTACAATTACCGGCGGGTGGACCTGTCGAAGCGCGCGGCGCGGGTCCGCTTCCTCCGTGCGCGGGTGGCCCGGGTCTATCCCGTCTATCTCCTGGCGCTGGCCGTCGCCCTGCCGTGGTTCGTCGTCTGGACCGCGAAGGCCACGCCGCCGCTCCAGCCCCTCATGGCCGCCAGCGCGGTCCTGGCGCCGCTCGGGCTCCATGCCTGGGTGCCGGGCGCGGCCTGCGCCCTCGACTGCCCGAGCTGGTCGGTCTCGGTGGAGCTGTTCTTCTACGCCCTGTTCCCCCTCCTCCTGCCCCTCGCCCTGCGCCGGCCCGGCGCGACGGCCCTCGTCACCCTCGCGGCCTGGGCCGCGTCCACCGCCGCCGCGATCCTCGTCTGGAACCGCTACGCCCCCGGCCACTCCCTCATCGATCCGGGCCCGGGGCGGGCGGCGATCCTGGCGCAGGCGATCAAGTACAACCCCCTGCTGCGCCTGCCCGAATTCGTGGCCGGCCTGCTCCTGTTCGTCCTGTGGCAGCGGGTGCGCCTGCCGGTTCCCCCGCTCCTCGCCGTGGCGGGGGCGGCGGCCCTGGTCCTCGTCGCCCTGGTCGACAGGATCCCCGAACCGCTGCTGCACAACGGGCTGACGGCCCTGGTCTGGGCGCCGGTGATCCTCGTCGGCGCCCAGGTCCACTCCGGCCCCCTCGTGGCCGGGTGGTTCGTCTTCCTCGGCCGCATCTCGTTCGCCCTCTACCTCCTGCACGTGCCGGCCGACGCGCTCGTGTCGAGCCTCGACCGGGCCGTCCTCGCCGGCCGCCTCGCCGAGATCCCCTGGCTCGGCCTCGGCGCGGCCACGCTCCTGTCCCTCGCCGCCGCCGCCGCCGTACATCTCCTGGTCGAGGAACCGGCCCGCCGGCGCATCCTCCGGCCGCGCTCCCGCCCGGCCGCGGCCGCGGCCGTGCCCTCGGCCTGACGGACCCGCATGTCAGAGTCCTCCGTGTCACAGCCTCGCCGGGCCGCCCCGCACCTGGCCTATCGCCCGGACGTCGACGGCCTGCGCGCCCTCGCGGTCCTCGCCGTGCTGTTCTTCCATGCCGGCGTGCCGGGCCCGTCCGGCGGGTTCGTCGGCGTCGACGTGTTCTTCGTGATCTCCGGGTACGTCATCACCCGGGGCATCCTCGCCGACGTCGCCGCCGGGCGGTTCTCCCTCGCCCGGTTCTACGAGCGCCGCATCCGCCGCATCCTGCCGATGCTGGTGGCGACGATCCTGGCGACCTACGCCCTCGCCCTGGCGTTCCTGCCGCCCGGCGCCCTGGACGACTACGCCCGCAGCGTGGTGGCGGCCTCGGCCTTCGCCGCCAACGTGTTCTTCTGGAAGACGACGGGCTACTTCGACCTCGAGGCGCAGACCCGGCCCCTGCTCCACACCTGGTCGCTGTCCGTCGAGGAACAGTTCTACCTCGTCGTGCCCCTCATTCTGCCGCTGCTGCTCGCCCGCTCGCGCCGGGCCGCGGCGGCGGGCCTGCTCGCCGCCCTCCTGGCGTCGCTGGCGCTCAGCGTGGCTCTCACCGACGGCGCACCGGGCGCCAACTTCTACCTCCTGCCGACCCGGGCCTGGGAACTCCTCGTCGGCGCCCTCCTGGCCTTCCCGGCCGGATGGGTGGCGCCGCGTGCCCTGCGCGAGGCCATGGCGGCGGCCGGTTTCGGGCTCATCGCCACCGCAATCCTGGCCTACGACGAGGCCACGCCGTTTCCCGGCCTCGCCGCCCTGGCCCCCTGCCTCGGGGCGGGCCTGCTCATCGCCGCCGGGACCGGGCCGACACTCATCGGCCGCCTCCTGTCCGCGCCGCCCTGCGCCGGGATCGGGCGGATGTCCTACGCCCTCTACATGGTGCACTGGCCCGTGGTGGTGTTCACCCGCTACGCCCTCCTGCGCGAGCCGGCCGGGTGGGAGGTTTTCGGCGTCGTCGCCGCCTGCCTCGGCCTCGCCTACGGCGCCTGGCGCTGGATCGAGACGCCATTCCGGTATCCGCGACCGACCGGAGGGACACTCGGCCCCCGCCCGCTCTTCGCCGCCACGGCCGTTCTCCTCACGGCCCTCGGAGCCCTCGGCCTCGCCGGCACCCTCGCGGACGGCTTTCCGGCGCGCTATCCCGACACCCGGCCGGGCGCCCTCGCCGCCCTCGAGCGCGAGGGCTGGAAGGGCGGGCGCTGTTTTCTCGAGAACCAGCGCGCCGCGGACTGGGCCGGGGCCGAATGCCTCCTCGCCCGGGGCGCGCCCGCCACCGCCCTGCTGTGGGGCGATTCGTACGCGGCCCATTACGTGCCCGGCCTCGTCCGCAACGCCCCGGCCCTGAGCCACAGCATCCTGCAATACACCTTCGCCGGCTGCCCGCCGCTCCTCGCCTACGCCTCGCGGGCCAAGCCCGGCTGCCGGGACTTCAACGCCCACGCCTTCGAGATCATCCGGGCCTACGGCATCGACAGCGTGGTGCTCGCCGCCCGCTGGGACCTGCTGCCCGCCCGGACCCTGGCGGGCCTGCCCGACACCATCGCGCGCCTCGCGGCGATGGGGGTCGCCGTCTCGGTGATCGGTCCCTCGCCGCTGTTCGCCTTCGACGTGGCGGTGCTGGGCGCGCGCGGCGCGGGAACCCACCCCGACGGCTCGGCGGCGTGGTTCGCCCACCGGGGCGACCCGGCGATCCGGCGCCTGTCGGCGGGCGCGCGCTTCGCCGATCCCCTGCCGGCCTTCTGCGACGGCCCCCTGTGCCGCTACCGGGCGAACGGCACCGACCTGTTCCTCGACACCGGCCACCTGTCGCAGGCGGGCAGCGAGCGCGCGGTGCGGGCGTATTTTCCACTTCTGCGCTGAGGCGGATTCCGCGGCAGCGGGGCCAGACGACGTCAGCGCGCGTTCATCCGGACGGAGGCATCCTGCGCGGCGGTCCGGTCGGCGAACCGGGCCGTTCTGACACCAGCAGAAGGGTCTCTCCCATGTCTGTGAACTCCCTCGTCGCGGCGCTCGCCGTCGCCTGCGGTCTCGGCCTCGCCCTGGCCGCGCATGCCGCCCCCCTGTCCCCCGTTCCCGCCGACACATGGGCCGGCGTGACCACGCAACCCGTCGCCTTCGGCTGCGGCCCCGGCTGGGCCCCCAACCGCTGGGGCCGGTGCCGGCCGATCTACCGGGGCTACGGCTACGGGCCGCGCCCGTTCTACGGCCCCCGGCGCGTCTACGGGCCGGGCTACGGCTACGGCCCGCCGCGCCCGTTCTACGGCCCCCGCCCCGTCTACGGGCCGTTCTACTAGGGGGTCTCGACGGACGCGGGCGGGCTTTGCTCGCGTCCCTTCACCCGCGTCCCTTCGCGCATGACCCATCACGGCGGAATCGCTTAAAGCCCCACGGACCGCACCCGAGGGGACCCCATGCGTCGCGCGCGACCGCTCTGCCTTGCCGGCCTCGCCGGAGCCATCCTGACCGGCGCCATCCTCCCCGCGGGAGCCCAGGACCCGGCACCGGTGCTCCAGACCGTGGACGCGGCCAACACCCGCTATTCGCCCCTCGACGGGATCACGGCCGGGAACGTCGCCCGCCTCCAGGTCGCCTGGACCTTCTCGACGGGCGTGCTGCGCGGCCACGAGGGCGCGCCCCTGGTGGTCGGCGCGGTGATGTACCTCCACACGCCGTTCCCCAACATCGTCTATGCCCTGGACCTCGACCACGACGGCCGCATCCTCTGGCGGTACGAACCGAAGCAGGACGCGTCCGTCGTGGCCATGCTGTGCTGCGACACGGTCAATCGCGGGCTGGCCTATGCCGACGGGGCGATCCTCCTGCACCAGGCCGACACCACCCTGGTCTCCCTCGATGCCGCGACGGGCCGGGTGAACTGGCAGGTCCGCAACGGCGACCCGGGCCGCGGCGAGACCAACACCGCCACGGTCCTGCCGGTGAAGGACAAGATCCTCGTCGGCCTCTCGGGCGGCGAGTTCGGGGTGCGCTGCCACCTCACCGCCTACGACGCGAAGACGGGCCGGCGCCTGTGGCGGGCCTATTCCATGGGGCCGGACGCCGACATGCTCGTCGATTCGGAGACCACCACCGTGCTGGGCCGCCCCATCGGCCGGGATTCCTCCCTCGCCTCATGGGAGGGCGACCAGTGGAAGACCGGCGGCGGCTGCACCTGGGGCTGGTACGCCTACGATGCCGGGCTCGACCTGATGTATTACGGCACCGGCAATCCCTCGACCTGGAACCCCGCCCAGCGCCCCGGCGACAACCGTTGGGCGCAGTCCATCGTCGCCCGCGATCCCGAGACGGGCCGGGCGCGCTGGCTCTACCAGATGACGCCCCACGACCAGTGGGACTACGACGGCGTCAACGAGATGATCCTCACCGACCAGAAGGTCGACGGCCGCACCCGCCCGCTCCTGACGCATTTCGACCGCAACGGCTTCGCCTACACCCTGGACCGGGCCACGGGCGAACTGCTGGGGGCGGAGAAGTTCGACCCGGCGGTGAACTGGGCCACGCACATCGACCTCGACCGGGCGTCGAACACCTACGGCCGGCCCGTCCTCGATCCGCGCTACGCCCCCGAGCGGACCGGCGAGGACGAGACCACCCCGGGCATCTGCCCCGGCGCCATCGGCGCCAAGAACCAGCAGCCGGCGGCCTACTCGCCCCGGACGCAGCTGTTCTACGTGCCGACCAACCACATCTGCATGACCTACGAGCCGTTCCGGGTGACCTACACCCCCGGCCTGCCCTTCGTCGGCGCCACCCTGAGCCTGCAGCCGCCGCCGGGCGACACCCACACCGGCACCCTCACGGCCTGGGACGGGGTGCGCGGGCGGGCCGCGTGGTCGATCCCCGAGCCGTTCTCCGTGTGGTCGGGCGTCCTCGCCACCGCCGGGGACGTGGTGTTCTACGGAACCCTCGAAGGCTATCTCAAGGCCGTCGATGCCCGGACCGGGCGGGAACGCTACCGGTTCAAGACCCCGTCCGGCATCGTCGGCAACGTCACCACCTACACCCACAGGGGCCGGCAATACGTGGCGGTGCTCTCCGGCGTCGGCGGCTGGGCCGGCATCGGTCTCGCCGCCGGACTCACCGACCCCAGCGACGGCGCCGGGGCGGTGGGCGGCTACGCGGCCCTCGCGAACTACACGGCCCTCGGCGGCCAGCTCACGGTGTTCGCCCTGCCGGAGTGAAGTCTGGGTTCGAAGGGATCATCCCTTCGCGGGTCCAGGGCAGAGCCCCGGGTTCTTCGTCGGGCTCTGCCCGACACCCGCCGAAGGGGTGACCCCTTCGGGATCCCGTTACGCGGGATCCTCTTCCGAGGGCGCGTAGACCGCGTCGCCGAGGCGCCGCAGGGGGCCGCCGGGGCCGGAGCGCTTCCACAGGCGGGTGTTGAGGGCGGCCACCGGATCGTGGCCGGGCAGGTCGAAGCCCCGCGCCGTCAGGCCGGGCAGGATCTCACCGGCATGCAGGGGCCGGCCGGCCTCGTGCAGGAGGTCGAGGGCGGCGGCGACGAGCGCCCGGCCGTGGCGGCGGGCGGCGGCGACGTCCTCGACGGGGCGCATCTCGGCGGGTTCCGCCGGGGGCCGGGCCGGCGCGGCCGCGACGGGCGTCGCCGGGGCTCCCGCGCCGAGGCGGCGGCCGAGCTCGAGGTAGAGGGCGTGGTCGGCGATCTGCCGGTCGAGGGCCTCGCGCTGGCGGCGCAGGGCGGCCAGGGCCGCCTCCGCCTCGGCTTCGTTCGGAAACATCGCTCACTCCACGGAATATTCCACAAATCACCGTTTGATGGGTGTATCAGAATATTCCGTCACGGCAAGCGAACCGGTCATATTCCCTGTCTTCCGGACGCGGAGCGTCAGGCCGCCGCCGCCTTCCGGATTGGTTTTCCGGCCCGCGGCGGGATCAGCAGGGCGCCGGCATCGGCGGGCTGGAGCAGCATGCCGTTGTCGTCGAGCCGGATCGGCAGCTTCGGAAAAACCTCCTGCAGGTGGGCGAGATCCGCCTTGAACGCCTGGCGGAAGCTGCGCAGGCTGGCGTTGTCGGCACCGAACTGCCTGTGCAGGTTGTCCCAGGTCAGGCGTAAGGGCCGCTGCAGGGCGCGCAGGCGGTAGCCGACCCAGAACAGCAGGTCGAGCTTTCGCGCCGAGCCCGAGAAGGCGCGGGCCGCCCGGATGTCCACCGGCAGCGCGTGCTGGATCAGGTTGTCGTAGAAATCCTGGTGGAACTGGACGCTCTTCTGCCAGACCACCCCGTCCGCCCCCTGCGGCAGCCACAGGTCGAGCTGGCGGAACGGCGGCACGTTGAGGGTGCTGGCGCTGCCCGCCCCGTCCCACAGGCCGATCTGCAGGGTGCAGGCGGCGAGGCGCGCGAGCTGCTCCTTGAACTGCCGGATGGTGCCGCGCTCGCCCCCGGTGACGGCGAACCCCATCTCCTTCATGAAGCCCGACAGGCTGTCGGCCACCGCCACCGTGGGGCTGCGCTGGCGCACGGCCTCGGTGCAGAGGTGCAGGAGCACGAGGCGCGCCTTGGGGCCGTAGGGCAGGCCCTGGAACTCCATCTCGCCCGTGGCCGGGTTCTTCAGGCGTCCGGCGAGGAGGCTCAACGAATTGCGCCCGTACTCGCGAAAAAATTCGCGGGCGTCGCCGGGATCCCGGTAGGGCAGGCCGCACAAAGCCAGCACGGAGTGGATGTGCTGGAGGTTTTCGGGGCCCGTCGGCTCGTTCTCGATGACCTCGCGCACGGCGTCGCGCCGGCGCTGGTCGCGCCCCATGGCCTGGCGCCGCCCGGCCACGGCGCCGCGGGCGGCGGCCTCCGCGTCCCGCGCCCGCTGCCGGTGCAGGATGGTCTCCGCGATGGTGGCGAACAGGAAGCCGCCGCGCGCCGCCTCTACCTCGGCCAGGAGGTCGGCGTCGCGGATGCCCGCCAATGTGTCCTCGATCCCCATGAGCCCGGTGCAGTGCCTCGCCGACGCCGCGGACCGGTGTGGCGCCGCGAAGGCGGGACCATGCCCGATTCGGGGCGCGGGAGTCTCAGGCGGCGGCGGCGTCATCCCGGCTATCCACCGGCCGGGACTCGCGATTTTCACGCCGACGATGCTCGACCGGGGCCGGGCGAGGGGGTTCACGCAGAGTTCGATACGGGGTCGGTTTTGCGACTATCCCCGGAGTTCACCGGCCGGACCCGGTTTCCACGCCGATCCCGATACGCGGATGCGCCGAATCCCATACGCCGACCCCCGTTTCCCGCGCAGAGTTCGATACGGGCCTGCGCAGAGTTCGATACGGACCCGCGCAGAGTTCGATACGGGAACGGGGCTCAACCCCCTGTGCCGCAAGGCGTTTCGGCCGCCCCATATAACCTGCATAACTGACTCTCTGAGAATCCCTTACTGATACCTTTCCTAAGGGGATCGGAGGCCGTTCGGTTTAACGAACACGCCGGGCAAAGGGGATTTTTGAGGGACTTTTGAAGGGATGCGCACCGCCTGTCCCGGATCTGTCCCCAGCCTCACCCCTCCCCGCCGGATCGGCTATGGGTTCGTTCGCCCCCGCCCCAAACGTCCCGGAGTTCCCCTTGACCATCGACGCGCTCCTGACCCTGATGGCGGCCCTGCGCGACCCGGAGACGGGCTGCCCGTGGGACGTCGCCCAGACCCATGCCTCCATCGCGCCCTATGCCGTGGAGGAGGCCCACGAGGTGGTGGATGCCATCGAGCGGGACGACGCGGACAATCTGCGCGATGAGCTCGGCGACCTGCTGCTCCAGGTCGTGTTCCATGCCCGCCTGGCGGAGGAGGCGGGGCGCTTCACCTTCGCGGACGTGGTCGCGGCGATCGTCGCCAAGATGATCCGGCGCCACCCGCACGTGTTCGCCGCCGATGGCGGCCCGGTGCCGGCGGGCTCGTCCTTGCGCGATCCGGCCGCGGTGGAGCAGCAATGGGCGGCGATCAAGGCGGAGGAGCGGGCGGGGCGGTCCGAGCGCCGGGCAGGTCCCCTGGACGGCATCGCCCGCGCCCTCCCCGCCCTCAGCCGCGCCGAAAAACTCTCGGCCCGGGCGGCGACCTACGGCTTCGACTGGTCGGACCCGGCCGACGTCGTCGCCAAGGTCCGCGAGGAGACGGACGAGGTCGCCGACGCCATGGCCAACGGCACCCCCGAGGACGTGGCCGAGGAGCTCGGCGACCTGCTGTTCTCGGTGGCCAACCTCGCGCGCCACCTTGGGATCGATCCGGAATATTCCTTAAGCCAAGGGAATAAGAAGTTCGAGCGCCGCTTCACCGCCATGGCGGCGCTGATCGCGGCACAGGGGAAGGCCCTGGAGGAAACGCCCCTGGACGCGATGGAATCCGCCTGGGGGGCGGTGAAGCTGACGGAGAAGGAATAGAAAGGAATATTCTATTCTGCGTGCCGGTCTGCGGCGCCCTGCCCTCACCCGGCGCGGCGGCGCGGCCAGTCGATGAGGCCCGTGGCGTAGAGGGCCCACCACACGAAGACCGGCTGAAACGCGAGGCGCGGCCCGTGGTACCACCACGAATCCGGCAGGCCCGCGACGGGGATGCCCTCGAGGGCGTGCTTGATGTTGGCCGGAAAGACGCAGACGGCGTAGAGGGCGAGCCCGATGCCGGCCCAGCGCCGGGTCGGCGGCCAGATCAGGCCGGCGACGCCGGCGAGTTCGCAACACCCGGTGAGGATCACCACCAGGCGGGGCGCCGGCACCCAGTCGGGCATGATCGGCAGGAACGCGTCGGGGGCGGCGAGATGCACGATTCCGATGAAGCCGTAGGCCGCCATCAGGGCGAGGCGCAGCCAGAAACGGTGATCGCGCGGAGGATGATCGCGCGAAAGCCTCACGGGCGCATGGCCGCGCGCAGGGCCTCGCCGAGGGCCGTGACAGCCGGATGTTCGGCAAACCGCGTCGCGCCGACGGCCCGCACGGGGGCGATCCCGCGCAGGGAATTGGTCAGGAACACCGCGTCGGCGCCGAGGAATTCTTCGAACGCGAGGGGTTGTTCCTCCGCCGTGAATTCGAGGCTTGGGGCCAAGCCCAAAACCTCGGCGCGGACGATGCCGGCGAGCACGCCTTCCGAGAGCGGCGGGGTGACGAGGCGGGTGCCGAACACGGCGAACAGGTTGCCGGTGCCGGCGCAGGCGACGCGTCCGTGGGTGTTGCGGAACAGGGCCTCGTCGAACCCCGCCGCCCGCGCTTCGGCCGCCGCCAGCACGGCGTCGAGGTAGCCGAGCGTCTTCCAGCGCGCGGCCGGCGAGGTGTCGTTGCGGCGGATGTCCGTGGGATGCAGCGTCAGGGACGCGAAGGGCAGGGCGGGCGGGAGCGGCGCCGCGCTCGCCCACAGGACCGGGCGGGGCTCGGCCGGGGGCGCGAGGCCGCGCGGTCCCGAGCCCCGGGTCACCGTGGTGCGAATGGCCGCGAGATCCCCTGCCCCGCCGGCCACGGCCCGCATGGCCTGCGTGATCCGCTCCGGGTCGACGAAGAACCCGAGGGCCCGCGTGGCGGCGGCGAGGCGGGCGACATGCGCGGCCTCGAACACGAGGCGGCCGTCGCGGGCGAGCGCCGTGTCGAACACCCCGTCGCCCAGCGTCAGGCCGCGGTCGGCGAGGTCGAAGGGCACGGGCCCCGCGACGAGGGCGCCGTCAAACCACAGCACGAGACGGCTCCTCCCCCGCGCGCCAGGCACGGGCCAACTCCAAAAAGTTGCCGAACAGGGCGTGGCCGTGCTCGGTCAGCACGGATTCCGGGTGGAACTGGATGCCCCAGGTCGGGTGGCGGGTATGGGACAGGGCCATCACCTCGCCCTCGGCCGAGACGGCGTCCACGGTGAGGGTCTCGGCCATGCCGGGCTCGGGCGTGACGATGAGGGAATGGTAGCGTCCCACCTGCATCGGGCTCGGCAGGCCGGCAAACAGGCCCTGCCCGCCATGGGTGATGGGTGTGGCTTGGCCGTGGAGCGGCCGGCCGGCCCGCGCGACCCGGCCGCCGAAGGCCGCGCCGATGGCCTGGTGGCCGAGGCAGACGCCGAGCAGGGGGATCTCGCCGGACAGGTCGCGGATGGCGGGAAGCGAGATGCCGGCCTCGGCCGGGGTGCAGGGGCCGGGCGAGATCACCACGGCGTCGGGCGCCAGGGCCCGGATGCCGGCGACATCCACGGCGTCGTTGCGCACCACCCGCACGGTCTGCCCGAGTTCCTCGAAGTACCGCACCACGTTGAAGACGAAGGAATCGTAATTGTCGATGACGAGGATCACGGGGCGCCCTCCCCGTCCGGCGCGAACGCCTGGAACACCCGCGCGGCCTTGGTCAGGGTCTCCTCGTATTCGCGGCCCGGGTCGGACAGCAGGGTGACGCCGCCGCCGGCCTGGAGCACGGCCGTGTGGCGGTCCATCACCACCGTGCGGATGGCGATGGCGGTGTCGAGGCCGCCGTCGAAGCCCAGCGCCCCGATGGCGCCGCAATAGAGCTCGCGGGCGTCGCCCTCGATCTCGGTGATGATGTCCATGGCGCGCAGCTTCGGCGCCCCGGTGATGGAGCCGCCGGGGAAGGTCGCCGCGATGAGGTCGATGGCGTCCATCCCGTCCTTCAGGGCTCCGGTGACCACGGAGACGAGATGGTGGACGGAGGCGTAGGATTCGAGCCCGCACAGGACCGGGACCCGCACGCTGTGCGGCGCGCAGATGCGCGAGAGGTCGTTGCGCAGGAGATCGACGATCATGATGTTCTCGGCCCGCTCCTTGGCATCCGCCTGGAGGGCTTCCCCGAGACGCGCATCCTCGTCCGGGTCGGCGACGCGGCGCACGGTGCCCTTGATCGGCCGGGTCTCGATGTCGCGGCCCGACAGCTTGAGGAAGCGCTCGGGACTGCTCGAGGCGACGCGCAGGTCTTCGAAGGCGAGGTAGGCGCCGAAGGTCGCCGGGTTGGTGGCGCGCAGGCGCCGGTAGAGGGCCAGGGCGTCGAAGCCCGCCGGCAGGCCGGCTTCGAAGCGCTGGGCGATGTTGGCCTGGTAGATGTCGCCGGCGCGGATGTAGTCGCGCACCCGCTCCACCGCCGCCTCGTAGGCGGCGCGCGAAAAATTGGAGCGCCAGGCGAGGGGCCCCTGCGCCGCCGGCTCGGGCGTCGGGCGGGCGGCGGACAGGCCTTGCGCGAACAGGGCGAGGCGCGCCTGGGCCCGGGCCTGCCGGGCTTCCGGCTCACGCGCGGGAAAGCCCGTGGCCATGAGCCGGCAGGTGCCGGTCTCGTGGTCGATGCTGAGCACCGTGTCGTAGAGGTTGAAGGCGATGTCGTCGCACAGGCCCGCGCGCTGGGACGGCGCCGCCACCCGCTCCAGGCGTGCGCCGAGATCGTAGGCGAAGTAGCCGATGGCCCCGCCGGTGAAGCCGGCGGCGTCCGGCTCCGGGTCGATCCGGTAGGGCGCGAGGCAGGCGCGCAGGGCCTCGAGGCCGGTGCCGGGCACGGGGTGCCCGTCCAGGGTGGCCTGACCGTCGCGATACCTGAAGCGGGCGAACGGGTCCGCCGCTACGGTCGAGGTCCGGCCGAGGGTCGGGTGATGCATGGCGCTGTCGAGAAAGGCGAGCCCCGGCAGGTGCGCCAGGGCTTCCGCCGCCGCGACGGGATCGACGAACGGGATGTCTGCGGTCCACATGATGATCGGGGCTTAGAGACTCGCGCGGGAAACGGATACCCGCCCTGCCCTGCGGCAAGGATTCCGGGTTTTCTCAGGAGGTGGCACGGGCGCGGCCGCCGGAGAAGCGGCAACGGCGCATGACGCCCCTTGGGGCCGTGAGGCTCGCAAGCCGCCTCGGATGCGGCTATAGAGTTGTCAACTCAGCTTGATTTCCTCGAATCCACGGCCGGTCGGCGCCACTTCGACCGCGCCCGACGGGTGCCCATGACCGCTTCACCCCTGCTGCCGCCGGCGTCCACGAAGCCCGCGCCCAAGATTTCCTTCGTGTCGCTGGGCTGCCCCAAGGCGCTGGTGGATTCCGAGCGCATCCTCACCCACCTGCGCGCGGAGGGCTACGAACTCGCCCGACGCCATGACGGCGCGGATGTGGTCATCGTCAACACCTGCGGCTTCCTCGATTCGGCGAAGGCCGAGTCGCTGTCGGCCATCGGCGAGGCCATGGCAGAGAACGGCCGGGTCATCGTCACGGGATGCATGGGCGCGCAGCCCGACGAGATCCGCGAAAAGTACCCGAACCTTCTGGCCGTCACCGGCCCCCAGGCCTACGAATCCGTGGTGGCGGCGGTGCACGAGGCGGTACCCCCGGCCCACGATCCGTTCCTCGACCTCGTGCCGCCCCAGGGGGTGAAGCTCACCCCGCGCCACTACGCTTACCTCAAGATTTCAGAGGGTTGCAACAATCGCTGCACCTTCTGCATCATCCCGTCCCTGCGCGGCGACCTCGTCAGCCGACCGGCCGGCGACGTCCTGCGCGAGGCGGAAAAACTGGTCAAAGCCGGCGTCAAGGAACTGCTGGTGGTCTCGCAGGACACCTCCGCCTACGGCGTCGACATCCGCTACGCCCCGAGCCCGTGGCAGGGCCGCGAGGTGCGGGCGAAGTTCTACGATCTGTCCGCGGAGCTCGGTGAGCTCGGGGCCTGGGTGCGGATGCACTACGTCTATCCCTACCCGCACGTGGACGACGTCATCCCCCTGATGGCCGAGGGCAAGATCCTGCCCTACCTCGACATGCCGCTCCAGCACGCGTCGCCCTCCGTGCTCAAGCGCATGCGCCGGCCGGGCAACCAGGAGAAGCAGTTGGAGCGCATCCGGCGCTGGCGCGAGATCTGCCCGGATCTCGCCATCCGCTCGACCTTCATCGTCGGATTCCCCGGCGAGACCGAAGCCGAGTTCGAGGAGCTGCTCGCCTGGATCAAGGAAGCCAGGCTCGAGCGCGTCGGCTGCTTCACCTACGAGCCGGTGAAGGGGGCGACCGCCAACGAACTCGGCGACGCGGTTCCCCCGGAAGTCCAGGCCGACCGCAAGCGCCGGTTCATGGAGGCGCAGCAGGTCGTCTCCGCCCGCCTGCAGAAGGCGCGGGTCGGCAAGCGCCTGCCCGTCATCATCGATTCCGTCGCGGGCGGCGTCGCCAAGGGCCGCTCGAAATACGATGCGCCGGAGATCGACGGCAACGTCCACGTCACCTCCCGCCGCCCGCTTCGCGTCGGCGACATCGTCACCGTGAAGATCGAGCGGGCGGATGCGTACGATCTCTATGGAAGTGCGGTGTAGGGGGATCGCAGGCCGTTCCCGATCGCTCCTCGGCGGATGGCGATCGGGAACGGCACTGCCGCCCGTTGGGCCAGGGCTTTACGGCAAGACTTACGGAAAGGGCTTGCCGAGGTGGCGCGCTACGTCGCGTGCCATCACGCCCGCGGCCTTGACCGCGGCGCGCAGCTGAGCCTCGGTGACACCGAATTTCCGGCACCACCACGCGACTTCCCACGTCTCGTTGACGTTGATGCGCTCGCGGTCCGGCGGTCCGCGCTTGTCCAGATCATCATTCATTAAAAAGATACCTCAGGTTGACGATATCTGATCTTAGTAACCTGAGCGATATTTCAAGGGCTTTGTTGCACCTCGGATGAGGCTATCGCCGATCTGCGAGTTCCGAGGTGATGCTTCTACGGACTCCGGCTGCTGTCATCTCGGCCCAGGCCCATGCAACCGAGCCGTTATGGTCGATGCCACGCACGGCGTCCTCCACAACTACCACGTCGAACCCCGCCGCGCGGGCATCGAGGGCGCTCCAGCCGACGCAGTAATCCGTGGCGAGGCCGCACACGACCACGCGGGTGAACCCGCGCTCGCGCAGGTAGCCGGCGAGCCCCGTGGGGGTCGCGCGGTCGGCCTCCAGGAACGCCGAGTAGCTGTCGACGCCGGGATGGTGCCCCTTGCGGATCACCAGTTCGGCGCGCTCGGCCCGCAGGCCGGGGGCGAGGGCGGCGCCGGCCGTTCCCTGGATGCAGTGCTCCGGCCACAGCACCTGATCGCCATGGGGCAGCGCCACCGTCTCGAACGCCGACCGGCCGGGATGGCTGGCGGCGAAGGAGACGTGGCCCGGCGGGTGCCAGTCCTGGGTCACCACCACGTGGGCGAACCGGTCGACGAGGCGGTTGATCGGGGCGATCACCCCGTCGCCGTCCGACACGGCCAGGGCGCCGCCGGGCAGGAAGTCGACCTGCACGTCCACCACGAGGAGGACGTCCGATGATCCGGGGATCACGGCGTCCTCCGATCCCGGGAGAACGGTATCACGGGATCATCACCGTGGCGCCCGTGGTCTTGCGGCTGGCCAGATCCGTGTGGACCTGCGGGGCCTCCGACAGTTTGGCCTTCGCGTGGACGGGAATCTTGACGGCGCCGCTCGCCACCACGGAGAACAGGTTCTTCGCCATGGCGTCCAGGGTCTCGCGCTGGCCCGCATGGGCGAAGAGCGAGGGACGGGTGGCGTAGAGCGAGCCCTTCTGGCCGAGCAGCGCCAGGCTGAAATCGTCCACGGGGCCCGAGGCCGAGCCGAAGCTGACGAAGAGGCCCAGCGGGCTGATGCAGTCGAGGGAGGCCGGGAAGGTGTCGCGGCCGACGCCGTCATAGACCACCGGTACGCCCTTGCCCCCCGTGATCTCCTTCACCCGGGCGGCAAAGTCCTCGTCGCGGTAGAGGATGACGTGATCGCAGCCGTTGGCCCGCGCCAGCTCCGCTTTCTCCTCGGAGCCGACGGTGCCGATGACCGTGGCGCCCAGATGCTTCGCCCACTGGCAGGCGATGAGGCCGACGCCACCGGCGGCGGCGTGGAACAGGATCGTGTCGCCGGCCTTCACCCGGTAGGTCCGGTGCAGGAGGTACTCAGCGGTGAGACCTTTGAGCATCATCGCGGCGGCGGTGGTGTCCTCCACGCCCTCGGCGAGGTGCACGGCGGCGCTGGCGTTGATCACCACCTCCTCCGCATAGGTGCCGGCGGCCGAGCCGTAGGCCACGCGCTCGCCGGCGCGGAACGCGGTGACGCCCTCGCCCACCGAGACCACGGTGCCGGCGCCCTCGTTGCCGGGGGTGAACGGCAGCTGCGGCACCTTGTAGGCGCCCGAGCGGAAGTAGATGTCGATGAAGTTGACGCCGATGGCGCTCTGGCGGACGCGGATCTGTCCGGGCCCGGGCTCGGGCACCGTGACGTCCTCGTAGCGCATCACCTCGGGGCCGCCGTATTCGTGGACTCGGATCGCCTTCGCCATGGGGCTCGCTCCTCGATGGGTCTCGGTCTCAGCGAGATAGACGGTCCACGCGCGCGAGCAATGGTGGGGGCGGTCTCGCGGCCCTCCACGTGCGCCGCCGCACCCGCGCGCGCGTCCGTCGCACGCCGCGGAGCAGGCGATTGCGCGGCACACAAATCCCTGGTTTACAAGGTGCCGCCGTCATGGTTCGGACCACAACGGGCGGTTGATCTTGCCTGCACCAATAACGTGAAGACCAACCGGACGATGGGATGGACGAGATCGTATGGATACGCCCGGCGGCCTATGATCCGGCCGTTCAGCCCGGCACGATCCTGCGGCCGGAGGCGACCCTGCCGGCCTTCCAGGTGCTGGAGCGCCGTCTCGTGGTGATGATGTTCAATCCGGGGCGCACCTGGGAGATCAAGCCGTTCACCCAGCTCACCCTGCGGATCGTCGAACCGGTGGCGCCCGTCACACGATTCCCGTGAGGTAGTAGACCCCGATCACCAGGAACACGGCGCTCGTCTTCAGCACGGTGATGGCGAAGATGTCGGCATAGGCCTGCCGGTGGGTGAGGCCGGTCACGGAGAGGAGCGTGATCACGGCGCCGTTGTGAGGCAGGGTGTCCATGCCGCCGCTCGCCATGCTGGCCACCCGGTGCAGCACCTCCAGGGGGATGTTCGCCGCCTCGGCCGCCGCGATGAAGGGGCCGGACATGGCCGCGAGCGCGATGCTGAGCCCCCCGGAGGCCGAGCCGGTGATGCCGGCGAGCGCCGTCACCGTCACCGCCTCGTTCACCAGGGGGTTCGGGATCGCCGAGAGGGCGTCGCGGATCACGAGGAAGCCCGGCAGCGCAGCGATGACCGCGCCGAAGCCGTACTCGGACGCGGTGTTCATGGCCGCCAGGAGGGCGCCCGCCACCGCCGCCCGGCTGCCCTCGGCGAAGCCCTGGGCGACGGGCTTCCAGGCGAAGGCCAGCACCGTGAGGATGCCGGCGACGAGCGCGAGCTCCACCGCCCAGATGGCGGTGACGGACGAGATCGTCGTCACGATGGGCTTGTCGAGGCCGGCGAGCGCCGTCTCGGCCCTGGGCCCGTAGAGGCGCGGGATCGCCGCCGTGAAGGCGAGGTTCGAGAGCCCCACCACCACGAGGGGCAGGAGGGCGACGGCCGGGTGCGCCCGGGCGGCCGCATCCATCACCGCCGGCTCGTTGCCGTGGCCGCTGCCGTAGCCCTCGCCCCGGCGCCTGGCCGCGGCGATGCGGGCATCGAGATAGGCGACGCCGGCGACGAGGATGAAGGCCGCGCCGATGAGGCCGAGCCAGGGCGCGGCCCAGGTGTTGGTGTTGAAGAAGGTGGTGGGGATGATGTTCTGGATCTGCGGCGTGCCCGGCAGGGCGTCCATGGTGTAGGAGAAGGCGCCGAGGGCGATGGTGCCGGGGATCAGGCGCTTGGGGATGTCGGAGAGGCGGAACGCTTCGGCCGCGAACGGATAGACGGCGAACACCACGACGAACAGCGAGACGCCGCCATAGGTGAGCAGGTTGCACACGAGCACAATGGAGAGCACGGCCCGCTTGGCGCCGACGAGTTCGATCACCGCCGTGACGATGGAGCGCGAAAACCCCGACAGCTCGATGACCTTGCCGAACACGGCGCCGAGCAGGAACACCGGGAAGTACAGCTTCACGAAGCCGACCATCTTCTCCATGAACAGGCCGGAGAACACCGGCAGCACGGCGGAGGGGTCGGTGAGCAGCACGGCCGCCAGCGCCGCCACGGGGGCGAACAGGATGACGCTGAAGCCGCGATAGGCCACCAGCATGAGAAAGCCGAGCGCGAGGAGCGCGATGGCGAGGTTCATGGGGGTGTCCTTCCTCCGGGCCCGGGCCCGCACGGCCTCCGTTCCAGGATGCTACCCGGCGCTGTTTTCCCGCACCATCGCGTCCCTTGACCGATCCGGCCGGCTCCCTCTGTAAGGGATGACGGATCGGCCGGTCTGTCCCATTTTCGACGCCGCCCTCCGACACCCGCGTCGGACGGGCGTACCCAGGAGAACAGCCCCGTGGCCCCATCGCCCGAGAGTGATTCGCGCGCGCCGGCTCCCTTCGCGGTCGCGGTGGTCGGCGCCGGGGCCGCCGGGCTCGCCGCCGCCCTGGCGCTCGCCCGCGACGGGGTTTCCACCGCCCTCGTCGGCCGGCACGCGCCCGTGGCCGACGGGCGCACGGTGGCGCTCCTCGACGGGTCCGTGCGCTTCCTCAGGGCGCTCGGCGCCTGGGACGGCATCGCACCCCACGCCAGTCCGCTCGCCGAACTCCACATCGTCGACGACACCGGCAGCCTGTTCCGGCCGCCCCCGGCCCGCTTCGTCGCCACGGAGATCGGCCTCGATGCCTTCGGCTGGAACGTCGAGAGCGCCCGCCTCGTGGAGAGTTTGCGGGTTCAGGCCCGTGCCACGCCGAACCTGACTCTGTTCGAGAGCGACGCGGAGGCGTTCAGCGCCGGAGAAACGGAGGCGGCCCTGACGCTCGGGGACGGCACGCGCCTGTCCGCCCGCCTCGTGGCCGGCGCCGACGGCGCCCGCTCGAAGCTGCGCGCCGCCGCCGGCCTCGTGCCCCGCGAATGGTCCTATCCGCAAGCCGCCATCACCACGATCCTGGCCCATACCCGCCCGCACCGGGATGTCTCGACGGAATTCCACACCCGGCAGGGGCCGTTCACCCTGGTGCCCCTGCCGGGCGGCCACCGCTCCAGCCTCGTCTGGGTGATGGACGCGGCGCGGGCGCAAGGCATGGCGGCCCTCGAGGAATCCGGGCTGGCCCGGGCCGTCGAGGCGCAGGCGCAGGCGATGCTGGGACACATGCGGATCGACGGGCCGCGCGGCCTCGTGCCCATGCGCGGCCTCGCCCTGACGAGCCCGGTGGCGGCGCGCCTCGCCCTCGTGGGCGAAGCCGCCCATGTCTTCCCGCCCATCGGCGCGCAGGGGCTCAATCTTGGCCTGCGCGATGCGGCGGCCCTGCGGGACGCCGTCGCCGACGCGGTGGCGGACGGGCGCGATCCGGGGTCCCGGGCGGCCCTTGCGGGGTTCGCCCGGGGGCGCGGTCGCGATGCGCGCCTGCGCACCCTGGCGGTCGATGCCCTCAACCGCAGCCTGCTCACCGGCTTCCTGCCCGTGGATGCCCTGCGCGGCCTCGGGCTCCTCGCCATGACGACGATCACGCCCCTGCGCCGCTTCGTCATGCGCGAAGGCGTGGTGCCGCGCCTCGGCGCGCCCAGCCTCATGCGCTGAGACTCAGCGCCGGACCAGCTCGACGGCTTCCTTCGGTGCGGTCGTTCCCGTGAGGGAGACGGCCGGCAGATCGCCGTCCTTCCCGCGCGGCGTTCTGGTCTCGACGTCGGCCTCGCGGTCCCTGGCGTCTCCGCGGAAGGCGGTGCCGGCGCGGCCCAAGGCTTCGCCATGGAAAAACAGCGCCTTCATGTAGCCCTGGTCGAAGGGCGCCGTGGTCGTCCGGGTGAACCGTCCGTCGATCTCGGCCACCCGGAGGTCGAGGCCCGTCCGCTCGGCGAAGCTCCGGCCGAGGGCCAGGGCGGCGCGGGTCTGCGCCTTGATCGCCGCCGACATGGAGCGGCCGAGCACGCTCAGGGTGGTGCGCGAGGCCATCTGGAATTGGGGCGCGAGGGAATTGTTGACCACGAGGTAGACCCGGTGCGTCGGCAGGGGGGTCGGGTGTGCGGCCAGCAGGGTCGCCTCGGGCGCGAGGTAGTACGGCGCCGTGGTGCCGCCGTCGTCGTGCATCTCCTGGATGTGCCGGGAGCCCGCCACGGCCTCGACCATCACCGGCGGAAACACCCCCGGCACCGCCGAGGAGGCGAGGATGATGTCCCGGAACAGGGCGAGGGCCTTCGGGCCGTCGGTGCCGGCGATGGCGCCCATGTCCCACAGGACCGGGCGCTCGGAATCCACCGCCGTGGTGGCGACGAGGAGGCGCCGGCCCTTGGCGTGCTCGGCCGCGATGGCCTGGAGCAGCTTCGGGGTCACCGACCTGTCGATGCGCCGCTTCAGCGGCCAGGTGTCGGTCAGGGCCTCGGCCGTCGCCCCGAACTCGAACACGTCGGCCGCCGAGATCTCGGTGTAGCCCTGGCGCAGGGCCTCGTCCCCGCCGGAGCCGACGAAGGCGAAGGGGGCGATCATCGCGCCCGTGCTGACGCCGGTGATCACGCCGAAGGCGGGCCGGGTCCCGGCCTCGCTCCAGCCCTTCAGGAGGCCCGCCGCGAAGGCGCCGTTCTCGCCGCCGCCCGAAAGGACGAGCCAGGGATCGGAGGCGGCCCGCGCGCCCGCGAGGAGGCGGGCGAAGGCGGCGGGATCGTCGCCGGGGATGCGCACGCCCGCGGGAAATCCGTCGGGTCTGGCCGCGGCGGCCTCCGCGGCGGTGAAGGCGGCGCGCTCAGAAGTCCTGGTTCGCTCGGCCGCGAAACCCGGTTGCGGGAGGCCGAGGCCGAGGCCGATGACGCACACGAGTGCCGTGGACCGGAGGCTGGTGCGCCTGATCGATGATCCGGACATGGGTCCGTCCTTCGTTCGTGGTCGAGGTGCCCGCCTCGTCGTCAGAACGTGAGGCCGCGGGTCCTGTTCCGGATGGTCCTCCCATCCCGACCCCATGGCAAACGGTTTGGTGTGTCCGCGCACCTTTACGGCGGGGGCAGGCTTGAACTAACCGCTGGACGGGAGCCCGCCGCACAAGAATACCCGCCCCACAAGAACATTGGAGCCTGAGACGCCGATGAAACTGCCCCGCCGCTTCTTCCAGCCCCTCGCCACCGGCGCGCCGGCCCCGTTCCGCGAGCTTCCGGTGAAGCTCGAGCGGATGATCCACTTCGTGCCGCCGCACAACGACAAGGTCCGCGCCCGCGTGCCCGAGCTCGCCGCCACCGTCGACGTGGTGCTGGGCAACCTCGAGGACGCCGTGCCCGTCGATCAGAAGGAGGCCGCGCGCAAGGGCTTCGTCGCCATGGCGCAGGCGACCGACTTCGCCGCCTCCGGCACCGGCCTGTGGACCCGCATCAACGCCCTGAACTCCCCTTGGATTCTCGACGACCTGTTCGAGATCGTGTCCCAGGTCGGCGACAAGCTCGACGTGGTGATGGTGCCCAAGGTCGAGGGGCCGTGGGACATCCACTACGTCGATCAGCTCCTCGCCCAGCTCGAGGCGAAGCACGGGGTCGGAAAGCCCATCCTCGTCCACGCCATCCTGGAGACGGCCGAGGGGGTCGCCAACGTCGATGCCATCGCGTCGGCCTCCCCGCGCATGCACGGCATGAGCCTCGGCCCCGCCGATCTCGCGGCGTCGCGCGGCATGAAGACCACCCGCGTCGGCGGCGGCCACCCGGATTACCGCGTCATCGCCGATCCGACGTCGGACGGCGCCGCCCGGGCCAGCGCCCAGCAGGACCTCTGGCACTACACCATCGCGAAAATGGTCGATGCCTGCATGGCCAACGGCCTCAAGGCGTTCTACGGCCCGTTCGGCGACTTCTCCGACGGCGAGGCCTGCGAGGCCCAGTTCCGCAACGCCTTCCTCATGGGCTGCGCCGGCGCCTGGACGCTCCACCCGAATCAGGTCGCCATCGCCAAGCGGGTCTTCGCGCCCGATCCGGCGGAGGTCGCCTTCGCGGTGCGCATCGTCGAGGCGATGCCCGACGGCACCGGCGCGGTGATGCTCGACGGCAAGATGCAGGACGACGCCACCTGGAAGCAGGCCAAGGTCATCGTCGATCTCGCCAGGCTCGTCGCCGACAAGGACCCGGAGCTCGCCAAGACGTATGGCCTGACCTGAGGTCCCGGTTGTCGTCGGCGGCCTCTGCGCCGATGACAACCGCATCGCGCCGGCTTATCTGGCAGGGATGACCGATACGATCTCCGCCACGCCCAAGATGAGAACCGCCAAGTTCGGCCTCGGCGCCGTGGTCCGCCACCGCATCTACCCGTTCCGCGGCATCGTGTTCGACGTCGACCCGGTGTTCGACAACACCGAGGAATGGTGGCTGGCGATTCCCGAGGAGGTCCGGCCGCGCAAGGACCAGCCGTTCTACCACCTGCTCGCCGAGAACGCCGAGAGCGAGTACGTGGCCTACGTTTCCGAGCAGAACCTCGTCCCCGATACCTCCGGCGAGGCCCTGCGCCACACCGGCATCGCCGAGGTGTTCGAGCGCGACGCGGAAGGCACCTACCGGATGCGCAGCTCCCAAGCCAACTGATCTCGGGCCAACTGATCTCGGGCCAACTGATCCCGGGCCAACTGATCCCGGGCCAACTGATCCCGGGCCGACGGGTCCGGTTCCGGACATGAGAAAGGCCGGGCGATTTCTCGCCCGGCCTTTCTCATGTCGGAGATCCCCGGGATCGCGGCCGGGCCGCAATCCCGGGGATCGGGGATCGGGGATCAGGGCTTGGGCGCAGGGGCCGGGGCGCCGGCAGCGGGCGCGTTCTGCTGCTCGAGCTTCTTGCGCGTCTCGTCGGCGCGCTTCTCCATCTCGGCCTGGAGCTTCTTCTGCTGCTCTTCCAGGACCTTCGGGTCGATGGCCGGGCCGTCGAAGGCCTTGCCGAAGCCGGCCAGCGGCACCGCGAAGGTGACCTCGCGCTGGGTCTGGTTCTGGACGCTGACGTTGAGGGTGGTGCCCTTCTTCATGGCGTTGACGACGTCGTTGCTCACGCCGCCGGCTTCGGCGAAGCAGCCGTTGGGGAAGCAGACGGCGAACTTGCCCGGCGTGCCCTGCTGGCCGTCGACGGTGAAGCGGATGCCGGGCTGCAGCAGCAGGCCCAGGGGCAGCAGGTAGCGCACCACGCGCACGTTCTGCTGGGCGTTCTTCATGTCGTAGACGGCGACGGCCAGCACCGGCTGGCCCTGGTCGGAGACGAAGTCGCGGGTGGTGTAGCAGACGTCCGTGGCGCTCGCCTGATCCTTGCCGCAGACCTTGGTCCACTCGGTCTGGGACGGCTCGGACTTCACGTTGACGGTCTGGGGTCCGGTCTGCTGCTGGGCCATGCCGCCGGCCGCGGGCGCGGCCGGAGCCGTCGGGGCGGGGGCCGTCGGCGCCGGGGCGGCCGGCTTGGGCTTGGCGGCCTGCGCCAGGGCGGACCCGGCAAGACCCGATCCTGCAAGACCCGCCAGGGCGAGGAACGCGGCGATGCGCAGCGGGCGCGCGGGACGGTTGGCGAAGGACATCAGGTCTGACCCCTTGGAATTCGACGGACTTGGGAATGGACTCGGGACTTCAGCGGATTTGGCAAGTCCGCAGACTTCGTGGAGGGCGCGCGAACGGGACGCTTGAGTCCCGGCGGCCGCTTGAACTGACGCGACACGGTGACGACGGATCCGATTTCGGCGCCGGTCCGAGGCCCCGCGCCGGGAGACCGGACGCGTCCCGACCCCGCCTGAACGATTGCGCGGCCTGCTTTCCCTCGGAATGCGGCGAAGACATGACACCAGCCCCGTTCGGACCGTGCGCGAAGGCCGGGTTAAGGTTGGCTTAACCCTAAGGGTTCATGAACGCAGGGCAGCGGGAGTTCAAGCGCACGTGTCGGCGCAACCAGTCATCTCATCCCTCTTCCCATCCCTCCCCCCGGGTCCCGCCACCGGTTCCGCCGCTGCGCCCCGCCGCCCCGCCCTCGTGGACCTGACGGCCCTGGGCGCGGGAATCCCACCGCCCCCGGCCGGGCCGCAGACGCCCCCGGCCGGCCGGCCGGAGGGGCGCGACGCCCCGTCACGCACCCAGCGCCTGTGCACCCTGCTGGCCGCCACCGCCTACGCCCATCCGCAACGGGTCGCCCTCGTCGATCCGGCGGGCAAGCCCCTCTGGAGCGGGCGGCCCGCCATCACCTGGACCTACGGCGCCGCCGCCGAGATCGTGGCGCGCCTCGCCAACGGCCTGCGCGGCTGGCGATTGCCGGCCGCGAGCCGGATCGGAATCGCCCTGCCGGGCGGCGTCGAGGGCGCACTCGCCCTCCTCGCGGTGGAGGCGGCCGGCCACGTTCCCTGCCTCCTGCCCCCGGCCCTCGACGAGGACGGCCTCGTCGCCGCCGTCCAGGCCGCCGGCATCAACGCCGTCCTGACCCAGGCCCGCTTCGGCGCGAGCCGTCCGGCCGAGCGCCTGTGCCGGGTGGCGGCGCGATACTTCGGCCTGCGCTACCTCGCCGCCTTCGGACCGGACGTGCCGGACGGGGTGATCAACCTCGACGCCATGGTGCTCGATCAGTCCGGCGGGCCGTTCGCCCCGGGTCCGGGCGGGTTCGTCAGCTTCGCCGGCGGCGACCCCACCCGGCCGATCCATCGCAGCGGCGACGCCCTCCTGGCGGCCATCGCCGCACACCGCGTCACCGCCCGGATGGCGCCCGGCGTGCGCCTCCTCACCCTCCTGCCGGGCAGCGACCTGCGCGGCCTCGTCACCGGCCTCGGCGCCGCCCTGGTCGCCGGCGCCGCCTTCGAGCCGATGCCGGTGTTCGAGGCGGCCGCCTTCACGGAGGCCCTGGAGCGGCCGGTGCCGACCCACCTCGTGGTGCCGGCCGCCCTCGAGGCCAACCTCGCCGCCTGCCGCCTGCCCCCGACGCTCGCCGGCATCCTCCTGGTCCACCGCGTGCCGGCCCGCTTCCCGCCGCGCCGTCTGCCCTCCGGGCCGGACGCGCCGAAGGTGATGGACGTGGTCGCCTTCGAGGAGATCGTCCTCCTCACCGGCGCGCGGGCCGGCAGCGACGTCGCCCTCACCCTGGCGGCGCCCGAGCGGGCCAACCCCGTCTCGACCCTGATGAGCCTGCGCCGCGACGCCGACGGCACCCTCGCCTTCCGCGGCCGCGCCTGCCACGCGGGACCGCTGCAACGCGGCATCCCCCAGCCGGACTTCGTCGATGCCTGGCTGTCCTCGCCGTTCCGGGCCCCCGTCGACGCCGGCCAGGCCACGGGGATCACCCGTGATTGACGCCAGACACGCCCACGGCCCCGAAAACGCACGACGGGCGTCATAAATTCGAAACCCGATCTTCGTCCCGGAAGCGAATCAGAATTCTTTTGCAGAAGATGAATTACCATCAGTAGTTTAGAAGGGCGTCCGGATGTGATGGATGAGGTCCGGGCGCCGGACTGCGAGTCCATCCACCACGCTACCGTCACCAAAACCCCGATTTTGCGCCAGCGAACCAATCGTCGCCGTGTGTGTTGTCACACGGGTCCCTTCCCAAGGGACGATGGATGGACTACCGCTGACGCTCATGGGTGCGCTGCAACAGGTTCTCGTTGTCGATGATGGCCATCGGGCCATCGACCGCTCGCTGGCCGCAGAGCTCGCGGAGCTCGGCTATGCCAGCGTCACCGCGTCCCTGGAAGCGGCGCAGGACGTGCTCGCGGTCATCGCGCGCCCGGCCGCCATCCTGCTCCAGACATCGTCGCGCGATCCCGCCTACGCGCTGCTGTCCGAGCGCCTGCGGGAGCAGATGCGCCAGGCCGGGATTCCGGTCATCGTCGTGGACGAGGTCATGGCCGGCCAGGCTGGCACGCGCATCGACCTCCAGAGCGAGATCGGCCCCTACGTCCTCAACGAGCCCGATCTCTGATCATCGCTGTCCGCCCGCGCTCGACACGTTGCGAAAATGCTTGAGCGTCCGCACTTAACCCCTGACCATACAACGGGATTTCGCCTCGACGGGCGCGCTGGAAGGCGCGCCCGTTTCGCGTTCGGGCGGCCTTCGTCAGGCGGTCTTTGTCAGGCGGCCTTGGCCTTCCTGGCATGGGCGATCTTCGACAGCTCGCGCAGGATCGTGGTGGTGATCTTGAGGCGTTCGGGGATCGAGTCGAGGTCGCGGATGAAGACGATGCTCATGTCCGGGCGCACCTTGGCGAAGGACGCCTGCCCCGCGACGTAGGCTACCAGCCCTTGCGGGTTGGCGAACGACTTGTCGCGGAAATGCACCACGGCGCCCTTCGGTCCGGCCTCGACCTTCTCGACGTTGCAGTCGCGGCACAGGATCTTGATGGTGACGATTCTGAGGAGCTGCTCCACCTCCGGCGGCAATGGCCCGAACCGGTCGATGAGCTCGGCGCCGAAGCTCTCCATCTCGGCGTCGTTCTCCAGGGTCGAGAGCCGGCGGTAGAGGCCGAGGCGCACGGTGAGGTCCTCGACGTAGTCCTCCGGGATCGTGACCGGCGCCCCGAGGGCGATGGTCGGCGACCACGCCTCCTCCGCGGGCTCCTCGATGCCGGCCTTCAGGGCGGTGACCGCATCCTCCAGCATCTGCTGGTAGAGTTCGTAGCCGACCTCCTTGATGTGGCCGGACTGGGCGTCGCCGAGCAGGTTGCCCGCGCCGCGGATGTCGAGGTCGTGGGAGGCGAGCTGGAAGCCGGCCCCGAGGGTGTCGAGGGTCTGGAGCACCTTGAGGCGCTTGTCCGCCTGCACCGTCAGGGTGCGGTTGGCCGGCGTGGTGAACAGGGCGTAGGCCCGGGCCTTGGCACGCCCGACGCGGCCGCGCAGCTGGTAGAGCTGGGCCAGACCGAACATGTCGGCCCGGTGCACGATCAGCGTGTTGGCGGTCGGGATGTCGAGGCCGGATTCGACGATGGTGGTGGAGAGCAGCACGTCGTACTTGCCCTCGTAGAACGCGGTCATCACGTCCTCGAGCTGGCCGGCCGCCATCTGGCCGTGGGCCACCGCCACGGTGGTCTCGGGCATCTCGGTGTCGAGGAACTTCTTGACCTCCGCCAGATCCTCGATCCTGGGCACGACGTAGAACGACTGGCCGCCGCGATAACGCTCGCGCAGGAGCGCCTCGCGGACCAGGAGCGGATCGAACGGCGTCACGGAGGTGCGGACCGCCAGGCGGTCCACCGGCGGCGTCGCGATGATGGAGAGTTCGCGCACCCCCGTCATGGCGAGCTGCAGGGTGCGGGGGATCGGGGTCGCCGACAGGGTCAGCACGTGGACATCGGCCTGGAGCGCCTTGAGGCGTTCCTTGTGGGCCACGCCGAAATGCTGCTCCTCGTCGACGATGATGAGGCCGAGATCCTTGAAGGTGATGGCTTTGGCCAGCAGCGCGTGGGTGCCGACGACGATGTCGACGGTGCCGGCGGCGATGCCCGCGCGGTTCTGCTTCATCTCGGCGGCGGAGACGAAGCGCGAGAGCTGCGCCACCTGGACGGGCAATCCCTTGAAGCGCTCGGCGAAGGTCCGGAAATGCTGGCGGGCCAGGAGGGTGGTGGGCACCACCACCGCCACCTGCTTGCCCCCCATGGCGCCGGCGAAGGCGGCGCGCAACGCCACCTCGGTCTTGCCGAAGCCGACATCGCCGCAGACGAGGCGGTCCATGGGCCGGCCGGCATTGAGGTCGGTGAGTACGGCATCGATGGCCGCGGCCTGATCCTCGGTCTCGTTGAAGGCGAAGCGCGCCGCGAACTCGTCGGTGAGCCCCTCGGGCGCGTGCAGGCGCGGAGCCTGCCGCACGAAGCGCTCGGCCGCGACCTTGATGAGCTGGCCGGCCATCTCGAGGATGCGCTTCTTCATCTTGGCCTTGCGGGCCTGCCAGGCCCCGCCGCCGAGGCGGTCGAGGGCGACCTCCGCGTCCTCCGAGCCGTAGCGCGTCAGGAGCTCGATGTTCTCCACGGGCAGGAGCAGCAGGCCGCCGGCATACTGGATCTCCAGGCAGTCGTGCGGGGCGCCCGCCGCCGTCACGGTCTTCAGGCCGACGAACCGGCCGATGCCGTGATCGGCATGGACCACGAGGTCGCCGGGCTGAAGCGCCTGGACCTCCAGGATGATGTCCTGCGGGCGCTTGGCCTTGCGCTTCTGGCGCACGAGGCGGTCGCCGAGGATGTCGCCCTCGGAGATCACCGCGAGCTTGTCGACGATGAAGCCGGATTCCAGGCCCCAGACCGCCACCGCCACGTCGGTGCCGCGCTTGAGCGCGTTCACCGCCGTCAGGGTGTTGATGGCGATGGGCTTCTTCAGGCCGTGGTCGCCGAGCACGGAGCACAGGCGGTCGCGCGAGCCGTCGGACCAGGACCCCAGGATCACGTGATGACCGGATCCCTGGAGCTCCTTCACGTGGGCCACGGCGGCGTCGAACACGCTGGCCGATTCGTCGGCGCGCTCGGCCGCGAAGGTGCGCCCGGCCCGGCCCTCGCAATCGATGGTCAGGCGCTCGGGGCTCTCGGGCACGGAGAACGGCGAGAGCCGGGCGACGGCGGCCGCCGCCACCCGGTCGCGCCACTCGTTCTGAGTCAGGTAGAGGGCGGAGGGCTTGAGGGGCTTGTAGGGGGCGACCCCGGGGGACGGCGTCTTCACCGCCTCGGCGCGGGCGTCGTAATAATCGCGGATCAGGGTGAGGCGCTCGGCCGCCGCCTCCTCGACCTGCGCGTCGAACACCATCGGCACGCCGGCGACGTAATCGAACAGGGTGTCGAGGTGGTCGTAGAACAGGGGCATCCAGTGTTCGAGGCCGGCATAGCGCCGGCCCTCGCTGATGGTCTCGTAGAGACGGTCGTCGCGGGTCGCCGCGCCGAAGCTCCCGATATAGCCCTGGCGGAAGCGCCGGATGGTCTCGGTGGTGAGCTGGACCTCGCTCATGGGCACGAGGTCCAGCGAGCGGAGTTGCCCGATGGTGCGCTGGGTCTCGGGATCGAAGGCGCGGATCGATTCGAGGGTGTCGCCGAAGAAGTCGAGGCGGATGGGGTTGGGCAGGCCCGGCGGCGACAGGTCGAGGATGCCGCCGCGCACGGCGTATTCGCCCGTGTCCCGCACCGTCCCCGTGCGCAGAAATCCGTTGGCCTCGACCCAGGCGGTGACCCGATCCATGGGCACGACGTTGCCGATGGCGGCCGAGAACGTCTCGACGGCGATCTTCTCTCGGGGAGGCACCCTCTGAATCAGAGCGTTGACGGTGGTGCAGAGGATGCGCGGCTGCTCTTCCGACGAGCGCGAGCGGGACAGCCGCGACAGGGCGGTCATGCGCTGGGCCGCGATGGCGGCGTTCGGCGAGACCCGGTCGTAGGGCTGGCAATCCCAGGCCGGCACGCTCATGGCCTCGATCTCGGGGGCGACGAACTTCAGGGCGTTGACGAAGGCGGCCGCGCGCCCGGAATCGCGCGCCACGTGGACGAGGACCGCCGGACCCTCGACGTCGCGGCTGAGCGCCCTGGCGAGGTCGGCCACCACGACGGCGTCGAACCCCTCCGGCACGTTGGCCAGCGTCGGGCTGTCGCCGCGCTTGAGCGCCTCCAGCGCCCGGGCGAGGGGCCCGGATTTCGGCAGGGCGAAGCGCGCCGTCTGCGGCTTCGGGGCGGGCGCGGGGGCTTTGGGCTGGGGTTTTGCCATCGGGTCGGGTGTTCGAACTCGTTCGGTGGGCGAGGCGCGACGCAGAGTCCCCCCCCGTATGGGGCGGGATCCAGGGCGTCGGACGGTCCCGTGCGGTGGCGCGCCGTCTAGTGAATCGGCGCGTCGTGCTTATGGAACGCCTTGAGGCGGCGGTACACGGGGGTATCGTAGTTCTGCGGCGTCTCGTCCTCACCCGTGAGCCAGCGGAACAGGTCCCGGTCCGGCACCTCGATGAGGGCCTCGAACAGGGTCAGCTCCTCCTCCGTCAGGGTGCCGATCTCGGCATCGGCGAAGCGGCCCATGATCAGGTCCATCTCGCGGATGCCGCGGTGCCAGGCGCGGAAGAGGGTGCGGCGGCGGCGCGGATCGAGGTCCGCGCTGGTGCGGGTGGTTCCGGACATGGGGCGGCCTGTGATGCTGTGATCCGGGGATGCTGTGATCCTCGGATCAGAGGATTGCAAGATCGAAGGCTGCAGCTTCCAGCAGGGGCCTCTGCCCTCAGCGAAGGCCCTTCGTCAGCGTGATGATCGCACCCATCACCACGATGGTCTGGAAGCCGATGGCCGACAGAACCCACTTCAGGATGTCGTACTTCGCATCGGAGAGTTCCGCCTTGAGCGTGGAATTCGTGACCAGGGCGGACAGGTCACTCTCGCGGACCTCGCGGATGACCCCCGTCACGGCTTCGGCCTGATCGTCCGAGAAGCCGGCGGCCTTCAGCTTGCGGGCGATGGCGAGCGTGTCCAGGGTGGTTGTGGTCATGGTGCGCGTCGCGTCTCCCGTCCCATCGAGGCGAGCTACCATCGCATATGGCCCGTGCCGGAGCCATCGCAACGGCTCCGAGAACGGAAGCGGCAACGCGGGCGTTGCCCCGGCCGCGCTCGGCATTCTATGGCGGGGGTATGCATTCCGTCACGGCTCATAGACCCAGTAGGCGCGGCTCTCCCCCAGCCCGGGCGAGCGGCTGGGCCGAGCCGCGCGCATGACCGACGACGCCCGCCCCGCCCCGCTCCGCCCGACCATCCTCGATCCGCTGTTCGCGCCGGCCCGGGGCCTGCCGGGGATCGGCCCGAAGATGGCGCCGATGATCGAGCGGCTGCTCGGGACGCCGGAGCAGCCGGCGCGGATCGTCGATCTCCTGTTCCACCTGCCCCAGGGCGGCGTGGTGCGGAAACTTCTGGGCTCCATCGCCGAGGCGCCGCCGGGGGAGCCGGTGACGCTCGGCGTCACCGTCACGGAGTACCGCCCGCCCCAGGCCGGCGCCGGCAAACGTCCCTACCGGGTGCTGGTGGAGGATGCCACGGGCGACATCACCCTGGTGTTCTTCGGCATGCCGGGCCCCCGGGTGGAGAAGATGCTGCCGCTCGGGGCGCATCGCTACATCACCGGCCGCATCGACCTCTACGACGGCCACCGCCAGATGGTGCACCCGGCCCGCATCATCGACGAGGCGGGGCTGGCCGCCCTCCCCGCCGTCGAGCCCGTCTACGGCGCCACGGAGGGGCTGACCTCGCGGGCGATCTCGAAGCTCGCCCACGCGGCCCTGGAGCGCCTGCCCGTGCTGCCCGAGTGGCAGGACCCGGCCTGGCTCGCGCGCGAAAACCTGCCGGCCTTCGCCGACGCCCTGCGCGCCGAGCACCGCCCGGAGAACGCCCCGCCCCCCGTGCCGGACGGGGCGACGAGCGCCCCCCGGACCCCCGCCCGGCGGCGCCTCGCCTACGACGAACTCCTGGCGTCCCAGCTGGCGCTCGCGCTTCTCCGCGCCCGCAACCGCCGGGCCCCGGGCCGGGCCAATGCGGGCGACGGCCGGCTCAAGGACCGGATCGAGGCCGCCCTGCCCTTCGGGCTCACGGGTGCGCAGACACGGGCCGTCGCCGAGATCCGCGCCGACCTCGCCTCCGACCGGCGCATGCTGCGCCTGCTCCAGGGCGATGTCGGCTCGGGCAAGACCGCGGTGGCGCTGCTGGCCATGGCGTCCGCCATCGAGGTCGGCCGGCAGGCGGCCCTGATGGCCCCCACCGAAATCCTCGCCCGCCAGCATTTCGAGCGCCTCGGACCCATGGCCGGGGGCCTGCGCCTGCGTTTGCTCACCGGCCGCGACCGGGCCGCCGAGCGGCGCGCGACCCTGGCCGACCTCGCGGCGGGCAGCATCGACATCGTGGTCGGCACCCACGCCCTGTTCCAGGACAGCGTCGTGTTCCGCGACCTCGGCGTGGCGGTGGTGGACGAGCAGCACCGCTTCGGCGTCCATCAGCGCCTGGCGCTCGGCGCCAAGGGCCAGGCCGTGGACATCCTGGTGATGACCGCGACGCCGATCCCCCGCACCCTGGCGCTCACCTGCTTTGGCGATATGGACGTCTCGGTCCTCGACGAGAAGCCGGCCGGGCGCCGGGCCATCGTCACCCGCCTCGTCTCCACGGACCGCCTCGACGAGGTGGTGGCGGGGTTGGGGAGGGCGCTCGCCGCCGGCGACCGGGTCTACTGGATCTGTCCCCTCGTCGCCGAATCCGAGTTCGTCGACCTCGCGGCGGCGGAAGAGCGTTTCGCCGATCTGCGCCACAGCTTCGGCGACGCGGTCGGCCTCATCCACGGCAAGATGCCGGGGCCGGACAAGGACGCCGCCATGGAGCGGTTCTCCGCCGGCACGACGAAGATCCTCGTCTCCACCACGGTGGTCGAGGTCGGCGTCGACGTGCCGGAGGCCACCATCATGGTCATCGAGCATGCCGAGCGCTTCGGATTGGCCCAGCTCCATCAGCTGCGCGGCCGCGTCGGGCGGGGCGCCAAGGCCTCCACCTGCCTGCTGCTCTATCGCGGCCCCCTGGGCCAGGTCTCGCGGGCGCGCCTGGAGATGATGCGCGAGACCGAGGACGGGTTTCGCATCGCCGAGGAGGACCTGCGCCTGCGCGGCGAGGGCGAGGTGCTGGGCACGCGCCAGTCCGGCATGGCCGCCTTCCGCCTCGCGAGCCTGGAGAGCGACGCCGAGCTGCTGCAGGTCGCCCGCGACGACGCGCAGCTCATGGTCCAGCGCGATCCCGGCCTGAAGAGCCCGCGTGGCCAAGCCCTGCGGGTGCTGCTCTACCTGTTCGAACGCGACGCGGCGATCCGGTTGCTCGGGGCCGGATAAGACCCCTCTAAACGATATTCATGAGCTGGCTCATGAACTTAGCGTCAATATCTCGGGGTGTAAGGCCCGCCCGGAGCGGGGATTGCGGGACCATGCCGAGTGAGAGTGTGGGCCTGAGTGCCACCCCCCTGATCGAGCGCTGGCAAGCGGCGCGGCGCTCGGATGGGGGCATTCCGTCCTACGAGGCCGTCGTCCTCGGCAATCTCGGGCGTTACGCCGATCACGCCGCCCTCATCGCCACGCGGGCGGGTCAGCCGCACGCCATCCTCTGGAGCGGAGCGCGTTTCCTGGCCTGGCTCCATCGGGATTCCGGTTCGGTCCGCGATGGCGCGACGTCCGCGGCGGAGCGCCTCGACGTGGCCGGCCTCAGCGAGGACGTGCGACAGCCCCTGCACGAGGTGGTGGAGCGGGCCCTGATCCTCCGCGGCCCGGCCCGCACGCGCTGCGACCGCGTCCATGACGGCATCGTCACCAGCATCGAGTTTCTCGGCATACCCCTGGCGCGCCGGGACGACGCGCCCCTGGTGCTCCTGAGCCTCATCGGCGTGCAGTCCCGCTACGATCTCGTCAAGGCGATGTTCGGCGCCACGGACCAGGGCATGCTCGCCCTCAGCACCATCCGAACCGGCGACGGACGGGTGAGCGATTTCAAGATCGTCGCGGCCAACGAGGGGGCGGCCCGCCTCCTCGGCGGCACCATCTCGGACCTGCAATGGCAGCGCCTGACCCGGGTTTCCGCGCGGTTGACCCAGGGCGACGTCCTGTGCCGCCTGGTCGGCGTGATCACGTCGGAACGCCGCGATGTCTTCGAGGTCAGCCTGTCCGGTGCGGACGGGTGCGACCTGCACCTCAAGATCGAGGCGGGCTGCATCGGCGATCTCCTGGCCCTGACCTTCGTGGATGTCGGAGACCTGAAGGCCCGCGAGGCTTCGGCCCGCCTCCTGTTCGAGAACAACCCCCTGCCCATGTGGCTGACCGATCGGGGCACGCACCGATTCCTGGCGGTGAACGACGCGGCGCTGACCCATTACGGGCACAGCCTCGAGCGCTTCTGCGCCATGACCCTGGCCGATCTCGAACCCGTGGTCACGGGTGCCCTGCCCGCCACCACCGAGCTCTACGGGCCGGCCGCACCACGGACGCATCTGCGGGCGGACGGGTCGCGTATCGAGGTGACCCTGTTCGAACGCGTCCTCGATTTTCACGGCCGCTCCGCCGTCCTGACGGCGGTGATCGACGTCACGGAGCGGCGCCGGGCAGAGGCCCGCATCGCCTACATGGCACACTACGACGCCCTGACCGATCTGCCCAACCGTGTCCTGTTCCGGGCCCGGTTGAGCGAGGCCATCATCCGTTCTCGGCAATCCGGCACCGGAGCCCTGGTGCTCTTCCTCGACCTCGATCACTTCAAGACCGTCAACGACACCCTGGGCCATTCCGCGGGCGATGAGCTCCTGCGCGGTGTGGCCGGGCGGTTGACCGGCTGCCTGGAGGGCGTCGACCTGGTCGCCCGCATGGGGGGCGACGAGTTCGCGATCCTCGTCGAGCGCGACGTCCCGGTCAAAACCCTGGCCGCGTGCCTCATCGAGGCCGTGAGCCGACCCTTCACGATCCAGGGTCAGGAGGTTCGGGTCGGCGTCAGCATCGGCGTGGCGCGCCTGCCGCACGACGGCACCGACCCCGATCGGCTGCTGCGCAACGCCGACCTCGCCCTCTACGGAGCCAAGGGGGCCGGCCGGAACACGCACCATTGCTTCACCGTCGCGATGGAGGCCGCGATCCGGGCCCGCCGGGACCTGGAGCAGGATCTGCGCGCGGCCTTCGCCGGCGGCGGCCTCGAACTCCACTATCAGCCGGTGCTGCTGGCCGCCTCCGGGCGGCTGATGGGTTTCGAGGCCCTCCTGCGCTGGCGCCACCCCGAGCGCGGCTTCATTGCCCCCGCGGAGTTCATCCCCATGGCCGAGGAGACGGGCCTCATCGTCCCCATCGGGGAATGGATCCTGCGCACGGCCTGCGCCGAGGCGGCGTCCTGGCCCACCTCCCTTCGGGTCGCCGTGAACCTCTCGCCGATCCAGTTCCGGGATCGTGGTCTTCCCGGCGTGGTGGGGCGGGCGCTGGCGGAGGCCGGACTCGCGCCGGACCGCCTCGAACTCGAGATCACCGAGACCGTGCTGCTCGCCGAGAACGCGTCCAACCTCGCGGTTCTGCACCAGCTCAGGGCCCTCGGCGTGCGCATCGCCATGGACGATTTCGGCACGGGGTACTCGTCGCTGGGCTACCTGCGGTCGTTTCCCTTCGACCGCATCAAGATCGATCGGTCGTTCGTGAGCGAGATGGAGACCCATTCCGAGGCCGCCGCCATCGTCCGGGCCATCGTCGACCTCGGCGCCAGCCTCGGGATTCTCACGACCGCCGAGGGCATCGAGACGGATGGCCAGTTCCAGCGCCTGCGGGCGGCCGGTTGCGACGAGGTCCAGGGCTTCCTGTTCGGTCGGCCGATGCCGGCCGGCGAGGCCCGCGACATGATGCGGGACGACGCGCCCGGGATGTCCCTGCGGCGCGCGGGCTGAGGGGAGGACGGACGAACGCCGTTCGATCGCTCCGCCAGGCGGAGTTCGATGATCCTCAGGCCTCCGTCCGCTGGGGGGCGGAAGGCATCAGGGGCGCCGCATCCGCGTCGCGCGCCGCGCGCAGGGTCGCGGCCATGGCCTGGATCCGCGCGTGGGGATCGTCGGGCTGGATCACGCCGGCCGACATGACGAGTTTGGCCGCGTCGTCGACGCTCATGGCGATCTCCACGATGTCGGCGCGTGGCAGGTAGAAGAAGAACCCCGTGGTCGGGTTGGGGGCGCAGGGCAGGAACACGCCGACATGGTCGCCGCCGGGTGCCAGGGCGTTCTGCACGTCCGGTGCTGCCGGCGCCGACAGGAACACCACCGACCACGTGCCCTTCACCGGGAACTCGACGAGGCCCACCGTGCGGAACGAGGTGCCGTTGGCGGAGAACAGCGTCTCGAAGATCTGGCGCAGGCCCTTGTACAGCCCCGAGATCACCGGGGTCCGGGCGAGCAGCACCTCGCCGAACTCGACGACGCTGCGGCCGACGAGGTTGGCCGTGAGGAAGCCGAGCAGGGTCACCGCCACGAAGGCGATGACGAGGCCGAGGCCGGGGATCGAGAACGGCAGGTAATGGTCGGGCAGGTAGCTCGCCGGCACCAGGGGCTTCACCCAGCCGTCGATGAGGCTGATGAACCACCACGTGATGTAGATGGTGATGGCGAGCGGCCCCGAGACGATGATGCCGGTGAGGAAGTAGGTCCGCAGGCGCCCGCGCGCGCTCACCCGGGGGCGGGCGCCGGTGTCGGGTTCGGGGACCGGTGGGATGAGTGTCGCCACGGATGCTCTTTCGGCCGTGGGGAACGGCGCCCGAGGATCGTCGGCCGGCCCCGGCCCCCCTTCCCGTAGAGGTAGCCCCTGCGGGGGCCGGGCTCAAGGCCGGCCTCCCGGCCGGGCTCAAGGCCGGCCCCCCAGCCGGGCTCAAGGCCGCGGCTCGAGCCCGGCCCGTCCGTTCAGTGCCGGGTCGGGTTTTCCGCCAGGGCATGCGCCAGGAAGAACCGCACCATCTCGGCGCTGGCATCGGGTCCGCGCGGGTCGGTGTAGGACCCGTCCGGGCTGCCGCCGGACCAGGCGTGGCCGGTGCCGTGCAGGAGCCAGTGCTCCAGCACGGCGCGGCCCGCCTCGTCGGTCCGGACCGTGCGGGTGTAGCGGGTGCCGCCCGGCGCCGTTCCCTTCGTCACCGTCGTGCCCAGACCCTCGGCCGGCGTCGCCTGGGCGATCACCCGCTCGCCGTTGACGGGATGGACCGTGCGGTCGCCGTCGCCGTGGAAGACGATGGTGGGGACCGCCGGGCCGTTCCCGCGGGCCTGGACCGCCCCGCCGCCGTTCATGGCCGCGAAGGCGGACGGCATGTCGCGCGCCGCCCCGCAGGCGAGGCCCGAATGCACCCCCACCGCCGCGAACAGGTCGGGATAGGTCGCCGCCATGATGGCGGCGGCCGCGCCCCCCGCCGACAGGCCGGCGACGTAGACGCGGCTGCCGTCGCCGCCGAACTCGGCCAGGACCGCCCGGGCGATGCCGGCGATGAGGGCCGGCTCGCCGCCCTCGCGCCGCTGGTCGCCGGCGTTGAACCAGTTCCAGCATTTCTGCGCGTTGGCCGAGGGCGGCTGCGCCGGATAGGCCACGAGGAAGCCCTGCGCCTCGGCCAGCGCGTTCATCCGGGTGCCGGCGGCGAAATCGTCGGGCGACTGGGTGCAGCCGTGCAGCATCACGATCACCGGCAGGGTCTCGCCCGCCCGGCCGCTCGGGACGTAGACCTTGTAGTCGCGGGCGCCATGGGCACCGGTGAAGCGGCGCGTCTCGAAGCGGGCGCCCTTGGGCACCGGAACCGGCGTCGCCGCCGGTGTCCGGCCGAGACCCTGACCAAGTCCCTGGCCAAGTCCCCCGCCGAGCCCTTCGAGGCTCGGCATCGCCGCCGCCAGGCCACCGGTCAGGCCGCCGGCCTTGGCGAAGCGCTCGGACATGGCGCGCAGGGCCTGCGCGACGTCGGGCATCGCCGTCTGCGCGGGGGCTTCCGAAGCGGCCTCCCCGGAGGCCCGAGCCCCCGGCGCCGTCCAGGCCCCGGTGGCGTCCGCCGGGGCCACCATGTCGAGGATGGGGCGCGGCGCGCCCTTCGGCGCATCCGCCTCGGGCACCGGCCTGCCCTGGAGCAGGGCCATCGCCTCGGACAGCCGCCCGGCCTGGGTGAGGCGGGTGACGGCGGCCATGTCGATGGACGGGAAGTGGGTTGCGTTGAACGAGGCCATGGATCGAAAATCCTTGTCGGTGAGGGAGTTCAAGCGATGCGGTCGGCGAGCGCCGCCTTCACGGCGGGGCTCGCCTGGAAGGCGCCGAGCACCTGCACGGAGGCGATGGCCGCGCGGGCGAGGTCGGGGCTGACGTCGGCGGCGATGCTGGCGAGGCCGAGCACCTGGATGTGGAGCGGCGTCCCGGCGTCGCGGGCCGCCTCCAGGGCGGCACGGCTGTAATGCGAGAGGCCGAGTTCGAGGCCCTTGCGCGCCACGGACTGGCGCACGGCCTCGCCCTGGCGTTCGAGCTGGTTGCGCACGGCGGTGCGGATGAAGTCGGCCCGGTTGGCGAAGAAGCCGTCGCGGACCATCAGGTCGATGTGTCCGAGATCGACGAACCCGAGATTGACCGTGACCTTTTCGCTGTCGGGCAGCTTCGGCCGCAGGGCGTGAACGTTGTCTTCCATCTCTCAAACCCCCTCAGACCATCCGGTTGGATGGTCCAGAGATGGCGTTGGGATGGAAAAGCGCAAGAGCCGGCGTTCGGTCGCCGTGGGCGGGACCGCGTTTCAGGACTGGCTGGTGATGGAGCGGGACGAGTCCCGCGCGGCTATTCCACCGTGACGGATTTCGCCAGGTTCCGGGGCTGGTCCACGTCTTTCCCCATGAACACGGCGGTGTGGTAGGCGATGAGCTGGATCGGCACGGCGTAGACGATGGGGGCCACCACCGGGTCGCAGTCGGGCATGGTCACCGTCGCCAGGGTCTCGAGGCCCGCCGCCGCGGCACCCTTGGCGTCGCCGATGAGGATGATGCGCCCGCCGCGGGCGGCCACCTCCTGCATGTTCGACACGGTCTTCTCGAAAATCGCGTCGTGGGGCGCGATGACGATGACCGGGACGCTCTCGTCGATCAGCGCGATGGGGCCGTGCTTGAGTTCGCCCGCCGCATAGCCTTCGGCGTGGATGTAGCTGATTTCCTTGAGTTTCAGGGCGCCTTCCAGGGCCATCGGGTAGCTGGTGCCGCGCCCCAAATAGAGCACGTCGCGGGCCTTCGACACCCCAGTCCGTGGAGCCGGTGCTGCGCCGGCCAGGGTCGGGACCACGGCGGAGGCCTCGCGGGCGATGGTGGAGGTCGGCACGTTGACCACCGCCAGGGTGTGCTGGCCCTGGGCCTTGGCGTAGCGCAGGGACGCCAGGGTGTCGGCGGTCTCGCCCGATTGCGAGATCACCAGGGTGAGGCCGTCGCGGTCGAGGGGCGGTTCGCGGTAGCGGGCCTCGGAGGCGACGTCGATCTCCACGGGCAGGCGCGCCAGGGTCTCGAACCAGTACTTGGCGACGAGGCCGGCGTAGTAGGCGGTGCCGCAGGCGGTGATGGAGAGGCGCGAGAGCGTGGCGAAGTCGAACGGCAGGTCCGCCGGCAGGGCGACGCGGCCGTTGGCGAGGTCGACGTAATGGGCCAGCGTGCGGCCGACGACCTCCGGCTGCTCGTGGATCTCCTTGCCCATGAAGTGGCGGTGGTTGCCCTTCTCGACCCGGTAGGCCTGCGCCACGATGCGCTGGCGCTGGCGGGTGACCGGATGCCCGTCGATGTCGCGGATCTCGGCGCCGGCGCGGCTGAGGACCGCCCAGTCGCCCTCTTCGAGGTAGGTGATCTCCTCCGTGAACGGCGCCAGGGCCAGGGCGTCGGAGCCGAGGTAGGTCTCACCGATCCCTGCCTCCATCTGGCCGAAGCCGATGGCCAGCGGCGCGCCGTGGCGGGCGCCGATGAGCAGGTCGTCGTAACCGGCGAAGACCATGCCCAGCGCGAAGGCGCCGTGCAGGCGCGGCAGGCAGGCGGCCACGGCCTCGACGGGCCCGAGGCCCCCGTCCATGGCGTGGCTGACGAGCTGGGCCACGACCTCGGTGTCGGTCTCGCTCTCGAAGCGCACGCCGAGGCCCTGCAGCTCGGCCTTCAACTCGCGAAAATTCTCGATGATGCCGTTGTGGACCACGGCCAGCCGCGCCGTGGCGTGCGGGTGGGCGTTGGTCTCGTTGGGGCGCCCATGCGTCGCCCAGCGGGTGTGGCCGATGCCGATGGCGCCGCCCAGGGGCTCGTCGCGCAGGCGCGCCTCGAGGTTGGCGAGCTTGCCCTCCGCCCGCCTCCGCTCGAGGCGCCCGTGCGTCAGGGTGGCGATGCCGGCCGAATCGTAGCCGCGATACTCGAGCCGCCGCAGGGCTTCCACGAGCTGCCCGGCCACGGCGTCCCGTCCGACGATGCCAACGATTCCGCACATGGGTCGTGTCTCTCACAAACGGGCCGCCGAACCTCGGCCAAGCCCCGGCTTGTATCGGATCGGGACAGGCGCGCCACCCGCTTCCCACCGGAGGGTTGGCCGGCAAACCCTCAACGCAAGCTTGCGGCGAGGAACCCGCCGTCCCGGATGGTTACGGCTTTTGGCGCGCGGCCTTCTCGGCGGCCAGAGCCGCGCGCTTGCCCGGCGCCCAGCCGGCGAGGTTGCGCTGGCGCGCCCGCGCCACGGCGAGCGCATCGTCCGCGACATCGGACGCAATCACCGAGCCGGCCCCGACGATGGCCCCGGCCCCGACGCTCACGGGGGCGACGAGGGCCGTGTTCGAGCCGATGAAGGCGCCCGCCCCGATGATGGTGCGGTGCTTGTTCACCCCGTCGTAGTTGCAGGTGATGGTGCCGGCCCCGACATTGGCGCCGGCCCCGATCTCGGCGTCGCCGAGGTAGCTCAGGTGGTTGGCCTTGGCGCCGGCGCCGAGGCGCGCGTTCTTGACCTCGACGAAGTTCCCGACCTTGGCCCCCGCCTCCAGCACCGCGCCGGGGCGCAGGCGGGCATAGGGGCCGATCTCTACGCCCGGCGCCAGCGCCGCGCCTTCGAGGTGCGAGAAGGCGTGGACCGTGCAGCCGTCGCCGATGCTGACGCCGGGTCCGAACACCACATGAGGTTCCACCAGAACGTCCCGGCCCAACACCGTGTCGAAGCTCAGGAAAACCGTCTCAGGCGCGACGAGGGTGGCGCCGCCGATCTGGGCCACGCGGCGCAGGCGGCCCTGGATCTCAGCCTCGGCCACGGCGAGCTGGACCCGGTCGTTGACCCCTTGGGCCTCGGCCTCGTCCACGGCCACCACGGCCACCGTGAGCCCGTCCGCGACGGCCAGGGCCACGGCGTCGGGCAGGTAGTATTCGCCCGCCGCGTTGGCGTTGCCGATGCGGCCGAGGAGATCGAGGGCGTGCCGGCCCGACAGGGCCATGAGGCCGGCATTGCACAGGGTGACGGCCCGCTCGGGGCCGCTGGCGTCCTTCTCCTCGCGGATGGCGACGACGCGTCCGCCCTGCGTCAGCACGCGGCCGTAGCCCGTGGGGTTCGGGGAGTCGAAGGCAAGCACCGCCACGGCGGCGCCGTCGGCCAGGGGGGCGCGCAGGCGGGCGAGGGTGGCGCCGGTGACGAGGGGGGTGTCGCCGAAGGCCACGATCACGTCGTCGGCGCCCGCCTCCAGGGCCTCGCGGGCGGCCAGGACCGCATGGGCCGTGCCGAGGCGCTCGGCCTGCGGAAACACCGCGGCGCCCGGCGCCGCCCGTTCGATCTCCCGGGCCACGGCCGCCTGCCCCGGCTCGACCACCACGGCGATGCGGGTCGCCCCCGCCTCGCGGGCGGCGGCCAGCACGTGGCCGAGCATGGTCCGCCCGGCCACGGCGTGGAGGACCTTGGGCAGGTCGGAGCGCATCCGCGTGCCCTTGCCGGCGGCCAGCACCACGGCGGTGAGACTGCGCCCGGTCGTGGTCGTCGTCGCTGCACCCATGGGTCGATCCGTCCTCGTCGTCAGTGTGGAGCCGGTGCGCCGCTGCGGCGTCCCGACAGGATCAGGGTGATCGGCACGGCGGCGACGCACACGAAATGGACGCCTCCGTTGCGACGTCGACCCAGGACCGTCGACGCTTCCGATGTGCCATAAGCGCCGCGCCTCGACCAGATGCCCGGCCTCGGCCGGCCGGTTGAACGGGATCGGCGCATCGCGCGTTCCGTGACACTTAACCTTCAGTTCAGGCCGGCGCATGGTAAAGCCGTCGCCGACGCCACACCCGCTTTCCTGCGCTTTCGCGCCGAGACGACAGGTTCCATGACGACGCCGTTCCAGGATTCTCTTCACGCCGTCCCCGCGGCCGATGACCCGGGGACGATGGCGTCTCGGAATCACACCCGGCGCGCCCTCCTGCGCGGGGCCGGCGCCGTCGCCCTGTCCGGCGGCCTGACCGCCGTGCCCGTCGCGGCCTTCGCCGACGAGGCCCCGGCCCTGCCCGCCGCCGGCACGCCGTTCCGGCCAGGGCTGGTGGCCGACCTCGCCCGGGCGCTCGCCGCGCGCGCCTACGTCGCCCCGCGCACGGACGATCTGCCCGAGGCCCTGGCGGGCCTCAACCGCGAGCAGTACGCCGGCATCCGCACCGTGCCGGGCAGCGCGATCTGGGCCGAGGCCGGCCTCGGCTTCACCGTCGAGCCCCTCCATCGCGGCTCGGTGTTCAAGGGCCGCGTCGCCCTGGCGCTCATCGAGGACGGGGTGGTGCGCCCCGTCCCCTACGACCGCGCCCGGTTCGCGGCCGAGACCACCCCGATCCCGGCGATGAAGGACGATCCGGGCTATTCCGGCGTCAAGCTCCGCGCCCGCTTCGAGGGGGGCGAGCTGACCGACTTCGCCTATTTCCAGGGCGCCTCGTTCTTCCGCCTCGTCGCCGCCGGCCAGGGCTTCGGCGTCACCGCCCGCGCCCTCACCCTGCGGCCGGCCGATGCCCGCGGCGAGGAATTCCCGGAGTTCCGCGCCCTCTGGATCGAGAGGCCCGGCCCCGGCGGCCCCCTCGTCCTGCACGCCCTGGTCGATTCGCCCTCGGCCACGGCGGCCCTGCGCATGAGCCTGCGCCCGGGCGCCGTCTCGCTCTGCGACGTCGAGGGCACGGTGTTCGCCCGCACGGCCATCGACCATCTCGGCCTCGGCGGCATGACCACGAGCTACCTGTTTGGCCCCTACGACCGGCGCGGGGCCGACGATGCGCGGGCCGCCGTCCATTCCTCCGGCGGCCTCCAGATCCGCACGGGCTCCGGGGAATTGATCTGGCGCCCAGCGCGCAACCCCGAGACCCTGCAGGTCTCGTCCTTCGTCGACGACGGTCCGAAGGGCTTCGGGCTCATGCAGCGGGCCCGCGACTACCGCAGCTTCCAGGACGACATCCAGCACTGGGAATGGCGCCCGTCCCTGTGGCTCGAACCCCTCTCCGCCTGGGGACCGGGTTCGGTGACCCTGCTGGAGATCCCGAGCGACTCCGAGTTCAACGAGAACATCCTGGCCTATTGGCGGCCCAAGGCCGGCCTCGCGGCGGGGGCCGAACTGGCGTTCAGCTACCGCCAGCACTGGTGCTGGCAGCCGCCCGAACCGGTGCCCGTCGCCACCGTCTCCGGCACCCGCGCCGGGCGCGGGACGAGCGACGCCCGGCGCCTGTTCCTCGTGGACTTCACCGGAGACGGACTGGCCGAAGCCGGCGACCTGCGGACCCAGCTCTCCGTCGGCCCCGGCGCCATCACGGCGAGCACCCTCTACCGCTATCCCGACCGCAAGACCGTGCGCGTCGCCTTCGAGCTCGACCCGCGCGGCGAGAAGGCGTGCGAGCTGCGCCTCGCCCTGCAACGGGGCGACACCCCCCTCACCGAAACCTGGCTGTACCGTTGGACACCGTGAACGCACCCGCGCCTCAAGTCGCCCCAGCCGGTGACGTCGCCCCGGCTCCCGCCCCGTTCCGCCCGGCGATGCCGCCCGAGGCGCCCCTGGCCATGCCGGTGCAGCGCCTCGACGCCTGGGACGGCACCGACGGGCACGTGCCGTCGGTTGCCCACGCCAAACCGTGGCTCGCCCGCCTCTTCGTCTTCGGCGCGGCGGCGCTGCTCACCGCCTACGGCGCCATGCAGATGTACGAGGTGGTGGCGGTCTCGGGCGGCACCACGGCCCTGCAGTACGTCCTGCTCGCCCTGTTCACCCTGAACTTCTCCTGGATCGCCCTCGCCTTCACCGGCGCGATCCTGGGCTTTTTCGTCCTCCTGCGCCGGGGCAGACCCCCCGCCCTGCCGGTCGCGCTCACCACCCGCACGGCCGTGGTGATGCCGGTCTACAACGAGGCCACGGCCCGCACCTTCGCGGCCATCGAGGCCATGCGCGCCGAGATCGACGCCACGGGCCTGGGCAAGGCCTTCGACTACTTCGTCCTGTCGGATTCGACGCAAGGGGACGCCTGGATCGCCGAGGAGCGCGCCTTCCTGGATCTGCGCGCCCGCTGGGGCGACGACGCCCGCCTGTACTACCGGCACCGGCCGAAGAACCATCACCGCAAGGCCGGCAACATCGGCGATTTCGTCTCGCGCTGGGGCGCCACCTACGACCACATGCTGGTCCTCGACGCCGACAGCCTGATGACGGGGGCGTGCGTCGTGCACCTGGCCGCCGCCATGGAGGCGGACCCGGATTCGGGCATCATCCAGTCCCTGCCGCTCATCATCAACCGCAACACCCTGTTCGCCCGGGTCCAGCAATTCGCCGCGCGGATCTACGGGCCGGTCATCGCCACGGGCCTATCCGTCTGGTCGGGCCGCGACGGCAATTACTGGGGCCACAACGCCATCATCCGGACGAAGGCCTTCGCCGCCGCCTGCGGCCTGCCGGACCTGCCCGGCAAGCCGCCCTTCGGCGGCCACGTCCTGTCCCACGATTTCGTCGAGGCCGCCCTGATCCGGCGGGCCGGCTGGAGCGTGACCATGCTGCCGGCGCTGCCCGGCTCCTACGAGGAGAGTCCGCCCTCCCTCATCGACGTCGCCGTGCGCGACCGGCGCTGGGCGCAGGGCAACCTCCAGCACAGCCGCATCATCGGGGCCGCCGGCCTGAAACCGGCCTCGCGCCAGCACTTCGCCACGGGCATCGCCGGCTACGTCGCCTCCCCGCTCTGGCTCGCCCAGCTCGTGGTCGGTATCGCCCTGGTGCTGCAGACCGCCTACGTGCGGCCGGAATACTTCACCAGCGAGTTCGGGCTCTACCCGGTCTGGCCGCGCTTCGATCCCGTGCGCGCGCTCCAGCTGTTCGGGATCACCATGGGCATCCTGCTCGCCCCAAAGTTTTTGGGACTCATCCTCGCGCTGATCGACGGGCCGGTGCGCCGGGCCTGCGGGGGGGGCGTCCGCCTCGTCCTGTCGAGCCTCATCGAGATCCTGCTCTCGGCGCTCATCGCGCCCATCGCCATGGTGATCCAGTCGGGCTCGGTGTTCCAGATCCTCGTCGGGCGCGACACCGGCTGGAACCCCCAGCGGCGCGACGACGGCTCGATCCCGTGGGGCGACATCGTGCGCCGCCACCGCTGGCACATGGCCCTGGGCCTGGTGACGGGCATCGCGGCCTTCGCCATCGCCACCTCCCTGTTCCTCTGGATGTCGCCGACCATCCTCGGCCTCGTGCTGGCGATCCCGATCTCGTGGGCGAGCGGCCAGCTGAGCTGGGGCCTCGCCCTCAAGCGGCTCGGTCTGCTCATGACCCCGGAGGAGCGCGCCCCGCCCGCCATCGCCACGGATGCCGGCCGCCTCGCCACCCGCAACGCCGCGCGGGGCCTCGACGAGGCCGACGCCCTGCGGGCCCTCCACGCCGAGCCCGACTTCGCGCGGGCCCATGCCGCCATGCTGCCCCAGGCCGCGCCCCGCCCGCGCGGCGTCATCGACACCGACCGGGCCCTGGCCCAGGCCAAGGTGGTGGAGGCCCACACCCTCGACGAGGCCGCCGCCTGGCTCGCCCCGAAGGAACGCATGGCCCTCCTGCACGACCGCGCCCTGCTCGACCGTCTGGGCCGTCTCGAGGCCGGGGCCGCCTGAGTTTTCGATTTCCGCCCGTCCCGTTCTCCGCTAGAACCCTTCCGTCCCCGCCGGCCCCGCGCCGGCGCGGACGGAAGGGTGGCCGAGTGGTTTAAGGCAGCGGTCTTGAAAACCGCCGTGGGGGCGACTCCACCGTGGGTTCGAATCCCACCCCTTCCGCCAAATTGTTCCTGTAAGTCATTATCTTAGATGAACTTTTGATCCTCTTAGGTTGGCGCACCCCAACAGTTTGCGCGAAGGCCAGCGAATTGCTGCGGCTGGTCGCGACCATAGGCCGTGTCACGCCCGGCTGCATGACAAAGCCCGGAGATAGAGGCCGGCCAGCACGGCAGCTGTGATCAGGTTGCCTCTGCCCGCCCCTCGCGGGCATCCGGCGCTCGCGGACCGGCATGCGCGGCACGAAGGCCGAGAAACCCGACCGGCTCGAAGGAAGAGCATCGGTTGTTCTCGTTCCTCACCTGCGGGGCCAACGGCGTGGTCGGCCCCATCCACGCGAAGGCCATGCCTGTGCTGCTGAGCACGCCTGAGGAATGGAGCCCGTGGCTCGCAGCCCCCACGGAGATCGCCCCCGAGCTTCAACGGCCGCTGCCAGACGCCCAGATGCGGATCGTGGCGCGGGGCGCGCGGAGAGATCCCTCGAGCCTGCCTTCGGAGGTTCGTTTGGCGGCTGTTGCGCCATTCAAGGGAGGGAAGGAATGAGGCTTTCGCTTTCTTCCTGGCAAGAAGGGGAGAAGCGAACATGCGGCTGGGGGGCTTAACGCGGTGGGGGTTCCCTGCTTTCACGCCCCCTGTCTGAGGTGTCCATAAAAAGCGACACCATTCAAATTTTGGGTCTCCGCCGCTGTCATCCAGCATCCGTTATTGACGATTGATCCGAATTCCGCACGGTGGCGGGAGAAGGGTTTCGTGAATGCACGGAAGCGGGGGCGATCGGTGAACGAAACGGACAAGCTGATGCGGGATCTGTCAGGTACTCATCCGGAAGCACCTCCGCATGGCGATGTGCTCGATAGTAATAGCGATAAAAAGCTCACCAATGTTCTGCGTGTTTTCGGATCATCCGGCGAAAGCTCATATAATACTCCGCCGAATAGAAATTCTTCGCCCCAAGACTGGTCTAAATTAATAGACCGTGTTCGCTCTGCGGCTCTTCGGGTAAGAGAAGTCGAAGCGGATGCCCACGAACAAGAGATGCGGGTCCGCGAAATTCTTAAGAACGTTCAAGAAGACATCAAGTCGGCGAATGAAAGAGTTCGCGCAGCCGAGGCGCATGCTCGTGATATTCAAGCTCGTGCCGATGCCTTGCTGAGGGTTGCGGATGATCGCGTGAAGGCCGCGGAAGAGCGAGCTCGCGTCGCGGAAGAATGGCTTACCCAGCTATCGATAACGATCATTGATGGGTTCGAGGGTGGCAATGCCGAGCGATTGATCGCGTGAGCATCTCGATTGCGCCCTTTCGGTCATGAGCCAACCGGACGGGAAGCCGCGGATCGGATGTCAGGCGGCTTGGGGGGCAGGCGGCTTGGGGGGCAGGGATGGCGGCCGCAGAAAAACGCAGCCCCATCGCCATCGCAGGATCACCGACGCAGTTCAGCATCCCACGAGTTTTCTGCCTGTAAAATCTGGCGGAACTGAACGCTTCGCTTGAGATGTCTACGCCGGAGCGCAGCCCGTCGTTTCAGCGCAGCTGCTCGCCTAACCTTCGCGGGCTGCATGGAGACATATTTCGGTTTGAGGGTTGTGGGAACGTCCAACCCTGCAGCAACATGTTCCTCTGCCTGTATTTTGCGAGAGGCCCTGGCGACTCGAATCGGAGACGCCGTGCTGTCGTCGGGTGCGCAGCCGGAACAAACCAAATTGTATGCGTCTGGCAACCGAGGGCGCAGCACAAAAGCATCCATTGCTCTTTTGGCGCGCGCGCCAAATTTTTCCAGTGCTATCAGGTCGGGATCGGTGAAGCGCGGCGCTGCTCTCGACTTGGAAATGGCATGATCGGCAATAATCAAGCTCATAAGGCCGACGGCGAAACCTATTCGGGTCGGGAATCGCATCTGCTTGTCTCGGTGTATCGAGCCTCATCGTTAAAATGCAATGCTTGGGTTAATGGCGTGTTTACGTGCGCAGAGCGAATCGAGTTGAAGCAGCTTGGGGCTTGTGGCTTGAGACAAATGAGCCCGACCGCCAGCGAAGGTGCCGTGCTGAAATCAGTTCAGGGCGCGTTCGCTCTCAGGCGCTTCGCTCGAAGTCTCCCCCGGCGGCGATTACGGCTGGCGGTCACGCCCCGAAAGCGTCCGGTCGGTGTCGAACCGTCAACTCCCCGACGACGTCCGGCGGATCCATGCCGAGCATCACAGGCGCTACGGCTCACCTCGGTGCACGCGGCCTGGCGCGCGGCGGGCTGAACGGCCAGCCGCGGACGCGTGGAGCGTCTCATGCGCCGTCAAGACATCCGGGCTCCGGCAGGGCGCCGATCTCGGCAGCGATGCCCAGCACGGTCCGGCTGGCCGATATCACCTCCCTGCCCACCGGCGAGGGCTGGCTCTACCTGGCCGCCGTCCTCGATCTCGCCACCCGCAAGATCGTCGGCTGGTCCATGCGCGATCACACGCGGACCGAGTTGACGTCGGCCGCCCTGAGGATGGCTACCCACCAGACACCCCTTCCGCCAGCGCTCCGCCGGAGGCTCCGCCCGGCCGGTTCGAGGCGATCCGAAACCGCCGGGCGGGAGGCTCGGCTCGCGGGGTCACGCGTCGATGACGCTGACATGGGCCGCGACGACCTTCCAGCCCTCGGGAAACCGCAGCCAGGTCTGGCTCTGGCGCCCGATCCGATCCGGGGCGCCCGCGCGCGTGAACAGGGTCATCGCCACGGCGCAATCGCGTCCGTAGGTGGTGATGACCGTGTCGCGGAGGTCGCGGGCGAGGCCCTGGGCCGGGCGGGCCCGGCGGAAGGCGCGGATCGCGTCCATGCCGTAGAGGTTTTCGCCCGCGCCGTACCGGATGGTGCGGGAGTCGTCGTGGAACAGCGCTTCCAAGGTCGCGACGTCGTTGCCGACCAGCGCCGCCTCGTAGCGGGCGAACGCGGCCTCGACCTCGGCCTTCACCAGGGGATCGTCGATCAGCATCGGGGTCACGCGAGGGTCGCGACGGGCGCGCGGGCGACGCCCGCGCGTTCGAGGTGGCGGGCGACCCGGAGGGCGAGGTCCTCGCGCCAGGGGGCGGCGATGATCTGCACGCCAAGGGGCAGGCCCGCATCGGGCCGGACCGGCGCGGCGACGACCGGCAGCCCGATGAACGAGATCGGCTGCGTGAATAGGCCGACATTCGCGCGCACCGGCAGCGCGACGCCGTCGAGCACGAAGGTCGCCTGACCCGAGGCCGGGGCGCGGCAGGGCGTGCAGGGCGCCAGGATGATGTCGACCTCGCGGAACAGGTCGAGGACGGCCGCGCGGTACCAGCGCCGGAAGCGCTGGGCCCGTTCGACGAAGGGCGCAGGCAGCATGGCGCCGGCGATGAGGCGGTCCCGGACGGCCGGATCGAACTCGGCCGCCCGTTCGCGCAGGCGGTCGAGGTGCAGGGCCGCGCCCTCGGCGGCGGTGATGAGGTAGGCCGCGGCCCGGGCCCGCGCCGCCTCCGGGATCTCCACCGTGCGGGTGCAGGACAGGGCGGCGGCCACCGCTGCGACGGCGGCGTCGGCGTCCCCGCCGCGGGCGAAATAGCCGCCCGCCACGGCGATCCGCAGGTCCGCCACCCCCGCGTCGAGGCCGGGGCGGGCGGGCTCGGGCGCCCGGTCGGTGGCGACGGGGTCCGCCGGGTCGGGTCCCTGCAGGGCGTCGTAGGCGAGGGCGAGGTCGCCGGCCGAGCGGGCCATCGGCCCGAGATGGTCGAGGCTGCCGACGAAGGGGAAGCTGCCGGCACGGCTGAGGCGCCCGTAGGTCGGCTTGAGGCCGAAGCAGCCGCAGAAGGCCGACGGCACCCGGATCGAGCCGTTGGTGTCGGAGGCGAGCGCCAGGGGCACGAGACCCGCCGCCACCGCCCCGCCGGACCCGCCCGACGAGCCCCCGGACATGCGGCCGAGGTCGTGCGGGTTGCGGGTGTTGCCGTCGTGGATGTTCTCGCCGGTGAAGTCGTAGGCGTACTCGCCCATGTTGAGGGCGCCGACGAGGATCGCGCCCGCGGCTTCCATCCGGGCGATCAGCGTCGCGTCCCGCTCCGCCGGCGCCCGCTCCCGGTTGATCCGCGACCCGGCCCGCGTCGGCAATCCGGCGATATCGTAGAGATTCTTGGCCGCGAAGGGCACGCCCGCCAGGGGCCCGAGCGGCGCGCCCCGGGCGCGGGCCGCGTCGATGCGGTCGGCGCCGGCGAGTGCGCGCTCCGCCAGGACATCCGTGAAGGCGTTCACGGCGGGATCGATCCGGCCGATCCGATCGAGGGCGGCCGCGACGACCGTCCGGGCGCTCACCGAACCGTCCGCCACGGCGGCCGCGATGGACGCGGCCGGGGCGATGCTCCAATCCTGACTCGAATCCGGCTCGCTCACGGGTTCGCGCCTCATGCCGCGAAGACCGGGGCGGCCTCGGCGGCGTCCGGCAGGGGGAAGGCGCCGACGAGATCGGCGGCGGCGTGGAGGACGCGCAGGTTGGCCGCGATCGCCGGCATCCAGGCGGGGTCGAGCGGCAGGGCGAGCAGGCCGGCCGCGGCCCGGGCGTAGGCGTCCGGATCGAAGGCCGGGTCGTGTGGTGCGTCCGTCATGCGTCTCCTCCTTGCGAGCGCCGGTGAGCCTTTCGGGACGGCGCGGCGCCGGCCTTGAGGCAAGTCCCGTTCCGGCCCGGCCCCGCGGCCGCCCGCGTCCGAGGCTGGGCCGAACGGCGTGAAACGTGCTCTATCCCGGCAGCACGGGGAGCCGGCGGCACGCGGAATCGGGAGTGGGGATGAACGAGCATACGGGCGGGGCCCGCCGCCTCTGGATCAGGAACCCGATGGCGATCCTCGCGGCGGAGGCCGCCGGCGGCGTCGTCGTCGAGGGGACGCGCCTCGTGGAGTGCGTGCCCGCGGGCGGACGGCCGGCGGCGCCGGTGCACGAGACCTTCGACGCCGCGCGCCACGTGGTGATTCCCGGCCTCGTCAACACCCATCACCACTTCTTCCAGACCCTGACCCGCGCCCATCCCCTGGCGATCAACAAGCCGCTGTTTCCCTGGCTCCAGGCGCTCTACACGGTCTGGGACAGGCTGACCCCGGAGGCGTTCCGCCTCGCCACGCGCCTCGCCTACACCGAACTGCTGCTGTCGGGCTGCACCACGGCGGGGGACCACCACTACCTGTTCCCGAAGGGGCTCGAGGCCGCCGTCGACATCCAGGTCGAGGAGGCGCGGGCGCTCGGCATCCGCGCCTTCGTCACCCGCGGCTCCATGAGCCTGTCCGTGCGCGACGGCGGCCTGCCGCCGGACGCCCTCGTGCAGGACGACGACACGATCCTCGCCGACAGCGAGCGGGTGCTGTCCCTGTTCCACGACCCCGCGCCCGGCGCGATGGTGCAGATCGGGCTCGCCCCGTGCTCGCCCTTCAACGTGACGAAGCGGCTGATGCGCGAGAGCGCGGCGCTCGCCGAGCGCCACGATTGCCGCCTGCACACGCATCTGGGCGAGACCCTCGACGAGGACGCCTACTGCCTCGCCACGTTCGGCCAGCGCCCCGTCGACTACCTCGAGGAGGTCGGCTGGATGAAGGCGCGGACCTGGCTCGCCCACGGCATCCACTTCACCGACGACGAGGTCGCCCGCCTTGGGCGTGCGGGCGTCGGCGTGTGCCACTGCCCGACCTCGAACATGACCCTGGCGTCGGGTCAGTGCCGGACCTGCGAGCTCGAGGCCGCCGGCTCCCCCGTGGGCCTCGGCGTCGACGGCTCGGCCTCCAACGACAGTTCGAACCTCATGGAGGGCGTGCGCCACGCCCTGATGCTGAACCGCCTCACCTACGGGGCGGAGCGGGTCACCCACCTCGACGCCCTGCGCTGGGCGACGGAGGGCTCGGCCGCCTGCCTCGGGCGCTCGGACATCGGCCGGATCGAAGCGGGCCGCGAGGCGGATCTGGCCCTGTTCACCCTCGACGAGCTGCGCTTCTCCGGCGCGCACGATCCCCTGGCGGCCCTGGTCCTGTGCGGGGCGCACCGGGCCGACCGGGTGATGGTCGCCGGACAATGGCGGGTGATCGACGGGCACCCCGTCGGCCTCGACACGCGCCGGCTTCGCGAGGAGCACACGCAGCTGGCCCGACACCTGTTCGGCGCCGTCTGAGACGGGGCCGCGGCGGGGTCAGCTGCCGCGATAGGTCTGGTAGCTCCACGGGGTCGCCACCAGGGGCACGTGATAGTGGCCCTCCGGGTCGCCGACGCCGAAGCGCAGGGGCACGATGTCGAGGAAGGGCGGTTCGGGCAGGTCGAGGCCGAGGGTGGGTCCGACCCGGCGAAAGTAGTCTCCGAGGCCGAAGCGCAGCTCGTAGGTCGCCCTCGGCACGGGGCGTCCGTGGATCAGGGGCGCGTCGGTGCGGCCGTCCGCGTTGGTCACCGCCCGGGCGACGACCGCGGTCTCCGTCGCCGAGACGAATTCCACGAGCTCGACGGCCACGCCGGCCGCCGGCCGGCCCCGGACGGTGTCGAGGACATGGGTCGAGATCCGTCCCGTGGTGGTCGGCGGCCCGGCGCCGGTCACCACGGCATTCAGGCGGATCGCCGCGATCCGCATCGCCTCGGCCTCGGCCTCCCGCCGCTCCGCGTCGGGGGACGCGGCCAGCCGTCGCTCGACGGTGGCGAGCAGGGAGGCGCGGCCGTGCCGCCCGGCGCAGAGGATGACGGGAAACCCGAACCGTTCGCGGTAGGCCGCACCGAGCGCCGCGAAGCGGGCGGATTCGGTCTCCGACAGGGGATCGGGCGGGCCGGCGGGTTCGGGGTGTTCCGCGAGCAGGGCGAGCCGCCGGGCGTCCGGGGCCCCGTGGACCACGTCGCGCAGGGCGCGGACCAGGGCCTCGACGGTGGGAAAGGGCCGCCGCGCCGCGGCTCCCTCGGCCACCCAGGGCGCGTGCCCGAAGACGGCGCCGAGCGCCGCCACGACGTCCGGGACCGGCGCATCGTTCAGGGCCGCAAGTGTCGTTGCCCCGCGTGTGGTCGCCATGACGGCCGGGTCCCCGGTGGAAGCGGGCGATGGCGACGCATCGCAGGGCCGAACGGTGCCGGCGACGGGCCATCCCGGCTCCGGCCTGGCACACGCTTTGCCCCGTCGCAACGGCATCCCCGGGCGGGGGCCGCGCGGCGGCGGTGTCGAGCCTCCTTCGGCGGCCTCCGCCGGGCCTTGAGCCTCGGGCGGCTTTCGCCGACCATCGCGCGTCCGTCCGGCCCCGTCGTCCCTGGAGAGAACCATGCCCCTGACCGCTTCCCGGTACGGCAAGGCCCAGGTTCGGGTGATGCGGCTCACCCGCGACGGCGACCACCACACCCCGCGCGAGCTGTCCCTCACGGTGCTGATGACGGGGGCCTTCGACGCCGCCTGGACCGGGGGCGACAACCGGGCCTGCATCGCCACCGACAGCGTGAAGAACATCGTCAACGTGGTGGCGGCCCAAAACCTCTCCCTGGACAAGGAAGCCTTCGTCGAGGCCGTCGCCCGGACCCTCCTCGACACCTATCCGCAGGTCGCGGAACTGCAGGTCGAAGGCCGGGAGACGCGCTGGCTGCGCCAGACCATCGCGGGGGCGCCGCACGGCCACGTCTTCACCCTCGACGGCAACGGAACGGCCCATGTCCGGCTGGTGGCGCGCCGCGACGGGGCCGTGCTGCAATCGGGCCTGCGGAACTTCACCTTCATGAAGACCACCCGGTCGGGCTGGGCGGACTTCGTCCAGGACCGCTACCGCACCCTGGCGGACACCACCGACCGCATCGCCGCCACCGCCATGGACGCGACCTGGACCTGGGCGCGCATGCCGGCCGACACCGCGGTCACCAACGCCAGGGTCCTCGAAGTCCTGATGGCGGTGTTCGGCACGACCTACAGCGCCGGGGTCCAGGACAGCATGTACCGCATGGGCGAGGCGGTCCTCGACGCCATCCCGGAGATCGCCGAGATCGGCTTCGCCATGCCGAACAAGCACTACATCCCCATCGACCTGACCCCGTTCGGCCTCGAGAACCCGGGCGTGGTGTTCCTGCCGACGGACGAGCCCCACGGGCAGATCGAGGCGACCATCGGCCGGGACTGAGGCGCGAATCCGCGCCATGCTCGGTGAGGCATGGCCGAAAAACCGGCCCTCTACGATAAGGGACCGACCTCGCTGCTGTCTTCGTCGGTTTTTTGCGAAAGGGCCGTACGCCGCCTGCGCGCTGCATCAGGATGATGCATGTCCTTTGCGCAAGGTGTTTCTCTATTGAGTGCGCCCCTGCACAAATTTCAGGAGCCCCGATCGCCGCCCTGCCCTCTTTCTGGCCACGGCTCCGGACTGGGCTACGCCCTCGCCTTCACCCGCGCGCCGATCGGCCCGATCTTCCGGCGGCTCGCGGCGGCACGGGAAAAGGGCTTCCCCGTCATCCCCACCCGCGAGGGAGACCGGCGATCCACGCCGCCGCGCGAACTCACCGATTCCGTCGATCTCCCGATCGTGGTCGATCCATGCTTCGGCTTTGGCCTTGTCCGAAATCCGCAACCGCATCGCCGCCGCGCGCAACGCCGGGGCGGCGATGCCGCTGACGCTCGATCGCTTCGGGCCGAACGGATCTCGGGTCGGCCTGGCCGCCGGCTTGCGTACACGGCTCCGGACGCTTCCCACCGGAGAGACGAGATGTGCCTCGGCGACGATCCGACCTGCGCGGCCTTCGCGGAGCACCGCCTGCGCTACCGGCGTGACATGGAGCCCGAGCGGCGCGCCTTCCTCAAGAGCGGGTTCGTGGCGTCCGGGGGCGCCGCCGCCCTCGCCGCCGGCGGCTTGTCCCTGGTGAGCCCGGCCCTGGCCGAGGCCAGCAGGGGCGTGAGGCAATCCGCGCATTACCACCTCCCCGCCACCGCCGAGACCGTGCACTGGGGCTACTTCAGCAAGACCCTGAAACCGCAGGTCGAGATCGCGTCGGGCGACTACGTCACCATCGAGACGCTCACCCACCACGCCAACGACGATTCCGAGCGTATGGTGACGGGCGATCCCGGGGCCGAGAGCGTCTTCCTCTGGACGAAGGAGCGGAAGGGCGTCACCCGGCGCGGCGCCGGCCCGGAGGATGCCAAGCTCGGGCCGGGCGGCGGCCTCGGCGTGCATATCTGCACCGGCCCGGTGGCGATCCGGGGCGCCGAGCCCGGCGACGTCCTCGAAGTGCGCATCCTCGACGTGGCGCCGCGCCCCTCCGCCAACCCGAAGTTCAAGGGCTCGACCTTTGGCAGCAACGCCGCCGCCTGGTGGGGCTACCATTACGGCGACATGCTGGAGGGGAAGAAGCGCGAGGTCATCACCATCTACGAGGTCGATGCCACGGGCGGGCGCGATTGGGCGAAAGCCGTCTACAGCTTCCCCTGGCCCGGCGTCACCGACCCCAACGGGGTGCTGCACCCGACCATCGACTATCCGGGCATCCCCGTCGACCATACCAAGACGACGCGCACCTACGACGTGCTCAAGGGCATTCGCGTGCCGATCCGCCCGCATTTTGGGACCATGGGCCTCGCGCCCGCCGAGGCCGAGATGGTGAACTCGATCCCGCCGAGCTACACCGGCGGCAACATCGACAACTGGCGCATCGGCAAGGGCGCGACGATGTACTATCCCGTCGCCGTGCCGGGCGCCCTGTTCTCCGTGGGCGATCCCCATGCGAGCCAGGGCGATTCCGAACTCTGCGGCACGGCCATCGAGTGCTCGCTCACCGGGACCTTCCAGTTCATCCTGCACAAGAAGACCGATCTCGCCGGCACGTCCCTGGAAGCCCTCGATTTCCCGATGATCGAGACCGCCGAGGACTGGGTGCTCTCGGGCTTCAGCTATCCGAACTACCTGCGGGACCTCGGCCCCGACGCGCAGAACGCGATCTTCCAGAAATCCTCCCTCGACCTCGCCATGCGCGACGCCTTCCACAAGATGCGGTCCTTCCTCATGCACGCGAAGGGGCTGACCGAGGACGAGGCGATCTCGCTCATGTCCATCGCCGTCGATTTCGGAATCACCCAGGTGGTGGACGGCAACTGGGGCGTCCACGCCATCGTCAAGAAGGCGATTTTTTCGGAAAGGACGGCCTGACGGATTTCAGGTGGCGGAGCCCTCGCGCTCCGCCACCGCCGCCATCACAGCCCGAAAGATCCGGTCGGGCGCGAACGGCGTCGCGGTGAGGCGCGCGCCGGTGGCATCGCGGATCGCGTTGGCCAGGGCCGGGGCGACGGGGTTGTAGGGCGATTCGCTCATGGATTTGGCGCCCAGCGGCCCGATGCGGTCGTGGGTGTCGGCGAACAGCACCCGCGTGTCGGGCACGTCGGCGCAGGCCGGGATGTGGTAGTTGCGGAACGTCTGCGTGAGCACGCCGCCCGCCGCATCGAAGCGGTAATCCTCGTAGAGGGCGGCGCCGAGGGCCTGGGCCACCCCGCCCTCGACCTGACCCCGGCACTGCATCGGGTTGATGACCACGCCGGCGTCCACGGCCTGGATGCTCGCCAGGATGCGGACCTCGCCGGTCCCCGGGTGCACGGCGACCCGGAACGCCTGGACGTTGAAGGCGACGGAGCGCGGCGAGCCGTCGGCCTCGGCCCGGGCCTCCATGGGCGCGAGGGACGAGAGCGGGACGGGACCGGCCGGGGTTTCCACAACCTCGCCCGACAGGCGGCAGGCATCTGGGTCGACCCCCATCCGCTCCGCCGCCGCCCTCGTCAGGGCCCCGGCCAGCGCCGTCGCCGCGCGAAAATTGGCCTGGCCGGCAACGACGGTGCCGGTGCTGCCGTAGGCGCCGGTGTCGTGCGCGACGGCATCGGTGTCGGCCTGGATCAGGCGGATGCGGTCGGGCGTGGTCGAGAGCGCCTGCGCGGCGATCTGGGTATGCACGGTGCTGGTGCCGTTGCCGAATTCGGCCGTGCCGATGGCGAGGGCGTAGCCGTCGGGCTCGCGGCGCAGGTGCGCGTGGGCGAAGTGGCCGCGCGGCGGGATCGTGTCGATCATCGCCATGGCCATGCCCTCGCCGATCAGCCAGTCCGGCCCCGGCGGCGGCGCGCCCGAGTCTTCTGCGAGGGCCGCCTGTGCGAGGTCGAGGCACTGGTCGAGGCCGTAGGAGCCGTACTGGACGTCGTGGGGCTCCAGGCTGGTGGCGACCAGGGGGTCGCCCGGCCGCACGGCGTTGCGGCGGCGCATGGCGAACGGATCGAGGCCCAGCCCGCGCGCCAGCTCGTCCAGGGCCGATTCCACGGCGAAGATCGTCTGGCTGAGGCCGTAGCCGCGGAAGGCGCCCGCCGGCAGTGTGTTGGTGTAGACGCTGACCCCGTCCACCCGCTTGTTCGGGCAGGTATAGGCGGCGATGCACTCGTTGCAGCCGTGGTGCAGCACGCCGCCGGCGTGGTTGGCGTAGGCGCCGGTGTCGGACAGGACGGTCAGCTGGATCGCCGTGAGGGTGCCGTCGGCCCGCGCCCCCATCTTCACCCGCACCCGCATGGGATGGCGCGTGGTCGTGGCCGTGAACTGCTCCTGGCGGGTCAGGTCCCACCGCACCGGCCGTCCGGTCCGCAGCACGGCGAGGGCGACGAGGTCCTCGGTGAGCATCTCCTGCTTGCCGCCGAACCCGCCGCCGACGCGGCCGCACAGGACGCGGACCGCGGTCCGGTCGAGGTCGAACAGGGCGCAGAGGGCGTCGCGGGTCAGGAACGGCACCTGGGTCGAGGACCGCACCACGAGGCGGCCCTCGGCGTCGCGCCAGCCGAGGGCGCCGTGGGTCTCGAGGGCGGCGTGCTGGACGCGCTGGGAGACGTAGTCCGCCTCGTGGATGAGGTCGGCTTGCGCGAACCCGACCGCGACGTCGCCGATGGCGCCGTGGGCCTCCGCCGCGAGGTTCGGGTGGGCCGAGAGCGGCGGCGCGTCGGCGCCGGGGGGCGGCGATGCGCGGTCGGCGGGATCGTGCACCAGGGGGGCGTCGGGCCGCAGCGCCGCGTCCGGATCGAGCAGGGCCGGCCGGATCTCGTAGGTCACCACGAGGGCCGCGACGCCGGCCTCCGCCGCCGCCTCGCTCTCCGCCAGGACGGCGGCGACGCGCTGGCCGACGAACCGGACGATGGAATCGAGGATCAGGGTGTCGGGGGCGTCGTCGGCGGGGTTCTCGTGGCGCCCGGTGGAGAAGCGCCGCTGCGGCACGTCCGCGTGGGTGTACACGGCCACCACGCCCGGAACGGCCAGCGCCGCCGCCCGGTCGATGGCCACGATGCGGGCGTGGGCATGGGGCGCGCGCAGCACCTTCAGGTGCAGCAGGCCCGGCATCGCCACGTCGAGGGTGTAGGGCGCCGTGCCCGAAACCACCGCCGCGCCCGCCGGCGCCCGCACGTCGCGCCCGACGGGCGCGCGGCAGGCCTGGGGCGCCTCGGCATGGCCCGTGCCCGCCACGGCGTCGCGGATGGCGCGGTAGCCGGTGCAGCGGCAGAGGTTGCCCTTCAGGGCCGTGCCGAGGTCCCGGCGCTGGCCCTGGTCGAGGGCGGCGGCCGTCATGATCAGGCCGGGGGTGCAGAACCCGCACTGGAAGCCCTGCGCGTCGAGGAAGGCGTCCTGCATGGGGTGGAAAAGCTCGGGCGGCCCGCCGCCGGGCCGGCACGGGCCGGCCAGGCCCTCGATGGTGGTCACGGCCCGCCCCTCGGCCCGGAAGGCGGGCAGCAGGCAGGCATGCACCGCCTCGCCGTCGAGGTGCACGGTGCAGGCGCCGCAATCGCCGGCGTCGCAGCCCTTCTTGACGCCGAACCAGCCGAGCTCCCGCAGGAAGGTGCGCAGGCACTGGCCGGGCCGGGCCGTGGCCTCCTGCGCCTGCCCGTTGACGGTGAGCCTCATGGGGCGAGCTCCCGCCGGATCTCCTCCGCGAGGAGGCCCGTGACGTGGCGGCGCCAGTCCGGGGCGCCGTGGACGTCGTCGTACCAGTCGGCCTCGGGGATCGCCGCGGCGATCCCCGCCCGCAGGGCCTCCGGGGTGGGCGGCCCGTCGAAGGCGATCCGCACCGGGCGCGGGGTCGAGGCCGTGACCGTCAGCGCGAGGGCGCCGGATCGGTCGAGGGTCCCGATCAGCAGGGCGCCCGAGCGGCCGTTCGGGCTGAGGGAGATGCGGCGGAACGCGGTCCGCCGGGTGACCGCCGCCGCCGGCAGGGCGATGCTGCGCAGGATCTCGCCCGGCCGCAGGGCCGTCCGCTGCGGCCCCAGCACGAAGTCGAGGACGGTGAGGTGCCGCTCGGACCCGTCCGGCGCGCGGATCGTACACCTCCCGTCGAGGGCGGCCGTCAGGGCGATCATCGGCCCGGCCGGCAGGGCCATGCAGAGGTTGCCGCCGACCGTCGCCCGGTTCCAGATCTTGAACGAGCCCAGCAGCGCCCGGCAGCACCGGCCGACGAGGGGCGCGGCGATCCACGCCCCCGGCAGGTCGAGGCGGTCGAGGTCCGCGAGGGTGCAGGTGGCGGCCAGCGTCAGGCCGTTCGCCGAGACCGCGTGCGGCGGCCAGCCCAGGGCGGCGATGTCGATCAGCCGGCGCAGGTGCGGCTGCGGCTCCGAGAACAGCCAGGTGCCGCCGGCCAGCCACGCATCGCCGGTCCGCCAGGCGGGCAAGGCGTCGGCTGTCCCCGGGGTGATGACGGAGGTGACGCCGTTGAGATCCATAGCCCGGCCTCCAGGATGGTCCGGTCTTCAAGCAAGACTCCGTCCATCGATCGGTCCCATTCCGACCCGGGTGCGGAAGATGTCGCCCCGCGCCGTGACACGGTCCGATACGCGCGGACGGTACGCGCCGAACATGCGCAAGGTTACGGGAGTGTGTCCATGGTGCAACGCAGCGGAGTCTTTGCGGCCCGATGCGAACCGAGCCGCCTCGGCCTTCCCATCCGGAAACCAACGCTTTCCGGTAGAAACACAAAGGCTTGCGACACCGCTGCGCGGCCTGTTTAGAAATCGTATAAACTGTTGAGATGCTTGCATAATTTCGCGACGGCCTGTCTGCTCGGACCCGACGTGATTGAGCAATGGTGCGATGATCCGGGGGTCGTTGGAGCGGATGGCATGCAGCCGGTATCGATCGAGGCGCTGCATCGGAGCGAGGGCGTAAGGCTGCGGCGCTTCCTGCTGCGTCTCCTGGACAATTCCACCGATGCCGCCGACGCGCACCAGGAGACCTACCTGCGGATGCTCGCGGCGCTCTCGCGCACGCGGGTGGAGCAGCCCTCCGCCTTCCTGTTCCAGGTGGCCCGCAACGTCGCCCTGCGGATGCGGAACCGGCGGCGGCTCGAAGGGACGCTGTTCCGGGCCACGACCGACGCGGATCTCGCCGAAATCGCCGATGGCTATGCCCTGCCGGAACGCCAGGTCATCGCCCGGCAGGAACTCAGGCGGCTCGCCATCGCCATCGACGCCCTGCCGCCCCGGTGTCGCGAGGTGTTCCTGCTCGCCCGCTTCGAGAACCTGCCCAACGGCGAGATCGCCGCACGCCTGGGCATCAGCAGGAACATGGTCGAGAAGCACCTCATCCGGGCGCTGCTGCAGTGCCGCCGCCAAGGCGGCGATTCTTTCTAAGTCGCCGCCAAGGCGACGATCTTTTCTGAGTCGCCGCGAGGGTGGCGATTTGGCCTGACGCGGGACGTCAGGCCCTCGGCGTGTCATTGATCCGAGCGTGTAGGAAGACGGGCCCGGGCGGTCCGGGCCCGGGGGGCGACCCGGCCCCGGTCTGACCCGGCGGGGAGCAGAACCGTGGCGAACGGCGACAAGACCGCTGCACGGGCGGCAGGCGGCCGGGATCGGGGCTCCGGAGATCCGGCCTCCCAAGATCCGGCCTCCCAAGATCCGTCCGGGGAAAACCCGGCCGGGGAAGACCCGATCCACGCGGCCGCCGCCGGCTGGGTCGCGCGGCTCTCCTCGCCCGATGCGACGCAGACGGACCATGACGCCTTCGACCTCTGGCGCGCGGCCGATCCGGCCCATGGGGCCGCGTACGCCGAGATGGAGGCGTTGTGGCACAGGCTGGGGCACGTCCCCGATCCCCGGCGGCGGCGCGGAGTCCCGAAGAAACTGGCCGGCCTCGCCGTCGTGGCCGTCCTGAGCGCCGCCTTCGCCCATGGGCTCGGCCTCCTCGATCGCCTGCGGTCCGATCTGTGGAGCGGCGTCGGCGAGATCGCGCATGCGACCCTCGCCGATGGCAGCCGCATCGCCCTCAACACCGACACGGCCGTCGCCCTGCGCTTCAGCGCGACCGAACGCGGGGTCGAACTCCTGCGCGGCGAGGCCTTCTTCGACGTCGTCTCCGACCCACGGCGCCCCTTCGTCGTCCGCGGCGACGGGTTGAGTGTCCGCGCCGTCGGCACCCGCTTCTTCGTCCGCGCCGACGGCACGGACAGGCCCGTGGGGGTCGCCGAAGGGCGCGTCGACGTCGCGGCCTCCGGCCGGCATCGGCTGATCTCGGCGGGCGAAGTGGTCCGCCGCGAGGACGATGCGTCCCTTGCCGTCGTCGGGGCGGACGTGGATCGGACCCTGGCCTGGCGGGACGGCCGCCTGATCTTCTCCGGCGAACGGCTCTCCGTCGTCCTGGCGGAGCTCGAGCGCTATCGCCACGGGCGCATCGTCCTGCTCGACGCCAGGGCCGGCGAACGGCGCGTCACCGGGGCGTTCGACCCACAGAACACCGACGACGCCCTGGCGGCGATCGGGGCGACCATGGGGGTGCGCCTCACCCGCCTGACCCCGCTCCTCGTCCTGGTCGGATCCCCGCTCTGAAAAAAATTCGCCCTCGGACGTCAGGAGATCGGCGCTCCGTTGATCTCTCTCGGCAGGGGACGAGCGAACGCCAAGCGGGCCGCCCCTCCGGGCAGAGGATGGGGCGTGCAATGGCGGTGCGAGGGCGTGGGTTTGGATGTGGGCGACGGGCGGGAACGACCCTCGCCCGCGCGTCGATGTCCGGGTTGTCGATGGCCGGCGCGTCGATGCTCCTGCTGGTTCCGGCGGCCGTCCAGGGCGAGGAAACCCGCCGCACGCCGCCGGGCAAGGGCCGGGCGGCGACTATCCTCGCCCTGGCGCCGGAGCCTTCGGCCCCGCCGCGGGCGGCGGGCAGCGTCGTCCTGACGATCCCGAAGGGCCCCCTCGAATCCGCCCTTGTCGCCTTCACCGAACAGGCGCGGGTGAAGCTGGTCTACGCGACGGAGCTCACCGCCCGCCTGACGACGAACGGCGCCGAGGGCGCGTTCGAACCCCTCGACGGCCTCGGCAGGATTCTGGAGGGCACCGACCTGACGTTCCGCGCCGTGGGCCCCTCCACCATCACCCTGGTGAACCCGCGCTACGTCCAGCTCGGGGGGGCGGCGGGGTCCGTGGCCCTCGAGGAACTGCACGTCGCCGGGCAGCCCCAGGGCCGCGGGGCGCCCACGGGTCTGCCGCCGCGCTCCGGAACCGTGGGCCAGCCGCCGGTGCCCTACGCGGGCGGCCAGGTCGGCACGGGAACCCGGGTCGGCCTGCTGGGCAACCGCTCGGTCCTGAAGACCCCGTTCAACGTCACCGGCTATACGGAAAAACTCATCAACGACCAGGAGGCGCGCTCCGTCGGCGACGTGGTGCTGAACAACCCGTCCGTGCGCAGCGACGCCCCGCCCTACAGCGAGCGCGATTCGTACTTCATCCGCGGCTTCTCGGTCACCAACCTCGACACCGCCTTCGACGGCCTGTTCTACATCGCCAATCCGCGCCGCAGCTTCACCGAGGGTCTGGAGCGGGTCGAAGTCCTGCTCGGGCCCACCGCCCTCCTCAGTGGCGGCACCGGACGGGTCGGCGGCACCATCAACCTCGTGCCGAAGCGCGCCTATGACGCGCCGCTCACGCGGGTGACCACGAGCTACTTCAGCGACTCTCAGTTCGGGACCCATCTCGACCTCGGGCGCCGCTTCGGCACCTTCAAGGAATGGGGCGTGCGCTTCAACGGCGCCTATCGCAACGGCGACACGCCGCTCGACAAGAACGCCATCGAGGTCGGCGTCGCGGCCCTCGGGATCGACTACCGCAACGACCGCTTCCGCGCGTCGTTCGACTTCAACCATTCGACGCAGAACGTCACCGCGCCGACCTCGCTGTTCAACGCGGTGGCGCCGAATATCCCCGTGCCGCGGGCGCCCAACGCCCGCCGCAACACCGCGAACGCGTTCGAGTACAACGACAGCCGCTACAACATGGCCGCCGGCCGGGTCGAGTTCGACGTGCTGCCCGAGACGACGATCTACGCGGCCGGCGGCCTCAGCCGCTACAACGAGGACTTCCTGACCTCGAACTACCGCGTCACGAGCCCCACGGGGCTGGCGACGAATTCCCTCGCGATCCAGCCCCTGGAGCTGCAGGGCTTCACCGGCGAGGTGGGGCTGCGCACGGCCTTCCAGACCGGCTTCATCGGGCATCAATTCACCGTCGCGGCCGTCGAGGCGGTCAACAAGAACTTTTCGCGGGGCTTCGTCCCGTTCGCCCTGCCGACCTACCCGATCAACATCGACAACCCCGTCGATCTGCCGTTCGGCTCCGTGCCCACGGTCGCGTTCCCCCGCTCCGATCGGCAGCCCCTCTTCACCGAACTCTACGCCCGCAGCGTCGCCGTCGCCGACACCCTGTCCCTCGGCGACGACCGCTTCCTGCTGACCCTCGGCGGGCGCTTCCAGGAGATCGACCTGCGCAGCTACGTCACCCGGCCGGGACCGACCCAGGGGACGCCGGCGACGGGCTATCGCGAGGGCCGGTTCAGCCCCGCCATCGCCCTGGTGGTCCGGCCGTTCGAGAACCTCTCGTTCTACGGAAACTACATCGAATCCCTCGACGCGGGGCCATCCGCACCGGCGGTCGCGGTCAACGCGAACGCGGTCTTCGCCCCCGTGGTCAGCCGGCAGAAGGAGGTCGGCGCGAAGGTCGACCTCGGCACCGTCTCGGTCACGACCTCCCTGTTCGAGATCGAGCAGCCGAGCGCGTTCACCGACCCGGCCACCCGGCTGTTCTCCGTCAGCGGCCTGCAGCGCAACCGCGGCATCGAGTTCAACGTGTTCGGCGAGCTCGTCCCGGGCGTGCGGCTGCTCGGCGGCCTCACCCTCATCGACGCGAAGCTCGTCAACACCGTGGGCCGCCAGTTCGACGGCAAGGCCGCGCCCGGCGTGCCCGATGCGGCGTTCAACCTCTACGGCGAGGTCGACCTGCCGCCGTGGCTGGCGCCGGGCCTGACCCTGACCGGGCGGGCGATCTACACCAGCCGCATGTTCTACGATCAGGCCAACACCCAGTCGGTCCCCGACTGGACGCGGTTCGATGCCGGCCTGCGCTACGCCTTCGAGGGCGTGAACGGCAAGCCCGTGGTGATGCGGGCCACGGTGCAGAACCTGTTCGACGATTCGTATTGGGCCTCCGCCGCGCGCGGCTTCCTGGCGGTCGGGGCGCCCCGGACCTTCATCCTGTCCGCCACCGTCGATTTCTGATCGGCCCGGAGCGCGGGCCATGAGGGCAACCCTCCGCCAGTCCATGGCGTGGCTGCACACCTGGTCCGGCCTCGTGGTCGGCTGGGTGCTGTTCGCGGTCTTCGTCACCGGCACGGCGAGCTACTACCGGCCCGAGATCACCCGCTGGATGCAGCCCGAACTCGGCACCCGGACGGCCCTCCCGCCGGCGGCGGTGGCCGCGTCGGTGGAGCGCGGCGTCGCCTACCTGCAAACCCACGCGGGCGCGGCGCGGGGGTGGTTCATCACGCCGCCGCGCCCCGACAAGCCGGTGGTGGAGCTGTTCTGGCGCAACGCGCCCGGCGTGCCGCCGGGGCACGTCCTCCTCGACCCGGAGACCGGCACACCCGCGCCGGTGCGCGACACCAGGGGCGGCGACTTTCTCTACCAGTTCCATTTCGAGCTGCACCTGGCCCCGCTCTGGGGCCGCTGGATCGTCGGCTTCTGCGCGATGATCATGCTGGTGGCGCTGATCTCCGGGATCGTCACCCACCGGCGCATCTTCGCGGACGTGTTCACCTTCCGGCGGGACAAGGCGGCCCGGCGCGGATGGCTCGACGCGCACAACGTCACGGGCGTGCTGGCCCTGCCGTTCCACCTGATGATCACCTATACGGGCCTCGCCATCCTCGCCCTGATGTACATGCCCTGGGGCGTCACGGCCGCCTATAACGGCGACACGCAGGCGCTGTTCGCCGAGAGCGGCCAGGTCCCGCGCCTGCGCCCGCCCGCCGGGCGGCCCGGCACCCTGGCGCCCCTCGGTCCCCTGGTGCTGCGGGCCGTCGCCGCGCGCCCGGAGACCCTGGAGCGGATCGCGATCCGCAATCCGAAGGACGCGCACGCCACGGTGATCGCCCTGTTCGAGGCGCCGCACGGGCTCGCGCACGCGCATCCGCAGATCGCCTTCGACGGCCCCTCGGGCGCGTTCCTGGAAGGGAGCGCGGATGCCCTGAAGCCCGCGACCCGGACCTTCGCCACCCTGGTCGGCCTGCACGAGGCGCATTTCGCCGGTCCGGCCCTGCGCTTGCTGTTCTTCCTGTCCGGGCTGATGGGCTGCGCCATGGTGGCGACGGGCCTCGTGCTGTGGTCGGTGGCGCGCCTGCCGAAGCCCGGTGACCGCGCCTTCCCCGGCCTGCGGCTGGTCCAGGCCCTGAACGTCGGCACCGTCGCGGGCCTGCCGGCGGCGGTGGCCGCCTACTTCCTCGCCAACCGGCTCCTGGCCGTGGACCTCGCCGGGCGCGCGGAGTGGGAGATCCGCGCCTTCTTCGGCGCCTGGATCCTCACCGCGTTGCTGCCCCTCGTCCGTCCGCCGCGCCGCGCGTGGTGCGAGGGGCTGGCGGCGGTGGCGATCCTCTGCGTTCTCGTCGTCGCGGCCGATATCCTCACCCTGCCGCGGCACCCCGTGCGTGGAACCGGGGGCGACATGCTGTTCGCATGGTTCGACGGGGCGATGCTGATCTTCGCCGCCCTGTTCGCCGTCGCCGCCCGCAAGGTCGGGCGCTACGAGGCGCTGGCGCGCGGCGCGCGGCCCGTGACGGCCTCCGCCGGTCCGACGCCCGTCCGAATCCGCGGCCCGTGACGGCCTGTGACGGCCCGCGCGGCCCGGCGCGGGCCGGTGGTTTTCGCAGGCCGGGTTCGGCTCGGTCCGATCAGGCGCCCGTCGCCGCGGCGATGGTGGACGGCGCCCGGCTCCCGGTCCCGGCCCCACGCGGCGTTCGGGCCCGGCCCGGCTCCGCCCAGATCAGGCGCCCGATGGCGAGCCCCAGGCGGCGGCAGAACAGGGTGACGCCCCAGCACCAGCCCAGGGCCAGCCCGACCGTTCGCACCAGCTCCGTCAGCACGGCGCCGATCACCAGGGCGGCGCGGTCGAGGAGCTTGAGGACCGCCCGCGTCGCCGGCCCCATGCCCTCCGCCAGGCGGACCACGCGGCCGATCTCGGCCGGGGACCGCGCCAGGGACAGGACCTGCAGGACGCCCCGCGTCCCCATCCGCCCCTGCAGGGCGTAGGCCCGGCCGCCCAGCGCCGTCAGCTCGGCGACGGCGCCCGTGCGCAAGCCCGCCCGCGCGGCGGTGCGGGCCCCGGCGAGGTCGAGGCGGCCGGCGGCCAGCGCCATGGCGCGCACGGCGCCCGGATCGACGCTTTCCCGCGCCAGCCGGGCGAGATGGGCGGCGAGGGGACGCGACAGGCGCCCCGATCGGTGGGCCGTCTTGAGCAGGGTCGCGCCGCCCCGCGCCACGGCGCCGAGGCCGCCCGCGTAGGTCGCCGCCGTCGCCGCCAGCCCGACGCCCGCCAGTCCGAGAAGGACGGTGTCGGCGGGCTCGTCGCGCAGGAGATGCCCGCCCTCCCGCGCGAGGTCGCGCAGGTCGCCGAGGCCGGTCAGGTCCGCCGCGAAGGCGCCGGCGAGGCCGACGCCGCTGTCGGCCCGGCCCGTGAGGGCGCCGTCGGCGAAGGCCCGCGCCGTGCGCAAGGGGGCACCCTCCCCCAGGGCGGCGACCCGGTCGCGCCGGGCGGCCTCCACGGGGATGCCGCGCCCGTCCGCGAGGTCGAGGAAGCTCCGGGCCAGGGTGTCGTCCTGCGCCGCCACCGCCGCGTCGATCTCGTCGGCCACCCGTTCGGGCGTCGCCACGGGGTCGAGGCGCAGGCGCGCCAGGGCGGGCGGATCGTCGGCCGCGCGCAGGAGCCGCCACGCCAGGTGCGCCCGCGGCAGGAGCGCCCCGCCGGTGCCCGCCAGGAGCAGGGCCGACAGGGCGAGGCCGCCCCAGGCGAGAAGCCGTCGTCCCATGCCCTCCCCCCGATCCGCGGCCGGCCCGGCGCCGACGCGTCCGTCGAGCCGGCCCCGGAACGCCGCTCCGGTCAAGGGTTTCGGGAGCCGCGATGTCCCGCGGCGCGGGGGGGCACGGGAATCCGCCCGCCCGGCCCCGCGCTCGGCGTTGCGGGATTTTCGCTGCGGACTCTTCTCAGTGCTGCAGGATCTTCGAGAGGAAGTTCTGGGCGCGCTCCGAACGGGCGTTGCCGAAGAAATCGTCCTTGGTGGCGTCCTCGACGATCTCGCCCTTGTCCATGAAGATCACCCGGTTGGCGACTTTCCGGGCAAATCCCATCTCGTGGGTCACGCACATCATGGTCATGCCCTCGCGGGCGAGCTGGACCATGACGTCGAGGACTTCGCCGACCATCTCGGGATCGAGGGCCGAGGTCGGTTCGTCGAACAGCATCACGATGGGGTTCATGGCCAGCGCCCGGGCGATGGCGACGCGCTGCTGCTGGCCGCCGGAGAGCTGGCCGGGGAACTTCTTGGCATGGGCGGACAGGCCGACGCGGTCCAGCAGGGTCATGCCGCTGTCGAGGGCGGCCCCGCGGTCGCGCCCCAGCACCATGACCTGGGCCAGGGTGAGGTTCTCGGCGATGGAGAGGTGCGGGAACAGCTCGAAATGCTGGAACACCATCCCGACCCGGGCGCGGAGTTTCGGCAGGTTGGTGCGCTTGTCGCGCACGGGCGTGCCGTCCACCACCACCTGACCCTCCTGGAACGGCTCCAGGGCGTTGACGCACTTGATGAGGGTCGACTTGCCCGAGCCCGACGGCCCGCAGACGACGACGACCTCGCCCTTGTTCACGGCGGTGGTGCAATCGGTCAGCACTTTGAAGTCGCCGTACCATTTGCTGACGTTGGTCATGGTGATCATCGGGCCGTTGGTCACGGACGGGGCCGACGCGGTGTTCAGGGGGGCGCGCATGGGGCGATCCTCGATGGAAGACGTGAAGGGACGGGCGGTCAGCGGATGATGGCGATCTTCTTCTGCAACTGACGCACCGCCAGCGAGGCCGCGAAGCACACCGCGAAGTAGACGACCGCCGCGAAGAAATACATTTCCACGAGACGTCCATCGCGCTGGGCGATCTTCGAGGCCGCGCCCAGGAAGTCGGTGATCGAGAGCACGTAGACGAGCGACGTATCCTGGAACAGGACGATGGTCTGGGTGAGCAGGATCGGGGTCATGTTGCGGAAGACCTGCGGCAGGATCACCGTCCGCATGGAGGTCCAGTAGGTCATGCCGAGGGCCGAGGCGGCCGCCGCCTGCCCCTTGGGGATCGACTGGATGCCCGCGCGCATGATCTCGGAGAAGTAGGCCGCCTCGAACAGGGTGAAGGTCACGAGCGACGAGGTGAAGGCGCCCACCGTCATCGGGCGGTCGGCGCCCGTCACCCATTGGCCGAGATACGGCACCAGGAAGTAGAACCAGAAGATCACCAGCACGAGGGGCAGGGACCGGAACAGGTTGACGTAGCCCTTGGCCACCAGGGGGATCACCGGGAGCCCCGAGAGCCGCATCATCGCGATGAAGGTGCCGAGCACGATGCCGCCGACGGCCGCGAGGGCCGTCAGGGTCAGGGTGAAGCGCATGCCCTCGAAGAACAGGTACGGCAGGGAACTGGTGATGACGGAGAAATCGAAATTGGCGAGCATGGGAGGCTACCTCTGATGGGGCGAAGGCGAGGATGGCACCCTCAGCGGCTGCCCGGGATGGCGACCCGGCGCTCGATCCAGGACGAGATGAAGATCACGCCGACGTTGATGAGGACGTAGAGGATCGTGGCGGCGGTGAAGGCCTCGAACACCTGGAACGAGAATTCCTGCATGGCACGGGCGCGGGCCGTGAGTTCGAGCAGGCCGATGGTCAGGGCCACGGAGGTGTTCTTGAGGTTGTTCAGGAACTCGGAGGTCAGGGGCGGCAGGATGATGCGGTAGGCGTTGGGCAGGAGCACGTGGCGGTAGGTCTGCCCCACGGTGAGGCCCAGAGCCGTGCCGGCCATCTTCTGGCCCCGGGGCAGGGACTGGATTCCGGCGCGGACCTGCTCGGCCACGCGGGAGGCCGTGAAGAAGCCGAGGCACAGGACGGCGGTGTAGAACGGCGCGTTGGGCAGCTGCTTGAGCCAGGACCCCCACTCTTCCGGCAGCACCTCGGGCAGGACGAAGTACCAGAGGAACATCTGCACCAGGAGCGGGATGTTGCGGAACAGCTCGACGTAGGCCGTGCCCACGGCGTTGGCGGTCCGGCTCGGCAGGGTCCGCATCACGCCGATGAGGGAGCCGAGGAGGAACGCGATGACCCAGGAGCACAGGGCCGTGACGATCGTCCAGGCCAGCCCCGACAGCAGCATGTCCGCGTAGGTGCCGGTCCCCTCCGGCGACGCCTCGAAGAAGATGCCCCAGTTCCAGTTGTAGTTCATCGCATCGTCTTCCTTGTGGGCGGGGCGGCGTCGGCCCCCTCGGTCGCGTCGATTGGGATGCCGGGTGGCCCCGCCCGCCCGGTCGCCCGGTGGCGCGGGACGCCGGGCGTCGTGCGGGGGACGCGCAGGACGCGGGCAGGCCAGTCCGGAGGGACGGGGATGGCGGTGGGAGACGGCTCGGCGCGGCCCGGGCATGCCCGGACGGACCCGCCTAGCATCAAACGGACCAAAGCGTGGCCGCCCCCGGCGCCCGCTTGGCTCGCGCACCCGGCGCTTGCTTGGCTGCTGTCCCGCATTCCGTCCGCGTCGATCCCCGTCGGGTGCCGCATGGCTGCGTTGCCCCTGGTGCAACCTCGCTGACTTCCGCGGGGGCGACAAGGGTTCGTGCGACGCGTGAGGGCCTGCCGGTTGTGGACGGCGGCCCGATGTCGCTTCGCGACGCGGGCGGCGGACGATCCTCGGCCCGGGGTGAGTCGGCCGGGGCCCGACGGTGGCCGGCACCTGGGCGTCCCAAGCATTCGGCGGACAAGAATTGCAAAAGACAGTTTTCGCTGAAGCGGAGAAAAAATTACGCGCCGATGAAACCTGAATAAACCCCGGATCGTAGTCGAAAGAAGTGTCGAAGACTCACCGAAGGAGAAGGATCGTCCAATGCGCCCCGCTGCCTCGCCCCTCGCTCTGCTGTCCCTCGCCGTTTCGTCCCTCGCCGTCCTGGACCCGGTTTCCGTTGCCGCGCAGGACGGCGCCCGGACGCGTCCCGCACCCGCCTCCCGACCGGTCGATCCGACGAGCGACGAGACGGCGGCCGAGACCCGGCGCCTGATCCGGTTGGGGCAGGCCCGGCAGCAGGCGGTGGACGCCCGCAACACCCGGATCTGGAAACGGTGGGACTACGCCGTCTGCATCGGCTGCGGACCGATGCCGAAGCTGCTCCGGATCGTCTACACGACGCCTGCGCGGGTTCTCGCCGGATTCCTGGCGGCCGACGACGACGCGGCCCGCGGGTCCCGGCCCATCTGACGGCCCACCGGGCTTGTGCCCGTCAGGCCAGCGCGCGCGCCGCGAAGGCGCTCGCCAGCATGCCGGACACGTAGAGGGGCACGCCGAAGCCGCTGTACCACAGCGCCCGCTCCGTCGGGCTGGCCAGGAAGCGGCGCATCATCGCGGCCTGCCCGATGAGGAGCGCCGCGACGATGCCGGCCTCGAGCGGGCGGCCCCAGGCCAGGAGGAGGCCGATCACCGCCCCCTGCGGCACGGCCATGACCCAGCACGCCACCCGCGCGGCGCGCGCCGGCCCGAGGCTCGCCGGCAGGGAGCGGATGCCCATCTGGCGGTCGCCCGCCACGGACTTGAAGTCGTTGAGGGTCATGATGCCGTGGGCGCCGGCGCTGTAGAGGGCGGCCAGGATCAGGGATGTCGCCGGCGGCAGGGCGCCGTCCAGCATCGCCGCCGCCCCCGTCACCCAGGCCAGGCCCTCGTAGCACAGCCCGCAGGCGGCGTTGCCCCACCAGCCGTTCCGCTTCAGCCGCAGGGGCGGCGCGCTGTAGGCCCAGGCCAGGGCGAGGCCGAGGACGGCCGCGAGGAAGACCCAGAGTCCGAGGCTCGCGGCCACGGCCAGCGACAGGCCGGTCCAGGCCACGGCGATGGCGAGGCCCCATCGGCCGGGGATGCGGCCCGAGGGAATCGGCCGGTGCGGCTCGTTGATGGCGTCGACCTCCCGGTCGAACCAGTCGTTGACCGCCTGGCTCGTGGCGCAGACCAGGGGGCCGGCGAGCAGGATGCCCGTGAGGGCGACACCCCAATGCCCCGCGAGCGGCACGCCCGAGGCGACGACGCCGCAGCCGAAGGCCCACATGGGGGGAAACCACGTCACCGGCTTGAGCAGCTCCAGCACCGCCGCCGGTGCCGGGGTGCCGGGATGGAGCCGCGTCCCGTTCATGCGTCCCTCGCCTTCGTGCCCCGCCTTCGCGCCGCACCCGAGGCTACCGGAAGGTTTTGGCATTTGGTAGGGCGGTGAAGCCGGTGGCCGCGCCCCCGTTTCCGGCCGCCGCGGGGCCGCGGTCCAGCTCCCGGCGCGCCCGGAGCCCGGGCGGCGCTCCCCGACCGATGCCCCCCGTGGCGGAACCGCGCCATGACCGTCCCACGCGTCCCCACCCGAACGGCTCGCCATGCTCACCGTCCTGCTCCTCCTCGCGTTCCTGGTCGTCCTCGTCGTCATGATCGTGCGGCGGCGCCATCTCGGCCGCCTCGCCTCCCTAGCGACCCTGCTGGCGGCGATGCTCGGCCTCATCGTGATGCAGGATAGCGGTCTCCTGCCGGGGCCCGCCTCGGCCCCGTTCACCCGGCGCTGACGTCTCCGCCCCGCCACGGCGGCCCCCGCGCGATCGGGCCGATCGGTTGGGACCGTTCGCACGACTCGTGCGTTCACAGCACGGTGAAGGGTCGGGGGCGTCGGCCGGGTGTGGCCGGGACCCGGCGGAGGATTTGCGTTCAGGGCGGCACAGGCGTGCGGGGCGCCGGCATCGGGCCGGGGCTCCTCCCCGCGCGCCGGCCCGGAACGCGGGTACGGACCCCCGGGCCTCGACGGGCACGGGACATGCGGGGCGACGGGCGCGGATCGGCCCGCGCGGTCGATCCCGCGCGACGGCATTCAGGGGAGCGTATGATGGTGAAGATCTTGCTGGTGGAAGACCACGAGGAAATCTGGGACTTCCTGTCCCGCCGGCTGAAGCGGCGCGGCTACGAGGTCATCCTCGCCCATGACGGCGAGGCCGGCGTGCAGCAGGCCCGCACCGCCCGTCCCGACGTGATCCTCCTCGACATGAACCTGCCGATCCTCGACGGCTGGTCGGCCGCCCGCGTGCTGAAATCGGGCAGCGACACCCAGGGCATCCCGATCATCGCGCTGACCGCGCATGCCATGTCGGGCGACCGCGACAAGGCGATCCAGGCGGGGTGTAACGACTACCACCCCAAGCCCGTCGATTTCTCGAAGCTGCTGACCCAGATCAACGCCGCCGTCGGTTCGCCGGCGCCCGCGGCTTAAGGGCAAGCGCCCGCGGCCTGAAAGCCTTCGCCCGCGACTCCATCCACCGGCGCGCCTTCCCGACACTTCCGTTGCTCTCCCCCTGACGAGACCGTAGCGTACCCATGAGCGACGATCCCATCACCGCCCGCCTGCTCCGGCAGGCGATGCCGGTCTTCACGACCCTGGCGTCCTGCCTCCTCGTCATCACCATCGCGGCGGCGCTCTATCTCGGGCGCGACATCTTCGTGCCGGTGACCCTCGCCATCCTGCTCAGCTTCGTCCTGGTTCCGGCCGTGCGCCTCCTGAGGCGCATCCGCGTGCCCCGCGCCCTGGCGGTGATGCTCGTGGTGATCGCCGCCTTCGGGGCGCTGCTCGGCATCGCCCTGCTCATCGCCAACGAGGCGGCGCAGCTCGCCGCCGACCTTCCGCGCTATCAGCTCACCATGCGCGACAAGATCGCCTCCCTGAAGGAGGCGACCGCCGGGAGCGGCACCCTCACGCGGGTGATCGACATGGCGCAGGATATCGGGGCGCAGCTTCAGCCGGAGGCGAAGGACGCCGTCGCGGAGGCGGCGAAAGCCGGCAGCCTCGACCGTCCGCTCCACGTGCAGATCGCGGCGGCCAAGGTCGGATTGCTCGGGACCCTGGGCGCCTTCGCGGCCCCCATCCTCCATCCGCTCGCCACCACCGGCCTGATCCTGATCTTCACGATCTTCATCCTCCTGCAGCGCGAGGACCTGCGCAACCGCGCCATCCGGCTCGCCGGCTCTGGCGACCTGCGCCGGACCACGGCGGCCATCGACGACGCGGTGAGCCGCCTCAGCCGGTTCTTCCTGGCGCAGCTCTGCCTCAACATCGCGTTCGGATTCGTCATCGGCCTCGGCCTGTGGTGGATCGGGGTGCCGAACCCGATCCTGTTCGGCGTGCTCGCCGCCATCATGCGCTTCGTGCCCTACGTGGGGGCCGCCATCAGCGCCCTGCTGCCCCTCGTGGTGGCGGCGGCGGTGGACCCGGGCTGGACCATGGTCATCGCTACGGCGGCCCTGTTCCTCGTGGTCGAGCCCATCGCCGGCCACGTCATCGAGCCCCTGCTCTACGGCCATTCCACCGGGCTCTCGCCCATCGCGGTGATCCTGGCCGCCACCCTCTGGGCGTTCCTGTGGGGCCCCATCGGCCTCGTGCTGGCCACCCCCATCACCGTCTGCCTCGTGGTGCTCGGGCGGCACATCGAGCGCCTGTGGTTCCTTGACGTGATCCTGGGCGACCAGCCGGCCCTGTCGCCGCCGGAGATCTTCTACCAGCGCATGCTGGCGGGCGATCCGGCCGAGGCCATCGACCAGGGCGAGCTGTTCCTCAAGGCCCGGGCCCTGGTGACCTACTACGACGAGGTGGTCCTCGCCGGCCTGCTGATGGCGCAGGAGGACTTGGCGCGCGGCGCCCTCGATCGCGCGCGCCAGGGCGAGGTCGGCACGTCCCTGCGCACCGTCGTCACCCGTCTCGGCACCCGGCCCGTGCGCCGGGCGAAAAGCGGACGGGCGAAGACCGGCAACAGCGAGACCTCGGCGGCGGTGGCCGCCGTCGGTCCCGACCGGCAGGTCGCCGCCATCGTCCGCACCCAAGCTGACCTTGCCCCGGGCTGGCGCGGCCCGCGCCCGGTCCTGTGCGTGTCGAGCCGCGGACCGTTCGACGAGGCGGCCACCCTGATGCTGAGCCAGATCCTCGGCCAGCACGGGCTCGCGGCCCAGGTCATGTCCATGGCCGCGCTCCGCCAGGGCGAGCGGCCCGAGGTGGTGGAGGGCATCGCCATGGTGTGCTTCTCCTACCTCGAACCGGTCAGCCTGTCCCAGATCCGCCTCAACGTCCGCCAGGCGCGCCAGGCGATTCCGGGCGTGCGGGTCCTGGTCGGGTTCTGGCGCGAGCGCGATCCGGCCACCCTCGAACGGCTGCGCCGGACGATCTCGGCCGACGTGCTGGTGACGTCCCTGAACGGGGCGCTGGACGCGGCCCTGCGCTTCTCCGAGCGTCGCCCCGACGCCGTGGAGGCGCCTGCCCCGGCGATTCCGCGCCTCGCTGGCCCCGCCGTGCCGGCCTGAGCCGCGCGAGGGGGCGCGTTCTCGCGGCTGCGCGCGTGAGCGCGTAACCCTCTCCCCTCTGCGGGCTACCGGAATCACGCATCCGCCCGGTGGCTCATATCGAGAGCCACAATGAGCCGGCATCGAGCACGACAGGCCCCCTCTCCCGGAAGGAGAGGGGGCCCGAGCATCCCGCGAGATGTGTGAATGCCGTATCCTCTGCGGGAGAGGATGCCTGCGGAGCAGGCGGAGAGGGGCAGCGCGACTTTCCAGGATAAGGCAGTGCTCCCCCTCATCCGACCCGCTTCGCGGGCCACCTTCTCCCGCAGGGGGGAGAAGGATTTTTCGCTGCGGTGCCCGCGCCCAGACACCGAAATGTCTTGACAATATTCCTATTCCGTGGTTGTCTCCGGTCACTCGCCGCCCACATGGGAGGCCCCCCGGCGGACCGGGTCGGGGGGCTCGGGGGGAGGAGACGGTGCCCCGCGTCGATGGCCCGGTCGCCATCGCCCCGGGCCGCGCCGGCGANGGGAGGCCCCCCGGCGGACCGGGTCGGGGGGCTCGGGGGGAGGAGACGGTGCCCCGCGTCGATGGCCCGGTCGCCATCGCCCCGGGCCGCGCCGGCGACGCAAGGTGCCCTGGACGGGGAGGCCGTGCTGAGGCTGGCTCCGGGACCCTGGGGCGCACCGAGAGAACGGACGGTCCGCCCACTACGAGGCGGGCTCGGGGCCCAGCGCCCTGATTAGTCGGCTGCGCACCGGCGTTCCCGCGAGGGGCGCGTCGCGTCGCGCGGAGGAGGGCCGCCACTAGCCGAGTCGCCGACGCCGTGAAGACATCGTGACGAAAAACGGACCGGCCCCGAAACGGGCCGGGCCGGGGGACGCCGGGGGACCGGCTTAAACTTTTACAAACGTGGTTTCGCGGCGTCCCGCGTCTCCCGTTTCCCGGCCATCCCCCGCGCCACCGGCGGCGGGGCCGCAGTCATGCGCGCCCTCGAAACCGGCCCCTCCCGTGCCGATCCTCCGCCGGGCAGGCTTTCGAGGCACACGGACACGGCAGGGGCCGACCCCGGGGCCGATCCGGCCGAGTGCCCCGGACGGCCGGCATGAGGACCGGCCGCCCGGCCCTCATGCCCCCGGCGCCACCAGCGAGCGCAGGGATTCCGACAGGTCGTTCAGGCTGAGGCGGCCCTTCTGCAGCACCCGGTCGGCCTGGCCCGCGAGGCGGCGGCGGTCCTCGGCGGTCACGTCCTTGGCGGTGAGCACAACCACGGGGATGTCGCGCCATTCGGGCTTGGCGCGCAGGGCCCGCAGGAAGCCGAAGCCGTCCATCTCCGGCATCATCAGGTCGAGGAGGATGAGGCAGGGTTTCTTGGCCGCCGTCGCCTCGAGGCCGGCGATGCCGTTCTCGGCGGAGGCGACCCGCCAGCCCTCGCGGATCAGCATCGCCGACATGCGCTCGCGGGCATCCGGGTCGTCGTCGATGATGAGCACCGGCCCCTCGGCCTCCGACGGCTTGAACCGCTCCATGGCGGTCTTCAGCTGGCCCCACTCGATGGGCTTCTGCAGGTAGTCCGTGGCGCCGAGGGAGAAGGCGAGGTTCTGCTCGTCGAGGACGGTGACCATGATGATCGGCGTGGCGCCGAGGTCCGGGTCGGCCCGCAGGGTGCGCAGCACCGACCAGCCGTCCATGCGCGGCATGGTCACGTCGAGGAGGATGACCCGGGGCCGCAGGGCGCGGGCCCGCTCGACGCCCTCGCGCCCGTCGCTCGCCGTCGCCACGGTGAAGCCGTCCTTCTCGAGGAAGCGCGCCAGGAGGTCGCGGGTGGAGGGATCGTCGTCGATGATGAGGACGTGGCCACCCGAAACCATGTCGGAGAGGGGGAGACGGCGCGCCGCGTCCGCGCCCTCGTGCCCGATGGCCTCGAGGGGCGAGGTGCTGACGTACCGGGCCGGGACCCGGAGGGTGAAGGTGGTGCCCTCCCCCTCCCGGCTCGTGACCTCGATGGCGCCGCCGAGCATGTCGGCGAAGGCCCGGGTGATGGCGAGGCCGAGGCCCGTGCCGCCGAAGCGCCGCGTCGTCGAGGCATCGGCCTGGGTGAAGCGCTGGAACAGCTTGGCCTGCTGTTCGGGATTCATGCCGATGCCCGTATCAGTGACGCTGAAGCTGAGCCAGCCGGTCCCGCTCGCCTCGCTGCGCGCGGCCGAGAGGGTGATCTGGCCGCCCTCGGTGAACTTCGCCGCGTTGCTCAGGAGGTTGATGAGACACTGGCGCAGCTTGGTCTGGTCCGTATGCGCCTCGCCGAGGCCGTCGCCGATGTCGAGGGCGAGGGTGTTGCCCTTCTTCTCGACGAGGGTCTCCACGGTGGAGGCGACGTCGCGCACGATCTCGGCGACGGGGAAGGTCTCGGCGTAGATCTCCATCCGCTCGGCCTCGATCTTGGACAGGTCGAGGACGTCGTTGATCAGCCCGAGGAGGTGGCGCGCGTTCGCCTCGATCTTGCGCATGTCGACGAGGAGGCTCTCCTCGCCGAGATCCTCGATCTCCTCTTGAAGCATCTCCGAGTAGCCGATCACCGCCGAGAGCGGGGTGCGCAGTTCGTGGCTCATGTTGGCGAGGAACTGGCTCTTGGCCCGGTTGGCCTCCTCGGCCGCCTCCTTGGCGGCGGCGAGGGCCAGTTCCGCCTCCTTGCGCGCGGTGATGTCCGTGTGGGCGCCGACCCATTCGCGGATGGTGCCGTTCTCCTCGAGGATCGGCACGGCGCGGGCGGCCATGAAGCGCCAGGACCCGTCGTGGCGGCGGATGCGGTGCTCGATCTCGTAGGGCGACACGGTTTCCACCGCCCGGTTCCAGGCCGCCATGGTCCGATCGCGGTCCTCGGGGAAGATCGCCGCGACGAAGCCGTGGCCGGCCGCCGCCTGCGGGGTCTGGCCGGTGAAGCGGGTCCATTCGGACGGGGCGGCCTCGAAGCCGCCGTCGGGAGTGGTGGTCCAGACGATGGAGGCCGTGGCCTCCGTGAGGGAGCGGAAGCGCTCCTCGCTGTGGCGCATGCGCTCCTCGGAGAGCTTGCGCAGGGTCTCGTCGGATACGACGAGGCCGACGCCGTCGGCCTGGGTCCCGGCCGGCCCGGAGCTGCCGCGCAGGGGATAGAAGCTCATGAGGAAGTGGCGCACCCCGCGCGGGGCGCTCGGCGTCGGCACGGCGACATCGACGTTGGTGGTGACGAGGCCCTCGTCGCGGGCGGCCCGGAGCTTGGGGGTCAGCTGCTCCTGGAGCGTCGGCAGCATCGCCCAGATCGGCGCCCCGAGATCGGCCCCGAAGCCGCGCTCGTTCATGGTGGCGAGCGCCCGGTTCATGTGGCGGATGCGCAGGTCCCGGTCGAGGAAGCCGAGGCCGACGGGGGCGTTGGCGAACACCCCGTCGAGGAGGACGGCCATGCGCTGCTCCTCGCGCCGGCGCACGAAGGCGAGGCGGCCGAGGAGGCCGACGGCTCCGAGGGCCGAGGCGATGGAGATCAGGAGCAGCACGAACGACCAGGTCCGGTCCTGCCCCTCGACCTCGACCAGCGTCGCGTTGGCCTGGTCCTGGATCACCTTGGCGGCGGCCCGGACCCCGTCCATGGTGCGCTTGCCCTCGCCGGTCCGCGCCACCGCCACGGCCGGGTCGTAGCCCTCGTTCCGGCGCACCGCAATGACCCGCGCCGCGAAGGTACGCTTGGCATCGACGAACGCGCGCAGGCGTCCGGAACCCGGGCCCGGGGCATCCCTGGTCAGGGCCTCGATGGCGTCGAGCTGTCCGCCGACGGTGCCCTGGGCGGCGTCGTAGGGTTCGAGATACTCTTCGGCCCCGAACAGCATGTACCCGCGCATGCCGGTCTCCAACTCGACCATGTTGGCGAGCAGGCGATCGCTCTGGGTGAGAATGGCGTGCTGGCGCGTCCCCTCGGCCCGGCGCACCTCACCGACCCAGTAGTTCGCGACGCCCGCCGCCACGGCGACGCCGATGAGCACCAGGGCGACGGGGGAGCTCGGCAGGCCGGCGAGCAGGCGCGACCCGCGCCTGTTGCCGGCGGAAGCCGAAGGGGTGGCTATGGTCATCGGGCGGCCTGGGAGGGAGATGGGAAAAGGGGGCGGCTCCGCGAGGAGCCCGGCGAATCCGGCACTCGCCGAACGCGTCAGCGCCGGAGGCGGTTGCCGAGGATGAAGCCGAACAGGCCCATGAGGATGATGCCCGCCGCGCCCTCGATGCCCACCAGCAGGTTGGTGAAGCGCCCGACGGGCTTGATGCCGATCTCGGGCGGGTTGGCCGTCATCATGTTGAGGGCGCTGTAGCTCACGAGGTCGAGGACGTTGTAGGTCGGGCTGCCGTCGCCGCCCTCGCGGATGAGTCCGCCGGCGACGCCGTAGAGCGCCGCGAACAGGCCGATGACGAGGACGAAGGCCCTGGCGATCCGCGACAGGCTCTCGCCGTAATCGCACAGCCACTCGACGAAGCGGTCGGCGACCCACTGGTAGCCGTGCCGGGCCAGATCCCGGCCGGAGCGGGCCTGCCAGGCCGCCCGCGCCTCCGTGCCCGCGTGGAACCGGCCCATGCGGCGGCCGCGCTTGTACGCCCAGCTCGCCTCGTCCTGGGCGCCGATGCTCTTGAAGTTCTGCTCCAGGGCGAGGTAGCTCGCCTGGGCCGCCTTGTACTCCCCGGTGATCTCCTCGCCGACGGCCCCGCCGAGCTGCTCGGCCCGCATCCGCGTGCCGTTGAGCCAGGCGCCGGCGAAGCGCACGTGACGCAGGGAGCAGGTGGAGAGGTTGAGCCGCACGAGGCTGGTCTCGGAAAAGTCGGCCCCGTCGAGGGTCGCCCCGTCGAGCTTGACCCCGGTGAAGTTGGCGCCCCGCAGGCGCGAACCGGCGAGGTTGGCCTTCTTCAGGCTGGCCCCTTCGAAATCCGCATAGGTGAGATTGACGTTGCCGAGCTTCGCCTCGTCGAGGCGGGCGCCGCGAAACACGGTGTAGTCCGCATCCGCCCCCGTCAGGTCGGCACCCCACAGGTCGGTGCCGGTGAAGTCCGCACCGTCGAGGAGCGCGCGGCGCAGCTTGGCGAAGCGCATGGAAGCCTGTCCGAAGCGCGCATCCTCCAGCATGGCCTCGTCGAAATTGGCCTCGCCGCCGGCGATCTGGGTGAAGTGGGCCCCGCTGAGATCGGCGCCGCCGAGGTCCGCCTCCTCCAGCACCGCTCCGTCGAAGCGGGCCGAGCGGCCGAGGGCTCCGGCCAGGTTCGCGCCCGCGAGGTTCGCGCCCGCAAGGTCGGTTTCCTCCAAGGAAGCCTCGCGCAGGTCGGCGCCGGCGAGGCGAAGCCCGGCCTGCTGGCTGTCCCACCAGGCCGGTACGGGACCGGACCGGACCGGATGAGTCGAGCGACCGAGTCCGAGGCCCCGCAGGTCGAGGCCCCGGCAATCGAATCGTCCGACCGGGTCGGGATTTGCCGCGAAGGTCGCGATCCGGGCCAGCAGAGCCGCGACGCGCGGATCAGCCTCGACCGGGGGAGCATCCGTATCCGCCGGCGCGAGCGGGGTTCGGGCGGCGCCGGGTTGATCCGTCAAGGCAGGACTCTTTCGTTCCGAACAGGCATTCGAAGCCCGATCCGCGGCGGCGCGAACGGGAGCATCGCCCGGCGGTTTTCACGGCGCCTCGACCGGTGTCAAACCCGAACGGCGTCGCGCCCCTCCCCTGCCCGCCTTCGACGACGGCACAATGCTGCGGAAGACCCACCGGCGCAGGTCTGCCCGCACCGTGGAAGGCTGGTTGCGAGCATTGCCATCCGTCTGGCGTGCCGTGTCGCACGAGTGTCGTGTGATTTTCGCGCTCCCGTCATTTGCCCGTTGACGGCCCGGTTTGGGGCCCGTATACCCCGGTCATCGGCGGCGGCGAGCGGAACCTTCGGGTCTCGGGGCGGCGGCCGGTACATCTCGGAGACGATTTATCGGATGGATGATCCGGC
>NZ_LMMU01000013.1 GCF_001422375.1 Methylobacterium sp. Leaf99 | reverse complement strand
ACTCCCTTGAGAGCCGTGGAAGACCACCACGTTGATAGGCTGGGTGTGCAAGCGCGGTGACGCGTTGAGCTTACCAGTACTAATCGCTCGATTGAACTTGATCGCTCTCATGATCCGTGTCCGTGACTTGGTCCGGCAGCCGCAAGGCTGGCGGAGCCAAGCTGATCGGCAGCCGTTGCAAAGCGGCTCCGATCAGCGGACGGTCAGAAGAACGAAACCAAAGACCAACCAAATGCTTGCCGAACAACGATGTGCTGCGCCGGTCTGGTGGTTTGAGCGGTGTGCCCAGAACCCGATCCCATCTCGAACTCGGCCGTTAAACGCACCAGCGCCCATGGTACTGTGTCTCAAGACACGGGAGAGTCGGCGGGGATCTCCGCTTCGCTGCGACTTGCCGAACGATGTGCTGCGCCGGTCTGGTGTTTGAGCGGTGTGCCCAGAACCCGATCCCATCTCGAACTCGGCCGTTAAACGCACCAGCGCCCATGGTACTGTGTCTCAAGACACGGGAGAGTCGGTCGCCGCCAGACCTGCACAGCACATCACCCTTCCCTCACAACGATCCGAACTTGCCCCAAAGGCAAAACACCCTGGCGCGGGGTGGAGCAGCCCGGTAGCTCGTCAGGCTCATAACCTGAAGGTCACAGGTTCAAATCCTGTCCCCGCAACCAAACACCAAACAGACCCAAAAGCCCCCGATCCTCAACGGTCGGGGGCTTTTTGGCCACGAGCTTCACGTGGGCGTCGTAGAGGGTGTCGACCATAGCTCGTCAGGCTCATAACCTGAAGGTCACAGGTTCAAATCCTGTCCCCGCAACCAAACACCAAACAGACCCAAAAGCCCCCGATCCTCAACGGTCGGGGGCTTTCTGCCGTTTGCTTCACATCAAGCCGCGCTCCGTCGGGGGAACGCCGTCGCCTCACTCTCGACACGCTGACCTTCGACATCCTAGACCCGGCAGGGGGCTTTTCCGTTCCGTTCGCCGGCGGTGCCAGGGGCACGTTCACAAGGGTTGTTTCGTGAAGCGCGGTCGCCTCAAGATCGGCCATCCGGCCCAGACTCAGGACGGGCGTCCCACGCCGCGCTTCCACAACGGGATCGAACCGCCCCTCGACCTCCTCGGACCCGACGCGCCGCGCATCGATCGCCGTGAGGTCAACCTGCGCTGGCTCTGCGCCAGTACCCTGACGGGCCTGACCGGAGCCGGTCTCATCGGGGCGGCGATCCATGTGTCGTTCCAGAGCGACATCTCCTTTGCGGCGATCCCCGAGCGGGCGGCTGTCGTCGTCCGTTCCGCGCCGAGCGACGACGACATCGCCCTGGCGCGCAAGGGGGACCGCCTCGTGCGAAACCTCATGATCGCCTCGGCGAAGCAGAGTTTCCGCGCACCCGTCACCGTCCGCCTCGCCGACCGCGAGATCATCAAGGTCCGGCCCTTCGTCCGCATTTCCACCGCCCTGTCCATGACCACGGGGGTGTTCGCCGCCGAGATGCCGCGCTTCGATCCGATGAAGTTCGCCTCGGACGAGCCGTTGGAGCGCGCACCGGACCCCGGCATCTCCGAGGGCCCGGGTGGCGAAGTCTCCGTCGTGAAGCAGGATCTCGTCGGCCTGGCCGTCGAGCCCGGCGCGGCTGCCCTGACCGACGACGATGTCGCCGCGCAGATCGAGGAGGAACGCCGGCTCACGGCGGAAGCCGGACGACGCAGCGCCGTGCCGGTGGCACCACAGATCATGCTGTCGCGCACCCTGCAGCATGGCGGAGCCTCGTCGGATTTCGAACCGGCCCAGCCCGTCGGTGGTCCCAGCCCGTTCCAGTCCATCGACGTTCTCGTGGTGCCCGAGAACGTGACCCGGCTCGCCAAGGTCGGCCTGCGCGCCGGCGACGCCCCCCTCGTCGACGAGCGCGACCTCGCCCTCAAGCGCGGCGAGGGCCTCGAGACCGTGCTGCGCGGGACCGGCCAGGCCAGCGAGGAGCAGATCCGCGGGATCGTCGCGGCCCTTGGCGGGCGCGGGCGGATCGGCGAACTCGCCGAAGGCCAGCAATTCCGCCTCCAGATCGCGCCCGGCCCCAAGCCCGGCGACCCGCGGCAGGTGACGCGGCTCATCCTCTACGGCGAGGGCGGCATCGAGGCCATCGCGGCCATCAACGATCGGGGCGCCTTCGTCTCCGTGGCGCCCCCGACGGAGGGGGCACCCTCGCCGAAGGTCTTGGGCAAGGTCGACGCGTCGGGCGAGGACGAGGAAGAGGAGGGCGGCTCCGGCCCCCGGCTGTATCAGAGCCTACAGGAAACTGCGGCCCGGCATGAACTGCCGCGGACCACCGTCGAGGATCTCGTGCGGATCTTCGGCTACGACGTCGATTTCCAGCGTCGGATCTCATCCGGCGACGCCCTCGACGTCTTCTACACCTTCGACGAGGATGCGGGGCAGACGGCCTCCGAGAGGCCGGACCTGCTCTACGCCGCGCTGAACCTCGGCGGGGAATCACGCAAGGTCTACCGGTTTCAATCCCCCGACGACGGGACCATCGACTACCTCGACGAGCAGGGCCGTTCCCTCAAGAAGTTCCTCATCCGCAAGCCCATCGCCGACGGCATCATGCGGTCCGGCTTCGGCTACCGGCGCCACCCCGTCCTCGGCTACGCCAAGCTCCATACGGGCGTCGACTGGTCCAATCCCATCGGTACGCCCATCGTCGCGGCGGGCAACGGCACCCTGATCAAGGCGGATTGGGATTCCGGATACGGCCGCCGCATCGAAATCCAGCACATCAACGGCTACGTCACGACCTATAACCACATGTCGCGTTTTGCCCGCGGGATGACGGCCGGAGCCAAGGTCCGGCAGGGGCAGGTGATCGGCTACGTCGGCTCCACCGGCCTCTCGACGGGGGCCCATCTCCATTACGAAGTGGTCATCAACGGCCACTTCGTCGACCCGATGAAGATCCGGGTTCCGCGCGGCCGCGAGCTCGACGGCCGGATGCTAGCGGAGTTCACCCGGCAGCGCGAGCAGATCGATGGCGTGATGCAGAAATCGCGGTCCGCCACGGCGATGGCGCAGCGCGAGACCTTCCGCTGAGCCCGCCTCCGCGCAACCAAGGCGAAGACGGAATCGGCGGGTGCGAATGGCATCCGAGGATGACGGCTCTCCGCTATCGCGAAGCGATCGTGTCGAAAATCGTATGACCGAGCACGGCCGCAGGCATTGATCCGCCGCGTCACTCGTCCTGATCAGGCGGAGGCGGCCTCGCCGAGCATGATCCGGGCGGTGTCGAGCATCGTCTTCATGGCGTCCGTGGCGCCGCGATAGGCCGGTGTCCCCACATCCCAGTTCTGTCCCACCAGGGCCGTGATCATCCGATCGGCTTCCTCCAGCACCTTGGCTTCTGCCGTGAGAAGCTGCGGCAGGGCGGGATGGGTGGCGAGGGGGCCGACGCGCAGGAGACCGGCGAGGCTGAGCCCGTCGTTCCAGGGCAGTCTGGCGAGGCTGCGATCCGGCTCGGCCAAGCCGACGAGGACGCGGGCGAGCTTGCGTTTCCAGGCGCCGATATCGGCCGGCAGGCGCACCAGGGCGTAGGTGGGCAGACCGCGCGCGCCCGTATCGAGGGCCTTCTGCCCGAGGGCTTCGGCCTTGACCAGGCGCTTGGTGATCTGCTCGATCTCCTCGTGGGTTTTCGAGGCCTTGCCGGCGATGTTCTGGACGCTGGTGGAGATCTCCGCCGTCGCCTGGCGCTGCTGGCCGAGCATGTGCGCGATGGCCCGGTTGAGTTCGCTCGCCTCGCCGATGCGGTCGTTGGCCTGCGAGACCCGGGTCTCGAGGCCGTCGACGATGGTCCGGCCGGCGGACACGGCGCTGCGGCTCTCGCTCACCGCCTGGGCGATGGACCCCATCTCGACGGTCAGGGTGTTGAGGAGGGAGCGGATCTCCCCCGTGGATTTCGCGGTCTGGGCGGACAGGGATTTCACCTCCGCGGCGACGACGGAGAAGCCGCGCCCGGCCTCGCCCGCCCGCGCCGCCTCGATGGTCGCGTTCAGCGCCAGGAGATTGGTCTGGCTCGAGATCGCCGCGATGGCGGTGGCCATCACCTCGATCTGCGCAATGGCGCGCTCGAGCACCACCACGCGGTCGGCGATCTGGACCGTGCGTCCCTCGATCTCCTGCATGGCGCCGCGGGCCTGGCTGCCGTCGGTGATGCAGCTCTGCATGGCGGATAAGGCGTCCTCGGCGACCTTCACCACGGTGTCGGAGGTCTGCGCGACCTCGGCGATGGAGGCGGCCATCTCCTCCGTGGCGCCCGCGATGGTCTGGGTCGCGCGGGCGACCTCGCCGACGTCGTAAGTCATCCATCCGGTGTTGGTCGCGGCTTCCGAGGCTTCCCGCGCCACCCGGGCGGTGCTGCCCAGGGCCCGGAGCGTCGCGCGGTCGGACTCACCTTGGAGACCGACGAGGGCGGTCTTCAGGGGGCCGTCGGGCAGATCGACGGCGTCGAGGTCATGGGTCGCCATCAGGCGTTCGACGGCGTGGATCAGACGGACGTCTTCGGCGACGGGCGTGGCTTCCGGCGTCACTTCGGCAACGCGGCGATTCTTCGCGAACCGTGTCAGGGGAAGACCGAGCATCGAGGACGTCCTGTTGGCGAGGCGTCACTGATATGTTCGTCCGATTAAGACTCACTTAATGCGCGTCAAACCTTTGTACCGACTTTGCCCGTTTCCGGGCATCGCGTTTTGTACCCAGAAGTTGTGTTGGGTGCCGCGCAATATTCTTACGAAGACAGAATGACGCGCTGCGGTAGAGCGCATGCTTATGGGCGCGACGCATCCGGGCGCTGCCCTGTCCCGGCTTCGTGCCGACCCGGCAGCGGAAGATCCGTCAGGCCGGCCCGGCGCTCCAGGAGGGTCGGGGGCGGCACCGGGGCCGCGATGACGCAGACCACGCCGCTTTCCTCGAACAGGAGTTGCACGTCGCCGGCCAGATCGCGGGCGAGGCTGCGCTCGATCAGGCGTGAGCCGAACCCCGTCCGGGTCGGCGGGACGACGGCCGGCCCGCCGCTCTCGCTCCAGCGCAGGATGAGCCGGACGTCCGGATCCCGTACCACCGACCAGGTGATGGCGACGCGTCCGCCCTCGCGGGAGAGGGCGCCGTACTTCACCGCATTGGTGCCGAGTTCGTGCAGCGCCATGGCGATGGAGAGGGCGAAGCGCGGCGGCAGGCGCAGGGCCGGGCCGCTGACCCGGAAGCGCGAGGCGTGGCCGTCATCCCCGTCGAGGGGCGCGATGGCGTCGGCCACGACGGTCCCGAGTTCGGCCCCCTCCCAGCTCTCGCGGGTGAGGACGTCGTGGACCCGCGCCAGGGCGAGCAGCCGCGCCTCGAACGCCGCACGGGCGGAGGCGGCCTCGTCGCCTTCGAGGCGGCGCAGGGACTGGCCGGCGATGGACTGCACGGTGGCGAGGGTGTTCTTCACGCGGTGGTTGAGTTCGTGGATGAGGAGGAGCAGGTGCTCCTCGGCGCGCTTGGCGTCGGTGATGTCGACGTTGCAGCCGGTGTAGCCGAGGAACGCTCCGGTATCGTCCTGGCGCGGTACGCCCTCGCAGCGCAGCCAGCGGACCCGGCCGGTCCGGTCGACGACGCGGACCTCGCCGCGGAACGGCTCACGGGCCTCGAACGCCTCGCGGAACAGGGTCGAGAAAGCCGGAAGATCGTCGGGATGGACGATCCTGTGCCAGCCATCCCCCGCCAGGGTCCGGGCCGCCTCGCCGAACAGGTGCTCGAAATGCATGTTGGTGAAACTGATCTCGGCCGTCTCGTCGGTCATCCAGATCAGGGCCGGGGCCGAATCGGCCATGTGGCGGAACCGCGCCTCGCTCTCGCGCAGGGCACTGAGGCCGCGCTCGGTCTCGGCGAGGGCCCGGTCGCGCTCGGCGCTGCGGGTCCGCAGGCGGATGGAGGCGTCGGCCAGGACCTCGCCGAGGCGGCGGATCTCGTTGACCGGCGAACTGATGCGCGGGATCGCCTCGCCGCGCTCCAGGGCGTGCCCCGTTGCGGCGAGGCGCCGGAGGGGTCGCGCCACCCGCGACCACAGGCTCAGGGCCAGGATCGACGAGGTGGCCAGCACGAGGAGGCCGAAGCCGCAGAACGCCCAGATCCAGCCGTGCAGCCGCGCATCCACGAGGGATTGCGGGATGACCGCGCCCACCGTCCATCCGGTCAGCCGGGCCCGGGCCTCGACCACCGTGACGGGCCGCATCTGGCGATCCTTGCCCTCCCAGACCCCCGCGGTGTCCGTCTGCTTCTGGCGCAGGGTCCCCAGGCGCGGACGTCCGACGATGGCGGCCGAATCGGGGATGCGGGCCATCACGACGCCGTCCCGGTCCGAGATGCCCGTCATCCAGCCGGCGATGCTCTCCCGGGCGACGAGGGCCTGCAGGCGGGTCACCGGCGCGCTGAAACTGAGGATGTAGGCGATGTCGCCCTCGACGGACACCGGCACGGCGATGGCGTAGGTCGCCGCGTTCGGGCTCGCCCCGTGCAGCAGGCCCGACACCATGGCGCGCTGGGTGCCTGCCGCGATCTCGCGGTCGAACGGCAGGCTGCCCCGCGGCAGCGGCGCGCCGGGCGGCACCGCCGTATTGACGAGCTGCTGTCCGTCGGGACGCCGCAGGAGAAGGTCGAGGCCGACGGCGTCGCGCACGAGGCGGGCCTGGGTGTCGAAATTCGCGAACTCGGCATCCTTCAGGCGCGGCGAGGTCGCCAGGGTCTGGAGCACGGAGACGAGGCCCGCCGTATCCCGGTCCACCGAGAGGGCGATGCCGCGGACGTTCTCCCGCGCATCCTGCTCGAATCGCGCCCGCTCGGTGCCGGCGTAGCGCACGAGCAGGATCGCGGTGAACAGCAGCCCCGGCCCGATCAGGGCGACGACCAGGGCGACGAGGTAGACCTGCGTCGAGACATCCCCGCGCCACAGGGCCGGGAGGAAACGGCCGAGGCGCCGCGACCGCCGCCGGAACGGCCCGAGCGGCGTCTTTCCGGCCGTCTCCGCGCCGCCGTCCTGCGGACCGGACGCACTCATGGGCGGTCGAGGTGCCCGAGGTCGCGCGCCGGGCTGATCCGGTCGCGCACCCGCTGCTTGAGGGCCTTCACGTCGGGAAACCCACCGTCGCGGGTCCGGTCCCACAGGATGTCGCCCTCGCACGCGATGACGAACACGCCGCCGGTTCCGGGAACCAGCGCGACCTCGCCGAGGTCGTCCCGGAACGTGGAGAGCAGCTCCTGGGCCATCCAGGCCGCGCGCAGGAGCCATTGGCACTGCGTGCAGTAGGTGATGGAAACCCGCGGTTTTCCGGCCGGGGCGTGTGGTGTTCCGTCCATGACCGGCACAGCGCACCGAACCCCCCCGCCTTGTCAACCACGGGACCCTTCGACGCCGCGGTCATCGCGAGCGCGGAGTCGCGCCGGCGTTGCCGTCGTCACCGAAGTCTACCCGTGGAGATTCGGCCGTGCCTTTCCTGCGCGCAAAACCTTCTCCGTGCCGGCGGCCGTACCTATCTGTCGCAGGGGACGGTCGAGACCGTTCCGATCCTTCGTTGCCCTCAGGAGTCCCGTCCATGCATCCAGGCGTCGCCATCCCTGCCGGTCCGACCGTCTTCGGCCGGGTCCGCGCGGCGTTCGTCGCCCTGGCGCTCGCCACAACCCTCACGGGATGCGGCGCCATCAACCGCGTGCCGACCCTGGAGGAGAGCGCCAAGTCCTCGTGGAGCGAGGTGCAGAACCAGTATCAGCGCCGGGCCGACCTGATCCCGAACCTCGTCGAGACGGTGAAGGGCTACGCCCAGCAGGAGAAGGACGTCCTCGTCGGCGTCACCGAGGCGCGCGCCAAGGCCTCCAGCGTCAAGGTCGATGCCTCGACGGTGAGCGACCCGCAGAAGTTCAAGGAGTTCCAGGACGCGCAGAACCAGCTCTCGGGGGCCCTCGGGCGCCTGCTCGTGACCGTGGAGCGCTATCCGGACCTCAAGTCGAACCAGAACTTCCTCGCCCTCCAGTCGCAGCTCGAGGGCACCGAGAACCGGATCGCCGTGGCGCGCCGCGACTACATCGGCGCGGTCCAGGCCTACAACACCGAGGTTCGCACCATTCCGGGCCGCTGGATCGCCGCGTGGTTCTATCCTGAGGCCAAGCCGATGGAGACCTTCACGGCGACGCCGAATGCCGAGCGTCCGCCGAACGTGAAGTTCTAGGCGTCCATGCCGGCGAACATGGGCCGGGGATTTCGCGCCGTCCTGCTCGGGCTCGTGCTCGTGCTGCAGGCGGGGCTCGTCCTCGCCGCCGATCCGACCTTCCCGGCGCTCTCCGGGCGCGTCGTCGACGCGGCCGGCATCCTGAAGCCGGAGGACCGTGCCGGCCTCGAGTCGAAGCTCAAGGCCTACGAGGACAAGACCACCGATCAGGTCGTCGTCGCCACGGTGCCGGACCTCCAGGGCCTCACGGTGGAGGATTATGCCAACCGCCTCTTCCGGCACTGGGCGCTCGGGCAGAAGAAGACGAACAACGGCGCCCTGCTGCTGGTGGCGCCGAAGGATCGCAAGGTTCGCATCGAGGTCGGCTACGGCCTCGAAGGCGCCCTGACGGATGCCCTGTCGAAGGTGATCATCACCACGGCGATCACCCCGCGCTTCAAGACCGGGGACTATGCCGGCGGCCTCAACGCCGGCGTCGATGCCATGCTGTCGATCCTGTCGGGCGACGCCGAGACTTCGCAAGGGGAGACCTCGCAAAGGGAGCCCTCGCAAAGCGAGACTTGGCACCGCAAGGCGGAGATCCGCCGCGACGAGGCCGATCCCGGCCAGGTGATCGTGTTCATCGTCATCTTCCTGGTGATCCTGTTCCTCGCCTACCGGATGAACCGCGGACGGCGCGGTGGCGGCTTCGTGATCCTGCCCGGACCGTCCTCCGGCGGATGGAGCGGCGGGGTCTCGGGGGGCTTCGGAGACGGCGGCGGATTCTCCGGCGGGGGCGGCTCGTCGGGCGGCGGAGGAGCTTCGGGTGACTGGTGAGCCGATTCTGGACCGGGACGCGCGTGCGCGGATCGTTGAGGCCGTCCGCCGCGCGGAAGCGGCGACGTCGGGCGAGATCGTCGTTCTGGTTGCGGCCCGTGCGGGTACGTACCGCTCGGCCCCCCTGCTGTTCGCCCTGGCCTGCGGTCTTCTCGCGCCCTGGCCCCTGATTCTGCTGACGCCGTGGAGCGCCGTCTCCATCGCCCTCGCCCAGGCCTGCATCGTCCTGGCCGCCCTCGCGGCCGGCCTGCACCCGCGCGCGCGGATGGGTCTGGTGCCGCGCGCGATCCGGCGGGCCCGGGCGCACGAGGCGGCCCGGCGCGAGTTCTGCTCGCGCGGTCTGTCCCGCACGCCGGACCGCACGGGCGTCCTGATCTATCTCGCCCGTGCCGAGGGGCATGCCGAGATCGTGGCCGATGCGGGCGTCGCCGCACGGGTCCCGGCCGCCGCCTGGGAGGCGGCCATCGCGGCGCTCCTGGCGGCCCTGCGCCGGGGCGAGATGGAGGCCGGCCTCGTCGCCGCCGTCGAGCGCGTCGGGGCTATCCTCGCCGCCGAACTGCCCGACCGTGACGGCGGCCTCGATCTTCTTCCCAACCGGGTGATCGTCGTCGACTGACTCCGCCGTCGCGGCCGCAGGGGGTGGCACTTCGCAAACGGTGACACTTGGCAATTGATGTCCGCCGATTGCGCGAGACGTCTGGCCCTCGTTCGCAAATTGCGTAACAAGGGGGCTTGACGATCTGCCAGCAAGGACAGGTCGCGGGAGCGAGACGTCGATGAGTGCGATCACCAAGCACGGGCCATGGGCCCTCGTTGGAGCGTTGGGCGCCGCCGCCCTCGCCATCGTAGCCACCACCCGGGGCGAAACGGTCAACGCCCTCTGGATCGTCGTGGCGGCGGTCTGCACCTACCTGATCGCCTATCGCTACTACTCGCTCTTCATCTCCACGAAGGTCATGCGCCTGGACGACCGGCGCCAGACCCCGGCCCACGTTCACAACGACGGGCTCGATTACGTCCCCACCAACCGCAACGTGCTGTTCGGGCACCATTTCGCCGCCATCGCGGGCGCCGGGCCCCTGGTCGGCCCCGTCCTCGCCGCGCAGATGGGCTACCTGCCGGGCCTGCTCTGGATTCTCGCGGGCGTCGTGCTCGCCGGCGCCGTGCAGGACTTCATGATCCTGTTCATCTCCATGCGCCGCGACGGCCGCTCCCTCGGTGAGCTGATCCGCGCCGAGCTCGGCACCATCCCGGGCGTCATCGCCCTGTTCGGCACCTTCATGATCATGGTGATCCTGCTCGCCGTCCTGGCGATGATCGTCGTGAAAGCCCTGGCCGAAAGCCCGTGGGGCACCTTCACCGTCGCGGCGACGATCCCGATCGCCATGATGATGGGCCTCTATGCCCGCTACATCCGCCCCGGCAAGGTCGGCGAGGTCTCGATTCTCGGCTTCGTGCTGCTGATGCTCGCCATCGTCTACGGCGGCAACGTCGCGGCCGATCCGTACTGGGGGCCGTTCTTCACCTTCACCGGCACCCAGCTCACCTGGATGCTCATCGGCTACGGCTTCGTCGCCTCGATCCTGCCGGTCTGGCTGCTCCTCGCCCCGCGCGACTACCTCTCGACCTTCCTCAAGATCGGCACCATCGTCGGCCTCGCGCTGGGCATCGTCTACGTCGCCCCGCACATGAAGATGCCGGCGGTGACCAAGTTCGTCGACGGCAGCGGGCCGGTCTGGGCCGGAACGCTGTTTCCGTTCCTGTTCATCACCATCGCGTGCGGCGCGGTGTCGGGCTTCCATGCCCTGATCTCGTCGGGCACCACGCCGAAGCTCATCGAACGTGAATCGGATGCCCGCTTCATCGGCTACGGCGGCATGCTCATGGAGAGCTTCGTCGCCGTGATGGCCCTGGTCTCGGCCAGCGTCATCGAGCCGGGCATCTACTTCACCATGAACTCGCCGGCCGGCCTCGTCGGCACCACGCCCGAAAGCGCCGCCGCCGCGGTGACGAAGCTCGATCCGGCCTTCGCGATCACGGCGGAGCAGATCGCCCAGACCGCCGTCGATGTCGGCGAGCACTCGATCATCTCCCGCGCCGGCGGCGCGCCGACGCTTGCCGTTGGCATGGCCCACATCATCTCCTCGGCCATCGGCGGCAAGACGATGATGGCGTTCTGGTACCACTTCGCCATCCTGTTCGAGGCTTTGTTCATCCTGACCGCCGTGGATGCGGGCACCCGGGCCGGCCGCTTCATGCTGCAGGATCTCCTCGGGCTGATCTCGCCGACGTTCAAGGACACCACGGCCTGGGCGCCCAGCATCCTGGCGACCGCCCTCTGCGTCGGCGCCTGGGGCTACTTCCTGTACCAGGGCGTCACCGATCCGCTGGGCGGCATCTACACCCTGTGGCCGCTCTTCGGCATCTCGAACCAGATGCTGGCCGCCGTCGCCCTGACGCTCGCCACGGTGGTGATCTTCAAGATGAAGCGCGAGCGCTACGCCTTTGTCACGATCATCCCCACCGTGTGGCTGTGCATCTGCACCCTCACCGCCGGCTGGCAGAAGATCTTCTCGGCCGACCCGAAGATCGGCTTCCTGTCCCACGCCGACCGGTTCTCGGCGGCGATCGCCGAGGGCAAGGTGCTGGCACCGGCCAAGAACATGGCCGACATGCACAAGATCGTCTTCAACGACCGGATCGACGCCGCCCTCGCGGTGATGTTCGTCGGGCTCGTCGTGGCCATCGGCGTCTTCGGCATCAAGGCCTGCGTGAAGGCCTATCGTGCCGACCGCTGGACCGCCCTGGAAAGCGGCGGCCCCGCCGCGGTCGCTGCGGAGTAGGCACCATGGCGCTGTCGTCGATGGAATTGCGGGACCGCCTCAAGACCTTCTCGAAATGCGTCTGCGACGGCGCCCGCCTCATGGTGGGGCAGGGCGATTACGAAGCCTATGCCAGCCATATCCGCCGCACCCATGCGGACCAGGAGCCCATGAGCGAGCGGGAGTTTTTTCGCAATCGCGAGAACGCCCGCTTCGGGGTGGGGAACCGCAACGGGTTTCGCTGCTGCTAGGGAGACCGCCGGCGTGACCGCTCGGCGGCCCGGCCCGAGACATGGTTTCGAGCATCGTTCGATGGCGCCGGCCTGATCCTTTCAGGTCGGCGCCTCTCGTTTCGATCCTCTGAAAAGTCAGCCAACTTACAACCGAAACGTGAAAAATCTCGATCGGTACACGCGATACTATAGCTAGATCGCCCGACGAAGCTTAAGCCTATCGCGATGGCTCTACGGACGACGTTGATATGGCTACGTGTACCGATACTGAAGACGCTCTCGCGGTGCGCAGAACACACGTTCAGTTCGATCGCAACCTTGTCGGTCTCGACCGGATCGTTGTTCGTGGTGCGCTCCTGTCGATGGTTACGTTCGGCGTGTACCGATTCTGGTATATGACTGAACTGCGGCGATTCTTCTGGTCGCGCACCCTGATTGCTGGAAGTCCTGCGCAGTACACCGGGCGCGGCAGAGAGTTATTCATCGGATTTCTGATCGCGACGGCGGTCTTCCTGCCGATCTACCTTGCAATCTGGATCGCCGCACTCTCGTTTCCCGAAATCGCGGATTTCAGCACGCTCCTGCTCGTTGTCGTCCTGTACCCCCTCGTCCAATACGCAAAGTACCGCGGGCGTCGTTACCGGACATCGCGTACGTCGTGGCGCGGCATACGCCTGAGCCAGGACGGCTCGGCGCGCGTCTATATGAGCAAGGCGGTCGGGTGGACGATGCTGTCCCTGGCGACCTTCGGCTTGGCCTACCCGTTCATGCGCGCGAGCCTCGAGCGCTATCGCATCGACCATACGTTGGTCGGCACGAGCCGGATGAGTTCCGCGATGGACGGATGGGTCCTGGTCAAGCCGTGGCTGATCTTCCACCTGTTTTCCATAACCCCCGTCATCGTGGCGGCGATCGCATTTCTCATCGCAACGGATTTCACCATCCCGCGCGATCTCTTCGTGCCTGATCTCGCTGGCCCTCCCGGAAAGTTGACGATAAACGAGGATTACATCGAAACCAACGTTGTTTTCTCAGCCGCGATTCTTCTGGTGACCGTGTTGATCTGCTTGTTGCTGGCGATCTCGCTCGGTCCATTCTACCGGGCGAAGGAATTGAAAGCGTTCCTGAACGCGGTGAGACTCGGTGAGTGTCGTCTGGAGTCGAGGCTCAAAGCGCGCACGATTTATGCAGCCTACAGCTGGTACGCGCTCGCCTTCGCGGGCTTTGTCGGTCTTCTCCTGGGGATCACATCGGTGGTCCGACCCGCGTTGACTCAGGTGGGCGGCTATACGCCGACGCAATCAATCACCCTGGCGCTTCTCGTCCTCGCCTACCTGGCGGGCGCCTTTCTCCTGAACCTGCTCTACGTGAGGGTCATTCAGGTCCGACTCTGGCGCGCGGTCGCCGAAACGACCGCGATCGAAAACGGGGACGTCCTGGAGGGAATTACGGCATCGAGACATCGCGTGGCCGGCGCCCTGGACGAGGGGCTGAGCGATGCGATGGGCGTCGGGAGTGCCTTGGAGGCAGGGCTCTGATGCGCGGGCCCGTTAATGCGGGCAGCGCGCCGTGACGGCCCCTCCGACGGCGAGGGGCGCCTATTTCGATGGCTTCGAGGCCAGGGCACATCCCGTCACCCTGCATCTGTCCGACCATCTCGAAATCGTCGGACCGGATCTGTACCTCCGTTGGAATCCGGTGGATCTCGTCGCGGACGATGCATCGGCGCCCCTGTTGCGCGTCGGCCCGCGCTTCAAACAAGACCGGGTGGAAATCCAGGACCCGGCGTTCGGCGCCGCGCTGACGGCCCGGTGTCCCGGCCTCCGTCGCGGCGCCACGACGGTGAAGGGAGCCGGTCTGCGGCTCGTCGTCTGGTCGGTCGCCGCGGCGATCGTCGCATTTGCGATGGCGCTCTACGGGATTCCGGCACTCGCCTCCCGCCTGGCACCGCTGGTGCCGTTCTTCATCGAGGCACAGTTGGGTGAGGCGGTCGACCGGCACGTCCGCTATCTCCTGGACTATCCTCCGCCCTGCGACGATCGCAGCGGACGTGCGAGCCTCGATCGACTCGTCGCGCGGCTCGCCCGGGACGGCGGCTTGCCGGAGGGGGTCCAAATCTCCGTCCGGCAGCATGACAGCGCCAACGCCTTCGCGCTTCCCGGCCGACGGGTCATCCTCCTGTCCGCCCTGATCGACGCCGCGCGGACGCCGGACGAGCTCGCCGCCGTGCTGGCCCACGAATTCGGACACGTGTCCGTTCAAGACCCCATGCGCGCGGTGATCGCCGCCAGCGGCACGTCGATCCTCCTCAGTCTGGTCATCGGCGACCTGTCCGGGTCCACGGTCCTGATCGGATTGGGGCAGGCCACCCTTGCGGCCGGTTACAGCCGCGATGCCGAGAGCGCCGCCGATGCCTACGCGGTGAGATTGCTGCAACGCGCGGGCGGCGATGCCTCGGCCCTGGCCACGATCCTCGAGCGCCTCGATGGAGAAGCGGATTCCTCGGCCCTGGGCATTCTCCGCAGCCATCCCTTCGTGAACGAGCGCGCCCACGCCATCCGCGCCCTCGCGGGACAGGCGCCGTCCGCCGGGCTCCTGAGCGACGAGGAGTGGAAAGCCCTCAAAAGCATCTGCGAGGTCAGATACGGGATGTCGCAGCAGTAACCGCGCGCCGCCGACGTCCAACGTGCCCGACCATGCGGTGAGAAAGCATCGCGTACGTCATTCAGAAACAAAGTCTTGCGAGACCCTGTGCGGCGCGGCGCCACGGCTGCGTCGTGCACTCAACTGTGCGACCACCTGAGCGCACGGTTTCGGAGACGGCATGGGTCTCGTTCAATACGCGCTGAAGTTCCGGATCACGATCTACGTGCTCGCCGTGCTGATGATGCTCGGCGGGGCGGCGGCCGTGGTGGTGGCGCCGAAGGACGTGCTGCCCACCGTGGACATTCCGGTGGTCGTGGTGGTGTGGACCTATAACGGCCTCTCCACCTCCGAGATGGAGCGGCGCATCACCACCTACGCCGAGTTCTCGCTCTCCAACAACGTCAACAACATCGCCCGGATGGAATCGACCACCCTGCAGGGGACGGCGATCCAGAAGATCTACTTCGACGGCAGCGTGAGCATCGATCTCGCCATCGCGCAGACCGTTTCGGCGATGAACTCCATCCGCGCGACCATGCCGCCCGGCGTTCAGCCGCCCATCGTCCTGCGGTTCTCGGCCTCGTCCGTGCCGGTGATCCAGCTTTCCCTCGCCTCCGACCGCGAGAGCCTGACCAAGGTCTACGACTACGCCCAGTACCGCATCCGCCAGCGCCTGACCCAGGTGCCGGGCTCGACCCTGCCGTCGCCCTTCGGCGGCACGCCGCGCCAGATCATGGTCGATCTCGACCTCCAGGCGCTCCAGGCCCTCGGGCTCACGGCCCTCGACGTCACCAACGCGGTCACCGCCCAGAACCTCACGGTGCCCTCAGGGTTGGCCAAGATCGGCGAGCAGCAATATCCGGTACAGCTCAACGCCTCGCCGGACGCCATCGACGCCCTCAACCAGATCCCCATCCGGGTCGTGGGCGGCCAGCCGATCCTCGTGCGCGATGTCGCCCATGTCCGCGACGGCGGTCCGCCGCAGGTCAACATCGTGCGCGCTGACGGCGTGCACTCGGTGCTGATGCGGATCTTCAAGAACGGCACCGCCTCGACCCTCGACGTCGTCAACAACGTCAAGAAGGCCCTCCCCGACATCCGCGCCGCCGCGCCGGAGGGCATGACCCTCAAGCCGCTGTTCGATCAGTCGGTCTTTGTCTCCGCCGCCATCGAGGGCGTGATCCACGAGGCGGTGATCGCGGCGGCCCTCACCGGGCTTACCATCCTGCTGTTCCTCGGCTCGTGGCGCTCCACGATCGTGGTGCTGGTCTCGATCCCGCTCTCGATCCTGACCTCCCTGGCGATCCTCGCCGCCCTCGGCGAGACCATCAACGTCATGACGCTCGGCGGCCTGGCGCTCGCGGTCGGCATCCTCGTCGACGACGCGACGGTGGCCATCGAGAACACCTACCGGCTGTTCGAGGAGGGCGAACCGTTCCGCAAGTCCGTGGTCGAGGGGGCCGCCGGCATCGCCAAGCCCGCCCTCATCTCGACCCTGTCGATCTGCGCCGCGTTCGTGTCGGTCTTCGCCCTGACCGATACGCCGAAATACCTGTTCACGCCCCAGGCGCTCGCGGTCGTCTTCGCGATGCTGACCTCCTACGTCCTGTCGCGCACCCTCGTGCCGGTGCTCATCGACGTGCTGGTGGCGCGCGAATACGCCGAGCGCCACGGCGACGGGGTCGAACCGCCGCGCCGGGGCCGCATCGGCCGTGCCCTCGCCTGGCTCGGCCGCCCGGTCCTGCGCCTCGCCGGCTGGGTCCGGCACGGCTTCGAGGCCCGCTTCACCCGCTTCCACCGCGGCTATGTCGGGCTCCTGCACGTGGTGCTGCGCCGCCGGATCGTGACGCTGGCCGTGGTCGGCGCCGTACTGGCGGGCTCGGCCGGCCTCTTCACCTTCGTCGGACAGGATTACTTCCCGCAGGTGGCGTCGAGCCAGATGACCCTGCACCTGCGCACCCGCCCCGGCATGCGCATCGAGACGGCCGAGCAGGTCTTCGCCGATGTGTCGCGGGTGGTGCGCGAGGTCATCCCCGAGGGCGAGATCGACCAGATTCTCGACAATATCGGCCTGCCGTCGAACAACTACAACTTCGCTTTCTCGGACGGCTCGTTCGTCGCCTACAACGACGGCCAGATGCTCATCAATCTGAAGGAGGGCCACGGGTCGGTGGCGGACTACACCAAGCGCCTGCGCGAGACCCTGCGCGAGCGTTTCCCCGACGTGGTGTTCTACTTCCAGCCTTCCGACATCATCACCCAGATCCTCAACTTCGGCACCCTCGCGCAGATCGACATCCAGGTGTCGGGCCGCAACACCGCCAAGGATCTGGAGGTCGCTCAAAACATCGTCCGCCGCCTCAAGGCGGTTTCCGGTGCCGTGGACGTCCATCTCCATCAGATCGTCGGCACGCCGCAATTCTTCGTCGACGTCGACCGCAAGCTCGCTTCGGAACTCGGCCTGACCCAGCAGCAGATCGCCCAGGGCCTGAACGTGTCCCTGTCCGGCTCGTTTCAGGTGACGCCGAACTTCTGGACGGACCCGAAGACCGGCATCCCCTACCAGCTCTGGGTCCAGACGCCGGAATTCCGCAACGACTCGCTCAACGCCCTCGAGAACACGCCGCTCCTCGTCCAGGGCGGTCCGGAGGCGCCGGGCGTCCTGACTCTGCTCTCCAGCGTCTCCACCATGCGGCGCGAGGGCGCCCAGACGGTAATCAACCACGTCAACACCCAGCCGACCTTCAACATCTACGCGGCGGTGCAGGATTCCGACCTCGGCTCGGTGGCGCGCGAAATCCGCACCATCGTGGCGGAGGAGCAGAAGGGCCTGCCCGCCCCCGACAAGATCACCGTCCGGGGGCAGATCGAGAACATGCAATCGGCCTTCACCCGCCTTCAGGTCGGCCTCGCCATCGCGCTGGTGGCCGTCTACCTGCTGATGGCGGTGAATTTCCAGAGCTGGGGCGACCCGTTCGTGGTCCTGGCGGCCCTGCCGCTCGCCTTCTGCGGCATCGTCGCCAGCCTGTTCATCACCGGCACGACGATCTCGATTCCGTCGCTGTTCGGGGCGATCATGTCGGTCGGCATCGCATCGGCCAATTCGATCCTGCTCGTCACCTTCGCCAAGGAGCACCGCGAGGCTACGGGATGCGGCGCGGCCGAGGCGGCGCTGCTCGCCGGCGAGACCCGCCTGCGCCCGGTGCTGATGACGGCGGGGGCCATGTTCCTCGGCCTCATCCCCATGGCTCTGGGCACGGGGGAGGGCGGCGAGCAGAACGCGGCGCTGGCCCGTGCCGTGATGGGGGGCATCGCCGTCGGCACCCCCTCGACGCTGCTGTTCGTGCCGTTCCTCTATGCGCTCCTGCGTCGGGGCGAGGCTCGGCCCCTGGAGGATTACGCGTGACGCACAGCCCCCGCGACCCCTCCGACGTGCCCCCGCCGCCGCGGGCCGGTCCGTTCGTCCTCGTCGGCCTCGGGGTCGCCGGGCTCCTGGCCTGGGGCGGCTACGGCCAGTGGCAGCAGCGCGCCGCCGCCGCAGAAACCCAGCGCAGAATCGAAACCCACGTGCCGCGCCTGCGCACGGCGACCGTGGAGCGGGCGGACAAGCCCATGGAGCTCACCCTGCCGGGCCAGACCGACGCTTTCGCGCGGGCCGCCCTCTACGCCCGCGCCACCGGCTACATCGCCGAGCGCCGGGTCGATATCGGGTCCCGCGTGCGAAAAGGGGATATCCTCCTGCGCATCGCCGCCCCCGACCTCGATCAGCAACTGGCCCAGGCCGAGGCCCAGGTCGGGCAGCTCGAGGCGCAGCTCCTTCAGGCCCGCTCCATGGTCGATCAGGCCAAGGCCAACGTGAATCTCGCCAACGTCACCAATTCCCGCACCTCGACGCTCGCCGGCCAGGGCTGGGCCTCGAAGCAGAACGCCGACAATTCCCAGGCGAGCGTGCTGAGCCAGGCCGCGACCCTCGCCTCCGCCCAGGCCGGCGTGAAGGTGGCCGAGGCCAACATCAAGGCGCAGACCGCCACCGTCGACCGGCTGAAGGCGCTGACGGGCTTCAAGGACATCGTCGCCCCCTTCGACGGGGTCATCACCACCCGCGGCGTCGACGTCGGCGACCTCGTCCACGCCGACGGCACCGGCACGGCGCTGCTCAGCATGGACCGCGACGACGTCCTGCGTGTCTCCGTCAACGTGCCGCAAAGCGCGGCGTCGGGCATCCGCGAGGGGCTCGACGCGGTGGTGCGGGTGCCGCAGATGCCCAACCGGGTGTTCTCCGGCAAGGTCGAGCGCAGCTCCGTGGCCCTGCTCCTGTCGTCGCGCACCCTCACGACCCAGGTCGACGTGCCGAACGCCGATCTGGCCCTGCGCGCCGGCCTCTACGTCTCCGTGACCTTCCGGGTGCCGCGCACCCAATCCATCGCGGTGATCCCGGCCGAGGCCTTGGTCTTCAACCAGCGCGGCACCCAGGTCGCCATCGCGGGCGATGACGGACAGGCACGCTGGCGCAATGTCCACATCCAGCGCGACCTCGGCACGGTCCTGGAGATCGACCGGGGCCTGGAGGGCGGCGAGCAGATCGTGCTCAGCCCGCCGGCGGACCTTCGCGACGACCAGAAGATCGAGCGTCAGGTCCCCAAGACCGACGACAAGCCGGTGACGGCGGCGGCGCGCTGATACGGGCGGTTGCGCTGGCGCGTTGCGGGGGCGAGAAAGCCGGCCCGGAGCCGCCGCGCGGCTCGCTCAGGACGTGTCCTTGCCCGCCATGCTCGTTCAGACCCCGTCGGCGCCGGACGACCGGGCCCGCGTCGCGTCCATCGCCGCCGCCATCGTCTGTGTCGCCGTCGTCGGCATCGGCCTCAGCCTCACGATCCCGCTCCTGTCCCTCGAAATGGCCAGGATGGGCGCGTCCAGCACCCTCATCGGCGTTAACACCGCCGTCGCCGGCCTCGCCAGCATCCTGACGGTGCCGTACGTGCCGCGGGTCGCCGCGCGCATCGGCGTGGTCCGCCTGCTGATCCTGGCCCTGGGCCTCGGCGCCCTGATGCTCACGGGCTTCAAGGTGTTCCAGGACATCGCCTGGTGGTTTCCCCTGCGCTTCGTGTTCTCGGCGACCCTCGGCGCCCTGTTCGTCCTCTCCGAGTTCTGGATCAGCGAGGCCGCCCCGCCGGCCCGGCGCGGCCTGGTGATGGGCATCTACGCCACGGTGCTGGCCCTCGGGTTCGCCGTAGGCCCGACCCTGCTCGCCCTCCTCGGCACGGAGGGCTACGCGCCCTACCTCGCCGGCTCGGGCCTGTTCCTCGTCGCCATGGTGCCCCTGCTGCTCGCGCGCGGCCTGTCACCCGAGATCGGGCAGGGCGGCAGCCGCTCGATCCTCGCCTATCTCCGCCTCGCGCCCGCCGCGACGGGCGCCGCCCTGGTCTACGGCGCCGTGGAGACCGGTGGGTTCGCCATCCTGCCTCTCTACGGCCTGCGGCTGGGCTACGACGCGCAGACGGCGGCCGGCCTCGTCTCCGCCCTGGCGCTGGGCAACGTCCTGTTCCAGATCCCGGTCGGCTGGCTCGCCGACCGCATCGACCGGCGCATCGTGCTCCTGGCCTCGGCCCTGTGCGGCGCGCTCGGTTCGATCCTGATTCCCGTGGCCTCGGCCTCGTTTCCGGCGCTCGTCCTCCTGCTGTTCGTCTGGGGCGGGTTGGCCGGCACCCTCTACACCGTGGGGCTGGCCCAGCTCGGCGCCAGCGTGCGCGGGCCGGAGCTCGCCGGCGCCAACGCCGCCTTCGTGCTGCTCTACAATGTCGGCCTCATGGTCGGCCCTCCGATCATCGGCGGCGGCATGGATCTGGTGCCGCCCCAGGGCTTCGCCTACAGCCTGTGCGCCCTGTTCCTCGCCTATGCGGGCGTCGTGGCCTGGCGCCTGCAAGGCTATCCCCGGCCTTGACGAAACGTGATCCATGGGGCAATCACGCGCCGGTATTCAGCCGGCTGCCGCCGGCCCTTTTGCGTTTCGCTGATGCGGAATGCCGCCATCACAGGAGCGCCGCGCCATGGCCAAGGCCGTCACCGTTAAAGTCAAGTTGATCTCGACCGCCGACACGGGCTACTTCTACGTCACGAAGAAGAACTCCCGCACGCAGACCGAGAAGCTTTCCATGAAGAAGTACGACCCCGTCGTGCGCAAGCACGTCGACTTCAAGGAAACCAAGATCAAGTAGGCCGCCGCTTCAGCGCACCGGCCATCGGGCCGCTTCCCCGCACGGGGAGGCGGCCTTTTTGTTGGACGCTTTCACGGCATCTTCCACGGCATCTTGGCCTCGCATTTGCTCGCTTCGGCCGCTATCTGCTCTACTTCTTCCGGGTGGCGTGAAACGACGCGTAGAAGATTCGTCATGACGCGACTCGTGGAAGTCTCGCCGCTTTCGTACTTCTGGAATGCCCGAAGGCCTCCGCCGAAGATCTCGCCCGCCTTGGCCTGCGACAGCCCGAGTGTCTTGCGCAGCCGAGCCACCTCGGCCGGCGTCGCCAGATTTTCCACCGTGGCTTTCAGGGTCGCGAGTTCGCGGTCCGATATCTTCATATCCGCACGGGTGAAGATGCTCTCGCCGCTGCCGTCGCAGTACCAACCGGGCATGTCGAAGGTCCGCACGCTGCCCTTGTAGTGCAGCGTGAAAGGGCGCGTGTCGCGAAACATCACCTGCCCGGAGACGGGGCAGACGGGTGCTTCAGTCATTGTTCTTTTCCTTGAATGACAGCAGCAAAAACTCGGTGACGACGTCCGCGCGGAACTTGATGTAGAGGACGCCGATCGATGACGGGACATGATAGACGTCCTGCCACTCCCGCGGATTGGCATGGGACGTCACGGATTTCTGAAAGTGCTTTCGCTCCAGCATTTGAACGATCCGTACCATGTCGGTTGAACCGACCCCGAGGGCCGCAGCCGTTCGCACGGCGGACCCGGCCGCGCTGAATTTGGGTGATCGCGCCCAAGCCCGGAAGGCGTGCAAATCGTAGGTCGGTTTGCGCTTTTCGGACATCTCCATTTTGCACCATGATGGTGTCGTTTCAAGGTCTGCGTTCAAGCGGGCGGACCCGACAGGTCTACATGCCCCGGCTTTGTGCCCAACGGTAGCACACGTAAAGCGTGTAGGGCCGGCTCCGCTGTTTTGGGGTCACGTGGCGCATGGTTGTCACGCCCAGGCGGCCTGCGGTTGAAGCCGCCGACCGTTCGGGCCATGGAGGGCGACGCTTCGTATGGCTATCGGGACGCGCCTCATGACTCAGGACTTCGACGTCGATCTGTTCGTCATCGGCGGCGGCTCCGGCGGCGTGCGAGCCGCGCGGATCGCGGCGGGCTACGGTGCGCGGGTCCAGCTCGCCGAGGAGTACCGGGTCGGGGGCACCTGCGTGATCCGCGGCTGCGTCCCGAAGAAGCTCATGGTCTATGCCGGCCGGTTCCGCGACGAGTTCGAGGATGCCGCCGGCTTCGGCTGGAGCGTGCCCGAGCCGCGGTTCGACTGGCGCGTCCTGAAAGCCCGGCGCGACGCCGAGGTCGGCCGTCTGGAGGGCATCTACGGCACCAATCTGGGCAAGGCCGGCGTCGCGATCGTGCCCGAGCGCGCGGTGATCGAGGATGCCCATACGGTGCGCCTCGTCGCTTCCGGGCGGCGGGTCCGGGCGAAGGTCATCCTCGTCGCGGTCGGCGCCCATCCCGTGAAGCTGCCGGAGGTGCCCGGCTGCGAGCTCGCCATCACCTCCAACGAGGTGTTCGATCTGGAAACCATGCCCGAGCGCATCCTCGTCGTCGGCGGCGGCTACATCGCCGTGGAGTTCGCCGGCGTGTTCGCGGCTCTGGGCGCACGCACCACCCTGGCGCATCGCGGCGACCGGCTCCTGCGCGGCTTCGACGACGAGATCCGCGACGCCCTCGACGAGGCCTACGCCAAGCGCATGGACCTGCGCCTCGGCACCAGCGTCGAGCGCCTGGAGCGCGTCGCGGGCGGTCTCGCCGTGACCCTGAGCGACGGGACAAGCCTCGAGGTCGATCAGGTCCTCTACGCCACCGGCCGGCGACCGAAGGTCGAGGGCCTCGGGCTCGACGCCGTCGGGATCACCCTCGACGGGGCCGGCGCGATCCCCGTCGATGGGTTCTCGCAGACCCGCGTGCCGTCGATCTACGCGGTCGGCGACGTCACCAACCGGGCGGCGCTGACCCCCATCGCCATCCGCGAGGGACACGCCTTCGCCGACACGGTGTTCGGGGACAAATCCTGGGCCGTCGATCACGACCTCATCCCCACGGCCGTGTTCTCGACGCCCGAGATCGGCGTCGTCGGCCACAACGAGAGCACGGCGCGGGAGCGCTACGGCAAGATCGACATCTACCGGTCGAGCTTCCGCCCGATGAAGGCGGCCCTGTCGGGCCGCGACGAGAAGGTCCTGATGAAGGTCATCGTCGATTGCGCCAGCGACCGGGTCGTGGGCGTCCACATCCTCGGGCACGATGCCGGCGAGATCATCCAGGCGGTGGGCATCGCCGTCACCATGGGTGCCACCAAGGCGGATTTCGACCGCACCATCGCGGTCCACCCCACCGCCGGCGAGGAACTCGTCACCATGCGCACGCCCGTGGTCACCAAGCGCCCGGAGGGGGTCGGCTAGCGCGCACCGTCGCAGGCGGGAACAGGGCGGCTGCGGAGCCGGTTGCCGAAAGAGCAATCGCCTGACCGGACCCCCCATGACCGACAAGATGGCCGACCCGAAAATCGAACCCTATACCGGTCCGGCGGGTGGCTGGGGCTCCGCGGCGTCGCTGGCCGAAATCCTCCTGCGCGAGGAAATCCCGGCTTCGGGTGCAGCGCTTCTCCTGAAGCAGAACAAGCCCGACGGCTTCATGTGCACGTCCTGCGCGTGGTCGAAGCCGAAAAAGCCTGCCGCCTTCGAGTATTGCGAGAACGGCGCCAAGGCGACCGTCTGGGAGCAGACCACCAAGCGCGTCGGCCCGGATTTCTTCGCGACGCATACGGTCACTGACCTCCTGGGCTGGAGCGACTACGCCCTCGAGGAGAAGGGCCGCCTCACCCATCCCCTGCGCTACGATCCGGCGACCGACCGCTACGTTCCGGTGGAATGGGCCGACGCCTTCGCGGAGATCGGCCGCGAGCTGCGCGCCTTGGAGCCGAAATCGGTGGTCTGCTACGCCTCGGGCCGGGCATCCCTCGAGACATCGTACATGTACGCGCTGTTCGCCCGGCTCTACGGCAACAACAACCTGCCCGACTCGTCCAACATGTGCCACGAGCCGACCTCGGTCGGGTTGAAAGCCTCCATCGGCTCGGCCGTGGGCACCACTGTGCTGGAGGATTTCGAGTCCACCGACCTGATTCTGTTCTTCGGCCAGAACGTCGGCTCCAATTCGCCGCGCATGCTCCATCCCCTGCAGGATGCGCGCAAGCGCCGGGTGCCGATCATCACCTTCAACCCCCTGCGCGAGCGCGGCCTGGAGCGCTTCACCAACCCGCAATCGCCCGTCGAGATGGTGACCCGCAGCGAGACCCGGATCTCGACGCAGTACCATCAGGTCAAGGCGGGCGGGGACATCGCCGCCATGACCGGCATGTGCAAGGCCCTGTTCGCCGACGACGACGCGGCCAGGGCGGTCGGCCGGCCGCGCCTCCTCGACGTGGCCTTCATCGAGGAACACACCCACGGGATCGACGCGTTCAAGGCCTATTGCGAGGCGCAGGACTGGGCCGCTCTGGTGGCGCGGTCCGGCCTGACCCGGGAGGCCATCGAGTCCGCTGCCACGGTCTATGGCCGGGCCCGCGCGGTCATGGGCATCTACGGCATGGGCCTGACCCAGCACCGAAAGGGCACCGAATCGGTGCAGATGCTGGTCAACCTCATGCTCCTGCGCGGCAATGTCGGACGCCCCGGCGCCGGCCTCTGCCCCGTGCGCGGCCACTCCAACGTTCAGGGCCAGCGCACGGTGGGCATCACCGAGAAGCCCGAACTCGCACCCCTCGACACCCTCGCGGCGCAGTACGGCTTCGCGCCGCCCCGGGAAAAGGGCCTCAACACCGTCGAGGCCTGCGAAGGCATCCTCGACGGTTCGGTGAAGGCGTTCCTCTCCCTCGGCGGCAACTTCGTGCGCGCCATCCCCGATACGGTGCGGATGGAAGTGGCGTGGCGGCGCATGCGCCTCACCGTGCAGATCTCGACGAAGCTCAACCGCTCCCACCTCGTCAACGGCGCGGTGGCCTACATCCTGCCGTGCCTCGGCCGCATCGAGATCGACGCGCAGGCGAGCGGTCCCCAGGCCGTGTCCATGGAGGACTCGACGTCGTGCTTCCACGGCTCACGCGGGTTCACCAAGCCCGTGAGCGCCCAGGCCCGGTCCGAGCCGTGGATCGTCGCCGAACTCGCCAAGGCGACGCTGCCCCCCAATCCGAAGGTGACCTGGGACGCCTGGGTCGGCGACTATGCCAAGGTGCGCGACGCCATCGAGGCGACCTATCCGAACGTGTTCCACGACCTCAACGGCCGGATGTTCGATCCGGGCGGCCTGCACAAGCCGATCCCGGCGCGGGAACGCCGATGGGAGACCGAGACCGGCCGGGCCAACTTCACCGTGCCGGAGGGCCTCGACGAGGACCCGGACATGCCGGCGCGGGGCCCCGACATCCTAGACCTCATCACGCTGCGCTCAAACGATCAGTTCAATACGACGATCTACGGCTATGACGACCGCTTTCGCGGCGTGAAGGGCACGCGCACCATCCTGTTCATGAATGCCGCCGACATGGCGCGCATCGGGGTGCGCGACGGCGAGACGGTGGACCTCTCGACGCCGTCCGACGACGGCATCGATCGCTCGGTGAAGGGCCTGCGGGTGATCCAGTACGACATTCCGCCGGGCAATTGCGGCGGCTACTATCCTGAGCTGAACCCCCTGATTCCCCTGTGGCACCACGACGAACAGTCGAAGACCCCGGCGGCCAAGGCGATCCCCGTCCGGGTCGTGCCGGCCGCTGCGCGTTGAGGCCCGCGCGCACCTGACGTCACTTCGCCCCTCGACGCGCGGCTTCTCCGACCCATAACAGCCCCATGGAACAGCACGACGACGCGCACGATCGCCGTCAGGTGATCATCGACCGGATGCTGGCGGAGGCGCTGCATCCCGTCGACGACTATCGCCTGCCGAGCCACGATGCCCTGCCGCCCGATATGCGCAAGGCGGTGGACGCCCTCCTGGCCAAGGCGGAGGCCCAGCGCGTCCGCCGCCTCACCTACGAGGATCTGGAGGAGGCCCTGCCGCCGCGGGACGTCACGTCGGAGGATCTGGAGGCGATCTTCTGGATCCTGTCGGAGCACGGCATCGCCATCGAGGACGGCGACGTCGCCTGAGCGGAAAGCAGGTCAGCCCGGTGGTTCCCCGCACTCGCCTCTGCGGTCAAACCCCTCTATAAGCCGCGCTTTCCGCAACGCATCCTGCATTACGGAAAGCCGGCCGAGGGGTGGCGGGAGACAATCATGGGCGAGCGTTGGACACCGAAGACGGGTTGGTCGCCGAAATCTTGGCGCAACCTGCCGATCCAGCAGGTGCCGGCTTATCCGGATGCCGCCGCCCTCGAAGCGGTCGAGGCCCAGCTCGCGAGCTTTCCGCCCCTGGTCTTCGCCGGTGAAGCCCGCAAGCTGAAATCGGCCCTTGCCCGCGTCTCGACGGGCGAAGCCTTCCTGCTTCAGGGCGGCGATTGCGCCGAGAGCTTCGACGAGCATTCGGCCGACAACATCCGCGATTTCTTCCGCGTGTTCCTGCAGATGGCCCTGGTCCTCACCTTCGCGGGCGGCTCGCCCGTGGTGAAGGTCGGGCGCATCGCCGGACAGTTCGCCAAGCCGCGCTCGTCGCCGACCGAGACCCTGGGTGGGGTGAGCCTGCCGAGCTACCGCGGCGACATCGTCAACGGCCTCACCTTCACGGAGGAGGCGCGCATCCCCGATCCGCGCCGGCAGCTCGAGGCCTACCGCCAGTCGGCCGCGACTCTCAACCTGCTGCGCGCCTTCGCGACGGGCGGCTACGCCAACCTCGAGAACTCGCATCGCTGGATGCTGGGTTTCGTGAAGGATTCGCCGCAATCCGCGCGCTACGCCGATTGCGCCGAGCGGATGACCGAGACCCTCGACTTCATGCGCGCCATCGGGATCAATCCCGAGACGCACCAGGAGGTCCGCACCACGGACTTCTACACCAGCCACGAGGCCCTGCTGCTCGGCTACGAGGAGGCGCTGACCCGCGTCGATTCCACGAGCGGCGACTGGTACGCCACCTCGGGCCACATGCTGTGGATCGGCGACCGCACCCGGCAGGCCGATCACGCCCATATCGAGTACGCGCGCGGCATCAGGAACCCCATCGGTCTGAAGTGCGGACCGTCGATGACGGCCGAGGGCCTGATCGGGCTCATCGACCAGCTCAACCCGGCCAACGAGGCCGGGCGCCTGACCTTGATCTGCCGCTTCGGCGCCGACAAGGTCGGCGACCACCTGCCGGGCCTGATCCGGGCGGTGGAGCGCGAGGGCCGCAAGGTGGTGTGGGTGTGCGATCCCATGCACGGCAACACCATCTCGGCCGGCGGCTACAAGACCCGTCCGTTCGAGCGGGTGATGCAGGAGATCGAGAGCTTCTTCGGCATCCACCGGGCCGAGGGCACCATCGCGGGCGGCATCCACCTGGAGATGACCGGCAAGGACGTCACCGAGTGCACGGGCGGCGCCCGCGCGCTGACCGCCGACGACCTGCAGGACCGCTACCACACCTACTGCGATCCGCGTCTCAACGCGGAGCAGGCCTTGGAAGTCGCGTTCCTCACCGCCGAATTGGTGAAACGCGAACGCGCCGAGATCGAGCGTCCCCGTCTCGACGCGGCGGAGTAAAGAAAAGGCCCCGCCGAGCGGGGCCTTTTTTGTTTCTCATCCGGGATTAGATCACTGGCGCGAAGAACGCCTAGTGCAACCAGCCGGTGAAGAAATAAATGATCAGGATGATCGGCAAGGGAATGCCGATGAGCCAAAGCAAACCGCCCTTCAACATGACGCAGCTCCCGTGGAGACATTTGCCTTCCAACGGGCCGGGTCCGGAATCGGTTCCTGAACGTCGGGCGATCGGCCGGGGATCACCGTTTCAAAGCACCTCCCGCTGCCCCTTGCCCCGGCGCTCGTAGTAGAACGGAATCGGCAGGTAGGGGGCGAGGTTGCCCGCGACCTGGGCCTCGACGTCGGTGAGCACGAGGCCAGTGATGCGCGGCAGGTCGAGGCTGCGCGCCTCCGCGAAGGTCACCCAGGCGAGTTCCACCAGTTCCGAATCCGGCGTGACCACGCCGGCGGTCTCGCCCGCCACGGCCCTGCGGTCGACGGCGAAGAAGCGGGTGTCGAACCGGCGAGGCCGTCCCGGCGGGGTGATGGCGCGGGCGACGAGATGCAAGGCTTCGAGGTCCGGCATGATGCCGGCCTCGCGAAAAGCCTCCCAGACACCCTCGGGTGCGGAGTCCGGCGGCCCGTACTCGCGGGTGCCGAGCATCAGCCCGGTCTCCTCGTAGGTCTCGCGGATGGCGGCCAGGGCCAGAGCGCGACCGAGATGGTGCGAGGCGCGCGGCACCTGCGCGGCGAGGGCGTCCGTGGCCCGGGCCGAGAGGGCGCCGGCCACGGGCATGTGCCGGTCGCCCGGCTCGATGCGGCCGCCGGGAAACACGAACTTGCCCGGCATGAAGGCGAGGCCCGGATGGCGCCGCCCCATCAGGAGCTTCGGAGTCTTCTTCGCGCGGTCGAGGATGATCAGGGTGGCGGCGTTGCGGGGCCGAAGGGCGGCCTTCTTCGTCGGGTCAGGCGGGGTCGAGGCCGGGGCGAGTGTCGCTGGGTCCACGCTGACGATCCTCCGGACGCGACACGGCCGCGCTCGGCCCGACGGGTAGCGTGGCGAAGCCCCCCATGCCAAGGGCGTATTGCAGGCCGACGACGGCGCCCTTCACCGGCTGGAGCAGGGCGAGCGCCGAGGCGAGGGTGACGAGGGGCCAGAAGCTGAGCTGGAACCACAGCGGCACGGTGTAATTCGTCTCGAGCTCGAGGATGAAGTACCCGACGATGTGGCCGACGATGAAGATCACCACGTAGGGCGGCAGGTCGTCGGCGCGGTGGCTGTGCAGGGCAAGGCCGCAGGACTCGCAGTCCGGCCGCACCTTGAGGAAGCGCCCGAAGATCCGGCCTTCGCCGCAATGGGGGCAGCGGCCGACGAAGCCCCGTGCCATGGACTTCACGAGGCCATGGCGTTCGGCCGGGAGGGTCTCGACGCGCGCGGTCATGGCGGTGTTCGTCCTGTTCGTCATATCCCTCCTATACCACCCGCCTCAGCGGCGCGACCCGCGGTGGCGCGACCCGGCGTTGCGGATGCCGGGGGGACGGCCCGGCGCGCCGGCCCTGCGGGCGGTACGGGGTCTGTCGCCCGGCGAGGACCGTTCGGGCCGGGACCGGCCTTCCGACAGAAGTTCGAACCGAAGCGCCCCGGCCACGGCGGCGGCCTCGACGAGGCGGACCTCGACGCGGTCGCCGAGGCGATGGGTCTCGCCCGAGCGTTCGCCGACGAGGGCATGCCGGGCCTCGTCGTGCCGGTAGAAGTCGGCGCCGATGGTCGAGATCGGGACGAAGCCGTCCGCCCCGGTCTCGTCGAGCTTGATGAACAGCCCCGAGCGGGTCACCCCCGAGATCTGCCCGGTGAAGGTGGCGCCGACCCGGTCGGCGAGGTGGTGGGCGATGAGCCGGTCGATGGTCTCGCGCTCGGCCGCCATGGCCCGGCGCTCGGCCGCCGAGATCTGCTCGCCGATCTGATCGAGCATGCCCACGGTGACCTCCGAGGACAGGCCGTCGCGTCCGAGGCGGCAGGCCGCGATCAGGGCGCGGTGGACGATGAGGTCGGCGTAGCGCCGGATCGGCGAGGTGAAGTGGGCGTAGCGGCGCAGGTTCAGGCCGAAATGCCCGAGGTTCTGTGCGGCGTAGACCGCCTGGGCCTGGGAGCGCAGCACCACCTCGTTGATGAAGATCGCGTGCTCGGTCTCGGCCACGGACCCGAGGATGCGGTTGAACAGGGCGGGCCGGAGTTTGGCTTCCTGGGGGATCTTGATGCCGATGGAGGCGAGCACCTCGCCGAGGGCGCGCATCTTTTCCAGGGCGGGCTCGTCGTGGACCCGGTAGATCAGGGGCTGCTTGGCCTGCTCCAGGGTCTCGGCGGCGGCGACGTTCGCCTGGATCATGAACTCCTCGATGAGCCGGTGCGCGTCGAGGCGCGCCGGCACGACGACGCGGTCCACGGCGCCGTCGGCCGTGAGCAGCACCTTGCGCTCCGGCAGATCGAGGGCGAGGGGCCCGCGTTCGTCACGCGCGGTCTTCAGGGCCTCGTAGGCGGCCCAAAGCGGGCGCAGGACCGGCTCCAGGAGGGGCGCGGTGGTCTCATCGGTGAACCCGTCGATGGCCGCCTGGGCCTGGGCGTAGGACAGCTTCGCCCGCGAGCGCATCATGACCCGGTGGAAGCTGTGGCGGCGCTTCGTGCCATCGGCGGTGACGACCATGCGGACGGCCAGAGCCGGGCGGTCCTCGTTCTGGCGAAGCGAACACAGGTCGTTGGAAATGCGCTCGGGCAGCATCGGCACCACCCGGTCAGGGAAGTAGACCGAATTGCCGCGCATGAGCGCTTCGCGGTCCAGCGCCGAGCCGGGCCGGACATAGGCCGCCACATCGGCGATAGCGACGGTGACGATGAACCCGCCCGCATTGGCGGGATCGGGGTCGGGCACCGCCATCACGGCGTCGTCGTGGTCCTTGGCGTCGGGGGGATCGATGGTCAGCAGCGGCTCGGCGCGCCAGTCCTCGCGCCCCTCGACGCCGGCGGCCTCCACGGCATCGGCCTCGGCCAGGGTCGCGGCGGCGAAGACGTGGGGGATGTGGTGGAGATGCAGCGCGATGAGGCTGACCGCCTTCTCGGAGCCGAGGGACCCGAGGCGTTCCTTGACCCGGCCCTGGGGCAGACCGAACTGGGTCTCGCGCTGGAGGGTGACGCTGACGAGGTCGCCGTCGCGGGCCTCGCCCTCTTCGCCGACCGGGATCGCGATCTCGCGCCCCTGCGCCCGCTTCTCCACGGGGATGATGCGGCCCCCCTCCTTGCCGGCGCGGAAGACGCCGATGATCTCGGCCTTGTTCTTGCCGACGACCTTGATGACCCGGCCCGAATAGCGCTCGGTCTCGCCCTCCGTCGGCTCGACGCGCAGGAGCACCCGGTCATTGATGCCGGGCGCGGCGAGGCCCGGCTTGCGGCCGGGGCGCGGTGCGATCACCGAAATCTTCGGGGGCGGACCCTTCGCCTGGTCCCACTCGACGGGAACAGCCAAAAAGTCGCCGTCGCGGTCGCGGGACTTGATGTCGGCCAGCACCACCGCCGGCAGGCGTCCGGCCTCCGTAAGGCCGCCCTTGCCCCGCTCGATGGCACCGTCCTCCTCGATCTCCTTCAGGATGCGCTTGAGGCCGATGCGATCGGCGCCCTTGATGGCGAACGCCGCCGCAATCTCGCGCTTGCCGACCTTCTCCATCGCCGAGGCGATGAAGGCGAGGATCTCTTCGCGGGAGGGGAGGGCGGGGCGCCCGGGATTCGGATTGATGCGCTTGGCCAAAGGCTCGGGCTCGCGGCGCGGGCGCATGGCCCGACGCTAGAAGGTCTTGGCCGATCCCGGCACGGGATCACGGCCTCAAGCCCATAACATGGGCTCGACCCCGCTTCCGGGCAACGGGCGCGGGGGCAGCCCTCAACACCGTTTCGTCCGCCGCGGCGGATCAGCCCGTGGCGGCCGATTGGCGGATGCGCTCCACCGCCGCGTCGATGTCGAGATCGGGGGCGGCGATCTCCCCGAGGGTGAACGGGCACAGGGCCGGCAGCCCGAACTCGACCTGGCCTTCCGCCGCGCGGAATTCCGGCGCCTCGGCATCGCCCACCGCCAGGGTCCACATCCCGTCGATCTTGAGATGCGCGACGGCGGCCGGATCGGCGGCGATCCGGCCATGGTCCTGGCGCGCCTCCTCGCGCCACAGGAGGCTGGCGCGGTCGTCCCCCATGAGGGCCGCCTTCACGAGGCTGGCAAGGAGGTGTCTGACGTCGTTCATGGGGCTGTCCGTTGGAGCGCGATGGCGTCTACCCGGGCAAGGCCCGGGCCAGCCCTTCAGTACGGCGTGCCGCCCGCGCGCTTGGCCTGCAGCGCCTCGGCGTACCAGACCAGCTCGTCGAGGAAGCGCCTGGCGGCCTTGGTCAGCCATTCCTCCTGCGCGTTGCCTTCGGCATCGAGGGCCTTGCCGATGCGCGGGATCGGCAGGAGCGACGGGATGCTCGACGCACCGAGTTCGGCCATCATCGCACGCAGCTGCATCGCCGCGCGCACGCCGCCATACTGCCCGGCCGAGTAGCAGCAGATGGCGGACGGGCGCCAGGAATACTCCTCGAGGAAATGGTCGAGGGTGTTGGACAGGGCCGGCGGGATCGAATGGTTGTACTCGGCCGAAACCACCACGAAGGCGTCCGACCGGCGATAGAGCGTCGCCAGCTCCTCCAGGGCCGGGGGCGCCGACCCTTTGGGGTATTCCTTGTACATCTTGTCCAGCAGCGGCAGCTGCAGGGCGGCCGGATCGACCAGGGGCGCCTCGATGCAGCGCGCCTCCAGTTGCGTCACCAGGAACCGCGCGGCGCGCTCGCCCTGGCGTTCGGTGCGGACGGAGCCGAGGATCACGGGTATCACGAGGGGCATGGCAGGCTCCGGTGGAGGGATCGGTCAGGTCAGCCGTCGGTGGCGCGCTCGAAGGTGACGATGCTGCGGGTCTCGCCCTGCTTGGCCCAGTTCGGCATGATCCGCCACGGAGTGAGCACTTCGAGCCGCTTGCCGTCGAGCTTGAACGTGCGGGTCTGGTCCGTGCCGATCCAGTCGGGATTCCAGGCGGTGTCGATCCGGGTGGTCCACTGGTCGCCGCTGGTGGTGAACTTGCCAGTGTAGGACACGGTGGTGTCGAGGAGACGGGCCTTGCCCTCGGCGTCCTTGGCAGGCTTGCGGCCCTCGCCGGTGAGGTTGAAGAACACCCGGCCCTCGGGCGTGAAGTAGGCGTAGCCGGTGGGGTGCGCGCCCATCACCGGGTCCTTCTCGCCGCTGGACCTGATCTCGACCTCGTAGGAGACGAGCTTCCACAGGCCGGTGATGCGGGAATCGCCCTCCGCGTGGGCGCCGGTCGCGATCAGGCTTGCGACGGCGCCGAGGAGCAGGGTCCGGCCGCGTGGGCGGCGCGCCGGGACGTGACGGAGTCGGTGAACGGGCATGGGCATCTCCCTGGGGGCGGGCGTCTCGCGGCCCGCTCTCCCCTAATCTGGACGCCGAAAGCCCCGCGGCCAACCCTCTTCGTCAGGCATTCAAGCCCTGCACCGGACCGATCCCGGGCGCCGCGGCCTTCGCGCGCCTGCGGGCGCTGCGGCGGCGCAGGACGTAGAGGACGAGGCCGCTCGCCGCCAGGAGCGGCATCAGCAGGGAGGCAGCAAAGAACACGAACGCGACGAACCCGCCGAAGAAGCGCCCGCGATGGACCTCCAGCATGTTGTCGGCCATGAGCCGGCCCAGGGGCTTGTCGGCGTAGCGGGTGGCCGTCAGGCGTTCGCCGGTGGCCGGGTCGTAGGTGATCTCGTCGCGCGCCTTCGGATGGTCTGCGACACTGCCGAGATAGCGGATGCGGATCGCCGTGGTGTCCGGTCCCGGCAGGGCGACGATGACGAGGTGGGCGCCGGCGCCCTCGCGTGCGTTGAACGCGGCCCAGGCCCTGTCGAGGGCGAGGGGCGCCGTCTCGACGGTGCGGCCGAGGACGCGGCCGGGCTTGGCACGCGGCGCCTCTCCCGTCAGCACGTAGGTCGCCGCCGTCCGGTACCAGTCGTAGGACCACCACAGGCCCGAGAGCGCGATGACCGCGTAGACCGGCAGGAGCCACGTCCCCGCGATGGTGTGCAGCGACCACCAGCGCGCGCGGCCCGGGCGCCTGAGGTTGGGCTTCAGCCAGATCCGCCAGGAATGGATCTGGGGCCAGCGCAGGTAGAGGCCCGTCGCGAGGAAGGCGAGGAGGGCGATGGTGCTGGCGCCCGTGATGCTGCGGCCCCAGCCCTTGCCGTCGCCCGGCACGAGGAGCCAGCGATGCAGGGCGCGCACCGTCGCGAACGCGGATTCCAGACGCGCCTCACCGCGTTCGTGTCCGTCATACGGGTCGAGATAGACCGAGACCGGCCGCTCACCCGTCCGGGCGTCGTAGACGAAGCGGGCGCGGGGACTCCGCTCCGGGTCGCCCGAGAAGGTGAGGGCGTTCACCTTCAGGCCGGGGCGCTGTGCTTCCAGCCGCGCCACCAGGGCTTCGGGGCCGAGGCGGGCCGCGTCCCGCACGGCGACGAAGGCCCGGTCGCCGTTCGCCCAGTCGCCGATGGCGTCCTCGTAGCTCATCAGCGCGCCGGTCACGCCGAGGAGGACGAGGACGAGGCCGGCGCTGAGGCCGAGGGCCCAGTGCAGGCGGAACAGGATCGTGCGGACCATGGCTTTGCGCCCTACCAGAACAGGCGCGCCGAGACGATGGCCTGGAACGGCTCGCCCAACGCCACGCCGAGGTTGGTGCCGATGGACGAGGTGTAGGTGGTCTCGTTGGTGAGGTTGCGCAGGTTGAGCTGCACCGTCGCCGGCCGGTCCGCCACCTGGGTGTCGTAGGCGATGAACGCGTCGGCCACCGCGTAGTCCGGCATCCGGAAGGTGTTGGCGGCGCTGCCCGGCCGCGAGCCGACGTAGCGCCCGCCGAGGCCGGCGCGCAGGCGGCCGTCGCCCACCGGTCCGAAATCGTGGGTGAGGAACACCGAGGCCGTGTGGGGCGCGACGTTGAGCAATTCGTTGCCCTTCAGGGTCGGGTCCTCCGTCACCACCGCGTCGGTGTAGGCGTAGGTGGCGATGACGCTCCAGTCCGGGGCGATCTGGCCGGCGACGTCGAGTTCGAAGCCGCGGGAGTTCACCTTGCCGGCGGTGCGGCTGTAGCTGATGGCGTTGATGACCTCGGTGTAGAGGACGTTCGCCTTGGTGATGTCGTACAGGGCGGCCGTGGCGGTGATTCCGTCGAAGAGCTCGGCTTTCAGGCCGACCTCGTAGGCCTCGCCTTCTTCCGGCGGCAGGGCGCCGATGAAGCTCGCGATGGACGAGTTCGGCCGGAAGGTCTGGCTGTAGGACGCGTAGGCCGACAGGCTCGGCGTCAGGAGGTAGACGAGCCCGACGCGGGGTACCACGCGCCCGCCCGACACGTCCGTGTTGGTGTTGAACGGGCGGCCCTTGCCGGCCATCTGCGAGAAATCCTGATAGCGCAGGCCGCCGACAACGATGAGCTGCTCCGTGAGCGAGATCGAATCCTGCGCATAGACCGAGGCCGTCTCGATGCGCTCGCGCTGGTCGCTGTCCACGGCCGAGACGGCGAAGCTCTGCGGCAGCCGGCCGTAGATGGGATTGAAGATGTTGAAGCTGGTGCTGTTGGGGCCGCGGATCAGGCGGGTGCGCAGCACGTCGGAGTGGTCGTAGGACGCGCCGACGAGGAGGTCGTGCTCGACGCCGAGGAAGGTTTCCTTGCCGGTGAAGTCGAGGCGGCCGGAATGGACCGAGAAGTTCGAGTCCTGCGTGGCGTCGGCCCTGCGCACCAGGGCGTTGGTGGCCGGATTGTAGGACACCACCCGGGCCTGGTTGTCCTGATAGAAGTTGTGGCTGAAGGCGTAGTTGAAGTTCGCCTTCCAGGTGGCATCGAAACGGTGCTCGACGTTGAGGCTGGCGACGTGGTTCTCGCCCGCGGTGATGTTGTAGCGCTCGTCGAAGCGGCGGTCGCGCGGCACGTTCACGGGCTTGCCGTTACGCAGGTCGAAGATCGTGCCGCGGTCGAACGGAAGCTTGTAGTGCGACCACTCGTAGGCCAGCGTCACCCGCGTGGCGTCGCCCTGCCACGTCACCGACGGGGCGACGACCTGCTGGTTCTGGGTGCCGAAGTTGCGCCAGTACTCGGCGTTGCGATGCTGCGCAATGAAGCGATAGGCGAGGTTGGTGCCCGCGATGGGGCCGGTGAGGTCCGCCTCGACGCCGCCGCCGTTGAAGCTGGTGCCGAACGTCTCGATGTAGCCCGCCTGGACGAAACGCGGCGTCTTGGTGACGATGTTGATGAGGCCGCCGGGATCGAGGATGCCGTAGAGGGCCGAGGCCGGTCCTTTCAGCACCTCGACGCGCTGGGTGGTCGGCATGAACGAGCGCGGCAGCGCGGTCCGCAGGCCATCGCGAAGAATCGAGCCGTCGCGGTTGTCGCCGAAGCCGCGGCGGATGAAGGCGTCCTGGGTGCCGCCGAGGGTGTTGGTCTGGGTGATGCCCGAAACGTTGTAGAGCGCCTCGTCGAGGGTGCGCACGCCCTGATCCTGCAGCGCCTGCTCGGTGACCACGGCCACCGCCTGCGGAATCTTGAGGATCGGCGTCTCGGAGCCCATGGCGATGGAGGAGCGCACCGGCTGGTAGCCCCGCGACACCGCCTTGCCGTCGCCCGACACGGACAGTTCGTCCAGCGCAATGACGGGGTCGCTGGCCTGTTGGGCCTGCGCGGCACCCGACAACAGGCTGACGGTCGCCAGAAGAATGGCGTGGAAAGACGTCTTCGACATGGAGAGGGCTCGACTCGGACGACAGCGCGACGTGACCGAGCGAACGCCCCTTGTCTGCTGTATGTCTCCGCCTACCTAAAGCATCTGTCTATTGTCAATCGATGCGCGATCGAAGTCCATACCTGAGAAATATTGAATTGGACTATTTATAAAGTAGAAAGAGCCTTTCTACAACTTGCGATCGTCCCTCTTTGCATTATCGTGTGCGTGGATCGCACGGTGGCGTGAGGCAGCGTCACGGCAGCGGACCAAAACCCTACTTTATTGCCTGTTGGTCAGGGTGCGTTCCTGCCTTGCTGCACGGCTTCGGCGACGCGGACCGAAGTCGGGGAGTTGCCCCCGTGCGTGGAGCCCAAATGCACAGGGCCGGTGACCGACACCTCAACGCCGCTTCGAGGCCGGGACACGGCGGGCGTGGTTCTTCCCTTCCCCGACCGGCGCCCATCCCGGCCGGTTCTCGACCCGCAGAATACCCTCTCGGCGACCGGATGGGATCGGGGCCGCGCCTTCCTCGAGACCGAAAACGCGGAACGCCGGAGCCCCCTTCGAGGCCCCGGCGTCGCGATCGTCCGAAAGGTCGGGCGCGTGCGCCCGGCCCGCTCGCCTCAGAGCGAGTAGTACATGGTGAACTCGACGGGGTGCGGGGTCATCTCGTAGCGCATCACTTCCGTCATCTTGAGCTCGATGAACGAGTCGATCTGATCGTCGGTGAAGACGTTGCCCATCTTGAGGAAGGCGCGGTCGCGGTCGAGGTTCTGCAGGGCTTCACGGAGCGAGCCGCAGACGGTGGGAATCTTCTTCAGCTCGCGCGGCGGCAGGTCGTAGAGATCCTTGTCCATGGCCGGGCCCGGATCGATCTTGTTGAGGATGCCGTCGAGGCCCGCCATGAGCAGGGCCGAGAAGGCGAGGTAGGGGTTGGCCATCGGATCGGGGAAGCGGACCTCGACGCGCTTGGCCTTCGGGTTGGTCGTCCACGGGATGCGGCAGGAAGCCGAGCGGTTGCGGGCCGAGTAGGCCAGCAGCACGGGCGCCTCGTAGCCCGGCACCAGGCGCTTGTAGGAGTTGGTCGACGGGTTGGTGAAGGCGTTGAGCGCCTTGGCGTGCTTGATCGTGCCCCCGATGAACCACAGGCATTCCTGGCTGAGGTCGGCGTACTTGTCGCCGGCGAAGAGCGGCTTGCCGTCCTTCCAGATCGACTGGTGCACGTGCATGCCCGAGCCGTTGTCGCCGTAGACGGGCTTCGGCATGAACGTCGCCGTCTTGCCGTAGCTCTGGGCGACGTTGTGGATGCAGTACTTGTAGATCTGCATGTGGTCGGCGAGCAGGGTCAGCGTGTCGAACTTCATGCCGAGCTCGTGCTGGGCCGACGCCACCTCGTGGTGGTGCTTTTCCACCTTCACGCCCATGGACTGCATGGCGGCGAGCATCTCGCCGCGCATATCCTGGGCCGAATCCTGCGGCGGCACCGGGAAGTAGCCGCCCTTCATCGGGATGCGGTGGCCGAGGTTGCCGCCCTCGTAATCGGTGAAGCCGTTGATCGGCAGCTCGGTGGAATCGAGCTTGAAGCCGGTCTGGTACGGGTCGGAGGCGAACTTCACGTCGTCGAACACGAAGAACTCGGCCTCGGGGCCGACATAGATCGTGTCGCCGATGCCCGTGGACTTGAGATACGCCTCGGCGAGCTTCGCCGTGCCGCGCGGGTCACGGCTGTAGGGCGCGCCGGTGGAGGGCTCGAGCACGTCGCAGACGATGGACATGGTGGAGGCCGAGAAGAACGGGTCCATGCAGGCCGTGGCCGGGTCCGGCATCAGCAGCATGTCCGACTCGTTGATGGCCTTCCAGCCGGCGATGGACGAGCCGTCGAACATGGTGCCGTCGGTGAAAATCTCGTCGTCCACGAGGGAGACGTCGAACGTCACGTGCTGCCACTTGCCGCGCGGATCGGTGAACCGAAAGTCCACGTACTTGACGTCGTTGTCCTTGATCTCTCTCAGGACATCGGCTGCAGTCTTGGCCATCCTCGGGGGTCTCCTTCGTTCGCGGCATTCAGCCGTGGTTTTGCCGCCGGCCGCCGAGCGGCCCGCGGTTGGGCTCGGGTTTATAGGGTTTTCGCGCGGGGTGGACCCGGTTTGCGCGAAGAAAACACCATTGCCCGAAAACAGAGCAGCGATTCCGTTATGACGGACGGCGGCACGGTGCTGCGACGGCGATGACCCGGTCCGTGTCGGACCGCGCGTATCGGCGGATGCCCGGGGACGAGATCAGGAAAAAAGAATCAGATCGCGTCGGTGCCGGTCTCGCCGGTGCGGATGCGGATCGCTTCCTCGATGGACGAGACGAAGATCTTGCCGTCGCCGATACGCCCGGTCTGGGCCGATTTGCGGATCGCCTCGACGGCGCCCTCCACCAGGGCGTCCGACAGCACGATCTCGAGCTTCACCTTGGGCAGGAAGTCGACCACGTACTCGGCGCCGCGATAGAGCTCCGTGTGGCCCTTCTGGCGGCCGAAGCCCTTGGCCTCGATCACGGTGATCCCCTGCAGGCCGACCTCCTGGAGGGCTTCCTTCACCTCGTCCAGTTTGAAAGGCTTGATGATCGCTTCGATCTTCTTCATGCCGGGCGGGCCTGACCTCGATGCTGCTCTGAACCACTTTGGTATCATCGCCGCCGGGCCTTCGCCACGCCGTTTTGACGATGGTCGGCCAAAATCTGCACAACGAATGTGCATGCCCTGCAAATCGTTCGATCTCGCGCCCGTCGGTGGACCAGCGTGAGGCAGGGTGTGAGCGGCGCGCAGGCATGCAGGGAAACCCGGGATCGTGAGGGACTACGAGATGACGACGCGCCTGCTCACGGTCGAGGCCATGCGCCGGGTCGATGCCGCCGCGATCCGGGGGGGCACCGCGGGGGCGCAGCTGATGGCGCGGGCCGGGGCCGCCGTCGCCGACCGGGTGCGGGCCCGGCTGCCGGAGGGCGGGCGCGTCCTCGTCCTGTGCGGGCCCGGCAACAACGGCGGCGACGGGTTCGTGGCGGCCCGATCTCTCGTGGAGGACGGTATTTCCGTCGATCTCGCCGCCCTCGTGCCGGTCGCCGACCTGAAGGGCGATGCCGCCGGGGCGGCGGCCGGATGGACCGGTCCCGTCCTGCGGGTGTCCGACATCGTGAATTTCTCCGCCTACGGCCTCGTCGTCGATGCCCTGTTCGGCGCCGGCCTGTCGCGCGACCTCGACGGGGACGCGGCCGCCTGCGTGGAGCGTCTCGCGCGGGCGGCCGTGCCCGTCATCGCCGTCGACGTGCCGAGCGGCATCGATGGCGACACCGGCGCCGTCCGTGGCGTCGCCGTGCGGGCCGTCGAGACCGTCACCTTCGTCGCCCTCAAAGTCGGGCACCTGCTTCAGCCGGGACGCGCCCATTGCGGCACGCTCCATGTCGCCGAGATCGGCACCGGCGATGCGGATCTGGACGCCGGGTTCGGAACGGACGCCCCCCTGTGGCGCAACGGCCCGGCCCTGTGGGGACGTGCCGTTCCGCGCCTGGAGGCGACGAGCCACAAGTACGCGCGCGGTCACGTCCTGGTCCTGTCCGGACCGGTCCATCGCACCGGCGCGGCACGGCTCGCCGCGCGCGGGGCGCTCCGGATCGGGGCCGGCCTCGTCACCGTGGCCGCGCCCGCGGCCGCCATGGCGGAGAACGCCGCCCATCTCACGGCGATCATGCTGCGCGCCTGCGACAGCGCCGACGACCTCGACGACCTCCTGGTGGACGAGCGCCTGAACGTGGTCCTGGCCGGCCCCGGCCTCGGCATGGGCGAGGCCACCCGCGACCTCGTCGCCGTGGCGGCGGCGGCCTCGCGTCGCCTCGTGCTGGATGCCGATGCCCTCACGAGTTTCAAGGGGCAGGCGCGCCTGCTCGCCGCCCACCTCACCGAGGGCGACTCGCAGGCCGTGTTGACCCCGCATGACGGCGAGTTCGCCCGGCTGTTCGAGGGAACGGACGCGGTGGCCGACGACCTGTCGAAGCTGGAACGCGCCCGCCGGGCCGCGGCGCTCACCGGCGCCGTGGTGGTGCTCAAGGGCGCTGACACCGTCATCGCCGCGCCGGATGGCCGCGCCGCCATCAACGACCACGGCACGCCCTATCTCGGCACAGCCGGCTCGGGCGACGTACTGTCCGGCCTCGTCGCCGGCCTGCTCGCGCAGGGGATGGACCCGTTCGAGGCCGCCGCCGCCGCCGTCTGGATGCACGGCGATGCCGGACGCCGCCACGGCCCCGGCCTCATCGCCGAGGACCTTCCGGAGTTGATCTTGGCGGTGCTGCGCGGCGTTCTGGACACCTGACCGGGCGTCAGGTCACCTCGAACCAGCCCCACAATCCGGTGTCGAACCGCTCCAGCACCGTCGAGCCGATGACCCAGCGGCCGGGATTGTCGGCCTTGAAGGCGATGCGGGCGGTGCGGCCTTCGAGGAGCTGGAAGGTGTCGAGCCAGTAGGGCTCCCAGCCGTCGTCGAGGGGGTGGAGCAGGCGGAAGGAATGGCCGTGCAGGTGGAGCGCCTGGGGGAAGGCGGTGTCGTTGCGCAGGGCCAGCACCACCACCTGTCCGCGCTTGACCGTGAACAGGGGTGCCACCCCGGCGGTGCCGGCGGCGCCGTTGACGGCCCAGACCTTCGCCGCGTCGCCCGTATAGACCGGCTCGGCCGCCGGCTTGTCCTTGTCGATGCGCGCCCCGCCCGTCAGCACCACGTCCCGGCGTAGCGCGTTCTGCAGCTTCACCTCCGCCGGCAGGAGCTTGTTCTCGCCGATGGGACCGATGGCACCGCGCTTTCCCGTCACCGGCTCGCCCCCGGTGGTGAGGGTGGCGAGCGCCAGGCCGTTGCCGACGAGCGCCGTGATGCTGCCCGCGGCGCCGACCTCCGCCGGCATGTCGAGCATCAGGTCGTAGCGGGTGCCGGGCGGGAACGGCAGGGTGGCGCGCAGGGGCTCGAACGTGTCCGTGGGCTGGCCGTCCACCGCCGCGACGTAGACCTTGAGGTTGTCGAAGCGGATGCGGGTACCGCGGGCGTTGCAGGCGTTGGCGAGGCGCAGGCGCACCCGGCTGCCCGGCCGGACGGGGACCGCATCGGGCGCGGGCTTGCCGTTGACGGTGACGAGGTTGCCGAGGCGCCCCGAACTCGCCGCGAAGGCCGTCTGACCGAAGGGCAGCAGGGTGCCGTCGTCGGAGAGCCGCCAATCCTGCATCAGCACCGTGAGGTCGTGGTCCACGGCGGGCGGCGCCGTCTCCTCGACCACGAGCATGCCGGAAAGCCCCCGGCCCGACGGCTCGCTCGATCCGCCGATCACGAGGGGCCGGATCAGGAAGCTGCCGGCGTCGGGGGGCGCGAACGCGTAGGTGAAGTCGCCCCCCGGCGGGATCGGCGCCTGGGTGAGGCTGCCCACACCGTCCATGGGGTTCTGGTTGCGCACGCCGTGCCAGTGCAGGGAGAGCGGCTTGTCGGTCTTGTTCTCGACCCGAAGGCGCACGGTTTCGCCGAGCCTGACCCGCACCACCGGCGGAACGGTCGTACCGTCGAAGGACCAGACCGGGGTCACGACCGCCGGCTCGGGCTTCAGGCGGGTCGTGCCGGGCCCAGCGCTGAGGGGCCGCGCCGGGGCCTCGGGCTTCGATTCGGATTTCACCTCGGGCGCGGGCTTCATCGGGGAGCCCGATCTTGCCGGCGCCTGGGCGGCCGCCGCCGTCGATCCGAGGGCCAGGGCCGCGACGCTACCGAGCAGGGTCCGGCGCGAGAGCGCCGGCTCGGGGAGCGCCGATCCGGCGGCGGGCGACGGGGAACGATGCGGCATGACACCTCTGGCGGGCGGCGGGAACGGTCGGTCGAAAACGCCCGCGCCGCTTGTAGACGCCGGGCCGGAGCGCGCCAACCGGCGTGCCGGACCGCCGGTCCGGAGGCGGACCCACACGGAATCGCACACCCCGACTTTTTTTGCTGCGGCCCGTTGTGCCCGTGCTATAGGACCGCGCTCTGGCGGCGGGATGCGCGCCGGAGGTCGTCGCTTGCGGGCGTGGCGGAACTGGTAGACGCGCTGGTTTTAGGTACCAGTGTCGCAAGACGTGGGGGTTCGAGCCCCTCCGCCCGCACCAGTCCATCGCCGTTGGGAACGGATTGGCTCACCGCGATTGGCCGGCCGGGCCCGCCGTTGCGATTCGGCCTTCGGTTCAGCGTGACATTCTGGCGCCGATCTTCCTCCCGCCCGGTCAACGGGTGGTGGGGACCGACCGAATTTGACGCCATCACACGGACGACAGCGGAAGAACGACCATGCAGGTGACCGAGACACTCTCCCAGGGGCTGAAGCGCGAGTTTCAGGTATCCCTTGCCGCGCATGAGCTCGAGGAGCGCCTGAACAGCGAGCTGTCGACCCTCAAGGACAAGGCTCAGATCAAGGGCTTCCGCCCCGGCAAGGTGCCGGTGGCCCACCTGCGCAAGCTCTACGGCCGCTCGGTGATGGCCGACGTGCTGCAGAACGCCGTCAACGAAGCCAACCAGAAGATCGTCCAGGACAACAACCTCAAGCTCGCCCTCGAGCCCAAGGTCGAGTTCCCCGGCGAGCAGTCCGTGGTCGAGCGGGCGCTGGACGCCAAGGCCGACCTGTCGTTCAACGTCGCGCTCGAAGTGCTGCCGACGTTCGAGCTCGCCGACCTCTCCGACGTCAGCCTGACCAAGCTGGTGGCCAAGCCCTCCGACACGGAGGTCGACGAGGCCATCACCCGCATGGCGTCGTCCAACCGCAGCTTCTCGGCCCGCGACGAGGGTGCCGCCGCCGAGACCGGCGACCGGGTCACCATCGACTTCGTCGGCCGCATCGACGGCGTCGAGTTCGAGGGCGGCAAGGGCGAGGGCATCGACCTCGAACTCGGCTCGGGCCAGTTCATCCCCGGCTTCGAGGAGCAGCTCGTCGGCGCCAAGGTCGGCGAGAACCGCGTGGTGAAGTCGACTTTCCCCGAGGCCTACGGCGCCGAGGCGCTGGCCGGCAAGGACGCCGAGTTCGACGTCACCGTCACCGCCATCCAGGCGCCGGGCGAGACCAAGATCGACGACGAGCTCGCCAAGGGCTTCGGCATGGAATCCCTCGACAAGCTGAAGGAGGCGGTCTCCACCGCCATCGGCGGCGATTTCGAGGCGCAGTCCCGGCGCAAGCTCAAGAAGGAGCTCCTCGACGCCCTCGACACCAAGTACGCGTTCGAGCTGCCCCCCAGCCTCGTCCACCAGGAATTCGCCGCCGTCTGGGCCCAGGTCGAGCAGGACCTCAAGACCCGCGAAAAGACCTTCGCGGACGAGGGGACCACCGAGGAGAAGGCCACCGCCGAGTACCGCAAAATCGCCGAGCGTCGCGTGCGCCTCGGCTTGGTGCTTGCGCAGGTCGGTGAGACCGCCGATATCAAGGTGAGCGACGACGAGGTGAACCAGGCGCTGATCGCCCGGGTCCGGCAGTTCCCCGGCCAGGAGCAGCAGGTCTGGGACTTCTACCGCAAGAACGCCCAGGCGCTTGCCGAGCTGCGTGCGCCGATCTTCGAGGAGAAGGTCGTCGACCATGTGCTCGGGCAGGTGAAGCTCGTCGAAGAGCCGGTCTCGAAGGAGACGCTGTTCGCCGACGAGGACGAATCCGAGGCATCCGAGGGTGCGTCCAAGACCGAGTCCGGCAAGGACAAGACCGAGTCCGGCAAGGACGAGACCGTTTCGACCGGAAGCGACGAGGCCCTGCCTGCCGTCGCCAAGGCCGACTGAGCCCGGTGCTCCTTTCGAGGGCGGCGGGCGGAAAGTAAGGCGGCGTTCATCGCCGCCGGAGTTCGCTGAAACGTCCGGCCCGCGCCCGATTCGCGGCGCGGCCGGACCCCTTGAAGCCTGGGGCACGTGATGATGAGAGATCCGGTCGACTATTATAACTCCGCGCTCGTGCCCATGGTGGTCGAGCAGTCGAGCCGCGGCGAGCGTGCCTTCGACATCTATTCGCGCCTGTTGCGCGAGCGCATCATCTTCCTCACCGGTCCGGTGGAAGATTACGGCGCCTCGCTCATCGTGGCGCAGCTTCTCTTCCTTGAGGCTGAGAACCCGAAGAAGGAAATTTCCTTCTACATCAACTCGCCCGGCGGCGTGGTGACCTCGGGCCTGTCGATCTACGACACGATGCAGTTCATCCGCTGCCCGGTCACCACCCTCTGCGTCGGCCAGGCCGCCTCCATGGGGTCGCTCCTGCTCACCGCCGGCGAGCCCGGGCACCGCTTCGCCCTGCCCAACGCCCGCATCATGGTGCATCAGCCGTCCGGCGGCTTCCAGGGCCAAGCCACCGACATCCTGATCCACGCCCGCGAGATCGAGGCCCTGAAGAAGCGCCTCAACGAGATCTACGTGAAGCACACGGGGCGCGACTACGACACCATCGTCCAGGCCCTCGAGCGCGACAACTTCATGACGGCCGACGCCGCCAGGGAATTCGGCCTCATCGACGAAGTGATCCAGAAGCGTCCGGAACCCGCCGCCGCCTGAACCCTGCGCGAGCCGGGCCCTCACGTGGGTCCGGCCGCGTCGTTTCGAGGCGGGACGGCGTCCTTGCCTTGATCCGGACGCGGCAGCGTGCTTGCATCGTCAGTCTGATCCGAACCGGCAGATGCGCGCAGGTGACTGTTTCTTTAGGACGACGCCATTAAATTCGAAGGATGCGTGTGCGCCCCGGACCGGTGCCATGCCCGCGAACGGAGACCGATATGAGCAAGACTGGCGGCAACGACTCGAAGAGCACGCTGTACTGCTCGTTTTGCGGCAAGAGCCAGCACGAGGTCCGCAAGCTGATCGCGGGCCCGACGGTGTTCATCTGCGACGAGTGTGTCGAACTGTGCATGGACATCATCCGCGAGGAATCCAAATCCTCCCTGGTGAAATCCCGTGATGGCGTGCCCACGCCGAAGGAGATCCGCCGCGTCCTCGATGACTATGTCATCGGTCAGGACTTCGCGAAGAAGGTTCTCTCCGTCGCGGTCCACAACCATTACAAGCGCCTCGCCCATGCCTCGAAGCACAACGACGTCGAGTTGGCGAAGTCGAACATCATGCTGATCGGGCCGACGGGCTCGGGCAAGACGCTGCTCGCGCAGACGCTGGCCCGCATCCTCGACGTGCCGTTCACCATGGCGGACGCGACGACCCTGACGGAAGCCGGTTACGTCGGCGAGGATGTCGAGAACATCATCCTCAAGCTGCTCCAGGCGTCCGACTACAACGTCGAGCGGGCGCAGCGCGGCATCGTCTACATCGACGAGATCGACAAGATCTCCCGCAAGTCGGACAACCCGTCCATCACCCGTGACGTGTCGGGCGAGGGCGTGCAGCAGGCGCTCCTGAAGATCATGGAAGGCACCGTCGCCTCCGTGCCTCCGCAGGGCGGCCGCAAGCATCCGCAGCAGGAGTTCCTGCAGGTCGACACCACGAACATCCTGTTCATCTGCGGCGGCGCCTTCGCGGGTCTCGAGCGCATCATCTCGGCCCGCGGCAAGGGCACCTCCATCGGCTTCGGCGCCACGGTGCAGGCGCCCGACGACCGCCGCACGGGCGAGATCTTCCGCAACGTCGAGCCCGAGGATCTGCTGAAGTTCGGCCTCATCCCCGAGTTCGTTGGCCGCCTGCCCGTGCTGGCGACCCTGGAGGACCTCGACGAGACCGCCCTCAAGCGGATTCTCCAGGAGCCGAAGAACGCCCTCGTCAAGCAGTACCAGCGCCTGTTCGAGATGGAGAACGTCGACCTGACGTTCCAGGACGAGGCCCTGTCCATGGTCGCCCGCAAGGCCATCGAGCGGAAGACCGGCGCCCGCGGCCTGCGCTCGATCCTGGAGACCATCCTGCTGGAGACGATGTACGACCTGCCCGGCCTCGAATCCGTCGAGCAGGTGGTGATCGGCCCCGAGGTCGTCGACGGCAAGTCGCGCCCCCTCTACATCCACGGGGACCGCAACAAGGAAGCCCCGGCCAGCGTCAGCGCCTGAGCGCTGCCTGACCTTGTCCGGTCCGCGTCATGATGGGCCGGACCGGGGCGGATGCTTGAAAACATCCGCCCCCGCTTCCATCTGAATTCTCAAGCGCGATGGCCGCACGCTCGCCTTTCGAGGTGCGGTGTCCCGCCGCCAGCCGCCCTTTTTACGATGCTTCCGACCCCTTCGCGGCCCGGTCGGCCCTGGCAGGTCATTTGCTCCCCGGAGGAGTGACCGCCCGGCGTCCATCATGAGGAAGTCCGACATGACTCAACCGAAATCGCGCCAGCCCGTCGTTCCGGGCTCGACGGGCGCCTACGCCGTCCTGCCGCTCCGCGACATCGTCGTGTTCCCGCACATGATCGTCCCGCTCTTCGTCGGGCGCGAGAAGTCGATCCGCGCCCTCGAAGAGGCCGTGCGCACGGACCGCCACATCCTTCTCGCCACCCAGATCAACGCCAGCGACGACGATCCGGCCACCGACGCCATCTACAAGATCGGTACCCTCGCCAGCGTGCTCCAGCTCCTGAAGCTGCCCGACGGCACCGTGAAGGTGCTGGTCGAGGGCGCCGGGCGCGCCAAGATCACCCACTTCAACAAGTCGGACTCCTACTACGAGGCGGAAGCCGAGACCCTGACCGACGAGCTCGGCGACAGCGTCGAGGCCGAGGCCCTCGCGCGCTCGGTCATCGCCGAGTTCGAGAACTATGTGAAGCTCAACAAGAAAATCTCGCCGGAGGTCGTCTCCGCCGTCACCCAGATCGACGAGCCCTCGAAGCTCGCCGACACCGTTGGCTCGCACCTCGCCGTCAAGATCGCCGACAAGCAGGCGATCCTCGAGATTCCCACGGTGGCCCAGCGCCTCGAGCGCGTGCTGTCGCTGATGGAAAGCGAGATCTCCGTGCTCCAGGTGGAGAAGCGCATCCGGACCCGCGTCAAGCGGCAGATGGAGAAGACCCAGCGCGAGTACTACCTCAACGAACAGATGAAGGCGATCCAGAAGGAGCTGGGCGACTCCGAGGACGGCAAGGACGAGCTCGCCGAGCTCGAAGAGAAGATCGAGAAGACCAAGTTCACCAAGGAGGCCCGCGACAAGGCGGTGGCGGAGCTGAAGAAGCTGCGCCAGATGTCGCCCATGTCGGCGGAAGCCACCGTCGTGCGCAACTACCTCGACTGGATGCTCGGCATCCCGTGGGGCAAGCGCTCGAAGATGAAGAAGGATCTTCTCGGCGCCCAGGTGATGCTCGACGAGGACCATTTCGGCCTCGACAAGGTCAAGGAACGCATCGTCGAGTATCTGGCCGTGCAGCAGCGGGCCAACAAGCTCACCGGTCCGATCCTGTGCCTCGTCGGTCCCCCCGGCGTCGGCAAGACCTCCCTCGGCAAGTCCATCGCCAAGGCGACGGGCCGCGAGTTCGTGCGGATGTCGCTGGGCGGCGTTCGCGACGAGGCCGAGATCCGCGGTCACCGCCGGACCTATATCGGGTCGATGCCCGGCAAGATCGTCCAGTCCATGCGCAAGGCCAAGACCTCCAACCCGCTCATCCTCCTCGACGAGATCGACAAGATGGGCATGGATTTCCGGGGCGATCCCTCGGCGGCCCTGCTGGAGGTCCTGGACCCTGAACAGAACTCGACCTTCAACGACCACTACCTCGAAGTCGATTACGACCTGTCGAACGTGATGTTCGTCACCACGGCCAACACGCTGAACATCCCCGCGCCCCTGATGGACCGCATGGAGGTGATCCGCATCGCCGGCTACACCGAGGAGGAGAAGCTCGAGATCGCGCGCAAGCACCTGATTCCGGGTGCGGTCAAGAAGCACGGCCTCGACGTCAAGGAGTGGCAGATCGACGATGCCGCCCTGCTCATGCTCATCCGCCGCTACACGCGGGAAGCGGGCGTGCGCAACCTGGAGCGCGAGATCTCCAACCTGATCCGCAAGGCGGTGAAGGAGATCCTCATCACCAAGGTGAAGGCGGTGGCCGTCACTGAAGAAAACTTGCCGGTGTTCCTCGGCGCGCCGAAGTTCCGCTACGGCGAGATCGACGAGGAGGATCAGGTGGGCGTGGTCACGGGTCTGGCCTGGACCGAGGTGGGCGGCGAACTGCTGACCATCGAAGGCGTCATGATGCCCGGCAAGGGCAAGATGACGGTCACGGGCAACCTGCGCGACGTGATGAAGGAGTCGATCTCGGCTGCGGCGAGCTACGTCCGCTCGCGGGCCGTCGATTTCGGCATCGAGCCGCCGCTGTTCGAGCGCCGGGACATCCACGTTCACGTTCCCGAGGGGGCGACCCCGAAGGACGGTCCGTCCGCAGGCATCGGCATGGCCACCGCCATCATCTCCACCCTCACGGGCATCCCCGTGAAGAAGGATGTGGCGATGACCGGCGAGGTCACCCTGCGCGGCCGGGTACTGCCCATCGGCGGCCTCAAGGAGAAGTTGCTGGCGGCGCTCCGCGGCGGCATCAAGACGGTGCTGATTCCGGAGGAGAATGCCAAGGACATCGCCGAGGTGCCCGACAGCGTGAAGAACGGGATGGAGATCATCCCGGTCTCGCGGATGGATCAGGTCCTGAAGCACGCCCTGGTGCGGGTGCCCGAGCCCATCGAGTGGGAAGAGCCGGCTCCGCCGGTCCGCCCGGTCATCGGCGAGGACGAGACCGCCACGGTCATCGCGCACTGAGCCGCTGAGACGTCGGAAAGGCCCCGGGGGAGATTCCGGGGCCTTTCTCTTGCGCGTCCTGCGGCTTGCATGGCAGCGGCGGCTTCGTTACGAAGCGGCGCGTCCGGGCGGTTAGCTCAGTTGGTAGAGCGTCTCCTTTACACGGAGAGGGTCGGCGGTTCGAGCCCGTCACCGCCCACCACCGATTTCCAAAAGCTTACCGGACATGGCGAAGGCCCGCTGGCGCCGTTCCCCCGGTAAAACGTCGGGATGGTGTCGCGGTGTCTGACGTCATCGACGCTACGGGTTTTGGATGCCGTCTCGTTCCAGCCACTGTGACTGATCCAGCAGCCGGACTCTAAGATCGGGCGCGTGGCTCAGTGACGCTCGCGCCTGAAACACGAAAGCCGCGCTGATCTGGGCTTTCGGCGCACGAAACCTATTTCCCTTCTCTGAATCTCGCTCGGACCGAGCAGCCGCACGAACGAGCGCCCGCCATGGGCGCGCCGGAGCGTGAGGAAGTTGCTGCCCGATCACCTACCACTTCTTTCTTCTCTCCATGGATGCTCCCATGCCCCGCTGGTTCCTCGCCTTTGTTGCCGCTGTCGCGACCCTCGCGGTGATCGGCGCGTTCCTGTTCCTCGGCAGCGGGGCGACGAAGAACACCACGCCGATGCCCGAACCAGGGGTGAGGGAAACCACCAAGTAGGCAGCGCACCTGATACCTCCGGGCGTCTGTCTTGCAGAAGCGACGGATCATAAAAAACCCGCCGCGGCGTGTGCCGGGCGGGTCGGGGATATTGAGCGAAGCGGGTTGAGGCCTCGCGTAGGGCTTCCTCTGTTCCACTCCGCTATGAGCGGGACAGGGCCGTGACCGAAGTGCTTATCGGCCGCCGCCGTTGGCGCTGCTGTTGGGGATCGCCTGCTCGGGCCGTGCCGCATTGCCGCCGGCCGCCGAATTGGTCGTGACCGTATCGGCACCGGTGGCCCCGCGGGAGATCGCGATGTTGGCGTCGTTGCCGGTGCTGTTCGGCTCGCTTTGGATGACGGTACCGGTCCGGCCGGGCTCGCCCGAAGGACCCGATTGGGCGAAGGCCGGAGCGGCGGCGAGCAGGGCGACGCCGATGAGGAGAACGATTTTCACGGGAATGCTTTCGTTGGACGCGGCAGCGAACCGGCTGCCGACGTTGTTGCATACGGCAAGTCCCACCGATGCCAACGGTTTCCCACGACCTGTGTCACACCCCCGGGCAACCTGCGCGGGCAGCCGGGGATGTGCGGGCATCGATCGTTCGACTTACGGGTTCCGGCTGATCATTTCGGCTTGTCGCCGGGACCCCAGCCGCGCGTCTTGATGATCTGTACGATCTTCGTCTGCATCTCCGGCATCAACCCCTGCATCCACTGCGTCGTGCCGGTCATCTGGGCCTGTGCGAGCTGGGGTTGGGCCGCCGCGAGACGTCGGCCGGCGGGCGAGCCGTAGAACGTTCCGATGGCCTGAAGATCCTCCTTGGTCAGGACGCCCGCGAAGCTGCGCGCCTGGATGTCGAGGAGCTCGTCGTAGTGGGCCGTCAGCAACGGAAGCACGGCTTCCTTGACGATGACCTGCGCCCGGTCGGCCTCCTTGATCCCCATCTGCTGCATCATGCCGGCCATGGGCGCGGCCATCGCGTTCAGGGTGGTCGTGCGATCGCCCTGCATCTGAGCCACGACGTCGCGGGCGACCTTCAGGGTCGCAGGGTCCGACGCCGGCTGGGCGACGGGCGCGGCTGGTTGTGCGAGCGCGGCGGAGGGGAGGGGTAGACACAGGCACAGGCCCGCGACGATCGGGGTGATGCGACCAAGGTGATTCGGCAAAAGCGTTCCTCCGGTGATGCGAGACAGGACAGATAGGGCTGCCGCCGGGAAAGGCCCGTCGCGTGGCCCGGAAGCGACATCCCGCCGGCTTGCGGAGTGGGCCCCGGGCGCCATGTCGCCCGCGGCAACGCGGTTGCCCGATCCCCGCTCCCCTGGGGCGTGATTTCTCCGCAGGACGCTTTCCCCACAGGACGCTTTCCCCACAGGACGCTTTCCCCACAGGACGCTTTCCCCACAGGACGCTTTCCCCACAGGACGCATGACAACCTACTTCACGGCCGACACGCATTTCGGCGATGCGCCCCTGGTCCAGCGCCGCCGGACCACCTTCGCCTCCGTCGAGGCCCATGACGAGGCCCTCGTCGCCCGCTGGAACGCCATCGTGGGCGTCAACGACGCAGTGTGGCACCTCGGCGATTTCACGGCCGGGGCCAGTCGCGCGCATTGCGCAGCCGTGTTCGGCCGTCTCAACGGCACCAAGCGGCTTGTCCGGGGCAACCACGACACCAACCGGGTCCTCGAGCTGCCCTGGACGGAACCACCGGTGGAGAACGCCCGGATCACGGTGGAGGATGGCGAGGGGCAGGCGTGGCGGCTGTTCCTGTCGCACTATCCCCACCGGTCATGGCCGGGGTTCTGGCGCGGAACCCGCCATCTCTACGGCCACACCCACGCCTGCCTGCCCGATACCAGCCGCGCCTGCGATGTCGGCATGGACGCGTGGGACTACCGCCCCGTCGACCTTGCCACCCTGATCGCCCGCCAGGATGCCGCCGAGCAGGCACCGGAGGAAATGGCCCTGCGCGGTCTGCGCTGACGCCGGGGCCGGCCCGTGGGCCAGCCGCTGCCGGTCGAGTGCCGGAGACCCGGCGCGGCAACGCTCTTCGAGGATTGGATTGACCCAAGGATGGGGGACGGGCAGAGGGGCGGCGGTTCGCGCTCACCACCATCCACCGACGTTCGCAGAGGATAGCCCGCCATGACCGAACCGCGCGGCTTTCCGACACCATGGCTCGTCGTCGAGAAGGCGGAGAGTTTCTGCGTCGAGGACGCCGTGGGTCTCGCCGTTGCCTGGACCTATTTCTCCGACGACGCGGCGGCGCGCACGGCGCGGGGCCTGATGACCCGCGACGAGGCGCACCGGATCGCCAAGGCCGTGGCGATGATCCCGGAGATGCGGACCATCATCCGCACCCTGCAGGACGGCCTGTCCGAAGCCGAGGCGTCGGAGGGCTGACGCCGGTCAGCTGCCTGCGAGCACCAGGGCCCAGAAGCGCTTGTAGCGCGTGCCCGGCGCATCGACACGGGCAATGCCGACGCGCTTGAGCTGCGGCATCAGCATGTTCCTGTTGTGCTCCGGCGATGCCTTCCAGCGCGTCAGCACCTCGTCGAAGGTGTTCGAACCCGCGCTGAGATTCTCCGCCGCGTAGGCCCGGCCGAACCCGGCCTCCGCCATGCGCGCGTTGAAGGTCCCGCCGATCTCGTGACTGAGGCGGCCGGCCTTGGCGTTCGAGGCGGCCTGATACGAGGCGGCGCGGATCAGGCTCGTGTCGATCACCACCGGCCCGAGGCCATGCTGCGCCCGGTAGCGTGAGATCGCCACCGCCGCCGCCTGCTCGTCGAGGATCACGACCTGGGTCGGTGTGTCGGGTGCGAGGAGGCTCGGGCTTCCGCAACCGGCGAGGATCAGGGTCAGCAGGGTGGCCTGAACGCGGGCGGCGTGGCGAAGGGGGGCGTGCATGGGCTCGGGCGTCCGGAACGGTCTGGAATCGCCTCAGCCCATCGGGGGCCGATGCGGCCAAAACGCGGCATCGCCCGTTCGGCCGGTCCGGTTCGTCCGCCGCGTGGCGCGCGGGCCACGCCCGGTTTCAGATCCGGGTGCCGGGGTCCCGCAGGGGAGCACCGCAGCGCCAGCCGGTGATGCGATAATCCGGGTGCGTCCCGACCCAGCGCGCCAGTTGCGGCTGGGCCACGTGCTGGCAGGCGCGCGCATCGACGACATCCAGGGCAAGGCGCCGCGCTTGGCACGTATCCGGCGCGTTGGCCATGCAGGCCGTGAAGTAAAGGAAGAAGAACCCCGGCATCGTCCACCCTCCGCAAGATGCGTGCGAGAGAGCTTAGGATTCCCGAAAGCGAAAGCGAGCCGACGAAGGGACGCCGATCGTCGCATGGACCGGATCGAGGTCACCGAGACCCTGGTCCGAAGCACCGAGAGTGGGGAAAGAAAAGTGGCGCGGGCGACGGGACTCGAACCCGCGACCTCCGGCGTGACAGGCCGGCACTCTAACCAACTGAGCTACGCCCGCGTGGCGTCGAAGACCATCTGCTCGGAGCGGACGTTGCCGCCGGGCGGAACCGGACCTTCGGAATGTCGTGTGAAAAGTGGCGCGGGCGACGGGACTCGAACCCGCGACCTCCGGCGTGACAGGCCGGCACTCTAACCAACTGAGCTACGCCCGCGTGGCGTCCCGCCTCGTCTCCGCTGCGGTGTCGGGGGTTTAGGTTCGACCACCGGGGCTGTCAAGCAGTCTGCTGCGGCATTCCCGCAGATCGTTTTGCGGGGCCGCATCCCCGCAAATCCGCACGGGCCCGCGACGCCACGATGGGAACACCCGGCCGGCGGGACGGCTTGTCCGTTCGTCTGTCCTGCCGGGGAGGGTGCCCATGTTTCGTGTCCTGCGCACCCTCGGCCTCGCCTTCGGTGTCCTCGCCGGCATCGTCGGCGCGCAGGGTCCGGAGTTCGCCCAGCAATACGGCCAGCGCCTCGCCGGGACCGTCGACGAGCTTCGCCGCGTGGTCGCCGGGTTCGAGGCCGATGCCACGGCGACGGGACACACGCGGGACAGCGCCATCGCCCGCCTGCGCGGCGATCCCGATGCCCTCGTCGCCCGGCGCGGCGCGGCGGCGCGGGCCGATCTCGACCGCCTCGCCGGCCTGACGGCACGGCAGGCGGCCCTCGAAACGGCCGGGGGCCCCCTCGGCCGCCTCGCCGCCCTGATCCGCGACCCCGACCTCGGCCTCGCACGGGCGACGTATGAAGATTACCGCCCCGCGATCCCGACGACGGCCGACGGCCTCGTCGCCGGGTTCCTCGGATTTCTGGCCGCCTGGGCGGGATGGCGGGTCCTGTGCGACCTCGGACGCCGCCTGTTTCGCCGCCGGGCCAGTGCCGTGACCGCCTGAAGCGTGTCCGCCGGGGCACAGGTGTTGCACGGCATCTACAGCCCGACCCGGATGAGTGCACTACGACTGGCGCCGTAGCGCGCGGGCGAACTCGCGGCGCCGGTCAACGGCTGACAGTCGCAATCATGGTGCGTGCGTCCCATCCTTCCGTCGATCCGGCCGTCGATGCCGCGGCGCTCCTCCGGCGCGTCGGGTTCTTCGGCCTGTTCGTCCTCGTGCCGGTGACGACGCAGATGGGCCGGCGCGCGGCGGTGATCCTGGCGCCCATCGCCGTGGTGCTCCTCGTTCTGGCCAGCGCCATCGACGGCAAGTCCGGACCGTGGCGGCCCGCCGCCCTCCGCCTTCTGCGGAACCCGGCCTTCCTCGCCGGCCTCCTCGTCGTCCTGTGGGCGGCCCTGTCCCTGGTGTGGACACCGTTTCTGGACCTCGCCGCCGAGCGGCTGCTCAACCTGATCGCGACGATTCTCCTGACCGTCGCCGGCTACCTCGCCCTGCCGGAGCGCATGCGCTCGGCCAACTTGTATCTCCTGCCCGTGGGCACGGCCGCCGCGGCCCTCGTGGCGATCCTGCTCGGCCTGTTCGCGCATCACCTCCCCGGCACGCCGGGGGAGATCGACGGGACCCTCGACCGGGGCCTGACCCTCCTGGCGCTCATCGTCTGGCCGGCGGTGGCCTGGCTGCGTTCCCGCGGGCGCGACCTCGAATCCCTCGGCCTCGCGGTTCTCACGGCGGTCGCCCTCGTGATCTCGCCCAATCTTCTCCACCTCGCGGCGCTGGCGGTGGGGGCGGCCGGCTTTGCCCTCACGAGCCTGCGGCCGACCCTCGGCGTGCGCGTGGCGAGCCTCGGCGCGGCGACCCTCCTCGTGGCGGCACCCCTGCTCCCGTTCCTGGCGCGGCCCGTGGCCTCGGCCCTGTTCGGCACGACGGCGCCCGGTACCCTGTCCCTCAAGGCGTGGCAGAAGATCGTCACCGGCGAGCCCATGCGCCTCGTGACCGGACACGGGTTCGAGACCGCCCTGCGCGGGCGCATCGTCAACCTGCTGCCGGCCAATGCCCCCACCACCCTGCTGTTCGAGTTGTGGTACGAACTCGGGATCGTCGGCGCCTTCGCGGCGGCCTTCGCCCTCCGGGCCGCGATCCGGCGCAGCGGGCGCGGCACGCCCGTCCTCGTCCCCGGTGCCATGGCGGCGTTCGCCGCCGCCTTCACCATCGCGTGCATCGGCGTCGGCCTGACGGTGATGTGGTGGCTGACGACCCTGACGGTGGCGATCCTCGCCTTCGTCGCCGTGGCGCACGGGCAGTTCCGCACCCGGCGCCCCAAGGCGAGCCAGCTCGCCCGTCACGAAGCGCCCTGACGGCGCCCCTCGACCATCAGCCGTCCGCGCGGGCCTCGATGGCGGTCATGTCGCTGTCCGACAGACCGAAATGGTGCCCGATCTCGTGGACGAGGACATGGGTGACGAGGTGCCCGAGGGATTCCTCGTGTTCGGCCCAGTAATCGAGCAGGGGGCGTCGGTAGAGCCAGACCTGATTCGGCATCTGGCCGGTGGCGAAGTCGCCGCCCTGCGCCAGTCCGATCCCGCGGAACAGGCCGAGCAAATCGAATTCGCTGTCGCACTCCATCTCCGCCAGGGTGTCGTCGTCGGGAAAATCCTCGACGTGGATGATCACCCCCGGGCACAGGGCGCGAAACGCTCGCGGCAGGCCCGCGAACGCCGCGTGGGCCAGGGCCTCGATGTCGCCGAGGGAGGGGGCGTAGCGCCCGGCCCAGTCGTCCTCCGGTCCGGCCCCTGCGGGCACGACGCTCACCGGACCACCGGCAGGACCCGCTCGGCGAGGAAGCCGGCGAGATCGCTGGTGATGTGGTCGATATGCGCTTCCTGGACCGCCGCCTGCTCGAATGCCTCCCGGAACGGATCGAGGGTGCGGGGGACCACCAGCACAGTCGCCATGCCGATCTCGTGGGGCACGACGAGGTTGCGGGCGATGTCCTCGAACAGGGCCGACCGGCGTGGCTCGACGCCGTGCCGCAGGAGGAAGCGCTCGTAGGTCGAGCGCTCGGGCTTGGGCACGAAGTCGGCGTCGGCGATGTCGAAGACGTCCTCGAAATGATCGAGGATGCCGAGCTTGCGCGCCACATTTTCCGCGTGCCGCCGCGACCCGTTGGTGAGGATCAGCTTGCGGCCGGGCAGGTTTTCGATGGCGGTGCCGAGGGCCGGATCGAGGCTGATGGTCGAATGGTCGATGTCGTGGGCGAAATCGAGGAAGTCGTGCGGGTCGATGGCCGCCTCGGTCATCAGCGCCTTCAGGGTCGTGCCGTAGCGGTGGTAGAAGTACTTCTGCAGGGCGCGGGCCGAGAGGCCGTCGAGACCGTAGAGGCGCATCACGTAGAGGGTGATGCGCTCGTCCACCTGGGGCCAGACCCGCGCGTCGCTCGGGTAGAGCGTGTTGTCGAGGTCGAACACCCAGGTGTCGACCTGATCGAACCCACGGGACCGGACGGAGGTGAAGTGGGTTTCGCCGGGAAGGAACAAGGCGGTTCGACTTCGATGCGGGCCGGACGATCCGGCTGGGCTGCCTAAGATGGGACGCGAAACCGAAAAGGGAAGCTTTACGGTTCCGCACCATACCGCGCGTGCCGCCTCGCGGAATCCGCTTGCCCGTATGGAACGGGGTGCGGAAGAGGCGCGAAGCGAGCACGTCCCCCCTTCGCGTGGCCGCTGGGCCTATACTGCGATCAGTTGCCTTTGTTTTCGTCAATTTCAGGCAGAATTTGCGTAGCATTCATGCACTGATGTCTGAGGTTGCAGTTTCCTGCGACGGATTGCGACCAGACAAAGGGCGGTCAACATTTAACGTGCCGTACACGATCGGCGGGTTATTCAAGCTCGTTCGGTCTGCTATGGATGCCAGACCGGGGAACCGCAGCAAGCCGGGAGAGATCCGTTGCTCGCCCAAGACTTCAAGAATTTCTTCGACACCTCCCGGCGTCAGGGGGTCATCCTGTCCTTCGGCGGAGACCTGTCGGAGAACGTCCTGTTCTCGCTGGGCGAGGTCCTGAAGCTTCGCATGAGTCAGGACGCGGCGGATTCGAGCGTCACCAAGCGCGTGTTCGGAATCTTCGTCGAGCAGGCGCAGAACATCATCCGCTACTCCGCCGACAAGGTTGCAGAGCGATCCGCCTCCGGCGGCATGATCAGCGCCGGCATGATCGTCGTGGGCGTCGAGGCCGGTCGCTTCTACGTCGTGTGCGGCAACGAGGTGCCGGATTCCGACGTCCCGACCCTGCGCGCGCGCCTCGACCATCTGGCGACACTGACGGGTGACGAATTGAAAGCGTTCTACCGGGAGAAACTTCGCCAGCCGCCCGACGAGGGGAGCCTCGGCGGCAGCATCGGCCTCATCGAGATCGCCCGCCGGTCGAGCGCGCCCGTCGAGTACGATTTCCAGGAACTGGGCGGCGGGCGGAACTTCTTCTGCCTCAAAGCCTACATTTGAGCGGCGCCGGACCGATGGACACCATCAGCCTTCCCGCCACCGAGCGGTCGCCGCGCGTCGATTTCGATTTCGATGGCGGACGCCTGGCCCTGCGCGGCGAATCCTATCCCGAGGATGCCGCCGCCTTCTACGGGCCCCTGCTGCAGGCCCTGAAGGGGCACCTCGCCACGGCCGCCGCCGATCCCATCGTGTTCGAGGTCGGTCTCGCCTACTTCAATTCCTCCAGCGCCAAGGCGCTCATGAACCTGTTCATGCCCCTGGAGGACGCCGCCGCCGAGGGCCGTCCGGTGACGATCCGCTGGCTCTACGCCGATGGCGACGAGACCATCGCGGAGGCCGGCGAGGACTTCGCCGCCGACTTCTCCCATGCCCGATTCGAGATGGTGCAGGAGCCCGCATGAAAGCGGTGGCCCAATCCGACGCCGACCCGGCCGTTGACGCCTTCAGCCTCTACGATGCCGAAGAGGCGGTGATCCGACAGGCCGAGGCCATGCTGGCGGGGCTTTCGGATGCCGCCGCCGGCGTGAATGCCCTGGCGGATGCCTACCGGCGCGGCTACCGCGAGCAGCGCCGCCTCGTGCGCATGAGCGACCGGATGCAGCTCGATCTGCAGCGCGCCAATCAATGTCTTGCCGAGCAGCGCCGCGATCTCCAGACCCTCAACGAGGCCCTGTCCAAGGAGATCGAGCATCGGACGCGCCTCGAAGCCGAACTGCGTCGGCTCGCCGACACCGACAGCCTGACCGGCGCCCTGGCCCGGCGCCGGTTCATGGAGATCAGCGCCCGCGAGTGGGAGCGCCACCGGGGCGGCGCCGATCCGATCTGCGTTCTGATGCTCGACCTCGACCGGTTCAAGCTCGTCAACGACAGCTTCGGCCATGCCGTCGGCGACGCGGCCCTCGTCGCCTGCGTCGCCGCCTGCCGGGCGAACCTGCGCCCGCGCGACATCATCGGGCGCACGGGCGGCGAGGAATTCGCCGTCCTGCTGCCGGAGACCGGCCTCGGCTACGCCCTCGACGCCGCTGAACGCCTGAGGGGCGCCGTGGCGTCGGCACCGGTGGAGGCGCCGGGCGAGGGCGTCGCCCTGTCGGTGAGCATCGGCGTGGCGCAGGCGCGGCGGGGCGAATCCCTGGAGAGCGCCCTGCAGCGCGCGGATGCGGCGCTCTACGCGGCCAAGGACGACGGGCGCGACCGTGTCCGAACCGCCCCCGGCGAGGTTTCGTCGTGACCCCCGAGGTTGCGCCGGCGGCCGAGGGCCCTCCGGTACGGCGCGGCGGTTCCCTGCGCGGGGCGGGACCGCGCCGGAGCCGCGATTTCCTCGACGCCGCCGGCTTCGCCGATGTGCCGCAGGCCGGACGCGCCGACGGCGCGACGATGCGGCCCGGCTCCCTGCGCGGCTCGGCCCGGGGACGCGACCTCGACAGCCTGGCCCACACCCTGTTCCTGCGGATTTATCCCGTTATCGCCATCGTGGTCCTGGTCACCCAGATCGGCATCGCCTGGCTGAACTACAGCGATCAGATCCGGCTCTACACCGAGCGGGCGAACCTCCTCGCGGCCCTCACCGCCAGCGCGATGGCACGGCCGGACTGGGGCGCCCAGCCCGAGATCTACCGCCATCAGATCCAGGCGCTTGCCCGCGATCCGGCCTTCCGGGCGGTGATCCTCCGCGACGCGTCGGGCGCCGTGGTCACGACCCTCGGCGACATGCCGCGCGGCCGGGCCTGGGACCTCATCGTCGCGCAGGCCGACCTCGTCGCCGCGCCGGAGGCCAAGCCCGTCGGACACCTCACCCTGGCCATTTCCGCCGAAGCCCTGCGGGGGAACGCCCAGAAGCAGGCCCTGCTGGCCCTCGTCACCAGCATCATCCTGATGCTGGCCTTCGTGGTGACCCTCCATGCCAACGTGCGCCGGCACGTGCTCGCCCCCCTGAAGCGCCTGCTGGTGGCCATGCGCGAGGTCGAGCACAAGAGCTGGGTCACCGTCGAGACCGGGGCGCGCTTTCGCGCCAGCAACGAGATCGACGTGATCTCGCAGGCGTTCAACCGCATGGTCGAGGGCCTGCGCACGGGCGACGAGGCCAAGCAGCTCCTGACGGAACTCGAAACCGCGCACGCCAAGCTTGCCGCGGCCAACGGCCTCGTCATGGAGAGCATCGGCTACGCCCGGCGTATCCAGAGCTCGGTCCTGCCGGATCGCGCGGCCCTCGCCGGAACCGGCCTCGAGGTCGGCGTCCTGTGGGAACCGCTCCATGTCGTCGGCGGCGATTATTTCTGGCTCGAGGAGATCGACGGCCTCGGCATCGTGGTCGTGGCCGACTGTACCGGACACGGCGTGCCGGGCGCGTTCCTGACCCTCATCGTCGCCACCGCCCTCGACCGGATCCTGCATGAGCGGCGACTGCGCGACCCCGTCGAGATCCTGCGTGTCCTCGACGACATGGTCCGGGTGCAGTTGCGTCAGGACGGCCGCGGGGCGGAATCCGACGACGGCCTCGATTGTGGTGTCTGCATCTGGGATCGGGAGAAGGCCGAGCTGCGCTTCGCCGGCGCCGGTCTGGCGCTCACCAGCATCGCCGACGGGACCGCGACCCGCATCCGGGGGGCCAAGCGCGGCCTCGGCTATCCCCTGCGGCCCGGCGACGGATTCGCCGTGACCGAGACCGTCGTGTCGGTCTCGCCCGGGACGACATTCTACCTGATGACCGACGGCATCACCGACCAGATGGGCGGGCCGAGGCGACAGCTTCTCGGCCATCGCGGGGTCGCCGACATCCTCGGCGCACACCAGGATATGCCGCTCGCCGGGCAGATGACGGCCCTGGAGCAGGCCCTGACCCGCTACCGAGACGGAGAGGGGCGCCGTGACGACATGGCCCTGGTGGCGTTCCGCCCGGCGCGGTCTCCGGCCCCGTAGCCCGCCCCGCCGTCGTTGGCGGGGCGGGCTACGCTTGTTAGGTCCTGCGGAGCTTGTCAGGTCCGGCGGATCAGGGTGCCGGCACCGTAATCGGTGAACAGCTCCAGCAGCACCGCGTGGCTGACCTTGCCGTCGAGGATGACCACCGCCTCGACGCCCTGCTCCAGGGCGTAGATGCAGGTCTCCACCTTCGGGATCATGCCGCCCGTGATGGTGCCGTCGGCGATGAGCCGGCGGCAATCCTCCAGGGTCAGCTCGGGGATCAGCTTCTTGTCCTTGTCGAGGACCCCCGGCACGTCCGTCAGCAGCAGCAGGCGCTTGGCCCGCAGGGCCCCCGCGATGGCGCCCGCGAAGGTGTCGGCATTGACGTTGTAGGTCTGGCCGTCGGCCCCGAAGGCCACGGGGGCCAGCACCGGGATGAGTTCGGCCTTCAGCACCGCGTCGAGGACGCCGCGCTCGACATGGTCGGGCTCGCCGACGAGGCCGAGATCGACCTTCTGCTCGGTCTGGCTCTCGGGGTCGATGATGGTGCGCGTGGCCTTCTTGGCCCGCACCATGTTGCCGTCCTTGCCGCACAGGCCGATGGCCCGCCCGCCCTCGGCCGAGATCCAGCCGACGATCTGCTTGTTGATGGAGCCGGCCAGCACCATCTCGACCACCTCAACGGTGGCTTCGTCGGTGACGCGCAGGCCGCCACGGAACTCGGATTCGATACCGAGGCGCCCGAGCATGCGGCCGATCTGCGGGCCGCCGCCATGGACCACGATGGGCTTGAGACCGGACTGTTCGAGCAGCACGATGTCCTCGGCGAAATCCTCCGCCGCGGCGCGGTCGCCCATGGCGTGGCCGCCATACTTGATCACCACGATCTCCTGATCGTAGCGCTGCATGTGCGGCAGGGCCTGGACCAGGACTTCGGCACGCACGTGCACGTTGGGCAACGGATCTTTCATCGTGGGGCTCGTTCCTCGATGCGTGCCGGGCGGTCGTGCGCGGCGCCGGCTTCTACCGCAGGCATGCGACCCTGCGAAGCATCCGGCGGCAATTTTTACGCCCGCCCGTTTTCAAGCCCGACTATGCGGAGCGGAGCGGCGGCGTCAGATCACGGCCTCGATCAGTCCCAGGCGGCGGGCCTCTTCGGCTTCGAGGTACCAGTTCGACGGCGCGCGGACGAGAACCTCGTCGAGGGTCACCATCGAGCCGATGACGAGGTTGGCGAAGCCCTCGTTCTGGATCTCGATGGAGCATTCGAGTTCGTGCAGGGCCGCCTTCACCGTGGCGATGCAGGTGGTCAGCGGACCTTCGATGTTCAGCTTCTTGGAGATCTTGCGTTCGTGGATCATCAGGCGCGTGCCGCGCGTCAGGTAGCGGTTCGAGCGCGCGAAGAAGCTCATGAAGGTGGTGCCGGCCGAGTAGATCGCCGCCTTGCCGAGGAAGACGATGCGCCGATGCGGGTCGAGGTCGCTGGCGAAGCGGATATCCTCGCCCATCATCCGGGCCACCTCCGGATCGCCCCCGAGGGTCGAGAGTTCGACGACGACGAACTCCCGGTCCGAGGCCGCGTCGAACTGGTTGCGGAAATCCTTGTACATCGCCTGATCCACCGGACCGGACAGCAGGATGGCGGGCGCCTTGAAGGCGGAGGCGGGAAGCGGCGTCGTGTCCATGATGTCCTTCGGAACGCAGGGTCGCCGTCGCGGCGGCGCGGGATGCGGCTTGTGAGACGCGTTCCGCCGCCCCGAGGTTCCGACCCGCATCCCACGGAGGCGCAGCGCCCGCTCGCCGGACAGCCGAGATCGAAGGAAAGCGACGCGGAAGGGCTCACCTCGACACGTGATGATTTGCGGGAACTGATTTTCGCATCGCCGCATCATGCTTTTAAGAGTCGATTAACCGTGATCCGCGATCCTGTGTCCTGCCGCACAGGGACTGAGCCGATGCCGAACACCGATCCCGCCATCACCCGTCCGACCCTCACCAACCCCAGCCTGCTCGCCAGCGCGCTGCACCGAATCGGGACCGAAGCGGCTTCGACGGCCGAGATCTGGCGTCGACTCACCGAGCATTACATCGTCGATCTCGATGCCGTGGCGGCCCTCCTGCCCCGCACCGAGCCCGAGCCGCTGTGGCTGCAGAGCCGCGACTGAGCGTGGTGCGCGCATCACACACGTGGATGGCGCAGATCTGACATCCCGTCCTGGCATACGGCGTGCTTGGACAAGACGACCACCATCAAAGATCAAGAATACGCCAGTCCCGCCCTCGAGGAACGCTTCAGACAACGATCACGCGGCCGCTCGGACGCCAGAGCCAACCCGCGGACCTTCTTCGCCATCTCGAACAAGGGGTCCGTCATGTCCGAATTGCTGTCCGTCGCCCTCGTCTGTGCCTCGACGATGCTGGCCCAGAATTGCTCGCGGGCCACCGCCCTCGACGTCATCGTCTCTCCAGCCCGCACGCCGATGGAGTGCATGATGCACGGACAGGCCGTCGCGGCTTCCACCGGCCTCCCCGGCGGGGACGAGCGCTACCTCAAGGTCACCTGCGAGCGTCGTCATGCCGACCTGCGCCATCTCAGGCGCGCCGGCTACGCCGCTGCCGTGGTTCTGGTCCGGCGCGACGCCATCTGAGAGGACCGATCGGAGGCGGACGACCGCGCGCTCACGCGGTCGCCGCCGCGCCCGTGAGGCGATCGCCGATGTGGAGGGTGCCTCCCGCCACCACCTCGGCATAGATGCCGCAATCCGTGTGGCCGAGGTGGCGCGACAGGGTGTGGGGGATCGCGAGGTCGCGAATCCCCGTGACCGGATCGACATTGGTCGCCGCACACCGTTCGGTTCGTTTCAGGATGCGCAGGGTGACGCCGCCCGGTGTGGCGAGGGTGTGCCCGACGAGGTCGAGTTCGCCCCACGGCGCCAGTCCGGAGACGTGGAGATTGGCGCGGAACCGTAAGGGATCGACGGCGGCGCCCGTCATGGTCTCGATGGCGGCGACGCTGGCGAGGTTCAGAAGCGAGACGAAGCCGCGCGGCGAATCGGTGAATCGGAAGCCGTCGGGCGCGGTGAGCACCTTCGGCGGTCCGCGCAGGGCCTCCGGCAGGTAGCCGGCCAGATACGTCTCGATGTTCGCACGACCCTCCGCCGTGTCGAGGTCGCCCCGCGCGACGACCTCGCCCCCGTGCCGGAGGGTCAGGCTGTTCTCGTGGGCATCGTAGCGTGCGTCGAGGCGGGCCAGGGCCTCGTGCCGCATCAGCATGAGGAACTTGATCTTCGGCTGGTGCACGGGGGCGGCGGGATCGAAGCCGGACGGGCCGTTCTCGACGGCGAACAGGCGATCGCCGGGAAAGTACCGGCCCGCGTCCAGATCGGCGCTGTCGAGCCTCTCGGGCGAGAGTCCTTTGACGGGATAGCGGTGCAGGGCTTCGAGGCGCAGATCGGTTGTCATCCGCGCAGCATGGCCCCCCGATCGTGGCGTGTGCAAGCGGTCGCCTCACGTGCCCCCCTGCATCCATGGTCGGACCCCTTGTGGTGCGAAATTACAACACCACATCCGGGCTACCGGCGGCCACGGTGGCGCCGAGGTTCTCGCGGCAGAAGCCGGGGAACGACGTCTCGGCAGGGCCGTGCCGCATCATGCGGACGGGACCGAACCGACACGGAAAGGGTCGACAAGCATGAATTTCGAAATCTACACCGAACGCGCGCGCGGCTTCGTCCAGTCGGCGCAGACCCTCGCCATGCGCGAGGGCCATCCACAATTGCAGCCGGGGCACCTTCTGAAGGTGCTGCTCGACGACCCCGAAGGCCTGTGCGCCGGGCTCATCGATCGCGCCGGCGGGCAGTCCCGCGTCGCCCTCGCGCAGGTCGAGGCCTGGCTCGCCAAGCAGCCCAAGGTGTCCGGCAATTCCTCGCAGCCCCAGGCGACGCGCGAACTCGTGCGCCTGTTCGACACCGCCGAGAAGGCGGCCGAGAAAGCCGGCGATTCCTACGTCACCGTCGAGCGCCTCCTGCTGGCGCTCGCCGTCGAGAAGGACAGCGAGGCCGGCAAGGCGCTGGCCGCCGCGGGCGCGACGCCGGCCTCCCTCAACGGGGCCATCAATGCCCTCCGCAAGGGCCGCACCGCCGACAACGCCACGGCCGAGAACGCCTACGACGCCCTGAAGAAATACGCCCGCGACCTCACGGAAGCGGCCCGCGAGGGCAAGCTCGATCCGGTGATCGGACGCGACGAGGAGATCCGCCGCACCATCCAGGTCCTGTCCCGGCGCACCAAGAACAACCCCGTCCTCATCGGCGAGCCCGGCGTCGGCAAGACCGCCATCGTCGAGGGCCTGGCCCTGCGCATCGTCGACGGCGACGTGCCCGAGAGCCTGAAGGACAAGAGCCTGCTCGCCCTCGACATGGGCTCGCTCATCGCCGGCGCGAAGTACCGTGGCGAGTTCGAGGAGCGCCTGAAGGGCGTGCTCTCCGAGGTGACGGCGGCGAATGGCGGCATCATCCTGTTCATCGACGAGATGCACACCCTCGTGGGCGCCGGAAAAGCCGACGGGGCCATGGACGCCTCGAACCTCCTGAAGCCGGCGCTGGCGCGCGGCGAGCTGCACTGCGTCGGTGCCACCACCCTCGACGAGTATCGCAAGCACGTGGAGAAGGACGCCGCCCTGGCGCGGCGCTTCCAGCCCGTCTTCGTGTCCGAGCCCACGGTGGAGGACACGGTCTCGATCCTGCGCGGCATCAAGGAGAAGTACGAGCAGCACCACGGCGTGCGCATCCAGGACGCCGCGCTGGTGGCCGCCGCCACCCTGTCGAACCGCTACATCACCGACCGCTTCCTGCCCGACAAGGCCATCGACCTCATGGACGAGGCGGGCTCGCGCCTGCGCATGCAGGTGGATTCGAAGCCCGAGGAACTCGACAACATCGACCGGGAGATCGTGCGCCTGAAGATCGAGGGCGAGGCCCTGAAGAAGGAGACCGATTCCGCCTCCCGCGATCGCCTCGTGCGGCTGGAGAAGGAGCTGGCCGACCTGGAGGAGCAATCCTCGGCCATCACCTCGCGCTGGAAGGCCGAGAAGGACAAGCTCGGCGCCGCGGCCGACCTCAAGAAGAAGCTCGACGAGGCCCGCACGGAACTCGCCAACGCCCAGCGCCAAGGCCAGTACCAGCGTGCCGGCGAACTCGCCTACGGCGTCGTCCCGGGCCTGGAGAAGCAGCTCGCCGAGATCGAGGCCGCGGCTGAATCCGCCGTCAGCCGCGACGGCATGGTCGAGGAGGCGGTGACTCCGGCCCACATCGCCGGGGTGGTCTCGCGCTGGACCGGGGTGCCCGTCGACAAGATGCTGGAGGGCGAGCGCGAGAAGCTGCTCGCCATGGAATTGGCGCTCGCCAAGCGCGTCGTCGGCCAGCGCGAGGCGGTGGAGGCGGTCGCCACCGCCGTGCGCAGGGCGCGCGCCGGCCTGCAGGACCCGAACCGGCCCATCGGCTCGTTCATGTTCCTCGGGCCCACGGGCGTCGGCAAGACCGAGCTGACCAAGGCGCTGGCCGGCTTCCTGTTCGACGACGACACCGCCTTGGTGCGCATCGACATGTCGGAATACATGGAGAAGCACGCGGTGGCCCGCCTCATCGGCGCGCCTCCGGGCTATGTCGGCTACGAGGAGGGCGGCGCGCTCACCGAGGCCGTGCGGCGCCGGCCGTATCAGGTCGTGCTGTTCGACGAGGTCGAGAAGGCGCATCCGGACGTGTTCAACGTCCTCCTGCAGGTGCTCGACGACGGGCGCCTGACGGACGGGCAGGGGCGCACGGTCGATTTCCGCAACACGCTGCTCATCATGACCTCGAACCTCGGCTCCGAGTACCTCGTCAACCAGGCCGAGGGCGAGGAGACGGAGGGCGTCCGGGACGAAGTGATGGGCGTCGTGCGCCACCACTTCCGGCCGGAATTCCTGAACCGGATCGACGAGATCATCCTGTTCCACCGCCTCAAGCGGTCTGAAATGGGGGCCATCGTCGATATCCAGCTCGGGCGGCTCCAGAAGCTCCTGGACGAGCGCAAGATCACCATCGACGTCGCGCCCGAAGCTCGGGACTGGCTCGCCGAGAAGGGCTACGACCCGGCCTACGGTGCGCGTCCCCTGAAGCGGGTGATCCAGAAGGCGGTGCAGGATCGTCTGGCCGAGCAGCTCCTGTCGGGGACCATCCACGACGGCGAGACGGTACCGGTGCGGCTCGGCCCGCTCGGGCTGGCCGTGGGCGATGCCTTCTCGAACGAGTCCCGTCCGGCGAGCCTGCTGCTCAACTGACGCGAGCGAGCTGTCGAGCCGACGGGATTCTGCTGTCGAACTGACGAAAGTGTGATCGGGCCGCCGCCTCGCCGTGGCGGCCCGCTTCGATCCGGCGACGGACCGCCGCGTTGAGCAACAGGGTTAGCGATTTCTTAACGGGTGCGGCCGAAGCCTGCCTGAGGAACGGATGCCCCCCGAAGGACTATCGCACGACACAATCAGGCCTTAATCCTGACGGTCACGCTTCAACACGGACGAACGCCATGCGAGCCTGCGCCCTTCCCCTCGTTCTGCTCCTCGCCGGGTTGGCGCCCGCCGGCGCCGGATCGCTCCCCGTGGACGAGACCACCTATGTCGAGCGGTCCCTGAATCGCGACGGTCCCCTCGTCGTCGAGCACCGGCCCATCGCCCGCATGCCGGGCGGACGCCGAAGCGGTTCTTCGGCCGAACTCGCCGGGTTCTGCCACGAGGGCGGCATTATTCGCCGCCGCGACGAGTTCGGACAGCCGGTGATTCTGCGTCAGCGAGAGGTTTGCGACAACGTCGCGCCGCGCACGCTTCATCCGGGCGAAGTCGATGCCCGTCCGACCTGGCCGGAGGAGCCCGGCGCGCGCCGCCGCGTCCTGCGCGTCAAGGGCTGAGTCCCCGGTTCAGCCGTAGCGGTGGAGGCTCGACCCGTTGCGCTTGAGCCAGCGTTCCGCCTCGTCGACGTTGGGGCAGATGGAGCCGACGAGGTCCCAGAATCGGTGCGAGTGGTTCATCTCCCGGAGGTGCGCCATCTCGTGGGCGACGAGGTAGTCGAGCACCACGGGCGGGGCCAGGATCAAGCGCCACGAGAAGTTCAGGGCGCCCTGCGCCGTGCAGGAGCCCCAGCGGCTGCGGGTGTCGCGCACGGTGATCCGCGTCGGGGTCCGGCCGATGGCGGCCGCATAGGTCTTCACCGCCGCCGTCAGGTCGCGGCGCGCCTCCCGTTCGAGGAAGTCGCCGATCCGCCGGGCGATGTGCGGCGCCTCGCATGCCACGGAAATCGAAGGACCGTCCGGGCTCGGCTCCACCCGCGTGAGGCCACCGGTACCGGCGCGATGGGCGATCCGGTGGGGTACGCCGCGCAGGGGCAGGATCGCCCCGGCCTCGAAGGCGACGCGCTCCGGCAGCCGCGCCAGCCGCATGGCGATCCAGCCGCCATGGCCGATGGCGAATGTCCGTGCCACCGCCAGGGAGGTCCGGGCCGGCAGGGTCATCACCACCTCGCCGGTGGCGCTCGACACCCGCAGGGTCAGCCGCCGCGCCGTGGGCCGCCGCCGCAGGGCGACGCGGAACGTCTCGCCTTCGTGGACGACATCGAGGTGATCCGGGTCCGGCCCGCGCAGCAAAGCTAACCGCATGGGGACAGCTTAGCGGCGTGTCCGCCGCGCCGCCATCGGCGCGAGCGGATTTGCTGGGGGTGCTCAGGCCGCGGGGTCGTGCGCGATGGCGGGCCGGGCCTGCATGGCGCGGATGAATTCGGCGATGCGCGGCGCGATCACCGTCCGATAGCGCGAGCCGTTGAACACCCCGTAATGCCCGACTCCCTTCTGCAGGTGATAGGCCTTGCGCTCGGGGGCGAGGTTCGGCGTGAGCTCTAGGGCCGCCTGCGTCTGTCCGACGCCGGAGATGTCGTCGTTTTCGCCCTCGATGGCCAGGATGGCGCAGGTGCGGATCGCCCCGAGATCGACGCGCGTCCCGGCATGCATCATCGTGCCCTTCGGCAGGGCGTGGTCGACGAACACCGTCTTGACCGTCTGCAGGTAGAACTCCGCCGTCAGGTCCATCACCGCGAGGTACTCGTCGTAGAAGTCCCGGTGCTTCTCGGCCGAGTCGCCGTCCCCGGTGACGAGGTGGTCGAACATCTCCGCGTGGGCGTTGACGTGCCGGTCGAGGTTCATCGCCATGAAGCCCGAGAGCTGGAAGAAGCCCGGGTAGACGCTGCGCCACGCCCCCGGATAGCCCGCGGGCACGGTGGTGATGCAGTTGCGTTCGAACCACGTGGTGCCGCGCTCCTGGGCGAGGCAGTTCACGGCCGTCGGCGAGCGCCGCGTGTCGATGGGGCCGCCCATGAGGGTCATGGAGGCCGGGACGGTGGGATGCCCCCGTGCCTCCATCACGGCGATGGCGGCGAGAACCGGCACCGCCGGCTGGCACACGGCCATGACGTGCAGGTCCGGACCGAGCTCCGCGAACAGGTCGATGAGATAGTCGATGTAGGTGTCGAGGTCGAAGCGCCCGGCCCCGAGCGGCACCATGCGGGCATCGGTCCAGTCGGTGATGAAGACCTGATGCTCCGGCAGCATCGCCTCCACGGTCCCGCGCAGGAGGGTGGCGTAGTGCCCGGACATGGGCGCCACGATCAGAAGCTTGGGCTGCGGCGCCCTCGGCGCCTGGACGAAGCCCCGGTCGAAGGTGACGGCCCGGCAGAACGGGCGCTCCCAGACGACCCGGTCGCTCACCGGAACGCTGTGGCCGTCGATCCGGGTGCCAGTGAACCCGAAGCTCGGCTTGGCGTAGCGCCGGGTCATCCGCTCGAACATCTCGCAGGCCGCCGCCATGCTGCGCGCGTAGGGTCCGTAGGACAGGGGATTGGCCGGATTCTGGAGGCTGTGCTTGACCATGTCGGCGGCCACCCGCGCCGGCGTCGTCATGATGCGCGCCGTCTCATACCAGTAGTAGGACAGGTTCACGGTTGCCTCCCCCTCGTTCCACGGCGGCGGCCACGTCCAGGGGGCGCACGCGCATCGGGCCCGGCCGTTCGGCCCGGGCCTGTCATCGACTTAGGGCGAAGCCTGCGGCGACAAGTCCTCGAACTTCCCTTTCCGGTGCTTTCGCGCTCACGGGGGAGACGCGACAGGTTCTTTCCCCATCCCGGCCTGCACTCGCGGACAAATCCGTACGGAAGCGATGTTTCGTGGACAAATCTATTGCGCGCGATGGGGATGGACGTGGCGTCGCCGAGCCCTATCGTTGCTGTGACATGATGGACATGAGCACCAACGGCTTCGCGCGCGACGCCCGGCACCTGCGGCTCGACACCTTCGTCCGCCTGCGCTGGCTCGCGATCACGGGGCAGAGCGCGGCCGTGGTCGGGGCGCAGTTCGGCCTCGGCCTGCCCCTGCCGTTCGGCTGGTGCTTCCTCGTCATCGCCGCATCGTCCTGGTTGAACCTCGCCCTGCGCATCCGCTTCCCGGCGAGCTACCGGCTCAGCGACGATTCGGCGGCCCTGCTGCTCGCCTTCGACATCGTCCAGCTCGCCGCCCTGCTGTTCCTCACGGGTGGCCTGCAGAACCCCTTCTCGCTCCTGTTCCTTGCCCCCGTGCTGATCTCGGCCACCGCCCTGCCGCCGGAGCGGACCCTGGCGCTTGGCCTGCTCGCCATCGGACTCGCGACCCTGCTGGCCCTCATCCACAGGCCCCTGCCGTGGTTCGCCGACGGGCGCCTCGAACTGCCGTTCCTCTACATTTCGGGGGTGTGGACCGCGATCCTCCTCGGCACGGCCTTCACCGGGGTCTACGCCTGGAAGGTCGCAGAGGAGACCCGTCTCCTCGCGCAGGCCCTGGCGGCCACCGAACTCGTGCTCGCCCGCGAGCAGCACCTGTCCCAGCTCGACGGTCTGGCGGCGGCGGCGGCCCACGAACTCGGGACGCCCCTCGGCACCATCATGGTGGTGACCAAGGAACTCAGTCGGCAGCTCGCCCCGACGGCGTCGCCCGGGGTGCGCGAGGATCTGGCCCTCCTGCGCGATCAGGTCGACCGCTGTCGCGGCATCCTGTCGAAGCTCACCTCCCTCGACGGCGACGGCGGCGGCTTCCTCCAGACCGTGAGCCTCAGCCACCTCGTCGAGGAACTGGTGGCGCCCCAGCGGGCCATGGGCATCATCCTCGACGTCACCAGCCGGGGGGAGGGGCCGGAACCCTCGTACCGGCGCAACCCGGGCGTCCTGTTCGGGCTCGCCAACATCGTCGACAACGCCGTCGATTTCGCGAAGACCCGCGTGATCATCGAGGCACGCTGGACCTACGAGCAGGTCTGGCTCGAGATGCGCGACGACGGCCCCGGCTTCTCCGGCGAGGTTCTGCTGCGCGCGGGCGAGCCCTACGTCACCACCCGGGGAACCGACCGCGGACGGATGGGCGACAGCACCGGGGCCGGCCTCGGGCTCGGCCTGTTCATCGCCAAGACGCTCATCGAGCGCTCCGGTGCCCAGCTCACCCTGTCCAACGCGCCGGACCCCGTCGCGACGGGCGCCGTGGTCCGGGTGTCCTGGGCCCGCCACGTGTTCGAGCGCGGCATCGCCGTGGCCCGTCATGCGCAGAATGGGGACCTGGCCACCCCTGCTCAAGACCGCTCCGATACCTATATGAGTTCGTGAAGACTTGCCCACGACCTGACATTCACTGAAACCATGGGAGACGCGTCGTATGTTGACGCAGACCGGTACGACGGCGCCCGGCGCCGACATCATTCCACTTGGCGACAACGATCCCCTGGCCGCCTTCACCGATCGCAGCCTTCTCATCGTCGACGACGACAAGCCGTTCTCGACGCGTCTGGCCCGGGCCATGGAGATGCGGGGCTACGAGGTCCACGTCGCCGAGAGCGTGGCCGAGGGTGTCTCCATGGTGGATGCGCGGGCACCCGCCTTCGCCGTCATCGACATGCGTCTCGCCGATGGCAACGGCCTCGACGTCATCGCCCGCCTGAAGGAGCGCCGTCCTGAGGCGCGCGGCGTCATCCTCACGGGCTACGGCAACATCGCCACGGCGGTGACGGCGGTGAAGCTCGGTGCGTTCGACTACCTCGCCAAGCCCGCGGATGCCGACGAGATCCATGGCACCCTCATGGCCCAGCCAGGCGAGCGCGCCGATCCGCCGGAGAATCCGATGTCGGCCGACCGCGTACGCTGGGAGCACATCCAGCGGGTCTACGAGCTGTGCAGCCGCAACGTGTCCGAGACGGCACGGCGCCTCAACATGCACCGCAGGACGCTGCAGCGCATCCTGGCCAAGCGCGCCCCGCGCTGACACCGAGGCAAGGCGAAGTTGCGCGGTCCGGCCGGATCGCGCTACTTCGCCTGACCGCCCGCGGGCAAGGCCCCGCGGAGACGGAACGAAAGTTGGGACGCTACGCCAGTGAACACGCGCAACCTCGTCACGATCGTCAGCATGATGGTGCTCGTGGGCACGGAAGTCTTCGCCGTGGCCATCGCGGCCGGCTGGGCCCTCGCCGGCATCTTCGAGCTCGGCGACACCGTCGGCCACGTGCTGATGGCGGTGTTCAGCCTGTTCGCCGCCTGGGTGATGCTGCAGCTGTGGCGCCGGGCCGTCAGCATCGAGCCCCTGCGCGCCGCACCGGCCACGCCGCGCCGCTGACGGCGGCTGGTCCGCGTTGCCAGGGCGACGTTTCCCGATTATCGCGGGGGCGCCCCGCCACGCGCAGCCGAGTCCGACCCCATGAAAGCACGCATCATCGTCACCCTGAAGACCGGCGTGCTCGATCCGCAGGGCAAGGCGATCGAGGCGGCGCTCACGTCGTTCGGCCTGTCCGGCGTCGATGGCGTGCGCCAGGGCAAGGTCTTCGATGTCGAGATCGCGGGCGACGACCGCGCGGCGGCCGAGGCGACCCTCAAGGCCGCGTGCGAAAAACTGCTCGCCAACACCGTCGTCGAGAACTACGCGATCGAGATCGCCTGATGCGCGCCGCCATCGTCGTCTTCCCGGGTTCGAACCGCGACGCGGACGTGGCCCGGGCGCTCACCCAGGCCGGGGCCGAGGTGGTCAAGGTCTGGCACGCCGACTCCGAGCTGCCGGCGGGCACCGACCTCGCCGTCCTGCCGGGCGGCTTCTCCTATGGCGACTATCTCCGCTGCGGCGCCATCGCCGGGCGCGCGGCGGCCATGGATGCGGTGCGGGCACACGCGGCCCGCGGCGGCCTCGTGCTCGGCATCTGCAACGGCTTCCAGATCCTGTGCGAATCCGGCCTGTTGCCCGGCGTGCTCATGCGCAACGTCGACCGCCGCTTCATCTGCCACCGGCAGCTCCTGCGGGTCGAGCGGGCCGACACCCGATTCACCACCGCCTACGCCGAGAAGCAGGTCATCGACGTCTGCGTGGCGCACGGCGAGGGCAACTACTTCGCGGACGCCGACACCGTCGCGCGCCTCGAAGGCGATGGCCGCGTGGCGTTCCGCTACTGCGACGCGTCGGGCGCACTGACCGTCGACGCCAACCGCAACGGCTCGCTCAACTCCATCGCGGGCATCTACTCCGAAAAGCTCAACGTGCTCGGGCTGATGCCCCACCCGGAGAACTTCGTGGAGGATCTGGTCGGCGGGACCGACGGGCGCGGCCTGTTCGCGGGGGGGGGGGGGGGGGGTGGTCGCGGAGCGACCGGGAGAGGGGCGGCGCCTTCTTCGAATACGCAGCTCCCCTCAGCCGGCCCGCATGCGCGGGCCACCTTCTCCCGCAGGGGGGAGAAGGAAGCGTCGCCCTCTCAGTGCCCGTCGAATTCCATCAGGGTCCGCACCGGGACATCCAATTCCCGCAGCTTCTGCGCGCCGCCGATCTCCGGCAGGTCGATGACGAAGCACGCCGCCACCACCTCGGCGCCGATCTGGCGGAGCAGGTTCACCGCCGCGCAGGCCGTGCCACCCGTGGCGATGAGGTCGTCGACCAGCAGAACCCGGTCGCCCGGCTTGATGGCATCGACGTGGATTTCCATCTCGTCGGTTCCGTATTCGAGCGCGTAGGCGATCGATACGGTCTTGTGGGGCAGCTTGCCCTTCTTGCGGATCGGCACGAAGCCCGACGAGAGCTGGTGCGCCACGGCGCCGCCGAGGATGAAGCCGCGCGCCTCGATGCCGGCGACCTGATCGATCCGTCCACCCGCGAACGGATGCACCAGGGCATCCACCGCCCGCCGGAAGGCGCGCGGGTCGCTGAGCAGGGTGGTGATGTCGCGAAACACGATGCCGGGCTTCGGGTAGTCGGGAATCGAGCGGATCGAATCCTTCAGCGCGATGTGGCGACGGGAATCCATGGCGGTGGCCTTCGTCGGGTTCGGATGAGGGGAGTGGGTGGATCAGGCGTTGGCGCGGCGCAGGAGCTTCACGAGCTCGCCGTGCAGGTTCTCGTTGCCGGCCGCCACGGAGCGGGCGGCGAGGGGCTCGGCACCGCCATCGGCGCTGGAGACGAAGCCGCCGGCCTCGCGCACCATGATGATGCCGGCCGCGATGTCCCAGGTCTGGAGGTCGCGTTCCCAGTACAGGTCGGAGCGGCCGCAGGCGACGTAGGCGAGGTCCAGGGCCGCCGATCCGAAGCGGCGGATGCCGCCCGTCACCGCCATCACGGCCGCGACCTCGCGCAGGAGCTTGGGATGGTCGCCGCGCCCGAGATAGGGCGAGCCGTAAGCCACGAGGGCATCGGCCATCTCGTCGCGGCCCGACACGCGCAGGCGGCGGTTGTTGAGATAGGCGCCCTTGCCGCGCTCGGCCACGAACAGCTCGTCCTTGGCCGGATCGTAGATCACGCCGGCGACGATCTGGCCCTCGCGCTCGAGGCCGACGGAAATCGCGAAGTGCGGGATGCCGTGGAGGAAGTTGGTGGTGCCGTCCAGCGGATCGACGTGCCAAGTGTGGCTCTTGTCGGCGCCCTCGACGATGCCGGACTCCTCCAGCACCAGTCCGTAGCCGGGCCGCGCCTTCATCAGGGCGTCGCGCAGCACCTCTTCGGCCTTGCGGTCGGCGGCCGAGACGAAGTTGCCCGGACCTTTGCGGGAGACCTGGAGGTTCTCGATCTCGCCGTAGTCGCGCTTGAGGCCGCGGGCGGCCTTGCGGACGGCATCGACCATGACGGTCATGAGGGGTGAGCTGATCATCGCTTGAAGGGTCCGGGTCGATTCAAAGAACGTCGGAGACGACAGTGTGTGGGGCCATAGCACGTTTGGCGCCGGCCTCATCCCCGGGGGAGCACGGGTCCGACCTTCGCCGGTCGCCTACTTCACGTTGGCCCGCTCGGAGGCCATCTGCTCGGCGCGGGTGCGTTCCTCGGGGGAGAGACCCGTCAGGGTCTGGTCGAGCCAGGCATCCGAGAGTCCCTGCGCCGCGGCGGCGAGATTCCAGGCCGCCGCCTCTACGGGGTTCTTCAGCAGGCCCCGCCCGGCGGCGTAGAGGCGGGCGACGCGGTTCTGCGCGATGGCGTTGCCGCGCGAGGCCGCGTGGAGGAAGTAGCGCGCGGCGCGGCCCTCGTCCTTGGCGATGCCGGTCCCGTTGAACAGCAGGATGGCGAACTCGACTTCACCGGCGAGGTCGCCGTTGTCGGCCGCCCGGCGGAACAGCTCAGCGGCCCGAGCCGGGTCCTTCGCCACGCCGCGTCCCTGGAGGTAGAGCACGCCGAGGTCGTGCTGGGCCGCGCCGATCTCGCCGCTGGCGGCCTTCTGGAACAGGGTGGCGGCCCTGGCCTGATCGGCCTCGGTCCCGGAACCCAGCAGGATCAGCGCGAGATTGTAGGAGGCGGTGGCGTCGCCCTTGTCGGAGGCCTGTTCGAGCCAGCGCCGACCGGCTTTGAGGTCCTTCGCGCCGCCGCGCCCATCAATGGACATGAGGCCCAGGGACGCCATCGCATGGACATCGCCCTGCGCCGCCGCGAGACGGTACCACTCCGCGGCCTTCACCGGGTCCTGCCTGATGCCGAGGCCCTGGTTGTAGAGCTCGCCGAGGAGCGTCATCGCCGCCGCGTCCTTGGCGTTGGCGGAAAGCCGCTTCGTCGCCTCGCGAAAGGCGGTGGTGTACTGGCCGCGCTGATAGGCACCGAACGCGACGTCGGTTTCCTTGTTGGTGGTCGGAGGGTTCGTCCCCATCACTCCGGGGGTGTAGGGGGTCGGCAACTCCTTGAGGGGCGCGGTGAACACCTCTTTCGTCGCCGTCTTCGGCAGGGGCGCCTGGCCGTCGGCCGCCGGGGCGATGGCCGTCGCCGGCCGGGGCGGATCCACCGGGGCAGCGTCCGTGACCGAGGTGCCGGCGAGGGAGAGGAGTCCCGCGATCAGACGGCGCGCACCCCTCACGAAGCCGTCTCCGCCGCCGTGATCATGGCCTGGATCGACGCCAAGTCGGCGCCGTCGCCCATCCACAGGGCGCTTTCGAGGCCCAGGAACTCCGCGCCCGTCGCCACGAGGGCGGCGACCTCGCTCCGGTCGTGGGCCACGGCGATGCAAGGCGTCTCGAAGATCTCCGTCCACCACGTCGCCCGGTCGAGGACCGTGGCGGCCTCCGGCGCGATCCCGTCGGCGTAGAGCCCGCCGAACATGACGTAGTCGACACCGGCCTCGCCGGCTTCCATGGCCGCATGCTTCTGCTCATGGCCGCCGGCCCCGAGGATGCGGCCGTCGTCGAGGCGCCCGCGCAGCTCGGCGAGGGCCCCGTCCCTGGGCTTGTCGAGATGGACGCCGTCGGCTCCGCCCCGGGCCGAGACGCTGACGAGGTCGCCCGCGAACCCGGTGCAGGCCACCACCAATGCGGCCCCGGTGCCCTGCGCGGCCGGGGCCAGGCGCTTGACGAGGTTGACAAGGCTGCGCTCGTCGGCCGGCGCGAGGCGCAGGATCACGGCGGCGACGTCACCCGCCGCGCACGCCGCGGCGAGGGCCGTCGCCAAGGCGTCGGCGTCCCCGGCCTCGACCCGGTGCGGGGTGAGCAGGGCGAGTCGGGTGCGCGCGTTGGACATGGGGTTCCTTGCGAAAGACCCGGGCGCTCAGCGCGCCGCGCCGATCTTCGGATCGAGGGAGCCGTTGGCATAGCGCTTGGCCATGCTGGCTACCGAGACCGGGCGAATCTTCGAGCCCTGGCCGGCGGTGCCGAACTCCTCGAAGCGCTGGCGACAGAGCTTGGTCATCGCTTCCATGGCGGGCTTGAGGTACTTGCGCGGATCGAACTCGGCCTTGTTCTCGGCCAGGATCTTCCGGATCTGCCCGGTCATCGCCATGCGGTTGTCGGTATCGATGTTGATCTTGCGCACACCGTGCTTGATGCCGCGCTGGATCTCCTCCACCGGCACGCCCCAGGTCGGCTTCATCTGCCCGCCATACTGGTTGATGATGTCCTGGAGATCCTGCGGCACCGACGAGGAGCCGTGCATCACGAGGTGGGTCGTGGGCAGGCGGCGGTGGATCTCCTCGATGACGTTCATGGCGAGCACCTCGCCATCGGGCTTCCGGGTGAACTTGTAGGCGCCGTGGCTCGTGCCCATGGCGACGGCCAGCGCATCGACCTTGGTGGCCTCGACGAACTTCACCGCCTCGTCGGGGTCGGTCAGGAGCTGGTCGTGGGAGAGCACGCCCTCGGCGCCGTGGCCGTCCTCGGCCTCGCCCTCGCCGCTCTCCAGGGAGCCGAGTACGCCGAGCTCGCCCTCCACCGAGACGCCGGCCCAATGGGCCATCTTGGTGACGTTGCGGGTGATCTCGACGTTGTAGGCGTAGTCGGCCGGGGTCTTGCCGTCGGCCTTGAGGGACCCGTCCATCATCACCGAGGTGAAGCCGTACTGGATCGCCGTGGCGCAGGTGGCCTCGTCGCTGCCGTGGTCGAGGTGCATGCAGACGGGGATGTGGGGGTAGACCTCCACGAGGCCGTCGATGAGCTTGGCGAGGACGATGTCATTGGCGTAGGCGCGCGCGCCCTTGCTCGCCTGGAGGATCACCGGCGAATCGGTGGCGTCGGCCGCTGCCATGATGGCGAGCCCCTGCTCCATATTGTTCAGGTTGAACGCCGGGACGCCGTACTCGTGCTCTGCGGCGTGATCGAGGAGCTGCCTCAGGGTGATGCGGGCCATGGGTTTCTCCTCGATTTCAACCGCCGCCGGGGCAGGTCACGCAAACGCGCCGGGTTGGCGCAGTCCTTCGAAAGTCGTCCGTCTTCTCAAGCCAGAACGAACCGACTGCAACTGCGATCCGCATCGGGCGTCCGCGTCGCGGCCGTTCCCCTGGGATAACGGCTGTCAGGCCGGGTCCGATCGCCGAAAGCCGAGCCTCGCCTCCCGCCTCAGACCTTGGCGCGCAGGGCCTCGACGCCGGGCAGTGCCTTGCCTTCGAGCCATTCGAGGAAGGCGCCGCCGGCGGTGGAGACGTACGAGAACGTCTCGCCGACGCCCGCATGGTTGAGGGCCGCGACGGTGTCGCCGCCGCCGGCCACGGAGACCAGCTGTCCGGCCGTCGTCCGCTCCGCCGCGTGCTGCGCCGCCGCCACGGTGGCGGCATCGAAGGGCGTGAGCTCGAAGGCGCCGAGCGGTCCGTTCCACACCAGGGTCGCGGCCGTGTCGATGGCCGCGTTGATCTCGGCCACGGTGGCGGGGCCGGCATCGAGGATCATGCCGGTCTCGGGCACGGACTCGACGGAGACGGTCTCGTGGGCCGCGTTGGCCTTGAACTCGGACGCCACGACGGCATCCACCGGCAGGATGATCCGGCACTTGGCGGCCTTCGCGGCCTCGACGATGCGAAGGGCCGTCTCGGCCAGGTCCTTCTCGCAGAGGGACTTTCCGACGCCGAACCCCTGCGCGTGCAGGAAGGTGTTGGCCATGCCGCCGCCGATGACGAGCATGTCGACTTTGGCGACGAGATTCTGGAGCAGGTCGATCTTGGACGAGACCTTGGCGCCACCCACCAGGGCGATGACCGGGCGCGTCGGCACCTCGAGGCCCTTGGTCAAGGCGTCGAGTTCCGCCTGCATCAGGCGTCCGGCATAGGCCGGAAGCACGTGGGCGAGGCCCTCCGTCGAGGCGTGCGCCCGGTGCGCGGCCGAGAACGCCTCGTTGACGTAGAGATCGCCGTTGGCCGCGAGTTCGGCGGTGAAGGCCGGGTCGTTCTTTTCCTCGCCGACATGGAAGCGGGTGTTCTCGAGGAGGAGCACGTCGCCGTCCTTGAGGGCGGCCACGGCGACGGCGGCGGCGGGACCGACGCAATCCTCGGCGAAGGCCACCGGGCGGCCGAGATGCTCGGCGATGGTGGCGACGACGGGCTGCAGGGATTCGCTCGCCACCGGCTTGCCCTTGGGCCGGCCGAAATGCGCCAGCAGCACCACGCGTCCACCCTTGCCGACGATCTCGCGGATCGTCGGGACGATGCGCGCGATGCGGGTCGCGTCGGTGACGCGGCCGGCTTCCATGGGCACGTTGACGTCCACGCGCAGGAGCACGCGCCTGCCGTTGAGGGCACCGGCATCGTCGAGGGTACGGAAAGCGGTCATCGGGGCCTGGGCGTCTCGGGGCAGGTCTGGCGGATCAGCGCTGCGGGATCAGCGCGTCGAGGTGGAAGCGCTGGGCGGCGATGGTGAGCGCCACCGTCAGCACGGCGGTGATGATCGCCGTGAGCACCAGGGCGCCGGAGCCAGGCAGGCCACGGGTGCGGTCGGCGATGGCGCGGACTTCGCTGCGCAGGGCCGCCAGGTCGGTCTGGCGCGCGGCCTCGTTCATGCGGGACGCGGCGCTCTCGATCTTCTCCTCGACGCGGGAGAGCAGGGCCTCGGAGCGGGCGTACTTGTCCTCGATGCGCGCGCACTTGTCCTCGATGCGGGCGAGCTGATCGCCGCCCGGAGCCGAGGCCTGCGCGGGCAGGGACCCGGCCTTGCCGACGACCACGGGCGCGGCCGCCTGCGCCGGAACCGGCGGGTTTGCCGGCTCCGGCGCCGCGGGCGTGCCTGGAATGAAGTCGCGTCCGGTGGGGGAGGTCTCTGTCATCTCAGGCACACCAGTGTCTTCGTGGAGAGTGGATGTCCGTCAGGCGGGACGGATCAGAGCAGCTTGCCCATGGCGACGGCGGTATCAGCCATGCGGTTCGAGAAGCCCCACTCGTTGTCGTACCAGGCGAGGATGCGGACGAACGTGCCGTCCATCACCTTGGTCTGGTCGAGGTGGAAGGTGGACGAGTGCGGGTCGTGGTTGAAATCGATGGAGACGTTGGGCTGGTCCGTGTAGGCGAGCACGCCCTTGAGCGGCCCGTCGGCAGCCGCCCGGATGGCGCCGTTGATCTCGTCCACGCTGGTGGCGCGCTTGGCGGTGAACACGAGGTCCACGGCCGAGACGTTGGGGGTCGGCACGCGGATCGAGGTGCCGTCGAGCTTGCCCTTCAGCTCCGGCAGCACGAGGCCCACGGCCTTGGCCGCACCCGTGGAGGTCGGGATCATCGACAAGGCCGCGGCACGGGCCCGGTAGAGGTCCTTGTGCATCTGGTCGAGGGACGGCTGGTCGTTGGTGTAGGAATGGATCGTGGTCATGAAGCCGCGCTCGATCCCGATGAGATCGTTGAGCACCTTGGCGACCGGCACGAGGCAGTTCGTGGTGCACGAGGCGTTGGAGATTACGAGGTGTTCGGCGGTGAGCGCCTGGTGGTTGATGCCGTAGACCACGGTGAGGTCGGCGCCGTCGGCCGGTGCCGAGACGATCACGCGCTTGGCGCCGGCGTCGAGGTGGGCCTTGGCCTTGTCCTTCGAGGTGAAGATGCCGGTGCATTCCAGGGCGATGTCGACGCCAAGTTCGCGGTGCGGCAGCTCGGCCGGGTTGCGCACGGCCGTGACCCGGATGCGGCTTCCGTCGACGACGATGAACTCGCCGTCCACCTCGACCTTGGCGTTGAAGCGGCCATGGATCGAATCGAAGCGCAGGAGGTGGGCGTTGGTCTCGACGGGGCCGAGATCGTTGATGGCCACCACCTCGATGTCCTTGCGGCCGGACTCGTGGATGGCGCGCAGGATGTTGCGGCCGATACGTCCGAACCCGTTGATGGCTACCTTCACCGACACGGCGTGAACCCTTCCGTTAAACGGGGGCCGCCCCTGCGGCACCCTCCAGCATGGAGATCGAAGCGGTGAGCCTCGATTGATCGCCCGCTCTGTCCCGATCCAGATTGAACGCGCGATGAATTGCGGTCGCCATCCGGCCATTCGGGATCGTCCGGGGACCGGTCGATACGCGCGAGGGCCTGGATGGGGCCTGAATGCGTCACGGAATGCTGTATCCGGTTTGGCGAGCGGCCGGTCTCTAGCATGCGGGACTGAGCCGGGCAAAGGTCGCGCCGCACGGACATCCCGTCTCCGCACAGGCGTTCCGCCCGGTTTGTCACCGGTTTCGAACGGGCCGGCGCCTGGGCTCGGCAACGCACGTCATGGTATCGAGACGGGTCCGCGCCGGCACGGACCCATTGGGGGAGACGCTTTTCGTGAGTGAGGCCATCGACGACGCCCTGTCGCGGCTCGACACGGCCCTGACGCGCCTCGAGGCAGCGGTCGGGCAGCGTTTCGAAGCCGAGCGCGATCCGAGCGACCTCGAGACGGAACTCGCCATCATGGGCGAGGACCGGGCGCGTCTGGCCGCCGAACTCGATGCCGCCAGTGCCCGCCTCGCGGCGGTGGAGGCGGCCTCCGACGATGTCGGCCGCCGCCTCGGCCGGGCCATCGCCGCCGTCGAGGGCGTGCTCGCCCCCTCCACGCCGTTGCGCTAGCCCCATAGCCCGATGCCCCAGATCAACGTCACCATCGACGGCAAGAACTACCGGATGGCCTGCGCGGAAGGCGAGGAGCCGCACCTCACCGCCCTCGCCACGGAACTCGCCGGACGGATCGCGGAACTTCGGACGTCCTTCGGCGAGATCGGCGACATGCGCCTTCATGTCATGGCCGCCCTGCTCCAGGCCGACGAACTCGACGAGACCCGGCGCCGGCTGTCCGCCCTGGAGACCGAGACCGCAACCCTGCGCGAACGGGTCGATGCGGCCGATGCGACCCGCGCTGCGGAGGAATCCCGTCTCGCCGCGGGCCTCGGCCGCTGCGCCGAGCGGATCGAGCGGCTGACGAAGACGCTTTCTTCTGGCTAGCGACGAAGCCCCTCTGGCGCGGGCCATGAGCCGACGCTACATACGTCTGGCGGGGCTGCCGCGTTCGTCAGGAGAACTTTCCCCGGGGCCTTATCGACTCCCCAGGGAGCTGTCCCTGGCCCTGTCCCTGGACTCGGCCAACACGGCGCCCACCTACACTGTAGGTTTCCCGGGATCGACACTCCAACGGCTCATGTGGCTCCGCACTCGCACTCCACCGCTTCCCTGAAAGCGTCCCTCCGCCAAGCCGCCCTCGGGCGGCGCGATGCCCTCGATCCCGAGGCGCGACGGGCGGGTGCGCTCGCCATCGCCGAGGCGGTGATGGATATCGCGGCCCTCGCCGAGGCGCCCGTCGTCGGTGCCTTCTGGCCGATCCGCAGCGAGGTCGATCCCCGGCCCCTCATCGAGGGCCTGTTCGCCCGCGGCCAGCGCGTGGCCCTGCCGAAGGTGACGCCGGGCGGCCTCGTGTTCCGTGAGTGGCGTGCGGGCGAGGCTCTGGTGCGCGGCGGTTTCGGCCTGAGCGAGCCCGACGACACCCTGCCGCCCCTCGACCCCACCGCCCTCATCGTGCCGCTTGCCGCCTACGATGCGCGCGGCCACCGCATCGGCTACGGACGCGGCTACTACGATCAGGCCATCGCGCGTCTCTCGCAGAACAGGCCGGTGCTGACCATCGGTGTCGCCTTCTCGGTCCAAGCCGTGGCCGAGGTCCCGGCCGAGGCCCACGACCAGCCCCTCGACCATCTCATCACCGAAGCGGGCCCGGTCCCGCTGACACGAGCCTGACGAACCCGCGATGCGTCTTCTCTTCCTCGGCGACGTGGTCGGCCGGCCCGGCCGCCACGTGATCACGGACCGTCTGCCGAAACTCCGGGAGCGCTGGCGCCTCGATTGCGTCGTCATCAACGGCGAGAACGCCGCCGGGGGCTTCGGCATCACGGAAGCCATCTGCGACGAACTCCTGCAGGCCGGCGCCGATGCCGTGACTCTCGGCAACCACTCCTTCGACCAGCGCGAGGCCCTGGTCTTCATCGCCCGGCAGTCGCGACTCGTGCGCCCGGCGAACTACCCGCCCGGCACGCCGGGACGCGGCGCCACCGTGGTCGAGACGGCCAAGGGCGCCCGCGTCCTCGTCCTCAACGTCATGGGGCGCATCTACATGGATGCCCTCGACGACCCGTTCGCGGCGGCGGAGCGCGAATTGACGGCGTGTCCCCTCGGCGAGGTCGCCGATGCCGTCATCGTCGACGTCCATGCCGAGGCGACGAGCGAGAAGCAGGCCTTCGGCTACTTCCTCGACGGCCGTGCCAGCCTCGTGGTCGGCACCCACACCCACACGCCGACGGCCGATCACCGCATCCTGCCCGGCGGCACCGCGTATCTCTCCGATGCCGGCATGTGCGGCGACTACGATTCGATCCTCGGCATGCAGAAGGACGAGCCCCTGCGCCGCTTCCTCCAGAAGACGCCCGGCGCCCGCCTCGAAGCCGCCCACGGCGAGGGGACCCTGTGCGGGATCGCCGTCGAGACCGACGACCGCACCGGACTCGCCACCGGGGTCTGGCCCGTGCGCCTCGGGCCGCAGCTGGAGGAAACCTGGCCGCGCGGGTGGGATTAGCCCCGCTTCCGCGGCGATGAGCGCGGAGGCGGCTTGATCGAGGGCGAGGCTGCGGCCAATGTGCGGCCAAGTTCGCCCCGGTGACCGCTCGGTGGAGCGGGTCGTTCAGCCCTTGCGTCGAGAGTGTCCGAGCCGATGGCGATCCCTCCCGCGACCATGACGCTCGCCCGGCCCGGCATCTACCTCGTGCGGATGCTGGTGTTCCTCATCCTCGTTGGCTTCCTCGCCTTCGTGCTGTTCCGGCAGATCACCCCGGCCTTCCTCGCCAATCCGGGCCTGAACGGCCTGATCCTCGGCGTGCTCCTCATTGCCGTCCTGCTCGCCTTCGGGCAGGTGTTCCGGCTCTATCGGGAAGTCGGCTACGTCAACGCCGTGGCGGCCGGCGAGACGCCCGCGAAAACGCCGTCCCTGATGGCGCCCCTGGCCCCGGCCCTCGCCGCCCGGCGGGAGGGAATCACGCTTCCGGGCACCCGCGCCTTCCTCGACACCGTGGCGGCCCGCCTCGATGAGGGCCGCGAAATCCTGCGCTACGTCGCCGGCCTCCTCATCCTCCTCGGCCTCCTCGGCACGTTCTGGGGCCTCATCGATACGCTGAGCGCCGTCGGCTCGGTCATCAAGACCATGCGCGGCGGCGGCGAAGCGGCGGCGATGTTCGACGAACTCAAGAACGGGCTGGCCGTGCCGCTTTCGGGCATCGGTCTGGCTTTCTCCGCCTCCCTGTTCGGCCTCGCCAGTTCGCTGGTCACCGGCTTCCTCGACCTTCAGGCCGGGCAGGCCCATGCCCGCTTCCACAACGAACTCGAGGACTGGCTCATGTCCGGCGAGACCGTCGCGGCGGCCCCGGCGAGGGTCCAGGAGCCGGCCTCCGCCCGCGACTTGCAGGAGGCCGTGGACCGCCTCACCGCCGTGGTGGCCGAAGGCGCCAACGGCCGGGTCGCGACGCAGGCGATGACCAACCTCGCGGAGGGCATTCAGGGGCTCGTCCAGCACATGAGGGCGGAGCAGCAGATGATCCGCGACTGGGTCGAGGCCCAGGCCAAGCGCGAGGGCGAACTGAAGCAGGTGCTCGACCGCCTCGGGCGCGAGCGCACCTGAGATGGCCTCGCTCCGCGCCCGGCGCGACCGCTCCCTCAACGTCTGGCCGGGCTACGTCGACGCCCTCGCCACCCTGTTGCTGGCCGTCGTGTTCCTGCTGACCATCTTCGTCGTCGGTCAGTTCTTCCTGTCGCAGGAGATCACCGGCCGCGATTCGGTGCTGACCCGTCTCAACCGCCAGATCGCCGACCTCACGGACCTCCTTGCCCTGGAGCGCTCGACCCGCAAGGCGCAGGAGGCCACCGCCTCGTCCCTGCGCAACACCCTGCTCGGCGCCGAGGCCGAGCGCGACCGCTTCCGACTTCAGGCCGAATCGGGTCAGGGCGCCACCGCCAAGCAGGGCGAGATCGACCGCCAGCTCGCCGCCGAGCGGGCGGGCTCGGCCCGCGCCGCCACCCAGATCGACCTCCTGAACGAGCAAATCGCAGCCATGCGCCGCCAACTCGCCGCCCTGGAGGACGCCCTGGCGGCGTCCGAGAATCGCGACAAGGAGAGCCAGGCCCGCATTGCCGATCTCGGCAGCCGCCTCAACGTGGCCCTCGCCCAGAAGGTACAGGAGCTCGCCCGCTACCGCTCGGACTTCTTCGGCCGCCTGCGCCAGATCCTCGGCACGCGCACGGATATCCGCGTAGTCGGCGACCGCTTTGTCCTGCAATCCGAGGTGCTGTTCCCGGCGGGCTCCGCCAGCCTGAAACCGGAGGCCGGGCCGGAGCTCGACCGCATCGCCGGTGCCATCCTCGACCTGTCGCGGCAGATCCCCGCCGACATTCCGTGGGTGCTGCGGGTCGACGGACACACGGATGCCCGGCCCATCGCCAGCGCTCAGTTCCCGTCGAACTGGTCCCTTTCGGCGGCCCGCGCCATCGCGGTGGTGCAGGCGATGGCGGCCAAGGGCGTCCCGCCCCAGCACCTTCTCGCGGGCGCCTTCGGCGAGTTCCAGCCCCTCGATTCGGGAACGACCGAGGAGGCCTACGGCCGCAACCGCCGGATCGAGATGAAACTCACGGAACGGTAGATTTCCGGGCTCACCCGGCCATCACGTCCGGATAGGCGAAGAGCCCGGGGACGCCGCCGGTCATGACGAACAGCACCGAGGCACCCGCCGGGTACCGCCCGGCGCGCACGTCGTGGAGCAGGCCCGCGAACGCCTTGCCGCTGTAGACCGGATCGAGGAGCAACCCCTCCGTCCGGGCCAGGAGCCGCACGGCCTCCAGCATGCCGGCGGTGGGGATGCCGTAACCGGGCCCGCGATGCGCACCGTCGATGACGATATCGTCGGCCGTCAGCGATGTGCCGGGGGCGAGGAGCGCCAGGGTCGCGTTGGCCTTGTCCAGGGTGATCGCCCCAGCCTGCGCTCCGGTTTCCAGCACCGCGTAGGACCTAGCGAGGCGCGGGTCGCGTCCGCTCGCGAGCAGGCCCGCCGCGAGGCCCGCATGGGTGCCGCAGCTGCCGTTGGGGACCACGATCCGCGCCAGATCGAGGCCCATGGAATCGGCTTGAGCGAGAATCTCGCCGGCGCAGGCCGCGTAACCGAGACAGCCGACGGGGCTCGAGCCGCCCGAGGGGAAGACGTAGACGCGCCGTCCCGCTGCGCGCAGTTCGTCGGCGCGCGTCTCGGCCTGGGCGAGGGAATCGGCTCCGGCGGCAAGCTCGTGCACCGTTGCGCCGAATACGTCGTCGAGGAGACGGTTGCCGTTGCGGGCATAGGCCGGGTCGTCGCGCGGCACGCTGCGGGTGAGGAAGAGTTCGCAGGCAAAGCCCGACCGCGCCGCCGCGGCCGCGGTCAGGCGCGCGTGGTTCGACTGGATCGCCCCCACGGTGATCACCGTATCGGCGCCCTCGGCACGGGCCGCCCCGAGGAGGTATTCGAGCTTGCGCAGCTTGTTGCCGCCGAGGCCGAACCGCGCGAGGTCGTCGCGCTTCACGAGCAGCCGCACCCCGTTGAGGCCGTCGCCGAGATGGCGGGCGAGGCCGTCCAGGGGGTCGATGGGGCTCGGCAGGTCGAGGAGCGGCAGGCGGGGAAACCGCGACAGATCCATGGCGGGTCCTACTCGGCCGGCAGGGCTTCGCGGCGCGGCTCGCGGCTGCGCGCGGTGTCCTCGAAGGCGTCGGTGAACTGGAGGGCGGCGAGCTGGGCGTAGAGGGCGCCGCGCGCCAGGAGGGTCTCGTGCGTCCCCGATTCGACGATCTTCCCGCCGTCGAGGACGAGAATGCGGTCGGCGGCCCGGATGGTGGCGAGGCGGTGGGCGATGACGAGGGTGGTGCGTCCGCGCATGAGGGTGTCCAACGCGGTCTGCACGGCGCGCTCGCTCTCGGCGTCGAGGGCCGAGGTCGCCTCGTCGAGGAGGAGGATCGGCGCATCCTTGAGGATGGCGCGGGCGATGGCGACGCGCTGGCGCTGGCCGCCCGACAGGGTGACGCCGCGCTCGCCGACCGCGGTGGCGTAGCCCTGGGGCAGGGCGCGGATGAAGCCGTCGGCATGCGCAAGTTCGGCGGCGCACTGGACCTGAGCCTCCGTCGCGTCCGGCCGGCCGTAGCGGATGTTCTCGAGCACCGAGCCGGAGAACACCGTCGGGTCCTGGGGTACCAGGGACAGGCGTGTGCGCACGGCGTCCGGGTCCGCGCGGGCGATGTCGATGCCGTCGACGCGGATGGCGCCGCTCTGGGGATCGTAGAACCGCAGGAGCAGCTGCAGCACCGTGGTCTTGCCCGCGCCGGAGGGGCCGACCAGGGCGACGCGCTCGCCCGGCGCGATGGTGAAGCTGATCCCGTCGAGGGACGGGTGCTCGGGCCGAGTCGGGTAGAGGAAGCGCACGGCCTCGAACGCCACCGCGCCGCGCGGCGGCGTCGGGAGGGCGACGGGATCGGCGGGGGCCCGGATCGCCGGCTCGGCCGCCAGGATCTCGCCGAGGCGCTCGGCGGCGCCGGCGGCCTGCGCCAGTTCGCCGTAGACCTCCGAGAGCTGGCCCAGCGCGCTGGCGCCGAACACGGCGTAGAGCACGAACTGCGAGAGCTGGCCCGCCGTCATGGTGCCGGCGAGCACCCCTTGCGCGCCGTACCACATCACCCCGACGACGCTCGCCGAGATGAGGAAGATGGCGACGCCGGTGAGCAGCGCCCGGGCGCGGATCGAGTCGCGGGCGGCGCCGTAGGCGTTCTCCGAAGCCTCGGCGAAGCGGACGGCTGCGGCGCGGCCCATGCCGAAGGCCTGCATGGTGCGGATCGCGCCCACCGCCTCCGAGGCATAGGCCGAGGCATCGGCCAGCCGGTCCTGGGCCGCGCGCGAGCGCCGGCGCACGCCGCGCCCCGACAGGATCAGCGGGAACACGATGAGGGGGATCGCCACGAGTACGAGGATCGACAGCTTCGGGCTCGTGATCACCATCATGGCGATGGCCCCGGTGAACAGGAACGCGTTGCGCAGCAGGATCGAGATGCTGACGCCGAAGACGGCCTTCACCTGGGTGGCGTCGGCGGTGAGGCGCGAGATGATCTCGCCCGACAGGGACCGGTCGAAGAACGCGGGGTCGAGTTCCGTCAGGCGTCGGAACACGGCCGTGCGCAGATCCGCGACCACGCGCTCGCCCAGGGTCACCACGGTGTAGTACCGCGCGGCGCTCGACAGGGCGAGGACGGCGACGACGCCGATGAGGCCGCCGAAATAGGCGTTGATGACGCCCTGGCCCTCGGGCGAGAAGCCGTGGTCGATGACCCGGCGCAGGGCCAGGGGGACCACCAGGGTCGCCAGCGAGGCCATCAGCAGGGACAGGAACGCGGCGAGGATCCGCCCGCGATAGACGGCTGCGAACGGAACCAGGGGGCGTAGGGAGCCCAGCGGCGCCCTGGGTCGTCCCTCGGCGGGCGCCTTCTTCTTCGAGCCGCGTGCCATCATGCCTCGTCGGTGTTGGGGACGTCGTCGTGGACTTGGAATTCCACATCGGCGTGGAATTGGAATTCGACGAACACGCGATTGCCCGAGACGGCGCGCTTGTCCAGCGCCGACGCCTGGGGTATAGGCGCGCCTTCATCCGATTGCGCGTGATCTATGGCCGCGGGCCGCCAGACGAGCCGGTCGGCGTGGCTATTCAAGGATTCGTCATGGCAAAGAGTGCGGCCGACAAGGCCAAGGGTACCGAGCATCCCGACTATCACTTCATCAAGGTCGTGATGACCGATGGGTCCGACTACAGGACCCGGTCGACCTACGGCAAGGAGGGCGACACCCTCAACCTCGACATCGACCCCAACACCCACCCGGCCTGGACCGGTGGCGAGCAGAAGATGCTCGATCGCGGCGGCCGCGTCTCGCGCTTCAATTCGCGCTTCGGCGCCCTGTCCTTCGGCAAGAAGTGACATTCGTTGGCTGACCTGCCCCTCGGGCAGGGGCCGTTGTCGATGCGAACGGGCGGCGCCGCGATGGCGCCGCCCGTTCGCGTTTCGGGACGAGGTCCGGATGGGACGGGTGCGGTGCATCGCTTGACAGATGCGGCTCCCGCATGGTCCCAAGCCTCGGGGTTTCTGCCGCGTTCGCGCGGTCCGCAAGGGGTTTCGCGCGTGGGGTTTCGAGCAATGCTGCGGCGCGAAGACCGGATCGCCCGCCGGTCCGGCTTGGCCTTGGCGGCCGGTCTCCTCGCGGCGCTGGTCGCGTCGCCGGCCTCCGCACAGGGTATGGTCCGCAACACCTTCGGCGACTGGCAACTGCGCTGCGAGACGCCCGCCGGCGCCAAGGCCGAGCAATGCGCCCTGGTGCAGTACCTCGCCGCCGAGGACCGGCCCAATCTCACCCTCGTGGTCATCGTGCTGAAGACCGCCGACAACCGCGGCTATCTGCTCCGGGTGGTGGCGCCCCTCGGCGTGCTGCTGCCGTCCGGCCTCGGCCTGAAGATCGACAAGACCGATGTCGGCCGCGCCGGTTTCGTGCGCTGCCTCACCACGGGCTGCGTCGCCGAGGTGGTGATGGACGAGGGACTGATCAAGCAGTTCAACGCCGGCGCCCAGGCGACCTTCATCGTGTTCCAGACGCCGGAGGAGGGGGTCGGCATTCCCCTTTCCATGAAGGGTTTCGGCCAGGGCTTCGAGAGCCTGAAGTAGGAACTCCTCTGGGGATCTGGACAGGACGCGTGGGCCGGGATCGACCGACGCATATCGGGAACGGATCATGTCGAAGCTTGCCGGACAGGTCGCCTTGCGCCTGATGATCGCGTCTTTCCCCGCCGCTTTCGCCCTGAGCGGTGCCCGGGCGGAGGAAGGCAACGCCTTCACCAACCTGTTCAAGTACGGCGGCACCACCGTGCCTCCGTCCCAGGCCGCCCCCCTCGAAGAGGCCTATTGCCCCGCGGTTGAGGTGCCCGAGGGCGGCGCCGCCCTGCGGAATCCGCCCGGGGCGACGGCAACCGCCGCCGGTGTCCGGAGTCAGACCACCCTCGGACGCCTCGCCCGCGAATGTACCCGGCTCCAGGACGGATCGATCCGCGTGAAGGTCGGCGTCGAGGGCCATGTGCTCCTCGGTCCGGCCGGCGCGCCGGGCCGGTTCGAGGCGCCCCTGACGATCTCCCTCAAGTCGTCTGGCAAGGTCCTCGCCTCGCGCGTTCGCCGCGTCGCCGTCACCGTGTCGCCGGGTGAGGCGCAGGGCCTGTTCTCCGTCGTCGAGGACGACCTCATGGTCCCGGCCGCCATGACGGGCGACTACGACATCGAAGTGCGCCTCGGCGGCGGGGCACCCCAGCGCGCGCCGGCCAAGCGCAAGCCGCCTGCACCGGCCACAACTTCCGAGGCGCCGGTCTCCGTTCCGGCGACGGCCGAATGAGCACGTCTTCGCCGAGGCCCGGACCCTGAGCGCTCGGGACGGCGTCACGCCGCGCGGCGCGTGGGACGGGCGTGCCACGGCCTTCACCCTCGAACCCTACGACGATCCGCTGTTTTCCTGGCGCCTGCGCCTGCCGGCCGGGCCGCGCGGGTGCTGGATCGTGCTCACCTATCGCGAGCACGCGGTCGCCCGTCCGCTCCGGCCCCTGATCCGCCTCGTGCGCGGACCCCGGCGGCATGCGGAGGTCCCCCTGCCCGGTGCTGCCCTGGGGGCGGCGACGTGGTTCGGTTACCTGCCGCCCGACGGCACGGACATCCTCCTCGCCATCGACCCCCGGTCGGGCTTCGTCCTCGAAAGGGTGGGTCTGCGCACGCACGGCAGCGTCCTGGCCGAATGTCTCGTCAAGCGGCCGTTGCGGGCCGTGGCGGCCCTGTACAACGCCGCCCGGAGGGACGAGCGCCGGTTCCGGGATATCCTGCGCGGCGCCTGTGCCGTCACGCCCCGGGGACGTTACCGGGCCTGGGCGTCATCGCGCCGGCGGATCGAGGCCACGTCCGGCCCGGGGACGGGTCCGCCGATCCACCTCGTCCTCCCGGCTCGACGGGCGGATGGCGCCCGCGTCGCCGAGACCCTGCACAGCCTCGCCGCACAGATCGGGACCGGATGGACCGCGACCGTTGCCTGGCTCGACGGCCACGAGGCGGTGCCGGGCGTCGACCCGCGTGTGACCCACACGGATTGGCGGGGGAGGGGGACCCTGCGCGATCTCATCCCCGACGCGGCCATCCTGGGCGTGCTCGTGCCCGGCGAGTGTCTGCGGGCGGATGCGCTCGCGCTCCTGGCGGGCGCGTTGGCCGGCCCCGGCGCGCCTCACATGGTCTACGCCGACGAAGAGATCGCGGGCGTCCATCCGGTCCCGCGCCTGAAACCGGACTGGAGTCCCGACCTCGCCCTGGCCCAGGGCTATCCGGGCTTCACCCTCTATACCGGGGCGCTCCTGGCGCGCCTGCTCGACGTGCCCCTCGGAGATTCCGAAGCCCTCGTGGACCCCGTCGATTGCCGGATCGATCTCGGCCTGTCCGCGGCTGCCGCCGTGGAGGCCCGGCGGGTCGCCCACCTGCCGCGTGTTCTTCTCCGGGTGCCCGAGGCCGACCACACGGGGCGGTACGCCGAGCGCCTGGAGCGGCACCTGCGTGCCTTCGGCTCCCCGGCCCGCACACGCATCGAATCCGGGCTGACCGACCTGCTCTGGCCGCTGCCCGAGCCCGCCCCCCTCGTCACCGTCGTGATCCCGTCGCGGGATCGCCTCGACCTGATCCGCTCCGCCGCCGACGGGGTTCTCAACGGCACCGCCTATCCGGCCATCGAGCTCGTCATCGTTGACAACGGCTCCATCGATCCGGCCGTCCATGCCCACTACGCGCAGCTCCGCCGCGACCCGCGCGTCACGATTCTCGACTGGCCGGCGCCGTTCGATTTCTCCGCCATGACCAATGCGGGCGTCGCCCGGGCGCGCGGGCGCGTCGTGGTGCTGCTCAACAACGATGTCGCGATCCTGCGCGAGGACTGGCTCGACGTCATGGTCCGGCAGGCCTGCCGGCCGGAGGTCGGCGCCGTCGGCGCCAAACTGCTCTACGGCGACGGGACGCTCCAGCACGCCGGCGTCGTCGTGGGACTCGGCGGGCGCGCCGGGCATATCCTGCGCCGCCGCCCCGCCGACAGTCCCGGCCACCTCGGACAGATGCGGGTCGCCCACGAGGTCTCGGCCGTCACCGCCGCGTGTCTCGCCGTCGAGAAGCGCAAGTTCGACGCCGTCGGCGGCCTCGATGCCGACGCGTTTCCCATTGATTTCAACGATGTCGATCTGTGCCTTCGCCTCGATGCCGCCGGCTACAGGACCGTCTGGACGCCGCACGCCGTCGTCGCCCATCTCGAATCCACGAGCCGTGGTCCGTCCGTCGGCCCCGCCCGCGCCCGCTTCGAGGCCGAGGCGGACCGCTTCGTCGCGCGCTGGCGCGACACCATCCGGCACGATCCGTACTATCACCCGGCCCTGTCGCTCACGACCTTTGGCGAGGATCTCGAATGACCTCGCGGCCCGCGCGGGAGATTTTTCGCTGACCGACGAGCGCCGAGACGCCCTGCTGTTCATGCACCGAAGCCGCCCCGGCGTGATCGCGCGCGGACGCGCCGCCGTGGCGATCCTCGCGCGGTATCCCCGGGACGCCCTCGCCATCCTGACGGCGCGGCTCGCGGGCAAGCGCGTCCGCGCCGCGCAAGCCGGGGCGGCCCTGCTCGGCCTCGACCATCACGCCCTGCGGCTGACGGCCGACGACCACCGTGGCGCGGGCCTTCGGTGTGCGTCCGGGCCCGTCGACGGGGGTGTGGATTTCATCGTCCTCACCGCCCCCGGCCACACCCTCACGGTCGGCGCCGTGGAGACGTTCGAGCGGACCTTCGCCGCGCACCTGGACCGCCTCGTCCTCTACGGCGACGCCCTCGACGTCGCGGGAGACGGGATCGTCCCGCTCCTGCGCCCGGCCTTCGATCCCGACTACCTGCGGGCGGTGGACTACATCGGGCCCGTCGTCGCCGTGCGCCGCGCGGCCCTGGAGGCCGTGGGCGGCGCCGCCGATCTCGATCCCGGAGCCCCGGCCCTCGACGCGGTGCTCCGCCTCGCGGCCCGTTCCGGCAACGCCGCCATCGGCCATCTGCCGACCGTTCTATCCATCGGTCGGAACGGCGGGGATCGTTCCGCACCGGGCCGGACGGACCGGTCCGCCGCCCCCCGGAACGGGTCCGCCGGGCGGCGCACCGACGCCATGGTCCGGTCCGCCACCCGCCGGGCAGGGGAGGGGGGGCGGCAGTCCCGCGCCGCCCGTCTGAGGATCGTGTGCCGGGACATGGAACGGGCAGGGCCATCCACGGCCGGCATCGCCATGGGCCTCGACGGCGTCATCACCGTGGAGCGCCCACTGCCGGACCCGGCGCCGTGCGTCAGCCTCATCGTCCCGACCCGCGACCGCCTCGACCTCCTGCGGCCCTGCCTTGACAGCCTGATCCGGGGCACCGACTGGCCGCACCGGGAGATCCTGATCTGCGACAACGACAGTCGCGACCCTGAAACCCTGGCCTATCTCGGCGACCTGTCGGCACGGGGCGTCGCACGGGTCGTGCCGTGTCCCGGCCCGTTCGATTTCGCCGCCATGAACAACCGGGCCGCGGCGCAGGCGAGGGGACGGGTCCTCGCCTTCGTCAACAACGACGTGACCGCCACCGATCCGGGCTGGCTCGGCCGGATGGTGCGCGAAGCCCTGCGCCCTGGGATCGGCGCCGTCGGTGCCCGCCTCGTCGACGGGCGCGGCCGCATCCAGCACGGCGGCGTGATCCTCGGTCCGGGGGGCCTCGTCACCCACGCGCACCGGTTCTTCGCCGGGGACGCGCCGGGCTATCTCTCGAGCCTGCGCGCCACCCGCGCGGTCTCGGCGGTGACGGCGGCCTGCCTCGTGATCGAGGCGGAGAAATTCGCCGCCATCGGAGGGTTCGACGCCGCCGCCTTCGCCGTCGATTTCAACGATGTCGACCTGTGCCTGCGCCTCAACCAAGCCGGGTACCGCACCCTCTACGTCGGCGGCGCGGTCCTGACCCACGACGAAGCGGCGAGCCGGCGCTGGACACCGGCGGCGCGGGCGCGCCACGACCGCGAGGTCGCAGCCTTCAAAAAGCGATGGGGGCCGCTGCTGGCGCAGGACCCCCATTATCACCCCGGATTCGATCCCGATCTCGGGACCTACGCGCGCCTGCGGCCCGGCTGGCCGGAGGCCGGCCCGGTCGAACCGCGCTGACCTTACTGGACGAGGCGCGGGCCGCCCGTCTGCACCTTCTCGTTCTCGGACATGATGCCGAGGCGCTTGGCGACTTCCGTGTAGGCCTCAATCAGGCCGCCGAGATCCTTGCGGAAGCGGTCCTTGTCGAGCTTGTCCGACGACTTGATGTCCCACAGGCGGCACGAATCCGGGGAGATCTCGTCGGCGACGACGATGCGCATCATGTCGCCTTCCCACAGGCGGCCGGTCTCGATCTTGAAGTCGACGAGGCGGATGCCGACGCCGAGGAAGAGGCCCGACAGGAAGTCGTTGACCCGGATGGCCAGGGCCATGATGTCGTCGATCTCCTGGGGCGTCGCCCAGCCGAAGGCCGTGATGTGCTCTTCCGACACCATCGGATCGTTGAGCGCGTCGTTCTTGTAGTAGAACTCGATGATCGAGCGCGGCAGCTGCGTGCCTTCCTCGAGGCCGAGCCGCGTCGCCAGGGACCCGGCGGCGACGTTGCGCACCACCACTTCGAGGGGGATGATCTCGACTTCGCGGATCAACTGCTCGCGCATGTTGAGGCGGCGGATGAAGTGCGTCGGCACGCCGATGTCGTTCAGGTGCTGAAAGACGAACTCGGAAATCCGGTTGTTCAGCACGCCCTTGCCGTCGATGACGTCGTGCTTCTGCGCGTTGAAGGCGGTGGCATCATCCTTGAAATGCTGGATGAGCGTTCCCGGCTCCGGACCCTCGTAGAGGACCTTCGCCTTGCCCTCGTAGATGCGACGGCGGCGGTTCATAGGCGTGTACCGTGGTTTGAGGAAGTCCAAGGGCCGTGGCTCCTTCGGGTGAGAGACGATGCGGAATCCGCGGCGTGGCGGCCGTTGGGGCGGCCGGGCCGTGAAGACGCATCGTTCGCCGAAAGCCTCCGCGACCGTGGCGCAAACTACCCGAAGCGCGCAGGCAGCACAACGCGTTGGCCGGATGGGTGCCATCCGCGCGCGCGAGGGCCGGACCCGGGTTTCGGGCACCACGGTGAACGGATCGTGCCGCCCCTCGCGACGCCATGATCGTCGGGCGGCGACGGTCTCCCCAGGCGACGGTCTCGCTAACCGGCGACGGTCTTCGCGGGATAACGGCACAGATCCGCGATGGGGCAGATCGGGCAGTCGGGCTTGCGCGCCTTGCAGATGTAGCGTCCGAACAGGATCAGCCAGTGGTGGGCGTTGAGCCGGTAGGGCTCCGGCACGATGGCCTCCAGGCCGGCCTGGACCTTGTCCGTCGTCGGGGCGACCACGAGGGGAATCCGGTTGGAGACCCGGAAGATGTGGGTGTCGACGGCGATGGTCGGGACCCCGAAGGCGACGTTGAGGACGACGCTCGCGGTCTTGGTGCCGACGCCGGGCAGGACTTCGAGGTCGCCCCGGGAAGCCGGCACCCGCCCGCCGTGCCGTTCCACCAGGATGCGCGACAGCGCGATGACGTTCTTCGCCTTGGTGTTGAACAGCCCGATGGTGCGGATGAAGCTTCGGACCCGGTCTTCCCCCAGCGCCAGCATCTTTTCCGGCGTGTCGGCCACGGTGAAGAGCGGGGCGGTCGCGAGGTTGACGCCCTTGTCGGTGGCCTGGGCCGACAGGACCACGGCGACGAGGAGGGTGTAGGCGTTGCAATAGACCAGCTCGGCCTTCGGCTCGGGATCGGCCGCGCGCAACCGCGAAAAAATCGTGTCGAGGATCTCGGGCCCGACCGCCGGTGCGACGATCGGGTCGGCCGCTGGGGCGACAATTCGCGGTTTCTTCGGCGCGGTCGGCTGTCGGGTACGCATCCGGGCGTTATATGGCCCGCATGGCGAGCGGCAACATCCCGATGCATCCGGACGGCCTCGATCCCGACAGCTTCGACCGTCCGGTCTTCCGGGCGACGATCCGGCCGAACCAGTCCTTGAGCCCGCACGGGTTCCGCACCGTGATGATCGCGTGCGGCGCGGTCTCCCTCGTCACCTCCGTCGCCTGCATCAGGGCCGGGTTCTGGCCCGTGGCCGGGTTCTTCGGCCTCGACATGCTCGCCCTCTACCTCGCCCTGAAGGCGAGCTTCCGCCGGGGCCGCTCGTTCGAGGAGGTGATGATCACGCCCCTCGTGGTGATGCTGGCCCGGGTGACGCACCGGGGGGAGCGGCGCGAGTGGCGGTTCAATCCCCTGTGGACGAAGCTCACCAAGGTCGAGGACGAGGAGTACGGCCTTCAGACCCTGACCCTGGTGTCGCGCCGCGAGTACGTCGTGGTGGCGCGCGACGCCTCGCCCGTCGATCGCGAGGAGATCGCCCAGGAACTCGCCCGGGCGCTCGCCCACGTGAAGAGGGGATTTTGAGCATGCGCGGTGGTGCGGTGATCGTCACGCTCGCCTGTGCCCTGTGGGCCAATGCGGCTTCGGCCCAGGTCACCGTCCGCTTCGTCGAGCCCGAGCGCTACACCGATGCGGAGAATCGTCTCGGATCGGGCCTGAGCCTGCGGGCCACCCTCGGGGAGATCCGCCGGATCATCGAAGGGTTCGGCCGCGACCTGCCGCCGGGCCGGAGCCTTGCCATCGACGTACTCGATGTCTATCTCGCCGGGTTCGAGCGGCCCGGCGCCAACATTCCCTTCGGCCTGCGCGTCGTCAGCGACGTCACCCCGCCGCGGTTTCGCCTGCGCTACGTCCTGACCGAGGGCCGTCGTCGCATCGCCGCGGCCGAGGAGGTGGTGACCGACATTAACTTCCTGCTGCGGGCGTCGCGCCTGTCCAGCGGCGCCTTCGAGCACGAGCGCGATCTGCTGCGGGATTGGTTCCGGCGCCGCATCGTCGAGGGGCGTCCCCCCGCCGGCTGACGCGACGGGCACCATGGGTCCTGAGCGAAAGGCCGTCTGCGTGTGTTTTCAGGGGCTTGGGAGGCGCTGTCACCCGAGCGTCGCAAAAAATACGGTCCGGCGTCATTTGGCCGTTGACGGCCCGGCCGGGTGTCCCTAAAAGCCTGTTCATCGGCGGCGGCGAGCGGGACTTACGGGTCTCGGGGCGGCGGCCGGTACATCTCGGAGACGATTTATCGGATGGATGATCCGGCCTTGGCTGGATG
>NZ_LMMU01000012.1 GCF_001422375.1 Methylobacterium sp. Leaf99 | reverse complement strand
GGGCGTCGTCCTGGCCAGCGGTGGCCGTCAGGTCCGCGACACCGAGTTCGCCGTCGTCCGCGCCGGCCTGAACTACAAGTTCGGCTCGTACTAGGACCTGCGGGGCTTTTAGGTTCGGCCTGAGCGTCCCCAGCCCCGATCACCTGGCCGCTTTCGTCGAAGCGCACCCCGAGGAGACATCCTCGGGGTGTCGCCACGTCTGGAGGGGGCCAAGCCGCTCGTTCGGAACAAGCCCCTCACTCGGAAGCCGCGTACCCGTTCGCCATTCCAAGGGCGCGGCCGGCGGCGCTCGGCCCATCCGCCGATTGGCTGGAAAGATCGTGCCGTCCCGAAATCGGCTGAATCGGGCGCGGCTCTAGATGCCCCCGCCGGCGACCTCCCGGGCCACGGCGCGCCGACCGATGTCCCGGCGGCAGAAGCCCTCCGGCCAGTCGATCCGGGCGATGGCGGCGTAGGCCCGGGCTTGGGCCTCCATCATGCTGGCGCCGAGCGCCGTCACCGTGAGCACCCGGCCGCCATCGGCGAGCAACTGCCCGTTCTCGGCGCGGGTGCCGGCCTGGAACACGATCACGTCGGCGTCGGCGGCCGCCTCGGCGACGCCCCGGATCACCGAGCCGCGCATCACCGCGCCGGGATAGCCCGCCGCCGCCATCACCACGGTGAGCGCCGCGCGGCCCTCGTCGAACGGTATCTCGACCCCGGACACGTCGCCGTCGCAGGCCGCGATGAGGGCCGGGACGAGGTCGCCGACCAGACGCGGCATCAACACCTGAGCCTCGGGATCGCCGAAGCGGGTGTTGTATTCGATGAGCTTGGGACCGTCTGCCGTGAGCATGAGGCCGGCATAGAGGATGCCGGTGAAGGGCGTGCCCCGCGCGCGCATGCCGGCGAGCGTCGGAGCGATGATGGTTTCCATCACCGTCCGCTCCAGGGCCGGGGTCAGGATGGTGGCCGGCGAATACGCTCCCATGCCGCCGGTGTTGGGACCGCGATCCCCGTCGAACACGCGCTTGTGGTCCTGGGCCGTGCCCACGGGCACCGCGCGGGTGCCGTCGCACAGGGCGAAGAAGCTCGCCTCCTCGCCGAACAGGCATTCCTCGATGACGATCTCGGCGCCGGGCTCGTCCAACATGGCCCGCACGGCGGCCCGCGCCTGATCGAGGGTCTCGGCCACCACCACGCCCTTGCCGGCGGCCAGGCCGTCGGCCTTCACCACGATGGGCGCGCCGCGCTCCTCGAGGTAGGCCAGGGCCGGTGCGAGTTCGGTGAACCGCGCAAAGGCGGCGGTGGGGATGCCGTACTCGGCGCACAGGTCCTTGGTGAAGCCCTTCGAGCCTTCGAGCCGCGCTGCGGCCTTCGTCGGCCCGAACGCGCGGATGCCCGTCGCCGTGAGTTCGTCGACGAGCCCGGCCACCAGGGGCACCTCCGGCCCGATCACCACGAGGCCGATGGCATGGACGGTGCAGAACTCACAGACCGCCGCAGGGTCGGCCACGTGGAGGTCCGGCCGATTCTCGCCGAAGGCCGCCGTCCCGGGGTTGCCCGGCGCGGAAAACAGGCGGTCGCAGAGCGGGCTCTTGGTCAGCGCGTAGGCGAGGGCATGCTCGCGCCCCCCGGAGCCGATGAGGAGGATGTTCATGGGCTCAAGCTCTTCCCCAAAACACCGGTCTTGAAAAGGCATAATCCGGTGCAGCGACCGGCTTTGCACGGGACGGCCGCACCACGCGAAGCTGGGGTGCGTGTCATGCCGAACCCCCGGGAACAAATCGCCAGTCAACGCGTTACAATGGGATCATGCCAGGCTGTCGCAAATCCGTTTCGTATTCGGCGGCCTCCCCCGGGCTTCGGGGTATCGGCGCCGCGAAGTACGTCGTTCGCGGGCGCATGCCGATGCGGGCCAGCAACGACAATGCCCGACCGCACCACGCACCAGCTTGGTATTGGGCGGTTGCGGTCGGTGCGCTTCCGACATTTTGCGTCGCGCTGCTCCTGTCGGTCCTGCTGTAGGGCCGGTTCACCGCGCGCCCTTTACCTCCCCGGCGCCCGGCACTAGCGTCCGGCGCCATGGCCGTACCTCCTCCGCCTTCCGCCACTGTGAAGACCGGCTCCGTGCCGGTGTCGAACGTTCCAGAATGGTCCGTCGGCGACCTCGCCTCCGCTCTGAAGCGGACGTTGGAAGACGCGTTCGGGCATGTCCGTCTGCGCGGCGAGATCTCGGGTTTTCGCGGTCAGCACGGATCGGGCCACGCCTACTTCTCCCTCAAGGACGGGACCGCCCGCATCGACGCCGTGGTGTGGAAAGGCACTTTTGCGCGCCTGCGTCAGAAGCCGCAGGAGGGTCTGGAGGTCGTCGCAACCGGCCGGATCACGACGTTCCCCGGAAAATCCTCGTACCAGATCGTCATCGAGACCCTGGAGCCCGCCGGCATCGGCGCCTGGATGGCGCTGCTGGAGGAGCGCAAGCGCGTACTCGCCGCCGAAGGTCTGTTCGCGCCCGAGCGCAAGCGTCCGATCCCCTACCTGCCGCGCGTGATCGGCATCGTGACCTCGCCCACGGGCGCCGTCATCCGCGACATCCTCCACCGCCTCGCCGACCGGTTTCCCAGGCCCGTCCTGGTCTGGCCCGTCCGGGTCCAGGGGGAGGGGGCGGCCGACGAGATCGCCGCCGCCATCCGGGGTTTCGACGCGCTGCCCCCCGGCGGCGCGATCCCGCGCCCCGACCTGCTCATCGTGGCGCGCGGCGGCGGCTCCATCGAGGACCTGTGGGCCTTCAACGAGGAGGCAGTGGTGCGCGCCGCCGCCGCTTCGACGATTCCCTTGATCTCGGCGGTGGGCCACGAGACCGACACCACCCTCATCGATTTCGTCTCCGACCGCCGGGCCCCCACCCCCACGGGGGCCGCCGAGATGGCGGTGCCGGTCCGCGCCGACCTTCTCTCCGAAGTCGCCGACCTCGGCCGGCGCCAGCGCGAGGCCGTGGAGCGCAAGCTCGATCGGGAGGGCAGCGACCTGCGCGCCCTTGTCAGGGCGATGCCGGGCGTCGATGCCTTCCTGGCGGGCAAGCGCCAGCGCCTGGATCTGGCCGAGGCCCGCCTGGGGCCGGCGCTCGCCGGCAACGCCCGGGTCCACCGTCTCCGGGTATCGCGCCTCGTGGAGCGCTTCGTGCGCCATCCGCCGACCCTGGCCCTGGCGACGGCACGCGGGCGCCTCGCCCGCCTCGGGGACCGGCCCGGCGCGGCCTTGCGCCACGGCACCACCCGCAAAGCCGAGTCCCTGGTCTATCTCGGCCGCCGCCTCGTCGTCGCCCGGGATGCCACCCTGGCACGGGCGGGTGCGGAGCAGGCGAGGGGGCGTGACCGCCTCGTCGCCCTCCGCGATCGCCTGGACCGTGCCGGGGCCCGTCTGACCGAGCGCCGCCGCGACCGCCTCGCGACCCTGACGAGCCTTCTCGGCTCCCTGAGCTACCGTGCCGTGCTGGCACGCGGCTTCGCCCTGGTCCGCGATGGGTCCGGCGCGGCCCTCCGCTCCATGGCCGCCGCCTCGGGGGCCGGGCGCTTCACCCTCGAATTCGCCGACGGCACCCTGGCGGCACGGGCCGAGACCGCCGACGCCACGCCGGGCGGCGGGGAGGGCGCTCAGCCCCCGGCGCGGGCCAAGCGTGCGCCGCGAAAGCCCGCAGCAAAGCCCGTCGTCCAGGGCTCCCTGTTCGAGGGGTGAGGAGCCCGTCGGCGCGACGCGGCCATGGACACCCACGGGGACATGCACACCCGCGAGGTCATGGACGCCCGTGAGGTCATGGACGCCCGTGAGCTCATGCCCGCCCGTGGGTTGACGAACCGGGCGGCGTTTGCGAACCGCGGCACGGCCCATGCCTGAGGCAGGTCGCCAGACGCGAAGGAGCCGCGATGACCACGACGATCGACAGCCCCCAGAAGCTCCACCTCGTCTTCGGCGGCGAACTGGAGAGCCTCGACGGCGTGAATTTTCGCGACGTGAAGGGCCTCGACATCGTCGGCATCTTTCCTGACTACGCCTCGGCTCAGATCGCCTGGAAATCGAAGGCGCAATCCACGGTCGACAGCGCCCAGACGCGCTACTTCATCGTGCACCTGCACCGCCTGCTCGAGCCCTGATCTGTGCAGGGCGTGGGGGGCAGAGTGCGTGAAAGCATTGTGACGCCCCCCCGTCGACTGGTATGGACCGCGCCAGCAAACGGCTCCCGATTTCAACAATTTGGTTTGTGACCCTGGTTCAACGGGCTCGGTGGGCGAAGGATCGCGAGATGAAGGCCTCGGCATGAAATCCTCGATCAAGATCATTGCCGGCAATGCCAGCCGCCCCCTGGCCGAGGCCATCGCGGCCTATCTCGAACTGCCGCTGGCCAAGTGCATGGTCCGGCGCTTCGCCGACATGGAAATCTTCGTCGAACTGCAGGAGAACGTCCGCGGCGAGGATGTCTTCATCGTGCAGTCGACCTCGTTTCCCGCCAACGATCACCTGATGGAACTGCTCATCATGATCGACGCGGCCCGGCGCTCGTCGGCCCGGCGCATCACCGCCGTGATCCCGTATTTCGGCTATGCGAGGCAGGATCGGCGCACGTCCGGCCGGACCCCGATCTCGGCCAAGCTGGTTGCCAACCTCATCACCGAGGCCGGCGCCGACCGGGTGATGACCCTCGATCTCCACGCCGGCCAGATCCAGGGCTTCTTCGACATCCCCACCGACAACCTGTTCGCCGCCCCCGTGAAGGTGCGCGACATCAAGGAACGGCTCGACCCCAAGGACTGGATGGTGGTCTCGCCGGATGTGGGCGGCGTTGTGCGCGCCCGCGCCATCGCCAAGCGCATCGACGCGACGCTCGCCATCGTCGACAAGCGCCGCGAGCGCCCCGGCGAATCGGAGGTGATGAACATCATCGGCGAGGTCGAGGGCCGCTCCTGCATCCTCGTCGACGACATCGTCGATTCCGGCGGCACCCTGGTGAACGCGGCCGAAGCCCTGCTCAATGCCGGCGCCAAGGACGTCTCGGCCTACATCACCCACGGGGTGCTCTCGGGCGGCGCGGTCTCGCGCATCGCCGCCTCGCGGATGAAGGAGCTGGTCATCACCGACTCGATCCAGCCGACGCAGGCCGTCAAGCTCGCCCGCAACATCCGGGTGGCCACCATCGCGCCGCTGCTGGGCGAGGCCATCGGCCGGACGGCGACCGAATCGAGCGTGTCGAGCCTGTTCACCTGAAAGACCGGGCGGGGAGGGGCGCCAGGCGAGTGATCGCAATTGCGCATTCCCCTCCGCAGCCTGTATAGACGCAACTTCCCTATTGCAGCGTTGAGACGGGATGCTGCCGGCCAGTCCCAGGCCGGAGCGAGCGGCGCCACGTCGGCGGCGCCCCGACGCCCGTCCCGCCCCAACCGTTGGAGTTGCCCGATGACCCAAGGCCCGTTGATGCCGAAGGCCACCGCCGTCTGGCTGGTGGAGAACACCTCGCTGGCCTTCGAGCAGATCGCCGAGTTCTGCAAGCTGCACCCCCTGGAAGTGAAGGGCATTGCCGACGGCGAGGTCGCGGCCGGGATCAAGGGCCTGGACCCGATCACCACGGGCCAGCTCACTCGCGACGAGATCGAGCGCGCCCAGAAGGTGCCGAACTACAAGCTCAAGGTCGCCGTCTCGAAGGTGAAGCTGCCCGAGGTCAAGCGGACCACGAAGGGCCCGCGCTACACCCCGCTGTCGCGCCGCCAGGATCGGCCCAACGCCATCCTCTGGCTTCTGCGCAATCACCCCGAGCTCAAGGATGCGCAGGTCATCCGGCTCGTCGGCACCACCAAGTCGACGATCCAGCAGATCCGCGAGCGCACCCACTGGAACTCGGCCTCGCTCCAGCCCATGGACCCGGTGACGCTCGGCCTTTGCACGCAGATCGACCTGGACTTCGAGGTCCAGCGCTCGGCCAAGGACCGGCCCGCCGCGCTTCCCGCCGATGGCGGCGCCACCCTCCTGCCGACGGAGGTCTCCACGGCCACGGACTACACCGAGACCGACGAGCATCACCGCTCCGTGCGCGACGAGAAGCTCAACGCCGATTCGGTCTTCGCCAAGCTCAAGGGCATGCGCAACACCAACGAGGACGACGACGAGGATTGAGTCTCTCCCTCGGCCGCCCCGATCCGCGCCGGAGCTTCGGCGCGGATCTTCTGTTTCGATCCCTGCCGCTTCTACCCTTCCGACGCCGCCGAACGGCACGATAGTGAAAGATCGCCCTCGATCCGCGGTCGCCAACCTTGAAAAAATGCGCAATATTGCCTCCCCGCGATGGGCGAGGGCGGATTTTCAGGGCATACGATGACCGCGCAGGGCACCGGACAGGAGATGGGAACCGCGCCCGATCCGCGCGATATCCCGGGTTTCGATCTGTCTTCGGACGACGCCGGACCGGCTGCCGATGCCATTGCCTCCGAACCGTTGACCCTGGCCGAGTCCCTGATGGCGGATGCGGGGTGGAGCCCGGCGAACTTCGGGGCCGCCGGCCCGAATCCACCCTACCTGCGCATCGGCGGCAAGCTCTGGGTGACCCTGACCGAATTCGAGCCGTGCTTCTCCTCGTTCCACCGGGATCGGGTGCTGTTCCGCTCCAAGGTCTCCATGGCGGACCACCTTTCGCGCTACGACCAGATCATGGTCGATCCCCTCGCGTTCGAGGACTGCTTCGGCCCCCTGGAAGGGACAGACGCCACCTTTCCGTTCGGAGCCTGGCTCACCATCCGCGAGGTGCGCTTCACCGGCATCGAACTGCTCGGCAAGCGGCACGGACCGGTGATGCTGCCCCTCGAACCCCTGGCCGTGGCCTCCGCCGTCTGGCTGCGCAACACGCGCCGGCTGGGCCGGGCCCCGACGTGAGCGTCGCCACCCTCCTTCGGGACGGACGCTCGGCCTTGCGGATGCCCGATCTTGCGGACGCTCAGTCTTGCCGTGAGCGGCGCGATCCGGTATGCAACCGCCGTTCTCCGATTGGAATCGACGAGGCGCGGGCGTGTTTTCGCACCGCTTCGGCCCATTGGGGAATGGCCCTCGACCATTGTTTCAGAATGCGTCGGCCCTCCCCAGGGGGGTGAGCCCGTCCGGTCCTCAAGGGATCGCGGGCGGCGATCGCCGAGGGTGCCCCGTCACACGAACCGCCGACGCCGGCCTCCGATGAGGCCTGTCAGGAGACAGAATGACCGCTGGTAGCGCCCTGCAGCGTAACCCGAGCCGCGACGATTTCGCGGCTCTCCTCGAGGAAAGCTTCCTCGAGCACGAGATCACCGAAGGCTCCGTCGTCAAGGGTCGCGTCGTCGCGATCGAGAAGGACGTGGCCGTCATCGACATCGGCGCCAAGACGGAAGGCCGTGTCGCCCTCAAGGAATTCAACGGCCCGGGCCGCGAAGGTGATCTCGCCGTCGGCGACGAGGTCGAGGTTTATGTCGACCGCATCGAGAATGCGCTCGGCGAGGCCGTCATCTCGCGCGACAAGGCGCGCCGCGAAGAGAGCTGGGTCAAGCTCGAGAAGGCCTTCGAGGCCAACGAGCGGGTCACCGGCGCGATCTTCAACCAGGTTAAGGGCGGCTACACCGTCGACCTCGACGGCGCCGTGGCGTTCCTGCCGCGCTCCCAGGTCGACATCCGTCCCGTGCGCGACGTCACGCCCCTGCTCGGCACGCCCCAGCCGTTCCAGATCCTCAAGATGGATCGCCGTCGCGGCAACATCGTCGTGTCGCGCCGCACCGTCCTCGAAGAGAGCCGTGCCGAGCAGCGCTCCGAGCTCGTGGCCAACCTTGAAGAGGGTCAGGTCATCGACGGCGTCGTCAAGAACATCACCGAGTACGGCGCCTTTGTCGATCTCGGCGGCATCGACGGCCTGCTCCACGTCACCGACATGGCGTGGCGCCGCGTGAACCATCCGTCCGAGGTCGTGACCATCGGCCAGACGGTCAAGGTCAAGATCATCAAGATCAACCACGAGACCCACCGCATCTCGCTCGGCATCAAGCAGCTGCTTGCCGATCCGTGGGAGGGCATCGCCCAGCGCTACCCCGTCGACGCCAAGCTCAAGGGCCGTGTCACCAACATCACCGATTACGGCGCCTTCGTGGAGCTGGAGCCGGGGATCGAGGGCCTGATCCACGTCTCCGAGATGTCCTGGACGAAGAAGAACGTCCACCCGGGCAAGATCGTCTCCACTTCGCAGGAAGTGGAAGTGCAGATCCTCGAGGTCGATCCCGTCAAGCGCCGCATCTCGCTCGGCCTCAAGCAGACCCTCCAGAACCCCTGGGAGGCTTTCGCCGAGCAGCATCCGGTCGGCTCCGAGGTCGAGGGCGAGGTCAAGAACAAGACCGAGTTCGGCCTGTTCATCGGTCTCGACGGCGATGTCGACGGCATGGTCCACCTGTCGGATCTCGACTGGAACCGTCCCGGCGAGCAGGTCATCGAGGAGTTCAAGAAGGGCGACATGCTGCGCGCCCAGGTCCTCGACGTCGATGTCGAGAAGGAGCGCATCTCGCTCGGCGTGAAGCAGCTCGGCGGCGACCCCTTCACCGAGGCCGGCGAGCTCAAGAAGGGTCAGATCGTGACCTGCGAAGTGACGGAAGTGAAGGATTCGGGCGTCGACGTGAAGATCGTCGACACCGACCTCACCACCTTCATCCGCCGGGCCGAGCTCGCCCGCGACCGTGGCGACCAGCGCCCCGAGCGCTTCGCCGCCGGCGAGAAGTTCGACGCCCGCGTGATCCAGTTCGACCGCAAGGCGCGCCGGGTCCAGCTCTCCATCAAGGCCCTTGAAATGGCCGAGGAGAAGGAGGCGATGGCCCAGTTCGGCTCCGCCGATTCCGGGGCCTCGCTCGGCGAGATCCTGGGCGCGGCCTTCAAGAAGGCCCGCACCAGCGACGACAAGGACGACGCCCAGGACTAACAATCCTCGCGACGCAATGACCTCGGGATTTTTTACGGATCCCGAGGGCCAGAACTGAAAACGCCCGCGCGGGGACTCACCCTGCGCGGGCGTTTTCACGTCTTGCAGTGCCGCATTCCCCAGAGGACTGTCGCGCTGCGATGCGAAGACTTGGGAATTCTTCCGGCCTGCCCCCTTCGTGCCCCCTTGCCGGTCCCCGGCGGGCAAGGCTAGAACACCCACGCCGAGGATGTAAGGCGGGGCAAGGGCTTGAGGCCATCCGGCGACGGGTGGCACAGGGTTCGGGAACCGCCGCGAACCGCGGCGAAGCCGGGCTGCGCGCAGCCCGGACAACCCATCACGGCCGGGAACGGTCGGTGCGCGAGGGAGCGAACCATCGCATGGCCGCTGACGCCGAACTCCTGATCGATCGCCGGCGCCTGCGCCGCAAGCTCTCCCTGTGGCGGGTGGTGGGAATCGGCGGTCTCGTTCTCGCCGTCGGCGCCGTGGGTCTGCGGGTCCGCAGCGGCACCGAGCCCCTCGGCTTCGGGGCGGTCAAACCGCAGATCGCCCGGATCTCCATCGGCGGATTCATCGCCGGCGCCGAGGCCACCACCAAGCTCATCGAGCGTGTCCGCGACGCCGGTGCCGTCCAGGGTGTCGTGGTCTCGATCTCGTCGCCCGGCGGTACCACCACGGGCTCCGAAGAGCTCTATCGCAACCTCAGGGCGCTCGCCGAGAAGAAGCCCATGGTGGCCTTCGTCGACGGCACCGCCGCGTCGGGTGCCTACATCGCCGCCATCGCAGCCGACCACATCGTCGCCCGCGAGACGGCGCTCGTCGGCTCCATCGGCGTGCTGTTCCAGTATCCCGACCTGTCCGGCCTCCTCGACAAGGTCGGGGTGAAGGTCGAATCGGTCAAATCCGCCCCCCTCAAGGCCGAGCCGTCGGGTTTCACGCCGACTTCGCCGGAGGCGCGCGCGGCCCTCGCCGCCGTCGTCGGCGACACCTATGCCTGGTTCAAGGGCCTCGTCTCCGAGCGCCGCAAGATGACCGACAAGGAGCTCGCCACCGTCTCCGACGGGCGGGTGTTCAGTGGCCGCCAGAGCGTGCCCCTCAAGCTCATCGACGGCGTCGGCGGCGAGCGGCAGGCCATCGCTTGGCTCGAATCCGAGCGCGGCGTCGCCAAGAACCTGCCTGTCCTCGACTGGAAGCCGAAAGCCAAGAGCGATTTCCAGCTCTGGTCGGCCCTCGGCCTCGGCGCCGACCTCGTGGGTCTGGACGGCCTCGCGGTCCGCCTGCGCCAAGTCGGCGACGAGACGGCGAACGCGGCTCAGGGCGGTCTCCTGGCCGTCTGGCGGCCCGGTCCCGCCGATGCCACCCGCTGAAACCTGTTCATGACGTCGTGAAGGCCGCAGCATGATCAAGTCGGAGCTCGTGCTCAGGATCGCCGAGCAGAACCCCCATCTCTACCAGCGCGACGTCGAGACCCTGGTCAACGCGATCCTCGACACCATCGCGGACGCTTTGGCCCGGGGCGACCGGGTCGAGTTGCGGGGCTTTGGCGCCTTCTCGGTGAAGCGGCGGGATGCGCGGCGCGGGCGCAACCCGCGCACGGGTGCGGCCGTTGCCGTTTCCGAGAAGGCCATCCCGGTGTTCAAGACCGGCAAGGAGATGCGCCTGCGTCTCAACGAAGCCGGCATCGGTGCGGAAGAGACCGCCACCGCCGCCGCTTCGTGAGCCGCGAGACCACAGATTCGATCGGAGTGCTTCGATGATCCGCTTCTTCAAGGGTTTGGTCCTGCTCCCCGTGGCGGTCGTCGTCGTCGCCCTGGCGGTGGCGAACCGGGACGCGGTGCGCCTGTCGTTCGACCCGTTCTCGCCCGACCTTCCGGTCTTCAGCGTGACCCTGCCGCTCTACGCGATCCTGTTCATCGCCGTCGGCGCCGGTGTGCTGCTCGGTGGCTGCGGCGCCTGGCTCGGCCAGTCCGGCACCCGTCGCACCAGCGCCGAGCGCCGCCGCGAAATCCGCCGCCTCGAGGGCGAGACCGCCCGCCTGCGCACCGCCGTGCCGAATCCGACGGGCGACGGACTTCACGGCCTGTCGCGCGGTCCGTCCGACCGCGTCGCCCTGCCGGCCCCGCGCTGAAACACCGATGTCCGCCATCGCCGTCAAGATCTGCGGACTGAGCACCGGGCCGACCCTCGCGGCGGCCCTCGACGCCGGGGCCGATCTCGTCGGCTTCGTGCATTTCCCGAAGAGCCCGCGCCACGTCGATCTTCCCTTGGCCGGACTCCTGTCGGAGCAGGCCCGGGGCAGGGCGGGGCGCGTCGTCCTCCTCGTCGATCCCGACGACGCCCTCCTCGCATCGGTGATCGCCGTCACCGACCCCGACTGGGTCCAGCTCCACGGGTGCGAAACGCCGGAGCGCGTCGCCGCCATCCGCCGCCTGATCGGGCGTCCGGTGTTGAAGGCGCTCGGCATCGCGACACGGGCCGATCTCGCCGCGGTCCAGGCCTACGCGCACGCGGCCGACCGCATCCTCCTCGACGCCAAGGCGCCGCCCGGCGCGGCCCTGCCGGGCGGCAACGGCCACGCCTTCGACTGGGCGCTTCTCGCCGGGGCGGATCTGCCGGAGGGCACCATGCTGTCGGGTGGCCTCACCCCGGAGACCGTCGGCGATGCCCTCGCCCGCACGGGCCTGCGGGCCGTCGACGTGTCGTCCGGTGTCGAGAGCCGCCCCGGAGAGAAGGATTCCAGCCGGATCGCCGCCTTCATCGCGGCAGCGCGGGCCAACCGTACGGTGGCGGCGGCCTGACATCCGACGCCCGAATTCGGGAAACGGCGGGTTGGCCGCATTGTCGCCCCCCGCATGCGGGTCTAGATCAGGCCCTTGTCTCACCGCAGGCGAACGGCATGGCCGAGACCGCCCCGCAGGGCGGACCGTCCCGTCGCCGCATCTGCCCAGGCCGCCCAACCCCAGGCCGCATGCCAGATCATCCAAGGACGCCGCCCGTGACCCTCGCTCCCCCTCCGAACTCGTTCCGCAACGGCCCGGACGCCCGCGGGCGCTTCGGCCTCTTCGGCGGACGCTTCGTGGCCGAGACCCTGATGCCGCTGATCCTCGACCTAGAGGCGGCCTACGAAGCCGCCAAGGCCGACCCGGCCTTCCAGGCTGAGATGGACAGCCACCTGACCCACTACGTCGGCCGCCCGAGCCCGCTCTACGAGGCCGAGCGCCTCACCGAGCACCTGCGCGCCAAGGCGGCCCCCGGCCACGGCGCCCGGGTGTTCTTCAAGCGCGAGGAACTGAACCACACCGGCTCGCACAAGGTGAACAACGTGCTCGGCCAGATCATGCTGGCGCGCCGCATGGGCAAGCCGCGCATCATCGCCGAGACGGGCGCCGGCCAGCACGGTGTCGCCACCGCCACCCTGTGCGCCCGGTTCGGCCTGAAGTGCGTGGTCTACATGGGCGCCGTCGACGTGGCGCGTCAGGCCCCCAACGTGTTTCGCATGAAGATGCTCGGCGCCGAGGTGATCCCGGTCCAGTCCGGGACGAAGACCCTCAAGGACGCCATGAACGAGGCCCTGCGCGACTGGGTCACCAACGTCGCCGACACGTTCTACTGCATCGGCACCGTGGCCGGCCCGCACCCGTACCCGGCCATGGTACGCGACTTCCAGTCGATCATCGGTCGCGAGACCAAGGAGCAGATGCTGGCGATGGAGGGGCGCCTGCCCGATTCGCTCATCGCCTGCATCGGCGGCGGCTCCAACGCCATGGGTCTGTTCCACCCGTTCCTCGACGATTCGAGCGTCGAGATCTACGGGGTCGAGGCCGCCGGCCACGGCATCGCCTCGGGCCTCCATGCCGCCTCCCTGTCGGGCGGCAAGCCCGGCGTGCTCCACGGCAACCGCACCTACCTCCTGCAGGACGGCGACGGCCAGATCGCCGACGCCCATTCCATCTCGGCGGGCCTCGACTATCCGGGCATCGGCCCCGAGCACGCCTGGCTGCACGAGGCCAAGCGCGTCACCTACCTCTCCGCGACGGATGCGGAGACCCTGGAGGCGTTCAAGCTGTGCTCGCTGCTAGAGGGCATCATCCCGGCCCTGGAGCCCGCCCACGCCCTCGCCAAGGTGTTCGAGATCGCGCCTACGAAGCCGGCCGACCACCTCATGGTGCTCAACCTCTCGGGCCGGGGCGACAAGGACATCCCGCAGGTGGCCGAAATCTTCGGCACGCAGCTCTGAGTGACGAGCTCGGGTGCCGCGGCCGCCAAAACCCCGTTGACACCGCAAGGCGGATTCCTTATTCCGCCGATCTCGCCGCTGCTCCGGTCCATCCGCAGCGGCGACGACATGGCGGGGTAGCTCAGTTGGTTAGAGCAGAGGAATCATAATCCTCGTGTCGGGGGTTCGAGTCCCTCTCCCGCTACCAAAGAATTCAACGACTTAGACGCGAAGCCCTGGCCTGGACGCCGGGGCTTTTTCGTTCCGGGGCGGATTTGGGGCGGGACCTCGCGATCCGCCCCCGTTCCGTCCCGCCCCCGTCCGCCCCCGTCGCGACGCCTGTGGATGATCCCACCCGGTATCACCGGCAGCCGGTGATCCCACCCGGGATCAGGATGCCAGCCGCACGGGACGCGCCCGCCGCCGGTCCCGCCCCAGCGCCCTCGCTAGGTCCGCCGGCCGCTCGGCCTTCACCAGCCCGGGCCGCCGCGTCGACCTCACCTCCAGCATGTCCTCCGCCAGGGCCCGCAGGATCGCGTCGCGTTCCTCGCCGGCCACTGCATCCAGGATGTCCGCGTAATCAGGCATTGCCAACCCTCCGTCGCAGGAACAGATAGAGAACAAACGCGGCGGAGCAAGGACTGGGGCGGTGATCCTTCGGCTGGGCGACTTCCCCTACCGGCGGGTCCGGGTGGCCTGCCTGTGGTGCCCGCGCCGGCGGGGGGACTACTGCACCGAGAGGATGATCGCGCGCCTCGGGCCGAACGCCTCGCTCGACGCGGTGCTGCTGGCCGTGACGGTCACGTGCCGGTGGCCGAAGGCGTGGGGGAAGCGCGGCCCGAACCAGTACGTGCCCTGGTGCCGGGCCTACCTCGTGGACCTCGGCACGGACCGGCCGCCCGACCGACAAAGCTAACGGCGGACCGACGGATCTAAAGCTGCGGGGGGCTCCAACGACAAATCTAACGCTCGGGCAACATGGCCGACGTTGATGGTCTAACCCGCTTCCGAAGCTGTCGAATCATCCTGTTGGGGACAGTTTCGTTGATGCCCCCAGGCCAGGCCCCGTTAACCCGGCCCGTGCTACGACACCGATTCCACCGCCAACCCTTTCCGTTTTGGAAACGGTTCGCCGCTCCGGAGAGACCCGTGAAACCGATACGCCGCCGTCCCCTCGCCGAGATCCCTAATCCCGGGGCGTGACCGCGTGCGCGGCAGCCCCCTTTGAGGCTGCCAAAATGACGACCTTTTTCACCGCCGACACCCATTTTTTCCACGCCGGCGTCCTGCGTATGAGCGACAGGCCGTTCGTCGATATCGCCGAGCACAACGAGCTCCTCGTGCAATCGTGGAACGCGGTCGTCGGCCCACGCGACGAGGTCTGGCACCTCGGCGACTTCGGCATGGGTGGCACGCCGGAGCAGTACGCGGCGCTCTTCAAGCGCCTCCGGGGCCGCAAGTACCTCGTTCGCGGGAATCACGACCGCACGAAGACGACCAGCCTCGGATGGCACGAGCAGCACGAGCTCGTCTCGCGCCGGATCGAGGGCCAGCGCGTCATCCTCTGCCACTACCCGATGAGGGCCTGGGTCGGCGCGTGGAGGGGGAGCATCCAGCTTTTCGGGCATACCCATGGCCTGCTCCCGGACACCTCGCAGTCCTGCGACGTCGGGGTCGACCGGTGGAGCTATAGGCCGGTCACCCTCGGGGAGATCCGGGAGCGCCTGGCGGCGACCACGGACCAGCCCGAGGAGAAGGTCCGTGGCGCCGCGCTGGAGGCCGAGGACGACGGCGAGGGCTAGAAGTTCACCTCGACTGTACGGTCGCAGACCTCGACATCCGAATGCTCCATGAAGATGTCGTGGTAGTGCTGAACGGCGGCGAGTTCCGGATGCTCGGAGTAGTCGCCGTTCAAGCTGATGCGCTGGGCCATGCCGGCCGGAGTGAGCCACTGCGTCAGGCGGTCGAAGGCGGCCTTGTCCTTGTCGACAAGGCACTTGCGGACGAACACGTCGTCCTCACTGTCTCCGTACGCCAGGCGCCACGCCGTATGCGTCCACTCGTCCGCGATGTAGGCCATGAACCAATCCTGAGGGATCGAGTCCGACCGTCCCTGGCCCTTCACGTAGAACATGCGCAGGTCGTCCCGGCCTTCCTCCTTCACGAGGTTCACGAGGACGTAGGCCCGGTACAGCGTCAGCAGCATGTAGTCGGCCTGCTTGACGCGGTCGCCGGGCCACTTGGCGTGCATGATCCTGGCGGCGTCGCACGCCCGATCCAGGATGACGCTCTTGGCTTCGTCTTCGGTCGTCGGCTCGTCGAATCCACAGATGATTGTCATGGGATGTGCTCCTCCCGCAGAGGCCGGCGGCCTCGATGCGCGAAGGAATCCCCAAGTCCCGGGCGGAGTCTATCGACACCTGGGAGCTTGGTTAAGACGGTTTGGGTAGGTTAACCCGATGCCAGACCTTCGCAGGGTCGCGGATCGCCTGCAACCCCTGGGGCGAATAGTGGTTAACAGGTGGTTACCAAGCGCAGATCCGGTGATTCCCGTTTTGGGAATGGGGCGCTCAGTCCGGCCCGTGCGCGGCGTGCCAGGACAGCAGCAGCAGGGCGCGCTCCCACACCCGGCGGTGGGCGCCGTCGTCGTCGGGGATGGCGCCCACCGCCTCGGCCTGGGCCCGCCCGTCGCGGGCGAGGAGCCCGTCCACGAGCCTGTCGACCGCGTCCGTCTCGGCTCTCCACGTCAACAGGTCGATCCTACCCACGCCCGATCACCTTCGGCTTGGGCCGGTCGAGGACGCCCGTCACGGCGTCGACGAGCTTCAGTGCCGCGTTGATGCCGGCCTCGCCCGACGCTTGCACGATGACCATGCGGAACGCCGTCCTTCCGGTATCGGCGTCCCGGGCGCCTTCCGTCACCGAGACGCTGAGCCGTGGTTCACGCTTCGCCATGATCGGCCTCCTTCGGCTGGGGCTTGGCGACCGCGCCCTCGACGTCGATCCCGCACGCCGCCGCCAGGAAGCACAGCGTCAGGAAGGCCAGGACGAACGCGGAGCCCAACACCGCGGTGACGAACACCGCCCGCAGCAGGGCGTCCCCGCGCCCGTCGAGGATGAAGCCGCAGGTCACGATTCCCGCGGCGGAGACGGCGACCCTGCCCGGGCCGCCGGCGATGAGGGTGAGGAAGGACCGCATCAGGATGCCCCCCTCACCAGATTGGCGTCCGCCTTGGCGAAGCGACCCATGTCCTTCAGGAGGAACTGCATCAGCTCCTTCCGGACCTCGGGTGTGCCCTGCAGGTAGAAGGTGTCCTCGCCGAGTGAGATGGAGATCTCGGGCTCTCGCTCCGCCTTCACCGCCGCCTCACCCTTCTCGATCAGGTCGAGGATGCGCTCCACGGACGAGGCGTCCCCGGAGATGGTCGTGAACGGATCGTCCTCGCCGAAGCTGTGGTGTTCCGTCCGGCGGAGGCTCTCGTCCGGAAGGCGGGACACGATGCCTGTCAGCGTGCGGACCTCCTCGACGATCTGGTCGATCTCGAACGAGTAGCTGGGCCCGTGCAGGATGGTGACGATGTTTCGGAGGCCGTTTTCCCACCGCGCCTGGTAGCGTTTGAGATCGGCGTCGGCGGCCTCCTTGGGCTGCTCAGGCGTACGGCATTCGCGCACCAGGGCCTCGTAGGGCCCCACGATCAGCGTTGACGGCGCCGGCTCGTCGGGTGCCAGGAAGCGACGTTGGGTCATGCTGAAGGCGACCCAACGCTCGCGGTCTACCTTGCTGCCATACCCGTTCAACGCATGAAGCTTCGCCGCTTTGGTCACGGTAGCGACGTCGGCTCCGTCCTCAACGAGGATGGTGCTCGACGTGAACTCCGGCCAGCCGATCCGGACGGCGAACACCTGCTGAAGAGGCCCCACGTCATCGACCAGGTCGAGGGGCACGTACCGGATCTCGAACCCGGCCTTGGCGAGGGACTGGGTGATCTCGTGGGCTAGCTCCTCGGCTCGGTGGGGGGCGCAGCCTTGCACTGCCGCCTTGATGTCTCGGACAATCACCATCTCGGCGTCCAGGACGGCGTGATCCCGGTCGGTGAGACCGTGCGGCCGCTCCGATGCGACGAGGATCTCCATGCCACGTGGGACGGGAGCTTCTGCCGCGGCCTTGATGGCTCGCTCACCCTCCTCATCGAGGACGATGTCGAGCCCCTGCACGGGGGCCTCACGCCATGCCAGGAGATCCTTCTCCGAGACGGCGGTCCAGTTGCCGGTGCGGACAGCCTCCCGAACGGCCTCGGCGTTGCCGGTCGGCTTCGGCACGATGATGAGGTCGGCCTTGGCCAGAGCGGCCAGGATGCGGTCGGTCCGCTCTATCGCAGACGATAAGCCACCATGGTCGGCGCGCACCGCCGCGTGGATGACGGCCCTCGTGCCGGTGACGTGGAACTTGGTCTGGATGTCCATGGTCTCGCGCCGCATGGGGACGCTCCTTCATGTGTGGGGTTGCTGGGGGAATCGAGGAGCGCCCCTGCCGCCGGGCGCGCGACGGGGCAGCCTCAGGCGGCTGCGGGCTGCCGGTAGTAGGAGGCGACTTGCTCGGCGATCTTCGGACCGTCGAGGACCTCCCGGACGGCGAGGCAAGCGACCGTGAGGGCCGTGGGGTCCTCGATCCCGATCTGCTCGGCGAGGACCTTCACGTCAGCCTCGTCGGTGGGGAAATCGAAGATGCAGTCGAGCTTCTTGAGGGCCTCGACCGCCTCGGTCTGGCTGGCATCGACGACGAACAGCCCCTCGCGCGCCAAGCGCTTCATGATGCGCTCGGCGACCTCGTGGGCGGCGACGTTGCCAGATGCGACGATCTCGCCGGCGATGATCCTGCGTGTGTTCTCAATGCTCATGGTGGTCTCCCAAGGAGTTGCGCTGATCTCGGTGGCCACTGTCGCCTGGCTCGTCGGCGGGGCGGATCAGGCGGCGATGGTGAGCCCGAGGGCCGGGACCGCCTTGGCGTGCCAGCCGGTGTCGTCGGCGTAGACCTCGGCCGCCCGCCACCGCGGGGGCTCCGTCCGGAGGATCAGGAGGTCGCCCTCGACCGGGACGGTGCCTTGGGCGAACACGGTGACCCTGCGGCCCGGCTCGACCTCGACGAGGCAATCGACGGTGAAGGCGGACCCTACGCGATGGATCACGGCTGGCTCCTTCTGGGTGGGACGCGGGGGAGAGTGGACGGCTGCGGCGGCTCGCCGTGGCTCTCGGCGAGCCCGTTCGCGAGGCGCTCGATGCTGATGCGCGACGTCTCCATGAGGAGGCGGTCGACCGAGTCCGAGACATCCATCAGCGCGCACTTCAGGGCCGGGTCAGTGAGCTCGTCGATCCGGCGGTGGACAGCCGCGCGGACCGTGATGAGCCGGGCCTTCGTCGCCGCCTTGTCGAGGCGCTGCAGGCCGGTGACGAACTCGCTACGGACGGACGTCATGCTGCACTCCTCTGGCGCCGGACCTCGGCGGCGCGCCGGGCGGCGGTGACCCGGTCCACGCGGGGGATCGGCAGGCCGCGCTGGCGGAGCACGCGGCGCACGCTGTCCTGCGACAGCCCGGTCTCGACGGCCGCGGCCGGCACGCTAGCGAGGCGCTCGACGGCAGCGACAACGGCGTCAGCGAGGCCGGGGGTCTTGAGCGGCCTGCTCCCCCGCGCAGGGCGGGGGAGCCCGAGCGTCTGGCGACCCTCGGCCGCCAACTCCAGAAGGACGTTCACGGAGCACCAGTGCCAGCGCTCGCGAGCCGCAATCATCCCGTCCTCGCGGGACAACAGCAGCGCGACGGTCTCGGGTTTGGGGCGAATCCAAACGTCCGTGGCGAGGCTCTTGCCGCGGCTCACGACACCACCTCGTCGACCGGGACGTAGGTGATCTCGCGTCGCAGACCGAGGCGGCGGAGAAGCCTGTCCCCGGGGACCCGGTGCCCCCTCAGGACGTCGCTCACGTACTGAGGCGAGACCCCGTTCGCGGACGCCCATTTCGCCTGGGTACCGGCAGCCCGGCACTCGGCCAGGAGCATGCGGACGATTGCTTCGTCTCCGAGGACTACTGGTCGTTCGAGGCTATCGTCAGCCACCATCGGGCCCTCCTGTCGACGTGACAAGAGAGAATGTACCCGCGATCCGCTGATCCGCTAGATGTGTAACGGATGATCAGGGACTATTTTGGCATTTCGATTTATTCCACAATCCATAATAAATCATCGGCCCTTGTCGGCCTTGGAATTCATGGCAATCTACTCTGATCTGCGGATCATCGGAGGTCGCCATGCTCACCCTCATCTTGCTCCTTGTCGCCGTCGGGGCCGTCTGCGCCTCGGCCTACGGGGCGGCCCAGCGCCCGCTCCCGCCCCTGACCGAGGCCCTGCCCGTCGGTGCCCTCGGCCTGGCATGGCGCCGCGTCGGGGAGCGCCAGACCAAGGGCGGCCTCAAGACCCTGTGGCTCGCCGATGCCGGTGACGAGAGCTCCTACAGCCGGCTCTACCGGGCGGATCGCGACGGGATGCGCGAGCTGGGCTTCTCCTGGGGTGGCGACCGCCAGGGCGAGTACGACAAGCCGGTCTGCTGGGAGCCGCAGCCCGCGCCGTCGAACGACCGATTCGAGGCGGCCTTCGCCCGGGCCGACGGGATCGCGCGCGAGGAAGAAGGACGCCGCGCAGCCGAGGAGGCCGAACGCCGGGCCCGGGTGGCCGAGAACATGGCTCGCCTGTGGGCGCAGGAGGGTGAGGAGCGCCTCGCCGCCGTCTCCCTCCTGCGCGACCGGATGAAGGCGCTGCCGTGGGCGTGGACGCGGTCGCAGCGGGACAAGGCGACCGCGATCTTCGCCGAGGGCGATCAGCCGTCAGCGTCGGCCGCCAAGATGGCCCGGCGCCTGGTCGAGACCTGCGACGAGATGGTCGCCCGGGTCACGGATCGGGCGCAGACGGAGAGGAAGGAGAAGTGGTGGGCGCTGGCCGCTGACCCGGCGATCCAACTCCTCGTCCACTCGGCCACGAAGCACCTGTCCGCCATGGACGACGACTGGGCGACGGTTTCTAACGATGCGGGCTGGTCGAAGGCTCACACCGCGTTGGGGCACGTCCTCTCCGGCCTGCCGCGGCTCGGTCAGTGCGAGGCGTCCCAGGCCCTGTGGGCCGTCCACGTCCACCGGCGGCAGATCCCCGACAACATGCGCCGCGAGCTCTTCGGGGAGGCCGCGTGATGGCCCGGCGACCGCATCCGAATCAACTCGACCTGTTCGCCAGCGTCACAGAGCCAACCCCGGAGCCGGCGGAGACCGTCGTCCGGCAACCGGATCGCCGCGACGACGAGATCACGCCGTTCGTCGACGCCTCGATCATGGGGGTCGTTCCGGGTCGTACCCCGATGGACGCCGCCCTGATCGAGGCCGGCCTCGCGAACCTCTACTCCCTCTCGATGGGGTACGCGCTGCGAGACATGACGGTGCCCTTCGCACCACGGAGCATCGCCTTCCCGGTGACGCTCCGGCGCGACCGGGGCGGTCGCCCATACCTTTTCCTATCGACGCCGGCCTGCGCCGACCTGCCGTACGTGCGCAGGGTCGAGGAGGTCACGGGGCTGAAGGCCGTGTGGGCGCCTTCAAACTGCGACGGGGGCATGTGGCACCACGCCATCGATCTCGCGACCGATGCCGGCTGGGAACGCCTAGCCGGGAGCATGGAGCACACGAAGATCAGCCACGTGCTCCACGCCGTCGGCCTCAATGTGTTCTGGGGGGAACTGTCGGTCGGCAACGCACGCGCCCTTCTCGAAAGGATCGGCGAGCCGGAGCCCGCCGACGCACGCCCGGCAATCCTCGGCTCGTGGGCGAAGCCGTTCGGCGCGTCGGTAACCAACAACTACCTGCACGGCTGGGGCTCCGTCCGCGCCATCGAGCTCGGCTGGGCAACCCCCAAGCGCATGAAGGGCAAGCGCGAGATCGAGGCGGCCTTCACCGAGGCCGGGCTCGCCGCAATCGCCGAGGCACGGGCATCGAAGATCGCCGCCTGAAGAAAAATCCGCATTTTTGCGGATTTCCCCGCTGTGCCTTTCGAGCCGGCGCGGCACGATTCCCTCACCACCAACCAAGGAGACAACCCGTGGCCCGTCAGCTTCTCGCCTACATCCTCGCCGCCATCGCCGCCGTCGCCGAGATGGCCGTCACCGCAACCCGCCTCGTCTGGAAGGCGGGCCGCTGGGTCGTCGAATCGATCACCCCCGCTCCCCGCCGCGCCGCCCCCGCCGGTGGTGGTTCCGCCGACATGGCCGCCGCGCTGGCCGAGGCCGCGACCGCCCCGGTCGGATCGCCTGCCGCCCTGACCGCCGCGCCGGCCCCCAAGAAGGCAATCACCCCCGACGAGGCCGCCAGGGAGTGGGGCTCCCTCGCCCAGCGTTTCGCCCTGTCCCAGGGGACGCTCACGGACGAGGAGCCCGATCTCCGCGCCCTCGACGAGGCGGCGCAGGCTTGGCTCCGGGGCCTCCCCTGGATGGACCTGATGAACGTCGCCAACGGGGACGCCTTGATGATCGGGCGCCACATGCTCGGCATGAAGCCGCTGGCGTCCCTGCCGCCGTGCCCGACGCTTGAGGAGTGGGAGCAGGGCAAGCGCGAGATGGCCCAGATGACCGCGGAGAAGCGCGAGCGCATGGCCGAGGGCCGCAAGGCCATCAGCGACGCGATCCAGGACCTGATCGACAGCCCCTCGTACGTGCCCTGCCAGGGCGTCTGATCACCCCGCATCCCTGACGCAACGAAGCCCGCCTCGGTCACCCCGGGGCGGGCTTTTTCAGGTCTGGATGCCATCGAAGAAAAATGCGTCCCCGTGCATTTTAGGGGTTGCGACTTTCCCTGTGCGCACGTGTGCACACGTCGTCAGCACGCGAAAGCATTCCGTCAGCACGTGGAGCCCCGTACGTACGCGGCCCCGGTGCCGCGTACGTCACGCGCGGCGGGCGTTCGTACGGCGGGCGGCGACCGCGACGGCCCGGACCGCATCAGCCCGGCGGCTGGTGGCGAGCTCGCCCTTCAGGCGGGCGTTCTCGGCCCGGAGCGCAGCGAGCTCCCGGCGCTGCTCCAGGAGGACCCGGGCGACGGTCGCCAGGTTCTCCGAGGTCACCGCCTCCTCCTCGGCAGCCCGGGCCTCGGCGACCAACCGGTCACCCCGGGCGAGGCCGGCAGCATGGGCGGCAGCGAGGCCGGCCGCGAGACCGTAGGCGCCGTTCTCGAAGCTGGAAACGAAACGGTCTGCGTTCATAGGGGCCTCCCCTGGTGCGTGAGACCAGGAGATCGCTACTCGGATTCACTTGTCGAGAGTCGGTCGCTTGTAGTGGTTACTGATCTCCTGGCCGCCTGTGGAGAACCCGTTACGTGCGGGCCAACTTTGGATCGGCCTGCAGGGCTGGGTTCGTACGGTAACAGAGCGCCCCGTTACACCTATGCTGTGTAACGAGTGCTCCGACTTGCGTAACGGATTGTCGAAGGTCTCCATTACCAGTGCCAGATGATGTGAGCGAAGTCGCTCAAGTGCCAGACGGTATCCGTCGGGTGCACGACCACGTTCCAGAGTGTCGTCGAGTCCGCGCAGGCGAGCCAGACGAAGCACTTCGAGGACGACTGCATGAAGCTGGAGGCCAGGCTCCGAGCCAATGACGAGATGCGCGACGACGCCCTGGCGGAATGCGATTACCTACGAGAGGAGAATGTCCGTCTGGCGCGGGAGGCCGCCGAGGTGCTGAAGCTGCGGGCCGAGAACGAGCAGATGCGGCGGCGCCTGGACAGGATACGCGCGGAGGAGTTCTGGGACCGGGTCATGGCCGAGGTGGCGGAGATGATGCCGGTCGGCGGGACGCGGCCGCTGGACGAGATCTTGGCGGGCCTGAAGGACTCGATCCACCGCGGGGCTCGGCTGCACAAGGAGCCGCTCGACGAGGACACGCTGAAGAAGAAGATGATCGGCCGGTGGGAGCACGGGAAGTATTTCGAGAAGGCTCCGGACGGCACCCTCGTGCGCAAGGCCGGATAAGCGGGGTTCCCGATCCGGGGGGCAAGCGGAACAACGGCATTCTTACCGGGACAACCAGTCGTGTGATGGCGTCGGAGAGCGCCGGACACCACTGTCGTTCTACTCGGCATCAGTCTCTCCCCATGAAAACCGCGCTACCGTCCCTTGAAACGAGTCGAATGTGCTGATGTAGAGTTGCGGCCGTCGCGGTAGGATACCATCTAGGCAGTAAGGTCCTGGGTGGAGCATTGCGATGGCCAGCAACGGAGTGGCGGCAGCTGCGCTTGTCGTTGTCCCCGACCACGAGACAGCGGTCGATCTCCTCTATTTCGAGGCCATCGCGCAAACGGTCGTCAACCTGATCGATGCGACACCCAACAAGCCACTCACCGTCGGCATTCACGGTGATTGGGGGGCCGGCAAGTCGAGCGTGCTGCGAATGGCCGAGGCTCGGCTCAAGAAGCGGGAGGGCGTTCTGTGCCTCCACTTCGACGGGTGGCGTTTCCAGGGGTTCGACGATGCCAAGACGGCATTACTGGAAACCATCGTCGAGGAGTTGCGCGACTCCGAGACCTTCGGTGCCAAGACGAAGAAGGCGGCCAAGGGCCTGCTCAAGCGCGTCCGCTGGATGAAGCTGGCCAAGCGAGGCGGCCAGTTGGCCTGGAACTATGCGAGCGGCCTGCCGAGCCCGGATCAGGTCACCGAGATCCTAGGTAAGCTTTCCGGCATTCTCAACGCGCCGGGGGAAGCCGTCGACGGCGAAGCGCTCAAGAAGGTCGTGGAGGAGGCGAAGGAATACCTCGCCGAACCCGAGGCGGCCGAGTCCGCGGTCACGCACATACGTGCGTTCCAGAAGGAGTTCGAAACGCTCCTGAAGGAGGCGGGCATCAAGAAGCTCGTCGTCCTGATCGACGACCTCGACCGTTGCCTGCCCAAGACCGCAATCGAGACCCTGGAGGCGATCCGCCTCTTCCTTTTCACTCCGCAGACGGCCTTCATCATCGCGACGGACGAGGCGATGATCGAGTATGCTGTCCGGCAGCACTTCCCCGACCTGCCGGCTGCGGCGGGGCCGACCTCCTATGCGCGGAACTACCTGGAGAAGTTGATCCAGGTGCCGTTCCGCATCCCTGCGCTCGGGATGGAGGAGGCCAAGGTCTACGTCACCCTGCTCCTCGCGCAGGCGATCCTGGGAGAGGAGGCCCGGGGTTTCGTGACGCTGGTCGAGAAGGCCCGGGCCGTCATCAAGACGCCCTGGATTTCGAATGCCCTCACGTTGGAGGACATCATCGCTGCCGGGCCCGACAAGCGAACGGAGCTGACGGCCGCCTACCGGCTTGCGCAGCAGCTAGGGCCGACGGTCGCGGAAGGGCTTGAGGGCAACCCCCGACAGATCAAGCGCTTCCTGAACGCCGTCGCGTTGCGGAAAGCCGTCGCCGACGCGCGCGGTCTCTCAAGCGAGGTCGAGATCTCCGTCCTAGGGCGCGTGATGCTGATCGAGCGCTTCAAACCGGATTTCTTCACGCAGGTCGCCAAGCAGGCGATGACGGTCGCGGGTGGCATCGTCGTGGAGTTGAAGCTGCTTGAAAGCGACGAGGCGACACCTCCGAGACCGGGTGGACCGTCCGCTGGATCGCCCCAAGCGGACGGCTCCAGGACACTGCCTGAGGCCGTGGCCGATTGGGCGGGGGACGCTTGGCTGCGCAACTGGGCACGGCTGGACCCCGACAAGCTCCTCAGTACCGTCGACCTACGCCCGTACGTGTTCGCGACCCGCGACCGCAAGAGCGCGTTCGGTCGTGCCTCGTCCAACGCCCTGCTCGACCGTATCCTGTCGTCCGTGGGTTCGGGTGCGCTCGGGGCGACGCAAGTGGACGGCGACATCCGAGCACTGGACGAAACCGGTGCCAACCTGCTTTTCAACACGTTGAAGGACCAGATCCTGGCCGTCGATCAGCTCTCGGCCTCGCCTCCGCACTTTGCCGGCCTGTGTGCGCTTGTGCGCCACCACCCCAGGTTCCAGGGTCGGCTCCTGGACTTCCTCGGCGAACTGCCAGCCGACGAGCTCGGCAGTTGGGCCGCTGCCGGTTGGTCCCCGCAGGCCTTCCAGGATGGGCCGAAGACGCGGGCGCGGGACATGTTGCGGTCCTGGTCAACCAGGGGAAGCCGTCAACTCCAGATCACCGCCAAGGCCACTTTGAGAAGTCTGGACGGACCGGAGCGCCGCTGATGGGAACGTCCGCACTGCCACGCGGGCAACGTCCGACGACCCCTCTGGTCCCGGGTTGGCTGGGCGGTCCGGCACCGCCGCCGGTCCCGCCGCCCGGCATGCCTCCGCCCCCCGTCGTCCCCCCCGGACCCGTGCCTCCTGTCCCGGTCCCAGGCCCTCCGACCCCGCCTGGCGCAACTCCCGCACTTCCCTTGGTCCCGGCCCCTCCGCCAGCCCCTCCGCCCGAACCCAACCGCTTCGGCCCGAGCAGGTCCAACTTCACCAGGTTCTCCCGGAGCGGCGGAACCGATGACCGTGCCCTGGGCAGGGCCGTCAGGGGGTACGCCCGCAACGCCGCCGGTGGGGCACGCAACGCGACGCGCCGGATGGGAGCGGCCCGTCAGGCTGCGGCGGGCGTGCTCGGCCTGTTCCGCGACTTCGACACGGTCGGCGTCCGCGAGACCTTCGAGCGCCTTGGGCTCGATGCGCTCCTCGACGGAGGGGTTGCGGAGGCATTCGCGGGGCTCACGGACGTGATCTGCGCCGACGGTGGCCTCGTGGACGAAGCCATCGCTCGTGACGCATGGGCCGAGACCGTCGACCAGCTCGGCGCCCTTGGGATCGAAAGCCTCGACGCGTTCGAGGCCGCCCAGAAGCAAGGCTTTTTCGCCGCCTTCCTCTCCAACAGCATCGTGGGGCGCATTTTCCACGATATCGCGGTTCGCGGTTTCAAGGTCGCCCCGGTCATAGCCGACTTCCGTACCGTCGAGCGCGAGTTGCGGGACTACGTGTCCGCCGCCACGCGCGACGGCATCATCGGCCTAACCCCGCAATCGTTCGGCGACCTCACCGGCCCGAGCCTGGGACGCATCGTGGACGAGATCTACGAGGTGGCGTGGTCCCTGTTGGAAACCTACGGCGATGAAGGCGAATCCTCATGAGATGCCACATCGTCGTTCGTCTCGGACCCTCCGACCGCGCATCCATCGCCGCCCCCGCCGGAGAGCCGCAGCGTACCCTCGACGTCCGTCCCGACGTAGCGGGCCTGAGGTTCGGCATGGGCCAGATCCTCGGCGAGATGGCCACACGCGGGTTGCGTCCGACCGAGGTAGGCGTCGACCTGCTGGTTCTTGCCGTAGCCGTGCAGGCGGCCGACACGCGGATCTCCAGGGTCCGTAACGCGGAGGACTCCTTCACGCGGGAGATCGCGCTTTGGGTCCCGGTCTCGGATCCCACGCTATGGTCCGGCGTGGCGGACCTGATCGAGCGGATGCTGGGCTTCCTGTCGGGGGACATCTGGCGCGTGTTCTTTCGATCCAGGCCCGACGACGGTCCGCTCGCGCCGGCTCCTCTGGGTCTACCGCTTCTCCCGTTCGACCGGGTGGCCTTGTTCTCCGGCGGGGTCGACAGCTTCGTCGGCGCGACAGATCTCCTCGCCAGCGGAAGCAAGACGTTGTTCGTCAGCCACTACTGGGATGCCGGCACGTCGAGCCAGGCGGCATGCGTCCGAATGCTCGATCAGCAGTTCGGAGCCTTCGGCACGCGCCACGTTCGTGCACGGGTCGGCGTCACGGCCGGCGACATGGCCTCCCTTGGCAGCGAGGACACGCAGCGTGCCAGGTCGTTCCTATTCCTCGCCCTCGCCGCCGCCGGAACCAGCGCGATGCCCCGTGGGTCCCGGGTGGTGGACGTTCCCGAGAACGGCCTCATCTCCCTCAACGTCCCGCTCGATCCGCTCCGAGTGGGAGCATGGAGTACACGCACGACACATCCGTTCTACCTGGCTCGCTGGCAGGAGTTGCTGAGGCGGCTGGACCTCGCGGAGAACGTCGAGAACCGTTATCGATTCAGGACGAAGGGACAGATGCTGGACGAGGTGGCCCGACGCAGCTTCGTCGAAGCCGCCATGCCGAGCACGATATCCTGCTCCTCGGTATCGAAGGCCCGGTGGGAGGGAAGGCCGCCCGGTCATTGCGGATATTGCGTACCGTGCCTCATACGGCGCGCCGCCGAGGTCCATGCCTACGGCTACGAACCCACGACGTATCTTGACCTTCCCGTGTTGGGCGGCACGGTCGATCCGCGGGGCGCCAAGGGAGAACACGTCAGGAGTTTCGAGTTCATGGCCCAACGTCTGCGGCGAAAGCCGGAAACCGCGGTCGCGCTCGTGCGAAAACCTGGGCCGCTCACTGACTACGCCCCCGGGGAGATACGCGACTACACCAAGGTCTTCGCGGAGGGTATAGACGAGGTGGGACGAGCTATCGGAAACCTGCAGTCCTTCGCTCCCTGAAGCTCCCGACGGCGGTGGCCTTGCACGATTTCCATTGCCACCTCGACCTGATGGCCGATCCGAAGGCGGAGTACGAAACGCGCGGTGCCTATCGGGTGACCACCGTCGCCGTCACGACGACCCCGCGCGCCTGGCAACAGAACCTTGCATGGTCCAAGGGAAACCCTTGGACGCGACCGGCGCTGGGGCTTCACCCGGAATTGGTCGGGCAGGCACAGGACGAGGTCGGCCTGATGCTGGACCTCATGCCCCAGGCGAGGCTCATCGGGGAGATCGGCCTCGACGGCAGTCCGCACCTGGCGGATGCCTTCGAGGCGCAACGACGCGTGTTCAGGGAGGTCCTGCACCGGGCAGGCTCGCTGGGTGGCCGGGTGCTGAGCATCCACAGCCGTCGCGCCGCCGGACAGGTCCTCGACGAGATCCGTGCCTGCCCGTCGAGGGGAGGCTTCCTGCCCGTCCTGCATTGGTTTTCCGGTACGGCCTCCGAACTCGGTCGGGCCATCGCAGCGGGCTGCTGGTTCTCCGTCAACGGCAGCATGTTGAAGGGGGCACGGGCATCTTCCCTCATGGCTGCAGTTCCCCTCGATGCGCTGCTGATCGAGAGCGATGCCCCTTTCCGGGGTGGCAAGGGCGACCTGAGGGCTACGGTGAACCGCCTTGCGGAGATGCTGGGAAAGGACACGGCGGACTTGGAAGCCATCACCGACGGCAATGCATCCCGCTTGCTTGGAAACTTCGATATCCCAGCCTAGTCGTCTCAGCCTCGGTAGCGCAGCGCCTCGACCACCAGGGCGAAGGCCGGGGCGTGCTGGTGCCGGCTCGGGTAGTACAGGTGGTAGCCGGCGAACGGGGGGCACCATTCGGCCAGGACCCGCTTGAGTCGGCCCTCCTCGACGTAAGGCCGCACCCGGTCCTCCGGCAGGTAGGCGAGGCCCAGCCCGCCGAGGGCGGCCTTCAGGATCAGCCCGGTGTTGTTGAACGCCATCTGGCCCTCGACCCGGACGTTGAGCTCGCGGCCGGCCTTCTCGAACTCCCAGGCGTAGATGTTCCCACGCGTCGGCAGGCGTAGGTTGATGCAGCGGTGGTGCATCAGGTCCTGCGGCTTCCCCATCGAGGAGGTCGCCGGCGCGGTGAAGGAGTTGATCGCCCAGGGCAAGGTCAAGCATTTCGGCTTGTCCGAGCCTGGAGCGCAGACCGTTCGTCGGGCGCACGCGGTCCAGCCCGTGGCCGCCATCCAAAGCGAGTATTCGCTTTGGACCCGCGACCCGGAACCGGAGATTGAACCGCCCCGGGATTTTCGGAGGCTCCAACTCTTGAGAGACTGGAGCCATGACGAAGCATATCCCACCCTTCTCCCCTGAGGTCCGCGAGCGGCCAACCAGGCGCTGGTCGAGCTCCTGCAACGCTTCGCCGAGGCCAAGGAGGCGACGGCGGCGCAGATCGCGTTGGCTTGGTTGCTCTCGCGAAAGCCATTCATCGTGCCCATCCCCGGCACGCGCCGGCTCGACCGGGTCGTGCTCACGCCCCAGGACATGGCCGAGATTGAGGCGTCCGCCTCCGCCATTCCTATCGAGGGAGAACGTTTGCCCGCTGCCGTCCTGCAGTTCTCCTACCGCTGACCCCATCCAAGGGGCGTCGGGATTCACGACTCCTAAGGCAGCGCATAGCGGGACGCGCGTCCCGTTGCCCGCTTCCGGAGTCAACGGCCCGTAAACTATGACCGTCTGGCCCGGGATCGTGCGTCACGATCCGCCGCCGGTCCCCGGGACGGTTACGAGGGTCTCCTGACGAACCCGATGTCGGCGGCGACGGCCTTGAGCCGATCCGGTTCCCGCTCCTTTCGTTCCGAGTAGCGGTCCACGAGGTAGTCGGATCGCTCGCGGGTCAGGAGCGTGAACTTCATCAGCTCCTCGCAGACATCGACGACCCGGTCGTAGAGCGGCCCGGGTTTCATCCGGCCGGTTTCGTCGAACTCCTTGTAGGCCATCGGCACCGAGGACTGGTTCGGGATGGTGACCATCCGCATCCAGCGCCCGAGCACGCGCAGGCCGTTGACGGCGTTGAAGGACTGCGAGCCGCCGGAGACCTGCATCACGGCCAGCGTCCGCCCTTGGGTCGGGCGCACCGACCCCTCGGACAGGGGCAGCCAGTCGATCTGGCTCTTCATCACCCCGGACATGGCCCCGTGTCGCTCCGGGCTGACCCAGACGTGCCCTTCCGACCAGATCGAGAGGTTCCGGAGTTCCTGGACCTTTGGGTGATCGGCGGTGGCGTCGTCGGGCAGAGGGAGGCCGTGCGCGTCGTAGATGCGGACCTCGCCGCCCATCGCCTCAAGCAGGCGCGCCGCCTCGTAGGCGAGGAAGCGGCTGAACGAGCGCTCCCGGAGCGACCCGTAGAGGATCAGGAAGCGCGGGGCGTGGGCGAACGGCGTCGCCACCTGCAGGTCGGCGCTCGCCGGAACGATGAAGTGTCCCTCGCTCAGGTTCGGCAGGCCGTCGGCGAAGGGCTGTCGAGGCTTGTCCAAGGAACGTCTATCCTCTACGTTTCAATGATGGTTGAGATATTGACATCATGATGGACGAACGGCAAGCTGTCGCTGCCTTCGCGGCCCTCGGCCAGGAGCATCGGCTGCGCATCGTGCGCCAGCTCGTCACAGCGGGGCCTGACGGGATGGCGGCCGGCATGCTGGCCGAGGCGGTCGGCGTGTCCGGCACCAACCTGTCGTTCCACCTGAAGGAACTCAGCCATTCCGGCCTGGTCACCTCCCGGCGCGAGGGGCGGTCGATCATCTACAGCGCCGCCTACCCGGACCTGTCCGAGCTCATCCAGTTCCTGATGCGCGATTGCTGCCAGGGCCGCCCCGAGGTCTGCGCCCCGGCCGTAGCCGCCCTATCCGCCTGCTGCGAGGAAACCGCCTGATGGACGTCGTGATTTACCACAACCCGGATTGCGGCACGTCCCGCAACACCCTGGCACTCATCCGCAACGCCGGCATCGAGCCGCACGTGATCGAGTACCTGAAGACGCCGCCGAGCCGGGTGATGGTCCGTCAACTCGCGGAGCGTGCCGGCCTCACCGTGCGCGACCTCCTGCGGGAGAAGGGCACGCCCTACGCCGATCTCGGCCTTGGGGACCCGAGCCTTACGGATGACCGGCTTCTCGATGCCATCGAGGCTCACCCGATCCTGTTGAACCGCCCCCTGGTCGTCACCCCTCAGGGCGTCGCCCTCTGCCGACCGTCCGAGGCGGTCCTCGACCTCCTGCCTGCCCAGCAGGGCGAGTTCGTCAAGGAGGACGGCGAGCGCGTCGTCGACGAGCACGGCCGGCGCATCGCCACCGCCTGATCGCTCCACATAATCAAGAACAAGAAACGGTCCCGATGCTCGCGCTCGCCATCTTCGTCGTCACCCTCGTGTTCGTCATCTGGCAGCCGAAGGGGTTCGGGATCGGATGGAGCGCCCTGATCGGAGCCGCGGTCGCGCTCGCCACCGGGGTCATCCACCCGGGCGACATCCCGGTCGTCTGGCACATCGTCTGGGACGCCACGTTCACCTTCGTCGCGCTGATCATCATCTCGCTGCTGCTCGACGAGGCCGGCTTCTTCCACTGGGCGGCGCTCCACATCGCCCGGTGGGGCGGCGGACGGGGGCGCCTGCTGTTCCCGTTGGTGATCCTGCTCGGCGCCGCCATCGCCGCGGTGTTCGCCAACGACGGCGCGGCCCTGCTGCTCACCCCCATCGTGCTGGCCATCCTGCTGCGCCTCGACTTCAAGCCGGCCGCGGCGCTGGCCTTCATCGTCGCCTGCGGGTTCGTTGCGGACTCCACCAGCTTGCCGCTGGTGATCTCGAACCTCGTCAACATCGTCTCGGCGAACTTCTTCGACATCTCCTTCAGCCGCTACGCGGCCGTGATGGTGCCGGTGAACCTCGTCTCGCTCGCGGCGACCCTGGTGGTGCTGTGGCTGTTCTACCGGCGCGACCTTCCGGCCACGTACCCCGTGGCCGAGCTCGAAGCGCCGCGCCACGCGATCATGGACGCGCTGGTGTTCAAGGCAGCCTTCCCGCTCCTCGGGCTGCTGCTGGTCGCCTACTTCGTGACGGCGCCGTTCGGCGTGCCCGTCTCGGTGGTCACCTGCGCCGGCGCCGTGATCCTGCTGGCGCTGGCGAACCGGAGCCGCGTCATTCCGATCCGCAAGGTGCTAGCGGGGGCCCCCTGGCAGATCGTCCTGTTCAGCCTCGGCATGTACCTCGTCGTCTACGGGCTGAAGAATGCCGGCCTGACCGACTACCTGGCGCAAGGCCTCGTCTGGCTCTCGGGCCATGGGCCGTTCGTCGCCACCATAGGCACGGGGGTCGCAGCCGCGATCCTGTCCTCGGTGATGAACAACATGCCGAGCGTGCTGGTTGGCGCGCTGTCGATCCAGCAGGCCCCGGACCTGTCGCCGCTGATGCGCGAGCTCATGGTCTACGCCAACGTCATCGGCTGCGACCTCGGCCCGAAGTTCACGCCCATCGGGAGTCTGGCGACCCTGCTGTGGCTGCATGTGCTCGACACCAAGGGCCAGCGCATCACCTGGGGCCAGTACATGCGGGTCGGCCTCGTCATCACGCCGCCGGTGCTACTCGTCACCCTGGCGGCCCTGGCGTTGTGGCTACCCATGATCGGGGCCCGGTAGCACGGCGATGACCCCGCCGCACCGCTGGCCCGTGACCTCGGCCCTGGGCGTGATCCAAATCCTGACCTGGGGCTCATCGTTCTACCTCCTGTCGGTTCTGGCCACCCCGATGTCGAGGGATACGGGATGGCCCCTCGGCTGGGTCATCGGGGGCCTATCCCTCGGCCTCCTCGTCGCGGGCCTCGTCTCGCCGCGGGTGGGAGCCTTCATCGGGGAGCATGGCGGCCGGCCGATGCTGGCCTTCGCCGCCATCGCCCTGGCGCTGGGCCTCACGGGCCTTGCCCTGGCCCCGTACGTTACGGCTTACTTGGCGGCTTGGCTCCTCATCGGCCTCGGCATGGGCACCGGACTGTACGATCCCGCCTTCGCCACCCTCGGCCGGCTCTACGGTGCCGAGGCGAGGTCCGCCATCACGACGCTGACCCTGTGGGGCGGCTTCGCCAGCACGGTGTGCTGGCCGCTTTCCGCCTTCCTGCTCGAGCAGGTCGGCTGGCGCGGCACCTGCCTCGCCTATGCGGCGCTCCACCTTACGGTCACACTCCCCCTCGTGCTCGTCGTGATCCCGTCCCCTCCGCCGCCTACGGCTCGACGGCTTAAGGGATCAAACGCAAGCGCTCGGCTGGATGGGCGGGAGCGACGCGCCTTCCTCCTCATGGCCGGGGTGCTGACCCTCGGCGGCACGGTGATGGCCATGGTCTCGGTGCACCTCATCACCCTGCTACAGGCCCGTGGCGTGGCTCTCACCTCGGCCGTGGCCTACGGGGCGCTGATCGGACCCTCCCAGGTCGGCGCCCGCATCATCGAGATGGCCGGCAAGGGACGGCATCACCCCCTCTGGACCCTGACCGCCGCCATGGTCCTGGTGATCCTGGGGATCGCGATGCTGACGGCCGGCCTACCCTTGGTCGGGCTGGCGCTGGTCCTCTACGGGGCCGGGAACGGGATCTACTCGATTGCACGTGGTACGGTGCCCCTGGCCCTGTTCGGTCCCGAACGATACGCCGCGCTCGTCGGTCGCCTCGCCCGTCCGGGGCTGGTGGCGCAGGCGCTTGCACCCTCCGTCGGAGCCGTGGTCCTGACCCACGCGGGCGCGGACGCGACCTACGCCCTGCTCAGCGTGCTCGCCGTGGCGAACGTCGCGCTCGCCCTATCGCTCTGGCGCGTCCGGCCGCGAAGCCAGGGAGCCGGCGGCCGCCTTCGACGGTCGCCGTGATCCAGTCCCGATCCGATCTTGCCTCCGACCCGTCGCGAGCCTACTGACGCTTAAACGATTCCATAACGGTTTAAGTGTCGTGCAAGAGAAACAAGCGCTCGACGGCTTCGCGGCCATCGCGCAGGAGACCCGCCTGCGCATCATCCGCCTGCTGGTCACGGCCGGGGCGAAGGGCATGGCGGCTGGTGCCATCACCGAGGCCATCGCAGGTGCCTCGGCGCCGCGCATCTCGTTCCACCTTAGCCACCTGGAGAACGCCGGCCTCGTCGAGAGCCGCCGCGAAGGTCGCTCGATCATCTACAGTGCGATCTTCCCGGCCCTGTCCGACCTCGTCGCCTTCCTCATGCGCGATTGCTGCGAGGGTCACTGCGAGGTCTGCGACCGCGCCATCGACCTGTTCGCCAAATGCACGGGCCGGCCCCAGCGGGTCGAGCAAGCCCCCAAGATCGCCTGCGAGGAAGCATGACCACCTTGCGCGACATCCTCGAAGGCCGGCAGATCCCGATCTACTTCGCCGCCATCGGCCTGGCCGTCGTCGTTGCGCTGATGGTCCCCGGAACCACGGCCCTGGACGTCGGGATCAACCCGGCCCTGGCGTTGATGCTGTTCGTCACCTTCCTCCAGGTACCCCTGCCCGAGTTGGGGAAAGCCTTTACGCGGGTCCGTTTCCTGGCGGCGCTCCTCGCCACGAACTTCGTCGCGCTGCCGATCCTGGTGGCCTGCCTGATCCAGTTCCTGCCCGCCAATCCGATGCTGCGGCTGGGCGTGCTCATGGTCCTGCTCACGCCGTGCATCGACTACGTCGTCACCTTCGCCCACCTCGGCCGCGCGGACGCCAAGGTGCTGCTGGCCTCCACCCCGGCGCTGCTGATCGCGCAGATGCTGCTGCTGCCGGTCTACCTCAACGTCTTCCTCGGCGAGGACGCCGCCAGGTTCGTCCAGGTCGGTCCGTTCGTGCACGCCTTCGTCTGGCTCATCGCGGTTCCCCTCGGACTTGCTGCGGCCGTGCAGATCTGGGCCGGACACAGCCGCGCCGGCCACCGGATCGCCACCGGGCTCGGACTTCTGCCGGTGCCGTCGACGGCCCTCGTCCTGTTCGTGGTGATCGCGTCCGTCCTGCCCCAACTCGGGCCGGCCCTAGACGACGCCCTGCGGGTGGTCCCCGTCTACGTCGCCTTCGCCGTGGCTGCCCCGCTGCTGGGTTGGGCGGTCGGGCGCGCGTTCCGCCTGGATGCCCCCACCGTCCGCACGCTGGCCTTCAGCGCCGCCACCCGAAACTCTATGGTGGTCCTGCCGCTGGCCTTCGCCGTTCCAGGCGCCGTCCCGCTCCTGCCCGCCGTCATCGTCACACAGACGCTGATCGAGCTCCTGAGCGAACTCGTTTACGTCCGCCTCGTGCCCAGGCTCGGCCCAACGGCGGCGTCGCCGGTCCCGGCCGTCTAAGTCGCCCCCGATGAGACGGCAGAGCGTACCCGTGATCCCGCATCGCCACCGTCTCGTGGTGATCTCGGCCCTTGGCTCGATCCAAATCCTGACCGGGGGGGCCTCGTTCTACCTGCTGTGTGTGCTCGCCAACCTGATATCGGAGTATACGGGGTGGCCTCTGAGATGGGTCATCGGGGGCCTGTCCCTCGGCTTCCTCGTCGCGGGTTTGCTATCTCCGCGGGTGGGGCTTTCGTCAGGTAGTGCCTATCCCTTCCGCGCCGACACGCGATGTGGCATCGTCCGTTCGTGACCTTTTGGCTCGCCCTTCGCAGGCTGCTCCCGCTCCTGGCGGTGATCGGCCTCGCCCTTGCGCCGGTGACCGCATCCGCGGCCGCCGCAGGCATGCGCGCGCCGACGGCCGTTCAGGGGCACGCCATGGCGATGCCCGACGAAGCCATGGCCGACATGGCCGGGATGGCCATGGACGAGATGCCGTGCTGTCCCAAGGAGCGGCCGGATATGCCCGACTGCTCCAAGGGCTGCCCCCTGATGGCGCTTTGCCTGGCGAAGGTCGCCACCGGGCTGCCGGTCGCCGTCGGACTTCCGGGCCGCGTCGGCGGCGTCGAGGGGCCGACCTGGGGCGTCACCGCCTCCTTCGACAGCCTGTCGCAAGGGCCGCCCACCGAGCCTCCCCGAGCCTGAACCCGATGCCGCCGGCGCCTGCGCCGGCAGATCCCGCGCGCCTGAAGGCCCGGGTCCCATCGTTTTCAGGAGATCATCGACCGTGTCCAACACATCGTTTTCGCGCGCGCTCACGGCTGCGCTGCTCGGCCTCGCCCTGACCGCCGCGGCCCGGGCCGACACCAAGGACTACGAGTTCCAACTGGTGAAGGACGAGGCCAAGCAGGGCGAGGCCATCCTCGACGTCCGCCTCGTTGACAAGCGCACGTCCAAGCCTGTGCCGAACGCCGTCATCTTCGCCAAGCGCATCGACATGGCGCCTGACAGCATGGAGGAGATGACCTCCAAGATCGAGCAGCTGCCGTCGCCGGAGCCGGGTCTCTACCGGTTCAAGGTGAAGCTGACGATGGCTGGCAGCTGGCGCCTCTCGCTCGGGGCCAAGGTCCAAGGCGAGACCGGCACCGTCGAGAACAAGCTGGTGTTCAAGGCCACCAAGTGAGCCGGAGAGCATGGCTGGCCGGGACCCTCGCCGCGCTCGCGGCGGGGGTTTTGGGGTATGGCGCGGGGCATGAGGGCAGCCCCGTGCCGGCGCTCGTCCAGCAGGCGCGGACCGGGTTCGTCCACTGGCTGCCGGGTGCCGAGACAAGGTCCGCTGTGCCCGCTCGGGTCCCGACCAAGGCGACCGGTCCCGTGGTCTACTACCGGGACCCGGACGGGAAGCCGGACTACTCCGCCGAGCCCAAGCGCACAGCGGACGGTCGAGACTATCGCGCCGTCCACGCAAGCGAGGACGTGCGCTTCGACGAACCCGACGAGCCCAAGGCGATGCCCGACCCCGGGCACGGCGACATGGCCATGGGTCAGACCACGATGCCGGCGACAGGTGCCCGAAAGGTGCGCTTCTACCGCAACCCGATGGGTTTGCCGGACACCTCGCCGATTCCGAAGAAAGATTCGATGGGGATGGACTACCTTCCCGTCTACTGGGGCGAGGACACCGACGACGGCACCGTGAGGATCTCGCCCGGCAAGCTCCAACGCACCGGGGTCCGGACGGCAATCGTCGAGCGACGGGTCCTGTCGATGCCGGTGCGCGCGCCCGGCGCCATCGAGGAGGACGAGCGCCGGATCTCGGTCATCGCGATGCGTACCGACGCCTTCATCGAGAAGGTCGAGCCCGTCACCACCGGCGACCACGTGCATAAGGGCCAGCCACTCCTCCGCCTGTTCTCGCCGGAGATGAACGCGGCCGCCGCGCAGTACCTTACCGGCATCGGCTACGAGGGCGCCCGCCGGCGCCTGGAGAACCTCGGCATCCCGCCCGAGGTCATCGACGAGATCGAGCGATCCCGGAAGGTGCCTTCCACCATCACGTGGTCGGCGCCCCGCGACGGGGTCGTGGTCGAGCGCAACGTCTCCGACGGCATGCGCGCCAAGTCCGGCGACACCCTCTTCAAGCTCGTCGACCATTCCAGGGTCTGGGTCCTGGCCGACGTGACCGAACGCGACTTGGCGGCCGTGGCGGAGGGCCAGACGGCGACCGTGCGCGCCCGGACGTTCCCGGACCGCGTCTTCACCGGCGCGGTGACCCGGATCTACCCGCACCTCGCCATGGCGACCCGGACCGCCCGCCTGCGGATCGAGTTGCCGAACCCGAACGGCGACCTGCGCCCGGGTATGTTCGCCGACGTGACGATCGCCACCGGCAGCGACAGGCCGGTGGTGGCGGTGCCCGACGACGCGGTCATCGACACCGGCATCAGGCAAGTCGTCCTGCTCGACAGGGGCGAGGGTCGCTTCGAACCGCGGCCGGTCAGGCTCGGCACCCGCGGCGACGGCTACGTCGAGATCCGCGACGGCATCGTCGCCGGGGACCGCGTGGTGACCTCGGCCAACTTCCTCATCGACGCCGAGAGCAACCTGAAGGCGGCCCTCCAAGGTCTTTCCGAGCCGAAGCCCGATCCCGGCCCGCAGGCCGCCGTCGAGGGGAAGGCGCCATGATCGCCCGCCTCATCGCCTGGTCGGCGAAGAATCTAGTGCTGGTGCTGATCGGGACCGTCTTCGCGGTGGGAGCCGGGCTCTACGCCCTGAGGACCCTGCCGCTCGACGCGATCCCGGACCTCTCGGACGTCCAGACCATCGTCTACACCGAGTACCCCGGGCAGGCGCCCCAGGTCATCGAGGACCAGGTCACCTACCCGCTGACCACCGCGATGCTGACGGTGCCCCGGTCGAAGGTCGTGCGCGGCTTCTCGTTCTTCGGGGTCTCGTTCGTCTACGTCATCTTCGAGGACGGCACCGACCCGTACTGGGCCCGGAGCCGGGTGCTCGAATACCTGAACACCGTGGCCAGGCGCCTGCCGGCCGGCGTGACCCCGAACCTGGGACCCGACGCGACCGGGGTCGGCTGGGTCTACCAGTACGTGGTGGTCGCCAAGGAACGCACGCTGGCCGAGCTCCGCTCGCTTCAGGACTGGGTCGTCCGCTTCGGGGCGTCGCGTGCCGAGGGCGTGGCCGAGGTCGCGGGCGTCGGCGGCTTCGTGAAGCAGTACAACGTGGTCGTCGATCCCAACCGGTTGCGGGCGCAGGGCATCACCCTGTCCAAGCTCCGGGAGGCCATCCGGGCGAGCAACGCCGACGCCGGCGGCCGTACCGTCGAGCTCTCCGAGTTCGAGTTCGTCGTCCGTGGCCGCGGCTACCTCAAGAGCGTCGCCGACATCGAGAGCATCGTCCTGAGGACGGAGGCGGGCACACCCCTGCGGGTGAAGGACGTGGCTCGGGTAGAGCTCGGTCCCGACGAGCGCCGCGGCATCACCGAGATGAACGGCGACGGCGAGGTCGCCGGCGGGATCGTCCTGCAACGGTTCGGTGCCAACGCCCTGAACGTCATCGAGAACGTGAAGGCCCGGCTTTCCGATGTCGCCGCCAGCCTGCCCAAGGGCACGGAGATCCTGCCGGTCTACGACCGCTCGCACCTCATCGAGGCGGCCATCGAGACCCTCAAGGGCACGCTGATCGAGGAAAGCGTCATCGTCGCCCTCGTCTGCGTCGTGTTCCTGCTTCACGTCCGCAGCGCGCTGGTCGCGATCCTGATGCTGCCGGTCGGCATCCTGATGGCGTTCGCGGGCATGAAGGCCCTCGGGCTCGGGGCCAACATCATGAGCCTGGGCGGCATCGCCATCGCGGTGGGCGCCATGATCGACGCCGCCATCGTGATGATCGAGAACGCCCACAAGCACCTGGAGCGGGCGGACCCCGGCAAGCGCCGGGTCGAGATCCTAATCGAGGCCGCAAGCGAGGTTGGGCCGTCGCTGTTCTTCTCGCTCCTCATCATCACGGTGAGCTTCCTGCCGATCTTCACGCTGGAGAGCCAGGAGGGCCGCCTGTTCGGTCCGCTGGCCTTCACCAAGACCTTCGCGATGGCCGCGGCGGCAGTCCTGTCCCTGACACTCGTCCCGGCGCTGATGGTCCTGTTCGTCCGCGGCCGGATCATCCCCGAGCACCGCAACCCGGTGAACAGGCTCCTGATCTGGATCTACCGCCCTCTCATCGCCGGCGTCCTGCGGGCGCGTGTGCTGACGATCCTGCTGGCCTTGGTCGTCCTGGCGGTGACGGCGTGGCCGGCGAGCCGGCTCGGCTCGGAGTTCATGCCCGACCTCGACGAGGGGACTTTGATGTACATGCCCACCACCCTGCCGGGCATTTCGGTGACCAAGGCCGGCGACCTGCTGGCGACCCAGGACAGGATCATCAAGTCGTTCCCCGAGGTCGCCTCGGTCTACGGCAAGGCCGGACGGGCCAACACCGCGACCGATCCGGCGCCGAGCGAGATGTTCGAGACCATCGTCAACCTGAAGCCGAAGGTGGATTGGCGTCCCGGGGTCACGACGGCGAGCCTGAAGGCCGAGATGGACGCCGCGCTCCAGTTCCCCGGGGTCTCGAACGCCTGGACCCAGCCGATCCGCGCCCGCATCGACATGCTCTCCACCGGCATCCGCACGCCGGTCGGGATCAAGGTGCTCGGGACGGACCTGACCGAGATGGAAAAGGTCGCCCGCCAGGTCGAGGCGGTGGTGAAGGTGGTGCCGGGCACGTCGAGCGCCTACGCCGAGCGCGTCCAGGGCGGCTACTTCCTCGACATCACCCCCAACCGCGAGGCGCTTGGCCGGTACGGGCTGACGGTCGGGGACGTGCAGGACGTGATCGGGATGGCGCTCGGCGGCGAGAGCGTCACCAACACCGTCGAGGGCAGGGAGCGCTACACCGTCAACGTGCGCTACCCCCGGGCCTTTCGGTCCGACCCGCGATCCATCGCCTCCGAGGTCCAGGTGCCGATCCCGGGCGGGGGGACCGTGCCGCTCGGCGAGGTCGCCAAGGTGCAGTTGAACCGCGGCCCGACGCAGATCCGGACGGAGAACGGGCAACTCGCGGTCTTCATTTACGTCGACGTCGCCGGTCGCGACCTCGGGGGCTACGTTGCTGAGGCTAGAGCGGCGGTGACCAACGAGGTCAGGCTTCCCCAGGGTACCCTCGTGCAGTGGAGCGGGCAGGTGGAGTACCTCGACCGGGCGACCGCCCGGCTCAAGATCGTGGTGCCCCTGACGCTGCTGATCGTGTTCCTGCTGCTCTACCTGAACTTCCGTAGGCTGACCGAGACGCTCATCGTCATGCTGTCGTTGCCCTTCGCCCTCGTCGGCGGGGTCTGGCTGATGTGGTGGATGGGCTTCAATCTGTCGGTGGCCGTGGCGGTGGGCTTCATCGCGCTGGCAGGCGTGGCCGCCGAGACCGGGGTGATCATGCTGGTTTACCTCGACCACGCGCTGGCCGAGATCCGGGCCGAGCGCGATAGGGCCGGGCTGACGTTCACCAGGGCCGACCTGCGGCGGGCGATCATGGTCGGCGCGGTCGAGCGGGTGCGCCCGAAGATGATGACGGTGGTGGCGATCATGGCCGGGCTCCTGCCGATCCTGTGGAGCACCGGCTCGGGCTCCGAGGTCATGCAACGGATCGCCGTGCCGATGATCGGCGGCATGGTCTCCTCGACCCTGCTGACCCTCCTGGTGATCCCGGCGGTCTACGGCTTCGTGAAAGGGTGGGGGCTGCCGCGGTCCGAACCGAATACCATCGACCCCGAGGCCCGACTTGTAACGTTATGAACAATCTGACGGATTGAAACCATGCCCTGGGCCGACTCCCGGCCCCTTGCCGACACTCCGAAGGTCCGCTCCCAGGCTGTCGAGGCAGAGGCCAACGACCGGGTTGGGTGGCAAGCAGCTTGGCTGCTTTCAGTCGCAAGACGTTCTAAAGCGGACCAAGGATGAATCACCGTCTCCGGACGGTCGGTCCAACTCATCTCAGGGTCGAATTTTGTTAAAGCCGGATGCCGACTTCATCAGAGGCGATGCCACCGGCGCGAAAGTGCTCTGCCTCGGGAGACAGCGTGATTCACGATTGCAAAGCCCCGGTCACGCGACGTCTCGTGCTGGTCCGGCATGGCCAGAGCGTAGCCAACCGATCCGGCCTGTTCACGGGATTGCTGGACTCGCCCTTGACCGAGCAGGGCCGGATGGAAGCCGAGGCAGCCGGCCGGCGTTTGGCCGAGCGCCGCTGGCGCTTTTCTGTTGCCTTCACCTCGACGCTGACGCGGGCCGTCGTGAGCGGCCGGCTTATCCTCGATGCGCTCGGGCAACCCGGATTAATCCCCCAACGCTTCGCCGCGCTCGACGAGCGAGACTACGGCGACCTCAGCGGGCTCGACAAGACCACCGCCGATGCGCGCTGGGGGGCGGTGCGGATTGAGACCTGGCGCCGCTCCTACGCTGATGCGCCGCCGAATGGTGAGAGCCTGCGCGACACTGTCGCGCGCATCGTGCCCTGCTACCTCCGATCCATCCTACCGGCGGTCATGGGCGGGGACGTGCTGGTCGTCGCCCACGGTAATTGCCTGCGGGCGCTTGTGATGGCGCTCGAAGACCTCAACCCGGCGGAGGTCGAGCACCTCGAACTCGCGACGGGCTCCGTCAGGATCTATGAGTTTGCCGCGGACACGACGATCAAGGCACGCTGGATTGACGGGTGAATGCGCTTGTCGGCCCCCCAGAATGGATCTCCGCAAGCCGCGAAGGGGCCCCTTTTCATCTATTCCGTTGATGGGAAACATCTGATCATTCCGTTGGAGTGAATGAAAGGGACATGGGATTCTCTGGCATCACATCGGAGCCATCCATGTCCATGCCCAGACTTTTCTCCCACCCTCGATCGATGGGCGCCTTGGCCGGCACGAAAGCCATCCTTCCGGGACTGGGCCTCTGCGTGGCGGTCACCGCCGCAGCGGTCGGCTTCGAGGCCGTCGAGGCGCATCTGTTCGGTCGCGCCTGGCTCGAAGCCCTGGTGCTGGCGATCCTGCTCGGCAGCGCGATCCGCACGGCCTGGACCCCGTCGCAACGTTTCTTTCCCGGCATCGCCTTCGGGGCCAAGACCGTACTGGAGATCGCGGTTGTTCTTCTCGGGGCCTCGCTCAGCCTCGCGACGATCTTGGCGGCCGGTCCGGGTCTGCTCTTCGGCATCGCGGGCGTCGTCACGGTGGCGATCCTGTCGAGTTACGGCATCGGTCGGGCGCTCGGGCTGCACCCGCGCATGGCGATCCTCGTCGCCTGCGGTAACTCGATCTGCGGCAACTCGGCCATCGCCGCCACGGCGCCGGTGATTGGTGCCGACGGCGAGGACGTCGCCGCCTCCATCGCCTTCACCGCGGTTCTAGGCGTGCTGGTGGTGCTCGGGCTGCCGCTACTGGTGCCCCTGCTCGGTCTCTCGCCGATGCAGTACGGGGTGCTCGCCGGCCTCACCGTCTACGCTGTTCCGCAGGTTCTCGCCGCCACCGCGCCGGTCGCGGCACTCAGCGTCCAGGTCGGAACCCTGGTGAAGCTCGTCCGGGTGCTGATGCTCGGCCCGGTCGTCCTGGTGCTCTCGCTCGGCGCGAGCCGGCTGGGCGAGAAGACCGACGAGGCCGCCCCCGGCGTCACAGCCGGCGACCGCCCGGCCCGCGCCAGCCTCGCGATCCACCGCCTGGTGCCGTGGTTCATCCTCGCATTCCTCGCGCTCGCGGGACTTCGCTCGGCCGGGCTGATCCCGCAGGTCGCGCTCGCGCCGATGTCGGAGACCGCCAACGTGCTGACCGTGGTCTCGATGGCGGCGCTCGGCCTCGGGGTCGACGTGCGCAGCGTCGCCAAGGCCGGGGCGCGGGTGACGCTGGCGGTAGTCGCCTCGCTCCTCGCGCTCGGCGCCGTCAGCCTCGGCCTGATCCACGTGCTGGGCCTTGTCTGATCCGGGTGTGGATCCGGCTCCACCACCGATCCAGGTTTTCATCCGGCGCGATGCCCCGAAGAAATCCGGATTAAGCGGGAGATTGAAAATTCTCGAATCATCGCACCGGGAGATCGTTCGCATCGCGAAAGACCGTTGGAGGGAATAAATCGCTTTCCGTAGCATCTCCCTTGTCGCGAGGAATCGCCACGAGGCCCGATGCGCTCGAACGCATCGACGCCGACATTCTTCAAGGGGAGAGACCATGCACGGATTGGACAGACCGACGAACCGCCGCCTCGTCCTGGGTGGACTCGGGCTCGGCAGCCTCGGCGCCGCGTTGCCGGCCTGGGCCGCGGGCTCGGTGAAGCTGCCGCTGCCCGGCGGCCCGGACGAGCGGGCGCTGACCACCGCCTTTCCGGGCAAGGGCGAGATGATCCTCCAGCGCACCCATCCGCCGCTGCTGGAGACGCCGTTCTCGGTGTTCGACGCGGGCGTGTTCACCCCCAACGACCGCTTCTACGTGCGCTGGCACTGGGCCTCGATCCCGACCGAGGTCGATGCCGGCACCTTCCGGCTCAAGGTCCACGGCCATGTGGAGAAGGAACTCTCGCTCTCCCTCGATGCCATCGCCGGCCTGCCGCGCTTCGAGATCGCCGCGGTCAACCAGTGCTCGGGCAATTCACGCGGGCTGTTCGAGCCGCGGGTGCCCGGCGCGCAATGGGCCAACGGCTCAATGGGCAACGCCCGCTGGACCGGGGTGCGCCTCAAGGACGTGCTCGAAAAGGCCGGGGTGAAGGCCGGTGCCGTGCAGGTGCGCTTCAACGGCCTCGACGAGCCCGTGGTCGACGACGCGCCGGACTTCAAGAAGTCCCTCGATCTCGACCACGCCAACAATGGTGAGGTGATGATCGCCTACGCGATGAACGGCGAGCAGCTCCCGCTGCTCAACGGTTTCCCGCTCCGGCTCGTGGTGCCGGGCTGGTACTCAACCTACTGGGTCAAGATGCTGTCCGACATCGAGGTGCTGGACAAGCCCGACGAACAATATTGGATGAAGACCGCCTACCGTATTCCCGACGTGCCGGGTGCTAACATCAAGCCCGGGCAGACAGGGTTCAAGACAGTGCCGATTAACAGGATGGTGCCGCGCTCGTTCGTCACCAACCTGACCGACGGCGCCAAGGTGGCGGCCGGAACGCCGGTGGCCATCCGCGGCATCGCGTTCGGCGGCGATTGTGGGGTGAAGGCGGTCGAGTTCTCCGGCGACGGCGGGGCGACGTGGTTCCCGGCGCAACTCGGTGCCGACGAGGGCCCCTACAGCTTCCGCCGCTTCGACGGCAGCCTGCCGGCGCTGGCCGCCGGGACCCACACGGTCAGGGTCCGCTGCACCAATACCAAGGGCGTCGCGCAAGGCATGGACCGAATCTGGAACGCCAACGGCTTCATGCAGAACGGCATCGAGACCGTGTCCTTCCAGGCCGCTTGAGGAGAACAGCCATGAACACAATTCGCCCTGCGGCCCTCATCGCCGCGCTCATCCTGTCTCCCCTGGTGGCGCTCGCGGCGCCTGCTCCCGAGCCGATGCGCTTCAGTTCGCAATCGATCGAATTTCCGACGTCCGACCGGATCTTTCCGGACGGGCCGGGAGCCGAGGCGGTCAATAACAATTGCCTCGCCTGCCACTCGGCCGGGATGGTGCTGACCCAGCCCAAGCTCACGAAGGCGCAGTGGACCGAGACCGTGAACAAGATGGTCCACGTCTACAAAGCGCCGGTCGATCAGGCCGATGTGCAGACCATCGTCGATTACCTCACGGCGTTGAAGCCCACGCCCTGAACCCTCGAATCCCGAGGCCGCCGTGCTTTTTTCGCCGGCCTCGGGGAATAGACCGCCCTCGCTGGCATCTCCCTAAGGCGATGCACGGCCTGACCGGTCCCGCACGACGCAATCCGATTTCGAACTCGCCCGCACGGCCGGCCCCAGGCCGTCGAACGAGGGCGCATGCCCGAGAGACACGCTTCATGACCCACGTCCGTACCAGCCTCCGCGCCCTCCTCGCCGGAGCTGCCTTGCTCCTCACCCAGAACCAACCTGGATTCGCCGCCGGCTTCGACGGCGCAATCAAGAACAACGCGCTCGCCCTGAACGCCGCCGGCACGGTCGCCGCGGTGTCGAACAGCGAGGAGAGCGCCGTCATCGTCTACGACGTCGCCAAGGGCACGGTGCTCCGCCGCCTCGACGGCTTCGTCACGCCGCGCAACATCGTGTTCGCGCCGGACGGCGCCCGCTTCTACGTCTCCGACAGCGGCACGGGCCGGATCACGGTCTACGAGACCGGCACCGGCAAAGAAGCCGGCGTTCTTGCCGCGGGCCCCGGTGCGTTCGGCACGGTGCTCTCGGCCGACGGGACAAAGCTCTACGTCAACAACGAGGCCGCGAGCACGCTGACCGTGTTCGACACCAAGACCATGCTCGCAGTCGCCGTGATCCCCGGCTTTGCGCAGCCGCGCCAAGGCGTGAAGCTGTCGCCGGACGGCAAGACCGTGTTCGTGACGAACTTCCTCGGCGACAAGATCACGTTGGTCGACACCGCCACCAACAAGATCACCAGCGAGATCGCCGGGTTCGACAAGCTGCGCGCCATCTCGATCACCAAGGACGGCAAGACGCTGTTTGCCGCCAACAGCGGCCGCAACACCGTCAGTGTGGTCGATGTCGCCGCCCGCAAGGTCACGTCAGAAGTCGCGGTGGGCAAGGACCCCTACGGTGCCGCGCTGACCCCGGACGGGCGCTTCGTCTATTCGGGCAACCTCAAGGACAACTCGCTCTCGGTGATCGACACCGACACGCTCAAGGTCGTCGCCACGGTGACCGGGCTGAACGAGCCGCGCCAGGCGATCGCATTCTCCAGTGACAACGCCCACGCGTACGTCCTCAACCGCGACCTCAGCGTGGCCGTGGTCGACCGCGCGAAGAACGCGGTGGTTTCGACGATGAAGCCGTGAAGCGTCGCGCGCCGGGTGCCTTTCGGCGCCCGGCGCGTTCTCGATCTCGACACGTCGCGAACGCAGGACAAAGACCCCATGCTCGGCCTGTTCCAGCGCAAGGACCGCCTCATCGTCCACGGAAAGACGCCCTACAACGCCGAGCCGCCGCTCGATCGCCTGCGGGCCGCCTTCCTGACTGATCAAGCCGACTTCTACGTCCGCAGCCACGGCGACATCCCGGACCTCGACGCCGACGGCTACCGCCTGACCGTCGACGGGATGGTCGCGACGCCCCTCGACCTCTCCCTCGCCGATCTCAAAGAACGCTTCGCGCCCGTCACCGTGACGGCGGTGATGCAATGCGCCGGCAACCGCCGGGCCGACATGCTGGCGGTGGCCCCGGTCTCCGGCGACCCGTGGGCGCCCGGCGCCATCGGTAATGCGGAATGGACCGGCGTGCGGCTCGCCGACGTGCTGCGCGCGGCCGGCATCAAAGCGGATGATGAGCGCCACGTCGCCTTCGAGAGCCACGACCGGATCGCGGACACGGACACGCGCTTCGGCGCCTCGATCCCGCTCGCCAAGGCGCTGGCGCCCGAGACGCTGCTTGCCTTCGCGATGAACGGCGAGCCTCTCGCCCCCGAGCACGGCCATCCGTTACGCGTGGTGGTGCCGGGCTTTGCCGGCATCCGCAGCCCGAAATGGCTCGCCCGGATCACGGTGCAGGACCGGCCCTCCGACAACCCGATGCAGGCCGACGACTACAAGCTGTTTCCGCCCGACGTGACGGCCGAGACCGCCGACCCGGCCCACGGCATCACCATCGAGGCGATGCCGTTGAACAGCGCGATCTGCGAGCCCGCCCGCGGCGCTGCGTTGAAGGCCGGCCGGCACGCGATCCGCGGCTACGCCATCGCCAGCGACCGCGCGGTCGCCCGCGTCGACGTCTCGACGGATGGCGGCCGCAGCTGGGCGCAAGCCCGGATCGAGCGCGATGCCGACGCGCCCTACGCCTGGACGTTCTGGGAGATCGAGCGCGAACTGACCGCGGGCGAGCACGAGCTCGCGGTGCGGGCCTGGGATTCCGCCGGCCAGACCCAGCCGGCCGCCCCCGACGACACCTGGAACTACAAGGGTTACCTCAGCGCCGCCTGGCACCGGGTGCGAGTGACGGTGGCCTGACCCTCACGCCCAGAGCAGGGCGGTGGCCGCGAGGCCGGAGATCGCGATGAGCAGGGCCGCAATCCCGACGGTGAGGAGGCGCGGCATCATCGGGATCTCGGAATGGGCGAGCCGTGCCCGGATCGCCCGGTCCCGCCACACGGCGCCGGCGAATGAGGCGAGCGCGCAGCCGATCAGCGTCAGCGACAATACCTTCAGCGGCCAGACCGCGAGCACCTCCCGCAGGAAGCGCTGCGCGGCGAGGCCGACGCCTAGGAACGCGAGCCCGGTGCGAAGCCACGCCACGAAGGTGCGTTCGGCCGCTAGAACCGTCCGATCCTCGGCGAGTCTCACCCGGGGATCGTCGGGGGGCACGGGTTTCGCGAGCTCGCTCATCCGGCATTCGCTGTCGCGATCAGGTCGAGAAGCGCGTCGGCGGCCCGGCTGCGGTAGCGCTCCTTGTGGCGCAGCACCCGGAACGGCCGGCTCGGTAAGTCGAACGCCGCCCGGACCAGGGTCCCGGCCCGAAGCGCGGCGGCGACCACGGTCTCGGACAGGACGGCGGCCCCGCCCCCGGCCTCGACGGCGGCGCGGACCGCCTCGTTAGAGGGCAGTTCGAGCGTGACCCGAAGCTGGGCGGCTGCGAGGCCGGCCGCACCCAGGGCCGCCTCGAAGGCCGAGCGGGTTCCCGATCCCGCCTCGCGCAGCACCCAATCGACCCCGGCGAGGTTTTCGGGTTCGAGGTGGGTCGCCTCGGCGAAGGCATGGCCAGGGGCGACCACGAGGACCAGTTGGTCCTGCGCGATGGTCGTGCTCGCGAGCGTCGGGTCGTCCAGCGCCCCCTCGACAAAGCCGAGTTCGGCCTGCCCCGCGCGCACCGCGTCGGCGGCGTCGGTGGTGTTGCCCACCGCCAACCGGATGGCGATCTCAGGGTAGGCCCGGCGGAAGGCGACGAGGTGGCGCGGCAGCCAGTCGCTGGCGATGGTCTGGCTGGCATAGAGGGCCAGCGTCCCGCGTCGCATGCCACTGAGGTCGGCGAGCACCAGTTCGGCGGCCTCGGCCCGGGCGAGTACGGCGCGGGCCTCGACGAGGAACACGCGTCCCGCCTCGGTCAGCTCGATCCCGCGGCCGACCCGGTGAAACAGCTTGGTGGCGTGCCGCCCCTCGATGTTGGCGATCGCCGTGCTGACTGCCGACTGGACGAGGTTCAGCGCCTCTGCAGCCCGGGTCACGTGCTGCCGCTCCGCCACGGCCACGAAGATGCGGAGTTGGTCGAGGGTCATGGTTGCCGCGGCGGAACCGGCAATCCACGGACCTGCGCGTCAACCGCCTGCGCGACGGTCAACAGCCGCGCCTCGTCGGTGCGACCCGTCACGACGTAGGACATGCCGCCATCGACCCAGGAGAAGGCAGCGACATCGCCCTCGCGGGCGAAGCGGAACACCGTGCGGCCATCCGCATCGCCCACGCGGCTGTAGAGCGTCAGCCGGGTGCCGTGATCGTCATCGTACATCAGCATCGCGGCGGATTCGGAACCCGCCGGCAGCAGCCGGCCGCCCATCAGGCGGAAGCCGTAGGCCGTGAGGTCGGGGGTGGTCACCGCCCGGCCGAGGCGCTTCGAGAGCCACGTCACGAGGTGCGGCTTCTCGTCGGCGCGCACCTCCACCGGATGCACCGCCTCGACCACGTAGGTGCGGAAGGCCGCCACTGCGTCGTCGGTCGCCGGCTCGGTTCGCGCGAGCGTGACCGTGGGTACCTGCCGCACGGCATGGCCGAACCAGCCGGCGGCACCGCCGACCGCGAGGCAGAGCACGGCCGCAGCCGCGACCGGAAGCCAGCGCCCGGTTATCGGGCGATGTCGCGAGCGGATATTGGCGACCCTGAGCCGCGCCGGGATCGCCTCCTCGGCGATCGGCGCGAGGCGGGCACGCAAGCGCTCGCGCAAGGCGCGATCCGCCGAGACCTCGGCCGCCCGCGCGGGATTTCCCCTGAGCCATGCCTCGACCAGCGCCTGCCGCTCCGGTTCCAGACGACCGTCGATCAGGCCGTGCAGGTCGTCCTCGCCGACCGGGCGCGGATCCCCGCTCATTTTACCCTCCTCAACAAGCCGGTTCGGCCGGTTTCCAGAAAACTTCGCATCCGCTCCCGGGCTCGGCTTAACCGCGACATCACCGTGCCGAGCGGTACTCCGAGCACCTGGGCCGCTTCCGCATAAGACAGATCCTCAACCGCGACGAGCAGCAGCACCGAGCGCTGCTCCTCGGGCAGCGCATCGAGCCCGGTGAGCACGTCACGGGCTCCCATAGCGGTCTCGGGGTCGGCACCCGGATCAGGCACCTGCTCCAAAGCCTCCGCGCCGAGATCGACGCCGCGCCGGCCCCGGCGTCGAACAGTGCCGAGGAACAGGTTGCGCTCGATCGTGAACAGCCAGGCCCGCAGGTCGCCGTCGCGGCGGCGTCCGGACCAGCCGGACAACGCCCGCTCCAAAGTGTCCTGGACGAGGTCGTCCGCCGCTTCGCGGTCCCGTAACAGCGCGACGGCGTAGCGCCGCAACGCTGGGATCTGCGGTTCGATGAGGGCAGCGATCTCGTCCACGAGGCTTTACCGATCAGGGCTTGGCGATGTGCCATGCACCGTTGAGGAATCCGTCGCCGGTGATGTCGCCGGGCTTCGTATCCTTGGCGAAGGTGTAGAGCGGCTTGCCCTTATAGGCCCACTGCATCGTGCCGTCGTCCCGCGTCACCATCGTCCAGTCGCCACTAGCAGCCGAGCCGGGCGCCGCCATCAGGGCGGGCCAGTTGGCGGCGCAGGGGCCGTTGCACATCGACTTGCCGCCCATGTCCTTGTCGAAGGTGTAGAGGGTCATGCTCTTGGCATCGACGAGCGCCGGCCCCTTGGCAGTCTCGGCCGTCATCGCAGGCGCAGCGGCCTGGGCGGCGACGGCGGAGAAGGCGAAGGCCGCAAAGGCGGCGCGGATCAGCATGGTGCGCATGAGTGAGGTCTCCGGCGGTCGACCATGACCGCATTGGGAGAGATGCCGAACGGGCGCGTCTATTCCACTGACATTTGGAAAAGATCGATCACATCGGCAGGGCCGCGAATTCGTCCCCGGCCAGGGAATAAAACCGTTTCCCCGGCATCTCTCCCCTCGACAACGAACAGGGAGGACGGCTCATGCGCGGAGCATTGGGATTTGCGCTCACGGCCGCCGTGATGGCCGGCGGCCTCGTCGGCGGCCGGATGATGATGCCCCCGACGCTGGCCGCTGCCGAGCCGCCGGCCGTCGTCTCCGCGTCCTTCGACGCGGTGATGGCGCAGTCGATGACGCGGATGCATGCCGACATGATGGTCCCGCCCTCGGGCGATCCGGACCGCGACTTCGCCGCGATGATGATCCCGCACCACGAGGGCGCGATCGCGATGGCCCAGGCGGAGCTGCTCTACGGCAAGGATCCGGTCCTGCGCCGCCTCGCGCAGGGGATCATCGTCGAACAGGGCCAGGAGATCGCGGTGATGCGCCGGGCGCTCGCCGATCTCCCTCCCGCGCCGGATTCGTCCGCCGCAGCCGCCCACCTTCACCACCATGGCACGGCCCCTGCCGCCGAGATGCCTTCGGAGATCTGCCGATGAAGACCGCCCTCACCCTCCTCGCGCTCGCGCTGCTCTCCGGCTCGGCTCTCGCCGGGCAGGCCCCGGGCGCAGCCTCCGCACCGGACGTGCCGGTCAGCGGCAGGGACCGGTTCTACACCTCGGACCAGTTCTCCAACACGGTCTCGGTGGTCGATCCCGCCGCCAACGTCCTGCTCGGCGTGATCCGGCTCGGCGACCCGACGCCGATGAACCTGAGCCCGCTCTATCGCGGCCAGCTCCTCGTCCACGGCATGGGCTTCTCGCCCGACCACAGGACGCTGCTCGCGGTCTCGATCGGTTCGAACTCCGTGAGCTTCATCGACACGGCGACCAACACGGTCCGCCACACGGCCTATGTCGGCCGCGCGCCGCACGAGGCCTTCTTCACGCCGGACGGCCGGGAGGCCTGGGTGAGCGTGCGCGGCGAGGACTACATCGCCGTACTCGATGCCGCGACCGCCAAGGAGACGCGCCGGATCACCGTGCCGAACGGGCCCGGCATGACGATCTTCTCGCCGGACGGCGCCTACGGCTATGTCTGCTCCAGCTTCAGCCCCGAGACGGTGGTGATCGACACGAAGACCCACACCATCGTCGGGCGCGTGAAGCAGGAGAGCCCGTTCTGCCCCGACATCGCCGCGACACCGGACGGCAAGCAGGTGTGGTTGACCCTCAAGGATGTCGGCCGGACCCAGGTGTTCTCTGCGACGCCGCCCTTCGCGCCGCTGAAGACCATCGAGACCGGGCCGATCACCAACCACGTCAACATCGTCTCGACCAAGGCCGGCCAGTTCGCCTACGTGACGATCGGCGGCCTGAACCAGGTCAAGGTGTTCCGCACCGACGACTTCACCCAGGTCGCCACCATCCCGACCGGCGCCCTGCCGCACGGGCTCTGGCCCTCGGGCGACGGCAGCCGCGTCTATGTCGGCCTAGAGAACGCCGACAAGGCGGCGGTGATCGACACCGCATCGAACACCGTGATCGCCGAGGTTCCGATCGGCCAGGGGCCGCAGGGCGTGGCCTACGTCCCGAACGCCGTGCCGGAGGGGGACGGAAAGCAGAACCTCCAGCCGCTGGGCGCAGCCGGCAAGACCAGCGCGCTGACGCTCGCAGGCACCGATGGCAAGCCGGCGACGCAGGTGACCCTGTTCGACCAGGGCGTGCTGCAGACCCTGCAGGCCGCGGTCACGGGACTGGCGCCGAAGACGCCGTTCGTCCTGGCGCTCGCCGCCGATCCGAAGGGGGCCGCCGGCCTGGAGCCGCTCGCCGCCTTCATGACCAACCCGGCCGGCGCGGCCATCGTCAACGCCATCGGCCCGATCCGCCAGATCACCCGCACGGATGCCGGCGCGAGCCGGCGCTACCTCGTGGTGGTCTCGGGCAAGCCCGGTGAACTCGGCGGCGTCGTCCAGATGCAGACTGTGGATTGAACGGGCGGCCTCACGAGCGCGGGAAGCGGGAATCCGAGAGCATGCGTTCGCAGCGCGCGTCCGACTGCAACGTCTGCTTTCGAGGCCGCCGTTAGATTGCTCCTATGACCTAGTTGGGTCGGATACGGCACGTCCGCTCCAGCGCGAAAAGCCAAGGTCCGCTCCCCCTTCATCCCGGACGTTTGTGGCGGTACACAGCGTCAGATTTTCAACACTAGCGCTGCAAAGCGGGATGACGCTGGTCAACCTGTTACGCCCTCTTCGCCTGATAAAAGTTGAGTTTTGGAAGTACGGACCGCGCTTGGACTGCGAGGGCTCCTGTGTCAGGTCCCCGCCATCACGTCGCGACACCTGAGCCCGGGTGTCGTCGGATACGATAAGGGGCCCCGAAGGGCCCCTGCAGATCACATGCGATGGTGGCGATGGCCATGCCCGTGGCGCATCATGTGGCCACGGTGGTGATGATGGTGCCGCAGCATGTGCCCACGATGATGGTGATGGCGCATGCCATGGCCGCGATGACCGTGCATACCGTCCATCCGGACCTCAGTCACGGCGGTCGGGGCATCGACGGCGCCGATCATGCCGGGGGCGGCCGAGGCGGGGGCGACCGCAGCCGCACCCAGGGTTGCCAGGATGGCGGCGGCGAAAAGGGACTTTCTCATGGGCTTCCTCACGTCGTTGTCGGCAATGCGTCGAAAACGACGGCACCCGAGCCTTGGGAACGGCTCCGCTTCCAAGACCGTTCCGCGGGGTACGTTCTCCTCCCGCTCGCGTGCCTAACGGTACATTCGAATTCCACTGCGCTGGCCGGCCCGACCTTCGACTCAGCTGGCAATATCACCGAACGGCCTTCACCCAGCCCTGACCGGCCAACGATGATGCAGGTCGTCGATGACGAAGGCGTGGGCGTGATGGTGGCCTCCATGCAGGTGCGGGTGCCGGACGTCGAGGTCCGCGTGGGCATGCTCGATCACGTCGGGATCGTCCACCGGCCATAGTCGGGCAGCCGCGGCGACGCCTACAAGCGTCACGCCCCCGAGGATCGCCAGCGTGGCGGGCATCCCCATGGACGGGCCGAGCCAGCCGGCCAACGGATAGGTGAGCAACCACGCGGCATGGGACAGGGCGAATTGGGCGGCGAAGACGGCCGGCCGGTTCTCCGGGGTCGCCGAGCGGCGCAGGAGTCTGCCGGTGGGGGTCTGCACGGCGGAGTAGGCGACGCCGAGCACCAACCAGGTCCCGAGGAAAAGCGGCCAGCCGATGGTCCCACCCCAGGTCATGGCGGCGACACCCAGGAGAACCGCGCCGAGCAGGGCTGCCGCCGGGATCATCACGGCCCGGTCGGAGAGCCGGTCGAGGAGGCGGGGCAGCGTCAGGGCGGCGATCATGGAGCCGCCCCCGAACAGCCCGAGGGCGAGGGCCACGTCGGTCTGGGGGCGTCCTAGAAGGCCCTGCACGATCACCACGGTGTTGACGATGACCATGGCGCCGGCCGCGGCGACCGCAAGGTTCAGGGCGAGCAACCCGCGCAGGCGCGGCGTCGCGAGGTAGATCCGAAGGCCGCGCGTCGTCCGGTCGTAGACGCCGCCATGCGGGTCGGACCGGGTGGCGGTCGGCAAGGTCACGGACACCACCAGAGCCGCCGAGCACAGGAAGCCGACGACCGTGCCGCCGAACAGCGCGTTGTAGGGCACCACGGTCAGGAGAAGGGCCGCCAAGGTCGGGCTGAGCAGGTTCTCCAGGTCGTAGGCGAGGCGCGAGAGCGAGAGGGCCCGGGTGTAGTTCCGTTCGTCCGGCAGGATGTCCGGGATGGTGGCCTGGAAGGTCGGGGTGAACGCCGCCGAAGCCGATTGCAGGACGAAGATCAGGGCGTAGACCTGCCAGACCTGATCGACGAAGGGCAGCGTCAGGGCGATGGCGGCGCGGACAAGGTCCGTGCCCGCCAGGAAGGCGCGTCGTGGCAACCGGCTCGTGAAAGCCTGGGCCACCGGGGCGACGAGGACATAGGCGATCATCTTGATGGCCAGCGCCGTGCCCAGCACCATGCCGGCGCGGTCACCGGCGATCCGGAATGCCAGTAGCCCGAGGGCGACCGTGAGCAGGCCCGTGCCGAGCAGGGCGATGACCTGGGCCGCGAACAGATGGCGATAGGTGCGATGGGTGAGGACGCTCAGCATCGGGTCCTCAAAGGTACTTCGCCAGCGCCTTGAACTCGGCCAATGCCTCGGTCGCCCCCTTCGCGCCGTTCTCCATCCCGTGCCCGAGGCAGTGCTCCATGTGGTCCTGGATCAGGATGCGCTTGGCGTTGGTGATCGCGCTCTCGACCGCATGGAGTTGCTGGGCGAGGTCCACGCAGGGTCGTCCCTCCTCGATCATGGAAATGACGCCGGCGAGGTGACCGTGGGCTCGCTTGAGGCGCTTGACGATATCCGGATGCGAGGCGTGTTCCATCCGACGATCCTGTCCCCCTGGAGGGGATATTCCAAACGTCCGGGCACGTCTGCCGGGGCCTTCATCGCATCGTGGCGAGCCAGCCGAACAGCACCAGGACCCCGGCGATCAGGATCGTGGCCATCAGGAACGCACGTCCGGCGGCCTTGCGGATATGCGGCCTCACCTTGCGCCGTCGTCCGCCTCCGCCTCCCCAGGTCTCCATCCGGCGACCAAGCTTCTTGCCCGTCACGGCACCGGAAACCGATTCCGACGGACACGGCGATGAACGGTGGACCGTTCCTCCCCTTGCATCGTCGGCATGCTCATTGGACGCCTGCGCCGATCAGGTCCGCCACATGGGCGTCGGCGGAATGGCCGGTGGCGGCGCGGTGGCTTTCCGAGCAGGCCGCATAGCCCGGGCCGGAGGCCGACATCACCAATTCCCGGGTACCGTCCGGCATCGCGCGCGTCGCCAGGACAGTTCGGCCCAAGGGCCATTCGAGTGACCCGGTGACGGGCCCCGGCCGCGGCTCGCCGTAGCGGCGAACCCCCTCGCGCCGGACGGCGTCGCGGGCGGTGGCGTGGGCCGCGTCGTCGAGCGGTCGCCCGACCCAGACGACCTGCTGGAGACCCTCATTCCGGCAGATTACCAGCACCACCTCGGCCGTATCGGGACCGGAGGCGAGGGGTCGGTCGTGCAAGTAGTACAGCCCGGTCAGGTTGGCCTCGCGGTCGACCATCGAGGGCTTGTCGATCCGGTCGACAGGACCCCACGCCAATCCGAATGGCCCCTCTCCGACGGATGGGTCAGCCATGGCCGCTCCGCTCCACGCCAGCAACGCCATCGCAAGCGGTGAACGGACGCGACGTCGCTTCATGTCGCCTGCCCGCCCATCAACGCCGACCCTTCGGACTGGTCGGGCCTTCATGAGGCGAGGGAACGCCCTGTCCCTCCTCGCAGTGGACGGCTTCGTCCTCCAGCGGATTACGCGGCTTGGACGTGGTCGCCGGCGTGATCGGCATGCGCCTGACCTGGAGAGGTTGGTGGTCGTGCACCATGCATCCGCTACGAGCCGCGTCGGGAGTTCCGACGAGGGAGATGGCGGAGGCCAGGACGAGGGTGGCGACGTTCATGTCACGTCTCCGGAAGATGCGAGGGGGCTCATTCGGCGGGAACCGCGACCGCGTGACCGGTTGCGTCCGACTTGGCGGATTTCGCAGGGAGGACGTCCCCGGCGAAGCGGGCGTAGAGCGCCGGCAGGATGACCAGCGTCAGCAGGGTTGCCGAGATGAGGCCGCCGATCACCACGGTTGCCAGGGGCCGTTGGATCTCGGCCCCGGTCTCGGTGGCCAGCGCCATCGGCACGAAGCCGAGCGACGCCACGAGCGCGGTCATCGCCACCGGCCGGAGCCGGGTCATCGCCCCTTCGAGGATGGCCTCGCGGCGGGGTTTCCCTTCGGCGATCAGCTGCTTGATGTAGGTCAGCATCACCAGGCCGTTGAGCACCGCCACCCCGGACAGGGCGATGAACCCGACCGCCGCGGGCACCGAGAACGGCATCCCCCGCAGCCACAGGGCGGCGATGCCGCCGGTCAGGGCCAGAGGAACCGCGCTGAACACCAGCAACGCGTCCTTGGCCGAGTTCAGGGCTGAGAACAGCAGCAGGAAGATCAGGAAGAAGCACACCGGGACGACGACCATCAGGCGCTGCCGGGCCGAGGCCAGGTTCTCGAACTGCCCGCCCCAGGTCACGTAGTACCCGGCCGGAAGCTGCACCCCGGACGCGACCTTGGCCTGGGCCTCGGCCACGAGCGAGCCGATGTCGCGGCCGCGCACGTTGGCGGTCACCACGACCCGACGGCGGCCGTTCTCGCGCGAGATCTGGTTCGGGCCCTCGGTGACCGAGAAGCTTGCGACCTGCTTCAGGAGTACCGACGACGCCCGCCCGTTGACGCCAGGGGGCAGCGGCACGGGGATGTTCTCCAGGGCCTCGCGGTCCTCGCGGACCTTGTCGTTCAGGCGCACGACGATGGGGAAGCGGCGATCGCCCTCGAACACCATGCCGGCCTCCCGGCCGCCGATGGCCGCGCCGATGACGTCCTGGATCGCGGAGGTGCTCAGGCCGAGGCGCGCCGCCTCCGTCTTGTTGATCTTGATCTCCAGGAAAGGCAGGCCCGCCGTCTGCTCGACCTTGACGTCGTCGGCCCCCTCGGTCCCGCGCAGGATCGTGGCGACCTGGTTGGCCGCCTTGAGCATCGGTTCGAACTCCTCGCCGAACACCTTCACGGCGAGGTCGCCGCGGGTGCCGGCCAGGAGCTCGTTGAAGCGAAGCTGGATCGGCTGCGAGAACTCGTAGACGTTGCCGGCGAGTGCCCCGACCGCCTTCTCGATCTCCTCCTGAAGGTCTGCCTTGGAAAGGCTCGGGTCGGGCCACTCCTCCTGCGGCTTCAGGATGACGAAGGTGTCGGACGAGCTCGGCGGCATCGGGTCGGAAGCGACCTCCGCGGTGCCGGTCTTCGAGAAGACGTAGGCGACCTGGGGGAAGCGGCTGATCGCCTGCTCGACCTTCAGCTGCATCGCCTGCGACTGGGTCAGGGAGGTCGACGGGATGCGCTGCGCGTTGAGCGCGATGCTCTTCTCGTCGAGTTGGGGGATGAACTCCTGACCGAGCTTGGTGAACAGGAACCCGGCCCCGACGAGCAGCACCAGGGCGACCGCGACGAAGGTCATCGGAATCCTGAGCGCCGCGCCGAGGACCGGGCGGTAGGCGGCCTTGATCCCGCGGATGAGGACGTTGTCCTTCTCCGTGACCTTGCCGGTGATGACGATGGCGATCATCGCGGGCACGAAGGTCAGCGACAGCACGAAGGCCGAGACCAGCGCGATAATGACGGTGAGCGCCATCGGCTCGAACATCTTGCCCTCGACCCCGGTGAAGGTGAGGAGCGGCACGTAGACGAGGATGATGATGGCCTGCCCGTAGAGGGACGGCTTGATCATCTCCTCGGCCGAGGCGCGCACGGTGACCAGGCGCTCCTCCAGGTCGAGCTTGCGCCCGAGCTCGGTCTGGCGCTCGGCGAGATGGCGCAGGGCGTTCTCGGTGATGATGACCGCGCCGTCGACGATGAGGCCGAAGTCGAGGGCGCCGAGGCTCATCAGGTTCGCGCTGATGCGGCCCTGGACCATGCCGGTCATGGTCATCAGCATCGCCACCGGGATGACGAGCGCGGTGACGATGGCCGCCCGGATGTTGCCGAGCAGCAGGAACAGGATGACGATGACGAGGGCGGCGCCCTCGGCCAGGTTCTTGGCCACGGTCCTGATGGTGGCCTCGACCAGCACCGTGCGGTTGAGGACGGTCTGCACCTCGACGCCCGGGGGTAGCGAGCGGCGGATCTCGGTCATCTTGTTGTCGACTGTGGCCGCCACCGTGCGGCTGTTCTCGCCGATCAGCATCAGGGCGGTGCCGATGACGACCTCGCGCCCGTCCTCGCTGCCCGACCCGGTGCGCAGGTCGCGCCCGATCCGCACCTCGGAAATGTCGGAGATGCGGACCGGCACGCCGCCACGCGTGGTGACGACGACGTTGCCGATGTCCTCCATGGTCTCCAGGCGGCCGGCGGCACGGACGACGTAGCCCTCGCCGTTGTCCTCCAGGTAGCGGGCGCCCTGGTTGGCGTTGTTGGCCTCCAGCGCCCGTCCGATGTCGGCGAAGGACAGGTCGAGGGCGGTGAGCTTCATCGGGTCCGGCTGGACGTGGTACTGCTTGTCAAAGCCGCCGATGCTGTCGACGCCGGCGACCCCCGGCACGGTCTTCACCTGGGGTCGGATGATCCAATCCTGGACCGTGCGCAGGTAGGCGGTGCGTTCGAGCTCGGTCGTGAGCCGCTGGCCCTCGGGAGTCAGGTAGCTCCCGTCCGATTGCCATCCGGCCTTGCCGTCCGGGGAGACCTTGCGATCCTTCGGTTGGGCGTAGTGGATCGACCACATGTAGATCTCGCCCAGGCCCGTCGAGATCGGGCCCATGTGCGGCTCGGCCCCCGGCGGCAGGGTCGACTTCGCCTCGCCGATGCGCTCGGCAACCTGCTGGCGGGCAAAATAGATGTCCAACTTTTCGGAAAAGACCGCCGTGACCTGGGAGAAGCCGTTACGCGAGAGCGAGCGCGTGTATTCCAGGCCCTTGATCCCGGCGAGCGCGGTCTCGACCGGGTAGGTGACCTGCTTCTCGATATCGACCGGGGAGAGCGACGGCGCCGTGGTGTTGATCTGCACCTGGTTGTTGGTGATGTCCGGCACCGCGTCGATGGGGAGCTTGGTCAGCGAGAACACGCCGAAGCCCGCCGCGAGCAGCGACAGGAGCACCACGAGCCAGCGCTGGTGGACGGAGAAGTCGAGGATCTTGGAGATCATGATGGCCGCCCTCAGTGCGCGTGGTCGGCTTCGGCCTTGCCGAGCTCGGCCTTCAGGACGAAGGAGTTGGCCACCGCGACCTCGTCCCCGGGCTTGAGGCCGGACAGGATCTCGAAGGCGTCGTCGTCGGCCTTGCCGATGGTCACGTCCCGGCGCTCGAAGCCCTCCTGGGTGCGTACGAAAGCCACCTTCTCTCCGCCGATGGTCTGGATCGCGGACTTCGGCAACCGGACCCCGACCTTGTCCTGGGCGATCTCGACCTCGGTGGTCACGAAGGTGCCGGGCCGCCAGGCCATGTCCTTGTTCGGCAGGGAGACGATGACCCGGGCCGAGCGGGTCTCCGGGTTGAGGATCGGGCTGACGAACACGACCTTGCCCTCGGCGCGGGAGGCGTCGTCGCCGCCGACGATGGTCACCTTGGCGCCCTCGCGGACCTTCGACAGCTCGGTGGTCGGGACGGAAAGCTCGATCCACACCGAGGACAGGTCGGCGACGGTGTAGACGTCGGCCGGATCGCCTTCCTTGCCGACGGCGGTGCCGACGTCGACCTTGCGCTCGACCACCCGACCGGCCAGCGGCGACCGCAGTTCGTAGCGGCGCAGGCTCGACAGGTTCGGGGTGGTCTCGTCCTTCTTGGCGGAGGTGGCGACCTCGGCCGCGTTCAGCCCCAGGGCCGACAGCTTCTGCCGGGCGAGGTCGACGCGCAGGGTCGCCTCCGAGTAGGCGGCCTTGGCGTTCAGGAATGCCGACTCGGCCGAGATACGCTTGTCCCAGAGGGCCTGCTGGCGGTCGAAGTTCGTCTTCTCCAGGTCCGCCTTCACCGTCGCGGTGAGGAAGTCGCTCTTCGCCTCGGCGACCTCGCGGCTGTCGAGGACGGCGACGACCTCGCCCTTGGCCACCGCCTCGCCGAGGCGTTTGCGCATTTCGGACACGGTGCCGATCACCCGCACGGGCACCCGGGCGATCCGGTCGGCGTCCTGGGTGATGGTGCCCGGCACCAGCAGGTGGCGCGAGAGGATGCCGCCCTCGACCGTCGCCAGCTTGATGTCCTGCTCGGCGGCCTGCTCGGCCGTCATCTTGATCTTGCCCTCGCCCTCCTCGTCGTGGCCGTGCGCCTCGCCCTCGGCGTGTTTGTGGCCTCCGGCCTCCGGCTTGGCCTCGCCATCCGAATGCTTGTGCTCCCCGGCAGGCTTGGGCTCGCCTTCGGCATGCTCGTGGCCATGCTCGCCATGACCGTGGCCATCGTCGGCTGCGGGTGTCGCCGGCTTGGTCATGGCGGCGTTGGTCGGTGGCGCCGCCCGGGCGTTCGTGAGGCCGGCGGCGGCGAGCGCGCCTTGCACGACCTCGGACACGCGGGGGAAGGCACCGCCGATGGCGATGCCGATGGCCAGGAAGGCCACGGAGAGGAATGCACGCATGGGAATGGGCCGGGTCCGCCAGGGACGTCGCACCTCCGCTCATGCGGCAGGGGACGGTCCCGTACTGGGTATTTCGCGATGACGAGGCGGCCGCGACCCGTGAGGGGCCGACCGGGACGCGCCACGGACGTGGCGACGTCGCCTCAGGCGCGAGGCGGCCTGGGAAGGCGGTCGGGCGAAACCGAACCGACGGGGGTAATCTCGGTCGCGTAGGAGGCGCGCGCTGTCCCGCGGGATGGCAAGGCGGGCGTCCCGTCCACGTTCAGGGCCTGGTGGCACCCGCAATTGGCATGGCAGGCCGGGCAGGCATCGGCGTGATCGGCGCCGGCCGCCTGCGTCGGCGCGGACACGGACAGTTCGTGACCGGCCGGACGATGGGCCTCGGCGGAGTGGATCGCGCCGGGGACGACGAGCGCCAGGACAAGGACGAGCGAGAGCACGCGGACGGTGGTCGCCCACCAGCCGCGCATTGTCTCGCAGGCCCTGATCCGGGGTCCCTTTGTCATGGTCGCCTTATGAACGATTCAGGGCCGCCCGTACATGCCGGATGGCCGAAGACGAGGGCCGAGCCTAGTCATCGTCGTGATGGTGATGGTGGTGCCTGCGCTCGCCGTAGAACCGACGTTCCCCGTAAAACGCCCGGTCGCCGTAATCCCGATGCGGACGGTGGATGACGACGTCGTCGTGGTCGCCATGGTGGTACCGGTCGACGTGGACGTCGCCGCGCCGGTCGAAGTCGCCGCCGTAGTATTGGGCGGACGCGGCGGCCGGCGCCAGGATCAGGCTGACGGCGACCAGGGCCGGAATGCGAACTCGCATGGCTCGTTCCTCAAGGGGGTATGGCGACAGGATGGGCCCCTTGAGTTGAACGGACCCTGAAACCCCCGTTCATCGAAATGCGGATGGAGATCCGGGACCCCGTGATAGCGGTTCACAAGGTCCCGGACCGCAAGGGCTCAGTTACGTTCGATGATCGTCGTGCGACGCTCGCCGCCATGATGATCGTCATGGTGGTCGTCATGGTGGTGATGCTCGCGAACGACCTCATGGTGGTCGTCGTGGCGATCCCGGTGACCCTCGCCATGGCGCTCGCCGTGGCTGTCGCCGTGGACGCCCACGCCGCCCGGGCCGACGTCGATATGCTGGGCCAGGGCCGCGACCGGCGAAAGGGCCAGGGAGACGATGGCGGCGATGGCTGCGAACTTGGTCTTCATGTTGAGGTCCCCTCTATCGATTACGACGCAGGAACGTACCGATAGGGGAAACCGATCCGAATATTCCCGGTGGAACCCGGGAATATTCGGCAATGGGCATTCGTGCGTCGCCGGATCGTCCGCGATGCTTGCTTGGGCGATGATCCTCGATGGCGCCCCGGCATGCGGAACGCGGCATGACCGTGCAGCCGGCCCGCATCGACCGTGTAAGCCCGGGGGGATCGCGGGGTGCCCGCCCCGGCACGGGGCCGAGGCGGGCGGTTCACGGGACCGAGGGGGGCACGACGGTCCCATGAAGGTGTCGGGCGGGAGCGGACAGGTCATCCCCCCGCCAGGGCGTAGCCGATGCCGACGGCAAGGAAGGCGAAGGCGACCAGGAGGGGAAGCATACGCATCGGTGCATCCTCCCGGCCGCCCGAGGTCGGCGACGTCCGCTCACTTCTTGTCGTGGGAGTGACCGTGGGCATGCCCATCCTTGTCGGAATGGATCGGCTTGCCGTCCTTGCCGACCTCGCGGGCCTCGCTCTTGCGCGGGTCGTCGCGATGGGCCGGGCCACCCGCGACGCCGCCGGTGTTCGGGACGGAGCGCTCGGGATTGTTCGCGTTCCCATGCCCGTCCTCGGCGGCGAGGGCGGGAGCCCAGAGGCTCGCCAGCAGGCCAGCGGCGAGAAGGGCGGCGACGGTACGCTTCATGATGATGGTCTCCAGGGCTCGGCGGCCGCTGCGGCCGCCTCGACACCTGAGATAGCGACCCTGTTTGACACCCGGACGCCCGGTTCGTGACGAAGTGTGTCAGCGACCGGCGCGCGGCAGGGAGATCAGCACCCGCAGGCCGCCTTCCGGGCGACTGGATAGGACGATGTCCCCGCGCTCCGCCTCGACGCTCCGACGCGCGATGGTCAGGCCGAGGCCGGTGCCGCCGGTGTTTCGGTTCCGCGACGCTTCCAGGCGGGTGAACGGCTCGAAGGCGCGGGAGACCTCGTCGGGCGCGATGCCGGGACCGTCGTCCTCGATGGAGAGCAGCAGTTCCTCCGGCTCCACCGCGAGCGAGATGCGGGCGCGGGTCCCGTAACGCACGGCGTTGTCGACGACGTTGTCGAGCGCGCGTCTCAGGGCCACCGGGCGCACCGTCGCGAGGGCGCGACCGGGCCCCGCATAGGAAACGTCGCGGCCCGCGTCCGAGGACGCGTCGGCGATGCTCATGAGGACGCTCGCGACGTTCGTGACCTGGCGCGGTTCGGGATCGGCGTCGCCCCTGAGGTACGCCAGGGTCGAATCGACCATGGCCTGCATGTCGTCGAGGTCAGAGCCCATCGCCCAGGTCTCGTCGCCCTCGGGCAGGCCGTCGAGGCGCAGGCGTAGCCGCGCGATGGGGGTGCGCAGGTCGTGCGAGACGGCCGCCAGGGCTTGGGTCCGCTCCATCACCAGCCGATGGATGCGGTCCTGCATCGCGTTGAGGGCCCGGGCGATCCCTCGGGTCTCGTCCGGGCCGGCTTCCCGCACAGGAACGACCTTGCCGTGCCCGATCTCCCCCGTGGCTCGGGTGAGGTCGCGCAGCGGTCCCGCGATCCGGTGCATCAGGATGACGGCCGCGACGCCGACGAGGATGGCCATCGCGGTGGCGAGGTAGGCCCACGATCCAAGCCTGGCGAGGCCGGGCGCGTGCGCCGAGCGGAAGGTCAGGAAGCTTCCGTCGGCCAGGGCGAGCGCGCCGCCGAGGTCGTCCTGGTGAAGGACCTCGTCCCCGCCGTCCATCGCCAGTGCGAGACCGGGCCCGAGGCTCGGCTCGGATGCGATCATCCGGGACCTGAGCGACCACATCGCCGGATCGCCGGCCTCGTCCTGGCGCAGGGGCGAGGTCGCGGACCACCCCAACTCGAAATGCGCGGACGACAGGGCCTTCGCCTCCGCGTCGCGCTCGGTCCGGGGGCGTCGGAGCACCGCCTCGCGCGCCAGGGTAAGCTGGTTGGCGACCTGTCGCGCGAACGCATCGTCCGCCGCGGCGGTCGCGGATTGCCGATAGAGAAGCAGGGCCCCGCCGTGGACGGCGAGGATGGCGAGGAGCAGGACGGCGACCGTGCGGGCTTCGAGGCTGCGGGCCAAGGGTGCGAGGCGCCTCACGCGTGCTCGACCTTCGAGGCGAGCATGTAGCCGGCTCCGCGCACGGTCTTGATGACCGGGGGCAGGCCCTCGGGCGGTTCGAGCTTACGTCTAAGGCGGCTCACCAGGGTATCGACACTTCGGTCCGTAGGCGACCCGAGCCTGGCACGGGACAGTTCGAGGATCGTCTCCCGGCCGAGCACGCGCCCCGGGTGTTCGAGGAAGACGAGAAGGAGGTCGTACTCGGCGCCGGACAGGTCGACGGCCGCCCCCTCTGGATCGACGAGCGACCGGCTGCGCATGTCGAGCCCCCACCCCGAGAACGTGAGGACCTCCGATGCCGGGTTCGAGGGCGACAACGCTGCCATGGAGGCGCGGCGGAGCACGGCACGGACCCGGGCCAGGAGTTCGGGACGGCCGAACGGCTTGGCGACGTAGTCGTCGGCGCCGAGTTCGAGCCCGAGCACCCGGTCTGCCTCCTCGTTTCTGGCGCTGACCATGATCACCGGTACCGTGCTCCTGGCCCGCAACGCCCGGAGCAGGTCGAGACCTGAGGTTCCGGGCAGCATCACGTCGAGCAGGACGAGGTCGACGCCACCGGCAGGCAGGTGCCGCCAGAACTCGATGGCATTCCTGCAGCCGGTGACGCGGTAGCCGCTTTCCCCGAGGAGACGCGTGACGAGCATGCGCAGGCCGTCGTCGTCCTCGACGAGCACGATGTGGCCCCCGTCGACGGCCGGTGGGCTCTGAGGGTCTTGCGAAGCCATCGATTCCCCCCCGCTCAGGCGATGGCCTGGTCGAGCATGAGCAGCAGCAGGAAGCCGGCGAAGAACATCGCCGTCACCCAGGGACGGTCCTCGGTCTCGTGCGCCTCGACCAGGAGTTCCTCGGTGACGAGGTACAGCAGGGCGATCAGGCCGAAGGAGAGGAAGGCGGCCTGGATCGGCGCAGACAGGGTGGCGACGGGCCCTCCCAGCAACGCCCCCAGCGGCAACAGGACGACGAGGCCGGCGGTCATGCCGACGACCTTGCGCTTCGATGTCCCGCCTTCCCCGAGCTCGTTCGCGACCGTCAGGCCGAGGAACAGCACCTCGATGGTGAGGGCGACCGTGAGCAGGATTCCGGCCTTGGCGCCGGCGGCGAAGGCGATGCCGAGCACGAGCCCGTCGACGAGGATGTCGATGCCCGTGACAGCCATCAGCCCGACGGGGCCGCTCGCCCGCTTCCCCAGCGTCTTCACCAGCAGCATCGCCGCGACGCCGAGCGCGCCGCCTGCCAGCATGGCCAAGGGCGAGCCGGCATGCTTGAGGTCCGGCAGGATCTCGCCGGCCGCCGCGGCGAAGACCACGCCCGCCGCGAAGTGCTGGATGGCGCTGACCAGGATGGGTCCGGGTCGAAGGTTGACCGCGACCGCGGCGCCGATGACGGCCGCCGCCGCGGGGATCAGTGTGTAGGCCCAGGCTTGCATCACGCTCTCAGACGACGTGGTCGGGCGCGAGGGCGCAGGCGTTGTCCGCGCTCGTCTCCACCTGCAGGGTGGTGTGGCCGATGCCGAACCGTTTCTTGATCCCGCCTGCCGCGTCCATCAGGAAGGCGTCGTCGGGACGGCCGCCCGGCATGATGAGGTGGGCGGTCAGGCATGTCTCCGTGGTGCTCATCGCCCAGATGTGCAGGTCGTGGAGGGCGGTGACGCCCGGCAGTCCTTCGAGGTGGCTTCGGACGGCGGCCGGGTCGATGCCCGGCGGGACGGCGGCGAGGGACAGCGTGAGGCTGTCGCGCAGGAGGCCCCAGGTGCTCCAGACGATGACCGCCACGATGGCGAGGCTGACGACGGGATCGAGCCAGGTCCACCCGGTGTAGAGGATGACGAGGCCGGCGATGACCACGCCCGCCGAGACGGCGGCGTCGGCGGCCATGTGCAGGAAGGCGCCCTTGATGTTGATGTCGCCCTTGGCGCCCGAGGCGAACAGCCAGGCGGTGATGCCGTTCACCAGGATGCCGACCGCGGCCACGACCATCACGGTCTTGCCGGCGACCGGGGCTGGCTCGCCGAAGCGCTGGATCGCCTCCCAGGCGATGGCGCCGACGGCGACCAGCAGGAACACCGCGTTGAACAGGGCCGCCAGGATCGACGAGCCCTTCATCCCGTAGGTGTAGCGCGCGCTCGGGGCGCGCTTCGCCAGCACCATGGCGACCCAGGCCACCACCAGTCCGAGGACGTCCGAGAGGTTGTGCCCGGCATCGGCCAGCAGGGCCATCGAGTTCGCCAGCACCCCGTAGGTGGCTTCCACGACGACGAAGCCGACGTTGAGGGCGATGCCGATGGCGAACGCCTTCCCGAAGCTCGCCGGTGCGTGGCTGTGCCCGGGGCCGTGGGCGTGCCCGGCGTGGGCTTGGGAATGGTCGTGTCCGGCGTGGTCGTGGTGGTCCGTCATCTCGGCTTCCGGTCTGAGGATGCAAGCATTGATGCCTAACTCCTCTACCCACTAGAGGAGCAAGCGCCCGTTTCGGCCTCGGTCAGTGCCGGTCGCTGAGACACTCGCCGTGGTCGGCCAGCACCTCGATGATCCGGCATTCCCCGACGTCGCCGCCCGAGCACTGCTCGACCATGGCCTGCATCTCCCGCCGGAGGCCGGTCAGCCGGGCGATCCGGTCGTCGATGTCGGCGAGATGTTTCCGGGCGATGGCGTCGGCCTCCCCACAAGGCCGGTCGGGATGTCCGGCCAGGTCGAGAAGGGTTCGGATATCCTCGATCTCGAAGCCGAGCTCGCGGGCGTGCCGGATGAACCGCAGCGTCCGGACGTCGCCCTCTCCGTAGGTGCGGCGATTGCCCTCCGTACGCACCGGCGTCGGCAGCAATCCGCGTTCCTCGTAGAACCGAATGGTGGGGACCTTCACCGCGGCGCGGCGCGACAACTCCCCGATGGCGATGGACTTCATGCCGCTTGCTCCTCTAGTCGCTGGAGGAAGTAGGGTGCCTGGGGAATTGCGGAAGGCACCTCATGAAAGACGCGACGACCTTGGACCGAACCGATAGCCCCCCGACGCGCCTGCGCGTGTCCGGGATGGATTGCGCCTCGTGCGCCGCCAAGGTCGAGAACGCCGTTCGGCGCCTACCCGGCATCGAGGACATCTCGGTCTCGGTGGCGACCGAGACGCTGACGGTGCGGCATGGACCCGCCACCGACGCCCGGGCCATCGCGGCGACGGTCCGCAGCCTGGGCTACGGCGCGGACGACACTTCCGCCGACGCGGTGTCGGATGCCGAACGACCTGAGCCGGTCTGGTGGCAGTCTCCGAAGGCGCTGCTGGCGTTCGCCTGCGCGGCGGCCCTGGTGCTGGCTTACGCGGTCGGCCAAGCCGCGCCGGCGATGGAGCGCTGGGCCTTTTTGGCGGCGATGGCGGTCGGACTGGTGCCGATTGCACGACGTGCCGTCGCGGCCGCCCGGCACGGGACGCCGTTCTCCATCGAGACCCTGATGTCCGTAGCCGCCATCGGCGCGACCGCCATCGGGGCGACCGAGGAAGCGGCCACGGTCGTCTTCCTGTTCCTGGTTGGCGAGGTGCTGGAAGGGGTGGCCGCAGGCCGGGCCAGGGCGAGCATCCGCGGCCTCACCGGCCTGGTGCCGGACACGGCCCTGCTGGAGGGCGACGGATCGACGGAGCGGGTGCCCGCGGCGAGCCTGCGGGTCGGGGCGACCGTCCTGGTGAGGCCGGGTGACCGGGTCCCGGCGGACGGGACCGTCCTCGACGGGGAGAGCGCGGTGGACGAGGCGCCGGTCACCGGCGAGAGCGTGCCGCGGCGCAAGGCACCGGGCGATGCGGTGTTCGCCGGGACCGTGAACGGGGACGGCGCGCTTCGGGTGCGGGTGACCGCGGCGGCGCGGGACAACACCATCGCCCGGGTCGTGCGGCTGGTGGAGGATGCCCAGGAGGCGAAGGCCCCGACCGAGCGCCTGATCGACCGATTCTCACGGGTCTACACACCGGCCGTGGTCGCGGTGGCCACGCTCGTCGCGATCCTGCCGCCGCTGCTGTTCGGGTGCTCGTGGAACGAGTGGGTCTACAAGGGGCTCGCCATCCTGCTGATCGGCTGCCCCTGCGCCCTGGTCATCTCGACGCCCGCCGCCATCGCGGCCGGGCTCTCGGCCGGCGCCCGCCGGGGCCTGCTCATCAAGGGCGGCGCCGTCCTGGAGCGGCTGGCCGCCGTTACCATGGTGGCCTTCGACAAGACCGGCACCCTGACCGAGGGCAAGCCCGTGGTCACCGACGTCCTAGCGTTCGGCCGGTCCGAACGGGAGGTCCTCTCCTTGGCTGCCGCGCTTGAGGCAGGCTCCTCGCATCCGCTCGCCAAGGCGGTGCTTGCCAAGGCCGCGGAAGCAGGCGCACCGATGCCTCCGGCATTCGGGTCGAAGGCGCTCGGCGGCAAGGGGATCACCGGCAATGTCGGCGGCCTCGACCTGTTCCTCGGATCGCCGCGGGAGGCGGCAGCGCGCGTGACCCTCGAGGCGGAGCAGGAGGCGCGGATCTCCACCCTGCAGGGCGAGGGTAAAACGGTCGCCGCCCTGCTGGCGAACGGGGCGTTGGCCGGGCTGTTGGGCATGCGCGACGAGCCCCGGTCCGACGCCAAGGCCGGGATCGACCGCCTCGCGGCGGAGGGCATCGGGTCGCTCATGCTGACCGGGGACAACGCCCGCACGGCCCAGGCGGTGGCGGGGATGCTCGGCATCGAGGCACGGGCGGGACTGCTGCCCGAGGACAAGCAGCGGATCGTACTTGAGCTCCAGGCCGCCGGGGCCGTCGTGGCGAAGGTCGGGGACGGCATCAACGACGCCCCGGCGCTCGCAGCCGCAGACGTCGGCATCGCGATGGGTGGCGGCACCGACGTCGCGCTGGAGACAGCCGATGCAGCGGTGCTACACGGGCGCGTCGCCGACGTGGCGCGGATGGTGGAACTGTCCCGCAGGACGCTGGCGAACATCCGCACGAACATCGGTGTGGCACTCGGCCTGAAGGCGGTGTTCCTTGTCACGACCATCGCCGGCATCACCGGCCTATGGCCGGCCATCCTCGCCGATACGGGGGCGACGGTCCTGGTAACGGCCAACGCCCTGAGGCTGCTGGGGGTCAGGCTGCGCTAGGACCGGTTGTCCCTGACCTTGCCGGGTGGCTGATCGGCCACTTGGATGGGGATGGCGCGGCGATGCGGCCCATTCCGAACGTACGCGCCACCCGGAGCCCGTCCGTTCTTGACGCGTCCCTGGTTCCTGGATCGTGCCGGGGCGATGTTACGGGTGGCGGATGACTCCCGCGTCGTGATGCAGGTCCGACTTGGTGCCGGGACGCGACCCGCCGTTCGACCATGATGCGAGGGACCCGTCGGGGGTGCCCTCCCAAGTGCGGGAGGAGTCCCCGGGGCATCCACCTAGGATCCACATCCCGGACGTTAAAGTCGAAGCTCAGTCCGGACACGGGGGCGCTCCTGGGTGGTCGGGCCCTTCGCCGTTTGTGGTGGCGCCCGATCACACCAGCCTAACAGACGCCGTCGATTCGTTCAGTCAGGCGTGGTGCTTGGGGGCAGGTGAGAGCTCCTGCAGCCTGTCGAAGACCCTCTTCTTGGCCTCCTTGAAGCGCTCCCTGCCACCGAGCTCGTAGGCGGCCCGGCCTACGACGAAGGCGATGTCCACCCGCTCGTTCCTGGCCATGAGACGGTGCTCGGGGGTGATGTAGGCGTCGACGTCCGCGAGCATGGCCTTCACGATTGCCGCATCGGTCTCGGCGGTCTCGCGCTGGGTCTCGCGCCAGCGTCGGGCGCGGTCGGCGGCATCGCGACGGACGCGGGCGGACCGGGCGGCGGGGTGCTCCTCGGGGAGCGCGGAGGCGGTTGCGGTGCTCATGACGGTAGAGTGCCAGGCCGTCCAGAAAGCCACCATGGGGGATCGCGCACGGTGTGAAGGACGGTCGATCCGGTCCTTCCGGTGGCGTTCCGATCACGCACGTTCCGTTACGGGGTATGGGGCCTTGGCTACGCCAATGTCGGGAAGCGGAAAAAAGATCTGGACCGTTCCCGCGTCAGTTCTCCTCGTCGGACGGCCACCACCGCCAGGGAAGGCCACCAGGGCATCGTGCCTGGCAGGATGTGTCCTTACCCACGCCACCCCCGACTGACCGCCACAGCCTACCTCCCTGTGCCTCACCGGCGGCCGATACCCCCTCGTCCCCGCGATTTTCCGATCCCCTTCCGCAAGTATTGCCCCGCGTAACGGAAGGTCAGGCCCCCGATTGACCTTATCCTCGGCGTACGTATCCTCGTCATGTTGATCCCGGCCTGAGTTGCGGACGTGCTGCCCCGCGACAGGCCCCAGTAGAGGACCGTCGTGACAACCTCCCTCATCTCCCCGACCGCCACGCGTTGGCCCCAGGCTGCTTCCCTGGTCCGTCCAGCCCCCGCCTACTGCTCCGAGCTCCGCCCCCTCGACTACGCCCGTCTCGTCCACCCCAAAGGCGGTGTCGGGTCCGCGATGTTCGGCGACCGCGTCCCTCCCAGGAAGCCCAGGAAGGACGGCAGCACCGAGCCGCGATGGTCCGACCTGCGGTACTCCTCCCACGCCCTCGCGAGCCGCGACGTCGATCTGCAGGGCCGGCGCTTCATGTCGTTCGCATCGTACCCGTACTCCAAGCCGGGCGAGCCCCGCGTCGCCAAGGACGCGATCAACATCGTGTCCCTCGGCGCCTCGTGGCTCGACCTCGACTACTACAACAAGCCGGACTGGAAGGACGTCCCCCCGCGCAAGGTCCTGGAAGCCGTCCGCAACATCTGCGAGGACCGCGGCTGGCCGTCGCCGTCCTACGCCACGTTCTCGGGGCGCGGGATTTTGGTGGTCTGGCTCTACACCGCCTCCCAGCCGGCCCAGCGTGTCATGGCCCGCCACCGTGCCTTGCAGCAGATCCTCCACGAGGAGTTCCTGCCGTTCGGGTCCGACTACACGGCCAAGGCTGCGACGAAGCAGTTTCGGATGCCGGGCACCTACAACGAAAAGAGCGGCCTCCCGGTGGTGGTGATCTTTCCCGACCTGACCGCCGAGATCGCCCGGATCGACTTCGACGAGCTCTGCCGCGTGGTCCTGCCGTTCCAGCGCCAGACCAAGGCCCAGCGGGAGGCCGCCAAGGCCGAGGCGAAGGCCAAGCGGACCGCCGCCCAACTCGCCAACCGGACCCCGCGGGAAGGCCACCACGGCGCCAAGCTGACCGGCTCGTCGTACTGGGACACCATCGCCGCGGACCTCGACCGGCTGTATGCCCTCCGGCACGGCAAGGCCGGCATCAAGGACACCGCGGCCCGCGAGGACACGGGAGCCGGCCGCAACTCCTGGCTTGTCGCCTTCGTCTACGTGGCCTCGTGGCGCCTCCCGGCCTCCGACCTCGACGCGTACGTCATCGAGACCGCCGACCGCCTCGGGCTCGACCACGCCTCCGCCAAGTCGAAGGCTTGCTCCATCGTCGGCAGGGCGAAGGAATCCGCCCGGGGCGTCCGCCGGACGTACCGCGGATTCACGGTCGACCCCCGCTACAAGCCGTCCCCCGCCCACCTCCGGGACCTGCTGGTCATCACCCCGAGGGAGATGCGCCGGGCCGACCTGCGCATCCTGATCGACCAGGCGCGCCGGTCCGAGAACGCCGTCTCGCGCGTCGTCGCCTCTCGCCGGGCCGCGGGCGTCAGGGACCGCTCGGTCCAACAGCAGCACCGCCTCGAAGTCGGGCAGCAGGCCGTCGAGTTCCTCGCCGAGGGCCTGACCGTGAAGGCGGTGGCCGAGCTCTACGGTGTCTCGCCGCGGTGGCTGGACAACGCCCTCCGGGACGCCCGCGCCGTCGCCGGCATCACCACCGCCAAGGCCGAGCCGGTGGTGGCTCCCGTGGTCACCGTCGACGACGTCGGCGACACCCTCGACCTGCCCGTCGGCACCCCCGCCGTGATCGCGCACGAAGTGTTACGGGATATCAGAGAGACCGCGCGCGAGGCTGTTGTCGCAGGCCGCCGTACGCAGTATGTTCCTCGGGTCACGACGAAGGGCAGCACTCTTCTAGGACAGACGCCCGCTGCGCGCCCCACGGCCCGGCGGGCGTCGACGTGTCCGGCCTCCGAGATGGAGGTGGCGTGACATGAAGTGGCGCCTCACACCCGAAGAGCAGCAACTTCAGGACACCTTGCGGGCCGCCGCGGCGAGGCTGCACGCCGTCTGGTACCGCTACCCGGTCGGCGACAAGGAAGCGGCCCGCCGGGCCGAGCGCGAGCCGGTGGGCCGACGTCGGTACGTGGGTGGCGGGATCTGGCACAGCATTTCGGGAGCGGCCCCGATCCCCGTGCCCCCGCGCCACGACGTCGGCCAAGCCCTGCTTCGCGAGGTGCTTCAGGCGTGGCGGACGCCGGCATGGTCGGACATCTCCGTCTGGGACGACTCGCGCCGTGGGCCGATCCGACGACTCCTCAAGGCCGCCGGCCTCGCCCTGCAGGACCCGGACGAGGATGGGGTCGAGCGCGCCGACCTCCTCGTCCGGGTGGCCATCTCGGCGATCCGCTCCCAGTCAGAAAATCCTGACGGGCGCATCGAGCGGTTGGCGGCCCTGCCCAAGGGCGTCTGGCGCGTCGACCTGTCGGGCCTCATGGGCCTGCGCGAAGACCCGCCCGTCAGAAAAGTCTGACACCTGCAAGAACGGCTTGGCCCATCCTTGTCAGCGCCGGGAAAATGACCGGCTAAGCGACGTCAAAATCGCTTAGCCCCCTGATTACCCTTGTCGAATCCAGGTGCGAGGCATTCCATCCTTTTCGATGGAACCAAACCTCGCCCCGCGCGTTTCGAACGCCCCCAACTCGACGCTGGTCCATGCGTCCGGAGCCAGCCGGCAGTGCCGCGGCTCCTACCGGGTCTCGCCCCAAGGGGCGGCGCTCAACTCCTCCCTGATGAAGGGCCTCGCCGCGGTCATCAAGGACCGCCGGCTGACGGCCCCCCAGCTTCGGGTGTTGCTCGGGCAGCTCGAGAGCCGGGACAGCGACCTCCGCGACGAGCTCGCGGCGATCCGGTCCCACGACGGCGACCGCATCACCTGGAAGCGCCTGCTGGTGTTCTGCGACGCCATGAAGGTCGAGGCCGGCGAGCTCATCGCCTCAGTCTACCTCGCCCGCACCGCCGGCCCGAGGGTCCACTGATGGGCACCCGGCTCGACTTCTCCATGGTCCGCATCCTCGGCGAGGATTGCCGGGCCGTCGACGGCGGGCACGAGCTCGCGCTGACCGCCTACGTGGCCCAGGTCGACGGCGACCGTCTCGTCGAGCACGCCGCGGTCGCCCGGGTCACCGAGACCTTCGCCGGCTGGGACCCCCAGGACTACCAGCGCGCCAACCTGAAGCTCCACCGGGCCCTGGCTGCCCGCGTCGCCGAGCTCGCCCTCGCCGCCCGCCGGGAAGAGGGCTGACCATGTCCCGCAGGCGCAACCCCATCGCCATGGCCGCCGGCCTCGCCGCGGTCGCCGCCGCCATGGCCCTCGTCATCCGCGAGGCTCAGCCCTCGTCGCCGCCGGCACCACCACCGCCCCCCCGGAAGCGCCGGTCGAAGCGCATCCCCCGCGAGGTCGTCATCGAGGGCCTGATCGGGACCTACCCCGGCCTGTCCGTCGAGGACGCCGCGCGGATCGCGACGGCGTGGCCGGGCAACTTCATCGACGCACCCGCAAGGAGAGACCAGTGAGCGCCGACCGCTATCAGGACGCGATCACCCGCGTGCTCGTCCACGAGGGGGGCTACGTCAACGACCCGCGCGATCCGGGCGGCGCCACCATGAAGGGTGTCACCCAGCGCACGTTCGACGGCTACCTCAAGCGGAACGGCAAGCCGTCCCGCCCGGTCCGCTCGATCACCCAGGCCGAGCTCGGGGCCGTCTACCGCCGCCAGTATTGGGATGCCGTGAAGGGCGACGAGCTCCCCGAGGGGATCGACTACGTCCTGTTCGACGGCGCCGTGAACTCGGGCCCGGGCCAGTCCATCAAGTGGCTGCAGCGCGCCCTCGGCGTCCGCGTCGACGGTGTGATCGGCGAGGCGACCGTCCAAGCCGCGGAAGCCTACCCCGACCACGACGCCCTGGTCGCCGCGATCCTGGAGCGGCGCCTCGCGTTCCTCAAGTCGCTCCGGACCTGGAAGGCGTTCGGCAAGGGCTGGGGCCGCCGCGTCGTCGAGGTCCGCCAGATCGGGCAGGCGTGGGCCTCCGGTTCGGTCGGGCCCCAGCCGACCTACTTCGCCGGCATGGAGCGCCGCGGCCTCCTGTCCGACGCCAAGGGCGCGCCGTCCCCGGCCATCGCCGACGCGCTCACCGGTGGTGGAATCGTCGGCACGGTCGTCGACCAGACCGTCTCGGCGCTGACCCCGCTCCAGGATGCCCTGCCGTCCATCGGCAAGGTCGAGCGACGCCTCGCGGATCGGCCAGTCATCGATCATGAAGGACGGCCCGGCGAAGGGGTCGAACGAGACCCTCATCGAGGACGCCTGCAGGGGCGCGTCGATCAAGCGGCCGCGGGCCCACGCCATCACGGCGCGCTGTCCCTTGCGTAGCGCCCGCTGCCGGGCGGCCTCGCTGACGACGAACGTCACGTCGTAGAGGGCGACTGCGTGCACGTGCGCGACGACGATCCCGGATTCCCGCACACTCCAGACCCGGCGAACTCTGTTGCGGTAGACGTCTGTCACTGCTGCCTCCTCTGGACGGCGTCGCGGATTGCCTGGCAGGGCATCAGCCGCCCGGGCGCCGCGAGGACGGCTCTGAGGGCTAGGTCGACGAGGAGCCCCTGCACGGGCCCGGGGCGCCGGCCGGGAACGGGGGCAAACGAGAAGCTCACCGCCTCGGCCTCGGCCGCGAGAGCCGCTGCCCGGTCGAGGGGAAGCTGCCCCGCCTGCCACGCCCGCTCGGCCTCGGAGACCCGGGCGGCGAGACCGCGGGACACGAGGCGGCAAGTCCGGCCGGCCTGCCAGCCGGACTTGATGCGCCTGCGGGAGGCGGCGAAATCAAACGTCGTCATGATCACCCCTCCCTCAGTTCCGCGTCGCCAGGTGCTCGCGCGAGGCGAGTACGGTTTCGATCAGCCGGCGCAGGACGCGGACGGACCCGCCGGGCCAGTTCTCCGCCAGGACGCCGGCTTCCTCCTCGTCGAGGTCCGGGAGCCACGTCGCATCGAGGCCGCGCTCGCGGCGAACGTCGGCAAGGATGCCCTTCGTCAGCGAAGGCAGCGACGCCGCCGTCCGGGGGCCCAGCGTCAGGACGCGGAACCGGGACAGCAGGGCCGGATCGAGGCCGGCGACGCTGTTCGCCGTGGCGAGCCAGCTCACCGCCGAGAGGTCGGTCGGGCACTCCAGGAAGGGATCCTGGTACCGCCTCGACGTCTCCGCCTCCGTGAGGGCCAGGACGCCGTCGACGAGCCTGCCGTTGTCCGCCCTGGTCCCCGCGCGGGAGAGCTCATCGAGGACGACGAGCACGCTCGCCGCGCCGGCCTGCTTGATCGCCTGCAGGGGCACCGTCGCCCGGCCGGTGCTCCACTGGCGGGACGTCCCGATCAGGCTGGAATCCGCGACGCCCCCGCACGAGTAGACCGTCACGGCCAGCCCCAGGATCTCGCCCAACCGCCGCGTCAGGCGCGACTTGCCCGTGCCCGGGGGGCCGAGCAGGAGGGTCGGTGGCAGGTGCACGAAGCTCCGCCCGGCCAGCGGGACGAGGATCGCGTCGATGACCGCGGCGTCGTCCGGGAACTCGGACACGAGCACCCGCCGCGCCTCGGCCAGGTCGGGGACGACGGCCAGCGGCAACGCCTTTCCGGCGAGGGGCGCCCACTCCGTCCGGGCAGTGCTGCCCGTGCTCCTACCGGCGCGCGCGCCGTTCTCGGCGCTGCCGGGCAGGTGCTCGACGGACGCCAAGACGACCAGGCTCGGCCCTGCGGCACGCTCCCGATCCGCCTTCTCGCGGGCCGCCTTCGCCCGGGCCTCGGCGGCCCACGACGGCTCGGGCTCTTCATCCTCGGGCGCGGCCGCCCGGGTTGCATCGTGGATCGTGGCGTCCCCGGATTGCAGGGCGCTCGCCAAGGCGCCAAGGCCGGGATTCCCCGGACGCCAGGCGTACCGCACGTCCGCCGACAGCCCGACCAACGCCGAGGCGTACTTGTGCCCCTCCTGGCCGTGCTCGACCAACCAGGCAGCCCTCTCCCGGCAGTAATCTCGGCCGGCGCGGTCGCCACACTCGGCGAGGCAGCCGGCCGCCGCTCCGGCAAGCTGCTCCAACTCGACGCGAAGGACGACTGCATCGTCGAGGTCCTCGGGGTCGAGGTCGAGCCGCTCGTCGAGCTCCTGCAACCTGCGCTCGCACGTCTCCAGGAGGGCGAGGAGGCGGACGTAGCCCGTGTGGGCGCGCCTGGGATCAGTCCAGCCCTTGTCGCGGACGTCCTCGGCTGTGCTCCACGCGGCCTGCCAAAGCCCCAGCACGCCGTCATCGTCGCCGAAGCGCAGCAAGTCGCGGCGCCGCGGCCGGTCCCGCGGGCAGCGGACGGTCAGGAGGAGTTCCAACAGCCGGAACGGCGAGTCGTGTCGGAAGGGAGGAGGCAGGGTGCCGTTCAGGACGGCGTCGAGCGTCACAGCGGACGCGGCCTCGCGCGAGGTGCGATTGTTCTGCATGTTCGGTTTCCTTCGACCAAGAGCTCGGGTGAAAACCGCAAGCTCACGTGAGTTTGACTATAGGAGGAAGGTGTTACTGATCTCCTTCCTGGGTCTTCAAAAAACGGAAATGTTCACGCTCGGCGCGGGCATGATCTATTTCCGCATAGGCTTTCTCCATCTCGACGCGGGCCATCCCGCCGAGATACGCACGCTCCCGCATGCTGGGGCCCTGGTCGACGCCCTTTCCTTTGGAGTAAGGCCCCCGGTCGCAGAGCTCGGCCGAGGCCAGCAGCATGTACCCAAACGCCCTTGGGCAACTGGACGTCGCGGCCCGACCGAGGAGCGTGTAGACCCACGCCGCCACGCCGAAGCGTTCGATCCTGTCGCGGGTCACCGTGCGCCGGTTTAGGCCCGTCACCCGCCCCAAATCGGTGCTCCACTCGTTGCCGAAAATGACCACGGCGGCCTCCTCGACGGCATCGGACAGGTCGCGTCCGATCTCATCGAACGGAACGGCCTCGCCGTCGATGTGCGGGGTCTTGTCGACGAAGGAGAGGACCTGCCCGTCGATTGTGCCGACGGGGACGCCAACGTCGGCCTTGGCTCCGGGGTGGAGGATGATGCGCGCCATGGGGGGAGGCCCTCGAATCAATAGGGCGGCCCCTTCTGGACCGCCCTTGGACAACGTGGATGGGTGGGGTTTTAGGCGCGGTTCTTGTTGAAATGCGCCACAGCTTCGAACAGGCGCTTCTTCGAGTAAGCCGCGTACTGCTGCGCCTGCTCCAGCGACAGCTGCGAGGTCGCGAGCGCGAGCTCCTCCTTCCCCTTCTCAAGCTTCCACACGACCCGGATCGCATGGGGGAAGAGCTTGCTCGCGGGGACTTGGACGAGGCTCTCGACGTACCGGGCGTACTCCCAGGCAGTCCTGAAGAGGACGGGGCGGTCGTAGCGCTTCTGCTTGTTGGATTCCGTTGTCATTACTTCCCTCCAGGGAGTCTCTAAGCGGCGGAGTAGATCTCACCGCGGGGCGGCCGGTCGGCGCTCCCCGATCCCCCAGCACGCCGGGGGAGAAGGGAGGGCCGCTCAGGCGGCTAGGGGCTGGGTGTGCCGGACCTCTTCCGCCAGGGCGGTGGCGAGGGCGGCCTGGAGGACCTGCTGCTGCTCCTGCAGTTTGAGCCAGATCTGGGCCAAGGCGAACCCGTTCTTGCTGCGCCCGGTGAGGATGATCTCGCGGATGTCGGCGAGGGCCTCATCAGTGCGGGCGAGGTTCGCGCGGATGCCCTCGATGCTCGTGGGGATCGGATCGGGGCGGCGCTGGAGGTACCGATCCTCGAACGTCCACACGAACAGCACGGGCCACACGAGGACGCGCCACGCGAAGCGGAGGATGATGGACAGACGGATTCTGGCAGTGGACTTGAGCTTCATTTCTGGTCGGCCTCTAGAGATGAGGAGTTCGAAAGCTGGGCGGGCATCGGCCACACCGCACTGGGAAGAATACGGACGGCGGGATCGCCGTCAAGCTGCGAGGTGCACTATCCACAACGAGAAAGGGCCCCCGGTGAAGGGAGCCCTGCTCGTAGTCCGCACCCCAGATGGAGTGAACCGTGGTCGAATGACCAGCGGGGGTCTTCGTAGGGTCTGTCCTCCCTAGACTGGGAGGGATCGTGAACCAGAGGCTAAGAAAGTCGCGTTGGTTGGTTTGCCCGACAACGTGCCGGCTGACCTCAAGATAGCCAGCCCGCCGCCCCCGTCAATCGCCTCGTGCCGCCTCGGTTAACGCCGGGCTGGATCATCGCCTGGTCGCTGCGGAGACTTCTCGAAGGATCGATTCGAGGGGACCCCAGTGGGCACAGGTTGGCACGTACCGGAGCAAGGCGGCCCGCCCGGGATCGAGCCCGGCTTCTACGCCGAGGATCAGGCGGCCCTCGACGCGCTGCTGGCCGATCCGACGACCGAGCACGCCTTGGTCGCCCCGGGCGCGCCGTCGCCGCTCGTCCACGGGCAGCGCGCCCGCGTGGCGACGCCCGAGCAGGCTGAGGTCCTCCGGGCGCACGAATCGCGGCCTGCGCCCGCCGGCATCCATCCTGCCCGTACGATCCCGTTCAACGACCTGATCAGGGGTCTGGAGCGCGCTCGGTCCGCCGGCCTCGTCAGTCGGAAGACCTGCCAGGACACGGGGCTGATCCTCTACTGCTACACGCAGCGCTGCGTGTACGACCACGGCTGGGATGCCTTCACGCTGCTGGCCCGCGGGCTGATCATCGACCCATTCCGTGGCGCCGTGGTTGCGACGCCCTTCCCGAAATTCTTCAATCAGGCCGACGAACAACCTGCTCGACGGCTACGGCTCGTCCGCCGCCCTCGGCCGCGTGATGGAGGCCGCCTGATATGGCCGACCTGTCGATCTTCAAGCCGGACCTCAAGGGCCTGCTCTCCCTCGAAAAGCGCGAGCTCGCCCGCCGCGTCCTGGAGCTCCACGACGAGCTCGTCCGGGAGCGCGCCCGGCGGGAGGAGGCGGAAGCTCAGATCCGCGTGCCCTCATGGGAGAGGGGCTTCGTCAAGGACACCGGCCGCGCCCGGGACGCCGACCTGCCGGCCGTGGGGTCCTTCCATGGCTGAGAAGCACACCACAACGTCCGGCATCATCATCGGAAGCGCGACCTGGGAGGCGTTCGTCGTCGGCCCCATGGCGCGCGATGCCCTCGGCGCCATCGGTCATCGGTCCGACGTGGAGGCGATCCGCATCGAGGCGGCGGGCGGCGAGTACACGCTCAATCGGGAGCCAGTCTCCAAGTCCGACGCGGACCTCGTCTTCAACGCCTGGCGCTGCGACCCGAAGCGGTTCTCCGAGGACGCGAGCGAGAAGCTGATCGAGCACATGCGCAGGGCCATCACGGTCAGGCGGTTGCTGGGAGGAACGGCGGCATGACCGAGGCTTGGGCTGGGCGCACCTTCCGCAACGCGGCGCCCCTGACGCTGCGAGGGGACAACCCCGTCGACGGCTACTCCGCGGAGGACCTGCGTGGGCATGGGTGGGCGCCGGGCGGGTACATGGGCACCTGCCAGGACTGTGTGGAAGTCCACGTCGGTGGCGACAAGCGGTGCCGGCGATGCCGGGCGTGCGCGATCAAGGCCCTGGAGGCTTCCCGCAACCGTCCGAGATGGCAGAGCGGGCACAAGGGGATCCCGACCGACCGTCCGGTGTGGGCGTACTTCTACTGGAGCGGCAGCAGCGAAGACGAGGACATCATGCTGCTGCACGGCATCTCGGACGAGGGCGGTGAGGTGTTCACCGTCCAGCACGAGAGGGTCCGCGACTGGGACCGGTACGGCCACGTCATCTGCTGGATCGACGTCGAGGAGCGCCCGGCGCTCTCCGTCGAGGCGGTCGACGCCATCGTGGCTGCCTTGGCCGACCAGCGGAGCATCCACTGGTCCTGCGCCGACCACATCGTCGAAGACTGGCTGCACCAGACGGCCCTGCAGGCGGTCGTCGACGGGCACCGGGACGCCACGCGAATCGCGGCGGCCGCGCTCAAGAGCCGCGAGCTCGACTTCTCCCGGTACTACGGCTGAGGGCGACGACCATGTTCTCATCGAAGCTCGAAACCGCCGCGGTCGCTTGGCGCGAGGCCCGCATGAAGGCATGCGCGGCGCCCGTCGAAGGGTTCGTGAAGGACAAGAAGGGCGACAGCATCGCGGTGCCGAACCTGCAGGTCTGGACCGACCTCGGCGCCGCGGAGACCACCCTGAGCGAGGCGGTGGTGGCCCATTTGGCGAAGGAGGCCGAGTTCGCCCGGCTGGAAGCGCGCCCCAAGCTGTTCGTCATCCATGGCTGGATGCATCACGCCCCGCACGAGGAGGAGGCGTGCACCCTGGAGGAGGCAGTCCAAAGCGCCAAGGCGGCGAACGACTGGGGGTATTGGTTCCCGGAGAAGATCTGCACGGTCGCCGGCGAACTCGTGCTTGCCGAGGCAGAGCTCTACGAGCGCATCTGGGCTGAGGACGCGGCATGACCGAGTGTGGGTTCTGGTGGGCCTCGGTCGAGAGACGCGAGCCGCAGGTCGTCGAGGTCTCGGAGAGCCACGGCATCAAGTTCGTGTTCGCGACCGGGAACGACGTCGACCTCAGCGAGGCTGACGTGCGCCTGATCGAGCGGGTGCTCCCGGCCGGGCGCGCTGCGGCCGCCGTCGATAGGCTGGACGAGATCGCCGGCGAGTTGTGGCCATGGCGCGTGGTGGAGGAGATCTCCGCCATCCTGCTGATCGAGGAGAGTGGGGCATGACGACCGATGCGGCCGCGCTGGCCAAGATCGAGGGATGGACGTCCATCTGTGGCGACAAGCCGGAGGTCCTCGTCCATGAGCTCGCTGAACTCGGGTTCGTGATCATGCGCCGGTCCGAGATCGATGCCCTGGCTGATGCCATGTGGCAGTGCCTCGACGACATGGGCGCACAAGGCCAGGGCGTGTGCCTCGCCTCGAAGGCCAAGGCCCGGGTCGCCTACGAGCCATTCCGGGTCGACGCCGATGGCGAGGAGGCGCCCGTCGACTACCCGCTTGAGGAGGCCGAGCGCACCCTGGAGTGGATACGGGATGGACTTCGGCACGAGCTCATCCGGCCCGTGACGGTCCTGCCGTGGTCGGACGAGGCCGTCTCGCCGCTGATCAAGATCGATGGAGGCAAGGCATGACCAAGTCATCCGACGTCGCCGACTGGATCTCGGAGAACGTGGCGCTGTCCCCGCCGGGCGCCTCGGTGCGCCTGTCCGGCTACCAGCGCGCCATCGTCGAGGCCATAGCGGACCCGGCGGTGAAGGTGCGATTCCCGACGCCGGCGGAGATGTGGCGGGCAGGCCAGCGCACGGAGGCGGCCCACCTTATGCTGTGGGCGGCCCTGCAAGGGCGAGGACGTCTTGCTCTGCGAGCGGACGCCGGTTGCCTCGGCCTATGAGTGGAGGGTTCGGCCTTCGCCGAACACCTGCCATGCCGCATGCGCCTCGGCCTTCTCGCGGAACATGACCGGGACGCTCACGAGATCGATTTCCTCGCCGGGCTCCCTGCGCTTGTCGAGGATCGCCTGACCCTTCAGGACGGCCACGCCGTAGCCGCCGATGTTGTGCTTGGTCGGGTCCGGTTCGGGCCAGTAGCCGTACACGACGTCCCCGTTGGCCATGAGGATGTTCAGCGCGTCGGCCGGGATGGGCTCCTGGGCGATCATGCCGATGTTCGCCTTGGCCGGCTCGATCATCTCGGCGAGGTACGAGATGAGCTCGGGGCTCTCAGGGGTATAGCGCTTCATGATGGTGTCCTCCGGTGATGGGGACACCATGCAGGCCGACCCGTCGCCTTTGATTGAATCCAATCGATCAAATACGACGCATCAGGCCGCTTTTGCCTCGCGTTCGGCGGCGGCCTTGGCCTTCTCCTCGGCTTCCTTCGCAGCCTTCAGCGCAGCCGTTTTGGCCTTGCCGGCGGCCTCGTTCTCGCGGCGCCGGCGCGTGATGTCCGCCCGGAGCGTCGACAGGTCCGGGAGCACCGTCGCCGCGACCTGCTCGTCGACCCAGGCGCACCACTGCTCCATCACGGGCGCCTTCTGGTCGAGGCGGTCGTCAGCCGTGTAGTGCCGCTCCAAGACGTCGTCGCTCCTGATGCCCTCGTTGTGATCGAGCACGAGTTTCACCGTGTCGCGGGACACCCGGAACTCGTGCTGCAGGGTCGTTGACAGGCAACGCCGCAGGTCGTGCGGGGACGCCTTGATCCCCAGGTCGATGAGCCTGTGGTTGATGGCGGCGTCGGACATGTGGCCGAACGCATCGCCGCCCGCCTTCTTCGGGCGGATCTGGGGGAACAGGTACGGCGAGCCGCCGGTCCGGCGTAGCTGCTCCTGGATGCGGGCCCACAGCGCCGGCGGAAGCGGAACGATGTGCCGGTGCTTGTCCTGGCGCTTCGCCGCGGTCTTGCGGTGGCTCGGGCCCATCGACCACACGCCCCAGCCCGGCATCTCGATCCAGTCGACGAAATCGACGGTCAGGGCGCCGGCGACGGGACGACGGCGCTGGCCGGTCGCGATGAGGAGCTCCAGCGACATCGAGACCGAGCGGTCGAGGATGCCGGATCGCGCGACCGCGACCGCGGTCCCGACCTCGGCCGGCGTCGCGATGTAGGTCCCCGGCTCCTTTCCGTTCGAGCGGACCTTGGCCTCGGTCGAGCGCTCGGGCGCCTTCAGGCCCGCCATCGTCGTCGTGACGCCGGAGAGGTGCTGCCGCCGGTCCTCGGCCATGTACCCCCAGAAGGGGCGCAGGACGCTGGCCAGGTGCTCGGCATGCCGCTCCCGACCGCTCGCGTGGATCTTGTCGACGATGACCGCGAGCTCCGACCGGGTGATGCCGCGGACCTGGCGATTGGCGAGGACCGCGAGCTCGGGTTGCCCGAGCATCACCCGGTAGTCGTTCCAGGTGTCGTGGCGGCGGATGCGCTTCACCTCCGCGAGGTACGATTCCCGCGCCTCCTCCCAGCGCCAGTTCAACAGGTGCGGGATCTCGGCCTCGAACGCCGCGACCAGGGCGGGGTCGCGCTGCGGCCGGGCATGCGCCATGCCGAGACCGACGTACTGGTCACGGAGCCACTCCTCACCGAGCTCGGCATGGGGCGAGTTGAGGGCCTTGCGCGCCGCCCCGGCGATGCTCCGGGCCTGCTCCAGATCGAGGATCCCCGGCACGCCGATCTTCAACCGCATCGTCCGGTCGCCCCTCTCGAACTTGAGGCCCCAGCTTGGGCCCCGCGGCTTGATGCGGAGGATGAGGCCGGGCGCCCCCTTGTCGATGACGTCGTAGGGGGTCACGCCCGCCTTCGCCTTCGCCACGTGCTTGTCGACGGATTGCTGGGTGAGGGTGACGGCCACGGGCTACTCCGACGAACAGGGGCGGAACTGGGGCGGGGACTCTGGGGCGGGGTTCGGCCTGGTCGCAAGAGGGGAAACGGTGTCATGGTGAAGACCGGCAGCGCCATCAGGGGGTTATGGCGGGGTCGTCAGGGCCTGAAAACGGGGGCGGAGTGCCTAGACACTTGGAATCATAATCCTTGTGTCGGGAGTTCAAATCTCTCCCTCGCTACCATGAATTTAGCCCGCTAGGTCAGTGACTTAGCGGGCTTTTTCGTGGGCATTTAACCCTGTGAACGTGTTGCAGGCGAGCGCAACACGACCCGTGGTTTTACAACGGGTTACGACCCCACGTAGGCTGGTCCATGCAACACGGATGGAACACGGGCGGGCGTGGGATGGTGGACAGTCCGAGGCCGAAGAAGGCTGCGATAGGCCCCCGAATTACCGGCACGGCCGAGCCGTCCTGCCTCTTCCCTGACGAAAACGAGATCGCCCATTGCGTACTCGGCAAGGGCCGGACCCGCATGTGGCCTGGACTCGCGCACGTGCTTGAGCGCCGTGGACTGCCTCGGATCGATCCACAGTTCGGCGGTCGGTACTGGCCGAGCGTGAAGGCCTTCCTTGACCGCATGCAGCGCTTAGAGGCGTTTGACCCAGACGATTCTCCCGGACCGGCCTCTGCCCCCGGCCTTGGAAGCCGGGGACGCACCGGAGGAGTGAAGCCCCGCGCTACCCCCTGAGCCGAAGTGCGCCGGGAATGGCCTCCGAGATCGACCCACGCCCTTTCGCGGCACGACCAGCCATCCGCGCCTCCATCTGATCGCTGATCATGTCGATGTCGATCCTCGGGCCGTTGGCGCCTTCCGTCTGCGACACGGTCGTCCCGGCAGGCGCGCCATGCAGGTGCACCTCGGTCTTAGTGTTCATGTTCGCCGGCGGCTGCGAGAGGGTGACGGGGATACGCCGCCCGTCCGGCAGAGGGACCGCAGCCTCCGGCCCGGCCTCGCCGAAAATCGACGGCTGATTGGTAACGCCGCCGCCGGCGTATTTCGGGAGAGGACTGCCCCCGCTGAACAGGGTTTCGATTCCGCCCTTGAAGCTGCTGCCGTCGGACGAGTTCCCTGCGGCTCCGCTGAACAGACTCCCCAGGAGACCCGTGCCCGAGGTGCCGGATTTCCCGAACAGCGATTCGCTCAGGCTGGTGGCCGCCAGATCCAGCATGCGATCCCGTACCCGGCCGAGGGCGTTCGTGAGGGTGTCGAGCGCGGTGGTGCCCTTCGACACGTTCGTGAACACATCGCGGCTGATGCTGCGAATTACGCTGTGCACCACGTCTGTCAGGACACGCCAGAAAATTTGGGCTCAGCCAATTGTCGATGATCCGGGCAGCCTCATCAAGAGCCGAGCGGTGACAAGGCCGAGGACGGCGATGGTCACCGCGCAGAGGGCGAGCGAACCGAACTGCCCGAGGGTCTGCAGCGCGCCGCCGAGGATCGCGACGCCGAGCGCCTGGCCGCAGAAGAACGAGAAGGCGTGCAGCGCCACCGCCGATGCGCGCGCCGTCGGCGCGACCTCGGTCACCTGCACCTGAAAGGTGTTGTGCAGCATGTAGAAGCCGAGGCCGAGGCCGATGAGCGCGAGGCAATCGATTTGCCAGCGGCCGGCGAGGCCGATGACGAGGAGCGCTCCGGCACAGATCGCCCCGCCGGCGATCAGCATCCGGGAAAGGCCGAGGAAGCGCAGGAGCAGCCCCACGGAGGCCGAATAGAGCAGGCCTCCCGCCGCGAAGCCCGCGAGGGCGAGACCGGCTTCGCGTGGACCACCCTCGCCGCGGGCCTCGATCAACGGCGCAAGGTGCGGGAAGATTCCAAAGACCGCGATCGCCTCGACGAAGACTGCGGCGAAGAGCACGCGGGCCCGGGGGGTGGCGAGGATCGTCCGGTAGCGAGTGATGGCCGTGCGGATTTCGAGGCGGCGCGGCGCCGGGGCGGCTTCGCGCTGGAAGCCGAAGAGGGCAGCGCCGCAGCCCAGGGTGGCCACTACCGCGGTGGTGCCGAAGACGCCGTGCCAGCCGATCTGTCCTTCTATGAGACCCGCGAAGGTAGAGCCCGACAGCTGGCCGAGAATCACCGCGACGAGAAATCGACCGATGGCGACCTGCCGTCGCTCGAATGGAATCCGGTCGCCCATCAGCGCCAAAGCCAGGGGAACCACGCCGCCGGCGCTGGCGCCTGCGAGGACGCGCAACCAAAAGAGGGTCGTGATTTCCGTCGTGACGGCGCAACCGGCCAAGGCCAACGCCAGGATCCCAAGGCAGATCGCGATGATGCGCTCCTTGCCCAGGGCATCACCGACCGGGCCGAGAATCGGTTGGATCAGCGCGTAGGGCAGCGCGAAGGCGGTGGATAGCAGGGCGACCGTATGTGGATCGCTGCGTAGGTCGCGGGCCAGCACGCCCACGAGCGGCTCAATGGAGCGGCCTGCGAAGGTGCTGGCAAAGCCCGCTCCCGCCAGGATCAGAATGAGACGGGTGATCGAGGACTCAGCCAACGGCTTCGTAATCCTGTTTGCATCTCGTTCGGGGTTCACCGACCGATACCCTGCAAAAGGCGCTGGGCTTCAGCCCGGATCACCGCGGCCGCCCGGAGGATGCTGGCCTCATCGATGTCGAGATGGGTCGTCGCGCGGATCTCATACGCGCCAATCGCCCGCACCCTGACCTGCTGCAGCAGGCAGGCCGCCGCGAAATCCGAACCCGTCACCCCGAGGGGTTCCACGGAGAAGCACAGGATGTTGGACTGGGCCGCTCCCGCGCCGATGGCGAGACCGGGTGCGTCCGCGATCAGGTCGCGCAGGTGTCGCGCATGGGCATTGTCGGCAGCGAGCTGGTCGAGGTGGTGATCGAGGGCGTAGAGCCCGGCCGCCGCCAGGATGCCCGATTGGCGCATGGCGCCACCGAGCCGGTACTTCCAGCGCCACGCCTCGGCGATGAAATCCCGGTCCCCGCACAGCACGGCGCCGACCGGGCAGCCGAGGCCCTTGCTCAGGTCGATCCAGGCGCTGTCGAACCCGTCCGCGTAATCCTTGGCCGGGACGCCCGTGGCGGCGACCGCGTTCAGGAGCCGGGCCCCGTCGATATGCGCCTTCAGTCCGTGCCGATGGGCGATGTCCCGGATGCGGCGCATATCCGCGAGCGCCCACACGGAGCCGCCGGAAAAGCTCGTGGTCTGTTCGATGGAGACCAGGGCAGAGCGCGGCGCCGTTCGGGCCGGGGGACGGATGGCGGCCTCGAACGCCTCCGGCGTGTAGACCCCCGCCGCCGTCTTCAGGGGCGCCACGGACACGCCCGCGATGGCCGCCGAGCCTGCCGCCTCCGTGTTGTAGATGTGGGACTGATCATCGACAACGATCTCGTCCCCGGGCCGCGTATGGACCAGGATCGACACGAGGTTGCACATGGTGCCGGACGGCATGAGGACGCCCGCCTCGCAGCCCAGCAGGTCTGCAACGCGCGCGCACAAGGCGAGCGTCGACGGGTCCGAATCGGACTGCTCGTCCCCCACCTCCGCCGCCGCCATGGCGGCGCGCATGCCCGCCGTCGGCCGCGTCTGGGTATCGCTGAACAAGTCGATCATCGGCCCGCCCGATCTTCATTCCTTGGGACACGGCGGCCCATACCCCGAAGGCCGGATGCGCGCGAGGCGGAGATGGGACCATGGGTCGCCGTCCGCGCCCATCCACGCGAGAGGGCGGGCCGACGCGCGGTCAGGGCCGCAGGGCCTGCACGCCCGGCACCGCCGCGAGGAGCGTACGGGTATAGGCATGATCCGGCTGCCGAAAGAGATCGGCGGTGGGGCGCATCTCCACGATGGCGCCGCGATGCATCACGGCGATCCGATCGCAGATCTTGGCGGCGACCCGCAGGTCGTGGGTGATGAACAGCATCGCGAGGTTCAGACGCTGCTTGAGATCTTCGAGAAGGTCGAGCACCTGCGCCTGGACCGAGACGTCGAGGGCGGACACGGCCTCGTCGGCCACGAGCACGTCGGGCTCCATGGCGAGCGCCCGGGCGATGCCGATGCGCTGGCGCTGTCCGCCGGAGAACGCGTTGGGGTAGCGCTCACCGGCGCTGGCCGAGAGGCCGACGAGGTCGAGGAGTTCACGTGCCCGCTCCCGCGCCACGCGCGCCGGGACCCCGTGTGCAATGGGCCCGGCGGTGAGGATCTGCTCGACGGTCCGGCGCGGGTTCAGCGACGCGAAGGGGTCTTGGAAAATCATCTGGATGCGGTGGCGCTCAGCCCGCAGGTCCCGTGCCCCCAGGGCCGTGTAGTCCAGGACGCCAAGGCGCACCGTGCCCCGGTCCGGCTCGACCAGGCGGATGGCGAGGCGCGCCGTGGTGGACTTGCCGGAGCCGGATTCGCCGACAAGGCCCAGGGTCTCGCCGCGCCGGACGTCGAAGGCGACCTCCTTCACGGCCTGGACCACGCGGGGCCTGCCGAACAGCCCACTGCGCGTGCTGTAGGTCTTGGTCAGGCCGATGGCGGAGAGGGCCACGGGCGCGTCCGCGCGGGATTCGCGAGGCGGCGGCACGAGGCTCGGCACCGCCGCGAGGAGCGCCCGGGTGTAGGGATGCTGCGGGTTTCCGAGGACCGTCTCTGCCGAGCCCTGTTCCACGAGCCGGCCGCGCTGGATCACGGCCACGTGGTCGGCGATGTCGGCCACCACCCCGAAATCGTGGGTGATGAACAGGACGCTCATGCCCCGGCGCTGCTGCAATTCGCGGATCAGCGTCAGGATCTGCGCCTGGGTGGTGACATCCAGGGCCGTGGTCGGTTCGTCGGCGACGAGGATCGAGGGTTCGAGGGCCAGCGCCATAGCGATCATGGCGCGCTGGCGCTGGCCGCCGGAGAGCTGGTGGGGATAGGCGCGCACGATCTGGGCGGGATCGGGGAGGCCGACCTCGGTGGCCAGCGCGATGGCGCGCACCCAGCGCTCGGCCGGGGTGAGGAGGTTGTGCGCCTCGAACATCTCGGCGATCTGGTCGCCGATGCGCATCACCGGATTGAGCGCCGTCATCGGCTCCTGGAACACCATGGCGATGCGGCGGCCCCGCAGGGTCCGCCAGCCCCGCTCGTCCAGGGTGATAAGATCCAGGCCCTCGAACTCGATCCGGCCGGCTGTCGGCGTCAGGGCCCGGGGCAGCAAGCCCGTGAGCGCATAGGCGCTCATGGACTTGCCCGAGCCCGACTCGCCGACGACGCAGAGGATCTTGCCCGGCATCAGGTCGAGGGACAGGTCCTCGACGGCGTTCGGACGGTCGGCGCCCTTGGGGAGGGCCAGCGTGAGGTTCCGGATGCGGATGACGGGCTCGGTCATGGTCAGGTCTCCCGCTGAGCTGTGCGTGTCGCCAGAATGCCGGACCCGGTCTCGCCGAGGTCCCAGAACAGCCCGGCCATCAGGCCCAGGGCCTCGCGGGAGGTCGAGCCGAGGAGGTGCTCGTCCGGCCCGTGCTGGAGGCAGGCCGGGTAGGAATGGGGCACCCAGAGGGTCGGCAGGCCGAGGATCTCCGAGAAGGCGTCGTTGGGAAGCGAGCCGCCGAGATTGGGCAGCAGCGCCGGGCGCTTGCCCGTGCTCTCTGCAATGGAGGCGAGGGCCCAGCCGACCCAAGGGTCGTCGACGGGAAGCCGGGTCGCGCGAAACACCTCTGTGCGGGCAGCCCTCAGCGCGACCATGGGAAAGCCGCGGGCGTCGAGGTGGGCGCGGACCGCCGGCAGGATGCCTTCCCAGTCGGTGCCGACAACGAAGCGCAACTGCAGCGTCGCCTTGGCCTTGGACGGCACGGCGTTCAGGGGGCCGTCGGGATCTCCGGTCTTGAAGGCGAGCACTTCGAGGGTGTTCCAGCCGAAGACGCGCTCGGCGGGCGACAGGCCGGGCTCGCCCCAGTCCGCGTCGATCTCGGGCGCCGTCGGGTCGCTGCCGACGGTGATGTCGGAAAGCGCCGCGCGCACGCCCTCGGGGATCGGCGGCGGGCGCAGGGCATCGAGGAGGATGGTACCCCGCCCGTCGACTAGGGTGGCGATGGCGTTGGCCAGCACCGTTCCGGGATTGCGCAGGAGGCCGCCCCAGTTGCCGGAATGGTGGCTGCCCTCGCGCAGGTCGAGGTCGAGCTCGAAGGTGAAGCCGCCGCGCGAGCCGAGGAAGACGGTCGGGCGCTCGGCGCTCACCCGCGGCCCGTCGGAGGCGATGAGCACGTCGGCGCGGAGCGCCGCGGCCTCGGCCCGGCAGAGTTCGCGCAGGCCCGGCGAGCCGGCTTCCTCGCCCATCTCGATGAGGAGCTTGGTGTTGAAGCCGAGGCGCCCGTCGCGCGCCGCGATCACGGCGTCCAGCGCACCGAGGTTGAGGATGTGCTGGCCCTTGTTGTCGGCGGTGCCGCGGCCGTACCAGCGGTCCCCCTCGATGACGATCCGCCAGGGATCGAGGCCCGCGCGCCACTGCTCGGGGTAGCCGCGCACGGTGTCGCCGTGCCCGTAGATCAGCACGGTCGGCAGCGCGTCGTCCTCGTGCCGGGTGGCGATGAGGAACGGACCGTGGATGCCGTCCGGATTGTCGTGGATGCGGCCGGTGAAGCCGAGGGGCGCGATCGCCGGGACGAGATAGTCGGCGAGGTAGGCGTGCAGCGCCGGCACCTGACCCGTGGTCTGGCTCTCCGTGGGCCGTGCGACGGCGTCCTGCAGGGCGGCGAGGAATCCGCCCTCGTCGTAATGGCGCGTCGCGTGCGCGATGGCATCGTGTCGGGACATGGCATCGTGTCGGGACATGGATCCTCGGGTTCCGGTAGCCTGGAGGGGTGTCGAAGGGCTCAGCGCCGGCCCTCGGGCGCGGTGATGTCGCGCACGCCGTCACCGAGCAGGTTGATGCCGAGCACGAGAACCAGCAGGGCGACCCCCGGGATGGTGATGACCCAGGGCTGGAAGAACATGTACGGCTTGCCCTCCGCGATCATCAGGCCCCACGAGGGCAGCGGCGGCTGGACGCCGAGGCCGAGGAACGACAGGGCGGCCTCCAGCAGGATCGCGTGGGCCATCTCCAGGGTCGCCACCACGATGAGCGCGTTGAGGATGTTGGGCAGCACTTCCTGGAACAGGATGCGGGCATTCGAGAAGCCGGTGGCGCGGGCCGCCGCGATGAAGTCCTGATCGCGGATCTGGCGGGTCGCCGCGCGGGTGACCACGGCGAAGCGGTCCCACAGCAGGAAGCCGAGCACGAGCACCACCACCTTCAGGGAGCCGCCCACCAGGGAGGCCATGGCGAGCGCCACGAGGACCACCGGCATGGCGAGCCGCGTGGTGACGACGTAGCTCACCACCGCGTCGACCCGGCCGCCGAAATAGCCGGCGCAGATCCCGAGCGTCGTTCCGATGACGCCTGAGATGACCGCCGAGGCCAGACCGATCAGGAGGGAGATCTGGCTGCCGTAGATCAGGCGGCTCAGGTAGTCGCGCCCGAGCTTGTCGGTCCCCAGAACGTGGTCCCAGGTCCCCTTCGCGTTCCAGATCGGCGGGATCAGCCGGCGCGAGACGTCCTGCGCGTAGGGATCGTGCGGTGCGATGAGCGGGGCGGCCAGCGCCGCCAGGACGATGACGCCGAGGATGCCCGCGCCGATGAGGAAGCCGCCGTGGCCGAGGCCGCGCCGGAGCGCCAGCGCCGTGGGCGAGCGCGCCGTGGCCAAGGGCTCGGCGAGGGGCTCGGCCGGGGACGGGGCGGGACCGCGCGAGGCCAGGAGCGGCGGCGCCACGAACTCGGGCGTGGCGATCGACGCCGTGGACATCAGCGCATCGGACGTCAGCGCATCGGACATGGGCGTCCCCTGTCTGCCGGGATGGGAGGGAGCGGCGGCGGGCTGGCGGGTCATTGGCGCAGCCGGGGATCGAGGAAGGCGTTGAGGAGATCGGCGGCCAAGGTGAGGGCGATGTAGATCATGGCCAGGACCAGCACGATCGCCTGGACGACGGGGAAGTCGTTGCGGGCGATGGATTCCCAGGCGAGCTGGCCGAGCCCCTGGAGCGAGAACACCGCCTCAATGACGATGGAGCCGCCGAGCATGAAGCCGAACTGGACGGCGGCCAGGGCGATGACCGGAATCACGGCGTTGCGCAGGGCGTGCCGGATCAGGATCTTTCGCGGGGGCAGGCCCTTGGCCCGGGCGGTGCGGACGTAGTCGGAGGCCAGCACCTCCAGCATGCCGTTGCGGGTCAGGCGCATGACGGCCGGCATGGCGTAGTAGCCGAGCGCCACCGCCGGCAGGACGAAGTGCTTCCACGTCGTGTTGCCCGAGACCGGCAGCCAGCGCAGGTTCACCGAGAAGACCATGATCAGGGTCAGGCCGAACCAGAAGCTCGGCATGGCCTGCCCCAGCACGGAGACCGACAGGGCGGCCCGGTCGATCCAGGTGCCGCGCTTGACCGCCGCCAGGACGCCCAGCGGGATCGCCACGAACAGGGCGATGGCCAGCGCCACGACGCCGAGCAGAAGGGTGATCGGCATGCGGGAGGCGAGCAACTCGACTACGCTCTCCCGGAAGTAGAAGGAGTTCCCGAAATCGAGGCGGATCGCGCGGGCCGCCCAGGCGACGAACTGGGCCAGGATCGGCTGGTTCAGCCCGTGCTGGACCCGGATCGCCTCAACCTGCGCGGCGGTGGCCTCAGGTCCGGCGATGGCGGCGGCGAGGTCGCCGGAGAGGTGGAGCAGCATGAAGCTTGCCACCGAGACGGTGATGGCCACCGCGATGGCGACGATGACCCGTTGCAGCATGAACCTGAGCATGGGCCGGCTCCTCCGGTCGGTGGGGGTGTGCTTCCCTGTCCCGCGGCGGCCCGACGCCGCCGCGGAAGCGCGAAGACTACTTCCAGCTGGCGGCGTAGAAGCGCGGCAACTCGTCGGGCTGCGCCGTGAAGGCGAGGTCCTGGGTGAAGGCGTAGTTCGTCGAGTACGAGAACATCGGCAGGATGTACGCCTGGGCCGCGATGCGCTTGAGCGCCTCGGCGTACTTCGCCTTGCGTACGGCCGGATCGACGGCGCCGTCGCCGGCTTGCAGGGCCGCGATGGTCTCGGGGTCCTTGGTCAAGTCCTCGTCGCCGCCCTTGAGGTAGACGCCGGTGAAGGCCGAGACGTCGAGGACCGAGAACGAGCCCCAGGTCTGGAAGGCGATGGAGACCTTGCCGCCCCGGATGAGATCGCGCAGCGCGGCGTAGCGCAGGTAGTTGAGACGGGCGGTGATGCCTACGGCGCGCAAGTAGCCGATCACGGCCTCCGCGTAGTCCCGCTCGCGATAGGCGCCGAGATCGATCTCGAAGCCGTTGGGATAGCCGGCCTCCTTGAGGAGCGCCTTGGCTTTCGCCGGATCGTAGGCATAGCGCGTCACGCCCTCGTCGGTGCAGCCGAACTGGTCGATGAAGCAGGCCGCGTTCATCACCCGGCTTCCGCCGCGCACGAGGTTGTCGACCATCGCCTTGCGGTCGATGGCGTAGGAGATCGCTTGGCGGACGCGGGGGTCCTTCAGGGGCGAGTTCTCCTTGGCCCGGCCGAGCGTGTCGAACTGCAGGAAGCCAACCCGCATGGTCTCGGCGCTGAGGACCGAGACGTTGGGGGCGCCCTTCAGCTGATCGGCTTGGTCGCTCGGCACACGCCAGATCCAGTCGATGCCGCCGGTGACGAGTTCGGCCATGCGGCTGTCGGCATCGGGAATGACGCGGAATTCGAGCTTGCCGATCTTTGGCATTCCGATGGGGCTGCCGGGCCAGTACTTGGCGAAACGCTCCATCTTCACGCCGCGGCCGTTATCGACGGCGGTGATGCGATAGGGACCGGTGCCGACGGGGGCCTTGGCGAAACCATCGAGTCCCACCTTCTTGAAGTAGGCGCCGGGGAAGATTGGTGTTGGGCCGGCGAGGTATTCGAGCGCCGCCGGGAAGGCCGTCTTCAGGTGGATGCGGACGGTCCGAGCGTCTACCACCTCCGTCGACTTCATCCAGTCGACATTCTGCTTAGTCACCGTGCGGGCCTCGGGCGTCAGCACGTAGTTGAAGGTGAAAGCCACGTCCTCAGGGCCGAACGCGTCGCCGTTGTGGAAGGTCACGCCCTCGCGCAGGGTTAGTTCGAGGGTGGTCGGGTCGACCCACTTCCAAGCGGTGGCGAGCATCGGCTGGTACGCGCCCGTCTTCGGGTCGCGGTAGAGCAGGGTGTCCCAAACGTTGCGGGCCAGGATGACACCCTCGCGGGCACTGTTGTGATACGGGCTGACGTTCTCCGGCTCGGTGTCCGACGCATAGACCAGGGTGTCGGTGGACTTGCCGGCGACCGCCGGAAAGGTTGTGGCGCCGAACAGGAGAGCGAGGGCCGCGCCCACCGCTGAGGTGTGTCTCGCCATGTCCCGATGTCCTTCACGCTGCGCGGCCCATCGCCCGAACCCGGCGCGATTCCCGGTGCCACTTATTTCGTCGTGTCATGATGTTGTGCATTTTGCATCGCAACAAGTAGAATTTGGCGATGGATGCCGTGCCGTTTCGGCAAGGGAGATCGTACAATGCAGACGGCAGCCCTGCGCTACTTCCTGGCGGTTGCCCATACAGGATCGATCGCGGCAGCTTCGAGCCAGCTCAACGTCGCCGCGTCCGCGATCAGTCGACAGATCGCCAATCTCGAGGCCGAACTCGGCTGCGTGCTGTTCGAACGGCGCCCGCGCGGCATGGTCCCAAGTCCCGCCGGAGAGTTGCTGGCCGAGCATGCCCGACAGACCGTCCTGCGTGCCGAGCAGGTGGCGGCCGAGATCCAGGAGCTGCAGGGCCTCGCGCGCGGCTTCATCCGCGTAGCGACCTCCGAAGGCTTCGCCCTCGATTTGCTGCCAAACGCCATCGCGGAGTTCCACGCGCTCTACCCCGGCATCCGGTTCGAGTTGCAGATGCTGCCGCCGGCCCAGGTCACGCAGACCGTGGCGGCGGGCGACGCCGATATCGGCCTCACCTTCTGCCTGTCGCCGACCTCCCTCGTCCGCGTTGTCTACGACAACGTCGTCGCGATGATCGCGCTCTGCGTCCCGGATCATCCCCTGGCGGGGCGCGCCGCTATCCAGATCGCCGATCTGCGGACCTATCCCATCGCGGTGCCGACCCTGGACACGACCGCCCGTCAGGTCTTCGACGCGGCCTGCCTCGCCGAGGGCATCGTCATTGAGCCGACGCTGACGGCCAACATCCTCTCCGCGCTTCTCCCGTTCGTGCGCCGCACGAAGGGCCTCGCACTGATGTCGGCGCTCTCGGTCCAGACGCCGATCCGGCTCGGTGAGCTCGTGAGCATCCCCGTGCGGTCGCGGGTGAGCTTGATGCGGGGCATCCAAGTTCAGGTGATGCGGGAGCGCAAGCTCCCGCACGCGGTCCAGGCCTTCCTCCGGCAGCTCATCGCAGCCCTGCCGCCGGCGGCTGCCGACGGCGGATGACATCAGCCGTTGCGGAAGGTGTAGCTGTAGCCGTTGAGCGCCGGGGCGCCGCCGAGATGGGCGTAGAGCACCTTCGAGCCCTTGGGGAAGAAGCCCTTCTTCACAAGGTCGATCATGCCCTGCATGGACTTCCCCTCGTAGACGGGGTCCGTAATCATGGCCTCCAGACGGGCCGACAGGCGGATCGCCTCGATGGTTTCTTTCGAGGGCACGCCGTAGACCGGATAGGCGTAATCCTCATTGAGCACCACGTCGTCGGCGACGATCTCGGGGGCCCCGATGAGGGCCGCCGTCTTTTGGGCGATGTCGAGCACCTGCGCCTTGGTCTGGGCCGGCGTGAAGGACGCGTCGATGCCGATGACGTTGCGGGCGCGCCCGTCTGCAGCAAAGCCCACCACCATGCCGGCATGGGTCGAGCCGGTGACGGTGCAGACGACGATGTAGTCGAAGTGCAGGCCCATTTCGGTCTCCTGCACGCGCACCTCCTCGGCAAAGCCAACGTAGCCGAGGCCGCCGAACTTGTGCACCGAGGCGCCCGCTGGAATCGCGTAGGGCTTGCCGCCCTTGGCCTTCACGTCCTCCAGCGCCGCCGTCCAGCTTTCGCGAATGCCGATGTCGAAGCCGTCGTCCACGAGCTGCGTCTCGGCCCCCATGATCCGCGATAGGAGGATGTTGCCCACGCGGTCGTAGACGGCGTCCTCGTGCGGCACCCAGGCCTCCTGGATCAGCCGGCACTTCATGCCGATCTTGGCCGCCACCGCCGCGACCATGCGGGTGTGGTTCGACTGGACGCCACCGATGGAGACCAGGGTGTCGGCCTCGCTCGCGATGGCATCGGGCACGATGTATTCGAGCTTGCGCAGCTTGTTGCCGCCATAGGCAAGGCCGGAATTGCAATCCTCGCGCTTGGCGTAGATCTCGACATCGCCACCGAGATGGTCGGTGAGGCGCGAAAGCTTCTCGATGGGGCTCGGGCCGAAGGTCAGGGGGTAGCGCTCGAAGTTCGACAGCATGGGTGCGGTGCCCTTCTTGGTCAGCACGGAAAAGCTAGCAAAGGAGCTGCGGAAAGTGCTCTCGAAATGCACGCCTGTTTCTTGCGTTCTGCGAAGCTTGGCACCGGCGATCGCAGGATCGTTGCGTGATCGACCGCTGAAACGGAAGAATCGTTCATGAGCGCTGTGTTGGACCGGATGGACCTGAAGATTCTCCGCCTGCTCCAGGCGGACGGGCGCATGGGCAATGCCGAGATCGCCAAGCGAGTGAACACCAGCGCGGCCACCTGTCATCGGCGCATCCAGCGCCTGTTCGACGAGGGCTACGTCCGGGGGGTCCGGGCGCTGATCTCACCCGAGAAGGTTGGCCGCGGCTCCCTCGTGATGGTTGGCGTGGTGCTGGACCGCTCGACCCCCGAGAGCTTCGCCGCCTTCGAAGCCGCGGCCCGCGCCATGCCAATGGTGCTCGACTGCCACCTCGTCGCCGGTGATTTCGACTACTTCCTCAAGATCCGCGTCTCCGATATGGCGGATTTCAACCGGCTTCACAGCGCGACGCTGATCGCCCTGCCGGGCGTGCGCCAGACCCGGACCTTCTTCGTCATGAAGGAAGTGGTCGACAATGCGCCGATCGATCTCTGATTCCCGGCACAGGACACCCAACCGCATGACCACCGACGGCGCGGCACCGGCCTTCTCCAGCGAAATTCCCGGGGCCGTGCGGGAAGGCCGGCCCACCGTCTGGCGCAATCCGCGCCTCGGCCGCGCGGCCGATATCCTGCCGGGGCTGGCCTATGGTCTCGCCGAGGTGGAGGCGGCGCAAACGCGCTGGCGCCGGTTCGCTCCCCTGCTCGCCCAGCTGTTTCCCGAACTCGCGACCGGGCGGATTGACTCGCCCCTCGTGCCGCTCTCCGCCGACATGGCCGCCCTAGTGTCGGGACGCCCGGGAGCCCCGGTCTTGGTCAAGGCCGACCACGATCTGCCGATCACCGGCTGCATCAAGGCGCGAGGCGGCGTCTACGAGGTTCTGGTCCATGCCGAGCGGCTCGGCCTCGCGGCGGGCTGGCTGCCCCCCGGGCAATCTTACGCGCGCCTCGCCGAGCCGGATGTCCGCGCGGCGCTCGGCGCCCATACGGTGGCGGTGGGAAGCACAGGGAACCTCGGGTTCAGCGTCGGGGTGATCGCGCGGGCCCTCGGCTTCCAGGTCGAGGTGCATATGTCCCACGATGCCAAAGCCTGGAAGAAGCGGCGCCTGCGCGACCTCGGCGCCCGGGTGGTGGAGCATGCGGGCGATTACGGCAGCGCCGTCGCCGCCGCGCGGATGGCTTTCGACGGCCGGGCCGACGCTCACTTCGTCGATGACGAGAGTTCGGTGGACCTGTTCCTGGGCTACGCGGCGGCGGCCTACGACTTGCAGCGTCAGCTCGCCGCGGCCGGCAAGACGGTGGACGAGGCCCATCCGCTGTGCGTCTACCTCCCCTGTGGCGTCGGCGGTGCCCCCGGCGGCGTCACCCTCGGCCTGAAGCTGCTCTTCGGCGACGCCGTGCGCTGCGTCTTCGCCGAGCCTGTCGCCGCGCCCTGCATGCTGGTGCAGCTCGCCGCGGGCCTGGAGCGGCCGGTGAGCGTCTACGAGGTTGGCCTCGACAACCGCACCGCCGCGGACGGATTGGCCGTGGCCACCGCCTCCATGCTCGTGGCTGGCACCGTCGGGGCCCTCGTCGAGGCCGTGGTGACGGTGAGCGACGCCGACCTGTTCGCCTGGCTGCGCGTCCTCTGGGACCGGGCGGCCTTACGCCTCGAACCGTCGGCGGCGGCGGCCTTCGCGGCCGTGGGACCGGCCTGTGCAGTCCTACCGGACATCGCCCACGCGACGCATGTCGTCTGGACCACCGGCGGGGCCCTGTTGCCGGAGGCGGAGTTCCAGGCCGCCCTGGCACGGGCGGCCTGAGACCGGCCGCCGGCCGTCAGTCCGATCGGCGCAGCACGATTCGCGACACCATGTCCTTGGTGTCTCATAACGGGCGTCCACGCGAAGAGGAGCGGTTCGCCGAGCGTCCTGAGGCGGGCCTGATCCGCGCTGACTTCTGTGGCGGCATCGTCACGTCGGGCGACAAGGTCTCAGCGGTGACCGCCGCCCGGATCGCGTTCACGAACACGGCCCATTATCGCGACAAGCCCGGCCGGCCGACGGGTGCCGTGCCGATCTGGCTGTTCGGGCGGTAGGCCCTGTCCGGCCGGACGGCCAACCGAAGGCCTGTGGGGCCCGGTGCGCCCCAGGAACACCGCGCGTCCCCTCCCGTTGTGATCGAAACAGGGAGTGAAATCGATGATCGATGCAGCGCAGATCAAGGAACACGCGAACGTGGTCGGATCGGACGGCGAGCATGTCGGCACCGTGGACCATGTCGACAACGGTGAGATCAAGCTGACGAAGAAGGACTCCGCTGCCGGAGGACTACACCATTTCATCCCGGTGGATTTCGTTCAGTCGATCGAGGGAGATACCGTAAAGCTCGACCGGCCCGCCGAAGAAGTGAAGCGAGAATGGTCCACGTCTTGATCAGGCCGCCTCCGCCAGCCCGCCAACCCGCGGCGAGATTCCGCGGGCTGGCGGGGCGGGCCGGCCGATGAGATAGCCCTGGACGGCATCGCAGCCGATCTCCCGCAGGAGGGCGAGCTGATCTGCGCTTTCTACCCCTTCGGCCAGGGTGGGAATCGCCATATCGCGGCCCATCTGCGTGACCGCTTTGATCACGGCAAGGGACTGCTTGTCGTGCAGGGCTGCGGCGACGAAACTTCGATCGATCTTGATGCGGTCGAGGGGGAGATCGCGCAGGTGGGCGAGTGACGAGTAGCCGGTCCCGAAATCGTCCATCGCGATCCGGATCCCGAGTTGCCGGAGCGCAGCCAGGGTATGGGCGATCTGGCGCCCGTCCTCGACCAGAGCCGTCTCGGTGAGTTCGAGTTCGAGGCGTTTGGGCGAAAGGCCGCTTTGCGCGAGCGCGCCCACCACATGGGAAATCAGCGAGGGTGAACGAAGCTGCACCGCCGACACGTTGACCGCGAGGTGCTGCTCCGCAGGCCAGCCAGCGGCCTCCCGGCAGGCTTCCTCCAGCACCCATTTGCCGATCTGAACGATCAGTCCGTTTTCCTCCGCCAGCGGAATGAAGTCGACCGGTGAGATCGCCCCACGCTCCGGATGCGTCCACCGAATCAAGGCTTCGAAGGATACCACCCGGTCGCTCGCAAGGGCGAGGATCGGCTGATAGACCAGGTGAAACTGGCGCGCCGCGAGGGCGTGGCGCAGGTCGTTTTCGAGATGACCGCGGGCAGCGATCGCTTCGATCATTCCGACCTCGTAACTGACCGCCTGTCCACGCCCCCGCCGCTTGGCCTCGTATAGGGCGATATCCGCACGCTGCATGAGATCGTCGGGGCCGGTGCTGTCATAGCTGCAGCATACGCCGACGCTGCAGCCAATGACCGTCGTCACCTCGCCGAGCATGTAGGGAGCTTCGATCTCCGCTACGATCCTCTCGGCGAGCGCCTTCCCCGCCGCCGCGTCGCCCAGCATGAGGATCGCGAGTTCGTCACCGCCATGCCGTGCGATCAGCCCATGGTCGCCGAGACCGCGCAGGCGCGCCGCTACCGCCACAAGGAGCTTGTCTCCCACCGCATGCCCGAACGTGTCATTGACGGATTTGAACCTGTCGAGGTCGATGAGAAGCAAGGTCGATAACCTGGCGCCAAGATGATCGGCCAGCATCCGCTCGCTCAGCGAACGCCGATTGGCCAGTCCGGTCAGGGGATCGTGATATGCGAGATGGGAGATTTCCTCCTGCGCCTCCCTATCCCGGGTCACGTCGTCGTAGGTGAGGACAGCCCCATCCTCCACGGGCTGGCAGGCAATCGACAGAATGCGTCCGTTGTCGAACTGATGCTCGATGCGCGTCTCGGTGCTCTTTCCCATCCAGAGCCAGTGATTATGCACCACCCGGGCGACGCGGGCGCCATCCCACCCGTTGGCTCGGCCGGTCGCTGCCAGGAAATCGTCGAGGCGCATGCCGACAAAGAGGCTGTCCGGCGTGAGCCCGAGCATGGCGCAGAGGCGGGTGTTGTACAACTGCACCGTTCCGCCCGACGAGATCTTCAGGATGCCGTTCGACATGTTCTGCAGCGCCGTGGCCAGGACGCGCAGGTGAGCCGTTTCCTGAGCCTCGAACCGTCGCGTCGCGGCGAGGGCAACGACGGCGCCGAACATGAGGATCGCCGCGCCTCCTGCGGTCAGGATGCTGAGGGCTACCTGGATGTTCGATCCGTGCTCGCCTGCGGGCTGTCCCTCAATCAACGTCCCAGCCAGGGACGTGAAATGCGCGCCGCACACGGCCACCACGATGAGCGGACAGGCGACAAGATAATCGTACGGGTTGCGCAGGCGGGGCAGGCCGCGCATCAGGCCCATGAAGGCAGCGCCCACGAGGCAGGCCAGGGCATTGGGGACGAGCGACTGGAGCTGGGTGCAGCCCTCTATGGCCGCCATACCGGTGATGTGCATCAGCCCGATGCCGGCCCCCGAGGCTGCCCCGAGGAGCGTCCGGGCCCAGGCATGCGCAGGCAGAGCCGAAAGCGCGAACGGGACACCAACAGCTAGGATGGCGATCAGCGCCGAGGCGAGAGTGACACCGTGATTGTAGCTGAGGATGATGTCGGTGCGGTACCCTAGCATCGCCAGGAAGTGGGTCGTCCAAACCCCAAGGCCGGCTGCGAGGGCCGCGCCACCGAGCCGCCACCAATGGCCACGACCGTTCTTGTCCTCTGCCCGGCGAAGGAGGTGCACCATCAGCACTGCGCTGAGGCCACAGATGGTAGCGGCAGCCAGAACGAAGCCGACCGCTTGGCTTTCCAGAAGGGTGATGATCGTTAGCAGCATGCTGCTTCATGATACCGGAAACGTATGCTTTTCCTCAAAAATCAAAGTTAAGTAATAGATACCATCATGCAATTAGCGAGGCGATCATAGATTTCACGCCTTAGATACGTCGACTTATTGCCGCACGAAACGGTGGACACGGCAAGCGTTGCATTATTCGGGCGGATGCGAATGCATCTTAGATGCGAATTATTCTACCTGCGACGTATACCTGCGGCCAAATCGCCGATGCCTCTTCGCTCGCGTTCACGCATGCGCCGTTGGCAACTCGGACATCTGCCTCGTGTAGCGTGGCGAGCGCATCTCGAACTTCGTCGACCACGTCCGCCTCTCGGTGAGCCCGGCGCGGGCCGGCACAACGGTCCCCGACCGAACCGGCTGTTGCACACGTCCATCGCCGCCATGAGTGGGCCGCTGCGCTCGCGGTCGAGCCGCCTGATCAGCGCGCGCGGCAAGGCCACCAGGGGCATCAGGTCCGTGGTGATGATGCCAGCCTTGTTGTAGCGCCACAGCCGATCGCCTAGTGCCTCGCGCCACGTCCTGGCGACGCCGAGCGGATCGATTGGTCGGCCTGGCACGTCGAGGTCTACGACGAGAAAGGCCGCGCCGTGCTGGCGAAGGCCTTCACCGACGTTCGGTATGACCGCCGGGCCGGCCGTGACTGAATGGCAGCGATCATGGCGATGATGACCACGTTCCTCGTGCAGACATTCGTGATCGAGTGGAATCGGCTGGTGCCCGGCGACCGAGAGGTTTTCCCCCACCGAAAACAGCCCCTTGAAGAAAGCCCAGGCTATGGCCGGCCGAATGCCGGGGACGGCCGCGATCAAGGTCGTAGCAGACGACGAAACTGGCGAATTGGAGGCCGCGACGATCCTGGGGCAGTTCGGCGAGGTGCCGGAAGATTTCGCGGAGAGCCTGCAGGGCGGTTGATGCGAACCGCTGGGGCGACGGATTTAGTGCTATGAAAGACGCAGAAGGCTCCTTGAGAAGTGCTGGGCACCAACGGGTGGAGACGGGATACAATGACTGACGAGCTGCCGCCGCCGGCGACAGCCCTGTCTGCGCCCCCGGAGCGTCTCGTCGAGGTGTCGCGCCTGGCGACGCTCCTCGCCGAACAGGTGCTGGATGCTCAGATCATGAAGCTGCCGGTTCCTGATGACCACATCCGTGTCCTCCTCGACGCCGGCCTACTGCTGAGGGAGTACGGCATCGAGCTGCCGTCCCTGCTTGGACAGATCATGCTGGCGGCCGAGGGACCCAAGATGGAAGTCGCGGCCGAGCCATGGAGGCTGGCTCAGGTGCTCCGGCCGTTCCAAAGAACGAACGGGTGAGAATGCTTCTTATGCCGCGGGATCGTGTTTCATTTCAGGGCAGTTGACCTGCGCATTTGAAAGCGGAGTCACCGTCATGGCCCAGACCCGTCATTCCCACCCAGATCCCATTGAAGAGGGCGCACAGGCCCATATCCACGGTCGGCCGAAAGACGCCTGCCCCTACCCGCGCGATAGTGAGGAACGCGCGTCCTGGATGGAGGGCTACGACGGTACACCTCGGGATGATGGCCCAGACCCCCGTTTGGGATGAGCAATACCCTAAACCGGGAGAGAACCCTGATAACCAGGATCACGGAAGCCCAGGCCGCCCGGCACCCTGATGCAGTCGCAGGCAAAGCCGCCCTTGAAGCTCGATTGGAACGGCTATCTCCCGCTAATAGAACAGCGTTCTATAGGGCAATAAAGCTCTATTTTGCCTCAGGCTGCTCTTCAGGGTTTGGCGAGCATCGCCTCGAGTGATGAGAGTGAGCTACGTTGGGGGATAGAGGAAGCACCCATGCCAGACACCCCAGAAGCAGACCAGATCGCCCGCGACATCGCTGAGAACGTTTATGCCGCCTACGCACATCAAGCGACCTCGGCGATCCACCCCAGCAACGAGCAGGTGATCCTGACCCGCCTTGCAGAAGCAATTCGGCCGGCGATTGGTGGATCAACCGAGGACATCGTGGCGGCATCAAATACCGTTCTCGACGATTGGGAGACCAACAACCCCGACGTGCGCGGCCCGCGCGTAGTCACAGTGATGCCGGCTGACCGCTCCGTCTCCATGGGGTTTTGATCGCTGTTACCCAACTGACACACCGCAGATCGAACGATCGATGACACGGACAAGCTGCCACACTCTGCCCTAAGGCGTCCCACAGGCTCTCTTCCATCGAGTCGGAAGGGCGGATCCCAAGATGAGCGTTAATGAGCAGGCTGGGCGGGTCGTAGCGTTTCCTGCCCGAGTTTCGGCGGCTGTCGCCAATGAGGACACCGCCTCGATCATCGCGGTGCTTCAGGAGCAACTCACCCTGGCACGCGAAAGCAAGCTGCGCTCCGTGGCTATCGTGTCCGTTTCGGCTGACGGCGAAGCGATCGGCACGCAATGGTCATGCAAGGGCGCCGACATCACCGGCTTGATCGGGAAGCTAACGGTACTGACGCATGACATGATGGCGGCTCGGAAGTAGCCCTATCGTCGGCAGCGCTCACTACTATCGTTGACCAGGTCGACGACGCCAGCCGCTAGGTTGAGGTCGAAACGACCGGCCTTACTTGGCTGTTAAGTCTGCCCCAGGAGGCTGAAGTGCGAGCAGCTTTCCCTCGGGATCGACCAGACCCTGTTCCGTCTCTCAAGTGAGGGCGCCGGCATTCATTAGTCCGTCCGGATCAAGGCTGTGCTTCAAGGCAGCGATAAGGTCTAGGCGGGTCGGATCGGAGTAGCGGCGCAGCAGATCGCGCTTAAATCGGCCAATTCCGTATTCGGCGCTGAAGCTGCCGCCAAGGTCGATCGCTACGGCGTAGAGGTCGTGGGCAATGCCGGCCTCGACCTCGCGGGTGAAGGTGAGCCGGTCTTGCCCCTCGGGCACCACCAGATTGTAGTGAATGTTGCCGTCGCCGACGTGGCCGTAGAACGACAGCCGCACGCCGGGCAGCTGCTGGCTAACGATTGCGCCACCGCGCGTGAGGAATTTGTCCAGCGACGAGATCGGCACGGAGATGTCGTGCTTGACCGATCCGCCGGCGTGCTTCTCGCCCTCCGGAATGGTCTCGCGCACGGCCCACATCGCCCGGCGCTGACCCTCGGATTGGGCGAGCGCCGCATCTGTAATCCAGCCGCGCTCCATTAGCGCTTCGAGGGAGGCCATTAAGACGTCGTCGAGGGGAATATGCGCTGAGGAGGCCGAGAGCTCGAGCAACACCGCGCCACCAGGACCTGTGGCAAGGCCGATCTCGGCCCCTCGCATCGCGGAAACGAGGCCGAGCGACGTAGCCGAGATGAGTTCGAAGGTGGAGATCAGGTCGGAGGTCTCCCGGCGCATCAAGGCGGCGATCTCCGGAAGCGGCGCGTCGGCGGCAAGTTGCAGCCAAGCAGTGGCTCGATGGCTCTGAGCCGGCCACAGCTTGAGCACCACACCGGTGACGATGCCCAGGGTGCCTTCGGCGCCAATGAACATCTGCTTTAGGTCGTAGCCGATGTTGTTCTTGCGCAGGGCGCACATATCGGAGAACAGCCTGCCGTCGGGCAAAACCACCTCAATCCCAAGTACGAGGTCGCGGGTCATACCGTAGCGCAGCACCTGCAAGCCGCCGGCGTTGGTGCCGAGGTTACCGCCCAGGCGACAGCTGCCTTCGGAGCCTAGGCTGAGGGGCAGAAGCAGGTCGTGCCGGGACGCCGCCGCCTGGGCGTCGGCCAGAACGATTCCTGCGTCGCAAGCCAGGGAGAAATTCAGCGGGTCAACTGCGCGGACCTTGGTCATCCGCTCCAAGCTGACTACCAGCTGTCGACAGCCGGCCTCCGGGGTCGCGCCTCCGACATAGCCGGTGTTGCCGCCCTGGGGCACAATGCCGAACCCTTGGTTCCGGGCAAGGCGAACCAGCTCCTGAACCTCATCCACTGAGCGCGGGCGCAGGACGGCTGGGGTCTCACCCTGCATCAGCTCGCGGTGATCCAAGGTGTAGCGCGCGGTCATGTCAGGGGCGGTGAGCACGCCACCATCGCCGAGGAGGGCCGTGAACGGCGTGAGGGAATCAGAGATCGCCATTGATGGGACGCTCGTACGAAACGGGCCGGAGGGAATCCGAACAATGTCGCGCCATACTGTCGATGGAAAGATGCAAACGGCCTTTCCGCCAAGGCCTACCAACGAGAAGGCGACGATATTGGGCTTGAACTGAACCTGCGGATCAACAGCCTGTGCCTTGATTGCCTCGAAGGCAAACATCACACGTTCGAATCGTGTCGGAGGCGAGGCAGCTCAGAGAGAGTTTCTGTCCGGCGTGCCCGGGTCCGTCGCTCGCTGCTTCCCCTTGGCGGTTACGGACGGGCTTGGCGGCGCCGTGGCGGGCCGTCCGCTGCGTCTGCGGGTGACGAACCGGCCGAAACAGCGCGGCGCCTAACGCTTGTCGGCACCATGCACCGGGGCGTTTTCCAAACCCCGCGCTGGTTGGCTACCGCCGGTCAGTTGGTCGAATGGTCACCATGCGGTTCGCACCCTATCGGTCTGCGGCCGCCCAGGGCACGTTGATGGCAGAATGACCGCCATACACGCATCCCACTGGACATGCCCCTCGACGACGCTGTGCCAGTGTGATTCCTGGAAGGACCGGCCGTTACAGAGCTGGACTCAGGAGGGGACATGCTGATTGGCCGCGCCATCGCCGCCACGCTTGGCTGCGCACTTTGCATTGCGCCGGCGCAAGCACGCATCGTCGGTATCGACATCGCCACGGTCGAACCGTTCGCCGACGGAGCGGAATTTGGAGCCGCCGGCGCCTATGAGCGCCTCATCGGGACTGCCAAAGGCGAGCTTGACCCGGCAGATCCGTCGAACGTCGGCATCGTCGATATCGCCCTTGCACCGCGAAACGCCAAGGGCTTGGTCGAATACAAGACTGACATCTTCATCCTGCGCCCCAAGGATCCCGCCCTCGGCAGCGGAACGCTGCTGTTCGAGGTGCTGAACCGCGGCCGCAAGTTCCTGTTCAACTGGGTCCTGGATGCCCCCGCCCAGGCGGTACAGGCCGTGAACGACCCGCGCACCGCCGCCGATACGGGGACCGGTTTGGTCCTCCGTCGGGGCGACACCATCGTCTGGTCGGGCTGGGAGGCGCACGCGCTTCGGCAGCAGGGCGGCATGGCCATCGACGTTCCCGTCGCCACGCGCAACGGCAAGCCCATCGTCGAGACGGTCCGCGACGAACTCGTCAGCGCGACGCGCGGGCCGGCCGAGGCTCCGTTCTACCTCACGTTCAAGACGGCCAGCGCAGACAAGGCGCACGCGCAGCTTACCGTCCGCCGCCGGGAGAGCGATCCGCCACGCCCCGTGCCGGCCGAGGCTTGGCACTACGCCACGCCGCGCCAGCTCGAGCTTCTGCCGAAGGGCACCAAGCCGTTGCCGGGATCGATCTACCAGTTCACCTACGCGGCCACGGAACCGAAGGTGCTCGGCATCGGCTTCGCCGCCACCCGCGACGTGGTGGCCTACCTCCGCGGCGACGCCGACGGCGGAGCCAACCCGGCCGCCGGCGTGATCCGACATGCCGTCGCCCTCGGCGTGTCGCAGAGCGGGCGTTACCTGCGCGACTTCATCCATCAGGGTTTCAATCGCGACGAGGCCGGCCGCCGGGTCTTCGACGGCGTGCTGTCGCATATTGCGGGCGTCGGCGGCATCTTTCTGAATGCCCGCTTCGGTCAGCCCTCGCGCACCAACACGCAGCACGAGGACCACCTCTACCCGGAGAACGCCTTTCCGTTCTCCGCCGCCCAGCAGCACGACCCCGTCACGGGACGGACGGGCGCGCTCCCGCGTGGCGACGGCTTCGACCCCCTCCTGATCGAGGTGAACACGGGCACCGAGTACTGGCAGAAGGGCGCCTCGTTGCTCACGACCGATCCCCTCGGCCGCACCGATCTGCCGCTACCGGACACGGCGCGCGCCTTCCTGGTCTCCAGCGGCTTCCACTACGGGCGTGCTGGTCTGACCTCGACCAAGGGGGCATGCGCCAACATGCGGAGCACCCTGAACCCGGCGCCGGCCGTGCGGGCACTGCTGGTCGCCCTGGAAGATTGGGTCGCGTCGGGCAAAGCCCCGCCGGACAGTCGTATCCCCCGCCTCTCGGACGGCACGTTGGTCGAAGCTGCTGCAATCGGCTTCCCATTCCTGGTCGGGGTACCAGTCCCAACCGCACCGAACGCCATCGCGCGCTTCGACACCTATGTGGATCCGCGGCCCGAGAGCGGGCCGCAGTACCGGCCGCTGGTCCCGCGGGTCGATGCGGACGGAAACGATGTGGCGGGCATCCGCCTTCCCGCAGTGGCGGCACCACGCGCGACCTTCACGGGCTGGAACCTGTATGCCGATCCGTTTCCAGCTGGTGCCCTGTGCGACCGGGAGGGCAGCCAGCTTCCCTTCGCGCGCACCCGAGCCGAACGGGTAACGGCCGGGGATCCACGCCCCTCGACCGAAGAGCGCTACGCCGATCCGGACGCCTACGTCGCGGCCGTCGTGAAATCCGTTGACACCCTCGTCTCGGATCGCCTCCTGCTTCGGGAAGACGGCGATCGCCTGATCGACGCGGCCCGGTTGGAAGCCAGGCACTAATTGTGATGCGCCGAGCCCGCCCCCCCCAAGAACGGTCGGTCAGATCCCAACACGGCCGAGGCCGGGCAGCTTCAGGCCGGGACGGCGGACATCCAACCCCGCCACCGCACCGAGAAGATTGACCTCCAGGCCTTCGATCCACCCCACCGTCAGCCCGAGGTAGCCGCCAAGATTGATCCGCAAGCCGGTGCCAGACGGTGTCGCGCCGATCCAGCGACCGTCATAGGGAAAGTCCTTGCCGATAGCCGTGGCCGGCAGGCTCGCCCGCATTTCCGGCACCGAGCTCATCACGGCGGCGACGAAGGTGTTGGAGTTTGGCCCAGGCCAGATCTTATAGTCGCCGATCCTGGCGTAGCGGTAGTCGGCGATCGTCGCGCGGATGCGCGGCAGCATCCACTCCGCGACGGGACCGTCGGCGGCGAAGACCACCTCCGGGGCGCTGCCGAACCAGCGTCCGTCGGGCACAAATCGGTCGATCCAGATCGGCATGCCCCAGGCCGTGTAGTCGAACCGCTGATAGGCGCGGTCGCCCACTCCCTTCACAACGATCCAGCTGTGACTGGCGACGATGCCGCGCCAGCTCACGGTCCGGGCCGAGAACACGCGCACGACGGCTTCGGGATGCTGGGCAGCGGGCGCGAGCAGGCCTGCACTCGACCGGTCGGCTGACCGCCAGTCGGCGATGTCGTTGCTGAGATAGTAGCGGGCTGCCGAGATGGCGATCGGTGCCAGGAATACGACGAAGAAGACGAGAAGGGCGATGCGGAGCACGGGGGTCTCATACGGACAAGGCGGAGTGACGCCGATCTAGGATCGTCGGCAGGCACTTGTCAGGGCCATGCGGCCTCATCGCGCCTTCGCTGGCCTGGGGCCGATGAAGCCATCTCTTGCAGGCAGTCGGAATTGTTTGACGTCCGCGCCGAGGCGCTCCGCGATCACCACCCTAACCTGATACCGCGGGTCAACACGGTGTTCACGGATGTGCCTGTGGGCGATTACAGCATCGGGGTCCTGGCCGATTCGTCCCGGTCCGACCTCGTCACAACCAATCGCGCCCTCGACCCCTTGTGATACCACACTGTCACCCTCGGGGGCATCGCTGAGGCGCTGGCAATCACTATCGTTGCGGCACTTGTCGGGATGTTGCGGAACCGGCGGGCTGGCGCGGGGACCATGGGCTGACGCGATCGCGATTTCGACGGGACGGATCGGTTCACACACCAAGCAAGAGGGGCGCTGCATGATCGTATTCTGGAACGGGCGGGGATGCTGGGTCGCCTTCCTTGCGGCAGCGGCGATGCTCCTGCCCCTGATCGTCCTGCGGCAGGTCGACGGGCCAGAGGTAGATCGCGCCGTCTGCCTTACGATGAGCCTTGCGGCGCTGGCCGTCCTCGTCCTCGGATTGCGCTGGAACCATGGCACGACCTTCGGGCCCGCCGGGCGCGACCACGCCTTCTGGGGGCTTCCGATGCAGGTCTGGGCCGTGCCGATGCTCGTGTTCGCGGTCCTGCTCGGGACCGGCACCATCACTACAGCCGAGGCCCCGCGCGCACGCCCTTCCATTCAGGACTTCGGCGAACGCGTGAGCCGTTGAGCGGGCCTCAACCCCGCATAACGTAGAACCTCTTCGGCGCGAGGCGACGGTCGCCCTCCAGCCCAGATGCGGATGGGATCGCGTAGTCCGCTCAGTAAACGAAGGACACTCCCAGCATCGTCTCGTTTCCCGTGCGACTGCCTTGGACCAGCCAGCCCATCGTCGAGGCCGGCGCCCCTGTGCACTGCGCCCCGCCCCTGTGAAGGCGATATCCCCCGGAAGGGTTGCCCGCCCCGTCATCGAACCGTCACGCCAAGCCCGCATCCGGATCCGCCGATCCGAGGAACCAACGCATGATCTCACGCCGTTACGCCCTCGCCGCCGCCCTGGCGTTGCTGTCCGTGCCCGCTGCGCGGGCCGAGCCGACGATCGGCCTCGCCGAGCGCCGGGCGATCGCGGCCTACCGCCAAGACCGTTATCCCACGCAGGAAAAAGCGATTCAGGAGGCGGCGGGGTTTGCCGTGCCAGTGGAGGTGGCTTGGGACGACCTCACAATCCCGGGCGACGCCAAGTACTATTCCGAGCCGGACTATTTCGAGAAGACGATCTTCGAGCCCCTCGCCGACGGGCTGAAGGAGGTGGCTAAGGACAAGATGGGCCGGGAGGCCCTGTCCGCGAAGCTCAAGACCATCCGCATCCGCTTCGACGAGAACACCGCGCCTACCTCGAACTACTCCAAGCGCCTCACGTTCAACGGCGGGGTCCTCGATGTGAACTGGCGGCCGTTCACCAACGTCGCCGACTCCAAGGATCGGGTCGAGGCCGTGGTGAAGCTGTTGGAGAAGAACCTTTGACGGTGCGGGGGACGTCCCTGGGCCTCGCCGCCCTGCTCGGCGCCTGCGGCGCGGTGGCGGCTGAGCCGGCCGCGCGGTCCGGCACCTACGGCAGCCTGACCCTGGCGGTCTCCGGCGACGCGGTGGCGGGAGTCTTCGCCGAGCAGCGGGGGGCGGCCGATGTCGGCGCTCCGCAGTTCAGCTGCCTCTTCCTTCTGCGCGGAACCCTCGCGAGTAGCCGGGCTAAGGTCGAGACGTAGTTTCCGGCCGAGCCGGAGCGCATCCCAGGAGAGCTCGCCTTCACCCCGGACGGCGCCACCCTGACCCTTTCAGAGGATCACGGCGGCTGTTTGATGACCACCGGAACCATGGTGGGCACCCCCTACGCGTTATCCCGGAGCGAGGGGGCGGCCCCGACCGACTGGATCGGCGTCGGACTCGTAACGGCCAAGCGTACGGCCTTCCGGCCGGAACCCGGCCCGGCTCCGGCGCGGGCGCCCTACCTCATCCAGTTCGATCACGTCGCGGTGCTGGAGCGGAGGGACGCTTGGGTGCGCGTGCGCTACCGGGGCGAGAAGGCCCCGGTCATCGGCTGGCTGCCGGCGGCCGACCTCGCGGTTGTGACGCCCTGACCCTCTGACGACGGATGGACCAGAGGCCCACCCCGGTTACAGGATGCCCAATGCGCCGATCCCTACCCCTCGCCTGTCTCGGCGCCGGCGTGAGCCTCATGGTCGCCCTGTGACGGGCAGAAGACTGGTCGCGTCCCGCTCTTGGCTTCGCCGCCACCCTCGCGAGCGCAGCGGCGAGCCTCGCGATCCATCGCTTCAGTCTGGTCGCCCGGGAGGAACCGGCACGCTGAGCGCCACGGTCCCGTCAGCGCCGGCGGATCGGCCGCAGCGGGCCGTGAAAGAAACCGGACTCCATCCCAATCTCGGCGGCGCGTTCCCCTATCACGCCGAGACCGCCCAGCAGCCCAGCGATGGGGCGTCGAGCAGGCCCGCATGGTTCGAGGCTTTGCCGGTCGGGCGGCCCTCCCACCAGAATTCCTCGAAGAGCAGGGCTAGGTTGAGTTCCTCGACGGAGGATTGGTCGAGCCTCAGGGACATCCGGGTTCGGTTGTAATCTCGCGAGCCAGGGACGTGATAGATCTTCTCGCCCGCGCGGGAGATGTTGCCCCTGATGGCGTAACTGCCGGGGTCGGGCGTTTCAGCTCGCTCTGCCGGGGCCGGGATCGGACCATCCGGGCCGCCGGGCGCCGCGAACCCCATCCCCCTGGCGCGCTCGCCTCGGCGCCAGTCAGACGGCGTCGTGAACGCGCCGGCCCAGATGCCGCGCTTGGTCGCCTTCGCGGTGTTCTCAGCCTCCACGTAGTCCGTGGAATAGCGCGGCAGGCGATGGAGTGTCCCTGCGCGACCATCCAGGCGTTGAGGTCCTCGCTACCCTTGCGGCACACCGCGACCGTCCGGCCATAACGGTCTGTGTCGCGCGGCTCGCACGCGATCGGCGCCTCGCCAATGCGGTCGGACAGTGCCAGAGCCGCGGCTTGCCCGCAGCGGTAGTCCTTCCCGGCAGCATCCTGGCAGGTCTGGGCGCTTTCCGGCGCATCGATGCCGTGCAGGCGGATGCGCGTGTCCCGGATTGGTCAGCCCCCATTGAAGTGGTCCGCTCTTTGGTATGGCTTTTGAGCCTGGAGGACGGACAAGATGGCAAAGCACCCGACGCCCGAGGAAATTGTTGCCAAGCTACGGCAGGCGGATGTGCTGATCTCACAGGGCCAGAGCGTGGCCGATGCGATCCGCGCGCTCGGCGTAAGTTCAGTGACATACTACCGGTGGCGGCGTGAGTTTGGCGGGCTGAAGTCAGATCAGGTTCGACGGATGAAGAGCCTTGAGACTGAGAATGCTCGACTTCGAAAGGCAATCGCCGATTTGACGCTGGACAAGTTGATCCTGCAGGAGGCGTCCCGGGGAAACTTCTGAGCCCCGCGCGCCGACGCGCTTGTGTCGAGCACATCCTGCTGACGATGAACATCTCCGAGCGCCGCGCCTGCCGGGCGCTCGGTCAGCATCGCTCGACACAGCGCAAGGTGCCGCGGGGCCGCGACGACGAGGAGGCGCTGACAGCCGATCTCGTGGCATTGGCCGAGAAGTATGGACGCTATGGCTACCGCAAGATCAGCGCGTTGCTGAAGGCGGCCGGATGGTACGTCAACGACAAGCGCGTCGAGCGGATCTGGCGGCGTGAGGGTCTGAAGGTCCCAGCCAAGCAGCCCAAGCGAGGGCGGATCTGGGACAACGACGGCTCCTGCGTCCGTCTTCGCCCGGAACACCGCAATCACGTGTGATCGTATGACTTCGTCGAGGCACGCACGCATGACGGGCGCAAGATCCGGATGCTCAACGTCGTTGACGAGTTCACCCATGAATGCCTGGCGATCCGGGTCGCTCGTAAGCTCAAGGCGATCGACGTCATCGACGTACTCTCGGATCTGTTCATCCTACGTGGCGTACCTGGCCATATTCGTTCGGACAACGGGCCGGAGTTCGTTGCGAAGGCCGTCCAAGCTTGGATTACCGGCGTCGGAGCAAAGACGGCCTACATCACGCCAGGCTCACCATGGGAAAATGGCTACGTCGAAAGCTTTAATGCACGGCTTCGCGACGAACTGCTCAACGGCGAGATCTTCTACACACTCAGGGAAGCGCAGGTCGTCATCGAAAGCTGGCGACGTCACTACAACACCGTGCGCCCGCATGCCTCTCTGGGATACCTGCCGCCGGCACCGGAGGTGTTCATGCCAGCCTTCTTCGCTTGGCCGGCTGCGCTCGCCCGACCAGCTCCGCCGGCCAAGCTACCCGTGGCGGAGCGGCCAACCGTGCACTAACTTTATCCTTGGACCACCTCGTGGGGGCCGATCAGAATTGCGATGATGGAACACGGGCGCAACACGGCACCGCTAAACCATTGGCAATTCGAACGATTTATTAGAATCATAATCCTTGTGTCGGGAGTTCAAATCTCTCCCTCGCTACCAAGTTTTCCAAGTCAATCGCTTGACTTATTCGAGAAGCCCTGGATCGCTGATCCGGGGCTTCTTCGTTCTGGGGCTGCAAATTCGGGTCTTCATCCCGCAGGGTTCGTCCCGACTCCGGAACATCGAGCCGCCGCAGATCGGCGATCATGACCATCCTGCCATGGCCGGCGTCATGCCTTTGAGGGTATACTTGTTGCAGTTGCATCCGACCGGAGCGGGCGAGTTCATATAGCCATGGTGGTTTCATAGAAGCGCCGCCTCCACCGCATCCGGATTTCCCTGTCGAAGGTCCGCACAAAGCCGGTGCGCGCCCGCTGGCGTAACGCTGGGGATCCTGCACTCCCACGCTCTCGCGCCCTCCAGCGGCTAACGGACCTTGGGAAGCTGGATCTGCTCGACCCAGACGCTATCGGTACTCGATGGGCGCCTCGAATCGCCCCTGCTCGGCGGCACGCCAGGGTCGGAAGACCTTGGTTTCATCGGTGGCGACGCGAGCTTGAGGGGGCGTCGCTTCTCGACTTTGGTCAGGGGTGGGGGCGATGCGACGGTGGCCGGCGCGGTGCCGTCGCCGGCGGGAATGGGCTGACCATTCGCCTCCGTCCCGCTTTCCAGGGTGGTCGGCAACGGCGTGCGCTGCCCTTCGAAGCGCAGGATGCAGTTGCGCAGCTCCGTCGGGTCCTGGATCAGCGTGCACTCGTTGACGTTTCCGGCGCCCTGCCCCCAGGCGTGTGGGTAGGGCAGCACCAGGGCAGCGGCCGCGAGCCAGAGGGAGCGGGATGTGAAAGTCATCGCGTCAGGACATGCGCCGAATGCGGGATGGGGACAAATCGCGAGCCGAACTTAATCCGCCGGAAAGGGAGCGACGTCTTTACTCGCCGGAGTCTAGGCGCTGTCCGGATCGGAGACAATGCAAACCTTTTCGCGCTCTGCCCGCCCTATCGTCGTCGGCGTCACCCTTCTACTCGGGAGTGCCGTCCCGGCCGGGGCGGGCGACGTCTGGGTCGGCCAGATCGCCGCGGTCCCGTCGGCGCGTCGTGCGCTGCCCACCGGCAATGCGTCCATGGTTCCGGCGCCGGCCCTGCAGTCCGGCGCAGCGGAGGCGTCCGTCACCGGTCTGGCGGTTCCGCTGAACCCGTTGCAGGGCGTCGACCCCCATCGGCTCGACGTGCGGCAGACCGGCTCCCTGAACCGTCTGACCCTCCTGCAGGAGGGGAGCGGCCACAGTGCCACGGTCCTCCAGGACGGCGACAACAACAGCATCGCGGTCACGATGCAGGGGGTTCAGAACAGCCTGGCCCTGCAGCAGGTCGGATCCGGCCAGTCCATCGTGGCGCTGCAAGCGGGGTTCGGCAATCAGATGTCCGCCGTCCAGGTCGGGCAGGGCAACGTCCTGCGGGCGGTCCAGCGCTAGGGCCGTCTCCAACCCCTTGTCGTGACGCGACCTGACTTCGCCGAACCGGTCGCCGCTTCAGTACACCGCCGCGACGATGCAGCCCGTGCTGCGCATGCTCTCGCAGAGGCTGCTCTCGCCGGAGGGCGGACGCGCGCCGCGCCGCTCCGCGCGCATCGACGCCTGGGCGGCCGCGGGCCTCCGGGCGGGGGCGGCCGCGGCGAGGGACGCCGGCCCGCTCGCGCGCGGAAGGATCGTCAGGGCGAAGGCCCATTCCGGGGACATGCGGGCCGACAGGCCGGTGAAGGCGGGGGCGCGGCTCGGCGCGAGCGGGCCGGGCATCAGGGCCGCGGCGAGGCCCGCCGGCGCCCATTCGTGGGCGTCCCGGCCGGTGATCGCCCGGACGTAGTTCCGGGTCTCGAGGGGCAGCCCGCCCTGGCCCGACAGCCAGGCCCGCACCCGGCCCTCACCGGCATTGTAGGCCGCCGCCGCCAGGCCCTGATTGCCGAGGCGCCGGTGCAGCAGGGCCAGAAGCTCGGCGGATTTCGGCAGGGCCTTGGCCGGATCGAACGGATCGTCGAGCCCCATCATCGCCGCCGTGCCGGGCATGAACTGGGCAATGCCCTGTGCGCCGGCAAAACTCACGGCGTACCGGTTGTAGCCGCTCTCCTGTCGGATCAGGCGTTTAAAGAAGTCGATCGCGACGCCGTGCTGCTGCGCGGCGGCCTCGGCCAGCGGCTCGAGCGCCTGACGCTCCTGCGCGGTCGGCTGCGGCCGGCTGGGACTCGGCCAGTTGAAGAACGCCGGGCGTCGGGTAACCGCCATAACCTCGCGCGCGCCCTGCGTCCCCGACAGCTGCGCCAGCAGCGACGCCTCGCCATCCCCCGTCGGCGAGGCCCAGGCCGCCGACACCGACAGGGTGCAGCTCGCGGCGAGCACCGCTGCGCCCAGCCAACGTGGCATACGACCGCTGCTGGTCATTCGAACGCGCCCCCCGGCGGTGACAGGTTTCATTCTTGTCTTGACCGGTCCCATGAACGGTACCGACTGGCAATCGGATTCTGTGAACCCAGCGGCTCTTCTGTGCCGGGGAGCGAATTTACTGCGTGAGTGTTGCAGGGATGCTGGTCGATACGCACATCCGGGTTACGAGGCCTTGTCCGGGATCGATCCTGCCGCCGGCCGTTCCGTTCCCGGTTCGGACGCCAGAGTTTCGGGACGCCCCGCTCCTATCGTGCGCCGGGCGGCGATTTGATCTGAAGCACGGACACGTCGTTCGGCTCGCCGACCCGGCGCCGGTCGACCGTCGGGGCGGTTGCGGGGGCGGGCGGCTGGGCCTGCCCCGGGGCCGCCGGACCGGGGGCCGCCGGACCGGGGGGCGGTTGGGGCGCCCGCGCCTGCGGTTTCGGTGCCGGCAGCACCGGTACGGGGTTCACCTTGCCAATCACGCCGAGGCGCACACGCAGGGACACCACCTGCTGCTTCGCGGTGTCGTAGCCGCATTCGTAGATCGCGCGGACCCATTCCTTCTGCGGGTTGAGGAAGCGGATCGAGTCGCCGCGATAGCGCACGACGGCCGATGACGGCTGTTCGGGCGAATCGGCCTCCTGAAAGATGCTGCCGTAGGGGCGGATCAGCCAATCGTAGTCACCGGGCGCTTCGGCTTCGACGCGAGGGGCGCAGGCCTGGACGGCGCGATCCATGTTCCCGCGGATGCAGGCGCTGTCGCACGCCACAGCCTGGGCGAGTTGGGTCGATTTAACAGGTACAGGGAGGGGTTGAATTGGCGAGGCGGGTATTGCCTGTGCTGCAACATTACCAGCATTTATTATTAGAAGAACAGCGGAACATCCTACTGTTTTCATTGCTGGATTCCTACAATATCGCTGTGACAAGCTGGTATGATAAAAGTTTTTATCACGATGATCGCCGCAATAACTTAAAAATTCAATGCACGCTTGAAACAGCGATCGGCTCGCCCGTAGGCGAGCCGATACTCAAGAACTCAGCTTCACTGCTGTTCAAGAAGCGTTTTATGGAAAGACGCGAAGTCGATCAAGACGCCCTCGCGAATCCAATTAACGGGTGCGATTTTGCGTAATAAGAGCAGAGTTGCTCGTACCGGCCTGCGTGACCACTGCAATGTTATTGTTCGATCCCTGCAGAACGCTCGCGTAGTTCATCATACCTGACTGGACGCCGACGTAGGTATTATTAAATCCATTTTGGTCGATCATTGCGATCTGGCCGGTATCACTCTGGGTAGAAGTGACCTGATGGCCGTATCCGACTTGTTTTACATCGAGAATATGATCAATCCCAGCTTGAAATGCAGCAACACTGTTATTTCCGCCGCCGGTATTGTTCTGGATTACGCGAATCTGACTATTGTCAGCGTTTTGAATGGAGTCGACAGTATTGTTGTTGCCAGTCTGCTGGACAAATAGATCGAGTCCAGATCCGGTCTGCGAGCCGGTGACCCGCACGTTAGAGCCATTCTGACGAATGTCGGTCAGATTATAGAAACCACCGTTATTGGCCTGAGTAATGTCGGCGATGACATTCGTGCCGCTCGTACGCTGATCAAGATAAGCGAGGTTGTCCGCGCCAGCCGAAGAGCTCGACGTCGTGGTCTGCTTCAAACGAATATACTGGGCGCCGCTCGATCCGCTCTGAAATGCAATGACACCGTTGGAGCTCGAAGAGCCCCTGCTCTCCTGATCGAGTCTGACATTGCCGCCATTTCCAGCTTGACCGACATAATTCCAGAGACCTGTCGCATTTCCGGACGATTTGCCGTAGTTATCCTGTTCCTGAAACTTCCGGTTACCTACCGGCGCCCCCTCGGCGGATCGAGTGCCATTGTTGTTGCCAAACTGACGATAAGCAATATTGTTGCTGTTGCCAGATTGGTCCAGCCGGAGGGTGTTGCTGGAACCAGTCTGGTTAGCGTCGACGACCGATCCATAGACATCTGCCTGTCCGATAATATTATTAGCGCCGGACTGCTTGATCACGAGGCTGTTACCAGTGCTCATGGAATCGTTGCTCTGGTAGATGACCTGATCAGCGCTCAGACCAGCGCGGTTGCCGTTGCCAGACTGATCGACATCGACAGTGTTTCTCAACCCTTGCTGGCTAGTGTATGAACTATTGGACTGCGCGAAGGCACCGGTCGAGAAGGCAATCACGGCGACGCCCATGGAAAGGGCGAGAAGATGCTTGTGCATGATGGCTGAACCCCTATGCGGAGTAGAGGCTCGCGCCCCCTCCCAAGTGACGATGAGCGGACTTGCGCCGCCGTTGGTGTCGAAGGATTGGCGCATCCGTCTCGCGGGGCGCTCGATCCTTAACGATTTGGTAGCTACACAGTGCTCGGCAGCATCACATCATCCAATTGGATGATGATTCAGAATTTGTTTAGATTCGATCGTTTCCGTGCGGCGCCTGTGCAGATTAGGGTTAATCATCCGAATGGATGATGCGCGCCGCAGGCCTTGGGCGCTACGAGTGGATTCTTGATTGGGCGCTCGTGCCCGCCCTCCTCGATTGGCGCCTCGCTGTCATGCTGCACGTGACGTCTCAAGTGATCAGCGCCGCCTCCGGCCGTCATCATGAGAGCGCCTATCTCATGTGGGTGCGCGATCGCCTGGCGGCGCTCCTGGTCGAGGCGGAGGGCGGCTGGTTCCTGCAGTTCGGGCTCGGCCCGTTCGAAGCAGAGGGCCTGATCTTCGCGTCCGTCGGCGAGGCGGAAGACTGGATTCGCGACTGCATCCCGGCCGGTTGGGCAGATGCCCCATGATGGGCAAGGTTCCGACCCGCAATCTAACATTCGCTAGATTCGTGGATGGCAAGATGATTTCTCTTGTCGGATCGCTCCTACCCGCTCTGCAGCGTCTCCGTAATTTTCACCGGGAACGGCGCAGCGATTTCGGAGCGGGGACAGTTGTAAAAATTAATCGATACTGCCTAGGAATGCTTAGCATTCCGCAAGCGCAGTGGTGTCATCGTGAGCTCAAGCCATCCCCTGCTGCAGCTGCTCGACAGGATGAGCTGCGGTGCCGTCATGATCGACGCAAGCGGGGTGCCGTTCGATTTGAATACCACGGCTTCCGGCATTCTCGGCCGGCAGGACGGCGAGCACCAGGGCTTTGGAATCCACGGGATGCCGCCGCAGATCGAGAGCTGGCGCGCCCTGCGCCGGCTGCTGGCCCAGGCGGGCCAGGGCCTGCGGATCGGCGGCGAATCCTGGGTGACCGTCCCGCGCGCGTGCGGCGCGCCCCTGGTCCTGCATACCATCCCCCTCGGAGAGCCGGGGGCGTCCGCGCCGAACACGGTCATCATCCTGGTCGACCTGCGGTACAGCCCGCGCCCGACGCCGAGCGTCCTGCAGAAGCTGTTCGACCTGACGCCGGCCGAGGCACGCCTGGCCATCGAGATCGCCGGGGGCCGGACGTTGTCGGAAACGTCCGTCAAGATGGGCCTCAGCAACGCGACGCTCCGCACCCAGTTGTCGGCGGTGTTCACCAAGACGCAGACCCGGCGGCAGGCCGAGCTCGTCGCCCTGCTGACCCGGGTCGCCATCCTGCCCTGAGCCCCGGCGTCATGAGCCGTCTCGCCATGGGTCGTCTCGCCATGGGCCGCGTCGGAGGGCTTGCCTGCCTCGTCCTTCCCCTCCTCGCCACCGGAGCGATCAGCATGGAGCCGGATCCCGAAGTCTCCACCGAAGCCGTCCTGCGCTGCCGCATCGAGCGGGAGACCGCCGGCCCGATGACGACCCTCCGGGGCATCGCCCTGGCGCGGGCGGACGCGGCGGGGACTTACTCCCTGCTGGTGATCAAGACCGGCCCCGGCGGGACGTCGCGCCTCCAGCAGGGCGGACGCTTCCAGGCCGTGGCCGGCGCCCGCACCGGACTTGGCGAAATCCGTCTCAGCCTCGAGCCGCAGGCCGGCTTCGAGGCCACCCTGACGCTGGAGGTCGATGGCCGCCGGATCGGCTGCAAGGCCAGCGTCGCCCCCTCGACCCCCTTGTGAGGATCCGAGCCATGATCGTTCTCCGTTCCACACACTTCCGGATCCTGCCGATCCTGACCCTCGCGCTCGGCCTGGCGGCCCCCGCCGCCGCCCAGCAGAGCGTCTATATCGGGCAAGTCGACCCGACGGCCGCGGCGCCGCCGCGGCGCGGCACCAACCAGAACTCCGTCGAGCCCCTCCTCGTCACCACGAACCCGGCCGTGACGGGGTTGCCCGTCGCCGGGCCCGCCGCCAACAGCCTGTCCGCCATCGTCACCGCCTCCGGCCAGTCCGGCACGCTGACGCCGGGGCAGACCCAGAACATCGCGGTGATCAATCAGCTCGGATCCTCCAACGAAAGCAAGATCGTCCAAACGGGGGGCGGCAACGACGCACGCACCACCATCGCAGGCACCGGCAACGTCACGGCTCAGACGCAGGACGGATCGTCCAATCGATCGGCCCTCGGAATCCTGGGCGACGGCAATTCGCTCACCAACGCGCAAACCGGCAGCAGCAACAACGCAAGCATTTCCGTGATCGGGTCGGGATACGTCATCACGAACACACAGACGGGATCGAATCTCTCTTACGGCCTGACCGTTTCGTCCACGAATGCTGGTGATAAAAATATCACTGTTAATCAGATAGGTAATGGATCAGTCCAGGGACAGGCTGTGAACGGGTTGTCGCCTTCGATCAGCAGTGTAAGCTCAGGACGGTCCGCTCGATAACGCTGGCATTTCTGCTGTCGGTGTCATCGTTGCGGGTCGTCCGAGGGGGTTACGATGCCTTTGCGTCCGTCTTCACTTGCTTTGCTTGGCTTGAGCGCTCTGGCGATGCCCGTCTCGGCGAGCCCGCTCAACTACCAGCCGGTGAACCCGTCGTTCGGGGGCTCTCCGCTCAACGGGAACTGGCTCCAGTCGCAGGCGACGGCGCAGAACATCTTCGTGCGCAAGCGCCAGCTCGCGGACACGGTGGCCC
>NZ_LMMU01000011.1 GCF_001422375.1 Methylobacterium sp. Leaf99 | reverse complement strand
GCCAACAGCCCGGGCGTCGTCCTGGCCAGCGGTGGCCGTCAGGTCCGCGACACCGAGTTCGCCGTCGTCCGCGCCGGCCTGAACTACAAGTTCGGCTCGTACTAGGACCCGCGGGGCTTTTAGGTTCGGCCTGAGCGTCTCCAGCCCCGATCACCTGACCGTTTTCGTTGAGGCAAACCCTGAGGAGAAATCCTCGGGGTTTTGTCGTTTGCCCCCTAGTTGTCAGGGCCCACCGCTAAACGCTTCAACAACTCACCTCACCGGTCCGCGTGAGGCTGCAACTGCCGAGTGACCCCGTGAGGGCGATAGCGATGCGCTACCGCCTCCGGCTTCTGTGCCGGGCACGCATCCGGTAGGCCGACCTAGAAAGCTGATGCGTCGGCCACGATGTGCCGGGCAGCAGGCGCCCGTGGCGTCAGCGAGGGCGTGGTCGTCAGCTCGGAGGCCGGGCGCACTGCGGCGGTGGCACGGGCCTGCTGGCGATAGAGCGTCGGCGTGATGTTGATGCACTCATCGGCCATCGCGGTGCCCACCAGGGTGACGGACGACAGGGCGGCAAGGACGAAAGTACGTACGGTCATGATGTCAGTTCCTCTGATGGGCCGGGGCCTGCCCCGTTGCTTGAGAGGAATATGTTTCGCAGCGCACCATCAATCAAACAGATATCGTCAATAGCAGGTATTGACGGTGTCGATGATAATAGCTCATCGAGTCAGTTGAGCTGCGCCCTGGCCTTCGTGATCCGGATGCCTGTCTTCCGTCGGTCCAGCCGCAGCCCGATGACCGCGAGCTTGGGCGCGAGGCCGGTCATGGCCTCGCGGAGGTGCGCTACGTCCCGCCAGCCGCCCGCCGCGGCGACAACACCTTCGTCATGCCGCCCGGGTGTGGCGAGGGCTTCCAGCGTCCTCACGATGACGGGTGTGGTCCCGATTCCGCCCGCCGGCCCGACGATCATCTGCGCCTCCGCATCGACCTTCCACAACCGGCCGGCGGGCGGCCGGAACGCCGGCTGCACCTGCCCCTGGAGCGCCCTGACAGCCGCCGCCGCGATGACCGCGGCCTCGGCTCGCATCCTCTCGGCCCGCATCCGGTTCGCGGCCTTGTTGGCGGCGGCGGCCATCGCAGCGTAGTCGACCCTGCCGTCCTCACGATAGAAAAAAACGGGATGGGGCGAGGTCATTGAAGCGTCGGTGCTGGGATGGGTGGCAAATCGATCAACACCTACAGGAAGGTCGGATCGAATAGGGATACTCGACACTTGTGGCTGGAAGACACCGGGAGGAAGAGCATGGGAAATCGACCCACGATCGGCGTGATCGGCGCGACGCTGGCAGGGCTTTGCCTCTACGCTCCAACCGGCGCATCGGCTCAGGCTCCGGGGACCTACACGTACTCATCCGGCAAGACGACGGGCACGATGGTCGTGACCGACGTGTCCGCCTGCGAGCAGAACAACGCCCTGGGCTGCATGTCGGCGGCCCGCCCCCTCAAGGTGTCGATCCGGACGCTCAATGGCGCGAGCAGCAACGATTGCGATCTTGACGCGATCGAGGAGACAGCCGGACGCATCTCGAGCGAGGCTGGCTTGCAGGCGGTGCTGGTGATCCAGGACGAGCGCAGCAAGGGTAAGCCGAACCTGTTCATCACATTCGCTAAGGGAGGCGCGGTGGTAAAGCCTCAAGGCGAGAGCGGCGGGATCGGCTGCGGAGCGGGCGTCGGTTACGACGGACGCTGGCGGCGTAAGGGCAAGTGAAGCCCTTACGCGTCAGGCCTCATCCCTACGGGCGCTACGCCGCTGCCCAGGACAGCTTGTCGCCGGTTTGGCAGAAGATGTTCCGCGTCTCGCCGGCTCGCACGTAGATGCGGGCGCCGTTCACCGCGTCGGGCGCCTTGCCGATCGCGACGTAGCAGTCGACGGAGGCAGTGATTTCGAACCCCGGATAGGCCGGCGCCGGGGAGCCCTTCGTATCGAGGGACGAGGGGGCGATGTTCACCGTCGTGCCAGCGGCAGCGAGCGTTTCGGACCACGCGACGGCGCCCAGGAGGGCGACGTTCTGCGGGGCGCTAATGAACCCGCAGGCAATGTGGACACCTTGCAACGACATGTTCGAACTCCTGTCTGGATGAAGAAAAACCGCCGAGGTGCATCACCCCGGCGGTGCGTCCGTCGCCCCCGATCCCCCGGTCACGTCGGAATGGTTCTTGAAGTGCCGACGTGTAAATCTTGACCATTTTGCAGTTTTCACCGCGCGGGGCTGGAGATTTACTTCCCGTTGTTGGATTGTCGGCGAAACCCTCTGGAATGATGCCCCGCTAGTGCCGGACGGAACCTCTATTACGTCCGGCAATTCTGGAATTTCTAGGCGCGGTGCCCCGGGGCCTTTGCGACCTCACGGGCGGGGCCCACGGCTCGCGTCTCGGAGCGGGGCCGGCGGTCGCCCCCCTGGGGGGCGACCGCGTACACGTCCGGCACGTTGAGCGTGTCCACCAGGGAGGCCGGCGCGACGCCGTGCTCGGCCGGCAGGAACTCGATCACCTCGTAGGTGCGCTTCCGGGTGAAGACGCGGAGGTGGTGCGCGTTGGGGAGCATGAGCGAGCCGGACCCGTCACCGCGCGTGACGATCTTCTCCTGATGACCGGCGGCGTTGCCGGTGTCGTCGCACCAAAGGTCTACCGTCTCGCGGCGCAGATCCTCACGGGGCCGGCCCGGGAGTGCCCTGAAAGCCTCGACGCCCGGCAACGGGCCGTTGCCGGCTTCCGCCAACGCCATGTTGGCGGCGACGGTCGCCCGCTCGGCCTCGGTGCGTAGGGCGAGGATCGCGCGGGCCCGGGCCGCCATGTCGGGAAGGTCACGCTCTACGGCCTCCCGGAACGCGGCCTGCGCCGCCGTGGCGGTCTCGACCGTCTTCGCCAACGCGGCCTTGGCCCTGGCGTCATCGATGGCGGCCGTCTGGGCGGCGAGGCGGTCCACCAGCACCTTCGCGCGGTCCAAACGGATCGCGGCGACCCGGCGCTCGTCGTCCAACTTCTTCAAGCCCTCATCCGTCGCGCCGAGCAAAGCCCCCCGATAGGCGGCCTCGGCTTCCTCAATGCCGGCCTCGGCGGCGACGAGTTCGGCGGCGGCGGCGTCGCGATCCTCGGCGAGCTGCGGGGCCGGCGCCGGGGCATCCTGACGGGCGCGGATCAGCAGCGCCTTGAATTGTCCGAGCTTCGACATCGACTTAGGCCTCCCGAGTTGGTGTGGAGAGGCCGGCCTGCGCGTTCACGATGGCCGTGATTTCGGCCCATGAGAAGGCCGTGGGCTGTGTCGAGGGGGCGAAGGCCGCGGGCTCGTAACCGCTGAAGGATGCGGGCTCGCGAGTTCCGTTTCCGTCCTGGCCGAGGACACCAACCCGCGAGTCGGAGCCATAGGGATGGCCGGCGGTCGCGGCGTCGAAGCCCTCCCGGTATCCACGGTCGTAATTGACGGTCTTGGCAGCATCGAGCTGCGCTGGCGTGATGGTCATCGGTCAGCTCGGGACTTGGAGGGGGCGGCGTCGCGCGCGAGGCGATCGTGGAGCGCGTCGGCGACAAAATCGGAGACGGGGACCCTGCGGACCTCGGCGGCGAGGCGTACGGCCAAGGCGAGGTTCGGAGGGACACGAAGGTGAAGGCGCCCCCGCCGCTCAGGGGCGGCGTCCACGGCGGCGGGAGAGGGCGGGGGCGTCTTCATGAGGGGCATGTTGCCCCGCCCGGTCAGGGCCCGTCCCGGGGCAGAACGTGCAGAAGTAGTAGTACCGTGCGCGCGCGAGGACAGGAGATGTCCCCAAATTTGGGGACATCTCCGTTGCGTCAGGATGCGGCCTCCCTGCCCCTCATCCAGTCATCGAGCCCGGCGGGGTCGACGCCCCATCGGCCGCCGGCCTTCCAGGCCCAGCCGCCCGGCTTGCCGTGCCGCCTCAAGGTGTAGACGGAGCACTTCGCGATCCTCGCGGCTTGCTTGATCGGGATGCACTGCGGGCTCCGGAGCGCCGGGGCCGGCTCATTGCTCGGGAGGCGGCCGAGCTGGTCGCAGAGCCGGTAGACCTCGGCCTCGCGATCCCGAAGGACAGCGCGAAGGGCATCGACCTCAGCGCGGCCGGCCCGGATGCGCGCAACCAGGCCGGCGGAGTCGTGGCGCGGCGCGGTCATCGGGCGACCCCCCGGGTGGAGGCGGGCAAACGAAACGAAATCGACTTTCTGACCCACTGGAATTTGCGCAAGGGCCGGGTTGCCTGTGCACCGCGGCTCTCGAAACCGCTGGGGAGGACCCGCGATGTTTCAGTGGCGCACCCGCCAGTCGTCACAGCGGCCCCGTCACCGGCCGCGCCCGTGCGCCCGGCCCGGAGGAACGACCCGACCCGTCGCGCCCGCCCACAAGGCTCCCAGCGCATCGTAGAGCGGCGACGAAGGGGGCAGAGCGGGCGAACCGGGGAGGGCGGGGACGTCTGCTCAGATTTGAGCACACCCCTCTCCGCATTCTCGACGCCCCATTCGCCACCCCTCGCAACAGGGGAGAGGGCATCGAGGGCAGGATGGGGCACGGGGTACATCACCCTCGACGTCGAGGGGGGGCGCGCATCAGGCGCGGCTCCCCAGTTCGCCCGCGCTCGCGGGGGAGATGCAAGGGTGCAAGACCAGGCACCTGCCGCGGCAGGATGCGGTGTCGGTCCTCCAGCTTGAAGAACGATCGTGGTTTGCGTCGAGCTGCCCGCGTCCACCGGCATGGTGTCGGGGATCGACGACTGGGCGTCGACCCCGCCAAGGCCAGGCGAGGGCGCGTGAGACTGGAATGTGTGCGCAGAGAGAAAGAGTACGGGCGACAAATCTGTCTCATCGGTCTCACGGTGCCGGATCATCGAAGGGCCTCCCGGGCTCGCTCAACGTGGTCCGCCTGCATGTCCTTCGGCAGGCGTTTGAAGGTCGCCCGGGACATCTCCAGGGCGATCCAGGGGGCGAGCTTCTCGACGGATAGGGCACGGGGGGTCCGCGTCTTCCCGGTCGCCTGCCGTTTGACCCTGAGGGCGGCGGCCTTCGCGGCCTTCGCCTGGCGCTCGTGCTTCGCCGCGTTCCATCCGACCGGCCGCACGTACCGCAAGCCGAGGCGCCGGGCCTCGGCGATCCGGACGTTGAGGCGCCGGCCGATGGCCACCGACGTGTACCTGGGCGGGTTGGGGAGGATGCGGGCCACTGCGTCCTCGATGTCGGCGCCGGTCAGGCGCGGGCAGTTCTGGGCGACCCACTCGGCGACGGCGAACATGAAGCCGGCAGATCCGCACTTCGTCGCGAAGTGCGGAAGCACCTCATCGAGGTAGATGATGGCGTCGTCCGTCGCGCACGGCCCCTGGTGCCGGTCCTGCACGATCCGCGTGATCTCGATGACCCGCATCCGCGCGGGCATGACGGCGTCCGGATGACGATTTCCCAGCAGGGGGAGCTGGCCTGCAACCTTTCGAGGTGCTACAGGTTTCATGAAGTGAGTATGGTCTGGGTGAGCGCCCGGGTTGTTCTCGACAAGCGAAAGTCCAAGACCCTGCGGTGTGCGCCGTGGGGTCTTTTCGTTTTCCAGTCGAGTAAAGGCGCCCCGCTTCGGGGCTGTGTTCACAGTGTTCCTGCCTCCCGATGTGCGTCATGAACACGCTTCATGAACGCGTGGTGAAGTAGAGTTCTGGCGCAAAGCCATGCCGGTTGCCTGTCGACCCCTTGGCGCATGAGCGTATGCTGGAACTCGCGGGTCTCCTTGGCGCAGACCTTGCCCAAGTCGCCCGAGTACCCGTGGGGGAGCCGGTCCACGACCTCGGCCAGCAGGCCCCCGTTACGATGAAGCGGGAACGGGACGACGTCGGCGGCGACGGCCGGGGACAGGTCGCGCTCCGGGCCAACGCGCTGGCGCTGAGGGGCCCGGGAGCGGCGGGCGCCTTTAAGGCGTCCCGTCGCGGCTCGCTCGGCCGGCGTCGGCTTCCTGGGGGATCTCTGGCGCTTCTTCGGGGGGATCGGCGGTAGCGGCAGGCCAGCCGCGTCGAACAGGTCGCCGTCCATCAGCCTGCCTCGAAAACGCTATCGAGCAAATCGGCTGATGCTTCACCAGTAAAGGATGCTGGGCTATAGAGATTGCCATGTGAGGCGTGAATAGTGATTCCGAGGGCACCCGCTTTGACTTCGTACTGTAAGAATGGCTCCTGATGCTGGGAGGACATACGCTCCAAGGCACCTGACTCCCGAAGTGCGGCGCCTAGCAATTCACCTACGGCCATTCTGTCGCTAGTGTTCATGCTGCTTAGATTTGCCTCAACTGCAACAAGATTTTTCACGATATCGGTAATGCTATCATTCATAGACATATCCTCAGTTAAGTTTCTCTTGGCGCTCGATCCAATTCAGAATCGTGCTTTTCCTGGCAGTTACAGTTCCACCGAGCTTGAAGGCTGGAAGACCGTGCTTTTCAGCAGCATGATAAACCCGGCGCCGATTACTTTCGGCGGCCCGCTCGTCCCCGGGCATCCCGTAGATAAATCGGGCGATTTCATCGGCCCCATGAAGGAGATCGCTCGCGAGCGGAGCGCCTCCGTTTGACGTCGCTTCCCGTGACACTCATGCCCTCCATCGGATTAAGTGTGAACTCACGCTAATTATCACCAAAAATTAGCGCAAGTGCAAACTTGAACTCTTATGGGATGTTCGGTAGGATTTTTGGGGGCATCACGGAACCGATGGCATGGCGAGTTACGCAGCAGTCGAAACAGCACTCGCGCGACTGCACGACGCAAATCCGGAAGTTCAGCGCGGTGCGTTTCGAGGTAGATTAAAGCATCTACAGCGTCTTGGCCTTCCGCTTGGAGAAAAGCCAGGGAAAGGCTCCCGAATAAACTACGATGCCCAGCAAATATGGCAACTCGCTGTTGCTCTAGAGCTGGCAGAATTTGGCATAGATCCAACAAAAATTGTTCTTATTATCAAACATCAGTGGCGAGAATCAATTTCTATACGCATAGACGAAGCATTAGAAAAATTCGGAGAACGCGACGAGACTCTAGAGCTATATGTTTCGTTCATGTCATCTGCTTGGACCGGCAGGGAAATTCAAGGCGGTGGGATGCCGGCTTCAATCTATCCCAACTTCGTGCGCCCACCGACACGCACAAACAGAAGATCAATTATTATAAACCTTAGAAGCATGGTGGAAGAACTAACTCAGCATTTTTCAGACCTCGGCGTCGACTTAAGTGAGGAATGATCATGGCGACGATACGCAAAAGAATACTTCCGAGCGGGAAGCAAGTCTGGCTGACATCGTACACAGATGGAAGTGGGGAACGTCGGTTCAAACAATTCCCGACCAAGAGGGAGGCGGACGCCTTCCTGACTCGGGCTAGAAGCGAAGTCACAACGGGAATTCACGTCCCTGACCGTGCCGCCAGCACTGTAGACCAAGCATATGCGCTCTTAATCACGGCTCTGGAGGCGGACCAGGCGGCAGGGGCTACGCTGCACAACTACCGGGTCTATTACCGTGGCCACGTGAAGCCCTACCTGGGCGCGCGGCTGCTGCCAAAGCTGCATCCGGCCGACGTGGCGGACTGGCTGGAGAAGATGAAGGCGGACGGCCGCACCGACGACACGTGCCGGCGAGCGCGCATCGTCCTCGGGGCCATCTTCGATGAGGCTATCCGGCGCCGGCTGGCCTACAGCAACCCGGTTCGGTCGTTGCGCACGCGCCGGAAGACGCGGCGGGCGGAGATCAGGCAAGCGGAGGATACCGTCCGGATTCCGGAGCGGGAGGCTGTACGCGTCATGCTGGCGGCAGCGGGCGAAACGGACGCGCTGTTCCTCATCGCGCGGGAGCGGACGGCCACGGGGCTACGCACCGTCGACGTGCGCCGGGCCGCCGCAGCACACCCGATCAGGGCATTGCGCGCCTTCCGGGCCGAGCACGCCGGTCTTCAGGTCGAAGGCTTCCATCCGACGCCCTGGTTGCGCCCACTGCTGGCAACGATGGCGCTCGCCGGCCTACGGATCGGGGAGGCGAGGGGGCTCGATTGGAAACGAGTGCGGCCCGAGGACCTTCAGGTGAGGGAGGCGGTCGACCGGTACAATGTCCGAGACGCCGTCAAGACGGTCGCCGCGCTGCGCAGCGTGCCGGTAGGCCCGCAACTGGCCACGATCCTGGCGAATTGGAAGGCCAGAGGCGGGCGGGCGTCGGGGCTGGTCTACCCATCCGAGAAAGGCACGCCGCTCGGCTATCCGAACATCGTGAACCGACAGATCGCGCCGCTGCAAATCGCGCTCGGGATCGTCGGCGCAGACGGGTCGCCCCGCTGGACGGCGCACAGCTTCCGGCACTTCGCCGTCAGCTTGTGGATCGATGAGGGAGCGCACATAAAACAGGTCAGCGAATGGGCCGGGCACGAGTCGCCCGAGTTCACCCAACGCGTCTACGGTCATTTGTTCGACGCCGGCCGGACGGATCGCCGAGCGGTTACCGCAGGCGAGCTTTCGGTTCTTGGCGCGGTGGAAGCTGCAACACCGACGCAACACGGCAACGACAACGCTCAGAAAACTGAAGCGACAGCAACAGCTTAAACGACCGCAAAGGCCGCCTTCTAAGCGGCAGGTCGTTGGTTCGAGCCCAACCGGGGTCGCCGACACGTCGTACGCCGGGTCGAGGCCGCGGTGGATTGCCTTCGCGTCGGCCTACAGCAGCGTCAGGGTCGCCAGCGGGAGCCAGGCTTCCTGGCGCTCGCCATCGACATCGCCGTCCACGAACCAGGCGCACAGGGCCAGGTCCCCCTCGATCCGCTCGACGGTCAAGGTCGCCTCGTTGTCGTCGGACGCGACGAAGTCGCCGGCCTTGATGCTCACGGATGCAGCCTCATCGAGAAGTGTAGTTGAGGAAGTTTGATAGAGGATGGATACTTGCACCGCGGGGATGGATACTTGCACCGAAGGAGATGCGGACCCGCCGCGGAGCATGCGCCGGCCGGGACCCGTCCCGGTCCGGCCACCACGATAGCATCGCGGAACACCGGTGCAACGGTCCGCGCGGCGGCCCGCTCCGCAGGACGGGCATGCCGGAACACCAGGGGAGGTCGGACGGTTCGGACCACCAAAGAAGGAAGCCCTCCATGAAGACCGTCACCGTCGCGGACCTCATCGTCGAGACCCTGGAGCAGGCCGGGGTCCAACGCATCTACGGCCTCGTCGGCGACAGCCTGAACGCGCTGACCGAGTCGCTGCGGGCGCGCGAGACCATCGACTGGGTGCATGTGCGCCACGAGGAGGTCGCCGCCTTCGCCGCCGGGGCCGAGAGCCAGATCACCGGGGACCTCGCGGTCTGCGCTGGGTCCTGTGGACCGGGCAACCTCCACCTCATCAACGGCCTGTTCGACTGCCATCGCTCGCGGACCCCGGTTCTGGCCATCGCGGCGCATATCCCGTCCGCCGAGATCGGCTCCGGGTACTTCCAGGAGACCCACCCCGAGACCCTGTTCCGTGAATGCAGCCATTACTGCGAACTGGTCTCGGACCCTTCGCAGCTGCCGCAGGTGCTGGAGAACGCCATGCGGGCGGCCATCGGCCTGCGGGGCGTCGCCGTCGTGGTGATCCCGGGCGATGTCGCCCTGAAGGACGCGCCGGAGCGGGGCGTCGCGCCGAATCCCGGCCTGATTCCGCCAAAGCCGATGGTGCACCCGGCCACCCGCGAACGCGATGCGCTCGCCGATCTGCTCAACGGATCGAGCCGCGTCACCCTGTTGTGCGGTCGGGGCTGCGCCGGGGCCCATGCCGAGTTGCTGCAACTCGCCAAGGCCCTGAAGAGCCCCATCGTCCACGCGCTCGGCGGCAAGGAATTCGTCGAGTACGACAACCCCTACGATGTCGGCATGACGGGGCTCATCGGCTTCTCGTCAGGCTACGCCGCGATCATGGGCTGCGACACCCTGCTGATGCTCGGCACCGACTTTCCGTACCGGCAGTTCTACCCGACGGATGCGAAGATCGCCCAGGTGGACCTCCGCCCCGAACAGCTCGGCCGCCGGTGCAAGCTCGATCTTGGCCTCGTTGGCGACGTGAAGGACACGATCGCGGCCCTAATGCCGAAGCTCACGCCCAAAGACGACCGCAAGCATCTCGACGCCGCGCTCAAGCACTACGCCAAGGCACGCGAAGACTTGGACGACCTTGCTACCGGTGCCCCGAAGAAGGGTTGGTTCGGCCTGAAATCCGCAAAAAGCCCGATCCATCCGCAATACCTCACCAGGCTCCTGAGCGAGGCAGCATCCGAGGACGCGATCTTCACGGCCGATGTCGGTACGCCGACGATCTGGGCCGCGCGCTACCTCAGGATGAACGGCAGGCGCCGGCTGCTCGGCTCGTGGGTCCACGGCTCCATGGCCAACGCCATGGCGCAGGGGATCGGCGCGCAGGCGGCGCAGCCCGGACGTCAGGTGGTCTCCCTCTCGGGCGACGGCGGCTTCACCATGCTGATGGGCGACCTCCTGACCCTGCGCCAGGAGAAGCTGCCCCTGAAGGTGGTGGTGTTCAACAACGGCACCTTGGGCTTCGTCGAGATGGAGATGAAGGCCGCCGGCTACATCGAGACGGGGGTCGCCCTCGACAACCCGGATTTCGCCGCCATGGCCCGGGGCGCCGGCATCTTCGCCGTGCGGGTCGAGGACCCGGCGGAGTTGGAGGCGGCCGTGGCGCAGGTCCTGGCCCATGACGGCCCGGCCCTCCTCGACGTGGTGGTCGCCCGCCAGGAACTGTCGATGCCGCCCAAGATCGACGGGCAGCAGGTGAAGGGGTTCAGCCTCTACGTGATGCGCGCCGTCATGAGCGGGCGCGGGGATTCGGTCCTCGACCTCGCCAAGACGAACCTGCTTCGCTAAACCGGAACCGTCGATTCGAATGTTTCCAAGGTGGGCGGCGTCCCGGCGCCGCCCGCGAACAGAAGAAAAACGCCATGCGCATCGGGCTGTTCGTGCCGTGCTACGTCGATGCCTTCGAGCCCGAGGTGGGCATCGCCACCCTCGAGCTGCTCGAACGCTTCGGCCTCGACGTCCACTACCCGTTCGACCAGACCTGCTGCGGCCAGCCGATGACCAACACCGGCTGCCACGCCGAGGCCGCCGCCACCGAGGCGCTGTTCGTGAAGAACTTCTCGGGGTTCGACTACGTTGTCACGCCGTCGGGCTCGTGCGCGCATCAGGTCCGAGAGCACCTCACCGCCATTCCGCAGACGGACGACGTGACGGCCGTGCGGTCGAAGACCTTCGAACTGGTGGAATTCCTCCACGACATCCTGAAGGTCGAGGAATTTCCCTGGGCCGAGTTCCCGCACAAGGTCGGCTACCACTCGAACTGCAACGCCCTGCGCGGCATCCACCACGCCCGGCCGTCGGAACTGAACAAACCCTATTACTCCAAGCCCCTCGATCTTCTCGGCAAGGTCAAGGGCATCGAGATCGTCACGCCGTCCCGCCCCGACGAGTGCTGCGGCTTCGGCGGCACCTTCTCGGTGTTCGAGCCCGCCGTCTCGGCCAAGATGGGCTACGACAAGGTCACGGACCACGCCCAGGCCGGCGCGGCCTACGTCGTCTCGGCCGATTCCTCCTGCATGATGCATCAGAAGGGCTGCGCCGCCCGCCTCGGCACGCCCCTGAAGTTCATCCACATCGCCCGCATCCTCAACGGAGCCGCCGCATGAGCATCGAGAATCAGGGCCTGCGCGAGACGGCGCCCGAGAGCGACCACGGCCAGGACGGTCGCCGCCTCCAGCATGCGGAGGCGGCGACGAAGCCTGTCGCAGTGAAAACGTCGGCAGTGAAGACCGCCCGCGAACCGCAGCCGCGCGGCGCCAAGATCCGCGGCGACCGGCCCATCGATCAGGCCGCGGCCGCCGAGCGCTTCCTCGCGGCGCCCCTGCATCAGAAGGCGCACGACGCCCGCCTGTGGGACCTGCGCGGCAAGCGCGACGTCGCCGCCTTCGGCATTCCCGAGTGGGAGGAGCTGCGCGAACTCGCCTCGCAGATCAAGACCCACACCCTGTCGAACCTCGACCGCTACCTCGAGGAGTTCGAGGCCAACGCCCGGGCCAACGGCGTCCACGTCCACTGGGCGGCGGACGGCGCCGACCACAACCGCATCGTCCACGGCATCCTCAAGGATCACGGCGCCAAGACGCTGATCAAGTCCAAATCCATGCTCACGGAGGAATGCGGCTTTCGGCCATACATGGCCGGCACCGGCATCGAGGTCATCGAGACCGACCTCGGCGAGCGCATCCAGCAGCTCGACAACGAGGAGCCGAGCCACGTCGTCGTGCCGGCGGTGCACAAGACCCGCTTCGACGTGGCGGAAGTCTTCGCCCGGACCATGGGCACCGACCCCGAGAACGACGACGCCCACTATCTGGCGGAAAGCCAGCGCATGCACACGCGGCCCCTCATCCTCGACGCCGATGCGGGGATGACCGGGTGCAACTTCGCCATCGCGGAGACCGGCACCGTCGTCACCTGCACCAACGAGGGCAACGCCGACCTGTCGGGCAACGTGCCCAAACTCCAGATCCACTCCATCGGCATTGAGAAGCTGATCCCGCGGATCGAACATCTCGGCGTGTTCATCCGCCTGCTGTCGCGCTCGGCGCTGGGCTCGCCCATCACCCAGTACACCTCGCACTTCCGGGGTCCGCGCGCCGGCACCGAAATGCACATGGTGCTGGTCGACAACGGCCGCTCCGAGCGCCTCGGCATGGAGGAATTCTGGACCTCGCTGAAATGCATTCGCTGCGGCGCCTGCATGAACACCTGCCCGGTCTACCGGCGCTCGGGCGGCCTCTCCTACGGCGCCACCTATTCGGGGCCCATCGGGCTCATCATCGACCCGACTTTCAACAAGCGGAAGTATTCGACCCTGCCGTTCTCCTCGACCATGAACGGCTCCTGCACCAACGTCTGCCCGGTGAAGATCAATATCCACGAACAGATCTTTGCCTGGCGCAAGGTGCTGGCCGAGGAGCACCAGATTCCGTTGCTGAAACAGGGAATGATGAAGGCGGCCGGGCAGATCCTGAGCCGGCCGGCGGCCTACCGCGCCGCCATCGGCGCGGCCGACTCCGCCCTGCGAACCCTGCCGCGCTTCGCCGTCTACAACCCCCTCAACACCTGGGGGAAGGGACGCGAGATGCCCGAGACCCCGCGCCAAAGTTTCCACAGCTGGTACAAGCAGAACCGCATGACCCGGCAGGACGGCTCGAAATGAGCGCCCGCGAAGACACCCTCGCGCGCATCCGGAGGAACCGGCCGGCCGGCGACCATCCCCTGCCGGACGTGCCGCTGTTCCCCCCCCTCGTCGGCAACGACCGCGTGGCGGAGTTCGGCGAGCGCCTGAAGCGCATGGGCGGCCGAATCGCCGCTCCGGTTCCCGGCGAAGACCCGTTTGCTGCGGTGCGCGAACGCCTCGACACGGCGACGGTCATCGCCTCCGCAGTGACGGAGATCGCCGGCAATCGCGATCTCGGAGCAGTGGCCCGCCCGCAGGACCTCGCCGACGTGGATGTGGCCATCGTGCGCGCGGTGTTCGGCGTGGCGGAGACCGGTTCGGTGCTGTTCACGCAGGACGAGTTGAGGGTGAACGCCGTGGCCTACCTCGCCCAGCACCTCGTGGTGCTGCTCGATCCGGCCGACATCCTGGTCAACATCCAGGCGGCCTATCGCCGGCCGGATTTCGGCCGTGCCGCCTACGCCGTGCTCCACACCGGCCCCTCGGCCACGGCCGATATCGAGGGCGTGCTGATCCACGGGGCGCAGGGCGTGCGCTCCCTCACGGTGATCCTGCTGCCGCGATCCTGAACCGCCCCGCAGGGGGAGGGCAGGGGATGAAAAGCGCATAGCCGCCCGGACGAAGAGGCGTAATCCTTGCTAGCTTTCGAGGCACAAAGGAAGGAGCTTCCATGCGCTACACCCTCGGCTGCAGCCTGTCGTACAACATCCTCTCGGACACGACCTTCATCTTCAACCTTGAAGTCGCCAAGCTGCGCAGCCTGGAGATCTTCAGTGAATCCCTGATCCTGACGCCGAACCTCAAGCGCGACGTCTACACGACGCCGGATCTCCTGAACCGCTATCTCGGCGTCAACGTGCCGATGGGGCAGTTCTCCCTCGAATACAACGCCGAGGTCGAACTCACCGTCCACCGCGCCGACCCGGCGACCATCGACGAGACGCCGATCGGCCAACTGCCCCTGGACATCCTGCCGTTCCTGCTGCCGAGCCGCTTCGTCTCGTCCGACCGCCTGACGCCCTTCGCCCAGGCCGAGTTCGGGGCCCTGCCCAAGGGGCACCAACGCGTCAACGCCATCTGCAACTGGATTCACGACCACCTGACCTATCAGCCCGGCACCAGCGACGGTGAGACCACCGCCGACGAGAGCCTGCTCAAGCGCGCCGGCGTCTGCCGCGACTTCGCGCATATCGGCACGGCGTTCTGCCGGGCGCTCGGCATCCCCGCCCGCTTCGTGAGCTGCTACGCCCACGGCCTCGTGCCGAGCGATTTCCACGCGGTGTTCGAGGCCTATCTCGATGGGCGCTGGTGGCTGTTCGACGCCACGCGTCAGGCCGATCTCGACGGGCTGGTGCGCATCGGCGTCGGGCGAGATGCCGCCGAGATCGCGTTCTCGACGCCCTACGGCAACATGCAGCCCGTCAACCAGCAGATCCGCATCGTCCGCTCGGATGGCCTCGGCAGCCCGCCCCAGCGCACGGTGGACGCCATCTCCACGGAGGTGCCGGCGCCGCATGCGGGCGCCGCCTGAGGGTCGGGGATCCGGCGGGGTCGATCGGTATCCGTCCGCGTCATCGGCGTGGCGCCGACGGATTTCAGGAACTCTTAAAGCGAACGCGTCAAGGCTCGGCCGGCGAAGACGAGAGCGGGTCGCCCGAACCCGGCCGGGAGGACACCATGCGGACGGCCCTGGAGCAGGAGGCGATGGTCTCGAGACCGTATCCCGCCCGCGCAAGCGGCCCGGTGGCCACGACCCCGTCGCCCCTGTTCCTGCCCGCGATCCTCGCCATCCTCACGGTCCTGCTCATCGCGAAGACCGTCGAACTGACGGGGCAGGACCCCGGGCGGATCACCCCACTCATCGATTTCGATGCGTTCCGTAGCGCTGGCCGCCTGGTCTGGCGCGGTGAGATCGCCCAGGCCTACCACTTCGCCACGATGGTGGAGGCCCAGCGCATCCTCGGAGCGCCCGACGCCTTCCTGCCCTGGACCTATCCACCGGTCTTCAACCTCGTGGTCGCGCCCTTCGCCCACCTCCCGCGCGGGCTCGGGTACCTCCTGTTCACCGGCGGAGCCCTGGCGGCCTACATCGTGGTCCTTCGGCGATTGGCGCCGCAGCATCTCGGCGCGCTCCTCGCACTGCTGTTTCCGGCCGTGGCCGTCACCATCGCGTGCGGCCAGAACGGTTTCCTCAGCGGCGCCCTCGTGGGCACTGCCTGCCTCTTCCTCCGGCGTCGCGACCCGCGGGCCGGGCTTCCCCTCGGACTCATGGCGATCAAGCCCCATCTCGCCGTCGGCTTCGCGCTCCACGCCGCGTTGACCCGGGACTGGCGCACGGCCGGCACCGCCGCCGGCGTCGCCGCCGCCTCGGCCGGCCTCGCCACCCTGATCCTCGGCCCATCCGTCTGGGCTGCGTTCCTCGACGGCGTCGCCGAGGCACGCATCTTTCTCGAACAGGGGTTCTACCCCCTGTTCCGGATGATCTCGGCCTATGCCGTCGTGCGGACCCTCGGGGCGCCGGCGTCTGTGGCGATGGCCGCGCAGGTCGGCGTGGCGCTGTTCGCCCTCGGCCTCGTGGCCCTCGCCATCCGTCGCCGGATGCCCACCGCCCAGGTGATCGGCCTGACCGCCGTGGCGAGCCTTCTGGTCAGCCCCTACGCCTACGATTACGATCTGCCGATCCTCGGTGTCGGGCTGGCCTTGCTCGCCCCGGACCTCCTGGCCCTCACCACGTCACGCGAGCGGATGGCGGTGTTCGCCCTCGTCTGGGTCGCATCCGGATGGGGCCTGGTGATGACCGGGTTGCTGCGGTTCTGGTACGGCGAGGACCGTATGCCGCTCGGGGCCATGCCCCTCTCGCTCGGCGGTCTGGCGCTGATCACCCTCGTCGGCCTGATCTGGCAGGTGCTCCGGCGCCGGCCCACCGACCGCGACGTGCCGACGTCGTAGGGCGTGGCAAGGTCCTTTCGGCTCGGACGATGGCTCGATCGAATCGGAGCCGGGATCGGATTGCGTCAGAAGGAGGAAATCCCCCGGGTGCGCCGGAGACCGGCTGGTGCGCCCGTGTCCTGGGACGCGACGGCGACCGCAGGGGACACCGGAGCGGACGCCTCCGTGGGTGCGGCCGGAGCCGGAACCTTACCGACCCGCTCGATGCGCACGCCGGCATAAGCGCCCCGGCGCCAGGCCAAGCGGACGAGGCAGAGAAAATCCCGGCCGATGATCCGCAACATGAACACGTCGGGCAGGACGCAATCGGCCGGAATTCCGATCCGCGCCCCGGACTTCGAGACATCCTTCACCGTGCACGGCAGTTCCGTTCCATCGCGAAACCGGATCGTCGCGATCCAGTTGGTCTCGCTCCTCGCTTCGCGCCGCGCCACTTGGGTCGCGCTCTCCGCACTCGCCGTCACGCGCACTTCTCCGCGTCAAATCAATCTGACGCAGAGTACAGTCGAGAGCTTTACGGATCGATACCGCGCGGCACAATTCCGATCACGCATCCGTGATCAAGAGGCACTGACCTGCAGCATTCGAAATCGAACTTAAATCGAAGCTCTAATTCGGCTTGATTGTTCCACCGGGAAGCGTCCCCGGGCTGGAGGCCTGCTTCTCGGGGTTCTTGATCTGGCTATAGGCGACGCTGGAAAAGCTTCCGATGACAGCATGCCAGCCGATTTTTCCATAAGCGGGATCGTCGCGGCCGGCCTTGCAGAAGGCCGTGGTGACGCCGTTGACGATGTCGTCGTCCTTGGCCCCCGGGGCCGCCGCCTTGATCCGGGGCAGCAGCGCGTCGAGGCGCGGGATGAAGTCCGCCGGGGTCAGACCCTTCAGGGCCTCGGCCGCGCCCGCCGCGTCGAGGGCCCGGGCGAGTTCGGGCTGGGCGATCTCGGCGCACGGCGCGCTGCCGGCCAGCATGGTCTGGGTCTTCTCGCGTGCCGTCGCCACGACACCCCGTTCCGTAATGACGGGGGCGCTGTTGCCCCAGGCATTGCGGATGTAGTCCGTGACGTCGGCCACCTCCGTGTCGGTCATGCCGACACCGATGGCCGGCATCGGGGCGTAGCCGTTCTGGGCCGCGAGCCCGCCGAGGATCACCCGGATCACCGTCTCGGGGCCCTCTGCCTGCACTGAGGTGTTGCCGGCCAGCGCCGGGATCGCCCCCTCGACGCCCTTGCCGTCGGGCTTGTGGCACGATGAGCAGTAGCTGAGGTACGTGCCGGCCCCCGGCGCACCGGCGGCATTGAAGGCCTGGAGGTCCTTGGTCTTGTAGCTCTCCTTGGCCTTCTGCGTGCGCAGATACGCGACCATCGCCTTGAGGTCGGCGTCCGTCATCTTGGACAGGGATTCCTGGATCGTCTGGCGCATGGGTCCGGCGGCGACGCCGGGGCGGTCGCCCGGGGCGGTGCCGGTCTTGAGGTAGGTCACCACTTGTTCGTCGGTCCAGGCCCCGATGCCGGTGTGATCGTCGGGGGTGATGTTGGGCGCGTACCAGCCGTCGATGACGCCGCCGCCGAGCTTGCCGGCGAGGCCGCTGTTGCCGACGATCTTGTTGGCGTTGTGGCACATGCCGCAATGGCCGAGCCCCTCGACGAGGTAGCCGCCGCGGTTGACCTCGGCGCTCGCCTCGGGGTCGGGCTTGAACTCGCCCGCCGTGAAGAACGCCGTGCGCCACGTGATGAGGGCGGTGCGGATGTTGAACGGGAACGGGATCTCGGAGGGCTTGCGCACCTCGCGGACGGCTTCGAGGGACTGCAGGTAGGCAAAGATCGCGTCGGAATCCTCACGCGTCACCTTGGTGTACCAAGCAAACGGAAAGGCCGGGTAGAGATACGACCCGTCCTTTGTGATGCCGTCGTGAAAGGCGCGGTAGAACTCGTCGGCGCTCCAGTTGCCGAGTCCCGTCTCCTTGTCGGGCGTCAGGTTGGGCGTGCGAATCTTGCCGATGGGCGTATCGAGCACGTAGTTACCGGCGAATGGCTTGCCGCCGGGGGCGGTGTGGCAGGCAACGCAGTCGCCGGCGGTGACGAGATACTCGCCGCGCTTGATCAACTCGGCGTTGGCGTCCTGCGCATTTACGGGGAAGACTGCGGAACACAGGAGGAAGCCGGGACCGAGGCCGAGGGCGACGAGGCGATGCATCACACCTGTTCTCCGCGCAATCTGAAAAATGGAATTATATTAACTCATGGCTCGGGAACGCGACGGTTTCCGGCATTGTTCCGCTACCCGACACGGGTGGTTTGCCGCAGGCCGCCTACGCCCCGGTGGCATCCCACAGGCGCAGGCCGAGTTCGGTGGCATGGGCCAGGAACGCGGCGAGGAGGCAGACCGCAACCGTCCACCACGCCGCCCCCGTCAGCGCCGCGCGCACGGCCAGCATCAGGGCCGCACCCGAGGCGAGGTTGAACAGCAGTGGGCGCAGGGGCACCCGCCGGCCGCGCCAGAGCGCGAGGGCGAGGGCTTCGCCGACGACGAGGACCAGGATGGCATCGATGATATGCCCGGAGGCGAAGAACCAGGCCATCGCCCTAGCCCGCCCCGAACGGACCGTTGAGGCGCACGATGGCCCGGTTCAGCACGGCGGCGATCCCGACCCAAGCGAGATAGGGCAGCAGAAGCAGCGCCCCGAGGGTGGAGACCCGCAGGGTCACGACGATGAGGGCGAGGATCGACAGCCACAGGACCACGACTTCGGCGAGCGCCCAGTCCGGCCGGCGCATGCGGAAGAAGATCGCGCTCCAGGCGATGTTGAGGACGGCGTTCACCGCGTAGGCCAGGATCAGGGCGCCGCGCCGCTCCGGGCTGGCATCGGCGTTCCAGGCCAGGACGGCCGAGATGGCGGCCAGGGTGAAGATCGTGGTCCAGATCGGCCCGAACGCCCAGTCCGGCGGCTTCCAGGCCGGGCGGCGCAGGCCGTGATACCAGGGCCCGATGGTGGTGAGCACGCCGCCGGCCACCGCCACCACGAGGGCGATGCCCGCCGCGACGGCGATGGGCGTCCAATTCCAGGGGTCAGACTCCATTACGGCGAGACCCACCGGAACAGGTGCGCGAGGTCCTTGAAGAAGATCCGCACGTGGGCGACGGGCTTGGCGCGGACCAGCTCCTTGTTCATGTAGGAATCCCAGGTGAGCTGCTGGACGTCCTTGTCGCGGCAGATGGAGACGAAGCGCTCGCGCAGGGCGTCGTTGCGATACCAGACCCCCTGCATGATGCGCAGGATGAGGAAGACACGCCCGTGGAGGCGCATGAACCGCTTTCGCGCCAGCGCCAGGGCCGAGGCCTTGCCGGTGACGAAGAAGCGCTCGGCGGCGTCCGCCGCGAGCCGGCCGCCCAGCATCGCGTAGTAGATGCCTTCGCCGGACGCCGGTGCGACGAGGCCGGCGGCATCCCCCGTCAGCAGGACGTCGCGGCCGTTGTCCCACTTGCGCAGGGGCTTGAGGGGCAGGGGCGCGCCTTCGCGGCGCACGGTCTGCCCGGCATCGAGGCCGGTCTCGGCGCGCAGCTCCCGGATGGCGCCGCGCAGGGAGAAGCCCTTCCGGGCGCTGCCCGTGCCGATGCTCACCGTGTCGCCATGGGGGAAGACCCAGGCGTAGAAATCCGGCGAACGCCTGCCCTGGTAGTAGACGTCGCAGCGCGTCGCCGCGACATCGCCGCCCTCGGGGGGAAGCCGGACGATCTCGTGATAGGCGAACACCTGCTTCATCGCGGCGTGGCCGGGGATCTCGGCCCGGCCCACGGTGGAACTCGCCCCGTCGGCGCCGATGACGAGGCGGGTCCGGACCCGGCGGGGCGTCCCCGCCTGCCGGTAATGCACCGTGGCGAGCCCCTCGGCGTCGCGCTCGATCCGGTCGAAGGTCGCCGCGCGGAGATCCGCCCCGGCCAGGACGGCGCGGTCGCGCAGCCAGGGGTCGAACTGCTCGCGATCGACCATGCCGACGAAGCCGTCGCCGATGGGCATGTCCACCCGCTGGCCCTTGGGCGAGATCATCCGGGCCGAGCGGACCTTGGCGACGAGGAGGTCGTCGGGAATGGCGAAATCGCGGATGAGGCGCGGCGGGATCGCGCCGCCGCAGGGCTTGATCCGCCCCGGCTTGTCGAGGAGCAGCACGCGCCGCCCCGCCCGGGCGAGGTCCGTGGCGGCCGTGGCTCCGGCGGGGCCGCCGCCCACCACCACGCAGTCGAAGGTTTCCGGCTCGGACGGATTGGGATTCGGTGAGGAGTTGGGTGAGGACATGGGGTGGGGTGAGGACATGGGCGTCACCTCGTGGACAGGCTCGGAGCGAAGGGGGTCGGATCGGAGCGTGGTGCGCGGCGCGGTGCCGGGACGTGCGCGATGCGCAGGGCGAGGACGGTGGCGACGAGGAACAGCCCGGCCTCGGCGGCGAACACCCCGGCATAGGCATGGACCGGCGGCAGGACGAGGCGGGCGGCATCCACCGCCACGGTGCCGAGGAAGCCGCCGGCGCCGAAGGCGACGCCCTGGGCCGCGCCCCACACGCCCATGCGGGTGCCGCGCTCGGCCTCGCCGCCGGCCCCGGCGAGCCCCATCATCGAGCCGATGGCGGCGACGGCGAAGACGCCGTTGGCGAGTCCGAGGGCGAATACCGCCGCGCGCAAGGGGAACTCCGGCCCGACGAGGCCGCCGCCCGCGATGGCGAGGAGCGCCACGGCCGAGCCGACGCAGCCGAGGGCGGTCCAGACCTTGAGGGAGCCGAGGACGGGGCCGCCGATCCCCATGGTGAGGCCGGCGACCAGCAGCATCCCGGCCAGCACGCCGCCGTGCTGGAGGCCCGCGAGCTTCGTCGTGCCCCCCGGCGTCATCGCGAAGACGAGGCCGGCGAAGGGCTCGAGGATGAGTTCTTGCGCGCTGTAGGCGAGCATGGCGACGAAGATGAACACCGTGAAGCGCCGCGAGGCCGGTTCGGCCCAGACCCGGGCGAGCACGGCCCGGAACGGCGTCTTCGCGACGGCGTCGCGGGTGTCGCCCGGGGGCCGGACCGGCTCGACGCCGCGCACGGCCAGGGCCGCGACGACGAAGGCGACGGCCGAGACCGTGCCGGAGACGGCGACGAGGCGCGCGCCGGAGAACGGATCTAGGAAGTGGCCGGCAAGTGGCGCGGTGACGGCGAACCCCGCGATCATCATCACCCAGACGACGGTGGCGGCGGCCCCCCGGCGGCGATCCTCGACCCCCGTGGCGAGGAGCACGAGGAGCGAGGTGCCGGCCGCCCCCGCGCCCATGCCGACGGTGAGGAAGGACAGGATCGCGAGCAGGAGGCCAGCCGTCTGATGGGTCTCGGCCAGGGCCGTGGCGACGGCGGCGCCGAAGCCGCCGAGCGCCAGGGCGGCCATGCCGCCGACGATCCAGGGCGTGCGGCGGCCGTGGACGTCCGAGCCGTAGCCCCAGCGCGGCCGCAGGATCTGGACGGCGTAGTGCAGGGCGACGAGGCCGCCGGGGACGATAGCCGGGAGGGCGAGCTCCACCACCATCACGCGGTTGATGGTCGAGGTCATCAGGACGATGACGGCACCGAGCGCCGTCTGGACCAGGCCGAGGCGGACGATCTGCCACCACGTGAACGCGAACGGTGCCATGCCTCGGCCTCCCCGGCGCCATCGGCACGGTCACCGAGGCGACCGTACCGGGGAACGCTAGTGACTGACAACGGCGAGTGTCAAGTTTGATTTACAGACCGGCGATCACAATGTCCGGCCGCCGCATCTTCACGCCTCGTCGGTAGAGTCCGGCCCATCGAGGTCGCCGATGCCGTAGCGACGCAGCTTGGCGTAGAGGCCCTGGCGGCTGAGGCCGAGCATCTCCGCGGCCGAGGCGCGGTTGTCGCGGGTGATGCGCAGGGCGGCCTCGATGCAGAGGCGCTCGATGAGATCGGTGGATTCCCGCACGAGGTTCTTCATGGAGACCCGTCCGACGAGCTCCGTCATCTGCTCGACGGAGCGCGGCAGTTCCCGGCCGCCGGCCGCCGTCGGAGCGGTGCGGCGCGGCGCCCTGCGAATCGTGAAGCCGAGGCAGGGCTGCGCCCCGCCCGGGACCGAGACGGCCGCGACCTCGACATCCTCCACGGCACCGTACTCGCCGCGAAAGCCCGTGGCGTAGTGCCGGACGGAGCCGTGCTGGACCAGGGTGGCGAACAGGGCGGCGGCCTCGGTCTCCTCGCGGCCGAGCCAGCGGTCGAGGGGCTCGCCGCGCACCTGTTCCTCGGTGGCGAGTTGCGCCAGGTCGAGGAAGGCCGGATTGGCGGCGAGAATCCGCCGGGCCGGATCGGTGACCACGAACCCCTCGGGCAGGTTGTGGAGCACGTCGAGGGTGCCGGTATTGGTGCGGCTCGGGCCGGCTTCGGACGCATGGTCCGGGTCGGGTGCGAGGCGCAGGAGGACGCTCGTGGCGCTCTCCTGCCGGAACAGGGAGGCCGAGACCCGCACGGCCCCCCGCGCATTGCCCAGGCGGGCCTCGAGATCGCTCGCCTGACCCGTGACGCGCAGGCCGGCGAACAGGGATTCGAGGTCGCGGGTGCTGCTCGCGTCGAACAGCTCGACGGCGTCGTGGCCGACGATGCGCTTGTCGGCCTTGCCCAGCAGGCGCGCCGCCGCCGGATTGACCTCGGTGACCCGGCGGTTGGCCGCATCGACCACGAGGACCGGTTCGGCGCCGAGCTGGAACAGCAGCCGATAGCGCGTCTCGGCCCCCCGCATGCGCAGGTAGTCGCGCTCGAGGGCCTGCTGGGTCTCGGCCAGGGTGCGCTGGAGGGAAGCCATCGCCCGGAGGTTCCGGCCGATGACGATCACGGGGCCGTCGCTCTCGAGACGCATGGCGGCGTAGCGCACGGGCAGGTCGATGCCCGTGTCGGACATGTGGTTGACCTGCCGCCATCGGGTCACCGACCCGGGTTTGGCATCCTTGAGCAGGGCGGCGATCTTCGGACGGCTCTCGATGGTGACGGTCTCGACCCAGGGACGGCCGAGCCAGGTCTCACACCCCTCGCCGGCGAGGTCCGTGCCGCTGAAGGCCGCGTCTCGGATCACACCCGCGCCATCGATGACGAGGGACAGGTCCGTCGCCGCAGCGACGAGGAGCCCGGCTGCCTGCGCATCGAGGGGACCGAGGGTTTTGTGAAGCGCCGCGAACGCGTGGCTCGCGGCAGGAAGCGCCAGGCTGGTCAAGGATCACCACGTCGTGATGTGGTCGGGCGGGTCTTTCAGCAGGGTCTGGCCGGGAGATCAAGCAGGCTTTCGGCGGTGCTGATCGCGTGGCGGGCGTCACCTGCGGTCGCATCCGCACCGACGCATTTGCAAGAATCCGGATCGGCCGTGAAGACCGGGCCGCCGACCATGACACGAACGGCGCGATTCTGCGAATGGCGCCGCAGGCCGGCGACGACATTCACGAGAGTCGGCAGCAGCGCCTCACAGGCGAGCGACAGGCCGATGACGTCGAACCACGTGGTCCGGACGCGCGCGAGGGGGTCGCCGCCGGGGTCACGCACCGTGCTGGTGACGTCCCATCCGGCATCGCGGAAGAATTGTTCGACCACGGCCAAGCCGAAGCTGTGCTGTTCGCCGGGACAGGGCAGCAACAGGATGCTGCGCCCGTGCCGGTGCTGCGGCGTCTCCCCGCCGAAGCGCCGGGTGACCTCGTGCATGATCCGCTGCAGCCGGCCCATGGCCACGGTGACCTCGGTGAAATCGCACAGGTCCTCCTCCCAGAGGACTCCGAGGTGGCGCGCGGTGGGCGCGAGGAGATCGAGGAGCAGGCTCTCGGGGGTGAGGCCCTTGTCGATCAGGGCGGCGATGCGGGCTTCCACCTCATCCTCGGCGGGGGCGAGCATCAGCGTGCTGAAGGTCTCGATCTGCTCGGGGCTCGGCAAAATAATGCCGATTGCGGCGTGCGATTCGGGCCGGTGGACGATCATCAGGCGGGGAATGATCTCGGCCTCGACGAGGCGGGCGAGATCGCCGCCCCAATGGTCGCCGCGCGGAACGAGACTGAGCCTCGCTTCGAGACCGGCTCGGCACAGGTCGGAGACGTCGCCGCCGGACCCTTCGTAAGTGAAGCCCTCTACGGACTGCCTCATCTCATCCATTGGAGCCTCCAATGTCGCTGACGGCATTTTTGCTTCGCTACGATCTTGTGCGTCGAGCTTCCACAACCTTAGCGGCACGTCTTTCTCGCGTGCCCGCTTGTTCCAATCGACTCGTAAGGTGACCGGATAGGGCGCGACGATACGCTTCGGAACCATTTTGACAAGGCCGAGCCTGTAACTATTCTGCATTCAATCTGTAATCATCCTTTGACGTAAAGCCAGCTTGACACTCGCGGATGGGGTTCCTAACCTCCCTCCAACGAACCTCCGAAGAGGGGTTCGCGTCGGGGCGGAGCGAGGGCGCGGGCGATGAGCCAAAGGGGGAGCCGGACGAGACAGCCTCTTTACGACGCCCAGCAGCGGGCGCGCCGCGACGCCACCGCCTGGACCCTGGTCCAGGGCGTTCTGGCCCCGCTTCAATTTCTCGTGTTCCTGGTGAGCCTCGCCCTCGTCCTGCGCACCCTGGCGTCGGGGGAAGGGGCCTTCGCGGCGAACGTCTCCATCGTCGCCAAGACCGGCCTGCTCTACGCCATCATGGTCACGGGCTCGATCTGGGAGAAGGTGGTCTTCGGACGTTACCTGTTCGCCCCGGCCTTCTACTGGGAGGACATGGTCAGCATGCTCGTGCTGGCCCTGCACAGCCTCTATCTCGTCGCCCTGGCCACCGGCTGGCTCGACACCACCGGCCTGATGCTCCTGGCGCTCGCCGCCTACGCCTCCTACGCGATCAACGCGACGCAGTTCCTCCTGAAGCTGAGGGCTGCGCGCCTCCAAGCCGGCCCCGCCCTGCACCTCTCCCCGGAGGGGGCGCGATGAACGCCCACGTTCCGCTCTCCGCCACCGATCCCACCTGCGGGGTCACCATCCGCCAGGAGCGCGGACAGCGGGCGGTGTTCTGCGGCCTCACCGGCATCGTCTGGCTGCACCGCAAGATCCAGGACGCGTTCTTCCTCGTGGTCGGCTCGCGGACCTGCGCCCATCTCATCCAGTCGGCCGCCGGCGTCATGATCTTCGCCGAGCCGCGCTTCGCCACCGCCATCATCGACGAGCGCGATCTCGCCGGCCTCGCCGACATGAACGAGGAGCTCGACCGGGTCACCCGCCGGCTCATCGAGCGCCGGCCCGACATCCGGCTGCTGTTCCTCGTCGGCTCGTGCCCGTCGGAGGTGATCAAGCTCGACCTGCCCCGCGCCGCCCAGCGCCTGTCGCAGAGCCTCGGTCCGGACGTGCGGGTGCTGAGCTATTCCGGCAGCGGCATCGAGACGACGTTCACGCAGGGCGAGGATGCCTGCCTCGCCGCCCTCGTGCCCGCGCTGCCGCAGGCCGACGCCGAGGCCGCCCCCTCCCTCCTCGTGGTCGGCGCCCTGGCCGACGTGGTCGAGGACCAGTTTTCGCGGTTGTTCGCCGGCATGGGCCTGGAGCACGTCGCCTTCCTGCCGGCGCGGCGGGCGGGTGCGATGCCGGCCATCGGGCCGAACACCCGCATCCTGCTGGCCCAGCCCTTCCTCGCCGATACGGCGCGGGCCCTCGAAGCGCGCGGCGCGACCCGGATTCCCGCACCGTTTCCCCTCGGCGCCGAGGGCACCACCGCGTGGCTGCGGGCGGCCGCCGACGCGTTCGGCGTCGCGCCCCGCCGTTTTGCCGACATCACCGCCCCCGGCCTGCGCCGGGCCGAGCAGGCGCTCGCCCCCTACCGGGCGCTGCTCGGGGGCCGCCGGGTGTTCTTCTTCCCCGATTCCCAGCTCGAACTGCCGCTCGCCCGCTTCCTGTCCCGCGAGATGGGCGCCGCGCTCATCGAGGTCGGCACGCCCTACCTCCATCGCGGCCACATGGCCCCGGAACTCGCCCTGCTGCCAGCGGGCACCGAGGTGGTGGAGGGCCAGAGCCTCGACGCGCAGATGGACCGCTGCCGCGCGGCGCGCCCCGACCTCACGGTCTGCGGCCTTGGCCTCGCCAATCCCCTCGAGGCGGAGGGGCTCGCCACCAAGTGGTCCATCGAACTGCTGTTCACCCCGATCCAGGGCTACGACCAGGCCGGCGATCTCGCCGAGCTGTTCGCCCGCCCGCTTGTTCGCCGCACCCGGCTGGAGGTCTGAGGCGATGCAGCTGACGCTCTGGACCTACGAGGGACCGCCGCATATCGGCGCCATGCGGGTCGCCACCGCCATGCGCGGCCTGCACTACGTGCTGCACGCCCCCCAGGGCGACACCTATGCCGACCTGCTGTTCACCATGATCGAGCGGCGCGACGCCCGCCCGCCGGTGACCTACACCACCTTCCAGGCGCGCGACCTCGGCGCCGACACCGCCGCGATCTTCCAGAACGCCGTGTCGGAGGCCTATGCCCGGTTCCGGCCCGAGGCGATGATCGTCGGCGCCTCGTGCACGGCCGAACTGATCCAGGACGATCCGGGCGGCCTCGCCCGCGCCCTCGACCTGCCGATCCCGGTGATCCCCCTGGAGCTGCCGGCCTATCAGAAGAAGGAGAACTGGGGCGCCTCGGAGACCTTCTATCGGCTGGTGCGGGCGCTCGCCGGACCGAAGGTCGAACCCGCCCCCCGCGAAGGCCGCCGCCCGCGCTGCAACATCCTCGGCCCGACGGCCCTGGGCTTCCGCCACCGCGACGACCTCGTCGAGATCGAGAAGCTGATGGCGGCGCTCGGCATCGACGTGAATGTCGTCGCTCCCTGGGGGGCGAGCCCCGCCGATCTCGGGCGCCTGGGCGCGGCCGACTTCAACGTGGTGCTCTATCCCGAGATCGCCCGCGCGGCGGCCCAGCATCTCCAGAAGACCTTCGGCCAGCCCATGGTCGAGACCGTGCCCATCGGTGTCGGCGCCACGACCCGCTTCGTCGAGGAGGTGGCGGCGCTCGCCGACGTCGATCCGGCCCCGGTGCTCGCCGGCGCGCCCTCCCGGCTGCCGTGGTACTCGCGCTCCGTCGATTCGACCTACCTGACGGGCAAGCGCGTCTTCGTCTTCGGCGACGCCACCCATGCGCTGGCCATCGCCCGGGTCGCCGCCGCCGAGCTCGGCTTCAAGGTCGTGGGGCTCGGCACCTACACCCGCGAATTCGCCCGGGAGGTGCGGGCGGAAGCGGCGTTGCACGGCATCGAGGCGACGATCACCGACGACTACCTCGACGTCGAGGCGGCGATCCAGTCCGCCCAGGCCGAACTGGTGCTGGGCACCCAGATGGAGCGCCACGTCGCCAAGCGCCTCGGGGTGCCCTGCGCGGTGATCTCGGCCCCGATGCACGTGCAGGATTTCCCGGCGCGGCACTCGCCGCAGATGGGGTTCGAGGGCGCCAACGTCCTGTTCGACACCTTCGTCCACCCCCTGATGATGGGTCTGGAAGAGCACCTGCTCGGCATGTTCCGCGAGGATGCCGAGTTCCACGACGGCGCCGCGCCGTCGCACCTGACCCGGCACGGGACGGCGGAAGGGGAACCGGCCGCTCCCGCCATCGAGATCCCGCCGACCGCACCACCCCCCGACGCCATCCCGGCCGCCTGGGAGGCCTCGGCCGAGAAGGAGCTGAAGAAGATCCCGTTCTTCGTGCGCGGCAAGGCCCGCGCCAACACCGAGCGGTTCGCCCGCGAGCGTGCCCTGTCCCGCATCACCGTCGAGACGTTGTACGATGCAAAAGCGCATTTCGGCCGCTGAGCTCATCCCCATGCGCGTCGTCATCGTGACGATGGACACGCATCTCGCCAGTTCCGTCGAGCGGGCGGGCCGCATCCTGCGCCGCGAGGCTCCGGGTCTCTCCATCGTCCTGCACGCGGCGACCGAGTTCAGCACCAACCCCGACAAGCTCGCGCGCTGCCGGGCCGACATCGCCACCGCCGACATCCTGCTCTGCGCGATGCTGTTCATGGAGGACCATTTCCAGCCGGTCCTGGCCGATCTCGCCGCCCGGCGCGCCGATTGCGACGCCCTCGTCTGCATGATGAGCGCGACGCCGGCCACCCGGCTCACCCGCATCGGCGCCTTCAGCATGGACGGCAGCCAGACCGGGCCGATGGCGCTGCTCAAGCGCCTGCGGGGCTCGCCGAAGACGCGCGCCGCCAGCACCGGCGCCGAGCAGATGAAGATGCTGAAGCGCCTGCCCAAGATCCTGCGCTTCATCCCCGGCACCGCCCAGGACGTGCGGGCCTACTTCCTCACCCTGCAATACTGGCTCGCGGGCTCGGACGAGAACGTGCTCAACATGGTCCGCGCCCTGGTGGACCGCTACGCCGACGGCCCGCGCCGGGCCTATCGCGGCACGCTCAAGGCCGCCCCGCCCGTCGAATACCCGGAGGTCGGCGTCTACCATCCGCGCCTGCCCGGACGGATGGGCGAGGATGCCCGCGCGCTGCCCGGCCATGGCGACCGCGGAACCGGCGACCGTGGCACCGGCAACCGCGGCACAGTCGGGGTACTCGGCCTGCGCTCCTACATGCTGTCGGACAACGCCGCCCACTACGACGGCGTCATCGCCGCCCTCGAGGCGCGCGGCCTGCGGGTGATCCCCGCCTTCGCCAGCGGCCTCGACGCCCGCCCGGCCATCGAGCGCTACTTCCTGAAGGACGGCGTGCCGGCCATCGACGCCCTAGTCTCCCTCACCGGATTCTCCCTCGTCGGCGGCCCGGCCTACAACGACGCGGCCGCCGCCCAGGACATCCTGGCCCGGCTCGACGTGCCCTACATCGCCGCCCACCCGGCCGAGCTGCAGACCCTGGAGCAGTGGGGCGCCTCCGACCGCGGCCTGCTGCCGGTGGAATCCACCATCATGGTGGCGATCCCCGAACTCGACGGCGCCACCGGCCCGATGGTGTTCGGTGGCCGGTCCGACAAGTCGGGGGCGCCCTGCCGGGGCTGCCACGTCGCCTGCGTCTTCCCGGCGGGCGCGGACGACCGCGACATGCATGCCTGTGTCGAGCGCGCCGGCATGCTCGCCGCCCGCGTCGAGCGCCTGGTGCGCCTGCGCCGCTCGGACCGGGCCGAGCGCAAGGTCGGCCTCGTCCTGTTCAACTTTCCGCCCAACGCCGGCAACACCGGCACCGCCGCCTACCTGTCGGTGTTCGAATCCCTCCACCACACCCTCGCGGCCATGCGGGACGCGGGCTACGCCGTGACGGTGCCGGACAGCGTCGCGGCGCTCCGCGAGGCCGTGGTCACCGGCAACGCCGCCCGGTTCGGGGCCACCGCCAACGTCCACACCCGCATCCCCACCGACACCCACGTGCGGCGCGAGCGCTACCTCGCCGAGATCGAGGCACAGTGGGGCCCGGCCCCGGGCCGCCAGCAATCGGACGGCGCGTCGATCTTCGTGCTCGGCGCCCAGTTCGGCAACGTCTTCGTCGGCATCCAGCCCGCCTTCGGCTACGAGGGCGACCCGATGCGGCTCCTGTTCGAGAAGGGGTTCGCCCCGACCCACGCCTTCTGCGCCTTCTACCGCTGGCTGCGGGAAGACTTCAAAGCCCACGCGCTGATCCATTTCGGCACGCACGGGGCCCTCGAATTCATGCCCGGCCGCCAGACCGGCCTCTCGGCGGCGGACTGGCCCGACCGGCTCATCGGCGACGTGCCGAACATCTACCTCTACGCCGCCAACAACCCCTCCGAGGGGGCGCTCGCCAAGCGCCGCTCGGCCGCGACCCTCGTCAGCTATCTCACCCCGCCCATTGCCCATGCGGGGCTCTATCGCGGCCTCGTCGACCTCAAGGCCTCCATCGAGCGCTGGCGCGGCCTGGACCCAGACGCGCACCGCGAGCGGGCCGACCTCGCCACCCTGGTCCAGGCTCAGGCCGCCCTGGTCGAACTCGCCCCGGCCGAACCCGCCTGGGACGAGGCCGGGGCCGAGATCGCCCGCATCGGCCGCGCGGTCCTGGAACTCGAATACACCCTGATCCCGCACGGGCTCCACGTGGTCGGCGCGCCGCTCTCGTCCGAAGCGCGGATCGACATGCTGCTCAGCATGGCCGATTCCGCCCACGGGGTCCGGCTGGCGCGCGACAGCGTCGCCGCCCTGGTGGCGGGGGCGAGCCCGGAAGCCGCCCTCAAGGCCGGCGGCCCGGTGCCGAGGGCCGCCGACCTCGCCATCCTGCGCGAGCTCGGGGCCACCGACGCCCTGCTCGGACAGGACCACGAGATCCCCGCCCTCCTGCGGGCGCTCGATGCCCGCTTCATCCGCCCCGCCCCCGGCGGCGACCTCCTGCGGACCCCGGCGATCCTGCCGACGGGGCGCAACCTCCACGGCTTCGACCCCTTCCGCATCCCCAGCGCCTTCGCGGTTCAGGACGGCGCCGCCCAGGCCCAGCGCCTCCTCGATCGCCACCGGGCCGACGGCCTGCCCCTGCCGCGCTCCGTCGCCATCGTGCTGTGGGGCACCGACAACCTCAAGAACGAGGGCGGCCCCATCGCCCAGGTCCTGGCGCTGCTGGGCACCCGGCCCCGCTTCGACGGCTACGGCCGCCTCGCCGGTGCCGAACTCATCGCCCTCGAAGACCTCGGCCGGCCGCGCATCGACGTGGTGGTCACCCTCTCGGGCATCTTTCGCGATCTGCTGCCCCTGCAGATCAAGCTGCTGGCCGAGGCCTGCCTGCTCGCGGCCTCGGCCGACGAGCCGGTGGAGCAGAACTTCGTCCGCCTCCACACCCTCGAATACCAACGCGTCCACGGCGGCGACTTCGAGACGGCGGCCCTCCGGGTCTTCGGCAACGCCGAGGGCGCCTACGGCTCCAACGTCAACCACCTCGTGGAGAACGGCCGCTGGGACGCCGAGGACGAACTCGCCGAGACCTATTCCCGCCGCAAGGGCTTCGCCTACGGCCGCGACGGGCGCCCGGTGCAGCGTTCCGCGCTCCTGAAGAGCGTCCTCGCCGACGTCGACCTCGCCTACCAGAACCTCGATTCCGTGGAACTCGGCGTCACCACCGTGGACCATTACTTCGACACGCTGGGCGGCATCAGCCGGGCGGTGAAGCGGGCCAAGGGCGGGATCGAGGCCCCGGTCTACATCGGCGACCAGACCCGGGGCGAGGGTTGCGTCCGCTCCCTCACCGAGCAGGTCGCCCTCGAGACCCGCACCCGCATCCTCAACCCGAAATGGTACGAGGGCATGCTCGCCCACGGCTACGAGGGCGTGCGCCAGATCGAGACCCACGTCACCAACACCATGGGCTGGTCGGCCACCACGGCGCAGGTCGATCCGTGGGTCTACCGCGAGATCACCGCCACCTTCGTCCTCGATCCGGCCATGCGCGAGCGCATGGCGGCCCTCAACCCGACCGCCTCGGCAAAGGTCGCCAACCGCCTGATCGAGGCACACGAACGCGGCTTCTGGCAGCCCGACGCCGCCATGCTCGACGCCCTCCGCGAGGCCGGCGACGAGCTCGAAGACCGCCTCGAAGGCATCACCGCAGGGGTCGCAGCATGAACATCGCCATCCGGAACCCGGTCGCGTCGCGGCAGCCCCAAGCGCCGCGGCAGCCCGAAGGGAGCGTCCAGGTCGAACTCGACCCGACCCTCAAGATCGGCACCGCCAAGGTGTTCGCCGTCTACGGCAAGGGCGGCATCGGCAAGTCCACCACCTCGTCGAACCTGTCGGTGGCATTCTCGAAGCTGGGAAAACGCGTCCTGCAGATCGGCTGCGACCCGAAGCACGATTCGACCTTCACCCTGACGAAGCGCCTCGCCCCCACGGTGATCGATGCCCTGGAGGCGGTGCAATTCCACTCCGAGGAACTGCGCATCGAGGACTTCGTGGCGGAGGGCTACAACGGCGTCATGTGCGTCGAGGCCGGCGGCCCGCCCGCCGGGACGGGCTGCGGCGGCTACGTCGTCGGCCAAACCGTCAAGCTCCTGAAAGAGCATCACCTCCTCGAGGACACCGACGTCGTCATCTTCGACGTGCTCGGCGACGTGGTCTGCGGCGGCTTCGCCTCGCCGCTCCAGCACGCCGACCAGGCGCTCATCGTCACGGCCAACGACTTCGACTCGATCTTCGCCATGAACCGCATCGTCGCGGCAATCCACGCGAAGTCCAAGAACTACAACGTGCGGCTGGGCGGCGTCATCGCCAACCGCTCGGCCAAGACCGACGAGATCGACCGCTTCAACGCCGCCGTCGGCCTGGAGCGCATCGCGCACTTCCCCGACCTCGACGTGGTGCGCCGCTCCCGCCTCAAGAAGTCGACCCTGTTCGAGATGGAACCGACGCCCGAACTCGTCGCCGTCACCGACGAGTACATGCGCCTCGCCGCCCATCTCTGGGCCGGCGGCAAGCCGCTGGCTGCGCTCCCGATGAAGGACCGCGACCTGTTCGAATTTTTGGGATTCGATTGAGGGTGAGCGCCATGACGAGCACCACCTACGCCGAGCGCCGCGGACAACTGACCCACTACTTCGACCGCACGGCGGTCGACGCCTGGGCGCGCTTGACCTCCGACGCGCCGGTGTCGAAAATCCGCGCCACCGTGCGGGCCGGGCGCGACGCCATGCGGGACAACCTCCTGTCGTGGCTGCCCGGCGATCTCACCGGCAAGCGCGTCCTCGACGCCGGCTGCGGCACCGGGGCGCTCAGCATCGAGGCGGCCCGCCGCGGCGCCGAGGTGGTGGCCATCGACGTCTCGCCGACCCTCGTCGGCCTCGCCCGCGAGCGCCTCGCCGAGCGTCCCGAAGCCGCCCGCATCGACTTTCGCGTCGGCGACATGCTCGATCCCTGGCTCGGCCGCTTCGACCACGTGGTGGCGATGGATTCCCTGATCCACTACGCCACCCCCGACATCGTCCGGGCGCTCGCCGAACTCTCCCTGCGCACCGACGGCTCCCTGGTGTTCACCGTGGCGCCGCGCACGCCGCTCCTGACCCTCATGCACTGGGCCGGCCGCGCCTTCCCCCGGGCCGACCGGGCCCCGGCCATCGTGCCGGTGGCGGACGCGACCCTGCGCCGCCGGGTGGCCGCCGAACCGGTGCTCTCCGGATTCGCCCTCGCCCGAACGCACCGGGTCAACAGCGGCTTCTACCTGTCCCAGGCCTTCGAACTCGTCCGCACGGCGCCGGGGAGGGGGGCGCCATGATCCGCCTCGGCGACACCGTGGCCCGGGGCCTCATGCGGCTCGGACCCGGCATCCTGCCCTTCGCGGATGCCGCCACCGCCGAGCTGCCCCTGGGGCGCCTGCTGCGCCTCGCCCTGTTCCAGGTCACCGTCGGCATGGCCGCCGTGCTCCTCATCGGCACCCTCAACCGGGTGATGATCGTCGAGCTCGAAGTGCCGGCCTGGATCGTCGCCGTGATGCTGTCCCTGCCCCTGATCTTCGCGCCGTTCCGGGCGCTCGTGGGCTTCCGCTCCGACACCCACCGCTCGGTGCTGGGCTGGCGCCGGGTGCCCTACATCTGGTTCGGCACCCTGCTGCAGTTCGGCGGGCTCGCGATCATGCCGTTCGCCCTCCTGATCCTCTCGGGCGACACCACCGGGCCGACCTGGCCGGGCCATGTCGCGGCGGCCCTGGCCTTCGTCCTCGTCGGCGCCGGCCTCCACACCACCCAGACCGTGGGCCTGGCGCTGGCGACCGACCTCGCGCCCGCCCATGTCCGGCCGAAGGTGGTGGCGCTGCTCTGCGTGATGCTGCTCGCCGGCATGCTGGTCAGCGCCGTGGTGTTCGGCCTGCTGCTCGCCGACTTCTCGGCGCTGCGCCTCATCAAGGTGATCCAGGGCGCGGCCGTGGTCACCGTCGTGCTCAACGGCATCGCCCTGTGGAAGCAGGAGGCGCGCGATCCGTCGCGCACCGACCGGCACGCCCCACGCCAGACCTTCTCGCAATCCTGGGCCGCCTACGCCAACAGCGGCCTCGCCCGCCGGCGCCTCGTCGCCACCGGGCTCGGCACCGCCGCCTTCTCCATGCAGGACATCCTGCTCGAACCCTATGGCGGGCAGATCCTGCACCTGCCCGTGGCGGCCACCACGGCGCTCACCGCCATGCTGGCGGCCGGCGGCGGACTCGGCCTGCTCCTGGCCGCGCGCTGGCTCGGCCGGGGCGGCGACGCCTTCCGGGTGGCGGCGGCCGGCACCGGCACCGGCATCCTCGCCTTCTCGGCGGTGATCTTCGCCGCGCCCCTCGATTCCATCCCGCTCTTCGCCCTCGGCGTCACCCTCATCGGCCTCGGCGGCGGCCTGTTCGCCCACGGCACCCTCACGGCCTCCATGGCCAAGGCCGGCCCGGAGGAGACGGGCCTGGCCCTCGGCGCCTGGGGCGCGGTGCAGGCGAGTGCCGCCGGCGTCGCCATCGCGGCGAGCGGCATCCTGCGCGACCTCGGCTCGTACCTCGCCACCTCCGGCGCCCTGGGGGAGGGGATGAACCAGCCCTCCACCGGCTATCTCATGGTCTACCACCTCGAGATCGCCCTGCTGTTCGCGACCCTCGTCGCCATCGGCCCCCTGGTGCGCGACCCCGCCGGCCGGCGCCGCGCCGCGCCGATCCACACCCTGCCCAACCCATCCGTCTGAGAACCGGGAGACACGCCATGTCGAGAGGTGAAATCACGGGTTACGTCGATGTCGCGCAGGTGGTGCTCTACGCTTTCTGGATCTTCTTCGCCGGCCTGATCTTCTACCTGCGCCGCGAGGACCGCCGCGAGGGCTACCCCCTGGAGGCCGAGGGCCTGACCGGCCGGCGCGCCATGCCCGATCCGATCCTGATCCCGACGCCGAAGTTCTTCCACCTCTCCAACGGCGAGGTGAAGAGCGCGCCGCCGCACGAGGGTCCCAACACCTGGAACTACCGCGGCCACAAGCACGAGGTCTGGCCGGGCGCCCCCCTGGAGCCCGACACCGACGGGCTGCACGACCAGATCGGCCCCGGTTCGTTCGCCGACCGCGACGATTCCCACGACCGCACCTGGGACGGCGACAAGCGCATCGTCCCCCTGCGGGTGGCCGAGCACTTCGTCGTCCACGAGGACGGCCCCAACCCCATCGGCATGACCGTGTTCGGCGCCGACCGCCAGCCGGCCGGCACCGTCTCCGACCTGTGGGTCGACCGCGGCGAGTCCATGGTGCGCTACTACGAGGTCGAGCTCGGCGCCGGCGGCCGGCGGGTGCTGATGCCCAACACCTTCTGCCGCACGGGCCGCTTCTCGCGGACCGTGAAGACCGAGGCCCTGCTGGCCCACCAGTTCGCCGACATCCCCGCCCACAAGGACCCGGATTCCGTGACCCTCTACGAGGAGGAGCGGATCATGGCCTTCTTCGGGGCCGGCACCCTCTACGCCACCCCCGCCCGTCAGGAGGCGTTCCTGTGACCCGAGCCCGCAAACCGCCCCACGGCGTCCCCGCCAACCGATTCGACGCACCGCCCGGCCTGCCGGCCCCCCTGCCCGCCGGCGAGCACATCCTCTGGCAGGGCCGCCCAGGCGGCTTCGCCATCGCGCTCCGCGCTCTCCACGTCCGCCTCGTCGGCCTGTGGTTCGCCGGACTGGCCCTCTGGGCGGCCGTGCCCCTCGCCGCCGAAGGCCGCCCCGTCGAGGCCGCCCTCGCCGCCGGCCCGACCCTCGCCATCGGCGCCGGCGCCGTCGGCCTGCTCTGCCTCCTCGGCTGGCTCTCGGCGCGCTCGACCACCTACACCATCACCAACCGCCGGGTGGTGATGCGGGTCGGCATCGCCCTGCCGATGACCCTGAACCTGCCCTTCGGCCTCGTTGACGGGGCCGGCTGCCGGCATTTCTCCGACGGCAGCGGCGACCTCGCCCTCGCGGTGAAGCCCGGGAACCGCGTCGCCTATCTCCACCTCTGGCCCCATGCCCGGCCCTGGCACGTGACGCGCCCCGAACCGATGATGCGCTCGGTGCCCGACGCGGCCTCCGTCGCGGCGATCCTCGCCCGCGCCCTCTCGGCCGCCCGCGAGGTCGACGAAGAGGCCGCAAACCCGGTGATCCGGCCCCGCGCGCGCGGTCCGCGCCTCGCCACCGCCAGCTGAAGGAGAGTCCCATGAGCGGACGCACGCTGAACGCCCCCTTCGGCAAGGAGACCTGGTTTCCCGTCGGCGCCGGCCTCCTCATCGCCTTCGCCCTCGGCACCGTCGGCCTCGCCCGGCACGAGGGCGTCGGCCTCACGCGGATGCCCCCGGCCCAACCCGTCCGCACCCTGCGCCTCACCGCCGAGGACCGGCCGGACGGCGCGATCCTCCTGCGCGACGCGGCGCGGGGCACCCTCGTCGCCACCGTCGAGCCGGGCCAGGACAACTTCATGCGCGCCACCCTGCGGGGCTTCGGCCAAGCCCGCCTACGGGCCGGCCTCGGCCGGGAGGCGCCGTTCCGCCTCACCCATTTCGACGATGGCAGCCTGCAGCTCGACGACGAGCTCACCGGCCGCGCGGTCAATCTCGGTGCCTTCGGCCCCTCGAACTTCGTCGCATTCGCGCGACTCCTGCCTGAGCCCGGAGCCGCCCGATGATCGCCTGGCTGAACGGCCGCACCACCGTCGAGGTGCCCTGCACCGTGGAGATCGAGCAGACGCCCGAGAGCCTCCACGCCCACGTCACCCTCGACGCCGATTTCGACATCGAGCCCGGCGACGAGGTCCTGGTCCACGATTCCCCCGTGAGCGTCCCATACGGCGAGCGGCTCATGGTGCGCCGCACCGCCACGGTGATCCGGGCCGGGCGCCTGGAGCGGCTCTGGACCAAGCTCGCCGGCCACCTCGAACTCACTGAACTCTACGAAGTCAGCTTTTCCGAGAGGAGGCGCCTGTGACCGTCTCGATCCAGCATCAGACCGTGAAGCCCAAACTCCCGATGAACGAGGGCACCAAGGCCGCGCACGAGACCACCTTCCTGTCGCCGCGCTTCTACACCACCGATTTCGCGGAGCTCGACCGCACCGACGTCGAGCCCGTGCGCCAGGACTGGGACAAGCTCATCGCCGAGCTGCGCGACGACCCGAACAAGCGCCACTTCACCCGCAATTCCGATTTCGACGCCGACATGTCCGGCCTCGACCCGGAGCTGCGCAAGGAGTTCATGGACTTTCTGGTCTCGTCCATCACCGCCGAATTCTCGGGCTGCGTGCTCTACGCCGAGATGCGAAAGCGCGCCAAAAACCCCGACATCCGCGAGCTGTTCGGCTTCATGAGCCGCGACGAGGCCCGCCATGCCGGGTTCATCAACGACGTGCTGAAGGATTTCGGCATCGGCGTGGACTTAGGCTTCCTGACGAAGTCGAAGAAGTACACCTTCTTCCGGCCGAAGTTCATCTTCTACGCCACCTACCTCTCGGAGAAGATCGGCTACGCCCGCTACATCACCATCTTTCGCGAGCTTGAGCGCCATCCGGAGCGGCGCTTCCACCCGATCTTCAAATGGTTCGAGAAGTGGTGCAACGACGAGTTCCGCCACGGCGAGGCCTTCGCCCTGCTCATGCGCGCCAACCCGAAGCTCACCTCGGGCCTGAACCGCTACTGGATCAAGTTCTTCCTGCTCGCCGTGTTCGCGACCATGTATGTCCGCGACCATTGCCGACCGGCCTTCCACAAGGCCCTCGGCGTCGATCCGACCGACTACGACTTCAAGGTCTTCCGCATCACCTCGGAGATTTCGAAGCAGACCTTCCCGCTGACCCTCGACCTCGAGAACCCGAAATTCAAGCGGGCCCTCGACCGGCTGCTCGCCTGCTCCAACGGCATCGCCGACGCCAAGGCGCAGGGCGGGCTGATGGGCAGGCTCAAGCACGGCGCCTGGATCGCGGCCTCGGCGGTGAACTTCGCCAGGCTCTACGCGCTGCCGACCCTCGACAACCCGATGCCCGCCGAAATCCGCCTCGAGCCGGTCTGGTAGGGCGATGGCCGCCCACGCCGTCCCCGCCCTCTACGCGGTGGTGATCTGGTGGTTCTCCACCGGGCTCATCATCCTGCTCGATCACCGCCCGCGTGCCACCCATCCCTGGAGCATGGCGGGCGGCACCCTGGTGCTGGCCGGGGCCCTGTGGGCCATCGGCGCCAGCGCCGCGGACACCAGCGAGGCGGGGGCCTACACCGCCTTCACCGGCGCGCTCTTGGTCTGGGGCTGGCAGGAGATGAGCTACTACATGGGCTTCGTCTCCGGGCCGCGCACGCAGGCGTGTCCGCCGGGCGCCCGGGGCTTCGCCCGCTTCCGGGCGGCGCTCGCCACCAGCCTGTGGCACGAGGCGGCCATCATCGCCGGCGGCCTGGCGATCCTGTGGCTGACCTGGGGCGGCCCCAACCGCTTCGCCCTGTGGACCTACCTCATCCTGGCCGCCATGAATCTCTCGGCCCGGCTCAACATGTTCCTCGGCGTGCGCAACCTCAACGCCGAGTTCCTGCCGGCACACCTCGCCTACCTCGCCGGCTTCCTGCGCAACCGGGCGATGAACCCGCTGTTCCCCGTCTCCGTCGTCCTGGCCGGCCTCGGCACCGCGTGGCTGGCCGGGGCCGCCCTCGGGGAGGGACTCGACGCCCACGAACGCGTCGGCTTCACCATCGTCACCACCCTGATGGCCCTCGCCACCCTGGAGCACGGCTTCCTCATGCTGCCGCTGCCTTCGGCCGCCCTGTGGGCCTGGAGCCTGCCGGGGAAGGGGACCGACGTGCTCGCTTCGCCCTCCCGCGGAGCAGGTGGGGCCGAGTATGGCGCGACCGCCCCGGCACCGCCCCTGCCCGCAAGGGGGCGGGAGGCGCGCGAAACCGTAGGCTGAACGTCACGATCGCAAAGACCACCATAAAAACGGGAAGGGGACAGGCATGAACTACGAAGACTTCTTCGCCGCCGAGCTCAACGGCCTCCACCGCGAGGGCCGCTACCGCGTGTTCACCGACCTGGAGCGCCACAACGGCCGCTTCCCCCACGCCACCCATCACAGCCCCGGCGGCACCCGGCCGGTGACCGTGTGGTGTTCCAACGACTATCTCGGCATGGGTCAGCACCCGGCGGTGCTCGGCGCCATGCACGAGGCCCTCGACCGCTGCGGCGCCGGGGCCGGCGGCACCCGCAACATTTCCGGCACCAACCACTACCACGTGCTGCTGGAGCAGGAGCTGGCCGACCTCCACGGCAAGGAGGCCGCGCTCCTGTTCACCTCCGGCTACGTCTCGAACTGGGCGGCGCTCGGCACCCTCGCGGGCAAGCTGCCGAACTGCGCCGTGTTCTCGGACGCGGAGAACCACGCCTCGATGATCGAGGGCATCAAGGCGAGCCGGGCCGAGCGCCACATCTTCCGTCACAACGATCCGGAGGACCTCGACCGCAAGCTGCGCCTCGTCGATCCGTCGCGCCCGAAGCTCGTGGCCTTCGAATCGGTCTACTCCATGGACGGCGACATCGCCCCCATCGCGGAGATCTGCGACGTGGCGGAAGCCCACGGCGCGCTCACCTACCTCGACGAGGTCCACGCCGTCGGCCTCTACGGGCAGCGCGGCGGCGGCATCTCCGAGCGCGACGGCCTCGCCCACCGCCTCGACGTCATTGAGGGGACGCTCGGCAAGGCGTTCGCGGTGCATGGCGGCTACATCACCGCCTCGGCCAAGCTCTGCGACTTCGTCCGCAGCTTCGCCTCGGGCTTCATCTTCACGACCTCGCTGCCCCCCGCCGTGGCGGCGGGCGCGGCCGCCAGCATCCGCCACCTCAAGGCCAGCGGCACCGAGCGGGCCCGGCACCAGGAGCGCGTCGCCGCCGTCCGCGCGCGCCTGGATGCGGCCGGCATCCCGTACCTGACCAACGACAGCCACATCGTGCCGGTCATGGTCTGCGACCCCGTGCTGTGCAAGGCGATCAGCGACACCCTTCTCGACGAGTTCGGCATCTACGTCCAGCCGATCAACTACCCCACGGTCCCGCGCGGCACCGAGCGCCTGCGCATCACCCCGTCGCCGCTCCACACGGATGCCGACATCGACCATCTGGTGGACGCGCTCAGCGCCATCTGGGGTCGGATGGGCGTCGAGCGCGCGGCGGCGGAGTAGGGTCTCCGCCCTCGCGGGGAGGAGGCGCACGACGCGTCGAGACAAAGGGGCAGCCCTATGATCGTCAACGGATCGACCCACGCGATGTCCCGTGAACCGGCCTCCGTCTCGCCCCTCAACGCGAAGCCCGACGCGATTCGGACGGAAGGACGCCCCCCGCGGCCGAAGCCGAACGGCGCCGCCCACGCGCCCACGACTCCGCGCGCGGCGGCCCCGACCTTCCCGTTCTCGGCCATCGTCGGCCAGGACGAGATGCGCCAGGCGCTGCTCATCGCGGCCGTGGACCCGTCCGTCGGCGGCGTCCTCGTCTTCGGCGATCGCGGCACGGGCAAGTCCACGGCGATCCGGGGCCTCGCCGCCCTGCTGCCGCCCATGCGGGCGGTGGTCGGCTGCCCCTATGCCTGCGATCCCGCCCGGCCGGGCGATCTCTGCCACCGCTGCCGCGACCACGCCGGCGGCCTCGAGGCTCACAGCGTCCCGGTGCCGGTGGTGGACCTGCCCCTCGGCGCCACCGAGGACCGGGTGGTCGGCGCCCTCGACCTCGAACGGGCGCTCGCCCACGGGCAGAAGGCGTTCGAGCCGGGGCTGCTGGCCCGGGCCAACCGGGGCTTCCTCTACATCGACGAGGTCAACCTCCTCGACGACCACCTCGTCGACCTCCTCCTCGATGTGGCGGCGTCGGGCGTGAACACCGTCGAGCGCGAGGGCCTCAGCATCCGCCATCCCGCCCGCTTCGTGCTGGTGGGCAGCGGCAACCCGGAGGAGGGCGAGTTGCGGCCCCAGCTCCTCGACCGCTTCGGCCTCGCCGTCGAGGTGACGACGCCGACGGATCTCCCCACCCGCATCGACGTGGTGCGCCGGCGCGACGCCTACGAGCGCGACCCGGAGGCGTTCTGCGCCGCCTATGCCGAGGCCGACGCCACGATCCGCCAGACCCTCAACCGCGCCCGCGCGTACCTGCCCTCGCTCACCGTGCCGGACGCCACCCTGGAGGCGGCTGCGCGCCTGTGCCTCGCCCTCGGCACCGACGGCCTGCGCGGCGAACTCACCCTCATGCGCACGGGCCGGGCGCTCGCGGCCCTCGAGGCCGCCGACACCGTCGGCATCGACCACCTCGCCCGCATCGCACCCGCCTGCCTGCGCCATCGCCTGCGCCGCAACCCGCTCGACGAATCCGGCTCCACCGCACGGGTGGCGCGGGCCGTGGCGGAGGTCTTCGCCGCGTGACCACCTGGGCCGACGCGGTGCTGGTGGCGCGCCTCGCGGCGGCCGATCCGCACGGGATCGGCGGTGTGGTCGTGCGCGCCGGGGCGGGGCCGGTGCGCGACGCCTGGCTCGCGGTCCTGCAGAACGCCCGGCCGGCGGGGCGGCCGATCCGGCGGATGCCGGGCAGCATCACCGATGCGCGCCTGCTCGGCGGCCTCGACCTGCCCGCCACCCTCGCGGCGGGACGTCCCGTCGCCGAGACCGGGCTGTTGGCCGAGACCGATGGCGGGCTGCTCGTGGTGCCCATGGCTGAGCGCCTGTCGCCCGGCCTCGCGGCCCGCCTCGCCGCCGTCCTCGACGACGGCACCGTGCGGGTGGAGCGCGACGGCGTCGGCCAATGCCGCCCGGCCCGCCTCGGGGTGATCCTCCTCGACGAGGGCCAGGGCGAGGACGAGCGCGTACCCGACGCCCTCGCCGACCGCCTTGCCTTCCACATCGACCTCACGGACATCCCCTGGCGCGACGCGGTCACGCCGGAGGAACCGTCCCCCGTCGCGGAGACCGGCCCGCCGGCCGAGGACGCCCTCGCCGCCCTGTGCCAGGCCGCCGACGCGCTCGGCGTGGTCTCGCTGCGCGGGCCGCTCCTGGCCGCCCGGGTCGCGCGGCTGCTGGCCCGTCTCGCCGGGCGCGATGCTCCGGGCGAGGGCGACACCGTCCTGGCCGCCCGCCTCGTCCTCGGCCCGCGGGCGACGCGGATGCCCGCGCAGGCCCCCGAAGAAGAGACGCCCGAGCCGGAGACGGAGACGGCCCCCGAACCGGACTCCAGTGCCGGACAGGACGCGCACGATCCCGCCCCCCTCGACGAGCGCATGGTCGAGGCCGCGCGCAGCGCCCTGCCGCCCGGCCTCCTCGCCGGGCTCCTCGCGGCCGGGGCCCGCCCGCGCCTGCCCCGCGCCGGCAAGGCGGGCGTCGCCGCCGCCGCGCGCCACGCCGGTCGGCCCCTGAGCGCGCGCGCCGGCGATCCGCGCCACGGGCGCCTCGCCCTCGTCGAGACCCTGCGCGCCGCCGTCCCCTGGCAGCGCCTGCGCCAGAGGGAGGGCGAGCCCCGGCGCATCCGGATCCGGCCGGAGGACCTGCGCATCGCCCGCTTCGTCCAGCGCACGCAGACCACGACGATCTTCGCCGTCGACGCCTCGGGCTCGGCCGCCCTGGAGCGCCTCGCCGAGGCCAAGGGCGCCGTCGAGCTGCTGCTCGCCGAGGCCTACACCCGCCGCGACCGCGTCGCCGTCCTGGCGTTTCGCGGGACGCGCGCCGACCTCATCCTGCCGCCCACCCGCGCACTGGCCCGGGCCCGGCGCGGACTCAACGCCCTTCCGGGCGGCGGGGGCACGCCGCTGGCCGCCGGCCTCGACGCGGCGGCGGAGCTCGCCCGCACCGTGCACCGGGGCGGGGGCACGCCGGTGGTGGTGGTGCTCACCGACGGGCGCGCCAACGTCGCCCGCTCGGGCGTCGCCGGCCGGGCGCAGGCGGGGGCGGATGCGCTCTGCGCCGCCACGGCCTTACGCACGGGTGGCATCCGCACCATCCTCATCGACACCGCCGCCCGGCCGCAGGACACCGCCCGCCGCCTCGCCGAGGCCATGGGCGCGCGCTACCTCCCCTTGCCCTACGCCGATGCGGGGGCGATGAGCGCCGCCATCCGGGCGGCCACCTGAGGGAGCGACCATGCCCGCGCCGAGCGACCGACCCGCCTTCGAGCGTGAAGGCGCGGACTGGCCCCACCGCGACGCCAGCCGCTTCGTCGAAGCCTCCGGCCTGACCTGGCACGTCCAGACCTTCGGGAACCGGGACGCCCCCGCGCTCCTGCTCCTGCACGGCACCGGCGCGGCGACCCATTCCTGGCGCGGCCTCGCGCCCCTGCTGGCGCAGGATTTCTTCGTGGTGGCGCCGGATCTGCCCGGCCACGGCTTCACCGATCCGCTGCCATCGAACCGCCTGTCCCTGCCCGGCATGGCGGCGGCGGTCGGCGATCTCCTCTCCACCCTCGAACTGGCGCCGGAGGTGGTGGTCGGCCACTCGGCCGGGGCCGCGCTCCTCGTCCGGCTCTGCCTCGACGGCCTCGCCCCCCGCCACCTCGTCGCCCTCAACGGGGCGTTGACGCCGTTTCCCGGCCTCGCATCCGTGCTGTTCCCGAGTCTCGCCCGGATGCTGTTCCTCAATTCGGTGACGCCGCGAATCTTCGCCTGGACCGCCGACCGCCCGGCGGTGGAGCGCCTCATCCGTGGCACCGGCTCGCGCCTCGACGCCCAGGGACTCGACCTCTACCGGCGCCTGTTCCGCTGCCCCGGCCACGTCGCCGGGGCGCTCGGCATGATGGCGAACTGGGATCTGGCGGCCCTGGACCGCGCCATCTCCCGGCTCACCGTGCCGACGACCCTGGTGGTGGGCGGCGCCGACCGGGCGATCTCGCCCGACACCGCCTTCGCCCTGCAAAAGCGCCTGCCCCACGCGCGGGTCGAATTGCTGCGCAACCTCGGCCACCTCGCCCACGAGGAGGCGCCGGAGGCCGTCGCCGGGATCATCCGCCAGCTCAGTCCGGCCCGCGCCGCGGCAGAGGCCTAAAACAGCGCTTGCGCCCCCCCGCGGACGCGGATTAGTGTCATTTTATGTTGACACTCGCCGACATGCCGACCCCCGTGACGAGCCCCGATCCGCGCCCGCACGCGGTGGTGATCGGCTCCGGCTTCGGCGGTCTGGCGGCGGCGATCCGCCTCGGCGCCCGGGGCTACCGCGTGACGGTGCTGGAGCGCCTGGAGCAGCCCGGCGGCCGCGCCCGCGTCCACCGCCAGGACGGCTTCACCTTCGACGCCGGCCCCACCATCGTCACGGCGCCGTTCCTGTTCGAGGAGCTGTGGCGCCTGTGCGGCCGCCGGATGGACGCGGATGTGACCCTCGCTCCCATGCGGCCGTTCTACCGCATCCGCTTCGACGACGGCGCCACCTTCGACTACGGGGGCGACGTCGCCGCCATGCGGGCGGAGGTGGAGAGGTTCTCGCCCCAGGATGTCGCCGGCTACGAGGCCTTCATGGCCCGCTCCGAGGCGATCTGCCGGGTCGGGTTCGAGGAACTCGGCCACGTGCCGTTCTCATCGGTCACCGACATGCTGCGGATCATGCCGAGCCTGCTGCGGCTCGGCGGCCACCGCTCGGTCTACGACCTCGTGGCGCGCTACATCCGCGACGAGCGCCTGCGGACGATCTTCTCCTTCCACCCGCTCCTCATCGGCGGCAGCCCGTTCCGGGCGAGCGCGATCTACTGCCTCATCGCCCACCTGGAACGGCGCTGGGGCGTCCACTTCGCCATGGGCGGCACCGGCCGCCTCGTCGACGGCCTGTGCGACCTCATCCGGGGGCAGGGCGGAACGCTGCGCTACGGCGCCGACGTCGCCCGGATTGCCGTAACCGGCGGCAAGGCCACGGGGGTCACCCTGGCGGACGGCGAAACGATTCCGGCCGCCATCGTCGTGTCGAATGCCGATTCGGCCTTCACCTACGGGACTTTGCTCGGCGGTACCGCCAAGCGCTGGAATACCCGGCGGCTCAGGCGCGCCCATTCCTCCATGGGCCTGTTCGTCTGGTACTTCGGTACGCGCAAGAAATTTCCGGATGTCGCCCACCACACCATCCTGATGGGTCCGCGCTATCGCGGCCTCATCGACGACATCTTCACGAAGAAGCGTCTGGCGCAGGATTTCAGCCTCTACCTGCACCGGCCCACCGCCACCGACCCGCTGCTGGCGCCCCCGGGGCACGACGCCTTCTACGTGCTGTCGCCGGTGCCGAACCTCGACGGCGGCCAGGACTGGGCGGCGCTGGCCGAGCCCTACCGGCAGGCCATCGCCCGGCATCTGGAGGCCACCGTGATGCCGGGACTCTCGGATTCCCTCGTCACGTCGAAAGTGACGACCCCGGCCGACTTCGCCAGCGATTTTCTGAGTTTTCGTGGGTCGGGCTTCGGCCTCGAACCGGTGCTGACGCAATCGGCGTGGTTCCGGCCGCACAACGCGTCCGAGAACGTGCGCAACCTCTTCCTCGTCGGGGCCGGCACCCATCCGGGTGCCGGGCTGCCCGGCGTCCTGTCGTCTGCCCGAGTCCTCGATTCCGTGGTGCCGGATGCGCGCGTCTTCGCCTGAGGCCGTCAGGCCGTCCTTCTGGGCCGTACCGGACCCCGACCGACCGCCCCTGTGGGCGACGCCCCACGCCGACGCGGCCGACCGGGCCGCTTGCCGGACCGCGATCCGGGCGGGCTCGCGCAGCTTCTTTGCCGCCTCCGCCCTCCTGCCGGCCCATGTCCGGCGCCCGGCCTACGGGCTCTACGCCTTCTGCCGCCTGTCCGACGACGCCGTCGACGACGTGGCGCCGGCGGCCCGGAATGCAGCCGTGGCGCGCCTGTCCGCGCGCCTGTCCCGCGCCTATGACGGACGCCCGGCCGACGCACCGGCCGACCGGGCGCTGGCCGACCTCGTCGTCGCCCACGCCATCCCGCAGGCCCTGCCGATGGCGCTCATCGAGGGGCTGGCCTGGGACGGAGAGGGCCGGCGCTACGCGACGCTCTCCGAGCTCACCGCCTACGCGGCCAGGGTCGCTGCCAGCGTCGGCGCGATGATGACCCTGATCATGGGGTCACGCGACCCCGCCACCCTCGCCCGGGCCTGCGACCTCGGAGTCGCCATGCAGTTCACCAACATCGCCCGCGATGTCGGCGAGGATGCCCGCGCCGGCCGGCTCTACCTGCCCGTCGACTGGCTGAGACAAGCCGGGATCGACCCGGATGGGTTCCTGGCCGACCCGCGCCCGAGCCCGGCCCTGGCGGGGGTCGTCGCCCGGCTGCTTGCGGCGGCGGACCTCCTCTATGCCCGGTCGGAGGCGGGCCTCTCCGGCCTGCCGCGGACCTGCCGCCCGGCGATCCGGGCGGCCCGGCTCATCTACGCCGAGATTGGCCGCGAACTGGAGCGCCGGGGCCTCGATCCCGTGAGCGCCCGCGCCCGCGTCGACGGGCGGCGGAAAGCGGTGCTTCTGGCCCGCGCCACTCTGACGCCGTCCTCCGCGCCCCCGGCGGAACGCGACGCGCCGCCCCTGGCCGAGGTCGCGTTCCTCGTGGAAGCCGTGGCCGCCGAGCCGGTCCCGGCCGGGCCGGCCTGGTGGGACGTGCCCGGCCAGATCGCCCGCGTCCTCGACCTCGTCGAGACTCTGCGCGAGCGCGAGTCGTTTTCGGGGTCCGGCTTCGCCCCCGAGGACGCCCCGCACGCGGTCACGTGAGCGATTCGCTCTTCGCCGCCCTCGACATCGGCCTCGTCTTCGCTGTGGCCCTCGGGTTGGCGATCTGGCAGCTGGTGGCACTCAAGCGCGGTATCCGCCGCGACCGCGAGGCGGCGTCCCGCGCGAAGGCCGAGGCCGGCGATTCGTGAGCCAGCCCCCTGCGTCGCCAGGTGTCGACGCCCGCGTCACCCGAGCGGGCGCGGCATCCGGAACGGCAGCATCCAGCGCACCAGGGGGTTCCTGAACCGGTCCAGCGACAGGCTCTCGTGGACCGGGCGCACGGCCTGCCCGCACAGCCGCGTCTCCAGCAGGGAGCGGGCATAGAACGGCGTGTCCTCGAAGGTCCGCGCCACCCGGGCCGCGCCGTCGTCGCTGCGGGTCGCGCGCGGGATGCGCCACAGGCGGGTCGGCGGCAGGGCGGCGGGGCGGGGCGGGTCCATGTCGCGAGGCGCCCCCGTGCCGTCGAAGCGCAGGGACAGGTTCTGGACGGTGCCGTCGCGCCGCCGCACGTCGTAGAGGATCGCGGCTCCGTCCGTGAGGTCGGCCCGGCACCAGGTCCAGTCCGAAAAGGCGTCCTCCAGGGGCGTGTCGCCGTGATTGGTGTCGAAATAGGCCGTGCCGGTCCAGGCCAGCGCCGGCTCGGTGAGCGCGACCTCCACGGGCGAGGACGGCGCCATCGGCCACCAGCGGTGCTGGCCCCCGGCGTCGAGGGTGAACGGGCCGGGGGTGAGGCCCGTGGGGCGCACCCGCACGGTGCCGCGCACCCGCGAGGGGATCGGTGCCGTCACCTCGTCGAGGGTGATGGTGAGGGTGGTGCCGTCCCAGGCGAGATCGCTCGGGCCGATGGCGAGGTGCGTCGCGTCCCGCGACACGGCGCGGCGCCCGCGCTCGGTCATGCAGAACCGGTTCGACCGCTCCCCGTAGAGGACGACGTTGACGGCGCAGTGCCGGAACGGGTCGCGGCTCGGGTCCCAGGCGTAGTAGGGCGAGAACACGGAGCCGATGAAGGCGATGATGGTCAGCCCCTGGCGGCCGTCGGCGCTCAGGGCATCGACGTACCACCAGACATAGCCGCCACGGCCGACGGGCGTGTCGAAGCGCGGGCGGTGGCCCGTTCCGCCAGCAGGCTGTCCGCCGCGAGCCGCCCCGACTGGGCCGCCATCGGCACCCCCGGCCCCGGATGCACGCTCCCCCCCGCTAGATACAGGCCCGGAATCACCGTCCGCGCCCCCGGGCGGCGGAACGACGCCATCCACCCGTGCGAGGCCCGGCCATAGAGGGCGCCCCCCGTCCCCGGAAACAGCTTCCCGAACCCCGCCGGCCCCGTCGTCACCGTGGCGGGCGTGTCCGTCAGCCTCAGCCCGCAGGCCCCCAGGCGGCGATGCAGGGCGGTCGTGCATGTGGCGATCTCCGAAGGGGTGGCGCCGCCCGCCGGCGCGTTGATGAGGCAGAGCAGGCGCTCGGACCCGGGCGCCTCGGGGGCGACGTCGCCCCGGTCCTGGGCGCAGACATAGACCGTGGGGTCGGCGGGCAGACGCCCCCGGGCGATGGCGTCGAACTCGGCGGCGTAGTCGCCCGAGAAGAACACCGTGTGGCGCAGGAGCGGGAAGCCCTGGGCCTCGGCATTCATGCACAGGGTCACGGCCGAGAGCGACCGTTCTGCCGGCGGAACCCGATCGGCACCCCGGGCCGCCGCTGCGCCGAGGAGCCCGTCGGCCAGGGCCGCCGCATCGGCGTTGCAGACCACAGCGTCCGCCGGAAGGCGCTCGCCGTCGGCGAGTTCCACGCCGGTGACGCCGGTGCGATCGGTGAGGATGCGGGCCACGTGAGCCTCGGTGCGCAGGTGCGCGCCGCACTCGGCGGCGAGATCCGCCACCGCCCGGGCCAGGGCGCTCAGGCCGCCCGCCACGTGCCAGACCCCCTGCGACTCGACATGGGCGACGAGCATCAGGGTCGCGGGCGCCCGGTACGGCGAGGCGCCGCAATAGGTGCTGTAGCGCCCGAACAGCTGGCGCAGGCGCGGATCGGAGAAGTATTCGCCGAGCGCCGACCACAGGGTGGTGAAGGGCTGGATGCGCCAGAGGTCGCCCAGGCCCGACAGGCCGGCTCGGCGGGTGAGGGCGACCGGGCTCGGGCGCTGCCCCCGGATGAACGGCCCCTCCAGGGTTCGGTAGACCGCCGCGGCCCGGGCGCGGAACCGGTCGTAGCCCTCGGCTTCGCGTGGCCCGGCGAAGGCCGCGATGGCGTCGCGGGAGGCGCGCGGATCGGCGAACAGGTCGAGGTGGCCGTCCGGCCCCCAGGCGTGCCGGGCGAGAATCGCCGCCGGGGCGAGGGTCACGCGGTCGTCGAGGCTCGCGCCGCACTCCGAAAAGATCTCGTCGAGGACCCAGCGCATGGTGAAGACCGTGGGACCGGCCTCCACGGCGCGCCCGTCGACGGGCACGCTGCGCATCTTGCCGCCCGGATGCGCGGCGCGCTCCAGCACGGTGACGTCGAGGCCCGCATGGGCGAGCCGCAGGGCCGCCACCAAACCCCCGATCCCCGCCCCGATCACCACGACCCGCACGCGCCGCCCCTCCGTTACCCAAACCACACCTTGACGAGTGTCAATATTATCTGACACTTTCAACCGACAAGCGGAAGAGACATTCGCAATACCGGTGGGGAGAGACGTCAGATGGATGCCAACCGTCGTATCGAGCGCACCCTCGACGCCGCCGTCGCCCACGCGGAGGCCCCCGGCGCCCCACCGCGCCTCGCTGAGGCGATCCGCTACGCGGTGTTCCCCGGCGGCCACCGCATCCGGCCGCGCCTGTGCCTGTCCGTGGCGCGGGCCTGCGGCGACGACGACCCGGCGGCCTCCGACGCGGCGGCGGCGGCCATCGAACTCCTGCACTGCGCCTCCCTCGTCCACGACGACCTGCCGTGCTTCGACGACGCGCCCCTGCGCCGGGGCCAGCCCTCCGTCCACGCCGCCTTCGGCGAGCCCCTGGCCGTCCTGACCGGCGACGCCCTCATCGTCTCCGCCTTCGAGACCCTGGCGCGGGGCGCGGCGCGCTCGCCGGGGCGGCTGGCCGCCCTCGTCGGCCTCGTCGCCCGCGCGGTAGGCTCGCCCAACGGCATCGTCGCGGGCCAGGCCTGGGAATCCGAGCCCCACGTGGCGCTGGCCGAGTATCAGCAGGCCAAGACCGGCGCCCTGTTCGCCGCCGCGACGGTGACGGGCGCCGCCGCCGCCGGCGCACCGGCCCTGCCGTGGCGCCTGCTGGGGGAATGCCTCGGCGAGGCCTATCAGGTCGCCGACGACCTGCGCGACGTCGCCTGCCGCCAGGAGGAAGTCGGCAAGCCGGTCGGCCGCGACGCCACCCTCGGCCGGCCCAACGCCGCCGCGCTTCTCGGCATGGGCGGGGCCCTCGCCCGCCTCAAACGCCTCGCCCGCGAGGCCGTGGAGGTCATTCCGGCCTGCCCGGGCGCCGACGCGCTCCGGGCCGAGATCGAGGCGCAGACCCGGCTGTTCCTGCCGGCCAGTCTCGTGCGGGAACTGGCCTGACGGGCGGGTGCCCACCATGGCCACCCCATCGGTGACGGCGGCGGCGGGCGTGGACAAGCTCCCCGGCGACGTCGCGCCGTCGAAGGATTCGTGGCGGGCGCGGTGGCGGGCCTTCCGCACCCGCACCATCGCCCGGCCCGGCTTCCAGCGCTGGGCCGCCGGCTTTCCCCTCACGCGAAAAATCGCCCGGGCGAACACGAGGGCGCTGTTCGATCTCTGCGCCGGCTTCGTCTACTCGCAGACCCTGTTCGCCTGCGTGCGCCTCGACCTGTTCCGCCTCCTCGCCGACGGCCCCCTTGCGCCCGAGGCCCTGGCCGCGCGCGTCGGCCTCGCGCCGGACCGGGCCCTGCGCCTGCTCAAGGCGGCGGCCGCCCTCGACCTCCTCGCCCGGCTGCCCGACGGCCGCTTCACCCTCGCCGACCTCGGCGCGGCCCTCATCGGCAACCCGTCGGTGTCGGCGATGATCGAGCATCACGCGCTTCTCTACGCGGATCTCGCCGACCCCGTCGCCCTCCTGCGGGGGGAGGGCCCCACCAACCTGTCCGGCTACTGGGCCTACGCGGAGGCCGCACGCGGCGATCCCGCGAGCGCGGAGTCGGTGGCGGCCTACGGCGAACTCATGGGCGCGTCCCAGGCCCTGATCGCGGGGGACATCCTCGACGCCTATCCCCTGCGGGGCCATCGCCGCATCCTCGATGTCGGCGGCGGGGAGGGCGCTTTCTTGCGCGAAGCCGCGCGCCACACCCCCGGCCTCGGCCTGATGCTGTTCGATCTGCCCGCCGTGGCGGCGCGGGCGGCCACGCGGTTCGCCGAAGCCGATCTCAGCGCGCGTGCAAAAACCTTCGGCGGCGCGTTCCCGGACGATCCGCTGCCGCGCGGGGCCGACCTCGTCACCCTCGTGCGCGTGGTCCACGACCACGACGACGCCAAGGTCCGCGCCCTCCTGCGCGCGGCCCACGCGGCCCTGCCCACGGGCGGGACCCTCCTCATCGCCGAACCCATGGCCGGCACGCCCGGGGCCGAGGCCATGGCCGACGCCTATTTCGGCTTCTACCTCCTCGCCATGGGCACCGGCCGCTGCCGCACGGCCGCCGAGCTGACGGAGCTTCTCACCGAGGCCGGCTTCGGCGGGGTCCGCGAGATCCAGACCCGCCGTCCCCTCCTGACCCGGCTCCTCGTGTCCACCCGATTAGACACCCGAGAGTGTAAGTAATGCTTGACGAATAAAAGTGTCTATCTAGGATGACACATGCGGGCCGCGCTTCGACGGTCCCGGGACGGGGAGGGCCAGAACCATGCAAGCGCGTGCCATCGTCCTCCACGAGCCGGAACGGATCGCCCTCGACACCCTCGCCCTCGACGCTCCCGGTCCGGCCGATGCCGTGGTCGCCGTGCGGTGGAGCGGCATCAGCACCGGCACGGAACGCCTGCTCTGGTCCGGCCGGATGCCGATGTTCCCCGGCATGGGCTACCCCCTGGTGCCCGGCTACGAATCCGTCGGCACGGTCATCGAAGCCGGTGCGGAATCGGGCGTCGCGGTCGGACAGACCGTGTTCGTGCCGGGCGCGCGCTGCTTCGGGCCCGTGCGTGGCCTGTTCGGGGGCGCCGCCTCGCACCTCGTCAGCGCCGGCGCCCGCCTCGTGCCCCTCGACCCCTCCTTGAGCGAGCGCGGCATCCTCTTCGCCCTGGCGGCGACGGCGCAGCACGCGCTGGGCGCCGCCCAGTCCGGCCCCTCCCTCATCGTCGGGCACGGCGTGCTCGGGCGCCTGCTCGCCCGCCTCACCGTCGCGGCCGGCGGCACGCCGGTGGTGTGGGAGACCAATCCCATCCGGGCCGAGGGGGCCGACGGCTACGCCGTGCTCCACCCGAACGCCGACGCCCGGCGCGACTACGCCACGATCACCGACGCCAGCGGCGATGCCAGCCTCCTCGACACCCTGATGGGGCGCTTGGGGTTCGGCGGCGAGATCGTGCTCGCCGGCTTCTACGAGGCGCCCCTCGCCTTCACCTTCCCGCCCGCCTTCCTGCGCGAGGCCCGCATCCGGGTCGCGGCGCAGTGGAAGCCCGAAGACCTCGCCACCGTCGCGGCGCTCACTGCGTCGGGGCGCCTGTCCCTCGACGGTCTCGTCACCCATCGCCAGCCGGCCGCCAACGCGGCCGAGGCCTACCGCACGGCCTTCGGCGAGCCCGCCTGCCTGAAGATGATCCTGGATTGGAGTGCCGCATGAACATGCAGCTGAACGGCGCCGCCCTGAAGGCATCGGAAGCGCTTCGCGCCGAGGCCGGCATCGAGCCGGACCCCGTGCCGGTAAAAGCCACCAAGGAGACGCAGATCATCGCGATCTACGGCAAGGGCGGCATCGGCAAATCGTTCACGCTGGCCAACCTCAGCTACATGATGGCCCAGCAGGGCAAGAAGGTCCTGCTCATCGGATGCGACCCTAAGAGCGACACCACCTCTCTGCTGTTCGGCGGCCGCGCCTGCCCGACCATCATCGAGACGTCCACCAAAAAGAAGCTCGCCGGCGAGCAGGTCGCCATCGGCGACGTCTGCTTCAAGCGCGACGGCGTCTACGCCATGGAGCTCGGCGGGCCGGAGGTCGGGCGCGGCTGCGGCGGCCGCGGCATCATCCACGGCTTCGAACTCCTCGAAAAACTCGGCTTCCACGAATGGGGTTTCGACTACGTGCTGCTCGACTTCCTCGGCGACGTGGTCTGCGGCGGCTTCGGCCTGCCCATCGCCCGCGACATGTGCCAGAAGGTCATCGTCGTCGGCTCCAACGACCTGCAGTCGCTCTACGTCGCCAACAACGTCTGCTCGGCGGTGGAATACTTCCGCAAGCTCGGCGGCAACGTCGGCGTCGGCGGCCTCGTCATCAACAAGGACGACGGCACCGGCGAGGCCCAGGCGTTCGCGGCCGCCGTCGGCATCCCGGTCCTGGCCTCGATCCCGGCCGACGACGACATCCGCAAGAAGAGCGCGAACTACGAGATCATCGGCAGGCCCGAGAGCCCGTGGGGCTCGCTGTTCGCGGATCTGGCCCAGAACGTCCACGACGCGGCCCCCAACCACCCGACCCCGCTGTCCCAGGACGGTCTGCTCGGCCTGTTCAAGGGCGAGGCCGTGGGCCGCGGCGTCACCCTGGTGCCCGCCACCTTCGAGGACATGTGCGGCAGGGCGCACGTGGTGAAGCCGTCCCTCGAAGTCGTCTACGACGAGGTCTGACGCATCATGGCCGTCACCCTCGACATCGCCGATCTGCGCGCCCGTAAGGATCGTCCGGCCTCGACCCTGGCCCCCATCGTGGCTCCGGCCGAGGTGAATCTCGCCGCCGCGAAGGGCGACGGCCTCGGGTGCCATTCCGGCAAGGCGACGATGCGGGCGGCGGCGGAGGCCGCCGGCATGTCCGACACCCTCGATCAATTGCGAAAAGACTATCCGCAGGGGCCGCACGACCAGCCCCAGAGCATGTGCCCGGCCTTCGGGAGCTTGCGCGTCGGCCTGCGCATGCGCCGCACGGCGACGATCCTCTCGGGCTCGGCCTGCTGCGTCTACGGCCTGACCTTCACCTCGCACTTCTACGGGGCGAAGCGGAGCGTCGGCTACGTGCCGTTCAATTCCGAGACCCTGGTCACCGGCAAGCTGTTCGAGGACATCCGCGAGGCGGTGTTCGACGTGGCGAAACCCGCCGATTACGACGCCGTCGTGGTGATCAACCTGTGCGTGCCCACCGCCTCGGGCGTGCCCCTGCGGCTCCTGCCGAAGCAGATCGACGGCGTCCGCATCATCGGCATCGACGTGCCGGGCTTCGGGGTGCCGACCCACGCCGAGGCGAAGGACGTGCTCGCCGGCGCCATGCTGAAATTCGCCCGCACGGAAGCGGAGCAGGGCCCCGTGCAGGCGCCCCGCACGGGCCGGGCCGAGCGGCCCACGGTGGCGCTCCTCGGCGAGATGTTCCCCGCCGACCCCGTGGTGATCGGCGGCCTCCTCGAACCCTTGGGCCTCGCCGCCGGTCCCGTCGTCCCCACCCGCGAATGGCGCGAGCTCTACGCGGCCCTCGATTGCACGGCCGTGGCGGCGATCCACCCGTTCTACACCGCCTCCATCCGCGAGTTCCAAATGGCGGGCCGCCCCATCGTCGGCTCGGCGCCGGTCGGCCACGACGGCACCGCTGACTGGCTCGACCGCATCGGCGAGGCTTGCGCCGTACCCCGCGCCACCGTGGAGGCGGCCAAGAACCGGCTGCTGCCGATGATCCGGGGGGCGCTCGCCGCGACCCCGATCCGGGGCCGCATCACCCTGTCGGGCTACGAGGGCTCCGAGCTCCTTGTCGGGCGCCTCCTCGTCGAGAGCGGCGCGGATCTGCGCTACGTCGGCACCGCCTGCCCACGCACGCCCTATGCCGAGGCCGACCGCGACTGGCTCGAGGCGCGCGGCGTCACCGTGCGGTTCCGCGCCTCCCTCGAAGACGATCTCGCCGCCATGATGGAGTACCGGCCGGATCTCGCCATCGGCACCACACCGGTGGTGCAGAAGGCCAAGGCCCTGGCGATCCCGGCCCTGTACTTCACCAACCTCATCTCGGCCCGCCCGCTCATGGGCGTCGCGGGCGCCGGGTCGCTGGCCAAGGTCATCAACGCCGCCATCGGCAACCGGCCCCGCTTCGACGCCATGCGGGCCTTCTTCGAGGGCGTCGGCGAGGGCCACGCCGCCGGCATCTGGGAAGACGTGCCGCAGCTGCGCAAGGCCGTCGCCGCCGCGCCCCGGGGCAAGCCCGCCCACGATCCGATCGGGGAGATGGCCTGATGCTCGTCCTCGATCACGACCGGGCCGGCGGCTACTGGGGCGCCGTCTACGTCTTCACCGCCATCAAGGGCCTGCAGGTCGTCATCGACGGGCCCGTGGGCTGCGAGAACCTGCCCGTCACCTCGGTGCTGCACTACACCGACGCCCTGCCGCCGCACGAGCTGCCCATCGTCGTCACCGGGCTGGCGGAAGAGGAGCTCGGCCGCCACGGCACGGAAGCCGCGATGAAGCGGGCGCATTCGACCCTCGATCCGGGCCAGCCCAGCGTGGTCGTCACCGGCTCCATCGCCGAGATGATCGGCGGCGGCGTCACCCCGGAGGGCACCAACCTCCAGCGCTTCCTGCCGCGCACCATCGACGAGGACCAGTGGCAGGCCGCCGACCGGGCCATGGCCTGGCTCTGGCAGGAATACGGCGCCAAGCGCTTCGCCAAGAAGGGTATCCCGGCTCGGCCCGAGCGCAAGGCCGGCGAGCGCCCCCGCGTCAACCTCATCGGTCCGGCCTACGGCACCTTCAACATGCCGTCCGACCTCGCCGAGATCCGCCGCCTCGTCGAGGGCATCGGCGCCGAGGTCAACCTTGCGTTCCCCCTCGGCTCGCACCTCGCCGACGTTCCGAAGCTCGTGAACGCGGACGCCAACATCTGCCTCTACCGCGAGTTCGGGCGCCTGCTCTGCGAGGCCCTGGAGCGGCCCTACCTGCAGGCGCCCATCGGCATCCACTCGACCACCCAGTTCCTGCGCTCGCTGGGCGAAATCCTCGGCCTCGACCCCGAGCCGTTCATCGACCGCGAGAAGCACACCACCATCAAGCCGGTCTGGGACTTGTGGCGCTCGGTGACCCAGGACTTCTTCGGGACGGCGAGCTTCGGCATCGTGGCGAGCGACACCTACGCCCGCGGCGTGCGCCACTTCCTCGAAGACGAGATGGGCCTGCCCTGCCATTTTTCGGTGTCCCGCAAAGCCGGTGAGAAGACCGACAACGGAACGATCCGCGACCTGATCGCGAAAAATCCGCCCCTGGTGCTATTCGGCTCGTTCAACGAGCGGATGTACGCGGCGGAAGCCGGCGCGCGGGCGATCTTCGTCCCGGCCTCGTTCCCCGGCGCCATCATCCGGCGCCACACCGGCACGCCGTTCATGGGGTTCTCGGGCGCGACCTACCTCGTCCAGGAGGTCTGCAACGCCCTGTTCGACATGCTCTTCCACATCCTGCCCCTCGCCCGCGACATGGACGCCGTCGAGGCGACGCCGGCGCGGCTCCACCGCGAGCTGCCCTGGGACGAAGCGGCACGGGCCGACCTCGACGCCCTGGTGGAGTCCCACCCGGTGCTGGTGCGGATTTCGGCGGCCAAGCGCCTGCGCGATGCCGCCGAACGGGCCGCGCGCCGCGAGGACGCCCCCCGCGTCACCCCCGATCACGTCGCGCGCGCCCGCGCCGACACGGCCCTCGGGGCCGCCGCATGAACGCGCGGGCCCACTCCCTTCCCGGCTGGAACGGCGCGGCGCCGTCCAACCGGTTCCTGCCGACGCCCGCGCCGCAACGATCCGCCCACAGGAAACGTGCCCCATGCAACGCTCGCTGAACCCGGTCTCCCGCCTGCATCAGGACGCGGTCCAGTTCCGCCTCATCCTGGCGGCGACCTACCCGTTCTTCCTCGCCGCCGCCTGCATGCAGCGCGTGATGCCGGCCCATCCGGTCGGGATCGCGCCGCAGCGGCGCTCGGTCTTCGCCGAGGCGCGCAGCATGGCCGTCTCGGCCATCCCTTTCGTCTTCATGGGATGATTCGCGTCTTCATGGGGTGAATTGCCTCTCGGGCGCGGCCCTTCCGCCAGCCCGCCACCGACCTCCCATCCGTCGCACGGAGGGAAGGACCGCCGGAGTCCGTCGAGGCCCCGGTGACAGCCGCCGCGCTCCCGCGCGGCCAAACCCACGGAGGTTCAACCGATGGCCAACGGCATAGTCGAGAAACCCAGCAGCCTGTCCGGGCTGACGGAACCCGAAGCCAAGGAGTTCCACGCGATCTTCCTGACGAGCTTCATCATCTTCACGGCCATCGCCGTGGTCGCCCACATCCTCGTGTGGATGTGGCGTCCGTGGCTGCCGGGACCCAAGGGCTACGCGGCCCTGGAGACGGCGGCCCAGACCGTCGCCTCGCTCATCTCCTGAGGAGGACGCACCATGCACAAGGTTTGGCTCCTGTTCGATCCGCGCCGCACCCTGGTGGCGCTGTTCACCTTCCTGTTCGTCCTGGCCCTGCTGATCCACTTCATCCTGCTCAGCACCGACCGGTTCAACTGGCTGGAAGGCCCCAAAGCCCCGCGCGCGGCCAACGCCCAGAGCTTCGTCCTGCCGACGATGCCCGCCTGACGGGCGCCCGAGCCAAGGTCAGCGGGCGGGCGGCCGATCCTTATCGGCCCCCGCCCGCGCCACGCCCCGAACGAATCCGACACGACAAGAGCACCCGACACGAACCGTGACGCCGGGAGGGTCTCGCGATGGCGATGCTGAGTTTTGAACGAAAATACCGCGTCCGCGGCGGCACGCTGATCGGCGGAGACCTGTTCGATTTCTGGGTGGGGCCGTTCTACGTCGGCTTCTTCGGCGTGACGACGCTGTTCTTCTCCGTGCTCGGCACGGCGCTGATCCTCTACGGCGCCGCCCTCGGCCCGACCTGGAACATCTGGCAGATCAACATCGCGCCGCCCGACCTGAAATACGGCCTGGCGCTCGCCCCCCTCAAGGAGGGCGGCCTCTGGCAGATCATCACCTTCTGCGCCGTCGGGGCGTTCTCGTCCTGGGCCCTGCGCGAGGTCGAGATCTGCCGCAAGCTCGGCATCGGCTACCACGTGCCCTTCGCCTTCTCGGTGGCGATCCTCGCCTACGTCTCCCTCGTGGTGGTCCGGCCGCTCCTCATGGGCGCCTGGGGCCACGGCTTCCCCTACGGCATCCTCTCCCACCTCGATTGGGTGTCGAACACCGGCTACCAGTACCTGCACTTCCACTACAATCCGGCGCACATGCTGGCCGTGTCGTTCTTCTTCACGACGACGCTGGCCCTTTCCCTCCACGGCTCCCTGATCCTGTCCTCGACCAATCCGGGCAAGGGCGAGGTGGTCAAGACGCCCGAGCACGAGGACACCTTCTTCCGCGACACCATCGGCTACTCCATCGGAACGCTCGGCATCCATCGGCTCGGCCTGTTCCTCGCCCTGTCGGCGGGCTTCTGGAGCGCCGTCTGCATCGTCATCAGCGGCCCGTTCTGGACCCGTGGCTGGCCGGAATGGTGGGGCTGGTGGCTCAATCTCCCGGTCTGGCGCTGAGGGAGGAACCGAACAATGGCCTACTACCAGAACATCTTCTCGGAAGTGCAAGTTCGCCCGGTGACGCCGGAACTCGGCATCCCGCTGCCCTCCGGCAGTCATCGTTGGGGCAAGCCGTTCAACTCCTACCTGATCGGCCTCATCGGCAACGCCCAGGTCGGCCCGATCTACATCGGCTACCTCGGCGCGCTCTCCTTCGCCTGCGGTCTCATCGCCTTCGAGATCATCGGACTCAACATGTGGGCGAGCGTGAACTGGGACCCGGTGCAGTTCGTGCGCCAGCTCCCCTGGCTCGCCCTGGAGCCGCCGCGCCCGCAATACGGGCTCAGGGTCCTGCCGCCGCTGGCCGAGGGGGGATGGTGGCTCATCGCCGGCTTCTTCCTCACGGCCTCGGTGCTGCTGTGGTGGCTGCGCCTGTTCCGCCGGGCCAAGGCGCTCGGCCTCGGCTACCACGTGCCCTGGGCGTTCGCCTCCGCCATCTGGCTGTTCCTCGTGCTCGGCTTCATCCGGCCGGTGCTGATGGGCTCGTGGAGCGAGGCGGTGCCGTTCGGCATCTTCCCGCACCTCGATTGGACCGCCGCGTTCTCGCTGCGCTACGGCAACCTGTTCTACAACCCGTTCCACATGCTCTCGATCGTGTTCCTCTACGGATCGACGCTGCTGTTCGCCATGCACGGCGGCACCATCCTGGCGGTGAGCCGCTTCGGCGGCGAGCGTGAGATCGACCAGATCGTCGATCGCGGCACGGCGACTGAGCGCGCCGCCCTGTTCTGGCGCTGGACCATGGGCTTCAACGCCACCATGGAATCGGTCCACCGCTGGGCCTGGTGGTTCGCGGTGCTCACCACCCTGACCGGCGGCATCGGCATCCTGCTCACCGGCACGGTGGTCGACAACTGGTACCTCTGGGCGGTCAAGCACGGCGTCGCCCCGGCCTACCCGCAGGTCTACGCGCCCATCGTCGATCCCCTGAGCCAGCCCGGAGGGACCCCATGAAGACCTTCTTCGTCGTCCTCGGGGCCTCCATCGCCTTCTTCCTCACGGTGGCGATGGTCGGGTTGACCGATTGGGACCGGCCGCCGCTCAGCACCACCCAGAACGGCTTTCGCGGTACCGCGATGGCGCAGATCCACACCCGTGACGGCGTCGCGGAGAAGAAGGACGCCAACGTGGCGCCGGCGCCCGCCGACCCGGCCGAGCCCGGCGAGGAACTGGCCGGCACCACCTACGAGAACGTCCAGGTCCTCAAGAACGTCAGCGTGAACGAGTTCAACCGCCTGATGGTCTCGATGACCGAGTGGGTCAGCCCGGAGCAGGGCTGCACCTACTGCCACAACACCGAGAACATGGCGGACGACAGCCTCTACCAGAAGAAGGTCGCCCGCCGGATGCTGCAGATGACCCAGCATCTCAACAGCGATTGGAAGGCCAACCACACGGGCGGCGCCGGCGTCACCTGCTACACCTGCCACCGCGGCCAGCCCGTGCCGGCCAACATCTGGTTCACCAATCCCGGCCCGAACCACACCTCGGGATTCGTGTCCCGCAACAACGGACAGAACATGGCGGCGCCCTCCGTCGGCCTCGCCTCGCTGCCCTACGACACCCTGACGGAATACCTCGCCGACAAGTCCATCGACAACAACGCCATCCGGGTGAACGCCACCACGGCGCTGCCCACCACCAAGGGCAAGCCGATCCAGGATGCGGAGAAGACCTACGGCCTGATGATCCACATGTCGGAAGGGCTCGGGGTCAACTGCACCTTCTGCCACAACACCCGGGCCATCTCGAACTGGCAGCAGAGCACGCCCCAGCGCACCACCGCCTGGCACGGCATCCGCATGGTGCGGGACATCAACGGCACCTTCATGGAGCCCCTGACCTCGACGTTCCCGAAGAACCGCCTCGGCGTCCTCGGCGACGTGCCAAAGGTGAACTGCACCACCTGTCACAACGGCCAGAGCAAGCCGCTCAACGGCGCCCACGTGGTCGACGCCTATCCGGAGCTGACCAAGACCACGGTGGCCGAGGTGACGAAGGCTCCGGCCCCCGACGCACCGCCGGCCGGGACGCCTGCCGCCCCCGCGACGCCGCCCGCGGCCCCGTCCGAGACTCCCGTCGAGGCGCCGGCCGCGCCCCGGCCCTGAGAAGCCCCGGCGGGGTGCCCGGCCCGCCATCCGCACCAACCACGGCCGCCGGCACCCGCCCGGCGGCCGTTTCGTTTCGGGGGGAGGGCGCCGGGGCGATCCGTGCTACGGGCCTGCGGTCCCCCGATGCCGCCGCCATGGCCGCACGGCGGGATTCGCGTCGCGCCGCCTTGCCTTGGCGGTACGAATCCTGATAAGGCAACCGCCTTTCCGCGATGCGTCCGCACACATCGCCGAGGCTGCCGTTCGAGGTGCCTCGTTCCCGAGACCCCATGGACAGGCGGCGGGCTTCAAAGTCCGGCCGACGTGAGACCGATGAAGATTCGCAACTCCCTCAAGTCGCTGCGTGGCCGTCACCGCGACAACCAGATCGTGCGCCGCAAGGGCCGGGTCTACATCATCAACAAGACCCAGAAGCGCTTCAAGGCGCGCCAGGGCTGAGGCCCGTCCGCCCGCCTCCAGGCGGGCGCGGCAAGCCGGCAGGTTGACGGCACCGGGCGGGGCGAGGAAGCTCCCCCCATGCCCAGCCAGATCCCGCCTCGGACGTTTCTCAAAGCCGCGCTCGTCGCGGCTTTTTGCGTGGGCGGCGCCCCCCTGTGCCTCGCCCAACCGGCTCCCGAATCGACCGCGAGGCAACCCGAAAAGCCCCGGACCGCCGTCAGCCTGGACGACCTCTACGCCCGCCTGAAGGCGGCGGAGGACGATGCCGAGGCCAAGGGCGTCGCCCGCCTCATCGAGCAGCGCCTCGGGCGCTCGGGCAGCGCCACGGCGGACCTGCTCACGGAGCGGGCGCGCCAGGCCATGAGCGGCCAGGATTTTCCCCTCGCCATCGAGCTGCTCGACCGGGCCACCACCCTGGAGCCGGGCTGGTCCGAGGGCTGGAACCGCCGGGCCACGGTGTTCTGGCTGCTCAAGGACCACGCCGGCGCTATCACCGATCTCAAGCGCACCCTGGTGATTGAGCCCCGGCACTACGAGGCCTGGGCGGCGCTGGGGCGGATCTACCTGTCCATGGACGAGAAGGTCCGGGCCCTGGAAGCCTTCCGGCGGGCCGCCGCCCTGTATCCGCGCATGGACAAGCTGCAGGGTGCCATCGACCGCCTCGCCCCCGACGTCGACGGGCGGGACCTGTAGGCCCCATGCTGCTTCTCAAGGTGTTCGCGGGGCTGCTCGGCCTCGTCGCGGTGGTGCTGGGTGCCGGCGCCCTGGCGACCCTGCTCATCACCCTGCGGATCGAGGCGCGCCACCCGCCGCAGGGGCCGTTCGTGCCGGTGCCGGGCGGGCGCCTCGCCAGCCTCGAGGCGGGTCCGAATCCCTCCGCGCGCGGCACGGTGGTGCTCCTGCACGGCGCTTCGGCCAACGCCTCCGACCCCATGGAGGGCATCGGCCGGCGCCTCGCGGCGGACGGCTTTCGGGTGATCGCCTTCGACCGGCCCGGTTCGGGCTGGAGCGACCGCCTCGGCGGCCGCGACATGGCCCCGCCGGCCGCGCAAGGGCATGCCATCGCGCAGGCCCTGGAACGGATGAAGGTCGGCCCGGCCATCGTGCTCGGCCATTCCTGGTCGGGGGCGCTCGCCACGGCCATCGCCCTCGACCACCCCGAGCGGGTCGCCGGCCTCGTCCTCGCCGCCCCCGTGGCGATGCCGTATCCGCAGGCCGGAACGGTACCGTGGACCTATCGCTTGGCCCTGTGGCCGCCGGCGACCTGGCTCCTCAGCCAGACCCTCGCGACCCCCGTGGGGCTGTACTACCTGCCGCGGGTCGGCGGCGCGGTGTTCCGCCCGCAGGAGGCGCCGGCGGACTACCTCGACCGCAGCCGCGCCGCCCTGGTGCTGCGCCCCGGCTCGATCCGGGCGAACCTCCACGACCTCGCCGGCCTGCCCGGCGCCCTCGCCGTCCAGGCGCCGCGCTACGCCACCCTCAGGGTGCCGACGGTGGTGATCTCCGGCGACGCCGACGGAGCCGTGCCCGCCGGCCGGCAGGCGGTGCCGCTGGCCGCCGCGATCCCAAACGCCCGCCTCGTCCTGCTGCCGGGCATCGGCCACATGCTCCAGTACGTCGCCGTCGACGCCCTGGCGGACGAAGTCGCGCGCCTGGCCGACCGGATCGCCGCGGAACGGGGCCCGGTCGCGCCTTGAGTCTCGGGCCAGACCCCGATGAGGTCTGGCCGCGCAACCGCACGGCGGCAATTATCCGCCGAACCTGACGAAGCCCGGCCAGGGGCTGGGATTCGTGAGAACCGCTCTCACGCCTTGGCGGCGTGCTCGCGGGTGACGAAGGCGATGCGGACGAGGTTCGTGGCGCCCGGCGTCCCGAACGGCACGCCGGCGACCACGATCACCCGGTCGCCGATCTCGGCGAAGCGCTCGCGCACGGCGAACTTCGCCGCCCGGAACGCCATGTCGTCGACGTCGCTGGCGTCGTTGGTGACGATGGGGTGGGTGCCCCAGCACAGGGCCAGGCGCCGGGCGGTCTCGCGCTTAGGGGTCAGCGCGATGATCGTGGCGTTGGGCCGCGAGCGGGCGAGGCGCAGGGCGGTGGAGCCCGAATGGGTCCAGGCCATGATCGCCGTGAGCTTCAGGGCATCCACCATCTGGTGAGCCGCCGCCGCGATGGCGTCGGACGCCGTGGCGTCGGGCTCGGAGCGCTGGGCCGTGAGGATGGTCCAGTACAGGGCGTCGCGCTCGACCTGCTCGGCGATGCGGCTCATCATGGTGATGGCCTCGATGGGGAAGGCGCCCGACGCGCTCTCGGCCGAGAGCATCACGGCGTCGGCTCCCTCGTAGACGGCGGTGGCGACGTCCGAGACCTCGGCGCGGGTCGGCACCGGCGCGGTGATCATCGATTCGAGCATCTGGGTCGCCACCACCACGGGCTTGCCCATGCGGCGCGAGCTGCGGGTGATGCGCTTCTGCACGCCGGGCACCTGCTCCAGGGGCATCTCGACGCCGAGGTCGCCGCGCGCCACCATGATGCCGTCGGAGATCTCGATGATCTCGTCGAGGCGGGTCAGGGCCTGCGGCTTCTCGATCTTGGCCATGACCAGGGCGCGGCCGGCGGCCACCTTCTTGACCTCGGCGACATCCTCGGGCCGCTGCACGAAGGAGACGGCGATCCAGTCGGCGCCGGCGTTGAGCCCGGCCTCGAGGTCGCCCCGGTCCTTCTCCGTCATGGCGGCGACGGGAATCACAGTGTCGGGGAGCGAGACGCCCTTGCGGTTGGAAATGCGGCCGCCGATGACGACGCGCGTCACGGCGCGGCCCTCGGACACCTCCGTCACGACGAGGCGCAGCTTGCCGTCGTCGATGATGACGACGTGGCCGGGCTCGAGGGCCGAGAGGATCTCGGGGTGGGGCAGGAACACGCGGGTCACGTCACCGGGCGTCGGATCGCTGTCGAGGACGAAGGCGGCGCCGTTCTCCAGGATCGCGGCCCCCTCGGCGAAGGCGGCGACCCGGAGCTTCGGCCCCTGGAGATCGACCAGCACGGCGATGGGCCGGCGCAGCTCGCGCTCGATGGTGCGGATGACCTCGATCTTCTCGGGCAGCTTTTCGCGGGGGAGGTGGCTCATGTTCAGGCGGAACACGTCGGCGCCGGCGCGAAACAGCTTCTCGATCATCTCCGGGGTATCGGAGGCGGGCCCCAGGGTCGCGATGATCTTCGTACGGCGTGAGCGTTTCAAAACCGGCCTCCATCCCAAGCACTTCGGCGCCCCGCCGGCTCGCGGATGGCCGGACGTTAAGCGAGCGGCCACAAGCACCCCTATGGCGGCCCCGTCAAGGAGCGCGCCCGGCCTGGATAAATCGGCCCCGTGACGGGCGCATGGCGCGGGGGTGCGAAGACGGCTGCGAAAGGGCCGCGGCGGATGCCCCATAGGGCTGCTTGACCCCCATGCGGCGATCCCGCACCTTCTTAGGAACGATTCAAGAATACAGCATTCAGGAAGCGCCCATGACCGAAGTATCCAAGGTCGAAGCGTCCAAGGCCGAAGCCTCCAAGGCCCGGCCGGTGTCCCTCGACGTCAACGGGCGCGCCGTGCGCGTCGGCCTCGACGATCCCGACACGCCCCTGCTCTACGTCCTGCGCGACGATCTCGGCCTGCACGGGCCGCGCTTCGGCTGCGGCCTGGGGCAGTGCGGCTCCTGCACCGTCCACATCGACGGCGCCGCCGTGCGCTCCTGCATCACGCCGGTCTCCAGCCTGAAGGCGGGGCAGAAGATCGTCACCCTCGAGGGCCTCGGCACGGAAGAGGCACCCCATCCCCTGCAGACCGCCTTCATCGCCGAGCAGGCGGCCCAGTGCGGCTACTGCATCAACGGCATGATCATGCAGTCGGCCGCCTTCCTCACCGAGAGCCCCAAGCCCGACGAGGCCGCGATCCGCCAGGCCCTCGCGAACAACCTGTGCCGCTGCGGCACCCATGCCCGGATCGTGCGCGCCGTGCAGCGCGCCGCGTCCGCCCTGTGATCCGGGAGGTTTTGGCCATGTCCAGCATGATCTCCGACACACCCGCCCTCTCGCGCCGCGCCCTGCTCGGCGGCGCCGGCGCCCTGGTGGTGGGGTTCTCCCTCCGTCCGGCGGCCGCCCAGGCCCCGGCGGCCCCCGCCGCCACGCCCGCCGGCCTGCCGACGGCGGGCCTGACGAAACCCGTCAACGTCGACGAAGTCGATGCCTACCTCACCATCGGGGCGGACGGCCGCGTCACCGTCTATTCCGGCAAGGTCGATCTCGGCACCGGCGTGCGCACGGCCCTGACCCAGATGGCGGCGGAGGAACTCGATCTGCCGCTCGCCGCCGTGACGCTGATCCAGGGCGACACCGGCCTCACCCCCGACCAGGGGCCGACCTACGGCAGCCTGTCGATCCAGAACGGCGGCGCGCAGATCCGGCAGGCGGCGGCCACGGCCCGCAAGGCCCTGCTCGGCATGGCTGCCGAGCGCTTCGGCGTCGCGCCCGAGACCCTGCGCCTCGCGGACGGGTCCGTGGTCGGCGCGGACAACGATCAAAAGATCGCCTTCGCCGAGCTCATCGGCGACCGGCTTTTCGACCTCAAGGTCGACAAGGCGGCCAAGCCGAAGGACCCGGCGCTCTACACCCTGGTCGGCCGCTCGGTGGCGCGCCTCGACATTCCCGCCAAGATCTTCGGCACCTTCACCTACATGCAGGACGTGCGGGTGCCCGGCATGGTCCACGGCCGGGTGGTGCGCCCGCCGGCCCTCGGCGCCACCCTGGAATCCGTGGACGACAGCCGGGCCCTGGCCCTGCCGGGGGTGATCCGGGTGGTCCGCGAGGGCAACTTCCTCGGCGTCATCGCCAAGACCGAATGGGGCGCCATCCGCGCCGCCGACGCCCTCGAGGCGCGCTGGTCGGCGGGCACCGGCCTGCCCGAGCAGGCCAAGCTCTGGGATCACGTCCGCGCCACGCGGGTGACCAAGGAGGATGTCACCAGCAACGTCGGGGCGGCGGACGCGACCCTGGCGAAGACCGCCCGCACCCTGTCGGCGACCTACGATTTCGCCATCCACACCCACGGCTCCATCGGGCCGTCCTGCGCCATCGCGGAGATCAAGGACGGGGCGCTCACCTGCTGGACCGCCTCGCAGATGACCCACGCCCTGCGCCGGCAGCTCGCCGCCATGACGGCGATCCCGACGGACAAGGTGCGCTGCCTCTACGTCGAGGGCTCCGGCTGCTACGGCCGCAACGGCCACGAGGACGCCGCCGCCGACGCCACCCTGCTGGCCCGCGCCGTCGGCCGCCCCGTGCGGGTGCAATGGTCGCGGGCCGACGAGCACGGCTGGGACCCCAAGGGGCCGCCCACCCTCATCGACCTCAAGGCCGGCCTCGACGCCGACGGCAAGGTCCTCGCCTGGACCTCGCAGTTCCTCATCCCCGAGGGGTCGGCCGGCAACGTCCCCCTGGTGGCGGCCGACCTCGCCGGCCTGCCGCACGAGACCACGATGTCGCCGGGCAACATCATCCACAACTCGGCGATCCCCTACACGCTCCCCAACGTCCGCACGGTGTGCCGGCGGCTCGCCGACACGCCGTTCCGCCCGTCCTGGATCCGGACGCCGGGCCGGATGCAGAACACCTTCGCCAACGAGGCGTTCTTCGACGAATGCGCCGCCGCCGCCGGCCGGGACCCGGCCGAGGCGCGCCTCGCCGTCCTCGACGACCCGCGCGGCGCCGAGGTTCTGCGCCGGGTGATGACCCTGGCCAAATGGGAGGCGCGTCCCTCGCCGAAGGCCGACAGCCAGGGCGACGTGGTGCGCGGGCGCGGCATCTCCTACGTCCGCTACGAGCTCTACCGGACCTACGTGGCGGGCGTCGCCGAAGTCGAGGTGGACCGCAGGTCCGGCGCGATCCGGGTGGCGCGATTCTTCGTGGTCCAGGATTGCGGCCAGATCATCAACCCGGACGGGGTGCGCAACCAGCTCGAGGGCAACATCCTCCAGACCGTGAGCCGGACCCTGAAGGAGGAGGTGACCTTCGACCGGGCGCAGGTGACGAGCCTCGACTGGGCGACCTACCCGATCCTCACCTTCCCCGAGGCGCCCGAGATCGTCATGGAGCTCATCGACCGGCCCGGCGAAAAACCCTGGGGCGCGGGCGAGCCCTCGGCGGCCATCGTGTCGAGCGCCATCTCCAACGCGGTGTTCGACGCCACGGGCGCGCGCCTGCGCTCGGTGCCGTTCACGCCCGCGAAGGTGCAGGCGTCCTTGAGCGCCACCTGAGGCACTGGGCAGGGCGGGATGGCGACATGTGCACCATCCCGCCATCGCCAGACCTACGGCACGCCCGCCGGCTGGTTCGGATCGGTGAGCTGGATCGTCCAGCTCTTCTGCTCGCCGGTGTCGACCTCGTAGAAGCCGTTGCGGTCGTAGCCGCGGGCGAGGCAGTCCTCGACGCCCCGGATGGTGAATTCCCGGTCCCTGGTGCACATGAGCGAGCGCCCGGACCACTCGCCGCCGCGCGTGTAGTCCACGGCGAACACGTAGTAGAACCGCGCCGCCAGCGTCCCCTTCAGCAGGGTCTCGCAGCCCTTCGGCGCCACGTCCCACCACCCCTCCGTCACCCAGCCCTGCGTGTCGCGGTAGCCGAGGGCGATACCGACCTTGCTGGTGGTGAGGTTGCACATGCGCAGGTCGGCATGGGCGGGGGCGGCGGTCATGCAGAGAACGCCGAGCACGGCCGCCAAGACCCTCCCCCCCCTGCGGGGGAGAGGGTTCGCGCAGCAGCGGTGAAGCATCCCCTTACCCAACAAGGATGACTCGGCAATCGTTGACGTTGGTGCGGGTCGGGCCCGGCTGGACGAGGTCGCCGAGGGTGTCGAAGAACCGGGTCGAATCGTTGTCGGCGAGCATCGCCGCCGGGTCGAGGCCGGCGGCGCGGGCGCGCGTCAGGGTGGTGGGATCGACGAGGCCGCCGGCGGGGTCCGTAGCCTCGCCGCGCCCGCCATCGGTGCCGTCGGTGTCGGCGGCGATGCCGAGGATGCCGGGCGCGCCATCCAGCGCGATGGCGAGCGCCAGGGCGTATTCCTGGTTCGGACCGCCATGGCCCTCGCCCACGATGGTGACGGTGAGCTCGCCGCCCGAGATGATCGCGACCTTCGCGCCGGCCGCGTGGTGCTCGAGGGCGAGTTTGGCGTGCTCGGCCGCGACCGCCCGGGCCTCGCCCTCGACGTCGGGGCCGAGCATCACCGGCTCGTAGCCGGCGCGGCGGGCGGCCTCGGCGGCGGCTTCCAAGGCGTCGATGGGCCGGGCGATGATGCGGTACTCGGCCCGGGCGAAGGCCACGTCGCCCGACTTCGGGGTCTCGTTGACGGGATCGTTCAGCAGGGCTTTGGCCGTCTCCGGCAGGGGGATGCCGCGCCGCTCGCAGATGGCGCGGGCCTCGGCGAGCGTCGAGGGGTCGGGCACGGTGGGGCCGGAGGCGATCACCGCCGGATCGTCGAAGGGCACGTCGGAAATCGCGAGCGTCAGGATCGAGCGGGCGTTGCGCGCCATCATGGCGAGGCGCCCGCCCTTGATCCGCGACAGGTGCTTGCGCACGCAGTTGATCTCGTTGATGGGCGCGCCCGAGCGCAGGAGCGCCTTGGTGATGGACTGCTTCTCCGTGAGCGTCAGGTCGCCGGCGGGCGCGATCCAGTTGGCCGAGCCGCCGCCGGAGAGCAGCACCAGCACGTCGTCGTCGGGGCCGGCGTCGGCGGCGATCTTCAGGGCGTCGGCGGTCGCGTCGATGCCGGCCTGATCCGGCACCGGATGCCCGGCCTCGACCATGCGGATCATCGGCGCTTCCTCGCCGTAGCCGTGGCGGGCTACCGCCAGGCCGACGATGCGGCTCGCATCGACGCCGTGCTCTTCCCGGTAGAACCGGCTCGCCACCGCCGCCATGGAGCCGCCGGCCTTGCCCGCGCCCAGGATGATGAGCCGGCCGGGGCCGGGGGCCGGCAGGTGCGGCACGAGGCAGCGCGCCGGATGGGCGGCGGCGATGGCCTCGTCGAGGATGCCGAGGAGGAGGGTGCGGGCGGCGTCGTGGTCGGAGGAGGGCGCGGTCATGGCGTGTCCGTGTATCGCGGTAAGGTCGAGGAAGGCCGCCCGGCGTTGCCCCGCCGGATCGTTGTTTCGCGGGACGGATTCGTGCGGGCCGGATTGTTGCCGTGCCCGCGCTTGTCCGCGATACGTGCTGTGCCCGACGCCCGCCGTCGCGGCAAGCTGTGCGACCGCGCGGCCGGATGTTTGCACCCGCCTGCCCGAGCCTTCAGGACCCCGCCGCCCATGCTGCCACCCCATCCCGTCGAGACCATCCCGGGCGATCCGGCCCGGGGCCTGCTGCTGATCTGCGACCACGCCTCGAACCACGTGCCCAACGACCTCGACCGCCTCGGGGTGCCGGATCACGAATACGCCCGCCACATCGCCTACGACATCGGCGCGGCGGCCGTGACCCGGCACCTCGCCGCGCAGTTGGGCGTGCCCGCGATCCTGACCCGGTTCTCACGCCTCATCATCGACCCCAACCGGGGCCGGGCCGACCCGACCCTGGTGATGCGCCTCTCCGACGGCGCCATCGTGCCGGGCAACGCCCGCATCGACGAGGCCGGCAAGCAGGACCGCATCCGCCGGTTCTACCAACCGTTCGACGCCGCCATCGACGCACACGTGGCGACGGCGGAAGCCACGGGCGTGCCGCCGGCGATCCTCACCCTGCACAGCTTCACGCCGTACTGGCGCACGGTGCCGCGCCCCTGGCACGTCGGCATCCTGTGGGACGGCGACGACCGCCTGAGCGCGCCCCTCATCGCGGGCCTGCGCGCCGACCCCGCCGGCCTCACGGTGGGCGACAACGAGCCCTATGGCGGCGGCCTACCCGGCGACACCATCGACCGGCACGCCCTGGCCCGCGGCCTGCGCAACGCCCTGGTGGAGATCCGCCAGGACCTCATCGCCGACGAGCCCGGCCAAGTCGAATGGGCGACGCGCTTCGCCAAGCTCCTGCGCCCGCTCCTGCCTTGACCCGACGCACACGCGAAAACGGCGGGGCTTTCGCCCCGCCGTCCGGCCGATCCTGGTGGACGCTTCGGGCTTAGCGCGTGCCGCCCGAGGTCCGGCCGTACTGCCAGACCGGGAAGCTGTTCTGCTCGGCGTTGCCCTCCTTGGCGGAGACATCGTCCCGGCGCGGGGCGATGGAGCCGGTGGTGAGCTCGTCGTCGAGGGCGCGGTCGGTGGCGTAGCCAGGCGCCGCATGGGCCAGGACACCCGCGGGTGCGGTGTAGCTCTGCGCGAGAACCGGCGAAGCAACGGCGCTCAGGCTCAAGATGGCGGCGGCGGCGACGGAAGCAAGACGGATGTTCATGACGTTGGGCCTTTCAGTATCGCGGTCTCCGTCGGAAAGGCGGTGGGCCGTGAGTTCTTGTGTAGCGCTGATGTAGGCCCGCCCCGGACCGGACGTCGTGCGGTTTGGCACTCGACTGGAAGCGGAGGCCACGAATCCGATTTGCCCGCCCCGTCCTTGACGGCGCGGGCCTCGATACGACCTGTCACAGGGGAGCCGTGCACCACACCGAAGCCCCGCACGACACCGAGGACATCACCATGACCGAGCCCAGCACGCCCGAAATCGACGCCGCCACCCGCACGGAGCTCGAAGCCGCCGTGTTCCGCCGCCTCGTCGCCCACCTCCAGGGGCGCGCGGACGTGCAGAACATCGACCTGATGAACATGGCCGGGTTCTGCCGCAACTGCCTGTCGAACTGGCTCAAGGACGCCGCCGACGCGAAGGGCCTGCCGCTCACCAAGGATGCGAGCCGCGAGGCCGTCTACGGCATGCCCTACGCCGACTGGAAGCGCCTGCACCAGCCCGACGCGACGCCGGAGCAGCAGGCGGCCTTCGCCAAAGCGGCGGCGGACCCGCACTGAACTCGGGCCCGGGGGGCCGGCGAAAGCCCGTTCAGGAACAAAAGCTTAGCCCTTAGGACCGGTCCCGGCCGGGGGCCGTAACAACCCGGTAAGCTTGAACGCTTAGTGAAGCGGTTCCGGCGCATTCTTCGAATCGTGCGCCCCGCCAGTCAGGGATTGAGACAGCCATGGCCGCTTCCGCCGCACCCGCCGTCGATGCTTCGTCCGTCGCCGCCGACCAGCTCAAGAGCTTCATCGAGCGCATCGAGCGCCTGGAGGAGGAGAAGGCCGGCCTCGCCTCGGACATCAAGGACGTCTACGCGGAGGCCAAGGGCACCGGCTTCGACGTGAAGGCCCTGCGCAAGATCATCTCCCTGCGGAAGAAAGATCACGCCGAGCGCCAGGAGGAAGAAGCCATCCTCGAACTCTACATGCAGGCGCTCGGCATGGTGTGAGGCCGGGACCGGCCCAGGGCTGAAACCAGAAGGGCCGCGGCATTCGTGCCGCGGCCCTTCTGGTTTTCCCGGCGCGCTGCGACGCTCAGCGCGCGCCCGGCACCGCGCGGGTGGCCGAGCCGGAAAAACGGCCGGCCGTCAGGTCGTCGCCGGGGGCGCGGGTCGAGAACCGGGTGGCGACGGCGGCGGGCTGGCCGAGGCTGCCGTCCGGCGCGCCGTCGAGCTTGGCTCGTGTGACGGCGAGGCGCACGGGCGCGGCGCGGCTCGCGGGCTCGGAGGCCCCCTGCGCGGCGGCGGCGAACAGGGCGCGCAGCTGGAGTTTCGGATCGGCGGTGGCGGCCACGAGGCGGGCCGGGGTTGGCGTTTGGGTCTGCGCGGGGGCGAGATTGGCCATGCCCGCGACACCGAGGCCCGCGACCTGAACCGGCGGGCGCGCCGGGGGCAGGGGCATGGCCAGCGCCGCGGCCACGGCGGCGAACTCGGCCGGACGGCGCGGGGGCAGGGGAATCGCGGCCGTCGGTTTGGCCGCGACGTCGGGGCTCGCGGGCTCCGCATTCGTCTCGGCGGTTAGCAGGCTCTGGGCGTCGCGCCCGTCGCGGCGCAGGAGCGCCGTGTTGAGGGTGTCGCTGGCGGCGGGCGCCGCGTAGGCCAGGGCCGCGCGGGTGCCGGTCTGGTCGTCGGGGTCGGCACTCGCCACCACGACCGCCGTCGGCTTGGCGCGGGGCCGCGCCGTGGGGGACGGTGCGGGGGCGGGCGTCTCGCTGCTGGAGCCGCCGCCGAACAGGCTGGCGAAGAAGCCCCGGATGCTCGGGCCGTCATCCTCGTCCACCTGGGCCACCTGGGTGATGCCGAGCACGGTGCCGCCGCGGGCCAGGACCTCGGCGCGGGCGAGTTCGTAACCGGGCAGGGGGCGGTTGTCGGCGGGCAGGTGGACGGTCTTGCCGTCGGGGAACAGGCGGGCGAGCTGATCGTGGGTCATGCGCGGCCACGAGCGCACGGAGCCGACATCGAGGTGGACGAAGGGCGAGCCCGCGCGCGGATACCAGCCGACGCCGCCGCGCTGCATCCGCATGCCCACGGCGCGGATCTGGTCGATGGATACGTCCGGCAGGTAGAAGTCCATCGCCTTGCCGAGCATGTGCTGGCTGTACTCGGCGACCGCGCGGGAGCGGCGCCGCAGCATGGCGTTGGTGCCGGGCGAGCGGTAGGCCGAGACGACGGTGATGGGCTCGGCCGAGCCGACGGAGCGGTAGGCCTCCCACACGGTGTCGAACAGGCGCGGGTCCATCTTGGTCGCCTCTTCGGCGCGCCAGTCGCGCAGGAGCCAGTTCAGCTGCTCCAGGGCGGCGCGGTCGTAGCGCCCGTCGCGCTTGAACGTGACGGTGAGGCTTTCCTTGGTGTGGCTGTGGAAGATCGAGAGGGTGCGGGTGTCGCCATTGGCCACCGCATCCTGGGTGCCGCGCGTGCCGGCGACGAGGGCGAGGGCGATGCCGGAGGCGGCGATGGCGGCGCGCCGCAGGCGCGGTTGACGCGCGCTGGACCGCGGTCCGTGTCGCAGGAATTGACGCACGTTCGTCCTCACCCTCTGCCAGATCCCGCGCGGCGGGATCATGGTGAACGCAAGGTTGCCGAAAACCGTGAACGTCGGGTTATCGGGTCCTCGGCGGTTCGCCGGTTGATGCACTTTATGGCTAAGGTCCAACCGTGGCGAAATCGTGCCCCGGCGTGCGCGGACGCACGCGGGGCGGTTTCCCACCGGTTTCGGGCGGTCTCCCCCCGAAGGCGCCTACCACCAGCCGGTGGAGGGCCTCGACGGCGCCGGGGTCCACAGGCCGGGCTCGCCGAAATCCGCCGGCGGGCGGGCGGCGGTGCGGGCCGGACGGACGGGTGCGGCCTCGACGGAGCGGACCTCGCGCACGGGCCTGCGCCGTACCTCGGCGGCCGGCGCGGCGGCGGGCCTGGGCGCGCCGAGCCTGGGGGCTGCGAGCTTGGGTGCCGGCTTGTCGGCCTTCGCCACCAGCAGGCTGCCGGGGGCGAGGCCCAGCGCGATCTTCATGCGGGCATCGTAGCCGTAGAGGTCCGGCAGGGTGCGATACGAGCCGGCATCGTCGATATACGCGGTGAAGTAGGCGAGATGCACCGGCAGCTTCTCGGCGAGGCGGATCGTGCGCTCGCCCTTGCCGATGAGTTTCTTCAGGCGTTCGCCGGACCACGCGTCGGGCAGCACCGAATCGGCGAAGCGGAACGGATCGTCCACCCGCACGCAGCCGTGGCTGAGGGCCCGGCGCGACCCGGCGAACAGCGACCGGTTCGGCGTGTCGTGCAGGTAGACCGCATGGTTGTTGGGGAACATGAACTTGATGAAACCGAGCGCGTTGCGCTCGCCCGGCGGCTGGCGGACCGAGACGTTGCCGTTGCGGTAGACCACCTCGTAGCCGCGGCGCGCGGCGTAGTTCGGGTCGCGGGCGAGGCCGGGCAGGAACTCGTTCTTCAGGATCGAGGGCGGCACGTTCCAGGACGGGTTGACGACGGCGTATTCCATCAGGCCCGAGAAGATCGGCGTCGGGCTCTCGGTCTTGCCGACGATGACCCGAGCCTCGTCGCGTTTGCGGCCGTCCTTGAACACCCGGACCTGGAACTCGGGGATGTTGACCATCACGTAGTCGCGCCCGAGGTCGGCCGGCAGCCAGCGCCAGCGCTCCATGTTCACGAGGAGGGCGCCTTCGTTCTCATCGGCGTGCGGGGCGGCGTCGGGCCGGCCGAGGGCCGCCACCGTCTGCGGGGTCAGGGTGCCAGTGACGGGCAGGCCCCGGCGGCGCTGGAACCCGGCGACGGCGGCCGAAACGGCGGAATCGTAGGTGTCGGGCTCGCCCGGCGCGGCGTCGAGGGTGCCGGCGGTGCGGGTCGCGAGACCGAAGCGGGCGCGCAGGGCCGGCACGCGGGGGTTGTGCATGCCGAGCTTCAGCACCGGCCCGGCCGGCAGCTGCACGGTGGGCTCGGCCCCGGGCGCGTGGCCGCCCCGGGCGGCGGCGAGGCGGGCCTTCAGGGCGAGGTAGCCGGGCTGGCTCGGGTTGTAGGCCTGGAGCAGGGCGCCGGCCTGCGCCCCGGCCGGGGCGATCCGGCCCAGCACCGCGTCGGCGGCGGGCAGCTCGAGGGTCGGTGTGATGAGGCGCGACAGGCTGGGCAGGTGGATGCGGCCGCCGCGCGCGTCGCGGGCGTAGAGGGCGACCGCCGCCGAGAGCTTGAGTTCGGCATCCGCCACCTGGGCTTCGGTGAGGGGTTGGGTGCCGAGAACCGGCACCGGGTAGGCGGCGGCCTTGAGGCCGTCCTCGCCGGCGGTGGCGAGGCGCGCCGCGGCCGCCTTGGCGGCCGCAGTGTAGGCCCCGTCGACGATCCAGACGGGCTTGAAGGCGCCCAGGGCGTAGAAGGCCTGGATCGCCTCGCGATCCTTCGTGGTCAGGCGGGGCAGCAGGGGCGCGGAATCCGCGAGGCGGGCCGCCACGGCGGCGGCGAGCGGATCGCTCGGCACCGGCGGGGGCACCTCGGCGGTGGGCGCGGGAGACGATTCGGACGGCGGAACGGCGACTTCGGGCGAGGCCGGCGCAGCCACGGGGGAAGCCGGCGCAGCCACGGGAGATGCCGGAGCAGCCACCGGAGAGGCCGGCGCGGCCACGGGCTTCGAAGCCTCCGGGACCGCGGGATCGACGGAGGCCTTCTGCATGACGGGCGCGTCCGGTCGGTCCGGTGCGGCGACCTCGGCGTGGGCACCGTAGCCGAGGCAGCCCGCGATGAGGGCCGACACGGCGACGGAGGCGGAGCGCGTGACGCCCATGGGTGCAACTCCTGCGGACCGGACGGCCGGTCGCTTCAGTTAAAGATATCGACCGGCGCGCACGGGTGCGCAACGGCACGTCCCCATGGCACGCCCCTTCGAGGGGCGGGCCTGTGTCATTTCGGTTCCGGGCGACCGGTGGGGTCGCTCAGGCGGCTTCCTCGGCCTTGTCGTCGCCGTCGAGGCCGAGTTCCTTGAGCTTGCGGTAGAGGGTGGATCGGCCGATTCCGAGGCGGCGGGACACCTCGGACATCCGGCCCCGGTAGAATTGCAGGGCGAAGCGGATGATCTCGGCTTCCAGGCCATCCATGGTCTTCATCTCGCCGGTCTCCTCGGCCACGAGACTCATGGCGTGGGGATCGCGGACCTCGACCCGGACGATCTCGCGCACGGGCTCGGGCGCCCCGGCCTGGACCATGGGCTGCACGGGTGCGGCCGGGATGCGGACGTCGAAGCCCTCGACCTGGGCGGCGATCTGCGGGAATTCCGCCACGGTGAGTTCGTCGCCATCGGCCAGCACCACGGCGCGGAACAGGGCGTTCTCGAGCTGACGGACGTTGCCGGGCCAGCCGTAGCGGGTGAGCAGCGCCATGGCCTCGGGGGTGATGGCGCGGACCTTCTTGCCTTCCTCCGCCGCGAACCGGGCGCAGAACGAGCGCACGAGGTCGGGGATGTCCTCGCGGCGCGCGCGGAGCGGCGGCAGGGTCATGGGGAAGACGTTGAGGCGATAGTAGAGATCCTCGCGGAACCGGCCCTGCTTGACGAGATCGAGGAGCGAGCGGTTCGTCGCCGAGACGAGGCGGATGTCGACGCGCACGCTGCGCTTGGCGCCGACGGGATCGACCTCGCCCTCCTGCAGGGCGCGCAGGAGCTTCACCTGGGCGTCGAGGGGCAGCTCGCCGATCTCGTCGAGGAACAGGGTGCCGCCGGACGCCTCGACGAACTTGCCCATGTGGCGCTCGGTGGCGCCGGTGAACGCCCCCTTCTCGTGGCCGAACAGGGTCGATTCCACGAGGTTGTCGGGGATCGCCCCGCAATTGACCGTGACGAATGCCTTGCCGCGCCGGTCGCCCGAGCCCTGGATGGCGCGGGCGAGGACCTCCTTGCCCACCCCGGATTCGCCCTCGATGAGCACCGGGATGTTGGATTTGGCCGAGCGCTCGGCGAGGCGAATGACCCGCTCCATGTCGGGACTCTTCGAAGTGAGGTCCTTGAACGAGAGGGAGCCGGAGGCGCGCCGGCGCATGCGGCGGACCTCTTCCTCGAGCTGATCGACCTTGAGGGCGTTCTTGATGGAGACCTGCAGGCGCTCGGCGCCGGCGGGCTTGACCACGAAGTCGACGGCGCCCGCCCGCATGGCGGTGACGACGGCGTCGATGGAGCCGTTGGAGGTCTGGACGATGACCGGCACGTCGAGGCCGGATTTGCGCATCTCGGCCATGACGCCGAGGCCATCGAGGCCGCCGGGCATGACGAGGTCGAGGAGCATCACGTCGATGGGCTCGCCCGAGCGCAGGAGGCCAAGGCCGTCCTTGCCGCTCTCGGCGACCTTCGCGTCGAAGCCGAGCCGGCGCACCATCGCCTCGGCGAGGCGACGCTGCACGGGATCGTCGTCGACGATGAGGACCGTTGTCGTCATGGGCTGCGCCTCGATCCGGGGAGGGCGGCCGCATCGCGAGACGGGCTCGGAGGGCGGCGCCGGACTGTTTCGTTTCGATCCGCAGGGTGCCCCAAGAGCGTAAAGCCGCGCTTAACGACGATCGGACTTTTCCGGGGATCGCCGGGTGCCGACGCCGCACCCGGAATTTTCCCGCGCGAGGACCCTGGCTTTCACGCGCAAGGCGGTTGATCGCGGGGCCCGCCCGCTCGATATCACCGGCCACGGCACGCCGGTGCCCAGCCCCCAGGAAGCAGCCCATCATGCCGAGCCGAGCCGTCGCCCATGCCGTCCGCGCGGGCATCGTCGCCACTCCCGAGGGGGCGAGCGCCGCACGGGCGGCCGCACACGCCGCCGACCTCGGCGCCCTGCCCGAATGGGACCTGAGCGACCTCTATTCCGGCATCGACGCCCCCGACTTCCGCGCCGACCTCGCCCGGGCCGAGGCGGCCTGCCGCGAGGTCTCCGAACTCTATGCCGGCCGCCTGGAAGCCCTCGCCACCGGCCCGGACGCTTCCGCCCGCCTCGCCGAGGCGGTTCGGGCCTACGAGGCCATCGAGGATCTCCTCGGGCGGCTGATGTCGTTCGCCGGCCTCGTCTACTCGGGCGACACCACCGACGAGGCCCGCGAGAAATTCTACGGCGACACCCAGGAGCGCCTCACCACGGCCTCCAGCCACCTGCTGTTCTTCGCCCTCGAACTCAACCGCATCGACGACGCCACCCTGGACGCGGCCATGGCCGACGGGCCGCTCGCGGCCTACGCCCCCTGGATCGAGGACCTGCGCCGCGAAAAACCGTTCCAGCTCGACGACCGCACGGAAAAGCTGTTCCTCGAGAAGTCGGTGACCGGCCGCTCGGCTTGGAACCGCCTGTTCGACGGCACCATCGCGTCCCTGCGCTTCTCCGTACAGGGCGAGCAGCTGACCCTGGAACCGACCCTGAACCGCCTGCAGGACCCCGACGGGACCGTGCGCAAGGAGGCCGCCGGCGCGCTCGGCGAGGTGTTCCGGGCGAATCTCCGCACCTTCACGCTCATCACCAACACCTTGGCCAAGGACAAGGAGATCAACGACCGCTGGCGCGGCTTCACCGATGTCGCCGAATCCCGACACCTGTCGAACCGGGTCGAACCCGAGGTGGTCGATGCCCTGGTCGAGGCGGTGCAGGCGGCCTATCCGCGCCTGTCGCACCGCTATTACGCCCTGAAGGCGAAGTGGTTCGGGGTCGAGGCCCTGCCGTACTGGGACCGCAACGCGCCCCTGCCGAAGGTCGAGCAGCGCACGATCCCCTGGACGGAGGCCCGCGACACGGTGCTCGACGCCTACGGCGCGTTCTCCCCGCGCATGGCCAGCATCGCCAAGACGTTCTTCGACCGCAACTGGATCGACGCACCGACGCGGCCCGGCAAGGCGCCCGGCGCCTTCGCCCACCCGACGGTGCCCTCGGCCCATCCCTACGTGCTGGTGAACTACCAGGGGAAGCCGCGCGACGTCATGACCCTGGCGCACGAGCTCGGCCACGGGGTGCATCAGGTGCTGGCCGGCCCCAACGGCGCCCTGATGGCGCCGACCCCCCTGACGCTCGCCGAGACCGCGAGCGTGTTCGGCGAGATGCTGACCTTCCGCCGACTGCTCGCCGCCACCACGAACACGACCCAGCGCCGGGCCATGCTGGCGGCCAAGGTCGAGGACATGATCAACACGGTGGTGCGCCAGATCGCGTTCTACGCCTTCGAGCGCAAGGTCCACCTCGCCCGCGCCGAGGGCGAGCTCACCGCCGAGCAGATCAACGCCCTCTGGATGTCCGTGCAGACCGAGAGCCTCGGCCCGGCCATCACCCTCGATGCGGGCTACGAGCCGTTCTGGGCCTACATCCCGCACTTCATCCACTCTCCGTTCTACGTCTACGCCTACGCCTTCGGCGACTGCCTCGTGAACTCCCTCTACGGCGTCTACGCCAAGGCCGAGGACGGGTTCGTCGAGCGCTACTTCGCCCTGCTCTCGGCCGGCGGCGCCAAGCCCTACGGCGAACTCCTCGCTCCCTTCGGCCTCGACGCCCGCGATCCGGGCTTCTGGCAGATCGGCCTCAACATGATCGAGGGCATGATCGCCGAGCTGGAGGCGATGGAGGGCTGACGACGGCTTGGCCGACCCGGCCTTTCGTTGTACATTCCGTACAACGAAAGGCGAATCGTCATGAAGCTCGAAGTCAAGAAGATCGGCAACTCCACCGGGCTGATTCTGCCGAAGGACCTGATCGCGAAGCTCAACCTCCAACAGGGACAGTGGCTGCACGTCACGGAGATGCCCGATGGTGGCGTACGCCTGACGCCCTACGATCCTGATTTCGACAAGGCCATGGCCATCGTCGATGACATCATGGACGAGTACAAGGACACCCTTCGGGCGCTCGCCCAATGACCGAGCCCCGCTGGCTGACCTCCCACGAGGTCATGGTCGCGCACGAGCGTCAGCTTGCCCGCTTCGGCGGACCGCCGGGCTTGCGCGATGAGAACGCCCTGGAATCGGCTCTCGCACGACCGATCAACAGATGGCGCTATGAAGACGGTGACCTTGCCTCGCTGGCAGCCGCCTATGCGTTCGGTCTTGCGCGCAACCACGCCTTCATCGATGGCAACAAACGGATCGCCTTCGTGGCGATGGTGACATTCCTCCGACTGAACAGCATTCCCTTCAAGCCGGAGCAGGCTGAGGCGACGTTGGTGATCCGCAGCCTCGCCGCCGGCGAAATCGATGAAGCCGGTCTGTTGCACTGGATTCGCGACAACTGGCCGGCCACCTGACACCCCCACCGCGCCGCAACGGCGCAGCGCCCTGGCACAGGACGCCAACGGGCTTATCTCAACGGGGTCTCCGGATTTCCGGACGCATCCTTTCCGAGATCTGAAGAACCCGATGGCCGATCACGACAGCGAAGCCAACCGCTTCTCCGCGCGCGCCAGCCGCTACGCCCGCGTCGGCGCCAATGTCGGCGGGGTCGCGGCCCGCATGGCCGGCGCCCGCCTGTTCGGCGGCAAGGAGGCGCCGACCAATGCCGCCGCCCTGGCCCAGGCCCTGGGCGGCCTCAAGGGGCCGATCATGAAGGTCGCCCAGTTGCTCGCCACGGTGCCGGACCTTCTGCCGCCCGAATACGCGACCGAGCTGCAGAAGCTCCAGGCCGACGCACCGCCCATGGGCGCGGCCTTCGTCAAGCGCCGGATGATGGCCGAACTCGGCCCCGACTGGCAGGCGCGGTTCAAGACCTTCGATCTCAAGCCGGCGGCGGCCGCCTCCCTGGGCCAGGTCCACCGGGCGACCGGGCTCGACGGCACGGCGCTCGCCTGCAAGCTCCAGTATCCCGACATGCAATCGGCCGTGGAGGCCGACCTGAAGCAGCTCGAGGTCGCCTTCGCCCTGCACCGGCGCATGAGCTCCTGGCTCGATACCCGTGAGATCGCGAAGGAAATCGGCGCCCGGGTGCGCGAGGAACTCGACTACGAGCGGGAAGCGAAGCACGCGGCGCTCTACGCCGACGTCCTGCGCGACGTGGCCGAGGTCCGGGTGCCGGACATCCACCGCGATCTCTCGACCAAGCGCCTCCTCACCCTCGGCTGGCTGGAGGGCGAACGCATCCTCGATTTTGCCGACGCGCCCATCGAGATCCGCAACCGCCTCGCCAAGGCGATGTTCAAGGCGTGGTGGCACCCGTTCAGCCGCGCCGCCGTCATCCACGGCGACCCGCATCTCGGCAACTACACGGTGTTCTCCGAGGGCGGCGAAGCGCGGGGCATCAACCTGCTGGATTACGGCTGCGTGCGCATCTTCCACCCGCGCTTCGTCGGAGGCGTGGTCGATCTGTATCGCGGTCTCCTGGAGAACGACGAGGCCCGCATCGTCCATGCCTACGAGGTCTGGGGCTTCAAGAACCTGAACAAGGAGCTCATCGAGATCCTCAACATCTGGGCGCGCTTCATCTACGGGCCGATCCTGGAGGACCGCACCCGCACGGTGGCCGACGGGGTCAAGCCCGGCGAGTACGGACGGCGTCAGGCCTTCGAAGTGCATCAGGCCCTGAAGGCGCGCGGTCCCGTGACGGTGCCGCAGGAATTCGTGTTCATGGACCGCGCCGCCGTCGGCCTCGGCGCGGTGTTCCTGCACCTGCGTTCGGAGCTGAACTATCACCGGTTGTTCGAGGCCGAGATCGAGCGCTTCTCGCTCTCGGAACTCGAAGCCCGGCAGGGCGAGGCCCTGACCCGGGCGGGGCTGGCCCTGCCCGCATGACGGCGGCGCCGACGGGGATTCCCGTCGGCATGACAAAAATCCGTTCGTGGTCTTTCCATGGCACGCATGCTGATTGCGAGCGGCCGGGGCATGCGCTAAATCCCCTTGGAACAAATCAAGATAGACCCATGGGGACGACCCTGAGATGGCCGATTTGAAGACCGCGTCCGGCGTACATTACAGCCCCGCCATGGACGAGAAGACCCACGAGCAAACCTACCGCGGCTTCGTTCGTTTCGTCGAAATCGGCACCTCAGTGGTGATCTGCTGGGTGCTCGCCCTCGCCATCGGCGGCATCCACGAGGCCTGGCTGACGGCCATCCTCGCCGTGGTCCTGTCCGGTGCCGCCGGCGCCGTGGGCGCCCTCGCGCCGGCCGTGGGCTGGAAGGCCCCCGTCGTGGTCGCGGTCTTGCTTCTGCTCTACCTCTTCTTCGCGTGACGTAGCCTGGAAGCGCTGGTATACCAGCGTTTAGGCTCTATATTTCTGCTGAGTTACGGCGTTCCGGAACGATCGCCGAGGGGGACTTCCTGAATGCGCATCGCTGTCCTGACAGAGTCTGATCCCGCGGAGCCGCGGGTCGCGGCGGTGCCCGAAACGGTCAAGAAGTTCATCGCCCTCGGGGCCGATGTGACCGTTCAGTCCGGTGCCGGACTGACGGCCGGCGTCCCGGATGCCGAGTACGAGGCCGCGGGGGCCAGGGTCGCATCCTCGGCCCAGGACGCGGCGAACGACGCCGACCTCGTCCTCAAGGTCCGCCGCCCCAACGCCGACGAGATCGGGCTGCTGAAGCGCGGCGCCACCGTGGTGGCGATCATGGACCCCTACGGCAACGAGGCCGCCCTGGGCGAGATGGCGCAGGCCGGCCTCGACACCTTCGCCATGGAGCTGATGCCCCGCATCACCCGCGCGCAGGTGATGGACGTGCTCTCGAGCCAGGCCAACCTCGCCGGCTACCGCGCCGTAGTCGACGGCGCCTCCGAGTACGGCCGCGCCATGCCGATGATGATGACGGCCGCCGGCACCGTGCCCGCCGCCCGCGTCTTCGTGATGGGCGTCGGCGTCGCCGGCCTCCAGGCCATCGCCACGGCCCGCCGCATGGGCGCCGTCGTCACCGCCACGGACGTGCGCCCCGCCACCAAGGAACAGGTGGAGTCCCTGGGCGCCAAGTTCGTGGCCGTCGAGGACGACGAGTTCAAGCAGGCCGAGACCTCGGGCGGCTACGCCAAGGAGATGTCGGCCGAGTACAAGAAGAAGCAGGCCGACCTCGTGGCGACCCACATCGCCAAGCAGGACATCGTCATCACCACGGCCCTGATCCCCGGCCGGCCGGCGCCGCAGCTCGTGTCCGCCGCCATGGTCGCGACCATGAAGCCCGGCTCGGTGCTCATCGATCTCGCGGTGGAGCGCGGCGGCAACGTCGAGGGCGCCAAGGCCGGCGAGATCGTCACCACGGATCACGGCGTGAAGATCGTCGGCCACCTCAACGTGCCCGGCCGCCTCGCCGCCACGGCGTCGAGCCTCTACGCGCGCAACCTCTACGCCTTCGTCGAGACCCTCATCGACAAGGAGGCGAAGTCCCTGGCGGTGAAGCGGGACGACGAGCTCGTCAAGGCGACGAACCTGACCCATGACGGGCAGGTCGTGCATCCCGCCTTCCAGACCAAATCCTGATCCCGCCGGAGGATACGATGGCCACGCTTCCCCCCGATCAGGCCGCCGAGCAGGCGCGCGCCGCCGCCGCCGCGGCCCGAACCGCTGCCGACATCGCGCAGCAGCACGCCCTCCAGGCGCAGAAATACGCCGACGGCCTCGGACACGGCCTCTCGGCCGTCACCCACGGCGCCGTCGATCCCACGGTGTTCCAGCTCGCGATCTTCGTGCTGGCGATCTTCGTCGGCTACTACGTGGTCTGGTCGGTGACCCCGGCGCTGCACACCCCGCTCATGTCGGTGACCAACGCCATCTCGTCGGTGATCATCGTCGGCGCCATCCTGGCCGCCGGCGTGCCGCTACTCGAGCACGGCACCGGCTGGGCCCGCTTCTTCGGCTTCCTCGGCATCGTTCTCGCCAGCGTGAACATCTTCGGCGGCTTCCTCGTCACCCAGCGCATGCTCGGCATGTACAAGAAGAAGGCCTGAGACGATGTCCCAGAACGTCTCCGCCCTTCTCTACATCGTCTCCGGTGTCCTGTTCATCATGGCGCTGCGGGGGCTCTCGCACCCGACCACGTCGCGGCAGGGCAACCTGTACGGCATGGTCGGCATGGGGCTCGCCGTCCTCACCACCCTCGTCGGCCATCCGCCGGCGGGCTTCGGCGCCTGGATCCTCGTGATCCTCGGCCTCGGCCTCGGCGGCGGGGCCGGCGCGGTCATCGCCAAGCGCGTGCCCATGACGGCTATGCCCCAGCTCGTGGCGGCCTTTCACTCCCTCGTCGGCCTCGCGGCCGTGGCGGGCGCGGCCGGCACCCTCTACGCGCCGCAGGCCGTGGGCATCCTCGAGAACGGCCACATCCACAAGGAGTCGCTGTTCGAGATGGCGCTCGGCGTCGCCATCGGCGCCATCACCTTCACGGGCTCGGTGATCGCCTTCGCCAAGCTCGACGGGCGCATGTCCGGCAAGCCGATCATGCTGCCCCAGCGCCATGCCCTCAACATCGCCCTGGCCATCGCCCTCGTGGGCCTCATCGCGGTGTTCATCGGCACCGAGAGCAAGCTGGTGTTCTGGGTCATCGTCCTGCTGTCGTTCGCCCTCGGCGGCCTGCTCATCATCCCCATCGGCGGCGCCGACATGCCCGTCGTCGTGTCGATGCTGAACTCCTACTCGGGCTGGGCGGCGGCCGGCATCGGCTTCACCCTGGGCAACCTCGCGCTGATCATGACCGGCGCCCTCGTCGGCTCGTCCGGCGCGATCCTGTCCTACATCATGTGCAAGGCGATGAATCGATCGTTCATCTCGGTCATCCTCGGCGGCTTCGGCGGTGACGCCGCGGCGGGCGCGGGCGGCGGCGCCGTCGAGACCCGGCCGGTCAAGCAGGGGTCGGCCGACGACGCAGCCTACATCCTGAAGAACGCCGAGCGCGTCATCATCGTGCCGGGCTACGGCATGGCGGTGGCCCAGGCCCAGCATTCGCTGCGCGAGATGGTCGACATGCTCAAGAAGGAGGGCGTCGATGTGAAGTACGCCATCCACCCCGTCGCCGGCCGCATGCCGGGCCACATGAACGTGCTCCTCGCCGAAGCCAACGTGCCCTACGACGAGGTCCACGAGCTTGAGGACATCAACGGCGACTTCCCGCAGGCCGACGTCGCCTTCGTCATCGGCGCCAACGACGTCACCAACCCGGCCGCCAAGACGGATAAGGCCTCGCCGATCTACGGCATGCCGATCCTCGACGTCGAGAAGGCCAAGACCGTTCTGTTCATCAAGCGCGGCATGGGCTCGGGCTACGCCGGCGTCGAGAACGAGGTGTTCTTCCGCGACAATACCATGATGCTGTTCGGCGACGCCAAGAAGGTCGTCGACTCCATCGTCAAAAACCTCTGAGCCCGGCGCGGGCCTCGCCCGCGCCGCCAGGACAGCGTACGGGGTCGGCGTCCATCGCCGGCCCCGTCGTCGTTTTCGCGTGAGCCGGGCCGGCTGGACTGGAGTAGGGTCCCCCCGTGTCAGCCGAGATCCCCCGCGCCTTCCTCGATGTCTCCCGCTCGGTCCTCGGGCGGCCGTGGCGCGACCGCTGCGCCGATCCGGCGCTCCAGGCCTACGCCGCCACCATGACCCAGGCCCACGGCCTGCCGGACCTCCTCGCCCGGGTGCTGTCGGGGCGCGGCATCCGCCCGGCGGAGTCGGACGCCCACCTCAATCCGCGCCTGCGCGACCTGATGCCGGACCCGGACTGCCTCGTCGACATGGCGGCGGCGACCGACCGCCTCGCCCGTGCCGTGTCGAGCCGGGAGACCGTGGCGATCTTCGGCGACTACGACGTCGACGGGGCCGCCAGCGCCGCGCTCCTGGCCGGCTATCTCCGCGGCTTCGGTCTCGATGTCCGCATCCACATCCCCGACCGCATCACCGAGGGCTACGGCCCCAACGTCGCCGCCGTCACCGCCCTGTGGGAGGCCGGCGCCACCTTGCTCGTCTGCGTCGATTGCGGCACCAGCGGCCATGCCCCCCTGGAGGCGGCCCGGGCCCTCGGCCTCGACGTCCTCGTCCTCGACCATCACGGCGCCCCCGAGACCCTGCCGCCGGCCCGCGCCGTGGTGAACCCCAACCGCCTCGACGACCTGTCGGGCCTCGGCCATCTCTGCGCGGCGGGCGTGGTGTTCCTCACCCTGGTGGCCCTCAATCGGCGCCTGCGCCGGGACGGCGTCGCGGACCTGCCCGACCTCGCCGCCGCCCTCGACCTCGTGGCGCTGGCCACCGTCGCCGACGTGGTGCCCCTGACGGGCCTCAACCGCGCCTTCGTGGTCCAGGGCCTCAAGGTGATGCGCGGGCGCGGGCGCCCCGGCCTCGCGGCCCTCCTCGACGCCGCCGCCTTGAGCGAGGCGCCGGAGGCCTGGCACCTCGGCTACCTCGTCGGCCCGCGCATCAATGCCGGCGGGCGCATCGGCGACGCCGGCCTCGGCGCCCGCCTGCTGACCACCCACGACGCGGCGGAGGCGGCCCGCATCGCCGCCGAGCTCGACCGGCTCAACCGCGAGCGCCAGGTCATCGAGGCCCAGGCCGTCGCCGCCGCCGAGGCCGAGATGGACCATGCCCTCACCGGCGACCCCGAGCGCCCGGTGCTGGTGGCGGCCTCGGCTGACTGGCACCCGGGCGTCGTCGGCCTCATCGCCGCCCGCCTCAAGGAACGCTTCGGCCGCCCGGCCTTCGCCTTCGCGCTCCGGCCCGACGGCACCGCCACGGGCTCGGGCCGTTCCATCCCGGGCGCCGATCTCGGCCGGGCCGTGCGCGCCGCCGTGGAGGCCGGCCTCGCCCTCAAGGGCGGCGGCCATGCCATGGCGGCCGGCGTCACCCTGGCGGGGCCCGACACGGGCGCGTTCGCCGCCCACCTCGCCGCCGACTTGGCCCAGGCCGTCGGCGAGGCCCGCGCCGTCGAGGCGCTCCTCCTCGACGGCACCGTGAGCGCCGGCGGTGCCACGGCCGAGATGGTGCGCCTGCTCCAGCGCGCCGGCCCGTTCGGTTCGGGCGCGCCCGAACCGGTCTTCGCCCTGCCGCGCCACCGCATCGTCGATGCGGGGATCGTCGGCAACGGCCACGTCCGGGCTCGCCTGCGCAGCCGCGACGGCCAGGCGGTGGGCGCCATCTGCTTCCGGGCGGCGCAGGGCCCCCTGGGCCAGGCCATCCTCGCCGGCATCGGCCGCGAGTTCCACGCCGCCGGCACCCTCGCGGTGGACACCTGGCGCGGCGCCGACCGCGCCCAGGTCCGGATCTGCGACCTCGCCCCCATCGATTGAACCGATCCGCCCGCGATCCCCGTTGACACCTGCGCGGGGCCTCATCATAAGGACCCGCGCGCTGCCCACGGGCGGCGGTTTGGGGGAATGTCCCGAGCGGCAAAGGGGGCGGACTGTAAATCCGCTGCGTAAGCTTCGTAGGTTCGAGTCCTACTTCCCCCACCAAACCTCTAGCGAGATCGCGGGCGACGGTTCCGGCTCCCCGTCTCGACCCTCGGTGATCGTGCTATACGGTCCCCGATGCGGGTGTAGCTCAATGGTAGAGCAGCAGCCTTCCAAGCTGAATACCCGGGTTCGATTCCCGGTACCCGCTCCACTTTCCCTTATGGAAAGGCCCTCCAGCTTCAGCCTGATATGGCATGGGGGTGGTTTCCGTCGGCTGACGGCCTGGGCAGTCTATACCACAAGGATATCACCGACGAATCGGTTCTGGGCCGCGCGCTGACTCTGTCACCCCGATGGGACCGGCACTTGTCGTCCCGGCAAATCGGACCCAGGGCGTCGTTCGGGCGCTGCCGTGAAGAACTCCTGCCGCAGTGCCTCCTCCGCCTGACGCGTCAGCACCGATGATGCTCCATCACACTCCGGCCCTCGCGCAACTAATACATCGGCGTACCACCGGTGACGGGAACCAGCGCGCCAGTCATGTAGCTGCCCTCGCGCGACACCAGAAGCACGTAGGCCGGGGCGAGTTCCGCCGGCTGCCCGGCACGCCCCAGCGGCGTGTCCTCCCCGAGTTTCTCGATTTGCTCCGGGCTCTTCACGATGGGCTGAATCGGGGTCCAGATCGGGCCCGGCGCGACGCAGTTCACGCGGATGCCCTTGGGTGCCAGGAGGTTCGACAGCCCGATGGTGAGGCTGGCGATGGCCCCCTTCGTCGCGGCGTAGATCAGCATCGTGCTGTCGGCGATCTTGGCCTGCTGGCTCGTCGAGTTGACGATGGCCGAGCCCGGCTTCATGTGCGGAACCGCCGCCTGACAGAGGTAGTACATGGCGAACACGTTGGCCCTGAACGATCCCTCGAGATCCTCTGCCGTCACGTCGTCGAGGTCCTGGTTGACCGTCTGCGCGGCGGCGTTGTTGACGAGGATATCGATGCCGCCGAGGGCCTTCACGGTCTGCGCGACCAGATCGCGACAATGCGCTTCGTCCCGCAGATCGCCCGGCAACAGCACGGCTCGGCGTCCGGCCTTCTCGACCCAGTGGGCGGTCGCCTCGGCGTCGGACTGCTCCACGGGCAGATACGAAATCGCAACATCGGCGCCCTCGCGCGCATAGGCGATGGCCACCGCCCGGCCGATCCCGCTATCGCCGCCCGTGATCAGCGCGACCTTTCCTTTGAGCAGGCCCTTGCCGATGTAACTGTCCTCGCCGTGATCCGGAGCGGGCGTCATCCGCGAGGTTAGGCCCGGACGCTCCTGCTGCTGATCGCCGGGGAAGGGCGGCCGCGGGCCGGAATTGCGAGGGTCAGAGGTCATCGTCTGTCTTTCCTGAAGCCTTGGCCAACGTGGCAGACGCAGGTTCGTGGCTGCGACAGAATGGAACGCGGATGTGCAACCTCTACAGCCTGGTGACGTCGCAGGCCGAGATCCGGGATTCCTTCGGCGTCTCGTCCGATCGCACCGGCAACCTGCCGGCGATGCCGGGGATCTTTCCCGACCAGCGTGCGCCCATCGTGCACGTCGGCGCGGACGGCGAACGCGTGATGGAGATGTTCCGCTGGGGCATCCCCGGTCCGAAGCAGTTCGGCGAGCACCCCGTCACCAATGTGCGCAACGTGAAGAGCCCGCACTGGCGGCCCTGGCTCAAGCCGGAGTTCCGCTGCCTCGTGCCGGTCTCATCCTTCAGCGAGTACGCCGACACCAAGCCGAAGAAGACCCCGACGTGGTTCGCCCTCGACGACGAGCGTCCGCTGTTCGCCTTCGCCGGCATCTGGCGGTCGTGGACGGGTGTGCGCGGCACGAAGGCCGAGAACCCCGACCGCGTGGAGGAAGAGCACCGCCTGTTCTCGTTCCTGACCTGCGAGGCCAACGGCATCGTCGGCCCCGTCCACCCCAAGGCCATGCCGGTGCTGCTGACGACGCCTGAGGAATGGAGCACCTGGCTCGCAGCCCCCACGGAGATCGCTCTGGAGTTGCAGCGGCCGCTACCGGACGCTCGGATGCGGATCGTGGCGCAGGGCGCGCGGCGCGATCCGGCGGAGTAATCCGCTGAATCCTTAGGCTTTCACGCACGCGGCGCCGCACGTTCCCCGGCTGAGGTTCAGGGCGTTTGGGTTCAGTGTGATCACCGCTCTGATGATCACCGCCAGCCGGCCCATGAGGATCTGGTGATGGGTGGTACCGGTCGGCGGTTCTATCCGTGCGTCAGGGCCACACCGATTTCGCCGACGCTTCGCCACGCTATCTGTGCCCTCATCTGCTCAGCTTCGATGATCAAAATAAAAGTGTCCGGTATTCCCAAGACGCTCAAGACCTTCAATCTCGCGCCGCCTTCCGAACGATCCACGAGAGTGCAGGTGATGGGTAGTCCGAACTCAGGTTTAATGATCGCGACGCCCGACGCGGCATACCGAACACTGGATCTTTTTTCATGCGATCCGGCCGGCACAGTAGAGAGGCTTGAAATCTCAGACAGGCAACGGTCTGCCCAGCTGTCGTCAGGCACAGTAAAAAGCTGATCAAGCACACCTTTCGACATTCGGCGCTCCCCTGTCTCAATCGTTGCAGATCACATCGCCGTCAGAATCGATCCAAGCGTCAATCACTTCGTCTGTCCTGCGTATGGTCTTGCAAGGATAAGATTTATTGAAATCAAATGAAAATAGAACGAAATCAATCGGAACCGTGCTTGAATCGAGCATAATCAGGCGGACTCCCAAATCCGTTGCGCATTGAATGACGCAGCCTTTGTGAGTGTGCTCATCGATACCAATGAAGCCGAATACGTTTTCGCCCCCTTCGAGTGGGGTATCCCATGCCGTTGCAGTCATCCGAGGTCCTTCAGAATGGGGCGCGGAATCAAGCCTTCTGACCCGTACTAGGGCAGCATTCTGTTGGGATTGTGCGAACAATTCAACTCAAATGCGAATTCTTAGAGAGATTCGGATCGACACGCGCCTGGCGGCATCACAGCATGCCTGACGTTGATCTTTGAGAACGGGGGAGGGGACGGCATCTGGTTTCGCCAGCGGAAAGACGGCACCCGGGACGAGCATCAAGCGGATCACCTAATGGCGCGGGAAGTCACCCGGCGCCCGAAGGGAACATGGCAACTGAAAGCCAGTTAGAATCTATTTTGCAGGAACCACCCCATGCCGGCACGTGGAAAGCGCGAAAGGGTTGTGAGTGCAGAAATCCAGTCTGCGCTTGAAGCATCCGGTTTTGTGGGCACGTGGGAAAATGATCTCCGTGCCGATTTAGTTTACCTGTCTGGCTCGTTGATCGAACTGCTCGGGATCGCACCTGAAAACGCATCGTGTGGAGTGCCACTGGCCGCATTTCTGGCCGGCATTCATCCCGATGACCAGGACCGCGTGTCAGCCCTCGTTCGCGACGCGCATGGGTCGGTTGGGCGATTTGCGGCGCAGTTTCGGGTTATTCGTGCCGATGGCGCCGTACATTGGGTTTCGGCGCGTGGCCAAGTCGAGGCAGATGAAGAGGGGCAAGCAGTCCGTTGCCTTGGCATGGCCGTCGATATCACCAATGCCCACATTGACCACAATGACGGAGAGCTGCGAATATTTATGATCGAACGCCTCGTCGATAGCCTTATTCCTTTGAGAAATGTTTTAATTCAGGACAATTCGAGCATTCTCAGGATGTTGATCGATATGTTGTTGCTTGAGCTAGGAAAAGAATTATCCAAGCCCACATATGGCGTTGCCTCACAGCACCTGCATTGACCCGGCAGCAGCGCCTGCCCCGTAACCGACGAGGCCCGTCGTAGTCGCTCCGAGTGATGCGAGACGCTTTCCCCCGCGACCCCACCCACGCGCATCCGTGCGAATGGCCAGGGCACCGAGACGGGGATGCGCATCTCCCATGCCCCTTGAGTTACGGCCAAAGCGGCCGTGAGCCCATCCACGCAACCGGTTGCCCTGACCGGTCTTCAGGGACGCTCAGCCAACCAGCCAATGAAGGGCGAGCATCGCCACCGCGCCTACGATGGCCATGCCGAGCAGCGTCACGCTGCTCACTTGGTCGACCTTGTCGACAGTGTTCCCGGCTCGGTGCTCGGACTTCATCGAGGTGCTCTCGGGCCCTGCGCGGTTGGCGCTGGCGTTGATGGCGCTGGTGGCAGGCCGGCCGGCATCGGTGGGGGGGTAGGTGCTGACGGTCATGGATCTCTCCTGTCTATCAGGAGGGGCAACGCCCGACTTGCCCCAGATATCGTGACTGAGGGGTGCGACTCGATCGCGAGGCGACCCTGCCCGTCGATGGCTGAAAAGTGGCCGTCGACCCTGCCACGGCCCTCACGAGTTGTCCTGACCACCGACAGCTGTTTAGCTCATGGTCCAACGGAAGCCGAGCATCGCCACCGCTCCGATGATCGTTAACCCAAGCAGCAATGTGGCGATGGCGTGAACGCCTTTGTCTTCGGCGTCGAACTCGGGCTCAGCAGCTCCTTTGTCGAATCGCGTGCGCTCTGCATGGGTTTCGCGGACATGGGTCGTGGGTCGTCTTGCGTTGGTGAAGGGGCGACTGGTCATGAATCCTGTTGGGTCGTGCCTGGGTAGGGACGTGCAACGCATCGGAAGCCAGAGGGATCGGACACAAGCGTGTGACTCGATCGCGGGTCGGCCCGGTCTACCGCCATAGGGAACGTGACGTGGGGCGGGTTTTCCATACTAAAAACACTCGTGAAAGCCCGCGAATGGCTGGTCAGCCAGAGGGTGGACGACCAATTACTCATCGACCGAGGGTGGATGCCGGCCGGGCGGCATCAGTCTCGAGGGAATGTCGCTGCTGCTTGGTGCCGCGACCGACGCAGCTTCCGAAGGCGTCATCAACGAAGATATCGAAGGGCCGGTCACACCGATCGCAGGCCACGAGCGAAGCGCCGACCGTAGCGGTCGCGAACTGCAGCACGACCAAGCCTGCACACAGCGTTAGGCGACCGAACCACCGTCTCGATCTCTTTTGCTCCGGCGCCTGGTCGGCTTTAGCCAGTCCTCGCAAGCCCTGGATCTCGTTCGAAATGGGAGCCGAGGGCATGCCTCGCTTACGCTGAGCGTTGTCCGCCTCGATCCGCGATCGCCGGTAAGCCGCCAACTCATCGGCCGTATACCCGCCTTTGCGTCGTCCAAAAATCCGTTCCGCTCGTTCCATATCGCTCGCTCGAAGTGATCTGTTCATTGCTGACGATCGAATCGCGCAACTGCTCGACCAACTATCGAGACCGGATCAGGCTCACTGCGGGGTGCAGCGGCATCATGATCATGGTTTCCGATTCCTTCGCGCCAACGTGATGCGCCGGCCCATCGCCATTGAATGGACTTAGGGACGACGGCCCGATGCCGGGCTGCATCGGGCCGTCGTCGCTCTGGCGGTGTTCGGTCCGGCATCGGGACCTCTTGTCAGGCCGGGATCACGGCGGCCCGTGCGTCGCTCGGCGGGGTCTTCGGACGTGGCATGGCGGCCGCCGGGCAGGGCGGCGGATCGTCGTCGTCGTCGCGTCGTCCCGGGCGAACAGATCGGTGCAGCCCCGCCAGGCGACGCAGGCGGCGCGGGAAGGGGCGCGTCGGTCGGGCGTCGGTCGAGCGTCGGGACATCCGGTCGAGTTCGCCGAGGGCCGCGAGGACGGCGTCGACGGAGACCGGTTCGGCCCTGCTCCCGACGAGGCAGCGCAGGTTCGGGGCGTGCTCAAGGGCGCTCGCATCCGACGCCCAGGAGGCGAGGATCGCGCGCTTGTCCCCCGGCGAAAGCCCGGGGTGGGCCAGCACCTCCCTCGGGTGGCGGAAGACATCGCCGGGCGCGACGAGGGCCTGCCACGCCTCGAACGCGGCCGGGTGCGTGCCGGCTGGGTTCATGGCGCCGGAGTTCACGGCACCGGAACGGGAAAGATACGTCTCCATCATCGATCATCCTTCCTGAAAGCATGGGTTGGATGGGCGGTGTCCCCCGCGCGGGTGCGCGGGGGACATTCGACGAACAGACCACGGGCTTAGGCCGCTTGGCGCTCGGCCTCGATCCGAGGCTGCGGGTTGCCCCGGCCCGAGGCATCCTGGCCGATGGCCGGCTGCGTCCCGCCGATGGGGATGCGCCGGGGCTTCAGGGTCTCGGGCACCTCGCGCTCGAGGGTCACGGTCAGCAGGCCGTTCTCGAGGGTCGCGCCGATGACCTTCACGTGGTCGTCCAGGCTGAAGGTCAGGCGGAAGGCCCGGGCGGCGATGCCGCGGTGCAGGAGTCGGCGCTCGCCCTCGGACGACTTCCTCTGGCCGGTGACCACGAGGGTGGTGTCGTGCTGGGTCAGATCGATCTCGTCGGGCGCGAAGCCGGCGACGGCCATCGTGATTCGGTACGCGTCGTCCGCCACCCGCTCGATGTCGTAGGGCGGCCACGTCGAGGACGTCTCGGCCTGGGTCGCCTGGTCCAGCAGCGAGAACAGGCGGTCGAAGCCGACGGTGGAACGGTAGAGAGGGGAAAAATCAAGGGTCCTCATGACCACATCCTCCTTGGAGCAACGTGATGACAAGGGTCGCCGGCTGCCTGATCCGGCGCCCGTTCAGCGAGCCGAAACCCGGCCTCGCGCACACGAAACGCGGTTGCCCGCCCCCGGTTCCCAAGAAAATCGCGTTCCCAAAAGATTGCGGTTTTGGCGGCTGAGTCCACTGGGGCCGTGTCGATGCTCACGGGGGAACGACCGCAACCCGCTCCGAACGGCGGGTCGAAGGTGTCGTGACACCGGGGGAGGAGCACCGTCCATCAAAGCCGCCGCTCTTCCAAACGCCCATCCCCGGCGGGCCGGGCGCGGCTCGCGTTCCCATGGATCAGCTCGCGGCCGGCATGGACGCCGCCGACGGTTTCCAGGGCGAGGCGTTCGGCATCGCGACGGCGGATTTCCGCCATGGCCGCCCGGGCGGCGTCGGGATCGTCGCCGAGGGTCCGGAGCGCCTGCTCGCCGAAGGCCAGGGCCGATTCGAGGGTTTCCCGGAGCTGATACGCCACGCCCGCCTGGAGGAGCGCGATGGCGTGCTCGCGGTCGCGGGCGCGGGCGAGGACGGGCACCAGGGGGAACTCGGCCTTCGCGATCGCGGCGATGCGCCGGGCGGCGTCGCGGTCGTCGATGCAGATGAGGATCGCCCGGGCCGTCGCGGCGCCCGCCGCGTGCAGGATGTCGAGGCGGGCGCCGTCGCCGTAATAGACCTTGAACCCGAAATCCTCCGCGACCCGGATGGCGGCCGGGTTGGTGTCGATGATGGACAGGGAGCATCCGCGCGCGATCAGCGGTTGGCTGACGATCTGGCCGAAGCGGCCGAACCCGACGATGAGGGCGCTGCCGACGAGGTTCTCCGGAACCTCGACGCCGTCCGTGGAGGCGGTCGCTTTGGGGCCGAGGCGGTCGAAGGCGATCACCATCAGGGGAGTGACGGCCATGGACAGGATGACGGTCGCCGTCAGGATCGCGTTGGTGGGGCCGTCGATGATCCCGGCGCCCGCGGCGGCGGCGTAGAGCACGAAGGCGAACTCGCCGCCCTGCGCCATCAGGGCCGCGCGCTCCGTCGCCTCGGCGTGGCCGGCCCGCAGGAGGCGCGCGACGGCGTAGATGACGAGGCTCTTCACCACCATGTAGGCGGCGACGCCCGTGAGGATGAGGACCCAGTTCGCCGCGATCACGGTGAGATCGAGGGACATCCCGACCCCGAGGAAGAACAGGCCGAGGAGGATGCCGCGGAACGGCTCCACATCGGCTTCGAGCTGGTGACGGAAACTCGATTCCGAGAGCAGGACCCCGGCGAGGAACGCCCCCATGGCCATGGACAGGCCGCCGAACTGCATGGCGAGGGCCGCGCCGAGCACCACCAGGAGGGCCGCCGCCGTCATCACCTCCCTGGCCTTCGCCGCCGCCAGCAGGCGGAACATCGGGTTGAGCAGCCAGCGTCCCGCCGCCACGAGGGCGGCCACGGACAGGAGGGCGAGCCCGACGGCGTAGGCCCGGTCCGCCGTGCCCGTCACCGCCCCGCCCGGCGCGAGGAAGGCGACGACGGCGAGGAGCGGCACGATGGCGAGATCCTCGAGCAGCAGGATCGCGACGATGCGCTGGCCCTTCGGGGTCGAGAGCGACCCGCGGTCCTCGAGGAGCTGCATGACGATGGCCGTCGAGGTCAGCACGAAGCCGGTGCCGGCGACGAAGGCCACGGCGAGGGAGAACCCGAGGGCGAGGCCGACCAGGGTCAGGGCGGCGATGGAGGCCCCGACCTGCGCGAGCCCGAGGCCGAAGATCTCGCGCCGCATGCCCCAGAGCCGCGACGGCTCCATTTCGAGGCCGATGAGGAACAGGAACATCACGACGCCGAGCTCGGCCACGTGCAGGATCGCGTGCGCGTCCGTGAACAGGCCGAGGCCGAAGGGCCCGATGCACAGGCCCGCCACGAGGTAGCCGAGGACCGAGCCGAGGCCGATGCGCTTGAACAGCGGCACCGCGATCACCCCCGCCGCCAGCAGGGCGACGACCTGGACGAGGTCGCCGGCGGCGCCCGATGCGTCAGCAGCCATGGAGTCTCGACCTCGGTGAAGGGGGGATGCCCGCCGGCCGCCGCACGCTCAAGGATAGCGCACGGGCTTGGGGTCCTCGGGCAGGGGGATGAACTCGGACTCGCCCGGAACCGTGTCGAAGCGGGCCCGGCGCCAATCCTCCTTGGCCTGCTCGATGCGCTCGGGGCGCGACGAGACGAAGTTCCACCACAGGTGGCGCGGCCCGTCCATGGGCTCGCCGCCGAGCACCATGAAGCGGGCGGTCTGCGTCGCCCGCACGCTGATGCGGTCGCCCGGCCGGAAGACGAGGAGTTGGCCCGGCCCGAAGCCGTCGCCGGCGATCTCGATGGCGCCCGAGACGGTGTAGATCGCGCGCTCGTCGTAGTCGGGGTCGAGGGGCAGGACCGCGCCGGCCTCCAGGGTCACGTCGGCGTAGACCATCGGGCTCGAGGTCCGCACCGGGGATTTCGCACCGAAGGCCTCGCCGGCGATGAGCCGGACGGTCTTGCCCTCGCCGGTCAGGACCGGCAGCGCCCCGGCTTCGTAATGCTCGAAGGCGGGGGCGGCTTCCTCATCCCGGCCGCTGAGGGCGACCCAGCTCTGGAGGCCGAACAGGGTCGAGCCGGTCTCGCGCAGCGCGCTCCCCGTGCGCTCCGAATGGGTGATGCCCCGGCCGGCCGTCATCCAGTTCAGTTCGCCGGGGCGGATGGACAGTTCGGTCCCGAGGCTGTCCCGGTGCATGATCTCGCCCTCGAACAGGTAGGTCACCGTGGACAGGCCGATATGCGGGTGCGGCCGCACGTCCATGCCCTGGCCGAGGAGGAATTCCGACGGCCCCATCTGGTCGAAGAAGATGAAGGGGCCGACCATCCTGCATTCCGTGGAGGGCAGGGCCCGCCGCACGGCGAACGAGCCGAGGTCGCGCGAGCGCGGGATGATCAGGGTCTGGATCGCGTCGCAGGTGAAACGATCGCCCGGAATCGGATCTTCGGCACCGTGCCAGCTCATGGGGATCTCCTGTCTCTGGTGCCCGACACGACCGGACGCCGCGCGCTCCGGCGCCGGGGGTCGGGGGCGCTTGGCGCGCCCCCCGCCCGGCGCTCAGGCCTTCACGAAGGCCAGCAGGTCGGGGTTGATCACGTCGGCGTGGGTGGTGAGCATCCCGTGGGGCAGGCCCGGATAGGTCTTGAGCGTACCGTTCTTCAGGAGCCGGACAGATTTCAGCGCCGCGGCGGCGATGGGGACGATCTGGTCGTCCTCCCCGTGCAGGACCAGGGTCGGCACGGTGATGGCCGCGAGGTCCCCGGTCTGGTCGGTCTCGGAGAACGCCTTGATGCCCTCGTAATGGGCCTGGGCGCTGCCGGTCATGCCCTGGCGCCACCAATTCTGGATCACGCCGGGCAGGGCGGTCGCGCCGTCGCGGTTGAAGCCGTAGAACGGCCCGCTCGCGACATCGAGGAAGAACTGGGCGCGGTTGGCGGCGGTGGCCGTGCGGAAGCCGTCGAACACCTCCAGCGGCAGGCCGTCCGGGTTGGCGTCCGTCTTCAGCATCAGGGGCGGCACGGCCGAGACCAGCACCGCCTTGGCGACGCGGCCAGCGGGCTCCCCGTGCCGGGCCACGTAGCGGGCGACCTCGCCGCCGCCGGTGGAGTGCCCGATATGCACGGCGTTCCACAGGTCCAGGGCCTCGACCACCGCGAAGGCATCGGCGGCGTAATGATCCATGTCGTGGCCGCCATCGACCTGCGCCGAGCGGCCATGGCCGCGCCGGTCATGGGCGACGACGCGGTAGCCATGCTGGAGAAAGAACAGCATCTGCGCGTCCCAGTCGTCCGACGACAGCGGCCAGCCGTGGTGGAATACGATGGGCTGGGCGCCCTCGGGGCCCCAATCCTTGTAGAAGATGTCGGTGCCGTCCTGGGTGGTGAGGGTGGCCATGGGGATGTCCTGTCTCGAAGGAGGGGGATGTCACGGGCCGACCCACCCGCGATCCCCCGGCGACCGCCGACCCGAGCTATGGCGGCGCGGGCGCGGCCCGGCTTGCCGATTCCCGCCGCGGTTTGAAGGAAAGCGGCATTGTTCGCGCAGCCCGCCGCCGATTCTGCGACACCGCGAAAAACCCGCGTCAGCGCTGACGGGTCGCCGCCAGTCCGAGCCGGTCGGCGGCGCGGACCAGATCGGCCAGGGACCGGACCTGCATCTTCTCCATCACCCGCCGCTTGTGGACCTTGGCGGTGATCTCCGTGATCCCGAGTTCGCCGGCGATCTGCTTGTTCATCAGGCCGCCGATGGCGCACAGCATCACGTCCTGCTCCCGTGGGGTCAGGGAGTCGAGGCGGTCGGCGAGGGCGCGCCGGGCCGTGCGGGCGGACAGGGCGGCGGCGTCGGCCTCCAGCGCGCGGGTCACGGCCGCGAGGAGCACGTCCGCCAGGACGGGTTTGGTCAGGAACTCGACGGCACCGCCCCGGAGGGCCCGGACGGTCATGGGGATCGTGCCGTAGCCGGTCAGGAAGATGATCGGCACGGTGCTGCCCGCCGCCCGCAGGGCCTCCTGGACGGCGAGGCCGTTCGCGTCGGCGAGGCGCACATCGAGGACGATGCAGTGCGGGGCGGTCCGGGCATCGCAGAGGGCGAGATCGGACGCGTCCCGGTGCCCCAGGGCCGACAGCCCGGCCGAGCGGCACAGGCGGATCAAGGCCGCGCGCAGGGTCGGATCATCGTCGACGATATGGACCGTTGCCTCGGGCATCATCCTCGCGGCCGCACACGCGTTCGTTACCGTACACGCGTGCGTACCATCGTTTCGCGCCGGCGCGAATTGTTCGCCTCCCGTTAGGGGTTTCCGGCGGAACCGAGGGCGACGGTGAGGCAGTGCTCGAACTGTTCGGCATCGAACGGCTTGGCGAGGTAGGCGAAGGCGCCCAGCGCCAAGGCCCGCGCCCGGCCGGCCTCGCTCGGATAGGCCGTCATGACAAGGACGGGGAGGGCGGGACGGCGCTGGCGCAGGATGCGCAGGAGGTCGAGGCCGGAGAGGCCCGGCATCTGGAGATCGGTGACGATTGCGGCGATCCGGAGCCCCGAGGGGTCGGCGAGCAGGGGCTCGGCGCCGTCGAACAGGGCGGGGACGTAGCCAAGGGCGCGGGTCAGCCGGCCGAGGGCGGTACGGATCGCCGGATCGTCGTCGACGATGGCGACCACGGCCCCCGCGGCGACGTCAGGCATGGGAGACCGGCAGGGTGAAGTGGAAGGCGGCCCCGCCGCCGGGCGCCGCATCGACCCAGATGTCGCCGCCATGGGCATCGATGAGGTTGCGGCAGATCGCGAGGCCCATGCCCATGCCGCCGACCTTGGTGGAGTGGAACGGCTCGAAGATCCGGGCCCGCCGCTCCGCCCCGATGCCCGGACCGGTATCGCTCACGGCGACGGCCACATGGCCGTCCCGCCGGGTGATCGCGACGGTGATGTCGCGCGGGCCCACCCCCGCCGCCATCGCCTGCGCGGCGTTGACGAGGAGGTTCACGAAGACCTGCTGCAGGCCGATGCGGTCGGCCGCGATCCGGGGGACCTCGCCGCTGGCGGCGAGGTGGACGCTCGCCCCGAGGGCCCGCAGCTCCCGTTCGACGAGGAGGTTCGCGTCGCGGGCCGCCTGGAGCAGATCGACGGCGTCGAAGACCCGCGGCGCGTTGCCGAGATACGACCGGGTCCGGGCGATGACGTCGCGGGCCCGCGTCGCCGCGGCGACGATGTCGTCGAGGGCGGCCGTCGCCTCGCCGAGATCGGGCTGCGGTCGCCGGAGCCAGCGCAGGCCCGCCTGCGCATTGGCGACGATGACAGCCAGGGGCGAGTTGACCTCGTGCGCGATAGAGGCGCTGAGCGCACCGATGGTGGTGATCCGCGAGGCGCGCGCCAGCTCGGTGTCGGCGAGCGCGAAATGCCGCTGCGCCTGCTTGAACGCCGTCACGTCGAGGGCCGTCACGACGATCTCGGCGAAGCCCGCGAGGTCCGAGGGCAGCATCGCGGTGAACAGCATGTCGACCTCGCTCCCGTCGGCGCGCCGCACGTGGGCCTCCGAGCGGAAGAACCGGTCGCCCCGGCCAAACGCCACGATCCACTGGACGAAGGTCTGGTCGGTGTCGGGGAGCAGGCGGTCGAGGGGCCCGAGACAGGCGGCCTTGTCGGGGGCGCCGGTCTCCTCGAGGGTGAAGGCGTTGACGTCGGTGATGAGGACTCGCGCGCGCAGGGCGCGGAGCTCGTCCGGGTGGCTCGCGAAATGGCATTCGAGGTCGGTGATCCCGGCGCGCCGGAGCGCCATGACGGCCTCGCCCACGGCGGTCCAGTCCTCGCGCCACAGGGCGATGCCGGCCCGCTCGAACAGCGTCGTCAGCCGGGCCCGGCTGGTTTCGAGGGCGCGCTCCGACCGCATGACCCGGACGGCCGCCGCGCCCACGGCGAGGCCCGCGATGCCGGCGATGAGCGGCGTCGCCGGTCCGGACGGGGTCGCCGCGGCCCAGCCCGCCGCGGCGGCGAGGATCGCGGGGGCGACCACCAGCAAAGCCACCGTGCCGGATCGTTCGAGGCGGACCCACCGCCGCTTCGGCGGCCGGGCCAGCATCCAGGCCGGCAGATCACCCGTGTCGACCGGGCCACCGCGCGGCGCGGCGGTCGCCCGGCTCGGCCACCGCGAAAACACCTGCCGCATGCTGCTCTTCCACCTCGGCCGGACAGGGTATCGCGCAGGCGAAGGCCGGTCTGCGATACACCTGTATAATGGCGTCTCCGGCACCCGGCTTGCACGATGCGCGCATGGATCTGCATCGGCACGGCGCGCACAAGTTCCCCCAGGCCGGACTCCTCGCCTCCTCGGGCGGACGCAACTGGCAGGGCGTCGCGGCCGAGCTGCGCGCCCATCCGGCCGGCGATCTGCCCGCCATCGTCCCGGCCCAGATGGAGATCACGCTCGCGACAAGGAGCATCCCGGGCGCCCATGTGAGCCGCAAGGGCGACGGAATCCGCCAGCGCACGGCCGTCGAGGCCGGAACCATCTGGCTGTGTCCCGTCGGGGTCGGCGAGGACGACATCAACATCTCCGCGCCCCTGGCGGAGGTGCTGCACATCTATCTGCCGGCCGAGCGCTTCTCCGCCCTCGCCAGCCTCTACGGCGACGCCCGGATCCGGGCCGACGCGGTGCGCTATCTCGCCGACGTGCAGGACCCGCTGATCCGGCAGATCGGCCTGTCGATCCTGGGCGAGCTGACCCGCGAGAGCTCGGCGGGGCGGATGATGGTGGAAGCCGCCGCCCTGGCGCTCACGGCGCGGGTCGCGCAGGCCTACGGCCACGACCGCCCGGAGGCAGACGACCCGTTCTGCGGCGACCGCGACTGCCCGGAGCGCATCCGGCGGGCCATCGACTTCATCCACGACAACCTGCACCGCGACCTCGGCGTGACCGAGCTCGCCGCCATCGCCTGCCTGAGCCCGTTCCACTTCGCCCGCCTGTTCAAGCGGGTCACGGGAAAGACCCCCTGCACCTACGTCAGCGGCGCGCGGCTCGAGCGGGCGCGTCGGCTTCTGAGCGAACGCAGGATGTCCCTGTTCGAGGTGGCGCTCACATCCGGCTTCTCGAGCCAGGCCGCCTTCGGCACGGCGTTCAAGCGGGTCGTCGGCTGCACGCCCGGGGCGTACCGGCACCGCGCGCCCTGACGGGATCGCCGGGGCGCCCGCCTCCGACATGGCGGGAGAGGTCCGACTCGGCGGATGCGCAGGATCGCGACACGGCCGAGCAGGCCCGCGAAAGACCGAAGGCGCCCCGACCCGCAGGGTTCATCCCTGCGGAGGTTCGTGCGGAGAGTCCCACCATGCAGCGCGACGTCATCGTGCCCATAGCCCCGACGCCCCCGATCCGGCGGCCACCCGGCCCGCGGGGCACCGGGGCGGCCCCGGCCCGAACCGTCGGCCGGCCCTCCGGACCCGCGGGACTGCGGCCGGACGAGCGGGCCGACGGGATCGCCTTCGTGGATTGGCGGGCGACGGATTCGATGGACCGGGGCTCCCAATTCGTCCTGCCGCGCGACGGGCTGGTGCTGCAAATCCCCCTGGAACGCCGTCCGGGCGGCGTGTCCCACGCGGCACCCGAACGCATCTGCACCAGCGCGGTGACCCTGCTCGACATCCGCGCCCTGTCGGTGCCCCGGGACCGCGCCGGCACCGTCCAGATCTGGCTGTCCAGCACGGTCCTGGGCGAGGTCGCCGACAGCATGGGGCTCGCCGACCTCGACCCGATGGAGGCCCTGAGACCCGTGCACGGAAGCATCCTGGTCGATCCCACCATCCACGACCTCGTGGCCAGCGCCGTCGCCACCCTCGACCGGCCGGATCGCGGGGCCGCCATCTTCCGCGTCCAGCTCGCCCGCGCCCTGGCGGCCCACCTCCTCGGCGTCCACGCGGATCCGGGATGCGCCGCCGCGCCGACCCGTGGCGGCCTGGCGCCCTGGCAGCTGCGCCGGGCGCAGGAGCGCATCCGCGCCGGACTCGGCGATGCGCCGAACCTCCCGGCGGTGGCGGCGGAGTGCGGCCTGTCCGTGAGCCACTTCACCCGCGCGTTCCGCCGATCCGTCGGCACCTCCCCGCATGTCTGGCTGGTGCGCCAGCGCGTGGCCCGTGCCAAGGTGATGATGCGGGCGCAGGATCGCTCCCTGGCCGAGATCGCCCTGGCCTGCGGCTTTGCCGATCAGAGCCACTTCACCCGCGTCTTCGCCCGCGAGGCGGACATCAGCCCGGGCCGCTGGCGCCGGATGGCCGAGCTGGACCAACGAATGCCCATCCGGGAAGACGCGTTCTGATGCGGGATCGTCGAAACAGGGGGACCAGCGATGCGTGAGCCCGAACCGGACGCCGGCGCGTCCGCCCTCGATCCGACCGACCCGTACCGGCGCGAGGCGCAGACGTTCCCGGTTCTCGGCCCCGACCTCGTCGCGCGCGTGGCCGCCTACGGCACCGAGGCGACGATCCCCGCCGGCGCGTTCCTGTATCGGCGCGGCGACCGCGCGGCTGACTTCGTCCTCGTCCTCGACGGCGCCGTGGAGACCTTCGACGAGGGGCCGAACGGGGAGCGCCACGTCCTGACCACCCATCAGGCCGGACAGTTCGTCGGGGAGACCAACTTCCTTAACGGGCGCGAATCCCTCGTCAGCAGTCAGGCCTGCGCCGATACCCGGCTGATCCGGATGCCCCGGGGCGAGTTCCGCCGGATGATGGCCGCCGAACCCGACATCGCCGAGATCGTGATGCGGGCCTTCATCCTGCGCCGCGTCGGGTTCATCCGGCACGGCCATGGCGGGGTGACGCTGCTGGGCTCCAGCCATTGCGCCGAGACCCTGCGCCTCCAACGCTTCCTCACGCGCAACGGCTACCCCCTCCGCGTTGTCGCCACCGACCGCGATCCCGAGGCGGCCGGCCTGCTCCGGCGCTACGCCCTCGACGCCCATCGCCTTCCCGCCGTCATCGCGCCCGGCGGGGTCGTCCTCTCCAACCCGACGACCTGGGCGCTGGCCGACCGCCTCGGCCTGACCGAACCCATCGATGCCGCGACGGTGTTCGACCTCGCGGTGGTGGGGGCGGGCCCGGCCGGCCTCGCGGCGGCGGTCTATGCGGCGTCCGAGGGCCTCTCGACCATCGTCATCGAGCAGGAGGCGCCGGGCGGCCAGGCGGGGACGTCGTCGAAGATCGAGAACTATCTCGGCTTCCCCACGGGCATCTCCGGCCAAGCCCTCGCCGGACGGGCCCAGGTCCAGGCCCAGAAGTTCGGCGCCCGCCTCGCCATCTCGCGGGCGGCGAGCGGGCTTCACTGCGATGCCCGGCCCTACCGGATCGCCCTGGAGGACGGCGGGTCCGTGCGGGCGCGGGCCCTGGTGGTCGCCACCGGCGCCCGCTACCGCAAGCTCGACCTCGACAACTACGATCGGTTCGAGGGCCAGGGCATCTACTACGCCGCGACGGGCATGGAGGCCCGCCTGTGCGAGCATCAGGAGGTGGTGGTCGTGGGCGGCGGCAACTCCGCCGGACAGGCCGCCATGTTCCTCTCCGGTACGGCGAGCCACGTCCACATCCTGGTCCGCGGCCCCGGCCTCGCCGCGACGATGTCGGATTACCTCGTCCGGCGGATCACGACCTCGAACCGGGTCACGGTGCATCCGTTCACGGAGGTCACGGGGCTCGACGGCGACGCCTTCCTGCGAACCGTGACCTGGCGCGACGGGCGAACCGGCCTCGCCGCGGCGCGGGGCATCGGCGCCCTGTTCGTGATGATCGGGGCCGCGCCCAACACCGAGTGGCTGTCCGGCTGCCTGCAGCTCGATGCCAACGGCTTCGTCCTGACCGGGGTGGACGCCGGGGGCCGTGCCCTACCGTCGCCCTTCGCGACGACGACGCCCGGCATCTACGCCGTGGGGGACGTCCGCTCGGGCTCGGTGAAGCGTGTCGCATCGGGCGTCGGCGAGGGATCGGTGGTGGTGCAGACGATCCACCGGTTCCTCCATCCCGCCCTGAGCTGAGGCGCAGCCCGGATCAGCGCCCGGCCGCCGGGACGTCCGGGCGGGCGTCGGCGGTGAAACCGTCCCGGTTCGGCATCCGGACCCCCGCCAGGGTGCCGGCATCCAGCACCGCATCGTCGGGCAGGAGGCCGTTGCGGCTGAGGATGTAGGCGCTGAGGGTGTAGGTCTCGTCCGGGCCGAGAGATTGCGGCGCGTCGTAGGGCATGGTGCGGCGGATGTAGTCGAACAGGGTGGTGGCGTAGGGCCAGTAGCTACCCACCGTCTGCACCGGCTTTGGCGTCGCCAGCGAGCCCCGCCCGCCCACGAGGGCGTCGGCCGCCGCGCCCTCGCCCCCGGCGCCGTGGCAGCCGGCGCAGCGGGCGTCGAACAGGGCCGCGCCGGTCAGGGCGAGGCAGGCGAGCGGTCTGAACAGACGAAGCCGCAAAACTCTAACCCGCATGGCCGCCCACCACCGGGTTCGTCGCCCGCCCCTGATCGTCAGCGCACCCGGGGCAGGATCTGCTCGGCGAAGCGCCGCATCTCGGCCTCGAACGGTTGGAACTGCAGCATGAACAGGTCGATGCCGGCCGCGTGGAAGTCGCGGATGCGGGCCGCGACTGTGTCGTAGCTGCCGACGAGCCCGGCGGCCGTCCCGCCATTCGTCCCGACGTGGCGGGTGGCGGCCGCATCGGTCTTGGCGAACATCACGCTCGCCGTGTCCGTGCGGGCCCGCGTGTCCGCCCGCAGCGCCGCGTCGCGATCCGCCAGGGCCAGCAGGCGGGCGTGCTCGATCTGCGCCGCCGCGTCCGTCTCCCGCGCGATGACGAAGGCCGAGAGGCCGTAGCGCAGGGGCGCGGGGGCGGGCCGGGCGGCGACGTCGGCGATCAGGGCGGCGACGTCGTCCAGCGGCTGCCCGTTGATGAACCAGACGTCGGCCCGCTCCGCCGCCAGCGCCCGGGCCGGCTCGGATTCGCCGCCGAGGTAGATGGTCGGCCGCGTCCGAAACGTCCCGGCCGGGCGCAGCTGATAGTCCTCGACCCGGAAGTGCCGGCCCGCATGGGTAACGCGCTCGCCCCGCATCAGCCGGTCGACGAGGCCGATCCACTCGGCGCCGTAGGCGTAGCGCGCGTCATGGGCCGGAAACGGCAGGCCGGCCCGCTCGAACTCGGCCCGGTTCCAGGCATTCACGAGGTTGAGGGCGAAGCGCCCGCGCGCGATGTGCTCGATCTGCAGGGCCATCTTGGCCAGCACCACGGGGTGGTAGAGCCCCGGCTTGATCGCCGCGATGATCTCGATGCGTCGGGTGAGCGCCGCAAGCGCCGCCGACGCCGTCCAGGCTTCGAGCTGGTCGCGCCCGTCGTCGTAGGGGTTGGCCGTGTGCTGGGCGACGAGGACGGCGTCGAAGCCGAGGGCCTCGGCCTCCAGCACGAGGGCGCGGTTGCGGTCCCAGCTGGCGTCGTCCGGCTCGTCCGGATCGTGATGGGCGGCGCGCGCGCCGTGGACGGCGGCCCAGATCCCGAAGCGCGGTGCGTTCGTCATCCACCTCAACCTCGCTCGGGGGCGGGCTGCCAGATCTTCACCGCCGTCGCGTCGAGCTTGCGCGGGATCAGCTTGGCCTCGTGGAAGGTATCGGCGATGGCCTGCTGCTCGCCGAGTTCGGCGCGAACCACCGGTGTCACCGCGTAGGTCCGGCGCCGGTTCACCGTGGCGACGATGTCCGGGGCGAGGTCGCCCCAGATCGGCGCGAGGAGGGCCACGGCCGCGTCGGGCTCCGCCTTCACCCAGCGGCCGGCGTCCTGCAGGGCGTCGTAGACCACGGCGACCACGCGCGGGTTCTCGGCCACGAAGCGGTCGTTGGCGAGGTAGTAGCGGTGGTAGCTCGACAGGCCGGTGGCGTCGGCGAGCACCCGCACGGGGCGCTTGGCCTGCGCGATGGCGAGGAACGGGTCCCAGATCACCCAGGCATCGAGGCTGCCCTGGCCGAAGGCAGCGAGCCCCTCCGGCGCCTGGAGGTAGGCCGGCTTGATGTCGGCGAAGGTCAGGCCGGCGTTCTTCAGCGCCGCCGCCAGGATGAAGTGGCAGCCGGAGCCGCGCGAGACGCCGACCGTGCGGCCCCGGAGGTCGGCGATGGTGCGGATCGGCGACTCCGCCGGGACGATGATGGCCTCGGCCGAGGGGGCACCGACCTCGCGGGCGTAGAACGTCAGGGGCGCCTCGGCGGACTGGGTGAAGATCGGGACCGCATCGGCGACGTCCGCATGGAGGTCGACGGCCCCGGCGTTCATCGGCTCGAGCACGCTGGTGAAGAGGTGCCAGGACGGCGCGAACCCCAGGGGCTTCAGGCGCTCGTCGAGGGTGCCCTTGGCCTTCAGGACCGTGAGCAGGGTCGAGGAGCGCTGGTAGCTCAGGCGGACGGTGCGCTCGGCGGCGTGGACCGCGGGTATCCCCAGGGGCAGGATCGCGCCCACGGGCAGGATCGCGGCAGCGCCGAAACCGGCGCGCAGGATCGTCCGGCGCGAGGGGGCTGCCCCGCGCGGCGTGTCGTCGGTCATCGATGGTCTCCGGATTGGTCGCCTCGCGCCGGGCATGGCCGGGGGACGCCCGACGAAAGGCACGGCCCCGATCGCCGGCCGCTCCGCCGCCCGATCACGATCCCGTGCCCCTGGTTTACAGGGGCCGATCAAGATTTCGCAAGGAAAGGGTTTTTTGTATTTTGGTCTCTTTGAAAACGAATGTTTTCATCGCTGCGCCAGCTGAAGATCAGGATTTCTCCAAAGCCTCGGGCTTATGGACTTCCGATGCCTTGCCAGGGCAAGCGCCCTGAGCCCCTCGGCGCCGAACGGCCGGCGCTCCCTGATCGCACCCGCCCGCTCCAGTTCGCGAAAACGCCTGACGGTCGGATGATCTTGAAGCGTCATTCGGACATGCAGCGTTCGCCCTGGACGGCACCGCCCGGCGGAGTCGCCGGAGCCAGGCAGCCGGACCTCGGCGACTTCTCAAAGCCCCAAAAAATAGATTTAACTGTCAATTTATATCTACACCCATAATGAGCAAGCCCCCTGCCTCCGTCCCTCGTGCCAGACGCGGCATGGCGCCTCGACGGGTCCCGTAGGGGCAGGGGATCACGGCCATTGACGCAGCGCCAGCCTCTTAATAGATGATATTCAACATTTTAATTTTCGGTTAGTCGTTGGGAGACGGGCAATGGATGCGAGATGGGTGCTCAGCCTCACGGGATTGGCTTTGGCGGCATGCTCGCCGGCCGAGACCGCCGTGACCCCGGAGCCGCCGCTGGTCCAGACCGTCGCGGTCGCCGCCGGGACGGGCGGGGTGTCGCGCTACACCGGGGTCGTCCGGGCCCGCACGGAGAGCAACCTCGGCTTCCGCGTCGGCGGCAAGATCTTCGAGCGCCTGGTCGATCCGGGCGACCGGGTGAAGCGCGGCCAGCCGCTGATGCGCCTCGACCGGACCGACTTCACCCTGGCGTTCACGGGGGCGCGGGCCTCCGTCGAGGCCGCCCGCGCGCAGATGATCCGGACCAAGGCCGACGAGGAGCGCAGCCGCAAGCTCGTCGGCGACGGCTGGACCTCGAAGCAGACCTACGACCAGAACAAGGCCGCGGCGGACGCGGCCATCGCCCAGTTCGCCAACGCCGAGGCCCAGGCGAGCCAGGTCTCGAACCAGGCCGGCTATTCCGAACTCCAGGCCGATGCCGACGGCGTGGTGATGGAGGTGCCGTCCGAGCCCGGGCAGGTGGTCGCCGCCGGACAGACCGTGGTCAAGCTCGCCCGCGACGGATCGCGCGAGGCGGAAGTCTTCCTGCCCGAGGCGAGCCGGCGCCTGGCGCAGGGCGCGGCCTCGGCGACGCTCTATGCCGAGGGCGAGGCGACCTATCCGGCGCGCCTGCGCGAGTTGTCGGCCACCGCCGATCCGGCGACCCGGACCTATCGGGCGCGCTACATCCTCTCGGGAGGCGGCGAGGACGCGCCCCTCGGCGCGACCGTGACGCTTCGGCTCAAGGCCGCCGACGCCGGCCGCGCCGCGGCGGTCGAGGTGCCCCTGGCCGCCCTGTTCGACACAGGGGGCGGCTCCGCGGTCTGGAAGTTCGACACGGCCACCGGCACCGTCACGGCACAGCCCGTCGCCATCGCCCGCCTGTCCGAGGAAAGCGCGGAGGTCGCATCGGGCCTCAGCCCCGGCGAGCGCATCGTCGCCCTCGGCGCCCACCTCCTCAAGGCCGGCCAGACCGTGCGGCAGGCGCCCCCCGGCATGACGGGAGTCGCCCGGTGACCGGCTTCAACCTCTCCGCCCTGGCGGTCCGCGAGCGGGCCGTCACGCTGTTCCTGCTCCTCGCCCTCACCGGCGCCGGGTTCTTCGCCTTCCAGAAGCTCGGCCGTGCCGAGGACCCGGCCTTCACCGTGAAGGTGATGGCAGTCTCGGCCGCGTGGCCGGGGGCGACCGCGGAGGAGATGCAACGGCAGGTCGCCGACCCCCTGGAGAAGCGCCTGCAGGAGCTCGTCTACTACGACCGCGTCGAGACCACGGTCCGGCCCGGCCTCATGCTGATGAAGGTCATCTTCAAGGACAACATGCCGCCGGCCAAACTTCAGGCGGAGTTCTACCAGGCGCGCAAGAAACTGTCCGATCAGGCCTCCGGGCTGCCGCGCGGGGTGATGGGGCCGCTGTTCAACGACGAGTTCTCGGACATCTACTTCGCCCTCTACGCCCTCCAGGCCAAGGGGTTGCCGCACCGCCACCTCGTGACGCGGGCCGAAGACCTTCGGCAGCGCCTGCTCCGCGTGGCCGGCGTCGAGAAGATCAACATCCTGGGCGAGCAGGCCCAGAAGATCTTCGTCGAGATCTCGTACCAGCGCCTCGCCACGCTCGGCGTCACCGGCCAGCAACTGCTGCAGTCGCTGGCCAACCAGAACGACGTCACGCCGGCCGGCTTCGTCGAGGCGGCGGGACCCCGCGTCTATCTCCGCCTCGATGGCGCCATCGACGGCCTCGACGCGATCCGCAACCTGCCGGTGGCGGCCGGCGACCGCAGCCTCAAGCTCGGCGACATCGCCGAAATCAAGCGCGGCTACGAGGACCCCAAGTCCTTCGCGATCCGCAACGACGGCGAGCCGGCCCTGATGCTCGGCCTGGTGATGAAGCCCGGATTCAACGGCCTCAAGCTCGGCGAGGCCCTCAACGCCCAGGAGGTGGCGATCCACCACGAGACGCCCGCCGGCCTCTCGTTCACCAAGATCACCGATCAGGCCAAGGTCATCGACGACGCCATCCACGAGTTCATGGTCAAGTTCTTCACGGCACTCGGCGTCGTGATCTTCGTGTCCCTCGTGGCCCTCGGCTTCCGGGTCGGCATCGTCGTGGCCCTCGCCGTGCCGCTCACCCTGTCGGCGGTGTTCGTGGTGATGATGATCACCGGCCGCGACTTCGACCGCATCACACTCGGCGCCCTCATCATCTCCCTCGGGCTGCTCGTCGACGACGCCATCATCGCCATCGAGATGATGGTGGTGCGGATGGAGGAGGGTGCCGACCGCATCGAGGCGGCGACCCATGCCTGGAGCGCCACGGCCGCGCCCATGCTCACCGGCACGCTGGTGACCATCGCGGGCTTCCTCCCCGTCGGCTTTGCCGCCTCAACCGCCGGTGAGTATGCCGGCAACATCTTCTGGGTGGTGTCGTTCTCGCTGATCATTTCCTGGATCGTGGCCGTAACGTTCACGCCGTATCTCGGCGTCAAGCTGCTGCCGAACATCAAGAAGGTCGAAGGCGGCCACGACGCGATCTACGCCACGAAGAACTACGAGCGCCTGCGCCGCGTCGTGCGGATGTCCGTCGACCACAAGTGGATGGCCGCCGGCATCATCGTGGCCCTGTTCGCCGGCGCCGTGGTCGCCATGGGCCGCGTCGAGCAGCAGTTCTTCCCGAACTCGGAACGGGCCGAGCTCATCGTCGAGGTGACCCTGCCGGCGGGCTCGGCTTTCGCCACCACGGAGGCCAGCGTCAGACGCGTCGAGGCCGCCGTGCGCGACCTGCCCGAGGCGCAAGAGATCACGAGCTACGTCGGCCAGGGCATGCCGCGCTTCGTGCTCTCGTTCGATCCCGAGCTGCCCGACCCGGCCTTCGCGCAGATCGTGGTGCAGACGGCCGACGCCCATGCCCGCGACGCCCTGCGGGGCAAGGTGCGGAAACTCGTCGACGCGGGCCGCTTCCCGGAGGCGCGGGTCCGCGTGCTCCAGATCGTGTTCGGCCCGCCGATCCGGTTTCCCGTCGCCTTCCGCGTCGTCGGCCCCGATCTCGACGTCATCCGCGGCATCGCGGCGGATGTCCGGGACGTCATGGCGGCCAACGCCAACATGCGCCTCGTCCACCTCGACTGGGGCGACAGGACCCCGACCCTCCATCTCGCCCTCGACCAGGAACGCCTGCGCCTGATCGGCCTGACCCCGAAGGAGGCCGGGCAGCAGCTTCAGAGCTACCTCAACGGGACGCCCGCGACCCAGGTCCGCGAGACTTTGCGCTCCGTCGACGTGCTGCTGCGCAGCCCCGGCCCGGAGCGGCGGTCCCTGGGCGAGATCGGCGATCTCACCCTGGCGACGAAGTACGGGCGCCAGGTCCCGGTGTCCCAGGTCGCACGCCTGGAGAGCCGCAGCGAGGACGCGGTGCTCAAGCGCTACAACCGCGAGACCTACATCCGGGTGCAGGGTGACGTCCTCGACGGCCGTCAGCCGCCGGACGTCCACGCCCAGGTCTTCCCCCTGCTCGACCCGATCAAGGCGAAGCTGCCGCCGGGCTACCGCATCGACACGGCCGGTGCCGTGGAGGAGAGCGAGAAGGCGATGATGTCCCTGGTGGCGGTGTTCCCGATCATGCTGATCGTGACGCTGACCGTCATCATGATCCAGGTCCGCTCGTTCACGACCATGTTCATGGTGTTCGCCACCGCGCCGCTGGGCCTCGTCGGGGCCGCGCCGACCCTGCTGCTCTTCCACCAGCCCTTCGGTTTCAACGCGATCCTCGGGCTGATTGCCCTGTCGGGCATCCTCATGCGCAACACCCTGATCCTGGTGGACCAGATCCATCACGACCGCGCCTCCGGCCTGTCGGATTACGACGCCATCGTCGAGTCGACGGTGCGGCGGGCCCGACCCGTGATCCTGACCGCGGCGGCCGCGATGCTGGCCTTCATCCCGCTCACCCACTCGGTGTTCTGGGGGGCTCTGGCCTACGTCCTCATCGGCGGCGTCGGCGTCGGCACCCTCCTGACCCTGCTGTTCCTGCCGGCGCTCTACGCCCTGTGGTTCCGGGTCGCACGGGCGCCGAAAGCGGACGCCGTCCTGGCGGATGCCGGCCGGATGCCGGTTCCGGCCAAGTCCTGAGGCGATTCGAACCCATTCATGCCCCGGTCCCCGGGGCATCCGGGGATCGCGCGCCCGGATGCCGGGCCGCGGTACGACGGCCGGTCTGCGCTCCTGCCCCCTCGCGCAGGCCGGTCGATTGTCGTTGACGGCGCACCTGACATGGAAGGCCGGGGGCAGCCCTTCTTTAGATGACACGATGCATTTATATGAGACGTCGTATTTGAGGATCAGGGAATGCCGCGAGTTTCGCAGGAGCAGGCAAGGCTCAACCGTCAGCGCGTCGTCGAGGTCGCGGCGGCCCTGTTCCGCGAGCGCGGGCTCCACGGCGTCGGCGTCGCCGACATCATGGCCTCCGCCGGCCTGACCCATGGCGGCTTCTACGGGCAGTTCGCCAACAAGGACGCCCTCGCCGCCGAGGCGTTCGACGCCGCGCTCGGCGAGGACCGGCGCGGGGACGTGGACACCATCCTGGCGAACTACCTGTCCCTCGGGCACGTCCAGGCACCCGGCAAGGGGTGTCCCCTCGCGGCCCTGGCCAACGACGTCTCGCGGGAAGCGCCGGGCAGCCCCGTCCGGACCCGGTTCACCCACGGTGTCGAGCGCCTGGCCTCCATCCTGGCCAACCTGACGCCGAAGGCATCGCGGGAGCGCCGTCGGCAGAAATCCCTCGCGGCGCTGTCGACCCTCGTCGGTGCCGTCGTCCTGGCACGGGCGGTCAACGACGAAGCGTTGGCGAACGATCTCCTCCAGGCGGCGCATGCCTCCGTCGCGTCCTGACGCCGAGGACACCGCGGGGCGCATTTTCCAGGCCGCCGTCATCGCTTGAGGCGACCCTCACGGTGATGGCACTCCGAAGCGGCGTCCTGCCCCCGATTCTCGGCCTCGCCGATTCCGACGGGGCGGGGCTGAACCGCGTCGGACCGATCGTCCCCCCATCGAGGTCCCCCCGTCGAACGGCTTCGTCCGGGCCGATGCGGGCATGGTCATCGGGCGGATGCCCGAGGGCGAGAGCGATGCTTTCCGTGTCCGGAGGCTGACCCCTGCGATCCGGCACAAGCCGGGTTGACGCCTTCCCCAGGCCGTAATAGATGTTGATCGTAATCTTTATGGCACCGGCCGCCGGCCCGGCTACGACCGGTCTACGAGGAAAGTCAGGCCGCGATGATCAGCGCGAACCAGCACCATGACGAGACGCCGGTGGCCGAAGGCGTCGCCGCGGACGCGAACCGAACCCGGGCCGCGGCTTCCCCCGCTCCGGCATCCCCTCCGGCCGACCCCCCCGGGGAGGCCGCCGTGAGGAAGGTCGGCCTGGCCTGGGACATCTCCGATTGGTTCAGGACTTCCTGAGCCCCCCGCGCACGCGATCCGGAAACACGTCCGAGAGGCAAGAAGACCATGTCCGAATCCACGGTTCGCAACCTGCTCTCCCCGGCACGCTGGCGCCGCCTCTGGGATCGGCTCGGGGAGATGGAGGAGGCCCTTTCCGTGACCGGGGGGGAGATCCGCGACGGGCGCATCGCGCGTCTGGAAGCGGAGATCGCGGCGTTGCGCGTCCATGCCGGGCCGCCGCCGCGCGGGGTCCCCGCGTCGGTCGCGGCACCGCCGTCATGGCGGTCGTGACGATGGCGCTCGTAACGATGGCGACCGACCGTGCGGATGGCGGACGCCCCGGCATGGACGTCCGCACGCGCCGCCTTCTCGATGCGCCGCTCATGCCGACCCTGGCCAGGATGGCGGCACCGAACATCCTCGTGATGATGGTTCAGACCTCCATCGGCCTGATCGAGACGTACTTCGTCGCCGGACTCGGCACCGATGCCCTGGCCGGCATGGCCCTCGTCTTCCCGGTGGTGATGCTCGTCCAGATGCTCTCCGCCGGCGGCATCGGCGGCGGCATCCAGTCGGCGGTCTCGCGTACCCTCGGTGCCGGACGGCAGGCGGAGGCCGGGCTGCTGGCATGGCATGCGGCGGCCCTCGGCGTCGGGCTCGGGGCCGTTACCAGCGTCCTCGCCCTGACCCTGGGGCCGTCCCTCTACGCCGCGATGGGCGGGACCGGCGGATCACTTAAGGCCGCGACCGCCTACGCGACCGTCGTCTTCGGCGGGGCGATCCTCGTCTGGCTGTTCAACGCGCTCTCGGCGGTGATCCGGGGAACCGGCAACATGGCGCTTCCGGCTGTCGTCACCTGCGTCGGGGCCATCGTGCTGATTCCGCTCTCGCTCGCGCTGATCTTCGGATGGGGACCGCTCCCCGCCCTCGGAATCATCGGCGGCGGCGTCGCGTTCGTGGCCTACTACGCCGTCGGCTCGGCGGTCTTCGCCGCGTACCTGTGGTCCGGACGCGGCGTCCTGCGGCCGAGCCGGAGCCTGCCCCCACCGACATGGGCGCCGTCACGGGAGATCCTTCGCATCGGTGCCCTCTCGGGCATCGCCAGCATGACCTCGAACGTCACGGTCATCGCCGCCACCGGCTTCGTCGGGGCGGCGGGACCGGCGGCCGTCGCCGGATACGGGACCGGCGCGCGCCTCGAATACCTCCTGGTCCCCCTGGTGTTCGGCCTCGGATCGCCCATCGCCGCACTCGTCGGCACGGCCCTGGGCGCCGGCGACCATGCCCGCGCCCGCCGGGCCGCGCTGACCGGTGCCGTCGTGGCGGGCGTCCTGACGGAGATCATCGGGCTCGGCGCCGCCTTGCACCCCGCCGCGTGGCTCGGCCTGTTCGGGGACGACCCGGCGATGCTCGCCACCGGCTCCCTCTACCTGCGCGTCGTCGGTCCGTTCTACGGGTTCTTCGGCTTCGGGCTGGCCCTCTACTTCGCCGCCCAGGGCGCCGGCCGCGTCGGCTGGCCCCTCGCCGCCAGCCTGCTTCGGATGGGGGTGGCGCTGGGCGGCGCCCGGCTCGCGGCGGCGCTCGGGTTCGGCCTCTCGGGCATGTTCGCCGCCCTCGCGGCCGGGTTCGTCGCCATGGGCCTCGTCAACGCGGCCGCCTTCGCCACCGGCCGGTTGATCCCGGTCGATCCCGCCCGTGGTTCGTCCCCGGTCCCCACCCCCCTCGCGCCCGCCGCAAACCCGCTCCCCTGACCCTGCGCCGCCGGGCATTCTCGCCGATCCGCGTCCTTGCCCGTGTGCCCCCTTGCCCGTGTGCCCCCTTGCCCGTGTGCGACGACGCGGGCTCTTCCTTCGGGACGGGTGACGCCGCGCTCGTTCCCCGGGAACCGCTTTGCCCCCGGGAACCGCGTTGCGTGCCGCGTCCCACCCATCGAGCCTTGCATTTTAAAATGATGATCGTAATTTAAAAGCACGGGCCGGCCGGTGGGATGCCGCGTCGAAGGAGAGCATCGTGAGCCACACGTCCATCAAGACCGCCATCGTCACCGGGGCGGCGTCCGGCATCGGAAAGGCGACGGCGCAGGCCCTGCGGGTCGCCGGCTACCGCGTCTACGGCACGAGCCGGAAACCCGTGCCGGATGCCGGCCCCGACCTCAGGATGCTGACCTGCGACGTGACCGACGACGCCTCGGTCGCCGGGATGATCGAGACGGTGTTCGGCGAGGCGGGGCGCATCGACCTGCTGGTCAACAACGCCGGCTTCGGCATCAGCGGCGCCGCCGAGGAATCCTCGGTCGAGCAGGCCCAGGCGATGTTCGACGTCAACCTGTTCGGCGTCGTCCGCACGATCCGCGCCGTCCTGCCGATCATGCGGTCGCAGAAGGGCGGTCGCATCATCAACATCAGCTCGGTTCAGGGGCTGATCCCCGCGCCCTACATGGCGCTGTACGGCGCGAGCAAGCATGCGGTCGAAGGCTACTCCGAGTCGCTGGATCACGAGATCCGCGGCCAGGGCATCCGGGTGGTGCTCGTCGAACCCGCCTTCACCCGCACGGCCTTCGACCGGAACCTGGTCCGGTCCGACACGCCGTTGGGCATCTACGAAACCGAGCGCGCCGGGCGGGACCGGTTCCTGCGCGAGGTCATGACGACCGCCGACACCCCCGAGGTCGTGGCGAAGGTCGTGGTGACGGCCGCGACCGCGGCGACCCCCAGGCGCCGCTACGCCGCCGGACCGGTGGCGCGGCAGGTCAGCCTGCTGCGGCGTTTCGTGCCGGCCAAGGCCTTCGACAAGAGCTTCCGAAAGCAGATGGGCCTTCCCCGGCTCTCCTGAGGATCACCCTACGGCCCCGGGCGGCGGACGGAGCGCGGTCGATGGCGTTCGCCGAGCCCAGGCGGGCGCGGCCGACGGGAGGGCGGTGCCCGCGCGCAGGGCGGCCGGGGCGTGCGATTCCGGTTCGACGATCATGGGATGTCCTCGGGTTCGTCAAACGAAGCGTCCGTCCGGCGGGCGGGTCCTCGACCAAGGGCACGACGCCTGCACGGGGCCGTTCCAACGCAGGGCCGTCGCCGGCATCGTCGGATGGGGGGATGAACGGCATCGACAGGGCGCGGGAGATCTGCCACCGCCATGCCGGTGGTCTTCGCTTCGGGCTACAGCCGAACGCTCGCAGGGCAGGGGATCCACGGAGTCCCGCTCCTCGAAAGCAGCATTTGATCGCGGATCTAGCCCGCATCCGTTCACGGGCGGTGAATCGGGCATCGGTGGGACAATGAGACCCGGACCCAGGACACCCGGACCCAGGACACCCGGACCCAGGACACCCGGACCGAGGACACCCGGACCCAGCGTGTCGCATAGCCCGGAGCCCCTCTCAATGAGCCGTCGTATCCTGATCACCGGCGCCAGCGTGGCCGGCAACACCCTGGCCTGGTGGCTTGGACGCCACGGCTTCGACGTCACCGTCGTCGAGCGCGCATCCGGTTTCCGAGACGGAGGACAGAACATCGACGTCCGCGGGGTCGGGCGCGAGGTGCTGCGCCGCATGGGTCTGGAACGCGCGGCGCTCGACCAGGGCACCGGCGAAGAGGGCACTGCCTGGGTCGACGGGCGCGGCCGGGCGGTCGCGCGGTTCGCCATGGATGCCAGCCTCGGCGACGGTCCGACCGCGGAGATGGAGATCCTCAGAGGCGACCTGGCGCGGCTCCTCTACGATCCGGCCCGGGAGCACGCGATCTACCGTTTCGGCGATCATGTCATCCGGATCGACGAGGCGGCCGACGCCGCGACGGTGACCTTCGCGGGCGGCACGGTCGAACGCTACGATGCCGTCCTCATCGCCGAGGGCGTGGGCTCGACGACCCGCGAGCTGGTGTTCCCCGGCGCGAACGATCCGCGTTGGATGGATCTGACCATCGCGTACTTCACCATCCCCCGGACCTCCGACGACGACCGGATGTGGCGGTGGTTCAATGCACCGGGCGGACGCAGCATCTCCCTGCGTCCCGACAGGCACGGCACGACCCGCGCGATGCTGTCCCTACGGCAGCCCCCCGGCGGCGAGCAGGACTGGGATGCGGTCCGGCAGAAGCGATTCCTGCGGGAGCGCTTCGCCGATGCCGGTTGGCAGGCGGACCGGGTCCTCGCCGGCATGGAAACCACCACGGACTTCTATTTCGACGCCCTTCGCCAAGTGAGGATGACGCGATGGTCCGGCGGGCGTGTCGCGGTGACCGGTGACGCAGCCTGGTGCGCCACGCCGCTGGCGGGCATCGGCACGACGCTGGCCATCACGGGCGCCTACGTCCTGGCGGCCGAACTGGCGCGACACGACGACGTCGCCCCGGCCTTCGCTGCCTACGAGCGTGCCATGCGTCCGATGGTCGAGGATGGGCAGGGTGTACCGAAGATTGCGCCGAAGATCATGAACCCGCGGAGCCGGCTGGGTATCGGTGTCCTCCACGGCGTGCTTCGGATCGCGAGCCGGCCCGGCATCCGCCGTCTGGCCTCCCGGTTCTCCACCGGCCGATCCAAGGAGCCGGACCTCTCCGGGTACCCAGCGCCTGCCGTCGCTCGACAGGATAGGGGCGACAGCCCCTGACCGTCTGACTCAGTCCAACCCGTGGGGAGCTGCGCAGCTGGAGGCCGGTTCGTCCCGTCGACCGCCGGTCGGCTTGCGAGGACAAATCCGGATGCGCGGACATTGCCGTCCGATCGGTCTCGAACCGTCCACGCATGAGAATTCCGCTTTCACATCAGCGGGCGGAGCGATCTCGGTTCTCTCCGAAACCTGTCAATTCGGCAGTTGGCTGCTCTTTGTCGGATCAGGTAATGGCACCCTGATCGAGACCTGATGAACGGGAAGAAGATCGCAATGGATGAGTTGAACGGGCGCGTGATCGCCCTTCAAATTCTGATCACCGGCCTGATCGCCCAGGTCGCGAGCGACAAGCGTGATCCGGTCGGCTTCCTCACGGGATTCCGCGACGAGGTGCGTGCCGTGGTGGCGGGCGTCCGGATTGCGGGGGGAGGCGATGCCGCCGACGTCCGTGCCACCGCCCTCAGCACGGTGGACGAATTGTTCTCCCTGCTGAAGCCGCCGAGCGGCGATTGAGCCTGGGTCAGTCGAGGGAGCGCGCACGTCGGAAACGCCGATCTAATCCCCTGCATACCGGGTTCATTGGGGATTGATGTATTTGCGCAACGATCCTCCCGCGGGCTCCCCGAGCGACCGGGCTCTGCCGCGTCGGCACGTCCACACAACCGCTAAGGTCCAACAGGCGCATTGTTTTCCGCTATCTTTAGGATTGTTCTTATTCGAGTAAATTCGTGCTCCGATCTGGAGCGCCCGCCCAAGTTGCACCAAGCTGAATTCGACTTTCATTATCTTATTATGGTTCTAAGATATAGTCGTTGACCGGGCAGGTGCGCGGATGCTTGGGGGTCCAGGTGCGTTCAGAGTTCATCGACTTGAGCTCCGCATCAGGAACTAGACGATGCATGCGCAGGTCAAAGCCCCTCGATCCCTCCGTAATCTAGCGCTCCGGGAGTCGGGGGTCGGTCAGGATCAGGCCAAGACTGTCACGCTGGCCTGTGTCATTGCCGCCGGCTCGATCGGGGGCGCCCAGGCTCAAGGGGCTCCGGCCTCGGCTCTCCCGGCCGTGACCGTCGATGCACCGGTCGCCCGGCCCCGCCCTCCGGCGCCCAGGCCCAGCGTCGCCCAGGTCCGGGCTCGCACCGCCCTGCGCCAGGTGGTGCGCACCCGCCGGGTCGCCGCCCCGCCCGTCGCCGCCCCCGCCGCCGCCAGCGCCGCGGGCACCGGCCTGCCGACCTTCGCCCGGGCGGCGGACGGGAATCCGTACGGAGATCCGGCCGCCCCCTACAAGGCCGATCGCCTGGCCTCGAACCGGTTCACCGAGCCGCTGCTCAACACGCCGAAGACCGTGACGGTGCTGACGAAGGAGATCCTGGCCGACAAGAACGCCACGAGTTTTCGCGAGATCGCCCGCAGCACCGCCGGCGTCACCCTCGGCACGGGCGAGGGCGGCAACGCCTTCGGCGACCGGTTCTTCATCCGCGGCTTCGATGCGCGCAACGACGTCTTCGTCGACGGCATCCGCGATCCGTCGGTGAGCATCCGAGAGAACTTCTTCACCGAGCAGGTCGAGATCCTGCGCGGGCCGGCCTCGTCCTTCGCCGGTCGCGGCACCGCGGGCGGCGCGGTCAACATCGTCACCAAGCAGGCCGGGTTCCAGGACTTCTACAAGACCGACGGCCAAATCGGCAGCGACAACACCAAGCGCGTCACCGTCGACGTCAACCAGGTGATCAGCCCGGCCTTCGCCATCCGCGTCAACGGCCTGTTCCAGGAAGCCAACGTCGCCGGCCGCAACTACGTGTTCGACGATCGCGCCGGTGCGGCCGTGGCCATGACGCTGAAGCCCACCGATACCCTCAAGTTCACGGCGAACTACTTCCACACCGACCTGAACGGGCTGCCCGATTTCGGCGTGCCGTTCAACGTGCTGAACCGGCGCCCGTTCACCGAGACCATCGTCCCGCGCAACACGTATTACGGGTTCGTCAACCGCGACTTCCAGCGCACCCAGCAGGACACCGGCACGCTGACGGCCGAATGGAGCCCGACGGAGGACATCACCCTCAGCAACCGCTTCCGGGCCGCGCATTCGGTGCTCGATTACGTCGGCACCCTGCCCGAGGGGCCGGTGATCCCGAACTCCGGCAACCTGTTCGGCACCACCGTCAACCTCAATCCGCAGAGCCGCTACCAGACCGCCGACGTCGTCGCCAACGTCTCGGACGCGACACTCCGCTTCGACACCGGCCCGATCCGGCACACGGCCGTGGCGGGCGCCGAGTTCAGCCGCGAGGTGGTCAGCTTCGATGCCTATACGGGCCTGCAATCCGAGCTGTTCGGCGGCTCGGCGGCGACCACCGGCCGGCTCTCGGGCGTCAACATCCTGTATCCGCCCAACCTCCTGCCGTTCTCCAGCCGGCCGACCCGCCTCGGAAACCCGACCACGATCCCCGTCGATACCAAGGCCGGCTACCTCATCGAGACGGCGAACTACGAGGATCTCGTGATCCTCAACGGCGGCGTGCGGTTCGACGATTACAGCATCACCTCGTCGAACCGGGGCGGTTCGGTCCAGGCCCATTCCGGGCTCCTGAACTACAATGGCGGCCTGACGGTGAAGCCGCTGCCGTTCTGGAGCCTCTACGGCGCCTACGCCACCTCGTCGAACCCCGTCGGGGCGGAACTCGACGCCTCGGGTGCGGCCTATGGCGGCCTGAGCCCGACGGCGACCACGAACCAGATCTTCGGACCCGAGCTCAACACCTCGACGGAAGTCGGCACCAAGGCCGAACTGTTCGACCGCCACCTCCTGGCGACGGCGGCCCTGTTCCGCACCACCAAGGACAACGCCCGCGAGGTCGTGGGGGCCAACATCGTGGCGGGCGCCGCCTATCAGGTCGAGGGCATCGACCTCGGGATCGCCGGCAAGATCACCGACGACTGGAGTGTCTTTGCCGGCTACGTCCTCATGGACACCAAGGTGACGAAGTCCGCCGTCCCGTCCCAGGTCGGGGCCCGCATCGCCAACATCGCCAACCGCTCGTTCAGCCTGCTGACGAAGTACAAGCTGACCCCGTACCTCGAGATCGGCGGTCAGGCGATCAACAACTCCCGGATCTACGGCGGCACGCTGGCGGCCAATGCCAACGTCCTGCCGTCCTACTGGCGCTTCGACGCCTTCCTGGAGGCGAAGGTCAGCGAGACCCTGACGATGAAGCTCTACGTCGCCAACGTGTTCGACCGGCTGTACTACGACGCGTTCTACCGCAGCGCCGCACCGTTCGTGTTCGTGGCCCCCGGGCGCACGGTCTCGCTCATCGCCTCGACGAAGTTCTGAGCGATGCTGATCTGTCTCCCGGACGTTCTCGACAAGGCGGAGGTCGCGGAGATCCGCGGCCTCATGGACGCCGCGGCATGGGAGGACGGCCGCTCGACGGCCGGCGCCCAGTCCGCCCTGGTCAAGCGCAACGAGCAGCTGCCGCCCAACGGCGAACTCGCGCGCCGCCTCGGGGCGCGCATCGTCTCGACGCTGCTCGGCAACCCGCTGTTCGTCTCGGCCGCGATCCCGCTGCAGATCTTCCCGCCGCTGTTCAACCGGTACGGCGCCGGCCACCATTTCGGCATTCACGTGGACAACGCCGTGCGGGGCGACCCGGCGACGGGCCTGCGCATCCGCACCGACCTCTCGGTGACGCTGTTCCTCGCCGAACCGGAGGAATACGACGGCGGCGAGCTCATCGTGGAGGGCCAGTACGGCTCGCAGGAGGTGAAGCTGCCGGCCGGGCACCTCGTGCTCTATCCGGCCTCCAGCCTCCACATGGTCACCCCCGTCACGCGGGGCACGCGGGTGGCCTCGTTCTTCTGGCTGCAGAGCATGATCCGCAGCGGCGAGGCCCGCAGCCTGATCTACGACCTCGACACCGCGATCCAGGCCCTGGTGCCGGACCTCGGCCGGGACCACGCCGAGATCGTCAAGCTGACGGGCATCTACCACAACCTGATCCGGACCTGGGCCGAGGTATGATCGTGAAGCAGTCCCTGTCCGTCACGTCCCTCATGCGAGGCCGCCCCGGCCGGGCGCTGGGCCTCGCCCTGCTGGTCGCCGTGGTGCCTCAGCTCGCGGATGCCCAACAGCCGGGCCCGGCCGTGGCGCCCGTGGTCCAGACCGCACCGAGCCCGGCCCCGGCGGTCCCGGCGGCCCCGGCGGCACGGCCGGTGGCCCTGGCCGAGGCCGCGCCGGCTATCCAGACCACCGCGCCGGCGATCCAGACCACCGCGCCGGTGACGCACGACCTCTCGCCGTGGTCGATGTTCCTCAACGCCGACATCCTGGTGAAGGCGATCATGGTCGGCCTGGCCGCCGCCTCCGTGCTCACCTGGACGATCCTCCTCGCCAAGACCGTCGAACTCGGCCTCGCCCGGGCCGGCCTGTCCCGGGCGCTGGCCCGCATCGCCGGCGCCGGGACCCTGGCGGAGGCGATGCGGGACTTGAGCGGACGCCGCTCCGTGGTCGAACGGTTCATCGCAGCCTGCCTCGACGAGGTTCGCCTGTCGCAGGGGAACCGGGACGCGCACCGGGACGGCATCAAGGAGCGTGCGGCCTCGCGCATCTCCGAGATCGTCAAGGCGGAAGGGCGCTCGGCCCGGCGCGGCATGGGGGCGCTCGCCACCATCGGCTCGATCTCGCCCTTCGTCGGGCTGTTCGGCACCGTCTGGGGGATCATGAACAGCTTCATCGGCATCTCGAAGGCGCAGACCACCAACCTCGCCGTGGTGGCGCCCGGCATCGCCGAGGCCCTCCTGGCGACCGCCATCGGCCTCGTGGCGGCGATTCCCGCGGTCATCATCTACAACCACTTCGCGCGGGCCACGCGCGGCTACGGCGACCTCGTCCAGCGTGGCGCGGGGGCCGCCCTGCGGATGCTGTCGCGCGACCTCGAGCGCCCGGCCGGCGAGCGGTCGGGTGATCCGGCGCGCCACGGCGCCCCGCTCCGCGCGGCGGGTTGAGCCATGGGCATCGCGCTCGGCAACGACGAGGACGAGGACGAGTTCGGCGAGGCGCACGAGATCAACGTGACGCCGTTCATCGACGTGATCCTCGTGCTCCTGATCATCTTCATGGTGGCCGCCCCCCTCTCCACCGTGGATCTGCCCATCGACCTGCCGTCGTCCACGGCGACACCGCAGAAGAAGCCGGACAAGCCGACCTACGTGACGATCAAGGCCGACCTCGCCGTGGCCATCGGCGAGGAGCCGGTGAAGCGGGTCGATCTCGTGCGCACCCTCGACGCGCAGGCCGATCCCGCCCAGGCCAGCCCCTCCCAGGCCGGTCTCTCCAAGGAGCGGCGCATCTTCCTGCGCGCCGACCGGGCCGTTCCCTACGGCGAGATGATGGACGTGCTGGAGGTGCTGCGCGCGGGCGGCTACCTCAAGGTCGCCCTGGTGGCCCTGGAGGGCGTACCGGCCTCCGAGGGGCCACGGCCGGCGGCCGGGGCGAAGCCTTGAGCGGTCCAGACCTCGCCCCGCACGATAGGCCGGCCAACCGCTTGGTCTGGCTCGGCGCGGTGGCCGTCGTGCTCGCCCTGCACGCGGGCGGCGTCGCCTTCGCGGTCGGCCAGTTCCGGGAGGACGAGTCCGCCGATCTCGGCGCGAATGCCCTCGAGATCGGCCTGGAGATGACCGCCCCGCGCCGCGAGGCCACCGATCTTCCCCCCGGGCCGGAGGCCGAGGATGCGGCGGCGTCCCCCGCCGTGGTCCAGCAGAAGGCCGTGGACGATCCGACGGAATTGCCGAAGGCGGTGCCGACGGAGACCGAGGACCCGGACCGCGTCGTCGCCCCCGATTCCGTGCGCAAGCCCGAGCAGGAGGAGGTCAAAGTGAAGGCGGTGGAAGCCACCGCATCCCTCGAATCCGTGGCGTCGGAGGCCGCCGCCGCGCCGAGTTCCGAGGTGATGAAAGAGGCGGAGCGCTCGGTCGCCCCGGTGCTCGGCACCGGCGAGAGCGCGCGCCGCATCCGCACCACCTGGCAGAAGCAGCTCCTGGCCCATCTCGACCGGCACAAGCGCTACCCGCCGGGCGCCACGCATCCCACCGGCGAGACGACCCTGACCTTCGTCCTCGACCGAACCGGACGGGTCGTCAGCGCCGTCCTGCTCAAGGGGTCCGGCGACCCGGCCCTCGACCAGGCCGCGCTCACCATGATGCGTCGGTCGGACCCCGTCCCGGTTCCGCCGCCCCTCGTGGCGGACGAGGGCCTGACCTTCACGGTGCCGGTGGTGTTCCGAACCAAGCCGCGCCGATGAAGGCGGGATGCCAAGCGCGAAAGTCGCGTTGCGCCTGCGCGTTCGGTCTCACCGTGCACCTTCGGCCATGAGCCAGTCCACGAATGCCGCGAGGGTCGATGTCTTGTCCGCGTCGTTCGGGACGAGGGCCACGTAGCCGGGGCGCGGGACGACGATCTCCGGGAACGGGGCGACGAGCCGTCCGGTCGCCAGGTCGCCGGACAGGACGGGCAGGGGCCCGAGGCCGTAGCCGAGCCCGTCCGCCGTCGCCTGCAGCGCGACGAAGTAATGGTCGAACGTCCGGCGGCTGCCCGTGTCCGGGGGGAGACCGGCGGCGGCGAGCCAGTCGGTCCAGTCGCCCGGGCGCGTCTCGCTCGTCAGCAGGGTGGCGCCTTCGAGGTCGTGCGGGGTGCACAGGGGGCGGGCCGCGAGCAGGGATGGGCTCGCCACCAGCGTGTTGGCCTCCCGCAGGAAGGGGACCGCACGGTAGGCGCCCCAGGGATGGTGCGCCCCCGTTCCGAGGCGCGGCTCGCGCCGTACGGCGAGGTCGAAGCCGCCGCGCAGGGCGTTGTGCAGGGTCGTGGTCGTCGTGACGACCACCTCGGCCTCCGGCCGGGCCGCGTGGAAGCCGTCCAGGCGCGGGATCAGCCAGCGCATGGCGAAGGTCGTGGGCGTGCTCACCCGCAGGGTCCGCGGCGCGAGGGGCCGGCCGCAGATCTCGGCCGCCGCGTCGAGCCTGTCGAAGGTGAGGCTCACCGCTTCCGCGAAGGCCCGGGCCGCGGGCGTCGGGACGACGCTGCGCCCGACCCGCACGAACAGGCGCTGGCCGAACCACGCCTCCAGCACGGCGACCTGACGGCTGACGGCCCCGTGGGTCAGCCCGAGTTCGGCCGCCGCGGCGACGTGGCTGCCGGCCCGGGCGGCGACCTCAAAGACGCGCAGCGCATGGAGGGGTGGAAGACGGCGCATCGGACCTCCGGGCTCGCATCCGTGAGTCTAGCGCACGGGTAGCGTGAGTTGAACGCCCCTCATCGCCGAAGGCTCACGTGTGTAGCCGTCACGGCGTGGGCGGCCGGCGGCCGTGGAAGGGTGATCGATGCGAACGACCATCGCGGAACCGGACGGGCGGGCCACGGACGCGACGGATGGGGCGGGCGACATCCGCGCGCCTCGGCGGACGCGCACCCTCGTGACGATCGGCGTCAACCACGCCCTGCACGACGGCTACACCGACCTGATCTACGTGCTGCTGCCGGTCTGGCAGGCGGAGTTCGGCCTCGGCTACGTCGCCCTCGCCCTGGTGCGCTCGCTCTATGTCGGGGCGCTGGCCGGCCTGCAGATGCCCGCCACGGCCCTGGCCCGGACGCTCGGGGCGCGCTTGGTTCTGGTTCTCGGCACGCTGCTCAGTGCCGGCGGCTATGCCCTGGCCGGCGGCTCGGGCGGTCTCGCCGGCCTCTGCGTCGCCCTGGCGCTCTCCGGCGCGGGCAGCAGCACCCAGCATCCCCTCGCCTCGGCGGTGATCGCCCGGACCTATGGGACGGGGGCGAGGGGGCCGCTCGGCACCTACAACTTCGCCGGCGATCTCGGAAAGGCGGCGCTGCCCGCGCTCGCCGGGCTTCTCCTCACCCACGCCGACTGGCGCCTCGTGCTCTGGCTCGCCGCCGGCCTCGGGGTCGCCGTCGCCTTCGGGGTCGCCACCCTGCTGCCCCGCGAGCCCGTCCCGCGCGAGGAAGCGCCGGCGCGCCCGCAAGCGGCCGTGCCCGGCGGCAACTCGACGGACCGGACCGGCTTCGGGCTCCTCGTGGCCGTCGGCATGCTCGACAATGCCGCGCGCCCGGCCTTTCTCGTCTACCTGCCGTTCCTGCTGCGGGAGAAGGGGGCGGCCCTCGCGACGGTGGGCGTCGCGTTCGGCCTCGCGGCCGTCGGCGGGGCGCTGGGCAAGGCGATCTTCGGCCGTCTCGGGGACCGCTTCGGGGTGACGCGCTGCGTGATCCTCTCCGAGGCGGGGACGGCGGCCGCGATCCTGCTGGTCATCGCGCTCCCGCTCGCCCCAACCCTCGCGGTGCTGCCCCTCCTTGGCCTGATGCTGAACGGAACGTCCTCCGTGCTCTACGGCACCGTGCCGGAACTCGCGCCGCACGGTCGCGTCGAGCGCGCCTTCGCGGTCTTCTACACCTGGACGCTCGGAGGCAGCGCGGTCGCGACGCCCCTGCTCTACGGCCCGCTCGGCGATGCCGTCGGACCGCGCTGGGCCGCCGTCGCGGCCGCGGCCACGGCCTTCGCCGTCGTCCCGATCATGCTCGTCCTGTCGCCGCACCTCGCGAGGAAACCATGACCTCCGTCCGAAACCCCGATGCCCCGGATGGCGACCGGCCGGATGCCCCGGCCGCGCCCGACGCCGGACGCAGTGCGCCCGTGATGCTGATCACCGGCGGCAGTCGTGGCATCGGCGCGGCGACCGCGCGTCTGGCGGCGCGGCGCGGCTACGACGTCGCCGTCAGCTACCTGTCGAACGAGGCGGCGGCCCGGGAACTGGTCACCGCGATCGAGGCGGACGGCCGAGGCGCGATTGCCGTACGGGCCGACAGCGCCGATCCCGTCGAGGTCTCACGGATGTTCGAACGCGTCGACCGTCGGTTTGGCCGGCTCGATGTCCTCGTCAACAACGCGGCCATGATCGCACGACAATCCCGTCTCGAAGACCTGGACCACGAACGCGTGCGCCGCATCTTCGCGGTGAATGCGATCGGCCCGATCCTCTGCGCGCAGCAGGCCGTGAGGCGCATGTCGCATCGCCATGGCGGGCGTGGGGGCGCGGTGGTCAACGTCTCCTCGGCCTCCGCCCGCCTCGGCAGTCCGAACGAGTACGTCGATTACGCGTCCTCGAAGGGGGCGGTCGAGACCATGACGACCGGCCTCGCCAAGGAGGTCGCGCGCGAGGGCATCCGGGTGAACTGCGTGCGGCCCGGCCACATCCACACCGAGATGCACGCCAGCGGCGGCGAACCCGGGCGCGTCGATCGCGTGAAGGACAGCATCCCGATGGGACGCGGTGGCGCGCCCGAGGAGGTCGCGCAGGCGATCCTCTGGCTCGCCGGCCCGGAAGCCTCCTTCGTCACCGGCACCTTCCTCGACGTCACGGGCGGCAAGTGAGTGCGACGGCTTGCTGAGCGCGACGGCTTCCCCTCGCGTGATGCGTCCGGGCCGGCATCGTCCGCGGCTTCCGTCGTCGCCATGGGCCCCATCCGATCCGGGGCCGCCTCGCGCGAAACGATCGCTGCGGTCGGGCGAAGCGCGGCTCCCTCCGGCTCGATAGTGCACACCATTTCGAAGCAGATTGCGGTTCGGGCGTGCATTCAGTCCGGAAAGCCGCGAAAACAGCGTTATTCTGCTTGTCAGGCCCGTTGGTATGCCAAATACTGCATTCCAATAGGCGCGCTGTCGGATCTGCAAGTTGATTCGCCGTGACCGAGAAGGCGGGAAACGCCCGGCCGACAAACCGTCAGGTGTCCGAACCAGGACAAGGGAGATCGCTCATGGCCACCCCCGCCGTCGCCCCCGTTGCGGCAAGACCCTCCACCAATCGCTGGCTGCAACTCGTGCTCGGCGTCGCCTGCATGGTCGCGGCGGCGAACATCCAGTACGCCTGGACCCTGTTCGTCCCGGAGATCCAGAAAACCTTCGGCTGGGACCGGGCGGCGATCCAGGTCGCCTTCACGATCTTCGTCGTGGTGCAGACCTGGCTCACCCCCATCGAGGGGTACTTCATCGACAAGTACGGCCCGAGCCGGGTGGTGATGTTCGGCGGTCTGATGACCGGCCTCGCCTGGGTGATCAACTCCTACGCCACCTCGCTCTCGGGCTTCTATCTCGGCTCCGTGGCGGGCGGGATCGGCGTCGGCTGCGTCTACGCCACCTGCATCAACAACGCCCTGAAGTGGTTTCCTGACAAGCGCGGCCTCGCCGTCGGCCTGACGGCGGGCGGCTACGGCGCGGGCTCGGCCCTGACGATCATTCCCATCGCCAACATGATCTCCCAGGGCAGCTACGCCCAGGCCTTCTTCGTGTTCGGCCTGATCCAGGGCGCCATCATCATGCTGGCGGCCATCGGCCTGCGCGCCCCGGTCAAGGACGAGGTCACCTTCTCGACCAAGGTGCTGCAGAGCCGGCGCGACTACACCCTGCGCGAGGCCCTGCGCACGCCGGTCTTCTACGTGATGCTCCTGATGTTCACCTGCACGGTGACCGGCGGCCTGATGGCCGTGGCCCAGCTCGGCGTCATCGCGCAGGACCTCGGGGTGAAGGAATTCCAGGTCAACCTGTACTTCTTCGCCATGGCGGCCCTGCCGTTCGCCCTGATGCTCGACCGCATCATGAACGGCATCTCGCGTCCCCTGTTCGGCTACATCTCCGACCGGATCGGCCGCGAGAAGACGATGTTCATCGCCTTCTCCATGGAGGGCATCGGCATCGTCGCCCTGGGCTACTTCGGCACCAACCCGTGGGCCTTCGTGATCCTCTCGGGCATCGTGTTCCTGGCCTGGGGCGAAGTCTACTCGCTGTTCAGCGCCACCGCCGCCGACACCTTCGGCTCCAAGCACATCGGCAAGATCTACGGCGTGCTCTACTGCGCCAAGGGCTTCGCCGCCCTGTTCGTGCCCCTGGGCAACCTGCTGATGCAGGCGACGGGAACCTGGGCCACGGTGCTGTACACGGTGGCGATCATGGACCTCGTCGCGGCCTTCCTGGCCCTGGCCGTCCTGCGGCCGATGCTCAAGCGCCACCACAGCGCCAACGGCTCGGCCGTCCCGGCGGGCGCCCTCGCCCACGCCTGATCGCCGACTCGCCCCGCCCCACCGCGGGGCGAGTCACCCACACGCGTCCGGCGCGGGCCTCGACCGTGAAGCGGCGACCGGCCACGCCTCTGGTTCCGGGAGATGGCGCGATGCACGCCTCCGTGTTGCTGGCCCTCGTGAGCATCCCGTTCGCGATGATCTTCCTGAGCACCCCCGGACACGGCACCGACCTCTTCACGATCCTGTACATCACCGCCCTGGGCCTGACCTTCTCGGCGATCCTCCTGGCCGGCGGGCATCAGGTGTTTCCGTTCCTCGCGGTCTTCGCCGACCCGGCGCACCGGTAGGCGCCGGACGGCCGCGACGCACCTCACCGGGGCATCCGGATCGCGGCGACGGACAATCCCGGCACCGGAGCCGCGCATCGGCGGCATGACCGCCTTGCGGTATTTGATATACCAGGGGCCGTTGTGCACTGCGATATTGATGTCCTCGCAACCGCCAGACGGATCTTCGCCATGCTCGCCCTGTTCCTCCTCGGTCTTGCCGCCGTCGCCGTCGGTCCGGCCCTGGCCCTCCTCACCGATCGCCCCGCGTCGAATGCCCCCGCATCCGGCACCGCCGCCGGCATGTTCGTGGCCATCAACGACAACGCGCAGGCGTCCTACCGCCGCGCGGCCTGATCGACCGCCCGGACGCCCGCACCCGGAACATCACGGCCCGCCCGGCTCGACCGCGGCGGCTTTCCCGGTCCGGGGGAGGCCCGCGGACCCGGCGAGCCCGAACCGGCCGAGGCCGAAGGCGCCCGGGACCGTGCCTGCCGGCGCGGCGGACCGACCTCCGCGCACCGGCTGCGATCCGGGCCGCGAGCCGGGGCGTCCCCGCACTCTTCCACCAGCCGGCCCCCTTGCACGCGACACGACCGACCGGCATGGGACGGGCTCCCGAGGGGGCGATCCGCCGCCTCCGCTCCACCGCCCCTGCCGTCCCGCGCAGCCTTCCTTCGGTCTCCGGCGTTGAACCGGGGACGGCGGAGTCCGCCGACGGTACGGTTCGGTCATTCATGGTCGCGATGAAATCCCTCGAGCGAACGGCGGTCCCCTCCGTCGATCTGTCGTCCTGCGACCGTGAACCCATCCATGTCCTGGGGGCGGTGCAGCCGTTCGGGTTCCTCGTCGCCGTCTCCGTCGACTGGCTCATCGTCCGCGTCTCGCAGAATGCGGCGCAGTGGCTCGGCCGGCCCGCCGAGGACCTCCTGGGCCTGCCCCTGACCGACATCTTCGACGGCGAGGCGATCCACCTCATCCGGGGCCAGCTGCAATCCCTGCGCGGTCCCAACGCCATCGACCGCATCTTCGGGATCGCCCTGCAGACGGACGGCCCGGCCTTCGACGTCGCCCTCCACCAGTCGGGCTCGACCATCGTCATGGAGGCCGAGCCGAGCACGTCCGAGCACCTCAACGCCGGCAACCTCGTGCGCGGCATGGTCGGGCGCCTGCAGCAGAGCCAGGGCTTCGAGGCGTTCTGCCGCGAGGCCGTGCGGCAGATGCGGGCGCTCACGGGCTTCGACCGGACCATGGTCTACCGCTTCGACCCCGACGGGTCCGGCGTGGTGGTGGCCGAATCCGTGCGCTCGGGCCTCGATCCGTATCTCGGCCTGCACTATCCGGCCTCCGACATCCCCCAGCAGGCCCGCGCCCTCTACGAGCGCAACTGGCTGCGCATCATCGCCGACGTCGATGCCCCCGCCATCCCGGTGCTGCCGGTGCGCGACCCGGAGGGCGGGCTCCTCGACCTGTCCATGAGCACCCTGCGCACGGTCTCGCCGATCCACCTCGAATACCTGCGCAACATGGGGGTCGCGGCCTCCCTCTCCGTCTCGATCCTGCGCGGCGGCAAGCTGTGGGGCCTGTTCGCCTGCCACCATTCGTCGCCGCGCCACATCTCCCTGGAGCGGCGGACCGGGGCGGAGCTGTTCGGCCAGATGTTCTCCCTGATCCTGGAGAGCCGCGAGCGCGAGGCGGAGGTGGCCTACGAGGCCCAGTCGCGCGCCCTGCACGACCGCCTCATGGGCGCCCTGGCCTCGGGGGGCACGAGCCTCGAGAACATCACCGCCTTCCTCGACGACATCGCCGGCATCATCCCCTGCGACGGCATCGGCGTGTGGGTGAACGGCGAGATCACCCTGCGGGACGCGACCCCGACACGGGAGGAGTTCACCGGCCTCGTGCGCTTCCTCAACCGCACGGCCACGAGCCGCGCCTTCGCGACGAACGAGATCGGCAGGGTCCACGCCCCCGGCCGGGACTTCACCGAGCGGGCGGCGGGGCTGCTCGCCGTGCCGATCTCGCGGGCCCCGCGCGACTACCTCGTGTTCTTCCGCACCGAGATCGCCCGCACGGTCACCTGGGCCGGCAATCCCGAGAAGCCGGCCAATCCCGGCCCCAACGGCGTGCGCCTCACCCCGCGAAAGAGCTTCGAGGCGTGGCGCGAGGTGGTGCACGGCCAGTCGGCCCCGTGGAGCGGCGCGGAGCTGCGCATCGCCGAGGCCCTGCGCATCACCCTGCTGGAGGTGATCCTGCGGCTGACGGATTCCGCCGAGAAGGAGCGCAAGACCGCGCAGGAGCGCCAGGAACTGCTCATCGCCGAGCTGAACCACCGCGTGCGCAACATCCTCAACCTCATCCGCGGCATCGTCGCCCAGAGCCGGTCGGGGACGGGGAGCATCGAGGATTTCGCGCGGGTCCTCGGCGACCGGGTCCAGGCCCTGGCCCGCGCCCACGACCAGATCACCACGACGAACTGGGGGCCGGGCTCCCTGCGCGACCTCATCGGCCTGGAGGCGGCGGCCTATCTCGGCGCCCGCGCCGACCGGGTCCGCCTCGACGGCACCGACGTGCTCCTCGAGCCGCAGGCGTTCTCGACCCTGGCCCTCGTGGTCCACGAGCTCATGACCAATTCGGCCAAGTACGGCGCCCTGTCGGACAGCGGCGGCGCGGTGGCCGTCGCCTGGAGCCGCGATGCCGGTGGCCGCCTCGTGCTGGAGTGGTGCGAGACCGGCGGGCCGCCCGTGCGCGCGCCGACGCGGCGGGGCTTCGGCACCACCCTCATCGAGCGCTCGATCCCCTACGAGCTGCAGGGCGAGGCCGAGATCCGCTATGCCCTGACCGGCGTCACCGGGCGCTTCGTCATCCCGGCGGCCTTCGTCCAGGCCGCGCCGACCCGCGCCGCCGCCACCGCCCGGCGCGCCGGGGCGGCCGCGCCCGAGGCCCTGCGCCTGTCCGGCCCGGCCCTCGTGGTCGAGGACAACATGATCATCGCCCTGGAGGCCGAGGAGATCCTCACCCTCCTGGGGGCGAAGTCCGTCGACATGGCGGGCTCGGTCCACGAGGCCCTGCGCCTCATCGACCTCTGCCCGCCCGCCTTCGCCCTCCTCGACGTCAACCTCGGGTCCGAGACGAGCCTCGCCGTGGCCCGGCGCCTCGCGGCCCTGGAGATCCCGTTCGTCTTCGCCAGCGGCTACGGCGACAGCTTCCGGATTCCCCCCGAACTCGGCGCCGTGCCGATGATCAAGAAGCCCTACACCGCCGACATCCTGCGGCGGGTGCTGGCGGGGAACGGGGGGCCCTAGGGCCGTGCCCCCTGGGCCGTCTCGAACAGGGCGAACGCCCGGAGCGCTCCGGTGACGGCGCCGTCCGCGTGCCCGGCGGGCCGCTCCGCGAGCCAGGCGGCAAAGCTCGACCACAGGCGCTGGCCCTCGCCGTGCCGGAGGAAGCGGGTGTTGTCCCGGACCGCCGCGTCGGAACTCGCCAGGGCCTGGCGCAGGAGCAGCTGTCCGCCCAGGCGCGAGCCCTCGAGGACGTAGAGCAGTCCCGCCGCCTCCGGCCGGGTCGGCGGGCGCGGCGTCGCCGGCGCCGGCGGCCCGGGATGGCCCAGGGCCGCGAGGTCGGCCAGGAGCGCCGCGCCGCGCCGGCGGGCCGGCCAGTCGGGGGGCAGCGCCCCCGGCTCAGCCAGGGCGAGATCCGCTTCCAGGGGCACCAGGGCCGCCGCCATGGCGACGAGGAAGGCGCCGTAGGCGTCGCGGTCCTTGAGGTCGTGACCGGCCCAGCCCGAATCGAGGCGGTGGTGGGCGTCCGCCGTCGACCGCCGCAGGAGGCCGCGCAGATCCTGATCGACCGCCTGAGCGCCCGCCGCGTCGTCGCGTCCCGTTTCGTCGATCATGTCCGGCCGTCGCTGCCCTATGTTCTCGGGGGTTGCTCCCGTCCGGAGGTGACCGTCCGAACCGAGTCGTGATCCCGATGTGGTATCTCTATGGTCTCGCGCTTGTGGCCGGCATTGCCAACGCCGTCCAGGGCGGCACCAACGCCACCCTCGCCAAGAGCCTCGGCCAGCCCTTCGCCGCCGGGCTCGCGGTGGCGCTGGGCACCGGCACCACCCTGCTGCTGGTCGGCCTCGTCTCCGGCCGCCTCAGCCTGCCGAGCCTCGCCGAGGCCGCCCAGGTGCCGGCCTGGGCCTGGTTCGGCGGCTGCCTCGGCGCCCTCGTCGTCCTGTCGCAGTTCTTCGCCGCGCAACAGATCGGGGCCGCGCCGTTCCTGGCGATCCTCGTCACCGCCGGGGTCGCGACCTCCATCGTCCTCGATCATTTCGGCTGGATCGGGTTCACCGTCCATGCGGCGAGCCCGTGGCGGATCGCCGGGGGGCTTCTCATGGTCGCGGGCGTCACCCTGGTGGCGCTGTTCTGAAAACCGGTCCGCCGCCCCTTGCCTTCCCGGCGCGGAACGGCGAGGTCCCCGGCATCGTTCTGCCGAACCGCTCGATGAAGCCGCCCGGTGACCCCCGCCCATGAACATCTTCCAGGACATCGTCGCCCGCTTCAGCCAGACCGTGACCGCCTATGCGGGCGACACGGCCCTGATGGAGGCCATGGTCTCGGCCGCCGCCAACGTCATCGTCGCCGACGGCGAGGTGGCGAGCGAGGAATTCGACACGGCGCTGGCCGGCATCCAGGCCAATCCGATCCTGGAGAAGGGCTACGACCGCCTGATGCTGGAGACCGAACTCTACGACGGCATCGCCCGGGCGCGGACCCGGGCCGGGCGGGCGGAGAACCTGCGCCGCGTCGCCGGCATCCGCGGGCGCGACGGGACCGCGCGGAACGCCGCCTTCCTCATCGCCGCCGATGTCGCCGACCACGACGGCATCTCGGCCCTCGAAGCCACGGCCCTGGACGAGATCGCCGAGGCCCTCGGCGTCGACAGGGCGGCCCTGCTCGAGGCCTCCCCGGTCAGGCGCCCCCTCGCCTGAGACGGCACCGGAGGCCGGTGGTCGGCAAAGCCCCCGACCACAAAGCCCTTGATCAAAGGACGGCAAGCCTCTAAGCGGGCCGCGTCTTTCGCCCGGCTCGACGGTTTTCGAGCGACTGACCGGGCGCCCGCTCGTGTGAGCTTGCCGCAGGAAAGAAACGATGGCCAAAGAGAAATTCGCTCGTACGAAGCCGCACTGCAACATCGGCACGATCGGTCACGTGGACCACGGCAAGACGTCGCTKACGGCGGCGATCACGAAGGTCCTGGCCGAGACGGGCGGGGCGACGTTCACGGCCTACGACCAGATCGACAAGGCGCCGGARGAGAAGGCCCGCGGCATCACCATCTCGACGGCCCACGTCGAGTACGAGACCGCCAACCGCCACTACGCCCACGTCGACTGCCCCGGCCACGCCGACTACGTGAAGAACATGATCACGGGCGCCGCCCAGATGGACGGCGCGATCCTGGTTGTGTCGGCCGCCGACGGCCCGATGCCGCAGACCCGCGAGCACATCCTGCTCGCCCGCCAGGTCGGCGTGCCGGCCCTGGTGGTGTTCCTCAACAAGGTCGGAGAAGGCCCGCGGCATCACCATCTCGACGGCCCACGTCGAGTACGAGACCGCCAACCGCCACTACGCCCACGTCGACTGCCCCGGCCACGCCGACTACGTGAAGAACATGATCACGGGTGCCGCCCAGATGGATGGCGCGATCCTGGTGGTGTCGGCCGCCGACGGCCCGATGCCGCAGACCCGCGAGCACATCCTGCTCGCCCGCCAGGTCGGCGTGCCGGCCCTGGTGGTGTTCCTCAACAAGGTCGACCTCGTCGACGACGAGGAGCTCCTGGAGCTCGTCGAGATGGAGGTGCGCGAGCTCCTCTCCAAGTACGACTTCCCCGGCGACGACATCCCGATCACCAAGGGCTCGGCCAAGGTCGCCCTCGACAACGGCGATGCCAAGGTCGGCCACGACGCCGTCATCGCCCTGATGAAGACCGTCGACGACTACATCCCGCAGCCGGAGCGTCCCATCGACAAGCCGTTCCTGATGCCCATCGAGGACGTGTTCTCGATCTCGGGCCGCGGCACGGTGGTGACGGGTCGCGTCGAGCGCGGCATYGTCAAGGTCGGCGAGACCGTGGAGATCGTCGGCATCCGCGACACCCAGACCACCACGGTCACGGGCGTCGAGATGTTCCGCAAGCTCCTCGACCAGGGCCAGGCCGGCGACAACGTCGGCGTGCTCCTGCGCGGCACCAAGCGCGAGGACGTCGAGCGCGGCCAGGTCGTGTGCAAGCCCGGCTCGGTCAAGCCCCACACCAAGTTCAAGGCCGARGCCTACATCCTCACCAAGGAAGAGGGCGGCCGCCACACCCCGTTCTTCACCAACTACCGCCCGCARTTCTACTTCCGCACCACGGACGTGACCGGCGTGTGCGTCCTCCCCGAGGGCACCGAGATGGTGATGCCGGGCGACAGCGTGACCATGGACGTCACCCTCATCGTGCCCGTCGCCATGGAAGAGAAGCTGCGCTTCGCCATCCGTGAAGGCGGACGCACCGTCGGCGCCGGCGTCGTCGCCGCCATCAACGAGTAGTCTTCCGTCAACGGTCACGTCTGCAGGGAACGACAGAGGGGCGGGTCCTCGCGCCCGCCCCATCCTCGTCCCGCCACATCGTGCCCGTCGCCATGGAAGAGAAGCTGCGCTTCGCCATCCGTGAAGGCGGACGCACCGTCGGCGCCGGCGTCGTCGCCGCCATCAACGAGTAGTCTTCCGTCAACGGTCACGTCTGCAGGGAACGACAGAGGGGCGGGGCCTCGCGCCCGCCCCATCCTCGTCCCGCCA
>NZ_LMMU01000010.1:34570-223706 GCF_001422375.1 Methylobacterium sp. Leaf99 | reverse complement strand
GAGTTCGTAGCGCGCGAAGGTGCCCTCGCTGGTCGAGACGTCGGCCCCGTCCACGATGGCGCCCGTCGTCGGACCCGCACCGGGAAGGATCGAGGAACAGCCCGACACCGCCAGGGCGGTGCAGAGGGCCAGGGGCAGAACGCGCATGCAGGATCGCCTGTCGGTTTCTCTCATCCGCTGCCTAGACCATCGCCGCCGCCCTGTCCGTGGCGGGGGGGTCACAGTCCGGCCGTGACCGGCCGAACCCGCGAACCATCCCCGCTGTGCACCGGCCGGGCGCCCCATCACACGGCTGTGACCCGATACTTGCCCAAACCTTTCCGCGACGCTTGCCGGAACCTTGGCGCCGTGCCCCTTGTCTCTGACCGGACAGGCTTCGTCTCCCGAGGCCGTGAACAACGATGCGCCATGCTCTCGTTCGACTACACCCCTCCGAACCTGCCCGAGGCGACACCGGGCACGGTCCACAGGCGTCACGTCTTCTACGTTCCGGGCTACGATCCCGAGGGGCGCACCCGCTATCGCATGCTGTTCGTCCGTGAGCTCGTCCGCTCGGCGAAGCGCTTCGGGCAGCCCAAACCCCGGATCGGCCCCGCCACGACGAGTCCCGACGGCCTCGTACAGAGCTGGAGCGTGGCGGCCGAGCCCGCCACGGGGGGCGCGCGAACGGGATACGACGTGCTCCTGTGGGACGACCTCGTCGCCCGAGACTTCGGCCGCTGGCGCGTCCTCAGCGCCGGCCTCCTGGTGATCGGCACCCTGCACGCCATCCTGGGCGGTCTCATGCTGCGGTTCTACCGGCTCAACTGGAAGTACGGCAACGTCATCCTCTATCCGTTCGTGCTGCTCGTCGCCCTCGTCCTCGCCAGCCTCGCCATCGCGGGCTTCGTCCACGCCCACCTCGGCGACGGGTTCGGACACAGCCTCGGCTGGCCGCTCTGGGCGACGATTCCCCTGGGCCTCCTCGTCGGGCTCGGCTGGATCAAGGCCATCGAAGCCCTCCTCAACCGGTTCTTCTTCTGGCAGCTCCTCAACGACTGGGTGTTCAACTGGCAGCACGGCCAGGGCTGGCGCCCGGATTACGAGGCCCGCCTCGATGCCTTCGCCGACCATGTGATCGCCCGCCTCGCCGCCTTCGCGGACGAGGGCATCGCCGTCGACGAGGTGATGCTGCTCGGCCATTCCTCGGGCGCCCTCACGGCGGTGGAGGTCGCCGCCCGGGTGCTGGCCCGCGCCCCCGACCTCGGCACCGGGCACACGAGTCTCGCCCTCGTCACCCTCGGCTCGGGCCTGCCCCTCGTGGCGATCCAGCCGCGGGCCCGCCGCCTGCGCGCCGAGATCGCCGATCTCTGCACCAGCCCACGCCTGGTCTGGGTCGACTACCAGGCGCCGCAGGACTGGATGAACTTCCCCGGCTTCAATCCCGTGCGCGACCTGGTCCTGCCCCTGGGCGACCGGCCGGTGACCAACCCCCTGGTGCGCTCCGCGCGGTTCCGGGAGATCATCAGCCCGGAGACCTACCGCCGGGTCCGCTGGCGGCCGTTCCGCATGCACTTCCAGTTTCTCATGGCGAACGACCGGCGCGGCGCCTACGATTTCTTCGCCATGACCCTCGGCCCCCAGCGCCTGCGCGCACGGGTGCTCCATCCATCGCCCGCGCCCGAACCGGCCGCAGCGCCGGGGGCGTGACCGAAGGATCGCCACCGAAGGATCGCCGTGGACCGGTGCCGTCCGGGCCGGCCACACTCCCAAACCCGCGGACCGGGGTTTCGCATGCAGGCAGGCCATCTTCCGTCCCTCGACCGGGGGCCCGGCGTGATCGTGGTGATGGGCGTCTCGGGCTCGGGCAAGAGCACCGTGGCGGCCCGCCTGGCGGAGCGCCTCGGCTGGGCCTTCGTCGACGGGGACGCGTTCCACAGCGCCGCGCACGTCGCCAAGATGCGTGCCGGCCATCCCCTGGACGACGACGACCGCGCGCCCTGGCTCGCCGCCATCGGCGCCTGGATCGACACCCGGCTCCAGGCCCGCGAGCCCGGAATCGTGGTCTGCTCGGCCCTGCGGCGGGCCTATCGCGATGCCCTGGTGCGCGGACGCCCCGAGGTCAGGATCGCCTATCTGGCGGGTGACCGCGACCTCATCGAGGGCCGCCTCGCCCGGCGCCAGGGGCACTTCATGCCGGCCGCCCTCCTCGACACCCAGTTCGCCATCCTGGAGCCGCCCGCCCCGGAGGAGAACGCCGTCGTGGTCGGCATCGACGCGCCCGCCGACGCCATCGCGGCAACGATCGCGGCCCGTCTGGGATTGGGGGAGGGCCAGCAGGAGACATAGACCGCCCATGGACGCATCCGCCCCGCCCATCGCCCTCGTCATCTCCGACGTGGACGGCACCCTGGTGACCACGGACAAGCGCCTGACGCCGGCCACCCGCGCGGCGGTGCGGCGCCTCGCGCAGGCCGGCATCGGCTTCACCATCGCGTCGAGCCGCCCGCCCATGGGCCTCGCCGGCCTGGTGGCGGACCTCGACCTGCGCCTGCCGCTGGGCGCCTTCAACGGCAGCACCGTCGTCGCCCCCGATCTGAAGATCCTGTCGGAGACCCTGATCCCGGCCGCCGTCGCGCGGGACGCCGTCGCCCGGATGGCACGGGACGGCCTCGACATCTGGGTGTTCGCGCACGGGGCCTGGACCCTGCGCGACCCGCGCGGCCCCTACACCGACCTCGAACGGCGCACCCTCGGGGCGGAGCCGACCGTGGTGGCCGACCTCGACCCGCTCCTCGACCAGGCCGCCAAGATCGTCGGGGTCAGCGCCGACACGGCGCACCTCGCCGCCTGCGAGACCCGCCTGGCCGCCGCCCTGGGGGAGGGGGCCGACGTCCACCGCTCCCAGGCCTACTACCTCGACGTGACCCCGGCCGGCGCCGGCAAGGGCGGCTTCGTCGACGCCATGAGCCGGCGCCTCGGGATCGACCGCGCCCGCATCGCCACCCTGGGGGATGCCGGCAACGACGTGCCGATGTTCTCGAAGGTCGGCTTGTCCATCGCCATGGGCAATGCGGACCCGGCCGTGAAGGCGGCGGCCCGGGCCGTGACCGCGGACAACGACAGCGAGGGTTTTTCGCGGGCCATCGACGAATTCGTTTTGCACCGCCCTCCGGCCTGATGCCCTCGGCCCGGCGCCGCCGGGCCAGACCCTTGCGCGGACTGGGAAATCCGACGCGGGCGGACCGCGCACGTTTCCCGCGTGTGTATCCTGTGCGCCACAGCACACGGGGAAAGCCCCGGCATGCGGCCGCAATCGGGGCACCGAGCCGCTTTCCAGCCTCATTTGGCCCCGACCTTGACCGTTCAGAACAAGGACGATCCGGGTCACCGCATGAACCAGCGCCTCCTGCTCCTCGCCGTCGCCGCGTTGGCCATCCCGGCCCAGATCCTGCCCGCCCCGGCCCTCGCCCAGGGCAAGGCCGCACGGGACAACATCGACGCGCTGATCGAGGAGCAGGCCCGCGCCGCCGGCGTGCCGGCGAGTTTCGTCCACGCGGTGGTGAAGCGCGAGAGCAACTACAACCCGAACGCCAAGGGCGGCAGCGCCCTGGGCCTGATGCAGATCAAGCCCGCCACGGCCCGCGGCCTCGGCTACCAGGGCGACGCGGCCGGGCTGTTCGACCCGGCGGTGAACCTGCGCTACGGCATCGCCTACCTCGCCGGCGCCTACAAGACCGCCAAGGGCGACCTCGCCCGGGCCTACGGCTACTACAATCGCGGCTACTACTACGCCGCCAAGCGCCTCGGCATCCCGGCGGAGGTGCCCGAGGGCGTGACCACCGTCGCCTCCGGGGCGAAATCCGGCGCCGCCTTCGCCAGCGCCTTCGACCGCACGACACCCGCCGATCCCAACCTCGCCGCCGCCGCCACGGCCCTGGCCTACGCGCCGAGCCCGACGGCCAACGCCGTCCCGACGGAGCGCGTCGAGGTTCCGCTGCCGCCGCGCCGGCCCGCCGGCCTCTCGGGCTCCGTCGCGCCCGCGGCGATGGCGAGCCTCGACCCGGCGCCGGCCGCCATCGCGCCCCTCGCGCCCGCCCCGGCGCCGATGGCCTCGCAGATGCCCGCGGCCTCGCAGGCCACCGACGCGACGCCGAGCGAGCGCGTCGAGGTGCCCCTGCCGCCGCGCCGGCCCTCGGCCGTCCTGCTCGCCTCGGCGGGGCGACCGATTGTCGCGAAGAAGGCCGTCGCGGCGCCCGTCCTCGAAGCCTCGGCGCTGCCCGCCGATCAGTAGGGCGCTCCGTTTCGCGCGGCGCAACCGGCCGGCCCCGCGCGTCCGGCGAACGTTCCGTCGCGGTTTCCGAACGGATCGGGCCCTTCGCGCGGCCCGTCGGGGGATTTCCCCGTGTCCGGGCGGGAATGCGCCCACGCCGCGCCGTTTCCCCGCGCCTGCAGGTTTTCCCTCGCGGGCGGGCCCGGACCGCTTGCGCTCGTCCGCCCGGCGCCTCACATGTTGCACCGCACAGGATTTTCGACCCAAGGCGGTTTTCGTGACCGCGTCATGGGACTATTAATCCTGTTCCGTACAGTGCCGCATCGACGTAATATTTCCGAACCGGAATCCGATAGAGATATCGATCCCTTCGCGGAAGCATTATCGCGCCGACCTCTCGTGTTGTGGGTCGGTGAACGATGGGCCTGAGATCCAGAGTTGCGCAGGCCCCGGCCTGTCCGCCAATCGAGAAGACGAACGACGGCATGGCCGGCGCGGCAGAACAAGAATCGACCTTCCTGGCAGAGCTGGGCCGGCGCGTCCGGCACGCCCGCACGGTTCGCGGCCTCTCGCGCAAGCTCCTGTCGCAGACGTCGGGCCTGTCCGAGCGCTACATCGCGCAGCTCGAGAGCGGGCAGGGCAACGTCTCGATCATCCTCCTGCGCCGGGTCGCCAACGCCATGGGCGTGCGCCTCGACGACCTCATCGCCGGCCAGGACACCACGCCGGACTGGCACGTGGTTCGCGATCTCCTCGGGCAGGCCTCGAGCGAGCAGATCGCCCTGGCCAAGGGCATCCTGTCGGGTCACGCCCCCGCCGGGGGTGACGCGCCGCAGCCCCGGGTCGCCGTGGTCGGCCTGCGCGGGGCTGGGAAATCGACCCTCGGGCGCCGGGTCGCCGACCGCCTTGGCTGGACCTTCGTCGAGCTCAACGCCGAGATCGAGCGCGAGAACGCCCTGTCGGTGAAGGAGATCTTCGCGATCTACGGCCAGGAGGGCTACCGCCGCCTGGAGCAGGCGGCCCTGCGCCGCCTCACCGAGCATCCCGGCCCCCTCATCCTCGCCACCAGCGGCGGCATCGTCGCCGAGCCCCTGACCTACGACCTCCTGCTGCAGGCGTTCTTCACGATCTGGCTGCGGGCCCGGCCCGAGGAGCACATGCAGCGCGTGCGCGAGCAGGGCGATCTCGCGACCACGGGCGACCACCCCTCGGCCATGCAGGAATTGCGGGCGGTCCTCGCCAGCCGCGAGCCGCTCTACGCGCGGGCGCCCTCCGTGGTCGACACCTCCGACGTTCCCGTCGAGACCATGGTCGATCGCCTCGCCGCCGCCATCGAGGCGCGCTTCGGCGCCCCGGATCAGTCCCGCCATGCGTGAGACCCGGTCCTGTCTTGGGTCCCGCGCAGATTTCGGGCCCCGCGCAGGGGGGTGCGGCACCCGCCGCCCTTGATCGGTCCGGGGCCGCACCACACGCTATAGCGCAGGCTGCGCTCCGCGTGACGGCGAACGATGGTCTCCCGAAGGCCCGCCGCACGCGGCCGTTCCGCTTCGACGACGTTTTCGCGTAGACAATCGCCACTGCGGTGGCCGAACCGGGACCTGGGCAGATCAAGTCCGGGTCCGGCAATTCGAGGGTCGGCAAGTCCGGGCCCAGCAGTGTTCGAGGAGGAGCCCATGTCCGCCCGTTCTTCCCTGACCAGGCCCGCCGACCGGGAGACGGTCGCGACCCTCGATCCGATCTGGACCCGCGTCCGCGCCGAGGCCGAGGCCCTCGTGCGCGAGGAGCCCCAGCTCGCCTCCTTCATCGTCGCGACCATCCTCAACCACCCCAGCCTCGAGGCGGCGGTGGCACACCGGGTCGCCGCGCGCCTCGGACACCAGTCCCTCCCGGCCGAACTCGTGGCCCACGGCTTCCACGAGGCCATCGCCGACGATCCGCGCCTGGGCGAGATTTTTCGCGCCGATATCGGGGCGGTCCTCGACCGCGACCCGGCCACCACCCGCGCCATCGAGCCGGTGCTGTACTTCAAGGGCTTCCACGCGCTCCAGGCCCATCGCCTCGCGCACTGGTACTGGACGCACAAGCGCCGCGACCTCGCCCTCTACCTGCAGAGCCGCTCGTCGGAGGTGTTCCAGACCGACATCCACCCGGCGGCCCGGATCGGGCGCGGGGTGTTCCTCGACCATGCCACCGGCCTCGTTGTCGGCTCCACGGCGGTGATCGACGACGACGTCTCGATCCTGCACGCGGTGACGCTGGGCGGCACGGGCAAGCAGGGCGGCGACCGCCACCCCAAGATCCGCCGCGGCGTGATGATCGGCGCCGGCGCCAAGATCCTGGGCAACATCGAGGTCGGGGAATGCGCCCGCGTCGCCGCCGGCTCGGTGGTGCTGCGCGCCGTGCCGCCCCACACCACCGTGGTGGGCGTGCCCGCCCGCGTCGTCGGCACCGCCGGCTGCGCCGAGCCCGCCCGCGCCATGGACCAGCTGCTGGGCCTCGAAACCTTCATTCACATGGCCGAGGGCATCTGACGCACCGGTCCGGAACGGGGAGCCGGTTCTCGGCAAGGGCGGGCGGCCCGCTCCCGTGCTCCGCTTGCCCATGCCCCGGCGGCGTGGCAAGCGGTCCCGGACTCGAACCCCGCCACTGGGCGCGGGCCGATCCGATCCCGAACGCGAGAGGCGATCAGCGTGACCAAGACCGACATCACCAAGGTACAGGACTTCCTTCGCCGGACCTTCGCCAACGCCAACATCCGCCTCGTCCCCCGCCCGAAGAAGGACGATTCGGCCGAGGTCTATATCGGCGAGGAGTTCCTGGGCGTGGTCTCCGTGGACGACGAGGACGGCGACCGCTCGTTCAACTTCGCCATGGCGATCCTCGACATCGACCTCGAGGACTGAACCGCGCGAAACGGAACGACACGCACCGGCCGATGGCCTGTGCGCGGATTTAACCGTAAGGCTAAGAAAGTCTTAACGTTTCGTAAACGGCAGGGCAGAGTGGGCGCCACGGTTTCTCAACGGTGGAGCGTTCGCGTGATGACCCTCAGCCCCTCGGCCCTCGACTCGATCCAGACCCTGTGCATCGGCCTCGCCCTGTCGGGCCTGCTGGCGAGCGCGTTCGAGCTGTTCACCGAGCGGCGGGCGAGCTTCAGCCTGCTCGAGGGCGGCGGCGTCACTGCCGTGGCGGCCCTGCCCATGCTGGCCTTCGGCGCGCCCTTCATCATCCTGCGCAACACCGTCCGGGGCCGGCGCCTTGAGCGCCGGCCGATCCCGTTCGTGATGATCGCCACGATGATCGCCTGCGGCTGGAGCCTAATGTCGGGCCGCGTCGCCCTCGATCTGGCCCATCTCATCGCGGGCGTGTGACGCTCACCGGTTGGCCGTCGCCACCGGCGAGGCGCCGCCGTTGAGGGTGACCCAGGCGAGGCCGTCCTGGCCCTCGCGCTTGATGAAGGTGTAGCCCGTGCGCGGGCCGGACAGAATCGCGTTGGTCTTGTTGTCGAGGATGAGGTCGCCCCGGTCGGTCCGCACCATGAGGACGGCGTGACCCTCGCCGATGTCGTCGATGACCACGGTCATCCGCAGGGCGCGCCGGGGCAGGCCGCGCTCCACCAGCATCCGCCGCTTGAGCAGCTGGAAATCCTCGCAATCGCCCGCACCGTCATCGGGAAAGTCCCAGCGGTCGACGACGCCCCAATGGGCCATGTCGGTGATCGGGCGGATGCGCTCGTTGACCCGGCGGTTGACGCTGTCCAGGGTCGCCCGGATCGCCGGCGTCAGGGTGATGCGGGCGGGCTCCCGGGCGTCGACGGCGCATTCCCGCGGGTAGCGTGCGCAGAAGTCGTTCCAGGCCGCCACCGGACGGGCATTCGCCCCCTCGCCGATGGCGGGCGCGTCGGGCAGGGCCGCCACGGGCCGCGCCTCGATGCCGGCGCCGCCGAGCAGCAGGATCGCCCCGACGAGGGAGAGCCGCGCCGCGCGGCACAGGCGCTTGCGAAGGGTGTCCGCGCCGCCCGTCGCCGGTCCACCGAGGCTGTGCAGAATCGCGTGCCGCATCCGGGTCGCCCTGCCGTCCATTGCCGAGACGGCAAAGTTGGCACGGCTGAGCCCGGCGCTCAATCGTTAAGTTAAACCCCCGTTAACCGTTGGGGCCGCGGCGGGTTCCATCCCGGACGGCGATGCGGGTCAGCCCGCGGGGTCAGCGGTTGGCCGTGGTGGTGGGCGAGGTGACGCCGCCCAGGGAGACCCAGGCCACCGCGTCGGTGCCCTCGCGCTTGATGAAGACGTAGCCCGTGCGGTGCCAGGGCAGGACGGCGCCGGTCTTGTTGTCGAGGATGAAGTCGCCGCGGTCGGTGATGAGGGTCAGGACCGCGTGGCCCTCGCCCTTCTCGTCGATGACCACGGTCATCCGCATGGCCCGGCGCGGCAGGCCGGCCTCGGCCAGGAGCTTGCGCTTGAGGAGCTGGAAATCCTCGCAGTCGCCCGCGCCGTCCTCGGCCAGATCCCAGCGGTCCGGCGTGCCCCAATGGTCGAGGTCGGTCACGGGGCGGATCGCGGCGTTGATCCGGCGGTTCACCGTCGTGATGGTGGTCCAGGCCGCCGGGGTCAGGGTGATGCGGGCGGGCTCGTTCGCGTCGAGGGCGCATTCGGCGGCGTAGCGCTCGCAGAAGGCGACCCAGGCGGCGATGGGCCGGGCGGCCCCGACGGGCGCGGCGAGGGTCGCGGGGGCGGGCAGGGCGGCGAGGAGCGTCGGGGCGGCCTGGGCGTGGGACGCGGTCGTGCCGAGGGCCGTCGCGGCCAGCGCCAGGGCCCCCACGACCAGGCCCCCCAGAGCCGTCGACCTCATTCCGCGCATCGCAACCCCCGCCATCAACAGGGTCAGGATGCGGCGGCGGGCCCTCCGCCGCGCTGAAGCCGATCCGCGCAATTTTATCGAATCGGCCCGGCCCGCCGGCTCTCGCGCGACAGGCCCAACCCGCCGCTTCCGCACTCGTTAGCAGTTGCGCGGCGGGATTCACGAAGCGGAAACCATGGTACCGGCCCGGGACGGGGGCCGGCGGGGATTCAGAGCTGAAGGCCCTCGTGAAAACGGTCCGGCGAGATCGGCAGCAGGAAGGTCACGCCGACGCCCCCCTCGAAGTGGCGCACCACGCGGCCGGGGGTCCGCCCGACGACGACGCTGCTGCCGAGCGCCGGGGCGATGCTGGCGCTGAGGGCGACGCCGGACATGGAGACGTCGATGATCCGGGCCGGAATCTCGCGCCCCGTCTCCAGGCGCAGGGTCACGGTGGGCGTCACGGGCTTGAGGCGCTCGTGGGTGCGGCCCTCGGGCAGGCCGAGGCTCTCGCGATTGGCGAGCCAGGTCAATTGGGACGCGATCTTCTCGCGCTTGCGCGGGGTCGCGCTGAGGCGCACGGCGAAGCCCTCGGGCATCAGGCGGGCGATGATGCCTTCCAGACGGCCGATCTCCTCCAGATACAGCACCACGCGCTCGTCGAGCAGGCCCGGCTCCGCACAGGTCAGACGGACGCCCCCCGGCGACATGTCCACGGTCTGGCACGGGAATTCCCGGCGATCCGACAGCATGTACCGGCCGAGCAGGGCCACCTTCACCCGCTGATGACGACGCAGGTCGGAGGCCCGGATGCCGCGCGTCGGTTTCACTTCGGGGCGAACGAGGGCCTCAATCATGATGGAGCAAGGTCTCGGTTTCGTAACGGTAACGGACCCTAGGCGGTGCTTGGTTACGAAACTCTTCCGTGACGCCATCAGCATCACGCCCTGCGTGTATGACCGCGCCGATGGGTCCCGGCCCGAAAACACCTGCGCCTCGGCGGCTCTCATCGCTCGGCGGCCGCGAAATCGGACGGGGCGGGGTCGCGACGACTTGCCCGCAAGGAACCCGCCATCGGCACCCGGTCACGGGGATGTGACCGGGTCCGCCGTCGCCTCGGGCGAGATCAGGGATTTTCGCGACGACCCTGCCCGGAGCCCCGAAGGCGTCCGGCTCCGGTCTCACCCCCGCCCGCCGGGATGGACGAGGAGATGCCCGCGGCGGAAGGGCAGGGTGTCGTTGGCGGGGGTCGGCAGGTTGCGCAGGGCATCGGCCGCCGCGTCGTCGCGGTCGCCGAACCCGGACCGCGGCACCGTCCCGAGCACCCGCAGGGCGGTGGTGCGCAGCTGCGTGACCGGCCGCAGGCCGAGCCAGTGCGGCACGTGATGCGGGCTGAGGGCGCCGAGGATGCGCGTCTGGGTCTGGCCGCGATGGCGCAGGGGCAGGAGGATGAGTTCGAGGTCGATGGTCTCGCCGCGCACCGTGGTCCCCGTCAGGCCGGCCACGACCCCGAGGGTGTCCACCGCCACGGTCTCGACGAGGCGCCAGGGGTCGGCGTCGGGCGCGCCCCACAGGTCCGCGAAGGCATTGCTGCGCAGCTCGCGCCCGAACAGGGCGCAGACGCGGGTCCCGGCGAGGCGGATCGCGGCGGCGCTGCCGGGCACGTCGACCTCGAGGATCAGGCTGTCGGCCAGCAGGGTGCGGATCGCGCCGGGCTCGATCTCGTTGCGCTCGGGGGCGGCCCGCTCCCGGCGAAGACCGTCCCAGTAACTGTGGAGCAGGCGACTCGTCGGATGCTTCATGGTGTCCTGCGATGGCACGGCCCTGGGGGGCATAGACGGGGCGTGTTTCGTTTCGGGACACGACGGACCGTGCCACGAAGGAAGTCTTCACCCTGCCGCATACACTATGCCGCCTCCGCGCGGATCGCCCGCTTAACTATCGTTTAAGGTTAATATCTTTAAGGTTAACGCCCCGTGCGGTACGCAGCGCGGTAAGTTTTGACGGCGCGGGGCTCGCAAGTTTCGCGTGCGCGGGACTCGCAAGTTTCGCGTGCGCGGGGCTTGCCGCCCCCGCGAAAGCCCGGACAAGGTGGCGCATGGATGCCATGCCCGACCTGCCGCCCCAGAACCGCGTTCCGATGTTCAACATGCCGGGGGTGGTCACCGTCTCCATCGCCGTGCTGCTGGCGATCCACGCCCTACGGGAATTCGTGCTGCCCGATGCCTGGGACATCTGGGCGCTCATCCACCTCGCCCTGATCCCGGGGCGCTGGAGCGTCGCCGTCGACCCGTCGCGGATCGAGGATCTCCTGAAGGCGGCGGCCGGCGCGGCGGGCGACCCGGAGGTGGTGGAGGCGCGCCAGGCCTTCGCCCGCTACATCGCCGCCGAGCCTTCGGCCAGCCCCTGGACCTTCGCGACCTACGCCCTCCTGCACGGCTCGTGGACGCACGTGATCTTCAACAGCGTCTGGCTCGCCGCCTTCGGCTCGCCCGTGGCCCGCCGCTACGGCGTCCTGCGCTACGGCCTCGTCGCCCTCGCCGGCGCCGTGGCCGGCGGCGTGCTGCACGTCGTCCTCGATCCCCTGAGCACGGCCCCCCTCATCGGCGCCTCGGCGGGCGTCTCGGCCCTGATGGCCGCCGCCGCCCGCTTCGTGTTCCAGCCGCCCCCGGCCTACGCGGCGGCCCAGCCGTGGCAATTGCCGCCGCGCCAGCGCCTGCAGACGATTCCCGAGCTCCTGCGCAACCGCACGGCGGTGATGTTCCTCGGCATCTGGCTCGTCACCAACTTCCTGTTCGGCATCATCGCCCTGCCGCTGGGGGCCGAGGCGACGGCCGTCGCCTGGGATGCCCATCTCGGCGGCTTCCTCGTCGGGTTCTTCATGCTGCCCCTCGTCGATCGCCATCGGGGCTGAAACCCGCGCGCCGACAGGGTTTTACCGGGCGGGCCCGCTTGCCAGAACGGGACGCGGGCCACACAATCGCCACAGAGCGTCACGGCGTCCACGGGGGCCGTAACGCGAAAAACCGCGAGCCGGGGCGAACCCGGCCGCAAGGGGCCGCCTGAATCAGGGCTGTGTGAACCAGGAAGGAAACACCCATGACCGTCGCCCGCATCCTCGCCGAGAAAGGCCGCTCCGTCGTGACGGTGGAGCCGCAGCGGACCCTCGACGAGGCGATCCACCTGCTCGCCGAGAAGCGCATCGGCGCCGTCGTCGTCAGCGATGCCGAGGGGGCGGTTCTCGGCATCCTGTCCGAGCGCGACATCATGCGGGCGCTGGCCCGCCAGGGGGCCGGGGCGCTGGACGCCCTCGTCTCCGAACACATGACCGCCACCGTCGTCACCTGCGCCCGCGACACCACCGTCGAGGACGTGATGCACCTCATGACCGACGGCCGCTTCCGCCACGTCCCCGTGCTGGAGGACGGGCGCCTCGCCGGGCTCATCTCCATCGGCGACGTGGTCAAGCGCCGGATCGCGGCCGTGGAGGCCGAGCATCAGGCCATGCGCGACTACATCACCATGGCGTGAGCCGGACCGCGATCAGACCCGGGCGGCCGCCGACGCGAGGGTCGCGCGGATGGCCGGCAGGGCGATCCGGGCCGCCTCGCGGCCGAGGGCGATCCCCTCGGCCGCCCGGTGGAACTCGAACAGGCCCATGCCGGCGAGGTGCGGCGAGATGGTCACGTCGGGCGGATCGCCGGCGAGGCGCGCCCGCGAGATCTTGTCCTGGGTGATGTTGAAGGCATCGAGCATCACCCGGGCCATGCCGGGGCTCGGCATCTCCGGTAACGGCCGCCGCCGCGGCCCCAGGAGGTGCCAGGGCCGGCGGCGCCGCCGGATCGGCTCCGGCGGCGCCTCGGCGGCGCGATCGACGGGGTCGAGGATCACGGGCGCGCAGGCCGCGCGCGGATCGCCGTTGAGGTTGATGCAGATCACCACGTCCGCCCCGAGGGCGCGGGCGAGGCTGACGGGAACCGGATTGACCAGGGTCCCGTCCATGAGGAGGCGGTCGCCGAGGCGCACGGGCGGGAACACGCCCGGCAGGGCATAGGACGCCCGCAGGGCCTCGACGAGGTTGCCCCGGGTGAGCCAGACCTCCTGGCCGGTGCCGAGGCAGGTGGCGACGCTGGCGAAGCGGACGGCCAGGTGCTCGACGCGGCGGTCGGCGAGGTCCCGCTCCAGGCGCTGGCGCAGGCGCGCCCCCGCGATGAGGCCGGAGCCGAGGCGCAGGTCGAGGAGGCCGACGACGCGGCGCTTGGTCAGGGACAGGGCGAAGGCCTTGAGCAGGCCGAGCTGGCCCGCCGCGTAGCAACCGCCGACGACGGCGCCGATGGAGCAGCCCGTGACCACGCCCGGGTGGATGCCGGCTTCCTCCAGCACCTCGATGGCGCCGATATGCGACCAGCCCCGGGCCGATCCGCCGCCGAGCGCGAGGCCGATGCGGGGACCGCGCGGGGCCGGGTCCGCGACGGGCTCGACGGCGCCCGCGCCGATGCGCCCGGCATCGGACGCCGGCCCGTCCCAGGTCATGCGGAGTGGTTCACCCGTGACGCGATCGCCTGCAGGCGCACCGGCGCGGCCGTTCCGCCGCCGGGCCCGAGTTCGACGCGGCGGTAGAAGCAGTCGCGCCGGCCCGTATGGCAGCAGCCGCCGTCGCCGCCGACCTCCACGCGGATGAGGACGGCGTCCTGGTCGCAATCGACCCGCATCTCGACGACGCGCTGGATCTGCCCGGAGGTGGCGCCCTTGTGCCAGAGTTCTTCGCGGGAGCGCGACCAGTACCAGGCCTCGCCCGTCTCCAGGGTGCGGGCGAGGGACTCGGCGTTCATGTGGGCGAGCATGAGCACCTGCCCGTCCGCGGCGTCGACGGCGATGCAGGCGATGAGGCCGTTCGCGTCGAAGCGGGGGGTGAGGACGGCCCCCTCCTCGACCTCGGCCTTCGTGCCAGGTGCAGCGAAGGGAAGGGTCATCGGCCGGCTCAGGGCTTGTTGCGCACGAGGGTCAGGAAGCGGACCTGCTCGTTGGGGTCGTTGCGGAACGCGCCGCGGAACTGGGTCGTGATGGTCGAGACCCCGGCCTTCTGCACACCGCGCATGGCCATGCAGAGGTGCTCGGCCTCCACCATCACGGCGATGCCGCGGGGCTTGAGGATGCTCTCGATCACGTCGGCGATCTGCGCCGTCATGGTCTCCTGGGTCTGCAGGCGGCGGGCGAAGGTATCGACCACGCGGGCGAGCTTCGACAGGCCGACCACGCCCTTGGTCGGATAGTAGGCGATGTGGGCGAGCCCCATGAACGGCACCATGTGGTGCTCGCAGTGGGAGTAGAACGGGATGTCGCGCACGAGGACGATGTCGGAATAGCCTTCGACCTCCTCGAACACCCGTTCGAGGAGCTTGTCGGCATCCTGCTCGTAGCCGCCGAAGAGCTGGCCGTAGGCCTTGGCCACCCGGGCGGGGGTGTCGCGCAGGCCCTCGCGGTTCGGATCGTCCCCGGCCCAGCGCAGGAGGGTGCGCACGGCGGCCTCGGCCTCCTCGCGGCTCGGGCGGCCGGCGGCGATGGCCTCGGGCGTACGCTTGGCGGACGACGGCAAGGGGGCGATTTCGGGGGCGATTTCCCCGGCCGGCACCGGCGCGTTGTCGTTGCGCATGCCGTTCAGGGACGGGGGTGTCGCCGCGCCGTTCGGGCGCGCCACGTCTGGCGTCTTGGGGGTCATCCGCGAATCCTCCGTCTCGGTCAGGCGGTAGGACAGGGACTTGAGCGCGGCATCCATGGCATCTTCCGCCCGAGCGATCCGGGTCGTCATCGTGTTGCTGTCGGGCTTGGCGTACATCGTCGAACCACTGGCCGTCTGAGGCATCGGCCGGCGGGGACGCCCTGGCCGCAGGCGCGACCCCGGCCGTGGGCGCGGCCCGGATCGACGATCCGCCTCCTCGCGAAACGGTGCGTTGGCGCCTATATCGTCGTTATCGCGCCGCCGCGCAATGCGGGCGGCGCGGATCAGACAACCGGGACCGGAAGCCGGCTTCGCACGAGCCAGCTCCCCCCGTGGATCCTGCCGAGAGGACGCCGCCCATGCTCGACGACATCTACAACCGTCGCATCCTCGAACTCGCCGCCGACATTCCCCGCCTCGGGCGCCTGCCCGCCCCCGACGCCAGCGCCACCGCCCACTCGAAGCTGTGCGGCTCCACCGTCACGGTGGACCTCTGCGTCGCCGACGGGGTCGTCACGGATTTCGCCCACGCGGTGAAGGCCTGCGCCCTGGGCCAGGCCTCATCCTCCCTCATGGCCCGCCACGTCGTCGGCGCCACGGCCGACGATCTGCGGGCGGTCCGCGAGGCCGTGCGAACCATGCTGAAGCAGAACGGCCCGGCGCCGGAGGGCGTCTGGGCGGATCTCGCCGTGCTGGAGCCCGTGCGCGACTACAAGGCGCGCCACGCCTCGACGCTCCTGACCTTCGACGCCGTGGTCGATGCCCTCGATCAGATCGCGGCCCGATCGCCGGTTTCCCAGCCACAGGCCGCCGCCTGACCGCGGTCCGGCGCGCCGCCCACGTCGCGATCCGCGCCTACCAGCTCACCCTGTCGGGCGTAATCGGCCGCCAGTGCCGGCACTGGCCGTCCTGCTCGACCTACACGGACGAGGCCATCGGCCGCCACGGTCCCTGGGCCGGCGGCTGGATCGGGTTTTCGCGGATCTGCCGCTGCGGGCCCCTGGGGACGCACGGCATCGACCTCGTACCGGAGGCGCTCCCGCCCCGCGCCCGGTGGTTCACGCCGTGGCGCTACGGCCGCTGGCGCGGCGTGAACGCCCCGGCCTCGCCGTTCGCCTGCGCGGCGACGGAGGACGCCGAGGCCTGAGACCGGAACCGGTTCGTCGATGCCCCCGATCCCCTCGGCGGACTCGTCGGCGGACGCATCGGCGGATTCACGCGACCTGCAGGGTCGTCGCGAAATCGGCATGCCCGATCTGAACCCGGTTTCGCCCCTTCTGCTTGGCCTTGTACAGGGCCGCGTCCGCAATCGAGATCAGGGTCGCGTGCGGCAGACCGGCCTCCGGCACCATCGCGGCGTACCCGATGCTCACGGTGACGCCGACCCCGTCGGGGGGACCGCCCGGGAGGGGGATGACCGCCGCCTCGACGGCACTTCGAACACGCTCGGCGATCCGATCCACCTGTTCGGCCTCCGCACCGGCCAGGAGCACCGCGAACTCCTCCCCGCCATAGCGGAACGTGCTCCCGGTCGAGCCGCGTATCGTATTGCTGACGGTGCCGGCCACGGCCCGCAGGCACTCGTCGCCCCTGAGGTGCCCGTAGGTGTCGTTGAGGCGCTTGAAGTGATCGATGTCGATCATCAGCAGGGCGATGGGCGACGCGGAGCCGGCGCCGTCGCGCCACAACCCTTCCAGGCGGGCGTCGAACGACCGCCGGTTTCCGACGCCCGTCAGCCCATCGGTGTCGGACAGGCTGAGCAGCCTCTGGTTGCGGGCGCGCAGGCGCTCGGACCACAGGGTGTCGCGCAGGGTCAGCAGGTAGAAGCGCCGCTCGCTGACCTCGTTCCGGAAAGCCGCGACCAGCAGGTAGCCCGCCATGGAGACGTTGAGCATGACCGCGAAGAGACCGCCGCCGAGATCGAAGCCGGGGTGAAGCGCGACGGCGGCGGCCGTGAGGATCGTCGCGCCCGCGGCGACGATGCCCGCGTGGACGACCGGGAGCGGCAGGGCGATGCTGGCGTAGAGCATGACCATCGGGATCGCGAACGCGATCATCACGGCGTTCTGAGCGCGCGAGGCCAGCATCAGACCCAGCATCGTGCAGAGCATCGGAAACAGGAAGATCGTGCTCGCGACGACCGTCGGCACCCTCCGCCGATGCATCGCCCACACCAGCAGGAGCAGCGACGGTGTCAGGACCGCGAAATCGATGACGATCGTCAGGACGAGGACGTCGGGAATGATCAGGGCATTCACGAAGACGAACAGGTCGAACACGGCCATCCCCGAGAGATGGCAGAGGATGTAATGCCGCGTGCGGGCCGGCTCGATCGCGCTTTGATACCGGGACTCGACCACCGGGCCGAAGGCGATCTTCGACCAGGGCCGCGCAAGCTCAGCCTCGACCTGCCTCAACAGCGCCCCGCGTTGAACGGGTCCATCTTCGACTGTCATGGATGCAGAATCTCTATACTTCGAGATACGCCATGACCACATCGACGGCCGATCGATCTGCAGCCTTACGAATCCGCAAGATCAGGCCATCGCTCTTCGCACAGGACCAATTTGATCGACAATGATTTAACAAGCTCTTATCGCGCCTGAATGCAACCGCCTTAAATGGTAATATTCTTACGCCATTGACTGACAAACCAGCAAAATGACAATGGCGAGCCGTTATTTTACTTGACAGAAAGCCCGGGCGTCCCGTTCACCCGGCGCGAAACGCGGCGCCCGTCGGCACTCAGAGCGGCACGGCGGTCAGCCACCGCATCACCACCAGCGTCCCCGTGACCGTGAGCGCGCCGCCGATCCGCGTCGCGATCTGGGCGAACGGCATCAGCGACATCCGATTGGCCGCCGTCAGGATGGCGACGTCGCCGGTGCCGCCCTGGCCGCTGTGGCAGGCGTTCACGATGGCGGTCTCGATGGGGTACAGGCCGAGCCGGCGCCCCACCCAGAAGCCCACGGCCATGAGGGTCACCACGGTGGCCACGATGGTGATGAGGTTCGGAATCGTGAACGCGGCGACGAGCTTGTCCCACGGGGTCAGCGACACGCCCACCGCGAAGAGCAGCGGATAGGTCATGCCGATCTGTACGAACTTGTAGGCGACGAAGCCGCCAGCCTGGAGGCGCGGCGACACGGCGCTGGCGAGCTTGGCCATCACGGCGAGGAACAGCATCGCCACGGGGGCGGGCAGGCCGGTGAGGTGGTGCATCATCACGCCGAGGAGGTAGAGCGTCACCGCCGTCAGCGCCGCCGCGCCCACGGTGGCGGCGTCGACGGGGATGTCCTCCACCTTGACCGCCGCGACGTCGTTGTCCCGGTCGGGCTGGAGCCGGCCCTCGCCGGTGAGGTGGGGCAGGCGCTTGCCCACCGCGTTGAGGGTGCCGGCGAGGATGATCGCCGTGAGGCTGCCGAGCATCACCGGCGGCAGCACCTGGGCGAACACGTCGCCCTGGCCCTGGCCCAGGATCGCGGCGTAGCCGATGGAGAGCGGGATCGCGCCTTCGCCGACGCCGCCGGCCATGATCGGCACCACGACGAAGAAGAAGGTGTTGTAGGCGCCCAGACCCAGCACGGTGCCGACGAGGGTGCCGACGAGCCCCGCCGCCACGGAGCCCGCGGCCAGGGGCACGAAGATCTTCAGGAAGCCCCTGATCAGCACCGCGCGGTCCATGCCCAGGATGCTGCCGACGATGATGGTGGCGATGTAGAGGTAGAGGAAATTGGTGAATTTGGTGAAGTCCACGATGGCCCTGACGATCTGCGGCGGGATCAGATCGTAGAAGACCAGGGCCGAGGGGATGAAGGTCGCGAAGATCGCCCCCGCGCCGATGCTGCGCAGGACCGGCAGGCGCTTGCCGATCTCGGCGCAGGTGAAGCCGCCGAGGACCAGCACGGCGATCATCGTCGGCGCATCCGGCTTGATCTCGCCCTCCTGGGTCAGGATCGCCAGCAGGACCACCAGGATCGCGTAGACCGGCAGCGGGATGATGCCGATCTTGATGTCGACCATCCGCCACCAGCCCTGCGGCCAGAATCTTTTCGCGGGCGCCCCGACCGCGCCGGGGGTCTCCGCCGGGGCGGCGGCGAGGGGATTCGACATGGGTGCTCTCCCGTGAGCCCGTCGCCCCACGGGGCCGGCTCGCCTGATCGGACCGCGTGGGGGCATCTGTGCGGGCTGATGCCCGCCCGGGCCCGGATGCGAACGATGGGCTGTTCCGGGCGGCGGGTTGTCAACCGCGGCGCGTGTCAACCGCACCGGATCGTAGCTGAACGCAGGTCACGCCGCCGCGCGCCGGACCGGAGGTTCCCGGCGAACCTTCACCGCGCGCCTTCCACCGCAAGCGGATTCCTTCCGTCCGCGAAACGGTCTAAACGGCCGGGCGCGGCGCGTGTCGCGCCCGATCCCACCCGGCTTACCTGCTGCGTTCGCAGGAGTGAGCCACCGCGAGAGTGATCCCGATGCCCATCCTGACCTTCCCCGACGGCAACACCCGCAGTTTCGAGGGCGCCGTCACCGGCCGCGCCGTCGTCGAGGGCATCGCCAAGTCGCTCGCCAAGCGCACCGTCGCCATGGCGCTGGACGGCCGGGTCCGCGACCTCTCCGACCTCATCGAGGCGGACGCCCGAATCGAGTTCCTCGACCGCGCCGACCCGCGCAGCCTGGAGCTGATCCGGCACGATTGCGCCCACGTCCTGGCCGAAGCCGTCCAGGCCCTGTGGCCGGAGACGCAGGTCACCATCGGCCCCGTCATCGAGAACGGCTTCTACTACGATTTTGCCCGCGACCAGCCGTTCACGCCCGACGACTTCCCCGCCATCGAGGCCAAGATGCGCGAGATTCTTTCGCGCGATGCCCCGTTCACCAAGGAAGTCTGGACACGCGAGGATGTGCGCAAGCTCTTCGAGGAGAAAGGCGAGGCCTACAAGGTCGAGCTCGTCGACGCGATCCCGCCCGGCGAGGACCTGAACATCTACCGCCAGGGCGACTGGTTCGACCTGTGCCGCGGCCCGCACATGACCTCGACGGGCAAGGTCGGCACCGCGTTCAAGCTCATGAAGGTGGCCGGTGCCTACTGGCGGGGTGATTCCAACAATCCGATGCTGACCCGCATCTACGGCACCGCCTGGGCCACGAAAGAGGATCTCGACGCCTACCTCCACCGCCTGGAGGAGGCCGAGCGCCGCGACCACCGGCGCCTGGGCCGCGAGATGGACCTGTTCCACTTCCAGGAGGAGGGGCCGGGCGTGGTGTTCTGGCACGCCAAGGGCTGGACCGTGTTCCAGGAGCTCATCGCCTACATGCGCCGGCGCCTGAAGGGCGACTACCAGGAGGTCAACGCGCCCCAGATCCTCGACAAGGCCCTGTGGGAGACCTCCGGCCACTGGGAGTGGTACCGGGACAACATGTTCGTGACGAAGACCGAGGACGAGCGCGTCTTCGCCATCAAGCCGATGAACTGTCCCGGCCACGTGCTCATCTTCAAGCACGGCCTCAAATCCTACCGCGACCTTCCCCTGCGCATGGCCGAGTTCGGCGCGGTCTCGCGCTACGAGCCGTCGGGCGCGCTCCACGGCCTCATGCGGGTGCGCGCCTTCACCCAGGACGACGCCCACGTGTTCTGCACCGAGGACCAGCTCGCCGCCGAGTGCCTCAAGATCAACGACCTGATCCTCTCGACCTACGCCGATTTCGGCTTCGGCGACATCGTGGTGAAGCTCTCGACGCGGCCCGAGAAGCGGGTCGGCTCGGACGCGTTGTGGGACCACGCCGAGGAGGTGATGACCCGCGTGCTGGCGCAGATCGAGGAGCAGTCGGGCGGCCGGATCAGGACGGCGATCAACCCGGGCGAGGGCGCGTTCTACGGGCCGAAATTCGAGTACGTGCTCCGCGACGCCATCGGCCGCGACTGGCAGTGCGGCACCACCCAGGTGGACTTCAACCTGCCCGAGCGCTTCGGCGCCTTCTACGTCGATGCCGACAGCGGGAAGAAGCCGCCGGTCATGGTCCACCGCGCCATCTGCGGCTCGCTGGAGCGTTTCACCGGCATCCTCATCGAGCATTTCGCTGGGCATTTCCCGCTCTGGCTCGCGCCGGTGCAGGTCGTCGTGGCGACCATCACGGGCGACGCCGACCCGTATGCCCGCGAGGTGGTGGCCGCCGCCGACCGCCTCGGCCTGCGGGTGGGAGCCGATCTGAGGAACGAAAAGATCAACTACAAGGTCCGCGAGCACTCCCTGGCCAAGGTCCCGGTGATGCTGGTGGTCGGCCGCAAGGAGGGCGAGGAGCGCACGGTCTCGGTCCGGCGGCTCGGCAGCCAGCACACCCGCACGGGCGGCCTCGACGAGACCCTGGCCGCCCTGGTGGCCGAGGCGACCTCCCCCGACCGCATCCGCGCCGACAGCATCGCCGCGAGCGTGCCGAGCGCGGAGGTCAGCCTCGACGGACAGCACGACGCGGCGCCGACGCCCTGACGGACTGCGCCCCCTTTCGATCCACCGATCGAAAGGGGCTTTCGGGAGCCCGTTGCACCTCCGCCGCGTTTCTCCCTATGATTGAGGATGAGTGGCGCGCTGCCATGCGCGATCGACTTCGGAGGTGCCGGGATCATGACGGATGAAAAGCGTCGCGCGGCCATCAAGGCTCTGATCGTCAAGCGTACCGCCGCAAACATGGCAAGTCCCGCTGCCGCGCGGGCGGCCCTCATCGAAGAGGGAATCTATACGAAGGACGGTGAGCTTCGCGCGACTTTCGGCGGTCCGGACGAGAAGGCAACACGCGCCGCTTGAGCCGTCTCGCGACCTCCTTCGTCCTGGGTTACCACGGATGCGACGAAGCCATCGGGCTCGAGGCAATCCGTGGCGATACCGCACTCATTCAGAGCGACAAAGATTACGACTGGCTCGGCCCAGGGGCGTATTTCTGGGAGTCCGATCCGAAACGCGCCTGGGAATGGGCCGAAGCGAAGTTCGCGACCTCAACGACGGCAAAACCCTTCGTCGTGGGTGCGGTCATCGACCTGAGACATTGCCTCGATCTGACCAATCGCGAGGATCTTGGAATCGTTCGGTTGGCTTACGATTCATTCGTGGCAACACAGACGATGGCGGGCCTACCGCTCCCGGAAAACCGGAACGTCAAGGGCGACCCGAATTCCGATCGTCTGTTACGGTTCCTGGACCGAGCTGTGATCAAACACCTTCACAGCATGATCGACAGTGCCGGGGAGGGGGTCCCTGAACTGGAACCCTACGATACCGTGAGGGGGATGTTCACGGAGGGCGGTGAGCTCTACCCCGGCGCGGGGTACATGCAGCGAAGCCACACGCAGATCGCCGTCCGCAACACGCGATGTATCCTCGGCCTGTTTCTGCCGCTCCCCATTCGATAGGCCCTCAGCACTTCAGAGCTTCCCCAACGCCACCGCCACGCGGGCGGCACCGTCCTGCGGCGTGCCCGCATCCGTGTGCAGGGGGATGTCCGGCTCGGCGGGCGCCTCGTAGGCGGACTCGCTGCCGATAAGTTCGGGATCAGGCCGCGCAGTTGGCGGCAAACAGCGCCAGCGCCCGCTGCATCGCCGCGTAGTGCGCCGGGCCGGTCGGGTTGCGCAGCTCCGCCCCGTCCGGGACGATGGCGGCGAAGCCCGCCCCCAGGTCGGCGACGAAGCCGCGCGGCCCGACGTGCTGGCCCATCCGGTTGGTCGTGTCCACCTCGCCGCACACGGCCCCGGCCCGGCCCGGGCGGAGGCGGCCGTAGCGGGCGGCGTCGGGCGCCTTCAGGCTTTGGCCGAGGAGCGCGACGGCGGCCTGCGCGGTCTCCGGCGGGAGGGCGGATTCACCGACGATGCCCTGTGCGTGCACGGCCGGGCTCGCCAGCGTCGCGGCGAGGGCGACGAGACTCCATCGGTGACGCGTCATGGGGCGATCTCGGTTCCGCGAAAAAATCAGGACGCCTTGGCGACCACCTCGATGTCCCGGTCCATCCCGCTCTCGACCTTGAACTCGCGGGTGTAGACCTGCCCGTCGTGGCGGGCGATGAGGACGTAGTCGCCCTCCGCCAGGATCACCTGCGGGAACGCGCCGATGGCCTCGCGGATGGTGTCGCCGCCCGGCGTCAGCACGCTGAAGGCGGTGCCGGCGAAGGCCTCGGCCCCGGCGGCGGCGACGAGCTTCAGGGTCACGGTGGCGGCGTGGTGGCTCAGGGTCGCGTCGGTGACCTTGCCGTTCTCGACCTTGAGGTCGGCGCGCTGGATGGCGTTCGATTCCCCGTAGGTCGAGACCACGTGATAGGTGCCCTCGGGCAGGCGCAGCAGCTCGCCGGCCTTGACGCCGCTGCGCACCAGGCGCCCCTCCGAGTTGGTGCCGATGGGCACGAACACCGCGAAGGCCACCTGGGCGGGCACGATCTTCGTATCGCCGATGGCGCCCGAGAGCTTGAGCGCCCCGGCATTGACCTTGAGCCCGTCGGAGACCGGGACCCCCGCCATGGCGAGGCGCTTCGAGGCGCTGGCGAAACCGTAGGTCACCGTGGCGATGTAGGCGCCGGGCGCCAGGGTGAAGCTCGGCTCGGCCGCCTCCGAGCGCGCGACGATGTTGGGCTTCACGCCGTCGGTGCGGTCCTCGTAGATGCGCCAGGCCAGCCCGGAGCGCAGGGGCCTGTCGCTGCCGGCGAACACCGCCTTGAGGCTCAGGGTCGCATCGGCCTGGGGGACGGGCGGGGGCAGGTCGGGCCCGGTGACGGACGGGGTCGGGAGATTGGGCCCGATCCGGTTGTGGAAGCCGCCCTCCTGGGCGCGGCCGGGCGCCGCCAGCAGGGCCGTCAGTGCGGCGCCGAACATCAGGCCCCTTGTCATGCGACCGCTCCCTTCGCGCGCCGGCCCGTCCGGCGATTCGCGCCGCGTGCTCTGGAACCGGACCGTGGCGACGGCATGACCGGCGTGATTGCGCCTGATCCATGCTAAGGCATCGGCCCGAAAAGGGGGACCCGGTTTTCGGACGAGGCCGTGACTCCAGCGATACGCCGCGATCCTAGTCCAAAAAGGTCTCGATGAACGCCACCCTCGATCTCCTGCGCACCCGCCGCTCCGTGCCCCCCATGCGCCTCGACGGCCCCGGCCCGACGCCGGCCGAACTCGACACGCTCCTGACCCTGGCCGCCCGGGTGCCGGACCACGGCAAGCTCGCGCCCTGGCGCTTCCTCGTCATCGCGGGCGAGGCGCGGGCGCGGGTCGGCGGCATCATCGCCGGGGCCTACGCCGCCGACCACCCGGAGGCGGATGACGCGCGCCTCGACCTCGAGCGCGCCCGCCTCGCCCACGCCCCCGTGGTGGTGGCGGTGGTCTCCCGCGCCGGTCCGCACATCAAGATCCCCGAATGGGAGCAGGTGCTGTCGGCGGGCGCCGTGTGCATGAACCTCGTGGTCGCGGCCAACGCGGCGGGCTACGCCACGTCCTGGCTCACGGAATGGTTCGCCTACGACCGCCGCATCCTCGACGCCCTCGGCCTCACGCCGAACGAGAAGATCGCCGGCTTCATCCACATGGGTCACCCGCAGGAGGTCCCGGGCGACCGGCCCCGGCCGGACCTCGCCCACATCGTCACGCGGATCTGACGCCATGCATTACGATTCCGAGACCCGGGGCCTGCCGCACAACCCCCTGAAGGCCCTCATCGCGCCGCGCCCCATCGGCTGGATCAGCGCCATGAACCGGGCGGGACAGCTGAACCTGGCGCCGTACTCCTACTTCAACGCCGTGGCGGCGGACCCCGACATGGTGATGTTCTCGTCCTCGGGCCGGAAGGACGCCATGACCTTCGCGGAGGAGGGCGGCGAGTTCGTCTGCAACATCGCCACCTTCGATCTGCGCGAGGCGATGAATGCGACGTCGGCGCCGCTGCCGCGCGGGCAGAGCGAGTTCGCGGTGGCCGGTCTCACGCCGGTGCCCTCGCGCAAGGTGCGGCCGCCGCGGGTGGGCGAATCGCCCGCCGCCATCGAGTGCAAGTGGGTGCAGACCGTGCCCCTGACGCCCCTCGACGGCCGGGACGCGACCAGCTTCCTGGTGATCGGGCAGGTGGTCTCGATCTACATCGACGACGCCTACATCAAGGACGGCCTCGTCGAGACGGCGGCCATGCGGCCGATCCTGCGCGGCGGCTATTTCGACTATTTCACCGCCGAGCCCGAGACGCGCTTCTCCCTCAAGCGCCCGAGCGGCGCCGGGCAGTAGCCCGGGCTCACCGCGCCGGGCCGCCCTCGCCCTGCGAGACGGCAACGTGGATGAGTTCGGCGAGCGTCCGCACCCCGAGCTTGTGCCGCAGGCTGGCGCAGGCGCCGATCACCGTGCGGTAGCTCACCGCCAGGGCGTCGGCGATGGCCTGGTAGGATTGGCCGCGGCCGAGCAGGGACAGGATCTGGAGTTCGCGGGCCGTGAGGTCGGCGAGGGGCGCCGGCCGTCCGGCGAGGCCGAGCACGGCGACGCGGGTGGCCAACGCGTGGTCGAGATAGCTCCGCCCCGCCCGCACCGTCTCGAACGCCTCGTGGAACCGCGCCGCCGGGACGTCCTTCAGCACGTAGCCCGTGGCCCCGCTCTCCAGGGCGCGCGCGACGATGATCGGGTCGTCGTGCATGCTGAAGGCGAGGATGCGGGTGTCGCGCGCCAGGGCGCGGATCTGCCGGATCAGGGACAGGCCCGACAGGGCGCCCGTGCGGAAGGTGAGGTCGGCCACGACCATGGCGGGGCGCAGGCGGTGGAACAGGCGGTAGCCGCCGGCGATGTCGGTGGCCTCGTGGACGGTCTCGACCCCGGCATCCTCCATGATGCGGCGGAAGCCCCGCAGGATCACCGGGTGGTCGTCCACGATGAGGACGCTCGTCATCGCGCATCCCCGGGGGAGGGGCCGGGCGCGGGCGTCTGGTCCCCGCTCCCCTGCGCGGCGTAGCGCTCGGTGAGGCGGGCCAGGGCGGTGGCCCGGTCGGCCCCCTGCCGGCGGGTGTTGTAGTATTGCTGGCACATCTCGCCGAAGAGCTGCTTGCGGGTGGTCACCGCCGCCACGGCCTCCAGCCCGTCGAGCAGATCGGCATAGGGCTCGGGCGTGCCGGCCTCGGCCAGCATCTGCCCGAGCTGCACCGTGCGGTTGGCCACCATGCGCGGGTCCTCGATGAACGCGTCCTTGGCGCGGGCGAGGCTGTGGCGCAGGTGGTCGGCCTGGGACCCGACCTCCGGCGCCGGCCGGCCGAGCTCCCGGCTGGCGAGCCAGCGGGCCGGCTCCATGGGGTCCGTGGGCGACAGCCAGGGCGGGATGTCGGCGTCGGATTTCGTCGCCACCACCGTCTGGTCCTCGGGCGCGCGCGCCGCCTCGGCGGGCTCCTCGGGCCTGTCGCAGGCGGCGAGCCCGGCCGCGAGGGCGAGGGCGAGGAGCGGTCGCGTCGGCGTCATGCGCGTCGGCGTCATGCGCGTCGGTGTCATGGGCGTCGGCGTCATGGGGCCTCCCGCATCAGGACGGCGAGGCCGCGCGGCCCCTCGCCCACGGGAAGCCGCGCCGTCTCCGCGAGGGTGGTGAGATCGATCACCGAGACGGAATCCGAGAACCAGTTCGCCACGTAGGCCCTGTCGCCCGCGACCGCCACGCCCTCGGGATAGCGGCCGACGGGGATCGTCGCGACGGGCTTCAGGGCGGCGTCGAGCACCACGAGGGTGCCGCCCTGCTGGTTGGTGACGAGGATGCGCGCGCCGTCGCCGCTCACCGCGACGCCGTACGGCATGCCGCCGAGGATCGCGCGACCCGCGGGTTTCAGGGTGGCGGTGTCGATGGCGTGGAGGTCGCCGCTGCGGACGCATGCGACGTAGAGCAGGTCCTGCGCCGGGTTCAACGCCAGGGCGAACGGTCCCTCGCCGACGGGCACGGTGCTGATCCGGGTCATGGTCGCGGTGTCGACCACGCTGACCTGACGGCTCTCGCGGTCGGCGACGTAGAGGCGGCCCCGGCCGTCGAGGGCGAGGGCCGCCGGATCGCGCCCGACGCCGACGTGGCCTTCCACCGCGCCCGTGGCGGTGGACAGGCGCACCACGCGGCCGCCCGCCCAGTCGCCGACGAACAGGCTGCGGCCATCCGGCGCCACGGCGACGCCGAAGGGCTGGCCGGCGAAGGGGAACCGGGCCAGGACCGCCCCGGTCCGGCCGTCCACCACCGACACCGCATGGGTGTCCGAATGGGTGAGGTAGAGCCGCCCGTCCGGCCCCGCCGCCACCTGGGCCGGGCCCTTGCCCACGGCAATCGCGGCGCCGGGCGGCGCCACCGACGTCAGGCTGCCGCCCTCCTGGCTCACCACGTAGACGGTGTTCGCGACGACGGGGCCGGCACCAGCACCGGCTAGAAGGGCCGCCAGGGCGAGACGGGCGAGTCCTCGGATCACTTGGCCTTGCCGCCCTCGACCTTGGCCTTCAGCCCCTTGAGGCCGTTGGCGAAATAGGCGTTCATCGCCGCCTTGCCGGCGGCGTCGCTCAGCTCCTCGGGCGGCTCGTTGCCGGTGTCGCCCCGGTAGAACCGGCCGAGCCACTCGACCTTCGAGCCGGCGCCGTCGGGCGTCACCGTGACGGTGGCCGAGTAGGACGAGACCGGCAGGGCCTTCAGGTCGGCGTCCGACAGGCGGTACGAGTAGGTGAAGGTCTTGTCGTTCATCTCGTCGAGGCCCTCGTCGAGGGTGCCGCCGTTCTTGAGGGTGACCTTGCGCCGGCCGCCGGCGGCGTTGCCGTCGACGGCTTCGCTCTTGGCCACATCCGGGTGCCAGGTGTCGATGGCCGCGAAGGTGCCGACCACCTTCCACACCGCCTCGGGCTTGGCCGCGATGGTGACGGACTGGTCGACCTTCTGCGGCGTCGGGCCGTGGGCCAGGACGGGGGTGACCGAGACGACGGTGACCGGGACGGCGGCGGCGAACAGGGCGAGGAGCACGGTCGGGGCGAGGAGACGCATACGGATCAGGCCTTCTTCAGGGTGAGGGCGCGCGGAAGGGACAGGGCGCGCAACGTGGGAAGCAGGAACACGGCGAGGACGAGCGCCAGGGCGGCCCCGCCGAGGAAGGGGCGCAGGTCGAGGCGGCCGGGCAGGGGGCGCGGGGTCGCGGCCGCCAGGAGCGGGACGCTGAGGCCGCCGGGGCCGTCGAGGTGGACGTAGGCGAGGCCGGTCTCGCCCGCGAGGGTCTTGAGGTAGGGCTCGCGCACGGAGGAGAGGTGCTCGGCGCCCGTGGCGGCGGCCCCGCCGAAGGGGGCGTTGCGCGGGTTGTAGCCCTCGCGGCTCTCGGCATCGGCCGGGGGCGGGCCGAAGCGGTTCTCCTGCTGGACGTCGCCCGCGCCGTAGAAGCCGATCTCGCGGCCCCGGTCGTTGTAGCGCGGGATCGGCGACAGGGCGTAGGCGCCGGCGCCCACGATGAGGCCGCGCACGGCGCCCGGCTTGCCTTCGAAGGCCGGACCGCCGGCGCTGGGGAGCGGCGGCGCCTCCTGCCCGTCCGTGAGGAAGATCAGGTCGGTGTCGAGGCTGGCCGCCATCTCCACGGCGCGGAACAGGCCGGCGGAGATGCGGCTGTCGCCCTCCCAGGCCATGCGCCAGTCCAGGGCCGCCAGCGCCCCGTCGAGGGGCGCGAAATCGGCGCAGACCTCGATGGGCGTGAACAGGAGAAACGGCCGGCGCTCGGTGAACAGGCCGAGCGCCATCCGCGAGCCGCAGGGCAGGGCGGCGATGAGCTCGCGCAGGGCGCCGCGCGCCGTGTCGAGGCGGCTCGCCGGCCTGCCGTCGGCGCTCGCGTAGTCGCGCACGTTCATGCTGCCGGTGATGTCGACCACGGCGAGCACCGAGACGCCGGTCCGGGTGAGCGGCACGGCCGGCAGCACGAGGGCGAGGGCGGCGAGGACCATCGCCCCGGCGAGCGCCTGGAACCGGCCGTCGCGCAGGTTGCGGACGAGATGCGCCTTCATGGTGCGCCCCTCATGACACCCCCCTCATGGTGCCCCCCTGGGGAGGCCGGGGACCTCCGTCCAGATCTGCTTCGGCTCCGCCTTCAGCTCGTCGCCGGTCTTGCGGTCGAATTCGGGGAAATCGCGCAGGAGCCGCGAGGCGACGTCGAGGTTGAACTTGGCGTCCCAGAGGTCGGGCGCGTTCTGCAGGGCGCGGCGGTAATCCTGGCGCGCCAGGGTGATGAGGGGCCCGGCCGGGTCGAGGTCGCCGCGCTCCAGGTGCGAGAACGCCTGACGCAGGCGGGTGTTGGCCAGGGCGTAGCGGGCCCGCGCCACCCGGTCGGTGTCGCCGGCCCGCGCCAAGGCGTCGACGAGGGGTTCGATCCCCTCGGGCAGGCCGCGCCGGGCGAGGTGCTGGACCCGGGCGAGCAGCAGGGGGGCGGACGCGTCCGGCCCCACGGCCACGTCGCGCCCGGCCTGGAGCGCCGCGATGGCGGCGTTGTCCCGCTCCACCCGCCACGCCGCCGCGCCGAACCCGACGGCCGCGAGGCCGAGCAGGACCGGCAGGACGAGGAGCAGGTGCGGCCGGGCGCGCCGCAGGGTGCTGGCGATGCGGGGACGGAGGGCGGTGCGTTCGGTGGAGAAAGCGAGTGCCGTCATCGTCCGGCCTCCGCACCGTCATGCATCCGCGAGATCGCTTTTCGGCAGGGACCAGACGCGTTGGCATGAAACGCGACGGGCCCCCTCTCCTGGAAGGAGAGGGTTGGGGTGAGGTGTGTGGATTCTCCGGAAAGGTCACACACCTCACCCTGTCCCTCTCCTTCCAGGAGAGGGGACCCGTGCCCGATGCGCGATCCGCGGGAGCCGTCACCACCGGGCGGGGCGAGGGGGATGCGCGCCAACGGGGTGGAACGGTGCGAAGCCGGGTTCATGCGGCGATCCTTTCGGATGGAGCCTCGGCCGCCTGCGGAAGGCCCCCCCGTCCCCGCCGCACGTCCGCCTCCGCGAGCTTGCCCGCCACGAGGAGAAGCAGCCCGAGCAGCGCCAGCCCGAAAGCGACCCACGACAGGTCGCGGCGCGGGCGCCGCTCGGTGTAGGGGATGGGGTCGCGCTCCAGGGCCTCGATCTGGCGGATGGCGGCGGCGACGGCCTCGGGGCCCTCCGCCTCGAAGGCGCGGTAGGGCGTGCCGAGGCTCTTGAAAAACAGGTCGAGGTGGCGCTCGGGCGCCGCCTGGGGCGTGTCCTCGCCGGCGGGCTTGTCGGCGATGGCGGGCGAGCCCTTGGTGCGAAGGAACAGCCAGTAGAGGTTGGGCCGGATCCTGGCGAACTCGGCCCGCAGGGTGCCCTGGACGCGCGGATCGATCACCGCCGCGCCGTCGGAGACGATGAGCAGCGCCCGCGAGACGTTGGCGGCCTGGGGTCCGAACTGCGACAGGCCCATGGCGAGGCCGCGCGCCACGTTGGTGTAATCGAGGCCCGGCCGGTCGATGGCCCGGATGGCGGCGCGGACGGCCTCGTGCCGGTCGGTCATCGGCACCACCAGCATGGGCGCCGTCGAGAAGGCGGTGACGGCGAACTGGTCGTGGGCGCGGCTGCCGACGAAGTCGCCGAGCAGGCGGCGGGAGGCGGCGGCCTTCGATTCCTCGGCACCCGAGGGCTGACGCCCGGCGAAGGTCTCGTTCATGCTGCCCGAGCGGTCGACGAGGATCGAGACCTGGGCGCCGATGCCCGTGCGGGTGACGGTCTCGCCCCGGCGGTACGGGCCGGCGATGCCGACGATGAGGCCCGCCAGCGCCAGGCAACCGGCGATGCGCAGGGCCCAACCGAGCGCCCGCGAGAGCGGATCGGCCGGACCGGCGTCGATGGCGGCCACGGGCACGACGCGCTGGGCCGAAGCCCGGAACGGCAGCAGGGCCAGTGGCAGCAACCACAGCACCAGGGGCGCATCGACGGCGAATCGCGCGAGGGTGTCGCCCATCACGCCGCCCGCTCGGCTGCGGCCAGGCGCCGGGCCAGGGTTTCGAGATGGGTCCAGGGCAGGGCGGCGCGGGCGGCGGCGGGACCGAGACCGAAGAAGGCGAGGCGCGAGGTCGCAAGGAGCCGGGCGAGGGCGTCGGCCTCGGGCCGGTAGGCGGGGTGGCGGGCGAGGAAGCCCGGCAGATCGTCGGCCAGCACCCGGCGCCCGTCGGTGGCGTCGAGGCCGCGATGGAGGGCGCGCAGGGCGTCGCCGTAGGCGGCCTCCGCGTCGGGGGTGCGCGCGAGGCGGCGCAGGCGCGCGAGGGCGGCCGCGAACGGGCGCCCGCGCCGCGCCCGGAACGGCCCCCAGGCCCGGTCGCGGGCGAGCCCGGCGAAGGCCAGGAGGGCGAGGGCCCCGAAGCCCCCCGCCCGCCACCACAGGGGCTGCGCGTCGACGGCGGCGACGCGCCCGTCCGGCCGCATGTAGTCGGCCGGGTTCTCGCGGGCGGGCGGCACCACCTCGCGCAGGGGCGAGATGGTGAAGGACCAGGCCGGCACCTGCGCCGTGGCGGTGGTGGCGCCGTGGGCGCCGGCGCTCTCGAAGGTCACGGAAAAGCCCGGGATCTCCAGGGCGCGGACGTCGAGGGCCGCGTAGAAGTTCTGGTAGGTCAGGGAGATCCGCACCCGCCGGGCGTCGCCGGTGACGGTTTCCTCCACGCGAAGATCGCGCAGGTCGAGCCAGTAGGCCAGCGGCCCGGGCTGGGGCAGGGAGGCCGCCTGGAGGGTGAAACCCGCATCCACGACGATGTCGGCCTGCGCCCGCACGACGTCGCCGAGGACGTAGCCGAAGGCGCGCGGGGTGCGGACCTCGACGGAGCGCACCTGGGCCTGCGCCGCGCCGGACACGGCGAGGAGGAACACGAGGACGGGGAAAAGGACTCGCATCAGGTCCCGATGAGGTGGCGGGTGAGGGCGTCGGCCTCGAAGCGGCCTTCGAGGCGGAACGGCGGGCGGCCGTAGGTCATGGCGATGCGGCGCAAGGTGTCGGCGCGGGCCCGCTCGTGGGCGAGCCAGCGCCGGCGCAGGGCCGGGCGCATGAACACGGTCCGGCGCCCGGCGCCCTCGAGGTCGTCGAGTTCCATCAGGCCCCAGGCCGGCAGCCCCTCGTCCTCGGAGGCGTCGGCCAGGACCACGGGCACGAGGTCGTGGCGGGCCAGGCTCGCGAACACCTCCGCGATCAGGGCCTCGGGCCAGCGGAAATCCGAGACGACGAACACGATCTTGGGCCGCCCGACGAGGCCGCGGCCGGCCTCGCGCATGCCGTCGGCCCGCGCGCCCGTGCAGGGCGCGGCCAACAGGCGGGCCTGGACGGAGGCGCCGATCCCGCGCCGGCGGGTCGCCGGCATCGACACGTCCGCGCGCAGGGCGCCGTCGCAGCCCATGAGGCCGAAGCCGTCGCCGATGCGGGTGGCCGACGCCGCGAGCCCCCCGCACAGGGCGGCGGCGAGGGCCATGCGGTCGGCCGCGCCGCGGTAGCGCATGGAGGCGGAGAGATCGACGAGGGCCCAGACCTCGATGGCCGTGCGGCTCTCGAAGCGGCGGACATGGGTGCCCTCGAACGGATCGCGCAGGGTGGCGCGCACGTCGATGCGGCGCGCATCCGGCATGCGCAGGAACGGCACCTGATCGCGGAAGGTGCCGAGGCCCCCGGCGTCGCGGCCGCGATGGGCACCGGCGGCGGTGCCCGGCACCCGCCCGCGCGGACGGTAGACGATGTCGGCCTGCGGATCGGGCTCCCTCACGGCGCCGGCACCGTGTCGAACACGGCGCGGCAGAGCTCGGGCACGATGGCGGCGCGGCGCATCTCGTAGACGGGTTCGAGGAAGACGCGGTGGGCCATGACCTCGGGGAACACGGCGCGGATGTCCTCGGGCACGAGCCAGTCCCGGCCCTCGAGCCAGGCGCGGACCTTGGCGGCGCGCACGAGGAAGGCGACGCCGCGGGGCGAGGCCCCGCCCTGCACCAGGGCCTCCATGTCGATGCCGGGAAGCCGGATGCCGGCGCCGCCGGGACGCACCAGGGCCTCCCACAGGCCGACGACGTAGGCTTCGATGGCCGGGCTCGCCTGAATCCCGTGCTGGATCGCCCTGGCGATGCCCGGGATGGCGGCGTGGTCCAGCACGTCGGCGTCGATGCCCGCGATGAGGGCGTCGGTGTCGTGGAAGCGCGGATCGAACACGAGGGCGCGGCGGCTCTCGGCGTCGCGCGGGGCCTCCATCCCGATCTCCATGAGGAAGCGGTCGCGGGCGGCCGCCGGCAGCTCGAAGGTCTCTTCCCGCTCGACGCGGTTGCGGTCGGCGAAGACCTGCAGGTTGGGGAAATGGTACTCGCGGTTGAACGCGGTCAGGCTGCGCTCGGCCATGAGGCGCAGGAGCAGGGCATGCACCTGGGGCCGGGCGCGGTTGATCTCGTTGAAGAAGAAGATCGACAGGTCCTCGGCCCGGCGCAGGACCGGTCCGGGCTCGACGCGGGGGCGGCCGTCCTCGGCGAGGTAGGTGTGGTAGATGAGGTCCGTCGGCATCATGTCGACGGTGCCCTCGACGCGCTCGTAGGCGCCGCCCAGCGCCCGGGCGACGGCCCGCAGCAGGGTGGTCTTGCCGACGCCGACATCGCCCTCGAGCAGCACGTGGCCGCGGGCGAAGATCGCGATGGTGAGGAGGCGGATCGCCCGCGCCTGGCCGACCACGGCGCCGCCCACGGCCCGCTCGAACCGGCCGGCGGCCTCGCGCCAATCGGTGAGCATCGCGTCGCCGGGGCGGGTCTCGTTCATCACGCGGGGGCCTTGAATCTTTAAGCTGGGAAACGGCTGCCCGGCATTCTGAGGCGGGAAATCCAACCGGGTTGCACGCATCCCCTCGCCCCGCTTGCGGGGAGAGGGTTTCGGACCCCTTGTCGGGTCCGAAACGAGGCGGCAGCCGAGGGTGAGGGGGCGGCTCCGCCTGAGGCTCGTCCGGCGAGCCCCCCCGCACCTACGCTCCGGCTGCACTCACCGCAGACACGCCGGGGTGTCTGCGGTCCTCTCCCCGCGAGCGGGGAGAGGGGCCGGCGTTCGAGCGCGGACAGGCGAGGGTGAACGCGCGCCGTCGGCTCAGTTCGACGACAGCTTGGTGACGTCGTACTCGAACTTGCCGGACTTCTTGGCGGCCTCGATGCGCCGGGCGTTGCGCTCTTCCATGCCCTTGATCGACTCCGACTGCTTGTTCAGCTCCTTCGGGTCGTGCTTGGGGTCGTACTTCGAGCCGGCGATCTTCTCGGGGAAGCCGGGCTTGGGCTCCCAGCAATTGCCGGCTGCCTTGCACTTGGTGCCGTCGTAGGCCATCGCCGGGCTCGCCAGCACTGCGCCTGCACCCAGCGCCACCGCAAAAATGAACGTCCGCATGTTCGTCTCCTCCGTTTATGGTTGGCGCGGCGCGTGGGCCGCTCATCGTTCACCGCGCGCACGTCACGCGGCGTGACTTCCCAGGGACGCTAGTTCTCCAGCGGCTTGCACTGGCCCTTCACGTCCGTGGGGAAGGTCTCGCCCTGCTTGTAAGGCGTGTAAGCTTTCTTCTGGTCGGCGCTGAGCCAGACGGCGTCCTTGGCCGGACCGGTATAGAGATGGCGGATCCAGGCGATGGTCTGCAGCATCTCGTCGGGGGTCAGGTTCTCGTTGTGCGGCCCCATCATGCCGTTGGCGCCGCCGAAAATGGTGGCGAACAGGCCGGTATCCTCGGTGTTGGACGGGTAGGTCCAGTAATTGTCGTTGAGGCCCGGCCCGAGCTTGCCCTCGGCCAGATGCCCGTGACAGCCCGAGCACGAGGTGGCGAACAGGGACTCGCCGTTGCGCAGGCAGGACTTGTCGTCGATGTAGAGGTTCTTGCCGGTCTGGAAGAACTCCTTCACGGCCGGCGTGTCGCGGCCGCCCTCCTTGCCCTGGGACACGTCGAGCTGCTCGCCCGTGACGGTGTTGCGGAACACGAACCCGCTCTGCGGGCCGGAGGCCGGCTGCGCCAGGGCGGAGAGCCCGGCCGAGAACCCGGCGGTGACGAGGCCGAGGCCGACGAATCCGGCCAGAAGGCCTTTGAGATGACGCATGAAATCGCTCTGATGGGGTTCTCCGACCGTCCGGTCGGGTTCTGGGCGGGCCGCCCCTGCGAGCGGCCCGGGGCTTGCACGGATCAGTTCGAGGCGGTCGCGAGGGGCACCCCCTCTTGGCGCAGGATCGCGTCGATCTGCGGCTTGGCCTTGGCGATGCCGGCGTCGAGGGCGGCCTTCAGGGCGGTGTCGTCCCGGCGCACGCCCATGGACTGGTCGAAGCTCTGGGGCATCTTCTGGCCGTCGCTGCGCACGGTGTCGTCCGGCACCGGCGTCACCCGCAGGGGCGTGCCCGAATCCTTGACGTAGCGGGCCACATCGGGGCCGAAGGCCACGGCGACGTCGGCCTTGCCGCCGGCGACTTCACTGATCATCCGGGCCGGGTCGATCTGGGTGTACTGGTTGCGCGGCGCGCGGAAATTCACCAGCGAGTAGAGGTAGGCCATGTCCTCCTCGTAGCGGCCGATATCCTTCAGCATCGCCTCGCCGGGGGTGCCGAAGCCCACCACCATGTGGTCGACGCTCTTCAGGCGCGGATCGGCCCAGGACTTGATGTCGAGGTCGCGGTCGGCGCGGGTGATGAAGACGTAGCCGCTGCGGTAGTACGGCTTGGTGACGAGGACGCGCGGGTCGTCGCTGTCGAGGCCGACCACCACGTCGCAGAGCTTCTTGTCGAGGCCGTCGCGGACGAGGTAGATCGCCGGCTTCTCCGACCAGACGAACTGGACCTTGCGGCCCATGGCCTCGGCGACCGCCGTGGCGATCCGGTTCTCGAGGCCCGATCCGTCCTTCAGCGAGAGGGGCGGCTGCACCGCCGCGCAGACGCGCAGGGTCTTGTCGTCGGCGGGCGCCGGCGCTTTCGCGTCCTCGGCCGCGTGAACGGAGGATACGAGACCCAGCGCCAGGAGGGAGGCGGCCGGGAGCGCCGCGCGGCGACGTCCGGTGACGAGCGACATGGGTGAGATCCGTTGTTCGGTTGTTTTCTGGGCTGCGCTCGGGCGGGGCATCTCGGGCGGGACATGGCGTGTCCTCGCGTTGGCCGTCGCGCGCGAAATCTCGGGCATTGTGGGAACCCCGCCGGCCCTGAGGCCGGCGAGGTCCTGGTCCTGGGATCGAGACTTACTTCTTGGCGGCCGTCAGGTACTCGCCGACGTTCGGATCGTCGTACGGACCCTTGCCGTTGAGGGAGAACACCATCACGCCGCCGCCCATCTGGGTGTAGTTGGCGAGCTTCTTGAAGGCGCCCACCGCGCCGAGGCCGGCGGTCGGGTCCTGCAAGTCGAACACCAGGCCGACGCCCGGCCATCCGCCGACGCCGTAGTAGATGGCGACGAACTGATCACCCTTGTGGCTGTAGGTCATCGGGTAACCGATGGCGCCCGACGGCAGCTTGAACTTCCAGAGGAGGTCGCCGTTGTCGGAGTGACGGGCCTTGATGTAGCCGTCCAGCGTTCCGTAGAACACGAGGTCGCCGGCGGTGGCCATCGTTCCGCCCCACACGGCGAAACGCTCCATCTTGTCCCACTTATACTCGCCCGTGATGGCGTTGTAGGCCTTGATCTGGCCGAGACCCTCGTAGTTCTGACGGTCACCCTTCGGGCCGGGGTACATGTTCAGCGTCGCACCGACGAAGAACTGGCCCGCACGGTACGGAAGCATGAACGGCTCCCAGTCCATGCAGATGTGGTTGATGCCCATGTAGAAGAGCTTGCGCTCCGGATCGTAGGAATCGTGGCCCTGGTTGTGGTAGCCCATGGCCGAGGGACAGACGTCCTTGGCGAGGTGGTCCATCCGGGTGCCGTACTCGGGATCGCGCACCGGCTGGCCGGTCTTCAGGTCGACGGACTTGAAGACGTTGACGGTGTCGTCGATCTTGTTGGCCGAGACGAGCGAACCGTCGGTCCGGTCGAGGGTATAGACGATGCCGTTGCGGTCCGGATGGGTGAGGAGCTTGCGATCCTTGCCGTCCTTGTCCTTCTGGTTCGACAGCATCATCACGTTGACGCCGGCGTAATCCCACTCGTCGTGCGGGGTCTTCTGGTAGCCGAACTTGGCTTCACCCGTATCGGCGTCGCGGCCGAAGATGGTCATCGTCCACTTGTTGTCGCCGGGACGCATGGTCTCGTTCCACGGCGCCGGGTTGCCGGTGCCGAAGTAGATCAGGTTGGTGCCGGGATCGTAGGCGTACCAGCCCCAGTTGGTGCCGCCGCCGATCTTCCAGGCATCGCCCTCCCAGGTGGAGGTGCCCAGGCCCTTCTGGCCGTAATGGGCGTTCTTCACGTTGAAGTCGGGCCCGAGCAGCAGGTCCTTGTCGGGACCCGTGGCGTAGGCGCGCCACACCTGGGCACCGGTCTTCACGTCGTAGGCGGTGAGGTAGCCGCGCACGCCGAGCTCGGCGCCGGACGACCCGATGATCACCTTGTCCTTCACCACGTAGGGGGCGATGGTCAGGGTCGAGCCCATCTTGATGTCGGAGTTCTCGACCTTCCACACCGTCTCGCCGGTCTCGGCGTTGAGGGCGGCGACGTTGCCGTCGAGCTGCGTCTTCAGGATGAGGGACGGCACCTTGCCGTCACCCGGCCAGTAGGCGAGGCCGCGGTTCACGAGATCGCAGCAGGCGACGGCGCGGGCGGCCGGGTTCTGCTTGGGCTTGTCCTGCCACAGGATCAGGCCCGGATCGTCGAGGCCGAGGGCGAACGTGTTGTTCGGGAACGAGGTGTGGATGTACATCTTGCCGTCGACGACGATGGGCGCGCCCTCGTGGCCGTTGAGCAGGCCGGTGGAGAAGCTCCAGGCCGGCTTGAGCTGCTTCACGTTCTCGGTGTTGATCTGCTTGAGCTTGCTGTAATTGTCCGAGTCGTAGTTCTTGCCGGGCATGATCCAGTTTTCGTCGCTCTTCGACAGCTCGACGAGCTTGTCGTTGGCGGCCGCACTGGTGGCCATCCCGATGGGCGCCAGGGCCATCACGGCCAGCACCGACACGGAACTCAAGTACCTCATCATCGTGCGTCTCCTCAGCTGCCGCCCCGTCTATCGACCCTGCGGTCGTGCGTGGCTGTTTCTCCCGCCGTTTCGGAACATCGGCGCCGCGATCCTCAGAAGAACCGCCGCGCTCTTAAGCTTTTATCAGACTAGCGTAGTCTTATAAGAAGCTTATTACTGTCCCTTCAGCCCTTATTTCTAGCCATCTTCCTGTCGCAAAGTCTCTAGACGATCCGACATTTCTAGTCGGGAAACTTTGGCAAATAGAGCGTGAGGATCGCGCAGCGGCGACCCGTCGCTTGACCGCCCCCAGGGGGCCGTCGCACCACTGTCGCAACGGCCCGGGCGAACGGGCCGATGGCGGGGAGCGGGGAAAGATGGCGCCAGGGGCTGGGCGGAGACGCGCAACCGCGCGCGGGGGGATTCCGGACCGCCTCGGCATCGCCCTGGCGGCCCTGCTCTGCGCCGCCGGACCGGCCCCGGCGCAGGATTTTTCGGCATGGAGCTTGGCCGCCCTCTATCCGAGGGACGGACGCCGCGACCTCACCGGCGCGGATATCGACCGCTATCCGGGGGCGGGCGTGCTGTTCTGCCACGGCCCCGACGGCATCCCGCGCAAGGCGGCGGCGGCCTGGCTCGTCGGCGATCCGTCCGTGGTGGTGCTCAACGCCCACAACTTCCGCAATCGCCGCCTCGAGACCACCCGCGAGGTCGGCGACTGCTTCTTCCAGATCGGCGGACGCAACTACGACTTCGTGCCGGGCAGCATCGAGCTCGGGGCCGAACCGGCCGCGCAGGCGCTCCACATCACCGACGACTGGGCGATCCTGCGCCTCGTGCGGCCCGTGGAGGGCGCCCGGCCGCAACCCCTGCCGGCCGCCCCCGAGCTGGGGGAGGGGCCGATGCGGCTGCCCGTCGTGATGGTGTCCCCAGGCGGGCACGAGAACTACCGCGGGCCGGCGAGCCTCGAGACCTGCGCCATCCGTCAGGTCGATCCGCCGAGCGAGGGCGGCATCCGGCGCCTGCGCCACGATTGCAACGACGGTTTCGGCGGCTCGGGCTCGGGCCTGTTCGACGAGGCCGGCCGGCTCATCGCCATGCAGAGCGCCTCCCTCTCCATGAACGCCCGCAAGCCGTTCGACATCGAGTTCCACTACGGCTCGGCCCTGGCCTTCGAGGGCGCCCTGCTCACCGCCCTGCGCAGGGCGGTGACGGGGCAGGCGGGTCCCTGACGGTTTCGGCGTCCGTCAGCGCCGCCGGCCGAGGCGCTCGGCGATGGCGATGCCGCCGATGACGAGGCCGAGGGCCAGGGCGTCGTTCCAGCGGAACGGCTCGCCGAGGAAGACGACGGCGAGGCCGGCCCCGAAGATCGGCACGAAGTTGACGAACAGCCCCGCCCGGTTCGGGCCGATGAGCTCGACCCCGCGCATGAAGCCGAGCTGGGCCAGGAGGCTCGGCCCCAGGGCCACGAACGCCACGATGAGCCAGCCCTTCGGCGTCGGCCAGATCGTGTGGCCGAGCGCCCATTCGGCGGCGAGGGGCGGCAGGGCGGTGAGGAAGGCGGCGAGCGCCATGGCGGTGAAGAAGGTCAGGCCGGAAACCTTCGGCCGGGCGCCGAGGGCCACGGTGTAGCCGGCATAGAACAGGCAGGCGGCGAGCATCAGCACGTCGCCGAGGTTGAAGCCGAAATGGGTGAGCACCCGCCAGTCGCCGTGGGTGGCCGCCACCACCGCCCCGGCCAGGGTCACGGCGACGCCGAGCGCCTGCGCCCCGCCCACGGCGACCCGGTGGACGCCGTAGTTGATGAGGATGACGAGGACGGGGATCGACCCTTGGAACAGGGCGATGTTGATCCCCGTGGTGTAGAGGCCGGCGGCGTAGAACAGGCTGGCGTAGAGGGTGTAGCCGCACGCGCCCATGAGCAGCACGTAGGGCCAGTGCGGTCGCAGGCGGCCCCACTCGGCCCGCAAGCCGGCCCGGGCCGGCAGGGCCAGGACGAGGCAGGCGAAGGCCCAGCGCAGGCAGGTGAGCACCTGCGGCGAGACCTCGCCCACGGCCCATTTGCCCGCCACCACGTTGCCGCCCCAGAGCAGCATGGTGCCGGCGAGGATCGGATAGGCGGCCAGGGCCGACGGCGGGCTCCCGGCGGGCCGGGCGGGGGAGGGCGGTGTCACGCGCAACGGATCGGGACTCCTCTTCACGGGCCGGGGGCCCTCTTCCCCCGCCCCGGCCCGGCGGACAAGGGTCGCGGACAAGGGTGGCCCATGCGGGACGGCCCTCACGCCGGGTCCGGTCCCTCGCCGTCCTCGGCCACGGGGGTCCTCTCACGGGCCAGCAGCGCGGCCTTGCGGGCGACGCCCCAGCGGTAGCCCGAGAGCGCCCCGTCGGCGCGCACCACCCGGTGGCAGGGGATCGCCACCGCATGGGCGTTGGCGGCGCAGGCCAGCGCCACGGCCCGCACGGCGGCGGGCCGGCCGATCTCGCGCGCGATGTCCGTGTAAGTCGCGGTCTCCCCCGCCGGGATCGCCCGCAGGGCTTCCCAGACCCGCTGCTGGAAGGCGGTGCCGCCGATGTCGAGGGGCAGGGCGAGGCCGCCCTGCGGCGCCGCCACGAAGGCCGCGACCTCGGCCACGTGCGCCGCGAACCCGGCCTCGTCCCGGGTGATCGCGGCCCGGGGAAACCGCGCGTGGAGGTCCCGGACCGGTCCCTCCGGATCGTCGCCGAGCAGGATGGCGCAGAGGCCCCGCTCGGTGGCCGCCACCAGGACGAAGCCGAGGGCACAGGTCGCCACGGAGAAGCGGATGGCGACGCCCGCCCCGCCCTTCCGAAACACGCCGGGCGCCATGCCGAGGCGCGGTCCGGCGGCGGCGTAGAACCGGCCCGCCGTGCCGTAGCCCGCCGCGTAGGCCGCCTCCGTCACGGTGCCGGCCTCGGGCAGGGACGCGGCGAGGCGCCCCGCCCGCACGGCCGCGGCGTAGGCCTTCGGGGTCACGCCGGTGATCCCCTTGAACACCCGGTGGAAGTGGAACGGGCTCAGGGAAGCGGCGCGGGCCAGGGCCGCGAGGGCAGGGGGCTCCGCGGCCGCCTCGATCCGCCGGCAGGCGCTCGCCACGGCCGCGGCGTGGCGCGCGGCCAGGGGCGGAGCGTCGGGGCGGCAGCGCAGGCAGGGGCGGAAGCCCGCGGCCCGCGCCGCCGTGGGGGTCCCGTAAAAACCCACGTTCGCCCGGCGCGGGGTGCGGGCGCCGCAGCCCGGCCGGCAATACACGCCCGTGGTGCGCACGGCGTAGACGAAGCGCCCGTCCGCCACCGGATCGCGGGCGGCGACGGCGGCCCAGCACGCGTCCTCGGTGGCGTCGGGCGCATCGCGGGTGGCGGGGAGGGGGCAGGTCGGGAGGGGCGTCGTCATGCCCCTACCCTGGCGCCTTCGCGGCGGCCGCGCATCCCGGTTCTTGCGGTCGAATCCCTCTCGCGAACCCCGCCCCCGTCGGCCTCGCCCGCCCGGAGGTGGAGCACGGCGTAGGACCGCCACGGGCGCCACGGCCGCGACCGCGCCGCCAGGCCGGCGGCGCTCGGGCGCCCGCCCCCGTCGTCGAGGGCGCGCAGGAGGGCGAGGTCGCCCGCCGGGAGGGCGTCGGGCGCGCGCCGGCACCCGCAGGCCCGGCCGGGCCGCCACGAGGCGGGCCAGGTGCGGATCGGCCGCGTGGCCGTGCCGTCCGAAGAGGTCGACGGTCCGGCGATAGGCGAGCCGCGTGACCGCCTCCACGCCCGGGATGGCGCGGGCGGCGAGGTCGTCGCAGAGCGCCGGCCTGTCGTAGGGCGGGGTGTAGGGCAGGGGGAGGAGTTGCTCACTGGTTCAGACTGGCGCGCGGGGCAGCGCTCCACGTTCGGCCGCCGCCGCCTCGATGCGCTCCGCCACCGCGGTCTCGGCGGCACGCAGAACGTCGCCCAAGCGTGCCTCGGGGATGCTGTTGACGAGCCGCCGGTTCTCGGCGACGCGCTCCGGATGGAGAAGCTCCATGACGCCGACGGCGCGCGCGCGGAGGCGTCCGGCCTCCCTGGCCACCGCCCCCGCCGGCACCAGCGATCGCTCCAGGGCCATGCTGACCTGTTCGGGCAGGCGGGCGATCACGCCGAGATAGGCTAGGGCGGCCGCATCCGGCCTGCGCCGCCCGGTCTCCCAATTCCGGACCGCATCGACCTCGAGGCCGTAACGGTGGGCGAACTGCTCCTGGGTCACCCCGAGCCTGTCGCGCAGGGCGCGGACATCCATCTGCGCCGGCCCCAGGCGTGCTGCGGCGCATCCGGCCTCGGCCAGATCTCGCGCCAGGGCGTCCTCGTCCTCGACGAGCGGGACCTCCACGACGGCGCGGCCCTTATCCAGCATCTCCTCGATCACCCGCTTGGCGCGCAGCAAGCTCAGGCCCCGCCCCGCCAGGGCCAGGGTCGCCTGAACGGCCTCGACCTTCTCCGGCCCCTGGCTCGGGCTCAGGGACAGGATCGCGGGCGAACCGGAGGACACCCGGGATACGTCCCGGATTGGCCCCAGACGTCCGAGCCGCGCCTTCAATGAGGATTTCATCGTAGCCCGTCTCCTTGAGGGCCCACAGGGCAAGTTGGCGCAGGTTGGACAAACCGAGGGTGTTCCTGCCGTTGTCCGCGTGCATGTGCACGCCGCGGAGACGCAACCCGCGCCCCTCCGAAATTTCCTCAGCTTCGGCCATCAGGTGCAACGCACCGCCCGGGGTCGAAATCCGCACGGTCACGACGGTGTCCTCGGAAACGCCATCGCTCCTGAACTCGAACGTGACCGCGCTGAAATCCCACACCATAGATGTCTGCCACTGGCGCGGTCGTTTCAAGGGTGTTCGCCCGAATCGCGCTCGAAAACGGTATCCGAACCGTGACGGGCACAGTGCCCAAAGGATACCCGGACACCACCTCCGATCCCACCGAAGCCATTCGCATAAGATATATTATGGAACCAAAACCCCGAAAATCCGGGGCAGGGGGCTTCGAAGGGACTTCGAAACCGTTTCCGGCCGTCCTTCCGATCTTCCTCGCGTGAACCCGCCGGCATGAACCCGGGATTCATCCTGTCCGCCGGGTTGCGCGCATAACCCTGACGTTCCGGCCCGCCTGTGGCACAATCGCCGCGCAACGCCCTCGCCTCCGTCATAATCTCGGCTCAGAATACATGATACACGCTGGGTTCAGATCCAGGCGTCGAGTGTCCGGATACCTGTACCGAAGCGAACCTGATGCCGATCTCAGCGCGCCTCCCCCTCGTCCCGATCCTCGGTCTCGCCCTCGCGGCCCTCGGTGCGCCGGCCCGGTCCGAGCCGGTGCCGCTCCCGGCGGTGCATCATGCGGGACTGGACGCGTCCGCGGCGGTGCGGACGCCCCCGGCGGCGCGCCCCGCGCTTCACGCCCGCGCCCTGGCGCGCCTGCCGCGCCTCGCCGGACTCGTGGCCAAGGGCGCGGACATCCGCATCGTGGCGTTCGGCTCCTCCTCGACGGAGGGCATCGGCGCCACCTCGCCGGGCTCGACCTATCCGGCCCAGCTGCAGGAGGATCTCGAGTCGCGCCTCGACAAGTCCGGCTCCGAGCATCAGTTCGTCACCGTGCTCAACCGGGGCAAGGGCGGCGACGATGCCGAGGCCATGGCCCGGCGCCTCGAGCGCGACGTGCTCGCGGAGAAGCCAGACCTCGTGGTCTGGCAGACGGGCAGCAACGATCCAATGACCGGCGTCAGCGTGGAGCGCTTCGCCGAACTGACCCGCGCCGGCATCCTGGCGATCCGCGCCACGGGGGCGGAGGTGATCCTCATGGACCAGCAATGGTGCAAGCGCCTGTCCGGCACCGCCGGATCGGAGCTCTACGGCACCGCCCTGCACGCCGTGGCCGGCGAACTCGGCGTTCCGGTGATCCGGCGCAACGCGATGATGCGGGCCTGGGTGGCCAAGGGCCTGCTCACGCCGACCCAGATGATCGGCCCCGACGGCCTCCACATGACCGACGCGGGCTACAACCACCTCGCCAAGGCGGCCATGACCCAGATTTTGGTGGCGGCCGGCCTGCCGGAAGAGGCCCCGGCCCGGAACTGAAGAGGGGCCCAGGCCCGGACCTGATCCACCCTCCCCCCGGCGTCGCGGACCCGCCGCCGGTCAGAGATCCAGCGTCACGCTCAGCCCATCATACGCCGGCACCACGTGCGGCGGGAGCTTGCGCGCCAGGGTGGCGTAGTCGAGGTCGGTGTGGAGGTTGGTGAGGATGGCGCGGCGGGGCCGCACCGTCTCGATGAGGGCCAGCGCGTCCGAGACCGAGTAGTGCGTCGGGTGCGGCGTCTCCCGCAGGGCGTCGATGATGAGCAGGTCGAGGCCGTGCAGGTGGGCCTGCGCGCCCATGGGCATCAGGCTCACGTCGGGGGCGTAGGCCGCCGGGCCGAACCGGAACCCCAGGGCCGCCTCGTTGCCGTGCTCCATGGCGAAGGGCAGGGCCGTCACCGCGCCGCCCGCGCCCGCCACCCGCACCGCCTCGCCCGGACACAGGTCGTTCATGTCGAGGATCGGCGGATACTCGCTGCCCGGCGGCGTCTCGAAGCAGTAGCCGAAGCGCCGCTCCAGCAGGGCGCGGGTGAGGGCGTCGGCATAGACCGGGATGCGCCGGCGCATGTGGAGCACCAGGGGCCGGACGTCGTCGATGCCGTGGGTGTGGTCGGCATGGGCGTGGGTGAACAGCACCGCGTCGAGGCGCTCCACGCCGGCGCCGATGAGCTGGTCGCGGAGATCCGGCGAGGTGTCGACGAGGACGCTGGTGCGGCCGGCCTCCCCCTGGCGCTCCACGAGGAGAGAGCAGCGCCGCCGCCGGTTCTTCGCCTCGGCCGGATCGCAGGCGCCCCAGCCATAGGCGACCCGGGGCACGCCGCCGGACGAGCCGCAGCCGAGGATCGTCAACGTCAAGGAACCCATCGCACCCTCCGGCTCCGTTGGTATCGGAGGGGGCAGGGGCCTGTCACGTCCCCTCCCCTTTGCCTTTGCCTTTGCCTTTGCCTTTGCCTTCGCCCTCCCCTTCGCCCTCCCCGGTTCCGGCCACCGCCTTGTGGAACAGGCGGTGGAAGTTGGCCGTGGTCAGGGCGGCGAAATCCGCGAACTCCATCGCGAAGGTCCCGGCGAGGGACCGCGCCGTGTCGGCGGTGTAGGCCGGCTCGTTGGTGCGGCCCCGGTGGGGTTCGGGCGCCAGGAACGGGGCGTCGGTCTCCACCAGCAGGCGGTCGCGCGGGACCGTCAACGCGATGGCGCGCAGGTCGTGCGAGCGCCGGAAGGTGACGATGCCGGAGAACGAGACGTAGAGCCCGAGTTCGACGCCGATTTCGGCGAGGCGCGCGCCCGACGAGAAGCAGTGCAGCACCGCCGTGAAGGCCCCCTGCCCCATCTCGTCGACGAGGATCGCCTCCATCGCGGCATCGGCATCGCGGGAATGGATCACCAGGGGCAGGCCGGTCTCGCGGGCCGCCGCGATGTGGCGGCGAAAGACGCGCTCCTGCACGGCTTGGGGGGCGGCGTCGTCGTAGTGGAAGTCGAGGCCGGATTCGCCGATGCCGACGCAGCGCGGATGCCGGCTCAGGGCCACGATCGTCTCGGTCGGCACCTCGGGCTCGTCCCCGGCCCCGTCCGGGTGGGTGCCGATGGTGTGCCAGATCTCGGGGTTCGCCTCCGAGATCGCCTCGTAGGTCTTCGCCTTCGCGACCCGCGTCGCGATGGTGACCATGCGGGTCACCCCCGCCTGCCTGGCACGGGCGATGACGCCGGGCAGATCCTCGGAAAAATTCGGGAAATCGAGGTGGCAGTGACTGTCGACCAGCATTGTTGGCTCGCGCGGCGGGGACGATCTCGACCCATGGCGAGCGGCGTCGCCGCTTGACGCCGCGCGCTCGGATTTCAGGGCTGATTTGGACGTCAGGGCTGACGGGATGCGTCGTGGTCGGAATCCGGCCCGTCATCGGCGCGCCGGACGATGCGGAGGATATCGGACTGCGCCGTCAGAACGCGATTCTCCATGAGGATGAGATCCGATTTCACCTCCCGCACGTCGCGACGCACATCGTCGAAGCCACGTTCCATGCGCTCTCCGAGCCGGCTGACGAGGTCGATGGCGCGCGCCTGACGCTCCGTCATCTCGTGCATCTCGCGTCGCAAGCCCAGGACCTGACGCAGGACGGGATTGTTGTCGGGGGTCGGGGATTCGTAGCTCATCGTGCGTCCGGCATCGCTGGATCGCCCGACCATAGCACAGGACCGGTCATGCGCCGATGCCGGCCTCCGGCTCGACGAAGCGCGGGAACAGCCCGGCGGGGGCGGGGAGCGGCGTGCCGGGGACGAGGCGGCCGCCCTCCCCCACATCGGCGAGGCGGCGCCTGTCCGCAGGCACGGCCAGGAGGTCGAGGAGCTTCCCCGCCGAGCCCGGCATGAACGGCTGCACCAGGATGGCGATGGCCCGCAGGGTCTCGGCTACCACGTAGAGGGAGGCCGCCATGCGCGCCGGGTCGGTCTTGCGCAGGACCCAGGGCTTCTGGGCGTCGAAGTAGCGGTCGGAGGCCGTCACCACGGCCCAGATCTCGGCGAGCGCCGTGTGGGGCGCGAGCCGGTCCATGGCCTCGCGCACGGCCCCCGGCAGGGCGTCGGCCAGGGCCAGGAGCGCCCGGTCGTCCTCGGTGAGGTCGCCGTGCTCCGGGACCAGCCCCCCAAGGTTCTTGGCGATCATCGAGAGGGAGCGCTGGGCGAGGTTGCCGAGGCCGTTGGAGAGGTCCGCCGTGTAGCGGGTGACGATGGCCTCGTGGCTGTAGTTGCCGTCGCCGCCGAAGGGCACCTCGCGCAGGACGAAGTGGCGCAGGGCGTCGACGCCGTAGGTCCTGATCAGGTCCATGGGGTCGACGACGTTGCCGAGCGACTTCGACATCTTCTCGCCCTTGGACAGCAGGAAGCCGTGGCCGAAGACGCGCTTGGGCAGGGGCAGCCCGGCCGACATGAGGAAGGCCGGCCAGTACACGGCGTGGAAGCGGACGATGTCCTTGCCGATGACGTGCAGGTCCATCGGCCAGAATCGTTTCCGCGGGTCGGTCTCGTCGGGGAAGCCCGTGACGGTGAGGTAGTTCGTCAGGGCGTCGACCCAGACGTACATGACGTGGTCGGGATGCCCCGGCACCGGCACGCCCCAGTCGAAGTTGGTGCGGCTGACGGAAAAGTCCTTGAGGCCGGAGCGCACGAAGCTCGCCACCTCGTTGCGCCGCGTTTCCGGTCCGATGAAGTCGGGCTGCGCCTCGTAGAGCGCCAGCAGCCGGTCGCCATAGGCGGACAGGCGGAACAGGAAATTCTCCTCCTCCATCCAGGTCACGGGCGTGCCGGTCTCGCGGGAGCGGCGCGCCCCGTCGGGGCCGAGCTCGGTCTCGTCCTCGTTGTAGTAGGCCTCGTCGCGCACGGAGTACCAGCCGGCGTATTTCGACAGGTAGAGGTCGCCGTTGGCCTCCATCCGGCGCCAGAGCTCCTGGGCGGCCGCGTAGTGTTCGGGCTCGGTGGTGCGGATGAAGCGGTCGTGGGAACAGTCGAACGCCTCGGCCATGGCCCGGAAGCGGCCGGCCATGTCGTCGACGAGTTCGCGCGGGGAAATCCCCGCCTTGGCGGCGGTCTGCTGGATCTTGAGGCCGTGCTCGTCGGTGCCCGTGGCGAACAGCACGTCGTAGCCGTCGAGGCGCTTGAAGCGCGCGAACGCGTCCGTGGCGATCACCTCGTAGGCGTGGCCGATATGCGGCGCGCCGTTGGGGTAGGAGATCGCCGTGGTGAGGCCGAAGGTTTTTGGGGAGGCCGGGTCGGTCACGTCGAAGGTTCCCCGGAGACAGGGTTCAAAAGGATCACAGGACGAAGAATCGTAAAAAATCCGTCCGGCTCAGGCCGCGGCGCGCAGGGCGCCGGCGAGGTCTCCGAACAGGGACAGGACCAGCGGCCGGCGGTCGAGATTGTAGATCGCGGCCTCCCGCGCGGCGCGGGCGATCTTGTCACACACCTCGACCAGGGCCGCAAGGCGGGCCGGGTCCTCGTGGGCGCGGCGGTCGAGCTCGGCCGAGACGAAGCGGAACACCGTGTCGAGGCCCCTGGCGAACAGGTCGTCGGAGTCGCGGCCCGAGAGCTTCTCGGCGAGCGCCAGGATGCGGCGCCAGTCCGGATGGTCGAGGCGGGCGAGCAGGGTCTCGACTTCCGCGACGAGGGTGGCGGTGGCCGGGTCGAGCATCGCCATCCCCTGCGCCACCGAGCCCTCGGACAGGGCGGCGGCGCGGGCGAGGGCGTCCGCGTCGGGCTGGACGAAGGGCGGGGGGAAGCCCGCCACCACCCGGGCGACCTCGGCCTCGGCGAGGGGCCGCAGGGTCAGGGCCCGGCAGCGCGAGCGGATGGTCGGCAGGAGCCGGCCCGGCGCGTGGCTGACGATGAGGAACAGGCAGCGGGGCGGCGGCTCCTCCACCATCTTCAGGAGGGCGTTGGCGCTGTTGGCGTTCAGATCCTCGGCGCTGTCGACGATGCAGATGCGGTAGCCGGCCGCCCCCCCGGTGGAGCCGAAGAGCTCCAGGGCGCCCCGCGCCGCATCGACGGAGATCTTCGTCGCCAGGGTTTTCGCCGTGGGCGGGCGGGTCCGGCGCAGGGCGACGAGGTTCGGATGCGACAGGGCCGCGACCTGGCGCGCCGCCGGATGGCCCGGATCGACGGCGAGGGTTTCGGGAACGGCGTCGAGGCCCGGATTGGCGATGAGCCAGCGCGCCATGCGGTAGGCCAGCGTCGCCTTGCCGATGCCGCGGGGGCCGCCGATGAGCCAGGCATGGTGCAGGCGCCCCGACGCGATCCCGGCGACGAGGGCGGCCTCGGCCTCGGCGTGGCCGACGAGGCCGGTCTGCTCGCGGGGGCGGGGGATGTGGGGCAGGTCGCCCGGCTCGACATCCTCGGGCAGGCGTTCAGGCCGCATCATCACCCGCCTCCCCGAGAAGGGTCGGCAGCCGCGCGGCGACGATGGCCCGGATCTCCGCCGCCACGGCGTCCGGCGCGGCGCCCGCGTCCACGAGGGCGCAGCGCTCCGGCTCGGCCTCGGCGATGGCGCGGAACGCGGCGCGGAGACGCGTGTGGAAGTCGAGGGCCTCGGCCTCGAAGCGGTCGGGCGCCCCGTCCGAGCGCCCGGCGGCGCGGGCGAGGCCGACCACCGGGTCGAGGTCGAGGATCAGGGTGAGGGCGGGGCGCGTCGGGCCGACGACGACGCGCTCCAGGCTGGTCACGAGTTCGGGGTCGAGGCCGCCGGCGGCACCCTGGTAGGCCCGGGTCGAATCCGCGAAGCGGTCGCACAGCACCGTCTCGCCCCGGGCCAGGGCCGGACGGATCAGGGTGTCGAGGTGGTCGATGCGGGCGGCGGAGAACAGCAGGGCCTCGGCGAAGGGGCCGTGCGGCTTGGCGATGCCGGCGAGCAGGGCGTCGCGGATCGCCTCGGCCTTCGGCGACCCGCCGGGCTCGCGGGTCACCACCACCGGGCGGTCGGTGCGGACGCGCAGGTGCGCGGCGAGGCGCTGGACCTGGGTGGATTTCCCGGCCCCCTCCCCGCCCTCGAAGGTGATGAACGCCCCGGCGGCGATCTCCGTCACGATGGGCCCGTCACGATTTGGCGCCGGCCTTGTCGAAGGCGCGGCGGAACAGGCCGGTGCCGACCTCCAGGGCCGCGTCGAGGGCGCGCTGCGGGATCGAGCCGGCCGGCACGCTGGCGCCGGCATAGAGCGGCTGGTCGAGGGCCTGGGTGTCGCCGCGCATGATCCGCAGGCGGCCGATGGCCTTGCCCTCCTCAACGGGCGCGACGAGGGGCCCGTCATAGACCGCCCTGGCGGTGATCCGGTCGCCGGTGCCGCGCGGCAGCAGCACCCGCACGGGCTTCTTCGCCACGAGCGGCACGCTGCCCTGCGCGCCGCCGAAGACCGAGGCCTCGGCCACGGTCTCGTCCGCGGCGAAGACCTGGCGCGGCTCGAAGGCGCGGAACCCCCACTCCACGAGCTTGCGCGATTCCGCCGCCCGGTCGCGGGCGGTCTTGAGGCCGCTCACCACCATGATCAGGCGCTGGCCGTTCTGCACCGCCGAGCCGGTGAGGCCGTAGCCGGATTCCTCGAGGTAGCCGGTCTTGAGCCCGTCGGCGCCGATGTCCAGGGCCAGCAGGGGGTTGCGGTTCTGCTGCTTGATCTTGTTCCAGGTGAATTCGCGCTCGGCGAACATCTTGTACAGGTCGGGATAGGTCTCGATGAGGTGGAGTGCCAGCTTGGCGAGATCGCGCGCGGTCACCTTCTGGTCGGGCGCCGAGTAGCCGGTGGCGTTGCGGAAGGTCGAGCGCTGCAGGCCGATCTCACGCGCCCGGTTCGTCATCATCCGCCCGAAGTTCTCCTCCGAGCCGGCGATGCCCTCGCCGATGGCGATGGCGGCGTCGTTGCCCGACTGGACGATGAGCCCGCGCAGGAGGTCGGTGAGCTTGATGCGGCTGTTGAGCTGCGCGAACATCGACGAGCCGCCGCCCCCGGCCCCGCCCCGGCGCCAGGCGTCCTCGGTGATCTGGAACTCCGACTCCATGGTGAGCCGGCCCTGCCGGATCTCGTTGAACACGATCTCGGTGGTCATCAGCTTGGCCATGCTGGCCGGGGAGAACAGCTCGTCGGCGCCCTTCTCGAACAGGACCGAGCCGGAATCGGCATCGATGAGGATCGCGTGGGGGGCGGCCGTCTGGAAGCTCTGGGCGCGGGCGCCCCAGGCGGATGCGGCGAGCACCCCGCAGACCAGGGCGGTCCGGGTCGCGTGGAGAATCGTCGCGCGCATCACTCGCCTCATACCACTCGGTCCGGGATCACCGTTCCCGCCACCGTTCAAGCGTGACGATACAAGGTATTCGGGGAGAGATCGAACCCAAATCCAGGTCCCGCCAGGGCATTTCGCACCGCACACGGACACGGAGTCTTGATCCTATCGGGCCTCGGCGACCCGCGCCCGCGCCGGGATCGGCTTGGCCGCGGCGACCGAGGTCTTGCCGGCGGCGCCCTTCCCCGCCGGAGCCGGGACGGCCTTGGCGGCCAGCTTCACCGGCGGTGCCGGCGCGGGCACCCTGGCCGTCGCCAGGACTTTCACCGGTGCCAGCACTTTCACCGGTGCGATGCCCTTTGCGGGCCTCGCCGGATCGACGGATGCGGCGGTCTTGACGGACGCGACCTTGGTGGAGGCGGCGGCCTTGGCCGGGAGCGCGGACGGAGCCGAAGCGCCCGCGTGTCCCCCGCCCTTCGTGGGCGCCGGGGCGGGCCAGGCGGCGGCGGTGCGCGTCAGGGGCTGCGGCACGGCGGCGACCTCGGTCCGTCCCCCGGTCCTGTGGCCCGCAGCCCCGTGCCCCGCCAGCCGCACGGGCGGCGGCGTCAGGCTCAAGGGGGCCGGCGCGAGGCGCACGGGTGCGGTGGCCATGGGCCGGAACGTGGTCTCGCGCGGGGCGGTGGGCTGGAGGGCGGCGGGCACGGCGACGCCGGCCGCACTCGCCAGGATGATCGGCCGGGCGCGCGCCGGGCGGGGCGCCTCGTTCGGAGATTCCTGCGACGTCTCGCGCGAAGCGTCCTGCACAATCTCCTGCGGCGCCTCCTCGGCGGCCGACCGGAACGCCAGGGCCGAGCGGCCCCTCGCCAGGGGCTCGTCGGGTCCGAGATCGGCCAGCATCACCGGCGACGGGCCCCGGATGGCGGCGGGCACGCCGTCCGTGCGCAGGGTGGCGAGGAGCTTGCGGTCGTCGCTGCCGGCGGTGGAGGCCTTGCCGACATACTCGACCCGCACCTTCGACGTACCGCTGCGGTGGAATTCGAGGGCCTGGGCCACCTCCTCCGATACGTCCATGACGCGGTCGGCGTGGTACGGCCCGCGATCGTTCACCCGCACGATCATCGAGCGATGGTTGGTGAGGTTGGTGACGCGGGCGTAGCTCGGCAGGGGCAGGGTCGGGTGTGCGGCCGCGATGGAGTTGCGGTCGAACACCTCGCCGTTGGCCGTCATCCGGCCGTGGAAGGCGGCGCCGTACCAGGAGGCCAGGCCCTCGCGGACGTAGCCCTTGGCGTCCTCCCGCGGCACGTAGGTGCGGCCCGCCACCACGTAGGGCTTGCCGGAGAAGCGCCGGCCGCCGCCCTTCGGAATCACGTCGCCCTCCTTGTAGAGGCGCGGGCTCGCCTTGACCCCGTATTTCGGATCGAGGGTGGAGCCGGAGGCCCCGGCGAGCTTCTGCTGCGGATTCTGGGCGCAGTTGGCGGTGGCGAGCGCCACGGCGCAGGCGCCGATCAGCCGCCACAGGGGCAGCCCGGCCGGCACACCGAACGACAGGCCGGCCTTCGTCGAACGCGTCATCCCGTTGATCCGCCCCGCCGCCTCGTGACGCAACACACACCCGCGACCGAGGACGACGAGGTCCGCCGGGTGCCCGGGGCGACGCGGACGCAGGGGCGCCGTTCCGGGACGCCCAGGTTTGTCGCTTCGGCGTAAACGAAGGCTGAATCCGGCGGCCGGGATTTTTCGCGAGTGGGTCGCGGACCGGCCTTCGCAGTTCAGGCGCCGCATCCGGACCCGGACCGAAGCCGCTGCAGGATCGGGCGAAAGCCGGAATCGAACGGGACGGCCCGGTCAGCGGCCCGGCCCGGCGGGGCGTCGGCCGGCCGCGGCGGGGGTCCGGTTGCGACGCGACGTCGGGATCGCGCCGCAAGCCCTTCTCGATCCAGCGGTTTTCGCACGCGCGAAACCCCGCCCGCCTCAGCGCGGGTCGGTCTCCGTCAGCTGCTGGATGGAGCGGGCGCCGCGCTGCCGGAACAGCAGGTCGAGGGCTTCCAGCATCAGGCCGTGCATCTTGGCCCGCTCGGCATGGGCGATGTCGCGCAGCTGATCGTAGACCGGCGGCTCGAGGTAGACCGACATCTGCCGCGCCCGCTCCTTGAGGGTGGCGGCGGGCCGGGGGCGGGGGGTGCCGACGGCGAGGGTGACGATCTCGGCGGTGGGCTGCGGGCGCCCGGACGAGGCCGCCACGATGGCGGCGAGGCTCGGTTTAGGCGGCTTTGACATGCTTGGAGACCTGCATCCGCTTCTCGATCCAGGTCCAGAGCTTGCGCACTTCGCCCGCCGCCTGGCCCTTCGGGTTGAATTCGGTGACGCCCTGGCCGACGCCGATGGCGTCCTGGTGGTCCGTGCGGGCGACGATGTTGACGTCGGGCAGGATGCCCAGCACCGCGAGGCCGTCGGCGGCGTCGCGGATGCGGTAGGAGCGCGGCGGGGTCTGGTTGAGGACGAAGGCGAACTTCTTCTCCAGACGGTAGATGGCGGCGAGCGTCGGCTTGAACGCGCGCAGGTCCGCCGGGGTCGGCCGGCACGGGATGATGCACAGGTCCGCCGCCCGGATGGCCGAGAGGGTCCCGGTGGAATCGACGCCCGGCGTGTCGATGAAGACGTAGTCGTAGGAGGACTCGCGCAGCTTGCCCATGACCGCGTCGATCTGGGTCGCGTCGATCTGGGCGACCTCGGGACCGTCCACGGTGCGGTGGTCGAGCCAGTCGGAGATCGTCGCCTGCCGGTCCATCTCCAGGATGCAGACGGAGAGGCCGCGCTCCTGCGCGGCGACGGCGAGGGAGATGCACAGGGTGCTCTTGCCGCTGCCCCCCTTCTGCGTGACGAACGTGATGGCCTTCATCCTGGCGCCCCTTCGCGGCTCTCGATTCGTCCCGGTCTCGCAGGCCGGCGCCCGCGCCGGGGCTGTCCTGGGACGCAAGGATGACCTGATCCGGTCTCGCCGATCATGGTTAATCAATCGTTAAGCGCACGGCTGCGGCCATGGCCCGGTCGTCAATCTAAGGTTGATGGATCACCATAAAAACGCAACCGCCCCCTCTTCTCGTTCGGTGGTTTTCGCTCTAGCTTGCGGGAACCGGACCCGGCGAATCCCTCGGTAGAACCAACCTCAGGTAAATCGTGCCGTTCGCCCGGCGCCCGGCCCCACGGCACGGTGGCGGCCCGGCGTGCGCGCCCCCCAGGAGAATCATGTCCCGACCCCTGTTTGCGATGTCGGAGAGCGAGGCGGTGCAGGCCGCCCTGGTGGCGTCCGGGGTCGTCGGCCTGTGGACCTACGACATCTGGGCGGACCGGCTCGTGCTCTCGGGCACCCTGCCGGAGGTCCTCGGCCTGGAGCCGACGGCCTCCGGCGTGCCCCTCGGCCGCCTCCTCGACGGGACCCACGGCGAGGATCGCGAGCGGGTGGAGAACGTCGTCCATGCCGCCGTCGCCGGCGGAGCCCCGTTCGACGTCGCCTTCCGCACGGCGTCGGGCGGGCGCAGCCTGTCCCTGCGCGGGCGGATCGAGCGCGACGGGGCGGGCCAGCCCCGGCACGGGCGCGGCATCGCCCTCGACCTCACCCACGAGGGCGGCCTCGACCGGCCGGGCCAGCACGCGGTCAACCGCATGGCCGAGCACGCCATCGCCCTGCACGGCCTCGTCGGCCACCTGCACCACCCGTCCCTGGCCCGGCTCCTCGACAGCCTGATGCGGGAGATCGGCCGCGAACTCGCCCGCCACCTCCAGGGCAAGGCCGACGCGCGCCGGCATTAGGGGGCGGATCGTCGGGCGCCGGCCCCCTGCCGTGGGGGCGGTTGCGACTCAAGTCGGATTCTCAACAACGCAATCGCATGGCGTGAGACCTGCCGTTCGAACTCGCGGCAAACGATTGACCGAGGCTGGCACGCCGTACACGCTGTGGCACTCTTCGAGTTGCAGGGACCCCGCGTGCGTGCCGAATGACCATCGTTGATGCGCATATCGCGTCCTGGCGTAGTTCGCCCCTTGCCGCGTGGGCGACGGGGGAGCCGTGGGATATCGTCACCGGTTTGGCAGGTCTGGTCGCGAGGCTTCTGGAGACACTTGGGACCGACTACGAGATTGAGGGCGATATCGCCGTTCATCGCACAACCAGGGTCGAGGCCGGTGCCGTAATGAAAGGCCCACTGATCGTCGGCCCGAATTGTCTTGTCGCCATGGGAAGCCTGATCAGAGGCGGATGCTGGCTCGACAGTGACTGTATCGTGGGACCCGGAGCCGAACTCAAGACCACCATCATGTTTCAAGGCTCGAAGCTCGCCCACTTCAACTTCGTTGGCGACAGTATCCTCGGCAGTGATGTCAATCTCGAAGCTGGCTCGATCCTCGCAAACTATAGGAATGAGCATGCCGATCCCCGCCTCCAGATCAGCTATGACGGCAAGATGATGGAAGCGGACACGCTGAAGTTCGGTGCGCTTGTCGGAGACGGATGCCGCATTGGCGCGAATGCGGTTGTTGCACCCGGTGCCATCCTTGCTCCTGGGACGGTCGTATCCCGCCTCGGATTGATAGATCAGCGCCCATCTTCCTGAGCGTCCCGAAAGCGGACCGGCGAATATCCACCGCGCGGCGCAAGGACCGCATCGTCGGGCGGGGATTCGATCACCGAAACAAGCCCCGGCCGCGCCACGCGGGCCGGCCGGAGGATTTGAGGGCAAGAAACGGGACGCGCGTCACCCGGGCAAAATCCTAGGACGGATCGAGCCAGCGAGGATTCCGTCATGCCGCCCGCCGTGAACCGCACGATGTCCGCGCCCGAATGGGCGATGCTCGTCAGCCTTTCCGTGCTCTGGGGCGGATCGTTCTTCTTCACGCACGTGGCGCTCGACGCAGTGCCGCCCTTCACCCTCGTCACCCTGCGCGTCGGGCTCGCCGCGGTGATCCTGAACGCCGTCGTGCCACTGTCGGGCCTCAGCATGCCGCGCGGGGCTCGGGTTTGGGCCACCTTCCTCGGCATGGGCCTCCTCAACAACGCCGTTCCGTTCTGCCTGATCGTGTGGGGCCAAACCCACATCGCCTCCGGGCTCGCCACGATCCTGAACGCGACCACGCCGCTGTTCACCGTCGCCGCGGCCCACATCCTCACGTCCGACGAGGGGATGACCGGCAACCGGATCGCGGGGGTGCTCGCCGGCCTCGCCGGCGTTGCCGTGATGGTCGGACCCGCCGTCCTCGCGGGCCTCGGGACCGGCTTCCTGGCGCAGATCGCCGTCCTCGGCGCGGCCCTGTCCTACGCCTGCGCCGGCCTCTTCGGGCGGCGCTTCCAGGGGATGGGCGTTCCGCCGCTCGCGACGGCCGCGGGGCAGGTCACGGCATCCACGCTCCTGCTTCTGCCCATCGCCCTCGTCGTCGATCGGCCCTGGACCCTGCCGGTGCCGAGTGCGTCGGTGTGGGGCGCGATCGGGGGCATCGCGGCCCTGTCGACGGCGCTCGCCTACGTGCTGTACTTCCGCATCCTGGCGACGGCGGGGGCGACCAACCTTTGCCTCGTCACCTTCCTCATTCCGGTGTCGGCCATTCTCCTCGGTGCCGTCGTGCTGGGCGAGCGCCTCGATCCGCAGCACTTCGTCGGCATGGCGCTGATCGGTTGCGGACTCGCGGCCATCGACGGCCGCCTCCGGGCCTTTCTCCAGCGGCGGCGACGCCCATCGCCCGAGGTCTATCGAGGGCGGGACATCTAGGCGGCTCGGCGGCCTGGTCGGGCCATCCGCCGAGGATCGGGAGCGGTGCTGTCCGCGTCCATGCCTCTGCCGCTCGGTGGCGGCCGTCGCAAAGCCGCCTATCCCGGTCGTTCCGCCCGGCCCCCAGTGCCAGAAATCTTGCCCACGCGCTCACGGCAGGGCGGAGGCCTCGCGCACGGGGGGCCCGGCCCGTTGCACCAGGGCGCGCAGGGCCGGGGCCGCCTCGGCCGGGGGTTTTGCCAGGGCGCGGGCGTAGGCGTGGATCTCCGTGGCACAGGCGCGCGGCCCGATGACCGCATCGTCGGGCAGGGGTTCGATCCCCGAAACGATCCCCGCCCGCGCCACGAGGGCCGGCACCTCGGCCCCGTCGCCGAGCACCTCCCCGGCCTCGACGAGGTCGGCCCCCGCCCCGATCCGGGCGCACAGGGCGCGGTCGCCGTCGCGGGCCGCCAGCATGGCCCGCAGGAGGAGGCGCCCGGCGGACAGGAGCGTGGGCGCGTCGGCCCGCGCCAGCCCGCGGGCGATGGCGCCGGCGGCGCGGCGGCGCAGGCCCGCGACGGATTCGGCCTCCGAGCGGCCGGCGCGGTAGGCCTCGGCGTACCAGGCGGCGAGGTCCGCGACGGCGCCCGGCGCCGAACCCAGGACCGGCAGGGCGCGCAGGATTGCCGCCCGGGCGCCGGCCGGGCTCGGATCGTCGTCGAGGGTGGAATCGGGAAACCGGTCGGTCCCGACCATTTCGGTGACGGCGCCGGCGGAGAGCAGCCGGTCGGCGTCGGGCACCCACAGGTCGGCGGAGGCGGTGGCCAGGGCCTCGGTGACGAAGGCGGGGTCGAGGCCGGCGGCGAGGTAGGCCGCCCGCTCGGGCACGCCGTCGGCCTGCACCACCTGCCCGAACGGGCCGGCCTCGTAGGGGGCGTGGAAGCCGAGGCGGCCGCCCTCCACGAGGAAGCGCCGGTGCCCGCGCACGAAGGCGAGGGTGCAGGCCGAGACGCAGTAATCGGGCACGTAGGTGGCGAGATGGCGCGCGGCGACGAGGCGGCCGATGGCCTGCCCCTCCTCGACGAGGCCGCCCTCGCTGGTGAGGTGGAGGCGCTCGACATGGGGGTTGGCGTCGAGGAGCGCGCGCAGGCGCTCCGCCGTCCCCTCCCCCAGTTCGCCGGCGAGGCGGATGTCGCGGCCGTGGGGGCCGAGGCCGACGCGGGCGGGCGCCATGGCGGCGGTGTCGAGCTCCTCGGCGAGGCGCAGGGACAGGGCGGCGGTGGCCGCGCCCACGGCCGGGCGGTCGAGGCAGGCGAGGGCGGCGCCGAGGGCGAGGCAGGCGGCGCCCGCGCCGAGCATCCGTCCGAGGCGCGTCCCGCCCCATCCCGCCGTTCCCGCCCGCACCGCCATGTTGCTGGCCGTCATGTCGCTGGCCCTCCGGGCGCATCGCCGCGACGCGCCCGGTCGATGATCGCTCCTGGCGGGGCTCCGGCAAATCCCCCGCCGGCGGCCGAATCGGCGGCGCCGGGCGCTGCCACGGCCCGAAGAGACGGTTGCGCCTGCCGATGTCGGTGCGCGCGGATCGATCTCCCGCGGCGGGGCGGCGGAGGGGCGGTTTCGTTCCGGGGACGGGCCGAATATGTCGCAGGTATAAGGGGTTGGAGGGCAGGGGGTTGGGCGGATCACTCTGTCCCGGGCGTGCGCAGCAGGTAGGTGTCCATGATCCAGCCGTGGCGGGCGCGGGCCTCCGTCCGGGTCCGGAGGATGAGGCCGGCGACGTCGCCGAGGCGGCCGGACAGGAGGATCTCGTCGGCGGTGCCGAGGTAGGCGCCCCAGTGGATGGTGAGATCGGGGTCGAGGTGGTCGAAGCGCGGGGCCCCGTCGAGCATCACCACCGTGGTGTCGGCGCCGGGCGGCAGCCCGTCGGCGACGAGCCGGCCCGTGGTGATGTGGACCGGCGCGCCGATGCGGTTGAGGGCCATGCGGTGGCCGGCGGCGAGGGCCTGGACGCTGCTGATCCCCGGGATCACGTCGTAGGCGAAGGGCACGCGCCCGCGCGCCACGATGCGCTCGATGATCCGCAGGGTGCTGTCGTAGAGGGACGGGTCGCCCCAGACCAGGAAGGCGCCGCACTCGTCGGGCCGCAGCTCGCCCTCGATCATCGCCTCGTAGAGGACGGCGCGGGCGGCGTGCCAGGCCTCCACCGTCGCCCCGTAATCGGCGGGGTCGCGGTCGCGCTCGGGGTCCTGGGCCTCGACGAAGCGGTAGGGCCGCTCGGTGATGTAGCGGGCGCAGATCTCGCGCCGCACGGCCACGAGGTCGGCCTTCTCCCGGCCCTTGTCGAGGACGAACACCACGTCGACGGTGTTGAGGGCGCGCACCGCCTGGACGGTGACGTGCTCGGGATTGCCGGTCCCGATGCCGATGACCCGGATGGTACGCAACATTTGATGTGCTCTCAGACCCACCCCCTGGATTAGGCGAGAAAAACCCATCTGTCGCGGGGACGGCGCCCATGCTATGTGGATCGCCAGCATGGCTCACGCGCGCAACATGGCACTCTGGCTGGTGGCGGTGATCGTTCTGATCGCCGTCTTCGCCGTGCCGTCGGGCGCCGAGGCGCATGCGGGCCGGATGCATGCGGGACACGCCCCCGCGGGCCCGGACCGGACTGCGGCCGTCACCCCCCTCCCCGCTTCCGTCGCGGCGACGTTCCTCGCGGCGACATCCGTCGTCAGCGCTGGTGTGGACCGGGCGAGCGCGGAGTCGGGCCTCGCCCATCCCTGCGACGGGGCCTGCTGCCGGCCGGGCACCGCCTGCTGCACCGGCACCGCCCTCGCGCCCGAGACCCATCCGGCCCTGCCCGCGCGCGGCCCCGAAGCGCGGGCCCATGCCCGCGCCCTCCCCGCCCGGACGGACGTCGTCCCGGAAGCGCTCCCCGAGCCCCCCAGATCCTTCGCCTGACGCTGTCGCGCGTCCCGCGCGCCGTTGCCCCCGGGGCCGGCGCCGGAACGCCGTTCCCTGCTCCGTCGGCGAAAGACTTCTTCATGCCCCTCGTTTCCGCGGCCGCCCTGCGCGCCCTCGCCCTCGCCTGTGTGCTGCTCGCCCCCGGCCTCGCCGCGGCGCATGAGGGCCACGACCACGGCGCCGAAGCCCCCCCGGCCCCCGTGGCGGCGGCGCCCCGCGCCGAGGCCGTCTCCGAGCGGTTCGAACTCGTGGCCGTGGTCGCGGGCGAAGACCTCGTCCTCACCCTCGACCGCTTCGTCACCAACGCGCCCGTGCCGGGCGCCGGCATCGCCGTGTCCCTGGCGGGCCAGCCCCGGCGGAAGGCCGTCGAGACGGCGCCCGGCACCTACCGCCTGCCCCTGCCCTGGCCGGCGGGCCAGACCCACAGCGACCTCATGGTCGGAGTCAGCGAGGGCGGCCGAACCGACATCCTCACCCTCGACTTCGACCTGCCGGAGGTGCCCGCCGCCACGGCGAGCACCGGGGACGCGGCCCCGACGCTGGCCGAACGCCTCGCCCGCCAGAACCCCATGGCGACGGCCGCCGCCGGCTTCCTCCTCGGGCTGGCCGCCGTCGCGACCCTTCGCGCACGCCGGACCGCCCCGGTCCTGGCCCTCCTCGCCCTCGCCACGACCCTGATCCTCGGCGGCACGGCTTTCGCCCACGAGGGCCACGACGAGGACAAGTCCGCCGGCAAGGCCGCCAACGTCCCCCTCCCGGCGGCCCTGACGCCCGGCGCCCTGGAGCGGGCCCGGCGCCTGCCCGACGGCTCGGTGTTCGTGCCCAAAACCCTGCAGCGCCTGCTGGCCCTGCGCACGGATCTCACCGCCACGGGCCGCGTCGCCCGCACCACGGAACTGCCCGGCCGGATCATCGCCGACCCCAACGCCAGCGGCGTGGTGCAATCCTCCGTCGGCGGCCGCCTCGCCCCGCCCGCCGGGGGCTTTCCCCGCCTCGGCACCCGGGTGCGGCGCGGCGACGTGCTCGCCACGGTGACGCCGCCGGTCCAGGCCGTGGACGTGTCCGACATGCGCCAGCGCCAGGGCGAGCTCGACCAGCAGATCGCCATCCTGGTCCGCCGGGTCACCCGGTTCGAGCGCCTGTCGACCACGGGCGCCGTGGCCCAGACCCAGCTCGACGACGCCCGCTCGGAGCTCGACGGCCTCAAGGACCGCCGCGCCGCCCTCGACGCCATCCGGCGCGAGCCCGAGGCCCTGGTCGCCCCCGTGGACGGCGTCGTGGCCGAGACCGCCGCCGTGGCCGGCGCCATGGCGGCCCCCGGCACGGTGGTCTACCGCATCGTCGATCCGGCGAAGCTCTGGGTCGAGGCCCTGAGCTTTTCGGCCCTGGCCGAGGGCAGCGCCGCCACGGCGCGGCTCGGCGACGGCACGAGCCTCGCCCTCGCCTATCGCGGCGCGGGGCTCGCCGACCGCAACCAGGCGGTGCCGGTGCAGTTCGCCATCACGGGCGACGCCAGTGCGCTCCGGCTCGGCCAGTTCGTCACCGTGCTCGCCCCCACGGGCGGCGAGCGCCAGGGCCTGCCCCTCCCCCGCGGCGGCCTCGTGCGCACGGAGGGCGGCCACCTCGTCTACGAGCACGTCAGCGCCGAGCGCTTCGTCGCCCACGCCGTGCGGGCCGACGCCCTCGACGCCGACCGGGTGCTGGTGGCCGACGGCCTCGCGCCCGGCCGCCGCATCGTCGTCCAGGGCGCCGAGCTGCTGGACCAGATCCGCTAGCCGGATCGCGATGGGACTCGAGCGCGGTCCCCCTCCCCCTTGCGGGGAGGGGTCAGGGGTGGGGGTGGCTCCGCCAGCCTCCGCGGGCGGAAGGCGGCTCGGGAGGTTCTCCTGCGAGCGCCCAGGGTCGCCCAACCACCCCCACCTCCAACTCCTCCCCGCAAGGGGGAGGAGGGGCGCGCCTCCCACGAAACGCACCGCACCGAAACCCGCCCCCCATCGAACCCATGCCCCAAGAGGCACCAAAAATGTTCGAGACCATCGTCGCGCAGTCCCTGCGCAACCGCCTCCTCGTGCTGGCCCTCGCCGCTGCCCTGGTGCTCACGGGCGTGCTGGCCCTGACCCGCCTGCCCGTGGACGTGCTGCCCGATCTCAACCGGCCCACCGTCACGGTGATGACCGAGGCGGAAGGGCTCGCCCCCCTGGAGGTGGAGCAGCGCGTCACCTACCCCATCGAGACCCGGATGAACGGCCTGCCGGGCGTCACCCGCGTGCGCTCGGTCTCGGGCATCGGGCTATCCATCGTCACCGTCGAGTTCGAATGGTCGGCCGACCTGTTCCGTGCCCGGCAGTTCGTCGCCGAGCGCCTGGCCCTCGCCCGCTCGGAACTGCCCCCGAACGTCATGCCGCAGATGGGGCCGGTCTCCTCGATCATGGGCGGCATCCTCCTCGTCGCCGTGACGGGCGAGACGGCCACCGCCATGCAGCTGCGCGAGACCGCCGACTTCACCATCCGGCCGCGCCTGCTGTCGATCCCCGGCGTGGCCCAGGTCATCCCCATCGGCGGCGAGGTCCGCCAGTTCCGCGTCGCCCCGAACCCCGCCGCCATGCGGGCGCTCGGCGTCACCAACGACGCCCTCGCTCGCGCCCTCGAAGGCTTCGGCTCCAATGCCGGCGGCGGCTTCACCGATGCGGGGACCCGCGAGGTGCTGATCCGGGCGGTCGGCCGCACCACCCGCCTGGAGGATCTGAGCAACCTCGTGGTGCCGACCCAAGGCGGCCCGGTCTACCTGCGGCAGGTGGCCGACGTCGCCTTCGCGCCCCGCCCCCGGCGCGGCGACGGCGGCTACATGGGCCGCCCCGCCGTCATCGTCTCCGTGGAGAAGCAGCCCGGCATCGACACCGTGCGGCTGACGCGGACCGTGGAGGCGGCGCTCGCCGAGATCGCCCCGGCCCTGCCGCAGGGCATCGAAGCCCAAAAGATCCTGTTCCGGCAGGCGGACTTCATCGAGACGTCCCTCGGCAACGTCGTGACGGTGCTGCTGGAGGCCGTGGCCGTGGTGGCCGTGGTGCTGTTCGCGTTCCTCATGAACGCCCGCACCACCCTGATCTCGCTCACCGCGATTCCGGTCTCGATCCTGGCGACGGCGGCGATCTTCTCGGCCCTGGGCCTCTCCATCAACACCATGACGCTCGGCGGCCTCGCCATCGCCATCGGCGAACTCGTGGACGACGCCGTCGTCGACGTGGAGAACATCCTGCGGCGCCTGCGCGAGAACCGGCACGAAGGGTCCCCGCGCTCGGCCTTCGCCGTGATCGTAGCGGCCTCGAACGAGGTCCGCTCCGGCATCGTCTACGCCACGGCCATCATCTGCCTCGTCTTCGTGCCGCTGTTCGCCCTCACCGGCATCGAGGGCCGCCTGTTCGCGCCGCTCGGCCAAGCCTACATCATCGCCATCCTGTCGAGCCTTTTCGTCTCTCTCACCCTGACACCCGCCCTCGCCTCCTGGCTGCTACCCGGCCTCAAGGGCCTGGAGGCGCCCGAAGGCCGGCTGATCCGCGGGCTCAAGGCCGGCAACGCCCGCCTCGTCGGCTTCGCGTTCGGGCATCGGACGCTGGTGATGGCCGCCGCCGTCCTGGGCGTCGGTCTGGCGGTCTACGCCGCCGCCGGCCTGCCGCGCGCGTTCCTGCCGCCGTTCAACGAGGGCTCGTTCACCGTCAACCTCGCCTTCACGCCGGGGATCTCGCTCACCGAGTCGAGCCGCATCGGCGCCATCGCCGAAGGCCTCGTCGCCGACATCCCGGAGGTGGACCGGGTCGGGCGCCGCACGGGCCGGGCCGAGCTCGACGAGCACGCCGAGGGCGTCCACTCCTCCGACCTCGAAATCGGTCTCAGGCCCGGCGGCCGCCCCCGCGAAACCATCGTCGCCGACATCCGGGCGCGGCTCGGGGTCCTGCCGGTCTCGGTCAATGTCGGCCAGCCGATCTCGCACCGCCTCGACCACATGCTGTCGGGGGTGCGCGCCGAGATCGCCCTGAAGCTGTTCGGCGAGGACCTCGACGTCCTGCGCCGCACCGCCGAGGCCCTCAAGGCGGAGTTCGAGAAAATTCCGGGGCTGACCGACCTCGCCATCGAGAAGCAGGTGCGGATTCCGCAGCTCGACGTGCGCGTCGACGGCGGCCGGGCCGCCCTCTACGGCATCGCCCCCAACGCCGTGGTCGATGCCGTCAGCCGCCTCGCCAACGGCCGCGTGGTCTCGACCCTGGTGGACGGCCTGCGCCGCTTCGACGTGACCCTGCGGTTGCCCGAATCCGGCCGCTCGGTCACCGCTCTGCGCGAACTGCTCATCGAGACCCCCACGGGCTGGGTCCCGGCCCATGCCCTGGCCGACATCACCGAGCGCGACGGCCCCAACCAGATTCTTCGCGAGAATGGGCGCAGACGCCTCGTCATCCAGGCCAACACCGAGGCGGGCGCGGACGGCTCGGCCGTGGCCGCCGCCATCGCCAAGGCCCTGGCGCAGGCGAAGCTGCCCGAGGGCGTGAGCGCGAATCTCGAGGGCGCGTACCAGGCGCAAGGGGAGGCGACGCGGACCATCGGCCTACTCAGCCTCGTGTCCCTGGCCCTGGTCTTCGCCCTCCTGGCGAGCCGCTACCGCTCGGGCGTGCTCGCCCTCATCGTCATGGGCAACGTGCCCCTGGCCCTCATCGGCAGCGTCGTGGCGCTGACCGTCGCAGGGCTGCCCCTGTCGGTGGCCTCGATGATCGGCTTCGTGACCCTCACCGGCATCGTCGCCCGCAACGGCATCCTCAAGATCAGCCACGCCCTCAACCTCGGGCTGACCGAGGGGATTCCGTTCGGCCCGGCCCTGGTGCTGCGGGCGAGCCAGGAGCGCCTCGTGCCCGTGCTGATGACGGCGCTCGCCGCCGGCATCGCCCTGGTGCCCCTCCTCGTCGACGGCACCGCGCCCGGCAAGGAGATCCTCCACCCCGTCGCCGTGACCATCTTCGGCGGGTTGTTCAGCGCGACGCTGCTGGACGCCGTGCTGACCCCGATCCTGCTTCTGCGCTTCGGCGGCCCGGCCTTCGCCCGCCTCGCCGCCGCGCCGGAGCCGGCCCCCTCGCCCACCGGGGCCGCGCGCCCCGCCCTGTTCTGACCCCGGAGTTTTTTCCATGATCCGTAAGACCGCCCTCGCCGCCGGCTTCGCCCTCTTCGCCCTGGGCGCGGTCGCCGCCCCCGACCACGACCACGATCATCCGGGCCACGACCACACCGGCCACGACCACCCTGCCCCCAAGGCCAAGGCGGGCGCCGAGGCCCCCTCCACCCGCGCCTTCCGCGAGGCCGCCCTGCGCATGCACGGCGACATGGAGATCGCCTATTCGGGCGACGTCGACCGCGACTTCGCCGCCGGCATGATCCCGCACCACCAGGGCGCCATCGCCATGGCCAAGGTCGCCCTGCAATATTCCAAGGACCCGGAGGTGCGGGCGCTCGCCGAGACCATCGTCAAGGCGCAGGATGCCGAGATCGCCCAGATGGAGGCGATCCTGAAGCGCAAGGGGGCGGTGAAGTAGGCGGTTCGGCGCTCCCCACAGCAGCCATTCTGCAGGGCGCCATCGCCATTCGGCGTGAGGCGCCACGCGCTCCCTCTCCTGGAAGGAGAGGGTTGGGGTGAGGTGTGGGACCTTTTCGGAGAGTTCGCACACCTCACCCTGTCCCTCTCCTTCCAAGAGAGGGGCCCCCCACCAAATCCGAACATTCTTCGGCATCGCAGTCAGCTCGAGACGAACCATCGGACCGCGAGCGACCCCCTTCTAGCCGGCTCCGCCTGCGGCCCTATCTGGACAGGTTCCAGACAAGCTGCCGGAGCCGCCCCCGCATGAGCTTTCCCGAAACCGGCTTTCCCATCACGCTGACCGTGAACGGCGAATCCCGCAGCCTCGTCCTCGAGGATGCGCGGGTCACCCTCCTCGACGCCTTGCGCGAGCGTCTCGACCTCACCGGCTCGAAGAAGGGCTGCGACCGGGGCCAGTGCGGCGCCTGCACGGTCCTCCTCGACGGGGTGCGGATCAACGCCTGCCTGGCGCTGGCCGTGAGCCATGACGGGGCGTCCATCACCACCATCGAGGGGCTGGCCGACGGCGACGTGCTGCACCCGGTCCAGGCCGCCTTCGTCGATCACGACGGCTTCCAGTGCGGCTTCTGCACGCCGGGCCAGATCATGAGCGCCGTGGGGCTGATCCGGGAGGGGCAGGCCGGCGACGATCCCGAGCGGGTGCGCGAGGGCATGAGCGGCAACCTGTGCCGCTGCGGCGCCTATGCGGGCATCACCGAGGCGGTGCTGGCGGCGCACGCGGCCATGCACGCCCCCGATGTCCTGCCCGGCGGCCACCTGATCGAGGACGCGGCATGAACCGGTTCGACTATGTCCGTGCCGGCAGCGTCGCCGAGGCCGTGGCGGCCCACGGGGCCGGGGCGGCGTACCTGGCATCGGGCACCAACCTCCTCGACCTGATGAAGGGCGGCGTCACCCGGCCCGAACGCCTCGTCGACATCTCTCGCATCTCCGGCCTCGATGCCGTCGAGACCCTGCCGGACGGGGGCGTCCGCATCGGCGCCCTCGCGCGCAACGCGACCCTCGCCCACGATCCGGCCTTCGCCAAAGCCTATCCGGCCGTGGCCGAGGCCCTGCTGTCGGGCGCCTCGGCGCAGCTGCGCAACGCCGCCACCACCGCCGGCAACGTCCTGCAGCGCACCCGCTGCCAGTACTTCTACGACACGGCGAGCGCCTGCAACAAACGCCAGCCCGGCGCCGGCTGCGGGGCCCGCGGCGGCGCGACCCGCACCCATGCGATCTTGGGCTGGAGCGAAGCCTGCATCGCCACCCACCCGTCCGACTTCTGCGTGCCCCTGGCCGCCCTCGACGCGATCGTGGAGATCGAGGGCCCGGCCGGGCGCCGCGAAATCCCGCTCGCCGACTTCCACCGCCTGCCCGGCGACGCCCCGGAGCGCGAGACCGAGCTGGCGCCGGGCGAGCTCATCGTCGCCGTCCGGCTCCCGCCCGACGCGAAAAAGTTCGCGGCCCATTCGCGCTACCTCAAGGTCCGCGAGCGCACCTCCTACGCCTTCGCGCTGGTCTCGGCGGCGGTGGGCCTGACCCTCGAAGGGAATCGCATCGGACAGGCTCGCATCGCCCTCGGCAGCGTCGCCCTGAAGCCCTGGCGGGCGCGGGAGGCCGAAAGCCTTCTCGCCGATCAGGTGCCGAGCCCCGAACTGTTCGCGAAGGCCGCCGACGCGGCCCTCGCGGGGGCGACGCCGTCCGGCGACAACGCCGCCAAGATCGAGCTCGCCCGCCGCATCGTCGTGCGGGCGCTGACCCTCGCGCAGGCCGGCACCCCGGCCCGCGTTCCCGCCTTGCCCGCCAGCCCCTTCGCCGCCGCCCCTTCCGGAGCCCGACCATGAGCGAGCGCATGCGCCACGGCGCCTCCATCGGCCAGCCCCTGACTCGGCGCGACGGCCCCGCCAAGGTCACGGGCGCGGCCCGCTACAGCGCCGACTTCCACCCCGCGGGGATGCTCCACGCCGTCATGGCGGTGAGCGCCATCGCCCGCGGCAGGGTCGTCCACCTCGACGTGGCGGCGGCCGAGGCCCATCCGGGCGTCGTCGCCGTGATGACGCCCGAGAACGCGCCGACACTCGCCAAATCCCCCGACGAGAAGGACAACCCCTTCGCCTTCCGCCTCGACCTCCTGCAGAATTCCGGCGTCCGCTACGCCAACCAGCCCATCGGGGTGGTGATCGCGGACACCCTCGAGGCAGCGACCGAGGGCGCGGCCCTGCTCAGCCCCCGCTACGAGGCCGAGGCACCGGGCGTGGAACTCGGCGGGGGCGAGATTTTCGTGCCCGACAGCGTCGGCGCCGGCACCCCGACGGAGCAGGGCGCGGGCGACATCGAAGCCGGGTTCGCGTCGGCCGCAACCCGGATGGAGGCCACCTACGAGACGGCGGCGCAGTACCACAACGCCCTGGAACCCCACACCAGCGTGGCGCAGTGGGACGGCGACCGCCTCACCCTCCACACCCCGACCCAGGCCCTGTGGATCGCCAAGGGGCGGCTCGCCGGCCTGTTCGGGATTCCCGAAGGCAACGTCCACATCGTCAGCCACTACCTCGGCGGCGGCTTCGGCTCGAAGGGGTTCATTTCCTCCCCCCAGATCCTGGGGATCATGGCGGCCAGGCTCGTCGGGCGGCCGGTGAAGCTGGTGACCCGGCGCGAGCAGATGTTCGGCCCCGTCGGCCACCGGGCGTCGACCCGCCAGACCCTCAAGCTCGGCGCGAAAGCCGACGGCACCCTCACGGCCCTCGATCACCACACCCTAACCCTGACGAGCCGGCACGACGACTTCGTCGAGGCCTGCGGCCTCATCGCCCGCCACCTCTACGCGTCGGAGGCGATTTCCACGACCCACGCGGTCTCGCGGGCCGATATCGGCACCCCGATCTTCATGCGCGCCCCCGGCGAGGCCCCGGGCAGCGTCGCGGTGGAATCGGCCCTGGACGAACTCGCCCTCGCCCTCGACATGGACCCGTTGGACCTGCGCCTGAAGAACTACGCCGAGGTCGAGCCCATCACCCACCGGCCGTTCTCCTCAAAAGCCCTGCGCGAATGCTACGCGCAGGGGGCCGAGCGCTTCGGCTGGGGCAAGCGGCCGAAGCAGCCGCGCCAGATGCGGGACGAGGACGGCCTCCTCGTCGGCTGGGGCATGGGCACCGCCACCTATCCGGCCGGGATGATGCAGGGCGAGGCCCGCGCCACCATCCGGGCCGACGGCACGGCCCTGGTCGAGACCGCCGCCCAGGACATGGGCCAGGGCGCCTGGACCGTGCTCGCCCAGATCGCCGCCGACGGCCTCGGCCTCGACGGCGACCGGGTCGAACTGCGCATCGGCGATTCGGACCTGCCCAACGGCGGGCTCGCCGGCGGCTCCACCGGCACGGCCACGTCGGGCAGCGCCGTGCACGCGGCGACGCAGGCGGCTTTGGCCCAACTCGAAGACCTCGCGGTGAACGACCGCGCCTCGCCCCTCTACGGCGCCGGCAATGCCGGCACGGTGGCGGAGAACGGCCGCCTGGCGCGGCGCGACGACCCGACTCGCTCCGAGAGCTTTTCGGAGATTCTGGCGCGGGCCGGAAAGGACTCCGTCGAGGCCAAGGGCACGGGCGCGGGCGAACCGGCCTCGCGAAAAACCTACGCCATGCACGCGCACGGGGCGGTCTATGCCGAGGTGAAGGTCGATCCCGACCTCGGGCAGATCCGGGTGACGCGGCTGGTGGGCGCCTTCGCCGCCGGGCGCATCGTCAACCCGCGCCTCGTGCGGAGCCAGTATTACGGCGGCATGATCTGGGGCGTGTCCCTGGCGCTGCACGAGCACGCGGTCCTCGACACCCGGTCGGGCCGGGTGATGAACCCGAATCTGGCCGAGTACCACGTCCCGGTGAACGCCGACGTGCCGTCCCTGGAGGCGATCCTGGTGGAGGAGCACGACCCGCACGTGAACCCGCTCGGCATCAAGGGGGTGGGCGAGATCGGCATCACCGGTACGGCGGGCGCCATCGCCAACGCCGTGTGGCACGCCACGGGAACCCGCGTGCGCGACTTCCCCATCACCCTCGACAAACTGCTGGGCTGAGGGCAGCCTCGGGCGGTGTCCCCGCGAGGAAGACGCCGCCCCCGCCTGTCGAAACGGTGGCCGGCGACCTATCTCCCGGTCTCGCGGAACGACGACGGCAGGAAAGATCCCCATGGCCACGCCCGGAGACTGGAAGATCCCGACATCCGTGCAGCCCAGGGCCGCCGACTACGCCTTCGACCTCGCGCAGGCGCTCACCGCCATCGTCGCCCTCTCGACCCGGGTGCCCGACGAGGCCTTCACGGCCGAGACCCTGGGCACGGAGCGGGCCGGCAACGGCGTCGTCATCGGCGACGACGGCCTCGTCGTGACCATCGGCTACCTCGTCACCGAGGCCGACACCGTGTGGCTCACCACCCATGACGGCCGCTCGGTGCCGGGCCACGTCGTCGGCTACGATGCGGTGACGGGCTTCGGCCTGGTCCAGGCGCTGGGCACCCTCGGCCTGCCGTCCATGCCCCTTGGGCGCTCGGGCGGGGTGAAGATCGGCGACCGGGCCATCGTCGCCGGCGTCGGCGGGCGCCAGCGCAGCGTCGCCGTGGAGATCGTCGCCCGGCAGGAATTCGCCGGCTACTGGGAATACGTCCTCGACGAGGCCCTGTTCACCGCGCCCGCCCACCCGCATTGGGGCGGCGCCGCCCTCATCGGGGCGGCCGGCGAGTTGCTGGGGATCGGCTCGCTCCAGCTGCAGCAGGGCACGTCGGAGGGCCCGAAGACCATCAACATGATCGTGCCCATCGACCTCCTGACCCCGATCCTCGACGACCTCGTGACCCGGGGCCGGGCCGACCGGGCGCCGCGGCCGTGGCTCGGCCTCTACGCCAGCGACGGCGACGATGCCGTCGTGGTCATGGGGCTCGCCGACGACGGTCCGGCGGAGGCGGCGGATCTGCGCCCCGGCGACGTGGTCGCGGCCGTGGCGGGCGAGCCCGTGGCCGATCTCGCCGGCTTCTTCCGGCAGGTCTGGGCCCTCGGCGAGGCCGGGGTGCGGGTGCCCCTCACCATCCGCCGCGACGGCCAGACCATCAAGCTCGCGGTGACCTCGGCCAACCGCGAGCGCTTCCTGGTCTCGCCGCCCCTGCATTGATCCGGGCGGCGCGCGGGTCTATCCCGAGGCGATGACGGACACAGCAATCCACATCGTCGGCGGTGGCCTCGCGGGCTCGGAGGCCGCCTGGCAGATCGCCGAGGCCGGCCATCCGGTGGTGCTCCACGAGATGCGACCGGTGCGCGGCACCGAGGCCCATCACGGCCAGGATCTGGCCGAGCTCGTCTGCTCGAACTCGTTCCGCTCCGACGACGCCAACGGCAACGCCGTGGGGCTGCTGCACCAGGAGATGCGCACCCTCGGCTCCCTGATCCTGACCTGCGCCGATGCCCATCAGGTGCCGGCCGGCGGGGCGCTCGCCGTCGACCGCAACGGCTTTGCCGCCGCCGTCACCGCCGCCCTGGAAGCGCATCCCCTGGTCACCGTCGTGCGCGAAGAGGTCGAAGGTCTGCCGCCGGAGGAATGGGGCCGGACCATCGTCGCCACCGGGCCGCTCACCGCCCCGTCCCTGGCGCAGGCCATCCGCGACCTGACGGGGGCCGAGTCCCTGGCGTTCTTCGACGCCATCGCGCCCATCGTCCACCGCGACTCCATCGACATGGACAAGGCGTGGTTCCAGTCGCGCTACGACAAGGTCGGCCCCGGCGGCACCGGCGCCGACTACATCAACTGCCCCCTGGACCGCGACCAGTACGACGCGTTCATCCAAGCTTTGGTCGACGGCGAAAAGATCGGGTTCAAGGAGTGGGAGGCGTCGACGCCGTACTTCGACGGCTGCCTGCCCATCGAGGTCATGGCCGAGCGCGGCCCCGAGACCCTGCGCCACGGCCCGATGAAGCCCGTGGGGCTGACCAACCCGCACAACCCGACGGTGAAGGCCTGCGCCATCGTCCAGCTGCGCCAGGACAATGCGCTCGGCACCCTCTACAACATGGTCGGGTTCCAGACGAAGCTGACCTATTCCGAGCAGGTCCGGGTGTTCCGCTCCATCCCCGGCCTCGAGAACGCCGAGTTCGCGCGCCTCGGCGGGCTCCACCGCAACACCTACCTCGACAGCCCCCGCCTCCTCGACGCGACCCTGCGCCTCAAGGCGCGGCCCTCCCTGCGCTTCGCCGGCCAGATCACCGGCTGCGAGGGCTACGTCGAGAGCGCCGCCATCGGCCTCATGGCCGGGCGCTTCGCCGTGGCCGAGGCGCGGGGGCAGACCCTGGCGCCGCTCCCCGCCACCACGGCCCTCGGCGCCCTCATCGGCCACATCACCGGCGGCCACATCGCCGCCGAGGATGCCGGCGCCCCGCGCTCGTTCCAGCCCATGAACGTGAATTTCGGCCTGTTCCCGCCCCTGGAGCACGCGCCGAAGGGCGAGGCCGGCCAGCGCCTGCGCGGCCCGGAGAAGGCGGTCGCCAAGAAGAAGGCCCTGACCGATCGCGGCCGGGCGGATCTGGCGGCGTGGATCGGGGCGGACGCGGCGCGGATGGCGGCGGAGTAGCGGGGACCCCTCACTCGCGGCTGGACGGCCGCTCCGTGTGGGGAAAGCGCCGGTCGAAGTTCCGCGCGGCGAGGGCCAGGGCCGAGAGGCCTCCGACGATCAGCACGGCGGCGACGGCCGCGATCTGCAGGGTGAGCGTCATCGGATTCAATCCTCGCTCCGCATGAAACGAAGGGCCGTATGGCCCGCCATATGTAGGGCCAGCCCGACCAGAAGCAAAATCCAATGGCCGTCCTTCAGGAAGCCGGCTTGTCCCTGTGCGAGCGGGACGACGAAGGCGGCCCCGAACGTCGCGATCGAGAGGGAGTTGAAGAGCGTTGCGAGCAACTTGGCATGCTCGTTGAAGCGCCTGGCGATGAATTTCCGGTTCTCGCCCTCACCCACGACGCGCGACCCTCCAGGATTGGGATCTCAAGGAGATTTCAATCGGAGGACGCAGGGAGAATCAACCACCCTCATACGCAAAGATCCGCCGCCCCGGCCGGTGGCCCTCGTCGCCGGTGTCGCGAAACCCGACCTTGAGGAGCAGGCCGCGCGAGGCGGCGTTCTCCGGGCGGCATTCGGCGACGACGAAGCGGTGGGGGAAGCGCTGGCGCAGGAGGCCGATGGCGGCGGTCACGGCCTCGGCGCCGTAGCCCCGGCCCCGGGCCGACCCGCCGACCCAGTAGCCGAGCTCGACGGCGTGGTCGCCGCGCAGGTGCAGGCCGACGATGGCGACGAGGTCGCCGGAGTGCGGGTTGTCCCGGGCCGCGTCCCGGATCTTGGCACCGAGGAAGCAGTCGGTCTTCACCTTGGCCGGGCCGATGAGCTGGCGCGCGGCCTGGAGGGTGAAGGGGTCGGGCAGGAAGTCGATGGCGCCGGTGATGGCCGGATCGTCGGTGAGCGCCCGCACGGCCTCGGCATCCCCCGGCACCAGGGGCGCGACGCGCAGGCGGGCGGTCTCCACGGCGGGGAGCTTGGCGAGGGAGTAGCGGGCGGCGAGGTTGAACATGGCGCCGCCACCCTACCCCATCGCGCCGCGCTTACGCGAACCGTTTTGCACCCGCCACGCACAGGACGACGAGGCCGGCGGCGACCGGCATGGTCCAGGCCACGGGCTCGTGCAGGACGAGGCCGGCCAGCGCCAGGCCGAAGAACGGCTGGAGCAGCTGCAGCTGGCCGACGCCCGCGATCCCGCCCAGCGCCAGCCCGCGATACCAGAACACGAAGCCGACGAGCATGCTGAACACCGAGACGTAGGCGAGGCCGGCCCAGGCCGGCCAGCCGATGCCGCGCCAGGTTTCCGGCAGGGTCGCCAGCGCCAGGGCCGCCATCGCGGGCAGGGCCAGGACGAGGGCCCAGGAGATCACCTGCCAGCCGCCGAGGCGCCGCGACAGGGTCGCCCCCTCGGCGTAGCCGAGGCCGCAGAGCAGGATGGCGGCGAGCATCAGGAGGTCGCCCACGGGCGCATCGCTGCCTTCGAAGGCGCCGCCCTGGGCGAGGGCGAAGCCCGCCACCGTGGCCGCGCCGGCGACGGAGAACAGCCAGAAGGCCGGGCGCGGCCGCTCGCCGCCGCGCAGGACGCCGAACCCGGCGGTGGCGAGCGGCAGCAGGCCGACGAACACCACCGCATGGGCGGCGGTGACGTGCCGGAGCGCCAGGGCCGTGAACAGGGGAAAGCCGATCACGACCCCGACGGCCACCAGGGCCAGGGCGGCGCAGTCGCCCCGCCCCGGCGGCTTCTGGCGCAGGGCCAGGAGCAGCCCCGCGCCGAGGAGCGCGGCGATCACCGCCCGCGCCGCGGTGAGGAACAGGGGCGAAAAACCCCCGACGGCGACTCGCGTCGCCGGCAGGGAGGCGCTGAAGATGAGGATGCCGAGGAGCCCGCTGCCCCATCCTCGCGTCGTCCGTGGCATCGGGGTCCCTTTCGCGTGGAACCCCGGCGATAGAGGCCCGCCCGCCCCCGCGACAGCGACGGCCCCGGACGATCCGGCCACACTGTCCGGGGGCCCGACCGGACACCGCCACGAAAGGACCCGCGCAGGAAAAGATCCGCGCATGAAAAAACCCGCCCCGGCGAACCGGAGCGGGCTGTTTCGCGCGCGTCGGGCGTTGGCCCCTACGGGTGAATCACCATGGCGGTGAACGGGTAGACGTAGGCCTGGAGCATCACCAGCACGCCGACGAGGCAGGCGAGCACGATGGAGTGCCAGAACACGAAGCGCAGGATCTTGCTCTCCTGGCCGAAATACCCCGTGGCGGTGGAGGCGACGACGATGGACTGGGCGTCGATCATCTTGCCCATGACGCCGCCCGACGAGTTCGCCGAGGCCATGAGGATGCCCGACAGGCCGAGCTGCTCCGACGTGATCTTCTGCAGGCCGCCGAACAGGACGTTCGAGGCCGTGTCCGAACCGGTCAGGGCGACGCCGAGCCAGCCGAGCAGGGTGCCAAAGAACGGGTAGAGGATGCCGGTTCCCGCGAAGGCGAGACCGAGCGTGGCGTCGACGCCGGCGTAGCGGGTGAGCACGCCGAGCGCCAGCATCGCCGAGATGGTGATGAGCGAGTAGCGCAGGACCCAGATGGTCTCGATGTAGGCGGTCACGAGGCGCCACGGCGAGAACCGCATGAGCAGGCCCGAGAGGATGGCGGCGAACAGCACGCCGGTGCCGGTGTAGGACATGTAGGCGAACTTGAAGATCGCGGCTTCCGGATGGGCGGTCGCCACCACCGGCGGCACCTTCATGATGACGTTGTGCAGGCCCGGCACCGGATAGTTCCAGATGAAGATCGGGTCGACGATGTCCTTGAAGAACTTGGTGCCCCAGATCGCCACGATCACCGAGAGGATGATCCACGGCACCCAGGCCAGCAGGATCTCGGAGGAGGTGGCGGTGCGGGTGGCGGCGGCGGCCTTGGGGCCGTCCACGACGGTGACGTAGCCGATGGACGGATCGTTGCCGCGGAGCGCCGGCGAGGTCCAGATCACGGCCGGGCGCCAGAAGCGCAGGAACAGCACCAGGGCGCCCATGGAGACCAGCGCCGCGCCGATGTCGACGATCCACGGGTTGACGTAGTTCGAGATGCCGAACTGGGCGAGCGCGAACGAGCCGCCGCAGACGAGGATGGCGGGCCAGATCTGCAGCATGCCGCGGAAGCCCGCGAACACGCAGATGAGCCAGAACGGCACCAGCACGGAGAAGAACGGCAGCTGGCGGCCGATCATCGCGCCGAGGATGTAGGGGTCGTAGCCCGTCACCGAGGCGAGGCCGGCGATGGGGGCGCCGAGCGCCCCGTAGGCCACGGGGGCGGTGTTGGCGATGAGCGACAGGCCCGAGGCGGCCAGCGGCGAGAAGCCCAGCCCGATGAGGATGGCGCCGGTGACGGCGACGGGGGTGCCGAAGCCGCCGGCGCCCTCGAAGAACGCCCCGAAGGCGAAGGCGACGAGGAGCAGCTGCAGGCGCCGGTCGGTGGTGATGCCCGCCACGGATTGCTGCAGGGTGGCGAACCAGCCCTTCTCCACCGTCAGGCGGTAGAGGAAGATGACGTTGAGGATGATCCAGCCGATGGGGAACAGGCCGAGCGCGATGCCGTAGCCGGAGGCGCGGGTGGCGAGGTCGGCGGGCATGCCGAACAGGAAGACGGCGACGCAGAAGGCCAGGACCAGGGAGAGGACGGCGGCGATGTGGGCCTTGACCTTGCCGCTGGCGATCATGCCGAGGAGGGCGATGACCGGCAGCGAGGCGGCCAGGGTCGAGAGCCAGGGGCTCCCGAACGGGTCATAGACCTGATTCCAGGTGGTGACGGTGTTCACGGCTGCGTCCTCCCAAGGCGACCCCGATCTCCCGCCGGGGTGTTGCCGACGTTGCTAGCAGACGCCCGGACCCGGCTCAACGCGGGTTAATGATGTATTCAGAGGCAGTTGCGGGCGGGACACCCCGGCCCGGGCCGGGGGCGGGACCGCCGCTTCGCCTGCCCCGGCGGGAAGGTTCCAAGCGTGGCCGGTCCTGCGTGATCATGGCGCAAGGGCGGAACAGGACCGGGCAGGCCCGGTTCCCCCGAGACGCCTTCCAGCCCGACCGGAGACCAACCCATGTTCATGCGCGTCGACAAACTCCAAGCCGAGCTTCCCGCGCCGAAGCGGAAAGATCCCAACGCGGCCGCGGCCCTGCAGGAACTGCTGGGCGGCAAGTACGGCGAGATGTCGACCCTGGGCAACTACATGTTCCAGAGCTTCAACTTCCGCAGCAAGTCGAAGCTGCGCCCGTTCTATAGCCTGGTGGCCGCCATCACGGCTGAGGAGCTCGGCCACGTCGAGCTCGTGAGCAACGGCGTCGCCATGCTCAACAACGGCCCCGACAACGACGGCGATAAGGGCGACGGCGGCGACATCTCGGGCGCGCCGTTCGAGGACATGAAGGACATCCGCCTCGCGGCGGCGTTCCTGTCGAACGGCGGCGGCGTGACGCCCGTCAATTCCAACGGCGCCTCGTGGAACAACGATTTCATCACCACCACGGGCAACGTGGTGGTCGACCTGCTGCACAACTTCCACCTCGAATGCGGCGCCCGCCTGCACAAGCTCCGGGTCTACGAGACCCTCACCGACCCGACGGGCCGCGAGGTCTGCGGCTACCTGCTCGTGCGCGGCTCGGTCCACGCCCACGCCTACGCCCTGGCGCTCAAGAAGATCACCGGCGTCGAGCTGGAAAAATTCCTGCCGACCCCGAACATCAACCTCGACAAGATCCCCGAGTGTCAGAAGTACCTGCAGGAGGGCTCGCACCGCCGGCTCTATACCTTCAGCCCGAACGACTACAAGGAGATGGCCGGCATCTGGGGCGACGGCGAGATGGCCCTGCCGGGCGATCCCCCGGGCGAACTCTCCGTGGTCGAGGGCATGCCCGACGGCGGCAAGATCCACCAGCTCACGGGCGTGCCCTCCGCCTTCACCCCGGATTACGCCCCCGAGGAGATGTTCGAGATCGCCAAGAAGCTGACGCTCAAGGCACGCTGAAGCCGGGACTGCGCAGCGAACGGGTGACGGATACGGGGCGGCTCCTTCGGGGCCGCCCTTTTCGCGTTCGCGGACCGGACCGCCGCCCTGGACGCACCGATTTCGGTGCGCCGGCTCGTGCAATCCCCGGCGACGCGGATGACTTCGAAGACAGACGACAGGATTGGCGAAACCTCATGCCGGGCGAATGCTGCCCTCGACAAACCACCGCATCGGCGGCCACCCATCCGGTCCAAACCAAAAACCAGCGCCGCCGATCCGAGTTCTCACGAGCATTACTTCTAGTCTTGCCATGAACCATCAATACAAACTCGAATTCATCGAGTCTTTGCTTCACGTTTCCTTAAAATATCGCTCCGTATGGGTGAAGGTATGAAGTAATCGCGCTTCCGATGTGTCGATCGGAGGTCTTATGCAGGAACCCGGCATGTCGTTGGTGCAGAGAGCCGTGTTGTTCGCGGTCGGCTTCCTTTCCCTCGGCCTCGTCCGCGCCGGCGCCCATGACCTCGACGCCCTCAAGGCCCAGTATCGGCGGCCGTCGGCGATTCCGTTCCCCGAGACCGCGCCGTTCTCACCGCAGGTGGCGACGCTGGGCAAGATGCTGTTCTTCGATCCGCGACTGAGCGGCAAGCAGAACCTCAGCTGCGCCAGCTGCCACAACCCGTCCTTCGGCTTCGAGGTCCCGGTGCCCGGCGCCATCGGGGCGACGAACAAGCCCCTCGCGCGAAAAGCCCCGACGGTGCTGAACGCCGCCTGGATTCCGATCCTGTTCTGGGACGGGCGCGCCCCCGACCTCGAGACCCAGGCCATGGGGCCGATCACGGCCGATGCCGAGATGGACGGCAAGTTCCCCGAGATCATCGCCCGCCTCAAGGGCACGCCGGACTACGCGGCGTGGTTCGGCCGGCTGTTTCCCAAGGATGGCGTCACCCAGGACACCATCCTGACCGCCATCGCCACCTACGAGCGGACGGTGGTGTCGGGCTGGGCGCCGTTCGACCGCTGGGTCGAGGGCGACGCCGCGGCGATCTCGCCCGCGGCCCAGCGGGGTTTTGCGGTGTTCACCGGCAAGGGCGGCTGCGCGGCCTGCCACACGGGGTGGAACTTCACCGACAACCGGTTCCACGACCTCGGCCTCCCGACGAAGGACCCCGGCCGCGCCGCCTTCGAGCCCGATGCGCCCCTGGCGAAGCACGCCTTCAAGACGCCGGGCCTGCGCAACCTGACCTACCGCGCCCCCTTCGGCCATGCCGGCCAGTTCGCCAACCTCGAGGAGATCGTCGCCTTCTACGAGGGCGGCGGCCTGGCGCGGCCCTCGAAATCGCCGCTGATGCGGCCCCTCAGCCTCCGCCCCGAGGAGCGCGCGGACCTCATCGCCTTCCTGCGCTCCCTGACGGCGGAGCAGACCCAGACCGCCCTGCCGAACCTGCCGAACTGAAGACTCCCCCGACCTGATTCCGAGACGGGACCGCGCCCCCACCATGTCGATCCGCTCCACGATCCTGCTTCCGCTCCTCGGCTTCATGGTCCTGGCGGGCCTCCTGTCCGGCGCCACCGGCCTCATCGGCCTCGGCGCCGTGGGCGACCTCGCCAGCCTCGCCGAGCGCACCACCGAGGCCAACGAGGCGAGCCGGGCGGCCCGCGACCGGTTCCGCCGCATGGAGGATCTGGTGGCGCGGGTGAGCGCCATGACCGACCTCCTCGACATGGCGCCCATCGCCGCCGAGTTCCGCGCGGCGGGCGACGGTCTGACGGCCCTGCTCGGGCGCCTGACGGACGCCGCCCTGTCCGAGCGGATGCGGGCCCTGTCCCGCAGCGCCGAGACGGAGGCGGGGCGGTGGCGCGGGGACGCGGAGATCCTCCTCGGCCTCCGGGCGGCCCGGGAGGTCCCGACCCTGGAGCGCATGACCCAGCAGGGCCGGCGCCTGCGGAGCCGCTTCGACGAGGCCGTGGCCCTCGCCGCCGAGGATGCCCGGGCCGGGATCGCGGCGACCCGCGCGGCGACGGCCCGGAAGCTGTGGGCGATGCTCGGCCTCGGGGCCGGCATGGTCCTCGCCGGGGCGGGCACGGCCTGGTGGCTCGCCGGAACCCTGGCGCGGCCCCTGGTGCGGCTGACCGCCGACGCCGCCCGCCTCGCCGGCGGGGACACGAACGTCGACCTCGCCGCCGCGACCCGCCGCGACGAGATCGGCGCCATCGCCCGGGCCGTGGTGGCGATCCGCGACATGTCCCTGGCGGAGGCGGCGCGCCGGCTCGAGACCACCGAGGCCGCGCGCCTGCGGGAGGAACAGGCCCGGCGCGCCCTCCTGCGCGACCTCGCCGACCGGTTCGAGCGCTCCGTCGGCGGGATCGTCGCCCACGTGGCCGAGGCGGTGACCGGCCTGCAGGGCGCGTCCGGCACCCTGCGGCAGGCCGTGGCGGGCACGGCGCAGCGCTCCACCAGCGCGGCGAGCGCCGCGCAGCTGACGGCCGGCAACGTCACCGCCGTGGCGGCGGCGGCCGACGACCTCGGCGCGACGGTGGGGGAGATCGGCCGGCGGGCGGCGCAGGCGTCCGGGATGTCGTCGACGGCCGTCGACGCCGCCTCCCGCACGGGGGAGACCATGGCGGCCCTGTCCCAGGCCGCGACCCGGATCGGCGACGTGGTCGGCCTGGTCTCGACCATCGCGGGCCAGACCAACCTCCTGGCGCTGAACGCCACCATCGAGGCGGCGCGGGCCGGCGAGGCCGGCCGGGGGTTCGCCGTCGTCGCCGCCGAGGTCAAGGAACTGGCCTCGCAGACGGCGCGGGCCACCGAGGAGATCGGCCGTCAGATCGCGGCGATCCAGGCGGCGACGGGCGGGGCGGCCGGGGCCATCGCCGACATCACGCAGCAGATCCACGCCATGAGCGGGGTGACGACGGGCATCGCCGGCGCCATCGCCGAGCAGGGCGCCACGACGCGGGAGATCGTGCGCCGCATGTCCGAGGCCTCGGCCGGGACCGACCGGGTCACCGCCGACATCGCCGAGGTCGCCCGGGCGGCGGAGGGCGCCGGCACCGTCGCCGCGGCCGTGGCCACGGCCGCCGACGCCCTGGCCGGCCAGTCGCGGACCCTGCACGCGGAGATCGAGCAGTTCCTCGGCAACGTCCGGGCCGCCTGAGACGGATTTGGCTCGGATCACTTCGGATCGAGGGGTCGCTCCCCGCTCCCTCTCCTTCCAGGCAGGGCGATCGCAGATGGGTTTTCCCCTCTCCTGTTTGGGAGAGGGTTGGGGTGAGGGTCGTGGACTCTCCGGAGAATCCACACACCTCACCCTGTCCCTCTCCTTCCAGGAGAGGGGACCCGTGCCTCACCGCATCTTGCAGCGATCGGCCGGTTCAACCGAACTGCTTGGACGGCGACGGTACGATACGATTCTCCGGCCCATCGGCTCGGCCGGTCAGCCCGTCACCGCGCCACGGGGGTAAAGCGCGGGTCCCTCTCCTTTAGAGGGCGCCGCCCGCCTCACCGGGCCAGGACGCGGGCGGCCGCCTTCGTCGTGTCCACGGCGCGCGAGACGTCGCCGATCGAGGCCGCGATGGTCGTGACGTTCCGCGAGATGGCGCGGACGGCGTCGGCCGCCTCCTGCATGCTCGACGACATCTCGCGGGTCACCACGCTTTGCTCCTCGACGGCGGCGGACGTGCTCACGACGTAGTCCCGCATGGTCCCCACCGAGCCCTGGATCGTGCCGAGGGCGCCGACCACCTCGTCGGAGGCGGCCTGCACGCTGTCGATCTCCCGGGCGATCTGGTCCGTGGCCCGGGCGGCCTGGGCCGCGAGGTTCTTGACCTCCTGCGCCACCACGGCGAAGCCCCGCCCGGCCTCACCGGCCCGGGCCGCCTCGATGGTGGCGTTCAGCGCCAGCAGGTTGATCTGACTGGCGATGGTCTGGATCAGGGCCACGATGCCGGTCATGGCCGTCGCCGCCGTCGTCAGGCGCTGGGTCAGGGTGCCGGCCGCGTCGACCTGGGCGCGGGCCGCGTCCGTCGCCGTCCGGGCCTTGCTCATGCTGTGGGCGATCTCCTCGACGGAGGCGGCGAGTTCCTCGGCCGCCGCCGCCATGGTCTGCACGTTGCCCGCGGTGGTGCCGGCGGCCTGGGACGCGGCGCGCGACTCCTCGGACGAGCGCAGGACGGCCTGGTCGATGGCGCCGAAATTCCGCTCGATGAGCCGTTCGAGGTCGGCCAGGAGCGCGACCTGCGCGGTGATGTCGGTGGCGAACTTCACGACCCGGGTCGGCTGGCCGTTGGCATCGAGGATCGGGTTGTAGGACGCCTCGATCCAGACGGCGCGCCCGCCCTTGCCGAGGCGCTTGAACTGTCCGGTCTGGTGCTCGCCCCGGCGCAGGCCGGCCCAGAAGGCGGCGTAGGCGGGGCTGTCGCGCAGGGCGGGCTCGACGAACAGGCTGTGGTGCTGCCCGGCGATCTCCTCCAGGGTGTAGCCGACGACGGCGAGGAAGTTCGCGTTGGCCTCCGTCACCCGGCCGTCGAGGTCGAAGGCGATGACCGCCTGCGCCTTGTCGATGGCCTCGATCTGCCCCTGCCGATCCGCGTCCCGTGCCGTCCGGTCGGTGATGTCGGTGGCGAACTTGACGATCTTGTAGGGCCGGCCCCGGGCATCGAGCATGGGGTTGTAGGACGCCTCGATCCAGACCTTGCGCCCGCCCTTGCCGATGCGTCCGAACTGCCCGGCCTGGAACGCGCCGCCCCGGAGCTTCTCCCAGAACGCGGCATAGGCCGGGCTGTCCCGGACCTCGGGCGCGACGAACAGGCTGTGATGCCGGCCCTCGACCTCGTCCGGACCGTAGCCGAGCACGGCCAGGAAGTTTTCGTTGGCGCGAAGGACGGTGCCGTCGAGATCGAATTCGATCACGCCCTGTGATCGCTCGATGGCGGCGATCTTCGCCGCCGCATCCGTTTTCGCGTTGTCCATCTTGCTGAAGAACATCTGAACCTGCCTTCATGGATATCCGACAGGCAACGCGGCAACAGACCGACACGATGTCTTGGTCTGTTCTACCCAATCGGATCAACGGACGTCACAATCGCCGATGGCCACTTAATACGATGTTTATTTTGCATCCAGACTCAACCAAAATGCGAAAATTGCGCACCAAAAGAGAGTCGCCGGAGGGCGACCGGTGTCCCTCCCCGGCGCCGAGCGGGCGCAGGTCGGGCGATCGTCTCATCCGGTTTCGTTCGATCCGTTCGGGGGCTCATGCCGATCGCCGAGGGGCGAAGGGATGCGCAGCGGGGACTCCGCCGCTTCGGCAGCGGATTTCTGCGGCGGTTTCAGACCGCGACCCTCATCGGGGATCGCCCGGCCCGGAGGGCGACGAAGCCGGTCGCGACCGCTCGGTCTGTCGCGATCGGGAGACGGTACGGAGGCGCGCTGCCACACCCGGCCCCGTAGGGCCGCGGCGACCGGGATTCTTCAGGCCGCCCCCCGCGACGCCCGCCACAACCGCCACAACCTTCGCCAGCGCGGGATTTCGATCAGGGTGTTGAGCGGGTCGTAGCCCGGCCGTTCCATGGCGGCGAGGTAGGGCTCGACCAACGCGACGGGCAGGAAGGCGGCCCGCGCCGCCGGGGCGATGGTGCTGCGGGCGGCCTCGTAGGCCTTGAGGTGGCGGCGGGCCAGGGCCCGGAGGTCGGCGCAGGCGCGCACGAGGCCGGGGCCGCCGCGGCCCGTCACCACGTCCTCGCGGGTGACGCCGTAGGTCTTGAGGATGTCGGCCGGGAGATAGACCTGCCCGCCGCGGGCATGCCATGGCAGGGACCGCAGCAGGCCGGTGATGCCGTAGGCGACGCCGGCATGGCCGGCCGCCGCCGCGCCGCCGGGCTCGGCCCCGTCGCACAGAACGAGGCCGCCGAGGCGGATGAGGGCCGAGGCGGTCTCGCCGCAATAGCCCTCGAGGTCGTTCACCCGGGGCATCGGGTCGTCGTAGAGGTCGAAGACCCGGGCATCGATGAGGTCGACGAAGGGCTGGCGCCCGAGCTTGCGCTTGACGATGGCGTCGTCGAGGGCGGCGGCCACGGGGTTGGCCTTCACGTCGCCGCGGGCCTCGCCCTGGAGGGCGTCGCGCCACCATTGCAGGCGGATCTCGCCGGCCATGGGGTTGGACGCGGCCTCGCGGGTGCGGGCGATGGTGAGGCTGAAGGCGACGAGGGCGAACAGGTGCGGCCGGAACGCCGCCGGGGCGAACAGGGTGGCGAAGTAGCGGTCGGGGTCGCCCGCCTTCACCAGGGCCTCGCAATGCCCGAACGCGAAGGCGAGGCCGCCGGCCGTGCCGGGGCGGGTGTCCGTGTCGGTCATGCGACCGCCACCAGGGCGGCGGCGACCTTGCGGTTCTCGGCCATGAGGATGTTGTAGGTCCGCGCCGCCGCTCCGGTCTGCATCACGTCGAGGCCGATGCCGGCCTCCTTGAGCCAGCGCCGCAGGCCGTCGGGGAAGGGGGCGATGTCGAGGCCGGTGCCGACGAGGAGGAGCTCGATCCCCGCCCCCTCCGCCACCACGGGCCGGAGGGCATTGCGGTCGATGGCCTTCGCCTCCACCGGGTCCCAGGCGCGGATGCCCGACGGCAGGATCAGGATCGAGCCGCGATGGGACATCTCGGCGAAGCGGAAGCCGCCATTGCCGTAGGCGTCGATGATGTGGCGGCCGGGAACGTAGCCGTCGTGGAGGCTGCCGGCTGCCATGCGCTACTCCGCCGCCTGCGGCACGCGCCCGCCCGGCCGGGCGGCCTGCGCCTTCACCCCCGAGAGCATGAGGCCGAGGTAGATCAGCACCGGCGTCGAGACGAAGATCGCCGAGTAGGTGCAGATGACGACGCCGGCCAGCATCACGATGGCGAAGCCCTTGATCGCCTCGCCGCCGAACAGCACCAGGGCGAGCAGGGACAGGAAGGCGGAGGTCGCCGTCATCACCGTGCGCGACATGGTGGAGTTGATGGAGAGGTTGAGGAGCTCCACCGTGGGGATCGTCTTGTAGCGGCGCATGAGCTCGCGGGTCCGGTCGAACACCACGACTGTTTCGTTGAGCGAGTAGCCCACGATGGTCAGGATCGCGGCGATCGAGGTCATGTTGAACTCGATGCGGGTGATGACGAAGATGCCGATGGTGAGCACGATGTCGTGGAGGGTGCCCACAATCGCCCCGAGGGCGAGTTCGCGCTCGAACCGGAACCACAGGTAGAACAGCACGGCGAGGACGGAGAGCACCACGCCGATGGTGCCGGACTGGACGAGTTCGCCCGAGACGCGCGGCCCCACGGTCTCCGTGCGGCGGAACTCGTAGTCGGCGTCGAAGGAGGCGTGGGCCTTCTGCATCACCGCCGTCTGGCCCTGCTCGCCGGCCTGGAGCGGGAACCGCACCAGGATGGTGCCCTGGCCGCCGAGCTCCTGCACCTCGGTCTCGCCGAAGCCGAACCCGTTGGCCGTATGGCGCACGGCCCCGACATCGGCCGTGCCGGATTTGGCCTGGAGCTCGACGAGGGTGCCGCCCTTGAAGTCGATGCCGAAGTTGAGGCCGACCGTGAGGAACAGGATCACGGTGGCGACCGACATGAACGCCGAGAGCGGGAAGGTGAACCGCCGGAAGCGCATGAAGTCGAAATGCGATTCGTCGGGCCAGAGGCGGAGCAGACGCATGATCGGTCTCGGATTCGTTTCAGGGCCGAACGGGAGTTCTTCTCAGAACGGCAAGGCCTTCGGCCGGGCGATATTGTACCACAGGGCGATCATCATGCGGGTCAGGGTCACGGCGGTGATGACCGTGGTGAGGATGCCGAGGATGAACACGACGGCGAAGCCCTTCACCGGGCCGGAGCCGAGGAAGAACAGGATCAGGGCGGCGATGGCCATGGTCGAGTTCGAATCGATGATGGTGGCGAAGGCCTTGTCGAAGCCCGCCTGCAGGGCCGAGACGATGGAGCGACCGGCCCGCACCTCCTCGCGCACGCGCTCGTAGATCAGCACGTTGGAATCCACCGCCGTGCCGATGGTGAGCACGATGCCGGCGATGCCGGGCAACGTCATGGTGGCCTCCAGCACCGACATCAGGCCGAGGATGAGGCCCACATGCACGATGAGGGCGATGTTGGCGAAGAAGCCGAACACGCCGTAGGTGGCGAACATGAACACGATGACCAGCGCCCCGGCGACGAGGGTCGCGAGCTTGCCGGCCTGGATCGAGTCGCGGCCGAGGCCGGGGCCGACGACGCGGCGCTCGACCACGGTGAACTTCGCCGGCAGGGCGCCGGCGCGGAGCAGCACCGAGAGGTCGTTGGCCTGGGCCACGGTGAAGTTGCCGGTGATCTGGCCCGAGCCGCCGGTAATAGGCGTGTTGATGCGGGGCGCCGACACCACCTCGTTGTCGAGCACGATGGCCATGCGGCGGCCGACATTCTCGGCCGTGGCCTGGCCGAAGCGCTGGGCGCCCTTCAGGTTGAACTTGAAGCTGACCATCGGCTCCTGGGTCTGATGGTCGAAGGCCGGCTGGGCGTCGGTCAGGTCGCCGCCATCGGCCATGACCCGGCGCTCGACGGGGACCTTGGCGCCCTTCTCGTCCTTGGACGGCAGCATGTCGACGTCGCCGCCGGCCGAGTCGGACAGCATGCGGAATTCGAGCTTGGCGGTGCTGCCCAGGAGCTTCTCGAGGCGCTCGGGGTTCTGCTCGCCCGGCACCTGGATCAGGATGCGGTCGGCGCCCTGCTGCTGGATCGACGGCTCGGTGGTGCCCGTGGAATCGAGGCGGCGGCGGATGACCTCGATGCCCTGGCTCACGGCGCGGCGGGTGCGCTCGGTGATGCCCGCATCGGTCAGCACGAGGCGGACGGCGCCGTCGGGCTGCTCGGTGATGTCGAGGGTGCGGCCGGCGCCCTGGCCGACGAGGGGGTTGGCGATGGGCTGGGCGAGCTCGCGCAGCTTCGGCAGCACCTTGGCCCGCGCCGCCGCGTCGGGGATGCGGATCTGGACGCCGCGCTGCAGCAGCTGGATGCCGCCCTCGGCCCGGGCCGATTCCGTCTGGAGGATGCGGCGGACGTCGTCGCGGAGCGCCTTCGCCTGCGAGGCGACGAGCTCGTTCTGGTCGACTTCGAGGAGGAGCTGCGAGCCGCCCTGCAGATCGAGGCCGAGCACGATGGCGCGGGTCGGCACGATCCAGCTCGGGAACCAGCCCGGCAGCCCCGCCATGAAGCCCTTGCGCTGATCGGCCGAGAAGAAGCTCGGCACGGCGAGGCTCAGGCCGAGGAGGATGACGGCCAGCGTCGTGACGATCTTGGTTCGCGAAAAGCGCAGCATCCGCCGGTCCTGTGTCTCGATGGCGGGGCCGGCACGGGACGCCGGCCCCTCGGGCGTGGTCCTAGGCGGCCTTGACCGGGGCGCCCTTGACCCGGACCTCCGCGATCATGGTGCGGACGACCTTGACGCGGACGTTGGGCGCGATCTCGACCTCGATCTCCGAGGCGTCGTCGGCGACCTTGGTGACGCGGCCGACGATGCCGCCGGTGGTGACGACGGTGTCGTCGCGGCGCACATTCTTGACCATGCTCTGATGCTCCTTCACGCGGCGCTGCTGCGGGCGGAGGATCAGGAAGTACATGATGACGAAGATGAGGACGAACGGCACCACCTGCAAGGCGATGTCCGCTCCGCCAGCGGCCGCGGCGGCCCCTTGCGCGAAGGCGGGGGTGATCAAGCGCGTGACTCCTCAAGGAAACGGCCCCGATCCCCTCGGGCGAGGGGGCGTGCGGGCCTGTCGAAAAAGCGCGCGGACTATAGCCACGGCCTAAGTGAAAGCAACGGCGTGGGCCTGGGGCGAAACGGTCCGGGGCGCAAGCCCCCTGCCCCGGGGACCCTGATTTTTCGGCGGATTTGCCCTAAACCGGCCCCCGCGCCCGCCCGAAGGACCTTTCGCGATGACCTCTGCCACCGACCCGGCCCCGCACGAACCCCTTCACCCCGATCTGCTGCCCGTGCTGGAGCGCATCGCCGCCGCCCTGGAGCGGGCCGCGCCCCCGGCCCGGCCGGCGGTGGACGTCACGGCGGCCGACGCCTTCCTGTGGGGGCCCGAGCGCCGGCTGATCCCGGTGCCCCGCGTCAACCGCGTCGCCATCGGCCTGCTCACGGGCATCGACCGGGCCCGCGACACCCTGTCCGAGAACACCCGGCGCTTCGCCGCCGGCCTGCCGGCCAACAACGCCCTGCTGTGGGGCGCCCGCGGCATGGGCAAGTCGTCCCTGGTCAAGGCCGTGCACGCCGAGATCAACGCGGAGCGCGGCGACGCCCTTCCCCTGAAACTCGTGGAGATCCACCGCGAGGACATCGAGGCCCTGCCCGACCTCATGGCGACCCTGCGGGGCGATGGGCACCGCTGGATCGTGTTCTGCGACGACCTGTCGTTCGACGGCGACGACACCTCGTACAAGTCCCTCAAGACGGCGCTGGACGGCGGCATCGAGGGCCGGCCCGACAACGTGCTGTTCTACGCCACCTCCAACCGCCGGCACCTGCTCGCCCGCGACATGGTCGAGAACGAGCGCTCCACGGCCATCAACCCCGGCGAGGCCGTGGAGGAGAAGGTGTCCCTGTCCGACCGCTTCGGCCTGTGGCTCGGCTTCCACAAGTGCAGCCAGGACGAGTACCTCGCCATGGTCCGCGCCTACGTCGCCCGCCACAGCCTGACCGCCGACCCCGACACCGTCCGGGCCGAGGCCCTGGAATGGGCCACCACCCGCGGCTCGCGCTCGGGCCGCACGGCGTTCCAGTACATCCAGGACCTGGCGGGGCGGCTGGGGCAGCGGCTGGCGTGAGCCGGCGCCCCTATCGGTCCCCCCGTATCGGACCGTCACACGGATGTGCGATACCGTGCGGATGAAACCCGTCCGCCTCTGCGTCCACGCCATCGATGCCGCCTCGGCGATCACCGATTCCGCGATGATCGCGACGGTGGATGCCGCCCTCGACGTGCTCGAGGTGTCCTGCTCCACGCCGACGGAGCGGATCCTGGCCCTGGAGCGGGTCCACGGGACGTTCGCACGGCGGCGCCAGAGCCAGGCCACGGCGCCGTTCGGCCGCTTCATCGCCCACCACCTCGACCTGCGCCAGAACCGCCTCCTGACCCGGTCCTGATCGGTCGCGCGGCGCCCCGGACGGCGGAGGGGCGGCGCGCCCGCGAACGCCGAACGGGCCCTTCGCCCCCCGCCATCATCGATCGGCGGCCCGGCCGTCCGCGCGGGGTCACCCGTGACCGGTTCGGACAGCTTACGGGGCGAACAGGCCGGCGCCGCCGCAACTTTCGCCGCGATGGATGGCGTGCCGCCGGAGCACCACAAGAACTTCATCGACCTTCAGGATGAAAATCTTCAAGTTGTGCACAATCGAACTTCTCGAATTCGCACAAACCCATCAATTGATGGAATATTGTCTTAAAAACGATCAGTACTCCGCGATGATTCATTGCAACTTAAAGTGATTTCGGCATGTTAGGTCTTCAATAGAAGGCTGAAAAACATGGATGACGGCAAGAAATTCGATACCATGGTCGATGCCTGTCTCAGGGCGAATGCCGCCGTCGTCGAGACCGGCACGCCGGCCATGATCGCCATGACGCGCGCCCTCCTGTGGCAACTCGGACAGGAAGCCGCCCAACGGGACGCGCGCGCCGAAGACGCGGCGCGCCACGCCCCGAGAATCGCGTGTGCGAAGTGAGGTCGCGGGATCGGCGAGGCCGGAGGGGGCTTGGCGTGCCTCACGAAACGCCCGAGCCCCGCGGGTTCGCGCCCGTGGACGCCACGGCGCAGCGGGCGTTTGGGACGGACCCCGATGCGGCGCTTGACGCGTGTCCCTAGGCCGCTTTCGAAGGCGGAATCTGTGCCGCGATCGTCCGCGCATACGTCAGGACTTTTGCACGGTCCTGAATATTACCGATGGACAGCCACAGCTTCAGCAGTTCCGAGGTCTGATCCAACTCATTCAACGATTCCTCAAGAAAAATTTCCGTCGAGCAGCCGAGTTCCGCCGCAATACGACCGATTATCTCCCGACATCTTTTATTCTCGTTGTTCGTCTCCGCAATGTGCTTCATCTGCCGAAACCAGGTTTATCGCTGAAAATCTCAGAACAATTCGGTCGCCACTTTCGGCTTACGCCCAATATTTATAATACGGAATGCGTCATAAGAAAAGGAATGAAAGTGGCAAGACCAAGTCGAGGACGATGAATCTTGTACGCTATCGTACATCGGACGGGACCGTTCCGCTGAAATTCGCACGCTCCCGCTGCGGACCAGGGCGATTGCAGATGGGTTTTCTCGACGCTCGAACAGACCCAAGAGGCTTCGAACACCCGCGACGGGCCCCTCTCCTGTTTGGGAGAGGGTTGGGGTGAGGGTCGTGGACTCTCCGAAAAAGTCCCACACCTCACCCTGTCCCTCTCCTTCCGGGCAGGGCGATCGCAGATGCGTTTTCTCGGCGCTCGATCAGAGAAGCACGGCGCTTCGAACGGTCGCGACGGGCTCCCTCTCCTGGAAGGAGAGGGTTGGGGTGAGGTGTGGGACCTTTTCGGAGAGTTCGCACACCTCACCCTGTCCCTCTCCTTTCAGGAGAGGGGACCCGCGCTAACCGCCCGATGGGTGAATGCGGTAGCCCGGAAGGAGACGGGGCCGGTCATGGTTCATCTGCGATCGCGCTGCCTTTCAGGAGAGGAAGTCTGGCGCGGTCATGCGAAGCCCTACGCCCCCTCGTCCGCGCACCGGGAAAACTCCAGATGCCATCGCCCTGCCCGCGGACGATGGGCAGCGGCCTCGTGTGCCGGATCGTGCCGATGGGGTTCGCGATCCTGCTCCGCCCCGCATCCGGGGCTCGGGATCGCGTTCGAGGTCGAGCGGCCGTCCGATCCTCCGAAAGCAAAAGGCCCGGCCGCCACAGGGGCGACCGGGCCTTAACGGTTCGGGCGCGACGACGCCGCGGACCCGGTCGAAAAAATCAATCCTTCAGGTCGGCCGGGACCTTGCCGCCGTTCTCTTCGAGCTTCTTGATCACCTGCTTGTGCAGCCAGACGTTCATGGAGGCGGAATCCTCCTTGTCGCCGGTGTAGTGGAGCTCGTCGGCGAGCTGCTTGCGGGCGGTGAGGCTCGAGTCGAGGTCGAGGAGCTTCATCAGGTCGACGATGGAGGTGCGCCAGTTGAGGCTCTGGCCGTTCTTGGCGGCCATGCCGTTCAGCACCTCCTCGACGTCGACGGAGCCGGCCGCGACGGACCCGCCCGTGGCCGTGCCGGTCGAGGCGGGGGCATCGGAGCTGCCGGTGGAGGCCGGGGCGTCGGCGGGCTTGGCCTGGGCGTCGCCGCCTCCGAAGGGGTGGAGGATCTTGCTGACGATGCTGCCGAGGAGGCTCATGGTACGGTATCCCGATTCTGGTGCCGCCGCCGGCCCGGTGGCCGCGGCGGGGGGATAACGGGGGCCGACCGCTCGCGTTCCCGTGACCGGCGCCCGGGACCGCGTGGTCCGCGGCAGAACCGCCCCCTCCCCGCCCCCGCCGCCGGAGAGGGATCTTCCCAATCGCGCGGCGGTGCCGGGCAGGAGCGAGCAAATTCTTGCGTGCCCCGGCGCCCCGTGCCAAGGCCCGGACGATCCCGCGCGGGCGCCTCCTGGGCACCCCGCGCCGTCGGCCACCCTTCTCGACGCCTTTTGACCGGACCTGACCGATGCGCCTGCTGCCCGCTTTCGCCCTGCTGCTGTCCCTGACGGGCGTCGCCTCGGCCCAGAGCCCCGCCCCCGTGCCCGTGCGCATCGGCGTGATCCCGGTCGTGGGCGCCGCCCCGATCTTCGTCGCCAACGGCGAGGGCTGGCTCAAGGAGGCGGGCCTCACCCCCAGCTTCACCACCTTCGAATCCGGCCCCAACATGATCCAGGCCCTGGCATCCGGCACCATCGACGTCTACGTCGCCGGCGTCGCCCCCCTGGCGGTGGCCCGCTCCAAGGGCATCGACGTCCGGGTGGTGGCCGCCACCGCCATCGAGGAGATGGTGTTCGTGGCCGGCCCCAAGCTCGCCCCCTACTTCGCCGGCGGCGCCAGCCAGGCCGAGGCCTTCGCCCGGTTCAAGGCCAAGGAGGGCCGCGCGGCGCGCCTCGCCACCCAGCCGGCGGGTTCGGTGCCCAACACCACCCTGCAGCACTGGCTGTGGCAGGTCGCCAAGGCCGACAAGGCCAACGCCGAGGTCGTCGCCATGGGCATCGACGCGACCCAGCAGGCGGTGCTGGCCGGGGCCGTCGACGGCGCCTCCATCCGCGAGCCGGCCCTCACCATCGTCCAGCAGCGCAACCCGGCGATCACCCTCATCGCCACCGGGGGCGAGATGTTCCCGAACCAGCCCGGCACCGTGGTCGGCGTGTTCGGCGCCTTCGCCGACAAGAACCCGGCCGCCGTCGAGGGCCTGGTCAGGGCCGTGGTGAAGGCGACGGACCTGCTGAAGTCCGATCCGGCCCGGGCGGCGAAGCCCGTCGAGGCGGCTTTGGGCAAGGGCATCACCGATCTCGCCACCATCCAGAAGGCCATCACCTCGCCGGCGGCGAAGTTCACCGCCGATCCCCGCGCCATCGTCGAGGCCACCAAGGCCATGCAGGCCTATCAGGTCTCCATCGGCACGCTGGAGAAGGACGTGCCCCTCGACGGCCTGTTCGATCCGCGCCCCTACGAGAAGGCGACGGCGCGCTGACCCGCGCCCCCGCCTGACCCGCATGCCCGCGTTCCGCGCCACGGCGCTCTCCGCCCTCGGCCTCGCCGCCTTCCTGGTGTTCTGGGAGGCGATGCCGCGCCTCGGCCTCATCAACCCGGCCTTCCTGCCGCCGCCGAGCACGATTCCCGCCGCCTTCCTGAAGGAGATCGCGCTCGGGGTCTGGGGCGAGGCGGTGTGGTCGAGCCTGAGTCACTACGTCGTCGGCCTCGCCGTGGGCGCCGGGGCCGGCATCGGGCTGGGCCTCCTCAGCGGCATGTTCTCGGGGTTCGAGGCCGTCACCGCCTGGATCGTGCGCCTGCTGCGGCCGATCCCCGGCCTCGCCTGGGTGCCGTTCGCCATCATCTGGTTCGGGGTCCAGCCCTCGGCCGCGGTATTCATCATCGCCATCGGCGTGTTCTGGATCGTGTTCTTTGCGACGCAAGGCGCCGTGCGCGGGGTCGACCGCGACCTCGTCGAGGTGGCCCAGGCCTTCGGCTTCCGCTCGCCGTGGGCGCGGCTGACCAAGATCCTGCTGCCCGCCGCCACCCCGGGCATCCTCGTGGGCCTGCGCACCGCCCTGGGCCAGGCCTGGATGGCCGTGGTCGCCGCCGAGATTTTTGGCGTGCCGGGCGTCGGCGCGCGGATGATGCAGGCCTCCAGCCTCCTCTCCACCGACATCGTGGTCGTCTACATGCTCACCATGGCCGGCCTCTACGGCCTGTTCGACACCGGCTTCGTCGCCCTCCAGGGCCGGCTCCTGCGGTGGCGCGCGTGAGCATGCCCATCATCGCCATCCACGGTCTGAGCCTCGCCTACGAGCGGGAGGGGGTGCGCAACACCATCCTGGCCGACCTCGACCTCACCATCGCGCGGGGCGAGTTCCTGGTCATCGTCGGCGAATCCGGGGTCGGCAAGTCGACGGTGCTGCGGGTGCTCATCGGGCTCGCCAAGCCCAGCGCCGGCACCGTGCGCGTCGAGCCCCGCCCCGGCTGCCGCACGCCCATGGCCCTGGTGTTCCAGGACGCCCGCCTGTTGCCGTGGCGCCGGGTCGTCGCCAACGTGGCCTTCGGCCTCGAGGGCAGCGGCCTGTCCAAGGCCCAGCGCCTTGCCAAGGCGGCCGAGATGCTGGCCCTCGTCGGCCTCGCAGACCTCGGCCAGCGCTGGCCGCACCAGCTCTCCGGCGGCCAGCGCCAGCGCGTCGCCATCGCCCGGGCGCTGGCCGTCGACCCCGACGTGCTGCTCATGGACGAACCGTTCTCGGCCCTCGACAGCTTCACCCGCGAAGGCCTCCAGGACGAGCTCCAGCGCATCCAGGCCGCCACGGGCAAGACCATCCTGTTCGTCACCCACGACATCGACGAGGCCGTCACCCTCGCCGACCGGGTCGTGGTCCTGGCCGGCGCCCCCGGCCGGGTCGCCGCGGAGGTGACCGTCACGGTGCCCCGGCCCCGCCGCCGCCGCGACGGGGCCCTGCTGGAGGCGGCGCGCCAGCTCCGGGCCGAATTGTCGGGCCGCTCCGCCGAACTGTGACGGCGCGCCCGGCCGAACCGCGACGGCGCCCCCGACCGAACTGTGACGGCGCCTCCGGCGCATGGGGGGGCGTGCGCCGTTCCGTTCCGGCGACGGACCGGCGCATTGCGCCGCGCGCGCGCCGGGCTTACCCCCGGCTCCGGGCCGCCGATTTTCCTGCAAGACCGCCCGAGGAGAAGGCCGATGCGCCGCCGCACCCGCTCCCTGATCGGCACCATCACGATGCTGGCCTTCGTCATCGTCTACGCGCCGCTGGCCATGGCGCTCGCCGACAGCCGCATCTCGCAGACCCCCGCTCCGGTGCAGGCGGTGCTCTACGCCATTCTCGGCATCGCCTGGATCGTCCCCCTGATGCCCCTCATCCGCTGGATGCAGCGGCCCGATCCCGAGACCTGAGCCTCGGACACGGCCGATGCGGCCCCGAAACCCGGCGCGTCGGGATTTCGCCGCACTCCGGGGGCACAGACGGTCCCGCTCCCCGAACCGCCCGTGCCGAAGGTCGATCCCCCGCACCATGCTCATTCGTCCGGCCGTCGTCCTCCTGACCCTCCTCGCCCCGACCCTCGCCCTGGCCCAGGGCGCCCCGCGCTCGGTGGGCGAGTGCGAGCGCCTGAAGAACGATCTCGCCTACAACCAGTGCCTGGCGATGTTCGGCCCGGCCGCCAAGAACGTCGCCGGGGGCTTCGCCGAGGGCGCCGCGTCCGCCTCGGCCTCCGTGGCGACGGCGCTCGCCGCCATCCCGCCCGGCATCGCCGCCGCCCTGCCGGCCCTGGCGGAGACCGGCCGGCGCGGACGGCGCGGGCGCTACACCCGCCACGGCCGCCAGAGCGCCAGCTTCGACACCGGCGGCGGGTCGCGCTCCTATCGCCGCCACCGCCGGCGCTGACCGCGCATCCCCCTGATCCGAAACGAAGATCCGCTCAGCCGACGTTGAGCCGCCGCCCCCGGTTCCAGGCGAGGAACGGCACCCCGGAGAGCAGGGCCGCGAGGGCGGCCGGGCTCTGGTGGCAGCCGTTCACCGACACCCGCGGCAGGGCGTGGAGGTGGTCGGCATGGCCCGCGAACAGGTGGCCCGGGCGCGTCGTCACCGCCGTGGCGAAGCCGAGGTCCCGCGCCAGGGCGAATTCCCGGGGGCCGGCGGAGGTCGGGTCGCCCACGGGATAGGACAGGTGCCGCACGGGGCGGCCGAGTTCGCGCATGAGGCGGTCGCGGCCCGCCTCCACCTCCCGGCGCAGGGTCGCGGCGTCGTGCTTGGCGAGCATCGGGTGGCTCACCGTATGGGCGCCGAAGGTGACCATCGGGTCGCGGGCCAAATTCCTCAGGTCGTCCCAGGTCAGGCAGAGCTCCGCCGCCAGATCGCCCGGCCGCAGGCCCGCCCGCCCGCAGAGATCGGCGATGGCCGCGAGGAGCGCCGCCTCCGGCCCGGCCCGCAGGTGGCGGTAGACGGCCTCGAACGCGTGCGACTTCTCGGCGTCGCTGCCCGCCGGCAGGTCGATGGCCGTTCCGGGCAGGCGCACCCGCCCGAGGCGGCCGATGGCCCGCTCCAGTTCGAGCCACCACAGGCGCCCGCGCCCCCCGGCGAAGTCGCTCGTCACGAACAGGGTCCAGGGCACGCCGTGGCGCCGCAGGATCGGGGCAGCGTGCTCGACATTGTCGCGGTAGCCGTCGTCGAAGGTGAGGACGGCGAACGGCGCGCCCGCCGTCCCGGCGAGCCGGTCCGGCACCGCGTCGAGGCCGATCACCGCGAACCCGCGCCGCCTGAGGGTGGTGAGGACGTGATCGAGGAAGGCCGGCGTGATGGCGAGCAGCCGGTTCGGGGCGTAGGCGCCCGGCGCCTCGGGGCGGACGTGATGGAAGGTGAGGATCACGCCCCGGCCCCGCGCCAGGGGCGCGAGCCAGCGGTCGGCGCCCGTGGCCGCGATGGTCCGGAACCCGGCCTCGAACAGGCGGTGGCGGCGGGCTGTGGACATCGGACCTCCGGGCGTGCGCCGGCGATCCTGCCCCGCGGATCGGCAAGGTTTCGTTACCCACGCCGACAGGACGGCGCGGGCGCTTCACCCGGCGTTTAAGGGACGGGGCGCCCAGTGGCCCGTCGGATGGGCGGGAGCGACGGCGGTGACGGGTGGCGTACACGATCTGAGCGGAGTGGGGATGGTCCGGGACACGGCACGCGGCAGCCTGACGACGGAGGTCTTTTCCGACCTGGCGAGCGTCGAGGCCCTGTGGCGTGGCCTCGAGGCCGATCCGGCCGTCCTCGCCACCCCCTATCAGCGCTTCGACTGGGTCTCCGCCTACGCCCGCGCCGAACCCGGCACCGACGTGCGGGTCCTCGTGGTGCGCGACGCCTCCGGGCGCCCCCAGGTGCTGATCCCCTGCCACGTGACGCGCGAGCACGGCCTGCGCGTCGCCCGCGTCGTCGGGGCCAAGCACGCCAACTATCACATGCCGGTGTTCGCCTCGCGCGCGGCGGCGTCCCTGCAGCCGGCGGATCTGGCCGAGCAGCTGCGCGCGGCGGCCCGGGGCGCCGGCATCGACGCCTATGCGTTCTCGCACCAGCCCCGGTTCTGGGACGGCGCGGCCAATCCCCTGTGCTTCCGATCCGAGCCCTCGCCCAGCGACGCCTACGGCCTCCTGCTGGGGCCCGATGCCGAATCGACGGTCAGGCGGGTGTTCAGCGGGGATGCCCGCAAGAAGCTGCGGTCCAAGGAGAAGAAGCTCGTCGAGACCTTCGGCCCGGTGGCCTACCGGGTGGCCCGGACGGACGCGGAGGTCACGGCCTACCTCGATGCGTTCTACGCCCAGAAGGCGTCGCGCTTTGCCGCCATGGGCATCCCCAACCCCTATGCCGATGCGGCCGTGCGCGCGTTCATCGCCGCGGGCGCGGGCCGGGACGCGCGCTCCGACGCGCCGGCCATCGAAGTCGCGGCCCTGGTGGCCACGGAGAGCGGGCGGGTCTTCGCGGTCTTCGCCGGCGCCGTCGACGCGGCCCGCTACAGCGGCATGATGACGTCGTTCGACCAGGACCCTTCGGTGGGCCGGTCGAGCCCCGGCGACCTCCTGCTCCAGTCCCTCGTCCGGGACCAGGCGGAGCGCGGACGGCGCGCCCTCGACCTCGGCGTCGGCGAGGCGCGCTACAAGACCAACACCTGCGACGAGACCATCGAGCTCGGCGAGGTCACGATCCCGGTGACCCTACGGGGCCGGATCTTCGCCCTCAAGGCCGTGGGCACCGCCCGACTCAAGCGCCGGATCAAGCGCGACCCCCGCCTGTCGGCCCTCGTCACCCGCCTGCGCCGCTGGCGCGCGGCGCCGTAGGCCCCCGAGGGGGACACGCCGCGCGGCCTCGCCGAGGCAGCCGTCTCAGGCGGCGGAACGGCGCAGTTCGAGGTCGGAGCCGAAATCCCGGGCGGCCATGTCGGCGACGGCCCGGTCCCGGGCGACGAGGACCCGACCGGCCCCGGACGCTTCCGCCAGGGCGTAGAGATCGACGAGTTCGGGATCGTCCGCATCCCGGTTCGAGGCGATCACCACCGTATCCATGGCGCCGCCCACCGCCGACAGGAGCGCCCGGGCGGCCTCGCCATCCGCCTCGCGCAGGCGGCACAGGACCCAATCGTAGGCCTGGGCCAGGGCGTCGAGGGTGATCTCGAGGGCTTCGGGTTCCTCGCTCAGGACGTCGATGTCGAGGAAGCCGCGCGGAACCATGTCCAGGCGCGAGCCCGGGACGCGCTGGATCACGTCGAGGAAGGGCGCCTCGCCGGCGACGAGGTCCGTCAGGCCGACATCCTCGGCTCCGCAGGGGGGCCCGTTCAGATCGAGGATGACGGTGCGGGCGCCCGGGGCCAGGAGGTCCGCGAGCGCGCCCGACAGGGTGCCGGAGAGACCGTCGTCGCCCGCCTGATCCCCGGTCTCCGCCAGCAGGATCCGCCGTCCGATTCCGGCGCGCGCATCCTCGCCGAGACGGGACACGAGGCCGTCGAGGGCGAACCGGCCGGGGGCCGGGGCGCCGGGGCGGACGGATGGTCGGCCCGGGGAGACCGGAGCGGGGGCTGCGGCGACCAGGGGTTCGAAGGGGGTCGCGACCGCGACGCCGGAGCGGGACAGGCCCGGCGAGGCCTCCGGGAAGGCGAAGCGTCCGGGTGCGGACGGCTGGGCCGCCTCGGCCCCGGCACCGGGTTCCTCGTCCTCGCCCCGGCGGCGGCCGTTGTCGGGATCGACGAGGAGGTGGCGTGCGATGACGCCGCCCATGGAGAACAGCAGGGCCATCACCACCACCAGGATGATGATCGGCGCCTTCTTGGGGAAGGACGGGACATCCGGCACCACGGCGCGCGAGACGATGCGGGCATCGGCCGGCGTCGCACTCTCGGCATCGCGGGCCGAGGCCTCGCGGTAGCGGGACAGGTAGGATTCGAGCTGCTCGCGCTGGGCCTTGGCCTCGCGCTCGAGGGCCCTGAGCTGGACCTCGCTCGAATTGCCCTTCGAGACGACGTCGCGCTGGGAATCGACCGCCGCGCCCAGGCTCTCGACGCGGGCCTCCGCGATCCGGGCATCGTTCTCCAGGGTGCGCACGATGCGCTCGGCGGTGGCCTTGATCTGGGAATCGAGGTCGGAGATCTGCGCCGTGAGTTCCTTGATGCGGGGATGGGCCGGCAGGAGCGTGCGGGATTCCAGGGCGAGCTGGCCGCGCAGGGTGATGCGCTGCTCCACCGTGCGGCGGATGATCTCGTTGTTGGCCACGTCCGGAATCTCGAAGGCGCGGCCGTCCTTGATCATCTCCTTGATCAGCTTGGCCCGGCCGGCGAGGTCCGCCTTGACGGTGCGGGCCTGCGAGAGCTGCGTCGAGAGTTCGCCGAGCTGCTGGGCGCTCAGGGGCTGGCTGGCCGTGCCGCCGCCGATGAGGCCGTGGCGGGCGCGATACGCCTCCACCTTCGCCTCGGCCTCGGCCAGGCGGGTGCGCAGGGCCTCGATGTTGCCCCCGAGCCAGGTCGAGGCGTAGCGGGCGGTGTCGGTCTTGGCCGCTTCCAGGGAGGCGATGTAGAGTTCGGCGATGGTGTTGGCCGCCTGCGCGGCCAGTGCCGGGTCCTTCGCCCGGAACTCCACCGTGAGGATGCGCGACTTGCCCGCCGGGTAGACGAGGAGCCGGTCGAAATAGGCTTCGAGCACCCGGTCCTCCGGCGCCCGCTCCAGGGGGTTCTTGGCGACGCCGATCATCATGAGAAGGCGCTGCACCGGACCGATGCCGGCGACATCGGGGTCGAACTCGGCATTGCCCACGAGCTTGAGTCGGCGGATCGCCTCGCGGGCGAGATCGCGGGACATCACGACCTGGACCTGGCTCGCCACGGCCTGCTCGTCGATGGGGACCGCCTGCTCCCCCCGCTCCTGACTCGAGCGGGTGAAGGCGGCCTCGCGGCTTTCGAGGAGGATCTTCGCCTCACCCGTGTAGCGCGGCGGCACCACCTGCACGAAGGCGACGGCACTCAGGCCGGCCACCACCGTCGGAACGGCGATCCAGCGCCAGGACCGGCGCAGGAGGCGGGCGAGCTGGCTGAGCCCGAGCCCATCCGCGGCCCCAGATGATGGAAACGGGCCGGACGATGCAAGCGGGTTGGACGATGGGGACGGACCGGGGCGGATCAGCGGGGAACGCGGCATGGTTCGGATCTCTACCCTCGGGCGAGGCGTCGGCCGTGGGAGGCCGTCATCATGCCATTCAAGTCCGTTAAGGTTGATTACAGGTTAAGACAGGGCGCGATCGCCCGAACGCGAAACGCCCCTGGCCCGGACGCATTTCAAGTCCGGCTTCGGCAAACGATCGGAGCGTCCGACTTCGACACCGGCCGCCCGGGGGCCGGATCAACATTCATTAACCATATGGCCCTAGGAGTCGGGACAAGAACTTGCGGTCCAGAACTCTCGGTCATGGCGGCATTGGTGATGAACCGGCGCACACTTCTTCTCGCTCTGTCATCCAGCCTTGCGCTGGGCGGCTGCCTGCGGCCCGACTTCAGGACCGACCAGCTCGATGCCACCGCAACGGGTTCCATCGGTGCGCGCTACACCCTGTCGGCGGGCGACCGATTGCGGGTCATCGTCTTCGGGCAGGACAACCTCTCCAACATCTACGCCGTCGACGGGGACGGCAGCATCGCGATGCCCCTCATCGGCCTCGTCAAGGTCGGCGGCCAGTCCACCGCACAGGCGGCGCGCACCGTGGAGGCCAAGCTCGCCTCGGGTTTCGTGCGCGAGCCCCACGTCACCGTGGAGGTCGATGCCTACCGACCGTTCTACATCCTCGGCGAAGTCACGACGTCGGGCCAGTACCCCTACGTCAACGGCATGGCCGTCGAGACGGCGGTCGCCATCGCGGCGGGATTCGGCCCACGGGCGGCGCGCGACTACGCGGTCCTGACGCGCGAAGGCAAGGGTGGCCTCGTCTCCGGCATCGTGCCGATGACCTATCCGGTCCGGCCCGGCGACACCATCGTGATCAAGGAGCGCTTCTTCTAGCGCCGCGTCCCGTTAGGCATCGCCTAACCCAATTCCGAGATGCGTCGGGCGAAGGCCGGGGCCTTAACGCTCCACCCACCGTGCCGGGACAGGATCACGGGCAGCCGGGCGTCGCCGCTGGCGCCCGTCCCTGGAGACCCCGCCGTGAGCGCGTCCGCAACCCTCTCGATCGCCTCCCGCCCCGAGACCGCCACCGGCGGTGCCTGCCCCGCCCCGCACCGCATCCTCCACGTCTTCCGGGCACCCGTCGGTGGCCTTTTCCGCCACGTCGTCGATCTCGCGCGGCTCCAGGCGGCCGCCGGGCACGAGGTCGGAATCGTCTGCGACGCGCGCACCGGCGGCGAACGGGCGGCTCAGGCGCTCGCGGAGCTCGCGCCCAGCCTGTCCCTCGGGGTCGTGCGCGTCCCGATGCAGCGCAACCCGCACCCTTCGGATCTCGCGGCCCTGCGGACGCTCGCCGAGCGGGCGCGTGACACGGGCGCCACGGTGCTGCACGGCCATGGGGCCAAGGGCGGCGTCTACGCCCGAACGGCGCGGGTGACCGGAGCCGCCCCCATCCGCGCCTACACCCCCCATGGCGGCAGCTACAACTACAAGCCCGGCACCCTCCGGCACCGGTTCTACATGGGCGTCGAGCGGCTCCTGGCCCTGCGCACGGACGTCTTCCTGTTCGAGAGCGAGTATGTCGCCGGGCGTCACCGCGCCCATGCGGGGCGGCCCCGCCTCGCCCGCATCGTCCACAACGGCATCTGCGAGGCCGAATTCCTGCCCGTGCCGCCGACGGCCGACGCCTACGATCTGCTCTACATCGGCGAACTGCGCGACGCCAAGGGCGTGCCTTTCCTCCTCGAAGCCCTGGCGAACCTGCGCCGGAAGGGTCGGAGCCTGCGCCTGCTGATGGTGGGGTCCGGTCCCGATGCCGACCTCCTGGCCGCCCGTGTCCGGGCCATGGGACTCGGACACGCCGTGGCGTTCGAGCCGCCCCAGCCCATCCGTGCGGTGCTCGCCCGCGGCCGGATCATGGTGGTGCCGTCCCTGGCCGAATCCCTGCCCTACGTGGTCCTCGAAGCGGCCGCCGCCCAGCATCCCCTGGTGGCGACGAATGTCGGCGGGATCCCCGAGATCTTCGGGACGGCGGCGGCCCGCCTCGTCCCGCCCCGGGATGCGGGCGCCCTCGAGGACGCCATCGCCCGGGTGATCGACGAAGCTCCGGATGTGCGCGCGGCATGGTTCGCCGACCTCGGCGCGTCGGTGCAGGCGCGCTTCTCCATGAAGCGCATGGGCGCCGACGTGCTGTCGGGCTACGCCGCGGCGTTCCGGGCCCGCGCGGACGCGCGTTCCGTCGCCGGGTGAACAGAACGGGCGCCGTGATCGGAGCGGGAGCGGTCGCCCGTTAAGCGTTCCGTGAGGCCTCCGCGACAGAGTACGGGCGTTGTCGCCGCCGCAGCGACGCTGATTGAAGTCCGAAAGCCTTGACGATGAGCGCCTTCGACGTCCGTGACCTCCTGGAAGCCGCCGCACGACCGCTCCCGGCCACCGGTCAGGAATCGACCGAACGCGACGCCATGACGGCCATCCCCCCGGCCGAGGCCACGGCCCGACCGGCACCGGCTTCGGTCTTCTCGCCCGTGGTCCTGGCGGGCTGCGTGCGAGTGGCCGACTTCGCCGTCATCGGCGTCACGGGGCTCGCCACGCACTGGCTGCAGTTGTCCGGTCTCGTGCTCCTCGGTCCGCGCTACGTCACGGCGATCCTCGGCATCGCCGCCCTCGCCGTGATCCTGTTCCAGGTCGCCGGACTCTACCGCATCGGCGCCCTGCGCGGCTTCGTCAAACCGGCCCTGCGCCTCCTGGCGGCCTGGACCCTCGTCTTCCTCGTCGTGGCGACCGTGATGGTCTTCGCCAAGGTCGCCGACCATTACTCGCGGGTCTGGCTCGGAACCGTGTTCGTCGCGGGCCTCGGCCTCCTCGTGGCCGGGCGCTTCACCCTGTCCCGGATCATCGGCGCCCAGATGCGGGCGGGCCGCTTCGACCGGCGCACGGCCATCGTCGGCGGCGGGCCCGTGGCCGAAGACCTCATCCGCGCCCTCGACGGCCAGGCCGAGTCCGGCATCCGCATCGTCGGCGTGTTCGACGACCGCGGCGACCGSCGCTCCGACACCGTGGTGGCGGGCTACCCCAAGCTCGGCACCGTCGACGACCTCGTCGCCTATGCCCGCACCACCCGCCTCGACCTCATCATCTTCACCAAGAGCTTCGACCTCAACAGCAGCCCGTGGCGGCCCCTCGATTGGGAGGNCGCTCCGACACCGTGGTGGCGGGCTACCCCAAGCTCGGCACCGTCGACGACCTCGTCGCCTATGCCCGCACCACCCGCCTCGACCTCATCATCTTCACCATCCCCATCGCCGCCGAGGACCGCATCCTCCAGATGCTCGCCAAGCTCTGGGTCCTGCCCATCGACATCCGCCTCTCGGCCCAGGCCTCSAAGCTGCGCCTGCGCCCGCGYGCCTATTCCTACCTCGGCACGGTGCCGGTSCTCGACGTGTTCGACAAGCCGATGGCCGACTGGGACATCATCGCGAAAAGCGTGTTCGAYCGCCTCGTCGGCCTCGCCATGCTGGTGGCRCTCAGCCCCGTGATGCTCGCCGTGGCGGCGGCCGTCGCCCTGACCTCGCCCGGGCCGGTCCTGTTCCGGCAGAAGCGCTACGGCTTCAACAACGAGCTCATCGAGGTCTACAAGTTCCGCTCGATGTNGCTCGCCGTGGCGGCGGCCGTCGCCCTGACCTCGCCCGGGCCGGTCCTGTTCCGGCAGAAGCGCTACGGCTTCAACAACGAGCTCATCGAGGTCTACAAGTTCCGCTCGATGTTCGTGGACCAGGGCGACGCCACCGCCGCCAAGCTCGTCACCCGGGGCGATCCGCGGGTGACCCCGGTGGGCCGCTTCATCCGTCGGACGTCCCTGGACGAGCTGCCTCAGCTGTTCAACGTCATCAAGGGCGAACTGTCCCTCGTCGGACCCCGCCCCCACGCCCTCCAGGCCAAGGCCGCCAACACCCTCTACGACCAGGTGGTGGACGGCTACTTCGCCCGCCACAAGGTCAAGCCGGGCATCACCGGCTGGGCCCAGGTCAACGGCTGGCGCGGCGAGACCGACACCAGCGACAAGATCCAGCGCCGGGTCGAGCACGACCTGCACTACATCGAGAACTGGTCCGTGCTGTTCGACATCCGCATCATGCTCGCCACGCCCCTGTCGCTGTTCCGGACCCAGAACGCGTATTGATCCCGCCGCCCGGATCGGCGACCCCCTCCCCGGGGCCGACGGAAGGGCAGGGCATGGCGACGAAGGCGGGCACGGCCCGACAGCTGGAGGCCCTGGCGCGCGGAGACCTCCTGGGCACGCGCGAACTGCGTCTCGCGGGCGGCCTCACGGAATTTCCGCGCGACCTGTTCGGTCTCGCCGACAGCCTGGAGGTCCTCGACCTCGGCGCCGGTGGCCTCACCCGATTGCCGGACGATCTCGGGCGGTTCACGAAGCTCCGGGTGCTGTTCTGCTCCGGCAACCCGTTCGACCGCCTGCCGCCATCGTTGGGCGATTGCCCGGCCCTCGCCCAGATCGGCTTTCGCGGCTGCGGCCTCGGCGAGGTTCCCGAAGAGGCCCTGCCGCCCGCCCTGCGCTGGCTCACCCTGACGGACAACCGGATCGTCGTGCTGCCCGACGCCCTCGGACGGCGCCCCCTCCTGCAGAAGCTGATGCTGTCGGGCAACCGGCTGACCGCCCTCCCCGAAAGCCTCGCCGACGCCCGGAACCTCGAATTGATTCGGCTCTCCGCCAACGGCTTCGACGCCCTGCCGGGCTGGCTCGCGACCCTGCCGGCCCTGGCCTGGCCGACCTGGGCCGGCAATCCGCTGGAGGGCACACCCGCACCAGCCGCCGGCAGAACTATCCCCTGGGCCGACCTCGTGACCGGTGACCGGCTCGGAGAGGGCGCCTCGGGAGAGGTGTTCGCCGCCCTGTGGCGCCGGGACGGTACCGGGCCCGGAGCGGCCGTCGCCGTCAAACTGTTCAAGGGCGCCATGACCAGCGACGGCCTGCCCGAGCGCGAGATGGAGGCCTGCCTCGCGGCCGGGACGCACCCGAACCTCACGGGCGGACTCGGCCGCCTCGTCGGCCATCCGACGGGCGCCCAGGGATTGGTGATGCCGCGCCTGGCGGAGGACTGGCGGGGTCTCGCCGGTCCCCCGAGCCTCGCGAGCTGCAGCCGCGACATCTACCGAGCCGACCTGTGCTTCGAGGCCGACACGGTCCGGCGCATCGCCCGAAGCGTCGCGGCGGCGACCGTCCATCTCCACGCCCGCGGCCTTCTCCACGGCGACCTCTACGGCCACAACGTCCTGTGGGACGGGACGGCGGGCGAAGCGGTCCTGAGCGATTTCGGCGCCGCGTGCCGCCTGCCCGGGGGGGCCGGGGGCGAAGCCCTCCAGCGCATCGAGGTGCGGGCCTGGGGAATCCTGCTCGGCGAAGTGCTGGCCCGCTGCCCCACTCCCCTGCCCGACCTGACGGCCCTGGCGGAGTCCTGCGTCCAGGCGGAGGTGGCGCGCCGGCCCCTCATGGCCGAAATCGCCGCCGCCCTGGGCGCGCCCTGACCACAAAAAAGGGCCGCCCCCGGCTGGGGACGGCCCTTCCTGAAGGCGAGGCACGAGCGGCTACGGCAGGGCGCCGGCCTTTTCCTTGACCTGGGTCATGGTGTCCTCGCAGGCCTTGGTGTCGCCGGCCTTGTCCTGGGCGCGCGCCTTCTTGATGAGGTCGCGCGCCTCGGACACGCCTCCGGCACTCGCCGTCGTCGACGGGTCCGTGGGCTTGCCCGCCGGGGGCTGGTCGAGGGCCTTGGCCGAGTGCGACGACGTCGGGCCACCCGCCGGCTCCTTGCCGGTGACTTTCTCCGCACCGACGCTATCGAGTCGCCGTTCGATGGTGGCGATCTGATCGGTGCAGGAGGATGCGAGGACGGGTCCGGCGGACCCGAGCAGCGCGAGGGCGGCCGGCAGAATGTAACGAACCTGCATCAACGGTTTCCTTGAGGGACGGCCGCCCCTTCCGGAACGGCTTACTGCAACAGCGTCGCGAGAGAAGCGCCGGCGGGCGAAGCAAGTTCCTTGGCGTCGATGGTGCCCTCGGCATCCGGGTCTGCGGCTTTAAAGCGCGCGGCCACCACGGCGAGGTATTCCTTCTTGTCGAGGGTGCCGTCGCTGTCCGGATCGGCGGCCTTGAGCTCGGCGGCGGTGAGGCGGCCGTTCAGCTCCTTGGCATCGAGGGTGCCGTCCTTGTCCGGGTCCAGCATGTCGAACTGCTTCGCCGCGGCGGCCTGGGCCTCCTTGAGGTCGATGGTGCCGTCCTTGTCGGGATCGAACGCCGCGACGGTGGCGGGTGCGGCGAAGGCGGGCGCAGCCACGCCGAGGCCGAGGGTGGCGGCGAGCAGGACGGCAGCGGACAAACGGAAAGCCATGGTCGAATCTCCTAGGTCGAGGCGGAGAACGGAACCGTTCTCCGAGGCAAGGGCGAGCCGCGTCTCGGGGTGTCAAACCGCCCCGCGTCACGCCGTCTCGCCGCATTGCCTAATTCACCCGGGAGAATCCGGCAAGAGTCGGTTCGGATTTTTCCCGGACTTCGGAAAGACGGTGTCCGGCCGGGCCGGGCTGGTCCGATGGCTCAGAGACGCGTCTGGATCCGGCGTGCGATCTCGCCCAGGCGTTGCTCCAGAAGCGTCGGAACCTCGCAGACATAGGTCAGGGACTGGCTGCGCTCCTGGAAGATGCGCCGGTCCCAGGCGAACTTGGTCTCCAGTTCCGAGGCCTCCTTCGGCATGTCGCGGGCATCCTGCGCGCTCGGCCCGTCCTTGGTGGCGCTGATCTTGTCGGCTTCGTCGCGGATGCGTTCGGCCATGCGGCGCTGCCCCTGGGCATAGCGGCCGATGCCGGAGATGACCTTGTTGCGCTCGCCGTTGAGGATTTCGAACACACCGGCGAACACCCGGGTGAGGCGCTTGCCCTTCTCGGCCCCGGCGGTCTCGGCGAAGGCATCGAGGAGAGGATCGACCTCGCCGAGCGGCGTCCGGCGCGATGCGATCTTCTGGGCGAGCGACGCCGCCTCGAAATCGTCTCCCCAGGCGCCGGCCTCGGCGAGGTCCGGCCCGGTCCAGACCGTGCCGGGGCTGAGGGTGGAGACCTTGCGCTGGACGCAGGGCCAGTCGGGGTCGCCCTTGGGCTGGGCGAGGGCGGGACCGGCCAGCAGGCCGAGGGCGAGGACCGGGAGGGTAAAGGAGCGGATCATGCGGGGTCTCCGGCCGGGCCACCGCGCCGGGCCATGATGCCACGGCCGGGATCGTAAGCGACGACGGCGAGGGTGAAGAAGGCGAGCGTTGTCCCCAGCACCACGGCGCAGGCCAGGGGCGCGAACTGCCCGTAGAGGGCGAAGCGCACGAGTTGCACCGCATGGGTGAAGGGGTTGGCCATGCAGATGAGGTAGAGCGTCTCGGAGGATTCGCGGATGCGCCAGAGCGGGTAGAGGGCCGAGGACGCGAAGAACATCGGGAAGATCACGAAGTTCATCACGCTGGCGAAGTTCTCGAGCTGCTTGACCATGGACGACAGCAGCAGGCCGATGGAACCGAGCATGAGCCCCGCCGCGATGAAGGCGGGCAGGGCCGCGACGTAGCCGATCGCCGGGATGTCGAGCTCCCAGAACCAGGCGATGGCGAGGAACGCATAGGCCTGCACCACCGAGACGGTGACGCCGGCGATGAGCTTGGCGAGGAGGAGCAGCCAGCGCGGATAGGGGCTGGTGAGCAGCACCTTCATCGATCCGACCTCGCGGTCGTAGACCATCGACAGGGACGATTGCATGCCGTTGAAGAGCTGGATCATCACGGCGAGCCCCGGCACCACGTAGACCTCGTAGAGCACGTAGGTCTGGTAGGGCGGCTCGATGGAGACGCCGAGCGTGTTGCGGAACCCCGCCGCGAAGATGAACAGCCACACCAGCGGCCGCACCAGGGCGGAGAAGAAGCGCTCCTTCTGGTTGAAGAACCGCAGCAATTCGCGGCGGACGATGCCGCCGAGGCAGATCAGGTAGCCGACGGCGTCGAGGCGTCCGAGATGCGTCACGGGTCCGTCGGCGGTGGCCGGTGTGAGGGTGTCGCTCATGCGGCCTGCCTGGCGGGTTCGGCGACGAGGCGGCGGAAGGCGGCCTCCAGGGATTCGGTTCCTTGCGCGATGGAACCGGCGGTGCCGCGCGCGACGATGCGGCCCTTGTGCAGGACGATGGCCGCGTCGCCCGCCTCGATCTCCTCGAAGATGTGGGTGGCCCACAGGACCGACAGCCCCTCTTCCCGCACCAATGCCCGCACGATGGCAACGATGTCGGCACGGGATTCGAGATCGAGGCCGACGGTGGGCTCGTCCAGCAGCAGCAGGCGCGGTCCGTGGATGAGGGAGCGGGCGATCTCGATGCGCCGGGACTGGCCGCCCGAGAGGGTACGGACCTTGTCGTCGCGCCGGTCCACGAGGCCGACGCGGGTGAGCAGCGTCTGGATTCGTTCCTTGGCCACCCTGCGGGTCATGCCGTGCAGGCTGGCGTGGTACAGGAGGTTCTGCGCCACCGTGAGGTCGGTATCCAGGGTACGGGCCTGGAACACCACGCCGAGGCGGGCGAGGGCCCGGCTCGGCTCGCGGTCGAGGGCATGGCCGAGGATCGACACCCGGCCGTCCTGGCTGGCGTAGAGGCGGGTGACCACCGAGAACAGCGTGGTCTTGCCCGCCCCGTTGGGGCCGAGCAGGGCGGTGAACTGGCCGCGCACCACGGTGAGGGACACGTCCGACAGGGCCACGCGGGTGCCGAAGCGATGGCTCACGTTCGCGACCTCGAGGGCGGCGGTCTCGGCCATGCTGCCGGTCCTCAAGGCTTCAGGGCCCGGCGGGCATCGCCGACGGCGTCGAGGCACTCGTCGAATTCGCCCTCGCCCATCTCGCGTTCGGCGACCCGAAGCGCCTTCTTGAGCTTGCCCTGGAGGGGCTCGGCAGGGTCCTTGCCGAGTTCCATCCGGATCATGGCGATGCCGTCCGTGCAGGCGGCCTTGTCGTCGGCAAGCGCCGGGCTCGCCAGCGTCGCGGCGGCGAGGGCGAAGAGGGGCAGGCGCATGAACATCCCCTACTTCACGATGAACTTGCCGGTCATGCCCTTGGACTCCAGTCCGTGGACGGACCAGGGGTACTCGCCCGACTTGATCGTCACGAATTCGATGGCGATCTCGCCCGGATCGTCGAACTCGAGGTGATCCGGCGGACCGCTGCCGTGGATCTCGAGGTGCTGGATGACGATCTGGTTGAACCAGATGTTGCGGAAGAACTCCGTGGCGTAGAACTTGTACTCCTGCCGGCCCTTGGCGACGATGCGCAGGCGGTAGGCCTTGCCGGATTCGAGTTCGATCTCGCGGTTCTCGACGACAAAGTCGTTGCCCTCCTCGTTGCCGAGGACGAGGTCGGGCAGGTTGGCACGCTTCTTCGTGAGATCGAGGGCGAGCGCCGGCCCGGCCATCGTCCAGGCAGCGAGCCCGAGGGCCGCCGCACGCATCGTTCGCTTCATCACGTCCGTCGATCCTCCCGTTCGCCACCGTTCGACGGCGGCTGTTTCGGCATCACGCCCCAGAAGTCAGTTCGGCGACACCGCCACGCCCCAGGGCAGCAAGCCCACCGGAATGCTCTTCACCACCTTCTCGGCCGCCACGTCCACCACTGAGATGTCGTTGGACGAGCCGTTGGTGGAGAACAGCAGCTTCTGGTCCGGGGTGAAGGCGAGCTGCCAGACCCGCTGGCCGACGGGCAGGTACTTCTCCACCGTGTGGGTCCTGGCGTCGATGACCGCGATGCGGTTGGCGGGTCCGAGGGCGACGAAGGCCTTCGACCCGTCCTTGGTGATGCGGATGCCCACGGGCTGGATCGCCTCGTCGTTGACGCTCGGGATCTTGAAGGTGATCTTCTTCACCACCCGGCGCGCCGCGACATCGATGATGCTCACCGTGCCGCCGACCTCGGCCGAGACCCACAGGAACTTCCCGTCGGCCGTGAACTCGGCGAACCGGGGCCGCGCATCCACCAGCACGTTGTCGATCACCTGGAACGTGGTGGTGTCGATGAAGTGAGCCATGTTGGTGGTCTCGGAGGTGTTCACCAGGATCTTGCCGTCGGGCGACAGGCCCATGCCCTCTGGCTCCACGCCCACCGGCACCTCGGCCATGACCTTGTTCTTCTCGACGTCGATGACCGTGACCTGACTGTCGTCCTCGTTGGCGACGTAGAGCAAGTTGCCCGTCGGCCCCAGGATGAACTGCTCCGGGTCCGGACCCGACCGGAGCGACCGCACCACCTTGCCGGTGGCGGTGTCGAGGACGTCGATGCGGTCGTCGTCGCTGGCGCAGACGAAGAGCTCCTTACCGTCCTTGCTGGTGGTGACGCCGCGCGGGCGCCGGCCGACCTTCCAGGTGCCGGTCACCGCCAGGGTCTCGCTGTCGATGACGCTGACGGAGTTGCCCTTCTCGTTGGTCACGTAGACCGTGTAGGCGCTGGCCGAACCGGTGCCGGCCAGACTCGTGGCGGTCAAGCCCGCAACGGCGAGAAGCGCCCGTGCCACAACCGATCCCGACGCGTTCGCCCTGAAGCCGCGGCTCATCCTGTGTCCTCCTCGGGCCCACCGCTGTCTCGCGCGCGGTTGGGCAGGTCCGTCACCATCATGACGCGTTACTATAGTGCAGCCCCGTCTCACGGGGAGCGCCGGACCGCAAGCCGCGCGGTCACGCGTTGCCGCAGCCCCCGGCGGGTCAGGAGCCCCCGGCGGGTCGCCCCCCGGCGGGTCAGGGAAACTTGCAGGTGGTCTCGGGCAGATCGATCCCGAGGGTATCCAGCGGCGTGCGCTGGTGGGTGAAGCCCTGCTCGGGTGCCACGGAAACCATGGCTTTGGGCTGCACCACGATCACGGGCTGGCGCAGCTGGTGGTCCCATGGGCGGTAGGTGAGGGACACACCCTTGTAGGCCGGCAGGCTGAAGGCGGGCTCCGCGAAGTAGGGCGCGAGCACGGCCGGGTCCGCAGTCTTCTTCTGCGTCGCCGCCTCGCCGATGGAGCGCACGGCCGCCCAGGCCTGATAGTCGAGGGGCCGCATCAGGCGCCCGGCCTGGCGCCGGAACCGGTTCTGCGCCTGGGCCGCGCCCCAGGTCTCCAGGGTCGGATGCCAGGTGGTGGCGATGAGCCCCTGGGTGCCGGCGACGGGGCGCGGATCGACGGTGCGGAAGGGGACGTAATCGCCCCAATCATTGGCTTCGTCGGCCACGATGGCGAGGTCGTAATCGACGCCCCGGGTGAACACCATGGCCTCGGACCGGGTCGGCGTGTCGCCCCGCGCCTTGGCCAGGGGCCCGAAGGTCCACGGTTTCTCCGCCGCGATCTTGAGGTTGAACTTGCGCGCCGAGTTCTTGAACGCCTCGGCGTAGAGCCGGTCGCCGTCCTGCGGGCCGGTGATGAGGAACATCTTGCGCCAGCGCATGAGGGTGAAGAACTGCGCCAGGGCGTCCGTCTGCATGGCCCGGCTTGGCACGACGTGGAACACATTCTTCCGGCAATCGGCCCCGCGCAGGCGGTCGTCGGGCGCCGCGACGTTGAAGACCGTGACGCCCTCCCCCTTCACCGCGTCGGCGACGGCCACGACCTCGTCGGCGGGGAGCGCCAAGACGAGGAACTTGATGCCCCGGCCCGTCAGGTCTTCGGCGGCCGCGACGGCGCCCTTCGTGGCGTCGAGGGCGATCTCGTCGAGGGCGTAGGTCTGCCGGGTGAAGCGGCCCGTCGTGTTGTTGTCCTTGATCGCCATGCGCGCACCGGCGACGCCCTCGTCCTCGGGGGCGGCCTCGGCATCGTAGGACGAGGGGGCAAGTTCAGGCCGGTAGATCAGCCCGACGCGGGTCTCCGTCGCGGCGGGCGCCGGTGCCGCCGCCTCGCCCGAACGCGCCGGTTCCTGCGCGGTGGCCGGGAGGCACCACGGGCCACCGAGCCCGAGGATAAGGGCGAGCGGGGCGAGGGGGGAGCGCATCGAAGCCTGCATGTGGCCGGCACGCTAACAACATTGTCCCGCCGCGCTCAATCGGCGTTTGATAAGGAAATCATAAACTCTCATTGCGGCCTCGGCCGTGCCGTGCGGCGTTCGGCCCTCGGCAGAATGCTGCAGAGGTGCGGGGATCGCCCCGCGTTTCCCGGCGTTGCCTGCCGATGTGTCGGGCATCATGCTGCCGATGGTTCCCAAGCCTTGCGCCGGACACGAAACGAGCGAGTTGATGACGCGACCGATTCCCCTCCCCCGTGCCGGACACGTTTGCGCGAGCCTCGTGCTCGCCCTCGCCTTCGCGGCGCCCGCGCAGGCCGCGCCCGAGAAGGCCGCGATCTTCGGGATCGAACTGTTCGATCCGGGCGTGGTCGGGGGCCGCAAGGCGCGGCCGGACGAGACCCGGCGCCTCGGCCTCGTCACCGAGGAACTGCGCAAGGCCCTGGGCGACGCGGTCGAACCCGTCGAGGTCGCACCGCAGGCCGCCGAGATCGCCAAGCAGGCGCCGCTCTACAAGTGCGACGGCTGCGCCGCCACCATCGCCAAGACCCTCGGGGCCGACCTCGCCGTGAGCGGCTACGTCGAGAAGGGCTCCAACCAGATCTTCAACCTCACGGTCACCATCGCGGAGGCCGCCACCGGCAAGATCGTGCGCGGCGGCCGGGTGGTGATCCGCGCCGACACCGACGACACCTGGGCGCATGCCATGCGCTGGGTGGTGAAGAACCGCCTCCTCGCCGAGCCCCTGCCGAACCGCTCGTGATCGCATCGGTTTTTTGGTAGGGCCAACCGCGTGCGAGCGTGGTCCCGCGCGGGACACCGTCCGCGCGCCGACGATCAACACCAGTCCGAGCGAGTCGAATCCGTCGTGTTGACGCCCTCCCCCTTCGATCAAGACGAGACCGCACCGCGCCTCCTCGTGAGCGTGCGCGACGCCGACGAGGCGCTCGCGGCCGCGCTCGCGGGTGCCGACCTCGTCGATGCCAAGGACCCGGCGCGCGGCGCCCTCGGCGCCCTCCCCGTCGCGACCGTCCGTGCCCTCGTCGCCCGCGTCGCGGGCCGCGCCGTCACCAGTGCGGTGGCGGGCGAGCCGGCGGACGCGGCTGCGCTGGCCGCTCACGTCGCCGCCATGGCCGCCACGGGGGTGGATTACGTCAAGGTCGCCGTGCGCCCCGAATTCTCCGATGCGGCCCTGACGGAGGCCGCCGCGGCCGCGCCCGGCCGGCTCATCGCCGTGCTGTTCGCCGGGCACGACCCCGCCCCTGGCCTCGTGGCGCGCTTGGCGGCAGCCGGCTTCGTCGGCGCCATGATCGACACGGCGACCAAGGACGGACGCCGCCTGCCCGACCTCCTGCCGGCCCGGACCCTGGCGGCCTTCACCCGCGCCTGCCGCCGGCACGGCCTCGTCTCGGGCCTCGCTGGCTCCCTCGCCCTCGGCGACATCGAGCCCCTCGGGAGTCTCGGCGCGCATTATCTCGGCTTCCGGGGCGGCCTGTGCCGCGACAGCGATCGCACGAAGGGCCTCGATCCGACCCGGGTGGCGGAGGCCGTCCGGTCCCTGCGCGCCCATGCCCGGCGGGACGCCGCATGAGCTCCGAACTCACGGTTGTGAAGGTCGGCGGCAGCCTCCTGTCCGATGCCCCTCGCCTGCGCGGCGTCCTGGCCGGCCTCGCGGACGGCCGGGACGGCCCCTGCGTGGTGGTCCCCGGCGGCGGCCCGTTCGCCGAGGCGGTGCGGACCTCCCAGGCGGCCCTGGGCTTCGGCGATGCCCTGGCCCACCGCCTCGCCCTCGACGCCATGGGCCGCGTGGCCGAGATCTTCTCGGAGCTCGAGCCGCGCCTGCGCATCGCGACGAAGGGGGATGCGGCATGGGCGATCCTCGCCCGGGGCGGCGTCCCGGTCTGGGACCCCGTCATCCTCAAGGCCGGGCATCCCGACATCCCCGAGACCTGGGCCGTCACCTCGGACAGCCTCGCCGTGTGGCTCGCCACGCATTGGCGGGCGCCGCGCTGCGTCCTGGTGAAATCCGCCCTCGTGCCCATCGGAGTGCAACCCGAGGACCTCGCCCGCCTCGGCCTCGTCGATGCCGCCTTCCCGGCCTTCGCGGCGCGCTACGCGGGTGCCATCGTCCTGCGCGGTCCCTCGGACATGCGGGACGCCGCATGAGCGCCCCCGAGCACCTCGTCTTCATCACCGGCCGCATGGCCAAGGCGCGCCTCGAAAAGGTCGCCGCCACGCTCCCGGCCGAGCGCTTCGCCTGGAGCATCGCCGATGCCGGGGTGAAGGTCGCGGCCCTGATGACGGAGGAGATCATCCGCCGCCGGGTGACGATTCCGGAGGGCGCCACCCGCATCGTCCTGCCCGGCCGGTGCCGGGCGAACCCGGAGGCCCTGGCCCGGCATTTCGGCCTGCCGGTGGAGCGCGGCCCCGACGAGATCGTCGATCTGCCCGCCTATCTCGGCCTCGCCGGTCGGAAGGTGGACCTGTCGCGCCACGACCTGCGGATCTTCTCCGAGATCGTCGACGCCTCGAAGATGAATCCCGACCAGATCCTCGCGAAGGGCCTCGACCTCGCCCGCCGGGGCGCCGACGTCATCGACCTCGGCGGCCTGCCCGACACGGAATTTCCCCACCTCGAGGACTGCGTGCGCCTCCTGAAGGGCGCGGGCCTCAAGGTCAGCGTCGATTCGTTCTCCCTGGACGAACTCAACCGCGGCGCCAAGGCGGGGGCCGACTTTCTGCTCAGCCTCAACGAGGACACCCTCGATCTCGCCTTCGAGACCGACGCGGTGCCGGTCCTCGTCCCCGTGCGGCCCGACGACCTCGCCTCCCTCGACCGGGCCATCGAGCGGATGGAGAAGGCGGGGCGCCCCTACATGGCCGACCCCATCCTCGAGCCGATCCATTTCGGCTTCGTCGAATCCATCACCCGCTATCACGAGACCCGCCGCCGCTGGCCCGGCATCGAGATGATGATGGGCACCGGCAACCTCACCGAACTCACGGAGGCCGACAGCCTCGGGGTGACCGCACTCCTCGTCGGCATGTGCTCGGAACTCGCCATCCGCAACGTGCTCATCGTCCAGGTCTCGAACCACACCCGCCGCACGGTGGAGGAGCACGACGCGGCGCGCCGGGTGATGTACGCGGCCAAGGCGGATTCGGCCCTGCCGAAAGGTTACGGCCGCTCCCTCCTGGCGCTCCACGACAAGCGCCCCTATGTGCAGACCCCGGACGAGATCGCGGCCCAGGCGGCCGAGGTGAAGGACCCGAACTACCGCATCGCGGTCGCGGAGGACGGCATCCACGTGTTCAACCGCGACACCCATTCCATCGGCACCGACGCCATGGCGTTCTTCCCCGACCTCGACGTCGCCCAGGACGGCGCCCACGCCTTCTACCTCGGCGGCGAGCTGACCAAGGCCGAGACCGCCTGGCGGCTCGGCAAGCGCTACGTGCAGGACGAGGCCCTGGCCTGGGGTGCGGCCGCCGACGCCGAGGTCGAGGACACCACCGCGTTCAAGAAGGCCGGGCACACCAAGCATTCCGGCCCGGACGGGACGACGCGCGACCGCACGTCGCCCGAGGCCGATGCGGGCCGGCCCGAGACCGCGGAACCGGGCGAGACATCGGCCGCCGGGACGGTCTCCGAGACGCCCCCGGATGCCGGGGCCCGCATCGTCTGCGGCAAGCTCGTCCCAGCAAAAAAGCTCGTCCCGGCAGAAAAACTCGTGCCTGCGGAAAAACCCGTGCCGGCCGGGAAGGCGTGAGCCCGTGCCCCTGATCCTCGAGACCATCGTCACCACCACGTCGCCCGCCGGCGACCTGCACCTCGTGCCGTTCGGCCTGATCCAGGACGGGGCGGAGTGGGTGCTGGCCCCGTTCCGGCCGTCGCCCACCATCCTCAACCTCGAATCCAGCCCAGTCTTCGCCGCGTCGAGCCCGAGCGACGTCCGGGTCATCGCCGGCGCCGTCACCGGACGGCGCGACTGGGCGACCCTGCCCTGCGACCGGATTCCCGGCCGGCGGCTCGCCGACAGCTTCGGCCACGCCGAATTCGAGGTGGTGGCCGTGGAACCGGACGAGACCCGTCCGCGCTATCGGGGGCGGATGGTGTATGCCGCCGCCCACATCCCGTTCTTCGGCTACAACCGGGCCCAGGCCGCCGTCCTGGAGGCGGCGATCCTTTCGACCCGCCTCCACATGCTGGAGCCCGACAAGATTCTGACCGAGATGCGCTACCACGCCATCGCGATCACCAAGACCGCCGGGCCCGCCGAGCGCGAGGCCTGGGACTGGATCGAGGACAAGGTCGCCGCCGCCCTGGGGCGCAGCGACCGCATCCTCGATAAGCCCCCCGCAGCACCTTAAGAGTGTGTGTTCCCGAGGAGACGACCCGATGAAGTTTTTGGCACTCACGACGGCGGCGGCCCTCGCCCTCGTCTCGTTCGGCGCCCAGGCGCACGGCCCAACCCGCAAGAAGGTTGAGGAGACCGTCGAGATCAACGCCGCCCCGGATAAGGTCTGGGCCGTGATCTCGAACTTCCAGGACATGAGCTGGCTGCCTCCGGTCGAGAAGACCGAGGGCAAGGGCGGCAATGAGATCAAGGCCACCCGCACCCTGACCCTCAAGGGCGGCGCCACGGTGGACGAGGAGCTGTACAAGTACTCCGCCGAGAAGATGAGCTACTCGTACCGGATCACCAAGGTCGACGTGAAGACCCTGCCGGTGAACGACTACTCGTCCACCCTCAAGGTCGAGGATGCCGGCGGCAAGACCAAGGTGTCGTGGGACGGCGCGTTCTACCGCGGCTACATGAACAACGATCCGCCGGCGGAGCTCAACGACGAGGCCGCCCAGAAGGCCGTGCGCGGCCTCTACCGCACGGGCCTCGACGCCCTCAAGGCCAAGGTCGAGAAGAGCGGTTCTTGAGCGGCTTCCGCTCCCAGTACGCAACACGGAAGGGCCGGCCGCGCGCCGGCCCTCTCCTCCTCGTCCTGGCGCTGATGGCCGCCCCGGCACGCGCCGACGAGGCCCTGATCACGGCGCAGGGCGCCAACGCGCTGGCCATCGTCGATCTCGACGCCGGCGCGGTGGTGGGCCAGATCGCCCTCGACGGCGCGCCCGCCGGCATCGCCCTCTCGCCCGACCGCAAGACCGCCTATGTCACCCGCCCGGAGGGGCCGGGCCTCGCCGTGGTGGATCTCGTCACCCGCACCGTCACCACCACCCTGGCGCTCCCCGGCGGCCCGCTCGGCATCGCCGTGAATCCCAAGACCGGCCTGGTCTACGTCGCCGACTGGTACGGCAGCCGGGTGTTCGTGGTGCCCGCCGACGGGTCCCGCCTCGAGACCGAGTTCCAGGTCGGCGCATCGCCCTCCGGCATCGCCGTGACGCCGGACGGCGCCACCATCCTGGTCGCCAACCGCGAGGGCGATTCGGTATCGATCGTCGATGCCGCGACCCTCGCCCTGAAGCGCACGATTCCCGTGGGCCGGCATCCGTTCGGCCTCACCCTCGATGCGGCCGGGTTGCGGGCCTACACCGCCAACGTCACCTCGAACGACGTCTCGGTCATCGACGTCGCCGCCGGCACGGAGGTCGGCCGGGTGACCACGGGCGAACGGCCCTACGTGGTGGCGCTCGCCGGCAACCGCGGCTTCGTCACCGACCAATATGCGGGCACGGTGAGCGTGTTCAACCTCCAGACCCTCACCAACGTCGCGGCCATCGAGGTCGGCGACCACCCCGAGGGCATCGCCGCCACCCGCGACGGCACCGGCCTCGTGGTGGCGAACTGGGGCTCCAACACCCTCAGCCTCGTCGACGCCGGCACCCTCAAGGTGACGAAGGAGATTCCCGTGCCCGACGGTCCCCGGTCCTTCGGCGATTTTCTACGCTGACCCTGCACCCTCTCTCCTGAAACGAAGAACGGCGGCTCCCCGGGGAGCCGCCGTTCTTCGTGTCACCCCTTGCGGGTTGCTTCAGTTGCTCGCGAGGTGCGGCATCGGATCGACGGGGGTCGCGCCCTTGCGGATCTCGAAGTGGAGCTGGGGCGAGGTCACGTTGCCGGAGGCGCCGGACTTGGCGATGGTCTGGCCGCGCTTGACCTTCTCACCGGGGCGGACGTCGAGCTCGCCGTTATGGGCGTAGGCCGAGACGTAGCCGTTGGTGTGGCGCACGAGGACGAGCTTGCCGTAACCCTTCACGTCGGAGCCGGCGTAGGCCACGGTGCCGTCCTCGGCTGCCTTGACCGCCGTTCCCTCGGGCACCGAGATGTTGATGCCCTCGTTGCCCGACGAGCCGTAGCCCGAGATCACCCGGCCCTTGGCGGGCCAGCGGAACGAGGCGTCGGACGCCACCGACCCGGTGCTGGCTGGCTCGGCCTTCGGCGCCTCGACGGCGGCGACCTTCACGGGCGCCTTGGCGGATTCCTTGGCGGCTTCCTTGGCCGCGGCCTCGGCGGCCTTGGCGTCGGCCACCTGCTTGGACGCCTTGGCGGCCTCGAGCTTGGCGAGCTTGGCCTCGGCCTCGGCGGCCTTCTTCGCCGCGTCCTTGGCGGCCTCCTTGCTCGCCTCGGCCTTCACCTTGGCGGCATCCACCTTCGGCTCGGACTTCGCGTCGGCCTTGGCCTCCTTGATCTCGATCTTGCGCACGGGCTTGTCGTCCGCCTTGGCGACGGTCTGGCCGGGGCGCGGATGCGCCTTCTTGGCGTCGGCCACCGCCTTGGCGGCCTCGGCCTTGCGGGTCTCGACGAGCTTCTTCGCGTCGACGAGCTTCCGGGCATCCGCAGCCTTGGCCTCGGCGGCCTTCCGCTCGGCGACCTTGCCGGCCTCGAGGGCGCGACGGGCCTCGGCGATCTTCTCGGCTTCGGCCTCCTTGCGGGCGGCGAGCGCCGCGGCCTCGGCGGCCTTGCGCTCGGCAACGCGGTCGATGGCCTTCGGCATCGGGGCGGCCGGTACGCTGCGGGTGGTCATGGCGCGGCCCGCATCCGGGTTCAAGCCCGACACCATGCCGGAGACGGGCTCCGTGGAGGCGAGGCGACTCGTCTGCACGGGCGCGGCCTGCGGCGCGGCGGCCATGGGGCGCGGCGACATCGCCACCCCGGGCGCACCCAGCGCCTGGGACTGGATGCGGCTCGTGCGCACCACCGGGGCCGGGGCGATCTCCCCGTCCGGAAGACTTCCCGTGGCGGCGGGCTCGCTCGCCACGTTGGAGGCGAATGGATTGCCGAACGGGTCGCCCAAGCGCGACGCATCCGACGAACAGGCGGCCGCACCGCCCCCAATCACTCCGATGAGCGCGAAGCGCGACAGCGTCTTCAACCCTCGACCAGTCCCGCGAACCCGCATCGACGCACCTGTCTGACCTGACGCAACTTGATGACGTCATTCAAACGGGATTCAGGTTAAACAACCGTTCCGATTCACCACGTTGTCGGCGGTTCGGAACCATTCGGTTGCCCCGTTACAGGACGCGGGCGCGCCCCGGCGTCAGGGAGCCCAGGCGCAACCGGTCCCCGGTCCGCTCCTGGATGGCCGCATCCGTCCCGACCGCGACGACGACGAGGCGTGCCGCCTCCGCCGTGCCCAGCGCCCCGACGAGGCGACCGCCCGGCGCCAGGGCCGCGAAAAGGTGCGGTGGCAGGTCTGACAGGGCGCCGTTGAGGAGGATGCGGTCGAAGCGTCCCTCGGGCAGGCAGGCCGGATCGAGGCCGTCGCCCGTGGCGAGGGTAACCCGCACCCGGTCCTCGGGCAGGAGGGCGCTTCGGGCATCTTCGGCCAGCACGGCGTAGCGCTCGAGGCTGTGGACATGGGCGGCCCCCAGCCGCAGCAGCAGGGTCGTGACGTAGCCCGACCCCGTGCCGATTTCGAGGAGGCGCATGCCCGGGCGGGCGCCGAGGGCCGTCAGCATGGTGGCGATGACGCTCGGCGCGGTCATGGTCTGCCCACAGGGCAGCGGCAGGGCGAGGTCGCGCCGGGCAAGGTCGCGCAGATGGGCCGGGGCGAAGCGCTCGCGCGGCACCCGCTCCAGGGCTCGCAGGGTGTCGGTGTCGCGCACCCCCCGCCCCCGCAGGGCCATGACGAAGGCCGCCGCCTCGATGGAGCCGTCCGTCGTCATGGCGGTGTCGGTCTCAGCCCGCGAAGCCCTGCTCAGCCGGCAAAACCCTGCGCGAATCGGGTCAGGCTCGGCTCGTCCGTGAGATCGAGGCGCAGGGGCGTCACCGAGATGCGCTTCTCGGCGATGGCCTTGAGGTCGGTGCCGTTCCCCGGCTGGAACGTCGCCTTGGCGAAGGCGAGCCAGAAATACGGGTTGCCGCGGCCGTCCTGGCGCGCGTCGATGGCGAGCAGAGCCTGGTTGCGGAACCCCTGCGCGGTGACCGAAGTGCCCTGGACCTCCCCCGGCTCGCAATCGGGGAAGTTGACGTTGACGACGATGCCGGGCTCGATCCCGATCTCCAGGATCTTGCGGACGACCCCCGGGCCGTGCTCGGCGGCGCAGTGCCACTTGATCGCGCCGCGGCCGCCGGCCCCGTAGGCCTGGCTCAGGGCGATGGAGCGCACGTTGAGGATCGTGCCCTCCATGGCCGCCGCGATGGTGCCCGAGTAGGTCACGTCCTCGGCGACGTTCTGGCCGCGGTTGACCCCCGACAGGACGAGGTCCGGCCCGTGATCCTTGAGGATGTGGCGCACCCCCATGATCACGCAATCGGACGGCGTGCCCTTCACGGCGAAACGCTTTTCGGAGATTTCGCGCAGGCGCAGGGGATCGTTGAGCGAGAGCGAGTGCGAGACGCCGGACTGGTCGGTCTCGGGCGCCACCACCCAGACGTCGTCGGAGATGGCCCGGGCGATCCCCTCCAGGGTCTCGAGCCCCGGCGCGTGAATGCCGTCGTCGTTGGTGACGAGAATGCGCATCAGACCCTGTGTCCCTCGATCCGGTCGATCCCGCCCATGTAGGCCTTCAGTGCCGACGGCACCGTGACGCTGCCGTCGGGGTTCTGGTAGTTCTCCATCACGGCGATGAGGGCGCGGCCCACCGCCACCCCCGAGCCGTTGAGGGTGTGGACGTAGTTCACCGCCTTGCCCGCCCGGAAGCGCGCGTTCATCCGCCGCGCCTGGAAGTCGCCGCAGACCGAGCAGGACGAGATCTCGCGAAAGGTCTCCTGGCCCGGCATCCAGACCTCGATGTCGTAGGTCTTCTGGCTCGCGAATCCCATGTCGCCGGTGCACAGCGTCATGATCCGATAGGGCAGATCGAGCTTCTTCAGCACGGCCTCGGCCGAGCCGAGCATGCGCTCGTGCTCGCTCGCCGATTGCTCGGGCGTCGTGATCGAGACGAGCTCGACCTTGTTGAACTGGTGCTGGCGCAGCATGCCGCGCGTGTCCCGGCCCGCCGAGCCCGCCTCTGCGCGAAAACACGGGGTCAGGGCAGTGAAGCGCAGGGGAAGCTCCTCGTCGCGAACGATGCTTTCGCGGACGAGGTTGGTCAGCGGGACTTCGGCCGTGGGGATGAGCCAGTGCTCCCGCACCGCGAACTGGTCGTCGCGGAACTTCGGCAATTGCGCCGTGCCGAACATCGCCTCGTCGCGCACCATGAGGGGCGGCGCCACCTCGGTGTAGCCGTGCTCGCCCGTGTGCAGGTCGAGCATGAACTGGCCAAGCGCCCGCTCCAGCCGGGCGAGCTGGCCCTTGAGCACGACGAAGCGCGCACCCGACATCCTCGAGGCCGCCTCGAAATCCATCAGCCCGGAGGCTTCGCCGATCTCGAAATGCTGCTGTCCCGTGGCGAGCTGCGGGCGGATCGCCGCGAACCGGCGGTACTCGACGTTGCCGTGCTCGTCCGTCCCCTCGGGCACGTCGGGGTTCGGGCGATTCGGGATCGCGGCGAGCTTCTCGTCGAGGAGCGCGCCGGCTTGCGCCTGCGCCGTCTCCAGCCCCGGCGCCGCGTCCTTCAGGCGGGCGACTTCTTCCATGAGCTCGGTCGCACGGGCTTCGTCCCCGGCCTTCTTCGCGCCGCCGATCTCCTTCGCAAGGGCGTTGCGGCGCTCCTGATTGGCCTGCGCCGCCGACGTCGCACCCTTGCGCGCATCATCCAGAGCGATCAGCTCGGCCGAGAGCGGTGCCAGCCCACGACGGCGCAGGGCCTCGTCGAAAGCGTCCGGAGTCTCGCGGATGGCGCGGATGTCGTGCATGGGGTCGCTCGGGCGCAGGCTTCTGAACAGACGACGAGGCTTTGCAGCATCGGCGCCAGCGCGACAAGGGCGGGGCCAGGGCCGGTCCGCCGTGCCCTACGGCTCAAGCCCCTCGGCCTTGCGCTTAGCCGCACGCATCCGCTCGACACGGCCCACGGAAAAGATCGAGGCCTCGTAGAGCAGGATCATCGGGATCGCGAGGGAGAGCTGCGAGATCACGTCCGGCGGCGTCAGCACGGCGGCGACCACGAAGACGAGGACGATGGCGTAGCGGCGCTTTTCGCGAAGGAACGCCGCGTCGATGATGCCGACCTGGCCGAGCAGGGTCAGGATTACGGGCAGCTGGAACGCGATTCCGAAGGCGAAGATCAGCGTCATGATAAGGGAGAGGTACTCGTCCACCTTCGGCAGCAGGGCGATGGTCGCCTCCCCCGGCTGGCCGATCTGCTGCAGGGACACCGAGAACTGGATGAGCAGCGGCATCGCCAGGAAGAACACCACCAGGGCGCCGAGGATGAAGAACACCGGCGTCGCCACGAGGTAGGGCAGGAAGGCCTGACGCTCGTTGCGATAGAGCCCCGGCGCCACGAAGGCGTAGATCTGCGTCGCGATCACCGGAAATGCCAGGAAGCCGGCGCCGAACACGCTGAGCTTGATGTTGGTGAACACCTGCTCGAGGAAGTGCGTGGCGATGAGCTTGGCGTTCTCGGCGCCCACCACGGAGACGTAGGGCCAGACGAGGATGTTGTAGATGTGCCGCGAGACGAAGAAGCACGCGAAGAACATCACCACGAAGGCGGCCAGCGACTTGATGAGCCGGGACCGCAGTTCGATGAGATGATCGAGGAGCGGGGCCCGCGACGCCTCGATGTCGGCGTCATCCGTCGCATTGGTCATGGGGCGGAATCAGGCTGTGTCTTGGCCGGGGCCGAAATCTGGGCCGGGACCGGAAGGTCCGGCGTCTCGGCGGGCGGCGGGGAAGCGAGGGGTTCGGCGGGCGTCTCGCGCCGGGCGAGGTCACGGGCCGCCGCCTCGTAGCCGGACGGGACCGGCCCGGGGGGCGGCACCGGATCGGTCTCGGCGAGCTGGGCGGCGACGTTGGCCAGCGGCTGGGTCGGCGACGGCGTGGTCTTGGTGTGGCCGTCGACGGCGCCCTTGATCTCGTCGCGAATGGTCTGGACCGGATTGAACACCGGCCCCATGGTCCCGGCGGACTTGCGGACGCCATCGACCTCACGGCGGATCTCGTCGAACTCGGCCTCGCGGACGGCCTCGTTGAACTGCGACTGGAACTCGCCGGCCATGCGGCGCATCTTGGTCGTGATCTGCCCGACCGTGCGCAGGGCCTTGGGCAGGTCCTTCGGACCGATGACGATGAGGGCGACGCCGCCGATCAGCATCACCTCGCCCCAACTCATGTCGAACATTCGTGGACTGTCCCGCGCTCGCGCGATGCCGGTGACGGCGGGCTGCCTATCGCAGGTCGCGCGGGGTTCCGCCAGACCCCGCGCCGGGTGGCCGCGGGACCCTCATGGCCCCGCACCGTCCCGGCTAAGAGAAACCCTCGCGCCTCAGACGACCTTGCGGTCGGCGGCAACGGGGTTGGCGGTCGCCGGCTCGCCCTGATGCGGCAGGGTCCGCACGGGCTCGCCGGCGCTCGGCGGCGGCACGGCGGTGGGGGCCTCGTCCTCGGCCATGCCCTTCTTGAACGCCTTGATGCCCTTGGCGACGTCGCCCATCAGGTCGGAGATCTTGCCCCGCCCGAACAGCAGCATCACGATGCCGGCGACGATGATCCAGTGCCAGATACTCATGCTGCCCATGGCAACCTCCCGCGCCGGAGGGCTCGAAGCCCGCACGGCACCCACGCGTGTGATCCAGTTTGGGCGAACCTAGGGATCGCGCCGCCCCAGCACAAGAACCGTGCGGGATTCCAACACCCTTATCGCCGGGATGGCGGGATGGGCTCCACGGGCCGCCGCGGTGCCGGAACGGGGCGGAATGCCGCGCGGCACCGGGCGGCGCCCTCTTACGCAACCAAGCTCAGGCGGCCAGGGCGGCCTCGAACCGGGCGCGGGCCTCGCGCACGTCGAACGCCGGCGCCTGGGCCGGCAGGCGGGCCAAGGCGTCGTGCGCCCGGCGCAAGGCGGCACCGGCGAGGTCCGGGGCGCCCTCGGCGACGCCGCGCATCTCGGACAGGTCGCCGTTGCAATGCAGTCCGACATCGATGCCGGCGCCGAACGCCGCCTCGGTGCGCCCGCGAAAGCTGCCCTGGAGGGCGTGCATGGACAGGTCGTCGGTCATCAGGAGGCCGTCGAAGCCGATGATCCCGCGGATCACCCGCTCGATGACCATGGCCGACTGGGTCGCCGGATGGTCCGGATCGAGGGCGGTGAAGACCACGTGGGCGCTCATGGCCATGGGCAGATCGGCCAGCGCCCGGAACGGCGCGAAATCCTGTTCCGTGAGGGTGACGAGGTCGGCCTCAACCACGGGCAGACCCTTGTGGCTGTCGCATCCGGCGCGGCCGTGACCGGGGATGTGCTTCATCACCGGCAGCACGCCGCCCTCGATCAGGCCCTGCGCCACAGCGCGGCCGATCTCGGCGACGCGCCCCGGAACGGTGCCGTAGGCCCGGTCGCCGATGACGTCGTGGGCGCCCGCCACGGGCACGTCGAGGACGGGGGCGCAGTCGACGTTGATGCCGACGCTCGCGAGATCGTGTGCCATGAGCCGGGCGCCGAGCCCCGCCATGGCGGTGGCCGAACCGTCGAGGCGCCCGAAACGGCCGCCGGCCGGATAGGCCGGCCAGTGCGGCGGTCCCATGCGCTGCACCCGGCCGCCCTCCTGATCGATGAGGATCGGCGCGTCGGCACGGCCCACGGTGTCGCGCAGGGCCCGCGTCAGCGCCCGGACCTCGTCGGGCGTGCCGATGTTGCGCTTGAACAGGATGAAGCCCCAGGGCGCCACGTCACGGAAGAACGCCGTCTCCTCGGCCGAGAGGGACTTGCCGGCGCAACCGAGGATCAGGGCACGGGTGGTCATGGGAAAACGCGTCCTGCGATGTGTCCGGAATGCCGGTCGCCGGCCCCGGCGAAACGCCGTCGAGGCGGCGCGCCGGGGCCGTGCGGCCGAGCCTTAGGCGGCCTTGGTTCTCGGCTGTTTTAGTTCTTGGCCACGAAGCACTGGCCGCCGGCGCCCTGGAGCTGGGTGCACAGGCTCGTCGCCTCGTTCTTGCCGAGGGGCCCGACGCGGACGCGATAAAGGGTCTTGCCGTTGACCTCGGCCTGGCGGATCAGGGCCGGCTGTCCGGCGAGCTGGGCGTATTTACCCTGCATCTGCTTGAAGGCGGCCTGGGCCTCGCCGGCGCTGGTGCGCACGCCGAGCTGGACCGAGAAGGAGCCGGCGGCGGGTGCCGGCGACTCCGCGACGGTCGCGGCCGGCGGGCTCACGGCGGCGGTGGTCTCGGGTGCCACGGCCGCGACGCGCTGGGGCGCCTTGACGCGCGGTGCCGGCGCCGGGACGACGGGCTCGGGCGCTGGCGCCTCGGCCACGGACGCGGCCATCGGGATCGGCGTCGACAGGGGTGCGGACACCCGCGCGGTACGGGGGCGCAGGGACCCAGCGGGCGTGGTGCCCTCGGCGGAGGCGCCCGGCAGGGTCATGGTCGGGATCACGGAGGTGGGCGCGGTCTCGGCCACCTCCGCCTGCGGCGGCGGGACGGGCGTGTCGGGCTTGACCGAGACGGTGCGGACCCGGCGCGGTTCGCCGAGGGATTCCGTGAGGGTGCCGGTCTGCTGCGGGCCGGCGCCGCCGGTGGTGCCCGCGGCACTTCCCGGCGTCGCGCCGCCCTCGGTGCGCTGGGCCGAGCGGGCGGCCTGCGCCACGTCGAGGGGCTGCTCCTCGCGGTTGACGATGCGGATCTGCCCGTCCTTGGCGGTGCGGTCGTAGATCTGCTTGTTCTGGTCGGGAATCTCGACGCCGTCGGCCTTCTGCGGCGCGATCTTCAGGGGCGCGGTATCGGCCAGGATGGTAGGCACGCCACCGCTGTTGCCGCCGCCGGAATGAAGGCCGCGCCAGGCGAGGCCGCCGGTGATGCAGACGGCGAGGACGCCGAGGCCGGCGCCGACGGAGACGAGGCGGCTGCGCTGGCGCGGCCGGTCCTGGACGGGGCGCTCCCCGGAGGCGAAGGCGTCCTGCTCGGCCTGGGGCGCGGATTCGGCCCCGTGGCTCGGATAGGGGTCCTGCTCCACGGAGGCGAGATACTGATCGAAGGCGTCCGTAGGCGAGGACGCGGCGGCCGGCCGATGGGCCTGGGCGTAGGACTGGGCCTGCGCCGGCGCGTCGACGAAGCTCGGCTCGATGCGCCGGCCCGCGGCCGCATCGGACCGCGCGTCGCGGGCTTCGAGGATGGCACGGAACGGATCGTCCTGGCCGACGATGCGGGCGAGTTCGGCAAGCGGATCGGATTTGGCGTGGGCCTGCGGCGCGCGGATGGGCTGCCCCTGCGATGGCCCCCCTTGCGGAGCGGGCCCCTGAGGCTGCTGCAGATCACGCGCGAAGGCGTCGAAATCGACCGTCGCTCGCGAAGCGTTCGTCGTCATGGCAGCATTCCCCTTCACGCCGCGGTCACCTCACCGCATTTCGTCCGGCGCGGTGACGCCCAACACCGCGAGGCCGGAGGCGATCACGCCCCGCAATGCCTCGACGAGGGCCAATCGGGCCCGTGTCGAGTTTCGGTCGGTTGGATTAACAAACCGTAATTGCGGCAAGTCTTTGCCCTTGTTCCAGAAACCATGCAGCGAGCTCGCGAGCTCGTAGAGGTAGAACGCCACGCGGTGCGGCTCGTGCGCTCCGGCCGCCGCCTCGATCACGCGCGGATACTGGGCGATGAGCCGCATGATCTCGGCCTCGCCGGAATCGGTGAGCAGGGCGAGGTCGGCCTCGCGCAGCAGGCCGTCCCGCGAAAAATCCTCGCCCGGCATGGCGTCCCGGGCCTGGCGGAACACCGAGAAGCAGCGCGCATGGGCGTACTGCACGTAGAAGACCGGGTTGTCCTTGGACTGCTCGACCACCTTGGCGAGGTCGAAATCCAGGGTCGCGTCGTTCTTGCGGTAGAGCATCATGAAGCGGATCGCGTCGCGCCCGACTTCGTCCACCACCTCGGCCAGGGTGATGAACTCGCCGGCGCGCTTGGACATCTTCACGGGCTCGCCCGCTCGCAACAGCCGCACGAGCTGGCACAGCTTGACGTCGAGGGTCGCCGCGCCGCCGCTCACCGCCTTCACCGCCGCCTGCATGCGCTTGACGTAGCCGCCGTGGTCGGCCCCGAGCACGTCGATGAGGTCGGTGGCGCCGCGCCTGATCTTGTCGCGGTGGTAGGCGATGTCGGAGGCGAAGTAGGTGAACGAGCCGTCGGACTTCAGGAGCGGCCGGTCGACGTCGTCGCCGAACTCCACCGTGCGGAACAGGGTCTGCTCGCGGTCCTCCCAATCCTCGGGCAGCTGGCCCTTGGGCGGCGGCAGGCGGCCCTCGTAGACGAGGCCCTTCTCACGCAACTCCGCCAGCAGGACGGGCACGGCCTCCTTCAAGGTGGCTTCCGAGAAGAATACGTCGTGATGGATGCCGAGGCGGGCGAGGTCGCCCCGGATCAGGTCCATCATCGCATCGATGGCGAAGGCGCGGATGGTGGGAAGCCATTCGGCTTCCGGTTGATCCAGGAGGGCACGCCCGTGCTTCTCGGCCAGCGCCTTCCCCACGGGCACCAGATAGTCGCCCGGATAGAGTCCCTCCGGCATCGGCCCGACGTCTTCGCCGAGCGCCTCGCGGTATCGGAGGAAGGCGGAGCGGGCGAGGACGTCGACCTGCGCGCCCGCATCGTTGATGTAGTATTCCCGCGTCACGTCGCGCCCGGAGGCGACGAGGAGGTTGGCGAGCGCGTCGCCGAACACCGCTCCGCGCCCATGGCCGACATGCATCGGCCCCGTGGGGTTGGCGGAGACGTACTCGATGTTGGCCTTGCCCGCGGGGCCTTGCGCCCCCGGCATGGCGCCGCGCCCGTAGGCGTCGCCTTCGCTCAAGGCCGCCCGCACCACGGCGTGGAACAGGCCCGGCGCCAGGCGCAGGTTGATGAAGCCGGGGCCGGCGACGCTGGCCTCGACCACGTCCGGGTCCTGGCGCAGCGCCGCCGCCAGGGCCTCGCCGAGGACCTTCGGGTTGGTCTTGGCTTCCTTGGCCAGCACCAGGGCGGCGTTGGTGGCGAGATCGCCGTGGCTCGCGTCGCGGGGCGGCTCCACCACCACGCGCGACAGGTCGAGCCCCTCGGGCAGCTGTCCGGCCCGGATCAGGCCCTGCACGGCCGCGCGCACGCGCGCCTCGAAGGTGGCGAAGATGTTCATCGGTGATCGGTTTCCGCTCGCGACGGCCGCCGCGTCACGACGGCCCACGCCTCAAGAGGGGGGCATACCAACCGGGGGCACGGGTGTCACGGCTCGGCGAGCGGCAGCCCCTTGCTCTCGGGGCTCCAATGCAGGTCGGGCGTCGTCGGAAACAGGCGCCTGTGGGCGAGGACCGCGTAGGTGTCGGTCATGCCGGCGATGTAGTCGGCGACCCGCCGGGCGACGCGGCCCTCGCCCGCCCCCTCCAGTCCCGCCGACCATTCGTCGGGCATGGCGCCGGGCTCGGCGGTGAACCGGGAAAACAGGTCGGCGACGATGATGTCGGCCTTGGCGCGCACGGCCAGAACGCCGGGATGGCGGTACATGCGCGCGAACAGGAAGGTCTTGATCGCCGCATCCGCCGCCGCGATAGCCGGCGAAAAGGCGATGACGGGGGCGGACGCCGCGCGGATGGCGGCGACGTCGCCGGGCGCCAGGGCGGCGATGCGGCGCCCGCCCTCGGCGATGACGTCCTCGACGAAGCGGGTGATCACCCGCCGCGCCAGCTCGTGAATTTTTCGCGAGGGGTCGAGGCCGGGATGGAGGCCGTCGATCTCGGCCAGGATCTCGGCGAGGAACGGCACGGCCTCCAGGTCGGCGAGGTCGAACAGGCCGGCGCGCAGGCCGTCGTCGAGGTCGTGGCTGTCGTAGGCGATGTCGTCGGCCAAAGCCGCCACCTGCGCCTCCGGCCCGGCGAAGCGTGCGAGTTCGAGGCTGTTCAGGCCGTCGTATTCGAGGATCGCCGCCGGTATGCCGCGGGCCGCCCAGCGCAGGGTCGGCGTCCCGTCGGGCTCCAGCAGGGGGCCGTTGTGCTTGACCAAGCCCTCCAGGGTCTCCCAGGCGAGGTTGAGCCCGTCGAAGCCGGCGTAGCGCCGCTCCAGGCGGGTGACGATGCGCAGGGCCTGGGCGTTGTGGTCGAAGCCGCCATGCTCGGCCATCAGCGCGTCCAGGGCATCCTCGCCGGTATGGCCGAAGCAGGTGTGGCCGAGGTCGTGGCTGAGGGCGAGGGCCTCGGCGAGATCCTCGTCGAGCCCGAGCGCGCGGGCCAGCGCCCGGGCGATCTGGCTCACCTCCAGGGTGTGGGTGAGGCGGGTGCGGTAATGGTCGCCCTCATGGTGCACGAAGACTTGGGTCTTGTGCTTGAGGCGGCGAAACGCGGAGGAATGGATGATCCGGTCGCGGTCGCGCTGGAAATCGCTGCGCGTCGGCGAGGACGGCTCGGGGATGAGCCGCCCGCGCGTCGTGGCCGGGTCCGTCGCGTAAGGCGCCCTCCAGCGCTCACCGTTGTGCCGCACGTCATCCCCCCGTCGCGCCGCGTTGCAGCGCGTGCCTGCCGCGCATATCTTGTGTGCCTGAGCGTTCCTGGCAATCGACGAGACGAGCATCACGATGGCCGACATCACCCTGACCCCGCGCGCGGCGAAGCGCATCAACGAGATCATGGGGGCCGAGCCCCCCGGCGCGAGCCTGCGGATCAGCGTCAACGGCGGCGGCTGCTCGGGCTTCTCCTACGCCTTCGACATCGAACGGGCGCGGGCCTCCGACGACGTCGCCATCGAGCGCGACGGCGCCACCGTCCTCGTCGACCCCATGTCCCTCGAGTACATGAGCGGCGCGGTCATCGATTTCGTCAACGACCTCATCGGCCAGTCGTTCAAGATCGAGAACCCGCTCGCCACCGCCTCCTGCGGCTGCGGCACCTCGTTCTCCCTGTAAGGGCACTCCCGGCCGGACCACCCGGCATTTGCCACGGGCGCCGAAACGCGGCACGGATGCGCCCTCTCCTCGAAGCGCCGTTCGCCAGCGATCCGGAAAACCGCATGACCCCCTCGAAAGGCCGCCCCCTCCTGCGCTGGGCGACCGGTGCCTCGGCCTGCGTCCTCGTTCTCCTGAGCGCCGGCCTGCCGGCGCAGCCGGGGCCCGCCTGGGCCCAGGAAGCGGCCTCCGCCGTCCAGGACGTGGCCCTGACGGACGTGGTGCTGCCGCTGGGCGACACGGTGCTGAAGGCCGCGCGCGTCACGGTGGGCGGGACGCGCCTGTCGAAGGACGAGTTGCTCACCCTGCTCCGGCCCGGCCCCGAGCCCGTGGCGGCGCGCCTCACCCGCCTCGACGCCGCGAGCCTGCTGATTCCGGATCTCCGCATCGAGGGCGCCCGCGAGACGGTGACCTACCGCGACGTGGTGGCCAAGGACGTCCGCGCCGGGCGGATCGCCGAGCTCACCGCCACCGGGGCCGTGCTCGCCGCGGAGGGCGACCACAAGGCTGCCGGCTCCTACGGCGCGTTCCGGGCGAGCGACCTCGATCTCGCGGCGCTGGCCCGGCTCTATGCCGAGCCCGGCGACGGCAAGGCCGCTCCGCAGCGGATCTACGGCGCCTTCTCCGTCGCGGACGTCGCCTTCGTCGATGCGAACGGCACGGCGGTGAAGCTCGCCCGCATCCAGGGCCGCGACCTCAGCGCCCGCCCGGTGCCGGGCACCTGGGCCGGCGCCCTCAAGGCGCTCACCGCCCCCGGCCTCGCCGAAGCGCCGCCGGCCACCCGGGCCAAGCTGTCGGCCACGGCCGCCGACCTCGCCGAATCGGTGACCCTGGGCGGTTTCGAGGCCACCGGCCTGAGCATCCAGCATACCAAGGGACCCGCCCCGCTCAACCTCGGCATCGGCCGCATCCTCGTCGGCGGCTCGGATGCGAGCCTTGAGGACCTGGTCCTCACGAGCAACGGGATCGACGCCAAGCTCGCACGCCTGTCGCTCAACGGCTTCTCCCTCGCCCCCACCATCGCCGCCCTGCGCAAGCTCGCGGCGATGCCCGACGCTACGGACGAGGACCTGCGCCGGCTCACCCCGGTGATCGGCACGGTGGCGCTCACGGATCTCAGCCTCGATCTCACGGGCGATCCGGGCGCCAAGTCTCCGGACCCGGCGGTCAAGGCCGAGCCGATGCATGTCGGCCTGCGCACGGCCGCCATGAATTTCGGCGCCCCCCGCGACGGCGTCCCCACGGCCGGACGGGTCAACCTGTCGGGCCTGACCCTGCCGGCCTCCGCCGTGGCCGGCGTGCCCGGTCTGGGCTCCCTCGGCCTCTACGGCTACCGCGACCTCGATCTGAACGTGGTGGCCGACACGGCCTGGGACGCGGCGGCCAAGGAACTCAAGCTCGGCGAGGTCTCCATCTCGGGCAAGGACATGGGCACGGTGCGGATCAACGGCATGCTCGGCGGCATCGGCCCCGAGGTGTTCGATCCCGATGCGGGCGTGTCGGGCTTCGCCATGCTGTCGGCCACGGCGAAAGCCCTCGATCTCACCATCGAGAACACCGGCCTGTTCGAGCGCTTCATCGCGGCCCAGTCCAAGGTGCTCAGCCTCAAGCCCGAGGAGCTGAAGCAGGAATACGCCACGGCGAGCCTCTACGGCGTGCCGGCGATCCTCGGCAATTCGGCCGGCGCCAAGGCCATCGGCGCGGCCATGGGCCAGTTCGTGGCCAAGCCCGGCACCCTGTTCCTGAGCGTCCGGCCCAAGAACGGCACCGGCATCGGCATGCTGGAATTCAGCGCCGCCCCGACGCCGGCCGCCGTCCTCGACCGCCTCACCATCGACGCCAAGGCGAACTGACGAGGCTACGCGGCCTGCCGCACGGGCGTATCGCAGGCCTTGATGCAGGCCTGGGCGAGCGCCTCGGTGGCATCGAGAAGGGGATCGGCAAGGTTCTCACCGGACGCGGCGAGGGCCAGGGGGATCTCCGTGCAGGCGAGTACCACCGGCCCGCAGCCGGCCGCGATCAAACCGCGCGCCTGGTCGCGCAGGATGAGGCCGGCCTCGGCCACGGCCCCGGCCTTCGCGAGGCGGATCGCCCGCATCACCGCGTCCTGATCCGCAGGGCTCACGCAGACGAAGCCGTGCCGGGCCAGGCGCTCGGGGTAGATTCCGGCTGCGAGGGTTCCGCTGGTGGCGAGCAGCCCGACGGACCCGCCGCGATATCCCCGGGCGAGCAGCGTGCCGGCCACGGCCTCGACGATGTGCAGGATCGGCAGGGCCGTCCGCGCCTGGAGCGCGGCGTGCCAGTGATGGGCGGTGTTGCACGGGATCGCGATGCGGGTGGCGCCCGCCGCTTCGAGGCGGCGCAGGCCCGCCGCCATGGCGGGCAGGGGATCGGGACCGCCCCCGAGGATGGCCCGGGTCCGGTCGGGGATGTCGGAGGCCTGGAGCACCAGGGCGCCGGGATGGTCCTGATCGCGCGTCGCCGGGGTGGCGTCCACGAGCTTGCGCATGAAGTCCACGGTGGCCATCGGCCCCATGCCCCCGAGGATTCCCAGCATCGTTCCCTCCCCATCGCCTGACGGGAAGAGGCATGACGCGGCGTGGCGCCGAGGGCCAATGCCGTATCGGAACGCCTCATGCCGTCGGCGAATAAGGTGGCGAATACGGCTCGGCCGCCGCCCACACCGCCTCGACGGCGGCGCGGGTCCGGGCGCGGTTGCGGTAGAGCCGGATCTCCAGGGGGACGTCGGCCCCCACGGCGACCAGCCGCCCCTCGGCGAGTTCGCGGGCGACGAGACTGCGCGGCACATAGGCGAGGCCGTGCCCCTCGAGCGCCATGGCCTTCAGCGCCTCGGCCATGGGGTTGGTGTGGACGATCCGCCCCGGCGGGGCATCGCCCCCGGCCTGCGCGAACAGGCTCACGCGCCCGAGGAAGGTGTCGGCGGCATAAACCAGGAGCGGCACGTCTGGCCCGGACAGGGCCGGGCTGCGGACCGCCACCAGCCCGTCCGCCCCGACGGCGCGGTGCGGATAGAGGTCCGGGTCGAGGAGGATCGGCACGCCTGGATGATGGAAGGTCAGGAGGAAGTCGCAGCCGCCCTCGGCGATGGCCTGGAGGCAATTGTGAAAATCGTCCGGCAGCAGGCGCGTCCCGATGGGGCCGGTGCGGGCTTCGACGGCCCGGACCCAGGCGGGGAAGAAGGCCAGGGCCAGGGTGTGCAGGGCGGCGACACGCACCACCGGACCGCCCGATCCGGTGCCGGCGCGGAGATCCACGCGGCTGGCGTGGAGCATCCGCACGGTCTCCTCCGCGGTCTCGCGAAAACGCCTGCCCGCCGGGGTCAGGGTGGTCGGGTAGGTGCTGCGGTCGATGAGCCCGACGCCGAGCCAGAGCTCCAGGGCCTGGATCCGACGGCTGAAGGCCGATTGCGTGACGTGGCGCGCCTCGGCCGAGCGGGAGAAGCTGCGGGTCTCGGCGAGGCTGAGGAAATCCTCCAGCCATTTCAGCTCCACCGCGCGCTCCTCGACGCAGACCGCCCGGCGACCGTCAATCCAGTTCGCGCACCACCACGCGCCCGCGCTCGGCGGACAGGGCGAGGCGGCCGGCCTTGAGGGCCAGGGCCTTCTCGCCGAACAGGGCCCGGCGCCAGCCGTGCAGCACGGGCACGTCGGCCGCGTCGTCGTCGGCGATGGCTTCGAGATCGTCCACCGTGGCGATGATCTTCGGAGCGACGCCTTCGGTCTCGCACACGGCCTTCAGGAGCACCTTGAGAAGCTCGACGAGGGCCCCGTTGCCGCCCCGGCTGCGACTGCGCTCCGGCAGGGCGATGTCGGCGAGGTCGTGGGCGAAGCCACGCTCGACGGCGGCGAGGATGTCGGTGCCCGTGCGCGAGCGCTCGAACCCGGCGGGAATCGAGCGCAGGCGCCCCAGGGCCTCGACGCTGCGCGGCGCCGACGAAGCGACGTCGATCACCGCCTCGTCCTTGAGGATGCGCCCGCGCGGCACGTTGCGGCTCTGCGCCTCGCGCTCGCGCCAGGCGGCGACCTCGATGAGCACGGCGATCTCGCGGGGCTTGCGCATCCGTCCGGCGAGACGCCGCCAGGCCTGGGACGGGTCGGCCCGGTAGGTCTCGGGCGAGGTGAGGACGCTCATTTCCTCGTCGAGCCACTCGCCCCGGTCGGTGGACAGGAGCTGGCCGGCCAGAACCTCGTAGACCTTCACCAAGTGGGTGACGTCGGACAGGGCGTAGGTCAGCTGCGCGTCGGAGAGGGGCCGGCGCGACCAGTCGGTGAAGCGCGAGGACTTGTCGATCTTGGCCTTCGCCACGTCGTTGACGAGCTGCTCGTAGGAGACCGAATCGCCGTAGCCGCACACCATGGCGGCCACCTGCGTGTCGAAGAACGGCTGCGGCAGCAGGCCGCCGAGCAGCCAGATGATCTCGAGGTCCTGCCGGGCGGAGTGGAACACCTTGACCACGCCCTCGTCGGCCATCAGCGCGAAGAACGGCGCGAGGTCGAGGTCGGGCGAGAGCGGATCGACGAGCACCCCCGACCCGTCCGGCCCCGCCATCTGGATGAGGCAGAGCTTTGGATAATAGGTGGTCTCGCGCATGAATTCCGTATCGACGGTCACGAAGGACTGCGCGGCGAAACGGGTGCAGGCGTCGGCCAGGGCCGGCGTGGTCGAGATGAGGTCCATGAAAATCGGCTATATCGGAGGTTGACACCGGAGGCGAGGGCACGATTCGAAGCCATGGTGGATCGCGGCGACGGACAGCCTCGCCTTGACTTGCCCGCCCTCGCGTGAATGGTGCCGGGCTCATTCCATAGAGCCCGCCATGCACCGTTATCGTACCCACACCTGCGGGGCGCTCCGCCCCTCGGACGTCGGCCAGACCGTTCGCCTCTCGGGCTGGTGCCACCGCATCCGCGACCATGGCGGCGTGCTGTTCATCGACCTGCGCGACCATTACGGCCGCACGCAATGCGTGGTGGACTCGGATTCCAAGGCGTTCCAGGGGGCGAACCTCGCCCGCTCCGAATGGGTGATCCGCATCGACGGGCGCGTGCGCACCCGTCCCGCCGGCACCGAGAACCCCGACCTGCCCACGGGCACCATCGAGGTCTACATCGACGACCTCGAGGTGCTCGGGCCCGCGGGCGAGCTGCCGGTGCCGGTGTTCGGCGACCAGGAGTACCCGGAGGAGACGCGGCTGAAGTACCGCTTCCTGGATCTGCGCCGCGACAAGCTTCACGCCAACATCATGAAGCGCGGCGCGATCATCGATTCGCTCCGCCGCCGCATGCGCGAGGGCGGGTTCTTCGAGTTCCAGACCCCGATCCTCACGGCGTCCTCGCCGGAGGGCGCACGCGACTACCTCGTGCCCTCCCGCGTCCATCCCGGCAAATTCTACGCGCTGCCGCAGGCGCCCCAGCAGTTCAAGCAGCTGACGATGATCGCCGGCTTCGACCGCTACTTCCAGATCGCCCCGTGTTTTCGCGACGAGGATGCCCGCGCCGACCGCTCGCCCGGCGAGTTCTACCAGCTCGACATCGAGATGAGCTTCGTCACCCAGGAGGACGTGTTCCAGTCCGTGGAGCCGGTGCTGCGCAGCGTCTTCGAGGAATTCGCCGACGGCAAGCGCGTGACGGGGGAATTCCCGCGCATTCCCTACGCCGAGTCGATGCTGAAATACGGCGTCGACAAGCCGGACCTGCGCAACCCGCTGATCATCGCCGACGTCACCGACGAATTCTCGCGCGACGACGTCGCGTTCAAGGCGTTCAAGGGCGTGATCGCGTCCGGCGGCAAGGTCCGGGCGATCCCGGCGACGGGCGCGGCGACCCAGCCGCGCTCGTTCTTCGACAAGCTCAACGATTTCGCCCGCGCCGAGGGCGCGCCCGGCCTCGGCTACGTCATCTTCGAGGACGTCGACGGCGTGCTCACCGGCAAGGGCCCCATCGCCAAGTTCATCCCCGCCGAGGTCCAGGCCCTCATCCGCGAAAAGACCGGGACGAAGGCCGGCGACGCGGTGTTCTTCTCCGCCGGCACCGAGGCCAAGGCGGCGGCGCTGGCCGGCAAGGCCCGCATCCGCATCGCGGACGAGCTGAACCTCTCCGACAAGGACCAGTTCGCCTTCTGCTGGATCACCGACTTCCCGATGTACGAGTGGAACGAGGACGACAAGAAGATCGACTTCTCCCACAACCCGTTCTCGATGCCGAATTTTGATCGGGACGAGTTCCTGGCGCTCGATCTCGATACGGCTAAGGCAGAGCAGCACCTTGGGTTGCCAGAGGGCGATGTCACAAAAAAAATCCTCGACATCAAGGCGTTCCAGTACGACATCGTCTGCAACGGCACCGAACTCTCGTCGGGCGCCATCCGCAACCATCGCCCCGAGGTGATGGAGAAGGCCTTCGGTCTCGCCGGCTACGGCCAGGACGTACTCGAAGAAAAGTTCGGCGGCATGCTCAACGCCCTGAAGCTCGGCGCCCCGCCGCACGGCGGCATCGCGCCGGGGATCGACCGCATCGTCATGCTGCTCTGCGGCGAGCAGAACCTGCGCGAGGTGGTGCTGTTCCCCATGAACCAGCGCGCCGAGGACCTGATGATGGGCGCCCCCGCTGAGGCCACGCCGAAGCAGCTGCGCGAACTCCACATCCGCCTCAACCTGCCCGAGAAGAGCGCCTAGGCGCCCCCTCCCTCCCCCGGCCCGGGGGAGGGAATCGCGTCGCGCCTCATCCACCACGGGAGACGTAGCCGAGCCGTGCCGAGCCTCGTCGCCATCGTCGTCACCCATGACAGCGCGCACGCCCTGCCCGGCTGCCTCGCGGCGCTGGCCGCCGAGCACGTGCCGGCCCTGGTCGTCGACAATGCCAGCCGGGACGCGTCCGTGGCGGTGGCCGAGGCGGCGGGCGCGCAGGTGGTGCGGAACGCCCGCAACGAAGGCTACGGCCGGGCCAACAACCGCGGCGTCGGGGCCGCCACCCATGCCGAGCGCGTCCTCGTCCTCAACCCCGATGTGATCCTGCGGCCCGGCACCGTCGACGCCCTGCTCGTCGCCGCCCGCGCCTATCCGGATGCGGGACTCCTGGCTCCCCGCCTCGTGGAGCCGGACGGGCGGTTCTTCTACCAGCCGCGCTCGCTGCTCGCCCCCTATCTCACCAACCGCAAGGGCAGACGGTCCCTGCCCGAGGGCGACGCCTGCGCGCCGTTCCTGTCGGGCGCCTGCCTGATGATCCGGCGCGACCTGTTCCTGGCGCTCGGCGGCTTCGATCCGAACCTGTTCCTGTTCTACGAGGACGACGACCTGTGCCGGCGCGTGGCCGATGCCGGCCATGCCCTCGTTCACGTCCACGGGGCGCAAGCCCTGCACGGGCGCGGACGCTCCTCGGCGCCGGAACCCGGCCGGGTGTTCCGCACCCGCTGGCATCAGGCGTGGTCACGCGCCTACGTCTCCGCCAAATACGGCCTGTCCGATCCGAGCCCGGGCATGCTCGCCGTCAACGCGCCGAAGGCCGCCTTGGCCCGCCTCGTCGGACACCGCGCCCTGTGGGAGCGCTACGGCGGCTCGGCGGCCGGGGCGCTGGCCGCCCTGCGCGGCCGCTCCGCCCTCGATCACGAGGGATTGGACCGCGAGGAGCCCGCGTGAGCGCGAACACCTTCGGGCGGGCCCTGGCCCGGCCGCACAATGGCTTCTCCGCCCTGCGCCTCGCCCTCGCCACCGCCGTGGTCGTCTCCCACGCCTTCAGCGTCACCAGCGGGCAGCCCCTCGACGAGCCCCTGGCCCGGGCGACGGGATTTTCCCTGGGCGCGCACGCGGTAAACGGGTTCTTCGCCGTCTCGGGTTTCCTCGTCGCCATGAGCCTGGAGCGGCGCGGGGCCCGCGACTACGTCCTGGCCCGGACCCTCCGCATCCTGCCGGGCGTGATCGCCGCGACCCTCATCGTCACCCTGATCCTCGGCCCCGCCCTCACCCGCCTGCCCGTGGCCGCATACCTGAGCGAGCCCGGCCCGTGGCGTTTCATCCGCGACACCCTGACGACGTTCAAGAGCAACGCGAGCCTGCCGGGGGTGTTTCCGGACAATCCCTACCGCTCGCCGCTGGGCACGGTCTGGACCCTGAAATACGAGGTGCTGTGCTATCTCGGGCTGCTCGTCGCCGGACTCCTCGGCCTCCTGCGGCGCGGACCGGCGCTGGCCCTCGTGGCGGCCCTCGCCATGGGGCTGGCGGCGGCGGAATTCCTCCATCCCGACCTGTCCGAGGGCGCGGAGACGCGCTTTCGCCTGCCCCTGCTGTTCGCGTCGGGCTCCGCCCTCTACCTCTGGCGCGACCGCCTCCGGCATCGGGCCTGGCCCCTCGTCGCCTTGGCGCTGGCCGCCGCCCTTCTCCAGGGCACGCCCCCCTACCGGGCGACCCTGTTCCTCGCCGAGGCCTACGGGGCGATCTGGCTGGCCCTGAGCCCGGCCCTGGCCCATCCGGCCTTGGAGCCGCGCGCCGACCTCTCCTACGGGATCTACCTCTACGGCTGGCCGATCCAGCAGAGCCTGCACGCCCTGATGCCGGCGGCCGCGCCCTGGCTGCTGCTGCCCCCTGCCCTGGCGCTCACCGGGCTCGTGGCGGCCGCGTCATGGGTCGCCGTCGAGAAGCCCGCCCTGCGGCTCAAGGCGCGGGCCCTGAGGGCGCGCGGGCCCCAGGCGGCGGTGTCGTGAGCCTCCTCACCCCCCAGGCGGCCCTGGACCGGGCCGTGGCCGGAGTGATCGCCCACGGCTTTGCCATCGTGGCCCGCAACACCCGGGGCGACAGCCTCTACCTCAAGCCAGAGGGCTGCGCCTTCGCGCTCCGGATCTCCAACCACGCCCGCACGCCGAAGCAGCGCAAAAACCACCCCGACGCCATCACCAGCCTGGTGATCCGCACCCCGCAGACGGAGCGCGGCGTCGACGCCCTCGTGGCGCAGGCCCTGCTGAACTTTGCGGGCGCGCGGCGGAGCCGCGAGGCAAGTCCGCCGGTCGATTGAGCGGGCGTCAGGTGCCTACACGTCTCGACAACGACAAGACAATGAGCCCAAGATAGGTTTTTATTGATATTGCCCTAATACCCTGATACACAACCGATGGTTGGATTCGCTTGCGGAGCCCCCGTCGATGTCGCTCTCCCCCGATCACCGCACCAAACTCCTCCGCCTGCGCTCCGCCGTCGCGGGCCTGTCCGTCACCCTCGGTTTCGTGCGCCTGCAACGGGCGCTGTCCCGCAAGTACGATCCCGACCAACCCCGCGAGCCGGCGGGAAGCTCCGGCGGCGGACGCTGGGTCTCGAACGGCGGCGGCCAAGGCACATCCGGGCAAAGCACATCGGGTGCGGAGGAGACCGTGACCGAGGACGGATCGCGCGTCCTGTCCCTGCGCATCCGCAGCCAGCCCCATCGGGACTGGGACGAGCAGCACACCGTCATCGCTCCGGACGGTACGCAGACCGTCTTCGAAATGGCGGGCCGGACCCAGACCATCCGCGACGGCGAAACCGGGGCGATCCTCGGTCGCAGCACCCTGATCGACGGCCGGGCGGAGCCGGACGCCTTCCCGCAGGATGCTCGGTCTCCGCTACCGGGGCAGTCACGGTTCATTGCGACGGCCAATGCAGGGTTGGCCCTTTTGGGAGCCTTCGCTCAACGGATCGTCGGCGGTCCGGCGATTTTCGTTGGGCCCGCGAGCGAGTACCAGCGTGGCACTGCGCAGCCGCCTCAGGCGATCTGGGTTGGACAAGTAGACCAAGCTGATTTGGAATCCGCTTGTCCTCGGTATGGCGAAGTGCAGTCCCTGCTGGACAGGACCATGGCGGAGGTCACACAATCCGGACTATACCTCAATCCGACATCCATCGGAAAACGTGTTCATCATTTGATGGCTCAGGAAATTAAATCTCAAAATAACCCAAACTTTATCGCGGAAATATCCTATGATAAAACCACAGGAATCATGACCAATCCGGGAAAAAAGAATAGCGTGAGACTTGATATCCTCGAGAACATTCAAAACACAACAGTCTGCATATATGACCCAAAGACCGGAGAAAAAGGGTTCAAACCACAAACTGCGGTCGATTATGCAACAGCTGTGCAGCTGCATTTCCCAGGTGCGACGCGCTTTATCGTGATCGAAATGAGGCCGACCCGATGACCACCGCACGCCAAATCAAGACAATCTTCCGGCCGCTGGCTGACCGGAACGCCGATTTCGCCTACCCCGGCAAGCGCGACCTATGGCTCACCCCCATTCGCCATCTGGCGTTCCGTGTCTTCGCCTGTCAAACCCTGGAGCCGGATGCATTTCGACTTGGGTGGGCGATCCTCCCGACCTTTATTGCACTGCCGGATTTTTCCGGAATCATCGGACATTGTGCGGGATACATCAATCCGCCCCCTCGAATAGGGTCTGTGTATTGGCATTGGTCCGCCCCCTCGACGGTGGAGGCAGCGATCTCCGTGATCGAGACCGAAGCCCTACCGCACCTACGGTCGTTCGAGAGTCTGGAACACTGGGCGGCCTATTACCGCGAAACCTTCCCGATCGCCCTGACCGGCTTCCCGCATGAGCGGCTGATTCTCGACATCGCCCTGGGCAACCTGCCGGCCGCGCGCGCGCAGCTCGCCGAACTCCTCCCGCATTTCCGGGAGAACAAGAGTCCGGATCAGCCGATCTACCAATACATGCGCAGCCTGATCCTGCCCGTCGCCGAACCGCTCCTGGCCGACGACCGGCCGGCCCTGGCAGCGATCCTCCACGGCTGGGAATCCGAAAACATCCGCGGCGCGAAACTCGAGCGCTACTGGGAGCCGACGCCGTTCCCCCTGGAACGGGCGCCCGTCTGAACGTCCTCAGCCCTCGGCCGGAACGTCGTCGCGAAAATACGGCTCGACGGGGCCCTTCAGCTTCACCGTCATCGGGTTGCCGGCCCGGTCGAGGGTTTTTCCGGCCGAGAGGCGGACCCAGCCCTCGCTGACGCAATATTCCTCGACGTTGGTCTTCTCGACGCCCTTGAAGCGGATGCCGATGCCGCGCTCGAGGGTCTTCTCGTCGTAGAACGGGCTGTTGGGGTTCACGGCGAGGCGGTCGGGGGGCGTGTCGGACATCGTCGGCGGCCTTGGCGATCGGTTTCGAGCCCAAGCGGGTAAGGGATTCAGGCGCCGCCCGCAACGTTCAGCGTCCCGTCGAGGGTTCTGACCGCCGCGATCAGCTCGTCCGTGCGCCCGCTCTGGAGCAGCGGCACGAGGCCCGCCACCGCCGCGTGCGGCAGGTCCCACCACGCGGTCTCGACGAGGGCCGCGACGGTCTCGGGGTCGAAGCGGTGGCGCACCACCCGGGCGGGGTTGCCGGCGACCACGGCGTAGGGCGGCACGTCCCGGCTCACCACGGCGTGGGCCGCCACCACGGCACCGTGCCCGATGGTGACGCCCGACAGGACGAGGCAGCCCGAGCCGAGCCAGACGTCCGACCCGATCACGACGTCGCCGCGCGAGGCATGGTACTCCGCCGACGCGTCGAGGCCCGGCCACAGGCCCGCCATGGCGGCGAACGGGTAGGTCGAGACCCAGTCGAGGCGGTGCCCCCCGCCGAGCAGGATCTCGACCTTGTCGGCGATGGAACAAAACCGGCCGATCGTCAGCCGCCGCCCGGATTCGGGAAACCGCACCTTCGGGCGCCCGTAGGAGTACGCGCCGATGGAGAATCCGTGCCGTTTCGCCAATCGGGCGAGGTGAATCCGGGTCTCGTTGTGCGGGTTGCGCCCACTCCGCAGGCGGTGCAACAGGGTCTTCAATCGACGCACCCCGGACCCGACCGGAACGGTGCTCCAAGGCGCGCGCGGCGCGATATCCAGGGAGTGAGGCCCATGGGCGACAACATGTCCGACGATCTCAAGTCCGGGGCGCTCGTCTACCACCGCCTGCCGCGTCCCGGAAAGCTCGAGATTCAGGCCACCAAGCCGCTCGGCAACCAGCGCGACCTCGCCCTCGCCTATTCCCCCGGCGTCGCCGCCGCCTGCGAGGCCATCGCGGCCGATCCGCAGGAGGCCGCCACCCTCACCATCCGCCAGAACCTCGTCGCCGTCCTCACCAACGGCACGGCGGTGCTGGGCCTCGGCAATATCGGCCCCCTGGCGTCGAAGCCCGTGATGGAGGGCAAGGCGGTCCTGTTCAAGAAGTTCGCCGGCATCGATGTGTTCGACATCGAGGTCGACCAGAACGACGTCGACAAGCTCGTCGACGTGGTCTGCGCCCTGGAGCCGACCTTCGGCGGCATCAACCTCGAGGACATCAAGGCCCCCGAGTGCTTCGAGGTCGAGGAGCGCTGCCGGGCCCGGATGAACATCCCGGTCTTCCACGACGACCAGCACGGCACCGCCATCATCGTGGCGGCCGCCGTCCTCAACGCGCTGGAACTCGCCGGCAAGCAGCTCGGCGACGTTCGCATCGTCACCTCGGGCGCCGGCGCCGCGGCGCTGGCCTGTCTCAACCTCCTCGTCTCCCTCGGGGCAAAGGTCGAGAACATCACCGTCACCGACATCAAGGGCGTGGTCTACAAGGGCCGCCCCGAACTGATGGACCGGTGGAAGGACATCTACGCGAAGGAGACCGAGGCTCGGACCCTCGCCGAGGTCATTCCGGGCGCGGACGTGTTCATCGGCCTGTCGGCGGGCGGCGTCCTCAAGCCCGAATACCTCGAGACGATGGCGGCCAATCCGCTGATCATGGCGCTCGCCAACCCCTACCCCGAGATCATGCCCGATCTGGCGCAGGAGAAGCGCCCCGACGCGATGATCTGCACCGGGCGTTCGGACTTCCCCAACCAGGTCAACAACGTCCTGTGCTTCCCCTACATCTTCCGGGGCGCGCTCGATGTCGGTGCCACCTCGATCAACGAGGAGATGAAGCAGGCCGCCGTGAAGGCCATCGCGGCGCTGGCCCGCGAGACGCCGTCCGACGTGGTCGCCCGCGCCTATGGCGGCGAGGCCCGGCCGTTCGGCCCGCGCTCCCTGATCCCGAGCCCGTTCGACCCGCGCCTGATCCTGCGCATCGCCCCGGCGGTCGCCCAGGCCGCCATGGATTCTGGCGTCGCCGGCCGGCCCCTGGAGAACCTCCAGGTTTACGCCGACAGCCTCGACCGCTTCGTCCACCGCTCGGGCTTCATCATGAAGCCGATCTTCACCAAGGCCAAGGAGAACCCCAAGCGGGTCATCTACTCCGAGGGCGAGGACGAGCGCGTCCTGCGCGCCGCCCAGGCCCTGACGGAGGACGGGGTGGCGCGGCCCATCCTCGTCGGACGCCCGCGGGTCATCGAGACCCGGATCAAGCGCTTCGGCCTGACCCTGCGCCAGGGCGAGCATTTCGACCTCATCGATCCCGAGGACGATCCGCGCTACCGCGACTACGTCGCCACCTACCTCGAGGTCGCCGGCCGGCGGGGCATCACCCCGGACGCCGCCCGCACCCTGGTGCGGACCAACACCACGGTGATCGGCGCCATCGCCGTGCGCCGGGGCGAGGCGGACGCCCTGATCTGCGGCCTGGAGGGCCGGTTCGAGACGCGCCTGCGGGTGATCCGCGACGTGATCGGCCTGGCGCCGGGCATCCTCGATTTCGCCGCCATGAGCCTCATCGTCACGAAGAAGGGCGCCTACTTCCTCGCCGACACCCACGTGCGGCCCGATCCGACGGCGGAAGAGATCGCCGACGTCGCGGTGGCCTGCGCCGAGCACGTCCGCCGCTTCGGCCTCACCCCGAAGATCGCGCTCCTCAGCCATTCGGATTTCGGACAGTCGGATTCGCGCTCGTCCCTCAAGATGCGCTCGGCCCTCGGCCTCATCCGGGCGCGCGCGCCGGAACTGCAGGTCGATGGCGAGATGCAGGCGGACACCGCGCTGTCGGACCTCATCCGCGACCGGGTGATGCCGAACTCGTATCTCAAGGGCGCGGCCAACGTGCTGATCCTGCCGAACCTGGATGCGGCCAACATCGCCTTCCAGTTCGCCAAGGTCCTCGCCGACGCCCTGCCGGTGGGGCCGCTCCTCATCGGTCCGGCCAAGCCCGCCCACATCCTGTCGCCCTCGGTGACGGCGCGGGGCATCGTCAACATCACCGCCGCCGCCGTGGTCGAGGCCCAAGCCGGCGATGTGACGGCGATCACGGCCCTGGCCGAGCCGGGTGCGGCCCCGACGGCCGGATAACCGGATCGTTCAAGACTTGGACCGACCGCGAAAAAGGCCCCCGGAGCGATCCGGGGGCCTTCTTTCATTCGGGACGATCCCGCCGGCCGTGGACCGGCGGGACGGTCCGGTCAGTCGCGGCGGGTGCCGTAGGCCAGGGCCGGATCGACGGTGCCGAAGCGGCCGCCGAGGAACGCGGCGAGGGCGCCGAGGACCAGGGCGAGGGCGCCATAGAGCGCGCCCTGCGCCGCGGCGCTGCGGGTCGCCTCGGCGGCGGCGAGGGCCTTCTGCTTCGCCTCGGCCGCGGCCTGCTCGTACTGCTTGCGGTAATCCTGGACCTGGGCCTTGGCCTCGTCGGGCGAGATCCCCTGCGCCTTGGCGAGGGCGTCCGTGGCGCGGGCCTCGGCCTGGGCCTGCTGGACGGCGTCACCCGAGAGGTAGGCGCGCACGGCCTGGGCGGCGGTGTCGCGCAGGGCGGCCGGGTCCTGACCGCCGGAGGTCTGGCGGACCTTGTTCTCGATGCCGTCGAGGGGGTTGGTCAGCTTGGTGAGCGAGGGCGCGGCCGTCTGGGCCGCCGTCTGGGCGGCCCCGCCGAGGGCCGAACCGGCACCGCCGATGACGCTGGAGATGCCGCCGAACGCACCGCCGATGAGACCGCCGGCCGCCGAGGTGAGCAGGTAGACGATGACGAGGGTGGTCACGGCCCAGGACACGAGGCCGTGATAGCCGCTGGTGCCGGCCGACGGCTTGCCCGAGAGGCGTCCGGCGAGGAAGCCGCCGATGAGCGAGGCGACGATGCCCGAGACGACCCACCACAGGCCCGCGCCCGTGGACAGGCTGGCGGCGGTGGGGGTGTCGTTGCCGGTGGGGTTCAGGGTCGAGAGACCGATGCCGAGGCCGACCATGTTGAGGATCATCTGCGCCACCAGGGCGATGACGGCGCCGGCGAAGATGGCCCCCCAGGAGACCTGGTTCAGCAGAAGCGTGCTGCGCGGCTCGATGGTGGCGGCCGTCGATGCGACGGGCGTGCGTGTGGGTGTGACGGCCAAGGGGAACTCCTGGGGATCGGGGATCGGGACGACGCGCGCCGGTCGCGGGGACGCGGCGCGGTGACCGAGGGATGAAGGCGATGAACCAGATGGCGCACGATCGGGCACACCCTGCCCGCTTGCACGCCAACTCACGACATCGCCGGTCCCAACGTGCGGTTCCGCGAAATGTTCGCGGCCTTTCGCCGTTCTTGTCCGAGCTCGGCTTTCCGGGCGGCGGGCCGGCCCCTCGCGGCCGGCTCGGCCCAAAACGTAAAAACGGCCCCGAGGGACCGTCATGAACGCTGGAGAAAGCTGGAAATTTGGAGCGGGCGAAGGGATTCGAACCCTCGACCCCAACCTTGGCAAGGTTGTGCTCTACCCCTGAGCTACACCCGCTCACACCGCGATGCCGGCATGGCGCCAGCGATCGGGATTCGTCGTAGTCACGACGTCGAACGGCCTGGGCGGGCCATGACATCGTGTCGTCTCGGATGAATTGGAGCGGGCGAAGGGATTCGAACCCTCGACCCCAACCTTGGCAAGGTTGTGCTCTACCCCTGAGCTACACCCGCTCACAACCGCGCCGCTGGTGGAAAGACCCGCCGGCGGCCCCGGACGGCGTCTCTAAACACCATTCCGCGGGGCGTTGCAAGGGCCGAGCGGCCGATTCCCGTAGCCGGCGCCTCGGACAAGAATCCCGATGCGGAATCCCGGCCCGGTATCCCTGCCGTCGGTCCTACCATTGCGCGGACGGCGGCGCGCCCTCGCGGATCTCGCGCAGGCGCGCCCGGGTGGCCCGCGTCGTCGCCTCCGGCAGGGCGTCGAGGGGAAAGAACCCGCATTCGGCGATCTCCCGGTCGGGCCCCTTGGGGACCGGCACGGTAAAGGCGGGCGCCACGTAGAGGGCGACGTGGTCACGGCCGGCCGCCGCCGCATTGTGGTAGAACCCGTGCAGGCGCAGGGCCACGGCAGGATCGACGACGATCCCGGCCTCCTCGTGGAACTCGCGGATCATCGCCGAAACGGCGCTCTCCCCCGTCTCGATGCCGCCGCCGGGCAGGTGCCAGCCGGCGACGTAGGTGTGGCGCACGAGGCAGACCCGGCCCCGCCCGTCGATGGCCGCGCCGCGCACGCCCAGGGTCATGCCGCGCGTGGCCAGGGCCCCGAGGTGGAACAGCCGCCGCAGGAGCGGTCGGTCCAGGAGCATCCTCAGACGACCCGCAGGTCGATGGCGCCGAGGCCGTCGACGGCCGCGCGCATCGTCTGGCCGCGCGTCACCGCGCCGACGCCGGACGGCGTGCCGGTGAAGATGAGATCGCCGGGATGCAGGGTGAAGTAGGCCGACAGGTAGGCGATCTGCTCGGGCAGCGACCACAGCATCTCCGAGAGATCGCCTCGCTGGCGCTCGGTGCCGTCGAGGCTGAGGGTGATGGCGCCCCGGTCCGGGTGGCCGATGGCCGAAGCGGGGTGGAGCGGACCGATGGGGGCGGAGGCGTCGGCCGCCTTGGCGAGATCCCACGGCCGGGCGAGGCGCTTGGCCTCGTCCTGGACGTCGCGCCGGGTCATGTCGAGGCCGACCGCGTAGCCGTAGACGTGGTCGAGGGCGGAACTGACCGCGATGTCGGCGCCGCCGACGGACAGGGCCGCCACCATCTCCACCTCGAAATGATAGTTTTCCGTGCGCGGCGGATAGGGATGATCGACGGCCTCCACGCCGGGCACGACCTGGAGGGCGTCGGCGGGCTTCATGAAGAAGAATGGCGGCTCGCGCTCGGGGTCCTTGCCCATCTCGCGGGCATGGGCCGCGTAGTTGCGCCCGACGCAGTAGACGCGCCGGACGGGAAACAGGTCCGCGCTGCCGACGATGGGCAGGGCGATGCGCGGCGGGTTGGGGATCACGGACAGCATCGTTGAAGTCTCCCGGGTCTCGGATGCGGCGGCCGGCCCTGCACAGCGGCCGCGCGCTCCCTATCATAGGGGGAGCGCCCGGCCGCGCCATCCCGGCGGCGGTGGGCGGCCTGTCCGGGATGTTCGCGTGCCCCCCTCCCCCGCCCTCCTCGCCGCGCTGACCGACCGCCTCGGAGCGGCCCACGTGCTGACGGCGCCCGAGGATCTGGAGCCCTATCTCGTCGAGACCCGCGGGCTCCACCGCGGCCGGGCCCTCGCCGTGGCGCGTCCGGCCGACACGGCCGAGGCCGCCTTCGTCGTGGCGCAATGCGCCGCCGCGCGGGTGCCGGTGGTGGCGCAGGGCGGCAACACCGGCCTCGTCGGCGGCGGCGTGCCCCAGGGCGGGATCGTCCTGTCGCTCGCCCGCCTCGCCCGGGTGCGCGCCGTCGATCCGACCAACGCGACCATCACCGTCGAGGCCGGCGTCACCCTGGCGGACGTCCAGGCGGCGGCGGACGGGGCCGGAATGCTGTTTCCCCTGTCGCTCGCCTCGGAGGGCTCGTGCCGCATCGGCGGGAACCTCGCGACCAATGCCGGCGGCACGGCGGTACTGGCCTACGGCAATGCCCGCGACCTCGTCCTCGGCCTCGAAGTGGTGCTGGCCGACGGCCGGGTCTGGAACGGGCTGAAAGGCCTGCGCAAGGACAATGCCGGCTACGACCTCAAGCAGCTCTTCGTCGGCTCGGAAGGCACCCTCGGCATCATCACCGCCGCCGTCCTGAAGCTGTTTCCCAGGCCCCTGAGCCGGGGCGTCGGCTTCGTCGGCCTCGCCGACCCGGCCGCCGCCCTCGCCCTGTTCGCCCGGCTCCGCGCCCGGGCCGGACGCGATCTCACCGCCTTCGAGGTGATCCCGCCCTTCGGCCTGGAGATCGTCCTGCGCCACACGCCGGGCGCGACGCCGCCGCTCGCGGGCCGGCACGGCACCTACGCCCTCGTCGAGTTCTCCTCGACGCGGCCCGACGCCCCGGCCACCGAGGCCCTGGAGGTGGCCCTCGCCGAAGCCATGGAAGCCGGCCTCGTGGAGGACGCGACGCTGGGCGCCAGCGAGGCCCGGAACCAGGCCCTGTGGACGCTTCGCGAAAACCTGTCGGAGGTGCAGCGGCGCGAGGGCGGCTCGATCAAGCACGACGTCTCGGTGCCGCTCTCGGCCCTCCCGGAGTTCCTCGCAACGGCGACGCGGGCCTGCGAAGCGGCGATGCCGGGCCTGCGCGTCTGCGCCTTCGGCCATTTCGGGGACGGCAACATCCACTTCAACCTGAGCCAGCCCGTGGGCATGGACCGGGCGGCGTTCCTCGGCCAGTGGAGCCGCTTCAACCGCATCGTCCACGACGTGGTGGAAAGTCTCGGCGGGTCCATCGCCGCCGAGCACGGCGTCGGGCTGATCAAGCGCGACGAACTCGCCCACTACGCCGACCCCGTCGCCCTCGACCTCATGCGTCGGGTCAAGGCGGCCCTCGATCCGCACGGGACCCTGAACCCCGGCAAGGTCGTCGCCCCCGAAGGCGGCGGGCCGCCCGCCCTGCCCCCGGCCTGAAGCCGCGGGCGATCTTTTGCCGGAACCGGAAAGGCTCTCGTGGGATTGTTATTGTGCGTCGCACCAATTCCCGTCAGACTGTTTTTCGCGGCGCGCCATGAATTGGACGCCAATGGCGCCAAGGATGTGAAGACACGGCGGTTTCGCAGACGTTGCGGTGCGGCAGGTTACCCGGCCTTAACCGCTCCGGCGTTCAATCGTCCAACGTATTCGACCGCGCCGCGACACGACCCCGCCCCGCGAGGGGCACCGAAGGAGACCCGACGATGCCGACCTCTCAGGCGAGAGTCCCCACCGCCGAGGCGAGCCGCTACCTGAAGCAGCTCTGCCGGCACTGGAGCCACAAGTTCCCCGTCGAGGCCACCGACGCCGCCGGCCGCGTGCCGTTCGGCGAGGACCGGGTCTGCACCTTCGAGGCCGAGGCCGATGCCCTGCTGATGCGGGTGGCGACCCCCGATCCGGCAGCCTTGACGCGCCTCGAGAACGTGGTCTCCGATCACCTCCTGCGCTTCGCCTTCCGCGAGAACCTCGGCGAGATCACCTGGTCGCGCGCCGCTTGACCTGACGTCTCGGGACCTGATCTTGGGCTGACGTTCAGGATCGGATCGAGGGAGGCCAAGGGATGGATACGCACGGTCAGGCCGGTGGGGCGGGCGCGGCTCAGACGACGCATGCGGTGCGCCTGGAGCGCCTCGCGGAAGTGGCCGTCAAGGTCGGCCTCGGCTTGCGGCCGGGCCAGGAGCTCGTGATCACGGCGCCCCTGGAGACCGTCCCCCTCGTGCGGGCGATCACCGAGCAGGCCTACAGGGCCGGCGCGTCCCTCGTCACCACGTTCTACTCCGACGATGCCGCCACCCTGGCGCGCTTCGCCCACGCCCCGGAAGAGGCCTTCGACACGGCCGCAGGCTGGCTCTATTCCGGCATGGCGGAGGCCTACCGCAACGGCGCCGCGCGCCTGGCGGTGGCCGGCGACGACCCGTCGCTCCTGGCCGCCCAGGACACGGCGCGGGTGTCGCGGGCCAACCGCGCCCGGTCGCAGGCCTACGTGCCGGCCCTGGAACTCATCGCCAATTTCTCCACCAACTGGACCATCGTCTCGGCCGCCACCACGCCGTGGGCCCGCACGGTGTTCCCGGATCTCCCCGAGGACGCGGCCGTCGCCCGCCTGTGGGACGCGATCTTCGCGGCCTCGCGGGTGGACGGGCCGGACCCCATCGCCGCATGGGAGACGCACAACGCCGCGCTCCACGCCCGCATGGGCGCCCTCAACGCCCACCGCTTCGCGGCCCTGCGCTTCACCGGGCCGGGCACCGACCTCACCGTGGGCCTCGCCGACGACCACGAATGGTGTGGCGGCGCCTCGGTCTCGCGCAGCGGCATCACCTGCAACGCCAACATCCCCACCGAGGAGGTGTTCACCACGCCCCACAAGGACCGGGTCGACGGGGTCGTGACGAGCACCAAGCCCCTGTCCTATCAGGGCACCCTCATCGACGGCATCCGGGTGCGGTTCGAAGGCGGACGCATCGTCGAGGCCGAGGCCCGCACGGGCGGTGCGGTGCTCGCCAAGGTGCTGGAGACCGATGCGGGCGCGCGCCAGCTCGGCGAGGTTGCCCTGGTGCCGGCCTCCTCGGCGATCTCGGCCTCGGGGCTCCTGTTCTACAACACCCTCTACGACGAGAACGCGGCGAGCCACATCGCGCTCGGCCAAGCCTACAGCAAGTGCTTCCTCGACGGCGGCGCGGCGTTCAGCGAGGCCGACCTCGTGGCGCGGGGCGCCAACCGCAGCCTGATCCACATCGACTGGATGATCGGCTCGGCCGAGATCGACGTCGACGGCCTCACGGCGGAGGGACGGGCGATCCCGGTGATGCGCGCGGGCGAGTGGATCGACTGAGCGCCGCTCCGGGATTCCGAAGGGCGAGCCCTTCGAACCCCGGATCAGGTGACGGGCGACGCCGTCTGGGTGGCGGGCGCGGCCGGCGCCTTGGGCTTCGGCAGCATGGCCGGGCGCCAGCGCCGATGCATCCACAGCCACTGGCCGGGATTCTCGCGAATCCAGTCTTCGACCACGCGGGTCATGGCCTGCATGGCGCCCTGGACGTCGATCTCGCCCTTGCCGTCGCGCGGCAGGTCGAGGGGCGGGGTCAGTTCGAGGGCGAAGCGCGCGCCCTCCCGCCGCACCACCCGGACCCCGTGGACCGGGCAGTCGTAGTGCCGGGCGAGCTTGCCGAGCAGCGGGTTGACGAGGACGGGACGGCCGAAGAACTCGACCACGACGCCCCGGGTGAAATGCTGGTCGATGAGCTGGCCGAGATGGCCGCCGCGCTCCACCACGCCCTGCATGGCGAAGACCGCACCCTGCCCGGCCGCCGCGAGGCCGCCCATGGTCTGGCGGCGCACCTCCTGCACCAGGCGGGCGGAGGCGGCGTCGTTGGGCGGACGGAAGATCGCCGTGGCGTCGAGGCCGTAGCGGGCGGCGCAGATCGCCGGCAATTCCCAGTTGGCGAGGTGCGCCGAGAAGATCAGCCCCGGCTTCCCGTCGTCGCGCAGATCGGCGAAATGACTTTCCCCCGAGACCTGCATGCGCTGGCTCGACGGATCGGTCTCCTCGCTATCGAACAGGGTGTGCAGGTGGGCGTATTCCGCGCCGGTGCGGCCGAGATTGTCCCAGGCTTGCGCCGCCAGCGCCCGCCTTGCGGCCGGATCGAGGTCCGGGAACGCGGCGGCGAGGTTGGCCATGGCCGTGCGGTGGGCGGGCAGGAACGGGCCGATGGTCCGGACCACGCGCCCGCCGATCCGGCTCGCCCGGTCGGTCCCGAGCCGGCGCGCCAGCCAGAACAGGGTCCGGATCAGGGGGATCATCGCCAGTCCGGCAAGGCGCGGCAGGTGACGTTTCAGGACCAGGGCAAGGCGGAGCAAGGCGATTTCCGTGCGGGGGAGCGTTCCGGACGACGCCCCACCCGCCCCGCTTAGATCATTTCTTCGCGGGGGTGCACCCGGTCTGCGCCCGCCGGCGGAGCGGCCCCGGCGGGACCCGGCGTCACAGGGTGACGAGAATCTTGCCGAACACCTTGCGCGATTCGAGGCGCTCCAGCCCTTTCGCGAAGTCGGCGAGGGGCAGGACCGTATCGACGACGGGGGTGAGGCCCCCGGCCATCTTGTCGAGGGACTGGCGGATATTGGCGAGCGAGCAGCCGAACGAGCCGGTGATGCGGTACTGCTGCTGGAACAGCTGCATCAGGTTCATGGTGGTCGACACGCCCGAGGTCGAGCCGCAGGTGACGAGGCGGCCGCCGCGCTTGAGGCACAGGAGCGAGCCGTTCCAGGTGTCGGGGCCGACATGCTCGAACACCACGTCGACGCCCTTGCGCTTCGTCAGCCGGCGGACCTCGCCCTCGAAGCGCTCGTCGCGGTAGTTGATGACGTGGTCGGCGCCGAGCGCCCTGGCCTTCTCGCCCTTGGCGTCGTCGCCCACGGTGGTGAACACCGTGCAGCCGATGGCTTTCGCCATCTTGATCGCCGCCGTGCCGATGCCGGACCCGCCGGCATGGACCAGGATGCTCTCGCCGGGTTCGAGCTTCGCATTGTCGAACAGCATGTGCTGCACGGTGCCGAAGGCGATGGGCGCGCAGGCCGCGTCCGTGAAGCTCACGCCCTCCGGCACCCGGACCACGAGGCGGGCCGGCATGGTGACGACCTCGCGGGCGAAGCCGTCGATGTGGAACCCCATCACCCCGGCGACGTCCTCGCAGAGGTTGTCGCGACCCTCGCGACAGGCCTTGCACCGGCCGCAGGTTTGGGCGCCGTAGAGCGCCACGCGGTCGCCCTCGGCCAGGCCCTCGACGCCCTCGCCGACGCAGACGATCTCGCCGGAGGCTTCGGCGCCCACGGTGAGGGGCAGCTTGCGCTTGGCGAAGGCCATGCCGCGAAAGCCCCAGACGTCGATGTAGTTGAGGCCGACCGCCCGCACGCGGACCCGGACCTCGCCGGGGCCGGGGGGGGCTGGGGCCTCGATCTCGCTCACGCGCAGGTCGCGGTCGCCGAAGAGTTGGAGGGCTTGCATCTCGTCTCGATCCGGAATCAGGCGATGGCGATGCGGCCGTCGAGGCCGATGACGCGGCCGACCCCGCGCACGCGGTTGAGGATGCGGTCGCCCGCCAGGGTCTCGCGGTCCGCCGGCAGGGTCAGGGTGACGCGTCCGTCCGCGGCGGTGACGGGCAGGCCGCCGAGGGTGCCTTCCGTGCCGGCCGTGAGCGGGAAGGCGAGGCGCAGGAGGGCGCCGAGCAGCCGGGCCCGGTCGAACAGGCGGGGACCGGCCAGACTGCGCAGCATCGGGCTCGCCTTTTCGGGCGCGACGCCCTCGTGGCGGAAATACACGGCCAGCGCGAGGTAGGCCCGACCGGGATGGTCGATGCCGACGAAGGCGGCGTGGGTGATAACGTTGACGCTCTGCTCGCCGCGGTAATCGGGGTGCGCCCGCCATCCGATATCCGAGAGCAGGCAGGCGGCGTGGCGCAGGCGGCGCTCGTCCGCCGTCTCGGGGGCGTCGAGGGTCCCGATGAAGCGGTCGGTCCAGGCGATGAGGTCGGTGGCGTGGCCCGGCGAGCGGGCGCGCAGGACGTTGAGTTCCGCCGCCGCCGCCAGCAGGGGGTCGGCCAGGCGCGCATCGCGGTCGAGCTGCTCGTAGAGCAGGCCTTCGCGCACGCCGGAGGCCGAGATCGCGAGTTCGCGCGGACGCCCGACCTTGAGGATCTCCTCCAGCACCACGGCGCCGTAGGCCAGCAGGGGCCGGCGGGCCTCGGAGACGCTCTCGACATCCTGCAGCAGGGCCGCGTCCGTGCGCTCCACCACTTCGAGGAAGCTGAGCTCGTCCGAGGGCTCGACGCTGTAGCCGTGCATGACGTGGAGCGGATAGCCGCGCGCGGCCTGGTGGAGGCGGGCCAGCGCCCGCCAGGTGCCGCCGACCGCATAGAAGCTGCGCCCGCGCAGGGTCTCGAGCTGGGGCGCGGCCTTCTTCAGGTGCTCGCGGACGATCTTGATGGCCTTCTTGGGTGAGTTACCCGAGAGGTCCTGGAGGGCGAGGCCCCCGAGCGGCATGGTCACGCCCATGCCGACGGTGGCGCCGCGCACGTCCACGAGTTCCAGCGAACCGCCGCCGAGATCCCCGACCACGCCGTCCGGCGCGTGGAAGCCCGAGATGACGCCGAGCGCCGACAACTCGGCCTCGCGCCGGCCCGACAGCAACTCGATGGGATGGCCGCAGGCGGCCTCGGCCGCCGCGAGGAACTCGGGGCCGTTCCCGGCGTCGCGCGCGGCGGCGGTGGCCAGCACGAAGACCCGGGCGACCCGCATGGTCTCGCACAGCACCCGGAAGCGCGCGAGGGCGATGAGGGCCCGCCGGACCGCCTCCTCGTTGAGGCGCCCCGTGGTGAGGACGTTGCGGCCCAGCCCGCACAGCACCTTCTCGTTGTAGAGGGGCGTCGGCGCCCGGGTCAGCCCGTCATAGGCGACGAGCCGCACGGAATTGGAGCCGATGTCGATGATGGCCACGGGCGCGCGGCTGATCCGGGAGGGCGACTCGGCGGTTCCGGATTCAGCAGCGGGTGGGCCGGCATGGCGGAGGCCCATGCGTGTTCCTTCTGCGTGTTCCTTCGGCGGGGCGTCAGCCGCGCTGGGCACGGCGACTCAGGGCGCGCGGACTCGATTTCTTCGACGACTTGCCGCGCCCGGACAGGCTCGGATTCGTCATGAAATACTTGTGGGCGTTGAACGGCTCCTCGCCCTCGGCCGGCTGGATCCGCTCGCTCGCGCCCGATGCCAGTACACGCCAGCTCTGGCGGTTGTCGAGGAGGTTAGCCAGCATGATCTGATCCAGCACCTGCTGATGCACCGTCGCGTTGGTGATGGGCAGGAGGGCCTCGACCCGGCGGTCGAGGTTGCGGCTCATGAGGTCGGCCGACGAGATGTAGACCGTGGCCTTGGGGTGGGGCAGGCCGACGCCGTTGCCGAAGCAGTAGATGCGCCCGTGCTCCAGGAAGCGGCCGACGATGGATTTCACCCGGATCGTCTCCGACAGGCCGGGGATGCCGGGCCGGAGGCAGCAGATGCCGCGCACCACGCAGTCGATCTGCACGCCGGCGGCACTCGCGTCGTACAGGGCGTCGATGATCTGCTGGTCGACGAGGGAGTTGCACTTGATCCAGATCGCCGCCGGGCGCCCGGCCTTGGCGTGGGCGATTTCCTGCTCGATGTTCTCCAGGAGGCGGGGCTTCAGGGTCAGGGGCGAGACCGCCATGCGCTCCAGGCCGGCGGGCTCGGCGTAGCCGGTGATGTAGTTGAAGATCCGCGACACGTCGCGGGCCACCACCGGGTCGGCGGTGAAGAACGACAGGTCGGTGTAGATGCGCGCCGTGATCGGGTGATAGTTGCCGGTGCCGACGTGGCAGTAGCTCACGAGCTTGTCGCCCTCGCGCCGGACCACCATCGACAGCTTGGCGTGGGTCTTCAGCTCGACGAAGCCGAACACCACCTGCGCGCCGGCCTTCTCGAGGTTGCGCGCCCAGCGGATGTTGGCCTCCTCGTCGAAACGGGCCTTGAGTTCGACCAGCGCCGTGACCGACTTGCCGAGCTCGGCGGCTTCCGCCAGGGCCGCCACGATGGGCGAGTTCGAGGAGGTGCGGTAGAGGGTCTGCTTGATCGCCACGACGTTGGGATCGCGGGCGGCCTGGGCCAGGAACTGCACCACCGCGTCGAACGATTCGTAGGGGTGGTGGACGGTGAAGTCCTTCTGCCGGATGGCGGCGAACACGTCGCCGCCGCTCTCGCGGATGCGCTCGGGGAAGCGCGGGTTGTAGGCCTTGAACTTGAGTTCCGGCCGGTCGATCCCGACGATCTGCGACAGCTCGTTGAGGGCCAGCATGCCCTCGATGAGGAACACCGCGTCGGGGCCGATCTCGAGCTCGTCGGCGACGAACGCCCGCAGGTCCTCCGACATGCCGGCCTCGACCTCGAGGCGGATGACGATGCCGCGGCGGCGCTGCTTCAGGGCCGATTCGAAATGCAGGACGAGATCCTCGGCCTCTTCCTCGATCTCGAGGTCGGAATCGCGGATCACCCGGAACGCGCCGTGGCCGCGCAGGGAGTAGCCCGGGAACAGGCGCCCGGTGAACAGGACGATGACCTGCTCGATGGCGATGAAGCGCGCCGTGGCATCCCCCTCGGCATCGGGCAGGCGCACGAAGCGGTCGACGAGGGCCGGCAGGCGGATCAGGGCGCGCAGCACCCGGCCGTCGCGGGGGCGCATGAGCATCAGGGCGATGGTCGAGCCGAGATTCGGGATGAACGGGAACGGGTGCGCGGGATCGATGGCGAGGGGCGTCAGCACCGGGAAGACGTGGCTGAGGAAATACTCCTCCAGCCAGGCCTTGTGCTCCGGGGCGAGGCCGGCGGGCTCGACGAGCTCGATGCCGGCGCCGAGGAGTTCGCCTCGCAATTCGCGCCAGCGCTGCTGCTGGTCGAGGGCGAGGCGCGACACGTCCGTGCCGACGCGGGCGAGCTGCTCGGCCGGGCTCAGGCCGTCCTGCGACGGCGCCACGAGGCCGGAGCGGACCTGATCGTGCAGGCCGGCCACGCGCACCATGAAGAATTCGTCGAGGTTGTTGGCCGAGATCGAGAGGAAGCGCAGCTGCTCCAGCAGGGGGTGGTTGGGATTGGACGCCTCCTCCAGCACCCGGCGGTTGAACTGGAGCCAGGACAGCTCGCGGTTGACGAAGCGCTCGGGCGAGTGGCGCAGGGCGAGGCCGGCCTCGCGGACGGTGTCGCGGACATCCGCCTCGGCGGGGAGATCGGGACCGGAATCCGGCAGGAGCGCCTCCGCCGGAGGCAGGTCGACGTCGGGCCCGGCCTCGGCGGCCAGCGCCGCGGGCGCGTCCGGGCCTGACACGGGCTTCTCGCCGGGCACGGGCTTGTCCTGCGCGGCGCGTTTCGGGGCGGACCGCGCGGCCCGGGGACGGGCCGGCGCACGGGTGGCCTCGGCCTCGGCGGGTCCGGTCTCCGGTGCGGTCGCGTCCGATTCCATGTCCGCCAAGTGGGTGTCTCCTGAAAGCTGAGGGGCGGCTTCCTAGCATGCGGGAAGGCGCGATTCTTGACAGTTCGATGACAGTCTTCCGCGCGCGGCCGGATCGACGCTCCTAGTCGGCGTCGTCGGCCTCGTCATCCGTCGCATCGAGGCCGAGGCGGGCGAGAACCGCCAGGGCCAGGGGCCGGGTGATGCGCCGGCCGCGCCCGAGGGCGTCGCGGTCGAGCTCGGTCACCACCTGCCGGGCGAGGCCGAACGAGCGGTCGATGCGCAGGGCCAGGGCCTCGACCACGGCGAGATCGACCACGAGCTGGCGGTCCACGAACAGCTTGACGAGGACGGCGCGCAGGAGCGCGTCGTCGGGGGGAAGGATGGTGGCGCCGGGCGCCAGGCGCAGGCGCGAGCGCAGGTCCGCCGTGGCGAGGCCCATGGCCTCCACCGGCTGGGCCGCCGTGACGAGGACGGGGCTGCCATGCTCGCGGGCGAGGTTGAGGAGGTGGAACAGGGCCGCCTCGTCGCGGCCCTCGGCCCGGTCGATGTCCTCGATGACGAGGGCGCCGTTAGAGACGAGGTGGGGCACCGCCGCCGCCCGGACCTCGGCGACGGCGGCGGTCCAGGCATGGGCCCGCGTCGCCCAGATCGAGGCGAGGTGGCTCTTGCCGCTGCCGGGCGGCCCGGTGAGGACGCAGACGGTGTCGGGCCAGTTCGGCCAGGCCTCCACCAGACCGTAGGCGGCCGCGTTGGCCGGGCCGACCAGGAAATCCTCCCGCCCGTAGCGGGGGTCGGCGGGCAGGTCGAAGGCGAGTTGTTTCGGCGGCGCGTTCTCGCGGATGGCCATCAGGTCTCACGGTTGGGGAGCAGCACCGGGGAGCCCGCGTGATAGAGCGGGCTCTGCAGGTAGCGGCCGAGGGCGAAGCGCACCACGACGCCGATGGAGGCGGCCACGGGCACGGCCAGCAGCAGGCCGAGGAAGCCGAACAGCGACCCGAAGGCCAGGAGCGCGAACATGAGCCAGACCGGGTGGAGGCCCACCGATTCGCCCACGAGCTTCGGCGAGATGATGTTGCCCTCCAGGAACTGGCCGACCACGAACACCCCGATGGTGAGCCCGATATGGAGCCAGTCGGATTCGGGCCAGAACTGCGCCAGGGCGACGCCGACGGAGAGCAGGAAGCCCGTGAGCGTGCCGACATACGGGATGAAGGTGAGGAACCCGGCGATGAGGCCGATGAGCACGCCGAAATTCAGCCCGATGGCGAACAGGCCCACGGCGTAGAAGCTGCCGAGGATCAAGCAGACCAGGGTCTGGCCGCGCACAAAGCCGGTGATGGCCCCGTTGATCTCGCGGCCGAGGCGGCGCACCACGGGGCGGTGCCGCGGCGGCACCCAGCTGTCCAGGGCCGCGATCATCCGGTCCCAGTCGACGAGCAGGTAGAACGCCACCACGGGCGTCACCACGAGAAGCGAGGCGATGGAGATCAGCGCCTGGCTGCCCGACCACAGGGATTTCAGGAACGCCAGGAACCACGTGCCACCCTGCCCCACCAGGGTGCCGACGGAGGATTGCAGGTCGGTCAGCACGTCCGCGCCGCCCACGCGCTGCAAGAGCGGGCCGGCCCGCTCCGTCAGGATTCCCTGCAGCCGGGCGACCATGCCGGGCAGGGTGGCGACCAGCGCGGCGATCTGGTTGGCGGCGAGCGGCACGACGATGAGGAGCGCCACCACGAGGGCGACTACGAACATCGCCAGGATCAGGAGCGAGGCCGAGAGCCGCCCGAGGCCGAGGCGCTCCAGCCGGTCGGCGAGGGGATCGAGGAGGTAGGCCAGCGCGAGCCCCGCCACGAAGGGTAGCATCACGTCGGCCAGCAGGTAGAGCAGCAGGACGACCCCGCCGAGCGCCAGACACCCGATCACCGCCCTGCCGCGCATCGGCCGTCCTCCCCCGCACACGCCGCCCGTGCGCTCCCGAGAGTGGGAAGCCGGGGCGGTGCGGTCAAGGCTCGGCGTCGGTCCCGTGCTCCGCTCGCGCCGATGACGACCGGACCTCGCTGCGTCCGGCGGGCGCCGACCGCCGCGTCCGCGCATCCATCAACTACAGTCCGGGAAAAACACTGTGGATTTCTCGAGCACCCGCGACGGCCACTTGGTCAAAGGGCCACTGTCTCAAGTCCGGAGGCGAAATGAGACTCATTCCCCGACACTAGGCCGGATAATTAACCGCCCTGCCGCAGAACCCTCCCGGGAGATGGAGACCGATCAATGCGTTTGTCGAGTAAGTTCGTCGGATTGGTCGCGGCGATGCTGATCTCTAGCCTGCTCCTGGCCGGGTCGATCATCCTCTATGGGCGATCCGTCGCTCAGGTCAGTGCGACGCACGAGACGCGTCAGAAATCGATCCTCCTCGCCGACGAAATTCGGCAGAGCTCGGACGACCTCACCCGTCTCGGCCGCACCTACGTCGTGACCGGGAAGGCGGCCTACGAACGGCAGTACCAGAGCATCCTCGACATCCGCTCCGGCCGCGCGCCGCGCCCGGAGGAGTATCATCGCATCTACTGGGACTTCGTCGCGGCCGGCGTGGCGAAGCCGCGCCCGGACGGCGAGACCGTATCGATGCCCGACCTCATGAAGCGCCTCGGCTTCTCCCAGCGGGAATACGACATGCTGGCCGAATCTGTCCGCAACTCGGACGGCCTGGTCCAGCTCGAGGTCGAGGCGATGAATCTCGTCGAGGGCAAGGACAGCACGGGTCAGCCCCTGGCACAGCCGGATGGGGTCCGGGACCGCAACCGGGCGATCGACCTCGTCCATTCCGACGCCTATCACGCCTTCAAGGCGCAGATCATGAAGCCCCTCGACGGGTTCTACGGGCTGATGCAGGCGCGCACCGATGCGGCCGTCGCGACGGACGAGGCCCGGGCGCACCTCTACTTCACCGTCGTGGTCGCCGCGCTGACGGCCACCGTCGCGAGCTTCCTGGCGCTCGGCTGGTTCGCCTACGAGGCCCTGGTCCGCGGCTACGGTGCGGTCGGCGAGGCCATGGGCCGGATCGCCCGGGGCGATTACGCCGCGGCGGTGCCGGGCCGGGGACGCCGCGACGAGGTCGGCGACCTCGCCCGCGGCCTCGAAGCCTTTAAGGCCAACCTCGCCCGGGACGTGTCGGAACGCCACGCCGAGGAAACCCGGGTGCGCGAGGCCACCCGCCGGGGCCACACCGAGACCCTGGCGCAATCCTTCGAGGCGACGTTCAGCGGCATCGTCCGGGCCGTGGCGACGTCCGTGGGCGAGTTACAGGACACCGCGCTGACGATGTCGCGGATGGCCGGCGACACCGCCGACCGCTCGGGCGCCGTGATCCGGGCCGCGGAGGAGGCGTCCGCCAACGTCGCCGCCGTGGCGGCGGCGGCGGAGCAGCTCAGCGCCTCGGTGTCGGAGGTCGGCCGTCAGGTCGACAATTCGGCGGCCCTGACGCAGGCGAGCGCGACGGAGGCCGGACGCACCGCCGGCTTGGTGCAGAATCTGAGTCAGGCGGCGACCCGGGTCGGCGACGTGGTGGCGATGATCAACGGCATCGCCGGTCAGACCAACCTGCTCGCCCTCAACGCCACCATCGAGGCCGCGCGGGCCGGCGAGGCGGGACGCGGCTTCGCCGTGGTCGCGGCCGAGGTCAAGGAACTCGCGAACCAGACCGCCAGGGCCACCGAAGAGATCGCTTCGCAGATCGGGAGCATCCAGGCGGTGACCGGTGAGGCGGTGACGGCGATCGGCGCCATCGCCGGGCGCATCGGCGACCTGAGCGGGATCTCGCACGCGATCGCGGCCGCGGTGGAGGAGCAGGGGGCCGCGACCCGGGAGATCGTCCGCAACATCCACCAGACCGCCGTCGGCACCGGCGAGGTCACGTCCCATATCGGCGGCGTCGCCGAAGCGGCGCACAAGGCCGGCGGCGAAGCCGGGCGGGTGCTCTCCGTCGCCACCTCCGTCTCCCACGACGCCGACCACCTCGACGCCGCGGTCAACCGCTTCCTGGCGCAGCTCCGGGCCGCCTGACGACGGGGACCGGACGAGTCCGGGTCGACCGCCCCTCGAACGGCGGCGTCGGGGCGATGCCCCCGGTGTCGGATGCCGGAGTCGTTCGCAACCCCTCGCCGAGACCGCCCCGACCCGCTAGAGCAGGCCGAACGGGACGTTGAGACGAGGTGCCGATGACGGCCGAACACAAGGGAATGACCTACGCGGAGGCCGGCGTCGACATCGACGCCGGCAACGCCATGGTCGAGACGATCAAGCCGCTGGTGCGGGCCACGCGCCGGCCGGGGGCGGATGCCGAGATCGGCGGGTTCGGCGGCCTGTTCGACCTCAAGGCGGCGGGGTTCCGCGATCCGATCCTGGTGGCGGCCAATGACGGCGTCGGCACCAAGGTGAAGATCGCCATCGAGACGAACCGCCACGACACCATCGGCATCGATCTCGTCGCCATGTGCGTCAACGACATCATCGTCCAGGGCGCCGAGCCGCTGTTCTTCCTCGATTACTACGCCACCGCCAAGCTGGTGCCGGGCGTCGGCACCGATATCGTGCGCGGCATCGCGGCGGGCTGCCGGCTGGCCGGCTGCGCCCTCATCGGCGGCGAGACCGCCGAGATGCCGGGCCTCTACGACGGCGCCGACTACGATCTCGCCGGCTTCAGCGTGGGGGCGGCGGAGCGCGGCACCCTGCTGCCGCGCGGCAACATCGTGCCGGGCGACGTGGTCCTCGGCCTGCCCTCCTCCGGGGTCCATTCCAACGGCTTCTCGCTGGTGCGCCGCATCGTCGAGAAGAGCGGCCTGTCCTACGACGACCCGGCCCCGTTCGAGCCGATCCGGACCCTCGGCGAAGCCCTCCTCGAGCCGACCCGCATCTACGTGAAGCCCCTGCTCGCCGCCCTGAAATCCACGGACGGGATCAAGGCGCTGGCGCACATCACCGGTGGGGGCTTTCCCGACAACCTGCCCCGCGTGCTGCCCGACGGGGTCGGCATCGCCATCGACCTCGACGCGATCATGCCCCCGCCGGTGTTCGGCTGGCTCGCCGAGATCGGCGAGGTCGCCGAATCCGAGATGCTGCGCACCTTCAACTGCGGCATCGGCATGGTGGTGGTGGTGGCGCCCGACAGCGTCGGCGCCGTCTCGAAGGCGCTGGATCTCGGCGGCGCCTCGCCCGTGCGCCTCGGCCGGATCACCGCGCGCGGCCCCGAGCCCGTGACGTTCGAAGGCCGGCTCACGTTTTGACAGTGCCGTGCTGATGTCGATTTCGAAAAAAACCCGGGTCGCGATCCTGATTTCGGGACGCGGCTCGAACATGGCCTCGCTCATCGCGGCGGCTACGGCGGCCGACTATCCCGCCGAGATCGTGCTGGTCGCTTCCAACCGGCCCGACGCCGGGGGCCTCGCCACGGCGGCGGCGGCCGGCATCCCGACCCGCGCCCTCGACCACAAGGCCTATCCGAGCCGGGCGGCCTTCGACGGGGCGCTCCACGCCGAACTCGTCGCCGCCGATATCGACCTCGTGTGCCTGGCCGGCTTCATGCGGATCTTCTCCGCCGGCTTCGTCGAGGCCTGGGCCGGGCGGATGATCAACATCCATCCGTCCCTGCTGCCCCTGTTCAAGGGCGTGCACACCCACGAGCAGGCGCTCGCCGCCGGGGTGCGCCTGCACGGCTGCACGGTGCATTACGTGGTGCCGGAACTCGATGCCGGGCCCATCGTCGCCCAGGCCGCCGTGCCGGTCCTGCCCGGCGACGATGCCGACGCCCTGGCCGCCCGCATCCTGGTGGAGGAGCACCGGCTCTACCCGGCGGCCCTGGCGCTCATCGCCTCGGGCCATGCGCGCCTCGACGGCGACCGGGTGGTTTTCTCGGACACCGTGCGCCGGGCGGACGGCGCCCTGCTCAGTCTTCGGGAATAGAAGCCTCGGACGAAGGGCGGACCTGCAAGGGCGGACCTGCACGGCGGGTCCGCCCTGCGGCGGGATCAGGCCGGGCGCGGCAGCTGGCAGCTGTCGAGGGCCGAGAGCGCCTTGGCGCGGGCCGAATCGTTGAAGTAGCCGGTGGTGCGGTAGGCGGCGAGCTCGCCCTGATCGAGGCTCGCCAGGGTGCGCTGGGCGTAGCAGCCGCACGGACGGGCGAGCGAGACCTCGGAGACGTTCTGGAGCCTGGCCTGGGTCACGGCGCAGGCGTGGCGCACGCGGCCGGTGAGGTTGTTCGCCGAGGCGGTCTTCAGGGCCGGATCGGGGGTGTAGCCGGCGAGCTCGGCCGTCGGGCCGGCCTTGTTGGCATTGCAGGCGGCGAGCGCGGCGAGGAGGCCGGCGGCGAGCAGAAGCCGGCCGGTGCGCGGAGCGAGGAGGCGCATGGTGTGACGGGTCCGTGAAAGCGATTCGGGAAACGACCCGGTTTCACGGAGCCCTCAAGGCCGCGCAAGGGCAGCGCAGCCACAGCGTGGCGGCAAATACCGCCACGCGCCGCCGGCCCGAGGGACCGGCCCAAGGGAGGAGGCGACGCGCGGCGAAGCGACTCAGCCGACGATGTCGGAATCCTGGAAGAACTGCGCGATCTCGAGCTTGGCGTTCTCGGCGCTGTCGGACCCGTGGACGGTGTTCTCGCCCACCGACTCGGAGAAGGTCTTGCGGATGGTGCCCTCGTCGGCATTGGCCGGGTTGGTGGCGCCCATGACCTCACGGTAGCGGGCGATGGCGTTCTCGCCCTCGAGGACCTGCACGACCACGGGACCGGAGATCATGAAATCGACGAGCTCGCCGAAGAACGGGCGCTCCTTGTGGACCTCGTAGAACTTCTCGGCCTGGGCACGGCTCATCTGGATGCGGCGCTGGCCGACGATGCGCAGGCCCGCCTTCTCGATCACGGCATTGACCGCGCCGGTCAGGTTCCGCTTCGTCGCGTCGGGCTTGAGGATGGAGAAGGTGCGCTCGGTGGCCATGAATGCGTCCGGTTCTGATTCTGGGGCCGAGACTGAGGCCCCGGCGCCGGGCTTATAGCGGGGGTGCCCCCGCCCCTCAACCCGAGGGCAAAAACACCTTGGCCATGGCTTGAGCGCAACAGTGCCGGAAATTCGCCCGATTGCGCGGGCTTTCTGGGGTCAACGACACCACCCCCTGCCGCCGTTCGACGGAGACCAGCCCATGCGCGTCGCCCTGACTGCCGCCTTCCTCCTTTCCGGCCTCACCGCCATCCAGGTCGCGCCGGCCCTCGCCGCGCCGGCCCAGGACCCCTCGGGTACCTGGCTCACGGGCGACGGCCGCGCCAAGGTCCGCATCGACCGCTGCGGCCCGGCGGGCGCCAACATCTGCGGCAAGGTGGTCTGGCTGAAGTCGCCCAACACCGAGGACGGCACCCCGCGCACGGACATCAAGAACCCCGATCCGAAGAAGCGCGGCCGGCCGGCGCTGGGCCTCACCCTCCTCGACAACCTCAAGCCCGAGGAAGCGAAGTTCTCCGGCGAGATCTACAATGCCGACGAGGGCAAGCTGTACCAGGTCAGCCTGGAGCGCGAGAGCGCCGCGGAACTGTCGGTCTCCGGCTGCCTCCTGAAGATCCTGTGCGGCTCGCAGACCTGGACCCGGGTGCCGGACGTGAACCAGCAGGCCGCCAACGCCGCTGGCGAGACGGCCGCCCCGGCCCCGAAGCCCGCCGCGAAGGCGGCTCTCAAGCCGGCCGCCAAAGCCGCGCCGGCGGACAAGGCCGCGCCGGCGGAGCAGTAAGCCCCGCGGGGAGGGCCCGAGCCCTCCCCTCAGATCGCCGCGAATCCGCGCTGCACGCCCGGACGCGCCAGCATCCGGGCGATCCAGGCCCGCACGTCGGGCAGGTCGGCGAGATCGACGCCCTGCTTCTCGTGGTACTTCGCCCACGGCAGGATCGCGATGTCGGCGATGGAGAGCTCGCCCGCCACGTAGTCCCGGCCGGCGAGCTGGCGATCGAGGACGCCGTAGAGGCGCTGGGCCTCCGTGGTGAACCGCTCGATGGCGTAGGGAATCTTCTCCTGCGCGTAGATGCGGAAATGGTGGGTCTGGCCGAGCATCGGGCCGAAGCCCGCCACCTGCCACATCAGCCACTCCTCGACCGTCACCCGCGCGCGCTCGTCGGCGGGGAGGAAGCACCCGGTCTTGCGGCTGAGATACTGCAGGATCGCCCCCGATTCGAAGATGGTGATCGGTTGGCCGTCCGGCCCGTCTGGATCGACGATGGCCGGGATCTTGTTGTTCGGCGAGATCGCGAGGAAGTCCGGCGCCATCTGGTCGCCCCGGCCGATGTTCACCGGCACCACCCGGTAGGGCAGGCCGCACTCCTCCAGCATGATCGGGATCTTCCAGCCGTTGGGCGTGCTCCAGGTGTGGACGTCGATGGGTTTTCCCGGAGCGTGTGCCATGCGGATCATCCCGGCCAAGGTTGAGCAGCCTTCATGTGCCGGATCAAACCGGAACGCCAGCCGATGGTTGCGGGAAGCGGGCCCGCGGTGGATCGCGGCCCCGCCGCCCCGGAAAAGGCTTGTCCCGTGAAGAGGGCTCTTGCCGAACCCTGTGGTTGTGGGTGTGATGCGTCCCGCCCGCCGCGCGACGGGCAAGTCCGCAATCGAGGGTTGTCACGATGCCGTTCCGTTCCATCCTGGTCGCCTGCCTCGCCGCTCCGCTGCTGCTGGCCCAACCGGTTCTCGCCAAGGAGCCGGATGCCACCGCCAAGGAGCCGAGCGTGAGCCAGAGCGCGGCGCGCCAGCGCCAGAAGACCTGCGGCGCGGAATGGCGCGCGCTCTCCGTGGCCGACAAGGCCGCCAAGGGTCCGAAATGGCCGCAATACTTCAGCAAATGCGTGAAGCGGCTCAAGGAGCAGAAGGCCTGACGGCGCGTCCGGGGCTGGAACGCTTGAGCGCCTGCCCTGGTTTGCCGTCGGGCGGGTGAGCGAAGCGGAACGCCGCCATCCCGTAGGGATCGAACGGCGTTCGCGAGGGACGGAACGGGACGATGCGGGAGCGACAGGCGTTGCAGCGGGTGGTGGCGGCCGTCGCCCTCGTGCCCGTCGTGTCGGGCCTCTACGGCGTCCTGTTCGGTCTCGGGAGTGCGGGCGGCCTCGTCGATGTCTCCGCCGACAGCCATTACCGCTACCTGTCGGGCCTGCACATGGGCATCGGCATCCTGTTCTGGACCTGCGTGCCGGGGATCGAGGCCAAGACCGGCTTGGTCCGGTTCCTCACCCTGGTGGTGGGGCTGGGCGGCCTCGCCCGGCTCCTCGGCCTGGCGCTGACCGGCCTGCCTTCGCTTACCATGATGGCGGCGCTGGCCGTGGAACTCCTCGTCACGCCGCTCCTGTGCCTGTGGCAGGCTCGGGTCGCCGGACGCGCCCCGGACGCGGCGACGGCCGGATCGCGCCCCGCATGAGCGAGGCGGCGCCGGGTGCGCCCTCCCTCCTCGACCGCAGCCTCGCCTTCGCCGACCGGGTGGTGCCGCCACCCTCCGCCTGGGCTTTCGCCCTGCGGATCTGGCTCGCCATGGTGCTGGCCCTCTACGCCGCGTTCTGGCTCCAGCTCTCGGGCGCCTCCTCGGCCATGGTCTGCGTGGCGATCCTGGCCCAGCCCAAGCGCGGGCAGGCCCTGTCGAAGGCCCTCTACCGCTTCGTCGGGACCATCGTCGGCGCCGTGGTGGCCATCGTGCTCATCGCCCTGTTCGCGCAGGACCGGGTGCTGCTGCTGGTGTCGTGCGCGACGTGGCTGATGCTGTGCGTCTTCACCGCCCACTTCCTGCAGGACACCCGGGCCTACGGGGCGATGCTCTCGGGCTACACCGTGGCGATCATCGCCATCGCGCATATCGATGCGCCGCAGGCGGTGTTCGACGCAGCCGTGGACCGGGTGGCGGCGATCACCATCGGCATCGTCGCCATCACCTTCATCAACGATGCCCTCGCCTCCCCCAGCACGTGGCGCGCCCTGCGGGGCACCCTCGACGGCGCCGTCGCGGCGACCCGGACCTTCGCCCGCGACACCCTCGCGGCGGGCGATCCCGGATCGGAGCGCGCGAGCGCCCTCATCCGCCGCATCGCCGCCATGCGGGGCGATGCCAGCGCCATCGCGGGCGAGCTCGACGACGGTCCCAACCGCGCCGCCGGGGCCCGCAGCACCATCGCGGCCCTCTACGCCATGGCGGCCTCCGCCCGCGCTTTCACGGCCGCCGCCGATCGGCTCGCGAGCCCCGGCCCGGCCGTGGCGGAGGCCCGCGCCCTCTGCCTCGCCCTCACCCGCGACGGTTCGCGGGACTCGGCCGTCCAGGCGGCCGAGCGCCTGCGTGATGGTCTCGCGGACACCGTCGGGCGCGGTGCCGATCTCGGCGAGATCCTGGCCCTGCAGCGCGCCGTTGATTTCGCCCGGAACGCCGTCTTCGCGCAGGACGGGGTCGAGGCGCTCACCACCGGCGACCGCCCCCTGCGCGACGTGCCCCTGCCGACCCACCGCGATTTTCCCGTGGCCCTGCGGGGCGCGGCGCGGGTGGGCATCGCCTTCGGGACGACGGCCCTCTTCCTCATCTTCGCGGGCTGGCCGGCCACCTCCTTCGCCCTGGTCCAGGTGGCCGCCACCTGCGCGTTGTCCTCCATCACGCCGGACCCGAAGGCGTTCGCCCGGGGCGTGCTCATCGGCATGCCCCTGGCCGCCCTCTGCGCCGGCATCGTGCTGTTCGGGCTGCTCGCCGGGGTGCAGGGGTTTCCCCTGCTCGCCATCGCCATCGCGCCCGTGGTGTTCACGGCCTGCTTCCTCAGCCTCAATCCGCCGACCTTCGGCGTCGGCTTCATCCTGCTGGTGTTCTTCCCCGTCCTGTTGTCGCCCGCCAACCCGCAGACCTACGACCCGCAGACCTTCTTCGCCAACGCCCTGCTGGTGGTGATGGCGGCCCTCATCCTGTTCGTCACCGTGCGGGTGGTGCTGCCGATCTCGGCTTCCCGGCACCGGGCCTTCGCCCTCGATTCGGCGCGGCGCGCCCTCATCGAGGCGCTGGCCGGCGCGGGCGGTGACGCCACCACCCGCACCAGCCTCAACAGCGACCGCCTGCTCCAGTTCTCGCAGTGGAGCTCGCGGAGCGGCGCCGTGCGGGCGGCGAGCCTCGACCGGGCCTTCGACCTCGCCCGGATGGAGGCGGCGGCCGCCCGCGCCCACGCGCAGCTGCGCGACCTCGCAGGCGACCCGGCCCTGGCGCGCGCCGCCGAGGCGGCCCGGGACGGGATCAGGGCCGTCGACGGGCGGGCCATCGCGGCGTCCGCGCGCGGTCTGCTGGCCGCCGGCCCGCAGGCCGACCGGCCGACGCGCCTCGCCATCGCCCGGGCGGCGAGCGATCTCGCCACCCTCGCCAACGTCGCCGCCACGCAGGGACGGTTCCTGCGCCGCCTCGGACTGAAAGCCGCCTGATGCGTCAAGACCTCGATTTCGGCGGCGTCCTCGTCTCGCCCTTCGTCGCCTACGCCGCCGGCGCCCTCGCGATCCTGATGCTCCTGCGCGTCGCCTTCAACCGCCTCCGCTTCAGCCGCTACGTCGCCAATCCGCCGCTCGCGGAGGCCAGCCTCTACGTCTGCATCCTCGCCCTCCTGATCGTGTTCCTCTGACGATGTCCGACGAATCCCAAGATGCCGACCGAAAGGCGCAGCCGGCCAAGGCTCCCAAGAAGGTCCGCCGGCCACGGCGGTTCCTGCGCGTCCTCGCCACCGGGTTGATCCTGGCCTGCGCCTTCGTGGCGGCGGCCCTGGTCTGGCAGTTCTACGTCACCGCGCCCTGGACCCGCGACGGCCGGGTGCGCGTGCAGGTGGCCAGCGTCGCCCCCCAGGTCTCGGGCCAGATCGTGGAGCTGAGGGTCACCGACAACCAGGCGGTGCGGAAGGGCGACGTGCTCTACGTCATCGACCCGTTCGACTTCGACGTCGCCATCGCGTCGGCCGAAGCCGAGATGGACAACCGCGAGGCCGACCTCCAGGTCAAGCGCACCCAGGCCGCGCGGCGCGAGGCGCTCACCACCCTCTCGACCTCCGTCGAGGAGAAGCAGCAATTCGCCGGCACCGCCAAGATCGCCGAGGCCGCCCTCGCCTCGGCCAAGGCGCAGCTGTCCCAGGCCAAGATCAACCGCACCCGCACGGAGGTGCGCGCGCCCGTGAACGGCCGGGTCACCAACCTGCTCCTGCGGGTCGGCGACTACGCCACCACCGGCACCGTGAACATCGCGGTGATCGACACGGACTCGTTCTGGATCGACGGCTACTTCGAGGAGACGAAGATGGCCCATATCCATGTGGGCGACCCCGTCTCGGCCGAGCTTTTGGGCTACGATCCCCTCATCCGGGGCCGGGTCGAGAGCATCACCCTCGGCATCAGCATCGCCAACGCGGCGCCGAGCACGCAGGGGCTGCCCAGCGTCGATCCCGTCTACACCTGGGTGCGCCTCGCCCAGCGCGTGCCCGTGCGGGTGCGCATCGAGCGCGTGCCCGAGGGCGTGACCCTGGTGGCCGGCATGACCGCCACGGTCTCCGTGGGCGAGGCCGGCGACCACCGGCGCAAGTGGTGGACGGCCCTGCGTCAGCGCTTCTCGGGCTGGGCGGCACCGGCGCCGAGCCCGTGATGTCCGCGGTGCGGACCGGCACCAAGACACTGATCGGTAACGACGTTTCGCGGTCGCCGTCCATCGCGGCGGAAGACTTTCGATGGAGCCGGCAAATAGGGGGTTGACGCTTTCCCCCGGCAGTCGCAGTCTGTCGTTGTGCTTCGCAAGGCAAGCACAGACAAAGCAACGAGGTGACCAGCAGCGGCGTTTACGTTCGATTGCGGCCAACCGAATCGCGGGAGACGAGCATGACTCCACCCCAGCAGCACGCTGCGGCGACGATCCGAGCCTAATTCGATCCGGACCCGAGCAGCGAAGACGCGAATCACGGGACGGAAGCGGTCACCGGGGCGCAGAAGCGGCCTTCACGGCACGACTTCGAACACGCGAAAAGCCCCACCTCGACTGCTTCCGCCGCCGGTTGCTTTGTTCAACTTTGGCGGCTGAGAGCAAGAACCATCAAGACTGCGTCGTAGAATCCATTGTTGACCTTCAGGGCGCGTGGCTCCAGGCCGTACGGCATAAATCCGGCTGCCGCATAGCGCCGGATGGCCCCATGATTGGCGGCGGCGACGGACAGACCGACATCCTCAACACATTCGGCCGCATGGGCGAGCACGTCTGCAAGCAGCGCCGAGCCAAGGCCAGCGCCGCGCGGCGTCCGGCCTCAACGAACAGACCCAAGAGCGTGCCCCTGTGTCGGAGCTGGGGCGCCTCGAACACGTAGAGTCCGGCGATCCCGACAGTTCGTCCTTCGGCGCCAAGCGCCGAACACGGCTTGCCCGTCCAGGGGCGCAGAGAACCGCGCGAGCGGCTGCCCGGTCCACCTCCCACGACCCACCGAACGCCGCCGGGTGCCGAGCGAGGCCATCCAGGCGCAGGGCCCGGAACGCCGCCACGTCATCCTTCTTGGCGGTAGATACCCCTACTCGATCCCGAGCTTGGCCTTCAGCAGGGCGTTCACCGCCGCCGGGTTGGCCTTGCCGCCCGTGGCCTTCATGGTCTGGCCGACGAACCAGCCGAGCAGGGTCGGCTTTTCCTTGGCCTGGGTCACCTTGTCGGGGTTCTTCGCGATGATGGCGTCGATGGCCGCCTCGATGGCGCCGGTGTCGGTCACCTGCTTCATGCCGCGGGATTCGACGAGCGCGCGCGGATCGCCGCCCTCGGACCAGACGATTTCGAACAGGTCCTTGGCGATCTTGCCGGAGATCACGCCCTCGCCGATGAGGTCGACCACGGCGCCGAGCTGATCGGCCGAGACCGGGCTGGTCTCGATGTCCCGGCCCTCCTTGTTGAGGCGGCCGAACAGCTCGTTGATCACCCAGTTCGCCGCGGCCTTGCCGTCACGGCCCTTGGCCACCGCCTCGTAATAGTCGGCCGACGACCGCTCGGCGATGAGCACGCCGGCATCGTAGGGGCTCAGACCGTAGGACTCGATGAAGCGCGCCTTCTTGGCGTCGGGCAGTTCGGGCAGGCCCTCGGCGAGGCGATCCACGTAAGCCTGATCGAATTCGAGGGGCAGCAGATCGGGGTCGGGGAAGTAGCGGTAATCGTGCGCCTCTTCCTTGGAGCGCATGGAGCGGGTCTCGCCCTTGCCCGGATCGAACAGGCGGGTCTCCTGCGAGATGGTGCCGCCATCCTCGATGATCGCGATCTGGCGCCGCGCCTCGACCTCGATGGCCTGGCCGATAAAGCGGATCGAGTTGACGTTCTTGATCTCGCAGCGGGTGCCGAGGGGGTCGCCGGGCAGGCGCACGGAGACGTTGACGTCGGCCCGGAGCGAGCCCTTCTCCATGTCGCCGTCGCAGGTGCCGAGATAGCGCAGGATGGTGCGCAGCTTGGTCACGTAGGCGCGCGCCTCCTCCGACGAGCGCAGATCCGGCCGCGAGACGATCTCCATCAGGGCGACGCCCGAGCGGTTGAGGTCGACGAAGCTCTGGGTCGGGTTCTGGTCGTGCAGGGATTTGCCCGCGTCCTGCTCCAGGTGCAGCCGCTCGACGCCCACGGTGATCGTCTCCCCGTCGGGCAGGTCGACCAGCACCGTGCCCTCGCCGACGATGGGGTCCTTGAACTGGGAGATCTGGTAGCCCTGCGGCAGGTCCGGGTAGAAGTAGTTCTTTCTGTCGAACACTGAGCGGTGGTTGATCTGGGCCTTGAGTCCGAGGCCCGTGCGCACGGCCTGGGCGACGCATTCCTCGTTGATGACGGGGAGCATGCCCGGCATGGCGGCGTCCACGAGGGAGACGTGGTCATTGGGCTCGGCCCCGAATTCGGTGGAGGCGCCGGAGAACAGCTTGGAGCGGCTCGTGACCTGGGCATGGATCTCCATGCCGATCACGACCTCCCAGTCGTGCAGGCCGCCCTTGATGAGCTTTTTTGGGTTCACGGAGGCGGTCATGATGGCCCAGGTTCAGCGTTGCGGAGCGCGGGTGAGCGCCGGAAGAGTGAAAGTGCCGGCCGGCGCGGTCAAGCGCGCAGGCGATAGAGCTGGTGCGCCAGGAAGCCCAGGGTGCCCCACAGGAATCCGGCGATCCAGCGGATCGGGAAGAAGGTCGGTCCGTCGTGGCTCACCGGCGCCGGCCAGGGGATGCCGATGGCCGTGACACCCCACGACACCAGCACCGAGACCGAGAAGGCCATCAGCGACACGAGGATGACCTTCACGAACTGATCCGACTTCCAGCCCATGACCAGCGCGATGGCGATCAGAACGGGATCGAACGCGGCCCAGATCCAGTCGTTGAAGACATAAACCGGGACGGTCATGACCGCGCTTTCATGCCCACCACGCGGCCGGCAGCTTCGTGCGCCCGGCGGCGGTCTCGATCACCTGAGCGGCGGCGAACAGGGTCTCCTCGTCGAAGGGCCGGCCGATGAGCTGGAGGCCGAGGGGCAGGCCCTGCGCGTCGAGTCCCGCCGGCACCGAGAGGCCGGGGAGCCCCGCCATGTTCACCGTGATGGTGAACACGTCCTGCAGGTACATCTCCACGGGATCGCCCGAGCCCTTCTCGCCTAAGCCGAAGGCGGCGGACGGGGTCGCGGGCGTCAGGATCGCGTCGATGCCCGATGCGTAGGCCTCTTCGAAATCGCGCTTGATCAGGGTGCGGATCTTCTGGGCGCGGACGTAATAGGCGTCGTAGTAGCCGGCCGACAGCACGTAGGTGCCGATCATGATCCGGCGCTTGACCTCGCGGCCGAAGCCCGCCGCGCGGGTGTTCTCGTACATCCCGGCGATGTCCTTGCCGGGCACCCGCAGGCCGTAGCGCACGCCGTCGTAGCGGGCGAGGTTCGAGGAAGCCTCGGCCGGGGCGACGATGTAGTAGGCCGGCAGGGCGTAGGGGGTGTGCGGTAGGGAGATTTCGCGGATGGTGGCGCCGGCGTCCTTCAGCATCGCGGCGCCCTTGTCCCAGAGCGCCTGGATCTCGGCGGACATGCCCTCGACCCGGTACTCCTTCGGAATCCCGATGGTGAGACCCTTCACGCCGCGCGCCACCGCCGCCTCGAAGTCCGGCACCGGGAGATCGGCGCAGGTGGTGTCGCGAGAATCCTGACCGGCCATGGAGCCGAGCAGGATGGCGCAGTCGCGCACGGTCCGGGCGATGGGACCGGCCTGATCGAGGGACGAAGCGTAGGCCACGGTGCCCCAGCGCGAGCAGCGCCCGTAGGTCGGCTTGATGCCGACCGTGCCGGTGAAGGCGGCGGGCTGGCGGATGGAGCCGCCGGTGTCCGTGGCGGTGGCGCCGAGGCACAGGTGCGCGGCGACCGCCGCGGCGGACCCGCCCGACGAGCCGCCCGGCACCAGCCTGGTGTCGGAACCATTCCGGCGCCAGGGCGAGACCACGTCGCCGTAGGCCGAGGTCTCGTTGGACGAGCCCATGGCGAACTCGTCGAGGTTGAGCTTGCCCAGCATCACGGCGCCGTCGCGCCAGAGGTTGTGGGTCACGGCCGATTCGTAGTGCGGCTGGAAGCCTTCGAGGATCTTGGAGCCGGCGGTGGTGGCAACGCCGTGGGTGCAGAACAGGTCCTTGATGCCGAGCGGAATGCCCTCCAGGGGGCGGGCCTCGCCAGCGGCGATTTTCGTATCGGCGACATTTGCCATGGTGAGCGCCCGCTCGGGCGTTTCCAGGATGTAGGCGTTGAGGCCGCGCGCCTTCTCCATGGCGGCGAGATGCGCCTGGGTGAGCTCATGGGCGGAGAAATCCTTGGCCTTGAGCCCGTCGCGGGCCTCCGCCAGGGTGAGTTCGTTCAGGGTGGTCATGGGCGTCCAGTCCTCAAGATCCCGGCGAACCCCGTCGCCGGTCTCGGCGCCGAACGATCCTGCCGGGAGGCATCACGAAACACGGGGGCGGCGCTACTCGACCACCTTCGGCACCAGGAAGTAATTGTCCTCGGTCTCGGGGGCGTTGAAGACGATGTCGTGGGCGTGGCCGCCCTCCGTCACCGTATCGGTGCGCTTCTTCATCGCCATGGGGGTGACCGACGTCATCGGCTCGACGCCGGTCACGTCGACGGCGCCGAGTTGCTCGACGAAGGCCAGGATCGCGTTGAGTTCACCCTGGAGCGGGGCGACCTCGTCCTCGCTCACCGCGATGCGCGCCAGATGCGCGATGCGCCTCACCGTCGTTGCGTCGACCGACATGCTGCCTTGAGCCCCCAGGAGGATGCGTCAGGCCCCCATGGGGCCGCGACGAAGGATGGCCGGGCTATAGCACCCGCCTTCGCGCGCTCGCAACGCCGGGTGATCTCGGGCAAGGATCCCCTGGGTGCCGACCTGTCCTCAGGTGATGACATGGGTGGAGCGGTCGGGCACCTCGACGGTGATCCCGGGGCGATAGGGATTGCGCTCGGCCTGATGGAAGCCGACGGCGACGAGTTCGACGGCCAGGAGCAGCATCAGCTTGTGCCGGAACGGCATCGCGGGGACGACGCCGGCCAGGGCGGAACGGATCGTTCGGACTCGAGTCATACGCGGCACCCACGGCATTAACGCATTGTTAACGATGCTATGAGCGGGGCGATCCCGGCAAGGCCAGGGTTGCGTATTCTTAACCTTAATGCGGGCGGAGACGGGAAAATGTGGGAAACGGTGTTCGCGCACGGCGTGGCCGGACCGGTCTCGGGGGAGGCGGATCTCGCGCGCGCCGAGGCGGCGCTGGGCTTTCCCCTGCCCGCCTCCTACCGCGACTTCTGCCGGCGCTGGGGCGCCGGCCTCGCCGCCGGACATGTCCGCATCCTGACGCCCGGCCCCGATCCGGACACCGATCTCGTCGCCGGCGCGGAGCTCATGGCCCACAGCATCGGGGCGGTCCTCGCCGACCACCCCGAGCACCGCTTCGAGGTCGAGGGGGACGATCCCACCGTGGTGGAGCGGGCCTGCTTCTTCGGCCGCTCGGAGGCCGGCGAGTTCCTGTTCTGGGACGTCGTCCCGGATCGGCCCGAATACGAGATCTGGGTGATGGGCGCCGACCTCGAATCCGTTCGCTTCGGTGGGGCCGACCTCGGCGATCTCCTGCGGCGGGTGCAGGGCCCGGCCGTGCGCGGCATCCTCGGGATGGGGGCCGCCCCCCTGCCCTCGACCTTCGCCGGCGACGACCCGGCCCCCGCCACGCATTGACCGCCCCCTGCCCTGACGTCCGAGGCCCCGGATTGCCACCGGGCCACGGATCGATCAGGACCGGCGGATCACCGGGGAGCGACAGACATGACCGAGGCCGAGATCCGCGCCTTCGCGGAGGCGTCGCGGGGCGGGCGCCGCCTCATTGGCATCGATCTGGGGACCAAGACCATCGGGCTCGCCCTGTCGGATGTCGGACGCCAGATCGCCTCGCCCCTCGAGACCATCCGCCGGGTCAAGTTCACCCCCGACGTCGCTCGCCTGCGCCAGCTCTGCGAGACCCACGGCGTCGGCGGCCTCGTCATGGGCCTGCCCCTCAACATGGACGGCAGCGAGGGCCCGCGGGTGCAGTCGACCCGCTCCTTCGTGCGCAACCTCAAGCCGCTCCTCGACCTGCCGGTGCTGTTCTGCGACGAGCGCCTGTCCACCGCCGCCGTCACCCGCGCCCTCATCGCCGCCGACGCCTCCCGGGCCAAGCGCGGCGATGTCGTCGACAAGCTGGCGGCGGCCTACATCCTCCAGGGCTGCCTGGATCAGATGCGGGGCGTGCTGGAGGACGCGGCGGACGACACGTGATGCAGGTAACGGGAGAGCTTCGAGCCCGCGCGCGAAAACGGCGGAACCTTCGCTCCGCCGCCCGTCCGTCCAATCTCCGTGCCGTTGGCCGAGCCTTTACAGGCTCAGCATCGCCTGGGATGCGCCGACGATAGTGAAGACCAGGCCGCCCGCGAAGGCGCCGATCATCGCGTAGGAAAAGCCCTTCAGGACCATGGGTGTCACCTCCCGTGCCCGGATCAGCAACGGTTTCCGCCCGAGGTCTGGCCGTACTGCATCACGGGGAAGTTCTGCTGGTTGGCGTTGCCCTCGGCGGCCGAATTCATCGGGCAGCCGCCATGGGACGGAGTGCGGGGCGCGGCATCGACCGAACCCGTGGTCTCGACGTCATAGGGGGTGAACGCGGTGTAGCGCGCGGTGTTTTCGAATGCCATGGCAGACGAGATCGGAGCAACGCCAAGCACGAGAGCGGCGGCGATGGCGGCGATACGGGTCTTCATTGTGATACTCTGTTTCCTCTGCAGGTCGAACCGACGAACCGGTTCGTTTCTCTCTGTCTGAACTACAGATGGGGAGCGTCAGCTTGGCGTGACGTGTCGAAGCGCACGCAACCCCGCCGAACCAGCCGATGCGTTGTTCGGGGGCCTCCGGCGAGAACCGAATTCCCCTGCGCGGGCCGATGGTTTAGCGAGCCCGAGGGTGGACCCGCAGGGATAGGCCGAAAATGTTCGAGCGGGACGTGAAACGAGCCGGGCGCGCAGGAAACGTCCGGTCGGCCTGCGGCGCGCTGCTCCTGCTCCTCGTGGCAGGATCGGCCACGCCGGCGCAGGGCGTCGATCCGCGCATCCTGCCCGCGACCCCGCGCTACGTGCGCAACGCCGCCTGCGCCCCGGTGCGGATCGCCATGCCGCCCGGCACCCACCGGCTTCCGGGCGGTCCCCTGATCTCGCCCAGACCCGCCGAGATCCCCGTCGGGCAGGGCGACAGCGCCATCTGCTTCGCCTATGCCACCGCCGACATGATCTCCCAACGCGTCGGCCGGGCGGTGTCGCCCCTGGACGTGGCCGGCAAGTTCTACTTCGCCGATCCGGCCCGCCTCGAAGCTCTGCCCGATCCGGCCCTGCGGGCGCATCTCCGGGCGCATCCGGGCTACCCCGCCGACATCGCCTGGGGCCGGAACGCCGCCGACATCAACCCCGTCGGCAACCCGGGCCTGCAGCCCTATTTCGACAAGCTGGAGGGCGGCGAGGAGGATGCCGCCGCCCTGCTCTACAACCTCGGCGGCTTGTGCGCGGAGCGCGACCTGCCCTCGCACGAGGGCTACGCCCATTTCGGCCCCACCTACGCGGCCCTGCGCTTCAGCGCCCCCGTTCGTGCGCCGAACCAGTGCCTGCGCCGCGTCGGCGCGACGGTGGACAAACTCCGGTCGCGGCGGGCGGACGCCTTCAACGACGCGTGGCTGCGACGGGTCGACGCCCTGTGCCGGCGCGAGCCCCTGCCCGTGCCCCTGCTGCCGGTCTCCGCCCGCGTCGCCGCCAACCAGCTCGACTTCATGGCGATGCTGGAGGCGGGCCGACCGCCGGCCCGAACGGACATCACCCGCCTGCTGTCCAGGGTCGACTACGCCCTCGATCACGGCCGCGCGCCGGCCATCGGCTACAGCTGGTACATCCTGCAGGACCGCGACCCGAAGGACCCGGATCTCGCCGCCGACCATTCGAGCGCCGTCATCGGCCGGCGCAAGGCGGCGGGCCGGTGCCAGTACCTCGTCCAAGACAACACCGGCGAGTATTGCGCCCGGATGCGGCCGGACATCGCCCGGCGCTGCGACAACGGCCGGGTCTGGCTCCGGGAGGACGAGCTGCGGCGCAGCCTCTACAGCGTGATCTACTTGCGCTGAGCCGCGCTCATCCCACCAGCGACACCGCCCCGCTGCCGTGGCGCTCGATGCGCCCGTCGAGTTCGAGTTCGAGGAGCGTCGTCTGGACCACCCGCACGCTCAGGCCCGCGGCGCGGGCGAGGTCGTCGGTGCCGATGGGGGTCGGGCTGAGCAGCCCGATGAGGCGGGCGCGGTCGTCCGCGGGTTCGGGCGGGTCGAAGGAATCCACCGGCATCGGCAGCACGATCCCGTCGACGTCGAGTTCGTCCCAGAAGATCGGTGCGTCGGCGAGATCGGGCCGGTCGCGGGCGAGGGGCTCGCGGCCCTCCGCATCGCGCCCGATCAGGGGGGCGACGGCCTCGAGGACGTGGGCGGCCTCGGCCACCAGGGTGGCGCCCTGGCGGATGAGGTCGTTGGTGCCCTCGGCGCGCGGGTCGAGGGGCGAGCCCGGCACGGCGAAGACCTCGCGGCCCTGCTCCAGGGCGAAGCGTGCGGTGATGAGGGAGCCCGAGCGCCGCGCCGCCTCGACCACGACGGTGCCGAGGCTGAGCCCCGAGATGATGCGGTTGCGCCTCGGGAAATCGCGGCCCCGCGGCTCCCAGCCCATGGGCATCTCGGCCACCACAGCCCCGCCCGCCTCCAGGATCCCCGCGACGAGGCCGGCGTGGTTGGCCGGATAGATCCGGTCGTGCCCCCCCGCCAGCACCGCCACGGTGCCGGACGGGAGGGCGGCCTTGTGGGCGCGGGCGTCGATGCCGCGGGCCAGCCCCGAGACCACCACGAGACCGGCCGCGCCGAGCTCGCGGGCGAGGCGCTCGGTGACGCTCAGGCCGGCGGCCGAGGCGTTGCGCGAGCCGACGATGGCCACGGCCGGCCGGTTCAGGACGGCCGGGTCGCCCCGCACGGCCAGGAGCGGCGGAGCGGAGTCCGCTGCCTGGAGCAGCTTCGGGTAGTCGTCCTCGCCCAGGGCCACGAGGCGGGCGCCGAGGCGGGCGGCGGCGGAGAGCTCGGCTTGCGCTTCGGCCCGCGTCGGCGGGGTGACGCTGCGGCCGGCGCGGCCGGTGAGGGTCGGCAGGGCCTCCAGGGCGGCGCCGGCCCCGCCGAAGCGGTTGATCAGGGTGCGGAAGGTGCGCGGGCCGATGCCCTCGGCGCGGATGAGGCGGAGCCAGTCGAGGCGCTGGGCATCGTTGAGTTGCATCGCCCTGCCCCCTCGCTCCCGGGCGGCGTCGGTCTTCCTCAGCCCTTCTGCCCGATGCGCCCTTCGGTGCCGGCGCGGAGCCGGCGGATGTTGGGCGCGTGCTTCCACCATAGCAGGGCCGCGAGCAGGAGGAAGAGCCATGCAACCCCCGGCTGTCCCAGGGCCCACAGGACGACGGGCGTGGCGGCCGAGGCGGCGAGCGCCGCGAGGGATGAGTACCGGAGGCTGAAGGCGAGGCCGAGCCAGATCGCCGCGAAGGCGGCGAGCGCCACCGGGCTGAGCGCCAGGAGCACGCCCAGAAAGGTCGCCACGCCCTTGCCGCCCTTGAACCCGAGCCAGACCGGGAACAGGTGGCCGAGGAAGGCACCGAGCCCCGCCGCCAGGGCCGGCTCCAGGTTGAAGCGCAGGCCGATGAGCACGGCCACCGTGCCCTTGAGGGCATCCCCCAGGAGGGTGGCGGCGGCCAGGCCCTTGCGGCCCGTGCGCAGGACATTGGTGGCGCCGATGTTGCCCGAGCCGATGGCGCGCACGTCGCCGAGGCCGGCCAGACGCGTGAAGATCAGGCCGAAGGGAATCGAGCCGAGGAGGTAGCCCCCGGCGAGACTCGCGCACAGCATCGGCACCGAGGCGGCCTCGGCATAGGTCACGCGAAGCCCCCATGGCGAAAGACGACCCGGCCGCCGACGAGGGTGAGCACGGCGGCCCCCTGCAGGCGCGCCTCGTCGAAGGGCGAGTTCTTCGAGCGCGACTTCAGGCTGCGCTTGTCGAGGATGTAGGGCACGTCCGGATCGATGAGCACAAGGTCGGCAGGCGCGCCGACGGCGAGGCGCCCGGCCTCGCGGCCGAGGATCCTGGCCGGATGCGCCGTGAGGGCGGCGAGCAGGCGCGGCAGGGCGATGTCGCCGGTGTGGACGAGGCGCAGGGCGGCGCCGAGCAGGGTCTCGATGCCGAGCGCCCCGTCGGCGGCCTCGGCGAAGGGCAGGCGCTTGGTCTCGACATCCTGCGGGTTGTGGTCCGACACGATCACGTCGACCACGCCCTCGTTCAGGGCCGCCACCAGGGCGAGGCGGTCGGTCTCGTGGCGGAGCGGCGGCGAGAGCCGGCAGAAGGTGCGGTAATGGCCGATATCGCCCTCGTTGAGGACGAGGTTGTTCACCGACGCGCCGCAGGTGACGGGCAGGCCGTCGTGCTTGGCCCGGCGCACGATCTCGACGGAATCGGCGCAACTGATCATCGCCGCGTGGTAGCGGGCGCCCGTGAGGCGCACGAGGCGGATGTCGCGCTCCAGCATCACCGTCTCGGCCTCGCGCGGGATGCCGATGAGGCCGAGGCGCGAGGCCATCTCGCCCTCGTTCATCACGCCCTCGCCGACGAGGTCGGGTTCCTCGACGTGCTGCATGATCAGCGCGTCGAAATCCCGGGCGTAGGTGAGGGCCCGGCGCAGGACCTGGGCGTTGGTCACGGCCTTGAGCCCGTCGGTGAAGGCCACGGCGCCGGCCTCCTGCAGCAGGCCGAACTCCGTCATCTCGCGCCCGGCCAGCCCCTTGGTGATGGCGGCCGCCGGCAGGACATGGACGCAGGCCGTGTCGCGGGCCCGGCGCAGGACGAAATCGACGATGGGCGGCCCGTCGATAACCGGGTTGGTGTCGGGCATGCAGACCAGGGTGGTGACCCCGCCGGCGGCCGCCGCCGCGCTGGCGGAAGCCAGTGTCTCGCGGTGCTCCGCGCCCGGCTCGCCGACGAAGGCGCGCATGTCGATGAGGCCGGGGGCGAGGACATGCCCGGCGCAGTCGACGGTCTCGGCCCCCCCGGGGGCGGCCGGGGCGGCCCCCCAAGCGATGTCGGCGATGCGGCCATCGCGCACGAGGACGTGGCCGGGGGCCTGCCGGCCGGTGGCGGGATCGCACAGGGTGGCATTGGTAAGGAGAAGGGGGGGCACGCTCATCCTGAAATCTGGCTGAGAACGAAGGCGCGGACGACGCCACGCCGTGACAGGCCACGCCGCTCGGCCGCCTCGTCCACGGCCCGCAACTGGCCGTCGTCGAGGTCGAGTTCATCGACGGGCGGCCGGATCACGATGGCCATATGCCCGGCGGCCAGGGCCTCGGCGAAGTCCGCATCGCCGCGAAGCTGTTCGATGGTCCGGGGCGGCGGCGGCGTCTCACCGTCCTCCCGCATGAGGGAGAACCATTGCGCGAGCGCTTCTCCCGCCTGGGATATGGTCTCGTCGGCCGTCCCGGCGGCGGCGATGCACCCGGGCAGATCGGGAAACCAGATGCCCCAGAGGGTTCCGGGCTCCTTCTCGAGGATGCCGATATAGGCCGTCATGGCGTCCTGCTCCCGTCGAGCCAACCCGCATTGCGGGCGATCGCGCGTGCCGTTCCCGGTGAAAGGTCGCCCCGACCGCGCGGAACCGCGACGTTCGGCCGGCCCTCACGGACATAGATCTCGTGGGGTCCCTTTGCGGGGCGTATCCGCCAGCCCTCCCGCTCCAGGCGCTTGCGGATCGCCGGGAGATCAAGGTCGAAGTCGCGCGGGGGCATGTCAAGCGTTCGGCAGGTGCGTCGCGAGGGCTTCGAGCACGGCCATGCGGACGGCGACCCCCATCTCGACCTGCTCGCGGATGAGGGATTGCGCGCCGTCGGCGACCTCCGACGAGATCTCGACGCCGCGGTTCATCGGGCCCGGGTGCATCACCAGGGCGTCGGGAGCGGCGAGCGCCAGCTTGTCGCCGTCGAGTCCGAAATAGCGGAAGTACTCCTTCACGGAGGGCACGAAGGACCCGTTCATGCGCTCGCGCTGGAGGCGCAGCATCATGACGATGTCGGCCCCCGCCAGTCCCTGCCTCATGTCGGTGAACACGTCGACGCCGAAGCGGGCGAGGCCCGTGGGCAGCAGGGTCGAGGGACCGATCACCCGGACCCGGGCGCCGAGGGCCTGGAGCAGGATGATGTTGGAGCGGGCGACGCGCGAATGCAGGACGTCGCCGCAGATGGCCACGGTCAGGCCCTCGATCCGGCCCTTGTTGCGGCGGATGGTGAGGGCGTCGAGGAGCGCCTGGGTCGGGTGCTCGTGGGCGCCGTCGCCGGCATTGACCACGGCGCAATCGACCTTGCGCGCCAGGAGATGCACGGCGCCGGCCGCGTGGTGGCGCACCACGATGATGTCGGGGCGCATGGCGTTGAGGGTCGCGGCGGTGTCGATGAGGGTCTCGCCCTTCTTCACCGAGGAGGACGCCACCGACATGTTCATCACGTCGGCGCCGAGCCGCTTGCCGGCGAGCTCGAACGACGCCTGGGTCCGGGTGGACGGCTCGAAGAACAGGTTGATCTGCGTGCGACCGCGTAAAGTGGTGCGCTTCTTCTCCACCTGCCGGGAGAGGGCCACAGCGGCATCGGCCCGCTCCAGCAGGGCCTCGATGTCGGGGCGCGACAGGCCCTCGATGCCGAGGAGGTGGCGGTGGGGGAAGCCGGGCGGAGTCGGGGCGCTGGTCATCACGAGGGTCAGCGCTACAGCGGGCACGCGGCGCCCGCAAGACGGCGGTCGTCCGAGGGCCCCGGCGCACCCGGCAAAGTGTCTCCATTTGACATCGCCCGAGGGTTAACCCACTTCATGCCCCGCAAAAGGCCCCTCCCCCGGGAGGCGGCCCGCCTTGCCGCATCGGCGAAGCGCCCTCGGGCGCTCAACCGCCCGTTGCGGAAAAGAGGCCCTCACGAGAGGCTCGGAATCCCTCCATGAAAGTTGTCGTCGTCGAGTCGCCGGCCAAGGCCAAGACGATCAACAAGTACCTCGGCCGCGACTACGAGGTGCTCGCCTCGTTCGGCCACATCCGCGACCTGCCGGCCAAGGACGGCTCCGTCGATCCGGAGGCCGACTTCCACATGCTGTGGGAGCTCGACGAGCGCGGCTCGAAGCGGGTCTCCGACATCGTCAAGGCGCTCAAAGGCGCCGACGGCCTGATCCTCGCGACCGATCCGGACCGCGAGGGCGAGGCCATCTCCTGGCACGTGGTCGAGGCGCTCAACGCCCGGCGCGCCCTGAAGGGCATGCACGTGGAGCGGGTGACCTTCAACGCCATCACCAAGGCGGCGGTGGACACCGCCATGCGCAACCCGCGCCAGATCGACCAGGCCCTGGTCGACGCCTACCTGGCGCGCCGCGCCCTCGACTACCTCGTCGGCTTCAACCTCTCTCCGGTCCTGTGGCGCAAGCTCCCGGGCGCCCGCTCGGCCGGCCGCGTCCAGTCCGTGGCGCTCCGCCTCGTCTGCGAGCGCGAGCGCGAGATCGAGGTGTTCCGCCCCCGCGAATACTGGTCCCTCGTCGCGACCCTGGTGACCGAGACCGGCGCCGTGTTCGAGGCCCGGCTCACGGGCGCGGACGGCAAGAAGATCCAGCGCCTCGACGTCGGCACCGGCGACGAGGCGGCGGCGTTCAAGCGCGACCTCGAACTCGCGACGTTTTCCGTCGGCACCGTTGAAGCAAAGCCGGCAAAGCGTCATCCGGCGCCACCCTTCACCACGTCGACCCTGCAGCAGGAAGCGTCGCGAAAACTCGGGATGGCTCCGGCCCAGACCATGCGGGCGGCTCAGAAGCTCTACGAGGGCGTCGAGATCGGCGGCGAGACGGTGGGCCTCATCACCTACATGCGGACGGACGGCGTCGACATGGCGCCCGAGGCCATCGCCGACGCGCGCCAAGTCATCGCCAAGGAGTACGGCGAGCGCTACCTGCCGGGGGCGCCGCGCAAGTACAGCACCAAGGCCAAGAACGCCCAGGAGGCCCACGAGGCCGTGCGCCCCACCGACATGGGCCGGTTGCCCAAGACCGTGGCCCGCACGGTGGATGCCGAGCAGGCCAAGCTCTACGAACTCATCTGGACCCGCACGGTGGCGAGCCAGATGGAATCGGCCGAACTGGAACGCACCACCGTCGACATCGTCGCCCATGTCGGCCCGCGCAAGCTCGATCTGCGCGCCACCGGGCAGGTCGTTAAATTCGACGGCTTCCTCACTCTCTACCAGGAGGGCAAGGACGACGAGGAGGACGAGGACGGCCGTCGCCTGCCGCCGATGAAGGCCGGCGACGCCCTCAAGCGCGAGCGCATCGCCTCGACCCAGCACTTCACCGAGCCGCCGCCGCGCTATTCCGAGGCCAGCCTCGTCAAGCGCATGGAGGAGCTCGGCATCGGCCGGCCCTCCACCTACGCGGCGATCCTGCAGACCCTGCGCGACCGCGAATACGTGAAGATCGAGAAGAAGCGCCTGGTGGCCGAGGACAAGGGCCGCCTCGTCACCGGCTTCCTCGAGAGCTTCTTCAAGCGCTACGTCGAGTACGATTTCACCGCCGACCTCGAGGGCCAGCTCGACCGGGTCTCCAACGCCGAGATCGACTGGCGCGAGGTCCTGCGCGACTTCTGGAAAGACTTCTCCGCGGCCATCGCGGGCACCAAGGAGCTGCGCGTCACCGAGGTCCTCGACGCGCTGAACGATCTGCTCGGCGCCCACATCTTCCCCGAAAAGGCCGACGGCTCGAACCCGCGCACCTGCCCGACCTGCGGCGCCGGCCAGCTCTCGCTCAAGCTCGGCAAGTTCGGCGCCTTCGTTGGCTGCTCGAACTACCCCGAGTGCAAGTACACCCGGCAGCTCGCGGCGTCCGCCGTCGAGGGCGACGGCGACGGCACCTCGGAGAATGGCGGCCAGCCCGGCACGCGGGTGCTCGGCACCGATCCGGTCTCCGGCATGGCCGTGAGCCTGCGGGACGGCCGCTTCGGCCCGTTCGTGCAGCTCGGCGAGGCCTCCCCCGACAAGGAGGCGCCGAAGCCAAAGCGCTCCTCGATCCCGAAGGGCCTCAGCCCGTCGAGCGTGGACCTGGAGAAGGCCCTGAAGCTGCTGTCCCTGCCGCGCGAGGTGGCGAAACACCCCGAGACCGGCGAACCGATCCTGGCCAATCTCGGCCGGTTCGGGCCCTACGTCCAGCACGGCAAGATGTACGCGAATCTCGGCCGCGACGACGACGTGCTGGAGATCGGCGCCAACCGGGCCATCGACATCATCGTCGCCAAGGAGCAGGGCGGCGGCCGCCGCGGCCCCGCCGCCGATCCGGGCCGGGCCCTCGGCAACCATCCCGAGACGGGCAAGGCCATCGTGGTGAAATCGGGCAAGTACGGCCCCTACGTCACCGACGGCACCACCAACGCGACCCTGCCCAAAACTCAGGCGGCGGAGGACATCGACCTCCCCCAGGCCCTGGAACTCATCGCCGCCCGCGAGGCATCGGGCGGCGGCAAGAAGCGCGCCCCGGCCCGCAAAGCGTCGGCGAAGTCGGCCCCTGCGAAAAAGGCTCCGGCTAAGAAGGCGGCTGCGAAGGCCGTGACGACCGATGGCGCGGACGCCCCGGCCAAGAAGCCGGCCGCGAAGAAGGCGCCTGCCAAAGCGGCCTCCCCCAAAGCGGCGGCGGCGAAACCCGCAGCCGCGCGCAAGGCGACGGCTAAGAAAGCCTGATCCGGGATTCCGAAGGGATCATCCCTTCGGCGGGTGTCGGGCAGGGCCCGACACGGTTGCCAGGGCCAGCCCTGGACCCGCGAAGGGCTATGCTCTTCGAGACCCGGAGGATCTTGCGATCGGCCTGGAGCCTGGATCAGATATCCAGCTCGGCCCCGTCGGCGAAGGCCGCGCGCTCGGATATGAAGGCGAAGCGGGCTTCGGGCTTGTTGCCCATGAGGCGCTCTACGGCGTCCCCCGTGGAGATGCGGGCATCCTCCAGCACCCCGACGCGCAGGAGCGTGCGCTTCTTGGGGTCCATGGTGGTCTCCTTCAGCTGCGCCGGCATCATCTCGCCCAGACCCTTGAAGCGGCCGATCTCGACCTTGGCGCCCTTGAACACGGTCTTGATCACCCGCTCCTTGTCGGCGTCGTCGCGGGCATAGGCCGTCTTGGCGCCGTGGGTCAGGCGGTAGAGCGGCGGGATCGCCAGGTAGAGGTGGCCCTTGTCGATGAGCTTCGGCATCTGCCGGTAGAAGAACGTGATCAGCAGGGAGGCGATGTGGGCGCCGTCGACATCGGCGTCGGTCATGATGATGACCTTCTCGTAGCGAAGGTCCTCCAGGCGGAAGCTGTTGCCGGTGCCGCAGCCGAGCGCCTGGGTCAGGTCCGAGATGAGCTGGTTGGCGACGAGCTTGTCGCGGCTCGCCGACGCCACGTTGAGGATTTTTCCACGCAGCGGCAGAATGGCTTGGCTGGCGCGGTCGCGCGCCTGCTTGGCCGAGCCGCCGGCCGAATCGCCCTCGACGATGAAGATCTCGGAGCCGGCCATGCCGGCCTTCGAGCAATCGGCGAGTTTTCCGGGAAGCCGCAGCTTGCGGGTGGCGGATTTGCGCGCGACGTCCTTCTCCTGGCGGCGGCGCAGGCGCTCCTCGGCCCGGTCGATGACCCAGTCGAGGAGCTTGTTGGCCTGGGCCGGCGAGGCGGCGAGCCAATGGTCGAACGCGTCGCGGATCGCCGTCTCGACGATGCGGGAGGCTTCCACCGTGGCGAGCTTGTCCTTGGTCTGGCCCTGAAACTCGGGCTCGCGGATGAACACCGACAGCATCGAGGCGCAGGTCGCCATGACGTCGTCCGTGGTGACGGCCGTCATGCGTTTGGCCTGGTTCACCCGCTCGGCGTGCTCGCGCAGGGCCCGCAGCAGGGCGACGCGCAGGCCGCTCTCGTGGGTGCCGCCCTCGGCTGTCGGGATCGTGTTGCAGTAGGAGGCCGAGACGCCGTCCTCGACCACCATCCAGGCCACCGCCCATTCGAGGGACCCGTGGCCGCCCGGTTTGGTGATCTTGCCCGAAAAGATCGCGTCGGTGACGAGCTCCTTGCCCTCAAGATCGCGAGCGAGATAGTCGCGCAGGCCGCCGGGGAAGCGGTGCACGGTCTCGGCCGGCACGTCGTCCATGCCCTCGATCAGGGCGGGGGCGCAGCGCCAGCGGATCTCGACGCCGCCGAACAGGTACGCCTTGGAGCGCGCCATGCGGAACAGGCGGCGCGGATCGAACTTCAGGGCCCCGAAGATCTGGGCATCGGGGTGGAAGCGTACCCGGGTGCCGCGCCGGTTCTGCACCCGGCCCACGGTCTCCAGGGGCCCTTGCACGTGGCCCCGTGAGAAGGTCTGGCGGTAGAGGGTCTGGGCGCGCGCGACCTCGACCTCGAGCTCGTCGGACAAGGCGTTGACCACGGAGATGCCGACGCCGTGCAGGCCGCCCGACGTCTCGTAGACCTTGGAATCGAACTTTCCACCCGCGTGCAGGATGGTCATGATGACCTCCAGGGCGGATTTTCCCGGAAACTTCGGGTGCGGATCGACGGGGATGCCGCGGCCGTTGTCGGTCACCACGAGGTGGCCGCTCTCCTCCAGCTCCACCTCGATGAAGCTGGCATGCCCCGCCACCGCCTCGTCCATGGCGTTGTCGATCACCTCGGCGAAGAGGTGGTGCAGGGCGCGCTCGTCGGTGCCGCCGATATACATGCCGGGGCGGCGGCGCACGGGCTCCAGCCCCTCCAGCACCTCGATGGCCGAGGCGTCGTAGCCGGCCTCCGCCGAAGGGAGCACGAGCGGCGCCACGGCGGATTCGCGCGTGCGCCGCTCGGCGGCCGTCGGCGCCGGCGCCTTGCCACCCACGAAAAGGTCGCGCGCGGGGTCGCTCACCGGAGCGCTCCGCGCGGGCGACGGCACGGCCGCCTGCTTCGTGGACCGGGTCGCAGAGGGAGACCGTGCAGCATTCGCCTTCATCCTCTGACCATACCGGAACAAACCGGAAACAGAAAGGGGCTTCCCCCCCGCGGGATGGGGTCGGGTCCCCCGATCCGCCGGGCGCACCGACCCCATGCCCGAAGGGCACGATACCCCATGGCATGGGACAGGGTTGGTTAAGAAGGGCTGACGGTCGGGGGAAGCCTTTTATCGCGTCGCGGCGCTGGCACCCTCAGGTGCCGACGCGACCGCCCCCGTGCTTCGTGATCGCCACCACGGCCGGGCGCGGCGGCAGGGCGGGATCGAAATCCGGCCAGCGGGTGGACGGGGCCTCGAAGGTGGCGGGCGCGGCCTTGGGATCGTCCTCGTCCGCCTCGCCCGGATGCTGGACGGCGACGAAGAAGGTGGTGTCGTCGGGCGTGAAGTACGGCCCGCACATCTCGGCCCCGCACGGCACCCGGAAGAAGTGCTTGCCCGTGCCGCGCCCTTGGCCCTCCGTCTCCAGGGCCCAGAGGCCGTCGGATCGGCCCGTGCGCGACGCCGAGTTGCCGTCGGTGGCGACCCAGAGGCGGCCCTGGCCGTCGATCGCGCAGTTGTCCGGCATGCCGAACCAGCCGTCCTTCGTGGTCGCCGACGAGAAGGTGGCGCCGACGGCGGCGATGGCGGGATCGCCGCAGCGGACCAGGATCTCCCAGGCGAAGCCGGGCGCGGCATGGTCGCCGTCATCGGGGGTGAGCTCGACGATGTGGCCGAAGCGGTTGTCGGCGCGCGGGTTCGCGGCGTCGACCCCATCGGGTGTGCGCTTCCCGTTGTTGGTCAGCATCACGTAGACCTTGCCGGTCTTCGGGTTGGCCTCGACGTCCTCCGGGCGGTCCATCTTGGTGGCGCCGAGACGGTCGGCGGCCAGGCGCGCGCCGATGAGCACGTCGGCCTGGCTGGCAAAGCCGTTCTCCGGCGTCAGGGGTCCCCGTCCGAACACCAGGGGCATCCAGGTGCCGCGCCCGTCCGGATCGAAGCGGGCGACGTGCAGCGTGCCGGAATCGAGCAGGTCGCGGTCGCCGCCGTCGGCCCGCCCCGCGGTGACGAACTTGTAGACGTAGTCGAAGCGCTCGTCGTCGCCCTGGTAGACGACGTATTGCCCCGTCTTCGCGACGATGCCGGCCGCGCCCTCGTGCTTGAACCGGCCCATGGCGGTGCGCTTCTTCGGGACGGAATTCGGATCGAACGGATCGATCTCCACCACCCAGCCGAAGCGGTTCGGCTCGCGCGGGGTTTTTCCGATGTCGAAGCGCTCGTGGAACCGGCCCCAGGCGTAGGCGGAGTTCGGCAGGTTGAAGCGCTTGTGGTTGGCGGCCTCCGCCGAGTCCTGCGGGAGCGTCCCCGAAAAGTAGTAGTTGATGTTCTCCTCGCAGGTGAGCCACGTGCCCCACGGAGTCGTGCCGCCCGCGCAGTTGTTGATCATGCCGTGGACGGCGCGGCCGGTGGGGTCGGCGGCGGTCATCAGGCGCTCGGACCCCGCGGCGGGGCCGGTGAGCACCATCGGGGTCTCCACGGTGATGCGGCGGGCGTATCGCGAATCCGGCACCACGGCCCAGCGGCCGTCCGTGCGCCGGATCTCGATCACCGAGCCGCCATGGGCCGCCATCTCAATCTCGACGAGGTCCCGCGTCATGCCGGCGAAGGCCACGCCCTTGAGGTCCTGGCGCCCCAGCCCGGGGAACATGAGTTCCTCGTTGGTGTATTCGTGGTTGACCACCAGGAGTCCGTGGGCGGCCGGGTCGGGTGCGCCCGGCATGGGAAAGTAGCCGACGAAGTCGTTGTTGTAGCCGAACTGCTGGCGCTGCGCGGCGGCCGACTGGTTGTGCGGATCGAAGGCCGGGGCGCCGGGCAGGACGGGGTCGCCCCAGCGGATGAGGATCCGGGCGTCGTGTCCCGCCGCCACGTGATGATGCGTGTCCGAACCCGCCTCGATTTCCGCGAAGGGGAAGCGGGTCGGAGCGGACGCGTCGCCGTTCCGCCCCTGGGCGGCGTGGGCCTCGCGGGCGGCGAGGGCGCGGGGCGTCACCACGGCGGCGATGGCGCCGACCCCGAGGAGCCCGCGCAGGAGGTCGCGCCGGTCGAAGCGCGCGGCGACCACGTCGCCGAAGGTGGCGTTGGCGCTGGCATTGGAGCCGGCATCCTCGGCGTCTTCGGCCGCCCGCGAGCGGGTTCGCGTCGGCTGCGTCATCAATCGGCTCCGTCGAATCCTGAGAACCGCGCCTCCTACCGGCTTCGCATGGCACCGGCATGACGGATGCGGCGCACGAAAAAGCCCGGCCTTTCGGCCGGGCTTCTGGGGTTCGTGGAGCCGGTGGCGCCCGGTGAGGGGCGCCGGTCGGGTCCTAGTACGAGCCGAACTTGTAGTTCAGGCCGGCGCGGACGACGGCGAACTCGGTGTCGCGGACCTGACGGCCRCCGCTGGCCAGGACGACGCCCGGGCTGTTGGTGAAGATGGTCGCGCCGGCGTTGTTGACGGCGAAGGCGCCGGCGTTGCGGTTGTTCTGGTCGAGCTTCACGTACAGGCCTTCGACCTTGAACGTCACGGCCGACGAGGGTGCGGTCGAAGGCGTAGCCGAGGCGGCCGCGCACGGTGCCGAAGTAGTCGAGGCTCGACACGCCGGCCGGGTTGAACACCTGCTGGGCGGCCAGSGGRCCGGTGGCGGAGAAGCGGTTCCGCTCACGACCGAAATCGACGTACTGGGCATCGGCCTCGACGCCGACGACGAAGCCGGAGCCCGGGGTGAACTGRTAGTTGTAGCCGATCTGACCACCG
>NZ_LMMU01000010.1:0-34560 GCF_001422375.1 Methylobacterium sp. Leaf99 | reverse complement strand
ATCGGCCTCGACGCCGACGACGAAGCCGGAGCCCGGGGTGAACTGATAGTTGTAGCCGATCTGACCACCGCCGACGAAGCCGTCGTTGGTGCTGCCGTTGCTGAAGGCGATCGCCTGGSTGGTGCCCGGACGGACCAGGGTGCTGGCGCCGTTGACGCCGATGACGGTGGGCGCGTTGTTGCTGGAGGCGTCGAAGCCGTAACCGGCGTTGAAACCGGCGTAGAAGCCCGTCCAGGTGAACACGGGGACCGGCACGAACACCGGCGGRGCGGCGCGGCGCGGAAGGTCGGCGGCCGAGGCGACGGCGGTCAGGCCGGCGAGGACGGTCGTGGCGAGAAGCAGTCTTTTCATCGGGGTACTCGGTTCTGGATTGGCGAAAGCCGGCGCGCTTGTAGTCCCTGGACGCCGCGAGGTCTGTCGCTTTCCTGCAACATGAGCATCGGATAGCCCAGCACATCTCAATGAAGGGTAAAGGTTAGCCGCAGGTCACCTCGCCTTCGAGCCGTCGGTGCCGTGGCGCACATTCACAGTTCCATAAGGATAGTGCCGCCGCATCTCGGGGCCGAAGGCATCGCGGTCTCTGCGGATCCTTCCCGCCGCCCCCTGTGGGGGTACGATTTTGCCGGAACCGGGCGTTCACCTGACGTTTTAATGCCGCCCCCCCCCCCCGCGGCCCGGCACGGCCCCGACGGAGGCGCCCCCGCCGCCGTCTCGGGGGAAGCAACGGTGATCGGGCGCCGCGTGAAGCTCTCTTAACCGTGATCGGGGAGGATCGACGCCGACCGGCCCGACCGGGCCACCACACCGACGATCGTCCCCGCCATGCTGCCTCCCGACCGCTTCATCGAGACGCCCCGGGGCGAGGCTCCGGCCCGGGAGCGGGAGGCGTCCGAGCCCCGGCGGCCCGGCACCCTGCTGCCCTGGACGATCAAGCTGTGCCTCGCCCTCGGCCTCGGCGCCCTCGGGGCGACGCAGTATCTCTCCCGTGCCGTCGAGGGCGGGGCCCTGCGCCAGCGCGAGGCCCGTGCGGTCCTGGTCGATCCCGAGACCACGGGCTCCATCGGCCCGGCCGCCGCCCGCACCACCCTCGACCCATGCACGGCCTCCGGCCTCAGGCGCTGAGATCGGGTTCAGGCGGCGAGGCCGCCGAAGCGGCGGTCCCGCGTCGCGAAGGCCTGCCGTGCGGCGGATACGATCCGCGGCGGCGGGATAAATCCACCCGCCGCACTCCGCTCGATTGACAAGCCGGCCCGGGGCTCTAAGTGTCCCCGCAACGCGTGTGCGCGGCGGGTCGTGTGTCGAAACCGCCCCTTGAAGCCGTCGCCGTGTCGATGCACTCCGCGCCGGTTGGTCCATTCCCGCGCGCAACGGTTCTCATAGAATATGTCTTTTGCCGACCTCGGATTGAGCGACAAGGTCCTGCAGGCCGTCACGGCGGCCGGGTACACGGAGCCGACGCCCATCCAGGCCCAGGCCATCCCCCACGTCCTGGCCCGGCGCGACGTGCTCGGCATCGCCCAGACCGGCACGGGCAAGACGGCGGCGTTCACCCTGCCGATGCTGACCCTGCTGGAGAACGGCCGAGCCCGCGCCCGCATGCCGCGCACGCTCATCCTCGAGCCGACCCGCGAACTCGCCGCCCAGGTGGTGGAGAATTTCGACCGCTACGGCGTGAACCACAAGCTCAACGTGGCGCTGATCATCGGCGGCGTGTCCTTCGCCGACCAGGATGCCAAGCTCATGCGCGGCACCGACGTGCTCATCGCCACGCCGGGCCGGCTCCTCGACCATTTCGAGCGCGGCAAGCTGCTGCTCACGGGCGTCGAGCTCCTCGTCATCGACGAGGCCGACCGGATGCTCGACATGGGCTTCATCCCCGACATCGAGCGCATCGTGAAAATGGTGCCGTTCACGCGCCAGACCCTGTTCTTCTCCGCCACCATGCCGCCGGAGATCGAGCGGCTGGCCGACATGTTCCTGCACACGCCCCAGCGGATCGAGGTGGCCCGGCCCGCCTCCACCGCCGAAACCATCGTGCAGAAGCTCGTGGCCACGGGCTCCGAGGGCCACGAGAAGCGCGACCTCCTGCGCCGGCTCATCCGGGGCGAGGCCGAGCTCAACAACGGCATCATCTTCTGCAACCGCAAGCGCGACGTGGCGCTCCTGCAGAAGTCGCTGGCGAGCCACGGCTTCAACGTCGCCGCGCTCCATGGCGACATGGACCAGCGCGCCCGCACCATCGCCCTCGACGGCTTCCGCTCCGGCGAGGTGCCGCTGCTGGTGGCCTCCGACGTCGCCGCGCGCGGCCTCGACATCCCGGCCGTGAGCCACGTCTTCAACTTCGACGTGCCCCACCACCCGGAGGACTACGTCCACCGCATCGGCCGCACGGGCCGCGCCGGCCGCGCCGGCCACGCCTTCACCCTGGTGACCCGCTCCGACGAGCGCTCGATCACCGCCATCGAGAGCCTCATCGGCCAGCCGATCCCCTGGGCCGAGGGCGACCTCGGCGCCCTGCCGGAGGCCGCGCCCGCGACGGTGAGCGAGGACGCGCCGACCCGGACGCGTCATCGCGGCAAGTCCGGGGAGACCCTGCGCCGGCGCGGCGCTGCCGAGCCCGCCCGTGACGCCGCCCGGTCCGAATCCCGCGCCGAGCCCCGCGCCCGCAGGGGCCGTAGGGGCAGCCCCGAGCGGGGGCCGTCCGCGGCGGTTGAGGTCGAGGCCGTCGCCGCCCCCGCACCCGCACCTGCACCCGCACGCTCCAGGGAGCCGGCGCCCGAACGGACGAGCGTGCCCGCGCGCACCGCCGAGCCGCGGCGCGAGGAGCGCCGGCCCGCCCCCCGGCGGCGCGGGGACGAGGATGACGGCGACACCCCCGTCGGCCTCGGCTCCCACGTACCGGCCTTCCTCCTGCGTCCGGCCGTGATCAAGACGCCGAAATAGGGGCGCCCGTCCGTCCGCTGCGGAAAGGGATCCGGGTCTTCGATGGGGTTCCGGATCTCTTATGGAGTTCTGGGCCTCTTAACGGCCTCTGCACGATCTGCCGACTAGGATGCGCCGTCGGCCGCGCGCCCCCGCCGGGGCGCGCGGTCCGGGAACGATCGCGTGGTTGGACGGAACATGGGCGGCAATCACGGAGACCGGGACCGGACCTTCGCGCTGGCGGAACGCGCCAACGTGCTGATGCGCGACTACGGCCCCTCGGCGACGCCGCGGGCCTACACGGTCTGGTACACCTACGTCTCCGGCCTCCAGCCCCTCCTGAACGACGCGGTCAAGCGCCTCACGGCCAAGGGTGCCCTGCTCGATTCCGACATCGACACCCTCTACGAGACCTATCTCGACGGGCAGCGCCTGGCGCACGCGGCCGAGCGCACGAGCAGCACCGTGCTCTCCGAGATCGAGGGCATCATGGAGGTGCTCGACCTGTCCCTGGGCTCCACGGCGCAGTACGGCGAATCCCTGCGCCTTCTCTCCGACGATCTCGGCGGCCAGGGCCTGGACCGCGCCCGGGTCCACGAGATCGTCGGCGCCCTGGTGGCGACCACCCGGGAGGTGACGGCCAACAACCGCACCCTCGAGGCGCGCATGCGCGAGAGCCGCAACGAGATCGAATCCCTGCGCGAGACCCTGGCGGCGACCCGCCTCGAGAGCCTCACGGACCCCCTCACCGGCCTGTCGAACCGCAAGCAGTTCGAGGAGAGCCTGCACGCCATGGTCGAGGAATCGGTGGCCGACCGGGCGCCGGCGAGCCTCATCGTCATCGATGTCGACTTCTTCAAGCGCTTCAACGACGTCTACGGCCACCTCACGGGCGACCAGGTCCTGCGCCTCGTCGCCCTGGTCATGCGCGAGCACATCACCGCCCGCGCCACCCTGGCGCGCTTCGGCGGCGAGGAATTCGGCATCCTCCTGCCGGGAACGGACCGGGCCGAGGCCTTCGCCCTGGCCGAGAAGGTCCGCGCCAGCGTGATGGGGCGCGACCTCGTCAAGCGCTCCACGGGGGAGTCCCTCGGCAAGGTCACCATCTCCCTCGGCATCGCCGTCTCGCGCTCCAGCGACACGGCCGTGTCGCTCCTGGAGCGGGCCGACCAGTGCATGTTCATGGCCAAGCGCGACGGCCGCAACCGCACCGTCGACGACAGCCAGAGCCTGCCGCTCTCCGACGTCGCCTGACGCCGGAGCCGGCCCTAAGCCGTGGCGCGGACGGCCTCGGGGTTCACGGGCGTGATCGCCACGGACTCGCCGCAGCCGCAGGCCGAGGTCTGGTTCGGGTTGTTGAACACGAACTGCGAGGCGAGCTTGGTCGCGGTGAAGTCCATCTGCGTGCCGAGCAGGAACAGCAGCGCCTTCGGGTCGACGAACACCTTGACCCCGCGATCCTCGACCATGTCCTCGCCGGGCTTCTGCCCGTCGGCGTATTCCATGGTGTAGGACATGCCGGCGCAGCCGCCGTTCTTCACGCCCACCCGCAGGCCCGCGATGGGACGGTCGGCATCGGCGATGATCGCCTTGATGCGCGTCGCCGCCGCGTCGGTGAGCGAGAGGACTTTGAAATTCGAAGCCATGGGGTCTCTCCGGCAGCCGGGTTCAAGGCCCGGGCGGTTGAGGATGATCGTGCGCGGTTAAGATAAGGATTGCGCGGGCCCGGGTCCACCACCGCTGCGCAGGAGCCGGTGCCGTATGGTAGGCTGTCCGGACGGAGGATTCACCATGGCCGATGCCGCCCGCCTCAGCATGACCCCCGAGGATTTCTTCGTCTGGCAGCGCGACCAGGACGAGCTGTACGAACTCGTCGACGGGCATCCGGTGCCGCGGCACCAGATGATGACCGGGGCCAGCATGCAGCACGACCGGGCGACCGTGAACATCATCGGCTCGCTGTACGCGCAGTTGCGCGGAAAGCCGTGCCGACCCACCACGGCCGACATCTCGATTCGCACCGGCATCCGGGGCCTGCGCCGGCCGGACGTGATGGTCGAGTGCGCGCCCCTGATGCCCGATACCTACGAGGCGCGCGAGCCCCGGCTCGTGGTCGAGGTCGCCTCGCCCTCGACGACCTCCATCGACCAGACCCGCAAGGTCGAGGAGTACAAGCGCCACCCGACGCTGGCCGCCATCCTCCTAGTCGAGACCGTGACGCCGCAGGCCCTGCTCTACCGGCGCGGTGCGGACGGCTGGGAGATCGAGACTTTCGAGGGACTGGAGGCCGTCATCGCCCTGCCCGACATCGGCGCGACCCTGGCGATGACCGACATCTATGACGGGCTCACCTTCCCGGCGCGCCGGGATCTCGCCAGCGAAGGCTGAGCGGGGCCGGCCGCTACCACATATCGAGGGCGACGCGGGCCTCGTCGGACATGCGGCTCTGGTCCCACGGCGGATCGAACACCATGGTGACGGCGCAGGCCTGGACCCCCGGCACCGCCGCCACCGCCGTTTCGACCCAGCCGGGCATCTCGCCGGCGACGGGGCAACCCGGAGCGGTCAGGGTCATGTCAATGGCCACCGTGCGGTCGTCGGCGATGTCGACCTTGTAGATCAGGCCGAGCTCGTAGATGTCGGCCGGGATTTCGGGATCGTAGACGCTTTTGAGCGCCGCCACGATGTCGTCGGTCAGGCGGTCGAGTTCCTCGGGCGGGATCGCCGAGGCGCTGGCGATGGCGGGGGTGTTGGCCCCGCCGGTGATGGCTGAATCGCTCATGGTACTGTCCTCGTGAGGGTCGCGGATCGTCGTCGATCCCCGCCGTCCACCGCCGGGATTCTGGATCAGGCGAACATCATCTCGGCCTTGGCCAGGGCCTCGGCGAGGACGTCGACTTCCGCATGGGTGTTATACAGTCCGAACGAGGCGCGACAGGTGGAGGTCGCGCCGAATCGGGTGAGCAGCGGCATGGCGCAATGGGTGCCGGCCCGGATGGCGACGCCGTGGCGGTCGATGACGGTGGCGATGTCGTGGGCGTGCGCACCCTTCATCTCGAACGCGATGACGCCGCCCTTGCCCTTGGCCGTGCCGATCATCCGCACGGAGTTCATCGCCCCGAGGCGCTCCTGCGCGTAGGCCAGGAGCGAGGCTTCGTGCGCCGCGATGTTCTCGCGGCCGAGCGTCATCATGAATTCCAGCGCCGCGCCGAGGCCCACCGCCTCGATGATGGCCGGGGTGCCGGCCTCGAACCGGTGCGGCGGATCGTTGTAGGTGATGGAATCCTGGCTGACCGTGCGGATCATCTCGCCGCCGCCCTGGTAGGGGGGCAGGCGCTCGAGCCAGTCCTTCTTGCCGTAGAGCACGCCGATGCCCGTCGGGCCGTAGACCTTGTGGCCGGTGAAGACGAAGAAGTCGCAATCGAGCGCCTTCACGTCGATGGGCCCATGGACCGCGCTCTGGGCCCCGTCGAGGAGCACCGGCACGCCGTGGGCGTGGGCGATCCGCACGATCTCGGCCGCCGGCGTCACCGTGCCGAGCACGTTCGACATGTGGGTGATCGCCACCATCTTCGTGCGCGGCGTGAAGAGTTTTTCGTACTCCTCGACGAGGAAGTTGCCTTCGTCATCGACGGGTGCCCACTTGATCACCGCACCGCGCCGTTCCCGCAAAAAGTGCCAGGGCACGATGTTGGAGTGGTGCTCCATGATCGAGAGGATGATCTCGTCCCCCTCCCCGATCTGGCCCATGAGACCCATGGACGAGGCCACGAGGTTGTAGGCCTCCGTGGCGTTGCGGGTGAAGATGATCTCGTCGGTGGACTCGGCGTTGAGGAACTGCCGCGTGGTCTCGCGCGCGCCCTCGAAGCCCTCGGTGGCGGCGTTCGCCATGAAGTGCAGCCCGCGATGGACGTTGGCGTAGCCCGTCTCCATGCAGCCCACCATGGCGTCGATCACCGCCCGCGGTTTCTGCGAGGAGGCCGCGTTGTCGAGATAGACCAGGGGCTTGCCGTAGACCTTTTGGGCGAGGATCGGGAATTCGGCCCGGATCGCCTGGACGTCGTAAGGAGCGGACTGGATGGGTGCGTTCATGTCTCGACTTTCCAAGAGGAGTCGGGTGACGAACCCACCCAGTTCCTCATCCTGAGGTGCCGTGAGGCAGCCGCGGAGGAGGGCTCCAGAACCCGCGGCGCTCCGACACCTCGGGACGAGGCCGTGGGGCGGGGCGGGCATCCGAAGGTCGGCCTCGCTTTCGAGGCCGACCTCCTGTTTGTCTTCAGCCGCGCGCCTTCAGCCACGCCTCGACGGTGCCGATCAAGGCGTCGCGCGCGCCCTCGTGGCCCACCGACTCGATGGCGGCCCCCAGGAACGCCTGGACCAGCAGGCTCTCGGCCTCCGCCTTCGGCAGGCCGCGCTGCATGAGGTAGAACAGCAGGTCGTCGTCGAGGGCGCCGCAGGTGGCGCCGTGGCCGCAGGCGACGTCGTCGGCGAAGATCTCGAGTTCGGGCTTGTTCATCATCTGGCCCTCGTCGGACAGGATGAGGCAGGCCGACATCATCTTGCCGTCGGTCTGCTGCGCCGCCTGCTGGACGATGATCTTGCCCTGGAACACGCCGGTGGCGGCTCCGTCGACTACGGTCTTGAACAGCTCGCGGCTGACCCCGCCGGTGGCGGCGTGGTCGGCGAGGAAGGTGGTGTCGGCGAGCTGCTTGCCGTTGAGCATGGCGGCGCCGTTGACCACCGCGCGGGCGTCGGCCCCGGCGAAGTTCAGGTAGACCTGATGGCGCGAGAGCACGGCGCCCACCACCACGTTGACGGTCTCGATGGCCGATTCGGCGCCGAGCCGGGCCGACAGGGTCGAGAGCGCCACGGCCTCGCGGCCCTCCGCGTTGAGGCGGGCATGCCGGAAGGTGGCGTGATCGCCGATGACCACGTCCACGGCGTCGTTGGGCTGGTAGGCGACGCCGTCCGGCCCCTCATGGCTCTCGAGGATCAGCGCCTCCGCCCCCTCCTCCAGCACCACGAGGACGCGGGTGGCGGTGGAATAGGCCTCCGATCCGGTGCCGACGAAGCGGAGATGCAGCGGCGTCTCGACCGTGACGCCGGCCGCGACGGTGATCAGCGCGCCATCCGCCAGGAAGGCGGTGTTGAGCTGATAGATCGCGTTTTCGGATGCCTGCTTCACCGGGGTGAGCTGGGCGAGGCGCGCATCCCCATCGGTCAGAGCTTGCGTGAGCGGCGTCACGGTGATGCCGGCCGGGATGCGGGTGAGGTCGGATTCGGCCTCGATGAGGTGGCCGTTGACGAAGGTGAGGCGCACGGCCTCGATCCCGGCAAAGCCCCTGGCCTCGGCGGATGCCGCCTTGGCGGTCTCGGCCGAGGGCATCTCGGCCGGATGGGCGGCGTCGCGGAAGGCGGAGCGGAGATCCGTGTACTTGAACGCCTCGACCCGCCGGGTCGGCAGGCCCACCGCCTCGAAATAGCGAAAGGCCTCCTCGCGGGCGATGGACACGCCCGTGGGGTACTTCATCTTCGTGGCTTCGAAGAGCTTGGTCAGGCCGGTCTCGGCCGCCGTGCGGAGCGGGGTGATGTCGGCCATGATCAGGCGGCCTCGCCCGTGCGGTACTCGGCGTAGCCGGAGGCTTCGAGGGCCTTGGCGAGATCCTTGTCGCCCGACTTCACGATCTGGCCCTGCGACATGACGTGGACCACGTCCGGCACGATGTAGTCGAGCAGGCGCTGGTAGTGGGTGATGACGAGGAACGAGCGGCCTTGCGCGCGCAGGGCATTCACGCCGCCGGAGACGACGCGCAGGGCATCGATGTCGAGGCCGGAATCGGTCTCGTCCAGCACGCAGAACTTCGGCTCCAGCAGGGCCATCTGCAGGATCTCCATGCGCTTCTTCTCGCCGCCGGAGAAGCCGACGTTGAGGGCGCGCTTGAGCATGTCCTTGTTGATCTCGAGCTTCTCGGCCGCCGCGTTCACCTTGCGGATGAAGTCGGGCGTCGAGAGTTCGCCCTCGCCCCGCGCCCGGCGCTGGGCGTTGAGCGTCGCCTTGAGGAAGGTCATGGTGCCGACGCCCGGGATCTCCAGGGGATACTGGAACGCCAGGAACACGCCGCTCGCGGCGCGCTCGTCGGGGCTCATCTCGAGGATGTTGACGCCGTCGAGCAGGATCTCGCCGTCGAGGACCTCGTAGTCCTCCTTGCCGGCGATGACGTAGGACAGGGTCGACTTGCCCGAGCCGTTCGGCCCCATGATGGCGGCGACCTCGCCGTCGTTCACCGTGAGGTTGAGGCCGTTGAGGATCTGCTTGTCCTCGATGGCGACGGTGAGGTTCTTGATTTCGATCATTGCAGCGTCGTCCTGAAATTCAATGCGTTTGGCCAGCGACCCTCCCCCTCTGCGGGGGAGGGTGCCTGCGGAGCAGGCGGGAGAGGGGCAGCGCGACGTCTCCGGAAAGGGCAGTGCTCCCCTCACCCGACCCGCTTCGCGGGCCACCCTCTCCCGCAGAGGGGAGAGGGCAGAAGTGCACGCTGGATCAGCGTAGGACCGCCCTACCCCACCGAGCCTTCGAGGCTGATGGAGATCAGCTTCTGGGCCTCGACGGCGAACTCCATCGGCAGCTGCTGCAGCACGTCGCGGACGAAGCCGTTGACGATGAGCGCGGTCGCCTCCTCGTTGGAAAGGCCGCGCTGCTGGCAGTAGAACATCTGGTCCTCGGAGATCTTCGAGGTGGTGGCCTCGTGCTCGAACTGCGCGGAGGAGTTCTTCGACTCGATGTACGGCACCGTGTGCGCGCCGCACTGGTCGCCGATGAGCAGCGAATCGCAGTTGGTGAAGTTGCGCGCCCCCGTGGCCTTGCGGTGGGCCGAGACGAGGCCCCGGTAGGTGTTCTGCGAGCGCCCGGCGGAAATCCCCTTCGAGATGATCCGGCTGGTGGTGTTCTTGCCGAGATGGATCATCTTGGTGCCGGAATCGACCTGCTGCATGCCGTTCGACACGGCGATGGAGTAGAACTCGCCCCGGGAATTGTCGCCGCGCAGGATGCAGGACGGGTACTTCCAGGTGATGGCCGAGCCGGTCTCGACCTGCGTCCACGAGATCTTCGAGTTGGCGCCGCGGCAATCGCCGCGCTTGGTGACGAAGTTGTAGATGCCGCCCTTGCCCTCGTTGTCGCCCGGGTACCAGTTCTGCACCGTCGAGTACTTGATCTCGGCGTCGTCGAGGGCGACGAGCTCGACCACGGCGGCGTGGAGCTGGTTGTCGTCGCGCTTCGGGGCGGTGCAGCCCTCGAGATACGAGACGTAGGAGCCCTTGTCGGCGATGATCAGGGTCCGCTCGAACTGACCGGTGTCACGCTCGTTGATGCGGAAATAGGTCGAGAGCTCCATCGGGCAGCGCACGCCCGGCGGGATGTAGACGAACGACCCGTCGGAGAAGACCGCCGAGTTCAGGGTCGCGAAGAAGTTGTCCGTCACCGGCACGACGGAGCCGAGGTACTTCTTGATGAGGTCCGGGTACTCGCGGATGGCCTCGGAGATCGGCATGAAGATCACGCCGGCCTTGGAAAGCTCCGCCTTGAACGTGGTGGCGACCGAGACGGAATCGAACACCGCATCGACGGCGACCCGGCGCTCGGGGGCGATGCCCTCCAGCACCTCGACCTCGCGCAGGGGAATGCCGAGTTTCTCGTAGGTCTTCAGGATTTCCGGATCGATCTCGTCCAGCGACATGGCGGCCGGGCGCTTCGGAGCCGCGTAGTAGTAGATGTCCTTGTAGTCGACCTTGTCGTAGGAGACCCGCGCCCAGTCGGGCTCCTGCATGGTCTGCCAGCGCTTGTAGGCGTCGAGGCGCCAGGCGAGCATCCACTCGGGCTCGTCCTTCTTGGCCGAGATGAAGCGGATCACGTCCTCGGAGATGCCCTTTTCGGACTTCTCCATCTCGATGGTGGTCTCGAACCCGTACTTGTACTGGTCCAGATCGATGGATCGGACCCGGTCGATGGTCTCCTGCACGGCAGGCATTGGCGTCTCCTGATCGACCCGGCGTCAAGGGCCGGGCGTGGTCGCGAGAAAGGATTTGGACGGGCCACCGTCAAGCGGCCCGGCCTCTCCGTCGATATAGGGTCTCGACGAGGCGTTCGCAGGCGGCGAGACAGCGCGTCCCGTCGCTTTCCGTACTGTTCCACCCGAAGCTGACGCGCAGGGCCCCCGCAGCCAAAGCAGGGCTGACGCCCATGGCGGCGAGGACGGGCGAGCGGGCGACCTTGCCCGAGGCGCAGGCCGACCCGGACGAGAGTGCGACCCCGGCGAGATCCAGCGCCATCAGGGCGGTGGCCGCGTCGAGGCCCGGAATGGCGAAGCTCAGGGTGTTGGGCAGGCGCGGCGCGCCGACGCCGAACACCACGAGGTCGGGCGCGAGGGCCCGCAGGCCCGCCGCCATGGCGTCGCGCAGGACCTCGTGGTGCGCGCCGAACCCGGCCATCTCGGCCGCCACCCCCATGCCGACGAGGCCCGGCAGGTTCTCGGTGCCGGCGCGCAGGCGCCCCTCCTGCCCGCCGCCGCGCAGGAGCGCCGGCTCCAGGGTGACGCCCGCGGCGAGGACCACGGCGCCGACGCCCCGGGGGGCGGCGAACTTGTGGCCCGAGAGGGTCAGGGCATCGAGGCCGAGGGCGGAAAAATCCAGGGGGATCTTGCCCACCGCCTGCACGGCGTCGGAGTGGACGAGGGCGCGGCCGTGGCCGCGCGCCAGGGCGACGATGTCGGCGAGCGGCTGGATCACGCCGGTCTCGTTGTTGGCGGCATGGACCGAGACGAGGACGCCCTCCCCCCGGTGCCGGTCGAGGGTTTCGGCAAGGGCGACGCGATCGATGACGCCATGCGCATCCACGGGGATCACCGTCACGGCATCGGCCGGGAAGCGATGGCCGGCGGCGACGCACGGATGCTCGGTGGCACCGATGATCAGCCGGGTCGGGGCCGCCTCGCCGGCCCGGCGCAGGCCGCCGGACAGGACGGCGTTGGCGGCCTCGGTGCCGCCGCTCGTGAAGACGACACGGCCGGCGCCGACACCGACGAGGCGGCCGACCTGCGCGCGCGCATGCTCCAGGGCCGCCCGCGCCGCCCGGCCCTCGGCATGGACCGAGGACGGGTTGCCGGACAGCCCCAGGGCCCGCGCCACGGCCGCAGCCACCTCGGGCCGAACCGGCGAGGTCGCGTTGTGGTCGAGATAGGCACGCGGCGAAGTCATGGAGCGAAAACCACTGGCGGTCTCAAGGTCGAGGACGACAAATCCTTGCTTTTGCCCCCCACGATCATGCTAAGGCGCCGAAGAACCCTATTCGACAGCCCGTCGTGCAAGGGGTGCACCCAAGGGACGCAACAACGCGAACGCAGCGACCCGGACGCGCCCGAACCGCTTGTTTAGAACAGTTCCAGTCCACTAGAACCGTTCTAAGAGCGCTTTTAAGTTCGCGCCCCGTCGAGTCAAGGCGTTCCGCGCGGTGTCTGCCGTGCGTCCGGCGTCGCGCGCTCCCCCCGAAGCTTGTGAGAGATCCATGCCCGAAGTCATCTTCACCGGTCCGGCCGGCCGTCTCGAGGGACGCTACCAGGCCCCCAAGAAGAAGGGCGCGCCCATCGCCATCGTGCTCCACCCCCACCCGCAGTTCGGGGGCACGATGAACAATCAGATCGTGTACAATCTGTTCTACACCTTCGCCAACCGGGGCTTCGCCGCCCTGCGCTTCAATTTTCGCGGGGTCGGGCGCAGCCAGGGCGCGTTCGATCACGGCACCGGCGAACTCTCCGACGCCGCCTCGGCCCTCGACTGGGTCCAGTCGGTCAACCCGGAGGCCCGCGCCTGCTGGATCGCCGGCGTGTCGTTCGGCTCGTGGATCGGGATGCAGCTCCTCATGCGCCGCCCGGAGATCGAGGGCTTCATCTCCATCGCCGCCATGGCCAACCGCTACGACTTCACCTTCCTGGCGCCGTGCCCGTCCTCGGGCCTGTTCGTCCACGGCTCCGAGGACCGGGTGGCCCCGGCCCGCGAGGTGATGCCGGTGATCGAGAAGGTGAAGGTGCAGAAGGGCGTCATCATCGAGCACCAGGTGGTCGAGGGCGCCAACCACTTCTTCGACGGCAAGGTCGACGAGCTGACCCAGACCGTGGACACCTACCTCGACAAGCGCCTCGGCACGAAGGAAATGACGGCCTAAGGCGGGGCGGTCGCCCGGGGGAGACGCGCATCCCCGGGCTCAGAGCTTCGGACCCGGCCGCACGGCCCGGTCCGACCCCGCCTCAATGCTGCGGGGCCGTGGTGAAGGCACCGCCGCGGATGCGGTCCGGAAAACCCTCGGCGTAGCGGGCGGTGGCTTCCTCGCCGTAGGTCATCACCAGCTCCTGGAACGCCGCGAACAGGGCGGCCTGGGCCATGCAGTCGCCGTCGAGGCCGTCGAGACAGCCCTCGGCGAACGCCTCCGACACGTAGCCGAGCGCGGCGCGCTTGTCGTCGAGATCCGCCTCGAAGGGCGCGGGGGCTGATTCAGCGTGCATGGCCAGGCTATCGTTGGCGCCGAAGGACCGCTCGGCAGGTTCCAAGGATGATAGGGCGCGGAATCGGGCCCGCAAAGCCAGGAATTGCGAAGCGGTTAACGTCGGCGCTCGAATTGTTCGAATTAACCGCGGCCGTTCGGAGTGTGGCTCGGCCGCATCACCCGCCGAAGCGGCTGGCCAGAGCGTGCGACAGGCGCTCGCCCTCGATCACGAACCGGGTGGCCGCCTCCCGGGCGGAGGACGTGCAGACCCGGTAGGTCAGGGCGTAGCCGCGATAGCCCCGGTTGTAGGCGCCGGCCAGACGGTCGCGGCGGCCGGGGGTGACGCCCTCGGCCTCCAGGAGCGCCTTCATCCGCACGGGCCATTGGGCCGCGTCCGGGTCGGCGCAGAGCTCGCGCAGGAAGGCCAGGGCCCCGACGATCTCGGACAGCCGCATCAGGTCGCGGTCGTAGGGCGCCGGCGGCGGCTCGGGGGCGGGGGCCGGCTCCTTTTCGGAGCTCTTGCCCTCGCCCTTCGGCGCGGCACGGGTCGCCCCGCCCCGCCCCTGCTGGGCCTCGGCGCCGGGAACCGCCGCCAGGATCGTCAGGAGGCACAGGCACAGGCTGAAGACGGGGACCGATCCGGGCTTCGTCACGCGGCGGATGTCCCGGATGTCTCGGGGTTTTCGGAGATCTCGTGGGCGGCGACCCGCGCGAAGGCGGCCGCCACGGTGCCGTCGAGGCCCGGCGTGGTGTCGAGGCCGGCGAGCTCCGCCGGGGTCGCCCAGCGCACGGCCAGCGCTTCCGGTCCCGCCACCGGCTCGCCGCCGGTCCACAGGGCGGCGTGGGGATGGACCACGTAATGGTGGCGCGTCCGGCCATCCGCGGCGCGCAGGATGATCTCGGTGGGGGGCAGCACGCCGACCACCGTTGCCGCGAGGCCGACCTCTTCGCGCAGCTCGCGCAGGGCCGCCTCGGCCAGGGCCTCGCCGGCCTCGACGAGGCCGCCCGGCAGGGTCCAGACCCCGCGCATGGGCGCGTTGGCCCGGGCGGCGAGGAGCACCCGGTCGCCCCGGATCACCGCGATGGAGGCGCCGACGAAGGGCCGCGCCGGGAACAGCCGCGTGGCGTCGTCGGACGGATCGGTTTCACTCATGGGTCGGGATTCACCACGGCGATGCGCCCGTCGGCAAGGCCGACGAGGAGGCGGGCGGCCGGTCCCGTCCCGAGGGTGGCGACGCCGAAGGCGGCGGGCGCCGGCAGAGGAACGCGGGCGCGCTCCGTCACGGCGCCCTTGAGGGAGAGAACCGCCAGGGCCGAGCGGTCCGCCACCGGCAGGGCGAGGTCCACGGCCCCGTCGCGGGGGAGGAGCGCCGCCAGGCCGGGACCGCCCTCGCCGGGGGACGCGGCGTCGTAGCCGGATGCCGCGTGAAGGGCGCGCAAGGTCCCACCCTCGTAGGCCCAGAGTCCGAGCCGGGTGGCGCCGCCGGCCGGCCCCGTCACGGCGATCTGCGGCCGGCCGGTGCCGGAGAAGTCCGCGACGCCGGCCACCTGGAGCGGCTTGCCGGCCTCCACGGGGCCGCGCGCCCGCACGCTCCAGCCGGCCTCGGCGGCCTCCGCCACCGCCAGCGAAGACCCGTCCCCGGCCTCGGTGACGGCGACGATGGCGGGGCGCCCGTCGAAGGTCGCGATGTGCGGGGACCGCAGGGCGAAGGCGGCCTCGGGGGCGGGCCGCACCGTCGCGGTGGCCACCGGCACGGGTTTCGGCTCGGCGCTCATGGGAACGGCCTTGCGCTCGCGGATCACGAGGGCGCCCGCCCCCGCGCGGCCCCCGGCCGTCACCGGCTCGGCGAGGTGGGCCGACAGGGCCCCGGCGACGGCCCGGCGCGAGCCCGCAAGCGCCCCGCGCGGGGTCTCGGCGGCGGCCAGTCCCGCCACGGCCTCGCGGCCCAGGAGCGTCACGGTCACCCGCCCGTCCACGAGGGCGAGGGCGGCGCCCCCCGCCTCGCCCCAGACCACGGCGATGGGCGCGCCGTCCTCGGATGCGCCCGCTTTCGGCCGCGCCAGGGGCAGGAGGCCGGAGGTCGCCACGGCCACGGCGACCTCGCTGCCGGGGCCGCGCAGGGCGCTCGCGGCGAACGGCAGGTCGAGGAGGGTGACGGACGGCTCGGCGGCGGCCGGGAGCGGCGTGGCGAGGAGCAGCAGGGCGACGAGGAGCGCGGGCCGCGCCACCCGTTCAGACATGCTGGCCGCCGTTGATGTGCAGCTCGGCGCCGTTCACGTAGGACGAGGCCTCGGTGCACAGGAAGTAGATGGCCTTCGCCACCTCGTCGGGGGTGCCGAGGCGGCGCTGGGGAATGCCGGCGACGATCTTGTCCGTGCCGGGCGAGAGGATGGCGGTGTCGATCTCGCCGGGCGAGATCGCGTTGACGCGCACCCCGAGGGGTCCGAAATCGCTCGCCATCTCGCGGGTGAGGCCGGCCAGCGCCGCCTTCGAGGTGCCGTAGGCGGCGCCCGCGAAGGGATGGACGCGGGAGCCCGCGATGGAGGTGACGTTGACGATGGAGCCCTTGGCCCGGGTCAGTTCCTCGCACAGGCCCCGCGCCAGGAGGAGCGGCGCGAACACGTTGACCTGGAACACCTTGCGCCAGTCGCCGAATTCCGTGGCGATGGCGCCGAGGCGCTCGCCGTTGGCGCCCTTCGGCGAGATGCCGGCATTGTTGACGAGTGCGTGGAGCAGGCCGCCCTCGTCGGCCAGCCGCCCGGCCACTTCCCGGATCCCCCGCATGGTGTCCTCGGGATCGGCCAGATCGACCTGGAGGTGATCCTCCGGGCCCATCTCCCACGGACAGTTCTCGGGAAACGCGTGGCGCGAGCAGGTGATGACCCGCCAGCCGGCCGCGGAGAACCGCTTGACCGTGGCGTGGCCGATGCCGCGGCTCGCGCCCGTGAGCAGCATGACGCGCCGGCGTTCGTTGGAGGATGTGGCCAAGACCGTTCCTTCAGGATCGGGAGGCGGTTAACCGGAAGACATCCGCCACGCCGATCTCAAGGTCTAAGGGGCGCCGATCCTAAAATCCAGGGTCGATCCCGCGCCGCACCACGGACCGGCGGCGTCCGTCACGGATAGAGCCGCGCGCCGGCCCAGCCGTCGCCGGACCGCGTGAACCGGACCCGGTCGTGCAGGCGGAACGGGCCGTCCTGCCAGAACTCCATCGCGACGGGCGCGATGCGAAAACCGATCCAGTTCTCCGGCCGCGGCACCGGGCCGTCCTCGAACCGGGCGGCCAGCGCCGCCACCTCCGCCTCCAGGGTGGCGCGGTCGGCGAGGGGCCGCGACTGGCGGCTGGCATGGGCGCCGATGCGGCTGTCGCGGGCGCGGCTGGCGAAGTACGCGTCCGCCTCCGCCGGCGTGACGGGCGACACGGGGCCGCGGGCGCGGACCTGCCGGCGCAGGCTCTTCCAGTGCAGCACCAGGGCGGCCTGTCGGTTCTGGGCCAGTTCCTCGCCCTTGGCCGAGTCGGTGTTGGTGTAGAACACGAATCCGCGCGCATCGACGCCCTTCAGGAGCACCATGCGCACGTCGGGCAGGCCGTCGGAGCCGGCGGTGGCCAGCGCCATGGCGTTGGCGTCGTTGGGCTCCGCGGCCTCGGCCTCGGCCATCCAGACGCCGAACAGTGCCCACGGATCCGTGGCGCGGGTGAAGTCGGCCGCGGGGGCGGGGTCATCGATCCTTAACCGATCCAAGGCGAACATCCTGCGAGCGTGAGATCCGGGTCGGGGGGCACCGACGTGGGGCGCGGTTGGCCGTCGGTCCTCTCCCGTCGTGAGTTCAAGTGTAATGCGTCGGTGCGACTTTAGAGCGAAACGGCCGGCGGCCAACATCCCCGCCGCCGGTTTTTCGAAGCGGAGCCTTGGGACGTGGCGGGCCGTGGTCGCCCTCACCTTCCTGCCCCTGTCGGGCTGCGGCCTGCCGATCATCACCTTCCAGACGGAGACCGTCGCGGAGGCCGCCCCGCCGCCCGAGCCGACGAGCACGGGGAGCATCGAGCGCCATCCGGTGGGGTTCGGCCAGGACCTCGGCACCGAGGACTGGCGCCGGGCCCACGCGGCCCTGTCGGTGGCCCTCGATCCGCAGGGCAACGGCCGCCCGGTGAAGTGGGACAATCCCGAGACCAACCTGCGCGGCTCCGTCAACCCGACGGGCCTGCCTTACGTCTCCAACGACCAGATCTGCCGCGACTTCCTCGCCTCGGTGATCGCCCCGGGCCGCAGCCGGTTCCTGCGCGGCACCGGCTGCAAGCCGTCGGGCGGCGAGTGGACCCTGAAGCGGGTGCGCGGCACGAAGGCGGCGATCTGACGCCGGGGGATCGGACGCCGAGGGATCGGGCGGGAGGCGTCGCGCGTTGCCAGGGGTGGACCGGCGCATCCGTGATGCGCCGGCGAAATCTGGAAGGCTCGCGTTGCGAAGCCGCCGCGAACCGTCCACATCAAGCACGATGATTCCGGGGGGGCGGCACCACCGGCTCCCCACGGCACCGAGACATATCTGACCGATGCGCAATCCCTACGACGTGCTGGGCGTGCCCAAGGGCGCCAGCGAAACCGACATCAAGAAGGCCTACCGCAAGCTCGCCAAGGCCTACCACCCCGACCGCAACGCCGGCGACGCCAAGGCCAAGGACCGCTTCGCCGAGGCGAACTCGGCCTACGAGATCCTGGGCGACGCCGGCAAGCGCGGGCAGTTCGACCGGGGCGAGATCGACGGCGACGGCAAGCCCCGCGCCAGCGGGTTCGAGGGGTTCGGCGGCTTCGGCGGCGGCGGTGGCGCCCGGGCCGGCGGGTTCGGCTTCGAGCAGGCGGCCCGGGGACGCGGCGCCGGCGGGCCCGGAGGCGGCGGGCCCGGTGGCATGGGCGACGACATCTTCTCGCACCTGTTCGGCGAGGCGTTCCGGGCCGGCGCCGGTGGGGCCGGCGCCGGCCCGCGCGAGCCGGCCAAGGGCGACGACGTGGCGGCCGAGCTCAGCGTGACCCTCGAGCAGGTGGCGAGCGAGGAGAAGCTGCGCCTGTCCCTGCCGGGCGGGCGCGACGTCGACGTGGTGGTGCCGCGCGGCGTGGTCGACGGGCAGGTGATCCGCCTGCGCGGCCTCGGAGCGCCGGCCGGGCGCGGTGCGCCGGGCGACGCGCTGCTCACCATCCGCATCCTGCCGCACCCCCGCTTCACCCCGGACGGCGCGGATCTGCGCGCCTCCGTCGAGGTGCCCCTCGAGGACGCGGTCCTCGGCGGGCCGATCCGGGTGCCGACCCTGACGGGCGCCGTCGAGATGCGGATTCCGGCCATGACCGGTTCGGGCCGCACCTTCCGCCTCAAGGGCAAGGGCCTGCCGAAGAAGGACGGCACGCGGGGCGACCTGTTCGCCACCACCGCCATCGCCCTGCCCGACGCCGAGGACCCGGCGCTCACCGACTACGCCAAGGCCCGGCGCGCCGCGCGGGTGGGGTGAACCGACCCGGAAAATCCCGGACTTCCGTCATCGCCATGCCTCCGCTAAGAGTGCCCGCGGCGCGTGCCGTTCAAGGGTGCGCGCGGCGCGTGCCGTCCGTCCGGTCCCTCCGGCCGGGCCTCGTCACGCCCAGCGGACGCTTCTGGCTCAGGTGACTTCATGGCGGACACGAATCCGGTTCACGATCAGGTCGGCGGCCTGCTGGCCGGCAAGCGCGGCCTGGTGCTCGGTGTCGCCAACAACCGCTCCATCGCCTGGGGCATCGCGAAATCCGCCGCCGCCCACGGGGCCAAGCTCGCCTTCACCTATCAGGGCGACGCCCTGAAGAAGCGCGTCGAGCCCCTGGCCCGCGAACTCGACGCCCACGTGGTCGGCCATTGCGACGTCACCGACCCGGCCTCCATCGACGCGGTCTTCGCCGCCACCGCGGAGGTGTTCCCCGAAGGCCTCGATTTCGTCGTCCACTGCATCGCCTTCTCGGACAAGGACGAGCTGACCGGACGCTACCTCGAGACCTCGGAGGCGAACTTCACCAAGTCGCTCCTGATCTCGTGCTACTCGTTCACGGCGATCGCCCAGCGCGCCGAGGCGCTGATGACGAACGGCGGCTCGCTCCTGACCCTGACCTATTACGGCGCCGAGAAGTGGATGCCGCACTACAACGTCATGGGTGTGGCGAAGGCGGCCCTGGAGGCCTCCGTGCGCTATCTCGCCGCCGACCTCGGGCCCTCGAAGATCCGCGTCAACGCCATCTCGGCCGGCCCGATCAAGACCCTGGCGGCGTCGGGCATCGGCGACTTCCGCTACATCCTCAAGTGGAACGAGTACAACGCCCCCCTGCGGCGCACGGTCACCATCGAGGAGGTCGGCGAGACCGCCGCCTACCTCGTCTCCGACATGAGCCGCGGCATGACCGGCGAGATCCTCCACGTCGACGCCGGCTACCACGTGGTGGGCATGAAGAACCCGGAAGCGCCGGACCTCAGCCTCGACAAGGACTGAGCCGGGACGCTCCGTCACCCGGCCCCTTCGTCCTCGCACGCCATGAAGTCGGCGATGAGGGCGAAGTAGCCGGGCAGGAGGTCGGCGAGCACCGCGCCCCCGGCCGGCGTCACCGTGATGCGCTTGGCCCTGCCGTCCCCCGGGACCGGAGCGCTGCCGAGCAGGCCCGCCCGCACTAGGGCCTTGACGGTGTCCGTCACGACGGGGCGCGAGATGTCGAGCCGGTCGGCGATTTCGCTGGCGAGCAAGCCGCCCTGTCCCGACTCCCCTTGCCCCGCCCCCCCTTGCCCCGGCTCGCGATCGATGACGATCAGGACGAGGAACCGGGTCTGCGAGAGCGCGTGGGCCGTGAAATACGCCTCCAGCGCGCGCATCAGCAGGCTCCCGCGCCGCAGGAGCCGGAGCGCCCCGGCGACGGCCTCGGCGTCCATGCCCGGGTAGCGCTCACCGTAGCTCTGCAGCATCTGCCGCGTGGGAAGGTCCTTCAGGAAGAACACGCGCGCTCCTCAACCGATCGCGCGCAGCCGCGTGATCTCGACCGGCTCGGACAGCCACGTCCGATACCGGTCGAACACGGCGCGCGTATAGGGCTTGGCATGATGGGCGGCCAGCGCCGCTTCGTCGTCCCAGACCTCGTAGAGATAGAGATCTCCGCCCCCGTCCCGGTCGTCGTGCAGGGTGAAGCGGCGGCAGCCCGGTTCGGACCGCGTGACCGCCAGGATGTCCAGCACGGCGTCACGGGCGGCGGCGCGATGCTCGGGCTTGGGCGAGATACGGGCAAAGAGCGTCAGCGGGTCCGACATGATGGGCTCCCTATAGTTAGGATGCTAATCAATAGGCCGTTCGATCGTGGTCGGCAAGTTCGGTCGGCCGGCAAGTTCGGTCGGCCGGCCCCGCGTGAGGCTCACCCCTCCCCGCGCAGGCGCGGCGCCCAATCCTCCACGGCGCTGCGGTCCAGGCGCCGGGCGGCGAGCGCCCGCCACGAGGCCGACAGGGTCTCCAGGGCGGCGATCTCGGCGAGCGCCGCCCGGTCGAGGCGATCGACGTAGAAGACCTGCAGGAGCCGCGCCAGGGTCCAGTCCGGGTGCGGCCGGTCCACCAGCGCGAGGACATCGCCCGCCGCCACGGCGCCCGTCTCGATCACCCGGACGTACCAGCCCGTGCGCCCGCTCGCCTGGACCCGCTGGGCCATGTCGGGCACGCCGAAGCGCGCGTTCAGTTTCCAGCACGGCTGGCGGGCCTGGCTCACCTGCAGCAGGGCCGTGCCCGCGCGCCACAGGTCGCCGACGCAGACCCCCGCCTCCGTGAGGCCGCGGGTCGAAAGGTTCTCGCCGAAGGCGCCCGGTGCCTCCAGCAGATCGGGCGCCTCGGGTAGCTCGGCCCGCCACGCGGAGGCGTGATCCAGGGGATAGAGGTGCAGGGCCTTCTCGGGGCCGCCATGGTTGCGCCGGTCGGCCTGCGCGTCGCCCTCCAGGCCTTCCGGCCCGATCCGCACCCGCCCGGCGACGGGACTCTTGGCGATGGCGCTCGGTTTGGCCTGGGGCCCCAGGGGGGCCACCCGCCCGGTCAGAACCGCATCGATCGCAACCCGCATGGCCTCGTCCCTCCCACCGAAGGATTCCATATCCCCTAGACAACCAGTTGTCCAAGGGATTTCGAGTTGCTGAGGCTGAGGAAGCGGCGCAAGGCTCGGGCATGTCCCTGCCCCAGCGCATCCGGGCGCTCCGCCGCCGCCGCAACCTGACCCTGGAGGCCCTGGCCGCCACGGTGGGAATCCACAAAGGCCACCTGTCGCGCATCGAGAGCGGCCAGAAAGCGCCGTCGCTCGCGACCCTGGAGGCCCTCGCGCGGGCCCTCGACGCGGAGATGGCCGAGCTGTTCGGGGAAAAGGCGGCCGACGACGACGTGGTGGTGGTGCGCGCCACCGAAGGGGTCGGCCTGCGCGAGTCCGACTACGCAATCCACGCCCTCCTGGCGGCGTCGGCCGGACGGGCGGCGGCCCTCTACCGCATCGAGCCGGGGGCGGAGTTCCGGGACCAGGACCGCCCGGCCCATGGCGGCCAGGAGATCGTCTACGTGCTGGAGGGCCGCGTGGACCTGAAGGTGGCCGACCGCCGTCTCGAACTCGGCCCAGGCGACTGCGCCACCTACGACGGCGGCCTGCCCCACGGCCTCCGGCGCCTCGGACCCGAGCGGGCGGCCGTACTGGTGATCATCGCCGGCTAAGCAGGTTCGCGTTGGCAAGCCAACGCTTCACCCTGCTTGGCTCTTTGGTAGGTCGCAGGGTTTCCCTGCAAAACCGGTGACCACTTTTGCGGAACCTGCTCAGGCGAATTTCACAAGAGCGGCCCCTTCCGGGAATGGGCCCCCCGGAAATGGGCCCCCCTGGTCCCGCGTCGGGAACCTGTAACCCGGCAGCGCCCAGAATCCCGGCCCGACGGGGATCGCGGGGCCGGCGCCGTCACGGGTCCGCCTCGAACGCCCCGAACAGTTTCAGCCCCTCGATCCAGGTCGCGCCCTCCCGCTTGATCACGCGGTGGGGCCGCGTGCCGCCCTGCGCGACGATCGCATCGGCCAGGCGCTCGGAATGTGTCACGAGCCAGATCTGCGTGCGCTCGGAGGCCTTGACGATCATGCGCGCAAGGGGGGCGAGCAGGTCCGGATGCAGGCTGGTCTCGGGTTCGTTGAGGGCGACGAAGGGCGGCAGCCGGTAGGCGAACAAAGCGCCGGCGAGGGCCAGGAACCGCAGCGTCCCGTCGGAGAGTTCGGCGGCCTCGAAGACCCGCTTCGGGTAGTCGGGAAACACCATCCCGAACCGCGCCTCGCGCCCCGGCAGGGGAAGGTCGAGCCGGGCCCCCGGAAAGGCGTCGTCGACGGCGGCCGCGAGGTCGGCGGTGTCACCCCGGATATGGGCGAGGGTGGCGAACACGGCCGCGAGGTCCGAGCCGTCCGATGACAGGGTGGGGGCCGTCACCGCGAGGCAGGGCCGGCGCAAAGCCGAGGCGGCGTCGGTCCGGAAATCGTGGTGGAAGCGCCAGGCCGCCAGGGCGCTGCGCACCTGATGGAGTTCCGGATAGGCACCGGCATCCTGGAGGGTGCCGAGGACGGTCTCGGATGGCAGCAGATCGCACCCGAGACTGCGCTTGCGCCCCTCCGCGTCACGCAGGAAGCCCCCCGGACCGTCGCGATCGAGCATCGTCGCGGGCCGCCGGCCCGAGATCAGGCGAAGCCGCTCGGTCTTGAGGTCGGGCTCCAAGGGAAAGCCGGCCGCCCCTTTGAGCGGCTTGAAGCCGACCTCGACGGCATAATCATACGCCAGGCCGCTGGCCGAGTCGGCGAGTTCGACGCTCCAGCGGATGCGAGCCGACTCGTGACGCTTGCGCTCCCCGGCCCAGCTCACGGATTCCATGCCGCCCTCGGCGGCGAGATCCCGGATCAGGGTACCGGCGGCGGCCGATTGCAGGCATTCCAGCGCCCGGTAGAGATTGGTCTTGCCGACGCCGTTGGCACCGATGAAGACCGAGAGCCCCCCCACCGGAAAGCGGATCGCGCGCAGGGAGCGGTATCCCGATACGGCGACGTCACGGACAGCCAGCATGGGCGCGCTCCCATCGGCCCCTACGGCTCGGCGAGGAGAAGGACCTACCTCCGGGCTTTATAACAGCACGGGATCACTCCGGCACACTCATCCGGGCCACGCCCGGCTGCGCCTCCGGAAACCGCGGGTCCATGGCCTCCAGGGTGTCGGCGATGGTGCGGGCCACCATGAGGTTGCGGAACCACTTCCGGTTGGCCGGGACCACGTGCCAGGGCGCCTCGCGCGTCGAGCACTGCGTCAGCGCGTCGGCGAAAGCGGCCTGGTAGGCGTCCCAGGCCTCGCGCTCGACGAGGTCGGCGGGGTCGAACTTCCAGTGCTTCTCCGGGGTGGCGATGCGTGCCTCCAGGCGCTGCTTCTGCTCGTCCTTGGAGATGTGGAGGAAGAACTTCAGGATCGTGGTGCCCTCGGCCGCGAGCATGCGCTCGAAATCGTTGATCTGGCCGTAGCGCACCCGCCAGACCGGCTCGGAGACGAAGTTCTTCACCCGCACCACCAGCACGTCCTCGTAATGGCTGCGGTTGAACACCCCGATCATGCCGCGCCCCGGCGTCTTGGCGTGGTAGCGCCACAGGAAGTCGTGGGCGGCCTCCTCGGCGCTCGGCACCTTGAACGGCCACACCCGGCACCCCTGCGGGTTCACCCCCTCGAACACCGCCCGGATGGTGCCGTCCTTGCCACCGGTGTCGATGGCCTGGAACACCACCAGGAGGCTGCGCGCGCCCTCGGCGTAGAGCCGCTCCTGCAGGGACACGATGCGGGCGCGCTCCACGATCAGGGCTTGCTTGGCCGCCGCCTTGTCGAGGCCGCCATCGGCGTCCGCATCGACGGCGGCGAGATCGAAGGCGCGCCCCGGCGCGACGGTGACGATCCCGGGGGTTGCGTCAGGGCCGGAGGCCTTGCGCGGCTTGCGGGAACCGCCCTCCTCCGCCACCGTTCGACCGGGCTCACCCGCCCCGGAGCCGTTCGTTCCGGACTTGCCGGACTTGCCGGACGCCGGCTTGATGTGCTTGTGCGGCATATGGAAATTCGTTCGCTGACGATCGGGGCGCGCAGGCTCTTGAAACCGAGCAAGACCTTCAAACCGGGCAAGACCTTGAAACCGACAACGGTCCGCAAGCGCGGCCGTTCCGGCCCGCCCCGCCTGGGGGGCGGCGCGCCCGCGTGGGAGCGCTCCCCATGACCCCGACCCTCTACGTCGTCCGCCACGGCCAGACCGACTGGAACGCGGAAGGCCGGCTCCAGGGCCAGCGCGACATCGCCCTCAACGCCGAGGGCCTGCGCCAGGCCGACGAGGCGGCCGACCGCCTCGGGCGGGCGGCGGGCACGGACCTGCCCCGGCTCGACTTCGTCGCGAGTCCCCTCGCCCGCACCCGCCGCACCATGGAGGCCCTGCGCGCCCGCCTCGACCTGGCGCCGGAGGCCTACCGCACCGATCCGCGCCTGAAGGAGATCAGCTTCGGCACCTGGGAGGGCTCGACCTGGGCCGAGATCCGGCGCCGGGACGCGGCCCGGGCCCTGGCGCGGGACCGCGACCGCTGGGGCTACCGGCCGCCGGGCGAGGGGGCTGAGAGCTACGCCATGCTGGTGGAGCGGGTCGCCCCGGCGCTGACCGCCCTCGATGGCCCGGCCTGCATCGTCGCCCATGGCGGCGTCGCCAGGGCGATCCTGGTGATCCGGGGCTGCCTCGGCATCCGCGAGGCGCCGCGCATGGGCATCCGCCAGGGCGGCGTCCTCGTCCTCGAGGACGGCCGGTGGCGCTGGGCCTGACACGGACCGTCCGCACTACGGCTTCGCATCACGCCCGGTTCCTCACCGCCCAAACGTGGTAGAGCGCTGCCGAACTTCGAAAAGCGCCGCGATTCCGGCGTGATCCGGGTGCCTTACCGGCCAACGAAGCGCATTCCGAGGCTCGCTGCGTCAGCGGGCCGGGGATCGGCAGCGGAGCAGTGGATGACCAGTCTCGCCGAGACGGCCCGGCCCCCGGCGGAGGGGCCCGCGCGCCAGGGGATCGCGTCCGGGCAGGACACCCTGCAGGGCAAGGACACCCTGCACGGCAAGGCGGTCCTGCGCGGGGAGGCCCGCCCCGATCTCATCCGCGACGAGGTCCTGGGCGAGATCTTCTGCGCCAGCGCCGCCGCCCGGCCGGACCATCCGGCCCTCGTCGACGGCGCGCACCCGAACGCCGACGGCACCCACCCGGCCCTCACCTACGCCGAGGTCGAGGCGCGGGCCGGCGCCATCGCTCGGGGGCTGGCGCATCGCGGCATCGGCCCCGGCGACGTCGTCGGCCTGTGGATGGCACGGGGGCCCGACCTCCTCGTGGCGCAGATCGGCATCACCCTGTCGGGCGCCGCCTGGCTGCCCTTCGACGCCGAGGCCCCGGCCGACCGCGTCGCCGTCTGCCTCGCGGACGCCGCCGCCAAGGCGCTCCTCGTCTCACCCGAACTGGCGCCCGGGGCGCCCGACGCCGCGCCGGTCCTCACCGTGGCGGCCCTGCTGGAGGGCACCCCCGCGGACGCCCCCCGCCCCGACCCGCGCGGCGCCGGTCTCACGCCCGCGCACCCGGCCTACCTCATCTACACGTCGGGCTCGACGGGGGTGCCCAAGGGCATCGTCATCAGCCACGCCAACATCTGCCACTTCCTGCGCTCCGGAAACGCCCTCTACGGCCTGCGTGCCGACGACGTGGTGTTCCAGGGCGCGTCAGTCGCCTTCGATCTCTCCATGGAGGAGATCTGGGTCCCGTACCTCGTCGGCGCGACCCTGTTCGTGGCGTCCCCCGCCATGATGGGCGACGTCGAGGCCCTGCCGGGCATCCTGGCCCGCGCCCGCGTCACGGTGCTCGACACGGTGCCGACCCTCCTCGCCATGATCAGCGGGGATCTACCCACCGTGCGCCTCGTGCTGCTGGGCGGCGAGGCCCTGCCCGAACCCCTCGTCGCCCGCTGGGCCACGGAGGCGCGGGCCCTGTTCAACACCTACGGGCCGACGGAGGCGACGGTGGTGGCCACCGCCGCGCGGATGCGGGCCGGCACCCCCGTCACCATCGGCGGCCCGATCCCGAATTATTCGGTGTACGTCGCCGGGGAGACCCTCGAACTCCTCGGGGTCGGCCAACCCGGCGAGCTGCTCATCGGCGGCCCCGGCGTCGCGAAAGGCTACCTCCAGCGGGCCGAGCTGACGGCCGAAAAATTCATCGCCAACCCTTATCCCTCGGACGGGACCGACCCGGTGCTCTACCGCTCCGGCGACGCGGTCTCGCTGGATGCCGCCGGCAACATCCTGTTCCACGGCCGCATCGACGATCAGGTCAAGATCCGCGGCTTCCGGGTCGAGCTCGGCGAGATCGAATCGCGCATCGGGGTGCTGCCCGGCATCAACCAGGCGGCGGTGGTCCTGCGCCAGGACGACGGCGTCGACCGCCTCGTCGCCTTCCTCGTCCCCGAGCGCGGCACCGAGATCGATAGGGCCGCCCTCCGGCACACCCTGTCCGAGCAAATGCCGCCCTACATGGTGCCGGGGCATTTCGAGGTGGCCGAGGTGCTGCCCCGTCTCACCTCCGGCAAGGTCGACCGCAAGGCCCTGCGGGCGGCGACCCTGACCGTCGCCGACGTTTCGGGCGAGCAGGAGCCGCCGCGCAACGAGACCGAGGCGGCGCTCCTCGCCGCCGCCACCCAGGTGTTCGGCAACCAGGCGATCCCGTTCGAGGGCGACTTCTTCACCGATCTCGGCGGCCATTCTCTGCTCGCCGCCCGATTCGTCGGCGCCGTGCGGGAGGCGCCGGCGCTCGCGGCCATCACCCTGCAGGACGTCTACGGACGACGCACCCTGCGGGCCATGGCCGACGCCCTCATCGCGCGCACCGGCGGGGCGGGCACCGAGATGGCAGTGCGGGACCTCAGCTTCGCCCCGCCCTCGTTCCGGCGGCGCTTCCTCTGCGGCCTCGCCCAGGCCGCCGCCCTGCCCTTCGTCATCGCGCTCGCCACCGCGCAATGGCTCGGCATCTTCGTGACCTACCTCCTGCTCACGGGCGGGGGCCTCGGCTTCTTCGGCGAACTCGCGGTGCTGCTGCTGGTCTATATCGGCATCAACGCCGTCACCGCCGCCATCGCGGTGGCGGCGAAGTGGCTGATTCTCGGGCGGACCAGGCCCGGGCGCTACCCGCTCTGGGGCGTGTACTATTACCGCTGGTGGCTGACCCAGCGCCTGACGCCGCTCGTCCACATCAAGTGGCTCCAGGGCTCGCCCGCCATCGTGTTCTACCTGCGCCTGCTCGGCGCCAAGATCGGCGACGACACCCTGATCTCCGACGCGGAGATCGGCGCCCCCGACCTCGTCACCATCGGGGCCGGCGGGTCCCTGGGCGGCCGCCTCGTCATCGCCAACGCCGAGGTGGTGGGCGATACCCTCATCATCGGCCGGGTCACCATCGGGGCGGATGTCGCCATCGGCGCCTCCTGCGTCATCGGCCCCGACACGGTCATCGGCGACCACGCCGAGATCGGCGACCTCACCACGATCCCCACCGGCACGGTGGTGGGCCGGGCCGAGGCCTGGGACGGCTCGCCGGGCGCCCGCGTCGGCACCGTCGATCCCGCGCTCCTGCCGGAGCCGGCCACGGCCTCGCCGCGGCGGCGCCTCGCCTTCGGGGTGCTCTACACCTTCCTGCTGGCGGCGATCCCGGCCATCGGCCTGCTGCCGATCTTCCCGGCCTTCTACATCTTCGACCAGCTCAGCGATTCGCTCTCCAACCTCACCGACATCGACTACCACTGGTACCTGCCGCTCCTGACCTGGCCCACGGCCATGCTGATGACGGCCGGCACGGTGTTCCTCATCGCCGGCATCCGCTGGGCGATCCTGCCGCGCGCCACCGCCGGCACCCACTCGATCCACAGCGGGTTCTACCTGCGCAAATGGACGGTGGCGCTCGCCGCCGAGGTCACCCTCGAGACCCTGTCGTCGCTGTTCGCCACGGTCTACATGCGGGCGTGGTACCGGCTCATGGGCGCCCGCATGGGCCAGGGCGCCGAGATCTCGACCAACCTCGGCAGCCGCCACGACTTGGCCGATATCGGCATGCGCAACTTCGTCGCCGACGAGGTGGTGTTCGGCGAGGAGGAGATCCGGCGCGGCTGGATGCACCTGCACGAGGTCCACACGGGCGCGCGCGTCTTCGTCGGCAACGACGCCGTGGTGCCGCCGGGGGCCGTCATCCCCGACGACGTCCTCATCGGCATCAAGTCGAAGCCCCCGGCCAACGACCTCATGGCGCCGGGCGACACCTGGTTCGGCTCGCCGCCCATCAAGCTGCCGGCGCGCCAGCGCGTCGACCTCGGCTCCGACCTCCAGACCTACGAGCCCGGCCTCGGCCCCAAGCTCCGGCGCGGCGTCTTCGAAGCGTTCTCGACCTCGTTCTCGCCGATGCTGTTCATCACCCTCGCGATCACCGCCATCGACTGGTACTTCTACCCCGCCATCCTGGCCCAGGACTGGACCGGGCTCGCCGTCTCCTTCGTCCTGGTCAGCGTCGCCATCGCGTTCATCCAGTCCTTCACCGTCATCGCGGTGAAATGGCTGCTCATGGGTGTCTACAAGCCCGGCATGCGGCCGATGTGGTCGTGGTGGGCCATGCGCACGGAGGCCGTGGCGGTTCTGTACTGGGGGCTCGCCGGCAAGGTCCTGCTCGAACATCTCGTCGGCACGCCGTTCCTGCCCTGGATGCTGCGGCTCCTCGGCGTGAAGGTCGGCCGCGGCGTGTGCATGCTCACCACCGACATCACCGAGTTCGACTGCGTCACCATCGGCGACTACGCCACCATCAACCGCACCGCGGCCCTGCAGACCCACCTCTACGAGGACCGGATCATGAAGGTCGGCCGGGTGGTGGTCGGCGAGGGCGTCTCGGTGGGGGCGTTCTCGACGGTGCTGTACGACACCAGGGTCGGCGCCTATGCCCGCCTGCGCCCGCTCACCATCGTGATGAAGGGCGAGTCGATCCCCGCCCATTCCGAGTGGGAGGGCGCCCCGGCGGTGCCGGTGGTCCACGCCGCGCCGAAGGCGGCGTGAGGGCGGAGCCCCGCCGTCCGTCTCTCCCCCCCTCCTTCGAGGCCCGCGCTGCGCGCCGGCGCCTCAGGATGAGGTTGGGTGTGGGATGGCGGATGCGGTGGCGTCCCCCCGGGCGAGCCGCCCGAAAAAATCAGCCCCGCGCCGCCAGCGTCTCCTCGAACGCCACGGCCTCGCCCCGCGACGGGGCGGTGAGTTCGCCCTGCCACATGACGGGGGCGCCGCGCACGAGGGTGCCCACGGGCCAGCCCGTCACCGTGACGCCGTCATAGGGCGTCCAGCCGCATTTCGAGGCGATCCAATCGTTGCGGATGGTCTCGCGGCGCTTGAGGTCCACCACGGTCACGTCGGCGTCGTACCCCACCGCGAGGCGCCCCTTGCGGGCGATGCCGAACAGGCGCTTGGGGCCCGCACTGGTGAGATCGACGAAGCGCGCCAGCGACAGGCGGCCGGCGGCGACGTGGTCGAGCATGATCGGCACCAGGGTCTGGACCCCGGTCATGCCTGACGGCGAGGCCGGATAGGGCTTGGCCTTCTCCGACAGGAGGTGCGGCGCGTGGTCGGAGCCGAGCACGTCGGCGACGCCCTGCGACAGCCCGTGCCAGATGCCGTCGCGATGGCTGGCGTCGCGCACGGGCGGGTTCATCTGCACCAGGGTGCCGAGGCGGGCATAGGCCTCCCCGCCGTCGAGGGTGAGGTGGTGGGGCGTCACCTCGCAGGTGGCGACGTCCTTGGCGCCGCCGAGGAATACCATCTCCTCTTTGGTCGAGATGTGCAGGATGTGGATGCGCGCCCCCGTGGCGCGGGCGATGCGCACGAGGCGCTCCGTCGCCCTGAGCGCCGCTTCGGGCGAGCGCCAGACCGGGTGCGAGGCGGGATCGCCCGGCACCTGCCGATCCACTTGCGCCCGCAGCATCGGCTCGTCCTCGGCGTGGAAGGCGGCCCGGCGCCGGGTGCGCTTCAGGATCTCGGCGACGCCGGCATCGTCCTCCACCAGGAGCGAGCCCGTGGACGAGCCGACGAACACCTTGATGCCGGCCGCCCCCGGCAGGCGCTCCAGTTCGGCGACCTCATGGGCGTTCTCGTGGGTGCCGCCGACCCAGAACGCGAAGTCGCAATGCATCCGGTGGTGCGCCCGCGCGACCTTGTCGGCGAGGGCCGCGGCGCTGGTGGTGAGCGGGTTGGTGTTGGGCATCTCGAACACCGCCGTGACGCCGCCCATCACCGCCGCGCGGGAGCCCGATTCCAGATCCTCCTTGTGGTCGAGGCCGGGCTCGCGAAAATGGACCTGGCTGTCGATGACGCCCGGCAGGAGGTGCAGGCCTGTGCAGTCGCGCCGCTCGGCGGCGGCGGCCCGCGACAGGTCGCCCATGGCCGTGATCCGCCCCGCCCGGATGCCGAGATCGGCCCGGTGCTCGCCGTCCTGATTCACGATCGTGCCGCCGGCGAGCACGAGGTCGAAGGGCTGGTCCGAAGACGGGTCCATGGTGGGGCTCCACATTGAGACGCGGGTGGCGGCGGCTTATGTCAGGCGTCGGTGGCGTGCAACGCCACGGATATCTCCGGAGCCGCCATGCCCATCGCCCTGCTGCCCGACCGCGCCGTCGTCACCGTCACGGGCGAGGATTCCACGGGCCTGCTGCAGGGCGTCGTCACCTGCAACGTCGAGACCCTGGAACCGGGCGCGGCGCGCCTCGGCGCCCTGCTCACCCCCCAGGGCAAGGTGCTGTTCGATTTCCTGATCTCCCGCATCGAAATCCCCGGGATCGAAGGCGGCTACCGCCTCGACACGGAGGCGACGCGGGCGCCCGATCTGCTCAAGCGCCTCACCCTCTACCGCCTGCGCGCCAAGGCGGCCCTCGCCCTCGATCCGACCCTCAGCGTCGCCGCCGCCTGGGACGGCGCCGGGACGGCGATGGACACCGAGGTGGTGACGGATGGCCGCCTCGCGGACCTCGGCACCCGGCTCTACGCCGCGCAGGGCGCGTTCTCCGCCGACGCCACCGAGGCCGATTACCACGCTCACCGCATCGGCCTCGGCATCCCCGAGGGCGGGCGCGACTTCGCCTTCTCCGATGCCTTCCCGCACGAGGCGCTCATGGACCAGCTCGGCGGCGTCGACTTCAAGAAAGGCTGCTACGTCGGCCAGGAGGTGGTGTCGCGCATGCAGCACCGGGGCAGCGCCCGTACCCGCATCGTGCCCGTGGTCGCCGTCGAGGGCACCCTGGAGAGCGGCGCCGAGATCACCGCCGGTGCGCGCGGCCTCGGCACCGTGGGCAGCGTCGCCGGCCCGCGCGGCCTCGCGATGCTGCGCCTCGACCGCCTCGCCGACGCCGTCGCCACGGGCGAGCCCCTGCGGGCGGGCGGGGCGCGCCTCGGCGTCGAGAAGCCGTCCTTCGCCACCTTCGCGTTCCCCGAGGCGATGCAGGCGGGGTGACGCGGGGGTGTTTGTTCCCGGCCCGTTCTCCGGTTAAGACGGGACCATGCTGTCCGAATCCTCCGGCCTGATCCACCATCCCGACGGCTGCCCGCGCTGCTGGTGGGCCGGCCTCGACCCGGTCTACGTCGCCTATCACGACACCGAATGGGGCGTGCCCGAGCACGACGGCCGGGCGCTCTATGAAAAACTCATCCTCGACGGGTTCCAGGCCGGCCTGTCCTGGATCACGGTTCTGCGCCGGCGCGAGGGCTTTCGCCGGGCCTTCGCGGGCTTCGACCCGGAGGCCGTCGCGCGCTTCACGCAAGCCGACGTCGAACGGCTGATGGGCGACACCGGCATCATCCGCAACCGCGCCAAGATCGTCGGCACCATCGCGGGGGCGAAGGCCTGGCTCGCCCTCGAGGAACGCGGCCCCGGCTTTTCGCGGTTCCTATGGGATTTCGTCGACGGTGCGCCGATCCAGGGCCGGGCGACGGAGCGGGCCGGCATCGCCACCGAGACCGAGGTGTCGCGGCGGCTGTCGAAGGCCTTGAAGGCGGAAGGGTTCGCCTTCTGCGGCCCGACCATCGTCCACGCCTTCATGCAGGCGGTGGGCATGGTCAACGACCACCTCGTCGGCTGCCACCGCCACGCGCCCTGCGCCGCCCTGGGAGTCACCCCGTGAGCGGATCGCGCGCGTGGCAGCGCATGCTCTCAGGGAGGCGCCTCGACCTCCTCGATCCCTCGCCCGACGACATCGCCATCGCCGACATCGCCCATGGCCTCGCCCGCGTCGCCCGCTGGAACGGCCAGACCGCCGGGCCGCACGTGTTCTCCGTGGCCCAGCACTCCCTGCTGGTGGAGGCCATCGGCGCCGGGCTCGAACCCGGCCTGCCCCCGGCCCGGCGCCTCGAACTCCTCCTGCACGACGCGCCCGAATACGTGATCGGCGACATCATCTCGCCGTTCAAGGCGGCCATCGGCGATTCCTACAAGGCGGTGGAGCGGCGCCTGCTCGCCGCCATCCGCGCCCGCTTCGGCCTGCCCGAGCCGACGCCGGACGAGGCGCATCGGGTCAAGCGCGCCGACGGCATCGCGGCCTACTGGGAGGCGATCCGCCTCGCGGGCTTCGACCGCCCGGAGGCCGCTGCGATCTTCGGCGAGCCCGGGCCGCTGCCCGACGGCGCCGAGGCCCTGATCGAACCGTGGCCGACGGACGTGGCGCAGGCCCGCTTCCTCGCCCGCTTCCAAACCCTCGCGGAGGCCTGATGCCCACGCTCCACGTCTGCCCCCTGTCGCGCCTGCCCGAGACCCTGGCGAGCACGGGCGCCCGCGGTCTCATGACCCTGATGAAGGCCGGCACCGCGATTGCCCGGCCTGACGCGATTCCCGAGGGCCGGCACTGCGTCGTCGAGGTCAGCGACATCGCCGCGCCGATGGAGGGCCACGTCCTCGCCGACGAGACCCATATCGGCCGCATCCTCGACTTCGTCGCCGCCTGGGACCGGGCCGACCCCCTGGTGATCCACTGCTACGCCGGCATCAGCCGCTCCACGGCCGCCGCCTACATCGCCGCCTGCGCCCTGGCGCCGGAGCGCGACGAGGGCGCCATCGCCGACGCCCTGCGGGCGGCCGCGCCCTCCGCCACGCCCAACCCCCTGTTCGTCGCCATCGCCGACCGGATGCTCGGCCGCGACGGGCGCATGAGCGCCGCCATCGCCCGGATCGGGCGCGGTGCCGACGCCTTCGAGGGTACGCCGTTCCGTCTCGCGTTGACGTGAGGACGAATCGCTCGGCGATACGCCGATCTCCGATGTCCGACAGTCACTTGACACCGGTTTCGCAACCAAAGCTTCAACCCGGCAGGGTGTGGCCGAAACGACGCCCCCGTTGCCGAATCGGCCCGGCGACGCGTTGTCCTCAGGTCTGCGGGGTTGTGGAGCGGACGGGCCCGGGCTTAGACCCGCACGATGAAGGGTAGACTGGAATGACTTCAGCGCGCTCCGCCGTCCCGGCGTCGACCGATGCTGGCGCCGCCGAACAGGATCTGGCTTCGATCCGGGACCTGCCGTTCGAGCGGGCCCTCGAACAGCTCGAAGGCATCGTCCGCAGCCTCGAGAAGGGCGACGTGCCCCTCGACGAATCCGTGGCGATCTACGAGCGCGGCGAGGCGCTCAAGCGCCATTGCGACGCGCTGCTGCAGCGGGCCGAGGCCCGCATCCAGAAGATCACCCTCGGTGCCGACGGCAAGGCCGCCGGCACGGCGCCCCTCGACGTCGAGTAGATGTCCGGGCGGGCGCAGGATCGGGTGAACGGGGCCTTCGGTCCCCTGCCCCCACTACCAAAAATTCAGTTGCCGCAATCCTTTGCGCGCATGTCTTTCCTCCGGACGTGAGGGTGCTTTCGGTGTCACAGCAAAGCTCGATTCTGGACGGTCTGTCCGAGACCTCCGCCCTGCGCGCGTTGCCGGAGAGCGATCTTCCGGCGGTGGCGGAGGCCGTGCGGGCGGAGATGATCG
>NZ_LMMU01000009.1 GCF_001422375.1 Methylobacterium sp. Leaf99 | reverse complement strand
CCCTCGTCTACGTCTCCAACGCCCCCTTCACCGAGGTCCAGAAGGTGCTCTCGGTCTTCTCAACCGTCACCGCACCCGTCGCCGCAGGCGCGTCGATCTACGCCGTCGGCCGGTAGAACGGGGACCGGGATCGCCAACGAAAAACGGGCCCTCGCGGGCCCGTTTCCATGTCTGCGGAGGAGCCTGTGCGGCCTACGGCTTGCCGCGCTTCGACATGAGCTGCTCGATGAGCGAGCCGCCCTTCTCGATCTCGTGCAGTTCCTCGGCCACCGCGTCCACGGTCTCGCGGATCTGCTCGGGCGTGTGCTCGGAGGTGATGAAGAAGCGCAGGCGCGAGGCCCGCTCGGGCACGGCCGGGTGGATGATCGGCTGCACGTTGATGCCGCGCTTGAACAGGCGGTCCGACAGGGTCACGGATTTCAGCGAGTCGCCGACGATGACGGGAATCACCGCGAGGCCGAGGCTCGTGCCGGTGTCGAGGCCGTGCTTCTTGGCGCAGGCGAGGAACAGGTTGCCGTTCTGGCGCAGGCGCTCCACCCGGTGGGGCTCGGCATGCATGATCGCCAGGGCCGCCTCGGCGGCGGCGGCCAGCGGCGGGGACAGGCCGACGCTGTAGATGAAGCCGCCGGCCGTGCACTTCAGGTACTCGATGAGCGCCGCCGGGCCGGCGATGTAGCCGCCGCAGGTCGACAGCGTCTTCGACAGGGTCCCCATCCAGATGTCGACCCCGTGCGGGTCGACGTCGCAATGCTCGGCGAGGCCGATGCCGGTGCGGCCGAGCACCCCGAGGCCGTGGGCGTCGTCGACCATGAGCCAGGCGTCGTAGCGCTGCTTCAGGGCGACGAGGGCGGCGAGGTCCGGCGCGTCGCCGTCCATGCTGTAGAGGCCCTCGACCACGATGAGGGCCCGGCGGTGCTCGTGGCGGGTGGCGCCGAGCAGGGTCTCGAGGGCGTCGAGATCGTTGTGGGCGAAGGAGCGGCGCTGCGCCCCCGAGAGCTGCGCCCCGGTGACGATGCTGTTGTGGCTGAGGGAATCGTGGAAGATCACGTCGCCCGGCTCCATCAGGGCGCCGAGGGTGGTGACGTTGGTGGCGTGCCCGCTCACCATCACCACGCAGGCCTCCGTGTCGTAATGGTCGGCCAGGGCCTTCTCCAGGGAGAGATGGCCCGGGCGCTCACCCGCCACGATGCGGCTCGCCGAGGCCGAGGTCCCGAAATCCTCGATGGCCTTGGCGGCGGCGGCGTTCACGTCCGGGTGCCCGTTGAGGCCGAGGTAGTCGTAGGACGAGAAGTTGATGAAGCTCTTGCCGGCGATGCGGGTGTTGGCGCCGGCCCGGGTCTCGTGGACCCGGAAGAACGGGTTGCCCAGCCCGATGAGGTCGGCGGCCGAGCGCTGCAGGCGCAGCTCGCGGTAGCCCGGCAGGGTCTCGAAGTTCTGCACCGACGGGTCGCCGGCCGGGCGCGCGGGTGCGCGCGCCGGGGCCGGCCGGTTGGCGTTGCGGCCGAGGCGGTTGGTGACGAATCCTGCGAGCGCCGCGCGCCCGCCGTCCGGTCTCGCGGGCTTGGTCACGGCAGGATTTCCTTGATGACGAGGCTGTTCTCTTCGACCAGCGCGTGGAACGGTTCGAGGGTCCTGACATCCACGCCCTCGCTGGCGTGGCGCTGGGCGAGGCTCATCACGGCGGCCGCCGCCTCGTCCACGGGGGCCGAGATCGACTGGATCAGGGTCTCGGTGAGCTCGTTGACCGTGAGCCCCGACGAGATGCCGGAGGGCGGCGCCTCCAGGGCGAAGCGCTCCTGCAGGCTGGCCCCGAGCTCGACGCCCATGAGCGAATCGAGGCCGATCTCCGAGAGGTGGCGGACGCGGCTGATGTCGTCCTTCGGCAGGCGCAGGATGCGGGCGATGTCCTCGACGATGGCGTCGGCCACGGTCTTGCGCACCGTGTCGATGTCCTGGGTCTTGAGCAGCGTCCCGATGTTGATGGCCGCCACCGTGCCGGCTTCCATCTGCTGGTCCGAGCCGAGGTCGGCGTAGCTCGGGCTCTTCATGGTGGCGAGGCGCTCGCGGGCCTTGCCCCAGTGCATGGAGGCGATGGCGACGACGGCGTCGTCGGTGCTGCTGCCCTGGCCCTCCAGGGCATCGGCCATGAGGTCGAGGCAGTGGCGGGCGTCCATGGGCGTGACGCCGACGCGGCCGGCCAGGGTCTCCATGACGGCGCGGTTGCGGGCGAGGACGCCGACATCGCCGATGGCGCCCCAGGCGACGGCGAGCGCCGGCAGGCCGAGCTTACGCCGGCGGCGGGCCAGCCCCTCCATGAAGCCGTTGGCGGCGACGTAGGAGCCCTGGCCGGGATTGCCGATGAAGGTCGTGGCCGAGGAGAACAGCACGAAGTAGTCGAGTTTTCGCGAGCGCGTCGCCGCGTCGAGGTGCTCGGCGCCGATGACCTTCGGGCGGATGACCGTGTCGAGGGCCGCCGCGTCGATGTTGGCGATGAGGCCGTCCTGCAGCACCATGGCGCCGTGGATCACGCCGGCGAGCTTTTGCCCGCCGCGCTCCACGTCCGCCAGCAGGGCATCCACCGCCTTGCGGCTGGTGATATCGCAGGCCTTGGCCTGGACGTCGATGCCGCGGGCCGTCAGCTCGGCCACGACGGCCTTGGCCTCGTCGCCCTCGGCGCCCTTGCGGCCGACGAGGACGATGCGCCTGGCGCCCCGGTCGGCGAGCCAGCGCGCGGCCTCCAGTCCGAAGCCGCCGAGGCCGCCGGTGACGAGGTGGACGCCGTCCGGCGCGATGGCGAAGGTCGAGCTCTGCGCCATCATCACGCTGCCGGCCTTCGGCGGCGCGATGACGATCTTACCGACGTGTCCCGATTGCTGCATGAGCCGGAACGCGTCCGAGACCTCGTCGGAGGTGAAGGGCTGGTACGGGAGCGGCTTTAGGCCGCCCTCGTTGAACAGGGCCATGACCTCGCGGAACAGGCGCGCCCCGTCCTCGCCCTGGTGCTGCAGCACCTGATCGAGATCGACGCCGAAATAGGACAGGTTCCGGCGGAACGGGCGCAGGCCGATATGGGTGTTGGCGACGTAGTCGCGCTTGCCCAGTTCGATGAAGCGGCCGAACGGCTTGAGGCAGTTGAGGCTGCGCTCCATCGCCTCGCCGAACAGGCTGTTCAGGACCACGCCGACGCCGTCGCCGGTGATGCGGCGGACATCGTCGACGAAGGCGAGCGAGCGCGAGTCGAGGACGTGCTCGGCGCCGAGGGCCTTGACCAGGGCGCGCTTCTCGCGCGACCCGGCCGTGGCGATGACGCGGGCGCCCTTGAGCTTGGCGATCTGCAGGGCGGCGAGGCCGACACCGCCGGCGCCGCCATGGACGAGGACCCACTCGCCGCGGCGCAGGCGGGCGCAGCTCACGAGGCCGTAATAGGCCGTGAGGAAGGCGACGGGCACGGTGGCGGCGGCCTGCGCATCGAGGCCGGGGGGGCTCGGCGCCACCACGAGCTCGGGCACGACGATGTGGGTCGAGAAGCCCGACTGCGCGAAGGCGACGACGCGATCACCGACCTTGAAGGCGCTGACCCCCTTGCCGATGGACAGGACGCGGCCGGCGACTTCGAGGCCCAGGCGCGGACCGGCGAAGCCGTCCTCCAGGATCTCCTCGGGCAGCATCGACAGGGCCCAGAGCACGTCGCGAAAATTGAGGCCGGTGGCCTCGACGGCGATCTCGACCTCGCCGCGTCCGGGGACGCGGCGCTCGGCCGGGCCCCAGGCCATCTCGTTGAGGCCGCCGGTGTTGCTGCGCTCCAGGCGGGCGGCGGGGGCCGGCACCGCGTCGGCGGCGGGCCGCCGCGCGGCTTGGCCCGGCGAGAACCGGATGACCCGGGTCTGGTCGGGATCGAGGATGATCTCGGTTTCGGCGGTGCCCGACAGGATGAGGTCGCGCAGGCGCTCGGCGGCGAGCTTGGTGGTGAGGGTGTCGGTCAGGTCGATGCGGCGCACGTCGAGGTTGGCGACCTCGTTGGCGAGGGTCCGGGTGAAGGCCCAGACGCCGGCCTCGACGGAGCCGTTGGCGTCGCCGTCGTCGCGGGTGGCGCCGGGGCAGACCACCCAGAGCCGGGTCTGGCGGCTGCCGAGGTGCTCGACGCAGCGCTTCAGGCTGAGGCAGCGGTCGCGCAGGCGGTCCGCGGCCGGACCCTCGGTGTTGAAGGCCCCGGCCAGGAACACCACCGTGTCGGGGGTTTCGCGCTCGAGCTCGAGCAGGGACTGCTCGGAATCGAGGATGATCGAGACGTGGACGCCGCCCGCGACCAGCAGGGTCGCGAGGGACGACGCGGTCTCGGCCGCGTAGGCATCGTGCGAGCCGATGACGAACGCAAAAGTCTGTCCGGCGGCGGGCCGGGCCCGCACGGGCGCCTCGGCGATGAACAGGAGGTCGTCGCCGTTGTCGGAGACCGCGCGATCGACGGCGACCCGGACGAGGCCGGTGTCGCTGAGGGACCGCTGCCAGCCGGTGATGTCGTCGAGCCGCCCCATGGGCATGTCGCCGGTGACGTCGAACCAGTCGGGCGTCAGGCCGAAGACGAGGTCGCGGAACAGGGAGGCGCCGGGCTCGACGGCGATGAGGAAGCCGCCGGTGGCCAGGGCATCGGCCACCTGCTGCAGGATTCCGGGCTCGGCGCGGTGGAGCACGTCGCTGGCGAGGATCGCGTCGAAGCCGCCGGGGGTGAGCTCGGCCGCGTCCTCGATGACGGTGACGCCGCGGGGCAGGGCGAGACGGGCGCGCTCGGCCAGGCGCCGGTCGGCCTCGAACACCGAGAGCTGCGCCTCGATGCCGTCGGCGAAGGCGGCGGCCTGGGCCGACAGGGGGCCGAAGCCGACCTGGAGCACCCGCAGGGCGCGGTCGCGGGGGAGTGCGGCGCTGCCCGACTCGACGATCCGGGCGATGACGTCGGCCGAGGCGCGGGCCGTGGCGCTGCGCAGGGTGAAGGCGTCCAGCGCGTTCTGCGACAGGGTCGGGGCGTGGACGAGGTCGCCGGCGAGCAGGCGACCGACCACGGCGCCGATATCGGCGGTGAGCACGAGCTCGGCCGAGAGGTCGGGGTGATCGGCGGCGATCCAGCGCATGATCTCGTCGGGCGCCGGCAGGGTCACGTCCTTGCGCAGGGTCCAGCGCTCGCCGTCGAGGGTGGCGAGGCCGCTACTCTCCAGGGCCAGGAGGGCGTTCAGGAGCCAGGGCCGCATGGCCTCGGGCACGCGCTCGTCGATGGCGACGGTGCCGGAGCGCTGCAGGCCCTCCGCCAGACGGTAGGCCATGGAGGTGGCCCAGCCTTCCAGCAGCAGGTGGCCGGGGGCGAGGGGGGCCTCGGCGGCGGCGAAGGCCGCCTTGGCCTGGGGCCGGACGGCATCGGCGATGCGCTGGCGGCGATCGAGGGGGATCGCCGTGGGTTCGGTGGCGAGCTCGGCCCGCTGGGCGATGGCGTAGGCAGCCAGCTCGTTGGCGTTCTTGGTGCGCAGGGCCTGGAACCGGCCCTCGCGCAGGGTGGCGATGACCTCGCCCTCTTCATCCACCAGGGTGAAGTCGGCCAGGATGCTGCGCTCGTTGGCGCGGCGGGTCCGGATCATCGCCCGGGCGATGACGGCGCCGGGTCGGACGAGGCGGATCTCGCCGAAGCGCACGGGGACGTAGGCCTTGGTCGAGCCCTCGCCCATGAGACCGGCGAACAGCAGGATCAGGCCGTGGAAGCACGAGTCGAGGCGCGCCGGCACGAGGCCGAAGCGCGCGTCGGCCTCGGCCGGGACGAGGTCGGAGACGATGGTGGTCTCGTCGATGCGCGCCGACAGGGCGACCTGACGGAAGCTCGGGCCGAAGCCGAGGCCGGAGGCGGCGGCGATGCGGTAGAGGGCCTCGCCGTCCACCGCCTGCTCGCCCGGCTCGGGGATGTCCTGGCGCGCGGGCGGCTGGAAGGTGCCGTCCACGATCTTGGCCGCGGCGTGGAGCTGCCAGGCGGCCTGGGTCAGGCGCGGCCGGCTCAGGATCTGGATGCCGTTGCCGGAGCCCGAGACCCGGACCATGACCTCGCGCAGGGATTCCTCGCCGAACACCATCGGCGACTGGATCTCGAACTCGGCGAGCACGACGGTGTCGCTGCGCATGACCTCGCGGGCGACGCCGAGCGCCATCTCGATGAAGGCCGCGCCCGGCAGGATCGCTTGCCCGTCAATGCGGTGATCGTCGAGTTCCGGCACCGTGGCGATGTCGACGTGGCCATGCCATTCAAGGCCGTCCACGGTGACGCGCGCGCCGTAGAGGGGGTGATAGGTGCGCGGCGTTGTGGCGCCGACGCCCTCGGAGGTCTCGGCCAGGCGGAAGGAGCGGCGCTGCCAGGGATAGAGCGGCAGGGACACGTCGCCCTTCGGGTTCTGGCCGAACACCGTGGTCTCGTCGACGGCCGCGCCCTGGACGAGGGCGGCGGCCACGGTGCGGGCGATGGGATCGCCACCGGCCTGCTTGCGGTGGAGGACGCCGATGGTGGCGTTCTCGATGCCGAGGGGCTCGATGGCGTCGCCGATATGCGACAGCAGGGTGGCGCGGGGACCGACCTCGACGAAGACGCGGGCACCCTGGCGGGTGGCTTCCTGCACGGCCTGGGCGAAGCGCACGGGCTCGCGGATGTTGCGCCACCAGTAGCTGGCGCCGAATTCCGAACCGGACAGCACCGTGCCAGTCACGGTGGAGACCATGGCGGTGGTGGCGGCATGGGGCTTGAGGCCGGCGAGGTCGCGCAGGAGCGGCTTCTCGGTCGGGTTCATGAGCCGGCCGTGGAACGGGTATTCGAGGTCGAGCTTGCGCCCGCGCCGACGCTTGCGCGCGAGCGCCTTCATGGCGGCGTCGATGTCCTTCACCGGACCCGCGACCGTGATGGCCTTGGGGCTGTTGTAGGCGGCGATGTCGAGGGTCGGGTAGTCCTGCAGAAACAGCTCGATCTCGTCGGCGGGTGCCAGCAGCACCGCCATGGTGCCGAGGCCGCGCGTCGATTCCTGGTGCTGGCTGCGGAAGAAGATGACCTTCACGGCCTGCTCGAGGCTGAGGATGCCGGCAGCTTCCGCCGCCGCGATCTCGCCGACGCTGTGGCCGAGCACGTATTTCGGGTGGAGGCCACGGGCCCGCAGGGCCGTGGTCGAGGCGCTGGAGATGGCGAAGATCAGGGGCTGGGAGACGCGGGTGAGGACGAGGCGCTCGTCGAGGTCCTCGGCGAACAGGGCCTCCTTGAGGGACCAGTCCGAAAGCTTGAGGAACAGGGTGTCGATACGATCGAAGGCGGCGCGGAAGACCGCGTTCTCCTCGTAGGCCTCGCGGCCCATGCCGGCCCATTGGCTGCCGTTGCCCGAATAGACGAAGGCGACCTCGGCCGACCGGTCGATGGCGGTGCCGATGAGGGCGGCGTCGGTGTCCTCGGCCTCGCCGACGGCGCGCAGGGCCATCGGCAGGTCGGCGTCGAGGGATATCGCCAGGCGCGACGACAGGCGCTCGCGGCGATGGGCGGCGGCGGCGGCGATGCGGGCGATCTCGGCCGGCTTGGCGCCGTCGAAGCGCTCGGCGTAGTCGAGGGCGAGTTCGTTGAGGGCGGCGCGGCTCTGGGCCGACAGCAGCAGGATCTCGGGCGCACGGGTGGTCTCGGCCTTGGCGGCGACGCGGGCGCCGTCGGTGAGGACGATGTGCGCGTTGGTGCCGCCGAAACCGAAGGAGTTGACGCCGGCGAAGCGCTCGGCGCTGCCGCGCGGAATGGCCAGCGGCTTGTTCAGCACCGACAGGTTGAGGTCGGTGAAGGGAATGTCGGGGTTGAGCTCGGCGGCGTGCAGGGAGGCCGGCACGAAATCGTGTTCCAGGGCGAGGCTCGCCTTGAGCAGGCCGGCGAGGCCGGAGACCGGCTCGGTGTGGCCGATGTTGCTCTTGATGGAGCCGATGGGCAGGGGCTCGCGGCGGGGTTTTCCGAGCTTGCCGCCGATGGCGCCGGCCTCGATGGGGTCGCCCACGGGGGTGCCGGTGCCGTGCGCCTCGACGAACACGACCTTGTCGAGGTCGATCTCGGCGTCGCGGTAGACCTGCTCCAGGAGCGCCCCTTGCGCGTAGCCCGAGGGGAGCGAGATACCGGTGGTGCGGCCGTCGGAATTGACGCCGCTCGCCGCGATGACGCCCCGCACGGTGTTGCCGTCGCGGGCCGCGGCTTTGGCCGATTGCAGCACGAGGACGACGCCGCCCTCGGAGCGGACGTAGCCGTCGGCCTGGGCCGAGAACGCGCTGCACAGGCCGCGCCGCGACAGCATCTGCGCGTTGGAGAAGCAGATGAAGTTGAACGGGCTCGCCAGCAGGTTGACGCCGGCCACGACGGCGGTGTCGATCCGGCCGCTGGCGATGGCGGCCACCGCCGAATCCAGGGCGACGAGGGAGGACGAGCACGCCGTGTCGACGGTGAAGCTCGGGCCCTTCAGGTCGTAGATGTAGGAGATGCGGTTCGACAGGATCGAGAGGGTGTTGCCGGTGGCGGCGTAGGCGTCACCCGAGGCGGTGTCGAGGATGCGCAGGTTGCCGTAATCGAGGGACGACGCGCCGACGAACACGCCGATCTGGGTGCCGGCCACGGCCGAGGGACGCAGGCCGGCATCCTCCAGGGCTTCCCAGGTGAGTTCGAGCAGCAGGCGCTGCTGCGGGTCCATCTGCTCGGCCTCGCGGGGCGAGATGCCGAACACGCCCGGATCGAACGACCAGATCTCGTCGAGGATGCCCGCCGACCAGGTGTAGCTCTTGCCGCGCTCCTGGGCGCGGGGATGCCCGAACCGGCTCAGGGACCAGCGATCTTCCGGAATCTGGCCGACCGCGCAGCGGGCTTCCGTCAGGAGCTGCCACAGACCCTCGACGTTCGAGGCACCCGGGAGGCGGCAGGCACGACCGATGATCGCGATGTCTGTACGTTGAGTCACGTTCGATTCGCACACGCTCTTGAACGGGGAACGAGACCGGCCCCGGGAAGGGGCCGGGCAATCCGCCCGACCCTTAGTATGGCACCACGACGGTGTCCAACACACGGGGGAGGGGGCGGGCGAGGCTCGCGCAAGGACTGACGATCCCGCTGCGCGTCTTCATCGAGGAACGGCCCGGTTCCGGTCGGGAACGGCCGCGGGGACCGGATACGAAACCGGCCCCGGAACAGATCAGGCGTCGCGAACGACCGAGGGCGGACGCGACCGGGACGGCACGGCGGCCGCGTCTTGGGACATCGACTTGGAATCCGGACTCGACTTGCGAAAAGATGCCATGTGCTTCCCGGTGGCCCTCGTGGATCGGATCGGGGGCAGACCCCGTCGCCCACGACCCGCGGGCGGCGCCGCTTCCACGGCCTCGGGCCGGTTTATCATCCCGACTTTAAGCAATTCCAAGGCAGGCCTGTCACGTCCAAGACACACAGGGCGCGGGATCGTCGTCGGCCTGCAGGGCGTGACCGGACCGAATGCGTCGAAGTGTCACCGCACTGCAACATCAACTCTCACGGGCACGCGGCCGCGGGTCCCGATCGGCCGGAGCCGCGTCGCGTGATCCCTTCCTGCAACGAACCGGTCTCCACCGCGTCGGAGAGCGGGCCGGGGCGGATCACAGGCGAAAATGTGCCGACCCGCGCGCGAGATTGGGATTGTAGTACGGGTCGGCCCGGAGCTGGGGCTCCCAGCGGGCCTGCATCACCCGGGTCTCGGCCTCGAACCGGGCCCGCTTCTCCGGCGTATCCTCGGGGCCGCGGCTCTTCGACTCGTGGTGGACGAGGCGGGCATGCGGCGTCCAGACGTTGCGGTAGCCGGCCCCGCGCAGGCGCAGGCACAGGTCGACGTCGTTGAAGGCGACGGCGAGGTGCTCGGCATCGAACCCGCCGACCTCCGCGAAGACATCGGCCTGCACGGCGAGGCACGCCCCGGTGATGGCGGAGACCTCCTGCGTCAGCACCATCCGGGCGAAGTAGCCCGGCTCGGCGCCCGGCAGGCCGAGGTGGCTGTGGCCCGCGACCCCGCCGATGCCGAGGACGATGCCGCCGTGCTGGAGGGTTCCGTCGGGATAGAGCAGCTTGGCGCCCACCGCCCCGACGCCGGGGTCGAGGACGATGGAGACCATCTCGGTGAGCCAGCCGGGCTCGACGATCTCGACGTCGTTGTTGAGGAACAGCAGCACCGCGCCCGTGGCGGCGGCCGCCCCCCGGTTCGACAGATCCGAGAAATTGAACGGTCCCGGCACGGGCAGGACCCGCAGGCGCCTCTCCCCGGCATACCGCGCGAACAGGGCACGGGTGGCGGCCTCGCGGCTGTCGTTGTCCACCACGACGACCTCGAGGTCCGGGTAGTCCGTCGCGGCGAACAGGCCATCGAGGACCGTCCCCAGGAGTTCGGCCCGGTCGCGGGTCGGTATGATGACGGAGACGCGCGGGGCCGGATCGGGCAGGGGCCGCACGAGGCGGTTGAAACCCAGCGGTCCCCGTTCGGCCCGGGCGCCGAAAGCCGCCGCCACCTCCGCGAGGGCGCGCAGGCGCGCGGCTTCGGCCTGCGCCAGCGCCCGGTCGGAGAAGGTGCCGGAGCCCCCGGCGGCACGCCAGTGATAGAGCACCTTCGGGATGTGGCGCACGCGCTCCGGCGCGAGGCCGCGGGTGAGGCGCAGGAGCAGGTCGTGGTCCTGGCTGCCCTCGAAGCCGGGGCGCAGGCCGCCGAGGGCCCGCAAGTCGGCCGTCCGCACCACCGTGAGGTGGTTGATGTAGTTCTGCCCGTACAGGAGTTCGCGGTCGAAGCCCGACTTGAAGTGGGGCTCGAAGCGGCGCCCGCGCCCGTCGATCTTGTCCTCGTCGCTGTAGATCAGGACGAGGCCGGGATCGGCGCGCACGGTGGTGCCGACGTGGAACAGGGCGGTCTCGGAGAGGACGTCGTCATGGTCGAGGAAGGCGACGTAGCCCCCCCGCGCCATGGCGAGGGCATCGTTGGTGGCCCGCGCGATATGGCCATTGACGGCGCGCCGCATCACCCGGATGCGCGGGTCCGCCGCCGCATGGGCCGCGAGACGCCCAGCCACGGCGGGGTCGGTGGAGGCGTCGTCGACGACGCAGAGTTCCCAGTGCGGAGAGAGCTGCGCCCGGACCGAGCGCAGGGCCGCCTCCAGTACCGCCGGGGCGGGGTCGTGGACCGGCATCAGGATCGAGATGAGGGGCGGGTCCGGCCACGCGGCGGCCTCGGCGCGCAGGCGGGCCCGTTCGGCGCCGTCGAGGGTGTCGAAACGCCGGATCCAGGCGGGATACCCGGTGCCCCGGCGATGGCCGAGCGCAGCCGTGAGCAGGCCGCGCCCGCGCACCTTCAGGCCGAGGCAGCGCCAGTACACGGCGCGGGCGGTCGAAGTCGGGTGCCGCAGGGCCGCGCGGGCCGTGAGGGCGAGGCGGCCGCGCCGGCGGATCGAGAACTCCGCGAGGGCGAAGGGCCGGCCCGGCGCCAGGGGCGAGAGGACCAGGGCGCTGACGCCCTCGGGCAGGCGCCCGGTCCAGGCGAACCCGTCGCCGCCCAACGCCTCTTCCGACAGGACCGCGCCCTGCCGGTCCGCGCAGAGCTGGGTGATCAGGAGGCGGGCGATCCCGCCGCTGCCCGTGTCCGAGAACCGGATCGTCACCCAGGCGCCGCCGAGGCCAGCCCCGGTGAGATCGAGGCGCAGGGCGCTCCCCTCGGCGGCGAAGGCCCGCGTGCCGCCGGGCAGGCGGGCCGACGGCGTCGCGACCGTGTCCTGCGCCATGCTCAGACGGTCCAGCCCTTGGCGACGGCATCGCGCACGGCGTCCGCCATGGCGACGTCGAACACCAGCATGTCCTGGGCCACCCGCAGGCCGCGCAGGCGCGCGGCGAGGGCCAGGACCGTCTCGGAAATCGGCTCGGGCTCGGGCACGACGGCCTCGATCCCGAGGCGGTCGAACAGGGTGGTGGCGAAGGCCTCGTAGAAGTCGCGGTGGCCGACGACGCCGACGCGGGCCAGGATCTCGATGGCGACGATGGAATTGCCGGGGGTCATGCGGTCGTCGGGCAGCTTGGTGCCGAACTGGCGGGCCAGGGGATTGTAGAGCAGGCGGTAGGCCGGCTCCGGCATCATCCGGAAGAAGCGCTTGAGGCTCTTCGGGTCGTCGTAATCGTAGTCGCCGGCGAAATCCGCCGCTTCGGCGAGGCGGCCGAGGCGCCAGGCCTGCCCGGGGTCGGCGGCCACGGCGGTGCGGGCCTTCAGCCAGAGCAGGCGGGTCGCCATCTCGGTGTAGGGGTCGTGGACCAGGGCCGTCGTGAGGAAGCCCTCGCTCGCAAAGAATCCCTCGTAGCGCGGCACGACGATGGCGCCGGACAGGAAGGACGAGGCCAGCCACGGGCTCTCGAACAGCACCCGCAGCACCTCGTCGGACAGGCGCCCGATGCCGAGGTAGCTCTGCTGGAACCGGTCGAACAGGGCCGAGGGGATGCGGGTCTCCGGCACGATGCTGGTGTCGACGAGCAGCACCTTGCCCGTCCGGATCCCGTCCTGGCGGATGCGCCGGTAAATGAGAACGTTGGTGTCGGTGTCGTAGACCTCGACCCGCCGCGCCTCCGCGAGCCCCGGCACCTCCTCCGGGGTCAGCCGGAAGACGCATTGCCCGGTGGAGTGCCAGCCGTTGGCCCGGATGCCGTCATCCGTGATGGTGGCCGGCACTTCGGCGACCCGGCGCCCCTCCACGGAGACGAAGACGCGACTGATCGCCAGGGGGTTGTCCGGGACCACCCAGCATCGGATCTCATCGCCCAGGTCGTGATCGACGTAGAACCGCATTCCTCACCGTTGCTCGCGTGCCCGGCCCCCCGGGGATTTCGGGCCCCGAGGATCTTTGCTCCCCAAGGATCTCTGCTCCCCGAGGATTCAGGCCCCCAGGGATTGAGGCCCCGACGGGAGACCGCCCCCTGGGCTGCCGGCCCCGGCCCTTAGCCTACTTTCCGGATCGGCGCAGAAAAATGGATCGCGCCGCGCGATGCGAAGCCGCCTTTGCGCTTGCGCACCCCAAAACCAGAAGCTATAGCCCCCCTCACCGGCGGGGAACGCCGCCGGTGAGGGCGCTTAGCTCAGCGGTAGAGCACTACCTTGACATGGTAGGGGTCACAGGTTCGAACCCTGTAGTGCCCACCATCAACTCCGACGAGCGCGGATCGCTTGGACGGGTTCATGGCTTCCTCAATCAGGTCTCACGGGTTCGGCGAACCCATGGCGGGATCGTTCGGACATCGTTCTGACTCCCTTGAGCCCACGCGCGCATCGCGACCTCGGTCGATGCTGTCGCGTCGCCGTCGAGGCCTCGAAATCTCCAGAATTGAAAAGCATCCGGGCGTCCGGCCGTCGATCGTCGTGGTCGCGCAGAAACGGGTGTGCGGCGGTCCCCGGGTGTGAGGTCCGGGATGGAGACGCGAACCCGGGCCGACTGCGATGCCGCCTGGCGACGGGACGGGGCGCGCAACGGCTGGCGGCTCCCACCCGCCGCGCCGTGGCCGCTCCAACTCGCCGTGCTGCGCCACGTCAGGGCGATGCGTCATGAGCTGCGCCTCCAGCGGGAGGCGCGACGGCTGAAGGAGAGCGGGGTGGGGCTCGGCAGACCGACGCAGCGCGACCTCTGGGTGCTCTATGCCATCGCGCGCGGCTGGTGCTGACGGTCCGGTCCCCGGCAACGCGTATTTTCGACCAGTTCTCGGCTTAATCACCCGGAAACGCCGAGGCGACCCGAGATCCCGCATGTCCGAGTTTCAAGCCAAAGACCATCCGCAGCGGAGCGACTGGGACGTCTACGTGAACGTCGTTCACGCGCTGATGCTGCGCGACATGCGGACCCGGTTCGGCGCCTCGTACTGGGGCTACTTCGTCGTCGTCATGTGGCCGGTCGCCCACATCTTTCTGATCGTCGCGATCATGGCGTTCCGGGGCATGCCGTCCCCTCTGGGGGACAGCATCGTCCTGTTCATTTCCACCGGGGCGGTCCCGGCCCTGGTGTTTCAATATACGTCCCGCGAGGCGATGAAGGCGATCGTCTCCAGCAAGCCCCTGACGTATTATCCCCAAGTCAAGCTCTTCGATCTCATCGTCGCACGATTCATCGTGGAAACCGTCAAGGGCTTCACGGGACTCATCGTCATCTTCTTCATTCTGATCTGTGTCGGCGTCGACCCGATCCCGGATACGCCGATCATGGCCATCGGAGGTTATTGCGCCGCGCTGCTCCTGGGCCTCGGCGTCGGCGCCATCAACGTCGGAATTCTGTCGTTCTTTCCCGGATGGCAGATCGGCTACATCCTCGTCACGATCTCTTTCTACCTGACCTCCGGCGTGTATTTTCTACCGCACTTTTTCGGACCCGAAATCTATTCCATCATGAAGTGGAATCCGATGGTTCAGATCATCGAATGGGTCCGGCTCGGATACTATCCGTCGCTCGGCGTGGAGGTCGACTATCTCTACGTGCTCGGTGTGGGGTTCGGGTCCCTGACCATCGGACTGATCATGGAGCGGACGCTGGTCCGCCGCCTGTCGTAAGGGCCGGCCGGGCCGGTCGGCGATGGACCGGGCGCCCCATGCGGGTCCGCCCGGCCGCCAAGGCACCGGCGCGAACGCCGTCCGCATGTCCGATCCCACCGGTGATCGGGACAGCGTCCCGAGCGGAAGCGGCCCATCCCGACAGGGACCGGCTGGAACGGAAAAAGGGGCTGGCGCAGCGCCAACCCCTTCCGGACCCTCAAGAAAATTGATGGTACCACCGCCCCGGCTCGAACGGGGGACCCCCAGATCCACAATCTGGTGCTCTAACCAACTGAGCTACGGCGGCACTGAGGGGGCTGTATCGCGAGCCGGAGCGCTTTTCAAGCGCCGGCTGCGCATCGGAGCCGGGAGAATGTGCGGACGGGCCGGCGGCGGACGCGCGGGAAACGGATCGACGCCCCGGAACGGCCCCCCTAAACCGAACCGGTCCGCCTGCCCGCTTTCCTCACGACCGGCCCCGATGAACGCGCCCCGCCCCCTCCTCACCCGCGTGTTCGCCCAGGCTCCGGCGCGGGCCCGCGCCCTGGTGCGCGGCGGCGAGATCGGCCTCGTCGCCCTGGCGGGCCTCGCCGGCTGCGGCGCGGGCGTCCTGGTGGCGGCCATGGCCTGGGTGACGCAGGCCCTGCGCGAAGGGCTCTACGGCCTGCCACACGGCGCCCGCCTCAGCGCCAGCCACGACCTGCCGGCCCTCACCCTGCTCCTCGCCCCGGCGGCGGGCGGCGTGCTGCTGGGCGTCCTCGCCCTCGCCCGGCGGCGTGGACGGCGCCCGCAGGCGGTCATCGACCCCATCGAGGCCAACGCCCTGCACGGGGGACGGATGTCCGTGCGCGGCTCGGGACTCGTCGCCCTCCAGAACGTGATCTCGAACGGGTGCGGCGCCTCCGTCGGTCTCGAGGCCGGCTACACCCAGCTCTGCGCCGGCCTCGCCTCGCGCCTGGGACTGTCGTTCGAGCTGCGGCGGAGCGACCAGCGCACCTTGGTGGGCTGCGGGGCCGCCGCCGCCATCGCGGCCGCCTTCGGGGCGCCGCTCACGGGGGCGTTCTACGCCTTCGAGCTCATCATCGGCACGTATTCCATCGCCACCCTGACGCCCGTGGTGGTGGCGGCGCTGTGCGGCAGCGTCGTCGCCCGTGCCCTGATGAACCAGCCCGCCCTCGTCACCGTCGAGGGCCTCGACGCCCTCACGACCACGGCGATCACCGGGGCCGACACCCTGCCGGTGCTCGGCCTCGGCCTCATCTGCGCCGGCCTCGGCATCCTCATCATGCGCGGCGTCACCCTGGTGGAGGCCGGAATCCGCGCGAGCCGGCTGCCCGCCCCGGTGGCCCCCGCCCTCGGCGGCCTGTGCGTCGGCGCCCTGGCGCTGGCGACCTCGCCGCAGGTGCTCTCGGGCGGCCACGGGGCGCTGCACCTCCATCTCGACAACCCCGGGACCGGCATGGGACTCGGGGCCCTCGCCCTGCTGTTCGCCGCCAAGGCGACGGCCTCGGCCATCTCCATCGGTTCGGGGTTTCGCGGCGGGCTGTTCTTCGCCTCCCTGTTCCTCGGGGCGCTGGCCGGCGAGGTCTTTTCGGGGTCGATGCCGGGGCTCACCGCGTTCGCGCCCACCCCGCTCGCCTACGCGGTGATCGGCATGAGTGCGCTCGCCGTCTCCGTCATCGGCGGACCGCTGACCATGACCTTCCTGGCCCTGGAGCTCACGGGAAGCTTTCCCATCACCGGCCTCGTCCTCGCCGCGGTGATCGCCTCCTCGCTCACCGTGCGGAAGACCTTCGGCTACTCCTTCGCCACCTGGCGCTTCCACCTGCGCGGCGAGAGCATCCGCAGCGCCCACGATGTCGGCTGGATCCGGACCCTCACCGTGGAGACCCTGATGCGGCGCGAGGTGGCCACGGTGCCCCTCGACACCGGCCTCGACGCGTTCCTCGCCGGCCATCCCCTCGGATCGCCGTCGCGGATCGTGGTGGTGGACGGGGCGGGGCGCTACGCCGGCATCGTCCGCGTGCCCGAAGCCCACGCCGCCGCCCGCGCCGCGGAGGGCGCCGCGCCCAGCCTCGCCGGCCTCCTGCGCCACGCGGGCGACGTCCTGACGCCGGGGATGAACGCCAAGGCGGCGGCCGCCGCCTTCGACCGCACGGAGGGCGAGGCGCTGGCCGTCGTCGACGGCCTCGACACCCGCCGGGTGGTGGGCCTCCTGACGGAGAGCCACACCCTCAAGCGCTATGCCGAGGAACTCGACCGGCAGCGTCGGGCGATGCTGGGCGAGACGGCCTGACCCGTCGCCCCACGGATCAGGCGTGGACGACGCGCGCCTTCGCCCCCAGCGCCTCCTCGACGGTGCCGTCGCCGTCGAGATAGCCGTGGCGCTTGGGGTTCGGCATGATCAGCGAGGCGACGAAGGCGATGCCCAGCATCACGGTGACGTACCAGAAGAACGTGCTCTCCGAGCCGATCTGCTTCAGGTAGAGGGCCACGGCCTCGGCGGTGCCGCCGAACAGGGAGTTGGCAACCGCGTAGGACAGGCCGACGCCCAGCGCCCGCACCTGGGTCGGGAACAGCTCCGCCTTCACGATGCCGGAGATGCCCGTGTAGAAGCTGATCACGGTCAGGCCGATCATGATGAGGCCGAAGGACAGGATCGGGTTGGTGGTGCTGCCGATGGTGGTCATGAGCGGGACCACCATGAGGGTGCCCAGCCCGCTGTAGAGCAGCATGTTGGCCTTGCGGCCGATCTTGTCCGACAGCCAGCCGAAGAACGGCTGGATGATCATGTAGACCAGCAGCGCCGCCGTGGAGATCTGCGAGGCGGTGATCTTGTCGATATGCGCCGTGTTGAACAGGTACTTCGGCATGTAGGTGGTGAAGGTGTAGAAGCTCAAAGAGCCGCCGGCCGTGTAGGCCAGCACCACGCAGAACGCGCGCCAGTGCTTGAACAGGGCCGCGAAGGTGCCGGATTCCTTGGAGTTCATGTCCGCCTGGGTGGCGGTCTCGGTGAGCGACGAGCGCAGGTACAGGGCGACCACGGCGGCGAGCGCCCCGATCACGAACGGGATGCGCCAGCCCCAGGCGGTGAGCTGCTGGGCCGTAAGGAAGCCCTGCAGGACGATGAGCACCAGGGAGGCGAGGAGCTGGCCGCCGATGAGGGTGACGTACTGGAACGAGGCGAAGAACCCGCGCCGGCCCTTGATGGCGATCTCGCTCATGTAGGTGGCGCTGGTGCCGTACTCGCCGCCCACCGACAGGCCCTGGATCATCCGGGCGAGGAGCAGCAGGGCCGGGGCGAGGTGGCCGACGCTGGCATAGGTCGGCAGCACGGCGATCATGAGCGAGCCGGCGCACATCATCAGCACCGAGATCATCATCGATTTCTTGCGGCCGAGCCGGTCGGCGAGACGCCCGAACAGCCAGCCGCCGATGGGCCGCATGAAGAAGCCCACCGCGAAGACGGCCGCCGATTTCAGGAGCTGGCTCGTGTCGTCGCCCTCGGGGAAGAACACCGGCGCGAAGTACAGGGCGAAGAAGGCGTAGCAGTAGAAGTCGAACCACTCGACGAGGTTGCCCGACGACGACGCGACGATGGCCTTGATCCGTCGGCGATTGTCCGCCGCCTCGTCGAGCCTCGGCGACATGACTCCAGCACTGTCCGACATGCGCGTCCCCCTGTTTTGTTTGGGATGTTGTTGGATTGGCTCATTATTTTTTGAGCATGGCCCCGCCCGGGGCACGCTTTGCGGCGACGTTAAGCATCGGCGAAAAATTCACAAGGGCTCCGGCGGACCGGCCGCTCCATGAGCGCCCACATCGCGGCCGTGGCGGATATGCGCTCAAGCTTTCGTTGGATCAGGCGAGCGCGAACGGAAGGTCTCGCACCCGTCGGACCGAAGAAATTCGGAACGGTTTCTCGGGCGTCCTCGTTGCGGCTGCGCATCGGCGCCGGACGGCGCCGTCGATCAACGGGTCGGGAAACGGAACACCATGAGCAAGCTCTTTCGTAGCACGGTCGCGGCCGCGGCCCTGATCATCGGCGCGACGGCGGCCTTCGGCCAAGGCGGCCCCGGAGGCGGCGCGGCGGGTGGCGCTGGCGGCGGCGGTGCCGGAATGGGGGCCGGCGGCGGCGGTGGTGCCGGCGGCGGTGGCGGACGCGGCGGTGCGGCCGGCCCGGGCGCAGCTGGCGGCGGAGCCGGAGCGGCCGGCGCCGAACGGGGCGGCCCGGCCGCGGGCGGCGCGGGTGCGGCCGGCGGAGCCGCCGAGCGCGGCGGCCCGGCCGGCGGTGCGGGCCGGGGCGCGGACGAGGGCCGGGCCGGTCCGGGCGCCGAGGGCCGCGCCGGGCAGGGCGAGGGCCGGGCGGACCGGGACGGTCCGACCGACCGCGACGGCAAGGCCGGCCGGGGCGACCGGGACGGCAAACCGGATCGGGACGGCAAGGCAGACCGCGACGGAAAAGCGGATCGGGATGGCAAGGCCGACCGGGACAACAAGGGCGACCGGGATGGCAAGGCCGATCGCGGCGACCGCGACGGGCGCGGAAGCCGGGACGGACGGGCGGATCGCGACGACAGGGGCGATCGCGGCGCACGGGGTGATCGGGGCGGGCGCGGCGATCGGGGCGCGGTCCGGGGCGCCTATGGCCGCCTCGGCGCGCCGCAGCGCACGGAGTTCCGCCAGAGCGTGATCCGCCGCGGCATCCCGCGTCTCGCCGCCGGCGCCTTCGCGCTCAGCGTCGGCACGGCCATCGCCCGCAGCTACACCCTCTACGACCTGCCGCCGGACATCGTCCGCATCGCACCGGAATACGAGGATTACCGCTACGTGCTCGTCGACGACGACATCGTCATCGTCGATCCCGACACCTACGAGATCGTGGACGTGATCCGGGGCTGAACCGCACCGTCGAGCAAGCGAGGAGGGCGCGGCCGCGAGGCGGCGCCCTTCCTTCGTTCTAGCGCTTGCTGCGGTCGAGCAGACCCGAGACCACACGGGCGGTGTAGTCCACCATGGGCACGATCCGCGCGTAGTTGAGCCGGGTCGGCCCGATGACGCCCACCACCCCGACGATCTTCTGCGCCCCGTCGCGAAACGGTGCGGCGATCATCGAGGAGCCGGAGAGCGAAAACAGCTTGTTCTCCGAGCCGATGAAGATGCGCACCCCCTCGCCGCCCTCGGCCCGGGACAGGAGCTCGATGACGTCCTTCTGGGTCTCGAGGTCGTTGAACAGCAGGCGGATGCGCTCCAGGTCCTCGACGGCGCGCAGGTCGTCGAGGAGGTTGGCCTGGCCGCGCACGATGAGCTGGCGGGCGTCGGACGGTCCCACGGAAACGGCGAGCCCGGCATCGACGAGGCGCTCGGTGATGACGTCGAGCTCCCGCTTCATCGCCTGGCGGCCGGATTCGATCTCGGCCCGCAGGGTACCGAGGGTGCGGCCCTGGAGGCGGGCGTTGAGGTAGTTCGAGGCCTCCTGCAGGGCGCTCGCCGGCAGACCGGGCGGCAGGTCGAGGAGGCGGTTCTCCACCGAGCCGTCGTCGGAGACGAGGACCACCAGGGCCCGGGCGGGGTCGAGGCGCACGAATTCGATGTGCTTGAGGTGCACGTTGGTCTTCGTGGTCAGTACCACGCCGGCCCCGCGCGAGATGCCCGACAGCAGGGTCGAGGCCTCGGCGAGCGCGCTCTCGAAGGTGTGGCCGGAGGCCGCCGCCCGCATCTGCGCCTCGATCCGCGCCTGCTCGTCCCGGCCGACATCGCCGAGTTCGAGCATGGCGTCGACGAAGAAGCGCAGGCCCTGCTCCGTCGGCAGCCGGCCGGCGGAGGCGTGCGGCGCGTAGATCAGCCCGGAATGCTCGAGGTCGGCCATCACGTTGCGGATGGAGGCCGGCGACAGGGCCATGGGCAGGATGCGCGCGAGGTTGCGCGATCCCATCGGCTCGCCGGTGGTGAGGTAGCTTTCCACGATCTGCCGGAAGATCTCGCGGGCGCGCTCGTTGAGCGCGGCGAGGACCTGCATCTGCTGGGGCGAGGAGAAGGGGCGGGCGGGCTCGGTCACGATGGTTTCCCTGGGCCCCGATTGTGTCCGGCCGGGGGCCTTTCCACAAGGCGCCGTCGGGACGCGGCCCCGGCGGACGGGCCGGGTTTAATCCGCGGACGCGGCGGGACCCGCGAAAATAAAAATCGCTGCCCGATGAAGCCGTCCCGGCGCATGGTGCGTTCCATACCGCTCACCCGTCCGGCCTTGCCCGAGGCCGGCGCGGCGGTGCCACGTCAGGAGATACACATGCGAAACACCTCCCGTTCCGGCCCCCTCCGGTCGCTGGCCATCGTGCTGGCGATGATCGGCGCCCTGTTCGTCGCCGCCCCCCAGGGCGCCCAGGCGGCCCCCGCCATGGTCTCCACCGAGGTCGCCGGCCCGGCCGCCGGCCTCACGCAGGTCCAGTACGGCTATGGGCGCCGCCACCATCATCACCACCGTCATTTCGGCCACCGCCGCCACTTCGGCCATCATTTCGGCCACCACCGGGGTCGCCATTACGGCCGTCACTTCGGTCATCACCGCGGCCACCACCACGGCTACGGCCGCCGCCACTTCTACTAAGACGTTTTCGCGAGGGGCGCCCCATGGGGCGCCCTTTTCCGTTGGGGGCGTTGCCGGACACAGCCCCGGCGCCTAAGAGCCGCGTCCTGACACTCAACCGGGAGAGCGGCGATGCGGCCCTCGAAGCGCGCCAACGACGAATTGCGCACCGTCACCCTCGAGCGCGCCGTCGCCCGCTACGCCGAAGGCTCCTGCCTCGTCACCTTCGGCGAGACCAGGGTGCTGTGCACGGCCTCCCTGGAGGAACGCGGCCCGCCGTGGCTGCGCGGCTCTGGCAAGGGCTGGATCACGGCCGAGTATTCCATGCTGCCCCGCGCCACCCACGAGCGCACGCGGCGGGAGGTGAATTCCGGCAAGCCCTCGGGCCGGACCCAGGAGATCCAGCGCCTCATCGGCCGATCCCTGCGGGCCGTCACCAACCTGCCGGCCATGGGCGAGCGCCAGATCACCGTCGATTGCGACGTGATCCAGGCCGATGGCGGCACCCGCACGGCCGCCATCACGGGCGCCTGGGTGGCCCTGCACGATTGCTTTTCCTGGATGCGCGCCCGCTCGATCATCTCCGTCGACCCCCTGCGCGAGCACGTGGCGGCGGTGTCCTGCGGCATCGTCAAGGGCGTGCCCGTGCTCGACCTCGACTACGCCGAGGATTCGGGCGCCGAGACCGACGCCAACTTCGTGATCACCGGGTCCGGCGGCCTCGTCGAGGTCCAGGGCACCGCCGAGGGCAAGCCGTTCTCGGAGGAGGAGCTCCTCGCCCTCCTGCGTCTCGCCAAGGGCGGCACCGAGCGCCTCGTCGCCCTCCAGAAACAGGCGCTGGCGCAGCCGGCCCCCGACAAGAAGGTCTCCGCATGAGCCAGCACCGCATCCTCTCGGGCCGGATCGTCATCGCGACCCACAATGCCGGCAAGCTCGTGGAGATGCGGGAATTGCTGGGCCCGTTCGGGGTCGAGGCAATCTCGGCCGGGGAACTCGGCCTGCCCGAGCCCGACGAGACCGGCACGATGTTCTCGGAGAACGCCGCCATCAAGGCGAACGCGGCCGCCGCCGCCTCGGGTCTGCCGGCCTTCGCCGACGATTCGGGCCTGTGCGTGAACGCCCTCGACGGCGCGCCCGGCCTGTTCTCGGCGCGCTGGGCCGGGGAATCCAAGGATTTCGGCGGGGCCATGGCCCGGGTCGCGGCCGAGATGGAGAAGCGCGGCGACACCACCCGCCGGGCGCACTTCGTCTCCGCCCTCGTCATCGCCTGGCCCGACGGCCACACCGAGACCTTCGAGGGCCGGGTGTTCGGCCAGATCGTGCCGCCGCGCGGCACCAGCGGGTTCGGCTACGACCCGCTGTTCCTGCCCGACGGCCACGACCGCACCTTCGGGGAGATCTCTTCGGAAGAAAAACACGGCGTCGACTGGGCCACGGGCGACGCCCTCTCGCACCGGGCCCGCGCCTTCGTGCTCCTGGCCCAGGCCTGCCTGCGGCGGCCGGGCTGAGGCGGCGGCAGCCTCCCTACCGGCTCGCCAGGCCGTAGCGGCGCCCGCCCGAGGGCGGTCCGTCCTGGCCGTTGCCGGCCACCACCACGAGGCGCTGGACCTCGCCGCGGAGATACGCCTGCAGGAAGCGGTTGTAATCGCGAAACACCACGCAGCCGTTGGAGGCGCCGCTCGGTCCCAGCATGTAGGTGTGGGCGAGGAGGCCGACGCGGCCGTGGATCGCGCCGGGGCCGCCCACGGGGTTGAGGCGGATCGCCCGCACCCCGTGGAACAGGGCCTCGCGCTCGCGCAGGTCGTAGGTGCCGGGCGGCGTCGCGCCCCGCATGGTGAGGTGGACGTTGCGCGGATTGTCCTGGCTCGGCCCGAGGCCCGAATGCGCCTCCAGCACCTCGCCGTTGGGCAGGGTCACCCGCCCGGCGGTGATGTCGTAGACCGCAATGCCGACACCCAGGGTCGGGGCGGGAACGAGGCGCTGGCGCGACGGGATCGCCTCCGAGGCGCCGTCCACGGACGCGTAGGCCGTGGGGGCCGGGGCGTCGCCGAAGATGCGGTCGAACAGGGACGGTTCCTCGACGCCCGCCGCCCGGAACACGCTCTGGGTCGAGGGCAGGGCCGGACGCCGGGTGAGCCGCGCGGTGACGGCGACGGGCGCGCGCCGGAACTCCGGCGGCCGCGGCACCGGCAGGGGGATGGGCAAGGGGATCGAGACGGCGACCTGCTCGGCGCGCGGAAGAGCGGCGGCGGGTTGCTGCGGGCGCGGCTGCGCCGCGGCGATCCGGGCGACTGCGGCGGTTTGAGCCGCCGGCATGACGGTCGCGGGCGGTGGTTCGGCGGCGGCGATCCGGGACTCCACGGCAGGCGCCGCGTCGGCCCGCTGGAAGCCCGATGCCAGGGGCACGGAGGCGAGGGCGCTGCCGAGGGCGGGCGTGGGATCGAGCATCCAGGCGTAATCGGCGGGGAGCCCGCGCGCCGGCGCCGCCTCGGGTGCGACCGCGACGCTCACGGGCGGCGGGGTGGTCTCGCCCCAGCCCGTCAGCCCGGCGCCGACGAGGCCGAGGGCCCCCACCGAGGCGGCCAGCAGCACGCGGTTGCGGCGGCGGCGGGTTTCCTGCCGAGGGGAGCGGCGCGAGCGGAGCGCGACATAGGTCATGGGGACTCGACTCGTTACGCAGGTCCCGTTCGGGCAGCCCTGCCCGAGCCCTGTCCGCGCGGACGCACCGCGCGGGCCTGACGACGGATCGGGGATCACCGTGGAGGGAACGATTTACCGTAAGTGTCTGTGAGTAAGCATGGACTTGGTTAATCTTGCCTGAAGCGCATCATCGTCTTCGCACAGAAAAAGAGCCCGCGATGGCTCAGTTCGACACAGGCGGACGCCACGGCGACGGCGCGGCCGGGATTGCCAAACGCCCCGCGCGCGCGCACATCGCGGCCATGACCGAACCGACAGGCCCGGACCATCCGACCCGCGACGCGGGCTTCGGGGTCTACGTCCATTGGCCCTTCTGCGCCGCGAAGTGCCCGTATTGCGACTTCAACAGCCACGTGCGCCACGCGCCCGTGGACGAGGGCCGCTACCTCGCCGCCTTCCGGGCCGAGATCGCCCACATGGCCGCGCGGACACCGGGCCGCACGGTCTCCAGCGTGTTCCTCGGCGGCGGCACGCCCTCCCTCATGCGCCCCGCCACCGTGGCGGGACTGCTCGACGCCATAGCGGGCGCCTGGGCCACGGCGCCCGACGTCGAGATCACCCTCGAGGCCAATCCGACCAGCGTCGAGGCCGAGCGGTTTCGCGGCTACCGGGCGGCGGGGGTCAACCGGGTGTCCCTCGGCGTCCAGGCCATGGACGACGCTTCCCTCAAGGCCCTCGGCCGGATGCACACGGCGCGGGAAGCCATGGCGGCGGTGGCGGTGGCGGCCACCCATTTCGAGCGGTACTCGTTCGACCTCATCTACGCCCGGCCGGACCAGGGCGTCGCGGCCTGGCGCGCCGAACTCGGGGAGGCCATCGCCCGGGCGGCCGAGCACCTGTCGCTCTACCAGCTCACCATCGAGCCCGGCACGCCGTTCTTCGGCCTCGCCGCCGCCGGCCGGCTCGTGCCGCCGGACGACGACCATGCCCGCGCCCTCTACGACGTGACCCAGGAGGTCTGCGACCGGGCCGGATTGTCCTCCTACGAGATCTCCAACCACGCCCGCCCCGGCGCGCAGTCGCGCCACAACCTGCTGTACTGGCGCTACGGCGAGTATGCGGGCATCGGCCCCGGCGCCCATGGCCGCCTCGTGGCGCCGGACGGGCGCCTCGGCACCGTCACCGAGCGGGCGCCGGAGGCGTGGCTCGCGCAGGTCGAGCGCGACGGCCACGGCATCGTTGAGACGGAGATCCTGTCGGCGGCCGACCAGGGCGACGAATTCCTGATGATGGGCCTGCGCCTCGCGGAGGGCATCGACCCGGCCCGCTACGCGGCGCTCAAGGGCCGCGCCCTCGACGCCGCCCGCGTCGACGGCCTCGTCGCCGACGGCCTCCTCGCCCGACGCACCGACGGCCGCATCGCCGCGACCCCGCGCGGGGCGCCGGTGCTCAATTCCGTCGTGGCGGCGCTGGCCGCGTGACCTAGGTGCCGGAAGGACCGAGAACCCGAGGCGCCGGGCTGACCACCGCCGGGGCGCCGCTGCGGACCTCGTAGACGGCGAGGGTCCGGTCGCTCGGGCCGTCGGGGCGGAACCGGAAGGTGCCGTCGACGCCGGAGAAGCCCGACGGGTTGGTGAGCGTGGTGTCGGCGAAGCGCTGCGAGCCGAACTGCCGGCTGAGCGCCGCCGTGAGCGACACGGCGTCGTAGGCGAGCGTCGCCACGCGCGGCGGCACCGCACCGAAGCGCGCCTGATAGCGCTGGGAGAAGTTCGAAAAACCCGCCGCGTCGGGGGCCGCGAACCAGCCGCCCTGGAGGGAGGGCAGGGCGAAGGCGCGGGGATCGTTCCACACGGCGGTGCCCAGCGGCCGGACCCGGGTCGGCGAGAACCCGGCCTTGGCGAGCACCGGATCGAGGGCGGCCAAGCCGTCGGGCGTGTCGGGCAGGAACAGGGCATCGGCCTGGGCGCCGCCACCCGTGATCAGGCCGGAGAGCCGCCCCACCGCCGGGCCGGGATTGCCGGCTGCGTAGCGCTCGATGCCGACGAGGCGGGCGCCCTTTCGCGCCACCGCCTCGCGGAACTGCGCCTCGACGGCGTTGCCGTAGCTGTTCTCCGGGATCAGGGCCGCGAAGGAGCGCCGGCCCTTGGCCACGGCCTCGTCGACGATGCGGTCGACCTCCGCCTGGGGCAGGAAGCTGAGGAGGTAGACGCCGCGCGCCGCCACCGCCGCATCCGTGGAGAAGGCGATGACGGGCTTGCCCGCCGCCCGCGTCGGCCCGGCGGCCGCCTGGACGTTGGCGGCGAAGAGCGGCCCCAGCACCAGTTCGGCCCCATCGGCCAGGGCCGCCTGCGCCGCCTCGCGGGCGCCGTCGGGCGTGCCGCGGTCGTCCTTCACCAGGATCTGGAGGTCTGGCTTCTGGAAATCCTCCATGGCGAGCTCGGCGGCGTTGCGGAGTGCCGCCCCCACCGTCGCGCCCGGGCCGGTCAGCGGCACCACCAGGGCGACCTTGACGGAGCCGGTGCCGATCCGGGTGCCGGGCGAGGCCGGCCCCGGAACGCCGGTCTCGCCCGGCGGCAGGCCGTCGGCCGGAGGCGCCTCGGCCACCACGGGCGGTGCCCGGCGGCCCGAGCGCGGACCGCCATCCGGGCCGCCGATGCAGCCGGCCAGGGTCAGGGCGACGGCGCCCATGCCGACCAGCCCCGTGAGTCGCCCCGTCGCGCGCGCCATCGCGAGCCCCCCTGTCGCCGAAAGTCCAGGTTGGGAGTGTGGCCCGGAAAAGTAAATGTGCGTGCCGGTGGACGCGGACATTCCGCACCGGGGGGCCGGCATGGCATGGTCGCCCCATGACACAGCGCAGCGACAAGCCCGGCCGACCGCGCCGGGACGCCCCCGTGGCGGGCCTCAAGCCCGTCTCCACCTTCACGGCCTTCGGTCTGGCGGCGGAGGCCGAGCCCCTCGATCCGGGCCTGCACGTGGTGGCGACCCCCATCGGCAACCTCAAGGACGTGTCGTTCCGGACCCTGGCCACCCTGGCGGCGGCCGACACGGTGCTGGCCGAGGACACCCGCGTCACCCGCACCCTGCTGATGCATTACGGGATCACCACGCCCCTGGTCGCCTATCACGAGCATTCCAACGCCGCCGTGCGCGAGCGGATGATCGCCCGGATGCAGGCCGGCGAGGCCCTGGCCCTGGTCTCGGATGCCGGCACGCCCCTGGTGTCGGACCCCGGCTTCAAGCTCGTCCAGGCGGCCATCGAGGCCGGCATCCGGATCACGCCGATCCCCGGCCCCTCGGCGGTGATGACCGCCATCGTCGCCGCCGGCCTGCCCACCGACCGGTTCTTCTTCGAGGGCTTCCTACCGCAGAAGGCGGGCGCGCGGCGCAACCGCCTGGAAGCGCTGGCCCAGGTCCCCGGCACCCTGGTGCTGTTCGAATCGCCCCACCGCCTGCCCGAGATGCTCGTCGATGCGGCCGAGGTCCTGGGCGCAAATCGCCCGGCGGCGGTGGCCCGCGAATTGACCAAGCTCTACGAGACCATCCGGCGCGGCACTTTGGGCTGGCTCGCCGAGACCTTCGCGGAGGAGGGGGCGCCGAGGGGCGAGATCGTGGTGATCATCGGCACCGGCTCCGACGCGCCCGACGCGGCCGAGACCGATGCGGGCCTCGACGCGGCCCTGAACGCGGCGCTCGCCCGACACTCCATCAAGGACGCCGCCGCCCTGGTGGCCGACGAGACCGGCCAGCCGCGCCGGGTGGTCTATGCCCGCGCCCTGGCGCTTGCCCGGCGGACCGATGACGACGCCTGAGCGTCCCCCGAAGGACGCCGCCCGGCGGCACGCCACCCACGGGCGCGGCCTGTCGGGCGAGACGCGGGCGCTCGTGGCGCTGATGCTGAAGGGGTACTGGCCCCTGGCCCGGCGCTACGGCGCCGCCGGCGGCGAGATCGACCTGGTGATGCGGCGCGGGCGCACGGTCGCCTTCGTCGAGGTGAAGGCGCGGGCCACCCTGGCGACGGCCCTCGCGGCCATCGACGGGCGCAAGCGCGCCCGGTTCTCGCGGGCGGTCCGGGCCTGGATCACGGCCCATCCGGCCTGCGCCGGGCTCACCCTGCGGGCGGATGCGGTGCTGGTCGCCCCGGGGCGCTGGCCGGCCCACGTGGCCGACGCGTTTCCCCTGGACGGGCAGTGAGAATCAGGCCCGCGCGGCGGCGACGGCGGCCAGCAGCGTGCGCTTGAGATCGGCCTGGCTGAACGGCTTCTGCACCACCGGGCGATCGCGGAACGGCTCGCGGATGCCGGCGCCGCCGTACCCCGTGGAGAACACGATGGGCAGGTTGCGCTTCACGATGGCCTCGGCCACCGGATAGATCGGCTCGCCCGCGACGTTGACGTCGAGGATGGCCACCTCGAAATTCTCGGCCTGCGCCATTTCGAGGGCAGTCGAGAGGCGGGCTGCGGGCCCGACCACCGTGCAACCGAAATCGAGCAGCATGTCTTCGAGAAGCATCGAGATCGCCGCCTCGTCCTCGACGACAAGCACGCGAGCCCCATTCAGAAGGTCTTCGTTCACTTGAGCACTCACGCCGGGGCTTCTTCCCTTCGATCCGTTCCGGGTTCGGGAACGCCGTTTACAAAGGCGAGTCTTGAGATCGACCTCGGTGCAGGTGGAGACCACCCTTGGCCGTGCGCACGACAACCTTGCCGAGATATCGGAACGGCTGGAACCGTTCCGGGACTGAGCGAGCCGTCGCCCGTTCCGTCGAGCGTGTCAAGCGCTTCGCTGCCTCCGGATGCCACCGACGGGGCGTTGATGTTACGAAGTGATACATTTGCGTCTCCCGTGCCGCGGGCGGCGGTCCGCGCGCGCGCGCATCGCGGCCCGTGGGAAAACTGATGCGCGAATCCGCAGGGCGACCCGCAGCGCGAATCCCGTCCCGAACCCGGCGCGGCATCCTCGGCGGCCTCGCCGCATCCTGCCTCGCCGGTCCCCCTCCCGCCTCGGCGGCCGTGCCCCTGGTGGTCGCCTCGAAGAGCGATACGGAGGGCGCCCTGACGGGGGCGATGATCGCCCTCGCCCTGGAGGCCCTGGGGCTCGGGGTGGTGCGCAAGCTCGGCCTCGGGCCGACCCTCATCGTGCGCGACGCGCTCCTGTCGGGCGCCGTCGATCTCTACCCCGAATACACCGGCAACGGCGCCTTTTTCACCGATACGGTCACGGACCCGGCCTGGAAGACATCGGACGGCGCGTTCCACGCCATCGCCCGCGCGGACGCCGCCCGCGGCCTTGTCTGGCTCGATCGGGCGCCGGCCAACAACACCTGGCTCATCGCCGTCAACGGCGCTCTGGCGCGCCGCGAACACCTCGCCACCATGGCGGATTTCGCCGGCGCGGTGGGGCGGGGGCAGATCCGCCTCGCCGCCTCGACGGAATTCGTCGAGAGCCCCGCCGCCCTGCCGTCCTTCGAGGCGGCCTACGGCTTCCGGCTGCCCCTCGACCGGATCATCAGCCTGCCGGGCGGCGACACGGCGGTGACGGCGCGGGCGGCGGCGCAGGGCATCAGCGGCGTCAACGCCGGCATGGTCTACGGCACCGACGGGGCCCTCGACGCCCTCGACCTCGTGGTGATGGCCGACCCGAAGGGCGCGCAGATCGTCTACGAGGTCGCGCCGGTGATTCGGGCCGAGGTTCTGACGCGCCATCCCGAGATCCGGCCGGCGCTGGCCCGCATCTTCGCCGGCCTCGACGCCGCGACCCTGCGGGCCCTCAACGCCCGCATCACCGTGGAGGGCGCCGTGGCCGGGACCGTGGCCCGCGCCTACCTGACCGAGCGCGGGCTCCTGTGACGGCCCCGGCGGCGGAGGGCGAAGGCATGCGGACCGATACGGGAGGGCGAGGCCCGACGGCGGCCGTGAGTTTCGCCTGGCTGACGGCCCTCGCCTGGCTGGCGGCCCTCGCCGCGGCCCTGATCCACGGGCCCGTGCTGACCCTGGCCGCCAACCGCCTCGTCCCCGGCGTGCCGGTGAGCGGCGGGTCCGCCCTCGGCCCGGTCCTGCCGGCGATCCTCGCGCTCTCCGCCCTCGCCGCCGGCCTCCTCGCCGTTTCCCCGGGCCGACGGGCCGGAGCCGCCGCCCTGGCGCTCGCCGTCGCCGCCGCCGGCCTCTTCGCCGGGGGGCTCGGCCACGGCGCCGCCCTGCGGATGGCGGACCAGCCGCCGGCGGCGCGGGCCGGCCTCGGGGCCGGGGCGTGGCTCGCCGCCGCCCTGCTCGGCGCCGCCCTCGGCCTCGCCGTCCGGCGCTGCCGCCAGCCGGGCCTCGGCCTCGTCGTGGTGGGGCTCGGCCTCGTCGGCCTCGTCGCGGCCGGACGGGCGGGCCTGTTCGATGCCCTGTCCCTCGCCGTCGAGTACGCCGCCCGGCGCGAGGCCGTGCACGCGGCCTTCGTCGAGCACCTCGTGCTCGCCGGCGGCGCCCTCGGACTGGCCGTCCCCGCGGTGATCCTGCTGTCCCTGTGGCGGCGCGGCCAGGACGCGGTCGGGATCGCCATCGGCGGGGTGCAGGTGGTGCCGGCGGTGGCGCTCCTGGGCGGCCTCGTCGCCCTCACCGGCGGGCTGCTGCGGGCCGTGCCCCCGTTGCGCGACCTCGGTCTCTCGGCCCTGGGGCCGGCCCCCGCCATGGTGGGCGTCGCCGCCTACCTGCTCCTGCCCCTGTGGCGGGGGCTGGCGGCGGCGCTCCGCGCGCCCGACCCCGCCAGCCTCGACGCGGCCAGAGCCATGGGCCTCACGGACGCTCAGATCCTCGCCCGCCTGCGCCTGCCCCTCGGGGCGCCGCTCCTCGTCGGGGCCCTGCGGGTCGCCGCCGTCCAGGGCATCGGGCTCGCCACCCTCGGCGCCCTCGTGGGGGCCGGCGGCCTCGGCCGCATCGTCTTCGACGGCATGGCGCAGTTCGCCCCCGACCTCATCCTGCTCGGCGCCGTGCCGGTGGTCGCCCTCTCGCTCGTGGCCGAGCGGACCTTGAGCGCCGTGGAGGATGGGATGCGCGCGGGACTGCCGGCATGAGCCTCCGCCCCATCGTCACCGTCGCCGCCACCGGCCTCGCCCTGGCGGCCTTGAGCCATCCGGCGGTCGCAACCCGGATCGCAAAAATCCTCGGCGAGGCACCGCGCCGAGCCCTCGACGCGGAGCGTCTCCTCGCCCTCGCCCTGCAGCACCTCGTCCTCGCCGGCACCGGCCTCGCCCTGGTGGCGGGCCTCGGGATCGGCCTCGGCATCGTGGCGACCCGGCGCGGGGCGGCCGCCCTGCGCCCGGCCATCGACGGCGTCGCCGCCGCCGCCCAGGCGGTGCCGCCCGTGGTGGTGGTGGCCCTCGCCCTGCCGGTGCTGGGCTTCGGCGGTCCGCCGACCCTCCTGGCGCTGGTCGCCTACGGGGTGATGCCGGTCCTGCGCGGCACGGTCGGCGCCCTGGAGACGGTGTCGCGCGAGGCACGCGAGGCCGCCGAGGCCATGGGCCTGACCCGCCGGCAGATCCTGCTGTCCGTCGAACTGCCCCTGGCCGCGCCCGGGATCGTCGAGACCCTGCGCACCGCCCTGGTGCTGTCCATCGCCACGGCGGCGGTCGGGGCCCTGGCCGGCGCCGCCACGCTCGGCACGCCCATCGTCGCCGGGCTCCAGAACCAGAACACCGTGCCGATGCTCCAGGGCGCCTGCGCCACCGCCGCCCTGGCCTTCCTCGGCGACGCCGCCATGCTGGGGCTGGCGGCGCTGGCCCGGATCAGTCGTCCACGAACGTGACCTCGGTGCCGGGCGCCACCCGCAGGGCGAGACTGCGCGCGTCCCAGTTCGTCAGGCGGATGCAGCCGTGCGACTCGGTCTTGCCGACCTTCTCGGGCTCCGGCGTGCCGTGGATACCGTAGGAGGGGATCGCGAGGTCGATCCACACCACGCCCACGGGGTTGTTGGGGCCGGGGGGAATCGTGAACTTCTCCTTCGTCTTCACGCCCTTGAACGCATATTTCGGGTTGTAGGTGTAGGTCGGCGCGAAGGCGACGCCCTTGACCTTGGTCTTGCGCGAGGGGGCGGGCTTCTCCGCGCTGCCGATGGAGGCGGGGTAGAACGCCAGGAGCTTGCCGGCCTCGTCGAAGGCCCGCACGTGGCGGGTCGCCTTGTCGACGGTGATGCGGGCGACGTCCTTGGCCGGCTTGTCGTCCCCGCTCGCCTTGTCCTCCTTGGCTGCCTTGTCCTCCTTGGCTGCCTTGTCCTCCTTGTCCTCCTTGGCTGCTTTGCCGGTCCTGCCCCCTTTGTCGCTCTTGCCCGCCTTGTCCTCGGGTTTCGGCTTGCCCGTCTCCAGGGCCGGCACCGCCGGCACGGTGATCACCGTGCCGGCCTTGTCGAGGGGCTTGTCGGGGTTGAGGGCGGTGAGAAGCGCCGGCGTCATGTGGAAGCGCTCGGCCAGCATCTCGCGTGCATCGGTGTAGGACAGGGCCTCCAGATCGGCCTGCTTCTCCATCTTCGCGGGGATTTCCGGGACGTAGGGCCCGGCGACGTCGGCCTCGGTCAGGGTGTACTCGGCCGCCACCGGCTCGGTGCTCGTGGCCTTCAGGGTCTCGAACAGCTTCGCGTTCATGCGCGTCGCGGCCGGCAGGCCGTTGGCGACGGCGAAGGCCGAGAGGGCGCCGCGCAGGTTCTCGCCGTCGCGTCCATCGATGGCGCCGGGCGAGAACTGCGCCCGGTCGAGAAGCACCTGCACCTTCACGAGGAGGGGGTCGGGCCGCTTGTCGTCGGCCTTCCCCTTGCCACCCTTCTTCGCGCCGGCCTGTCCGTCGTCGCCCTTCGGCTTCGCGCCATCCACGAACGTGGCGGCCTCGATGGCGTCCCGGGTGAGGGCGGGCGCTTCGGCTGGGCGCGCCGCGTCCGCCTTGGCGGGGGTTTCCTTGCCGGGGGTTTCCTTCTCGGGGACCGCCTTCTCGGGCGCCGCCTGGGCACCGCCGACGAGGCAGGTCCAGGCCAGCGCGGACACGCCGCCCACCTTCAACAATCCAAGCATGGTCACGCATCCTGGCCGGGGCGCCGCCGCCCACTCGACAGGAAACAAGCTCGGCGGAGACTAAGCCGTTCCGCGCCTTGAAAATTATTGGCAGAGGCGGTGGCCGGCGGGACGCTCGCGCTCGTCGAGGTGGAAGTGGTTGGCGTGCGCCGCATCCGTGCCGGGCCCGAGCACCGTGCGGAAGACCCCGCAGGCCCTGGCGCGGGCATGGGCGAGGAAGGCTGCTTCCGGCGTCCCCTCGGGCAGGGGCGCCACGGCGATGGCCGGCCGGTTCGCGAAGGTGAATCCCATCACGTCGATGCCGTTGGCGAAGGCGTGCTCGCTCAGCTTGGCATCGGGATCGTGGTTCTGGCCCCGGCAGACGTAGGTGGTGCCGAGGCTGAGGCCCTTGAGCGGCTGCGACAGGTCGCGCTCGGCCAGCACCTGCGCCTCCGTGGCCCAGCGCGCCAGGGCCTCGGCGGCCCTGCAGACCAGGAGGGCGGGGGGCGTCAGGGCGAGGTCGCCGGAAAGCGACGTGATCTTGAGGGGGCGGGCCGCGCCGCACTGGCCGTCCGCGAGGGCCGGCTGGGGTTCGAACCGGGCGCCGAGGCGCTCCAGGCGCTGCCGGCAGGCGGTGTCGTCGGCCGCCGCCACCGTCAGGGCGAGGGCGGCCTCGCCGGAGAGTTCGGGCGGCCGGGCCGGGGGCAGGGGCGTCGCCTCGGCCGCTTGCTCCTCGGGCTTGGTGTCGGCCGGTTTCGCCGCCGGCGCGGACAGCTCCGGCGGCCGCTCGGGCGGACGCGGCGCGTCGAGGGTCGGACCGGCCGGAGGGGCGGGGGCGGCCCCGAGGTCCGCGGGCCGAGCCGGCGGCAGCGGCGGCGGTACCGGGACCGCGCTGTCCTGCGCCGCGAGCCCGGCCCCGAGCAGGGGGACGAACAGGGCGGAGACGACGATCCCGCGATGGAGTCGCCGGGATGCGGCGTTGAGTGAGCGCGGGGGCATCCGGGTTCCGTTTTCTGCCTGGGGTCGCGCGGAGCATCGCGGTTCCGGGGCGCGCAGCAAGGGCGAAGGGGCAACAGCCGTGGCGCAAAGGTCGGGCACGGCCTTTGCACCGGGGCGGAGCGGTGCTTACCTTGCGGCTGGGACACGATCCGCGAACTCAGGATGACCATGACCGTCGGCACCACCCCCGCTCCCGCCTCCAGCCCCACCGGCGCGTCGATCGGGCCGTTCGCGGAGCACGCCTGGGCGACGCCCCACGGCCTGCCGCCGTTCGAGCGCATCGAACCCGCCCATTACCTGCCGGCCTTCGAGGCGACCCTCGCCGCGCACAAGGCCGAGATCGCCGCCATCGCGAAAAACCCGGCGGCCCCGGACTTCCACAACACCGTGGGCGCCCTGGAGCGGGCCGGCCTCGCCCTCGACCGGGTCGCGGGCGTGTTCTTCAACCTCAGCGGCAGCCACACCAACCCCGAGCTCCAGGCGGTGGAGCGCTCGATCTCGCCCGTCCTCGCCCGCCACGGCAGCGCCATCTATCTCGACCCCGACCTGTGGGCCCGCATCTCGGCCGTGGATGCCGAGGCCGAAGCCCTCGGGCCGGAGGAACGCCGGGTGCTCGAGCGCTACCGCACGCGCTTCCGCCTGTCGGGCGCCGATCTTCCCCCCGAGGCCAAGGCCCGCATGGCCGAGATCGCCGGGCGGCTCGCCGAACTCGGCACCAGCTTCAGCCAGAATCTTCTGGCCGACGAGGGCGCCTTCGCCCTGCCCCTCGACGCGGAAGAGGATCTCGCCGGCCTGCCGCCGTTCCTGCGCGCCGCCGCCGCCGCCGCCGCCAAGGAGCGGGGCGGCCAGCACGGCCACGTCATCACCCTGTCGCGCTCGCTGATCGAGCCGTTCCTGGTGTTCTCCACCCGGCGGGACCTGCGCGAGCGCGCCTACGCCGCCTGGTCGAAGCGCGGCGAGAACGGCGGCGAGACCGACAACCGCGGCCTCATCGCCGAGACCGTGGCCCTGCGCGCCGAGCGGGCGCGCCTGCTCGGCTTCGACAGCTTCGCCCACCTCAAGCTCTCCGACACCATGGCGGGCACCCCCGACAACGCCATGGCCCTGCTGCGCAACGTCTGGACCCCGGCCCACCACCAGGCGGCGGCCGAGCGCGACCGGCTCCAGGCCATCGTCCGAACCGAGGGGCACGAGTTCGCCCTCGCCCGGCACGATTGGCGCCACTACGCGGAGAAGCTGCGCCGGGCCGAGCACGACCTCGACGAGGGCGAGATCAAGCCGTACCTGTCGCTCGACGGCGTCATCGCCGCCGCCTTCGACACGGCGACCCGCCTGTTCGGCCTGCGGTTCGAGGAACTCGCCGACGTGCCGCGCTACCACCCCGACGTGCGGGCCTGGGCCGTCCACGACGCCGACGGCGCCGAGGTCGGCGTCTTCCTCGGCGATTACTTCGCCCGCGCCTCGAAGCGCAGCGGCGCCTGGATGAGCGCCTTCCGCTCGCAGGAACGCCTCAACGGTGTCGTCACGCCGGTCATCGTCAACGTGATGAACTTCGCCAAAGCGCCGGACGGCGAGGCGACTCTGCTGTCGTTCGACGACGCCCGCACCCTGTTCCACGAGTTCGGCCACGCCCTGCACGGCCTCCTGTCGGACGTGACCTATCCGCTCCTGTCCGGCACCGCCGTGGCCCGCGACTTCGTCGAGCTGCCCTCGCAGCTCTACGAGCACTGGCTCGAGCAGCCGGAGGTCCTGCGCCGGCACGCCCGCCATTACCGCACGGGCGAGCCGATGCCGGAGGACCTGTTGAAGCGTCTGCTCGCGGCCCGCACCTTCAACCAGGGCTTCGCCACCATCGAGTACACCTCCTCGGCCATCGTCGACATGACCCTGCACCTGTCGAGCGCCGGCGAGGACGGCCTCGACGTCCAGGCGTTCGAGGCCGACGCCCTCGCCCGCATCGCCATGCCGGCGGAGATCTCCATGCGGCACCGTTCGCCGCACTTCGCCCACATCTTCTCCGGGGAAGGCTACGCCGCCGGCTACTACAGCTACCTGTGGTCGGAGGTCCTCGACGCCGACGCCTTCGACGCGTTCCGCGAGGCCGGCGACATCTTCCACCCCGAGACGGCGGCGCGCCTGCGCAAGTTCGTCTACGGCGCCGGCAACCTGCGCGATCCGGGCGAGGCCTACACGGCCTTCCGGGGGCGGCTGCCGAGCATCGAGCCGCTCCTGCGCCAGCGGGGGCTGGCGGCCTGAGCGGGGGCCGGCGGCCCAGGCGGCCGCTGCCGACACAAGCGGCCGCCCACCATGGTAACGCTTTGGTAAACAAGCATGCTTAACCAATGCTTCCTGATCATTCGGGAAGCATCGGTCATGACGGGCACGGTCGGGACGGCGGCGGACACCTCGCCGGAAGCGCTGCTGAAGCAGGCGGTGACGGGGGCCAAGCCCGCCATGAAGTCTGCCACGAAGGCGGCGCCGAACCCCGTCGTCGCGGCCGTGGCCACCCCCACCCCGTGGATGCGCCGCGTCGATCCGCGTCTCGCCGGCCTCGTCGGCGCGGCGCTCCTCGTCGGCGCCGGCCTCGGCGCCGGCGCGACCCGCCTCGGTACCACGGGCGAGGACCGCGCCGCCACCGCCATGGCGCAGCTCCAGCATCAGCTCGGCACCGCCCGGGCCGAGACGGACCGGATCGCCACGGCCCTGGCCCAGCTCGGCAAGGGCCTGGCGCAGGTGCAGGACGGCACGGAGGCGGTGCGCGGCGAGGTCCGCACCCGCGGCACCGCCGTGATGGAGCGTGTCGGCCGGTCGGAACAGGCGCTCGCCGCCAAGCTCGCGGCGCTGAGCGAGCGCGTCGAACAGAATGAGAAGGATCACGCCGCACGCCTCACGGCCCTGACGGCACAGGTCGAGAAGCGCGCCGCCGTTCCCGCACCGGCCCCCGTCGCCGCCAAGGCGGTGCCGGACAAGGCGGTGGAGCCAACGGAGACCGGGGCGATCACCGACAAGGCCCACGCCGCGCCAAAGCCCCCCGCCAGCGACAACTGGGCCGTTCGCGAGGTCTATGACGGGATCGCTGTCCTGGAGGACCGCAAGCGCCGCCTCGTCGAGGTCGGGATCGGCGATATGGTTCCGGGTGTCGGCCGCATCGAGACCATCGAGCGCCGGGGTCGGTCCTGGGCCGTCGTGACCCGGCAGGGCGTCATCACCGCCCAGACCTGGTAGGCCGCCACGATCCGGTTGACACGTCCGCGCATGCGAAAAGCCGCCTTCCCATCATGGGAGGACGGCTTCAACGCGACAACGGAAAACCGGGGCGTTTGCGAGGGACGAAAACGACTCCGCAGCGAATTCAGGTCGCCTGGGCCTCGATCTCCGCCTCGGCCGGCCGCATGGGGTAATGCGGCTCGATGGTCATCGGATCGGCCATCATCGAGGCGCGGACGGCACGGTTGCGGCCATGCGTCAGGGCGCGGGTCCGGGCCTCCTGCGAGGGGTGCAGGATGGCGGCGAGGAAGGCGTGGCCCTCGAACTCCGCATCGAGATTCTTGGCTTCGAACACTGGCATGGCGTTCACCGACCCGGCGCCGTTAAGGACTCCATGGGGAGCCGCGACCCGGTCATTGGCAGAAACCGGGGATAACGCGAAAAAGTTCCGGGCGCACGCCATAATTGATGCTTAATTTACGACTGCGTAGTTTCGACGCTATTTCCCGTGCTGCGGCGCACCTGAATACATCGTTTCCTTGAGAAACGCGCCCCGCGGGCAACGGAAACGCACGGTCCGCCCCCGTGACCGCGCCACCGTGATGCCCAAAAGTCGCCTGATTCGGTCGGAACGATCCGGCCCCCCGTCGTCGCACCGGGCCGGACCGGCTCTCAGGGCCGGGCCAACTCGGCCTTCAGCAGCTCGGTGTTGATGGCGAAGGCGGCCATCGCCCCTTCGGCCGCCGCGACTACGGCGAACTGGACCCGCCGCGAGGCGTCGCCGGCGACGTAGAGGCCGGGCACGTTGGTGGCCTCGTACTCCCCCGTCGGCACGATGCCCTTCGGGGACAGGTCGCAGCCGAGCTGCGCGATGAGGGGCGACGGGCGGCATCCCCCGGGGGTGAGGAAGAGCGCCCGGCAGGGAAGGCCCGTCCCGTCCGCGAAGACCAGGCGCTCCGCCGCGGTCCCATCCCCCGTCAGGCGGACCACGGCGCCGTCCGCCACGGCGATGCCGTTGCGGGCGAGGCGGGCCCGGTCGGGCTCCGACAGGGTGTCGGCCCGGTCGTCGGTGCAGAGGGTGACGTCGCGGCTCCAGACGGTGAGTTCGAGGGCGAGCGCCGCCCCGGCATGGCCATGGCCGTAGGCGACGAGGGGCCGGTCGCGGCTCTCGTAGCCGTCGCAGTACGGACAGGTGTGGACGCCGCGTCCCCAGTAGGTATCGAAGCCCGCGACGGCGGGCAGGTCCTGGCGCAGCCCCGTGGCGAGGATCAGCCGGCGTCCCCGCGCGGTGGCGCCGTCGGCGAGGACCACCGCGAAGGCGTCGCCGTCGCGGTCGGCCCGCGTCACCTCGGCGGTGCGGCATTCCACCGACGGATAGCGGTCGAGATCGGCCCTGGCCTGGGCCCGCAGGTCGGCGGGCGCCGTGCCGTCGCGGGTGAACAGGCCCCAGGTCCGGGGCGTCGCGGCGTTGCGGGGCTCCCCGGCGTCGATGAGGAGGACCGAACGGCGGCAGCGCCCGAGGATGAGCGCGGCGTTGAGGCCGGCGGGTCCGCCGCCGACGATGATCGCATCATGCATCGGAACCGCTCCGGCACCCCGGTGCCGTCTCACCAACGGCCGAAGCGGCCAGCCGTTGCGCGGCACGAAAAAGGGCGCCCGCGGCGCCCTCTTCCGTTCGCGATCCGGCGGGTCGTGTCAGGCGGCCGGGGCCGCGGCCTTCACCGGGATGCCCTTCTCGGACAGGAACTGCTGCAGCTCGCCCGACTGGAACATCTCGCGGGTGATGTCGCAGCCGCCGACGAACTCGCCCTTCACGTAGATCTGCGGGATCGTCGGCCAGTTCGAAAACGCCTTGATGCCGTCGCGGATCGCCATGTCGTCGAGGACGTTCACGCCCTTGAACGGCACTTCGAGGTAGTTGAGGATCTGCACGACCTGACCCGAGAAGCCGCACATGGGAAATTGCGGCGTGCCCTTCATGAACACGACGACGTCCTGGGATTCGATCTCGGTCTGGATGGCGGTGTTGGCGTCGGTCATGGAAATCCTCGTCTGGTTTGGAACGGCGTGCGTCACCGTTGAGGTCAGGATTGATTCGTCGATTTCAAGGCCGTCGCGTCCGCAATGGCCCGGAGGGCGGCATCCAGATCGAACGGCGCGACGAGAAGGTCGTCCGGCCCCAGGGGGCATCGTGCCGGCAGGTGGGGAAGCAGAGTGTCGCCATAGGTGGTCAGGCCCAGTTTCGCCTGTGATTGAGCCACGGCCCAGATCTTGTCCCAATCCAGCCGTTGGCGCATCGACCGCTCGTAGCGGGTGAACGCGGCGACCTGGAAGGTGCCGGCTTCCTTGCGCCAATGCTCGACCGACAGGGTATCGGGCGCGGACAAGCGTTTGAGCAAATGCGCCAGAGTCTGCGCCAGCAGGCTCTCCACGGCACCGATCTGCGAACGCCCCACGCTCTCGATCTCCTCGGCGACGTTCTCCCAATCGAGGATGTTGGAGAGGTCCGGCCGGCGCGCGAGTTCGCGAAGGGTCGAGGCCTGCTGCTCGGCCCAGGTCACGATGTCGTCGTCGTAGAGGCTCGGCTGGTCCATGCGGTCCGCCCCGTGAGGTCTCTCGTTTCTGAGGGACGCCCGCCGTGAGTGCAAGGGCGTGGAGGGCGCCAGGACACGTCGTCGATCGGCCTAATGCGTATCCTTGGGCGTGTCGAGGATCTGCGCCAATCGCTCGAGCGCCCAATCCATGGTGAAGGTCGGGGCGACCAACTCGTCGGGTGTGAACGGCATGTGTTCCGGTAAACCGGAGACAAGCCGGTCATCGTAGATCCGCAGGGAGATATCGGCCTGGGTCCGCGCCGCATCCCACATCCAGGCCCAGTCGATCCGCTGCCGCATCGCCGGCGTGTAGGCCTTCCGGGCTGCGGCATGGAAAGCCACCACCTCCGAACGCCATGACCGCGTGGATTGGGCACGCGGCGCCGACATGTACTTCAGGACGTGAATGAGCACGAGAAGCAGCTTCTGCTCCACTGCGCTGATCTGCGACCGGCCCACACTCTCGATCTCCTCGGCGACGTTCTCCCAATCGAGCATGTTGGACAGGTCGGGCCGGCGCGCGAGGTCGCGAACGGCTGCGGCTTGCCGCTCCGCCCAAATCACGATGTCGTCGTCGTAAAGGCTGGGTTGATCCATGGGGTCGCCCCGGGAGTCGATGCCCTCAATCCTGCGGGACGCCCGTGGTGAGCGCAAGGGCGTGGAGCACGCCCCCCATGCGCCCCTGGAGCGCGCCGTAGACCATCTGGTGCTGGGCCACCCGGGTCTTGCCCTTGAAGGCGGCGGACAGGACGGTGGCGGCGTAGTGGTCGCCGTCGCCGGCCAGATCCTTGATCTCGATCCGGGCGTCGGGCAGGGCCTCCCGGATCATCGCCTCGATCTCGCGCGCGTCCATGGGCATGGGGTGAGTTCCTCGTGAGTGTTCGGGATCGGGCGGGGACGGGCCTCTAAGCGGGGACGCCGGCGGGCTGGCTCGCCATGTAGGCGGGCAGCCAGCCCTCGTGGGCGTCGCGCAGTTCGGCCAGGGCGATGGTCTGGCCGCCGGGCAGGGTCAGGGTGTCGCCCCCGGTCACGCCGACCACGAGGGCGTCGATGCCCTGCGCCGAGGCGCTGTAGAGGAGGTCGGGCGCGGTCTCGGGGTCCACGGCGAGGAGGTAGCGCGCCTGATCCTCACCGAACAGGTAGGCGTGGGTCGCCATGCCGGCGGGCACCTCGGGAAGCGCCGCCCCGATGCCGCCGGCCATGGCCATCTCGGCCAAGGCCACGGCGAGGCCGCCATCGGAGAGGTCGTGCACGGTGTCGACCTGACCGGAGACGATGAGGCCGCGCACGAAGTCGCCGTTGCGGCGCTCGGCGGCGAGATCGACGGGCGGGGGCGCGCCCTCCTCGCGGCCGGCGATCACCGCGAGGTAGACGGACTGGCCGAGCCAGCCGGCGGTGTCGCCGATGAGCACCAGGAGGTCGCCCTCGCGCTTGAGGGCGAGGGTGGCGTGGCGGGTCACGTCGGCCAGCACGCCGACGCCGCCGATGGTCGGGGTCGGCAGGATTCCGACGCCGTTGGTCTCGTTGTAGAGGGAGACGTTGCCGGACACGACGGGGAAGTCCAGGGCCAGGCAGGCCTCGCCGATGCCCTTGAGGCAGCCGACGAGCTGGCCCATCACCTCGGGCTTCTCGGGGTTGCCGAAGTTGAGGTTGTCGGTGATGGCGAGCGGGGTCGCCCCCACCGCCGTGATGTTGCGCCAGGCTTCCGCCACGGCCTGCCGCCCGCCCTCGACGGGATCGGCCTCGCAGTAGCGCGGCGTCACGTCGGCAGTCATGGCGAGGCCCTTGGGGCCGTCCTCGACCCGGACGATGGCGGCGTCCCCGCCGGGCTTCTGCACGGTGTTGCTGCCGATGAAGTGGTCGTACTGCTCGTAGACCCAGCGCTTCGACGACAGGTCCGGCGAGCCGACGAGCTTCTTCAGGGCCTCGGCGCTGCCCAGGGTCTCGGGCACGTCGGAGGCCAGGATGACGGGCTGGTGGGTATTGGCGATGTGGGGCCGGTCGTAGAGGGGCGCCTCGTCGCCGAGCTCCTTGATCGGCAGGTCGGCCATCACCACGCCGTCGTGCTTGACCACGAAGCGCAGCGTGTCGGTGGTGTGGCCGATGATCGCGAAATCGAGGCCCCACTTCACGAAGATCGCCTCCGCTTCCGCCTCCATGCCGGGCTTCAGGACCATGAGCATGCGCTCCTGGCTCTCCGACAGCATCATCTCGTAGGCGGTCATGCCCGCCTCGCGGGCCGGGACCTTCTCGATGTGGAGCTCGACGCCGAGGTCGCCCTTGGCGCCCATCTCGACGGCCGAGCAGGTCAGCCCCGCCGCGCCCATGTCCTGGATCGCGATGACGGCGCCCGACGCCATGAGCTCGAGGCAGGCCTCCAGCAGCAGTTTTTCGGCGAAGGGGTCGCCGACCTGAACCGTGGGGCGCTTCGACTCCGAGGCGTCGTCGAACTCGGCCGAGGCCATGGTGGCGCCGTGGATGCCGTCGCGGCCGGTCTTCGAGCCGAGATAGACGATGGGATTTCCCACCCCCGTGGCCGCCGCGTAGAAGATCGCGTCGGTCTTCGCCAGGCCCACCGCCATGGCGTTGACGAGGATGTTGCTGTCGTAGCGCGAGTGGAAGCCCATGAGGCCGCCCACCGTCGGCACCCCGAAGGAATTGCCGTAGCCGCCGATGCCGGCGACCACCCCCGACACGAGGTGGCGGGTGCGCGGATGGTCTGGCGAACCGAAGCGGAGCGCATTGAGCGCCGCGATGGGCCGGGCTCCCATGGTGAACACGTCGCGAAGGATGCCGCCGACCCCCGTGGTCGCGCCCTGGTAGGGCTCGATGAAGCTCGGGTGGTTGTGGCTCTCCATCTTGAAGACGCAGGCGAGGCCGTCACCGATGTCGATGACGCCGGCGTTCTCGCCCGGTCCCTGGATCACGTGCGGGCCCGAGGTCGGCAGCCCGCGCAGGTGTTTTCGCGAGGACTTGTACGAGCAGTGCTCGTTCCACATGGCCGAGACGATGCCGAGTTCGGTCAGCGTCGGGTCGCGCCCGATGAGGCCGCGGAAGCGGTCGTACTCGTCGGGCGTCAGGCCGTGCTGGCGCACGAGTTCGGGGGTGATCGGAACATCGTTACGGAACATGCGAACCCTCTCGACACGATCCTGCAAAGTCATCTGACCTGCGCGTCCGTCTCGGTCGAGACGGCTCTAGAGGGTTAGGGCGCGCCCTGGCAACACGCGATCGTCCCGCGACCGTTCCGTACGGGCTACGGAACGGCGGATTCCGCCGTCACACGGGCCCTGGGATGTTCCGCCCCGTCGCGCCAGCGCCGGATCGCGGCGTGGACCGGCTCGGGCCCGGCGACGAAGGCGACGTAGTCGAAGGCGTGCGGGTCGCGGCTCGACATGAGCAGCTGGAAGTGCATGCGGAACAGGTTCCACTTGCGCCGCTTGAGGATGCGCTTCTCGATGAGATCCTCGATGCGGACCTGGATCTCCACCGGCCGGTGCGCCGCCGGCGCCGGGACCCGCGACGCGCTCAGGGGATTGCGCCGGTGGATGGAGAGCCAGTCCCATTTCGCCCGGACGTCGAGCCAGCCGATGGCGTCGCAGGCGGCGACGCGGGCGAGGGCCGCGCGCACGGCGACGGCGCGGGGATCGAGGGTGATCCAGGGGATCACGCTGCCAATGCTGACGAACGAGACCGGGGTGCCGCGCCGGCCGAATTCGGGATCGCGGGTCAGCACCCGGTCGAGGGCTTCGATTCCGAGGAAGCTCGACGAGGAATGGCCGATGACCACGATCTCGCCGGCCCGGCCGTCCGCCGCCCGGATCAGGTCCGCGAAGGCGTCGAGGCGGGCCTGCATCCGCGCATCGGTCCCGCCGGCATGGTCGTGGGTGAAGGCGGTGTCGTCGACGAGGTGGGCGACGTAGAACGGTTTTCCGCGCGTCGCCCCCATGAGCCCGGCCAGGATCGCGTAGGCGAGGACCGGCACGGCGAGGTCGGTCCAATGCCCCGCCGGCAAGGGAAGCAGGCCGACGAGGCCGATGGCACCCAGGACGCTGAGGCCGACGAGCGCGAGGTAGATGAGGTGGACGCCGATGATCACCCGGGAAAAGCGCCTGGCCTCGCGGCGGAAGCGCCGGAGGTAGCCCGACCGCCACAGCCGCCACCACAGGGCCGGCACGGCGAGGAGCCGCCGCGCGTTCCCGCGGGGGAAGCGGGCGGCGACGATGTCGTCCCAGCGCAGGAGGGTGTAGCGGGTCTGCGCCCCGTCCGCCTCCACGCGCCAGTCGAGGCGAAGGCCGTCGGGCGAGCGGTCGGGATCGCCGACCGTGATCGCCATGGCGCGCCGGGTCGCGGTCAGGCGGCTCTCGCGGCGGAACAGGCCCCAGTAGGTCTCGGGCGCGCGCGGGTCGAACCCCGGCATGTAGAAGACTTGGCGCCGGAAGGTCTCGCGCGGCCGTGTCTCGGCTGAAGGGGCGTCCTGAGGGATGGGTCGGTCCGTCCGGTCATGCGTGGATGTGAGTGATTCGCGCCGGGCGCGATGGGCGACAGCGCCCGTCCCTACACGATGCGCATCCCGTCCGACGAGTGCCAAACCGCATCACGCCGATCCGGCCGGCGCGTGCGACAGGAACTCAGCGATGGCCTCGACGAAGCGCGCGCCGTAGGCTTCGCGCTTGCGCTCGCCGACGCCGTGGACCGTGCGCAGGGCGTAGAGATCGACGGGTTTCGAGCGGGCCATCTCGATGAGGGTGCGGTCGGGAAACACCATGAAGGCGGCGATGCCCTCGGCCCGGGCGATGGTGGCGCGCAGGCCGCGCAGGTGCTGGAACAGGGCCTCCGTCGCCGGATCGAGGTCGAGGCTGGCATCGTCGCGGGAGGCCGCACGCTTGCGGTCGCGCGGCTCGGCGACCTTCGGCTCGGGGTCCGGCCGCATCTGGATGGTCTCGCGGCCGAACAGGATCGCCTCGCCCTTGTCGGTGAGCGAGAGCCCGCCGAAGCCGTCGCCGTTCTCGGAGACGGCGCCGGCGGCGAAGAGCTGGCGCAGCATGGCGCGCCAGGCGGCGATGGGCTTGTCGGCGCCGACGCCGAAGGTCTTGAGGGCAGCGTGGCCGTTGCGGCGGATCGGGTCGGATTCCTTGCCGTGGACCACGTCGCAGACATAGGCCGCCCCGAAGCGCTGCCCGGTGCGGACGATGGCCGAGAGCAGCTTCTGCGCCGGCACCGTGGCGTCGACGAGGGAGACGCCCGAGCGGCACAGGTCGCAGCGCCCACACGGTTCGCTGGCTTCGCCGAAGTAGCCGAGCAGGGACTGGCGGCGGCAGGTGGCGCCCTCGCACAGCGCGATCATCGCCTCGAGCTTGCGCCGCTCGACGCGGCGGCGCTCGTCCGGCACCTCCTTCTCGTCGATCTGGCGGCGGCGGAGCGACATGTCGTCGAGGCCGTAGATGGTGAGGGTGTCCGCCGGCAGGCCATCGCGGCCGGCGCGGCCGATCTCCTGGTAGTAGCCCTCGACGTTGGAGGGCATGTCGGCGTGGCAGACGAAGCGGACGTCGGGCTTGTTGATGCCCATGCCGAAGGCCACGGTCGCGGTCATCACCACCCCGTCCTCCTGCAGGAAGGTGTCCTGGTTCTTCATGCGCGTGCCCTGGTCGAGGCCGGCGTGATACGGCAGGGCGTTGAACCCGTCCTTGGCGAGGCTCTCGGCGAGCTGCTCCGTGCGTTTTCGCGAGGAGCAGTAGATGATCCCGCTCTCGGAGCGGCGGTGCTTGAGGAAGCGCTCGATTTGCCGGGTCGGGTTGTCCTTCGGCACGAAGGTCAGGCGGATGTTCGGCCGGTCGAAGGAATGGACGAAGGCCTTGAGCTCCCGGCCCGCCGGGAACAGCCGCTCGGTGATGTCGGCCCGCGTCGCCTTGTCGGCGGTGGCCGTCAGCGCCACGGTCTGGACGTTGCCCAGGGCCTCGCGGGCGCGCGAGAGGTCGCGGTACTCGGGCCGGAAGTCGTGGCCCCATTGCGAGACGCAATGGGCCTCGTCGACGGCGAGCCGCCGGACGCCGACGCCGCGCAGGGCGTCCATCAACCCCTCCATCATCAGCCGCTCGGGCGAGACGAACAGGAGGCGAAGGTCCCCGGAGCGGATCCGGCGCCAGGTTTCGCGCGAGGTCGCCTCGGGCACGGAGGAATTGAGGGTGGCGGCCGCGACGCCGAAGCCGAGCATCTGCTGCACCTGATCGTGCATCAGGGCGATCAAGGGCGACACCACCACGGTCAGGGACGATTCCACCAGGGCGGGCAGCTGGTAGGTCATCGATTTGCCCGAACCCGTGGGCATCACGGCGAACACGTCGGTGCCGTCGAGGACCGCACCGATGACCTCGTCCTGGCCCGGGCGGAAATCGTCGTAGCCGAAGGTCGTTTTCAACGCGGCGCGGGCCTCGTCGAGACGGCTGGTCATCGCAAACCTTGAGGTGGTGATTTCGGGGGTCGGCTTGAAGGGCCGCCGTGTAGGCACTACGCTTCGACTGTCTACACAGGAACGATCCTAATGCCTCTGAACATCCGAAGCGAGGAGGTCAATCGCCTCGCGGAGAAGGTGGCGGCCCTGGCCAAGGTCAGCAAGACCGAGGCGGTGCGGATCGCGCTGGCGCACGAAGTCGAGCGGCTGGAGGGCAAGCCCTCGCTGCGCGAGCGGTTGCGACCGATCCAGGATGCCTTGGAGGCCTATCCCAGGACCGGCCTCAAGGCGGACAAGGCCTTCTACGACGGCTTGTACGAGGAATCCTGATGTTCCTCGATGCGTCCGCCATCGTCGCGATCCTGACGCGGGAAGCAGGCTCCGGGCTGCTGATCGAACGGATGGAGACCGCGCCGCACTTATCAACATCCGGTCTCTCGGTGCTCGAAGCCGTGCTCGCCCTGCATCGTATCGATAGAGTTCCGATCCCAGTCGCGCACGAAGTGGTCGCGGCCTTCCTGCGGCAAGCTGCCGTCGCCCTCGTACCCCTGGCAGAGCCGGAAACGCGTGAAGCGATCTCCGCCTATGCGCGATACGGCAAGGGCCAGGGCCACCCGGCGCAACTCAACCTCGGCGATTGCTTTTCCTATGCTTGCGCCCGGACGCAAAGCGTTCCGCTTCTGTTCGTCGGCAACGATTTTTCCCGGACCGACATTCCGTCCGCCCTCGCGTGAGGCTCACCGCGTGGCGATGGCGACCGCCGCGCCCGCCATCACCGTCCCGGCGCCGCGATTGATCGCCCGCCGCGCGCGAACCGAGGTGAAGACCCGCCGGGCGCGGGCCGCCGCCGCGGCATAGGCCGCCAGGACGGTACCGAGGACGACCACGATCGTGGCGCCGATCCCGGCGAAGCCGAGGAAGGTCAGGTGCTCGAGATCGACCACACCCGGCAGGAGCGCGAGGAAGAACAGGATCACCTTCGGGTTGCCGAGGGTGAGGACGAGGCCGCCGAGGAACGGGCGTACCCGGCCGTCCGCGTCCACGCGTGGGGTCTCGACGGGCTCCACGGGCGCGGTCCAGGCTTTCCAGGCGAGGGCCGCGAGATAGACGGCACCGGCGTACTTCAGGGCAACGAACGCCACGGTCAGGGACTGTGCGAGGAGGGCCATCCCGGCCGCCGCCACGCCGAACCAGACGAGGTCGCCCACGACGAAGCCGGCGATGAAGGCCCCGATGCCGCCCGTCCCGCGCGCCAGGACCCGCGCCACCAGGGCGGCGATGCCGGGCCCCGGGGATGCCACCGCGACGGCGTAGACGCCGGCAAACAGGATGAGATTCGCGATCGACATGGCCCACGGCGCCTCAAGGCGCGGCGACGCGCCCGTCGACGATCCTCACCAGATCGGCGCGGCCGTCCAGTTCCGTGAACAGGGCCGGGTCGGCGCCGGTCATCCAGACCTGACCCGACAGGGCTTCCAGGGCGTCGAACAGGCCGGTGCGGCGGCGCGGGTCGAGGTGGGCGGCGACCTCGTCGAGGAGGACGAGGGGGGCGATCCCGCACATGGCCTGGACGAGGCGGGCATGGGCCAGCACGAGGCCGATGAGCAAGGCCTTCTGCTCCCCCGTGGAGGCGGTGGCGGCGGGCACGTCCTTGGGGCCGTGGCGCACCACGAGGTCGCTGGTCTGGGGCCCGCTCAGGGTACGCCCGGCGGCGCGGTCGCGGGCGCGGCCCTGGCGCAGGGCCATGCGGAAGCGGTCCTCGGCTTCGAGGGCCGGCCAGACGGCGACGAGGTCGTCGAGGTCGCCTTCGAGGCGCAGGGCCGCCCAGGGGAAGGGCTGGGCGTCGTCGCGCCCCGCGGCGATGAGCCGGTCGAGGCGCTCCGTGGTCTCGCGGCGGGCGAGCGCCACGGCGACCCCGAGTTCGGCGACCTCGCGCTCGATGGCATCCAGCCACTGCCCGTCGTTGGGACGCTCTTCCAGGAGACGGTTGCGGGAGCGAAGCGCCCGCTCCAGGGCGTTGACGCGGGCCCCGTGGGTGGCGTCCACCGCCAGCACGAGACGGTCGAGGAAGCGGCGGCGGTCGCCGGCCGGCCCCCGGAACAGGCCGTCGAGGTCGGGGGTGAGCCAGACCACGCGCAGGAACTCGCAGAAGGCGACGGGGGAGGGCGCGGTGGCGCCGTCGATCCGGCACAGGCGCGAGGCGCGTCCGTCGAAGCCCGGCGGCTCGTAGCCGGTGCCGACCCGGTGCTCGCCCTCGCCCGCCGCGAGGGTCATGGACACGGCGAAGCCGCCGGGGCCGCCGGTGCGGGCCATGCCGGCGAGATCGGCGCGGCGCAGGCCCCGCCCCGGCGAGAACAGGGACACGGCTTCCAGCAGGTTGGTCTTCCCAGCCCCGTTCTCGCCGACCAGCGCCACGAAGCGCCGGCCGACGGCGAGGTCGAGGTCGGCGTGGTTGCGGAAGTCGCGGCAGATCAGGCGGGTGAGGCGAAGGCCCCGGCCCGCTGAAGTCTCCTCGCACGCGGTCTCAATGGGATTGGACGAAACGGTCGCGATCACACCCGCATCGGCATCAGCACGTAGAGCGCGGGCGCGCCCTCGCGGTCCTGGATCAGCGTCGGGGAGCCCGGGTCGGCGAGCTTGAACAGGGCGGTGTCGCCCTCGAGCTGCCCGGTGATGTCGAGGAGGTAGCGGGCGTTGAAGCCGATATCGAGGGCGGCGGCGTCGTAGTCGACGTCGAGTTCCTCGGTGGCGCTGCCGGAATCCGGGTTGTTCACCGAGAGGGCGAGGCGCCCCTCCTGCACGGCGAGCTTCACCGCGCGGCCGCGCTCGGACGAGATGGTCGAGACGCGGTCCACGGCGCGGGCGAACTGGTCGCGCTGGACCGTGAGGAACTTGTCGTTCCCGGAGGGGATGACCCGCTGGTAGTCCGGGAAGGTGCCGTCGATGAGCTTGGAGATCAGCACCACGCCGCTGGCGAACTTGAAGCGGATCTTGGCCGAGGACAGGTCGATCTCGACGCCCTCGCCGCCGTCCTCCACGAGCTTGATGATCTCGGCGACTGCCTTGCGGGGCACGATGATGCCCGGCATGTCGCGGCTGCCGTCGGGCGCCTCGATCTCGACGCGGGCGAGGCGATGGCCGTCGGTGGCCACGGCGCGCATCTTCAGAGAGCCCTCGGACTCGGTGGTGTGGAGGTAGATGCCGTTGAGGTAGTAGCGCGTCTCCTCCGTGGAGATGGCGAACTGGGTCTTCTCGATGAGGCGCTTGAGGTCGGCGGCCGCCAGGGTGAAGCGGTTCGGCAGCTCGCCGGCGGCGAGATCGGGGAAATCGCCCTCCGGCAGGGCGCCCAGCGAGAAGCGCGAGCGGCCCGAGCGGATGGTCATCTGACCGGTCTCGCCGCTGGTCTCGAGGGAGACCTGGGCGCCGTCGGGCAGCTTGCGCACGATGTCGTAGATGACGTGCGCGGGCACCGTGGTGGCCCCGGCATCCGCCACGTCGGCCGGGATCGTCTCCGTCACCTCGATGTCGAGATCGGTGGCACGCAGCTCCAGGCCCGACGGGCCGGCGCGCAGGAGCACGTTGGACAGGATCGGGATCGTGTTGCGGCGCTCGACCACGCGGTGCACGTGGCCGAGCGAACGAAGGAGGGCCGCGCGCTCGACAGTGACTCTCATCGCAAAAACTCGTGGTCGCAGGAGAACGTCGCGGAAGCCGGCCCCGCGCGGCGCCGGGCATCGTGGCCGAGCAGCTTCGCTGGCCGAGCAACTTGGCGAAGGCGGTCCGCGAACGCAAGTGCGAGAGGCGGCCTATCCCGGGGTTGATCCGGCCGGGACACCGCACGCGTGCGTGTCCCGGCCCGGGGCTCAATCCTGCAGCATGCGCTTCAGGAGCTCGACCTCGTCGTTCAGGACGTTGTCCTCGCCGATGAGCTTGTCGATCTTGCGCACGGCGTGGAGCACCGTGGTGTGGTCGCGGCCGCCGAAGCGCCGGCCGATCTCGGGCAGGGAGCGCAGGGTCAGCACCTTCGACAGGTACATGGCGATCTGGCGCGGCTTGACCACGGCGGCCGTGCGCCGCTCGGACAGGATGTCCGAGCGCGAGACGTTGTAGCGCGAGGCCACCAGCTTCTGGATGTCCTCGATTTTGATGCGCTTGGGCTCGCGGTTCTTCACCAGATCCCGGATCGCGGCCTCGGCGGTCTCCATGGTCACCGCCGCCCCCGTGAGGGTGGCGTGGGCCAGGAGCCGGTTCACGGCGCCTTCGAGGTCGCGGCCGTTGGCCGTGATGGCGCGGGCGACGTAGGTCGCCACCGTCGGCGAGACCTCGAAGCTCGGATGCGAGACCTGGACGGCGGCCAGGCGCGCCGACAGGATCGAGGTGCGCAGCTGCTCGTCGAGGGTGCCGATCTCGACCACGAGGCCGCCGGCGAGGCGCGAGCGGACGCGCTCCTCAAGGGCTTCGAGCTCGGTGGGCGGCCGATCGGAGGCGACGACGACCTGGCGGCCGGCATCGATGAGGGCGTTGATGGTGTGGCCGAACTCGGCCTGGATCGACTTGCCCTGGATGAACTGCACGTCGTCGAGGATGAGGAGGTCGATGGCGCGCAGGCGCTCCTTGAAGGCCAGGGCGTTCTGGGTCTTCAGGGCGTTGACGAAGCCGTACATGAAGCGGTCGGCGGTGAGGTAGATCACCCGGCGGCCGGAATCGCGGGCGGCGTGGCCGATGGCGTGGAGCAGGTGGGTCTTGCCGAGGCCGACCCCGGCATGGAGGTAGAGCGGGTTGTAAAGCGCGCCCTGGCCGTCGTGGCGGGCGACACGCTCGCCGGCCGCGTGGGCAAGGGCGTTGGAGCGGCCGACGACGAAGCTCGTGAAGGTGAGGCGGTTGTCGAGGGGCGCGCCGTTGAGATCGCCGGAGCCACCCTCGGCGCGGGCCGAGACGGGGGCGTCGGACTCGGAGTCGCTCGGTGCCTGCATCCCGGAGCCGGCGGCCTGGAGACGGGCGAGGGGGCTCGGCGCCATGGCGGGCTTCTGGGCCGCGCTCGCGGTGGCGGCGGGGCGGGCGGCGGCGGGACCACGCACCGACACGTCGATGCGGGAGACGTCCTCGACCTCGCTGCGGAAGGTGTTGAGGACGCGGTCGATGTAGTGGGATTCGATCCAGCTCTTGAGGAAGCGGGTGGGCACCGTGAGGCGCGCCGTCGCGCCGGAGACCTCCAGCAATTCGAGCCGGGCGAACCAGCTCGCGAACACATCCTCTCCCAGTTCCGCCCGCAGGCGGCGTTTCACTCGAGCCCAGGCGGCCACCGGATCGGTGCCGCTCACGCCGCTCATGCCCGTCTCGGCGTTGCCGGACACGCTACCGTCGACATGCATCATCGCTCTCCTCGCGCCGAGGACGGAGAGCCGCCACCGGTACGTACGCACACTTGACTGACGTCGCGCCCCGCGAGCCATTCGCGGAGCCCAGATCTTCGCGCCGGAGTCAATGCATCCGGGGCGCCTTTTGCCGATGAAACCAGCCTATCAACAATAAGCTACGGTTCTCCTAACAACGGGACTAACGGGGATAGCGAAAGAAGCACGTATCGGGACGAGGGTTTGGCACGACGAGTCGAACGAGCAGACCGACCTTGTGCATGATTCGCCCTCGACTCGAGGATGCACGGCTTTTGTCGTGTCTTCTCAAGCGATCGTTAAGCTACACTTGGCGTTAAGACTCTTCAACTCGGGAGATTTGCCATCAGGGTTAACGAGCCATGGCCTCCGCCGCCGCGACCGAGTCCGCGGAAGGGACGGCGATCCGGAGCAGGCGGGCTCAGGTGGACGAGCGCGGGTGGACGAGCGCGGGCGGTCGAGCGACGGCCGAAAACGAAGAAAGCCCGGCATCGCTGCCGGGCTTTCTTCGCAATGGGTCCTGAAGAAGGAAGGCTTAGGCGGCGAGCGCCTTGACCCGAGCCGCGAGGCGCGAGACCTTCCGGGACGCGTTGTTCTTGTGCACGATGCCGTGCTGGGCGGCCCGCATGATCTCGGGCTCGGCTTCCCGCAGGGCGGTCAGCGCGCTGGTCTGGTCGCCGCCGGCAATGGCCTCTTCGACCTTGCGGACGAAGGTGCGCATACGGCTGCGGCGCGAGCGGTTCACAGCGGTCCGCTTCGCGATCTTGCGGGTCATTTTCTTGGCCGACACGGTGTTGGCCATGGGGCATCCTCATCACGTTTGAGGCGATCCCGACGGGCCCGCGGGCCGGAGTGTCGTACGATCGCGTGCAGGTTGTTCGGGCAATGGCGAAGCCGACGGGCAGGGATGACCGCGACCGTCGGCAATCCGCGCTCTATAGCCACGCACCGCCGATCCGTCAACGCGAGCGTCATCGCCGTGTCGCTTCGCCTCGCCAATCTCCCTCGCTTGATCGATGCCCCACCCGCACGCGATGATCCGGTTCGGAACGCGGGAAGGGGGAACGATGCCGAGGGAACCGGATGCGGCGCGGATCGCGCGCCATCGCCCGCCATCCGGCATGGAAAGCCCGCGCTTCTCAGGCGTCGCGAGTTTCATGCGCCTTCCCATCCTCGATCCCGCCGAGGCCCCGGGCCGGATCGATATCGGTCTCGTCGGCATCCCGTTCGACGGGGCCACCACCAACCGGCCGGGCGCGCGCCTCGGACCGCGCGGCGTGCGCGAGGCCTCCACGGGCACGCGCACGCTGAACGCCAGCACGGGTATCGCGCCCTACGATCTCGCGGCCTGTGCCGACCTCGGCGACGTCTGCGTCAATCCCATCGACGTCGCCGCCACCGCCGCGCGGATCGAAGCCTTCTACGCCCCCCTCGCCGCCGCCGGCATCGTGCCCCTGTCCGTCGGCGGCGACCATTTCGTGACCTATCCGGTCCTGCGCGCGCTCGGCCGCGACAGACCGCTGGGCCTCGTCCATATCGACGCCCACAGCGACACCGACGACGGCCAGTACGACGGCAGCCGGCTCACCCACGGCACGCCGTTCCGCCGGGCCATCGAGGACGGCGTCCTCGACCCGAGGCGCACGGTTCAGATCGGCCTGCGCGGCAGCGTCGACGCCGCCGACGAACTCGACTGGGCGCGGGCCCGGGGCGTGCGGATCGTCCCCATGGAGGAGGTCATGGTGCGGGGCCTGCCCGAGGTGGCAGCCGAGGCCCACGCCGTCCTCGGCGCCGGGCCGGCCTATCTCAGCTTCGACATCGACGCCCTCGATCCGGCCTACGCCCCCGGCACCGGCACCCCGGAGATGGGCGGGTTCACGAGCCGGGAGGCCCTGTTCCTCGTGCGGGCCCTGGCCGGCCTCGACCTCGTCGGGGCCGATCTCGTCGAGGTCGCCCCGCCCCTCGACCCATCCGGCATCACGGCGCTGGCCGGCGCCACCCTGGCGTTCGAGATCCTGTGCCTCCTGGCCCAGGCCGTCGCGGCGCGCCGCGAATGAAACGCTCCGATTGACGCTGCCGCTTCAGGCGCAGACCCTGCGGCCGACGATTCGCGAAAGGCATTCCGCTTGGCATCCGAGATCACGCTCTACCATTCGCCCAACACCCGCTCGACGGGGGTGCGGATTCTCCTGGAGGAACTCGGCGCGCCGCACCGGCTGCAGGTGCTGAACATGAAGGCCGGCGAGCATCGCGAGGCGGCCTACCGCGCCATCAACCCCATGGGGAAGGTGCCGGCGCTCACCCACGGCGACGCCGTCGTGACCGAGCAGGCGGCGATCTACCTCTACCTCGCCGACCTGTTCCCCGGGGCGGGCCTGACCCCGGCCCTCGACGATCCGTTGCGCGGTCCGTACCTCCGCTGGATGGTGTATTACGGGTCGAGCTTCGAGCCGGCGGTCATCGACAGGGCCCTCCAGCGCGAGGCCGGCCCGCGCGCCATGTCGGCCTACGGCGATTTCGATACGGTGATGGCGACCCTGCTGGGCGCCCTGGACAAGGACCCGTATCTCCTCGGCGAGCGCTTCACCGCCGTCGATGTCCTGTGGGGCACGGCGCTCGGCTGGACCACGAGCTTCAAGCTCGTGCCCGAGGAACCGGCGATCCGGGCCTACATCGACCGGGTCAACGGCCGCCCCGCCGCCGTCAAGGTTGCGGCGGCGGATGCCGCCCTGTCGGCCGAGCACGCGGCTTCACAGGAGGTGGAGCCGGCCCAAGCCTGAGCCCCCATCGACCCGTCGGGACCGCGGCGAGCGACCTCCGTGCCCCCCGCAGCGGACGCCCCGCGCCAGGGTCGGTCCCGGGCCAAGGCTCGGTCGGGGCGCTCCGGTTTGACAGGAACTCCGTGCGCCTGACTCAGCCCGGGGGCAGGGCGGGCACGGACCGCGACACGACTTCGGCGGCGGGCTTCCGCACGCCGAGGTCGACCGGCCCGAAGGTCGCGAACAGGTGCATGGCGACCACGGGCGCGAAGACGAGGCTCATCATCACCACCATGATCAGGGCGACGTTGGCATCGCGCGTTTTCTTCGGGGCAGACTTAGCGAGAGACTTGGTGGGGGACTTGCGCACGGGCCGACGTCCGGCGACGCGCAGGCGGAATTCGCTCGCGGGCCGGAGGTTCGTGCGAAAAGCGGCCGGAAAGGCAGAAAGCTTCAAGACGGTCATGGGCTCACCTCGTTCGACCGGCCACCGGGGGCCGATCGCGGGCGAACCCGATCAGCGATCAGGTGTGGCGCACGCGGACGGCCGAAGGCGGCACGGTCCATCGACTACTGTCGCTGGGCATTGGGTCAGTCAGGTCCTATGGGGCCGCACGACCGGCGCAGGGCGGAGTCGCAGGCGACGCCGGGATGATGCCGGAGCATGGGTTAGTCAAGCCTTAACGCGCCGGATGGGGGATCGGCTCCGCCGGTTTTCGCCGCACTGCGTCACACCGGCAGCGAGACGGCGTCACACCGGCAACAGGGCGGCGAACCGCGCGACGAGGCGGCGCCCGACCTCGTCCTTGTCGAGGGTGGGCCAGGTCTCGACGGAGCCGTCGCGCGAGACGAGGTGGACGGTGTTCTCGAGGCCGCCCATGACGCCGCCGCTGGCCGAGACGTCGTTGGCCACCAGCAGGTCGCAGCCCTTGCGGGCGATCTTCTTCAGGGCGTTGGCGAGCACGTCGTCGGTCTCGGCGGCGAAGCCCACCACGAGGGTCGGGCGCCCGCTCGACCGGCCCGCGACGGTGGCGAGGATGTCGGGGTTCTCGACGAGGCGCAGGGGCGCGGGTTCGCTCCCGTCCTTCTTGATCTTGTTCTGGCCGACCTCGGCCGGGCGCCAGTCGCCGACGGCGGCGGTGAACACGGCGATGTCCGCCGGCAAAGCCTCCTCCACGGCCACCAGCATGGCGCGGGCGGTCTCCACATGGATCATCCGGACCCCGGCCGGATCGGGGATCGAGACCGGGCCGGAGACCAGGGTGACGTCGGCCCCCGCCGCCGCCGCCGCCGCCGCGATGGCGTGGCCCTGGCGGCCCGACGAGCGGTTGGCGAGGTAGCGCACGGGATCGATGGGTTCGTGGGTCGGCCCCGAGGTGACGAGGACGCGCCGTCCCGCGAGGGCCCCGGCCGGCGCCCGCCCGGCGAGGAAGCCGAAGCCGCCGGGCCGCTCGCCCCCCGCCAGCATCGCCTCCAAGGCGGCGGCGATCTCGTTCGGCTCGGCGAGGCGGCCGGGACCGAACTCGGCCTCCGCCATGGCACCGTCGTTGGGACCCACCACGCGCACACCGTCGCCCAGCAGCGTCGCCAGGTTGCGCCGCGTGGCCGGGTGCTGCCACATCCGCACGTTCATGGCCGGCGCGATGAGGATCGGCAGGGTGGTGGCGAGCAGCACCGTGGCGGCCAGATCCGAGGCCTCGCCGGTGGCCATCCGCGCCATGAGGCTCGCGGTGGCGGGCGCGACCACGATGGCGTCGGCGTCGCGGGCGAGCTTGATGTGGCCGATCTCGGCCTCGTCCGCCCGGTCGAACAGGTCCGTATGCGCCCGCGCGCCGGCCAGGGCCGCGGCGGCGAGGGGCGTCACGAATTCCTGCGCGCCCCGGGTGAGGAGGGGGCGCACCTGCGCCCCGCGCTCGCGCAGGCGCCGGATGAGGTCGAGGGACTTGTAGGCCGCGATGCCACCGCCGATGACGAGGAGGATGCGGCGGTTCTCAAGCGAGCGGGTCATGGGTCACTCATCGGGCCGGACGGTCGGGAGCCGCCCGCGCTCCATACACCCGAACCGCCCCGGATGCAGGCCGCTTCAGGCGTTCGGGCGCGGCGCCCGGGCGAGGCGGGCCGGGGCCTCGACCGCCCCCATGGACTGGGCCATCTCGGCAGCGGTGAGGCCGGCCCCGTCGCGCCGGTCCGGGTCGGCGCCATGGGCCAGCAGCAGGTCGATGATCGCGACGCGGTCGAACATCGCGGCCGTCATCAGGGCCGTGCGGCTGCCGTCGCCGGTGCCGTCCACGAGGGCCCCGTGGGCCAGGAGCAGCTCGGCCATGGCGAGGTCGCCCTTGAAGGCGGCCCCGGCCAGGGGCGTCTGGCCCCGGTCGTTGGCGAGTTCCGGGTCGCCGCCATGCTCGAGGATCGCCTGCGCGGCCTCGGCCTGGCCGTTATAGGCGGCGAGCATGAGCAGGCTGTCGCCCTTGTCGTTGCGCAGGTTGGCCGGCAGTCCCTGGCCGAACAGCTCCGCGAGCTCCCGGGCGTGCCCCAGGCGGGCGAACTGGAAGATCTTGCCGGCGAAGGCGAGGGTCGCATCGTCGAGCTCGGGTTTCTGGCGTTCGGGTGTTTCGGGGTCTTGCGGCTGCATCGGGCTCCGTCCGGTCTCGTGTCCGACGTGATCTGGGTTTCGACCCCCGGCCTGTCCAGCCGGGGGCAGGGTCGAGCCCCTACGGAATCACCCGCTCGGCCCGGAGTCTCGCGAAGAGGTCGAGGAACGCGTCGTCGCTGGGCTGGTAATCGAGGAAGCCGAGGCGGCGGCTGCGACTCATGTCGGTGACGACCTCGATGGGCCGGCCGAGATCCGCATCCGTGTGCCAGGGCGACGCGAGGCGGTCGAGGTCGGGTTCGACGAGCCCGTGCCGGGCGGCGAGCTCGCGCCAGAGGGGCGCCGCCCCCGCCATCTGCTGCTTCAGGGGCATGGCCTCGCCCGAATAGGGTGCCGGTTCGACACCGAACCACTCCGCGATGCGGCCCCACATCCACGACCAGCGGAAGACGTCGCCGTCGACCACGTTGAAGGCCGTATCGGCGGCGGCCGGCGTGGTGGAGGCCCAGGCGAGGTGACGGGCGAGCAGGCGCGCGTCGGTGACGTCGGTGAGCCCATGCCATTGCTGGGGCGAGCCCGGGAACGCGAACGGCCGCCCGGACTCCCGGCACAGGCTGGCATAGGCCGCGAGCGTCACGCCCATGTTCATGGCGTTGCCGAGCGCGTAGCCGACGATGGTGTGCGGCCGATGCACGCTCCAGGTGAAGCCGCGCCGCGCGGCCGCCGCGAAGACTTCATCCTCTTGAACGTAATAAAAGTTCTCGACGGGCAGGCGGTCCTGGTCCTCGCGGAACGGGGTCTGGGGCAGGGTGCCCTTCCCGTAGGCCTCGAACGGGCCGAGGTAGTGCTTCAATCCCGTCACCAGGGCGACGTGGGCCAGGGGCGCAGGGTCGAGGGCGTCGAGGAGATTGCGGACCATGGCGCCGTTGACGCGGCAATTCTCGGCCTCCGTCGCCTGCCGCATCCAGGTGGTGATGAACACGTGCGTCGGACGTGCGTCGCCGAGGGCCGCCTTCAGGGACGCCGGGTCGGTGAGATCGGCGACCACGGGCGTCACCCCGGCGATGTCCACGGGCCGGCGGGCGAGGCCGTGGACGTCCCAGCCCGTCTCGACGAGGTGGCGGGCGAGGTTGTTGCCGACGATGCCGCTGGCACCGGCGATGAGGGCCGTTCCCGTCATGAACTCAATGCTCCGTGGCCGCGAGGGCGGGCCGCCGGGTCAACGGTTTCGGCGGCGGCCCGTTCGAACACGCGCGTGAGCCATGTGTGAGTTGCAGGGTCCGGCCCTCGTAGGCACGCGGAGACTCGCGGGGAGCGGTGCCGCCGGGGAGGCAGACCCTTCCCGGCCCCCGTCGGAAGGCCCATATCGTCCCCATGGCCGCCCCGAACAAACCGCGCTCCTCCACCGTCACGGGCTCCCCGTCCAAGGGCTCCTCGTCCAAGGGCTCCTCGCCCAAGGGAGCCCCGAAGGCGTCGAAGCCCGAGCTTCAGCCCCTCGACGAGCATCTCGCCGCCCTGCTCAGCCCGGCCCTGAACCGAAACCGCCTGCCGGTGGTGGAGAACGTCGCGCCGCCCGCCCCGGCCCGGCCCGGACGACCGAAGAAGCCGGCGGCGAAACCCGCGCCCACGAGGGGCTTTGGCGAGGCGCCGCAGGCCGCGTTCACCCACGACGCGGCCGCGGTCGATCCGCGCCTTGCCCAGGCCCTGGGCCTGACCCCGCCCGAGGACGGGCCCGCCCCGGAAGGGCTCGCCGACGACGGCGACACCTCGCTCGCCACCGACGGCGTCTCGGCCACGGTGGATGCCCTGTCGCGGCTGCTCACCGAGGGCAACCCCCTGTTCAAGGACGGCAAGAACTGGGCGCCGCACCGCCCGGAACGGCCGAAGAAGTCCGAGGGCGGCGTGCCGTTCCGCCTCCAGTCCGAGTTCGAGCCGGCGGGCGACCAGCCCCGCGCCATCGCCGAACTCGTGGACGGGGTGAGGAAGGCCGAGCGCGACCAGGTGCTGCTCGGCGTCACCGGCTCGGGCAAGACCTTCACCATGGCCAAGGTCATCGAGGCGACGCAGCGCCCGGCCCTGATCCTGGCGCCGAACAAGACCCTGGCGGCGCAGCTCTACGGCGAGTTCAAGAGCTTCTTCCCCGACAACGCGGTGGAGTATTTCGTCTCGTACTACGACTACTACCAGCCCGAGGCCTACGTGCCGCGCTCGGACACCTTCATCGAGAAGGAATCCTCGATCAACGAGCAGATCGACCGGATGCGCCACGCCGCCACCCGCGCCCTCCTGGAGCGCGACGACGTGATCCTCGTCGCCTCGGTCTCGTGCATCTACGGCATCGGCTCGGTGGAGACCTACACCGCCATGTCGTTCACGGTGTCGCTGAACGAGAAGATCGAGCAGCGTCAGCTCGTGGCCGACCTCGTGGCGCTCCAGTACAAGCGCATCCAGTCCGATTTCGCCCGCGGCACCTTCCGGGTGCGCGGCGACGTCATCGAGCTCTGGCCCGCCCACTTGGACGATCGCGGATGGCGCATCGGCCTGTTCGGCGACGAGGTCGAGTCCATCACCGAGTTCGATCCGCTCACGGGCAAGAAGATCAACGACCTCAAATTCGTGAAGGTCTACGCCAACTCGCACTACGTCACGCCGCGCCCCACCCTCCAGCAGGCGGTGAAGGGCATCAAGACCGAGCTGAAGCTGCGGGTCGACGAGCTGACGAAGATGGGCCGCCTCATCGAGGCCCAGCGCATCGAGCAGCGCTGCACCTTCGACATCGAGATGATCGAGGCCACGGGTGCCTGCAACGGCATCGAGAATTATTCCCGCTACCTGACGGGCCGCAAGCCCGGCGAGCCGCCCCCGACCCTGTTCGAGTACCTGCCTGACAACGCCCTCGTGTTCACCGACGAGAGCCACGTCACGGTCCCGCAGATCGGCGGCATGTACAAGGGCGACTTCCGCCGCAAGGCGACGCTGGCCGAGTACGGCTTCCGCCTGCCGTCCTGCCTCGACAACCGCCCGCTCCGGTTCGAGGAATGGGACGCCATGCGGCCGCAGTCGATCCACGTCTCGGCGACCCCGGCGAAGTGGGAAATGGAGCAGACCGGCGGCGTCTTCGCCGAGCAGGTCATCCGCCCCACCGGCCTCGTCGATCCGGTCATCGAGATCCGGCCCGCCCGCTCCCAGGTGGACGACCTGTTGGGCGAGGTCCGCGAAGTCGCCCAGGCCGGCTACCGGACGCTGGTGACGACGCTGACCAAGCGCATGGCCGAGGACCTGACCGAGTACCTGCACGAGAATTCCGTGCGCGTGCGCTACATGCACTCGGACATCGACACCCTGGAGCGCATCGAGATCATTCGCGATCTGCGACTGGGTGCCTTCGACGTGCTGATCGGCATCAACCTGCTGCGGGAGGGGCTCGATATTCCCGAATGCGCCCTGGTGGCCATCCTCGATGCCGACAAGGAGGGGTTCCTGCGCTCCGAGACCTCCCTGGTCCAGACCATCGGGCGCGCGGCCCGCAATGCCGACGCGCGCTGCATCCTCTATGCCGACAACATCACCGGCTCCATGGAGCGGGCCATGGCCGAGACCGAGCGCCGTCGCACGAAGCAGCTCGCCTACAACGTCGAGCACGGCATCACGCCCCAGAGCGTGAAGCGCGGCATCTCCGACATCCTCAGCAGCGTGTTCGAGGGCGACCACGTCCAGGTCGATACGGGACTGGCCAAGAACGCCGCCACCATCGGCCACAACTTCAAGGCGGTGATGGCCGACCTCGAGAAGCGCATGCGCACGGCCGCCGCCGACCTCGACTTCGAGGAAGCCGCGCGCCTGCGCGACGAGCTCAAGCGCCTCCAGGCCACGGAACTCCTCGTCTCCGACGACCCCATGGCGCGCCAGGGCGACGTCGAGCGCGAGGCCGGTCGCTTCGGCGCGAAGCGGAGCCGGATCGCGAAGCCGACCCTCGACAACATGGGGCCGGGCACCGACCGCGAGCTGCCCGTCGGTCACGCCGCGCCGGCCTGGGCCGAGCGGCCCAAGGCCCGCTCGACGCAGGGGCTCGGCGGCCAGAAACCGAAATACAAGGGCGGGGGCGGTCGCAAGAAGGGCTGAAACGCGGACCGGCGGGACAGGCTCGGAGGAACCAGCCGGCCCGGCCCGGGCTTGGTTGGGCATGGGGCACCGCGCGGTGCCGATCCCGCCCTCCCGCCGGAGTCCGCCTTGATCATGACCACCACCTCCGCCCGCCGGCGCCATGCCCTGCGCCCCCGCGCCGGTACCGCCGCCACGAGCCTGTTCGTCGCGGGCCTCGCCGTCTCGGCCGCCTTCGGCATGCTCGTCACCCCCTTCGGCGGCAAGCCCGCCTTGGCCCAGTCGGCGGCCAACCCCAACGACCAGCCGACTCCCGGGACCGTGCCGTCGCGGGATGCGCGCGCCGCCGGGCGGTCGACGGGCCAGGTCTCCGCGCCCGCGGCCATCGGTCATTCGACCACGGTGGTCGGATCGGGCGGCACGACGACCAATCCCCTCGATCACCTGCCCGCGCATGAGCGCGCCGCCACGGGCGGCAGCCGGCAGCGATAGACCTTTCAGCGCACCATAGGAGAAACGACCATGGGCCTCCTCGATCAGGTTATCGGCGGCGTTCTCGGACAGGTCCTGGGCGGCGGACGTCACGAGCAGGGCGGGGGTCAGGGGGGTGGATCGGGGGGTGGCATGGGGAGTGGCATGGGGGGTGGCCTGGGCAACCTCTCGCCCATCGTTCAAGCACTCCTGATGCTGCTCATGTCCAAGGGCGCCGGGGGGCTCGGCGACCTCCTGGGCGGCGGCGCGCAAAGCGAGCCCCAGGGGCGGCGCGAGCCCGATCACACCGGTGACGACGGCGATCTCGGTGGCTTCGGCCAAGATCGCGGCCAGAATCGAGGGGATGATCGCGGCCAGGATCGCGGCCGGGATACGGGTTACGAGCCGCGCGGCGATCAAGGCGGGGGTCAAGGCGGCGATTTCGGCGACCTCGCCGGAATGCTCGACGGTCCGGGCGAGGGCGGTGGCGGACGGGACGAGCGCGATCCAGGGGCCGGTCCCTATGCGCGCCTCGACCACGAGGCCGGCGACGGACAGACCGGGCTCGACGGACTCATCGACCGCTTCCAGCGCGGCGGCCTCGGCGAGATGATGGGATCCTGGATCGGCCACGGCGAGAACCGTCCGGTCCAGCCTCGCCAGCTCGCCGATGCCCTCGGCCCCGACGCCGTCGACACACTCGCGCAACGGACGGGCCTGCAGCGGGACGATCTCCTGTCGCAGCTGGCCCAGGCCCTGCCGCAGGTGATCGACCGCCTGACGCCCCAGGGCCGGCGTCCGACGGGAGACGATGCCCGCGGCTGGTAGGGTCCGGGAGCCGCAGGGCCCCCGCGCGACCCGGCTCCCGCCCTACCCGGCGGCGCGGGGCCGGACCGTCCGGTCGAAGCACATGCCCGGCTCGTAGAACCGGAACGTGTTCCGGCCTGCCGCCTTGGCGCGGTAGAGGGCCAGATCGGCATGCCGGTACAGGGCGTCGGGGCTGTCGCCGTCCTGGGGAGCGCGGGCGATGCCGATGCTGGCGCCGACGACCACGCGCTCGCCCTCGAGGTCGATGGGCTCGCGGATCGCCTCGATGAGGCGCCGGGCGAGATGCTGCCCCTCCTCGGGGCGGTCCGCGCCGGACTGGATGATGGTGAATTCGTCGCCACCGACCCGCGCCACGGTATCCTCGTCCCGGACGAGACCCTTCAGGCGGTCGGCGATCCGGCACAGGAGGGCGTCGCCGGCCTGATGGCCGAGGCCGTCATTGACCGCCTTGAACCGGTCGAGGTCGAGGCAGAGCACCGAGAAGCCACCGGCTCCCCGGCGAATCGCGGAGAGCTGCTGGGTCAGGCGCTCGCGGAACAGGGTGCGGTTCGCCAGATCCGTGAGGGCATCGTGCCGGGCCATGTGGCTGATCCGGCGCGCGGATTCCTCGCGCTCCGAGACGTCTCGGACGGCCGCGACGTAGCCCGTCGGGCGCCCGTCCACGGCGTGGCGCGTGAGGTTGAAGGTGACTTCGACCCAGACCCAGGAGCCGTCCTTGCGGCGGTAGCGCTGCCGGGTCACCGCCCGGGCCATGCGGCCGGCGCCGAGGGCGGCGAGGACGCGGGTGAAGGTCTCCGCATCGTCGGGGTGGATCTGGTCCATGGGCAACGTCCCGACGAGTTCGTCGGGCTCGTAACCCAGGAGGGTCCGCGACGCCGGGGAAACGTACTGGCGTCGGGTGTCGAGGCTGGAGCGGACGATCATGTCGGAGGTGTTGTCGGCGAGCAGCCGGTAATGCGCCTCGCTCTCGCGCAGGCGAGCCTCGGTCCGGTGCAGGGACATCTGTGCGGCCACGACCGTCGCCAAGTCGGCCAGCTGCGCCCGCTCCGCGGCCGAGAAGACCCGCGCCTTGGTGTCCTGCACGCACACGGTCCCGGCGCGGACACCCGGGGCGAGGATGATCGGCGCCCCGGCATAGAAGCGGACATGCGGCTCGCCGGTGACGAGGGGACTGTCGGCGAAGCGTGGATCGGCCCAGGTGTCCTCGACCACGAGCACGTCGTCGGTCAGGATCGCGTAGGTGCAGAACGAGCCCGTGCGCGGCGTGCCGGCGGCCGAGAAGCCGCACTTGGCCTTGAACCATTGCCGGTCCGCCTCGACGAGGGTGACGGTTGCCATCGGAACCCGAAACAGGGAACAGGCCGTGCGGCAGACGGCGTCGAACTGCATCTCGGGCGGCGTATCGAGGATGGCCAGATCGCGCAGGGCGGCGAGCCGCTCCGTTTCGTTGGCGGGAAGGGGGTACATGCGTGCTCCGAAACCTTCCGCGTTGTACGCGATCGCTCGAACCGAACACGAGCTATCGGCCAGGAATGCAAATCCCTCCTTAACGGGGTCCGCCAATCGAGCCGGACCCAGTGTCGGGACAGGATTCGACGCATCCTTTCCACCGCTTTTCGACAAATTTTATCGGGTCTCAGGTCCACTGACCTATTCGGTCGAAGGAGTCTGGCACGTCTCGCAGTAGAAGGTCGAACGTCCTGATTGCACGATACGGGCAATACATCCGGTGCAGCCCTGCGTCCGGCAGGGTTCGCCCAGGCGATCATAGACTCGGAACGCGTGCTGGAAGGCGCCGGCACTCCCATCCGTGTGGACGTAATCGCGCAGGGTCGAGCCGCCGGCGGCCACCGCCTCCTTGAGGACCTGCGGGATCACCTCGACCAGCAGGCGCGCCTTCGGGGTCGGGCCGCCATCCGCTGCGGCCAGCCGTCCCGCCGGCGTCCCGGGATGGAGCCCGGCCCGGTGGAGCGCCTCGCAGACGTAGATGTTGCCCAGACCCGCGATGAGACGCTGGTCGAGGAGGGCCGCCTTCAGGGGCGTGATCTTGTGGCGGAACAGGCGCGCCACCGCCTCCGGCGTCAGGGCCTCGCTCAGGGGCTCGAGGCCCATGGCGGCGAAGTGCCGGCAGGTCGCCAGTTCCGCCGTCGCCACGAGGTCCATGAAGCCGAAGCGGCGGGCGTCGTTGTAGGTGACGGTGGCGCCGTTCGACATGGCCATGACCACGTGATCGTGCTTCGGGGTACCGAGCGCCCCGTCGAGGTAGAAGTCGCCCGGCGAGAGGTTGCTACCATCGGGCATCGCCACGTCGAAGCGGCCGGTCATGCCGAGGTGCAGGATCAGGGACTCGCCGGAATCGAGACCGGCCACGAGGTACTTCGCGCGCCGTTCCAGGGCCGTCACGGACCGGTCCGTCAGGCGTTCCGCGAACCGCTCCGGGAACGGAAACCGCAGTCCGGAACGGCGCAGGGTGACATGGGCGAACCGGGCGCCGACCATGGCGGGAACGAGCCCGCGGCGGACGGTCTCGACTTCGGGCAGTTCGGGCATGGCTCTCCGGTACGGACCATCGGGGCGGAAACGGGATGCGGTGCTGGCGAACATGGCGGTTCGCCCCGGCTTTCGCTATGACGCTCACCCCAAGAGGTGAGGTTCATGAGTCACGCCGAGCGGTCCCCCCCCGACGAGAATACGCATTTCGGCTTCGAGCAGGTCGCCCTCGGCGAGAAGCAGGCGCGCGTCGACGACGTGTTCCGCTCCGTGGCCAAGCGCTATGACCTCATGAATGACCTCATGTCGGGCGGCCTGCACCGGGTCTGGAAGTCGCAGCTGATCTCGATGCTGCGCCCGCCCCGGAACCGTCCGTTCCACCACCTCGACGTGGCCGGCGGCACCGCCGACATCGCCTTCCGCGCCCTGGACGCCGGCGGCCCGGCGACGCACGTCACGGTGCTCGACATCAACGAGGCGATGCTGCGCGTCGGCGCCGAGCGGGCGGGGAACCGCTTCGCCGGGCGCATCGACTTCGTCACCGCCAATGCCGAGGCCCTGCCGCTGCCGTCGGAGAGCTTCGACGCCTACACCATCGCCTTCGGCATCCGGAACGTGCCGCGCATCGACCACGCCCTGGCCGAAGCCCACCGGGTCCTCAAGCCCGGCGGGCGCTTCCTCTGCCTCGAATTCTCGAAGGTCGACCTGCCCGTCCTCGACCGGATCTACGACGCCTATTCGTTCCACGTGATCCCGCGCCTGGGCTCGAAGGTGGCAGGCGACGCCGAATCCTACCGCTACCTCGTGGAATCCATCCGCAAGTTCCCGAGTCCGGGGCGGTTCGCCGGCATGATCGAGGCGGCCGGGTTCCGCCATGTGAGCCACCGGCCCCTGTCGGGCGGCATCGTGGCGATCCATTCGGGCTGGAAGGTCTCGTGACCGCCTTGGCCCGGCAAGGGGAATCCGGTTTTCGGGACAAGCCGAGGCGGGACCGAGATCGGCGGCACGCCTGATGCTCCGCTCCCTCTTCCGCGGGGCCCATGTCGGCTTCGTCCTCGCCCGCGAGGGTGGGCTGTCGCTCATCGACCCCCGCGACCTGCCGCCCCACCTCCGCCTCGCCCTGAAGGCCGGGCGGATGCTGGAACGACGGGGCCTCGGCCCGGGGGCCGGCCCCCTGCAGCGGGCGCTGACCCGGCTCGGGCCGTCCTACGTCAAGTTCGGGCAGTTCCTCGCGACCCGGCCCGACATCGTCGGCATGAACGCGGCGCGCGATCTCGAGACCCTGCAGGACCGGGTGCCGCCCTTCCCGCAGGAGGTGGCGCTCCGCGTCGTCGAGGCCGCCTTCAGCAAACCCGTGTCCACGCTGTTCGTCTCGTTCAGCCCGCCCATCGCGGCGGCCTCCATCGCCCAGGTCCACAAGGCGCACATTCTCGATGCCGACGGCACCGAGCGGGTGCTCGCCGTCAAGATCATGCGGCCGGGGGTGCGCGAGCGCTTCCAGCGCGACCTCGAGGTCATGCGGTTCATGGCCCGCATCGTCCACGCCCTGTCGCCCGAGGCCGAGCGCCTGCGCCCGCGCGAGGTGGTGGAGATCCTGGCCCGCTCCGTCACCATGGAGATGGATTTCCGCCTCGAGGCGGCGGCCATGTCGGAGCTCGCCCAGAACACGAAGGACGACGTCGATTTCCGCGTGCCCCGGCCCGACTGGGAGCTCACCGCCCGCGACGTCCTGTCGAGCGAGTGGATCGAGGGCATTCGCCTCAACGACCGCGCCGCCATCGTCGCCGCCGGGCACGATCCGCGGGCGCTCGGGCGCGCGGTGATCCAGTCGTTCCTGCGCCACGCGATCCGGGATGGATTCTTCCACGCCGACATGCATCCGGGGAACCTGTTCGTCGATCCGACCGGCACCCTGGTGGCGGTGGATTTCGGCATCATGGGCCGCCTCGGCCACCCCGAGCGGCGTTTCCTCGCCGAGATCCTGCTCGGCTTCATCCTGCGTGACTACAAGCGCGTGGCGCAGGTGCATTTCGAGGCCGGCTACGTGCCCGCGCACCATTCCGTGGACGATTTCGCCCAGGCCATCCGCGCCATCGGCGAGCCGATCCACCAGCGCAAGGCCGACGAGATCTCCATGGCCAAGGTGCTGACCCTGCTGTTCGACATCACCGCCCTGTTCGACATGCGCACGCGCACGGAACTGGTGATGCTCCAGAAGACCATGGTGGTGGTGGAAGGCGTCGCCCGCTCCCTCGACCCTCAGCTCGACATGTGGACCGGGGCCGAGCCCGTGGTTCGGAGCTGGATCGCCCGCAACCTCGGCCCCCTCGGGCGCATCGAAGGCGTGGGACGCGCGGCGCTCACCATCACCGATGTGGTCTCGGACATTCCCGACCTGGCGCAGCGCCTCCGCCGCATTCTCGTGCGCCTCGACGAGGCCGGCACCGGCAACGCCGACCGCCTCGATGCCTTCGCCCGCGCCACGCGGCGGCGCGCCATCTGGTCCACCGTGGCCCTGTGGGCCATCGCCGTCGGCGCCCTGGTGATGGCGTTCCGCTGATCCTTCGGCCCGGTCCACAGGGCGGATGGAACGGATTCCTCGCCTGGCGCCTTTGCCTCTGCGAAGTGGCGTCCGGAGGGGCTGCGTGGCGAACGAGTTTTCCCTGCCCGGTCGCCGCTCCGTCATCATGGGTCTCGCTGCGGCGGCAGCCTTCGTTCCGAGAACTCATGCGGCCGCAGGGCTTGCCCGGCTGACGCTCTGGCCCGGCCAGCCGCCCGGCGGCGGTGGACCGGCCGGTGCCCTCGTCCAGGACGACGGCGGCGCGGTGTCGAACATCGCCACGCCCACCCTCGAGGTCTTCCTTCCGCAGAAGCCGAGCGGCGCGGCGGTCCTGGTCGCGGGTGGCGGGGGCTACAGGCGCATCAGCCTCGTCAAGGAGGCCTATCCGGCGGCCTACTGGCTCGCGGCGCAGGGCATCACGGCGTTCGTCCTGACCTACCGGCTTCCCAGCGAGAACTGGACCGACGGTCCCGCCGTGGCGGTGCAGGATGGGCAGCGCGCCCTGCGGGTGATCCGCGCCCATGCCGACCGGTTCGGCCTCGATCCGAACCGCATCGGCGTGATGGGGTTCTCGGCCGGCGGGCATCTCTGCGGCATGATCGCGGCCCGCTCCGCCTTCCGCTCCTACGCACCCGTCGACGCCGTGGACGCGTTGTCGGCACGACCGGATTTCGCGGCCCTGATCTATCCCGTCGTGAGCCTGCAACCGCCCTTCGACACCACGAACACCCGTCGGTCCCTCGTGGGCGAGACGCCGACGCCGGAGGCGAGCGCGGCTTGGTCGCTGCACACCCATGTCGGCGCGGACTGCCCGTCGATCTTCCTCGTGCAGGCGGACGACGATCAGGTGGTCGCCCCCCAGCAGAGCCGTATCCTCGACGAGGCGTGCCGGGGGGCCAAGGTGATGGTCGAGTATCATCGCTTCGCCGTCGGCGGCCACGGCTTCGGCATCGGCAACGCCGAGGCGTCGGTCACCCTGTGGCCGCGCCTCTACCGGCTGTGGCTCACGAGCCTGTCGGTGATGCGCTGACCCACCCCGGGCCTGTCACGCCGGGCGCCCAACCACGCCATGACCCGGGGCTTGCGGCTCTCCCGCCCGATCCGGCGCGCCGGCGCGACGCCCGCATCGACGTCATCCGGGGCTTCGCCCTGCTGACGATCTTCATCGATCACATTCCCCGCAACGCGCCGGCGCTGCTCACCCTGCACAATTTCGGGTTCTCGGACGCGGCCGAGATCTTCGTGCTCCTGGCGGGCTATTCCGCGATGGTGGCCTATGGCGGCTTGTTCCGGCGCGCAGGCACGAAGGCGACCCTCGCGCGCATCGCGTGGCGCTGCCTGAAGATCTACCTGTTCCAGGCGGGCCTCCTGCTGGCGACCCTGCTCGTCGTGCGCGTTTGGATGGACCTCACCGGCCTCGTCCCGCGCTTCGGCGTGCGGGCGCTCCTCGATATGGGCCTGCTGCCGGGTGCCCTGCGCGGCCTCATGCTCAACGCCCTGCCGAACTACCTCGACATCCTGCCGCTCTATATCCTGCTGCTGGCCCTCTTCCCGCTCGTCTATGTCGGATTGCGGCGCAGCCCGTGGGGCACGCTCGCCGTGTCGGGCCTGATCTGGCTCGCCGCGAACGTCGATCACCGACTCAACCTTCCCAACGCGGCCGCCGTCGACGACGGCTGGTACTTCAACCCGTTCGCGTGGCAGTTCCTGTTCGTGATCGGAGCGGCCCTCAGCGTCGCGGTCCGGGCCCGCGGCGGGCTCCTGCCCCGGCATCCGATCCTCACGGCCGCCGCCCTGATCTACCTCGTCGGCGCCCTGCTGCAGGCTTTGCCGTGGGCGGAATGGGGCCTCTGGGACCTGCGGCCCCTCGCCATGACCGCGCCGGACAAGAGCCGCGTCGCCCCCCTGCGCCTTCTCCACATCCTGGCCCTGACGAGCCTGGTCTTCGCCTCGCCGGCGGTGCTGCGGCTCTCGAGCCGCCCCTGGCTCCGCCCCTTCGACGCCTGCGGCCGGAACTCCCTGGAGATCTTCGCGGCCGGCTGCCTGGCGGCCCTCGTCGGCCGGATCCTCTACCGCACCTTTGAACCGCTGTGGCCGCTCCAGATCGCGGTCAACCTCGGCGGTCTCGCCCTGATGCTGGGCCTCGGCCTCGTCCTCGACGCGCGGGCACGCCAGCGCACATTGCGATGATGGCCCACCCGGTGCATCCATAACGGCAAGCCACGCCTGCCGAGGCGCGCTTCAACAAGAAAAACGGCCCGAGGAGAACGCCATGGTCCGCCGCACCACCCGACGGCTGCTCGCCGGCCCCCTCCTCGTCCTCGCCGGACTCGGCCCTTGCGCGGCCGAGGACTGGCCGATGTTCGGCGGCGACCACACCAATCGGCACTTCTCGGGGCTCACGACCATCGACACCGGCAACGTGGCGCGCCTGCGCCCGGCCTGGATCTTCCAGACCGGCGTCACCGGATACTTCCAGGCCGAGCCCGTGATGGTGGACGGCACCCTCTACGTCTCGACGACGCAGAACCACGTCGCGGCCCTGGACGCCAAGACCGGCGCGGTCCGCTGGACCTACGTCCACAAGGCCCGCACGGAAAAGATCTTCGGGCCACCCTCGAACCGGGGCGTCGCCGTCTCCGATGGGCTGGTGTTCGAGGCGACCATGGATGGGCGCGTGATCGCCCTGGACGCCCGGACCGGCAAGGTGGTGTGGGACCACGAGGCCGTGCGCCCGGAGGAGGGCGAGTCCGAAACCGCCTCGGCCCTGGCCGACACCCTCGGGGCCGGCACCGTCCAGGGTTCGAGCCGACTGGGCTTCAAGATGCCGCCCCTCGTCGCCAACGGCCTCGTCATCGTCGGGGTCGCCGGCGCCGGCTACGGCCTCCATGTCGAGGACGAGAAGGGCGGCCTCGACGGCGGCGCCGTCGTCGGCATCGAGGGCGGTTACGGCCGGCGCGGGTGGCTCGCCGCCTACGACGCGAAGACGGGGGCCGAGCGCTGGCGCTGGTACGTCACCAAGGCCGACGGCTGGGAGGGCGGATTCGTCGACAGCACCCCCGACGGGGTGCCCCTGCACCGCGACATCGCCGCCGAGAAGGCCGCCGCGCCCGCCCACAGGGATGCCTGGAAGGTCGGCGGCGGGTCGCTCTGGATGACCCCGGCCTTCGATCCGGCACTGGGCCTCATCTACGTCGGCACCGGCAACCCGGCACCGCAGAATTTCGGCCTCTCGCGGCCGGGTGACAACCTCTACACCATGAGCCTCGTCGCCCTCGACGTGACCACCGGCCAGCTGCGCTGGTACTATCAGCAGGTGCCGCACGACGAGTGGGGCTACGACGTGGCGAGCCCGCCCTTCCTCCTCGACCACGCGACGCCGCAGGGGCCGGTGAAGGCCGTGGCGCAGGCGAGCAAGACCGGCTGGCTCTACGTCCACGACCGGAGGGACGGGAAGCTACTGACCCGTTCGGCGCCCCTCGTCGCGCAGAAGAACCTCTACGCGCCGCCGACCGCCGCCGGCACGGTGGTGAGCCCCGGGCCGCTCGGCGCCATCTCCTGGCACCCCGTCGCCTACGACCCCAAGGCCGCCACGGCCTACGCGCAGGTCCGGCACGGAGCCACCACCTACGTGGTGAAGACGGCGCCGGCCTCGGGCGGCCGTCCGGAGATCCGCTACACCGAGACCACGGAGGCCAAGGGCGAGCCCTCCTTCAGCACCCTCACGGCCGTCGATCTGGCCCGCGACGGGGCCATCAAATGGTCGGTGAAGGCGGGAAGCCGGCTCTCCGGCGGGACGCTGGTCACCGCCGGCGGCCTCGTCTTCTCCGGCGAGGAGGACGGGCACCTCGACGCCCACGATGCGAAGACCGGCGCGATCCTGTGGCGCTTCCAGTGCGGCGCCGGCATCGGCGGGCCACCCATCACCTACGCCCTCGACGGCAGGCAATACGTCGCTGTGGCGGCCGGCGGGGCTTCCTTCACCAAGGGCTCGGGCTTCGGCACCGGGGATGCCCTCGTGGTGTTCGCCCTGCCGGATTAGGTCCGATGGCATCGGCGCGCGGCTTGCGACGGGCCGGATTTCACCCCACCGGACCAGCCCCATGCCCCACGACAGCGTTCCTCATCCGACCCGACAGCCCACCGACCGGGGTCCGCCGGTGGTCCGCACCATCGCCATGCCGGCCGACACCAACCCGGCCGGCGACATCTTCGGCGGCTGGCTCATGGGCCAGATGGATCTCGCCGCCGGCAACGTCGCGGCCCGGCGCTCGCGCGGGCGCTGCGCCACCATCTCGGCCGAGGCGATGACCTTCCACCGGCCGGTCTTCGTCGGCGACGAGGTCAGCATCTACGCCTGGATCGTGAAGGTCGGGCGTACCTCCATGCGCATCCAGGCCGAGGTCTGGCGCCGCGAGCGCGAGGGCGAGGTCACCATGAAGGTCACCGAGGGCCTGTTCACCTTCGTTGCCATCGGCCCCGACCGGCGCCCGCGCCCGATCCCACCGGAGGACGCATGACGCCGACCCGCCGCGATGTTTTTGGCATTGGCGCCCTCGCTCTGGCCACCGGCTCCGTCTCGGCCGCGCCACGGGATTCGTGGGCGGACGATGGCCTGAACGCGGCGGCGGCCAGGAAGGGCGTCGCCTACGGGTCTGCAGTGAACATCACGCCCCTGCGCCAGAATCCCGCCTACGGCCGGGCGCTCGCCCGTGAATGCGGGGTCCTGGTGCCGGAGAACGCCATGAAGCTCGCCTATGCGTGGCGGGCACCCGGCCCCATCGACTTCTCCTTCGCCGACGAGACCGCCGCGTTCGCAGCGAGCAACGGCCAGCGCCTGCGCGGACACACCCTGGTCTGGCACGAGGGCATCCCCGCCTGGGCGCGCGAGCGCATCGCCCGCGACGCCGAGGGCTTCCTGCGCGATTGGATCGGCGCCATGGCGGGGCGCTACCGCGGGCGGATCGAGGCCTGGGACGTGGTCAACGAAATCTGCGGCCCCGACAATGGACGCGCCGACGGACTTCGGGCGAGTCCCTGGCTCGCCGCCCTCGGACCGCGCTACGTCGATCTAGCCTTCACGCTCCTGCACGAAGCCGATCCGGCGGCGGCCGGGGTCTGGAACGAGAACGACCTCGAACTCGACGCCGACTGGATCGCCCCGCGCCGGGCCATGGTGCTGCGGACCCTGGAGGGGATGGTCCGGCGCGGCGTGCCGGTCCGGCGCCTCGGCCTGCAGGGCCACCTCTATGCCAAGCATCCCCTCGATCAGGACACGCTGCGCCGCTTCCTGCGCGACGTGGCGGGGCTCGGCTTCGCCATCGAGGTCACGGAATTCGACGTGAATGACAAGGACTTTCTCGCCGACCTGCCGAGCCGGGACCGGGCGGTGTCGGACCTCGCGCGGCGCTTCCTCGACGTGGTGCTGGACGAGCCCGCGACCCTCAACGTGCTGACCTGGGACATCACCAACGCCAACTCGTGGCTCAACACCAACCCGCAGCGCCGCCGCGCCGACGGGTCTATTCAGCGCGCGCTGCCCCTCGACGAGAGCTTCGCCCGCACGCCCCTGTGGCGGGCGATGCACCGGGCGTTCTCCGACGCGCCGGACCACCGTGTGGCGCGGGACCGGTTGCGGCGGGGATAGACCGGCGCTCGGCTCAGCGGTTCACCGTCCGGGCCGGAACACGCTCGCCGCCGGAATGCTGCCTCAGGAAGGCGGCCATCTCGGCCAGGGCGGGGGCCTTGGAGCGGAAGGTCACCGAGAGCGCCAGCAGGGTGTCGGAATGGTCGAGCCCGGCATAGATCCGTTCCTGCACCGGCACCCGGACGTCGCGCAGGCGGGCGGCGAGGCTGCGGGTGTTGCTCGGGCGCACGATGGTGTCGGCGTCGCCGGTGGCGAGGTAGGCCGGGGGCGAATGCGGGCCGGCGAAGCTCACCGGCTGGGTCGCGGCCTTGTCGCGGGCCTCGCCGAAGATTTCGGTGGCGGTACCGGCATCGAGGGGCAGGAAGTCGTAGGGACCGGACAGGCCGGCCACCGCGCGGACCACCTTCGGGTCGACGCCGGCGCGCCGCAGATAGCGCGGGTCGAGCCCCAGCATCATCGCGTTGTAGGCCCCGGCCGAGTGGCCGGCGAGGACGATCCGGCGCGGGTCGCCGCCATACTGGGCGATGTTGTCCCGGACCCAGGCGATGGCGGCCGCGCCATCGTCGAGGAAGTCGGGGAAGCGGACCTCGGGGTAGAGCCGGTAATCGGGCAGCACCGTCACGAAGCCCTGGGCGGCCAGCGCCTGACCGACGAAGGCGTAATCCTCCTTGGTGCCGTTCTTCCACGAGCCGCCATAGAAGAACACCAGCACGGGCGCTCCCCCGGCCGCCGCCACGGGGGTGAACACGTCGAGGCGCTGGCGCGGATGCGGGCCGAAGGCCGCGTTGCGCAGGGTCAGCCGACCGCCATCGTCACGCGGACCGATGGCATCGAACAGAGCGAGCGGCGAACACGCCGTGACGCCGAGGGCGAGGAAGGCAAGACCGATGAGGCTGGCAAGGACGGTGGGGACCCGGGTCATGCATCTCTCTGAAGGCGGCGTCACCGTCCTGTGACAGGGCGCACACGGCGGATTGATGGCGCAATCGCGGGCGAACCGGATCGTGATCGACACGCTTACGTGCGCAGGACCAGGCAGGCCCCGCCGACGCCGCGAATCCGGCCGCAGAGGGCATCGGCGGCCTCGCGGCTCTGGGCCGGAATACGGATGCGGTAGAAGGCTCGGGTCCCGCGATTGCGCAGGCGTGTGCCGATGATCATCGGCCGAACCTCGCCGATCACGCTTGTGTAGAGCTTACGCGTGCGGGTGAAGCTCTGAAGGGCCAAGGCCTTGGAAAAATTGCCCGCGAGCTGGATGCCCCAGGGCGCCGCCGGTCCCTCGTTTCCGCCGATGGCGAAGCGGTCGCCGCGCGACGGAACGCGCAGGGCCGCCGTCACCTGAAGGCAGGTCTTTTCGGAGTCGGGCTTGGCTGCGGCGGCCTTCTTGTCGGCTGCGCCCTCGTCCGGCGGCATCTCGATGCCGGCGCCCGCGCGCCAATCCTCCGCCGGAGCGCCGGTGATCGCCAGGACGTAGTTGCGGGTCTCGCTCGGCAGGCCGCCGGTGCCGGCGAGCCACGCGGAGACCCGGCCGGGGCCGCCATTGTAGGCCGCCGCCGCGAGGCCGAGATTGCCGAACTGACGGTTGAGATCGGAGAGCAGGTGGGCCGCGTGCGGGATCGCCTGCTCGGGGTCGAACGGATCGGCGAGGCCGCGCTCGCGCGCCGTGCCGGGCATGAACTGGGCGATCCCCTGCGCGCCGACGGGACTGACGGCGCCCACGCGAAACGCGCTCTCGCGCCAGATCAGGCGGGTAAGGAACGGGACGGGGATGGCGCGCGCCCTGGCCGAGGATTCGATGAGCCGGCACAGGGCCTGCTCCACGGTCTCGCCCCCGTCCGACGGGGCCGCCGAGGCGGGGGCCGCGCCGGCGAGGACGAGCACGGCGGCGAGAAGGGCGGGGCGCAGGATGATCACGCACGGGGTTGTAGCGCGCGGAGGCGCGCGATCAATCGCGCATCGCCGTTCGCCCATCGCCATCGCGCGCGCTATAACCGACCGAGATCTTCTCGCCCCGGCTTGTTCCATGACGTCCGCCCGATGACCGACACGCTGCTCGAGGTCCAGGACCTGTCCGTGGCCTTCCGCTCCCGCGAGCGCGAGACCCTGGCGGTGGATCGTGTGAGTTTCGCCATCGCGCCGGGCGAGACCCTGGCGCTGGTGGGTGAATCCGGCTCCGGCAAGTCGGTCACCGCCCTGTCGATCCTGCGCCTCCTCGACGGCAGCGCCCATCATCCGGGCGGGCGCATCCTGTTCCGGGGGCGGGACCTCCTGACGTTGCCGGAGCGCGACCTGCGCAAGGTGCGCGGCGCGGACATCACCATGGTGTTCCAGGAGCCGATGACCTCGCTCAACCCGCTTCACAGCATCGAGCGGCAGATCGGCGAGGTGCTGGAGGTCCATCGGGGCCTGAGGGGCAGGAGCGCGCGCGCGCGAATCCTCGAACTCCTCGATCTCGTCGGCCTGCGCGACGCCGAGCAGCGCCTCGCCGCCTATCCGCACGAGCTCTCCGGCGGCCAGCGCCAGCGGGTGATGATCGCCATGGCGCTCGCCTGCGAGCCGGACCTGCTGGTGGCCGACGAGCCGACGACGGCGCTGGACGTCACCGTGCAGGCGCAGATCCTCACCCTGCTCGCCGACCTGCAGAAGCGCCTCGGCATGGCGATGCTGTTCATCACCCACGACCTCGGCATCGTGCAGCGCATCGCCACCTCCGTCTGCGTGATGCTGGAGGGACGCATCGTCGAGGCGGGGGCGACGGCCGAGGTCTTCGCCCGGCCCCGGCACGCCTACACGCAAAGGCTTCTCGCCGCCGAGCCCACGGGTCGCGCCAACCCGGTGCCGGAGGGCGCCGCCGACCTCCTCGCGGCCGGCCCCCTCAAAGTGTGGTTTCCCATCCGCCAGGGGCTGCTCCGGCGCACCACCAGCCACGTGAAGGCCGTGGACGGCGTGTCGCTCCGGGTCCGGGCCGGCGAGACCGTGGGCGTCGTGGGTGAATCGGGCTCCGGCAAGACCACCCTGGGCCTCGCGCTCCTCAGGCTGACGGCCTGCGAGGGTCCCATCGTCTTCCTCGGCCGCTCCATCGCCGGCCTGACCCCGGCGGCCATGCGGCCGTTCCGCCGCGACATGCAGGTGGTGTTCCAGGACCCCTACGGCTCGCTCTCCCCGCGCATGACGGTGGGCGACATCATCGCCGAGGGTCTGGTGGTGCAGGGCGCGGTGAAGGGCCGGGCCGAGCGCCAGGCCGTGGTGGCGGGCGCGCTCACCGATGTCGGCCTCGATCCGGCGACCATGGACCGCTACCCGCACGAATTCTCCGGCGGCCAGCGCCAGCGCATCGCCATCGCGCGTGCCATCGTCCTCAAACCCAAATTCGTCGTCCTCGACGAGCCGACCTCGGCGCTCGACCGCTCGGTCCAGGCGCAGATCGTCACCCTCCTGCGCGATCTCCAGCGCGAGCGCGGCCTCGCCTACCTGTTCATCAGCCACGACCTCAAGGTGGTGCGGGCGCTCGCGAACCACGTCCTCGTCATGCAGAACGGCCGCGTGGTCGAGGAAGGCCCCGCCGAGACGATCTTCTCGGACCCGCGCCACCCCTACACCCGGGCCCTGTTCGCCGCCGCCTTCGACCTGCGGAGCGACGCCATCGCCGACCCGGTCCCGGCCTGAGCCGCCCGATGCCGCGCGCCCTCCTCATCGTCCTCGATTCCGTCGGCATCGGCGGCGCCCCCGACGCTGATTCCTACGGCGATTCCGGCGCGGACACCCTGGGCCACATCGCGGAGTCCTGCGCGGCCGGTCGCGGCGACCGGGCCGGCCTGCGCGCCGGCCCCCTGCGCCTGCCGAACCTCACGGCGCTGGGCCTCGGCCTCGCGGCCGAAGGCGCCACCGGGCGCATCCCGCCGAACCTCGCCCCCACCGCTCCGGTCACGGGCGCCTACGGCCACGCCGCCGAGACGGCCGCCGGCAAGGACACGCCCTCGGGCCATTGGGAGATCGCGGGCGTGCCGGTCCTGGAGCCGTGGGGGTATTTTCCCGACACGGTCCCGGCCTTCCCCCGGGCCCTCGTCGGCGACCTCGTGGCGCGGGCGGAGCTCCCCGGCATCCTCGGCGATTGCCACGCCGCCGGCACCGCGATCGTCGAGCGCTACGGGGCCGAGCACATCCGGACGGGCAAACCGATCTGCTACACCTCGGCCGACAGCGTGTTCCAGATCGCCGCCCACGAAGACCATTTCGGCCTGGAGCGCCTGTACGAGACCTGCCGCGTCGCCCGCGACCTGTGCGACGCCCACCGGGTCGGGCGCGTCATCGCCCGGCCCTTCCTCGGCACTCCGGAGACGGGGTTCCGCCGCACGGCCAACCGCCGGGACTACGCCGTCGAGCCGCCGGGCGAGACCCTGCTGGACCGCCTCGCCGCGCAAGGCCGCGCCGTGGTCAGCGTCGGCAAGATCGGCGACATCTTCGCCCACCGCGCCACGGGCCGCGAGATCAAGCCCGCCGGCAACGCCGCCTGCCTCGACGCCGCCCTCGCGGCGTTTCGCGACCTGCCCGGCGGCGGCCTCGTCTTCCTCAACCTCGTGGATTTCGACACGGAGCACGGCCACCGCCGCGACGTGCCGGGCTACGCCGCCGAACTCGAAGCCTTCGACGGGCGCCTGGCCGAAATTCATGCGGTTCTTCAGGCGGATGACCTCTGTATCGTCACCGCCGACCACGGCAACGACCCGACCTGGATCGGCACCGAGCACACCCGCGAGCAGGTGCCGGTCCTCGCCTTCGGCCCCGGAATCGCGCCCGGACCCATCGGCGCAAGGCCGACCTTCGCCGATATCGGCGCCGCGGTGGCGCGCCACCTCGGCCTCGCGCCCCTCGGGGCGGGGCAGGCGTGGTGACAGTTCCCAGCATGGTGACAGTTCAAGGAAGGATCGACCATGCGCGATGACGACGAGACCCCCTCGGGGTCGAGCCCGAGCCACAGGGTCGGCGAGGCCCTCGACACCCTGTCGGTGGCGGACCTCTCCGAGCGCATCGCCCTCCTGCAGGGCGAGATCGCCCGCCTCGAAGCCGCCCGCGACGCCAAGAACGCGGCCCGCGACGCGGCGGGGTCGATCTTCCGGATCTAGGATCGCGCCCTGTTGCGCCCGTGCGTCGATGGCGTACGCTCTGTCTACTAATCGACAGAGATGGCTTAAAAAATCCCGTTCGCGTGCTAGGGGAGGGCTCCGGTCTGCAACCGCTTGGCGTCTCGCTCGTCATGATGGGGCGGACCCGATGAGGACAACAGCGTGCGACCCTGGCGCGAAGGCCCCGACGACCGGCGCAGCTACCATCACGGCAACCTCAAGGAGGCCCTGATCGAGGCGGCGCGCCGGTTCATCGCCGAGCGCGGCGTCGGCGGCTTCACCCTCGTCGACGCGGCCCGCCTCGTCGGGGTGACGCCGGCCGCCCTCTACCGCCATTTCCGGGGGCGCGAGGCCCTGCTGGAGGAGGTGGCGGGGCGCGGCTTCACCGACCTCGCCGAGCGCCTGGCCCGGTCTCTGGCGGCCAAGGGAACGCCCCTGGAGCGCTTCACCCGCATGGGCGAGGCCTACCTCGCCTTTGCCGAGGAGGAGCCGGGCTACTACGCGGCGATCTTCGAGACGCGGGGGCTGCCGGCCGCCGTGCCGAACCCCGAGGCGGGGCCCAGGCCGAGCCCGTTCGACCTCCTGGTGGACGCCCTGCAATCGACGTTTCCGGAGGGATTCGGCGGCGTCGCCCCACGCTTCGTCGCCCTGGAGGTCTGGGCCCTGTCCCACGGTCTGGCGACGCTCGCCGCCTCCGGACACCTGCCGAAGGGGCCCGGCGTGCCCGACAAGTACGAGCTGTTGCGCGCCGGCGTCCTCGCCCTGGTGCACGGCGCCGGACCGGCGCGCGCCCGCGACTGAGCCGGGACCGCCCGGCGCGCGCGCGGCACGGCGCGCCGTCACACGCCCCCCATGGAACGGCGCATCCCCCCCCATGGAACGGGCGGACGCACGAATGCGCGCCGCGCCCCTTGCACGAATGCGCGCCGCGCCCCCTTGAAAGCCCGCCGCCGCATCCGCAAGTGAATGTCGTTCACATTAACATCGGAGACGTGAGCCGTGAGTCTATCCTCCACTTCCCCCTGGTCCTCCGGCAAAGCCTGCCGCAGCGGCCCGTTTCCCAAGCGCTCGTTCGAGATCGGCGCCATCGTGGTCGGCTTCATCTACTGGTGGCCGGCGGCCGTGGCCTACGTCGCCTGGAAGGTCGCCGGCTATCCGGCGCTCAGCGAGATGCGAGGCCTCGCCAGCCGCGGCAGCGCCTGGGGCAACGCCTGGAACGCCGGCGGCACCGGGCGCTCGCGCTTCGCCGCCGCCTACGAGGCGGCCAACGGCACCACCGGCAACCGCGCCTTCGACGATTACCGCAAGGCCGAGCTCGACCGCCTCGACGCCCAGCGCAAGGCGCTCGCCGAGGAGAGCCGCGCGTTCTCGGAGTATGTCGAGGGCCTGAAGCGGGCCAAGGACCGCGAGGAATTCGACGCCTACATGGCGCAGAAGCGCGCCGCCGATTCGACCCGCTCCGTCTGAATTCTTTCGGCGTGACATCACGACGGGGGCTTCCGGCGAAAAGCCGGGAGCCCCTTTTTCGTGGGCCCACCCGTCGCGGGGGATGCCCCGATGCGCTAAGACATCTGGGCTCGGGTCCGCCTTTCGCCGGCCCGACCGGGAAGGTGTTTGCGGCGATGCAGGACGCGGCGGCAGTCCGGGTGGTCGACCACCCCCTGGTCCAGCACAAGCTGACGCTCCTGCGCGACCGGGCGCGCTCGACCAAGGGGTTCCGCCAGATCCTCAACGAGATCGGCATGCTCCTGGCCTACGAGGTCACCCGCGACCTGCCCCTCGAATCGGTGACCATCGAGACCCCGATCCAGGCGATGCAGGCGCCGCAGATCGCCGGCAAGAAGCTCGTGCTGGCCCCGATCCTGCGCGCCGGCACCGGCTTCCTCGACGGGATGCTGTCGCTGATGCCCTCGGCCCGGGTCGCCCATATCGGGCTCTACCGCGACCCCGAGAGCCTGGAGGCGGTGGAATACTACTTCAAGGCGCCGTCCGATCTCGCCGACCGCACGGTCCTGGTCCTCGATCCCATGCTCGCCACGGGCAACTCGGCGGTGGCGGCCATCACCCTCCTCAAGGCCCGCGGCGCCCAGGACCTCCGCTTCGTCTGCCTGCTCGCCGCCCCCGAGGGGATCAGGCACCTCCGGGCCAGCCACCCCGACATCCCGATCTGGACGGCGTCAATCGACAGCCACCTCAACGACCACGGCTACATCGTGCCGGGGCTGGGGGATGCGGGGGATCGGATGTACGGCACGCGGTAGGGGTTTTTTGGGGGCTGGTGGCCGCGCTTGACTTCAGCAGGGAGTGAACCTTTACCGTTAAGCCTTCAGGAGGCGAAGAAAACGTGCACTTACCGCTTGAGAAACGATAGGCAGCTCCGCACCAGAAGCAGAAGGTAGTCGCGACCTTGAACGCAGGCATTTCGCTTCTGAATCTTCCGCGGTATGCCGCCCCTTTTTTAAGACTGAAGGGACCGTACGAGAGGACGCAAGTGACGAGTTCAGACCTGTCGCGGGGTAGCACTCTTGTAAATCAACCACCTGTGGCTGTTACGGACGATATGCGGTAAGGTCTGAAAACGCTTGGCGACCGGCGCCTTCAGGCCGAGATTTTTGGCTTTATGGAGGGTAAGATAAAGGGGGCATGCCAGAAATGGCGGCAAAGCTGACAATCACAGCTTCTACGCAACGTAGCGAGCTGATGTCTCGTATACGCTCAAAAAATACGGGGCCTGAGCTAGCGGTGCGCCAAATGCTGCACGCAATGGGGCTACGCTTTCGACTTCACAGACGCGATCTTGCCGGCAAGCCAGACATTGTTCTACCACGCCACAAACTCGCCATCTTTGTCCACGGCTGTTTCTGGCATCAGCATGCAAATTGCCGACTAGCCTCAAAGCCGAAAACCAGAACTGAATATTGGGAACCAAAGCTCTCTGGCAACGTCAGACGGGACGAAGAAGCACGAGTTTCCTTGGCAAGCTTAGGCTGGGGAGTAGAGGTCATTTGGGAATGCGTGATCCGTGATCGAGAGCAGCTCGCCGGTCGTCTTCAGGGGATTTCTCAATCATTGGTCAGCAAGTCGCTTATTAAGCACAATGGTGGCATCTCGTTTGCAGCTGGCGATGGCGTTTCGCTAGCCGATGCGGATAAGTAGGCTGGGCTGAGGAACTAATGATTTCAGATTCGGCTACCATACGGTCCGACCGGAATGCTCACGCAGTCGCACTAGGCGAGAAGATAAGGCAGGCAGTTGAAGGTGATGTGATTCAGCTGCCCCTTTCCACTAGTCAGCGCATTATCGCTCGGGTGACCGATGGAATTTACCGCGAACCATGGGCGGCGTTCCGAGAACTCTGTGCGAATGCCTACGATGCCGATGCCCAGCGCGTGGTCATTGAAACCGGCTCGCCGGAATTTGATCAAATCATCGTGCGAGACGATGGCGCCGGGATGAATCCAGAGACGCTTGCTTACGTTGTTCAGAATATTGGCGGTAGCAGCAAGCGGACAAGCGCCGGGGCGGTCTTCCACACCGCGCAAGAAGCCGACCCTGACCTCAGCCCAGGCGGCCGTCCGCTGATTGGAAAAATTGGGATCGGGCTGTTCGCTGTCGCCCAACTCACCCAGCATTTCCAGATTATCACGAAAGCCAAAGGAGAACGGGTTCGCACTTGGGCAACAGTTGTTCTCAGCACGCATAACGAAAGCCGCCTAAAAGAAACGGCTCCAGACGCCGAGTTCGAGGCAGGCCGTGTCAGTATCAGCTCCGAAGAAGTGCCTGAATGTGAAAAAGATTCGCATGGCACGACTATAGTTCTTCACGAGCTTCGGCCTGAAATTCGCCGCCTCCTTCAAAGTGTAAATCTATGGCAAGCTCAAGCTGAGCTTGGGCCTACAGGTGAACCGATTGTTACGCCGCCTAAATATCACATTGGATGCCTAACTGACCAGAAACGGAAGCTGGAGGGGTTGAAGGCGAATCTACCGTGGCACGACAACGATAGTCCACTTGCCCGGTTCCAAGGACTTGTTCGTGCAGCGTCTGAGAGTGAACGAGGTGCCAAGCGCTCGCCCTCACTTGAGCAGCTGGACGAATACCTGCGTTCAATCTGGAAGCTAAGCTTGGCGCTGCCCCTTCAATATATCAACCGACATCCGTTCGATCTCGAAGGAGGGAGCGGAGTCCTATTTCTCGACGTCCCGCAGGGCAATAGGCGCCCAGAAGCCATTGAGCTGAAGTCAGGCCAAAGTGTCAGGAGCAAGCTTGGGCTTGTATCAGGTCAGGCTGATATCATTGGAAGCTTCGATGTCTTATTTGATGGAGTACTTCTACGGCGGCCCATTGAACTATCGATGCAGCTTGCGAACGATTCACGTGTTGGCCAACCCGTAATGATGGTCGGAGCCGACGAGGCACCATTTCCTGAGGCAGCGCTAGGCCGCGCTGGTGGAAGGCTTCGGTTTGAGGCGTATCTATACTGGAACAGCAAAATAAGCCCTAAAGATATCCAAGGGTCATTAATACGCGTACGCGAAGCTAGTGGAACGCTCTATGATCAAAGATTTTTAGATTATCAAGTTTCTGAACAGAACCGACTTCGGCAAATCACTGCTGAAATATATGTACTGGAGGGCCTAGACGGCGCAATAAATATTGATCGAGAATCATTCAATTACAGCCATCCCCATTATATCTACATTCAGAAATGGCTGCATCGTGCGCTGAGGCTTCTCGTAAATCGGCTCAAGCTGCTGGCGAGTGAGGATCTTGGACGGGAACGCGAAGAAGGCCGCGCAAAAACACAGCAGGCGATTTTGGGATCAGCATACTCGATCTGGGCGGCAAGACGGGGAGAAGAGGCGGACCCGCCGCTTCGCACATCTACCTCCTTCGTCGAGCTTCCTACAAGCGTTTCCGAAGCCAGCATAGTTTGGGATCGGCAACCGAAGAAAGAGGACGTGCCACTTGCGACGGCATTGTCTGTCGTTCTTGAGGCTTATGGCGTTCTGTCCGAGCTGCGGGCTGTTGATCGCGCCGCCCTTATCAATGACATTATCCAAGTGATGCGTGCTCATGGCTCCAAGTGATGATGAATTCTTCGGTAATGAATTCGCCGAAGAATCCCTTCCAAACGAAGTTACCTTAGATGCTGTTCCCATAAAGCTGACTGAGCTTTTTGCCTGGCATAGGCCTCGCAAACAAAAAGTGCGTCAGGATCAGTGGGTAGGGCTGGCCACTGGCTTGATAGACAGGCTTAAGGCACAGAATAACCTCGTTCATCGCGATATCGTTATGCCCGATGGCACCACGGCACGAGTTTATCCCGAAGTACGCTACTTAACTCTACCGGGTTTAGACTATCTCGACGTGCGGCTTATTGCAGAAATGTGCTCTGGAAAAGATTGTCATCTCACATCTGTGGGCTTTCTCAGTGATGCAGTTGAGGCTCCCTTGATGGCACGCGCAATAGTCCGTGAGACGGGGCTCGTTCAAGCAGGATATATCAGTGACAAGTCGGTGACATTTCCGCGAAGCTTTGAGTCAATCTGCAAATCTGATGGGAGTACATTGGCAGAACTGAGGCGGCGCGCTCCTTTCCATGTCGTCAATATTGATGCCTGCGGATCAATTGCTCCAACTCGGGCAAAACATTCAGGACGTTTGATTGACGCGATCTACCGTCTAGTTGAACTGCAGCTCAGCAAGGCTAACCATCGCTGGCTCTTCTTTCTCACTGTTGACGTTAGATCCGGTGATATGGACATGGAGACACTTGACGCTATTTGTAATGCGATTCGCGAAAACGCAGCGCATAGTAACGAGTTTAGCAATGGTGCATGCGACCTCTTGGACCCAGAAACAGATAACATTGATAATGCCATTGCAACTGCAAAAAATAAAGATGGACGATCCCTTTTAGACCTGTTTTCTCTTGGTATTTCGAAGTGGCTTCTACATCTTGCGGAGCAGAAGCAGTGGTCGGTGAAGCTTAAAAGATCTCACTGCTATTCTACTCGGCCAATGGACAATCCCGATCCGTCCATGTGCTCTTTGGCGTTTGAGTTTATCCCGCCGCCCGTCGGACTAACAGACCCATTTGGGGTTACTCGCCAGCAGCCTTCGCCGGGTGCATCGCCCGAGAACCCCTCAATGCAGATTCTTTCGGCTGCATGCCAGATCGATAATTTAGACAGTCTAATGGAGCAGGATGCAGTGCTCGCTGAAACCCTGAACGCAAGAACGCACGACCTCCTTGCTGAAATCGGCTACGAACGGGAGGCGCTGGCTCCTCTGCAGGCGCAGTCCATTCAAGGGCAAACTACGCCGCCTTACCGATATCCAGATCTCGTGCCGCCTGCTTAAGAAAGCGAATTAGGCTTACTGCAACTGCTTTTGCCAAAGGAGGTGGCACAGCCTCGCTAACTTGCGTAATCTGGGAGGACAAGCTACCCATCAACGTAAAATTCTTTGGGAAGCCTTGAAGTAATAAGGCTTCATGCACAGAAAGGCGCCGATGACAGCTTGGATGAACGTGAACTTCCCTATTGCCATAAGCAACCGTAGGACTAACGCTGTCCCATTCGAGTGTGCGAAAGCTTCGCCCGCGAGCTGTTCCCGGAGAAAGTCGGCCAGGCGTTGAGAAACTAATCGACTTCGGCATCATACACCAGTGATTGGGATGATGCTCAATTTCCATACGAACTAAATCACGCGTCCAGAAGGTAGCTTCCGGCAGATGGCCAATTTTATCACGAACAGTCTTCTCTGATCCCTTCTTTGAAGCAGGAGGTTCCCACTCAAGATTTCCGAAAATATTGCGATTTATACCAATGAAAATCAATCTAGGCCTGTTCTGAGCTACGCCAAAGCTGCGAGCATTGAGTAGGCTCTGCGTAACGCTAAAACCTGCATCCTCGAACGCTTGAAGAAAATTTTTCAGCCGGTCAGCATGCTTATGCTTCAAAAGACCAGGTACGTTTTCAAGCACGAAAAACTCGACGGGCTTACGCGCATTCAAGTCTTTCAACAACTTCGCATACTTGAGCGGAAGATCATGACGCGGATCATCTTCACCGCTGTGCGTCGCTCTGCTGAAGCTTTGGCACGGCGGACCGCCAATAATACCGCGAGGCTCAAACTTGCGCCCAGCTAGAAAATCAAGCGTCTCGCAGGTAATATCTCGGACGTTGCCGACTCGTGCAACGCGCGACTTAAGCGACCGGTTATAATTATAAGATAGAATTGCGTCTGGCCGCAGGTCGAACGCGGCATCAACATCGAAGCCTGCCTTCTCGAAGCCCAGATCTAGGCCTCCGGCGCCGCAAAATAGACTCAGCAGGCCATCCCTGCCACCTCGGGATACAGGAATTGCAGTCGTCAACTTACTCTCCTGGCAGAGGCAAACCCTCCTTTGCTAGATCGCAAACGGCCAAGGTCATTCCTAGCGGTCCGAAGCGCTATCATCAACCATTAGCGGGTTTGTCAACCGCTCTTTAAAGCGGTGCTTTTAAATTCGCCTCCACCCCGGACACCCGGAGCAGAGCAGAGGGTGATCCGGCCCCCGGCGGCACCGATCCGCCCCACCCAAAAACCCCATCCCTTGCCAAAACCCCACCCCACCGCACATGACGGGTCTCGCCAAAGGGAACCCCGCCATGACCGCCAGCCTCCCCGAAACCCTGCCCAAAACCATGCGCCAGATCCGGTTCACCGCCGCCGGCGGGCCGGAGGTGTTGGCCGTCGAGACGGTGGCGTTGCCCGAGGCCGGGCCGGGCCAAGTGCTCATCGAGGTGGTGGCGGCGGGGGTGAACCGGCCGGACATCCAGCAGCGCGAGGGCAAGTATCCGCCGCCGAAGGGCGCCACGGAGATCCCCGGCCTCGAAGTCGCCGGGCGGATCGTCGCGTTGGGCGAGGGCGCCGAGGGATTTTCCCTGGGCGACGAGGTCTGCGCGCTCACCATCAGCGGCGGCTATGCCGAGTTCGCCGTGGCCGAGGCCGGCCAGTGCCTGCCGCGCCCGGCGCCCCTGTCCCTGGTGGAGGCGGCCGGCATCCCGGAAAACTACTTCACCGTCTATTCCACGGTGATCGAGCGCGGGCGGCTCCAGGCCGGCGAGGCCTTTCTCGTCCATGGCGGGTCGAGCGGCATCGGCTCGACGGCGATCCAGATCGCCCGGCATCACGGCGCCCGCGTCTTCGCCACGGCGGGCTCGGCCGAGAAATGCGCGTTCTGCGTCGACCTCGGCGCCGAAGCCGCCATCAATTATCGCGAGGAGGACTTCGTCGAGCGGGTGAAGGCGTTGACCGACGGCAACGGCGTCGACGTGATCCTCGACATGGTCGGCGCGCCGTACCTGGCGAAAAACCTGTCGGCCCTGGCCATCGAGGGGCGCCTCGTCCAGATCGCCTTCATGCAGGGCTACAAGGTCGACGCCTTCAGCATGACGCCGATCATGATGAAGCGCCTCACCTTCACGGGCGCCACCCTGCGGGCCCGGCCGAAACCCGAGAAGGCCGGCATCGCGCGGGGGCTCGCCCGGGACGTGTGGCCGCTCCTGGAGGCCGGGACGATCCGGCCGGTCATCCACGCGACGTTCCCCCTGGAGGAGGCGGCGAAAGCCCACGAACTCATGGAATCGAGCGCGCACCTCGGCAAGATCATGCTGGTGACCGGGCGCTGAGGACAGGAACTCCCGATCCGACCCGGCGTTTGACCTTTATCACGGATTCGCGCGTCCGGCCCCGCGGGGTCGGCGCCATCAACGAGGGTTTCATGGCAGAGCAGCTTCACGGACAGGAATCCCGTCAGGGCAAGAAGGGCAAGCCGGTCCTCGCGGTCCTGCTCGGCAGCCTCGCCCTCCTGGCGGTGGCCATCGTCGGCCTGATGTCGTGGCAGGGCTCGCAGTCCCCGCCGGACTACGCGGCGCAGACCAAGGCCGGCGCCCAGAACCCCGCCGCCGCCGCCCAGCCGAACAACGGCCTGAAGTCGGACATGCCCGCCAGCACCGGCAGCACCGTCCCGGCCAACACCCAGCCGTCGACCAACTCCGCCCGCTGAGCGTCCGGACGGTGGAACATGAGGCCGGTCCCCCTGGGGCCGGCCTTTTTCGTGGGAGCGGACTTTCAAAAATCCCGCTGCACCCGGGCCCGGATCTGGACCGCGTCGACGCCGGTCACGGTGGCGACGGCGTTGGCGGGGTCGTTGACGAAGCCCGCATTCGGGGTCGGGACCCGGCTGAGGTCGAGGACGCGGCCATCCTGCACGCCGTAGCGGGTGTAGATCGCCTCGACGCCGATATCGAACTCCTTCACGGGCGACCAGATCAGGTTGGCGCCGACGACGAACCGGTCCGAATCCCGCAGGACCTGGCTGAGCTCGAAGAACCGCGTGCCGGGCACGCCCGGTCCGGTGCCGGTCACGGCCGAGGCGAGGCCCTGGACCCGGCGCGCGCCGGGGGCGAAGGTCATGCGGCCGTAGGAACCGAACGCGGCCGAGCGCACGGACGGCGTCCAGTAATGCAGCACGGCGGCCGTCACCGAGACGCTCGTCGACAGTTCGAGGCGGTTGGTGAGGGGGTTCAGCACGGCGTCGTTGAGGAACTGGGAGAACGGCGCCCCCTGGATCGCCGTGGCGGCCTGGGCGTAGGGGCCGACATAGGCCGGCAGGCCGGTGTAGAGGGCGGTGCCCTCGCCGTAGGCGGCCTGGAGGTAGAGGGTGTCGCCGGGGGCCAGGGCCGACAGGTTGACCTTCACGCCGCCCTGGACGGCGAAGCCGTAGGCCGCGGGCGCGCGGCCGGCGTCGCGGCTGTTGGTGGGGGAGGCGGGCGCGCCGAGGTGGGTGCCGAGATAGGCGTCGCGGTCGAGGGTGCCGGGGCCGACCTCGTGCAGGGCGGCGGAGGCCTGGGCCGCGCCCCAGGTGTCGTCGTAGCGCAGCACGCCGACGAGGTCGGGCACGCGGCTGCGCTGGGCCGCATCGACGAAGCCGATGCCCGTCGGCGCCCCGTCGGCGCCGGACCCGACGAAGATCGGCGCCACGGCGCGGGCCGCGAACCCGCCGTCGAGGCCCGGCGTCAGGGGCCGGGCGTTCTGGCTCGAATAGACCGCCGTCTGGCGGAAATGCGGGTCCTCGACGGAGAGCGTGGTCGAGAAGCCCCGGCCGAGCTTCGCCGTGTAGGCGGCGAGGTTGGTGGAGGGGATGTTCGAGCCTAGGGACGCGACGATGAACTCGAAGTCGTGGGCGTAGAAGTCGAAGAACGACGAGGCCCGCCCGGCGGTGAGGCCGGAGAACTGCACGAAGGCCTTGTCGAGGGTCACCTGCTGCTGGACCCGGCCGGCGGTGTCGACGCCGGTGGCCGGAAACGCGTTGCCGATGCGGTTGAACGCGCCCGCATGCATGGTGGCGAAGCCGGTGCGGCTGCCCACGTCGATGCGGGTGAAGCCGCGCAGGGCGCCGTAATCCGTCTGGGTCCGGGCGTCGAAGTTGATGCGGGCGCGGGACTGGTAGCCGCTGATGTCGCCGGCGGAGTTGCGGCTGTAGGCGTTCTGGAACGCGTACTCGAAGCGCGCCCGGCCGGAGACGCGCAGGCAGGTGTCCGACCCCGGAATAGTGAAGAACCCCGTGCCGGAGGCCGGGCAGATCCGGACCGCCTCGGCCGGCCCCTTCCGGCGCTCCCCCGGCAGCTCCGCCGCCTCCACCGGGACCCCGATCAACCCGACTACGCCCGCCAGCAGGCTCGTGCGTCCGCGCGTCATGCCATCCCCGGTGCCGTCCAACCCAAGACGGGTCCAGATCGGTCGCATGCCCGCCGGCGTCATCGAGGCCGGTTCGCGGTCGGGGCGTGCGCCTGGGGAAGGTGTTAGATTCGTTCCGAGGCCAACGCAATCGGACGGGGTACGGATCAACTTGCAAAGATTTGGGGATTTGGAGAAGAATCGTTTTCGTGTGCTGGAGTTGCGGGGCTGGGATTAAATTTATCCCTGGGACGTGGATGGGTGTAGCCTCCTACCGAACGATCTGTGCTTGCGTGCGGCCGCGGCGTCCCGTCCGGCGGCTTCGCGGGGCGGGGGAGGGCCGATGAACCGCGACGGGCTCCCGCTTCAGCCTGCGGCAGCCCCTGGCTCGTTGCGCAGAGCGCCCGCGCGCATCCCCTCTCCCCGCCTGCGGGGAGAGGGCCGCAGGCACCCCGTCGTGCCTGCGGCGAGCGAAGGCGAAGCCGCAGCGACGGTGAGGGGGCGATTCCGGACGAGTCTCACGCGGATTCGCCCCCTCACCTCCGGCTGCCGCCTCGCTCTGCCGACGACAAGGTCGGCAGAGCCCTCTCCCCGCAGGCGGGGCGAGGGGATGCGCGCGGGGGCCGTGCTTGTTCGACAACCCTCTTCTGCGGCGGCTTCAGGTCGCGACCATCATTTGCGGCGCCCTGACAGGACGGCGAGGGAGCCCGCCGCGATCCGTCGAAGCGGTCCGACACGCGTCCGAGCGCTTGAGGAAAACCCATCCGCGCTTCACCCGCCCAAGCCGGGCGGCCATCCGCCGCCCCGCGACGGTCAGCGGGTCGGGATCGGGGTCTCACCGCGGTAATCGTAGAAGCCGCGCTTGACCTTGCGGCCGAGCCAGCCGGCCTCGACGTACTTCACCAGGAGCGGGCAGGGGCGGTACTTCGAATCCGCCAGGCCCTCGTACAGCACCTGCATCACCGACAGGCAGGTGTCGAGGCCGATGAAGTCGGCGAGCTGGAGCGGGCCCATGGGGTGGTTGGCGCCGAGCTTCATCGCCGTGTCGATGGATTCCACCGAGCCGACGCCCTCGTAGAGGGTGTAGATCGCCTCGTTGATCATCGGCAGCAGGATGCGGTTGACGATGAAGGCCGGGAAGTCCTCCGACATGGTCGAGGTCTTGCCGAGCTTGGCGATGAACGCCTTCGCCGACTCGTAGGTCGGGTCCTCCGTGGCGATGCCGCGGATGAGCTCGACGAGCTGCATCACCGGCACCGGGTTCATGAAGTGGATGCCGATGAAGCGCTCGGGCCGGTCCGTGGAGGCAGCGAGCCGCGTGATCGAGATGGACGAGGTGTTGGTGGCGACGAGGGCGTCGGGGCGTAGGGACGCGCACAGGGTGCTGAAGATCAGGCGCTTGGTCGATTCGTCCTCCGTCGCCGCCTCGATGACGAGGTCGCACGGGGCGAGGTCGTCGAAGGTCTCGGCCCCGACGATGCGCGCCATGGCGCTGCGGCGCTGCTCCTCGGGAATCGTGCCCTTGGCGACCTGACGGGCGAGGTTGCCGTCGATGGTGGCGAGGCCGCTGCGGATGCGGGCGGGGTCGCGGTCGTTCAGCCGGACGTCGAGGCCCGCCATGGCGCAGACATGGGCGATGCCGCTGCCCATCTGCCCGGCGCCGACGATGCCGACGGTCCTGATATCGATGCCCATTGCGGTGAATCCAAACCCCCGAAGCGCTGCCCGCCCGTCGCCGGAGCCATCCGGGGGCAGGGCGGGTCTGCGGCTATGAAAACGCGCGTCGCACCAGAATCTTAGACCATTTCCGGGTCCAGGGCAGCCCGGCGCGGGAGCTTATTCTCCGCGCCGGGCCGGCCGGGGCCGGACGAGTGTCCCCTGATCTGACTGGCCCTTGGTCTTACTGTCCCTTGGCCTTGACGAGTTCGGCCTGGAACTCGGGCACCACCTGGAACAGGTCGCCGACGAGGCCGTAATCCGCCACCTGGAAGATCGGCGCGTCCTCGTCCTTGTTGATGGCGACGATGACCTTGGAGTCCTTCATGCCGGCCAGATGCTGGATCGCGCCGGAGATGCCCACCGCCACGTAGAGGTCGGGCGCCACCACCTTGCCGGTCTGGCCGACCTGCCAGTCGTTGGGGGCGTAGCCCGCATCCACCGCCGCGCGCGAGGCGCCGACGGCGGCCCCGAGGGCGTCGGCCAGGGGCTCGATGAGCTCCTTGAACTTGTCTGCCGAGCCGAGGGAGCGGCCGCCCGAGACGATGATCCGCGCGGCGGCGAGTTCGGGACGGTCGGATTTGGCGATCTCCTCGCCCTTGAAGGTCGAGCCGCCGGGGGCCGGGGCCGCGGCCGACACGGCCTCGACGGCGGCGGCGGCGCCGCCCTCGACGGCCGCCTTGAACGCGGCGGTGCGCACGGTGATGACCTTCTTAGGTTCCGTCGCCTGCACGGTCTGGATGGCGTTGCCGGCGTAGATCGGCCGCTCGAACGTGTCGGGCGAGACCACCGTGATGATGTCGGAGATCTGGGCGACGTCGAGCAGGGCGGCGACGCGGGGCAGGACGTTCTTGCCCGTGGTCGAGGCGGCGGCGATGACCACGTCGTAGGCGCTCGCGATGGCGGCGATGCCGGCGGCGGTGGGCTCGGCCAGGGCGTGGTCGTAGGCGGCGTCCTCGGAGACCAGCACCTTCTCGACGCCCTCCAGCCTGGCGGCGGCCTCCGCCGCCGGGTGGCTGCCCGAGCCGAGCACCAAGACGTGGACGGGGGCGCCGAGCTGGGTGGCGGCGGTGAGCGCCTTCAGGCTCGCGTCGCGAACCGCACCGTTGTCGTGCTCGATGTACAGGAGGGTGGCCATTCGGGGGACCTCGGAGCGTATCCGGGGGCCCGTCGCCGGGGCGGCGCCGGGCCTCGCACGGGGGTAAGGGGCGGGGGGACGGGAGAGAGACCGAAGGGGGTCAGATGACCCCGGCTTCGACCTTGAGCTTTTCCACCAGAGCTTTGGCCGACTCGACCTTGACGCCCGCCTTGCGGCCGGCCGGCTCGACGGTCTTCAGCACCGTGATCCGGGGGGTGACGTCGACGCCGAGGGCCTCGGGGGTCAGCTCCTCGAGGGGCTTCTTCTTCGCCTTCATGATGTTGGGCAGGGACGCGTAGCGCGGCTCGTTGAGGCGCAGGTCCGTGGTGACGATGGCCGGGAGCTTGAGGCTCACGGTCTGGAGGCCGCCATCGACCTCGCGGGTCACGTCGATGGCGCCGTCGCCGAACTCGAGCCGGAACGCGAAGGTGCCCTGCGGCCAGTCGAGCAGGGCGGCCAGCATCTGGCCGGTCTGGTTGGAATCGTCGTCGATGGCCTGCTTGCCGAGGATGACGAGCTCCGGGCTCTCCTTGGCCACCAGCGCCTTGAGGATCTTGGCGACGGCCAGGGGCTCGACGAGCCCGTCGGTCTTCACCAGGATCGCCCGGTCGGCGCCCATGGCGAGGGCCGTGCGCAGGGTCTCCTGCGCCTGCTGCGGGCCGATGGAGACGGCGACGATCTCCGTGACCTTGCCCTTCTCCTTCAGGCGGATCGCCTCCTCGACGGCGATCTCGTCGAAGGGGTTCATGGACATCTTGACGTTGGCGAGGTCGACCCCCGAGCCGTCGGCCTTGACGCGGATCTTGACGTTGTAGTCGACGACCCGCTTGACGGGCACCAGAACCTTCATGGCGGTCACTATCCTCCGCGCGGACTGTTTTTGGGGAGGGCCGGCGCGGCGCGCGGAGGACCCCCGGCACGCCCGGCGATCCAGAACCCTCTCGATTGAGGCGGCGGACCGTAACGACGAGGTTTCGGCCTTGTCAACGCGGGTGCGCGGACGCACCCCGTGTCCGGGGGCGGGGAGGGCGGGCCGGCGACGATCCGATCCGCGACCGATCAGCGGTTCTTGCCGGGCACCCAGAGGACGTCGTCGGCGCCGTTGGCGTTGGCCGTGCGGCTCGCCACGAACAGGAAGTCCGACAGGCGGTTGAGGTATTGCAGGGCGGGGGCCGAGACGATCTCGCCCTCCGTGGCGGCCAGGGCCACGGCGAGGCGCTCGGCCCGGCGGCAGACCGTGCGGGCAAGGTGCAGGTTCGCCGCCGCCGCCGAGCCGCCGGGCAGCACGAACGACTTCAGGGGCGACAGGTGGGCGTTGAGGCTGTCGATGTCGGCTTCGAGGCGCTTCACCTGGGCGTCGACCATGCGCAGGGGCTCGTAGGGCAGGGGCTCCCCGGTCTCCGGCGTGGCGAGGTCGGCGCCGAGGTCGAACAGGTCGTTCTGGATCAGGCCCAGCATGGCGTCGAGGGACGGCTCGGCATGGAGGCGGACCAAACCGATGCAGGCGTTGGTCTCGTCCACGGTGCCGTAGGTCTCGATGCGCAGGTCCGCCTTCGAGCGGCGCGCGCCGCTGGCGAGGGCCGTCGAGCCCTTGTCGCCGGTGCGGGTGTAGATGCGGTTGAGGGTGACCACGGGGCCGTCCGATCTGCGAGGGAGCGGGTCAGGTCAGAACGTGTAGCCGATCTTGCCGCCGTAGTTGGTCAGGCCGCGGTTGTTGCTGCACAGGCCCGCGTTCGACATGTGCTCGACGGTGGCCATGATGCTCCAATGCTCGGTGAGGCGGAAGCCGAGGGCGGCCGCCTCGCGGAACAGGGGGTTGCAGCCGAGGGAGTTGAATCCGGGCGGGGTGGTGGCCTTCAGGCCGGTATGGCCGTTATGGGCGCCGGCGCCGAAGAAGCCCTCGAGGAAGACGATGTTGTTGAAGGTCTTGGGGAACAGGTCCACGGTCCAGGTCGCGCCGATATAGGCGTAGCTGGTGCGGCCGCCGAAATTGTAGCTGCCGCCCACGGTGGGGCGGGGCACGAAGGCCTGCCAGAACGGATCGAGGCTCACCAGGGGCTTGGCGAACAGGATCTCGCCGTTGATGTTGTTGGTGTCGCGCTCGGCGCTGCCGGGGTCCTGCACGGCGCCGCCGATGCGGACCTCCGAGACGATGCTCATGGGCTGGACCGGGGCCGCGTAGGCGACGGGCAGCGACCCGCCGCGCAGGTCGGCGGCTTGAACCGGGACGATGGCCTGGACCGGAACGATGGCCAGGGCGAGGGCGCCGGCAAGCAGACGGGACGTGTTGGAGAGCATCGGGACCGATCCGGTTGTACCGGGCAGGTCTAGCATGGGCCGGCGGAGCCGCGTCAGGCCGCCGGCCCCGTAATCCTTACCCGACCCCGCGATAGATCGCCGGTGAGACCTCGCCGCCACAGTGCGGCGCGGGCGACGCCGTCAGGCCGAGCGCCACCACACCACGCCCATGATGAGGATGATGGCGATGAATTGCAGCAGGACGCGCAGGCGCATCAGCTTCTGCGAGACGTTGGCGCTGCCGCCGCGCATCATGTTGACGAGGCCGAGCAGCAGGATGACGGCCACCGCCACGCAGGCGACGAGGACGAGGGCGTTGGAGGACATCACGGCGTCACGGTCTCGCGGCTGGGGTCACGCCCCTCATATGGACTTCGGCGCACCGGCCGCCCAGGGGGTGGCGGCGCGCCGGGACTTTCAGTTCCGGCGCAGCAAGCGCTCGAAATAGTCGAGCTCCTCGCGCGGGCGGCTCGGGTCGCCGAGCTTGCGCCGCAGCTCCTCCAGGATCCGGCGCGTGCGCTGGACGGCGGATTCGTCCGCGTTCGGCACGCGGGCATTGCCGCCCGTGGTGGTGCGGCCCTTGTTGGGGCGACCCAGGGGATCGTTCTCGCCGGTGCCGGCTTGGCCCTGCCGGCTCGGATTCTGGCCGCCCTCCTGCTCGCCTTCGCCCTCGCCCTCGCCCTCGGCCATCTCCTGCATCTGCTTCTGCATGCCCTCGGCGCCGCGCTTGAGCCCGTCGAGGGCGCGGCCCTGGGCATCGACGGCGTCGCCCTCGCGGCCCTGGCCCAGGGCCCCCTCGGCCTCGCGCATGGCACCTTCCGCCTCCGACAGGCCCTCCTCGCCCTCCATGCCGAGGTCCTTCATCTTGCGCTGGAGGTCCTGAAGCCGCTCGCGCAGGGCCTGCTGGCGCTCGCCCTGGCCCTGACCCTGGCCCTGGCCTTCGCCCTTCTGGCCCTTCTGCCCCTGCTGGCCTTCGCCCTTCTGGCCCGGCTGACCCTGGCCGGGCTGGCCCTTCTGGCCCGGCTGGGGCTGGCCGCGCGGCGGGCGCTGGCCGGGGCGGGGCTGGCCCGACTGGCCGTCCTTGTCCTGATCGTCCTTGAAGGTCTGGTCGCGCAGTTCCTGCTGCTCGCGCGAGAGCTTGTCGAGTTCGTCGGCCTGCTTCGCCATCTCGCGGGAGCTCGGATCGGCCTTGCCGCCGGGCTCCGCCGTCTGGAGGTTTTCTAGGATCTCGCGCAGCTGCTCCAGCAGGCGCTGGGCTTCCGCCGTGTCGCCGCGCTTCATGGCGTCGGCCATGTCCTTCAGCATCTTGTTGAGGTCGTCGGGGGTGACGGTCTTGCCCCCCTGCGCCGGCGGCTGACCGTCGGCCTTGGGCGTCCGCCCCTTCTCCTTCTGGCGCTCGGCCATGTTCTTCATGAAGGTGTCCAGCGCCTTCTTCAGGTCCTCGGTGAGCTTCCGGATCTCCTCGTCGGGGGCGTTGCGCTCGATGGCCTGCTTGAGGTTGTCCTGGGCCGCGCGCAGGCTCTTCTCGGCGTCGGAGAGGTCGCCGTCCTCGATCTTCAGGGCCATCTCCCACAGGAGGTCGGCGACCTCCATGAGGGCCGCGTCGTTGCGGGCGGCGCGCAGGCGGCGCGCGGCGGTCATGAGGCCGAGGAACACGCTCGGCTGCGGCGTGAACCGGTCGGGGGCGATGAGCAGGGCATCCAGCGCCGTCAGCACCCGGCCCCGGCTCTCGTCCGGAGAGGTGACGAGGCGGCGGCGCTCTTCCGCCAGGGACCGGGCCAGGGCCTGCGTGAACGCCCGGGCCGGCAGGGTGATCTCGGCCGCCTCCGTGCGGCCCTCCTGGCCGGCCTCGTCCTTCGCCACCAGGGTCAGGCGCACGCGGGCGCCGGACCACGGGTTGTCGGTGAGGTCGACCAGGGTCTTGGTGTCGGCCTCGCCGCTGGCATCGGCGGGGAGCGCCAGGGCGATGCGCGGCGGCGGCACCAGGGCGCGGGTGCCGGCCAGGGGCTCGACGATGCCCTCGGCCGAGGCGATGCCGTAATCGTCCTTGGCGCGGTAGGTCAGGTTGAAGGTGCCGCGGGCGTTGACCTCGAGGGCGCCCAGGCGGCGGATTTCGGGGGGGAGGTCCGGGATCGTCTCGACGACGAGGTGCTGGAGCGGGGCACCGTTCGCCGCGATGGTGAGCTCGGCGGTGCCGCCCGTGAGCTGGAACCGGTCCTCGCGCAGGTCCGCGTGGGGCGGCTTGCTCGCCTGCGCGGCGTTCGCCGCCGGGGCTCCGGGCAGCGCCTTCAGGCCGGAGCGGGCGTCGAGGGTCGCCTCCCCGTGGCCGGCGATGCGCACGATGAGGGTGGAGTTCACCGGCGCCCGCAGGCGCTGCTCGGCGCCGTTCATGGTCACCACCAGGGGCGGCAGGCGGGTGTAGAGCGGCGGGTCGATCCAGCCGTCGACCCGGAAGCTCGGGGCCGGCGGCGGCGGCAGGGTCCAGTCGAAGGCGCCGGCCACGCGCTGGCGCCATTCGGGCCCGGCGACGAACAGGCTCGCCACCGCCGCCACCAGCACGGCGGCCCGCAGGGCGAAGGGATCGCGCCGGGGCATGTCGGGCCGGGGCGGGGCCGGCTTCAGGCCGGCCACGGCTTGCGCTGAGCGGCGCTGGTGCAGGGCCCACAGGGCCCGGGTCGCCGGATCGGCCTGGCCCAGAGCCAGGGTGTCCTCCAGGGCCGAGGCCGGGCCGTGGACGAGGGCCGCATCACGGCCGGCGGCCGCGCGGTCGATGCGGGCCAGGGCGGCGCGCCGGTTCGGGCGCCGCAGCCTTGCGAGGGGCAGGAGGGCGGCCACCAGGGCGAGGCCGAAGGCGGCGAGGCCGATCCGGCGCCACAGGGGCGACAGGTCGAGCCACAGGCCGAGCCAGGACAGGCTGAGGAAGGCGAGGACGACGCCGAGGCCGCGCCACAGGATCGGCCAGGCGCCCTCCCACAGGCCGGCGGCCTGGGAGCGGGCGACGAGGCGGTCGAGGCGTCCACGGGGGGCGGCGGGGTTCGCGGCGGCGGGATTCGCCGCGGCGGCGCGCGTCACGCCGGATGTCGCCGGGTCGGCCTCGGCCATCGTATCGGGTTCCTCTGGCGCCGATGGGCGCTGGACGGGCAAGCTAGCATGGTGGCCGCCGGGGTCGATCGGGTCAAATCCGCCCATGGCCGGCCGGGCCGGTCCGCGATCTGAACCGCGGCGCCCCGCCGGGGGTTGGGGATCGATTCCATCGGGTGAGCCAGGGGCCTCCAATGTCCGAAGCACAACACATGGTCGACGCGCTGGTGCGGACCCGGCGCGGCGGCTTCTCCGCCCAGGCGGCGCTGGGCGGCCTCGCCCTCGTGGTCGGCCTCGCCGCCAAGGCCCTGAAGGACACCGCGGACAAGCCGCCCGCCGCGGCAGCGCCCGCCCCGGCCGCCCCGGCCGGCGCCACGCCGTTCGACCACATCCAGGTCGGCGAGGACGAGGCCCGGACCATGCTGCGCGCCATGGTGGCGGCGACCCTGGTCGACGGCCTCGTGGATGAAGGCGAGCGCAGGCGCCTCGACGACGCCCTGGCGGCGGCGGGCATCGCCGACGACGGCCGCCGCTGGCTCGAAGCCGAGCTGGCCGACCCGGCCACCGTCGAGACCATCGCCGAGGGGGCGAACAACCCCGAGCAGGCCGCCCGCATCTACGCGGCGGCCCGCCTCGCCATCGACCCCGACACCCTGCAAGAGCGCAAGTTCCTGAAGGACTTGGCCGAGGCCCTCGATGTGCCGGATGAAGCCACGCTTCGGCTGGAGACGGAACTGGCGGCTTGAGGCGCAGCGCGATCCGCTGACCGGGATCGGGACGCAGCGGACCACCCGGAGCGCATCCCCTCGCCCCGCTTGCGGGGAGAGGGCTTCGCCGACCCCGTCGTCGGCGGAGCGAGGCGGTAGCCGACGGTGAGGGGGCGCGTCCGAAGGAGCCACATCCGACGCAGCCCCCTCACCAACGCTGCGGCTTCGCCTCCGCTCGCCGCAGGCACGACGGGGTGCCTGCGGCCCTCTCCCCGCGCGCGGGGAGAGGGGATGCGCTCAGGCGTTCAGCGAGCTTGAGCAAAGACTTACGCCGAAACGTTCACCCAATCCTTCAAGCCGGCTCCGACAGCCAATCCGGCACGCGGTCGAGGCCGATGAGCTCTTCGTAGGTCTGGCGCGGGCGCACCATGGCCCAGTCCGACCCGCGCACCAGCACCTCGGGGACGAGGCGGCGGGTGTTGTAGGTGCCGGCCTGGACGGCGCCGTAGGCGCCGGCGCTCATGACCGCCACGAGGTCGCCCGGAGCCACTTCGGGGATGTCGCGGCCGAGCGCGACGTAGTCGCCGCTCTCGCAGACGGGGCCGACCACGTCGGCGACGAGGCGGGGCGTCTCGGGGCCCGGTTCGAGGACGGGGCGCAGGCCGTGATAGGCGTCGTACAGGGTCGGGCGGATGAGGTCGTTCATGGCCGCGTCGACGATGACGAAGGTCCGGCCCTCGGTGCGCTTCACGTAGAGCACGCGGGTGACGAGGATGCCGGCATTGCCGGCGATCATCCGGCCGATCTCGAAGACCGGGCGCAGGCCGAGGCCGGCGAAGTGCGGGCGCAGGAGTGCGGCCAGGGCCGCGGGGTCGGGCGGGGGCGCGTTGTCGTCCCGGTAGGGGATGCCCAGGCCGCCGCCGAAATCGATGTGGTGCAGGGCGTGGCCGTCGGCGAGCAGGTCGCGGGCGAGGCCGGCCAGGAGCCGGGCGGCGTGGTCGAACGGCGTCAGGTCGGTGATCTGACTGCCGATGTGCATGTCGACGCCCGAGACCGCCAGCCCCGGCAGGGCGGCGGCCTGCGCGTAGACCGCCCGCGCCCGGCCGATGGGAATGCCGAACTTGTTTTCGGATTTTCCCGTCGAGATTTTTGCGTGCGTTCCGGCGTCGACGTCGGGATTCACCCGGATGGAGACGGGGGCGGTGAGACCGAGGCCGGAGGCGACCCCCGACAGCACCGCGAGTTCCGGCTCGCTCTCGACGTTGAAGCAGTAGATGCCGGCCTTGAGGGCGGCGGCCATCTCGTCGGGGGTCTTGCCGACGCCGGAGAACACGATCCGCTGCGGATCGACCCCGGCGGCCAGCGCTCGGCGCAGTTCGCCCTCCGAGACGATGTCCATGCCGGCGCCCTGGCGGGCGAGGGTGGTGAGCACCGCCTGGTTCGAGTTCGCCTTCATGGCGTAGCAGACCAGGGCGTCGTCGCCGGCGAAGGCCTGCGCGAAGACCCGGTAGTGCCGCTCCAGGGTGGCGGTGGAATAGCAGTAGAACGGCGTCGCGACCGCGTCGGCGAGGGCCGTCAGGTCGACATCCTCGGCGGCGAGGCGACCGTCGCGGTAGTGGAAGTGATGCATCGCAGTGCCTTGAACCGGTCCGGTGGGTACGGACCCTACAGGAGCGGGTCGAGGAGGAAGGGTTGCTTCGGCACGACGTAGCCGCGCTTGGCCCCGCGCGAGGTCAGGATCGGCGCCTCGAGGCCCACGCCCGGCACCGCGGCGGCATCGAGCTCGTCACCGGCCCGCACGGCGTCGGGGTCGGGCGTGGCGGCGCCGCCGCCCAGCCCCACGCTCTGGGGCAGGGCCCGCGGGCTCGCCGGCGCGGTCGCCCCCGTGGAGACCCGCGATGCGGGCACGCTCGGGGCGGCGGAGCCGGGCGGCGGCTCGAGGCCGCCGCGCCGGCCGCAGCCGGAAGTTGCCAGGGCGACGAGGCCGAGGGCCGCGAGGATCGTGAGGGGGCGCGGGAACGCGCCGTAAGATCTGGGCATCGAGGCTGTGGGGTCCGGCACCGGGTGGCCGGCACCATAGCGTCTGCCGGCCCGCGACGCGAGGGAAACGGCCGCGCTTATCCCAAGGCCGTCTCCCACGGGTCCCGAGGCGGGTCCCATACGGAACCCGCCCCGGGAGCGGCCTCAGCCCTTCTTGTTGGCGGGGTTCTTCTCGTAGGCGTCGATGGCCCGGCGGCAATTCTCGGACAGCTTGGCCCAGTTGGTCTGGAAGCACTTGTCCATGGCCGGATCGTCGGGGGACAGGTTGCCGCAATAGGTCAGGTAATCGCCGGTGCAGTACTTCTTCAGGGTCTCGTTGCCGCGCTTGGTCTGCGGGGCCGTCTGCGCCAGGGCCGGAGCGGCGGTCAGGGCCGCCGTGGCGGCCAGGGCGAGGACGAGCGATGTCAGTGTCTTGGCCATAGGGGCGCGGTCCGTCTCGAAGTCAGGGGGAATGGGCGACCGGATGATGGGCTTGCGTGGTCGAAACAAGGCACATGCATGGTCAACGCATGGAAAGTTCGCTTATCTACCCCGTTGCCTGAACCGGAGGCAACGGCGCACCGGACCGTGTGCTCAGGAGGGCGCGAGCGGGTAGGCGTCGACGGCGGGAAGGCGGTCGCGGCGCAGGAGGCCGTCGGCCACGTCCGCGATCCGCACCCGCAGGGCGGCGGTGGCGGCGTCCTCGGCGCCGAGGCGGGCTTTCGCCTGCGCCAGGGCGTCTTCGGCCTGCGCCAGGGCGTCCTCGGCGGCGGCGAGGCTCGCCCGCAGGCTCTCGCGCTCGGCGACGAGGGCGGCGCAGCGGGCCGCGAGGTCGGGGGCGTCCGCACCGGGGCCGCCGGGCGCGGCATCGGGGTCGGCAAAGGTCTCGGCAAGGGTCTCGGCAAGGGTCTCGGCATCGAGCCGATTCAGGGGCCCGGCATGGTGACGCCGGACGAGGTCGTCGAGGAGGTCGCGATGGGCGTCCTCCAGGACCCGCAGGGTGGCGAGCCCGACCGCGCCCTCGGTCCGCGCCGACGTCAGGTCTCGGGTGACGTCCGCCAGGGTGGCGCGGGTCTCGGCGATCTCGGCGCGACGTTCCTCAAGGGTCGCATCCTTCGCCTCGACCTGGCGCGACAGGGCGGCGGCCTCCAGGGTGCGGGCGCCGATGGCCGCCATGTCGGCGTGGCGCACGGCGTGCACGGCCTCGACCCGGCGCTCCAGGCGCCGGCGCGCCACGGCGAACTCGGCCCGCAGGTGGTCCTTCTCGGCGGCGACCTCGGCCACGGATAGGGGCAGGCGCGCCTCGATCCGCCGGCGCGACAGGCGCAGGGCCCGCGCGTTCACGGCCGGCAGCACCAGCAGGGCGCACAACGCGGCGGCGAGGAAGCCGAGCGCGAAGATCATCACGGTTTCGATCACGCGGGCACGCTCATCCCTGACGCCGGAAAAGGTCGGCGGCGACCGTCGTCCGGACCGCCCCGTGCGTCCTTAGCCCAATTCGGCGGGGCGGGGCGAGGGGGTAGGGCGGGGACGGGCAAGGGGAGGGGCAAGGGGAGGGGGAAGGGGCGTGACGCCCGTCCCCGGACCCGGCCTCAGAACGGGTTCCAGGTCGGCTTGTCGGTGAACTTGAGGTAGCCGATGTTGATGCCGAGGCGGGCGCCGACGCCCGTGCGGATCGGCACCACCACGACGTAGTCGGCGGTGACCGCCGTCATGCCGAAGCCGCCGATGAAGTAGGCCGAGCCGTCGACGCCGACGAAGCGGCGGTAGAGCCCCTGCACCGCCGGCAGGTTGTAGACCAGCATCATGGTGCGGTCGCCGTCGCCGCCGACGTCGAAGCCGATGGACGGGCCCTGCCAGTAGATCCGGCGCTTGCCGGCGTTGCGGGTGTAGAGGGTGCCCTCGCCGAAGCGCACGCCGCCGACGATGGCGCCGGACGCCTCCTGGCCGAGGATGTAGCCGTTGGGCTCGCCCCAGCGCCGGGTCGCCTCCTCCACAGTGAGCGCAAGGCCGCGCGACATGGAGCCGAAGAAGCGGTGGCCGTTGTCGACGATCTCGGCGGGCCGGAAGGTGCCGGGCCCGGCCTCGTCCGGGCCGGACGGCGCCGTCCGGGCCGGACCGGCCAGGACGGGGGCGGCGAACGCCGTGGCGAGGAGGGCGGCGGCCAGGGCGAGGCGGGCGCCGAACCGGGCCGGGGCGGGGCGGGGGGAGGGAGATTTCAACATCGTGCCTCGTCGCGTGCGGGGGCGGCGTGCGGTGCCGGGTGGCGTCCCGGCAAAGGCCCCGGGCCACGCTCCCGCGCCCGGTTCGCCCCGATCATGACGCGAAACAGGGTCAAGATAAGGTTAAGGGCCTGTCAGAAAACACCCGCGGACGCCGCGCCCTCAGGCGTGGTGCCCGGCGGTGGCGCCGACGGACCGGCGCGGCGCCGGGCTCGACATCGGCAGGTCGAGGCGGGCCGCATAGGTGCGGTCGCCGAGCGCCGCGAACGGGCCGTTGCGGTAGTGGCGGCCGTGATGCCCGTAGGTGATCGGCTGGCCCGACGGCACCACGACGCAGCCGCCGGCGCTGGTGAGCACGTGGTCGCCGGCCGCCGTGTCCCATTCCATGGTCGGGCCGCAGCGGACGTAGATGTCGGCCTCGCCCGAGGCGATGAGGCAGAACTTGAGGGCCGAGGCGGCCCCGCGCCGGCCGCCCACGGGCAGGAGCGACAGGCAGGCCTCCGTCTCGGCGTCGCCGTGGCGGCTGCTCACCAGGGCGACGAGGCCGCCGGCGGGCGCGGGGCGCACGCCGATGGCCCGGTGCGGCCCCGGCCGGCCGTCGACGATGGCGGCCTCGAAGGCCGTGGCGCCCGCGCCCCAGACCCGCGCCAGGCCGGGCGCGGCCAGGGCCGCCGCCACCGGGCGGTCGCCCTGCACCAGGCCGATGTTGACGCTGTATTCCCGGTTGCCGGCGAGAAAGTCCTTCGTCCCGTCGAGGGGATCGACGAGGAAGAACAGGTCGGCCGGCGGATGGTCGGCGGAGGATTCCTCGGCCACCACGGGGATGTCGGGCCAGTGCCGCCTGAGGGCGGCGAGGATCAGGGCTTCGGAGGCCGTGTCGGCGAGGCTCGCCGGGGAGCCGTCGGGCTTGAGCACGTGCGGACAGTCGCCGCCGTGATAGCCCCGGAGGATCTCGCCCGCCTGGCAGGCGATCTCCGTCAATGTTGCCGCGATACGGTCGCGCGTCGGCGCGTCGAGTGACATGATCCCTAACGTCATGCCCCGGTCCGGACGGGTTGTCGAGGCGGAGGACGGCCCCGCCCGGCGCTTTTCCGACCGGCCACGTGCCGGTGCCGATCCTTTTCCGACCGGCAACGTGCCGGTGCTGGTCCTTTTCCGAACCGGCGCTCCGCCGGTGCTGGTCCTTTTCAAAGCAACGGGCGGCGTCTATCGGTTCCGGTGGCGACCGGCCATTCGGTTCCGGCCCCGTCGCCCGCGGCCCCCGATACGTGCCTCGCGCGGAGCGCAAGATGACCCTCGTCCAACTCGATGCCCTCGACCTCTCGGCGCTGCTGTGCTCCCGGGTCTGCCACGACGTGATCAGCCCGGTGGGCGCCATCGTGAACGGTCTCGAGGTCCTGGAGGACGAATCCGACGCCTCCATGCGCGAGTTCGCCCTCGAACTCATCGCCAAGAGCGCGCGCCAGGCCTCGGCCCGGCTCCAGTTCGCCCGCATCGCCTTCGGGGCGGCGGGCTCGGCCGGGGCCTCCATCGACCTCGCCGACGCCGAGAAGGTCTCGCGCGGCATGTTCACGGACGACAAGACCCAGCTCGCCTGGAGCGCCCCCCAGGCGCTGTACCCGAAGAACAAGGTCAAGCTCATCCTCAACCTCGTGGTGATCGCCCAGAGCGCCATCCCCCGCGGCGGCCTCATCGACGTCACCGTGAAGGGGGACGGCGAGGCGCCGACCATCGTCATCACCGCCAAGGGCTCGCACGCGCGCATCCCGCCCCATGTCGAGGCGCTCATGGCCGGCACGCCGGAGGGCGGCACCGTCGACGCCCACGCGATCCTGCCGTTCTATGCCGGCCTCGTGGCGCGGGCGGCCGAGATGGACGTCACCTTCGCCATCACCGGCGACAGGGTGACCATCGGGGCGGTGCCGACGCCGGAGGCGGCGCCGTCGCCCGTGGCGGCGCCGCACGACGTTCCCCCGGCCGACGACGAGCCGCCGGAAACCGCCCTGGCCTGATCCGCTCGGCGGGGACGGGTCGGCCGCGTCCCGGGAACCCCCGATCGCGCCCGCCGGGCGCGACGGAATCGCGTCATCCCGGGACCGGCACCATCCGGCGGCGGAAAAGTCGATTAACCATAGTGACGCCCTCAGCGGCACAATAACAAATACTGCCCCCATTCGTTCAAGCGTCACGCCAGGGGAAACTCTTCACTAACCCATTTAGCCGCAAGGTCCGACTGCACAGACCGTAGTGCGTATCTGGACCGAGTGCCTCTCATGGACGACTTGTTGCGTGAGTTCCTGACCGAGAGCGCCGAGCATCTCGACACCGTCGATGCCGAGCTCGTGCGGTTCGAGCAGGACCCGAACAACCAGACGATCCTCCGGAACATCTTCCGCCTCGTCCACACCATCAAGGGCACCTGCGGGTTCCTCGGCCTGCCGCGCCTCGAAGCCCTGGCGCACGCCGCCGAGACCCTCATGGGCCAGTTCCGCGACGGCATGCCGGTGACCGGCCCCGCCGTGAGCCTGATCCTCGTCACCCTGGACCGGCTCAAGGCGATCCTCGGCGAGCTCGAGAACACCGGCACGGAGCCGACGGGCAGCGACGACGACCTCATCGACGCCCTCGACGTCATGTCCGCCGGACCGATGCAGGCGCCCGATGCCGCGCCCCCGCTTCCGGCGCCAATCCCGGCCCCCTTGCCGGCACCCTCGCCCGAGATCAGGCTGCCCGATCCCGTCGTCCGCGAGCTGAAGCCCGGCGAGGTCACCCTCGACGACCTCGAGCGCGCCTTCCTCGAGGCGGAGGGTCCCGACCCGTTCGACGCGCCGGCCCCGCCGCCGGTGACGGCCCCCGCGCCGGTGGCCGTGGCCCCCCAGGCAGCCGCCCCCGCCCCCGTGGTCGAGGCTCCCGTCCACGACGAGCCCGCGGCCAAGGCCCCGGCCAAGGACGGCCCGTCGGAGGCGACCGAGGGCGGCGTCGCCAAGGTCCAGACCATCCGGGTCAACGTCGACACCCTCGAACACCTCATGACGATGGTGTCCGAGCTGGTCCTGACCCGCAACCAGCTCCTCGAGATCGCCCGCCGCCACGACGATTCGACCTACAAGGTCCCCCTGCAGCGCCTCAGCCACGTGACGGCCGAGCTGCAGGAAGGCGTGATGAAGACGCGGATGCAGCCCATCGGCAACGCCTGGCAGAAGCTGCCCCGGGTGGTGCGCGACCTGTCGTCGGAACTCGGCAAGCAGATCGAGCTCGTCATGAGCGGCGCCGAGACCGAGCTCGACCGCCAGGTCCTGGAGGTGATCAAGGACCCGCTCACCCACATGGTGCGCAACTCCGCCGACCACGGCATCGAGGGCGCCGCTGACCGCAAGGCCGCCGGCAAGCCGGCACGCGGCACCATCCGCCTGTCCGCCTACCACGAGGGCGGCACCATCACGATCGAGATCGCCGACGACGGCAAGGGCCTCGATCTCGCCGCCATCCGCCGCAAGGCCGTGGAGCGCAAGGTCGCCTCCCAGGCCGAGGTCGAGCGCATGACCGATGCCCAGGTGGCGAAGTTCATCTTCCACCCCGGCTTCTCCACGGCGGCGGCGGTCACCTCGGTCTCGGGCCGTGGCGTCGGCATGGACGTGGTCAAGACGAACATCGAGCTCATCGGCGGCGTCATCGACATCAACACCCAGCTCGGGCGCGGCACCACCTTCACCATCAAGATCCCCCTCACCCTGGCGATCATCGCCGCCCTCATCGTCAAGGCGGGCGACCTGCGCTACGCCGTGCCGCAGGTGGCGGTGCTGGAGCTGGTGCGCGTCGACAAGTCCACGGCGCAGCAGGTCGAGCGCATCAACGGCTCGCCGGTCCTGCGCCTCCGCGAGCGGCTCCTGCCCATCGTCACCCTCACGGGCGTCCTCGGCCAGGCGCCCGCCGCCACCGACATCGATTCCGGCTTCGTGGTGGTGGCCCAGGTCGGGCGCCAGCGCTTCGGCATCTTCGTCGACGAGGTCTTCCACACGGAGGAGATCGTCGTGAAGCCGATGTCCTCGAAGCTGCGCCACCTGCCGCTGTTCGCCGGCAACACCATCCTGGGCGACGGCGCCGTGGTGCTCATCGTCGATCCCAACGGCATCGCCCAGCAGGTCAGCCAGAGCACCCAGTCCGGCGCGATCCCCGTCGAGGCCGAGGCCGAGGAGACCGAGGCCGCCGACGCCAAGGCGACCCTCCTGGTGTTCAAGGGCGGGGCCGGCAGCTACAAGGCGGTGCCCCTCTCCCTCGTCACCCGCCTCGAGGAGATCGACGCCGCCAAGGTCGAGTGGGTCGGCGGACGTCCGCTCATCCAGTATCGCGGCCGCCTGATGCCGCTGGTTCCCGCCGATCCCTCCATCGAGATCCGCAAGACCGGCACCCAGGCCCTGGTGGTGTTCTCCGACGGCGAGCGGGCCATGGGCCTCGTGGTCGACGAGATCGTCGACATCGTCGAGGAGCGCCTCGACGTGGAGATCTCGGCCGACCGCTCCGACCTCATCGGCTCGGCGGTCCTGCGCGGCCGCGCCACCGAGATCATCAACATCGCCCACTTCCTGCCGCTGGCCTACGACGACTGGGCCCGCGGCCCGAAGAAGACCGCCAAGCGGTCCTCGACCCTGCTGCTCGTGGACGATTCGGCCTTCTTCCGGGACATGCTGTCCCCGGTCCTCAAGGCGGCGGGCTACCACGTGATCACGGCGGCCAGCGCCGACGAGGCGGTGGCGGCCCTGCTCTCCAACCCCCGCATCGACGTCGTGGTCTGCGATCTCGAAATGCCCGGCCGCAACGGCTTCGACCTCGTCGGCGCCATGCGCAAGGTCGAGGGGCGCGTCGCCGGCCTGCCGGTGATCGGCCTCTCGGGCACCATCGGCCCCGAGGCCATCGCCCGGGCCCGCACCCTCTCCATCCTCGACCTCGTGGCGAAGTTCGACCGCAGCGGCCTCATCGCGGCGCTGGCCGAGATCGACGTCGCCGCCCCCGCCCAATCCCATGCCGCCTGATGCCGGCCCTCGCGCACGATCGGAGCCCACGTCCATGATGCAGGCCGCAAACAGCAACGCCGAGGCGGGCGGCACCAACGACTTCGTCACGGTGTTCGTCGGCGAGACCATGTTCGGCCTCGCCATCAACCGGGTCCACGACGTCTTCATCCCCGCCGGCGTGACGCCGGTGCCCCTCGCGCCGCCGGAGATCGTCGGCCTGCTCAACCTGCGCGGGCGGGTGGTGACGGCCCTGTGCCTGCGCCGCCGGCTCAGCCTGCCCGACCGGGCCGGCGACGCCAACCGCATGGCCATCGGCCTGGAGCAGGGCGGCGAGACCTTCGCCCTCATCGTCGACGGCGTCGGCGAGGTGCTGAAGCTCGGGGCCGACACCCACGAGCCGGTGCCGATCAACCTCGACGCGCGCTGGCGCGACCTGTCGCTCGGCGTCCACCGCCTCCAGGCGCACCTCCTGGTGATCCTCGACGTCGACGCCCTCCTGGCCTTCGGCGCCCCCCGCCTCGTCGCCGGCGCGGCCTGACCCCGTCCGCGGCGCGGCCTACGCGGCGCCGCCCGATCCTGTCGCATTCCTCGGGGACACACCGATGAAGACCTGCCTCGTCGTCGACGATTCCGCCGTGATCCGGAAGGTGGCCCGCCGGATCTTCGAGACCATGAACTTCCAGGTCGGCGAGGCCGAGGACGGCCAGATGGCGCTCGCCGCCTGCGGCGAGGCCATGCCGGACGCCATTCTCCTCGACTGGAACATGCCGACCATGGACGGCTACGACTTCCTCAAGGCCCTGCGGCAGACCCCCGGCGGCGAGAAGCCCAAGGTGCTGTTCTGCACCACCGAGAACGACGTCGGGGCCATCGCCCGCGCCCTCCACGCCGGCGCCGACGAGTACATCATGAAGCCGTTCGACCGCGAGATCGTCACCGCCAAGCTCGCCCAGGTCGGTTTTCCCAGCGATGGCGGCTTCGCCGGCGACGTCGGGACCGCCTGAGGGTGTCCTGAGCCCTTCCCCGTCGGGTTCGCCCGGCCGGACGCGACCCGACCCCGTCCCGCTCAGCCGAAGCGTCAAGGACCCATGCTGGCTCTCAAACCCCTCTCCGCCGCCCCGAGTCCGGCCGTGACCGCCGCACCGGGCCCGCGCATCCGCGTCATGATCGCCGACGATTCGGCCGTGGTGCGCGGCCTCGTCGCCCGCTGGATCGCCGAGGCCGGCTTCGACGTGGTCGCCACGGCCTCCAACGGCCGCATCGCCGTCGAGGCCATGTCCCGCCACGACCCCGACGTGATCCTCCTCGACATCGACATGCCGGAACTCGACGGCACCCAGGCCCTGCCCCTGCTGCTCGCCAAGAGCCCGGGCGTGCAGATCGTGATGATGTCGACCCTGACGACGCGCAACGCCGACATCTCCCTGCGCTGCCTCGCCCTCGGCGCCGTCGACTACCTCGCCAAGCCCGAGAGCAACCGCGGCGTCACCACCTCGGACGTGTTCCGCCAGGACCTCATCGAGCGGGTCCGCCTGTTCGGATCGGCCCGGGCGCGCAAGCGCGGACCGGCTCCGGGCACCGGGGCCGGGGCGTTCGCCCACGTGGCGGCGCCGGCGCCGAAGCCCGCCGCCCCCCTGGTTCTCCGGCCCAAGGCCCGCTCGGGAATCGCCCCCCGCGTCCTGCTCATCGGCGCCTCCACGGGCGGCCCCCGGGCCGTCGGCGAGGTCCTGGAGAAGATCGGCAGCGCGACCCTGCGCCAGGTCCCCGTCCTCATCGTCCAGCACATGCCGCCGGTGTTCACGGCGGTGTTCGCCGAGCATCTCGGCGCCCGCACCGGCCTGCCGGCCGCCGAGGGCAAGGCCGACGAGCGGCTCCAGCCCGGCCGGATCTACGTGGCGCCGGGCGGGCGCCACATGGGCCTCGCCGGCACGCCCGGACGCCCCGACGTGGCGATCCGCCTCCACGACGGGCCCGTGGTCAATTTCTGCCGGCCGGCCGTCGACGTCCTGTTCCAGGACGCGGCCGCGATCTTCGGCGCCGCGGCCCTCGCCGTGGTGCTGACGGGCATGGGCGCCGACGGCACCGGCGGGGCCCGGGCCCTCACCGAGGCGGGCGCCGCCGTCCTCGCCCAGGACGAGGCCACCAGCACGGTCTGGGGCATGCCCGGCAGCGTCGCCAAGGCCGGCCTCGCCCAGGCGATCCTGCCGCTCTCCGAAATCGGCGGCGCGCTCCGCAACCTCCTCAACGGGCAGGGCTCATGACCGACGTCGAGTTCGACTTCCTGCGCACCTACCTCAAGGCCCGCTCGGGCCTGGCCCTCAGCGGCGAGAAGCGCTACCTCGTCGAGAGCCGCCTCGGCCCGGTCTGCCGGCGCTTCAACCTCGCCACCCTCCACGACCTCGTCAACGCCCTCAAGGGCGGGCGCGAGGCCGCCATGGAGAAGGCGGTGGTGGAGGCCATGACCACCAACGAGACGTTCTTCTTCCGCGACCGGGCGCCCTTCGACCTGTTCCGCGACGTGCTGCTGCCCGAGGCCATGGCCCGGCGGGCCGCCCAGCGCCGCCTGCGGATCTGGTGCGCCGCCGCCTCCACCGGCCAGGAGCCGTATTCCCTGGCGATGATGCTGCACGAGGCCGCCCTGCGCCTGGCCGGCTGGACCGTCGACCTCGTCGCCACCGACCTGTCGACGGAGGTCCTCGAGCGGGCGCGGGCCGGGCTCTACAGCCATTTCGAGGTGCAGCGCGGCCTGCCGGTCCAGCTCCTGATCAAGCATTTCGAGCAGGTCGGCGAGCAGTGGCGCATCGCCGCCAACCTCCGCCAGATGGTGGATTTTCGGCCCCTGAACCTGCTCCAGCCCTTCGATCAGCTCGGCACCTTCGACATCGTCTACTGCCGCAACGTGCTGATCTACTTCGATGCGGCCACCAAGGGCGACGTCCTCGCCCGGATCAGCGCCAGCCTGGCACCCGACGGCGCGGTCCTCCTCGGGGCGGCCGAGACGGTGATCGGCCTCACCGACCGCCTCGCACCCAACGCCCAGCATCGCGGCCTGTACAACCAGGCGGCGGCCCCGGCGCGGGCCTCCACGGGCCTGCCGGCGGCGGCCATGGCCTCCGCCCTCCAACCGCCCCTGCGCCGGGTGGTGGGGCTGTAGGGCTGCGGCGCAGGTGCGGGCGGCGTCGGACCGGATCGCCCCGCTCCGACGCCGCCGGCCCGTGTCCGGGATTCGCGGAACGCGGCATCGGCGGGTGCGCGATCCGGACGGGATGCGACCGGGCCGAAACGAAAAAAGCCCCGCGCGAGCGGGGCCTTTTTCGTCGGGACGCGCCGGTCGCCTAGACGGCGATGCGCTCCTCGGATTCGTTGGGTTCGCGTAGGACGTAGCCGCGGCCCCAGACGGTCTCGATGTAGTTCTTGCCCGACGACGCGTTCGCCAGCTTCTTGCGCAGCTTGCAGATGAACACGTCGATGATCTTCAGCTCGGGCTCGTCCATGCCGCCGTAGAGGTGGTTGAGGAACATCTCCTTCGTGAGCGTCGTGCCTTTGCGGAGCGAGAGGAGTTCCAGCATCTGGTACTCCTTGCCGGTCAGGTGCACGCGGCTGCCCGAGACCTCCACGGTCTTCTGGTCGAGGTTGACGATGAGGTCGCCGGTGGTGATCACCGACTGGGCGTGGCCCTTGGAGCGGCGGACGATGGCGTGGATGCGGGCGACGAGCTCGTCCTTGTGGAAGGGCTTCGTCAGGTAGTCGTCGGCGCCGAAGCCGAGGCCCTTCACCTTGTCCTCGATGCCGGCCATGCCCGACAGGATGAGGATCGGGGTCTTCACCTTGGCGACGCGAAGATTCCGCAGGACCTCGTAGCCCGACATGTCGGGCAGGTTCAGGTCGAGGAGGATGATGTCGTAATCGTAGAGCTTGCCGAGATCGATCCCCTCCTCACCGAGATCGGTGGTGTAGGTATTGAAGCTCTCGGATTTGAGCATCAGTTCGATGCTCTGCGCCGTCGCGCTGTCGTCCTCGATCAGAAGTACCCGCATCGTCGGTCCCCAGCCCGGCCGGCCGTGTGCAAGCGTACGGGCACACCCCCGCCTTCGTCCGCCACCGGCCCGCGGCGGACGCTCCCTCGTCATTGACGTGAAACGCTATTGGTTAATCGTTAACAAAACCTGATTCACGGGCGCAAGCGGCGATTTGGACACGTCGTCCGGCAACGCCCGCAACCGTTGGCGCTCTGTTCTCGACGGGCGGGCTCTCCGCTTCATGCACCACCTGAAGAACCCTCCCCAAGCCCTGTCCCGACCCCATCGGGCCGCGTGCTGTCGCTCCGGGGACACGATCCCGCGATGACGCATGCCGCCGCTTGCGAAATCGCCACGTCCCGGCCCGGAAGCCGGGGCCCGCTACCGGCCCGACAGCCGCAGTGTTAAGGAGAGCGGTAAACGAAGGGTTGAGGGAACGCCGATGACCGGACGGCATCAGCCGTGAGCGACCCGCGCGGCACGCGCCTGCGCTTGGCCGGGGCGCGCGCCGCCCTCGACCGGGTCGAGGCCCTGGAGATCTACGGCCGGGTCGTGGCGATCCGCGGCCTCCTCGTCGAGGTCGCCGGCCCCGTGGCCGCCATGCGGCTCGGCGGGCGCCTCGACATCGCCGTGGAGAACGCTTTGGGCGCCGTGCCCTGCGAGATCATCGGCTTCCAGGGCGACCGGGCGCTGGCCATGCCGTTCGGCTCCCTCGAGGGCGTGCGCCGGGGCTGCCCGGCCTATGTCCGCGACGAGGCCGCCGGGGCCATCCGCCCGTCGCCGGCCTGGCTCGGACGCACCATCGACGCCCTCGGGCGGCCCATCGACGGCCTCGGCCCCCTCGACCACGGGCCGGTGATCTATCCCCTGCGGGCCGATCCGCCGCCCGCCCATGCCCGGCGCCGGGTCGGGCCGCCCCTCGATCTCGGCATCCGCTGCATCAACACCTTCCTCACCATGTGCGCCGGCCAGCGCATGGGCATCTTCGCCGGCTCCGGCGTCGGCAAGTCGGTGCTCCTGTCGATGCTCGCCCGCTACACCGCCGCCGACGTCGCCGTGATCGGCCTCGTCGGCGAGCGCGGCCGCGAGGTCCAGGAATTTTTGCAGGACGACCTCGGCCCGGCGGGCCTCGCCCGCTCCGTCGTGGTGGTGGCGACCTCCGACGAGCCGGCCCTCATGCGCCGCAACGCCGCCTACGTCACCCTGGCGGTGGCCGAATACTTTCGCGATCAGGGCGCCCAGGTCCTGTGCATGATCGATTCGATCACCCGCTTCGCCATGGCCCAGCGCGACATCGGCCTGGCCGCCGGCGAGCCGCCCACGGCCAAGGGCTACACCCCCACGGTGTTCAGCGAATTGCCGCGCCTGCTCGAGCGGGCCGGGCCGGGCACGGGGCAGGGGGCGATCTCCGGCCTGTTCACCGTGCTGGTGGAGGGCGACGACCACAACGAGCCCGTGGCCGACGCCGTCCGCGGCATCCTCGACGGCCACATCGTCATGGAGCGCGGCATCGCCGAGCGCGGGCGCTACCCGGCCATCAACGTCCTGCGCTCGGTGTCGCGGACCATGCCGAAGGCCTGCGATCCGGCGCACCTGCCGACGGTGCGGCGGGCCCGGCGCATCCTCTCGACCTACGCCGACATGGAGGAACTCATCCGCCTCGGCGCCTATCGCGCCGGCGCCTCGCCGGAAGTGGACGAAGCGGTGGCTTTGATGCCCGCTCTGGAGGCTTTTCTAGGTCAGGGTAAGGAAGAAGCAACTTCGATCGGCCAGGGTTACTCACGCCTCGCCGAGATCGTCGGCGGCCCCTGATCGACGCGGCGCGGTCCCCGGACCTCGGTGCGGACGACCCGGGACATGCGTGCGTTGCGTGGAGTGGACCATCAGATGAAATCGCGTGACACGCTGATCCGGCTGCGACGCTTCCAGGTCGACGAGAAGCGTCGGCGCGTGACGCAGATCGAGATGATGATGGCCGACTTCACCCGCATGGCCCTCGAGCTCGACCGCGAGGTCGCCCACGAGGAGGGCCGCGCCGGCATCACCGACACCGCCCACTTCGCCTATCCGACCTATGCCCGCGCGGCCGCCGCCCGCCGGGACAACATGCGCCAATCCGCCGCCGCCCTCGAAGGCCAGCTCTCCGAGGCCAAGGCCGAGCTCGGCGAGGCCTTCGAGGACCTGAAGAAGATCGAGATCCTCGACGACCGCGAGCGCACCGCCGAGCGCGCCGCCGAAGCCGCCCGCGACCAGGCCGCCATGGACGGCATCGGCCTGTCCCGCGTCCGCGCCTGACCCGACACACACCCCGCCGGGACTTCCCCTGACCTCGCAGGGGCTTTCCATGACCTCGCGGGGGCGTGGCATCCGCGGCTCCGGCACGAAACCGTCATGATCGGGTGACATCACCCGATCCTGCCGGTGTCCTCCCGGGCTCGGCCCACCCCCCTGTGTTCGCCCGCGGCGTTCGCTTGCGGCGCCGGGCATCGTCGTGCAGGGAGGGCCCGCTTAGTGGGGCTCGACCTGTCGATCATGAAGAAGATCAACGATTTCATCTGGCCGATCATCGGCCTCGCCGCCGTCATCGTCTCCGGCTACCTGCTCTACCGCGAGCTCGCCGGCATCTCCCTCGCCGAGATCAAGAGCAGTTTTGCGGAGATTCCGGTCCACCGCTTCCTGCTGGCGGGCCTCGCCACCCTCGTGGCCTACGCGGCGCTGGCCTGGTACGACCGCATCGCCCTGCTGCATCTCGGCGTCCGCCACATCTCGTGGTTCTTCGTCTCGGTCTGCTCGTTCACCACCTACGCCCTGTCGCACAACATCGGCGCCTCGGTGTTCTCCGGCGCCGTGGTGCGCTACCGCGCCTACACCGCCAAGGGCCTGTCGGCGGCCCAGGTCGCCGTGCTGGTGGCCCTGTGCTCGTTCACCTTCGGCCTCGGCACGATCCTGCTCGGCGGTATCGTCCTCGTCGCCCTGCCCGACACCCTGACCCGGCTCAACGGCTACCTGCCGTCGGTGCTCACCGATCCGGCCACCGCCCGCATCCTCGGCGCCGCCCTGCTCGGGTTCGTCGCCCTCTACGTCGTCGGCTCGCTCCTGCGCCTGAAGCCCCTGACCATCCGCACCTTCAAGCTGCAATACCCGCGCCCGCAGATCATGGTCCGGCAGATCATCGCCGCGCCGCTGGAATTGCTGGGCGCCGCCGGGATCATCTACTTCGCCCTGCCGGAGGCCGGGAACCCCGGCTTCCTCGTGGTGCTCGCGGTGTTCCTCGCCTCGTTCTCCGCCGCCCTGGTGTCGAACGCCCCCGGCGGCCTCGGCGTGTTCGAGCTCGTCTTCGTGGTGGCGATGCCGGATGTCGCCCGCCCGTCCATCATCGCCGCCCTGCTGGTGTTCCGGCTGTTCTACTTCTGGGTGCCGTTCCTCATCTCCGTGGTCGTGGTGCTGCTCTACGAGCGCAACCGCCTCGCCAGCGCCATCAAGGGCGAACCGGCCGAGGCGGCGCCCGCCGCGCCGCTCGCGGCGCCGGGCCTCGACCCGAAGGCCATCGACGCGCGGGTGCGCAAGAACCGGGTGTGATCGTTTCGGGCTGAAAGACGGCCCGTCGAACTCGGGCACCTTGCACCATCGGGCAGGGCGCTTTGAGGAATGAATCGAGTCGGTCGCGCATTCCCTCGCCCCGCTTGCGGGGCAGGGCGATGGCAGAGGGGTGCATGCGTTTGGGCCGGCCCTTGCCCGTTCGCGCAGAGCGTGTGCGCGCATCCCCCTCTCCCCGCCTGCGGGGAGAGGGCCGCAGGCACCCCGTCGTGCCTGCGGCGAGCGAAGGCGGAGCCGCAGCGACGGTGAGGGGGCTTCGTCGGAGGAGCCTCACTCGGAATCGCCCCCTCACCTTCGGCTGCCGCCTCGACGCGCTCCCCGGCAAGGGGGAGACGCGTCCCTCTCCCCAGCCAAGCGGGGCGAGGGGTTGCGCACTGAGGACTCTGCTTCTTCGCCGACGCCATTCGGCGGCGGCTTCAGACCGCGACCATCATCTGCGATCGCCCTGCCTTCCAGGAGAGGGCACCCGCGCGTCCCACGAGATCTTTGAAGCCTGTCGCCGCGTGCGGGGCGAGGGCGATCGCGACCCCCAAAAAAATCCCTAGACCGACCCCACCGTCCGCAGGCGGGCGCGGGGGTGGATCTCGGCCTGGCTCATCACCGGGGTCTCGCGGCGGAAGCGCTCGATGATGGAGCGCACGAACGGCCGGGCCTGGACCGAGGTCACCAGCACCGGCATCTCGCCCATGCGGGCGGCGGTCTCGAAGCGGTCGCGCACGGTGTTGACGAATTCCGACAGCTTCGAGGGCTGCATGGCGAGGTAGCGCTCGTCGCGCTCGCCGGCGATGGATTCGAGGAAGGCCTGCTCCCAGGCCGGCGACAGGGTGATGATCGGCAGCATGCCGTCCGGCCCCTGGTACTGGGCGCAGATCTGGCGCCCGAGGCGGGCGCGGACGTGCTCGACGATGTCGCGCGGGTTCTTCACGTGGCCGGCGACCTCCGCCACGCCCTCGATGATGGCGCCGAGGTCGCGGATCGAGACCCGCTCGGCCAGGAGGAACTGCAGCACCCGCTGGATGCCCGTGGAGGCGATCTGACTCGGCATCACCTCCTTCAGCAAGTCCGAATGGTCCTTCGAGACCTCGCGCAGGAGCTTCTGCACCTCGACGTGGCTGAGCAGTTCCGAGACGTGGGCCTTGATGATCTCGGTGAGGTGCGTCGAGACCACGGTGGCGGCATCCACCACGGTGTAGCCCTTGAGCTGGGCCTGATCGCGCAGGCTCGCGTCGATCCAGGTGGCGGGCAGGCCGAAGGTCGGCTCCAGCATGTGCTGGCCGGGGAGCTGCACCTGGCCGCCCATGGGGTCCATGGCCATGAACTGGCCCGGGAAGATCTGGCCGGTGCCGGCCTCGATCTCCTTGACCCGCACCACGTAGGCGTTGGCGTCGAGCTGGACGTTGTCGAGGATGCGCACGGACGGCATCACGAAGCCGAGCTCCGCCGCGAGCTGGCGGCGCAGGGCTTTAATTTGGTCGGTGAGCCGGTCCTGGCCCTCCGGCCCGTTGACGAGGGCCAGGAGCGCGTAGCCCATCTCGAGCTTGAGGTCGTCGAGCTTCAGGAGGTCGGTGACGGTCTCCTCCTTGGCGGCCTGGGCGGCGGCCACGGCCGTGGCGTCCATGGGCGCGCCGTCGGAATCCAGCGGCGGGGCCTCGCGGGCGACCTTGGCGAAGTGCCAGGCGGCGTAGCCGGAGGCGCCGGCGAGCGCCAGGAACGGGAGCATCGGCATGCCGGGCAGGAGCGAGATCAGCACCATGACGCCCGACGACATGCCGAGCGCCTTGGGGTAGTTTGCGAGCTGCTTGCCCAGGGCCTTGTCGGCCGAGCCCTTCACGCCCGCCTTCGAGACGAGGATGCCGGCCGCCGCCGAGACGATGAGGGCCGGCACCTGGCTCGCGAGGCCGTCGCCGATGGTGAGCAGGGTGTAGGTCTTCGCCGCCGCGCCGAAGGGCATGCCCTGCTGGGCGACGCCGATGATGATGCCGCCGATGACGTTGATGAAGGTGATGAGCAGGGCCGCGATGGCGTCGCCGCGCACGAACTTCGAGGCACCGTCCATGGCGCCGAAGAACGAGGATTCCTCCTCCAGGGCGGAGCGGCGGGCTTTGGCCACCTTCTCGTCGATGAGGCCGGCCGAGAGGTCGGCGTCGATGGCCATCTGCTTGCCCGGCATGGCGTCGAGGGTGAAGCGCGCCGCGACTTCGGCGATGCGGCCCGAACCCTTGGTGATGACGACGAAGTTCACGATGATCAGGATCGCGAACACGATGATCCCGATGACGAAGTTTCCGCCCATGACGAAATTGCCGAACGCCTCGATGACGTGACCGGCCGCCGCCGTGCCCTCGTGGCCGTGGCCGAGGATGAGGCGGGTCGAGGCGAGGTTGAGGGCGAGGCGCAGCAGGGTCGCGACCAGGAGCAGGGTCGGGAAGACGGTGAATTCGAGGGGGTTGTCGATGAACAGACCCGTCATCATGATCAGCACCGAGATGATGATCGAGACGGCCAGCAGCAGGTCGAGGAGAAACGCCGGCAGGGGAAAGATGAGCACCGTGAGGATGCCCATCACGGCGGTGGCGAAGAACAGGTCCGTGCGCTTGGACAGGGCGTGGAGATTGGCGCGGTTGGGGATCGCGAAGCTCGCGAACTGACCGACAGTCATTCCCGAACCCGGACCGGGAGCCGGCGCGGCGGCGGCCGTCTCGCTCATCGTCAACCTCGTAATCCGCCGGATCGGGGGCCGCCAAGTCGGACCCGTCCAGTCGGACCCGGCAAGATTTGCCGCCCCCATGGTTAGCGGACCGTTAACGATCCGATTCGGGCGCCGCGCCGCCAGCAAAACCCGGTGCCGGTCCCGGTTCGCGACGCGAGCGTCCGGCCGCGGGATAATCCCGACGGGGGTCTGACCGGCCCGCTCAGGCAACGGCTCCTTCCGGACAACGAAGAACCGACCCGTACAGCGAGAAAGCGGTCCGCAAACTCCGGCTTCTCTGGAGCAGCGCAGGGGTTCCGTCGCCCCCACCGGAGGATCAACGAAAATTTCCCACCGCTGATCTTCGCTTCGATGCGGCGTCTGCCCCGATACGCCATTGCCAAGACGTTTTAGTCGTGGCAATGCCAGTATTGAAACTTTTACAAGGCATGATCGTTGGTGCGTTGTGATCCGGGCGGATTCGTCCGTGCCGGTCGCAGGGCAGGATGGTCGACCCGCAACGGGACAGTATCGCGTCCGTCCAGATCAGCACCCGCGAAAGGCTTTCTCAGCGGAGCCGTCGGTCACGACGGCAATCGACAAGATCACCCTCGCCGCAACGCCGAATCCGGCGAAGCCGAGCCGAGACGCCGCCGCCCGCGCGAACAACCCCTGCGGGTCAACGCGCCAGGCTACCTATGCAGCGCGAGAAACGGCCCTTAATCCACAACTACTCGTGAAAAACGCGCAGGTCAGTACGGTAAAATATTGCTTGCGGAAAGATTTGAGCCTACGATCAAAGCGACTTATGACTTAAGTTGAGAATGGTGATGAGATCATGACCGAAACAGAGTCCGATGCTGCCCGCCTGATCACGCTCGCGGCAGATATCGTTTCCGCCTATGTCAGTAACAATCACGTGCAGAGCGCCGAGCTGCCGAAGCTGCTCAGCGATGTCCACGAGGCGATCCGGGGCGTGACGGCGAGTGGCGCCCCGGCCGTCGAGACCGGCCCGCCCAAGGCCACCCCCCAGGAAATCCGCCGCTCGATCACCGCCGACTACTTGATCAGCTTCGAGGACGGCAAGCAGTACAAGACCCTGCGCCGGCACCTCACCCTGCGCGGCCTGACCCCCGAGCAGTACCGCGCCAAGTGGGGCCTGGCGCCCGACTATCCGATGACCTCGGCCAGCTATTCCGAGCAGCGCTCCGAACTCGCCCGCGCCCTCGGGCTCGGCCAGCAGCGCCGCAAGGGCCTCGCCAAGGCCGCCCCCGAGGAGGTGGTCAGCGCCCCCGAGCCGGAGCCGCAGGAGGAAGAGGCCCCCGCCGCGCCCGAGAAGAAGCGCCGCGGTCCCCGCAAGAAGGTCGACGCCTGAGTCGCTCCGACGTCCGGAAGCCGATGCAACCGAGGCCATCCCCGCAGGGCGGGGGTGGCCTTCGTCGTTTCGGCGAGGGACGGAGTTTGGCGAACGTCCGTCCGATCCCCCGTGCGTTCCATGTTCCGCGCGCAGGAGACCCGCGAACCTGCGGCATCGGTGCCGGCGGCGACGCGTGATAGCCCGGGCCCATGCTGCATTGCAGCGTGATCGCCGCGCGCCGTCCGGGCCGGGGCCCCGAGCGCGAGGCGTCGCCATGTTGTCCCGTCCGATCCTGGCCCTGGCCGCCGCCTCCTTCGGGATCGGCACCACGGAATTCGTGATCATGGGCCTGTTGCCGGAGGTGGCCGAGAGTTTCGGGGTCAGCGTCCCCCGGGCCGGCCTCCTGGTGTCGGGCTATGCCCTCGGCGTCGCCGTCGGCGCCCCCCTCGTCGCCATCGCCACGGCCCGGCTGCCGCGAAAAGTCGCGCTGCTCGTGCTCATGGGGGTGTTCCTCGCGGGCAATCTCGGCTGCGCCCTCGCGCCGAGCTACGGATTCCTCATGCTGGCCCGCGTGGTGACGGCCTTCGCCCACGGGGCGTTCTTCGGCATCGGCGCCGTGGTGGCGAGCGGCCTCGTCCCGCGGGCGCAGCGGGCGCAGGCCGTGGCGCTGATGTTCACGGGCCTCACCCTCGCCAACGTGCTGGGCGTGCCGTTCGGCACGGCGCTCGGCCAGGTCGCGGGCTGGCGGGCGACGTTCTGGGCGGTGCTGGGCCTCGGCGTGATCGCGGCGGCCGCCATCGCGGCGTTCGTGCCCGGCGGCCTGCCGGGCTCGCGCGGCGGGCTCGCCGGGGAGTTCCGCTCCCTGCGGCGCTGGGCGGTGCTGCTGCCCATGCTGGTGAGCACGCTCGCCTCCGTCAGCCTGTTCACGGTGTTCACCTACATCGCGCCCCTGCTCACGGAGGTGAGCGGCCTGACCCCGCGGGAGGTGACCGGGGCCCTGCTGCTGTTCGGCATCGGCCTCACCCTCGGCAACCTCGCGGGCGGGCGCCTCGCCGACCGGCGCCTCATGGCGACGGTGATCGGGAGCTTCTCCGCCCTCGTCGCCGTGCTGGTGCTGTTCGCCTTCACCAGCCGGTCGGCGATCCCCGCCGTGCTGACCCTGCCGGTCTGGGGCGCCCTGGTCTTCGCCCTGGTCTCGCCCCTGCAGGTCTGGGTGGTGGAGGCGGCGACCGACGCGCCCAACCTCGCCTCGACCCTGAACCAGGGCGCGTTCAACCTCGGCAACGCCACCGGCGCGGCGCTCGGCGGCGGCGCCCTCACCCTGGGGATGGGCTACGGCAGCCTGCCCTGGCTCGGCGCCGGCATCGCCGCCCTCGCCCTCGGCCTCGTCCTGACGGCCCGCCGCGGGGATGTCGGCGCGGGCGCCGTCGGCCCTGTCGTCGCCGGACCGGTCCCGGTGCCCGTCGAGACCTGTTCGGCCGGGTCGCGGTGACCCCGCTCGGAGCGCGTCACGCGACGCTCAGGGCGGGTCGGGCGGGCCCTCGCCCTTGTCAACGAAGGCCTTGCCGACGAAAGGGATGCCCTCGATGGGGCATTCCTCGGTGCCGACGCCGGGCCGGGTGATGGCCCGCACGGCGTCGCGGGTGCCGTCGGGGTCCTCGATCCAGCGGCGGTAGAAGTCGTAGGGGCATTCCGACAGCCCGTGATGGTTCTCCTTGGAGTTGATCATGCCCGTGTAGCCGCGGTGGAGCAGCTTGAAGAGGTGGTTCTCGGATTGCCCGTGGGCGCGGGCATCGCGGATCAGGAACTTCGACAGGGCGGCGTACTGGATGCCCATCTCCTCCTCGCCGCATTCGCCCAGCGTGCGCCCGTCGAAGCCGACGATGGCCGAGTGGCCGAAGTAGCTGTAGACGCCGTCGAACCCCGCCGCGTTGGCCACCGCCACGTAGGTGTTGTTGGCGAACGCCATCGCCTTCGACATCAGGATCTGCTGCTCTTTCGCCGGATACATGTAGCCCTGGCAGCGGACGATGAGTTCGGCCCCCCGCATGGCGCAGTCGCGCCAGATCTCGGGATAGTTGCCGTCGTCGCAGATGATGAGGCTGACCTTGAGGCCCTTGGGGCCATCGGACACGTAGGTGCGGTCGCCCGGATACCAGCCCTCGATGGGCGTCCACGGCATGATCTTGCGGTACTTCTGCACGATCTCGCCCTGGTCGTTCATCAGGATCAGGGTGTTGTAGGGCGCCTTGTTGGGGTGCTCCGCGTGGCGCTCGCCGGTCAGCGAGAACACGCCCCACACCTTCGCCTTGCGGCAGGCGGCGGCGAAGATCTCGGTCTCGGCCCCCGGAATCGTGGTCGCCGTCGCGTACATCTCGGCGGCGTCGTACATGATCCCGTGGGTCGAGTATTCGGGGAAGATCACGAGGTCGAGGCCCGGCAGGCCGGACTTCATGCCCACCACCATGTCGGCGATCTTCTGGGCGTTCTCCAGCACCTCCATCTTGGTGTGGAGGCGAGGCATCTTGTAGTTCACCACCGCGACGCCGACGCTGTCGGCGCTGGACGAAATGTCTCCGTGCATCATGGCGTGATGTTTCCCTTATGGACCCTGGCGGATGTGTGCATCCCCTCGCCCCGCTTGCGGGGAGAGGGCCGCGTCTCCCCCTCGTCGGGGAGCGCGGCGAGGCGGCAGCCGAAGGTGAGGGGGCGCCACCGAGGGAGTCTCATCGGTTCGCGCCCCCTCACCCTCGCTGCGGCTTCGCCTCCGCTTGCCACGGACCCGGCAAGGGGTCCGTGGCCCTCTCCCCGCAAGCGGGGAGAGGGTAAAGTGGATCAGTGGCTGATCATCCAGGGCCGCGCATTGGGAAAACTCTTGGCGGCCGGTGGGTTGGATTTCGCCTTGGCGCCCGAGCAGCAGCCGCAGCCGGGGCCGTGACCGGACGACTTGCGGGGCGCGTGCTGGCTCCGCTCGTTCGTGGCGAAGGCCTTTCGTCGCCCCGCATCCATGGAGGCGAGGTTCGGCGCGGTGAGGAAGGCGCGGCCGCATTCCGCCCCGCAATCGGGGCAGTCGTGCGGGTCCTGAAACTGCGCCATGGGCCGCAGGACCGTGAACGGCCCGCAGGCGGCGCAGGCATAATCGTAGACCGGCATGGGGGCCTCTCGAAGCTCGAAGCATGAAGGCGGCCCGCCGCGCGGCGTGCGGGCGCACCGTGCTCCCTCTCCTGAAAGGAGAGGGTTGGGGTGAGGTGTGGGACATCTCCGAAAAGGTCCCACACCTCACCCTGTCCCTCTCCTTCCAGGAGAGGGGACCCGCGCCGGGCCGGAGGCGCGGGGTCGCTCTCACAAGTCGGGCGAGAGCGGCATCTGGATCGAGCCGTCCAGGAACTTCGTCGGCCCGTCCGCCCCCGGATTGATGTCGAACTCGAAGATCTTCGTCGGAATCCACAGGGTCGCGCAAGCGTTGGGGATGTCGACGACGCCCGAGATGTGGCCCTGCACCGGCGCCGTGCCGAGGATCGAGTAGGCCTGGGCGCCCGAATAGCCGAACTTCTTCAGGTACTCGATGGCGTTGAGGCAGGCCTGCCGGTAGGCCACCGTCACGTCGAGGTAATGCTGCTTGCCGTACTCGTCGACGGAGATGCCCTCGAAGATGAGGTGGTCGTCGAATTGCGGCGTGACCGGCGACGGCTTGAAGATCGGGTTCCTGATCCCGTACTTCGACATCCCGTCCTTGATGAGACTCACCTTGAGGTGGACCCAGCCCGCCATCTCGATGGCGCCGCAGAAGGTGATCTCGCCGTCGCCCTGGCTGAAATGCAGGTCGCCCATGGAGAGGCCGGCCCCCGGCACGTAGACCGGGAAGTAGATCTTTGAGCCGCGCGACAGGTCCTTGATGTCGCAATTGCCGCCGTGCTCGCGCCCCGGCACCGTGCGGGCGCCCGTGGCCGCCGCCTTGTCCTTCGCCTCGCCCTTGAGCCGGCCCATATGGGCGGTGGGCCCGAAGGGCAAGGTGGCGAGCGCCGGCACCCGGTTGGGGTCGGTGTCGAACAGGGCTTTTTCGCGGGTGTTCCAGGTCTCCAGCATCTTCGGATCGGGCAGGCAGCCGATGAGGCCGGGATGGATCAGGCCGGGGAAGCGCACGCCGGGGATGTGCCGGGATTTCGTGAACATGCCCTCGAAGTCCCAGATCGACTTCTGGGCCTGGGGGAAGTGCTCGTCGAGGAAGCCGCCGCCGTTCTTCTTGGAGAAGAACCCGTTGAAGCCCCACTGGCTCTCGGGCTTGGCGCCGATGTCGAGGAGATCGACCACCAGGAGGTCGCCGGGCTCGGCGCCCTCGACGCCGATGGGGCCGGACAGGAAGTGGACGATGGACAGGTCGATGTCGCGCACATCGTCGGCGGAATCGTTGTTCTTGATGAAGCCGCCGGTCCAGTCGTAGGTCTCGACGATGAAGTCGTCGCCGGGCTTGACCATCGCCACCATGGGGATGTCGGGGTGCCAGCGGTTGTGGACCATGTCGTTGTCGTAGGCCGACTGCGTGAGATCGACCTTGATCAGGGTCTCTGCCATGGGTCTCTGCTCCCTTCCCTGGACGTGAGGACAGGCGTCCCCGTTTCGCGGAGGCCGGTGGGACGGCCTTGCGCAAGCGATGATGTTTCGAGGTCGGCGAGGGGCTTCGTGACCCCTCGCGAAAAACTCACACCGAGAGGAAGCGGGCGACCTGGGCCTCGTCGATGTCGGCGCGGAGCGACTCGTGGACGATGTGGCCGTTCTCGATGACCAGCACCCGGTCGGCGACGTCGAGGGCGAAGCTCAGCACCTGCTCGGAGACCACGATGGACAGGCCGCGCGCGTCGCGGATCTTCTTCAGGGTCCGGCCCATCTCGCGGATGATCGAGGGCTGGATGCCTTCCGTCGGCTCGTCCAGCAGCAGCACTTTCGGCCGGCTGGCGAGGGCGCGGGCGATGGCGAGCTGCTGCTGCTGGCCGCCGGACAGGTTGCCGCCGCGCCGGCCCTTCATCTCGAGGAGCACCGGGAACATCTCGTAGAGTTCCCCCGGCACCCGGCGCTCGTTGGTGACGGTTAAGCCCGTCTCGATGTTCTCCTGCACGGTCATGGCCGAGAAGATCATGCGGCCCTGGGGCACGTAGGCGAGGCCGCGCGCCACGCGCTGGTGGCTCTTCAGGGCCGCGACCTCGGTGCCGTCGACCCGGATCGACCCGGATTTCACCGGCACGATGCCCATCAGGGTCTTCATCAGGGTGGTCTTGCCCATGCCGTTGCGGCCCATGACGGCGACGATTTCGCCGGGCGCGATGGCGATATCGAGGCCGTGCAGCACCTCGCTCTGGCCGTAGGCGGCGTGGAGATCGGTAATCGCCAGCATCGGCTGGACGCCGCCCTGAAGATGGGGTGCAGGGGAGGGGGCAGGCGTGGTCTGGAGCATGAACCCGTTCCCCCTCAGTGGCCGAGATAGACTTCGATGACCTTCGGGTCGTTCTTGACCCGCTCCATCGAGCCCTCCGACAGAACCTTGCCCTGGTGCAGCACGGTGACCCGGTGGGCGATGTCCTCGACGAACTTCATGTCGTGCTCGATGACCAGCACCGAGCGGCCGACGATGATCTGGTTGAGCAATTCGGCGGTCTTGATGCGCTCGCCGACGCTCATGCCGGCCACGGGCTCGTCGAGCATGAGCAGCTCCGGGTCCTGGATCAGCAGCATGCCGATCTCGAGCCACTGCTTCTGGCCGTGGCTGAGGAACTCGGCCCGCTCCAAGAGCTGGTCCTTGAGGAAGATCATGTGGGCGACCTCCTCGATGCGGTCGCGGACCTCGGCGTCGCGCTTGAAGGTCAGCGCCCCGAACACTGAGCGGCCGCGCGGGAACGAGATCTCCAGGTTCTCGAACACCGTGAGGTCGTCGTAGATCGACGGCGTCTGGAATTTCCGCCCGACGCCGGCCTGGACGATGGCGCTCTCGGACAGCTTGGTGAGTTCCTGGCCCTTGTACTTGATGGAGCCGGAGCTGGCCTTGGTCCGCCCGCAGATGAGATCGAGCACCGTGGTCTTGCCGGCGCCGTTGGGGCCGATGATGACGCGGATCTCGTTCGGGTCGACGTAGAACGAGACGTCGTTCACCGCCTTGAACCCGTCGAAGGAGACAGTGAGCGCCTCCACCGCCAGCAGGAAGTCCTTTTCCGCCGGGGCGGCACCGATGATGTGCGAGGGGAGGAGCGCGGCGTTCATTCCGAAAAAATCCTACTCGGCCGCGTGGGGGAGGGCGACGGCGGGCGCGGGCGCGAGGGCCTTCACGCGCCGGGTCAGGCGGGGCTCGACGTAGGTCCGGTAGATGCCGGCCAATCCGTTGGGGAAGGCCAGGACCACGAGGATGAACAGGCCGCCGAGGCCGAACAGCCACAGCTCCGGAAAGCTCTCCGAGAAGCTGGTCTTGGCCCAGTTGACCAGGAGCGTGCCCCAGACGGCGCCGAACAGGGACAGGCGCCCGCCGACGGCGGCGTAGATCACCATCTCGATGGAGGGCACGATGCCGACGAAGGACGGCGACATGAACCCGACCTGCAGGGTGAACATCGCCCCGCCGATGGCGGCGAACACCGCCGCGAGGCAGAACGCGAAGGTCTTGAAGCTGGCGACCTGGTAGCCGGAGAAGCGGACCCGGTCCTCCTTGTCGCGCATGGCGACGAGGATGCGCCCGAGCTTCGAGCGCTTCACGTACTGGGCGAACAGGATGCAGGCGACGAGCAGGCCGCCGTTGAGGAAGTAGAGGATGTTGTGGGCGCGGTCCGTGCGGATGTCCCAGCCGTTCAGGGTGCGCAGGTCCGTGATGCCGTTGATGCCGCCGGTATAGCCCTGCTGGCCGACGATGAGGATGGTCAGGATGGCGGCGATGGCCTGGGTGATGATGGCGAAGTAGGTGCCGCCGACGCGGCGGCGGAACATGGCCGAGCCGATGACGAAGGCGAAGAACGCCGGCACCACGAGGACGGCCAGGATCGTGAACGGCAGGCTGGTGAACGGCTTCCAGAACCACGGCAGTTCGGTGATCTGGTTCCAGTCCATGAAGTCGGGGATGCCCGGCGTCGACTGGATCTTGGTGTTCGCGACGCTGGAGGCTTCGAGCTTCAGGTACATGGCCATGAGGTAGCCGCCGAGGCCGAAGAACACGCCCTGCCCGAGGGACAGGATGCCGCCGAAGCCCCAGCAGATGACGAGGCCCAGAGCCACGAACGAGTAGGTGAGGTACTTGCCCACCAGGTTGAGGCGGAAGGCGTCGAGGAGCATCGGCAGCACGAGGAAGATCACGGCGGCCAGGAGCGCGAGGCTCACCCACTCCATGGGCTTCATGAACGGGTTGTCGTGGACGCTCTGGGATGGGGCGCGGGTCATGGCAAAGAGCTCCTCAGCGCCGGACTTTGAGGGTGAAGAGGCCCTGCGGCCGCAGCATCAGGATGCCGACGACGGCCAGCAGCGTGATCACCTTGGCGGTGGAGCCCGACAGGAAGAATTCGAGGGTCGACTGGGTCTGCGAGATCGAGAAGGCCGACGCGATGGTGCCGAGCAGGGAGGCGGCGCCGCCGAAGACCACGATGAGGAAGGTGTCGACGATGTAGAGCTGGCCCGAGGTCGGCCCCGTCGAGCCCACCATGGTGAAGGCCGACCCGGCGACGCCGGCAATGCCGCAGCCGAGGCCGAAGGTCAGGCGGTCGACCCGCTCGGTGTCGATGCCCACCGCCCCCGCCATGGGCCGGTTCTGCACCACGGCGCGGACCTGGGCGCCGAAGCGCGAGCGGTACATCAGGAGCGCGACGCCGGCGGTGATGAGCAGGGTGATCGCCATCACGAACATGCCGTTGATGGGGATCTCGATGGTGTCGGTGACCTGCACTGAGCCGATGAGCCAGGACGGCAGCTCGACGCCGACCTCGCGGGCGCCGAAGATCGTCCGGTAGGCCTGCTGCAGGATCAGCGACAGGCCCCAGGTGGCGAGCAGGGTGTCCAGCGGCCGCTTGTAGAGGTGGCGGATCAGCGTCCATTCCACCAGCATGCCGAGCGCCCCGGACGCCACGAAGGCCAGCCCCATGGCAACGAAGAAGTAGGCCGGGAACAGGGCCGGCAGGTAGGTCTGGAAGAAGCCCGAGCACAAGTAGGTCATGTAGGCGCCGAGGATCATGAACTCCCCGTGCGCCATGTTGATCACCCCCATCTGGCCGAAGATGATCGCCAGCCCCAGGGCCATCAGGGTGTAGACCGAGAACAGGATCAGCCCGGCGAAGCCCTGCATCACGAAGATCGAGCTGAGGTCCGTGAGGGAATAGTCGCCGAGCATTCTTTTCGACCTTCCGAAGGATTCAGCGACGGCTCTGCAAGCATCAGGCCGTTCGGAGCGGACGCGGCCCTCCGCTGAAGGGCCGCGACGCGCTCCCTCTCCTGAAAGGAGAGGGTTGGGGTGAGGTGTGCGAACTCTCCGAAAAGGTCTCACACCTCACCCTGTCCCTCTCCTTCCAGGAGAGGGGACCCGCGCCCGCTGGACCCGATCCAGCGCGCGCGCGGGGGGGGCCTACTGGTAGCCCTTCGGGAAGGGGTTCGGCTCGATGAGCGCGGGGCTCTCGTAGACCACCTCGAACTGGCCGGACGGGAGCGCCTTGGCGACGCGGGTCTTCGACCAGAGGTGATGGTTCGGGTGGATCTTGACGTAGCCCTCGGGGGCCTCCTTGAACTCGATGTCGGCGGAGGCGGCGGCCACCTTGTCGACGTCGAAGGAGCCGGCCTTCTCCACGGCCATCTTCCACAGGAACGGCCCGAGATAGGCCGCCTGGGTCACGTCGCCGATGACGGTCTTCTCGCCCCACATCTTGTGGAAGGCGGCGACGAACTTTTCGTTGTTGGGATTCTTGAGCGACTGGAAGTACTTCATGCAGGAATAGGCGCCCGCGATATTGTCGCCGCCGATGCCGTCGATCTCGTCCTCGGTCACCGAGATGGTCAGCAGGGTCTGCTTCGAGAGGTCGATGCCCGCCGCCTTGAGCTGCTTGTAGAACGCCACGTTCGAACCGCCGACGACGTCGGTGAAGATCACGTCGGGCTTGGTGAGCTTGAGCTTGTTGATCACCGAGTTGAACTGGGTGTGGCCGAGGGGGAAATATTCCTCGCCCACGACCTTGGTCTTGAGCACGTTCTCGATGTGCTTGCGGGCGATCTTGTTCGAGGTGCGGGGCCAGATGTAGTCGGAGCCGATGAAGAAGTACGTCTTGGCGCCCTTCTCCTTGGCGACCCAGTTCAGGGATTCGAGGATCTGCTGGGTGGCCTCCTGGCCGGTGTAGATGACGTTCTTCGACTGCTCCAGGCCCTCGTAGAAGGTCGGGTAGTAGAGGAGCCCGTTGTACTGCTCGAACACCGGCAGGGCGGCCTTGCGGGAGGCCGAGGTCCAGCAGCCCATCACGGCGGCGCAATGGTCGTTGACCAGGAGCTTCTTGGCCTTCTCGGCGAAGGTCGGCCAGTCGGAGGCGCCGTCCTCCTGGATGATCTTGATCTTGCGGCCGAGCACGCCGCCGGCCTCGTTGATCTGCGAGATCGCGAGCTTTTCCGCCTGGATCGAGCCGGTCTCGGAGATCGCCATGGTGCCGGTGGCCGAATGCAGGATGCCCACCGTGACCTCGGTGTCGGTCACCGCGAGGCCGGTGGTGTTCACGGTGGCCGTCGCCGGCCCCGCCGCGAAGCTCATGCGCGGCATCAGGGCCATGGCCGGCACGCCGGCCAGCCCCATGAGAAGCCTGCGCCGCAGCGCCGATTGCAGGCCGTTGCCCTTGCTGTCTGCCATCGTGCCCAAAATCCCTGATCGCCGTCGCATGGCCCGTCGGAAGAGCCGTGGATCGATACGCAAAGGCTAGGCCGTGGATTGCGATGCGGTCGATACGCAGTCTTGCGTATGGAGCGGACCCGGACGGAGGCGCATCGTCCGAAACCCTTCGTCCAAGGGGCTTGGACCACGACCCTGTCATGCGGGACCTTTCGGCGGCGCGGCCCGCACGTGCTACCCCTCTGCCGAGCCATGCCCCAGCACCAGCGCATCCTGCCGATCCGGCGCGACTACAACCGCTTCGTCGCCGACGAGACGCTGGAGGACTACGCCCTGCGCTTCACCGCCAAATCGGCGCGGCGGTGGTCGGGCCTGCGGGTGGCGCAGACGGCGCTGGGCTCCGTGTCGTTCCTGGCGCTGGAGGCCATCGGCGGCACCCTGGTGCTGGGCCTCGGCTTCACCAACACCCTCGCCGCCCTCGTGGTGGTGGCCCTCATCATCTTCGCCACGGCGGTGCCGATCTGCGCCTACGCCGCCCGCTACGGCGTCGACATCGACCTGCTCACCCGCGGCGCCGGCTTCGGCTACATCGGCTCGACGGTGACCTCCCTGGTCTATGCGAGCTTCACCTTCCTATTCTTCGCCATCGAGGCGGCCATCATGGCGATGGCCCTGCACCTGTGCTTCGGCCTGCCCCTGGCGCTGGGCTACCTCGTCAGCGCCGTGGCGGTGATTCCCCTCGTCGTCTACGGCATCACCCTGATCAGCCGGTTCCAGATCTGGACCCAGCCCCTGTGGATCGTCCTCAACCTGCTGCCGCTGGCCTGCATCGTCTGGCAGGGCGGGGCGCCGGTGGACGACTGGCTCGGCTACCCCGGCGATTCGGGCGGCGGGTTCGACCTCGCCCGCTTCGGCCTCGCCACCGGCATCCTCCTCGCCCTCCTGGCGCAGGTCGGCGAGCAGGTCGACTTTTTGCGATTTGTCCCCGCGATGGAACCCGGAAGGGAGCGCCGCTGGTGGGCCGCCGTCCTCGGGGCGGGGGCGGGCTGGATCGTCCCGGGCTTCCTCAAGATCCTGCTCGGCTCGTTCCTCGCCATCCTGGCCCTGCGCCACGGCGTGCCGGCCGACCGGGCGGCCGAGCCGACGCAGATGTACACGATCGCCTTCGGCTACGTGGTCGCGCCCGGCCCCGCCGCCATCGCCCTGATGACCGTGTTCGTCGTGGTCTCGCAGATCAAGATCAACGTCACCAACGCCTATGCGGGCTCCATCGCCTGGTCGAACTTCTTCTCCCGCCTCACCCACAGCCATCCGGGCCGCGTCGTCTGGCTGGTGTTCAACGTCGCCATCGCGCTCCTGCTCATGGAGCTCGGCATCGACAAGACCCTGGCGAGCACGCTCAGCCTCTACGCCGTGGTGGTCTCGGCCTGGGTCGGGGCGCTCAGTGCCGATCTCGCCGTCAACAAGCCGCTCGGCCTGTCGCCCCCCGGCATCGAGTTCAAGCGGGCCCACCTCTACGCCATCAACCCCGTCGGCACCGGCGCCATGGCCCTGTCGATGCTGTCGGGCTTCTCCGCCCATCTCGGCTGGCTCGGCGTCACCCTCACCCCGTTCGGCCCGATGCTGGCCCTGGTCGTCGCCTTCGTGGCCGCCCCCGCCATCGCGTGGGCCACGGGCGGCCGCTACTACCTCGCCCGGACGCCCAAAACCGACTGGACCGGGACCGCCATCACCTGCCGGGTGTGCGAGCACCCGTTCGAGCCCGAGGACATGGCCCAGTGCCCGGCCTATGGCGGGGCGATCTGCTCGCTCTGCTGCTCCCTGGACGCCCGCTGCGGCGACCTGTGCAAGCCGCACGGCCGCCTCGAGGCCCAGGCCCAGGGCGTTCTGGCCGGAATCCTGCCGGCGCGCACGGCGATCTGGATCGGCGCGCCCCTCGGGCGCTACCTCGCCCTGATGCTCACCCTGGTCGGCGCCGTGGCGCTGATCCTCGGCATCGTCCATGCGGGCGCAGTGGCCGAACACCCCGAACACCGCGAGATGCTGGCCGCCGCGCTGACCTCCGTGTTCCTCATCCTCATCGTGATCCTCGGCATCGTCGCGTGGCTGTTCGTGCTGGCCCAGGAGAGCCGGCACGTCGCCCTGGAGGAGACCGCCCGCCAGACCGGGCTCTACCAGGCCGAGATCGCCGCCCATAAGGTCACGGACCGCAAGCTCCAGGAGGCGAAGGAGACGGCGGAGGCGGCGAACCTCGCGAAAAGCCGCTACGTCGTCGGCATCAGCCACGAATTGCGCACGCCCCTCAACGCCGTGCTGGGCTACGCCCAGCTGCTAGAGGGCGACCCTTCCATCCCGGCGCCGCGCCGGAACGGCATCCGGGTGATCCGGCGCTCGGCCCAGCACCTGTCCGGCCTCATCGACGGCTTGCTCGACATCTCCCGCATGGAGGCCGGGCGCCTGCAGATCCACCGCGACGAGATCCGGCTGTCCGACTTCCTCGACCAGATCGGCGACATGATCCGCCTGCAGGCCGAGGGCGCCGGCCTCGAGTTCCGCTTCACCCGGCCGGCCACCCTGCCCACGGTGGTGGCCACCGACGAGAAGCGCCTGCGCCAGATCCTGCTCAACCTTCTCTCCAACGCCGTGAAGTTCACGCCGCGCGGGCACATCGCCCTCGATCTCGCCTATCGCAGCCAGATCGCCGTGTTCACCATCCGCGACACCGGCCTCGGCATCCCGGAGGCCGACCTGCAGCGGGTGTTCGAGCCGTTCGAGCGCGGCTCCATGGCGGCGGCGCTGACCACCCCCGGCACCGGGCTCGGGCTCACCATCGCGCATCTCCTGGCGCAGATCATGGGCGGCGAGATCACCGTGGAGAGCACGGTGGGGCAGGGCACCTGCTTTCGCCTGCGCCTCATGCTCGCCTCCGTGGCCCGGCCGAAGCCCGTGCGGCTGCCGGCCCAGGCGCCCGACGCGGCCCGGACCTATTCGGGCGCCCGCCGCACCATCCTGGTCGCCGACGACGACGCCGCCCATCGCGGCCTCATGCGCGACATCCTCGAACCCCTCGGCCTCGTGGTCCTCGAAGCCGAAGACGGCCCGGCCTGCCTGGCGCTCGCCGCCGCGCATCCCCCCGACCTGTTCCTCCTCGACATCGCCATGCCGGGCATGACCGGCTGGGTCCTGGCCAGGGCCTTGCGTGAGGCCGGCCAGACCGCCCGGATCGCCATGATGTCGGCCAACGTCCACGAGATCAGCCCGTCGCGGGGGCACGACGCCCCCCACGACGCCATCATCGCGAAACCGTTCGACCTGCGCGATTTCCTCGAGGTCGTCACCGGTCTGCTCGGCCTCGCCTGGAGCGCGCCGGAGCCGGCGCGCGCCCCCGCCACGGCCGCGGGGCCGCCCCCCCGGCCCGAGGCCGTGGCCGATCTCCTGCGCCTCGCCCGGATCGGCCACGTCCGCGGCCTGTCGGCGAAGCTCGCCGCCCTGGCGGACGAACCCGACCCGCCGACGGCCTTTCTGGTGCAGCTGCGCGGCCTCGTGGAGGCCTACGACCTGCGCCGCGTCTTGAGCGTGCTCGAAGCCCTGCGCGACGCGCAGGCGGTGGCGGAGCCCGCCGCCGATGCGTGAGCCCCACCGCGACATCGTCCTCGTGGTCGACGATTCCCCCGACACCCTGAGCTTCCTCACCGAGGCCATCGAGCGCTCGGGCGCCACGGTGCTGGTGGCGGTGGCCGGCGACCTCGCCCTGGCGCTCGTCGACGAGATCACCCCCGACATCATCCTGCTCGACGCGGTGATGCCCGGCATGGACGGGTTCGAGACCTGCCGGCGCCTCAAGGCCAGGGGCCACCTCGCCCACGTGCCGGTGATCTTCATGACCGGCCTGTCGGAGACCGAGCACATCGTGAAGGGCCTGGAAGCGGGCGGGGTCGACTACGTCACGAAGCCCATCGCGCCGGACGAGATTTTGGCGCGCATCCGGGTCCACCTCGCCGGGGCCCGGGCGGCCCAGAGCGCGCGGGCCGCCCTCGACACCACCGGCCGCACCTTGTTCGCCGTGGACGGGCGGGGCGCGGTCCTGTGGTCGACGCCCCAGGCCGCGCGCCTGCTCGCGGGGCTCACCGACCCGGACGGCCTTCCGCCCCGGGGTCTGTCCTGGCTGCGGGCCTGCCTCGCCGGCACGGCCTCGCCCCCCCTGGCCCTGACCGACCGGGGCGGGGTCGCCCACACCGTGAGCTTCATCGGCGGGACCGGCGACGAGATCCTCCTGCGCCTCGCCCGGGACCCGACGGAGGCCGGGCTCGAACGCCTGCGCACGCGCCTGCCCATCACCGGGCGCGAGGCCGAGGTGCTGCTGTGGCTGTCCCGCGGCAAGGCCAGCCGCGACATCGGCGAGATCCTGGGCCTGAGCCCCCGCACGGTGACGAAGCACCTGGAGGGCATCTACGCCAAGCTCGGCGTCGAGAACCGCACGGCGGCCTCCCTCATCGCCGCCCGCCACCTGCAGGACCTGGAATAGGACGGAACTTCAACGGATCGCTTCGGATCGAGTGATCGCACCAGAACTCCCTCGCCTGTTTGGGAGAGGGTTGGGGTGAGGGTCGTGAACTGTCCGGAGAATCCACACACCTCACCCTGTCCCTCTCCTTCCAGGAGAGGGGACCCGCGCTTCACCACATCCCGCAAGCGACACATCCCGCAAGCGACATGGGCACTCCGGAGGATCGGATGAGAAGGCTGCCGCACGGTGTCGGGCAGCCCCCTCGCGGCGTCACGCCAGGGCGCGGGCCGCTCCGCTCACCGCCTGGACCGAGGCGTCGACGTCGTGGGCCGCCCGGGCGATGCCGTCCATGGTCTGGCGGACGAGTTCGACGCTCTGGGCGGCGTTGTGCATGTTCACCGACATGTCGCGGGTCACCGCCGCCTGCTCCGTCACCGCCGAGGAGACGCTGAGGGAGATCTCGCTGAGATGCCCGATGGTCCGGCCGATGGCCTCGATGGCGCGCACGGCCTGGTTGGTCGAATTCTGCACCGCAGCGATCTGCGTGCCGATCTCCTCCGTGGCGCGGGACGACTGGTTGGCCAGCGCCTTCACCTCCGCCGCCACCACGGCGAAGCCCCGGCCCGCCTCGCCGGCGCGCGCCGCCTCGATGGTGGCGTTCAGCGCCAGCAGGTTGGTCTGGTCGGCGATGGAGCGGATCACCCCGATGACCTCGCCGATCTTCTCGGCCGAGGCGGTGAGCCCGGAGATGATCGTCCCGGCCTCGCCCGCCCGGGCCACGGCCTCGTCGGCCGCGCCCTTGGCCTCGACGGCGTGCCGGCTCAGTTCCTCGATGGAGGACGAGAATTCCTCGGCGCCCGCCGCCACGGCCTGGACGTTGCCGGAGGTCTGCGCCGCGGCCTCCGCCGTGGTCGCCGCCCGCTGGCTCACGTCGGAGATGGCTTGCGTGATCTGGCCGAGGTCGCGGTCGATGGCGCGCTGACCCTGGAGACGCCGGTTGCGTTCGTTGACCCGGGCCGTGACGTCGGTGGCGAACTTCACCACCGCGTAGGGCTTGCCGTCCGCCCCGAGGACCGGATTGTAGGCCCCGTAGATCCAGACCTCGCGCCCGCCCTTGGCGAAGCGCTTGAACTCGCCCGACTGGTGCTCGCCGTCGGCCAGGGCGCGCCAGAATCCGGCATAGGCCGAACCGTCGCGCTCGTCCGGCGCCACGAACAGGCTGTGGTGCCGCCCCTTGATCTCGTCGAGGCGGTAGCCGAGGGCGGCGAGGAAGTTCGCGTTGGCGTCGGTGACGACGCCGTCGAGGGTGAAGTGGATGACGGCCTGGGACCGGTGGATCGCCGCGATCTGGCCGGCGTCGAGGACGGCGCGCAGCTTCTGCGCGGTGATGTCGGTGGCGAACTTGACGACCCGCACGACCTTGCCGCTCCGGTTCAGGACCGGGTTGTACGAGCCCTGGATCCAGACCTCGCGACCGCCCTTGGCGATCCGCATGAACTCCCGCGCCTGATGCCGGCCGGCGCGCAGGTCCGCCCAGAAGGTCTTGTAGGCCGCGCTCTCCCGCTCCTCGGGGGTGACGAAGAGGCTGTGATGCCGGCCCTTCACCTCGTCGAGGCCGTAGTCGACGACTCCGAGAAAGAGGGCGTTCGCGTCGAGGACTGTGCCGTCGAGATCGAATTCAATCCGGGCCTGCGATCGATCGATGGCGTCCAGTGTCGCGCGTGCGCCCGAATCAAACAACATAGATCCCCCCACGCCGGACTTGCTCCATCGCGTTTCCGAACCAGTATGACGAACATCCCTAATAATCCCCTAATATGGAAATAAAGGGAGATCTGGATTTGGTATTTCAAACACCGTGCCCGGCAAGCGAAACTCATCACGGATCCGTTACTGGAATTCCGGTTCCGCACATCATGCTTCGCCGACGATCCGACGGGATCGCGGCGGTTCGCGCCGTCGCGGCGCCGGTTTGCCATGCGTCGAACATGCGTCGAACCGGCCCGGGAAATCCGATGAAGCTTGGCCGCGGGTCCGTGCGTTGTCCGCCCGAACCCCGAACGTCCCGTTCGTCAGATCCTCGTCCATGAGATCGCGATGCCTCAACACATGACATCTCCTTCGGCCCGCACCGCAACTTCGGCCCGCACCGCCACCCCGCTCGTCTCCCTGGCCGTCCCCCTCCTGGCGGCCCTCGTCGCCGGCACCGTTCCGGGGGGCGCCCCCGCGGTGGCGCAGCCGGCCCCCGCCGGGGCGGCGCTGACCAAGGTCGCGAGCTTCGAGCATCAGGTCACCGGCGTCACCGTGTCGAAGGACGGCCGGATCTTCGTCAATTTTCCGCGCTGGACCGAGGACACGGAGGTGTCCGTCGCCGAGGTGAAGGACGGCAAGGTCATGCCCTTCCCCGACGCCGCGTGGAATTCCTGGCGCAACGCGAAGAAGGACGAGGTCTCGGCCAAGGATCACTGGATCTGCGTCCAGAGCGTGGTCGCGAGCCCCGACGGCAACGTCTGGGTGCTCGATCCCGCCGCCCCCGCCATGGGGGCGCTGGTGCCGGGCGGCGCCAAGCTCGTCGAGATCGACCTGAAGACCAACCAGCCGGGCCGGACCATCGCGTTCGACGACACGGTGGCGCCCCAGGGCTCCTACCTCAACGACGTGCGCTTCTCGCCCGACGGCAAGACCGCCTACCTCACGGATTCGGGCGCACGGGGGGCCCTGGTGGTGGTGGACCTCGACAGCGGCGTGTCCCGCCGCGTCCTCGACGGCGATCCCTCGACGCAGCCCGACAAGGGCGTGACCGTGACCTATGACGGCAAGCCCCTGCGCCGGCCCGACGGGCGCGGCGTCGAGTTCGCCGCCGACGGCCTCGCCCTCTCGCCGGACGGCAAGACCCTCTACTGGCAGGCGATCAAGGGCAAGACCCTCTACAGCCTGCCGACGGAGGCCCTGGCCGACGGCGTCGCCACGGCCCTGATGCCGACGGGGCTCGCCGACAAGAGCCTGGCGGGCAAGATCGCCGTCGTGGGCGAGAACGGCCCGGCGGACGGGCTCATCATCTCGCGGCACGACGGGCGGATGTACATCACCTCGCCCCAGGACGATTCCATCAAGGTGCGCGACCTCTCGGCCAAGGGCTCGGCGACCGCCACCGTGATCAAGGACGCGCGCCTGCGCTGGCCCGACACCTTCGGCGAGGGCCCGGACGGGACGCTCTACGTCACCACCTCGCGCATCCAGGATTCGGCCTTCTACAAGCCCGACGCCCCGGCGGCCCTGCCCACCGACCTGTGGAGCTTCAAGCCGACCGGGGACGCCACCGGCTCGACCAAGCCGGCGCGCTGACCCGACGGACCGGGCGGCCGCGGGCCGCCCGGTCCCCGAACCCCATTCCTCGAATCTCATTCCTCGAATTCTGGGCGACGATGCTCCGACGCAGCTTCCTCCGCCGGGCCGGCCTCGGCCTCGCCCTCGCGGCCGCCCCGCGGGGCGCCCTCGCCGAAGCCCTGCGGGCCGACGATCCGGCCTTCGCCGCCGTGGTCGATGCGGAGGCGCGCCTCGCCACCCTGTATTCCGGGGGGCGCTGGTGCGAGGGTCCGTGCTACGCGCCCGCCCTCGGCGGCCTCGTCTTCAGCGACGTCAGGGCCAATCGCATGCTCGTCATCGGCGACGACGGCCGGGTCGAAACCGTCCGCGACCCGTCGGCCAACGCCAACGGCAACACCCTCGACGCCGGGGGCCGCCTCGTCACCTGCGAGCACCGGGGCCGGCGGGTGGTGCGGGCCGAGGCCGACGGGTCGCTCACCGTCCTGGCCGACCGCTACGGCGGTCAGCCCCTGAACTCGCCCAACGACGCGGTCCTGGCCCCCGACGGCGCGATCTGGTTCACCGATCCGATCTTCGGCATCGCCATGCCGGACGAGGGGATCGTGCGCACGCCGGCACAGGCCGCCCGGCGGGTCTACCGCATCGACCCCGACGGCACGCTCACGGGCATGAGCGACGCCCTCGACCAGCCCAACGGCCTCGCCTTCAGCCCGGACGGGCGCCTCCTCTACGTCACCGACACCGGCGGCTCCCTCAATCCCGAGGGTGCCCGCGCCGTCATGGCCTTCCCCGTGGAGAACGGGCGCACCCTCGGGACCCCGCGCCCCTTCGCCACCGTGGAGGCGGGCGTGCCCGATGGGCTCACCGTCGACGCCGACGGGCGGGTCTACGCCGCCTGCGGCGACGGCGTGCGGGTCTACGCACCGGACGGCCGGCGCCTCGGCCGGATCGCCACGGCCATGGATGCCGCCAACGTCACCTTCGGCGGCCCCGACGGGCGCCGCCTCTTCATCGCCTCCGGCCCCGCCATCCTGGCCATCGACCTCAAGGTCCGCGGCGCGGCCCACGGGTGATTTTTGTTTCGTTCGAACATCCGAGATCCATCATGACGCTTGCCCGACGCGACCTCCTCGCCGCCGGCTTCGGCGGTGCCGCCGGCCTCACCGGGGCCGCCGTGCTGTCCGCCTCCGGCGCGACGGCGAAATCCGAACCTGCCGCGATGGCCCCTGGGCCCGTCACGACGGATCGCACGCCCGGCGGCCTCGAACTCGCCTTCACCGCCGACGCGCCCTCGACGCCGACGGGCCTCGCCATCGCGCGCGGGGGCCGGGCCTTCATCATGATGCCGCGCTTCGACGCCAAGGTGCCCTACACCCTCGGCGAGGTGCTTCCGGGCGGGGCCGTGCGGGCCTATCCCGACCTGGCGACCAACCAGCCCGATACGACCAAACCCCAGGCGAGCCTGTTCCACGTGCCCAACGGCGTGTTCGATCGGGACGACACCCTGTGGCTCCTCGATGCCGGCCTGCCCGACGGCTCCGGGCCGCCGGTGAAGGGCGGCGCCAAGCTGGTGCAGATGGACATCGTGCAGAACCGCATCCTCCGGATGGTGCCGCTCGAATCCGGCATCGCTCCGACCTCGTCCCTCAACGACCTGCGCATCGACATCCGCGACGGGTATGCCCGCGCCTACATCACCGACCAGGGCCAGGACGGGGAGGGCGCGATCCTCGCCGTCGACCTCGCCACCGGGCGGGTGGTGCGGCGCCTCCACGGCCATGCCAGCACCAAGTCGCAGAAGGGGCTGACGAAGTTCGTTGAAGGCCGGGCCGTGGTCCAGCGCAAGGCGAACAGCCCGCCCCGCCCGGTCCAGGGCGGCGCCAACGGCATCGCCCTCAGCCCCGACGGACGGCGCCTGTACTACGCCCCCCTCATCGGCCGGCACCTCTACGCCGTGGACACCGCCACCCTCCTTGATCCGCAGGCCACCGACGCCGCGGTGGCGGCCAGCGTCGAGGACCTCGGCGAGAAGGGCATGACCGGCGGCCTCACCACGGATTCCAAGGACCGGGTCTACCTCGCCCTGCAGGAGTTCAACGCGGTGGGCCGGCGCAACCCCGACGGCACCGTCGAGATCCTGGCCTCCGACCCGCGCCTGATCTGGGCCGACACGTTCTGGATCACCCCCGACCGCTGGCTCCACATCTCGTCGGCCCAGGTGAACCGCCGGCCGGAATACAATGGCGGAACCGACGCGCAGACGCCGCCCTACGCCATCCTGAAGATTCGGATCGACGCCGACCCCGTGGTGTGACGCCGTCGACGGTGCCTCCCCGGCCGGGGAGGCACCGGAGGGACATCAGATCGTGACCATGCCGCCCGTCACGGCGATCATCGCGCCGCTCATGTAGCTGCCTTCGTCCGAGGCCAGGAGCACGTAGGCGCCGGCGAGTTCGGCCGGCTGGCCGGGGCGGCCGAGCGGCGTCTTCGAGCCGAAGGTCTCGACCTGCTCCGTGTACATGGTCGCGGGGATCAGGGGCGTCCAGATCGGCCCCGGCAGCACCGCGTTGGCGCGGATGCCGCGCGGCCCGAGGGTCTTGGCGAGGTTGGTGGTCATGTTGGCGATGGCCGCCTTGGTGGACGAGTAGGCGAGCTGCTGCTCCACCGGGTTCTTGGCGTTCACCGACGAGGTGTTGATGATGGACGCCCCCGGCTTCAGGTGCGGCGAGGCGGCCTTGAGGATGTAGAACATCGCGTGGACGTTGACGGCGTAGTGCCGGTCCCAGTCGGCGATCTCAATGTCCTCCAGGGTGTCGGCGAGCTTCTGGAACGCCGCGTTGTTCACCACGATGTCGAGGCGGCCGAATTCCGCGACGGTCTTCTCGACGAGGCTCGCGCAGTGGCGGTGATCGGCGACGTCGCCGGGCAGCAGGACGACGCGGCGGCCGGCGCGCTCGACCCAGGCGGCGGTGTCCTTGGCGTCGTCGTGCTCGTCGAGGTAGCTGAGCGCGATGTCGGCGCCCTCGCGGGCATAGGCGATGGCCACCGCCCGGCCGATGCCGCTGTCGCCGCCGGTGATGAGTGCGACCTTGCCGGTGAGCTTGCCCGAGCCCCGGTAGCTGTCCTCGCCGTGGTCCGGCTTCGGATTCATCTCACCGGACCGGCCCGGATAGGGAATCGGCGGCTGCGGGAACGGGGGCTTGGGGTAATCGACCATGGGAACTCCGTCGGGCGGCCCCCGTCGGGGGCCTTCGACGGGACAAGCGCCGGGCCCCGGCCCGGTTCGCCGGACCGAAGGTCACAGACCCGTCATTCGCTCCAGCGCAGGGCCGCCGCCGCCGCCACGGTGCCGACCACCCCGGCGATGAGGGTGAGGCCGGCGAGGATGGCGAGCGGCGTCGTGAACGGCACCGTGCCGCCGAGGGCCGCCTCGCTCGCCGAGACGCCGAAGATCAGGGTCGGGATCATCAGGGGCAGCACCACCACGGCCAGAATCAGCCCGCCGCGCCGGATCGAGGCGGTGAGGGCCGAGCCGACGGCGCCGATGAAGGTCAGGGCCGGGGTGCCCACCAGCAGGGTCAGGCTGGTGGCGGCCATGGCCGTGCCGTCGAGCGCCACGAGCAGGCCGAACAGGGGGGCGGCCAGCGCGAGGGGCAGGCCGGTGGTCAGCCAGTGGGCCAGGACCTTGGCCAGAACCACGAGCTCCATGGGCACCGGCGCGCCGGTCATGAGGTCCAGGGAGCCGTCCTCTTCGTCGGCCTGGAACAGGCGGTCGAGGCCGATGAGGGTGGCGAGCACCGCCGCCAGCCACAGGATGGCGGGGCCGATCCGCGACAGCAGGTTGAGGTCGGGCCCGAGGGCGAACGGCACCACGGCCACGATCATGAGGAAGAACACCAGGGACAGGGCCCCCGAGCCGCCGACCCGGGCGGCGAGTGCCAAGTCGCGGGCGACGAGGGCTTTCAGGGCGCGCATCACCACCACACGTCTCCGGCCGCGGCGGCTTGGGACGCCCGTGCGTCGGGTCGGGCCGGCTCGATGCGGAGCTCGCGGGCGCCGTCGAGGCCGAGGGCCTGGTGAGTCGCCGCGATGACGAGGCCGCCTTCCGCCCGGTGGCGCGCCATCATGCCGGAGAGCACCCCCTGCGAGGCGACGTCGAGGGCCGCCGTCGGCTCGTCGAGGAGCCAGAGCGGCCGCCGGCACACCAGGAGGCGGGCGAGCGCCACCCGCCGGCGCTGCCCGGCGGACAGGTAGGCCACCGGCAGCTTCAACGCGTGGCCGAGGCCGAGTTCCTCCAGGGCCGCGCGCGGGCTCGCGGTGGGCATCCCCAGGAGGTCACGGGCGAAGGCGAGGTTCTCTTCCGCCGTGAGCGGGCTCTTCAGCCCGTCGCGGTGGCCGACTACGTGCAGGCATTCGGGCAGGGTCGCCTCGCCGACCCCCGCCACCGTGAGGGTCCCGGCCTCGGGCTTGAGGCGGCCGGCGAGCACGGCGAGCAAGGTCGACTTGCCGGCGCCGTTGCGCCCGGTGACCATCAGGGCCTCGCCGGCATCGACGGTGAACGACACGTCCGAAAAGATGCGGCGGCCGGAGCGGCGGACGGTGAGGTTTTGGGCGGTCAGCCGCACGGGATTGTCTGGATCAAGCGCCTGTCCGTAAGCCTTCAGGGAAGGTGTGACCGCGCTATCACGCGTCGTCGAAGACGCGTCTACCGCAAAACGATCTCAGCGATAGACCGAGCGGCGATTTCCGACGTTCACCACGAGGATTCGCAAGGCGTGGTCCTCGATACCGACGATCACCCACGCGATACCGCCAGAGGTGCCCGAGCCGGGTGCCCGTGAGGGCACTGCCGATCACCCGGGGATTGTCGAGGGGCGAAATCCGGTGGCGTAGGAACCTGAGGATCCGTTCGGCCGAGGCGGGATCGAGTTTGGCGAGTTCCCGTTCGGCCGAACGGTCGAACTCAATCCGCCAGGCCATACCGGGCCATCGCCTCGGAAAGCGGAATCGTACCAGCTTCTCCGCGCTGAATGGCTTCGAGCCGGCTTTCGGCCAATTCCACATCCTCGATATCTTGCTCGATATCCTTCAGGTGATCGAGGATCGCGTCCCGAGCGTAGTCGTCCGTGCTGCGGCCCGTGCGCCGTGCCAGGGCTGCGAGGCGATCCTCGATCTCATGCGGCAGGCGAAGGGCGATCATCGGCATCTCCGGTCCAGAGCCCAATCTAGCGCGCTTCCACCCATGACGTCCACGCAGCCGGCAGGTGGGCGCCCCCCACAGCCAACAGACGCGGCGCTCTGTCGGGCCGCCGGTAGCGGCCAGGTTCGACGTGTTCTATGCCGGGTTCAGGCTGCGCCGGGCGGGTCTCATGCTGGTCCCGATCTTCACCTACACGCAACACGCGCGGGACCAGATCGCGCTGCGTTCTCTCGACCAGGCCTGGGTGGAGCGCACGATCCTGGCCCCGGATGCCGTGGAGCCCGATCCCCGGCATCCGGATCGAAGGCGGGCCTTCCGCGCCCTGCCGGAACGGGACGGCCGCGTGCTTCGCGTGGTTTATGTGGTACGCTCGGCCGCGACCTTTCACGGGATCACAGCCTTCCTCGATCGTGGGCGGAGACCCGGCACGCATGAAATCCTGGTATGACCGTGAGGCGGACGCACTCTACGTGCAGCTCGCCGACGCCACGATCGTCGGGAGCGAGGAGGTGCGCCCGGGCATCATGCTCGATTTCGATGCGGCCGGACGGGTCGTCGGGATCGAAATCCTCGATGCCTCCGAACACGTGGCCGAAGGCGCGGATTTCGCGCACCTCGTCGCAGCATAGCCCCTCCCGCCGGCGACAGACCCACGGCCGTGTCACGGCCCACCCGTAGCGGCCAGTTTCGAAGTGTTCTATACCGAGCCCAGGCTGCGCCGCGCGAGTCTCAGGGCGTCCAAATCGCCCTTCGCGCAACAACCTGTCCGGGCACCCCCGGAGCGGCGCGCGCTCACCAGCGCACCCAGCCGAGCACGAATTTCGTGGCGCAGGTTATGCCTGCGCGTGTTCGACCAACCGCTCGCGAGGATCAATAACGCCGTGGCATCGCTCGACAGCTTCCAGTCCCGCCAGACCCTCACCGTCGGGGACAAGTCCTACACCTACTACTCGATCGCCCATGCGGAGAAGGCGGGCCTGGCCGACGCCACCGCCCTGCCGTTCTCCATGAAGGTGATCCTCGAGAACCTCCTGCGGTTCGAGGACGACCGTTCGGTGAAGAAGGCCGACATCTCCGCCACCGTCGCGTGGCTGGACAACCGCGGCAAGACCGAGACCGAGATCGCCTTCCGCCCCGCCCGCGTCCTCATGCAGGATTTTACGGGCGTGCCGGCGGTCGTGGATCTCGCCGCCATGCGCGACGCCATGGTCGCCCTCGGGGGTGACCCCCAAAAGATCAACCCCCTGGTGCCCGTCGACCTCGTCATCGACCACTCGGTCATCGTCGACGAGTTCGGCACCCCGAAGGCCCTGGCCGACAACGTGGCGCTCGAATATTCGCGCAATGGCGAGCGCTACACCTTCCTGAAATGGGGCCAGTCGGCCTTCGACAATTTCTCCGTCGTCCCCCCCGGCACCGGCATCTGCCACCAGGTCAACCTCGAGTACCTGTCGCAGACCGTGTGGACCAAGGCCGAAGACGGCACCGAAATCGCCTATCCGGACAGCCTCGTCGGCACCGATTCGCACACCACCATGGTCAACGGTCTGGCCGTGCTCGGCTGGGGCGTCGGCGGCATCGAGGCCGAGGCCGCCATGCTCGGCCAGCCCCTGTCCATGCTGATCCCCGAGGTCGTCGGCTTCAAGCTGTCGGGCAAGCTGCCCGAGGGCACCACGGCCACCGACCTCGTGCTCACGGTCACGCAGATGCTGCGCAAGAAGGGCGTGGTCGGCAAGTTCGTGGAATTCTACGGCCCCGGCCTCGACGACATGGCGGTGGCCGACCGCGCCACCATCTCCAACATGGCCCCGGAATACGGCGCCACCTGCGGCTTCTTCCCCATCGACCGGAAGACCATCGACTTCCTCACGGTCACGAGCCGCACGGACGAGCGCATCGCCCTGGTGGAGGCCTACGCCAAGGCGCAGGGCATGTGGCGCGACGCCCAGACCCCCGACCCGGTCTTCACCGACACCCTGGAGCTCGACATGAGCGACGTGCGCCCGTCGCTGGCTGGCCCCAAGCGCCCGCAGGACCGGGTGCTCCTCGATGCGGCCAAACCCGGCTTCGCCGGCTCCATGGAGACCGAGTTCAAGCGCGCCGCCGACATCGCCCGGCGCTACCCGGTGGAGGGCGCCAACTTCGACATCGGCCACGGCGACGTGGTCATCGCCGCCATCACGAGCTGCACCAACACCTCGAACCCGAGCGTGATGATCGGCGCCGGCCTCCTCGCCCGCAACGCCGTGGCCAAGGGCCTGCGCTCGAAGCCGTGGGTGAAGACGTCCCTCGCCCCCGGCTCCCAGGTGGTGGCCGAGTACCTCGAAAGCGCCGGCCTGCAGCAGCCCCTCGATGCCCTGGGCTTCAACCTCGTCGGCTTCGGCTGCACCACCTGCATCGGCAATTCCGGCCCGCTGCCGGCGGCGATCTCGAAGGCCATCAACGACAACGACGTGGTCGCCGCCGCCGTGCTCTCGGGCAACCGCAACTTCGAGGGCCGGGTGAACCCGGATGTCCGGGCGAACTACCTCGCCTCGCCGCCCCTGGTGGTGGCCTACGCCCTGGCCGGCTCCATGCAGATCGACCTCGCCACGGAGCCCCTCGGCACCGGCTCGGACGGCCAGCCCGTCTACCTCAAGGACATCTGGCCCTCGACGGCGGAGGTGGCGGAGTTCATCGAGGCCAACATCACCTCGGCCCTGTTCAAGTCGCGCTACGCCGACGTGTTCGGCGGCGACGATTACTGGAAGGCCGTCGAGGTCACCGAGGCCGAGACCTTCGCCTGGGATTCGACGTCGACCTACGTGCAGAACCCGCCCTATTTCGAGGGCATGACCAAGGTTCCGGCCCCCGTCGAGGACGTGGTCGATGCCCGCATCCTCGGCCTGTTCCTCGATTCCATCACCACCGACCACATCTCGCCGGCGGGCAACATCCGGGCGAATTCCCCGGCGGGCGCCTACCTGCAGGAGCATCAGGTCCGGGTGCAGGACTTCAACCAGTACGGCACCCGCCGCGGCAACCACGAAGTCATGATGCGCGGCACCTTCGCCAACATCCGCATCAAGAACCAGATGGTCCGCGACGAATCCGGCGCCGTGGTCGAGGGCGGCTGGACCCTGTTCCAGCCCTCCGGCGAGCGGATGTTCATCTACGACGCCGCGCAGAAGTATCAGGCCGAGGGCACGCCCCTCGTCGTCTTCGCCGGCAAGGAATACGGCACCGGCTCGTCGCGCGACTGGGCGGCCAAGGGCACCAAGCTGCTCGGCGTCCGCGCCGTGGTGGCCGAGAGCTTCGAGCGCATCCACCGCTCGAACCTCGTCGGCATGGGCATCGTGCCCCTGGTGTTCCAGGGCGAGACGTCCTGGGCCTCCCTCGGCCTGAAGGGCGACGAGACCGTGACCCTGCTGGGCCTGTCGGGTGATCTGAAACCCCGCCAGACCATGGTGGCGCAGATCAAATCGGCCGACGGCACCGTACAGGACGTGCCGCTCACCTGCCGGATCGATACCCTCGACGAGCTCGAGTATTATCGGAACGGCGGCATTCTGCCCTACGTGCTGCGCTCCCTCGCGGCGTAACACCGGCGGCCCTGCGATGACGAAAGGCTCCGCCCGAAAGGGCGGGGCCTTTTCCGTTTCGGATGCCTTGAAAACCATCGTTCAAGTTAATAAATATCTCACTATCCAATCTTAGGTTTGGATAGTGAGAGGCGCCGCACGGCTGCGGAGCCTATGGTCATGGAGAGAACGATGAGCGCCGTAACCTATCCCTGCTACAAGCTGAAGAAGGACGTCCGGGGCCAGTGGTACTGGGTCTACTATGCCAAGAACGGCGAAGAGATCTCGAAGAGCAGCGAGAGCTACGTCGCCAGGTCCGATTGCGAAAACGGCATCAAGCTCAACAAGGCTTCCGCCAACGATCCGGTGTTCCAGGTCTAGGGGCCAAGGTCGGAGGGATGGACCCTCGCCCTGGGTTCGTCTCCGACCCAGGGCGGCGGGTCACGGATGCGATTTCCGGTCGGGAACGAACAGCAATCCGACGAGGATGAAGGCGGGCACGAGCACGCACCAGAACGACACGGCCGCAACCCCGAATGCCCCGGCCAGTGCGCCCGTCGCGAACGCCAGCACGGCGGACAGGGTGCGCCGCAGGCGGGTGCCGACCTGCTCACTGAGCTTCGCCCCGCACAGACGGTCGGTCAGGTCGATCACGGCCTGCGTGACGTTCACGGTCATCACGGTCGTCGCCGCCAAGTGGCCGATCACCAGACGCCCGATGCCGTTCTGGATACCCATCGCGGCAACCCCGAGCATGCCCACGCCGATCGCCCTCGCGCCATCCGGTGAGCCGAGGGGCGACATGGCGGCGCCCGCCATCGCGAAGGCGATGAGGACGGCGGCTTCGAGGGCCAGCAGAGGGCGCAGGGGCGGCGAGCCTCGCCGCTCCAGGGCCAGGGCGATCAGGCGCGTGACAGCCACGGCCAGGATGAACACCGGAAGGGCAAGCAGCTTGGCGAGGACGCCGGTCGAGGTCGAGATCAACTCCGCACCGATCAGGACGAAGTTGCCGGTGACGTGGGCCGTGAAGAGGCCGGTCAGGGTGATGAAGGCGGCGGTGTCGACGAAGCCCGCGACGAAGGCGAGCCCGACACCGATGACGGCATCTCTATCGGCGTGAGTGGGCACGATGCATCGGTCTCCGAACCATCAGTGGCAGAGCTTTTTCGATCATGGGGCCGGACGTCCACCGGGCGACCTCCTCCTCGCGGTGCAGGTGCCCTGCGGCCGCCTTGAAGGAGAACGCCCGGCTCCGCAACGCGACCAGGAAGTCTGCTTCGCGGCCCCTGCGTGGCCGGCTGGGACGCAGGAAGGCTGTTCACGCCACCGGTGCCGCACCCGCCCCGCCCGTAAACTCCCGCCACAGCAGGATCAGCGCCGCCATCACGGCGGGACCGAGGAACAGGCCGAGCAGCCCGAACGTCTCGACGCCCCCCAGAATTCCCAAAAGCACCCAGAGGAAGGGCAGCTGCGTGGTGCCGCCGATGAGGGCGGGGCGGACGAAGTGGTCGGCCACGAACGTCACGACGAAGCCCGCCGCGACGACGACCGCCGCCGGAACCACGGAGCCCGCGGCGAGGAGCACCAGGGCGGCGGCGCCGAAGACCAGGGGCGCGCCGAACGGGATCATGGCCGCCACCGCGGTCAAGGCACCGAGGAGCACCGGGTGCGGCACCCCGGCGAAGTAGTAGACGATCCCGAGCAGCACGCCCTCGCCGAGGCCGACGAGGACGAGGCCGTCGACGGTGCCGTGGACCGAGGCCACCATCTGGCGGGCGACGCGCTCGCCGCGCGGGCCGAACAGGCGGGCGCTCGCCGTCAGCACCTGGGCGGCTACCAGCTTCCCGTCCCGGAACAGGAAGAACAGGGCGACGAGGCTGAAGCCGAACAGCACGCTGCGCCGGACGATCTGCGCCCCGAGGCTGCGCGACAGGCCGATGGCGGTGGAATTGTCGAGGTGGTGCAGGAGGTCGACGCCCGCCTTCGGGTGGCTCAGGTTCTCGGCCCACCACGCGCTCGCCTGCGCACCGCCGAACGGCAGCCGCGAAAACACCTCCGGCACCGGCAGGCCGGTTTCCTCGGCCGCGCGCGCCAGGGCGACAACGTCGTGGGCCTCCCGCGCCGCCTGGATGCCGAGCACCACCAGGGGCAGCAGGAACACCAGGGCGACGGCGAGGGTGAACAGGCTCGGCAGCAGCAGGTTGTGCCGGCCCGGCGGCCAGCGCCGTTCGGCCCGGGCGTAGAGGGGACCCAGGGCGATGGCGAGGATCACCGCCCAGGCCAAAGCCGGCAGGAACGGGTGCAGCACCCAGAGCCCGAGGGCGGCGAGCCCGGCCACGAGGAGGATGCGGGCGACGCCCTGGGCGCGCGGCGTCAGGGCACCGGGCGGGGGCGGCGCGGCCGGATCGGCGGCGCGGGGGGGCAGGGCCATGGGTACGGAAGCCTCGATGAGGGGCGGCGGCGGCCAGCACGGCCGAGGCCCGAAAATCATCCATGTAGGCTTCCGTGAGCGCGTGCGGAATGACCTCGCGCTCACGATCGGGGCACCTCCGGAAAAAGCGGTAGTGTCTCAGCTCGACTTTGACGTGGAGCGTCAGAACCTCACGATACGGATGCGGATGAAAGCGGCCCATCCGCCTTTCAAACGCCTTTTCGAAGACGTTCGAGAACCACGCCCACATGGTCGCTCTCGACACGTTCTGGTACAGCTTCGTAGAAATGCACAAGAGGCACCAGGTGAGCCCGGCAATGGCCGCCGGCATCTTGGATCGGCTCCGGGGCAAGAAAGACGGGGCAAGCCGCGTTGAAGCCTCCGCGCCCAGACCAGGGAAACGTGGCCCGTACACATCACGCACCCAAGCCAAAGTTTTTGTAGTTCTCGCTTGACGGGCCTTCGGCCAACCTCCCTGTATGTTTCATCGACTTATGGAGATCGTTATGGCCGCAAAAATGGCCGCGGGAATTAAGCTAAAAAGAGAAGAACTCGACCTGTCTAAAACCGACTTGGCAAAGGCTGTGGGCGTATCACCGACGGCGGTTTGGAACTGGGAAGAAAACGACTCGAGGCCTCGTAAAAATGTTCTTCGGGAGATTGCAAGAGTTCTTGGGGTCAGCCACGACTATATTTTAACAAGACTATATTTTAAACGGCAGTTCTTCTACGAGCAACAGCCAGACCAAGCGCCGGCTGAGACAATTAGGTTAGCTGAACTAAGAAGAGCGACTTTAATGGCGTGCCCGCATCGCGCGTAAAACTTCGTCTTGAGATTCTACCGGAATGAAGTTTTCATTTCAAAGTTTATAAGTGCATAAAGCAAAGGGCGGACTCTGATGAGCCCGCCCTCGCCTTAATCCCGTCCAAGGGGGGTGTGCGACAAGTCGCAGTGACCGTTTCCCGAGGCTCACTCGGCCAACATAGGGCAGCAGCCAGGGTCATGCAAGAGGTTTTCTCCAAAACCCCGCTGCTTAAGCAGTCTTTTAAGGCATCCCTAAGTCCTGCCAGGTTCGCTAGGTATAGCGCTGAAGCCAAAGGCGATGACTTAAGGGCGATAGAAATTTATCATTGGAACGCAAGGCTTTCGCAGTCGCTTTACACTTATTTGCAGGCATGGGAGATTTGCTTTCGAAACCGCCTGAACGAGTTTCTGTGCTGGAAGTATAACAGCAATTGGCCATATGACGAGAAAAGGGCGCGCAGGCAGTTAACGCGGATGGATCAGGTGCGACTGCTAGATGCGCTTGATCGTCAAGAGAAATCTCGCGACATAAAGCCCGCCCCGCTACCCGCGATCGTGGCGGATTTGTCTGCAGGGTTCTGGGTGTCACAACTCTCGAAAAGCTACGACATCCCCTATGCTTGGAGACACAATCTCACGCGCATCTTTCCGCATGACAACGCTCTCGATGCGCGATCCGCCTGGACCATCTCAGACGAACTCCTTTCTTTGCGGAATCGTATTGCCCATCACGAACCAATTTTTCATCTGCCGTTGGAGCAACGACACCGTGACCTCCAGCGCGCAGTAGCTGCGATGTGTCCGGGCACTCATGCTTATGCTGAAGCGTCCTGCACTTTCATGGAGACGTGGAAATCCCGCCCCTGAAGGCGAACCAAATCCTGACTGAGACACCACCGAAAAACCCGCACGGTTGCCCGGCCTACCCCCCTCGTGTAAGGGACCGCCTTCATCTTTCGAGGACGGCGCGCGGCGTCGTCCGGCGGGACATGCTGCGCGACCGGGGGGCGCCGGGCATCGTGGGCCGGCCTCAAGGTCCGGCCATCGCCGGCGCGGGCCGGGGTGGCGGGATATCCAGCAAACACGGCGAGAACGCATGTCCGACCTGACCCAGACCGCCACCTTCGACCGCGTCGCCGAGATCATCGCCGACACCGCCGACATTCCGCGCGACACCATCACGCCGGAAAGCCACGCCATCGACGATCTCGGCATCGATTCCCTCGCCTTCCTCGACATCGCCTTCGCGGTGGACAAGGCCTTCGGGATCAAGCTGCCCCTGGAGCGCTGGACCCAGGAGGTCAACGAGGGCAAGGTCCCGGCCGAGGAGTACTTCGTCCTCAAGAACCTCTGCGCCCGCATCGACGCCCTCGTCGCCGAGAAGGCCGCCAAAGCCTCTTAAAGCCGCCGGAACCCCAGCCATGCGGCTCGAATATTTCGAGATGATCGACGCGGTGACGGTCCTGGACCGGGCCGCCGGCCGGATCGAGGCCGTGGCCCGCGTGCCGATGGAGAGCCCGGTCTTCGAGGGGCACTTTCCCGGCCATCCCCTGGTGCCGGGCGTGCTGCTCACCGAGACCATGGCCCAGGCCTCGGGCTACCTCATCCTGGCCCATCTCGGCTTCCGGCAGATGCCGTTCCTCATGGGGGTGGACAAGGCGCGGTTCCGGTCCTTCGTCGGCCCCGGCGCCGAGCTCGCGGTCGAGGCGACCCTCGAGCATGACGGCTCGGGCTACGCCGTGACCAAGGCGGCCATCCGCCACGACGGCAAGCCGCTCTGCAACGCCGAACTGCGCTTCCGCACCATGCCGTTCCCCGACGGCCTCGACGGGCCCATGCGGGCACGGGCGCGGCGGATCGGCCTCCTGGATCTCGCGGGGATCACGACGGAACCGGAGCCAGCATGAACGACGTCGTCGTCACCGGCCTCGGCCTCGTCTCCTGCGCGGGGGAGGGCATCGCGGCCCATCTCGACGCCCTCGCGGCGGGCGCGCCGGCGCGGACCGACACGGAGCGCTTCGCGCCCTACACGGTGCATCCCGTGGCGCCCCTGGCCCTCGACGGGCAGATCCCCAAAAAATCCGACCAGCGCCAGATGGAGCCGTGGCAGCGGCTCGGGGTCTACGCCGCCGGCCTCGCCCTCGACTCCGCCGGGCTGAAGGGCGACGCGGCCCTGAAGGGCGCCATGCACCTCGTCGTCGCCTGCGGCGGCGGCGAGCGCGACACGGCGGTGGACGGGGCGATCCTCACGGGGCTTCGCGGCGCGGAGGATGCCGGCGCCTACCTCAACGAGCGCCTGCTCAACGACCTGCGCCCGACCCTGTTCCTCGCCCAGCTCTCGAACCTGCTCGCCGGCAACATCGCCATCGTCCACGGGGTCACGGGGGCGTCCCGCACCTTCATGGGCGAGGAGGCCGCCGGCACCGACGCCCTGCGCATCGCGCAAGGTCGCATCGCCTCGGGTCAGGTCGACTGCATGCTGGTGGGCGGCTCCTACAGCGCCGAGCGCCCGGACGTGATGGTGATCCACGAGATGGGCGGATACCTGCGCGCCAAACCGTTCCGGCCGGTGTTTTCGCGGGAGCCCGAGGCCGAGGCCGGGTTCATCCTCGGCAGCGGCGCCGCCTTCCTCGTCCTCGAATCGGCGGACCACGCCCGCGCCCGCGGCGCGAAAGCCCTCGCCCGGCTCATGCCGGTCCGGAGCGACCGCACCCGGCGCGAGCCCGGCGCCACGGCGCGGAGCGTCGAAGCCCTGTGGCGGGCCTCGGGGGCGGAGACGCCCGACCAAGTGATCTCGGGCGCCACGGGCGTCACCGGCATCACGGCGGAGGAAGGCGCGGCCCTGGCCCGCCTCGCGGGCGGCGTGCCCGTGACGGCTCTGGGCGACATCATCGGCCACACCCTGGAGGTGACGGCCCCCTTCGGCGCCGCCCTGGCCGCCGGCCTCGTGGCGGAGGGCCGGGCCCGCGAGGTCGCGATCACCACGGTCGGCCACCGCCGCGGCGAGGGCGTGATCCGCGTCTGCGCGGCCTGACCGGGCGGACCCCGTGAAACGGTGTAGAACGGCGCGATGACCAACGATTCCTTTCGCGACAGCAAGGGCCGCCCCCTGGTGGCGGTCACGGGCCTCGGCATCGTCACCTCCCTGGGCCAGGGCCAGGCCGACAACTGGGCGGCCCTGACCGCCGGGCGCTCGGGCATCCACGCCATCAAGCGCTTCCCGACGGAGGGCCTGCGCACGCGCATCGCCGGCACCGTCGACTTCCTCGACACCGATCCGCTGGTGGCCCCGGCCCTGTCGCAGCGCTTCGCCGAAGCCGCCGCCGAGGAAGCCATCGCGCAATCGGGCCTCGGCGCGCGGGGCGATTTTCCCGGCGCCCTGTTCATCGCCGTGCCCCCCGTCGAGATGGAATGGCCCCAGCGCCGGGCCATGGCCGAGGCGTCGGGCCAGGACGGGCCGATCACCTATTCGGACCTCCAGCGCGCCGCCGCCAGCCGCCGGTTCGACGCCTGGCACGACCTGTTCATCTTCGGCACCGTGGCCGAAAACATCGCCGACCGCTTCGGCACGAAGGGCTCGCCGATCTCGCTCTCCACCGCCTGCTCGTCGGGGGCGACGGCGATCCAGCTCGGCGTCGAAGCCATCCGCCGGGGCGAGGTGAGCGCCGCCCTCTGCATCGGCACCGACGGCTCGGTGAACCCCGAATCCCTGATCCGGTTCTCCCTGCTCTCGGCCCTCTCGACCCAGAACGACCCGCCGGAGGCCGCCTCGAAGCCGTTCTCGAAGAATCGCGACGGCTTCGTCATGGGCGAGGGCGCCGGCGCCCTCGTGCTGGAGGAGGCCGGGGCCGCACGGGCGCGGGGGGCAAAAATCCTCGGCTACGTGCTCGGCTGCGGCGAGAAGGGCGACGGCTTCCACCGCACCCGCTCCAGCCCCGACGGCGCCCCCGGCATCGCGGCGATCCGCGCGGCCCTGGACGATGCCGGCACGGGCCCCGACGCCATCGACACCGTCAACGCCCACGGCACCTCGACGCCGGAGAACGACAAGATGGAGGCCATGGGCTGCGCCGCGGTGTTCGGCGACCGCATCGGCCGCCTGCCGATCTCGTCCAACAAGTCGATGATCGGCCACACCCTGACGGCGGCCGGGGCCATCGAGGCGGTGGTCTCGCTGCTGACCATCGCCCACGGGCGCATCCCGCCAACCATCAACTACGCCGTGCCGGACCCGGCGATCCCGCTGGACGTCGTCGCCACCGCCCGCGACGCCCGGGTCTCCCGCGTGCTCTCGAACTCCTTCGGCTTCGGCGGGCAGAACACCTGCCTCGTGCTCGGGGACGAGCCCGCATGAGCACCCGCATCCTCGTCACCGGGGGCGCCTCCGGCCTCGGCGCCGCCCTGGTGCGGGCCCTCGTCGGCGCCGGCCACGACGTCGCCTTCACCTACCGCTCGTCGGGCGAGGCCGCCGAGGCCCTGGTGGCCGAGCTCGCCGCCGCCCATCCGGCGCGGATGGTGACGGCCCACGCCCTCGACCTCGCCGACCGCGCCGCCCTCGACGCCTTCTGCGAGTCCCTGGAGGACGAGGCCTTCTACGGCCTCGTCCACAATGCCGGCCAGTCCTCCGACGCGCTCGCGGCGATGCTCGACCAGGACCGGGCCGAGGCGGCCATGCAGGTGAACTTCTGGTCCCTGACCCGCCTCGCCAAATCCCTGGTGCGGGGCATGATCCGCGCGCGCTCGGGGCGCATCGTCGCCATCGGCTCGGTGGCGGCCCTTCGGGCGAACCCCGGCAACGCCGCCTACGCGGCGAGCAAGGGCGCGCTCATCGCCTATTGCCGGACGCTCGCCATCGAGTCGGCCAAGCGCGGGGTCACCGTGAACGTCATCGCCCCGGGCTTCATCGACACGGACATGATGGCGCCCTACGCCGCCCACCGGGCCGGCATGGAGCGCCAGATCCCCGCCGGACGCTTTGCCCGGCCGGAGGAGGTCGCGGCGCTGGCCGCCTTCCTCATGGGGGAGGGGGCGGCCTACATCACCGGCGCGGTCCTCCCCGTGGACGGCGGCCTCACTGCGATGATGGGCGTGCACCGCTCCTGAGACCCGCGCTCCCGAGATCCGCGCTCCCGAGACCCGCCATGCGCCTTCCCCTCGCCCTCGCCGTCCTCGCCCTGGCGGGCCCGGCTTTCGCCGTGGAGGCGTTTCGCGTCGACGGCCTGCCCCGCGGCGAGGGCCTGACCCTCCGCGAGACGCCGGACGCCGCCGCGCCCGCCCTCGGGCAGGTGCCGGCCGGCGCGCGCATCCGGGGCTTCGGCTGCACCAGCGACACCCCGAGCGGCCTGACCTGGTGCCGGGTCAAGGCCGGCCCGATCCTCGGCTGGGCGCGCCGACGCTATCTTGCTCCGGACTGAACAGGGGCGCGGTCCCCGGCTCTTTAAGCTTCCTTTACCATAGTTGAGCAAAGTCAGGCCCGAAGGACAGGCCGCCATCATGGCGCCGTGCCTTCAGCCGGACGGCGCATGTTCCTGTTCACCACGCCCCCCGCCACCACCCGCGACACCGGCGCCGCCCGGGATGCGGGGACGCGCGCGGTTTCGGGCACGACTTCGGGGACGAATTCGGGCTCGGCCGTCGTCGCGGCGATCCGCGACGGGGCGCAGAGTTCGGGCGTGGGCTTCGACTACCTCCTGGCGACGGCCCGGCGCGAATCCGCCCTCGATCCCACGGCGAAGGCCGGCACCTCCTCGGCCACGGGCCTGTTCCAGTTCATCGAGCAGACCTGGCTCGGCACCATGAAGAACGCCGGGCCGAAGCTCGGCCTCCAGACCTATGCCGACGCCATCACGGCGCGCCCCGACGGCACCTACGCCGTCACCGACCCCGACGCGCGCCAAACGATCTTGGATCTCCGCCGCGATCCTAAGACCGCCGCGACCCTCGCCGGCGCCCTGACCCAGCGCAACGGCGAGGCCCTGACGGCGGCTTTGGGCCGCGAACCCACGGGGGGCGACCTCTACGCCGCCCACGTCCTCGGGGCCCGCGGGGCCGCCGCCCTCATCAACACCGCCCAGGCGAGCCCGGCCCGCGCCGCCGCCCTCGACATGCCGGAGGCGGCCGCGGCCAACCGCAACCTGTTCTACGACAAGACCGGCCGGGCGCGGGGGGCCGCCGAACTCTACGCCCTCCTGTCGACGGCCCGCTCCACGGGTGCCCCGGCGGCGGCCCCGACGGCCGCTGCCAGCCCCCTCGTGCCGCCGGAGGGGACCACCGCCTACGCCTCCCTCGACGGTGGCCTGCGCTCCCTGTTCCAGACCGACAAGCGCCAGGGCGCGGTCTCGGACGGGGTCGCCAAGCTCTGGCAGGGCCGGGCGGCCACGGACACGGTCCGCAGCGCCCCCACCTACTTCCCGCGCTCGGACGGGACGGCGGACACCGTCCTGGCGGCGGTGCAAACCACCACCCCGGCGCAGCCTGCTCCGGCGCAAGCCACCGCCGCGGAGGCCTCCGGCACGGCGACGGCGGCCTCCCCCGCCCTCGTCGGGGCGCCGCTGCCGCCGCGCCGGCCGGCCGAATTCACCACGACGTTGGCGGCCCGGACCGGCACAGCCCTCGATCCCTCCCTCCTCACCGCCCGGAGCGGCCCATGATCATCCGCCAGTTCCTCGCCTGGACGCAGCACGCCTCGGCCGAGCGCCGGGCGGAGGCGGCCGGCGCCCTGGTCCAGGCCATCCTGCACGGGGGCCTCGCCCCCGACACGGCGGGGCAGGCGGAGGCCACGATCCTCGCGCTCCTCGACGACCCGGCCCCGATGGTGCGGCGCGCCCTGGCCGTGGCCTGCGCGACCAGCCCCGCGACGCCGCGCTCCCTCGTGGTGGCCCTGGCCGGCGACCTGCCGGACATCGCCTGCCTCGTCCTCAGGCGCTCGCCCGTGCTCACGGATGCCGACCTCGTCGACGGCATCGCCATCGGCTGCGAGGCGGCGCGCGTCGCCATCGCCGAGCGGCGCGACCTGTCGCACGCGGTGGCGGGCGCCATGGCGGAGATCGCCGGACCGGAGGCCCTCGCCGCGATGGTGCGGAACCGCAGCGCCCGCATCACCGCCGGCAGCCTCCTGCGCCTCGTCGCGCGCCACGGCGACGACGCGTCCCTGCGCGAGGCGGTGCTGGCCCGGCCCCACCTGCCCCTCGAAGTGCGCCAGGCCTGCACGGATCGGCTCGCCGAGGTCCTGTCGCGCCATGCCGTCGCGTCCGGATGGCTCACCCCGGCCCGGGGCGAACGGGCCGGCCGGGAGGCGCGCGAGCGGGCGACCCTGGAATTCAGCACCGGGGCGCATCCCATCGACCTCGCCCGCTTCGTCGCCCACCTCCGCACCCACGGCCAGCTCAATGCCGGCCTGATCCTGCGGGCGATCCTGTCGGGCCACATGCCGTTCGCCGAGACCGCCCTGGCCGACCTCGCCGGCCTCGCCCCGGCCCGCGTCGCCGGCCTGATGCACGAGGGATCGAGCGCCGCCTACGCCGCCCTCCACCGCAAGGCGGGCCTGCCGGCCATGCTGCTGCCGGCCTTCACCGCCGCCCTCTCGGCCTGGCGCGAGGCCGGCCGGGGCGAGAGCACCGCGCGGGGTGCGGCCCTGTCGCGCCTGATGATCGAGCGGGCGCTCACCGCCTGCGAGACTATGCCGTTCGCCGACGCTCAGGGCGTCATGGCCCTGCTCGCCCGGTTCGAGGCCGAGGCCGCCCGCGATGCCGCCAGGACCGTGACCCGGGCGATGGCGGCGCAGCCGGCCCTGGCGGCGCCGACGACCGAAGCGTTTCCCGAGGCGGAGGCCGTCGCGGTGGCGGCGGAGATCCTCGACGCCGAGTGGCGCGAGGCGAAGCGGCAAGCTCCTCGTGACGAAGCCCCCAGGGCGGTGCCTCGCCACGCGGCAGCCCTGAGCCAGACACTGGCGGAGACCGCGGCGATCACCGGACACCGGGACATCCTCGACCTGTCGGCGACGCCCGAACCCTCGGACACGCCGGACGTTCCGGAGGCGCCCCAAATCCTGGAGACGCCAGAAGTCCTGGTGACCCCAGTAGCCCTGGAGACGTCCGAAGGCGTGACGGCATCCGTGCAGGATGCGGGCGCCACCGCCACAGCGGCCCCCGAAGCGGCTCCAGCCGCCGGGATCGTCGACGACGGGGTCGCCGTCGAAGCCCAGGAGGCCGTCCAAGCTCAGGAGGCCATCCAAGCCGGGGAGGCCGGCCGGAACGACCCCGTCGGCCTCATCCTCGAAGCCCTGCCGCGGGCGATCCTGGCGCAGTTCCAGGAGGACCGGGCGGCGAAGCTGCGGGAGACGACGCCGCAGGACGACGCGCAGACCCGCACGGCGACCGTCGCGGAGATCCTCGACACGATCCCGAACGCCCTGGTGGCGAGCTACCGCGCCGACCGGGAGCGCGTCCGCCTCGCCGCGTGAGGCGTCAGCCGAACTGCTCGCGAAGAATCCGCTCGTCGAGGCTGTGGCCGGGGTCGTGCAGGAGCACGAGGTTGGTGGCGTGGTCGAGCCAGGTCTCGACGGTGGCGACCCGGCGGAACTCCGTGTGGTCGGCCACCGCCGCCACGGGCCGGTGCTCGGCATCGAGCACCTCGATGAAGATGCGGGCGTGATCGGGCAGGAGCGCCCCGTGCCAGCGGCGCGGGCGGAAGGACGAGATCGGCGTCAGGGCCAGCAGGCGGGCGTTGAGGGGCAGGATCGGCCCGCCCACGGAGAGGTTGTAGGCCGTGGACCCGGCCGGCGTCGCCGCCAGCACCCCGTCGGCGATGAGTTCGGGCAGGCGCACGTGGCCGTCCACCGAGATCCGCAGCTTGGCGGTCTGATGGGTCTGGCGCAGCATGTAGACCTCGTTCAGGGCCCGCGCCCGGTGCCGGCGCCCCTCCGTGTCCACGGCCTCCATGAGCAGGGGGTGGATGCGGCTGCGCTTGGTGTTCTCGAGGCGCTCGAGGAGGTCCTCCTCGCGGTACTCGTTCATGAGGAAGCCGACGGTGCCGCGGTTCATGCCGTAGATCGGCTTGCCGGCATCCATGAAGCGGTGGAGGGCCTGGAGCATGAGGCCGTCGCCGCCGAGGGCCACCACCACGTCCGCCTCCTCGGGCGGCACGTGGTCGTAGCGGCGCATCAGGGCGTCCGCCGCCTGGCGCGCGTCGTCCGTCGGGCTCGCGATGAACGCGATCGTGTTAAAACGCCGCGACATGAACCCCCGCCCCGTTGACCCGACCGCGATCCGCGTCGCACCTCGGCGCACCGCGCGGGATGCAGCCGCCGGTCCGCGATCGGGAGACCCATAGCCAGGAGACCCATAGCATGGAGCGTCCGCTTCTCGTCTACACCACCTTCCCGGATGCCGACGCGGCCCTCGCCGTGGGCGAGGCCCTGGTGCGCCTGCGCCTGGCCGCCTGCGTCAACGTGCTGCCGGGGATGCGCTCGGTCTATGCCTGGAAGGGCGCGGTGGAGCGGGCCGACGAGGTGGTGGCCCTGATCAAGAGCCGCGAGACCCTGGCCGAGCCCCTCGGTGCCGCCCTCAAGGCGCGCCACCCCTACGAGACGCCGATCATCCTCCACCTACCCGTGACCGGCGCCGATCCGGACACGGCGGCGTGGATCGCCGAGGAGACCGGCGGCGCTGTGTAGGACCGTTTCGGATCGAACAGGCGCACCAGTGCTCCCTCTCCTGGAAGGAGAGAGTTGGGGTGAGGTGCGTGGACTCTCCGAAAAGGTCACACACCTCACCCTGTCCCTCTCCTTCCAGGAGAGGGGACCCGCGCCAAGCCCCGTCATCGGCGATACTCGCGATACGTCGAACCCATCAGGCCCCGTTCAGCGGATAGCTTCTCCCCTTCCACACGGCGGCGCCGGCGGCCTTGCGGCGCAGGAGCACGTTCCACTGGATCAGGAGCGCCACGGTCACGGTCACGGGATGCAGCGGGATCGTGACGGCGGGCTCGCGCATGGCGAAGGTGATCGCCGCCCGCGTGCCGAGGGAGAGCAGGAGCGCGGCCAGCGCCAGGCCGGCCGCGACGGGGGTGACGAGGCCGAGGCCGAACAGGATCAGCAGCAGCACCGGCAGGATGTGACCGCCGAACAGCAGCAGGCTCCAGATGGGGAGGGCGCGCGGGGTCGCCATGCCCTCGTGGGCGTTCTTCGAGAACCCGGCCCAGGCTTCTCCCCAGCCGCGGTACATCCGGCAGGAGGCGAGGGCGTGGCCGGCCACGAGGTCGGTGCGGTGGCCCGCCCCGCGAAGGCGGCGCGCCAGCAGCACGCCGTCGTGGAGGAAACCCCGGATCGCCCCGTGGCCGCCCGTGGCGGCGTAGACCGCCCGGTCGACGAGGACGAGCTGGCCGCAGGCCGCCCCGAGGGACGTGCGCAGGGACGACCGCATCATCGGCACCGGCAGGTAGCCCACGAGGAGGAAGCCGATCATCGGTACGGTGAGACGCTCGCCGAGGGTGCCCATGCGCTGGCGCGGCACGCCGCTGACGAGGGCGGCGTCCGTGGCGGTGGCGTGCGCCGCCAGGGCCGCCGCCGCCGCCGGCGCCAGGGTCACGTCGGCATCGATGAACAGGAGGTGTTCGAAGCGGGCCCGCCCGGCCAGCACCGCGCAGGCGTGGTTCTTCCCCGTCCAGCCCTCGGGCAGGGACGGAATCGGCACGAGGGACAGGCGCGAGTCGGTGGCGGCGATGGCCCGCACGAGGGCGGCGGTGGCGTCGGTGGAGTGGTCGTCGCCGACCAGCACCTCGATGGCGGCCCCCGTGCTGGCCAGCGCCGCCCGCACGGTGTGTTCGATGGTGGCGGCCTCGTCGCGGGCCGGGATCAGGATCGACACGCGGGGTCTTTTTTCGGCGTTCGGCGGATCGGCTTCCGGCGTCCGCGATGCGTCGGCCTGAACCGCGACGGGCCCGCTCTCCTGGAAGGAGAGGGCTGGGGTGATGTGTGTGGACTTTTCGGAGATGTCGCACACCTCACCCTGTCCCTCTCCTTCCAGGAGAGGGGACCCGTGCTGCCGGCGCGCGGCCTCGCTGCGAGACGCATCCGGCACCGGCGTGCGCAGGGCGACGAGGTTCACGGCGGCGAGGATTGCCGGGAGCAGGGCGAGCAGCACTGACAGAATCGCGAGGGCGAGGATCACGGCTGGCGGTCTTCCTCGGGCAAACGATCTGGCTCGGCACGGTGTGCGGGCTCGAAGCGGCGGCCGGTGAGGGCCGCGCGCAGGCGCCGCGCGAGATCGTAGACGCCGCCGACGCCCTTGGCACCCGAGACGAGCGCCGTGAACCGAGCGGGATCGCGGGCGATCACGTCGCCGGCGAGGCGGTCGAGGGTGTCGGTCAGGGCCGCCTCCATCCGGGCCAGGCGCTCGGGCCGGGGCAGGGCCAGGAGGTCGGCGCCCCGGATCGGCGGCCCGAAGGCGGCACAGGCCTCCGCCCCGCGCTCCTCCCAGAAGGCGTAGTCGAGGGCCAGGGGCACGAACAGGGTGTCGGGGGCGAGTTCGGCTAGGCGGGCGACGCCGGCGCGGAGATCGAGGGGCCGGGCGCGGACGTCGGCGAAGCGCCCCTGCGCGGTGATCCAGATCATCGCGCCGGGCCGCGCCAGGATGGTTCGCGATGAGCGGAGGAACTGGGCCGCGCCGCGGGCCGAGTCGAGGTCGACCGGGAAGGCGCCGATGCGGGCGAAGATCGCGTAGCGCGCCAGCATCCCGGCATCGAACGGGGCGTGGCTCTCGCGCTTCGGGAACAGCCGCCCGGCGAGCAGGATGACCACGGCGGCGTCCCACCATGCCGGGTGGTTGCAGTAGACCACGACGGGGCCGGGATGGCCGGCACAATCCGGAACGCCCCAGCGGGCGATCCGCAGGGCGTTCATGTGGCGGCGCAGGAACCGGTCGAAATACCCGACCATGAACCGCCAGACGAAGGCCGAGCGGGCCGGGGCCGACACCGCCCGGTCCTTGAGCAGATTTCGCAAACGTGGTCACCGGTTTTGCGTCGAAACTCTGCGACGGATCAGGGAGCTAAGCAGGTTCGCGTCGGCGCGCCAACGCGAACCGGCTCAGGCGCTCGCCCGCACCTCGCCGCGCGCGTCGGTGTCGTGGGCGTCCGCCGCGATCCAGCCCGACATCATCACCATGGGCATGCCGGGGCCCGGATGGGCGGCGCCGCCGGCGAGGTAGAGCCCCCGCACCTTGCGCGAGCGGTTGCCGGGCTTGAACGCGCCCATGAACTTGCCGTGGGAGGCGAGACCATAGATCGCGCCGTTGAGCACCCGGTAGCGCTCGTGGATGTCCTGCGGCGTGAGGTGGCGCTCGACGACGATGCGCTCTTCCAGGTCCGGCATGCCGGCGGTGCGCTTGAGCTTGTCCAGGATCACCTGCCGGTAGGCCGGGAACATCTTCTGCCAGTCGTGATGCGGCCGCAGGTACGGCGTGTGGACGAGGACGTAGAGGGCCTCGCCGCCCTCCGGCGCCACGCTCGGATCGGTGGAGGACGGCGCGGCGAGGTAGGCCGTCGGGTCCGGCGCCGGCTCGCCCTTGCGGTAGATGTAGTCGAACTCCTCCTCCGGGTTGCGGGAGAAGACGAAGTCGTGGTGGCTGAGGTGGTCGTAGCGCTTGTTGAGGCCGAGGTAGAGCACCACGCCCGAGCAGGCCGGCTCGAAGGACTTCTTCTCGTAGGCCTTGCCGACGGCCCCGCCGACGAGTTCGCGGTAGGTCCGCACGCTGTCCATGTTGGAGATGACGGCGTCGAACGGGGTGGTGCCGGCGGCGGTGCGCACGCCCGTCACCGCGCCGTTCTCGGTGGCGATGCCCGTGACCTCGTCGCCCGGCCGCAGGGTGGCGCCGAGTTCGCCGGCGAGCTTCGACAACGCCTCGGCCACGGCGCGGGTGCCGCCCATGGGGTACCACACCCCTTCCGCCGTCTGCATGTGGGCGATGGCGCACAGCACGGCCGGCGCGCCGTAGGGCGACGAGCCGACATACTGCACGAAGTGGTCGAGCATCTGGGCGAGGCGGGCGTCCTTCACCTTGGAGCGGATGGTGCCCGCCACCGACGAGCCCATGCGCAGGGACAGGACATCCCGCAGGGTGCCGGGATTCATGTTGGCGCGGATGTCGATGGTGTCGAACAGGTCCTCCACGGCCTTCCAGAAGAAGAACCGATTGGAGACGCCGTGGAGATGCTCGGAGATCTCGATGAACTTTTTATAACCTTCCCCCGCCCCCGTGCCGGGGGCGAACCGGTCCATGCTGGCGGCCATGGTCGGCACGTCGGCCATGAGGTCGATGCGGGTGTCGTCGTCGAAGAAGCAGCGCCATTGCGGATCGAGGCGGCGGAGATCGAGGTAGTCGCGGATGTCGCGCCCGGCCTCTTGGAAGATGCGCTCCAGCACCTTCGGCACGGTCAGAATGGTCGGCCCCATGTCGAACCGGAACCCGCCCTCGTGCAGCACCGCCGCCTTGCCGCCGAGCCAGTCGTTCTTGTCGTAGAGGGTGACCGCGTGGCCGCGCGCCGCGCTCACGCAGGCCGCCGCGAGGCCGCCCAACCCCGCGCCGACGACGGCGACCGAAGACCCAGCCCGCATGTTCGTGTCACTCCCGGCGCGGACGAAGGCCGCCCTTGTTGTTGAAGCTAGGCCGCCTGCACCGGGGGTCAACGCGTTACCCCGTCGCGGCGGCCCACGCCTCGACGATGGTGATGCCGTCGGCCGGCAGGGTGGGATAGTCGGCCCGAATGTCCGCCGACGTCTGACCGGCGCGGAGATAGGCCGCGATGGTCTCGGCCGGAATACGGGTTCCCGACAGCACCGGCATGCCGCCGAGGATTCGGGCGTCCGACACGATCTCCGTGGGGACGGTCGGCCCAATCGATCGGAGGCGGGGCTCAGCCATGGAAGGCTCCGTAATCATCCGTGACCATGTCATGCCTGCCGCACAACCTCAACGGGAGGCACCCCCTCACGCCACCCGCCGCGACACCAGCCCCACGGCAACCACCAAGCTCACCGCCGCCACGGCGATCATCACGCCCCAGGCCGGCAGGGCGGCGGAGACGCCCTCGCCGAGAGCGGTCTGGTAGGCCTCGATGGCCCAGGCGTTGGGGGTGAACCAGCCGGCCTGCTGCAGCCACGGCGGCATGAGGAAGCGCGGAACCATGCTGCCGCCCACGGCCGAGAGCAGGAGGACGCCGAAGGTCGAGGCGAGGTGGGCCTGCTGGCGGGTGGCGGCCGCTGCGCACGCCGCGAGGGCCAGCCCGGCAGCCATGGCGGCAACCAGAAGGGTGGTGACGAGCCAGGCCCCCCAGTGGGGCCTCAGATCGACGCCGTGCAGCAGGCTCGCCGCGGCGAAGATCAGGCCGGCCTGGAGCATGCCCTGGACGACGAGGAAGGCGAACTTGCCGAGCACGATCACCGCGAGGCCACCGGGGGCCGCGGTGAGGCGGTCGGCGAGGCCGCCCTGGCGCTCCTCCACGAGGGACATCGCCCCCTGCATGGCAGCGAACAGCAGGAACACCGCCGCAATGGCGCCGGCGTAGTAGCTCACCCGATCGTTGCCGCCGCCCGTCGCCGTGCTGCGGAGTTCGACGAGGGACGCGAACGAGAACGGCTCCTTGCGGGCGCGCTGCTCGGCGAAGGCTTGGGTCAGGAAGGCGCGCTCGTCGGCGCCGATCTTGCCCGAGCGCTCGACGTCGGCGACGATCCGGGCCAGCACCACGTCGGGCAGGGCCTCATTGAGCACCCGCTGGAACTGCCCGAGGGCGATGGGGGTGGCGAGCGCCCGGGCCGGGTTCTCGACGAGGACCACGGGCTGCTCGGCGGGGGCCGTCCCGGCCGGCGCGGCGTCGAGGTCGCCGCGCAGGACCAGGGCGACGTCGACCTCGCCCCGGCGCACGGCGCGCGCGGCCCCGGCGAGATCCGCGACGGGCAGGCGGGCGATGCGCAGGGACGGGTCGGCCTCCAGGGCCGCGACGAGGCGCTCCGTCGTCGCCGTGCGGGCGAGGTCGACGAGGCCGAGATGGATGCGGATGCGCTCGCCGATGGCGCCGGAGAAGATCGCGGCGAAGATCACGAAGATCACGGTGGGCAGCACGAAGGCCATGACCAGGGCGGCGCGGTCGCGCACCAGGCCGAGCAGCATCACCCGGAAGGCGGCGGCGATCATGGTGCGGCCTCCGCGCGGCGGCGGAGCCGGACGGGGTCGGCCGGGTCCCACAGGCCCAGGGCGTCGCGGTAGACCGCCTCGAGGCCGGGGGTGCGGATGCGGATCTCGGCGACGGGGACGCCGTCCGTCCGAAGGGTGTCCAGCAGGGCGGCCGCGTCGAGGCGCGGGCCGGCGGAGGGGAGCGCCCGCCAGGTCAGGCCGGTGTCCACGGGCGCGAAGCCCGCCCGCCGCAGGGCCGCCTCGGCCAGGCCGGAGGCGGGGCCCGACAGGGCGACCTCGTGCTCGGGCGCGCCGTCGCGCAGGCGCGCCAGGAGGTCGGGCAGGGCGCCCTCGCGCACGATGCGCCCTTGGGCGAGGAAGGCGGCCCGGTCGGCGAGGCGCTCGGCCTCGGAAAAATCGTGGGTGGCGACGAGGAGGGCGGCGCCGGCGCGGCGCAGGCGCTCCAGCACGGCGTGGATTGCGGCGCGGGCGTGGAGATCGACGCCCTGCGTCGGCTCGTCGAGGAGGACGAGGCGGGGCCGGGCCATGAGGCTCGCGGCGATGTTGACCCGGCGCTGGTAGCCGCCCGACAGCAGGCCGACGGGGCGCCCGGCCACCTCGGCGATCCCCGTGAGGTCGAGGGCGTCGGCCAGGGCCGCGCGCCGGGCGGGGCGGCCGAGGCCGGCGAGGCGCGCGAACACGTCGAGGTTCTCGGCCACCGTGAGGCGGGGATACAGTGCGATGTCCTGGGGCACCCAGCCGATGGCCCGGCGGGCCTCGGGCGTCGCGAACGGATCGCTCCCCGCGATCCGCACGGTGCCCAACTGCGGCGCGAGGCGGCCGGCGACGAGGCGCATGAGCGAGGTCTTGCCGGCCCCGTTGGGACCGAGCAGGGCCACGGTCCGGCCGGCGAAGAGGTCGAGGTCGACGCCGTCGAGGACGCGGCGGTCGCGGTAGCTCAAGGCAGCCCCCCGGACCACGACCAGGGGTGCGTCGGGCGGCACGGGGGCGGTCAGCGGCGGGGCAGGGCGCGGGTCAGGCGCAGGCGCAACGCCAGTCCGGGCTCGCGCACGGCGACCTGGGCGCGGGCGAAGTCCGGCCGGGCCGTACGCTCGGACGGGCCGGAGAAGCCGTAGGGCTCGGTGGGCAGGCCGAGGCCGGTGCGGTCGAGGCGGCGATCGCCGTTCTGGTCCTGGAAGGCCGCCACCGCGTAGGCGCCGGGCGCGACATCCTCGAACACCACGCGCTGGCTCGGGCCGCGCACGGGCGCATCCTGGCCGATCCGGCACTCGGCCTCCGACAGGCCGCCCTGGCACAGGGCGACGTAGAGGGTGGACGGCACGGGTTCGATCCCGTCCACGGTCACCGCCACGGTGGCCGCGACGGCGGGACCGGCCGAGAAAAAAGCTACCAGACAGGCCGCAACCTGAAGGGCGCGTGCAACGGACCGAACGTGTTCGATCGCTGCGGATCGGGCAGCGACGACCGGCCCCCTTTCTTGGAAGGCAGGGCGATCGCAGATGGGTTCTCTCGGCGCTCGAACAGGACCCAAGAGGCTTCGAACACGCGCGACGGGCCCCCTCTCCTGTTTGGGAGAGGGTTGGGGTGAGGGTCGTGGACTCTCCGGAGACTTCGCACACCTCACCCTGTCCCTCTCCTTCCAGGAGAGGGGACCCGTGCTGCCCGCGAGATGGGTGACGACGAAAGCCGATGAACAGGAGGACCCGAGCCCTGCCCCATGGCGAGGGGACACGTGCCGACGGTCGAAGCTGTCGGTCAGGAAAGAAATCACGCGGCGTCGCCGGAGGTGGCGAGGGGCGCCGTGGTCGGCACGCCGGCGGCCTCGGCGCCGACGCGGCCCGCCGACAGTTCCTCGATGAGCAGGCGGGCGGTGATGCGGGCGCCCTCGTAGATCACCGGCAGGCCCGAGCCCGGATGGGTGCCGCCGCCGACGAGGTAGAGCCCCGGCCCGAAGCGGTTGTGCGGGCGGAAGTAGAGCATCTGCATGAGGTCGTGGGCGAGGTTGAAGGTGGCGCCCTCGTGGACGAAGAAATCGTCGCGCCACTCCGTCGGATCGACGATGCGCTCGTAGCGGATGCGCTCCTCGATGTCCCCGAGGCCCAAGATCTTCAGGCGGTCGAGGACGAGGCGGCGATAGGTCGCCCGCGTGGTCGCCCAGTCGATGTCGGCCTTGAGGTTGGGGACCGGCACGAGGACGTAGAGGCTGGTGTGGCCGGGCGGCGCCATGCCGCCATCGGTGAAGCCGGCATGCTGGACGTAGAGCGAGGGCTGCATCGGCAGGGTGCCGCCGGTGATCTCGCGGATGTTGCGGGCGTAATCCTCCGACAACAGGATGGTGTGATGGCCGAGGGCCTCCGGCGCCGGGCCCTCGATCCCGAGATAGAGCATGAAGGTCGAGCACGAGAGGCGCGCCTTGGCGATCTTGGCGTCGCGCCAGCGCGGGCGGTGGGTCTGGGGTACCAGATCCTTGATCACCTTGGCGAAATCGCCGTTGATCACCACCGCGTCGGCGTGGATCGTCTCCCCGCCGCAGACGACGCCGCAGGCCTTTTTCCCCTCGAACAGCACCCGGTCGACGCTCGCGCCGAGGCGGATATCGACGCCCATGCGCCGGGCCAGGCCGGCCATGGCCTCCGAAACGGCGCCGCAGCCGCCGACGGGGTGATAGACCCCGTGCTCGTATTCGAGGAACGACAGGATGGTGAACAGGCTCGGGCACCGGAACGGCGACATGCCGAGGTATTTGGTCTGGAACGCGAAGGCGAGCCGCACGCGCGGGTCGGCGAAGTAGCGCTGCAGGTCCTTGTCGACGCTGCGCCCGGGATGGAGGTGGGGCAGGGCGGCGATCATCGCCGGGGAGGCCATGCTGCGCAGGGTGTGGAAGGCCTGCTCCAGAACCGGCTTGAAGAACTTCAGCTTGACCCGGTTGTCGGAAAAGAATTTCCGGACGTTCTTGGCGTCGTCCGGCGCGATGCGGGCGACCTCCGCCTCCAGGCGCGCCATGTCGTTGGTCGCCTGGATCGTGCCCGAGATGCCGCCGTTCTCCTCGAAGACGAGGTGGTATTGCGGATCGAGGCGCTCGAGCTTGACGTGGTCCTCGAGGCGCTCGCCGCAGGATTCGAAGATGTCGGCGAGAATCTGTGGATAGAGGAAGAAGGTCGGCCCGATGTCGAAGCGGTAGCCGCCCGGCGCCTCGACGGTCTTGGTCCGGCCGCCCACCGCCGGGTCCTTCTCCAGGAGCGTGACGTGAACGCCCGCGCGCGCCAGCAGCAGGGCGGTGGCGAGGCCGCCGGGACCGGCGCCGACGATGATGACCCGGCGTCCGGACAGGGTCCGCAAGCCATCCCGTGACTGCAGCAACGCTCACAACTCCCACTTAACGTTCCGGATCGCGGCCCCCTGGCCTGAACCGAAGTCTGCGACGCCCTGTACCGGACGGACCCGTGCAATCTTGAGCGTAGCACCGGGGAGGGCAAGAGCCACGGATTGTCGCGTGTCAGCCCAGGCGGTGCGCGGCGAGGTGGTGGAGGGCCAGGGCCCCGGCCGTGGCGACGTTGAGGGAATCGAAATCCGGCGCCATGGCGATCCGCACGGTCCGGGCCCGGGCCATGAGGGTCTGGGGCAGGCCGGGGCCTTCCGTGCCGAGGAGCAGGAGGACGCGCGGCGGGGGCGCGAGCTCGGACAGGGTCTCGCGGCCGGCGGGGCTCAGGGCCAGGGGGACGAGGCCGTGGGCCGCGGCGAAGGCGAGAAGTGCCGCCCCGTCGGGCAGGCGCGCGAACGGCACCGTCAGCGCCGCGCCGGCCGAGACCCGGATCGCCTTGCGGTAGAGGGGGTCGCAGGCGGCGGCGTCGAGGAGCACGCCGTCGGCCCCGAAGGCGGCGGCGTTGCGGAACAGGCCGCCGACATTGTCGTGGTTGGTCAGGCCGACGAGGCCGACGACGAGGGCCGGCGCCGGAGCGGGCGGCACCGCGAGGGCAACCTCCGCCCCGCGCAGACCGACGGCCAACACGCCGCGATGGATCGGAAAGCCCGCGATGGCGCTCATCACGGCCTTCTCGGCGACGTAGACCGGCACCGGCTCGGTCCGCGCCGTGAGGATGTCGGCCAGGCCCTCCACGCGCTCCGGCGACAGGAGAATCGACTCCAGCGAGAACCGCGCCCGCTCCGAGAGCATCACCCGCAAGGTGACCTCGCCCTCGACGATGAAGCGGCCCTCGCGGCCGACGAGGTCGCGCTCGCGCATGGCGGTGTAGGGCGCCAGACGCGGGTCGGCCGGATCGTCGATGGGGATCGGGGTCAAGCGCCGGGTCAGGCGCTCGGCGGACGGCCGCCCATGCGGATGGCGAGGGGATCGGCCTCGGCCCTGGTCGGGACCTTCACCAGGGCCTCGCCGTCGAGGACGATCTCGCCGGCGACCGAGCAGGTGCACTTCAGGCGGGCGCGGCGGCGCTCGGGCACGAGTTCGGCCACCTCGACGGTCACCTGCACGGTGTCGCCGATGCGCACGGGCGCGCGGAAATTCAGGGTCTGGCTGATGTAGATGGCGCCGGGGCCGGGCAGGCGGGTGCCGAGCACCGCCGAGATCAGGCCGGCGGTGTAGAGGCCGTGGGCGATGCGGGTGCCGAATGGCGTGCGGGCGGCGAAGTGCTCGGACAGGTGGATCGGGTTGCGGTCGCCGGTGATCTCGGCGAAGCCGACCACGTCGGAGGACGAGATCTCCTTGTTGAGGGTCTCGGACAGGCCGACTTCGAGGTCCTCGAAATACAGGACGCGCAGTTCGGGCATCATGGGCAGTTCCCCCGTCTCATTCGTGGCACGCGGGGATCGCCCGCGCTGACGGCGCGCCCGTTCGCCGCGCCGAAGATCCCTTTGTCGCCTCGCACAGGCGCGCGGCCAAATCCAGTCTCCGGCCGCGCGGAGGGGGGCCGGGGCCCGAGAGGCGTTGGGTACACAAGCGGCCGTTGGGTACAAATGGAACGGCCGTCTTCACGGGTTCGTGAACCCTCGTGCCGTACGCTGCCCGGCATGGCCGATCCAGATCTTTTTGCGCCCCGCCATGTCGGGGCGGCGCTCTCCCTCACGGGCCTCGTCGCCCTGATGACGAGCGAGGGAGCGCGACCCGACATCCTCGGCCTAGCCTGCGGCTGCCTCGCGGCATCCCTGGTCGCCTTCGCGGTCGACGCCTTCCACACGCCGAAACTGCCGCGGTCGCGCAAGGGCCACCGGGGCAGGATGCGCCAGCCCGCGATGCCTGCGGCCGTAGCGGGCCAGTGGGAAACCGTGCCGGCCCGTTCGGCCCTGCCGCACGACCCACGGGTCCACCCGGCCCTGTCGGCCTCGGTCCGCATGAAAGGCGTCCCCCGGCCCGAGCCGGTGCCGCCGGTCGTGGCCGCCGTGCACCGGCGCGCCCTGAAGGACGTGCGCAACCGGCGCATCTCCCGCGGGAGCTGAACCGGTCGCGGGCCGCCCCCCTCGACGGGTCCGCCCTCGACAGGACGGCACGCATCGGCGATGAGGCGCCGGCTACGAGGACCGCACCGTGACCCAGCCCGCCCCCGCGCTCCGCCCCGTCGTCGCCCGGGTCGCGGGTCTGAACCTCGGCTCCTTCGGCATCGAGATCGCCGTGGCGCTCGCCATCGGCTCCATCGCCCTCATCGCCGACAGCCTCGACTTCCTCGAGGACGCGGCCATCAACCTCCTCATCTTCGCCGGCATCGGCTGGAGCGTGCGCAACCGGGCCCGCCTCGGCATGGTGCTGGCCGGCATCCTGGTGATCCCGGGGCTCGCCACCGCCTACGCGGCCTACGAGAAATTCTCGGACCTGACGCCGCCCGCCCCCCTGGCGCTGACCCTCACGGGCCTCGCGGCGCTGGCCGTCAACCTCGCCTGCGCCGCCATGCTGGCGCGCCACCGCGACGGCGGCGGCAGCCTGACCCGGGCGGCCTACCTCTCGGCCCGCAACGACGCCTACGCCAACCTCGCCATCATTGCCGCCGGCCTGCTCACCGCCCTGACCCTGTCGCCCTGGCCCGACCTCGTCGCGGCCGCCGGCATCGCGATCCTCAACGCGGACTCGGCCGGCGACATTCTCCGGGCGGCCCGCGCGGAATGGCGCGCGGCGAACGCGATCTCCTGACCCCCATGCGCCTCTTTCCGATCTCCGACCTGCACCTCGAGCGCCGCCGCCTCGACGTGATCCCGCCGCCGCGCCCGGCCTTCGACGTGCTGGCCTGCGCCGGCGACCTGTGGGAGGGCCATCCCGAGCGGGGCCTGGCCGCCCTCGTGGCCCTGGCACAGGGGCGGCCCATCGTCCTGGTGCCGGGCAACCACGAGCGCTACGCCCCCACCGGCGACGGCCGCACCGCGCCCGAGCTCCTCGCCGCCCTGGAGGCCGAGGTGACGCGCCTCAACGGGGCGGGGCACACGATCCACCTGCTCCAGGCGGGCGCCGCCGTGATCCGCGACGGCGTGCGCTTCGTCGGCACCACCCTGTGGAGCGACTGGCGCCTCGCCGGGCGCTGGCTCACGGACGGCACGGCCGACCGGCCCGCCGATCCCGTCGCCTACGCCGCCGCGCGCATGACCGACCCCGTCACCGGCTCCCGCGAGTTCCGCGGCGCCATCCGCAACGGCGACGGCTCGGTCTGGTCGCCGGCGGACGCCATGGCGGCCCATGAGCGGGAGCGCGCGGCCCTGGTCGCCGCCCTGTCGGTCCCGCACGAGGGCCCGACGGTGTGCCTCACCCACCACCCCGCCGGCACGGCGGCGGCGGACGCGTTTCGCGGGGCGCCGGGCGTGCCGTGGTGGCTGCCGGCGTTCTACGCCACCACGGTGCTGGACGACCTGCCCGACGCCGTCCGGCCGGACCTGTGGATCTCGGGGCACTTCCACGCGGCGCACGACCTGCGGGTCGGGCGCACCCGCTGGGTCGCCAACCCCGTGGAGGGCAAGACCTTCTCGCCCGACACGATCCTGGAGGTCGGCTGAAACCCGGACCCGGCGCGGCGCGTACCCTGAGACGCACGTGAGAACCGGAGCCCGCCCGTGAACGCCTTCATCGCCGTCGTCCTCGTCTGCGCCAACGGCATCCCCATCGAGGCCTGCACCGACGAGACGGCGAGCGAGGTCCGCAAGGTCCGCGTCACCAACGAGCTCGGCTGCACCAACGGCTGGCAGGAGATCATCGCCCGCACGGACCTGCGCGACGAAATCGGCAAGACCAGCTACCTCAAGACCGAGTGCCGCCGGGTGAAGGGGGCCGAGTGATCACGCTCCGATCGATGAGCGGAGCTGGGACCATCACGCCCACGCGGCGTCCGAGCGAGGCCCGAACCCGCTGTCCCGACGGGAACAGACGGATTTGGTAGGAGCCGCGCCCTTCCCCGGACGGGCGCAGCGCAGCGGAGCCCGATCCGGGGGCCAGCACAGGGAGCCGCGAAGCGTCCGGGAACTCAGCGCCGGTCGGATCGAACCGCTGACGCGGTCCTTCGCGCGCTGGGTCCCGGATCACCTTCCGCTGCGCTCCAGGCGTTCGGGAAAGGGGGGGCGGGAGCCGGGCCGATCGATCACTTCTCGTGCTTGATGTAGGCGAAGCGCGGGTCCGTGGGCGTACCCTCCAGGGCGCCGCCCTCGGTGCCGGGCTGCCAGCCCACCACCTCCTCGATCTTCCGCGCCAGGGCGAAATCCTTCTCGGTGACGCCCTTGGCGGCGTGGTTGGTCAAGCGGACCTCGACCCAGGCATAGGACGCCGTGAGGTCGGGGTGGTGCCAGGCGGCCTCCGCCAGGTGCCCCACGGTGTTGATGACCATGAGGGTGCTCTTCCAGCCGGCGGTCTTGTAGGTGCGCTTGATCCAGCCGTCCTCCAGGCGCCAGGCCGGCAGTTCGGTCTTGAGGCGCGCCTCGATGGTGGCGTCGTCGAGGACGCCGTCACGCGGTTCGGCCATGGTCGGATCTCCCGTTGCCCGGCCCCATCGGCCGGGTCCCGCCGGCGACCCTGCGACGGGCCGGAACGCCGCGCAAGATCGCGGGCCGTTTCGCCTCAGGGCGGCCGCGGCCGCGCCGGTGGACGGCCGAACCGGGACATTCTATTGAGACTCTCAACAGAATAAGGGAGGGACCGCCTATGCTGTCACGGCGCGGATTGCTCGCGACGGCGGCGTGGCTGCCCCTGGTCGGCCGCTCGGCCCATGCGAGTGCCCCGAGGGTCTCGGTGGGAAGCCTGCCCTTCGGCACGGTCTCGTGGGAGGCCGCCCTGATCAAGGCGCGCGGCCTCGACGCGGCCCACGGCTTCACCCTCGACGTCGTCAAGCTCGCCGGCAACGACGCCGCCCGCATCGCCTTCCAGGGCGGTCAGGTCGACACCATCGTGGGCGACCTGCTCTGGGCGGCCCGCCTCGGCAACGAGGGGCGGAGCATGCGTTTCTTCCCGTACTCCACCACCGAGGGCTCGCTGATGGTGCCGGGCAACAGCCCCATCGCCACCCTCAAGGACCTCAAGGGCAAGCGCCTCGGCGTCGCCGGCGGACCCCTGGACAAGAACTGGCTGCTGCTCAAGGCCCAGGCCCGCGACACCGCCGGCCTCGATCTCGAGACCGAGGCCACCATCGCGTTCGGAGCGCCGCCCCTGCTGGCGCTCAAGCTGGAGCAGGGCGAGCTCGATGCCGGGCTCCTGTACTGGACCTATTGCGCCCGCCTGGAGCCCAAGGGCTTCCGCCGCCTCATCGGCTCCGACGACATCATGCGGGCCTTCGGCGCCACGGGCTCCATGGCCCTCATCGGCTACCTGTTCGCGGGCGAGACCCTCGGGGCCAAGCCCGAGGCGGTGGCCGGCTTCACCCGCGCCTCGAAGGCGGCCAAGGACATGCTCGCCCAGGACGCCTCGGCCTGGGACGTGGTCCGCCCCCTCATGGCGGCGGAGGACGAAGCGACCTTCGAGGCCCTCAAGCGCGATTTCCTCGCGGGCATTCCGCGCCGGCCCCTGGCCGTGGAGCGCGCCGACGGCGAGCGGCTCTACGGCGTGCTGGCCCGCCTCGGCGGCGAACGCCTCGTCGGTACCGGCACCACCCTGCCGCCGGGCCTGTATTACGACGGCACCGCCAATGGCTGACGGGGCCCGCGCCCCGGCGCATTTCTAGTCCATGGGGTCCGTCTAGCCCATGGGGTTCGCCACCCGTCTCGTCTCGGTCCTCGTCCTGCTGGCCGGGTGGCAGGCCGCCGCCGTCGCCGCCGGCTCGCGGCTGCTGCCGGCGCCCCTGGCGATCCTTGCCTTCATCCGGAGCGAATGGGCCTCGGGCGACCTGTGGTGGAACGTCGGCATCACCCTTGCCCGGGTGGGCGTCTCCTTCGTGCTGGCCATGGTGCTCGGCGTGCTGCTGGGCATTGCGCTGGGGCGGTCGCGCCGCCTCAACCTCGTCCTCGACACGCCGCTCCTCATCCTGCTCAACACCCCGGCCCTGGTCATCACCGTGCTGGCCTACATCTGGGTCGGCCTCAACGAGGGCGCGGCGGTGCTGGCCGTGGTGCTCAACAAGCTGCCCAACGTGGCGGTGATCCTGCGCGAGGGCGCACGCGGCCTCGACCCGCAGCTCGAGGAGATGGCCCGGACCTACCGCTTCGACCGCCGCACCTGGATCGCCCACGTGCTGGTGCCCCAGCTCCAGCCCTTCGCCGTGGCGGCCGCCCGCTCGGGCCTGTCGCTCGCCTGGAAGATCGTCCTGGTGATCGAGCTGCTGGGCCGCCCCAACGGGGTCGGGTTCGCCATCAACTACTACTTCGTCCAGAGCCTGAACGTGGCGGCCATCGTCGGCTACAGCATCGTGTTCATGAGCGTGATGATCGCCATCGACATCCTCGTCCTCCAGCGCCTCGAAGCCCATGTGCGACGCTGGCGATAACGCCGCCGCGGGGGCGGCCCTAACGGTCGACATCCGCGCGAAGGTCTACGGCGCCGGCGGCCCCGAGCCGGTCGCCGCCGTGCGCAACCTCGCCTTCACCGTCCGGGCGAAGGAGATCACCTGCCTCATCGGCCCCTCGGGGGCGGGCAAGACCACGACCCTGCGCATCCTGCTCGGCCTCGACACCGCCTACGACGGCAGCGTGACCCCCGATCCGGCGGCCGCCGGCATCGCCATGGTGTTCCAGGAGCCGCGCCTGCTGCCGTGGCGCAGCGTGGAGCAGAACGTGCGCCTCGCCCTGCCGCGCCCCGCGCGCGGCCGCGATCTCGACGCCCTGTTCGAGTCCCTCGGCCTGACCCCGTGGCGGCGGCGCTATCCCGGCGCCCTGTCGCTGGGCATGGCCCGGCGCGTCGCCCTGGCCCGCGCCCTCGCCCAGGCGCCCCGCATCCTCGTCCTCGACGAGCCGTTCGTCTCCCTCGACGACGCCTCGGCGGCGGCCCTGCGCGCCCTCGTGGTCGGCAGCGTCACCGGCACCGGGATGGGCGTCCTGATGGTGACCCACAACGTCGCCGAGGCTATCGCCATCGCCGACCGCCTCGTCCTCGTCTCGGCCCGGCCGGCGAGCCTCGTCGCCACGGTGCCCCTCGGCCGGCCGCGGGACATGCGCGACCGGGCCTGGACCGACGCGACCCGGGCCGACCTCGCGGCGCGCTACCCCGGAATCATCGCCGTCTGAGCGAATGGGACCGTTCCGGGCGCGTCCGTCCCCGAGAAACGGCGGGACGACGCGATGCGGCGAGACAACGCATCATTGCCAGAAGCCGTCGATCCCGCCGATTCCGCCACTGCCCGATCGCGCGGCCGCGGCAAACTGCCGATGCATTATCCTGCTTACGCTCGACGGCGCTCAAACTGAAATACCAAATACCAAGATGCGCGCATCTAGGAGCCGGCGTCTACGCGGAGGCAAGTCCGGATCCACGCCAAACCATGCGCTCCGCACATAGGATAGCGTCAGATCGATAAAACCATTTGAAGACGGATCCATGGTTTTTGCACCGCACCATGGTTTGCGATGCAGCATTAGCCTGCGATTCACCAAGGTCACGTCCGGCTGAGCTTCGGCCTAGCCTCATGAAGCCCACAGAATGCGAGTTGACGGGCCGGGAATTTTTCTTAGAGTTCATTCAAGCTTCGGTTTCGAGGGGCGCCGCAAAGGGATAGCGGCCCTCGGCCTGGAGGAGCGGAACGGAACCTCAGGGTTTTGTCCGATTCCTTCGCCCGCTACGGAAGCGCACCCTGTCCCTGTCGCAAACAGCAGGTCGCACCGACGGACGCAGATCGAGAGATACGCGGATGCCAGGTGTCAAGACTTGTCGGAGGAATGCATGAGAGCGGTTCACCTTCTCGCCCTGGGCGCCGGCCTGGTGGCTTCTGCCCCGGCCCTCGCCAACGAAGACGTCCTGAAGCGCACGGCCAACCCGGCCGAGCAGGTCCTTCAGACCGTCGATTACGGCAACACCCGCTATTCGAAGCTCGACCAGATCAACGCCAGCAACGTCAAGCAGCTTCAGGTGGCCTGGACGTTCTCGACCGGCGTTCTGCGCGGTCACGAGGGCTCGCCCCTCGTCGTAGGCAACATGATGTACGTCCACACCCCCTTCCCGAACATCGTCTACGCCCTCGACCTCGACAAGGACGGCGTGATCGTCTGGAAGTACGAGCCCAAGCAGGACCCGAGCGTCATCCCGGTCATGTGCTGCGACACGGTCAACCGTGGTCTCGCCTACGCCGATGGCAACATCATCCTGCACCAGGCCGACACCACCCTGGTGTCGCTGGACGCCAAGTCCGGCAAGGTGAACTGGTCCGTCGCCAACGGCGACCCCAAGAAGGGTGAGACCAACACCGCCACCGTCCTGCCCGTGAAGGACAAGATCATCGTCGGCATCTCCGGCGGCGAGTTCGGCGTGCAGGGCCACGTCACCGCCTACGACGCCAAGACCGGCAAGAAGGTCTGGCGCGGCTACTCCGTCGGCACCGACGAGCAGATGATCATTGACGGCGAGAAGACCACCTCGCTCGGCAAGCCCGTCGGCAAGGATTCCTCGGTGAAGACCTGGGAAGGCGACCAGTGGAAGACCGGCGGCGGAAGCACCTGGGGCTGGTTCTCCTACGATCCGAAGCTGGACCTCGTTTACTACGGCACCGGCAACCCCTCGACCTGGAACCCCAAGCAGCGTCCGGGCGACAACAAGTGGTCGATGACCATTTTCGCGCGTAACCCCGACACCGGCATGACCAAGTGGGTCTATCAGATGACCCCCCACGACGAGTGGGATTACGATGGCATCAACGAGATGATCCTCACGGATCAGAAGGTTGACGGCAAGGATCGTCCGCTCCTCACCCACTTCGACCGTAACGGCTTCGGCTACACCCTCGATCGCGCCACCGGCGAGCTCCTGGTCGCCGAGAAGTTCGATCCGGTGGTGAACTGGGCCTCCAAGGTCGACATGGACAAGGGCTCGAAGACCTACGGTCGTCCGCTCGTCCAGGCCAAGTACTCCACCGAGCAGAACGGTGAGGATACCAACTCCAAGGGTATCTGCCCCGCCGCTCTCGGCACTAAGGATCAGCAGCCTGCGGCGTTCTCGCCGAAGACCCAGCTGTTCTACGTCCCCACCAACCACGTCTGCATGGACTACGAGCCGTTCCGGGTGTCCTACACCCCGGGCCAGCCCTACGTCGGCGCGACGCTGGCCATGTACCCGGCCCCCAACAGCCACGGCGGCATGGGCAACTTCATCGCCTGGGACAACATCGGTGGTAAGATCAAGTGGTCGAACGCCGAGCAGTTCTCGGTTTGGTCGGGCGCCCTCGCCACCGCCGGTGACGTGGTGTTCTACGGCACCCTCGAAGGCTTCCTGAAGGCCGTCGATGCCAAGACCGGCAAGGAGCTCTACAAGTTCAAGACCCCGTCGGGCATCATCGGCAACGTGATGACCTACCAGCACAAGGGCAAGCAGTTCGTCGGCATCCTGTCGGGTGTCGGTGGCTGGGCCGGCATCGGCCTCGCGGCCGGCCTGACCGACCCGAACGCCGGTCTCGGCGCGGTGGGTGGCTACGCCGCCCTCTCGAACTACACCAACCTCGGCGGTCAGCTGACCGTGTTCGCGCTCCCGAACTAATCGGTCGCACGAAGCTTTGAAGGTTAGGGTGCCGGCGCGGGTTTCCGCGCCGGCACCTTTATGATTAGGTCTTGATCAAGAACAATTCGAACATCGGTCCCACGGGCCGATGGATGCTCCTGGGAGAAACGTCGTTGCAGTACCAAAGCAAAGCCGCCATCCGTCCGCTCGTGGCCGCCCTCGTGTTCGCGCTCGCCTCCACTGCCGCCGTTCAGGCGCAGGACGCCAAGCCTGCCGAGGCCAAGCCCGCTGATGCCGCGGTGACCAACCAGCTCGATCCCAATGCGCCCGACAAGGACGCCAAGCTGCTCGACAAGTATCAGGCGGTGAAGGTCGAGGACGGCAAGTACTTCGATAAGGACGGCGCCCCGACCTACCACATCACCAACGACGGCAAGAAGTTCGACTGGTACGCCTATTCGGGCTACCGCCGCTATCACGCCGAGTGCCACGTCTGCCACGGCCCCGACGCCATGGGCTCGACCTATGCGCCCGCCCTCAAGGACTCGCTCAAGCGTATCTCCTACGAGGAGTTCATCGGCATCATCGCCGGCGGCAAGCAGGACGTCAGCGCGGCCGGCACCAACGTCATGCCCGCCTTCGGCGATAACAAGAACGTCATGTGCTACGCCGACGACCTCTACACCTACCTGAAGGCCCGTGCCTCCGGCGCTATGCCGCGCGTGCGCCCGACGGACAAGGAAGAGAAGCCCGAGGCCGCCAAGAAGGCCGAGAAGGAGTGCCTAGGCGGCTGATGACCCGCACAGGCTTGACCACCGGCCTCGCCCTCGCGCTCCTGCTCACCGCAGCAGGGGCGCGACCCGCGTTGGCGCAATCGCTGCCCGATCTCGTCACCACGGACACCCTGCGCGTCTGCGGCGACCCGGGCAACATGCCGTTCTCCCAGCGCAAGGAGGACGGGTTCGAGAACCGGATCGCGGCGATCATCGCCGAGGAGCTGAAGGTCAAGGTCCGCTACTACTGGCTGACCCAGGGGCCCGGCTTTGTCCGCAACACCCTCGGCACCGGCCTGTGCGACCTCATCATGGGGTCGGCCTCGGGCGGCGAGCTCGTGCAGCACACCAACCCGTACTACCGCTCGGCCTACACCCTGGTGACGCGCTCGGGCGAGCTCGACGGGGTGACGCGCCTCGACGATCCCCGCCTCAAGGGCAAGGCCATCGGCGTCATCGGCGGCACGCCGCCGGTGAACCGGATGGGGGAACTCGGCCTCGTCAGTTCGATGAAGGCCTACGCGCCCTACCAGCTCGATCCGGCCCGCAAGCACCAGACCATCGCGGCCGAGGCCATCGCGGATCTGGCCGAGAAGCGGGTCGACGCGGCCATCCTGTGGGGACCGGCCGCCGGCTGGCTCGCCAAGCAGAGCGGCGTGCCGATGACGGTCGTGCCGCTCCTCGAAGAGCCCGACCGGCCGCCGCTGACCTTCCGCATCGCCCTCGGGGTGCGGATGGAGGAAAACGACTGGAAGCGGTCCCTCAACACCATCCTGCGCAAGCGCCGCGCCGACATCGAGAAGATCCTGCGCGACTTCGACGTGCCGCTCCTCGAAGAGGAAGGCAACAAGCTCCTCGAAGCGCCGAAACCCTGACATGGCGGCCACGCCGCTGCAACGAGGCCCACGGGGGCGGCGGTGGATCGGGTCCATCGCCGCCCTCGTCGTTCTCGGCGCCCTCGGCCTCGCCCTGGTCGATCAGCGGCAATGGACCCGCGTCGAGCCGGACCTCGTCGCGGCACCGGAGCGGGCCGACCGCATCCTCGTCGAAAAGGCCGCGCGGCGCCTGACGCTCCTGCGCCAGGGCAGGGTGCTCGCCATTTATCCGGTCTCCCCTCCCTCGGTTTCTCGCCCGTGGGCCAGAAGGCGCGCGAGGGCGACGGCCGGACGCCGGAGGGGGTCTACGCCATCGCCTATCGCAATCCGCGCAGTGTCGCCCACCTGTCCCTGAAGGTGTCCTACCCGACGCCGGAGCAGGCGGCCCAAGCGTCGGCGGAGGGCCGTGAGCCGGGCGGCGACATCATGATCCACGGCCTGCTCAACGGCCTGTCCTGGCTCGGCCCCCTGCATCGGCTGGTCGATTGGACCAACGGGTGCGTCGGCGTCACCAATGCCGAGATGGCGGCGATCTACGCCCGGGTCGACGTCGGGACTCCGGTGGAGATCAGGCCCTGACCCCGGACCGCGATGAGCTGATTCATCGGGACGTGCCCGCGCGACCGCGCGGCGGCGGTCGTCCGCCGGGTCTCGTTGTCCCCGACCAAGGGTCGGGGACAACGAGAACAGATATCATCGGACGGGCTCGATCCCCGTGGCGTCGAGCTTGGCCAGGGCCTGCGCCACGGTCTCGGGGCCGATGACGAGGTCGGGGGCGATCTCGGCGAGCGGCACCAGCACGAAGGCGCGCTCGCGCACAAACCGGTGCGGCAGGACCAGGCGCTCGTCGGCGATGGTGGCGCCGGCATAGGACAGCACGTCGATGTCGATGACGCGGGGCCCCCAGCGGCGCTCGCGCACCCGGCCCATGGCGGTCTCGATGGCGAGGCCCGCCTCCAGCAGGTCGTGGGGCGAGAGCGAAGTCTCGACGCCGAGCGCCGCGTTCAGGAACCAGTCCTGATCGGTGTCGCCCCAGGGCGGGGTGCGGTAATCGGCCGAGCGCGCGGTGATGCGGATGCCCGGCGTCACCGCGAGGCGCGCCACCGCCTCGGCCAGGGTCGCGGCCTTGTCGCCGATGTTGGAGCCCAGGCCGAGATAGGCGGCGTTCATGCGGGCCGCGGTGCTGGGGGGAGCGGTCACGCCCCGGCCCCGGTCCGGTGCCGGGTGATGACGATGGCGACGCCCTCGATCACCGCCGGCACCGGCGCGCTCGGCTTGTCGACCCGCACGCGCACGCTCCGGATCGGGGCGTGCGCCGCCAGGATCTCGACCGCGATGGCCTCGGCCACGGCCTCGATGAGGGCGAAGCGCCGCTGCGTCGCGATCCGGGTGACGATCTCGGTGAGATCGGCGTAGCTCACGGTGTGGGCGACATCGTCGGAGCGGCCGGCGGGGGCGAGGTCGAGGCGGCAGTCGAGGGAGATGTAGAAGCGCTGGCCGAGGCGCGCTTCCTCCTCCAGCAGGCCGTGATAGGCGAACACCGCGATGCGCTGGACGAGGATGCGGTCGCTCATGCGCCGCGCCCCATCACGGCATCCACCACCCGCAGGGCGTCGACGTGGGGGGCGACGTCGTGGACCCGGACGATCCCCGCGCCGAGGGTCGCGGCCAGGACGTGGCTCGCCACCGAGCCGAACAGGCGGTCCACGGGCTTCGTCTCCGTGTTGTGCAGGCGGCCGAGCAGGGACTTTCGCGAGACGCCGACGAGGACCGGAAAGCCGAGGGCGACGATCTCGGGGAGCCGCCGCAGGGCTTCGAGGTGCTGCTCCCAGCTCTTGCCGAAGCCGATTCCCGGATCGAGGACGATGTCGGCGTCGCGGATGCCGGCGTGCCGGGCGATGGCGAGGGACCGCTCGAAGAAGCGGAGCATGTCGGCGACGATGTCGATCTCGGGCTCGATGGTCTCGCGGTTGTGCATCACCATCACGGGTGCGCCGTGATCGGCGGCGACGTGGGCGATGTCGGGCTCGCGCTGCAGGCCCCAGACGTCGTTGACGATGCGCGCCCCGGCTTCCAGGGCCACCCGGGCGGTGGCGGCCTTGTAGGTGTCGATGGAGATCGGCACGGGCAGGTGGCGGGCGAGGTCGCGGATCACCGGCAGGATGCGGGCCTGCTCGTCCTCCGCCGAGACGGGGGTGTGGCCCGGCCGGGTCGATTCCCCGCCGATATCGATGAGGGCCGCGCCCTCGGCCACCAGGGTCTCGGCCTGTGCACGGGCGGGTCCGGGGTCGGCGAAGCGCCCGCCGTCGGAGAAGGAATCCGGCGTGACGTTGAGGATGCCCATCACGAGCACGCGCTGCCCGAGATCGGGCAGCAGGGTCTGCAGGGTCGAGGGAGGAGGGGGCACGGGGGCTCTATCGGGTGGGAGCGGTCCGGATTGCTTTCGCCCGATTAGGCCCGGGGCGCAACGCCCCGCGTCACGCCCCGCCGCGGTAGCAGCGGATCTCGGCCTCGGCCTGGGCCCGGCGCAGCTCCGCGACCTTGTCGTCGAACACCTTGGTCGACTTGAACTCGTTGGCGCGCTGGCCGATGCCCTGGCGCATGGAGAGCACGGTGCTGGCCTGGATGTAGTGGTCGTAGGACAGGATCGACGCCAGGGCGTCCAGGGAACACGAGCACCGCGACAGGGACTCGCGCGACTGGCCGTTGGCGGCCATGCATCCGAAGATGTAATCGGCCCGCGCCTCCGTCGGGTAGTCGTTCTCCGGCTCGGCGGCGTGCAGGGGCGCCGCGAGGCCCGCGACGAGGAACGCCGCGAGGGCGGCGCGCTCAACCAGCGTTCGGATCATAGGTCAGGCTCTCTTGCAGGAGTTCGCCGCCCTCGGCGTTCTTCGACTGCGCCTCGATGGAGACGAGTTCGCCGGGCACGGCATCGGAGGTGACGAAGGTGTAGCGGATGTTCTCCATCCCGCGCATGCGGTCCTTCATCCGGTCCTCCAGAAAAGGCTGCGTCTCGATGCGCCAGGCCGAGACCGTCCGCCCCTTGTAGTCGATGGTGGTCGGCGTCACCGTCGCGTTGTCGCGCAGACCCTTGCGGATGGCGTTCTTGATGTAGCGCGGGTTGGCCGAAAGCACCCGGGCCATGTCCATGAGGTGATGCTCGAGGAACAGGGTCATCACGGGATTGCCCGGCATGTCCTCGAACGGTCCGGCGGGGAAGCGGTTGGCGCCCGAGAACATCTCGACGCGGATGTCGCGGGCGTCGGCGCTCTTGCCGGGCTCGATGCCGAGCTTGATCGTGTCGTCCATGGGCGGCCCGAACGGCCCCTTGGAGATGCCGCTGCGGCGGATGTAGCCGTAGGTGAGCTTCGTGCCGGGCGGCACGTTCTTCATCTGCGGCTGCTCGAACAGCAGGTCGGAGGCGTTCGGAGCGGCGGTGCTGGCCTTGGTCACGGGCGCGGTGTCCGCCGCGGGCGGGGTCTGGGCCAAAGGGGGGGTGCCGCCGAGCATCAGCAGCGCGGCGAGGGTGGCGGCAAGAATGGTGGGCTTCAAAGGGGCGCGTCCTCGTTCAGCGGCGTCCGCACATTGGGCTGCACGTTACTGCCGATGGTCCGGTAGGTGTAGTCGGGCGGGCTCTCGGCCGCCTCTTCCGTGGCGAGATCACGCACCTTGGCGTGGAGCGGCGACAGGGAGCAGGCCGGGTCGGTGGCGGCGGCGTCGCCGGCGAGCGCCAGGGCCTGGCAGCGGCAGCCGCCCCAATCCTTCTCGCGCCGGTCGCACGAGCGGCAGGGCTCCTGCATCCAGTCGGTGCCGCGATAGGCGGTGAAGGCCGGCGAGTTCGCCCAGATGTCGCCGAGCGAATGGTCGGTGACGTACCAGAATTCGAGCTGCTTGATGGTCTCGGCGGCGTGGCAAGGCAGCACCTTGCCGGCGGGCGTCACGTTCATGAGCTTGCGGCCCCAGCCACCGGCACAGGCCTTGGGGTACTTGGCGTAGTAGTCCGGCACCACGAGGTCGATGACGAGCTGGCCCTTGAGGCGCTCGCGCGCGGCCTCGACGATGCGGATGGAGCGGTCGACCTCGGCCTTGTTCGGCATCAGGGCGGCGCGGTTGACGTAGGCCCAGCCGTAATACTGGGTGTGGGCCACCTCCAGGCGCTTGGCCCCGAGCTTCACGGCGAGATCGATGAAGCCCTCGACCTCGTGGATGTTGCCGCGGTGGATCACCGAATTGAGGGTCAGCGGCAGGCCGAGCTGGGTCACCCGCTCGGCGAAGGCGAATTTTTGCGGCTGCGCGTTCTTCAACCCGCCGATTTTTTCCGCATTGGCCGCATCGACCCCCTGCACCGAGAGCTGCACGTGGTCCAAGCCCACGTCGTAGAGGGCGTCGAGCTTGGCCAACGCCCCGCCGACGCCGGACGTGATGAGGTTCGAGTACAGCCCGAGCTTGGCGCAGGTCTGGGTGATCTCGACGATGTCGTTGCGGGCCGTCGGCTCTCCGCCCGAGAGGTGGACGTGCAGCACGCCGAGCGCCGCCGCCTCCGTCAGCACCCGCTGCCACGTCGCCGTGTCGAGCTCGCCCGAGCGCCGGTCGAGTTCGAGGGGGTTCGAGCAGTACGGACAGCGCAGGGGGCAGCGATGCGTCAGTTCGGCCAGGAGCCCGACGGGCGCCGGCAGGACGGGGGCATTCGGCGTGAGGGCGTTCATCGCTCAAGAACCCGTTTTGTGGCGAGGTCGTTCAGCATGACGAGGATGTCGGCCTCGATCACCGCGCGGTCGGCGGTGAATTTTTCCGCCAGCAGACCGGCGATGTCGCGCACGGTGCGGGCACCGTCGACGTATTCGAGGACCGCCACGGCGTTGGCGTCGAGGTCGAAGGTGCGCTCGGGGGCGAGCAGCACGTGCTCGCCGCGCACGGTGTCGTGGCGCAGGCGCACGCCGCGCGGCAGGCGCGGCACGTCGTGCGGGCCCAGCGTCCCGGTGCCGGCGGCCTGCGCCGTGGCGGTTTCAGGCACGAGGCCGGTGCCGGGGGTCCAGGCGTCGGGCGGGGTCAGGCCGGGGGCGACGTAGGCGAAGTACAGGGCGTCGAGCTGCGTCCACAGCACGTTGCACTTGAAGGTCAGGGCGGCCATCGCCTGGCGCTGAAGCTCCGGCGTGGTCGCGTGCTTCTGGACGTAGTCGAGGGCGAAATCGGCGTCGCGGGGCGCCTGGGTCAGGCGCTTGTCGAAGTAGGCGAGGGTGTCCTTGGTGATGAAGTCGTAGTTCTTCAGCATCCCGGCGACGCGCTCGGAGATGATGGTCGGCGAGAACATCTCGGTGAGCGACGAGGCGATGGCTTCGAGCAGCGAGCGCTCCTTCACGAAGTGGACGTAGGCGTCCACGGAGAAGCGGGTCGCGGACAGGATGCCCTGGGTCGACTCGACATAGTCCCGCGAAAAGCCGACGCCCTCGGCGAGCTTGAGCCAGCGCTCGATGCCGCCGTCGCCGGGGGCGTCGCCGTCGTGGTCAACGATGCGCTGGCGCCAGATCCGGCGAAGGCTCGCATCCTCCATCCTGGCCAGCACCGCGGCGTCCTTGATGGGGATCATCGCCTGGTAATAGTAGCGGTTGAGCGCCCAGGCCCGGACCTGATCCTTGTTCAGCTTGCCGTCGTGCAGCAGGCGGTGGAACGGATGCAGGTTGTGGTAGCGCCGGGCGCCGATGTCCCGCAGGGCCGCCGCGAGCTCTTCCGGGCTCAGCAGGCGCTGGGTCTCGTCGGCGACGGGGGTTGGAAAAGGCGCGGTCATGGCGTTGTCCGGATCCGGCGGTGGGCGTTCCGACGTCTGAAGTCCGACGTCTGCGTTCGGAGATCTGCGTTCAGAGGTCTGCGTTTCCTGGGCGCTTCTTGTAGATGGTGTCGCGGGGCCTGTCAGGCCAACGATCCCACGAGCGCAATTATATTGCGCATCATATATCAACGCGCGCAGTAAATTGCCAGCGGGTCCGGGCCTTCAACGGGTGCGGCCCGCAACCCCGCAGGCGGTCAGAGGGACAAGCTCAGGCCGTCATGGGCCACGATCCAGCCCTCGGCCTCGACGGCGGCGCGCTCGGGCGAATCCTCCACCAGCACCGGGTTGGTGTTGTTGATGTGGACGAAGACGCGGCGGCCGATCTCGATGTCGGCCAGGGCCGCGATGGAGCCGTTCTCGCCGGTCATCGGCACGTGGCCCATGCGCCAGCCGGTCTTGGTGCCGACCCCGGCGCGGATCATGTCGTCGTCGAGGAGCACGGTGCCGTCGAACAGCAGGGCATCGGCGCCGGCGATCTGTCCCTTGAGCCGGTCGGTGACGCGGGCGCAGCCGGGGATGTAGGCGAGGCGACGGCCGTTCGCTTCGATCATCGCCCCGACGGTGGTCTCGGTCTCGGCGCCGAGCTCCACGGTCTTCCCCTCGAGCCACAGGGGCACTTTGCCGGGCACGGAGAACAGGGTGACCCTGAGCCCCGGAACGGGCTCGAACGCGGCGTCGAGGCCGATGGGCTCGCGGGCGACGACGCCCTCGGCCATCACGTCGAACACCCGGTTGGCGTTGACGGAGTCGAGGATGCCGGCCGTGCCGTAGAGGGTGAAGGGCTGGCCCTCGCGCAGGGTCAGCAGGCCGGCGACGTGGTCGACGTCGCCGTTGGTCAGCAGCACCGCGTGGATCGGCGAGTGGCGCAGGCCCTCGCGCGGATGCAGCACGGAATTGTCGAACAGCTGCTGGCGGATATCGGGGGAGGCGTTCACCAGGAGCCAACGGTCCCCATCGGGGGAGACGGCGATGCTCGACTGGGTCCGCGGCCTGACGCAGGTGGAATCCTCGCGGGCGAGGGAGCAGATGGGGCAGCGGCAATTCCACTGGGGAAGGCCGCCGCCCGCGGCGGAGCCGAGGATCACGACATGCATGGTTGAACCGACGCCGTCCCGCTCCTCAGGCTCGCTCCGACAACCTCAGTTGAAGGTGTCGATCTCGGCCGACTCGTAGCTCGTGACTTCCATGCCAACGCAGATCTCGGAAACGACGGGGGCAGCCCAGGTCATGGTGTTTCTCCAGAGTTTCTTTTGAACAGCAGCGCCCCGATCCACCTTAAGAAGATCGTAAGACACTGACGGCGCAGTGGTTTCTGTCGCGGGAGCTATATCGACAATTCCGCCGCCGACTTCAAGCGCTAAATTGCCGGTTCGTCCCGCCATCCTCTCAGAAAGCGCTCAAGCTCGCTCGGCCTCAGTGCCGGAAATCCTGGCCCTTGAGGTCGAGCATGAAGCCGCGGCCGCGCACGGTGACGATGACCGGGCCGCCGAGACGGACGAAGTCCGACAGCTTGGTGCGCAGGTAACCCACGTAAACATCGACGACATTCAGCGACAGGCCGCCCTGGCCGGCCCAGAGCTTGTCGAAGATGTCGCCGCGCGACACCGGCTGGTTGGCCTTGTCCATGAGCAGGGCCAGCAGCTCGGCCTCGCGCGGGGTGAGGCGCGCCGTCGCATCGGCGAAGCCGACCTGGCGGATGTTGAGATCGAGGACGAGGCGGCCGGCCGTGACGATGGTGCGGGGCTCGTCGGATTCCTTGCGGCGCAGGAGGTGCGTCTGCAGGCGGGCGAGGAGTTCGTCGAACACGAACGGCTTGACGATGTAGTCGTCGGCCCCGAGGGCCAGGCCCTCGGCGCGGTCGCGGACCTCGTCGCGGGCGGAGAGGAACAGGATCGGGCCGGGATAGCCGCCCTCCCGCAGGGACCGGCAGACGTCGTGGCCCGAGCCGTCCGGCAGGGTGATGTCGAGGACGACGGCCTCCGGCGCCGAGTCGCGCGCGGCGATGAGGGCGTCGTCGACGCAGCCGGCGACCCCGACGGAGAACCCCTCCGCCTCGAGGCCGCGCGCCAGCATGGCGCGGATGTCGCTGTCATCCTCGACGATCAAGACCCGGGTCATGCCGTGGTTTCCTTCTCAATCCGATGGGAGGCCGACGCCGCGTCGTCGTCCGGTGCAATGGGAAGTGTCGCGGGGATTGCGAGGACGACCTGCGCGCCCCGGTCCCGAGGCCCGGCTCCCAGGCGGATCGTGCCATCATGCCGCTCAACGACCCAGCGCGCCAGGGCCAAGCCGATGCCGAACCCGGTCTCGCCGGACGGACTCTCGCGGCGGAAGCGCTCGAACAGGGCCTCGCCGGTCTGCGGAAAGCCCGGCCCGTCATCCGTGACGGTGACGGTCGCGGGGCCGCCCGGAGCGACCGCGAGGGCGAGGGTGACGCGGGTCAGGCCGGCGGCGTGCCGAAGGGCGTTGTCGACGAGGCTCTCCAGGACCTGGCGCAGCCATTCCCGGTCGGCCAGCACGGTCGCGTCGGTGGCGATGGGCTTGAGGACGAGGCTCACGCGGCGGCGCGCCGCCTCCGAGGCCATGCCGTCGACGGCGTCCATGAGGATGAGCGAGGCGCGGACGGGCCGCCGGTCGAGTTCGATCTGGCCGGATTCCGAGCGCGCGACCCGGAGCAGATCCTCGACCCGGCGCTGGAGGCGCAGGGCGCGCTTGCGGATGGTGGCGAAGACCGGGGCGAAGTCGGTGCCGGGGCGCCCGGCCGAGCGGGCGGCGATGTCGCATTCGCCGAGGATCACGGTGAGCGGCGTGCGCAGTTCGTGGCTGACGTCGGCGAAGAACCGCCGGCGCGAGCGGTCCACCGCCTCCAGGCGCGCGTTGGCGGCGCGCAGGTCCGTGGTGCGGGCCGCCACCGTATCCTCCAGGGCGGCCCGGTCAGCGGCGAGCCGCCCCTCGCGCCGGGCGAGCCGCGCGGCCATGCGGTTGAAGTTCGCGACCAGCAGGCCGAGCTCGTCCCGCGTCGCCACGGAGAGGCGGGTGTCGAGCTCGCCCCGGCCGACGGCGCTCGCCGCCTGACGCATGGACTCGATGCGGGCGAGCGTCGGCCGCGTCACCGCCCGGTAGAGCCCGAACACGATGGCGAGCGCCGCCGCCACGGCCGCCAGGGAGGCCACCCGCAGGGTCGCGGACAGGTCGCGCGCGGCGTCCGATCCGGCGATCATCGAGCGGCGCTCGACCTCGATGAGGAACGAGAGCGGCTGTCCGGTCATGGCGCCGAAGCCGTTGAGGGCGCCCCGGATGGCGCTCCGGCGCTGCTCGTCCTCGGAGCGGCGCAGGACCTGGGCGACCTGCCGGTCGAGGATGGCGCGGGCCGAGCGAAGCTGCGCCATGGGTCGCGCGCGGGCGGCGTACTGCGTCCGGTCGAGGGGGTCGTCGCTGGCCACGATGCTGTGACCGAGGGCCTCGTCCACGGCGACCAGGGCGCGGTCGACGTTGGTGCGGGCGATCGACAGGCCCTCCGGCTGCGCGTCGGGGTTGCTCACCGCCTCCAGGGCGGCGAGGCCGTACTGGGTCATGCGGCCCGACAGCTCGACGAGGAGTTCGAGGCGCCCCTGGGCCGCCAGCGTCCGGTCGATGGTCCGCTCGGCGGCCCCGATCGAGCCGAGCACGCCGAGGGCCGCCAGGACCACGAGCAGGGCGGTGCTGCCGAGGAGCAGGGCGAACCGAACCTTCAGCGAGCGCATTGTCCGGCCACGTCCTGCCACTTCCTCCCATGAGTCACAGAAGACCCACAGGTCATCGCGTCATGGGACGGATGTCTAGGCGCAAGAAGCCAATGTTCGCAAGTGCAAGGACGGGTCTGCTCCAGACGCGATCACAGATCGCGCGGGACGGAGCCCCGCACGGCGCAGCGCCAGCGGGCGACGTGCCATTCGGGATGCTCGGCCTGCCACTTGGCGAGGGCGCTCTGGGAATTGCGCAGGCACACGGTGGGGCCGCGCGCCTCGAACGAGAGATCGATCTTGTCCTCCCGGCACTGGGTCGGCTCGGAGAGAAGGCAGATCGAGAGCAGGATGAGCATCGGCCGGACCTGTGTGGGGCTTAAGAGCGGCACGCTTCGACATCTCGATGCCGGAGCAGGGCAGGCCAAACTCATCGGATTGGGAGCTTTGTGCAAGCGTCCGGGAGAAGTGCGCATCAGCCTGTCCGGTTCACATCGTCACGATGAACCGGATGTCCGCTCATTTGACGGAACGTATCATCCAGTGATACTATTCCTCATTGGTCGGAGATCGCGATGATTCGGAGTTTCGCGGATCGGAGGACGCGCGATGTCGCGGAAGGGCGGCAGCCGCGTGCCCTTCCCAACGCGATCCTGAAGACGGCACGGCGGAAGCTGGGGTTCTTGAACGCCGCGACCTCCCTCGAGGCGCTGAAGGTTCCCCCCGGCAACCGGCTTCATCCCCTCGGCCGGGATCGAGCGGGGCAGCACGCGATCTGGATCAACGATCAGTATCGCATCTGCTTCCGATGGACCGAGGCCGGTCCCGAGGATGTGGAGATCGTGGACTATCACTGAGCGTTAGAGGAGCGCGTCATGCCGAACCGGACGAACCTGGAAGCCGAGACGAACCTGGAAGCCGAGACGGACTCGCCCATCGTCCTGCCGCCGCTGCACCCCGGGGAGGTGCTGCGGGAGGAGTTCATGGTGCCGCTGAACCTGACGGCCTACGCCATCGCCAAGGCCTGTGGCGTACCGCGAACCCGGATCGAACGGATCGCCCGCGAAGAGATCGGGATCACGGCCGATACGGCCTTGCGGCTCGGGCGCTACTTCGAACTCGATCCGCGGGTCTGGCTCAACCTCCAGACCGCCTTCGACGTCGAGACGGCCAGGCGCGCCCTCGGCGATACCGTCGATCGCATCACGCCGCTGGTCCGGGACGCCGCCTGATGGCGAAGCGGCGGCCGGTCAGGCCGCCGACACCCACAATTCACCCTTGCCGAGGGTGGCGAGGTCGCCTGAGTAGCGGGTGAGCGCCCCGGCGGCGAGGTCGGCATGGGCGGGGCTCAGGGGCCGGAGGGACCGGGCCAGGAGGCGCAGGAACACGAGGTCGTGGGTGCCGGTCTCGACGAAGCTCGGGGTGAGGGCTCCCGTCGCGCTGGCCAGGATGGTACCGCGGCGCATGCCGAAGCCCGGATGGTCGCCGAGCGACCCGGCCGCGATGGTGCCGGCGATCATCCGCGATCCCGCGTGCGCCCCGGCCGTGCCGACGAGGATGAGACCGCGGCGCATGCGGTCGCCGAGGTGGTCGCCGGCCGTGCCCTTGATCACCAGGGTGGCGCCGTCGAGGCCGGCCTTGGCGGCGTAGACCGCACCGCCGGCGTGATCGCCGGCGTCGCCCGCGATGGTGATGGTGCCGCCGGTGGCGCCGGAGCCCGCGAACGGGCCGGCCGAGCCGGTAACCGTGACGCTGCCGTTCTTCATGCCGGCGCCGAGGCGCTGGCCGACATCGCCGACGACGCGGATGCTGCCGCCGTCGAGGGAGGCCCCGACCCGGTCGAGGCGCGACGAGCCGCCCTCGATGACGAGATCCTCAGACTTGTCGAGGGCGATGGTGAAGCAGTCGCCCAGGGTCAGGCCCCGGCGGCTGGTGCCCACGGGAAGTCGCGCCGCCTCGGCCTCGCTGAGGCGGCTGAGGGAGAGCGGGGTGACGTGGAGGAAATCGAGCCGCTCCGGCGGCTCCTGGCGCAGGGTGAGGGTGCTCATGCCGCTCCAGCCTCGCTCGCCGGCTCCTTCGAGAGCAGGTCCTTCAGGTGATAATGGTGGCGGCCGAGATTGCCGCCGTAATTGCCGGCGGTGACGGCGACGAGGCCGTGCGCGGCCCCCGCTTCCGTCGCCGCATGCAGGGCCGCGCGCATGGATTCGGCGACGCCGTGCGAGGTCAGGGCGTCGATGACGATCTCCAGCACCACGCCGACATCGGCCGACAATTCGGTCCCGGCCCGGCCCTTGAGGGTCGGGCAATAGGCATCGTTGGTCGACGCCATCATGCCCTTGGTGCGCGCGCCGACCTTCGAGCCCGAGCGGACGATGCCGCCGGGGAAGGGCAGGATCGCGCCCGAGATCGTGCGGGCGGCGTCGACGGCGATCTCGGCGACCTTCAGGGTCTCGGCGTGGTTGCGGCCGAGGAACAGCAGGTTGCCGCCGCCCACCGCCCCGTCCACGGCGCGGACGAAGTCCTCGCACAGGAACTCGCCGTCCATGACCGGGATGCGCCAGTAGCGGCGCGACTTGCCGGTGATCGGGTCGGGCAGGCGCTTCGCCACGGCGAACCCGTCGCCGAAGTAGCGGATGGCGCCGCCGAGCTTGATCTTCGTCGGCCCGTCGACACCGGCGTAGCAGGCGGTGCCGGGGCAGGTGAGGATGCACTGGCCGACGCGCTTGAGCAGCTGGTCCTTGAGGCCGTTGGGCTCGAAGCCGAACAGCAGGACCCGCACGCCCGGGCGCCCGTCCGGGGTTTCCTCGGGCGACAATTCGCAATCGATGCCGGCCTCGGCGCCGCAGCCGATCACCGAGGTCGCGAACCCCGTCATGGTGACGGCGGCGATCATCGCCCACTTCGCCGTGTCGTTGGTGATGATGATCGCCGTGCCGGCGACGTCGAACGCTTCGGCGAAGGTGTCGATCACCGGGATTCCGTTGAGGGTGAGTTCCGTCATGTCAGCCACCGGTCCTCACGCAACGCACCGCCTTCAAGCCAGACATGCGACCTCCTCGAACACGTCCGCCTTCGGGAAGGCCTCGTCCGGCACCGCGAACGAGTTCAGGCCCGCGCCGAACCGGTCCTGCAGGTAGGTCTCGGAGCGGGCGACCATGGCCTTGTCGGACTCGACGTCAAGTTCGAGGGTGCGCCCGGAGGTCCAGGCCACGACCTCGCCGTCCTCGACGATGGTGACGCCGTCCTTGAGCACGCGTTTCGCCCGGGCGAACATGGCGGTGCGGTCCCGGTCGTCGCGGTAGATGGCGACGTCGGCCCGCGCACCCTCGCGCAGGTGGCCGCGGTCCGTAAGGCCCAGGAGCTTCGCCGGCCCCGAGCGGGTGAGCTGCGCGATCTCGGAAAAGCTGTACTCGCGCTCGATGGCGCACAGGCCCGAGCGCTCGCCGATGACCTTGTGGAGGCCGGCGATCTCGCGGTCGCGCTTCTCCTTGTCCATCAGCAGGTGGATGATGTGCGGGTAATCCGTGAACGGACCGCCATTGGGGTGGTCCGTCGTCAGGATCGTGCGCTCCGGCTCCTTGGACAGCAGCATGAGCTCGAGGCCGATGGCCCATTGCAGGGAGCTGACGGCACCGCGTGGCTTGTACAGGAACGGCACGACGCCGCCGCCTTCCGCGTCGCCGGCGGTCAGGATCCACTTCTTCGGATTGGCGCCCTTGCGGCCGGCGAACTGGCGCAGGATGTCCAGCGAAATGGTCACCGTCTGGCCGAAGGCGACCTGGCCGACGTCGAAGGTGGCGTTGGGGTGCTTCTCCATCGCCTCCGTGATGCGCTCGGCCGCCGAGCGGAAGCCGCCGGTGGCCGGGTTCTCCGGATCGGTGACGCCGTAGGCGTAGAACTGGGCGTGGGCGAAGTGGATGCGCCGGCCTTCGGCCGCCTCCAGGGTGTCGACGAAGGACTCGTCGGCGCCCGGAATGCCGAGGTTGTTGCAATGGACGTGCAGCGGATGCGGCACGCCGATTTCCTCCACCGCGTCGAGCAGGGCCGTCATGATCTTGCGGGTGGTCAGGCCGTAGACGGGGATTTCCTCGTCGAGGCTGAGCTTGAGCATCCCGTCCTTGAAGGCCGAGGCGCCACCCGCGTTGATGCACTTGACGCCGAGGCCCCGCGAGGTGGCGACCGCGAGGGCGACGAGGTCGCGCACCGCCGCCTTGCCCTCGCGCTGGCGCAGGAGCTGGAGCAGGTGGTCGTCGTTGCCCATCACCGTCAGGGCACCGCGGTCGAGCAGCGGGATGTCGGCGAGTTCGAGCTGGGTCGAGAGGGCGTTGGCCGGCGGCATCGCCGGCTCGACGGCGATGGTGTAGCCCATCCGGGCGTAGTTCGCGCCGATCCAGGCGGCCGACCCGCCGGCATGGGCGAACGGATGGCCCTCGGGCGCCGCCTCGCTGGCGTAGAGCTCGGGCAGGAGCAGGCGGCTCATCACCACGTTGCCGCCGGCGATGTGCGAGTGGACCTCGACGCCGCCCGCCATCACCACGCAGCCCGTGGCGTCGATGGTCTGGTCGGGGGCGCGCTCGGAGGCGGCGACGACCCGGCCGTTCTCGATCCAGACGTCGCCGACGGCGTCGCGCCCGGCCGTCGGGTCGACGACCCGTCCCCCCTGGATGCGGATCAGCATGAGGCGGCCTTCTTCTGCACGAGGCGGTCCTGGATGGCAGCGAGCACGCCGGCGGCCGTCAGCTCGGCCGGCTGCCCGGTCGGCGGCGCGTACGTGATGGTGGCCCGCCGGTCGTTCCACAGGCTGCCGCCCGCACTCTCGCCCGGCACGCCGACGGCGATGACGATCTCGGCGGCGTCGCCCGTGGCCTCGGGACTGCCCTCGCCGACGATGGCGATGCTCGGCAGGGTGCCGAGCCAGTCCGGCCGGGGGGCGGGGAGGGAGGCGAGCCACAGGACGGCATCGGCCTCGCCGGCGGCGATCTGGCGGGCGCTGTCGAAACGCCAGGGGTCGTGCTCGGGCACGTGGCGGCCGAAGCCGACGCGGGGCGCCTGACCGGTGGTCCAGGCGGCGAGCTGGAGCAGGGCGCGGCCCTGATACGGATCGGAGACGGGAAGCGTGAAGAAGCGCGTGACCTCGTTGAGGTCCTTGACCATGCCCTGGAGCATCTCGACGCCGAGTTCGCCGAGTTCGGCGGCGTCGTACAGCACGACGCCGTACTGGGCGGCGGCGAGACGCCGGGCGAGGTCGCCATAGGCGGTCTCGCCGGCGAGATGGCCCTTCAGGTAGGCGCGCAGGTGCGCGACGGAGACGGCGAGGCCGCCGGCTTCCGCCGGATAGGCCACGTGCCGGGTGGCGCCGTTGCGCGGGCCGCCGAGCGACAGGAGGGTGCGCTCGGCCCCGGCGGCGCGGCCCCGGGTCGGCGCGGACTCGGCGATCTCCTGGACGATGGGCCGCTCCCACGGCGCGTTGCCGACGATGAGGACCGCGTCCGCCCGGCCCGTGGTCTCGGCCGGCGTGGTGAGCATCGCGCCCGTCCGGCTCAAAACACCGAGTTCGGCGTAGAGGTTCGGCCCCGCCACGGGATCGACGGAGGCGCCAATGGCGTCGGCGAGGTGATAGGCCGCCCGCACGGCGCTCAGTTCGGCGCAGAGCCCCGCCACGATCGGCGTCCGCGCCGCGGCGAGGAGCGTCGCGGCGGCATCCACCGCCGCGTCCGCATCCGTCGCACCACCCTTCACCCAGGCCGCCATACTTTGCACCTTGGAAAATCGAGAGCCCGGCGCACGCCACAAAACGGGCGTCGCGCACGGCGGGACTGAGCCAGTCCAGAACGATCGGGCGGCACGTTTGCATCGGGGCCGCCCCCCAAGCAAGTCCCGGGGCCGATGCCCGACCGATTGCGGTTGGAAATTTTTCGTCTCGCCATCGCGACGGACGTTCGGGCGGCCCCCGCGTGGTGCGCCCCGGAGGACGGATGCGTTCGCGACGCTTGCGAGGCGTCCGCGCTCTATGGGAGAAGCCCGCTGCCGGGCAATCCGCTCCGCAGCGATGCGATGAACCGGTCCGCGCGATGCGGCCGTGACGATGAGAGGGATCGACGTGACGCAGATCCCGGAGGGGGCAGGGGACGAATCCGGGGCGGCCGGCGTGCGGGTGCACGCACCGGGCCGCCTGCATTTCGGCTTCCTCGACCTCCATGGCGGCCTCGGACGGCGCTTCGGCAGCCTCGGCCTCGCCCTCGACACCCCCGCCATCACCCTCACGGCGCGCGCCGCACCCGGCCTGACGGTGACGGGACCGGAAGCGAAGCGCGCCCATGGCTACGCCCTGGCGGCGGCCGGGCACCTCGGAATCGACGGCCACGCCGCCATCGACATCGCGGAGACGATGCCGGCCCATGCGGGCTTCGGCTCGGGGACGCAGCTGGCGCTCGCCGTCGCCGCGGCCCTGGCCCGCCTGGCGGGCCGCCCGTTCGCGCCGGAGGCCTTCGCCGATGCCCTCGACCGGGGCAACCGCTCCGGCGTCGGCCTCGCGGCCTTCACCCAAGGGGGGCTCATCGTCGACGGGGGACGCGACGGCCTCGGCAACCCGCCCCCCGTCATCGCGCGGCTGGCCTACCCGGAGGCGTGGCGCGTCGTCCTCATCCTCGACACCGGCATGACCGGCGTCCACGGCACCCGCGAGACCGAGGCCTTTCGCGAGCTGCCGCGCTTCCCCGAGGCCCAGGCCGCCGAGATCTGCCGCATCGTCCTGATGCAGGTGCTGCCCGCCGCCGCCACCGCCGAGCCCGAGGGATTCGGCGCCGGGATCACCCGGATCCAGCGCCTCATCGGCGATCATTTCGCGCCCCATCAGGGCGGGCGCTACGCCAGCCCCGCCGTGGCCGAGGCGCTGGCCGCCATCGCCGCGCAGGGGATCGCCGGCTATGGGCAGAGCTCCTGGGGGCCGACGGGCTTCGCCCTGGTGCCGTCGGACGATGCGGCGCGGAGGCTGGTCGCATCCCTGGAGCGGCCCGGCCCGTTGCGCTTCCTCATCGCGCGCGGACGCAACACCGGCGCCGCGGTGACGCCGCTTTAAGACGACGCAAAGGCGGCACAGGCTATCGACCTGCCCTCGATCGGGCCGACGACCACCGGCTTTGACATTTCATCACCCCGGCGCACGATCGGGGCAAGTCTCCTAGAACTGACCGCGACCGCACGGAGGGAAACCCGCCATGGCCCGCTCGATCCTGCACATGATCACGCCCCTCAAACACATGAGCCCGTTCGACGTGAACATGGCCGTCGATGCCGGGTTCGAGACCATCGCGACCTACACCGGCGCGAGCCTGCCCGACGTCACGTCCCTGGTGCAGGATTCGATCTTCTCCCGCTCGCCCCAGGACGGGACGCGCACGGGCATCTTCATCGCCGGCAAGAACGCCGAGGAGGCCCTCGACATGGTCGACCGGGCGAAGAAGGCCCTGGTGCCGCCGTTCGCCAACCACATCTTCGCCGACCCAGCCGGCTCGTTCACCACCGGTGCCGCCATGGTCGCCGAGGTGACCCGCGCCCTGAAGGCGAAGTTCGACACCGAGCTCGCCGGCAAGCGCATCGTCATCTTCGGCGGGGCCGGCGTCGTCGCCTACGTGGCGGCGGTGATCGGAGCCCTCAACGGCGCCGAGACCACCATCGTCGGCCATGACGGCGAGGAGCGGGTCAGCAAGATCGCCCACACCATGCGCTGGCGCTTCGGCGTCGAGGTCGGGTCCGTGGACGGCTCCACCGTGGAGGCCCGGCGCGCGGCCATCGCCAACGCCGACGTGATCCTGTCGGCCGGCCCGGCCGGCGTTTCGATCCTCACGGCGGAAGATCTCGAATCCGCGCCGAACCTCCTCGTCGCCTCCGACGTCAACGCCGTGCCCCCGGCCGGCATCGCCGGCATCGACGTCAACGCCGTCGACGTGCCCCTTCCGGTGGGCAAGGGCGTCGGCATCGGCGCGCTCGCGGTGGGCAACGTGAAGTACCAGACCCAGTCGCGCCTGTTCCGCCGCATGCTCGAGGCCAAGGAGCCCCTCTGCCTCGATTTTCGCGATGCCTACACGGTGGCCGTCGAGGTGGCGGGCTGAGGGACCGGACGGACGCCGGCCGGCGAGGCCCACCCCCTGTCCGAACCTGACGGATTGGCGGGCGGCGACACCCTCCTCATCGCCGCCCAGTCCGGCCGTGCCCTCGCCCAGGCGGCGCGGCGGGCGGGCTTGCGTCCCCTCGTCCTCGACCTCTTCGGCGACGCCGACACCCTCGACCTCGCCGAGCACCACCGCCCCGCCTCGGGCCGCTTCGGTGACGGGCGCCTCGGCGGGGAAGGCGTGCTCGCCGACCTCGACGCCCTGGCGGCTTCGGCCGGCCGGCCGCCGCTGGGGCTCGTCCTCGGCAGCGGCTTCGAGGGCGCGCCCGACCTCATGGCGGCCCTCGCGGCGCGGTACCATGTCCTCGGCGCCGCCCCCGGCACCGTCGCACGCCTCAAGGACCCCCTCGGCTTCGCCGGCCTCTGCGCCCGCCTCGGCGTGCCCCACCCCGCCGTCACCCGCGACCCCGTGCCCGACTGGGCCGGCTGGCTCCTGAAGCGGGCCGGCGGCTCGGGCGGCACCCACATCCGCGCGGCAACAGTCGGACCGGCGCCGCCGGGCGCCTACTTCCAGGCCCGCGTGCCGGGCCGGGCCCACGCCCTCGCGTTCCTGGCGGATGGGAAGACCATCGCCCTCGTCGGCCTCACGGAGCAATGGAGCGCGCCCTCGCCCCTGCGCCCGTTCCGCTACGCCGGTGCCGTCGCGCGTGCGCGCCACGAGCCCCAGGCCCTCGCCCCGCGCATGGTCGGACGGATCGCCGACGCCGTCGAACGCCTCGTCATTGAGACCGGCCTGCGCGGCCTCGCCAGCGCCGACATCCTGGTTTCGGGCGAGGAGTGGTGGCTGACCGAGATCAACCCGCGCCCCGGCGCCACCCTCGACATCCTCGACCGGCGCCCGACGCCGCTGCTGGCGCAGCACATCGCGGCGAGCCTCGGCCGCCTCCCCGTTGTGGAAGCCGCGCCGGTGGATGCGGCGGCCACGGAAATCTGCTACGCGGCCACCGGCTACGCGCCGATGCCGCCGATCGACTGGCCGGCTTTCGTTCGCGACCGCCCAAGATCCGGCAGCCCGGTGGCGCGCGACGCGCCCCTGTGCACCCTGTTCGCAACGGGGCCGGACTCGGCCGCCACGAGAGAGATGTTGCGAGGCCGGGCCGCCCACCTGCGGACCCTGCTCGATCTGACGGAGGAACACCCATGACCACGCGTCCGACGGCGCCCAAAAGCCCCTATCCGAGCGTCAACGCCCTCACCGCCCCCCTGGTCGAGCGCCTCGTCGCCGATGCCGACGTGCTGCGTCTCGCCGTGACCACGCAGGACGGCGCCCGCATGGTCGATGCCGGCGCCTCCGTGCGCGGCTCCATCGAGGCCGGCCGGCGCATCGCCGAGATCTGCCTCGGCGGCCTCGGCACCGTCACCATCGCCCCCTCCGGCCCCGTGGCGGCCTGGCCCTACTCCGTGGTGGTGCATTCGTCCGATCCGGTGATCGCCTGCCTCGGCAGCCAGTATGCCGGCTGGTCGCTCGCCGACGAGACCGGGGATTCCGGCTTCTTCGCCCTCGGCTCCGGGCCCGGCCGGGCCGTCGCCGTGGTGGAAGACCTCTACGCCGAGCTCGGCTACCGCGACACCGCCACCCAGACCGCCCTGGTGCTGGAGGCGGCCGGCGGCCCGCCGGCCTCGGTGATCGCCAAGGTGGCCGAGGCCACGGGCCTGTCCCCTGAGCACCTGACCTTCATCTACGCGCCGACCCAGAGCCTCGCCGGTGCGACCCAGGTCGTCGCCCGCGTCCTCGAAGTGGCCCTCCACAAGGCCCACACCGTCGGGTTCGACCTGCACAAGATCGTCGACGGCCTCGGGTCGGCGCCGCTCTCGCCCCAGCACCCGGACTTCATCCAGGCCATGGGCCGCACCAACGACGCCATCATCTACGGCGGCCGGGTGCATCTCTACGTCGAGGCCGACGAGGCCGACGCCCGCCAACTCGCCGAGCAGCTGCCGTCGACCACCTCGGCCGACCACGGCGCGCCCTTCGCCGACATCTTCGGCCGGGTGAACGGCGACTTCTACAAGATCGACGGGGCCCTGTTCAGCCCGGCCGAGGTCATCGTCACCTCCGTCACCACGGGCAAGAGTTTTCGCGGTGGGCGGCTGATGCCGGAGCTGGTGGAAGCCTCGTTCAGCTGACGGGGATCACGGGGGCAGGGCGCCTGCCCCCTCTCCCCGCCGGGCGGGGAGAGGGCCGCATGGACCCTGCCGTCCATGCGGCCAGCGAAGGCGCCAGCCGAAGCGAGGGTGAGGGGGTGCCTCCAGACGAGGCTCCTTCCACGACGCCCCCTCACCCTCGGCTGCCGCCTCGCCGTGCCGACGACAAGGTCGGCACGGCCCTCTCCCCGCAGGCGGGGCGAGGGAACTGCGCGACGGCCCCGCCGGATCAATCCGGACATCGTGTGAGAACAATGCAATGCGGATCGGGCTCGCGGCCGACAATGGCAACTGGCACAAGGCGCGCCTGAAGGCCGCCCTCGAGCACCTCGGCGCGGAGCCGGTGCTGTTCTCCCTGGCCGACGTCGCCATCGAGACGGGCGGGCGCGAGCCCCTGCGGGTGCCGGGCTTTGCCGACGCCCTGCCGGACGGGGTGCTCCTGCGCACCGTGGCGGGCGGCACCTTCGAGGCCACCACCCTGCGCCTCGGCGTGCTCCACGCCCTGGTCGCCTCCGGCACCACCGTGTGGAACTCGCCGACGGCCATCGAGCGCTCCGTCGACAAGGCGATGACGAGCCTGCTCATCGACCGGGCCGGCCTGCCGACCCCCGGCACCTTCGTGTGTTCGAAGCGCGCGGCGGCGGCGGCGATCGTGGCCCGCGAGGCCGGCCCCGGCCGGCCCCTGGTGCTGAAACCCCTGTTCGGCTCGCAGGGGGAGGGGCTCCAGCTCATCGAGACCCCCGACGACCTGCCGGACGAGGACGCCGTCTCCCGGGTCTACTACCTCCAGCGCTACGTCGCCCGCAGCGACGGCCTGTGGCGCGACTACCGGGTCTTCGTCTGCGAGGGCCGCGCCATCGCCGGCATGATCCGCGAGGGCGACGGCTGGATCACCAACGTCCATCGCGGGGGCCGGCCGCTGCCCTGGGCGATGCCGCCGGCGGCGGCCGAACTCGCCGAAGCGGCGGCGGCGGCGGTGGGCGTCGACTACACCGGCGTCGACCTCGTCGAGGACGGGCAGGGCGGCTTCCTGGTCCTCGAGGTCAATTCCATGCCGGCGTGGTCGGGCCTGCAGAAGGTTACGGAGGTCGACATCGCCCTCGCCGTGGCGCGCGGCTTCCTCGCCGCCGTGCGGGCGGCCCGGCCCCCGCGCCTCGTCTCGGCGCTCGGATGACCGAACCCGGGATGCGCGAACTCGGGACGTCCGGCCTCACGGCCATCGGCGCGGCCTACCGGGCGAGCTGTCTGGCCGAACTCGACGCCCTCAAGCCCGGCAACGTCCACGCCTTCGCCGACGGCCACCGCATGGCCACGGTCGATTTCGTCACCAGCGCCGAGGTCTCCGCCCCGCACCTAGCCCGGACGGGCGCGCGGGTCGGGGCACGGGTCCGCGCCGCCATGGCGGCGACCCTGGCGGCGGTGGGCCAGAACACCAATCTCGGAATCCTGCTCCTGTGCGCGCCCCTGGCGCGGGCGGCCGAGGCGGATGGCCCCCTGCGCGCCGCCCTGGACGCGATCCTCGGCGGCTTCGACGGAGACGACGCGGCGGAGGTCTACGCCGCGATCCGGCTGGCGAATCCCGGCGGCCTCGGCACGGCCGTCCGCCACGACGTGACCGGGCCGGACGCGCCCCCCTCACTCCGCGCGGCCATGGCGGAGGCGGCCCCCCGCGACGCCATCGCCCGCGCCTATGTCGGCGGGTTCGCCGATCTCTTCGACATCGGCCTGCCGGCCCTCGCCGCCGCCCGCCGCACGGGCCTGTCGGAGCCCTGGACCACCACGGCCGTGTTCCTCGCCTACCTGGCGCGGGTGCCCGACAGCCACGTGGCGCGCAAGCACGGGCGCCCCCGCGCCGAGGCCCTGCGCGACGAGGCCGCCGCCCTCCTCGGCCTCGACCTCGCGACCCGGCCCGTGGACGCCCTGCTGGCGAAGGACCGGGCCTGGAAGGCGGCCGGCCTCAACCCCGGCACCAGCGCCGACTTCACCGTCGCGACCCTGTTCCTCGATCGGCTCCTCGCCGGACCCGCGCGGTGCGTCCCCGGCCCGGAGCGGTCGTCGGATTCACCATCGACAGAATTTGTTCCGCCCGAAGTCAAATAAATTGGCGAAAACCGCACGGCGCGCAGGGTTGTTCCGGGCAAACGCCCAGAGTAGGGTCCGCGCCGCGATCCGGGCTAACCGGTCCGCCCTTTCGGGGGCTGGACGCCGTGAACAAGGATAGCTTTCGGCCGCGCTCCCCTTCGAGGGCGGTCACGTCTTTTCAAGACTCCTGGGAGAAACCCCACATGGCGAAGATCAACAAGGTTCTGGTCGGCGAAGCTCTCGTCGGCGATGGCAACGAGGTCGCCCACATCGATCTCATCATCGGACCGCGCGGTTCGCCGGCCGAGACGGCTTTCTGCAACGGCCTCGTGAACAACAAGCACGGCTTCACCAGCCTGCTCGCGGTCATCGCGCCGAACCTGCCCTGCAAGCCGAACACCCTGATGTTCAACAAGGTCACCATCAACGACGCCCGTCAGGCCGTCCAGATGTTCGGCCCCGCCCAGTACGGCGTTGCCAAGGCCGTGCAGGACGCCGTCGCCGAGGGCATCATCCCCGCCGATGAGGCCGACGACCTGTTCATCCTGGTCGGCGTGTTCATCCACTGGGAAGCGGCCGACGACGCCAAGATCCAGAAGTACAACTACGACGCCGTCAAGCTCTCCATCCAGCGCGCCGTCAAGGGCGAGCCCACCGCCGCTCAGGCCACCGAGCAGCGCAACTCGGCCTCGCACCCCTTCGCGTCGAACGCTTAGATTGGGGGCAGTCCTGGGCAGAGTGAGCCTCCGCCCGCACCGCGGGGCCTGATCCAGCGACTGGCATCCATCTTCCTCGGACGATGAACTACTGATGTGGGGCGGCTTCGGCCGCCCCATTCTTTTTGGCTCACGCCACGAACGCGCCGTCGTGGATCGCGGAGGCGACGAGGGCGCCGGCGACGCCCATCGCCGCCAGGGCCGCCACGTCCGCCGGTCCGCGCACGCCCCCCGCCGCGTAGAGGCGCGTCGCCGGGCTCGCGGCCCTCAGGGCACGCAGGCGGTCGAGGTCCGGCCCGGCCCCGGCCCCGACCCGCCCCAGGGTCATCACGATCACGTCGCGCGGCCAGTGCGCCGGCTCGTCGTGCAGGGCCTCCGGTCCGAGGCGCTCCGATCCCCGCGTGTCGAGGGAGAACACCGCCCGGTCGCCGAGCCCGCGCACGAGGCCAGCATCCGCCTGGCTCTCGCTGCCGATGACCGGCCGCCCGAGGTTCGATGCCAGGAACACCTCCACCCCGGGGCTGTCCGAAAACCCGGCATCGACCCAGAGCCGCACCTCCGGGCAGGCGGCGCGGATCGCCGCCAGGCTCGTTCGATCCGGCGGGGCGCCGTCCATGATGGCGTCGAGGTCGGCGACGTAGAGAAGGCTCGCCCGCACGGCGCCGAGCAGCCCGCGCGCCACGTCGGCCGGCGACGATCCCTTTGCCAACGGCGTCACGATCGGGGCATAGGTGGCGCGCTCCCCGGCCCGCGCCCGCACCACCTGCCCGTGGCGCAGGTCGATGACCGGGATGAGCTCGAATCCGTCCGCCATTCCGTTCTCCGTCCCCAGGCCCGCTCCCGTGACAGCAGCATCCGCGCCCACGCAAACGACCGTCATCGGCTGGGATCTCGGCGGGGTCCATGTCAAGGCGGCCCGCGTTTGCGACGGCCGGGTCGAGGCCGTGGTGCAGGCGCCCTGCCGCCTGTGGCGCGGCCTGCCGGCCCTCGACGAGACCTTCTCGCAGTTGCCCGACTGGGCGCGGACCTCCGCCGACCACGTCGTCACCATGACGGGCGAACTCACCGACTGTTTTTCGGACAGGGCCGATGGCGTCGCGCAGCTCGCCGGCTGGGCGGGGGCGAATCTGACGGGCTCCGTCCGCATCTACGGCGGCCGCGCCGGCTTCCTCGCGCCGGACTCGGCCCGCGCGGCGGCCGCCGACATCGCCTCGGCCAACTGGCACGCCACCGCCGCCCTCGTCGGCCGGCACCGCGCCGAAGCGCTCCTGGTCGATATCGGCTCGACCACCGCCGACCTCATCCCCGTGGTCGGGGGCCGGCCGGCGGCCACGGGCTACAGCGATGCCGAGCGCCTGGAGACGGGCGAACTCGTCTACACGGGCGTGGTCCGGTCCCACCCCATCGCCCTCGCCGACCACGCCCCGTTCCGGGGCCGCCGCACCCGGCTCATGGCCGAGACCTTCGCCACCATGGCGGACGTCTACCGCGTCACCGGCGACCTGGCCGACGGGGCCGACCAGCAGCAGAGCGCCGACGGCAAGGGCAAGTCCCTGGCGGAGAGCGAGATCCGGCTGGCCCGCCTCATCGGCCGCGACCACGGCGAGGGCACGCCGGCCGACTGGCGGGCCCTCGCCGCCCATTTCGCGGAAGCCCAGCTCCGCCCCCTGCACGATGCCGCCGCCCTGCTGCTCTCCCGCGCGGACCTGCCGCCGGACGCGCCCGTGGTCGTGTGCGGGGCCGGGCGCTTCCTCGCCGAGCGCCTGGCGGCCCGCCTCGGCCGTCCGGCCGTCGCGCTCACCGACCTCATCGCCGACCGCGTGTCCCCGGCGGGGGCCGACTGGGCCTCCACCTGCGGTCCGGCCGTGGCCGTCGCCCTCCTCGCCCGATAGATCCCAGCGTCCCACGGAGCCCGCCCATGAGCGCCACCTACCGCCTCGCCCGCATCCTCGCCGCCCGTTCGGGCGAGGACATCGAACTCGCCTTCGCCACCCAGGACGGCCAGACCCTCAAGGTCCTGGCGACTTCGGACCAGATCGACCGGCTGGTGGACGAACTCGAGGACATCCTGAACTCGCCGTCCGGCCCCGAGGCCGACGAGCCGCCCGCCGTGGCGTGACGGCGGCTCAGCGCCCCGTGCGCACCCGCGTCCACGCCCGGGTGACGAAGCGCTGGGTGCGGTCGTCCCAGGCGGTGTTGACGAACAGGCGCTGCAGGGTGGCGTCGTCGGGGTAGATGCCGGGATTGCCCAGGATCTCCGCCTTGACGAACTTCTTCGCCGCCGCGTTGCCGCTGGCATAGGAGACGAAGTTGGTGTTGGCCGCCGCCACCTCGGGCCGCATCATGTAGTCGATGAAGGCGTGGGCCTCGGCCGGGTGGGGGGCGTCCTTCGGAATCGCGAAGGCGTCGAACCACATGAGCGCGCCCTCGCGGGGCACGTAATAGGCGATGTCGACGTCGTTCTTGGCCTCCTCGGCGCGCTTCTTCGCCTGCATCACGTCGCCGGAATAGCCGACCGCCAGGCACAGGTCGCCGTTGGCGAGGCCGCCGATGTATTCCGACGAGTGGAACTTGCGCACGGCGCCCCGCACCTTGAACAGGGCGTCGGTCACCTGAGTGATGTCGTCCCAGCGCTTGGTGTCGGGCTTGAGGCCGTAGGCCGGCAGCAGGCTCGGGATCAGGTCCTCGGGCGAATCGAGGAGCATGACCCCGCAATCCTTGAGCTTGTTCAGCAGGCCGCCGTTGAGGACGAGGCTCCAGGTGTTGAGGGGCTGGGCCGCGCCGAGGCGCTCGCGCACGAGGCCGAGATTCACCCCGATGCCGGTGGTGCCCCACATGTAGTCGACGGCGTAGGCGTTGCCGGGATCGTAGGTGGCGAGGCGCCCGGCGACCTCGGGCCAGGCATGGACGAGGTTCGGGATCTTCGCCTTGTCGAGGGGCTGGAACACCTGCGCCCGGATCAGCCGCTGCAGGAACGGCCCCGACGGCACCACGAGGTCGTAGCCCGAGCGACCCGCGAGCAGCTTGGTCTCCAGGATCTCGTTGTTGTCATAGGTGTCGTACACGACCCGGATGCCCGTCTCCCGGGTGAAGGCGTCGAGCATCCGGGGGTCGATGTAGTCCGACCAGTTGTAGATGTTGATCACGCGCTCCGGCGTGGTCTGCGCGCGCGCAGGGCCGCCCCAGCCCAGCGCCAGGGCCACGAGCGCTCCGGCCAGAAGGCCCGCCCCGGCGACGCGGCTGCGGCGGGTGCGCGCGCGGATCACGCGGCGGCCTTGACGGCGACGACGACGATCTCGACGAGATATTCGGGGCCGGCGAGGCGGGCTTCCACCGTGGCGCGGGCGGGCTTGTTGTCGGGCGAGACCCACGGCTCCCAGGCCGCGTTCATCTCCGCGAAGGTGGCGATGTCGGAGAGATAGATCGTCGCCTGAAGGATGCGGCTCTTGTCGCTGCTGGCGAGGGCCAGCAGGCGGTCGATGGTGTCGAGGATCTCCTGGGTCTGCGCGGTGACGCCGGCGCCGACGGTGGTGTTGGCCGTCTGGCCGGCGAGGTAGACCATGTCGCCGCAGGTCACCGCCTGGCTCATGCGCGGGCCGGATTCGAAGCGCTGGATCGTCATGCTGAACGCGATGCCTCTCGCGGCCCGTCCCTATCGCGGGCCATGGGCGAGGGTTGTGCCGCGTCGCGGGGGCGACCGTAAAGGGGGCGATGCGCCCCGTGTTGCGCCGTTGCGACAATCTTGCCACTCCCGGCGCAACCAGTGCTGCGGTGCGGCGTTTCATGATCACAAAACGGCCAAGCCTGAACCACCGCGTCAGGACCGCCGCGCAGCGAGGACCAATCCATGGGTATCATCTGGACCATCATCATCGGCTTCGTCGCCGGTGTCATCGCCAAGTTCATCATGCCGGGCGACAAGGAGCCCGCAGGCTTCATCATGACGACCATCCTCGGCATCGTCGGCGCCTTCGTCGCCACTTTCCTCGGCCAGGCGCTTGGCTGGTACGGTCCGAACCAGGGCGCGGGCTTCATCGGCGCCGTGGTCGGCGCCATCGTGGTGCTCGCCATCTACGGCTTCGTCGCCGGCCGCCGCACCACCAACACCTTCTGATCCGAACCCTCAGGGGTTGGAACGGAGAAGGGGCGCCCGCGGGCGCCCCTTTATTCGTTCAGGCCGTGTGGCTCACCTGCTTGATCGGGCAATGGCCCGTGGCGCCCCGGATGGCGAGGCCGGCGCCGATGACGAGGGCGGCGAGACTCAGGAACTTGTTCGGGCGCGGCTGGGCGGCGGCGGCGGCGATGCCGAGGCCGAGCACCACGGACACGGCCCGCTCGGTGGTGGTCAGGTTGGTCTCGCCCTCGAAGAGGCTCGGGATCATCGGGTCGGACATTCTGGAACGTGCTCCTGTGACGTGCTCATACTGCGTCGCGAGGCGAACGCCGCGTGAGGGCTGGCGTTCCGCGAAACGGGCGCCGGGGTGGCGGGACGGCACCGCGCCGGGCGCAGGGAGAGCGCGGCCGCACCTGCCGTTCCGATTCCGCTCACAAAAAAGCGCGGCCCCGAGGGGCCGCGCTTCGTGCTCTTGGTCGGAACTTGAGGCCAAGGCGCCCCAGGCGTCCTGAGGTGGGCTTCAGGCGTCCTGGCGCGGGCCGCGGGCGCGGTCCTGCTCGGCGTTGCGCTCGGCCTTGAGCTTCTCGGTCAGGTCCTCGCCGGTCTCCTGGTCGACGACCTTCATGGACAGGCGGATCTTGCCGCGATCGTCGGCGCCGAGGAACTTGACCTTCACCTTCTGGCCGTCCTTGACGACGTCCGTCACCTTGGCGACGCGCTGGGCGGCGAGCTCCGAGATGTGGACGAGGCCGTCCTTGGCGCCGAAGAAGTTCACGAAGGCGCCGAACTCCATGCACTTCACGACGGTGCCGTCGTAGATCATGCCGACCTCGGCTTCCGCCACAATGGAGCGGATCCAGTTGTAGGCCGCCTTGATGGCCTTGCCGTCGGCGGACGCGATCTTCACCGTGCCGGTGTCGTCGATGTTGATCTTGGCGCCGGTCTTCTCGACGATCTCGCGGATCACCTTGCCGCCGGTGCCGATCACTTCCCGGATCTTGTCGGTGGGGATCTGCATGGTCTCGATGCGCGGCGCGTACTCGCCGAGCTCGGGACGGGCGTCGGTCAGCGCCTTGGACATCTCGCCGAGGATGTGGACGCGGCCTTCCTGCGCCTGATGCAGGGCGACCTTCATGATCTCCTCGGTGATGCCGGCGATCTTGATGTCCATCTGCAGGGAGGTGATGCCGGCTTCCGTACCCGCCACCTTGAAGTCCATGTCGCCAAGGTGATCCTCGTCGCCGAGGATGTCGGACAGCACGGCGTAGCGCTCACCCTCGAGGATGAGGCCCATGGCGATGCCGGCCACGGGACGGCGCAGGGGCACGCCCGCATCCATCAGCGACAGGGAGGCGCCGCAGACGGAGGCCATGGAGGACGAGCCGTTGGACTCGGTGATCTCGGACACGACGCGGATCGTGTACGGGAACTCGTGGGCCGGGGGCAGGATGGGGTGGATGGCGCGCCAGGCGAGCTTGCCGTGGCCGATCTCGCGACGGCCCGGGGAGCCCATGCGGCCGGTCTCGCCCACCGAGTAGGGAGGGAAGTTGTAGTGCAGCAGGAAGGTCTCCTTGTAGGTGCCTTCCAGGGCGTCGATGAACTGCTCGTCCTCGCCGGTGCCCAGGGTGGCGACCACGAGGGCCTGGGTCTCGCCGCGGGTGAACAGCGAGGAGCCGTGGGCGCGCGGCAGCACGCCGACCTGGGACTCGATGGGACGCACGGTGCGGACGTCGCGTCCGTCGATGCGCGAGCCCGTGTCGAGGATGTTCCAGCGCACGACCTTCGACTGCGCTTCCTTGAACGCGGCCTTGACCTTCTCAGGCGCGAACTTCTGCTCGCCCTCGGCGGGGCAGAGGGCCGCGATCACCTTCGCCTTCACGGCGTCGACGGCGGCGTAGCGCTCCTGCTTGATGGTGTTCTTGTAGGCCTCGCGCAGCTCGGCCTCGCAGACGCCGAGCACGGCGGCTTCCACATCGCCGTTCTCGGGCGCGGAGAAGTTGCGGGGCTCCTTGGCGGCCTTCTCGGCGAGGCGCACGATGGCCTCGATGACCGGCTGGAAATGCTTGTGGCCGAACATGACGGCGCCGAGCATGACCTCCTCGTCGAGCTCTTTCGCCTCGGACTCGACCATCAGCACGGCGTCGGTGGTGCCGGCGACGACGAGGTCGAGGGTCGAGGCTTCGAGGTCGGCGACCAGGGGGTTCAGGGTGTACTGGCCGTTGACGTAGCCGACGCGGGCGGCGCCGATGGGGCCCATGAACGGCACGCCGGAGAGGGTGAGCGCGGCGGAGGCCGCCACCATGGCGAGGATGTCGGGATCGTTCTCGAGGTCGTGGGTCAGGACGGTGACCACCACCTGGGTGTCGTTGCGCCAGCCGTCGACGAAGAGGGGGCGGATCGGACGGTCGATGAGGCGGGAGACCAGGGTCTCCTTCTCGGACGGACGGCCCTCGCGCTTGAAGTAGCCGCCGGGGATGCGGCCGGCGGCGTAGGCGCGCTCCTGGTAGTTCACGGTGAGCGGCAGGAAGTCGATGCCGACCTTGGGCTCCTTGCCCGAGACGACGGTGGCGAGCACCGAGGTCTCGCCATACGTCGCCATCACGGCGCCGTCGGCCTGGCGGGCGACCTTGCCCGTCTCGAGGACGAGCTTGCGGTCGCCCCACATCAGCTCTTCACGTTGTACGTCGAACATTCTTTGGTCCTTGCCATCATGCGGTCGGGCGGACCCGGCGCCGCCGGGGGCAAGATGGCGAGCGGTTTTCGATGATCCGAAAACCGCTCGCGATCCTGTCCCCGACCGGCACGCCTCCAAGTCTCCCGAGGGTCGCGCGGCCGAACCCATTCCGGCCACACGGTCTTTTCAACGAAACGCGGCCCTGAGCGAGGCTCGGGACCGCGTGGAAGGCGTGGCCTAGCGGCGGATGCCGAGGCGCTCGATGAGGCCGCGGTAGCGGGCCTCGTCCTTGCCCTTGACGTAGTCGAGCAGCGAGCGGCGCTGCGAGACCATCTTCAGGAGGCCGCGGCGGGAATGGTTGTCCTTGCCGTGGGTCTTGAAGTGGCCGGTGAGGTTGGTGATCCGCTCGGTGAGGATCGCCACCTGGACCTCGGGGGACCCGGTGTCCTTGCCGCCCGTCGCGTATTCCTTGATGAGCGCGGTCTTGCGCTCTGCCGAGATCGACATCGCTATCCCTTTCGGTGGGGTTTTCGGATCGTGCGAGCCCCGGCGGAGCGAGAACTCGCGAACACTCGCGGGAGGCCGGTGCCGGGATGTCGTCCAGCACGGTCAGTCCACAAGCAGCTTGTGCCCCGGCCCCGTTCACACGGGTCGAAGCGCGCGGACCATACACGAAAGTGCGGACCATGCCACCCCCGCCGGCGGCCGAGAGCCCGGGCGCTCGGGCACCCCGCCCGCCTCGCGGAACGCCCCCTCCGGGGGCCGGACCGGTCCACCCGCCCCGCGCCCGAAGACGGCCCCGGAGGTCCCCAAAACCCGAGGGCGACCAGGTGATGGCGACCCGGTACGGAACCGCACGCCCACAACCCCGTTGACTGCCAGATTGGATCTGTTCTAATTCTTAACTGCGGGCAGCGACGCTGCCGATTCTCGATCAGGAGCGACGATCATGGCGCACGCCAAGTGTGAGAGCTGCAAGTTCTTCGACGAGCACAAGGTCAACGGCGCGGCGGCCGCCGCCGACGAGGGCCTGTGCCGGTTCAACCCGCCGGTGAGCCAGCCCGAGCCCCAGGGCCACGGCCTGTGGCCGGTGGTGGGCGCCGCCGACTGGTGCGGTCACTTCACCCCCGAGATGAGCGCGGCCGAGTAAGCCACCGTCTCGAAGGCGGAATGAGAGAAGGGCCAGCCGCGAGGCTGGCCCTTCTTCGTTGCAGCCCTCGGGGTCGAAACCTTCAGGCCGCGCGGCGGCTCAGGCTCCGGATGTCCTCCGCCAGGGCATCGACCCGGACCGGGTCGGAATCCCAGGCGAACATGAACCGGGCGCCGCCGCCGATGAAGGTGTAGAAGCGCCAGCCCTTCGCGCGCAGCCCGTCCAGCTGGTCCGCGGGGGTCTGCAGGAAGACCGCGTTGGCCTCGACGGGGAACATGGCCGACCAGTCGGGCAAGCCCGCCACGGCGGCGGCGAGTCGCCCGGCGCAGGCATTGGCGTGCCGGGCGTTGGCGAGCCAGGCGCCGCCCTCCAGCATCCCGACCCAGGGCGCCGACAGGAAGCGCATCTTCGAGGCGAGCTGTCCCGCCTGCTTGCAGCGGTAGCCGAAATCCTCCGCCAGGGCGGGATCGAAGAACAGGATCGCTTCGCCGGCGGCCATGCCGTTCTTGGTGCCGCCGAAGCACAGGAGATCGACGCCCGCCCGCCAAGTCATGTCGGCGGGCGAACAGCCGAGGCTGGCGCAGGCATTGGCGAAGCGTGCCCCGTCCATGTGGAGGCGCAGGCCGAGGTCCCGGCAGGTGGCCGAAAGGGCGCGGATCTCGTCCAGGGCGTAGACCTGTCCCGTTTCCGTCGGCTGCGTGATCGTCACCGCCCGGACCTTCGGGAAGTGGATGTCCGAGCGGCCGGTGGCGAGGGCCCGCACGGCCGCCGGGGTCAGCTTGCCGTTCTCGGTGGGGGCGACGAGGAGCTTCGAGCCGTTGGAGAAGAATTCCGGCGCGCCGCACTCGTCGGTCTCGACGTGGGCCGAGGCCGCGCAGATGACGCTGTGGTAGGACTGGCACAGGGAGGCCAGCGCCAGGGCGTTGGCGGCGGTGCCGTTGAAGGCGAAGAACACCTGGGCGTCGGTTTTGTCGAACAGGGTCCGGAACGCGTCCGCCGCCCGCGCCGTCCACGGATCCTCGCCATAGGCCGGCATCGAGCCCGCATTGGCGGCCTGCGTCGCCGCCCAGGCTTCGGGGCAGATGCCGGCGTAGTTGTCGCTCGCGAATTGCTGGGGTTTAGGAGGGATCACGGGGGTCGCCTGTCGTCACGGGTCCGCATGCGGGGCGGGACGACGACGTGTGGCGAAACCCGTTTGTTGCCGGTCCGGCCACATCCCCTCCCGGAAGCGGAAGGGCGCCACCTTGCCCGGGAGCAGGTTGGCGTCAGGCGTCGGCCCGACTCTTGATGCGGCTCCGGTTTTAGCAGATGGGCGCCCGGACGACAACGCACGGGTGGTTTGGTGCGGGCAGGCTGGCACGAATCGCGCGTCGCGGAACCACCGTCAGCGGAACCCGACACCATGGCCGGCGACAGCCTCACACTGCGAAAACCCCTCACCGCCATCCTGGCGGAGGCCGAGGACGGGGCGGGGCCGCGCCTCGGGCGCAGCCTCTCGGCCGTCGACCTCGTTGCCATGGGCGTCGGCGCCACCATCGGGGCCGGCATCTTCGTCATCACCGGTACGGCGGCGGCCAACCATGCCGGCCCGGGACTGCCCCTGTCGTTCGTGCTCGGCGGCCTCGCCTGCGCCCTCGTCGCCCTGTGCTACGCCGAACTCGCCGCCCTGGTGCCGGCCCCGGGCAGCACCTACACGTATGCCTACGCGACCCTCGGCGAGCTCTGCGCCTGGATCATCGGTTGGGACCTCGTCCTCGAATTCGCCGTGGCGGCGGCGACCGTGGCGGTGGGGTGGTCGGGCTACGTCCGCAGCCTCCTGGCCGATCTCGGCCTGCACCTGCCGGCGGTGCTGACGGCGGCGCCGGGCACAAGCCTGCCGGGGGGTGGAACGGCGTGGTTCGACCTGCCGGCCGCCGCCATCGTGCTCGGGCTCACGGGGCTGCTCATGCGGGGCAACCGCGCCTCGGCCCGGGTCAACGCCGCCCTGGTGGCGATCAAGCTCGCGATCATCCTGGCCTTCGTCGGCCTCGGCGCCGCCCATGTCGATCCGACCCTGTGGTCGCCCCTCATCCCCGAGAACACGGGCACGTTCGGGGAATTCGGCTGGAGCGGCATCCTGCGCGGGGCGGGCGTGGTGTTCTTCGCCTTCCTCGGCTTCGAGACCGTCTCGACGGCGGCGGCCGAGACCCGCCATCCGCAGCGCGACGCGCCCATCGGGCTCCTCGGGTCCCTCGCCGTCACCACGGTGCTGTACGTGGCGGTGGCGACCATCCTCACGGGTTTGGTACCCTACCGGGAGCTCGACGTCGCCGACCCCATCGCGAAAGCCATGGACGTCATCGGGTACGGGGTGTTGTCCGTGGCGATCAAGGTCGGGGCGATCCTCGGCCTGACCACGGCGGCGCTCACCGCCCTCTACGGGCAGGCCCGGGTGTTCTACGCCATGGCCCGCGACGGCCTGCTGCCGCCGGTCTTCGCCCGCGTGCATCCGGGGACGCGGGTGCCGGCGGCGAGCCAGGCCGTCATCGGCGCGGGCACGGCCCTGATCGCCGCCCTGGTGCCCATCCGAATCCTCGGCGAACTCGTGAGCATCGGCACCCTGTTCGCGTTCGGGGTGATCTGCGCCGCCGTCCTCATCCTGCGCCGGACCGACCCGGAGCGGCCCCGCCCGTTCCGGGCGCCTTGGGTGCCCGTGGTGCCGATCCTCGGCATCCTCACCTGCCTCGCCCTGATGCTGGGTCTGCCGGGCGACACCTGGCTGCGCCTCGCGGCGTGGCTCGGCCTCGGGCTGGTGCTTTACTTCGCCTATGGGCGCAGGCGGGCGCGGCGGGTTCGGGCCGGCGCGGCGTGACCCGAACAGCAAAACGGGCCCCGCAGGGCCCGTTCGTTCCGTGATCCGTCCGGCGTCGGTCGACGCCGGAAACGCTGACCGATGGCTCAGATCGAGCGGCGGTTCGGCCCGCCGGAATAGCGGCGGCGCAGGTAGGACACGAGCTTGGGCAGGAGGAAGGCGACGATGAGCTTGCGCATGGGAACTCCGGTTCGGCCGCGGGCCGCGGGCGCGGCATTTCGGAGAGCCAATGCGGGCGAGGCGGCCCGTGTTCCGCGCGCCGTTTCCTAAAGCTCGAGCGTCAGGGTTACAGGCGCATGATCGGACGGGCGCTCCCACCCCCGCGCGTGCCGGGCCACGGTGACGTCGCGCACGGTGCCGGCGAGATCGGGCGAGACCCAGGCGTGGTCGAGGCGCCGGCCCTTGTTCGCCGCCGCCCAGTCGGGCGAGCGGTAGCTCCACCACGTGTAGATCTTCTCCGGCTCCGGCACGAGGAGGCGGGCGGTGTCGATCCAGCCGGCCTCGCCCCGCAGGGTCTCGAGGCCTTCCGTCTCCACGGGGGTGTGGCTCACCACGTCGAGGAGCTGCCGGTGCGACCAGACGTCGTGCTCCAGGGGCGCGACGTTGAGGTCGCCGACGAGGATCGCCGGGCCCGCCACGCGGCGCCCGCCCCAGGCCCGCAGTTCGGCGAGGAAGTCGAGCTTGTGGCCGAATTTCGGGTTGAGGGCCCGGTCGGGCACGTCGCCGCCGGCCGGCACGTAGAAATCGTGCAGGACGATGCCGGCGGCGGCACCCGCCTCCGGCCCCAGCACCGCCGAGATGTGGCGCGCGTCCGCCCGGTCGCAGAAGGCCATGACGTCGCGGGTGATGAGCGGGAACCGCGACAGGATCGCGACGCCGTTGTAGCCCTTCTGCCCGGCGAAGACGACGTGCTCGTAGCCCGACCCGCGTAGGGCCTTGAGGGGAAACGCGTCGTCGGGACACTTAGTCTCCTGCAGGCACAGGACGTCCGGCCGGGCCTCGGCGAGGAAGCGCAGGACGAGATCGATGCGCAGGCGCACCGAGTTGATGTTCCAGGTGGTGACGGTGAGGCGCAACGATCGGCTCGCGTGAGGCTGGAAAACGTTTAAAGGAACGTGCGCGCGTCGGCGCGGCGGCTTCGGCATAGACCGAAACCGCCCCGGCCGTCGCCGTGGAAATGCCGCGCCCGTCCGCGATCCCCGACGGGGTCCGGAAGGGCGCGCGATCGAGGGCTGTCGTTACCGTGTCGCGCATCCGCTCCACGCTGTTCAACCTGTACTGGGCCGGCTGGACCGCGCTCTTCGTCGTGCCCCTCGTGGTGCTGGCGGCGCTGGGCGCGCCCGCGAAGCCGATCCGCGCGGCGACCCGCCTGTGGTCGCGCGGCATCCTGTTCGGCCTCGCGCGCATCGTCCGCCTGACCTACGTCGAGGAGGGGCGGGCGAACGTCCCGGCCGGCCCCTGCCTCATCGTCGCCAATCACCAGTCGGCCTGGGAGACCCTGGCGTTCCTCACCCTGGTGCCCAACGTCGCCATCGTGGCCAAGCGCGAACTCGTGGCGATCCCCATCGTCGGCTGGTTCCTGCGGCGCTCGCCGATGATCATCATCGACCGGGCCAACGGCACCCAGGCCCTGCGCGTGATGATCGACGAGAGCCGCGCGGCCATCGCGGACGGCCGCTCCGTGCTGATGTTCCCGGAGGGCACCCGCGGCGGCATCGCCGATCCGGTGCAGTTCAAGCGCGGCGTCGAGCTGCTTTACGCCAAGCTCGGCCTGCCGGTGCTGCCCGTGGCGGTGAATTCCGGCCTGTACTGGCCCCACGGCGGCTCACGCCACCATCCCGGCGCCGTGACGGTGCGCTACCTCCCGCTCCTGCCGGCGGGGCTTTCGGGTGCGGCGTTCATGGCGGGGACGCAAGGGGCCATCGATGCGGAATTGGATCGGTGGCGGATTCCGGGAGCCCCCTCCGAGACGCCCCGTACCGCGATCGTGGATACCCTATAGAGGGCGGACGGCACGAAAGGGCATGGCGCGGAGCACCTTACGGACATTTACCCCTCGGTACGGGGCAAAAAGCTGCTGCCTGTCGCGAATGCTCGAAGCAATAGCGCGAATGCGAATGGCCAACCATCGGGCCACCGCTTCAAGAAGCACAAACGTCTTTCGGAACGAATGCGGTTCCCAGATCGGTGCGAAGGCCGAGTGTAGGCCCGATATTATTGTAGATGTAGCAGTCCCCAGAAGGCCGGAAAGATCTGGCGAATCGTTCGAAGCAGAGAAGGTTCGCAAACGTGGACCGCGAGTTTCCAACAAATCTGGGCGCCAGGGCACTGATTTCGAAATCGATCAGTGATGCGTCGAGTGGCGAAAGCGCATCATAATCCTCATTGGGAATCAGATCCGACTTCCAAATGATGCTAACCCCGGTTTCGTCGTAAGTCCTTTTTGCGATCTCCCATTTTGGAGCGAAAATATAACGCTCGTCACAGACAACGAAGACAGTATCCCCTATATCAGAAAGTGAACTCTTCACTTTCTGAATAATCTGATGAGCCTCAAGATAAAAATCTTCCTTTTCTTCAACAGTAACAGATAAATTCTGTTGACAGTACTGGAACCAGTCCTCCTCGATGCGAAGCTGAACAACTGTATTAATTCCCTTTGAGAAAAACACCTGATTACAAATATTTTGGAAAATTGGTTTCGATTTTATACGGGGAACCAAAGACCTAAGGAAATCTGCCGCAAGGCTCGCACTTATATCGGCCTTGGCGTGGTAATGTTTTCCAAGTTGCCCTGCTCCCTCGCCGAAAAGTGTCCAACCTCCGCGTTCGATACGATCGGCATAAGAAACATTGGGCATATCGACAATGACGATGCCCCACCTTTCACAGAAAGATTCAAATACGTCTCTCCAGAAAATGGCATCGAACTCATGCAGCGACGACCGCTTGTCATGCTGATCACGACTGAATATTTTTGGAAGGTAAATTTCCCGCCCATCTGAGTTTTCATTCTTCGCGGCGGCGGCACATAGCCCCAGCAGAGCGAACTTTTGATTGTTAATACCGCCATCATTGTAATGATAACCGAGCGGCAACTGATTCGACATAAGACGATGTCCCTTTTTCGAAGTTTAACTATAAATTTGCGCGGCTTCCGGGGCTTTTACCTTGAACCCTTTATTCGTGCCGAGAGTCGAGCACCAAGGGGTAGAAACAGGACGCACACCGGCGGAAAACCCGCCGGGTTCACTCAGATAATATGAAGCCCCCCCTACGAACCGCCATTGAGAGGATCGTTTTGAGCCTGTGCACCTGATGGGCTAACAGATTTCCACCGTCCTCGCGTGCCAGGGCGGAGGCGGCTCGCGGCTCGTCTTCCTCGCGATAATACTCACAGCCATCATCGCCTCAAGGAGCTTCATCCGAGTGTTCTCACGCTATTTCAAACGCCGAAAGGAGGTCACACCGCACCCCGCCCCTGAACCTGTCTTAGGTCGCTACCTCCTGACCGCCGATCTGAAGCAGAAACTCCACGCGCGCGGCGTGGAAACCGCGCATGGTCCAGGTGCCATGTGGATTCCCGAGGAGTCGGTGTACGAAGCGCCGTGCAGCGTCAAATGGATGGATCTACATGGGTACTTGCGGATGGGGTGTTTCAGCTATGGCGTTACTGGATACTTCAACAATATCGACGTAGGTCGATACACATCCATTGGCGAAGAAGTTCAGATGGGCCGCGGCGACCACTCGATCAATTGGCTCAGCACGACCCCAAGCTTCTACTTGCATGAGAAACTCTTTGATGTCGGCCAATCATTTACTGGCGCGGCGGAATACGATGCCTACCGTCCGAACACCGAGGGCAGCCAGGGTTTCGTGATGGGTAGTCGAATCATGATCGAAAATGACGTCTGGATTGGGCACCGTGCATATATCCGGCAAGGAGTGAGGATCGGCACGGGCGCCATCATAGGAGCCTACGCCGTCGTGACGCGGGACGTACCACCCTATGCCGTGATGGTCGGCAATCCTGCACGCGCCGTCCGCTACAGGTTCCCAGAGCCCCTCATCACACGCCTGCTGGCGAGCCGCTGGTGGACCTTGGCACCCTGGCAATTGACGGGAATCGACGTTTCGCGACCGGAAGTATCCATCGACGCCCTGGAACGTCGCGTCGCCGAGAGCGAGCCTTTCGTACCGACCACCTTCGCACTCGCGGATTTGCTCTGACGTCAGAACACCCTTTCAAGATACGGAGCGAAAATCTTCACTGCGCCCGGATCTGCTTCTCCATGGCCTTGTCCTCGGACCGGCCGTAATTGATGAAGAACGCCGTGCCCTCGACGCTGCGGCCCTTCTGCAGGTTCGAGAGCTGCACTGTGGTCTGGTAGCCCTGCGGGTCGGTGATCCGCCACTGGCTCAGGGTCTTCACCTCGGCGTCGAAGAACAGCTGGATCTTCGAGGTGCCGCCGAGGGTCGAGCGGTCCTCCATGGAGATGCGCACGCCGCCCGGATCGTTCGACACGTCCGAGACCGTGAGGTCGCGGGCGAGGTCGATCTTTTCCCGCAGGAGGAATTTCAGGGGCGTCTGCGAGATGAAGTACAGGTCCTGCGTGCCGAGCCTGCGATCCTTGACCGCGACCGACGTGCCGTCGGCCACCACCTCCAGGGGGGAGGGCTGGTCGTAGTCGAAGCGCAGGCGGCCGGGTTTGGCCAGGGTCAGCTTGCCGCCGATGCGCCGCCCGTCGGCGCCGATCTGGATGAAGGAGCCGGTGAGCGTGGTGATGCCGTTGAAGTAGGCGTTGGCCTGCGCCAGCACGCCGGCCGCATCGGCCTCCTGGCCCAGGGGCGCGCCCACGGCCGCCACCTTGGCGGCGGGCTCCGCGGCCTTCGCCGGAAGCTTGGGGGTCACGATCTTGTCGCCAGCGACCGCCTTGGCGTCCTTCGGGTCCTTGGCCGGCTTGGCCGCCTGCGGTGCCGGCTTCTTCGGCGCGACGGGCGCCGGCGGAGCCGCCGGCTCGACGGGCGCCGGGGCCGGCTCCTCCTTCCGGCCGAACAGGCCGTCGAGGAACGAGCCCTGGGCCGCGACGGGCTGAGACTGGACGAGGACGGCCGCCAGGACGAGGAGCGGGCCGGCGGCGAGGCGGTGACGGCGGCCGATCATCTGGCGGTCTCCTAAAGGGCGGTTCGGACGGGGCGGGCTCCGCTTAGAGTCCGCCCCTGTGGCGATTATGCGACGGGTCGGGGCCACGCTCCCGCCCCGGACGGGGCGGAGACGGCTCAATCGTCGTAGTCCATCATCGACGACGGGCCGGGGCCGCCCTCCATGAGGATCTCGCGCTTGCCGGCATGGTTGGCCGGGCCGACGATGCCCTCGATCTCCATCCGCTCCATGATCGAGGCGGCGCGGTTGTAGCCGATCTGCAGGCGGCGCTGGATGTAGGAGGTCGACGCCTTCTTGTCGCGCATCACCACCTGCACGGCCTGGTCGTAGAGTTCCGCGCCCGGATCGATGCCGCCGGTGGCGGCGAAGGCGCCGCCGTCGAAGATCGGCACGTCAAGGTCCTCGGCCTCGAGGGCCTGGGCCTTCTCGGCCTTGTCGGCCTTCGCGCCCTTGGCGGGCTTCTCGTCCGGCGGGGAATCGTCGGTGGTCACGGCCTCCAGATAGGACGGCCGGCCCTGGCGCTTGAGGTGGGCCACCACGCTCTCGACTTCCGAATCCGAGCAGAACGGGCCGTGCACGCGGGTGGTGCGGCCGCCGCCGGCCATGAACAGCATGTCGCCCTGGCCGAGCAGCTGCTCGGCGCCCATCTCGCCGAGGATCGTGCGGCTGTCGATCTTCGACGTGACCTGGAAGGAGATCCGGGTCGGGAAGTTCGCCTTGATGGTGCCGGTGATGACGTCGACGGACGGTCGCTGCGTCGCCATGATCAGGTGGATGCCCGCCGCCCGCGCCATCTGGGCGAGGCGCTGGATCGCCCCCTCGATGTCTTTCCCCGCCACCATCATCAGGTCGGCCATCTCGTCGACCACGATGACGATGTAGGGCAGGGCCGAGAGGTCCATCTCCTCGGTCTCGTAGACCGCCTGTCCGGTCTCGCGGTTGAAGCCCGTGTGGATCTCGCGGGTGATGATCTCACCCTTGGCCCGGGCTTCGGCCATGCGGGCGTTGTAGCCGTCGATGTTGCGCACGGCGATCTTGGACATCTTCTTGTAGCGCTCCTCCATCTCGCGCACGGCCCATTTGAGGGCGATGACCGCCTTCTTGGGGTCGGTGACCACGGGCGACAGGAGGTGCGGGATGCCGTCGTAGACGGAGAGCTCCAGCATCTTCGGATCGACCATGATCAGGCGGCACTCCTCGGGCTTGAGCCGATACAGGAGCGACAGGATCATGGTGTTGATGGCGACCGACTTGCCGGAGCCGGTGGTGCCGGCGACCAGCAGGTGCGGCATACGGGCGAGGTCGGCGATGATGGGTTCGCCGCCGATGTTTTTCCCCAGGCACAGGGCGAGCTTGTGCTTGCTCAGGCCGAAATCGGCCGAGGCCAGGAGTTCGCGCAGGTACACGGTCTCGCGGGTGTCGTTGGGCAGCTCGATGCCGATGACGTTGCGGCCGGGGACCACGGCGACGCGGGCCGAGACGGCGGACATGGACCGGGCGATGTCGTCGGAGAGCGAGATGACGCGGCTCGACTTGGTGCCGGGGGCCGGCTCCAGCTCGTAGAGGGTCACGACGGGACCCGGGCGCACCGCGAGGATGTCGCCGCGCACGCCAAAGTCCTGCACGGTCTGCTGGAGGTTGAGGGCGTTCTGCTCCAGGACGTCGGCATCGACCTCCTCGGTCCCGCTCGGGTCGGGCTCGGCCAGGAGTTCGAGGGACGGGTGCTCGTAATCCTCGTTCTCGACGAGCGACATGGAGATGTGGCGCCCGGCGGCGATGAGGGTCGGGCGCTCCGGCAGGATGGCGCGGGGGATGTTGAGGACCGCGGGGGCGACCGCCACCGGGGCCTCGGGCTCCGGCGCGATTTCGGGCTCAGCCGGAATCTCGAGCCCCGGTGCCTCGGCCACGGGCTCGGGGGCGGCTCCCTTGGGCGTGCGCAGCAGGACCGTCCGCGACGGGATCGCCGTGGGGACGAAGGCCGGCTCGGCGGCCGTTACGGGTTCGGCGAACGAGAGGGGCTCGGGGAGGGCGACCCGCTCCGGATGCACGTCGGGCATCGGCGGAAACACGGCGACGAACGGCACCGGGGCAGGGGAGGGGGGCGTCGGACGGGCGGAGCGGATGGCCGCGCGGGCGGCCATGGCGCTGAGCACCGGAGGACGCGGCGCCGCGGACGGCGGTGCGAGGGCGCGGGCGGCGTTGTCCTGTCCGTCGGCCGGGGCGGGGGTCGCGGTCCGGTCGAATTGCAGCAGGCGGTCGAGGACGTAGACCGGTGCCGGCGCCAGGACGCGCAGGAGGGCGATGTCTTCGGGGGCGGCGACGAAGGGGGCGGCGGCCGGCGGCGCGATGCCGGCGGGGATCGGCGCGGCCTCGACGGATTCGGCCTGGATCTCCGACCACGCATCGAGGGCGGCCGAGTCGCGGGCGTCGAACCAGGCATGGACCTCGGACCAGTCCGGCACGTCCGACCAGTCGCGATCGTCCGGGACGGGATCGGCCGCGTGGATCTCCGGCAGGACGGGGGCGGGGGGCACCTCGGCGACGACGGAGAGTTCGAGGACGGGGGCTTCGACGGCAGTCGCTTCGATGGCGGGGCTGGCCTGCCGGCGGTCGGGGCTGCGGAAGAAGCGCACGCCCTCGGGCACCACGAAGGGCTGGCGCCACAGGGGCTCGGCGGTGGCCGCCGCCGCCTCGCGGGTCGCCCGCTCGATGGCTTCGAGTTCGGCGGCCGCGAGCGCTGCGGCCGCGGCGGCGCGCTCCGCCTCGGCGCGGGTCCGGATCTCCTCGGCGGCGGCCTCGGCCTGGGCGAGGACGGCACGCTCGGCATCGAGGGCGCGCTGGCGCCGCTCCTGCAGCACGGGATCGGGCGTGCGGGTGTAGCGCACGGCGGGGGCCGGGGCGGTGGTGGTGTGCGCCTGGACGCGCGGGTTATCGTCGGCCTCCGGCACGATGGCGGCGGGCCGGCGCGGGGCGCGGATGAGGACGCGGGGACCGGCCTCGCCTTCAGGGAGACCGTCCTCGGGCCGGGCGAAGGGGGCGGCGCGCGCGGGGATCATGTCGAGGGTGGCGCGGTCGTCGAAGACGTGGTCGGGCCAGCCCTGCGCGGCGGGCGGGGTGCGGTAGGCCGCCTCCCGTCCGACGAAGGCCTGCGGACTCGTCATCCAGCTCGGGGCCGGCCGGGTCGCCGCCACGGTGTAGTCCGGGCGCTGCGGCGGCCCGGCGAGCCGGCGGGTGAGGGTGGCCCGCAGGTTCATGAGCCGGTGCGCCAGGGCGCCGATGGACAGTCCGAGGCGGTCGCCGCCACGGACGGGACGAGAGGGGTCACGATGGGAGTAGGGGAGCCGTCCCGATGCGCGCATGATTGGCCGGATTTACTCGAAGCGGGTCCGCCGCCGGGAGGGGCGCGGTTCACCGACGAGTTAGGACCATCGTCGTTAACAGACGCTTGCTCCGGTGCGGCGGTTGGAGAGCGGGGGCGCCGCGGGGTAGGATGGACCGGTCAGTCCCGAAGGCCCCGACCGGAAGCCCCCTGCCCTTTGACCGCTCCCTTGGCCCAGACCAGCCCCGCCGCCTTCCGCTCGCTCTACGCCCACGGTTTTGCCCGGGTCGCGGCCTGCACCGGGCGCAGCCATCCGGGCGATCCGGCGGCCAATGCCGCGGCGGTCCTGGCCCTGGCGTGGGACTGCGACGGGCACGGCGCGGCCCTGGCGGTGTTTCCCGAACTCTGCCTGTCGGGCTACGCCATCGAGGATCTGCTCCTGCAGACCACGGTCTGCGACGCCGTCGAGGCGGCCGTCGAGGCCGTGCGGGCGGGCTCTGAAACACTGAGCCCCGTCCTCGTCGTCGGCGCGCCCCTGCGCTTCGGCCACCGGCTCTACAATTGCGCCCTGGCGATCCACCGGGGCCGGGTGCTCGGGGTGGTGCCGAAAAGCTACCTGCCGAACTACCGGGAATTCTACGAGAAGCGCCACTTCGCTTCGGGCGTGGGCATCGCGGGCGAGACGATCCGGGTGGGCGGACACACGGTGCCCTTCGGCACCGACCTGCTGTTCGCCGCCGAGGACATTCCCGGCTTCGTCCTCGGCGTCGAGGTGTGCGAGGACCTGTGGGTCCCCGCCTCCCCCGGCATGGATCTGGCGCTCGCCGGCGCCACGGTGCTGGCCAACCCCTCGGGCAGCCCCATCACCGTCGGCCGGGCGGAGTCGCGGGCGCTCCTGTCCCGGGCCGCCTCCATGCGGGGCCTGTGCGCCTACGTCTACGCGGCGGCGGGTCTGGGCGAATCCACCACCGACCTGTCCTGGGACGGCCAGACCAGCATCGACGAGCTGGGCGAGCGCCTCGCCGAGGGTGCGCGTTTCGCCGACCGCCCGGTCGTGACCCTGGCCGACATCGACCTCGACCGCCTCGCGCAGGAGCGGCTCCAGGCCGGCAGCTTCGACGACAATGCCCGTGCCCGCGGGTCGGCCCGTCGCCGGATCGGGTTCCGCCTCGATCCGCCCCCGGGCGACCTCGGCCTGGAGCGCCGGGTCGAGCGGTTTCCGTTCGTGCCGGCCGATCCCGCCCGCCTCGCCCGGGATTGCTACGAGGCCTACAACATCCAGGTGGCGGGCCTCGCCCAGCGCCTGGAGGCGACGGGCACGAAGCGCGCCGTCATAGGCGTCTCGGGCGGCCTCGATTCGACCCACGCCCTCATCGTCGTCGCCAAGGCGTTCGACCGCCTCGGCCTTCCGCGCTCCGACATCCTGGCCTACACCCTGCCGGGCTTCGCCACCTCGGACGAGACCAAGGCCAACGCCCACGCGCTCATGGCGGCGCTCGGCACCACGGCGCGGGAGATCGACATCCGCGACACGGCCACGAAGATGCTGGCCGACATGGATCACCCGTTCGGACGGGGCGAACCGGTCTACGACGTCACCTTCGAGAACGTGCAGGCGGGCCTGCGCACGGACTACCTGTTCCGGCTGGCCAACCAGCAGGGCGGCATCGTCATCGGCACCGGGGACCTGTCGGAACTGGCGCTCGGCTGGTGCACCTACGGCGTCGGCGACCAGATGAGCCATTACGGCGTCAATGCCGGCGTGCCGAAGACCCTGATCCAGCACCTCATCCGCTGGGTGGTCGGCACGGGGCAGTTCTCGGATGAGGTCGGCACCACCCTGAAGGCGATCCTCGGCACGGAGATCTCGCCCGAGCTCGTGCCGGTGGAGGCCGGGGCGCGGCCGCAGAGCACGCAGGACGTCATCGGCCCCTACGCCCTGCAGGACTTCACCCTGTTCTACACCCTGCGGTACGGGTTCCGGCCCTCGAAGATCGCCTTCCTGGCGCTCCATGCCTGGGGCGATGCGCAGGCCGGCGCCTGGCCGCCGGATTTTCCCGATGCCGAGCGCCGGGCCTATGCGCTGCCCGAGATCCGGGCCTGGCTCGCCCTGTTCCTCAGGCGCTTCTTCGGCTTCAGCCAGTTCAAGCGCTCGGCCCTGCCCAACGGGCCGAAGGTCTCGGCCGGGGGCGCCCTCTCGCCCCGCGGCGACTGGCGCGCGCCCTCCGACGGCACCGCCCGGGCATGGCTGGACGAACTGGAGCGCAACGTTCCCGAAACCTGACCGACACAAACCTGTCCGATTGTCTGGCTAAGCCGTCTGCCGAGCGGGCGAATCGGAGGTTGACCGATGCAGAATTACAACGTTTTCTGCCTCAGGACCGTCGAGGGCCTGTGCTGCGCCGTGCCGGAGAGCCGCGCGGTGCCGCACTTCCTCGGCGGCGGACACTGGTCGTTCGGCGGCAAGATCGCGGATCTGGGCGCGGCCCCCATCGAGTTCGACGACCGGGCGGCGGAGACGGCCGTGCGCTTCAACGGCTTCTACCTGTTCCAGACCATGGACAGCCGCTTCCACTGACCGGCCGCGAATCCGGCATTCCGGCGATCATTCCTTAAGGCGCGCGTGCCAGGGTACCGGCATTACGTGCGGTGAACGGAGGTCGCGCCCCATGTCGGAGCATCGCAGGGAAGTACGGCAGAGGACGTTCCTCAAGGGCCGGATCCTGTTCAACAAGGGCGCGTCGAGCATGGATTGCCTCGTGCGCGACATGTCGGCCTCCGGTGCACGCTTGGCGCTCACCGAGACCTCGACGCTGCCCGATTCCTTCGAGCTCTACATTCCGCAGAAGGACAAGACCTACCGCTCGACCCTGGCCTGGCGCCGCGCCGACGGCGTCGGCATTGCCTTCGCCCTCGAGGCCGCGCCGGCCTCCGCGCCGGCTCCCGCCGAGGATACCACCTCGCTCATGGCCCTGATGCGCCGCGTGAGCGAGCTCGAGGCCGAGAACGCGGCCCTGCGCCGCCTGCTCATGGGTGCGCCCGTCGCCGCGGCCGGGACCGCCATGGGGACCGGCGAAACCCTCAACGCCGGGTGACGCGAGCGTCGCCGCGGGCTCGCCTTGCCCGAGCGACAACCGTTACGCCGTCTCCAGCGCCGCCCGGATCCGCGCCGCGTGATCGGCGAGCAGACCCTGATCGGCCATGCCGCCCGTGTGACGCCCGAGGGCCACGCCGTCGAAGCGCGGCAGGATGTGGACGTGGAGGTGGAACACCGTCTGGCCGCCGGCCGGCTCGTTGTACTGGAACACCGTCAGGCCGTCGGCCGCGAACGCCGCCTTCGCCGCGCGGGCGACGCGTTGGACCGTCGCCGCCACCGCCGCGAGGGAGGCCGGGTCGGCGTCGAGGAGACCACGGGCCGGGGCCTTGGGGATCACCAGGGTATGGCCCTCGCCCTGGGGCATCACGTCCATGAACGCCAGGGTGTGGTCGTCCTCGTAGACCCGGTGAGCCGGGATCTCCCCGCGTAAAATCTTGGCGAAGATGTTCTGGGGGTCATAGGCTGCGGTCACGGCCGGTCGCTCCGATGAAATCGTTTCGGGCGCCACGATGCACAGGCGCCCCCCGCGCGTCCACCGGGCGAACCTTGACCGTACTCAGCGCGTTGCAGGGATCGACGCCAGGGACTCCCCCGGCCCCTTTCCGGACGAGACCCGCATGGCCCACGAGAGCACCAGCGCCATCTACACCGCCGCCGGCGCCAACCTCGCCATCGCGGCGGCGAAGTTCGTCGGCGCGTTCTTCACCGGCTCCTCGGCCATGCTGGCCGAGGGCGTCCACTCCATGGTGGACACCACCAACCAGATCCTGCTGCTGGTGGGCATGAAGCGGGCGAAGCGCCCGGCGGATGCCCTGCACCCGTTCGGCTACGGCCGGGAGATCTACTTCTACGCCTTCATCGTCGCGCTGTTCATCTTCCTCGGGGGCGGCGCCTTCGCGGTCTACGAGGGCATCCACAAGCTGCATTATCCCGAGCCGGTCTCGGACGCCCACGTGTTCGGCCACACCATCCCGGGCCTGTGGGTCAATGTCGGCATCCTCGGCTTCGCCGTGCTCGCCGAGGGCTATTCCTGTGCCGTCGCCCTGAAGTCGTTCTGGGCCGAGAAGGGCAGCCGGCCGCCGATCACCGCCATCCGCCGCAGCAAGGACCCGGCCCTGTTCACGGTGCTCATCGAGGACGTCGCCGCCCTGATGGGCCTCGTGGTCGCCCTCTCGGGCGTGATCCTGGCGCATGTCCTCGACATGCCCGACCTCGACGGCTGGGCCTCCATCGCCATCGGGGCGATCCTCATCGGCATGGCGGCCTTCCTGATGATCGAGACCCACGGCCTGCTCATCGGCGAGGCGGCGGACCCGGCCCTCGTCGCCGCCATCCGCGCGGTGGTCCGCACGGAGCCGGGCGTCCACAACGTCAACGCCGTGCTGACCCAGCACATGGGGCCGTCCGACATCCTGGTGAACGTCAGCCTCGACATGGACGACACCCTGAGCGCCGGCGCCATCGAGGCGATGGTCGGACGCCTCGAACGCAAGCTCAAGGCGAAGAGCCCCGACGTGACCCGGGTGTTCATCGAGATCCAGTCGAAGGAGGCGGCCTCCTACCCGGCGACCGCCGCCGCCGAGGCCTGAGGCGCCGGCTCGGCCAGGGCCTTCGCGATGGCCGCGTCGAGATCGGCCGGCTTCGTCTTCGGGGCGTAGCGGGCGATCACCCGGCCGTCGCGGCCGACGAGGAACTTGGTGAAATTCCACTTGATGCCCGTGAGGCCGAGCAGTCCCGGCCGTTCACGCTTGAGGTGGGCGAAGACCGGGTCGGCGTCGGCTCCGTTCACCGCCACCTTGGCGAGCACCGGGAAGGTCACGTCGTAGGTCAGGCTACAGAATCGGGCGATCTCGGCGGCATCCCCCGGTTCCTGGGCGCCGAACTGGTTGCAGGGAAACCCCAGCACCGCGAGGCCGGCGGCGCGGTGGCGGCGCCACAGGTCCTCGAGCCCGGCATACTGCCCGGTGAAGCCGCATTGCGAGGCGGTGTTGACGACGAGGAGCACCTCGCCGCGATGCTGCGCGAGCGGATACGGCGTGCCGTCGGCGGCGCGCGGAACGAGGCTGTGCAGGTCGGTCATCGGGCGCCTTCGGCAATGGTTTCAGACTGGCTCGTCGGGCCCGCCCTCGATCCCGCCGCGCCGGAACGGCGTCAGGGTGTCGAGCGCGTCGGCCGCCTCGATCACGTGCGCGCGCTCGCGCTCGAGGTAGTCGGCCACGGCCCGGCGCAGGGCGGGGTCGGCGATGTCGTGGGCCGAATGCATGAGCACCGGCCGGTAGCCGCGCGCGAGCTTGTGCTCGCCCTGGGCCCCGGCCTCGACGCGCTTCAGGCCGTGCGCGATGGCGTAGTCGATGGCCTGATAGTAGCAGACCTCGAAATGCAGGAACGGATGGTCCTCGACGCAGCCCCAGTTGCGGCCGTAGAGGGCGACGTCGCCGATGAAGTTGATGGCGCCGGCGATGATCTGCCCCTCGCGCCGGGCCAGGATCAGCAGTACCCGCTCGGGCATGCGCGCGCCGACGAGGTCGAAGAACTTGCGGTTGAGGTAGGGCCGGCCCCATTTGCGCGCGCCGGTGTCGGAGTAGAACGCGTAGAACGCCTCCCAGTGCTCGGGCTTCAGGTCGGCGCCGGTGACGTGTTCGATGGTGATGCCGTTGGCAAGCGCGTCCCGGCGCTCGCGCCGGATCGCCTTGCGTTTGCGGGAGGCCAGCGCGCCCAGGAAATCCTCGAAGGTGGCGTAGCCGGCATTGTCCCAGTGGAACTGCTGGTCGACGCGCTGGAGGAACCCGAGTTCCCCGGCCTGCGTCCATTCCCGCTCCTGCATGAAGGTGACGTGGATCGACGAGGCCTTGGTCTCGGCCCGCAGGGCGCGCAGGCCCGCCACCAGGGCGGAGGCGGCCTCGTTCACGTCCTGGCCCGGCGCGATGAGGAAGCGCGCCCCGGTGACGGGGGTGAACGGCACGCTGACCTGGAGCTTGGGGTAATAGGCCCCGCCGGCCCGCTCGTAGGCGTCGGCCCAGCCATGGTCGAACACGTACTCGCCCTGGCTGTGGGATTTGAGATAGCACGGCGCCACCCCGACGAGGCGGCCCTCGCGCTCCACCGCCACGTGGAGCGGCAGCCAGCCGGTGTGGCGCGAGACGCAGCCCGAATCCTCCAGGGCCGACAGGAAGGCGTGGGAGGTGAACGGGTTGTGGGTCTCGTCCCCGGCCGACAGGGTCTCGGGCGAGGTGGCGCAGGAATCCCATTCGGCTGCCGCGATCTGGCCCAGGCCCTGGACGGCGCGGACCTGCAGTTCGGTCACGATCTCGGCGGGGGCGGCGGGGGCTGCGTCGGGCGTGTCCATGAGGAGGCAATCTAGGCCCCGCCGGCGGAGGGGCCAAGGGCGGAGCGGGGCCGGCACCGTCGCAGGCCGGTTGCCAGGACGGCCCCGCAAGCTCAAGATCACGCGGAACTTCCCTTCGGAAGGGGCAAACGATGGGACTGATGAACGTTCATGCCGGGCAGACGCATCCGTCCCGCACGCCGCCGGACGATTTTGCCCAAGACGTCCTGATCGAGATGGCCAATCTCGACGAACAGGACACCAACATTCCTGGCACGATCTTCATCTCGACGGCACTGGGCGCGCATGGCCCTCGGGTAAAGTGGTATCCCGATAGGGCGGGCAGGACCCTGCCCTGCCTCATCGTCTCCATCGGCCCGGACCCGCAGCCCCGCGACGACTTTCTACCCGTCACCCTTTCGCGTGTCGCGCTTCCGCGCGTGATCGCGTGGGTGCGCCTCAACCACGTTGCCCTGCTCGACTTTTGGAACAACGGGGCATCGTGGAATCGCCGCGAGGTTTCTGCCTTCCTCGAGGGACTGAAGCCCCTGGCGAAGTAGGCCGCCAGGGCGAGGATTTCTCAGGGGATAAACCCCTCGAACACCATCTGGTCGGCATGCGCTTCGGCATGGCGGCGCTGGTCCGGATTGCGCACGGTCCAGGTCATGACCGGACGCGCGCCGAGCAGCCGGCAGAGATGGACCGGCGCGCAGGGCAGGTCGTCCACGCGCCACGACAGGAAGTCCGGCGCGGTCTCGTCGAAATGCAGCAGGTCCGACAGCGAGCGGCGCAGGCTCGGGGGCAGGGCGGCGTAGGCCGGGTCGTCCTGGCGGGTCTCGCCGACGATGCCGCGCGGAATGGTTGGGGCGAGGTCGCGCAGGGCGGTCACGAGGTGCGGGTCGAACGACTTGACCGCCACGGGGCCGTCATAGGCGAGGGCGAGTTCGGCGACGCGCTCCATGAGGCGCAGGTCTCCCGCGTAGTGCGACTTCACCTCGATCACGAGGGGCGTGCGTCCGGCGATGGCGGCAAGGAAGTCGGGCAGGGTCGGGATGCGTTCGGGCGATCCGGCCACGGCGAGATCGGACAGGGCAGCCGCCGTGAGGCTGTCCACCGGGTCGGACACCCCGGTCAGGCGCCCGAGCCCGGCATCGTGAAAGACCATCGCCTCGCCGTCGGCGCTGCGCTGCACGTCGCACTCGATGGCGTAGCCGCCACGAATCGCGGCCTCGGCCGCCGCGACCGTGTTCTCCGGCACGCCGGCCGCCCGGTCGTGCAGGCCGCGATGGGCGATGGGCCGGGCGGTGAGCCAGGCCGGTGCGTTGACGCTCACTTGACCTCGAACATCGCCTCGACCTCGACGGCGGCGTCGAGGGGGAGTTCGGCGACGCCCACGGTGGCCCGGGCGTGGCGGCCCCGGTCGCCGAGGATCTCGACCATGAGGTCGGAGGCGCCGTTCATGATGCCGGCGAGGCCGGCAAAGCTCGGCACCGCGTTGATGAAGCCGCCGAGCCGCACGCACTGCACCACGCCGTGGTCGAGGTCGCCCACGGCCGCCTGCACCTGCGCCAGGACGTTGATGGCGCACAGGCGCGCGGCGGCGATGCCGTTCTCCACCGAGACCTCGGCGCCGAGCTTGCCGAGATGGGCCGGGTCGAGCTTGCCGTCGGCGGAAAAGCAGATCTGCCCCGAGATCACCACGAGATTGCCGGTGCGCACGAACGGCACGTAGTTCGCCACGGGGGCCGCCGCCTTCGGCAGGGTGAGGCCGAGCGCCTCCAGACGTTCCTTGGCCGTGCTCATCCGCGTCGCGTCTCCTTCGAAACTCTTGTGGGGGCGCTCTGACCATGTCCGCGCGCGGCACGCAAGGCATCCCCGCGGCGGGTGTAGCGTGCCGTCATGTCGGCGGTGTGAACCCGTCCCGTCATTGACAGAATTGGGCTTTTCTCTAGTAATCGCGCGCGTGCCGCCCCCTTGCCGAGGCGGCACTTTCATTTGGTGCGGCCGCCTTCGGCCGCCGCGAGACACGGAGTCGGGATCGTGACATCCGCCCTTCTGCCGACCTATGCCCGGGCCCCCATCGCCTTCGAGCGCGGCGAGGGCGCATGGCTCGTGGCACGCGACGGCGAGCGATACCTCGATTTCGGCGCCGGCATCGCGGTGAACGCGCTCGGCCACGCCCACCCCCACCTCGTGGAAGCCCTGACGTCCCAGGCGCAGAAGCTCTGGCACACCTCGAACCTGTTCGAGATCCCCGACGGCGAGCGCCTGGGGCAACGCCTCGTCGACGCGACCTTCGCCGACGTGGCGTTCTTCGCCAATTCCGGGGCCGAGGCCAACGAGGCCGCCATCAAGATGGCGCGCAAGTACCACGCGGTCGGCGGCCACCCCGAGCGGTTCCGGATCATCACCTTCGAGGGCGCGTTCCACGGGCGGACGCTCGCCACCATCGCGGCCGGCGGACAGGCCAAGTACATCGAGGGCTTCGGTCCGAAGGTGGACGGGTTCGATCAGGTGCCGACAGGCGATTTCGACGCCCTCGAAGCCGCCATCGGCCCGGAGACCGCCGCCCTGATGATCGAGCCGATCCAGGGCGAGGGCGGCGTGCGGGTGATCCCGCACGAGCACCTGCGCGCCCTGCGCGCCCTGTGCGACGCGCACGGCCTCCTGCTCATCATGGACGAGGTCCAGACCGGGGTCGGGCGCACGGGCCGGCTGTTCGCGCATGAATGGTCCGGCGTGACCCCGGACATCATGAGCGCGGCCAAGGGCATCGGCGGCGGCTTTCCCCTCGGCGTCTGCCTCGCCACGGCCGAGGCCGCGCGCGGCATGACGGCCGGCACCCACGGCACCACCTTCGGCGGCAATCCGCTGGCCATGGCGGTGGGCAACGCCGTGCTCGACGTGGTCCTGGCCGACGGCTTCCTCGACCGGGTCGGACAGGTGGGGCTGCTCCTGAAGCAGCGTCTCGCCGCCCTCCAGGACCGCCACCCCACGGTGATCCGGGAAATCCGCGGCGACGGGCTCATGCTCGGACTCAAGCTCGGCGTGCTCAACACCGACTTCGCCGCGGCGGCACGGGACATGCACCTCCTCGTCATCCCGGCGGGCGACAACGTCGTGCGCCTGCTGCCGCCGCTCATCATCACCGATGCGGACGTGGCCGAGGCCGTGTCGCGCCTCGACGCGACGGCCACCGCCCTCGAGACCCGGACCCAGGGAGCGGCCGCGTGACGGCCGGCCCCGCGACGAACCGTCAGACGAAGAACGGACCCATGACCACGACCCTCAACGGGACCCAGAGCGGCCCGCGCCACTTCCTCGACCTCAAGGACTTTTCCCCCGCGCAGCTTCGCACGGTGCTGGACGCCGCGGCCGGCATCAAGGCGCGCCGGCGCAAGGGCGAGGTCGCGGCCGAGCGGCCCCTCGTCGGCAAGACCCTGGCGATGGTGTTCGACCGGCCGTCCACCCGCACCCGCGTCTCGTTCGATGTCGGCATGCGCGAACTCGGCGGCGAGACCCTGATGCTGACGGGCGGCGAGATGCAGCTCGGCCGGGGCGAGACCGTGGGCGACACCGCCCGGGTGCTGTCGCGCTACGTCGACGCGATCATGATCCGCATCCTCGACCACGACCTCATGCTGGAGCTGGCCGAACACGCCGAGGTGCCGGTGATCAACGCGCTGACCAAGGTCTCGCATCCGTGCCAGATCATGGCCGACGTGCTGACCTTCGAGGAACATCGCGGGCCGATCCGGGGCCGCACCGTCGCGTGGTCGGGCGACGCCAACAACGTCCTGGCGAGCTGGGTGCACGCCGCCGCGCGGTTCGACTTCACCCTGAACATCGCCGCCCCGCCGGAACTGGCGACCCCGCAGCCCCTCCTCGACTGGGCGCGGGCCGAGGGCGCCAGCCTCAACGTGACCACGGACGCCTACGCGGCCGTGGACGGCGCCGACGTCGTGGTGACCGATTGCTGGGTCTCCATGGGCGACGAGGACGACCATCACCGCCACAACCTGCTCTCGCCCTATCAGGTCAACGCCAAGCTCATGGCGGCGGCGGCCAAGGACGCCCTGTTCATGCACTGCCTGCCGGCCCATCGCGGCGAGGAGGTCACGGCCGAGGTCATCGACGGCCCGCAATCGGTGATCTTCGACGAGGCCGAGAACCGCCTGCATGCCCAGAAGGGTATTTTGGCGTGGTGCCTGCGCGCCCTCTGACGGCGCGACGGGGGACGTACGGCCCCCCGTCGCGCGGGTGGCGATCGCGTCCTATATGAACGGCCGAGGCCAGACGACGGATGGACCGGAGCGCTGAGCGAAGGGCGGCGATCCCATGCGCTCGCGGGATTCCGCTTGGCCCGATCCGTCGCGCCCGAAGGGAGATGCCATGACTGCCGGACACGAACCCGCTTCTCAGACCCCCGTCATCGAGGGCGACGACGACGTGGTGCTGCCCTTCTCCGTCGAGGCCCTCGACGTGCGCGGCCGGGTGGTGCGCCTCGGGCCGTCCGTCGACACCATCCTGCGCCGGCACGGCTACCCCGACGCGGTAGCGCGGCTGCTCGGTGAAGCGGCGGCGCTCACCGTGCTCCTCGGGTCGTCCCTGAAGTTCGAGGGCCGGTTCCAGCTCCAGACCAAGACCGACGGCCCCGTCGAGATGATCGTCGTCGATTTCGAGGCCCCCGACCGGGTCCGCGCCACGGCCCGCTTCGACGCCGCGCGGGTTCAGGCCCTGGGCAGCACCCCTCTGAAGAGCCACGACCTCATCGGGCAGGGGCACCTCGCCATGACCATCGACCAGGGGCCGCAGAGCAGCCGCTACCAGGGCGTCGTCGCCCTGGAGGGCCAGAGCCTGGAAGAGGCGGCGCACCAGTATTTCCGCCAGTCCGAGCAGATCCCGACCCAGGTCCGCCTTGCCGTGGCGGAGGAATTCGCGAACGGCGCCACCACCTACCGGGCCGGCGGCCTCCTCGTGCAGTTCCTGCCGCAATCCGTCGACCGGGCGCGGCTCGCCGACCTGCCCCCCGGCGACATCCCGGAGGGCCACGCCCATTTCGACGCCCAGGGTGTCCCCGAGGACGATGCCTGGGTCGAGGCGCGCAGCCTCGTCTCCACCATCGAGGATCACGAGCTCGTCGATCCGGCGGTGTCGTCCGAGACCCTGCTCTACCGCCTGTTCCACGAGCGCGGCGTGCGGGTGTTCGAGGCGCAAGGGGTGCGCGAGCAGTGCCGGTGTTCGCCCGAGCGCGTGATGGCGATGATCGTGTCGTTCTCGCCCCAGGAGCGCCGCGACATGGTCGCCGACGACGGCCGCATCGGCATCACCTGCGAGTTCTGCTCGCGGCGTTACGATCTCGATCCGGCCGAGGTGGAGGCGCAGGTCGCGGCCGGCTGAGGAACGAGGCTCAGCCCTTCAGGGCCTCCAGTCCCGCGACGGCCGTGGTCACGTCGATTTCGGTCACCGCGAAATCGGCGATGCCGTGCGTCTTGAACGGGTCGCTCTCGAGATAGGCCTCGACCGCGGCGCGCGGGCCGCGGGCGAGGATCACGCCGCCGGTGCGCGGCACCTTGCGCCCGGAGGCGAGGAAGCCGTGCTCGGCATAGCCCGTCTTCAGCCACGCCATGTGGCCCTCCATGTGGCGGTCGGCCTCCTCGGCGCTCTTGAGGTAGGTGAGCGAGACGACGATCATGTCCGTACTCCTGGGGGGAGGGCCGTCAGGCCTTGAGCACCGGCTCGGCGATGTCCCCGCTGCCGCGCCGTGCCAGGTAGGCCGGCTGGAACAGGCACATCCGCACGGCGTCGCGGTACTTGCCGTTCACGAAGAACTCGTCCTTGAGAATGCCCTCCGGCACGAAGCCGCAGCGCTCGTAGATGCGCACGGCCCGGGCGTTGTCCTTGTCCACGTGCAGGTAGAGCTTGTGGATGTTGAGCACGCTGAAGGCGTAGTCCATGGCGATGCGCGTGGCGCGGGGGGCGTAGCCCTGGCCCTGGAAGGCCGGATGGATGGCGATCTGGAACTCGCAGCGCCTGTGGAGGTGGTTGATCTCCACGAGCTCGACGAGGCCCGCGGGCTCGCCGTCGGAATTGGCGATGATGAAGCGCCGCTCGGTCTGGTTGTGGATGTTGCGCTCGTAGAGCTGCGCCAGTTCGGCGAAGGACTCGTAGGCCTCCTCGAACCAGTAGCGCATGATGCTGTCGTTGTTGTTGAGCTGATGCACGAACATCAGGTCCTCGCGCTCCAGGGGCCGGAGCTTGACCGGACCGTCGGCCGCGATGGTGCGGGACACGAAGGTGCCCTTGGTTTGGCTCTTGGTTTGGGTCATGGCCGTGCACATTCCGCGATGAGCCGGGCCATGAAGGCCTCGCCGGCCTCCAGGGCGGCCAGCGTGATGTACTCGTCCGGCTGGTGGGCCTGGTCGATGGAGCCGGGGCCGCACACCACCGTCGGGATGCCCGCCCCCTGGAAGCGCCCGGCCTCCGTGGCGTAGGGCACGGAGATGGTGTGGTTGCGCCCGGCCACCCGCAGGGCGAGGCGCTCGGCCTCCGAGCCCGGCTCGGGCGCGAGGCCCGGCACCGCCACCTCCTCCAGGGTCTCGATGCGCCCGTAATCGCCGTAGCGGTTGAGCCGGTCGCGCAGGGTCGTCTCGACCTTGGCGGCGAACAGGGCCGGGATCTCGCCCATGTCGAGGTCGGGCAGGCCCCGGAACTCCCAGTGGAAGGTGCAGAGCTTGGGCAGAATGTTGCGCGCCGTGCCGCCGGAAATCGTGCCGACATGCACCGTGGTGGCGGGCGGGTCGAACCGGCCGGAGGCGTCGCCGCGGGCGATCATGAGGTCGGCGATGCGGTTCAGTTCCGACACGAGGTCGGCCGCCGCCATCACGGCGTTGGCGCCGAGCATGGGTTTCGCCGAATGCGCCTCGTGGCCGTGCACGGTGGTCAGGTAGGTGACGATGCTCTTGTGGGCGTCGGCCACTTCGAGGTCGGTGGGCTCGCCGACGATGACGGCGCCGGGGCGCGGCAGGTCGGCGCCGAAGCGCGCGATGGTGTCGGCGACGCCGAGACACGTGGTCTCCTCGTCGTAGGACAGGAGGATGTGGATCGGGCGCGCCAGGTCGGCGGCGAGGAAATCCGGGATCGCCGCCAGCGCCAGGGCGCAGAACCCCTTCATGTCGACGGCGCCGCGGCCATAGGCGCGCCCGTCGGCGATGCGCAGGGTGAACGGGTCCGTGGTCCAGGCCTGACCCGTCACCGGCACCACGTCGGTGTGGCCCGACAGGACGATCCCCCCGTCGATCATCGGGCCGATGGTGGCGAACACGGCGGCCTTGTCGCCGTCCGCGCTGGGGATGCGGACGTGCGGGACGTTGAGGCCGTCTAGGTAGCCGCAGACGAAGTCGATGAGGGCGAGGTTCGATTTCGAACTCTCGGTGTCGAAGGCCACGAGCCGCGCCAGCAGATCGAGGGTGGTGGGGCGCGGGCCGGACATCGGTTTAGTGAACGCTGCGGCGGACGTGGGGCGAGTCGAGGGAGAAGGCGGGGATCTCGGCCTCGAAGCTCTCGCCCGCATGAGTCGCCATGGTGTAGCTGCCGGCCATGAGCCCGTCGGGCGTGGTGAGGGGACAGCCGCTGGTGTAGCTGAACGACTCGCCGGGCTCGAGCACGGGCTGCTTGCCGACGACGCCGGCGCCGCGCACCTCCTGGGTCGATCCGCGCCCATCGACGATGCGCCAGTGGCGCGAGCGCAGCTGCACCTGCTCGGAGCCGTTGTTCACGATCTCCACGGTGTAGGCGAAGAAGTAGCGGCTCTCGGCGGGGGAGGATTCCTCCTCGACGAAGCGGGGCTGCACGGTCACGCTGATGCCGCGCGTCTGAGCCTTGTACATCGCCTTCAACGCCTCCGTGGCCGGGCCTGACCCGGCCGCGATCCGGAGGATCGCGACACGCTCAGGGCGCCGTGGTACGGCCCGGCGAAAACCGCGTCAATCGTGGTGAATGCGGGGGTGCCCGCGCAAACGTGAGGATCAGCCTGCGTGATCGACAGGGCCGTTTCGCGTGGTCCCGCACCACTTGCCAAGCGAGGTCTCCTCGCCCGGAGCGGCCTGTTGGCCAGCCTCGCCATCGCCGGGCTGGCGGGGGCCTTCGCCTGGCGCGCCCCGGATTCCAACGGCTGGGCGGCGGCGGCGCTGGCCGCCGCCCTCGTCCTCGACGGGCTGGCGCGGGCGGTCGGAACCCGGGTCGCGCGCCGGGCCGGGCCGGGGCCGCGCCTGTCGGCAATGCCGTCGGTGGTGCTGGCCTTCGGGCCGGGCGCCGGCCTCGGTGCGGTCCTGTTCGGCCTCGGCCTCGTCGTCTGGCCGGCGGGCTTCCCCGTGCTGGCGAGCGCGCTTGCCGGCCTCGTCGCCATGGGAGCCCTCGCCCGTCTCGCCCTGGCGCGGATCGTCCTGAAGGCGCCCGAAGAGCCGGAGGTTTAACGCGGCCTTAGGCGCTCCGTCCGAAACTGGCGCGAATTCCGGCGACCCTGACCCGACGAGGCGCCCGATCGAGCGCGGGCGAAGCCCTGAAGGATGCCGGACGCCATGCAGACCAATGCGCAGACGGGCCCCTCCGCGGGCATCCTGGCGGCGCAGGGCATCGCGGCCCTGACGCAGGCGGGCGCGATCCGGCCGGACACGCCTTACGCCCCCGACCAGATCCAGCCGGCGAGCCTCGACCTGCGCCTCGGCGCCCGGGTGTTTCGCGTCCGCACCAGCTTTCTGCCCGGCGCCCGCACGGTCCAGGCCTGCATCCAGGCCTTCGTCCTGCACGAGATGGACCTGACGCAGGGCGCGGTGCTGGAGACGGGCTGCGTCTACATCGCCGAACTGCAGGAGCACCTCGCCCTGCCGGGCGACCTCGCGGCCAGCGCCAACCCGAAGAGCTCGACGGGCCGGATCGACGTGTTCACCCGGGTCATCACCGACCGGGGCACGGCCTTCGATCAGGTCGAGGCCGGCTATCACGGCCCGCTCTACGCCGAGATCTCGCCCCGCACCTTCCCGGTGAAGGTCCGCACGGGCTCGCGCCTGTCGCAGATCCGCTTCCGCCGGGGCGAGCCGCGCCTGAACGACGGCGAACTCGCGGCGCTTCATGGCAGGACCCCCCTGGTCGATGCGGCGAACCCGTCGTTCCAGGGCGGCATCGCCGTCTCCATCGATCTCTCCGGGTTCGACGGCCTCATCGGCTACCGGGCCAAGCGCCACACCGGCCTCGTCGACGTCGACCGGCCCGGCGCGCACCGGACCGCCGAGTTCTGGGAGCCGCTGGCCGCGGACGGTTCGGGCGCCCTGATCCTCGATCCGGGCCAGTTCTACATCCTGGCCTCGAAGGAATCCGTGCAGGTGCCGCCGGACCACGCCGCCGAGATGGTGCCGTTCGATCCCCTCGTCGGCGAGTTCCGGGTGCATTACGCCGGCTTCTTCGATCCGGGCTTCGGCTTCGCCGGGGCCGGCGGGGCGGGGGCGCGGGCCGTGCTGGAGGTGCGCTCGCGCGACGTGCCGTTCCTGCTGGAGGACGGCCAGATCGTCGGCCGCCTCGTCTACGAGCGCATGGCCGAGGTGCCGGCGACCCTCTACGGGGCCGGGGCCGGCTCGAACTATCAGGCGCAGGGGCTGAAGCTGTCGAAGCACTTCGCCTGAGAGGCACTTCGCCCGACACGTCTTTCGCCCAAGAAGCCCCCGCGACGCTCCGCGCAGGGTGGCCCGGCGGCCCGCCCGCTGGGACATCGGGCGGCGGCACCCTATCTCAGGGCTATCGAGACCCGAGAAAGGACGACCATGAGCAACGAGCGCGCCATCCTCGCCGGCGGATGCTTCTGGGGCATGCAGGACCTGATCCGGCGCCAGGAGGGGGTCGTGTCCACCCGCGTGGGCTACACCGGCGGCGACGTGCCGGACGCGACCTACCGCAACCACGGCACCCATGCCGAGGCCATCGAGATCACGTACGATCCGGCCGTAACGAGCTTCCGGCGGATGCTGGAATTCTTCTTCCAGATCCACGATCCGACGACGCCGAACCGCCAGGGCAACGACCGCGGCCTGAGCTATCGCTCGGCGATCTACTACACCGACGACGTGCAGCGGCAGGTCGCGGAGGAAACCATCGCCGACGTGAACGCCTCCGGCCTGTGGCCCGGCAAGGTCGTCACGGAGGTGACGCCGTCCGGTCCGTTCTGGGAGGCCGAGCCGGAGCACCAGGACTACCTCGAGAAGCGCCCCGACGGGTACACCTGCCACTTCGTCCGGCCGAACTGGACGCTGCCGGCCCGCGCAGAGAAGACCCTCACACCGGCAACGTGAGGCCGGCCCGCAGGCCGCCGAGGCCCGAGCGACCGAGGTGGAGGCCGCCGCCGTAGAGTTCGGCGAGCTCCTGGGTGATCGACAGGCCGAAGCCGTTGCCCGGCACGGACTCGTCGAGGCGCCGGCCCCGCCGGACCGCCTCGGCGGCGGCCTCCGGTACGAGGCCGGGCCCGTCATCCTCGACGGTGATCGCGAGGCCCGCCTCCGTGCTCGCCGCGCCGATCCGGACGTAGCCCCGGCACCATTGGCAGGCGTTGTCGATGAGGTTGCCGAGCATCTCGTCGAGGTCCTGGCCGTCGCAGGCCACCGCCGCCCCGGCCGGCAGGGTCACGTCGATGACGAGGCCTTTCTCCGCATAGAGCCGGGCGAAGGTGGCGCGCAGGTCCGCGACGGGCTCGGCGAGGGCCGTCCGTTCGCGGGTGGCGCCGCCCAGAGCCGCCGCGCGGGCGCGGCGCAGGTGATGGCGCACCTGGCCATCCATGGCGCCGACGAGGCCGCCGAGGGTCCCGTCGGGGTCGTGGGCGCGGTCGGACAGGGCGAGCGATAGGGTCGCGAGGGGCGTCTTCAGGCCGTGGGCGAGGTTGGCCACGTGGGTGCGCGCCCGCTCCAGATTGGCCGCGTTCTGATCGAGGAGGGCGTTGACCTCCGCCACCAGGGGCCGGATCTCCGCCGGCTGCTGGCCGGGCACGCGGGCACGGTGCCCGGCCCGCACCGCCGCGAGGTCGCGGCGCAGGCGCTCCAGGGGCCTGAGGCCGAGGCGCACCTGCGCCAGGGTGCCGGCCATGAGGCTCAGACCCAGGATTCCGAGGATCAGCGCCAAGGCGCCGCCCGCCTCGCGCAGGGGCCCGCGCAGGGCGTCGGCCGGCGCCGAGGCGACGAGCACCGCCGGCGCCACCCCGGCCTCGGGCGGCAGGGTGAGGACCCGCAGGATCAGGCTCTCGCCCCACGGGCCGGTGCCGTCGGCCGGGTGCGGGTGGCCCGGGCGACGCCCGTCACGGGCCCGCTCGCCGGGATCGAGGTCGCGGCCCTCCAGGGCACCCGAGCGCAGGACGGCGTCGCCCTGGCGGACCTGCCAGTACCAGCCGGCCCGGTCGCGGTCGAAGGGCGGTCCGTCGAGGCTGCGCGTGAGGCGCAGGCGGTTCCCGGGACCGCGCTCAAGGCCGGCCGCGAGGGCGACGAGCTGGCTGTCGAGGCGGCTGTCGAGCTGTCCCCGGACGAAGCGGTGGAGGACGAGCCCGATGGCCACGCCCGCCACCACCAGGGCGACGGTGATGGCGACCAGGGCGGCGAGGAGGAGCCGGCGCTGGAGCGACCCGAGGTGGAACGGCCCCGGCAAGCGTTCGGGTTTCGGCGCGGGCGGGGCAGGGGGCTGGGACTTCCCGCCGGGGGGCCTCATGCGGCGTCCCCCGGCATCAGGCGGTAGCCGTGGCCGCGCACGCCCTCGATGCGGGCCGGGGCGATCTTGCGGCGCAGGCGGGTGATAATGACCTCGACGGAGTTCGAATCGACGTCGGCATCGCCGTCATAGACCCGCTCGATGAGCTGGCCGCGGGGCACCACCCCGTCCTTGCGCAGGATGAGGCAGGACAGCACCCGCCATTCGAGGCCCGTGAGCTTCAGGGGCAGGCCGTCGCGCTCGAAGGTGCCCAATCCCGAATCGTATGTGAGGGGGCCGCAGACCACGCGGTTCGCGCCGTGGGCCGTGGCCCGGCGCACGAGGGCGCGCAGGCGGATCACGAGTTCCTCGACCCGGAACGGCTTGACCAGGAAGTCGTCGGCCCCGGCCTTGAAGCCCGCCACCTTGTCGCTCCAGCCGTCGCGCGCCGTGAGGATGAGCACCGGCACCGTCCGGCCTTCGCCGCGCCAGGCCTGGAGCACGGCGATGCCGTCGCGCTTGGGCAGGCCGAGGTCGAGCACCACGGCGTCGTAGGTCTCGGTCTCGCCGAGATGCTGGCCGTCCTCGCCGTTCGCGGCGTGGTCGAGGGCGAAGTTTTCGGCGCGCAACGCTTTGGCGATCTCGGCGGCGAGGGGCGCGTCGTCCTCCACGAGCAGGATCTTCATCGGGCGCAGGGTCCGTCGGATTGAGCAGAAGTGGCGGGCTACGCCGTGCGGTTTAACCGGGGCTGAACCGCCCGGTTCAGATCGGATTGGCGGGGCGCCCCTAGAACGGCGTCAACCCGAGAGGGCAACCCCAGACAGGACGCCGACACCCCATGACCACCATCGACGGCACCGCCACCGACCTCACCCCCAAGGCCGCCCCCAAGCGCTCCCGCCGGCGCGCCCTGGTGGCCGGCGCCATCGCCGCCCCCCTCGCCTTCGGCGCCGTCGGCCTGTCGCTCGCCCAGACCGGCACCGCGACGCCGACCCCCGTGGAGCCCGTCGCCATCTCGGCCCTGAAGCCGTCGGCCGCCATCGCCGCCAAGGGCGAGGTCGCCGAGATCTACGGCAACAAGTTCGTGGTGCAGGATGGCACCGGCAAGGCCCTGGTCGAGACGGGCAAGCGGGGCGAGGGCGGCACCCTGGTGAAGACGGGCGAGGCCGTCACCGTCCAGGGCCGGTTCGAGAACGGCTTCCTCCACGCCGCGCTCATCACCCGGGCCGACGGCACGAGGGTCCTGGTCGGTCCCGCCGGCGGCCCGCCCCCCGGCACCCTCGACTGGGCCAAGGACAAGGTCGGCCTCGGCGCCAAGCCCGACGTGCCCGCCCTGACCGCCCAGGTTGAGGCCGCCGGCTATTCCGACATCCGCGTCACGGGGCGGGGGCCGCGCCACCTCGACATCGCGGCGCGGGGCGCCGATGGCCGCGAGCGCCAGCTCCATGTCGGCTTCGACGGACACATGCGGGAGAAGCGCGTGTTCTAGAAACCGGACGTGGCGATTCGCAGTCTTCCCCCGGGGCCCGCGGGCACCCTCACCGAGAGGTTTTTCCATGACCAAGACCATCGCCCTGCTGAGCGCGGCCGCGCTCCTGTCCGCCTCCGCCGCCATGGCCCAGCCCGCCCCGCCGCCCGGCGGTCCGAAGCCCGGTCCGGAGGCGGGCGCTCCGCCGCCCCCGCCGCCGGGTGGTCCCCATGCCGGCCCGCGCGGCCCGCGTGGCGGCCCCGACGCACCGCCGCCACCGAAGGCCGCCCATTTCCGCCTGGAGCGGGGCGACACCGCCCTCGACGTGAAATGTGCCGCCGACGAGCCGATGAAGGCCTGCGCCGACATCGCCCTGCAGCTGCTCGATAAGCTCGCGGCCCTGCCGGCGCCCGCCGCGGCGCCGAAATCCCGCGACTGATCGGCCGGTGCGGGACGGGCGGTACAGGGTTGTGCCACCCGTCCCGAGGGTTGCCGGACCGGCAGGATTCTACCGGTTCACCCCATGGCGGGGGTTGAAATATTGCACTGCGGCATGAGATACGATTTCGACCGTTCGCCGATGATGAAATGGCAATGGCGATTGCCTGAGAGAGGGTTCCTCATGACCAAACTGTCCCGCCTGTCCGCCGTCCTCGGTGCCGTGGCGCTCGCGCTTCCCCTGACGATGCCGGCCTCGGCGAAGGAGCCGAGCGCGAAGAAGGTCCTGTCGATGGTCGACACCGACAACGACGGCACCATCGACCTCAAGGAAGCCCAGGCCGTGGCCGCCGCCCGCTTCGACAAGCTGGAATCGGACAAGGACGGCACCCTCGACGCCAAGGAGCTCAAGGGCCGCGTCAGCAAGGGCGCCCTCAAGGCCGCCGACCCGGACAGCGACGGCACCCTCGACAAGACCGAGTACCTCGCCCTGGTGGAAGCCCGCTTCAAGGCGGCCGATCCGGACAACGACGGCACCCTCGATGCCAAGGAGCTGAAGACCCCGGCCGGCAAGGCCCTGGTGTCCCTGCTGAAGTAAGGGTTCGCGCACCGCGCAGACGACGGCCCGGCACTCCATGTGCCGGGCCGTTCGTGTTTCAGGGGCAGGCGACCGTCCATCGCAACCGGTCGGCGAGGATTGACCGTGGCCCCCGGTTCGGAACATGCCAAGCTGGCACGCCATTCGCGAGACCGGCCCGATCCCATCGATCGGTCCCGCGAAGACGCCCGGTCCCGGAAAAGGCGCCCATGGAATTCTTCGCCCAGCAGTTCATCAACGGGCTGACGCTTGGATCGATCTACGGCCTGATCGCCCTCGGCTACACGATGGTGTTCGGCATCATCGGCATGGTGAACTTCGCCCATGGCGACGTGTTCATGCTGTCGTCCTTCATCGCGCTGATCTTCTTCCTCATCCTCACGACCTGGCTCGGGCTGACCTCCGTCGCCCTCGTCTTCCTCATCGTGCTGATCGTCGCCATGGTGCTCACCGCCCTGTGGGGCTGGGCCATCGAGCGGGTGGCCTACCGGCCCCTGCGGGGCTCGTTCCGCCTGGCGCCACTGATCTCGGCCATCGGCGTGTCGATCTTCCTGTCGAACTTCGTCCAGGTGGTGCAGGGCGCCCGCAACAAGCCGGTGCCGCCCCTCGTGCGCGACGTGATCGTCCTCTACGAGAACGGGCAGTACACCGTGACCCTGTCCTACAAGCAGGCGATCATCATGACGACGACGGCGCTGCTCCTCGCCGGCTTCTGGTACCTCGTCCAGCGCACCTCCTTCGGCCGGGCCCAGCGCGCCTGCGAGCAGGACCGGCGCATGGCGGCCCTGCTCGGCATCAACGTCGACCGCACCATCTCGCTGACCTTCGTGCTCGGCGCGGCGCTCGCCGCCGTCGCCGGCACCCTCTACCTGCTCTATTACGGCGTGGTCTCGTTCTCGGACGGGTTCGTGCCCGGCGTGAAGGCGTTCACGGCGGCGGTGCTCGGCGGCATCGGCTCCCTGCCGGGCGCCGTGCTGGGCGGCCTCATCATCGGCCTCATCGAGACGTTCTGGTCGGCCTACTTCTCCATCGAGTACAAGGACGTCGCCGCGTTCCTGATCCTGATCGTGGTGCTCATCTTCAAGCCGTCCGGCATCCTCGGGCGCCCCGAAGTGGAGAAGGTCTAGCGTGGCTCAAGGTACGACGATCGGCCCCGTGACCCCGACGGTGTCCGCGCGCGCCGCCTCTCCCCTTCCCGAAATGTTCAAGGACGCGGCGCTCTTCGCGCTCGTCACCTTGGGCCTGAGCATCCCCGTGGTGGCCTACCGCACGGATCTCGGCCAGGGCACCGGCCTCGGACTCACCGGCCGCTGGGGGCTGGTGGCGGGCCTGTGCGCCGCCGTGTTCGTCCTGCGGCTCGCCCAGCGCCTCGTGCTCGGCGAGGTCTCGCGCCGCCGCGACGCCCGCACCCTGGCGGCGGCGGACTCCACGGCCCCCGCCCGCGTCGCGCGCCCGGGCCGGATCATCGGTCCGCTCACCCTGGTCGTCGCCCTGACCCTGCCGCTGCTCGCCGCCCTCGGGTCGGGCGGCCTGTCGGAGGGACGCTACTGGATCGATCTCGGCATCCTCATCCTCACCTACGTGATGCTCGGCTGGGGCCTCAACATCGTGGTCGGCCTCGCCGGCCTCCTCGACCTCGGCTACGTCGCCTTCTACGCCGTGGGCGCCTATTCCTACGCCCTGCTGTCCACGGTGTTCGGCCTGTCGTTCTGGCTCTGCCTGCCGCTCGCCGGCCTGTTCGCGGCGGGTTTCGGCGTACTGCTCGGGTTTCCGGTGCTGCGCCTGCGCGGCGACTACCTCGCCATCGTGACCCTCGCCTTCGGGGAGATCATCAGGCTCGTCCTCATCAACTGGGTCGACTTTTCCGGCGGGTCCGCCGGCCTGTCGTCGATCCCGCGGGCGAGCTTCTTCGGAATTCCGTTTACGGCCGGGGAGGGCGGCTTCGCCAGCGTCTTCGGCCTCGCCTTCAACCCGATGCACCGGGTGGTCTTCCTCTACTACCTCATCCTCGTCCTCGCCCTCGTCACCAACCTCGTGACGCTCCGCATGCGCCGCCTGCCCCTCGGCCGCGCCTGGGAGGCGCTCCGCGAGGACGAGATCGCCTGCCGGTCGCTCGGCATCGACACCACCATCACCAAGCTCTCGGCCTTCGCCCTGGGGGCCATGTTCGCCGGGTTCGCCGGCTCGTTCTTCGCCGTGCGCCAGGGCTTCGTCTCGCCCGAAAGCTTCAACTTCCTGGAGAGCGCCATCATCCTCGCCATCGTCGTGCTGGGCGGCATGGGCAGCCAGCTCGGCGTCGCGGTGGCCGCCATCGCCATGGTCGGGGCGCCGGAATTGCTGCGCAACCTCGGCTTCCTCAAGGCCGTGTTCGGCGAAGGGTTCGATCCCAACGAGTACCGCCTGCTCCTGTTCGGCCTCGCCATGGTGGCCATGATGGTCTGGCGCCCGCGCGGGCTCATCTCCGAGCGCACGCCGTCCGTGCGCCTGGGAGCGCGCGCCCGATGAGCGACGCCACCGGTCTCACCCGCCTCGCCACCCTGAAGGACGAGCCCCCGGCCGCAATGCCCGGCGGTCCCGCCGACCCGATCCTCGTCGTCGATCACCTCACCATGCGGTTCGGCGGGCTCACCGCCGTCGGCGACGTCTCGTTCAAGGTCGGGCGCGGCGACATCACCGCCCTCATCGGCCCGAACGGCGCCGGCAAGACCACGGTCTTCAACTGCATCACGGGCTTCTACAAACCCACCGAAGGGATGATTCGCCTGCGTCAGCGGGAGGGCGAGACCTACCTGCTGGAGCGCCTGCCCGGCCACGACGTCAACCGGTTGGCGCGGGTCGCCCGCACCTTCCAGAACATCCGCCTGTTCCCGCAGATGACCGTGCTGGAAAACCTGCTGGTCGCCATGCACAAGCCCCTGATGCGGGCCTCGGGCTTCAGCCTCGCGGGCATCCTCGGCCTGCCGGGCTACCGCCGCGCGCAGGACGAGGCCATCGCCAAGGCCGCCGCCTGGATCGAACGCATCGGCCTCACCCACCGGGCCGACGAGCCGGCCGGCGACCTGCCCTACGGCGACCAGCGCCGCCTGGAGATCGCCCGGGCCATGTGCACGGACCCGGTCCTGCTCTGCCTCGACGAGCCGGCCGCCGGCCTCAACCCGCGCGAATCGGCCGATCTCAACACGTTGCTGCGCCTCATCCGCGACGAGTTCGGCACCTCGGTGCTTCTCATCGAGCACGACATGTCCGTGGTGATGCAGATCTCCGACCGGATCGTGGTGCTGGATTACGGCATCAAGATCGCCGACGGCACGCCCGACCAGATCCGCAACGACACCCGCGTCATCGCCGCCTATCTCGGCGTCGACGACGAGGAGGTCGCCGCCGTCGAGGCCGAAGTCGGCCTGGCAGGAACCCACGCATGAGCGTCGCCGGCATCAACGTCCTCGTGGACGAGACCCGCGAGCGGATGGCGCAAGGTGCTTCCGCCGGGGCGAAGGGGCCGCTGCTGAGCGTGCGCGGGGTCTCGGCCTATTACGGCAGCATCCGGGCCCTGAAGGGCGTCGACATCGACGTCAACGAGGGCGAGATCGTCGCCCTCATCGGCGCCAACGGCGCCGGCAAGTCGACCCTGATGATGACGATCTTCGGCCAGCCCCAGGCGCGCGAAGGCACCATCACCTTCGCGGGCCAGGATATCACGAAGCTGCCGACCCACGAGATCGCCCGCCTCAACCTCGCCCAATCCCCGGAGGGCCGGCGCATCTTTTCGCGGATGACGGTCCGCGAAAACCTGCAGATGGGGGCCGCCGTCAACGGGGGGAAACACTTCGCCGAGGATCTCGAGCGGATGTGCACCCTGTTCCCGCGGTTGAAGGAACGCATCGACCAGCGCGGCGGCACCATGTCGGGCGGCGAGCAGCAGATGCTCGCCATCGCCCGCGCCCTCATGAGCCGGCCGCGCCTGCTCATGCTCGACGAGCCGTCGCTGGGCCTCGCCCCCCTGGTGGTCAAGCAGATCTTCTCCACCGTGCGCGAACTCAACCGCACCGAGGGGCTCACCGTATTCATCGTCGAGCAGAACGCCTACCATGCCCTCAAGCTAGCGCATCGCGGCTACGTCATGGTCACGGGCGCCGTCACCATGAGCGGCACCGGCCAGGCGCTCCTCGACGATCCGCAGGTGAAGGCCGCCTACCTCGAAGGGGGACAGCACTGATGCCGGAGACCTTCGCGCCGACCGGCGCCACCCTCGGCATCTTCCTCCTCGTCACCGTGGCGATGGGGGGCTCGGCCGCCTGGATGACCGGCAGCGGCATGGCGCGGGGCTGGCGCCCGTTCTGGCACTGCGCGCTGGCCCTCCTGCTCATCGCGGCCGTGACGCGCTTCCTGCATTATGCCCTGTTCGAGGGGACGCTCCAGTCGGCGCCGGCCTACGCCGTCGATGCCGTGTTCGTGCTCGCCGTCGGGGCCTTCGCCTATCGCTTCACCCGCGCCGGCCAGATGACCCGGCAATACGCCTGGCTCTACGAGCGCACCGGTCCCTTGAGCTGGCGGGACCGGCCGGCCGCACCTTGAGTTCACGTGTCCTGCGATCCTGCCGTCACGGGATTTCCGGGCGGCACGACGCTTCGAGAGGGAAAACCAGCATGAAGTCAGTGTTGTCAGTCGGCGTCGCCCTCGGCCTGATGGTCGCGGCGACGGCCGCGAACGCGGAGATCAAGATCGGCGTGGTCGTCCCCGTCACCGGGCCGAACGCCGCCTTCGGCGCGCAGATCAAGACCGGCGCGCAACAGGCCATCGCCGACATCAACAAGGCCGGCGGCGTCAACGGCGAGAAGCTCGTGATGACGGTGGGCGACGACGCCTCCGACCCGAAGCAGGGCGTCTCGGTGGCCAACAAGTTCGCCTCCGAGGGCGTGAAGGCCGTGGTCGGCGCCTTCAATTCCGGCGTCTCGATCCCGGTCTCCGACGTGCTCGCGGAATCCGGCATCATCGAGATCAGCCCCGCCTCCACGGCGATCAAGTACACCGAACGCGGCAACTGGAACACGTTCCGCACCTGCGGCCGCGACGACCAGCAGGGCGCGGTGGCCGGCGCCTACCTCGCCGACAAGTTCAAAGGCAAGAAGATCGCCTTCGTCCACGACAAGACGCCCTACGGCCGCGGCCTCGCCGACGAGACCCTGAAGGCGCTCAAAGCCAAGGGCGGCACCAACGTGATCTTCGAGGGCATCAACCCCGGCGAGAAGGACTTCTCCTCCCTCGTGTCGAAGCTCAAGCAGGCGGGCATCGACGTGATCTATTTCGGCGGCCTCTACACCGAGGCCGGCCTGCTGATCCGGCAGATGCGCGACCAGGGCCTCAACGCCCCCCTCATGGGCGGCGACGGCATCGCCGACCGCGAATTCGCGCAGGTGGCCGGCCCCGGTTCCGACGGCACCCTGATGACGTTCTCGCCCGACGCCCGCAAGAATCCGAAGTCCAAGGCCACCGTGGACGCCTTCAAGGCGATCAACTTCGACCCCGAGGGCTACACCCTCTACTCCTACGCCGCCGTCCAGATCCTGAAGCAGGCCATGGAGACCGCCAAGTCCTCCGACGGCCAGAAGGTCGCCGCCGTCCTGCACCAGGGCAAGCCGTTCGACACGGTGATCGGCGACATCGCCTACGACAAGAAGGGCGACATCACCCGGCCGGACTACGTCATGTACGTCTGGAAGAAGGGCGCCGACGGCGCCATCAACTACGCCGGCAATGAAGTCGCGCAGTAAGGTCGCGCGGGCGCCGGCCTCCGGGCCGGCGCCGCCATCGAGGAGAGCACATGGGAACGCCGAGGGACCTCAAGGTCCAGATGGCGGCCGAGACCCGGGCGCGCGAGCGGGCGCAGGCCCTCGCCAAGCTGCAGACGGTCCGCGCCGACAAGATCGAGGCCGCCCTGACCGAAGCCCGGGCCGAGCGGGATGCCTGGCAGGCCCGGGCCCTCGCCGCGGAAGCCGATCTCGCCACCCTGCGGCGTTCGGCAACCGCTTCCGCCGATGCCGACGGTCGACCCGGGAGGGGCTCCACCGGCGCCCTTCCCTAGGGAATCGACCGCCGGCATGCCCCCGCGTGGCCCGGATTGCGGCGTCCGCACGCCCGTCCCCCCACTCACCGGCCCCTGAAACACCCGTTTCGCCCCGGGAAAATGCCCGGAATGTCGGTTTATCGATTTCTTGAGCGCTCCCGAGTCTGGCGAGCGGCGTCCGCCCGTGGCATAGTGGTGCCATGAGCGAGACAACCATCAACACCCATCCCTACACCCTCGAGATCGTGCCGCCGAAGGCCGAGGGGGCTCCCTACCAGTGGGCCATTCGCAAGAACGGCAAGCTGGTGCAGCGGTCCGACCGCAGCCTGCCCACGGAGGCCAAGGCCTACGGCAACGGCATGGAGCAGATCGAGAAGCTGCTCTCCGGAGCCGGCGACCGGTAAGCCCGGCCTGCCACGATCACCGTCAATCCCTCAGCGACGCCGCGGACCCCAGGGTCCGCGGCGTTTTTCATGGTGCGGATGTCACGGCGCTAAAATCTTGGCGCGAAAATCCTGACGCGACCACGACGCGCGCCGGTGGAGAGGATCGGGATCGGGGAAAGCCTCGCGCGGGGTCGCGGGCGGACAACCGGGCACGGGATCGGGAGATCCGGCTCGGGCGGCACCCGATGGCACTCGGCGCCGGCACGGACGAAGGATTGGCTCCCCGAGCAGGACTCGAACCTGCGACAAAGCGATTAACAGTCGCTTGCTCTACCAACTGAGCTATCGGGGATCACCGCCGGGTCTCTACACACGCCCGACGGGGCGTGCAAGGGAGCGGCATGACCGCCCGGGCCGCGCGAGACCTGCGCTGAACCCGGGTCGAAACGAAGGTCCCAAGGACCGTGACCCTGCACTTGGCGCCCGCAAGCACCGGACAGGATCGAAAGAAGAAATTGGCTCCCCGAGCAGGACTCGAACCTGCGACAAAGCGATTAACAGTCGCTTGCTCTACCAACTGAGCTATCGGGGACCGCGATCGGGTCTCTACACAGGGCCGATGCCGGACGCAAGACCCCGGGACCGGCGTTTGACAAATCCGTCGCATTTCCCCGAACGGCCCCTGCGGCGGCGGGTCCGCGCCGGAACGGGGCGCGTTCACCACGCCGGGCCCCGCGCGCAACTTACCCCGTATTGGCCGGCGAAACACCGTTGCCGATCGGCCCAACCCTCTGCTAGAGACCGCTCACCCCGGACGGACCGCCCGGCCGGGGTCGCCGCCCCGCTCGATCGGGGCAGAGCGGGAAGGCCTCGTGGCGGAGTGGTTACGCAGAGGACTGCAAATCCTTGCACCCCGGTTCGATTCCGGGCGAGGCCTCCAAATTCCTTCCCGTTTCAATTCATTGGCGACGCTGTCCCCGCTATTCTCGCGATGAGGATCGGCGCGCGTCGGGCGGCCCCGGAAACCTTGCGTTTTCGGCCCCCATCCCCGACAACCCGCGGGCATCAAGCGCCGCCGCAGGCACTGTCGCCGGGCAAGCACCGTCCCGGGACGGGCGGCGCCGGGCGCCGGGCCGCCGTCGAAGGAAGAGACCGCATCCATGCTCGATTACGCGCAGGCGCGACGCCTCATGGTCGACTGTCAGTTGCGGACCTTCGACGTGAACAGCGTCACCGTCCTCGACGCGTTCGAGGATGTGCCCCGCGAGCGGTTCGTGCCGCCCGGCCGTGAGGATTTCGCCTATATCGACCAGACCCTGAGCCTCGATGGCGGGGGCGGCGACGTTCGGCCCATGCCGGCCCCGATGATGCTCGCCCGGATGATCCAGGCCCTCGACCTCGAAGCCGGCGCCAAGGTCCTCGATGTCGGCACGGGCTACGGCTACGCCGCCGCCATCCTGCGCCACCTCGGCGCCGACGTGGTCGCCGTCGAATCCTCCGCCACCCTGGCGGCCGGTGCCCGCGAACGCCTGGGCGACCGCACCGGCATCGCGGTGGTCGAGGCCCCCCTGGAGGCCGGCGCCCCGGAGGCCGGCCCCTACGACGCGATCCTCGTCAACGGCCGCGTCGAGGTCCGGCCGCAGGCCCTCCTCGAGCAGCTCGAGGAGGGCGGCCGCCTCGTCTGCGTCTTCGGCCCGCCCCGCGCCGCCAAGGCGACCCTGTTCGTCCGGACCGGCGATGCGTTCGGCGCACGCCCGCTCTTCGATGCGTCGCTTCCCGGCCTCGGCGCCTTCGCGACGGCGAACGCCTTCGCCTTCTGATCCGCCGAGGACCGACCGGCCGGTGTCGCTTTTTTGCGGCACTGCCGTCCATTCAACACCCGGCCAGTCCCCAACCCGGTGCCCGCTCCGCCAAGTTCGGATAGACTTGCCAGTGGGCGGGCAACCCGGATGGCGCGAATGCGCGAAGCCGCAAGATGACGGCTGACCGGTTCATCGTGAAACCGCAAGGGCTGATGAACGTGAGAGAACGGAAACCTGCGACGCGCCACGGACTTCGGTGCGTTGCTATCGTCGCCCTGGCGCTGGCGGCAGCGCATCCGGCCATGGCCGAGACGCTGGAGAGCGCCCTGTCGCGCGCCTATGCGGCGAACCCGACTCTGAATTCCAACCGGGCCGCCCTGCGCGGCGTCGACGAGAACGTGGCCCAGGCCAAATCCGGCTACCGGCCGACGGTGAGCGGATCGGCCGATATCGGCCTCGCCCGCAACGACGGACGGGTCCAGGGCTTCAACATCGACAACGTGACCCGGCCGGGAGGGGCGTCCCTCACGGTCAACCAGACCCTGTTCAACGGCTTTCAGACGGACAACCAGACCCGCCGGGCGGAATCGAACGTGCTCGGCACGCGCGAGACCCTGCGCTCCATCGAGATGAACACGCTGTTCAGCGCGGCGCAGGCCTACATGTTCGTGCTGAGCGACACGGCCAACCTCGAATTGCGCCGCAACAACGTCGAGGTGCTGGAAGAGCAGCTGCGCCAGACCCGCGACCGCTTCAACGTCGGCGAGGTCACACGCACCGATGTCGCCCAGGCCGAGGCCCGCCTCGCCGGCGCCCGCTCCGACGTCGCCCAGGCCGAAGCGTCCCTGCGGGCCAGCATCGGCACCTATCGCCGCTTCATCGGCGTCGAGCCCCGTCAGCTCGCCCCCGGCCGCCCCCTCGACCGCTACGTTCCGGCCAATCTCGAAAGCGCGATGAACATCGGCTTGAAGGAGCACCCCCAGATCCTGGCCGCGATGCATGCCGTGGACGTGGCCGAATCCAGCGTGAAGGTGTTCGAGGGTCAGCTCGCCCCCACGGCGGGCCTCTCCGGCACGGTCCAGCAACGTTTCGACGGGCAGTTTCCCGGCGACCGCAGCCTCAACGCCCAGATCGTCGGCCGCATCTCGGTGCCGCTCTACGAGGGCGGCCTGACCTACTCCCAGATCCGCCAGGCCAAGGAGCTCGTGGGCCAGCGCCGGATCGAGGTCGAGGACGTGCGCGACCAGATCCGCGCCGGCATCGTCCGGGCGTGGGGCGACCTCGAAGCCTCCAAGGCCCAGGTCATCGCCTCGCAGGCGCAGGTGCAGGCCAACGAAGTCGCCCTCAACGGCGTGCGCGAGGAAGCCCGCGTCGGCCAGCGCACGACCCTCGACGTCCTGAACGCACAGCAGGAACTGCTGACCGCGCGCGTCAACCTGATCGTGGCCCAGCGCAACCGCGTCGTCTTCTCCTACGCGATGGTCCAGACCGTCGGCCGACTCACCGTGCGCTTCACCGCGCTGCCGGTGGCGACCTACAGCCCCAAGGAGCACTTCGATCAGGTCAAGGACCTGTGGTTCGGCGTCCGGACCCCGGACGGTCGCTAGGGCGTCGTTCCGGCGTCGGCCCAGGCCGGCTGCACAAGACGCGCGGTCTCCGCCGGGTCTCGCTGCGACCGCCCCGGGGCGACGTGGGTCTCGCGGGGGCCACCCGCTCGATCCGACCGGGGACGATCCTTCGTCCGGGCAGCGCGGACGCCCGCCGGAGGGTCGCCCTCCGGCCACACGGGCCGGGGGAATCGCGATCGCGGCGCTTATCCCGCACCCCGTTCCGCCGGACGCTTGTGTCGGCACGGGAGCGTGAAATACTGGCCCGCATCGTCAACCGTTCCTTCCTGAACCGAGCGTCGTCCGGATGAGTGCAGCCAGCCCCGTGGTACCGGACAAGGCCCAGGAACCCTCCATGGAGGAGATCCTCGCCTCCATCCGACGGATCATCGCCGACGATCAGAATGCCAAGGCCGAGGTGATGGAGTCCGTCCGGGCCGCACCACCCCCGCCCGAGAACGACGACGACATCCTCGATCTCGCCGAGGTGGCGCAGCCCGTGCGCAAGGCGCCCGCGCCCGCTGCCTTCGCGGAGCCCGATATCGGCTTCACCAACGAGACCCTCGATTTCGACGCCATCTCGTTCGACGACGAACCAGAGCCCGAGCCCGAACCGGTGCGGATGGCCGCGCCCGAGCCGGCACGCCAGGCGCCGCCGGCCCATGAAGTGCCGCCGGCCTACGAGGCGCCCCGGCCGGAGACCGAGGCGGCCGAGCGCCTGACCTCGTCGGTGACCGATGCCAGCGTCGGCCAGGCGTTCACCATGCTGGCCAACACGGTGCTGTCCAACAGCCCCCGCACCCTGGAAGACCTCGTGCAGGACATGCTCCGGCCGATGCTGAAGGGCTGGCTCGACGAGAACCTGCCGCCCCTGGTCGAGCGCCTCGTGCGCGCTGAGATCGAGCGCGTGGCGCGGGGGCGCTGAGGCGTCGCGGGCCGGGAATCGCCGCCCTCGTGTTGACGCGGCGGGCCTGACGGGTTGAAAGCGGGCCAACCCGCGAAGACCCCGCAGCGCTCGAACTGGCCCGACCCCGCCCATGATGGACAAGACCTTCGACCCCGCCGCCGTCGAGGCGCGCATCGCTGCCGCCTGGGAGGCGGGCGACGCGTTCAAGGCCGGCCGGCCCGACCGGGCCGACGCCCGGCCCTTCACCATCGTGATCCCGCCGCCGAACGTCACCGGCAGCCTTCACATGGGCCATGCCCTCAACAACACCCTGCAGGACATCCTGGCCCGGTTCGAGCGCATGCGCGGCCGCGACGTCCTGTGGCAGCCCGGCACCGACCACGCCGGCATCGCCACCCAGATGGTGGTGGAGCGCCGGATGATGGAAGCGAAGGAGCCGGGCCGGCGCGAGATCGGCCGGGCGGCCTTCGTCGAGAAGGTCTGGGCCTGGAAGGCGGAATCGGGCGGGGCCATCGTCAACCAGCTGAAGCGCCTCGGCGCCTCCTGCGATTGGTCGCGCGAGCGCTTCACCATGGGGCTGAACGGCGCCCCCGACGACCAGATGGTCCGGGCCGTGACGAAGACCTTCGTCGATCTCCACGCCCAGGGGCTGATCTACCGCGACAAGCGCCTCGTGAACTGGGACCCGAAGTTCCAGACGGCGATCTCCGACCTCGAAGTGGTGCAGGTCGAGGTCAAGGGCCACCTCTGGCACTTCGACTATCCCATCGTCGACGCGGACGGCGCCGAGACCGGTGACGTCATCACCGTGGCGACCACGCGGCCCGAGACCATGCTGGGTGACACGGCGGTGGCGGTCCACCCGGACGACGAGCGCTACACCCACTTCGTCGGCCGGCACGTGCGGCTGCCCCTGGTCGGACGCCTCATCCCCATCGTCGCCGACACCTATTCCGATCCCGAGAAGGGCACGGGTGCGGTCAAGATCACCCCGGCCCACGACTTCAACGATTTCGAGGTGGGCCGCCGCGCCGGCTGCACGCCCATCAACATTTTGGACCCCGAGGCTCGGATCAGCCTCGCGGACAACGTCGCCTTCCTCGCCGGGGCGAACCCGGAGCCGGAGGCCCTCGCCCTGCACGGCCTCGACCGGTTCGCCGCGCGAAAACAGGTCGTCGCCCTGATGGAGGCGCGCGAGCGCCTGCGCCTCGTCGAGCCCAACACCCACGCGGTGCCGCACGGCGACCGCTCCAACGTGGTCATCGAGCCGTATCTCACCGATCAGTGGTACGTGAACGTCAAGCCGCTGGCCGAGCGCGCCCTCCAGGCCGTGCGCGACGGGCAGACGAAGTTCGTGCCCGACAACTACGAGAAGACGTTCTTCCAGTGGCTCGAGAACATCGAGCCGTGGTGCATCTCGCGCCAGCTCTGGTGGGGCCACCAGATCCCGGTCTGGTACGACGACGCGGGTGGATGCTTCGTCGCGCCGAGCGAGGCCGAGGCGCAGACCCAAGCGGACGCCAAGCACGGCCGGGCGGTCACCCTGACCCGCGACGAGGACGTCCTCGACACGTGGTTCTCCTCCGCCCTGTGGCCGTTCTCGACGCTCGGCTGGCCCGACGCCACGCCCGAACTCGCCCGCCACTACCCGACCGACACCCTCGTCACCGGGAAGGACATCATCTTCTTCTGGGTCGCCCGGATGATGATGCTCGGGCTTCACGTCACCGACCGGGTGCCGTTCTCCACCGTCTACCTTCACACCCTGGTCCGCGATGCCGCCGGCGCCAAGATGTCGAAGTCGAAGGGCAACGTCGTCGATCCCCTCGGGCTCATCGAGCAGTACGGCGCCGATGCCCTGCGCTTCACCCTCGCCGCCATGGCCGCGCAGGGGCGCGACATCAAGCTCGCGGTGAACCGCGTCGAGGGCTACCGCAACTTCGCGACCAAGCTCTGGAACGCCTCGCGCTTCGCCGAGATCAACGGCTGCACCCTGCGGGCCGAGTACCGCCCCGAGGCCGCCACCGATCCCCTGAACCGCTGGGCTCTGGGCGAGGCGGCGCGGGCCGTGGCCGAGGTCACGGCGGCGCTGGACGCCTACCGCTTCAACGACGCCGCCGCCGCCGCCTACCGCTTCGTCTGGAACATTTTTTGCGATTGGTACGTGGAGCTGGCGAAGCCCGTGTTGCAGGGTGAAAACGTCGATGCGGGCGTGCGGGAGGAGACGCAAGGAACCGTCGCCTTCCTCATCGACCAGATCGCGAAGCTCCTGCACCCGTTCATGCCGTTCCTCACGGAGGAGCTCTGGGCCATCAAGGGCGAGGGTCTTTCGGATCGGGGCCTCCTCGCCCTGGCGCCTTGGCCGGATCTCGCCGCCCTGAACGACCCGGCCTCCGAGGCCGAAATCGGCTGGCTCGTGGACCTCGTCTCCGAGATCCGTTCGGCCCGCTCCGAGACCGGCGTGCCGGCGGCGACGCAGATCCCCCTGGTGGTCATCGGCGCCGACGACGCCCTGCGGGCGCGCGCCACGCGCTGGAGCGACACCCTCCTGCGCCTCGCCCGCCTGTCCGAGATCCGCTTCGAGGCGACGGCCCCGCGCAACGCCGTGCAACTCCTCGTGCGCGGCTCCGTGGCGGCCCTGCCGCTCGAGGGCATCGTCGACCTCGGGGCCGAGGTCACCCGCTTGCAAAAGGAGGCCGTGAAGGCGGAGGGCGAGATCACGAAGATCGACGCCAAGCTCGCCAACGCCGACTTCATGGCCCGCGCCCCCGACGAGATCGTCGACGAGCAGCACGAGCGCCGGGCCGCCCAGGCCGCCCGCCTGGAGAAGATCACCGAGGCCCTGGCGCGGCTCTCCGACCAGACCCCGTGATCATGCGCCGGCTGGCTTTCGGAGTTGCCGGCCTGCTCGCGATCTTCTGGCTCGCCGTGGTCCTCACGGCGAGCCCCGGCGACCCGGCCCTCTATCCCGCCACGGGCGACGACGCCCGGACCATCCACCTCGTCAGCCACGGCTGGCATTCCGGCCTCGTGATCCCACGCGAAGCCCTGACGGGGGAGGGCGCGGGCGCGGCGCTCCGGACGATCGCCCTGCGGTTCCGGGCCTATCCCGACCTCGAATTCGGCTGGGGCGAGGCCCGGTTCTACCGGGCGACGCCGACGCTGGCCGAGTTCGATCTCCGCCTCGCCCTGGAGGCCCTGTTCACCCCCGGCGGCCGCACCGGCGTCGTCCAGGTGGTCGGCCTGGAACGGACCGTGCGTCAGAGCTTTCCCCACGCCGACATCGTGCCCGTGCGGGTCTCGGGCACCGGACTGGCGCGGCTCCTCGCCCGCCTCGACGGGAGCTTTCGCCTGGACGACGGGCAACCCGTCGCGGGCGGTCCCGGCCTCTACGGACCGAGCCTGTTCTACGAAGGCGCGGGGCGCTTCTCCTACGCCAACGTCTGCAATCACTGGGTGGCCCGGCTCCTCAACGCGGCGGGCGTGCCGGTGACCCTCCTGCTCGACACCCACCCGCAGGGGTTCCTCCTCGACCTGCGCTGGCGCGCCGGCCTGACCGAGGCGCCGAACCTGTCCAAACCGTAACCTCTCCGCCACGGGCGGGTCACCCGTCGAGCCCTACACCCTGGATCACGGCCTGCCGTTTGGCGGCGCCACCCGATCCGGAGACCGTCGATGCCCGTCCAGTCCAACCGCCTGCGCCGCAATGCCCTCGCCTCCGTCGCCGTGGCCGCCCTCGTGGCGACGGGCGCCGGCATCGGCTTCACCCAGCCCTCGACCCCGGCCTATGCCCAGGCCCTGTCGAAGAACCCCATCGAGACCCCCGACCATCCGCCGGGGTCCTTCGCCACCGTCGTCGACAAGGTGAAGCCCGGCGTCGTCGCCGTGAAGGTGAAGCTCGACGACAGCGCGACGGCGGACGACGACGACGGCCCGGGTAACCAGGGCCAGCAGAACGTGCCGCCGCAGCTGCGCGAGTTCTTCAAGCGCTTCGGCCAGGGCGGCCCCGGTGGACAGGGCGGGCAGGGCGGCCCGGGCTTCGGCGGCCAGAGTCCCAAGCGCCAGGGCCAGCGCGGCGCCATGGGCTCCGGCTTCATCATCTCGGCCGACGGCTACGTGGTCACCAACAACCACGTGGTCGACAAGGCCAAGACCGTGCAGGTGACCCTCGACGACAACCGCACCCTCGACGCCAAGGTCATCGGCAAGGACCCGAAGACCGATCTGGCGCTGCTCAAGATCACCGAGGGCGGTCCCTTCCCGTACGTCTCCCTCAGCAAGTCGGCGCCCCGCGTCGGTGACTGGGTGGTGGCCATCGGCAACCCGTTCGGGCTCGGCGGCACCGTCACCGCCGGCATCGTCTCCGCCCGCGGCCGCGACATCGGCGCCGGCCCCTACGACGACTTCCTGCAGATCGACGCGCCCATCAACAAGGGCAATTCCGGCGGTCCGACCTTCAACGTCGGCGGCGAGGTGGTGGGTGTGAACACCGCCATCGCGTCCCCATCCGGCGGCAGCGTCGGCCTGGCCTTCGCCATCCCCGCCGAGACGGTGCAGGCGGTGGTCGACCAGCTCCGGGCCGACGGCAAGGTGGCGCGCGGCTACCTCGGCGTCCAGGTCCAGCCGGTGACGAAGGACATCGCCGACGGCCTCGGCCTCGACAAGGCCAAGGGCGCGCTGGTCGATCACGCCGAGGCCGGAACGCCCGCCGCCAAGGCGGGTCTCAAGTCCGGCGACGTCATCGAGTCGGTCAACGGCACCCCGGTCAACGACGCCAAGGAACTGTCCCGCCGCATCGCCGGCCTCAAGCCCGGCGCCAAGGTCGAGCTCGCCTACCTCCGGGCCGGCAAGTCCGACACCGCCACGGTGGAACTCGGAGCGCTCCCCAACGACCCGAAATCGGCGACGGGCGGCGGCCGGGGCGGTTCGTCCACGGACGGCCAGCCGCGCCTCGGCCTCAGCCTCGCCCCGGCCTCCGAGGTCGGCGCCGGCGACGAGGGCGTCGCCGTGATGGAAGTCGATCCCGACGGCCCGGCCGCCGCCAAGGGGATCGAGCAGGGCGACATCATCCTCGATGTCGCCGGGGCCAGCGTCTCCCGGCCCTCCGAGGTTGCCGAGCGCATCCGCTCCGCCGAATCGAGCGGCCGCAAGGCGGTGCTCATGCGGGTGAAGAGTTCCAAGGGCACCACCCGCTTCGTCGCCGTCGCCCTGAACAAGGCCGGCTGATCCGATCCGGGCGGTCCGACCGGCCGCCCGTCCACCGTTCTGCCCTCCCTCTGCGACTTTAAGCCGGCCCCGCGTGGCCGGCTTCCTTTTGTCCGGAGCGCAGGGCAGGGCGGCGGGGCGCGCGTCTCCGCCAGGGTGACGCGCGCCCCGCGAGGGGCCATGGTGCATCCCGTTTGATTGCAGCACCCCAACCATCCGGAACCGCACCATGACCACCATCGCCGATCGGAATCCTGCCGATCTCGCGGATCTTCACGCCCGCGCCCGCGACGCCTACGAGGCGTTCAAGGCCCGGGGGCTCAAGCTCGACATGACCCGGGGCAAGCCCTCACCCGAGCAGCTCGACCTCGCCGCCGGCATGCTCGGGCTCGCCGGCAACGGCGACTACGTCACGCAGGCGGGCGAGGATGCGCGCAATTACGGCGGCCAGCAGGGCATCGCCGAGGTCCGCGCCCTGTTCACCCACCTCCTCGACGCGCCGGCCGACCAGATCGTGGTCGGCGACAATTCGAGCCTCGCCATGATGCACGACAGCATCGCCTGGGCCCTGCTCACGGGCGTGCCCGGTTCGGTCAAGCCCTGGTCGAAGGAGAGCGACGTCGCCTTCCTGTGTCCGGTGCCGGGCTACGACCGCCACTTCGCCCTGTGCGAAGCCTACGGCATCCGCATGATTCCTGTGCCGATGACGGGGCAGGGCCCCGACATGGACGTGGTCGAGGCCGCGGTGGCCGACCCGGCCGTGCGCGGCATGTGGTGCGTACCGAAATACTCGAACCCCTCGGGCGAGACCTATTCCGACGAGACCGTCCGGCGCCTCGCCGCCATGAAGACCGCCGCCCCCGATTTCCGCCTGTTCTGGGACAACGCCTACGCGGTGCACCACCTCACCCCCGAGCGGATCAAGGTCGCCGACATCCTGAGCCTCTGCGCCGAGGCGGGGAACCCGGACCGGGCCTTCGTCTTCGCCTCGACCTCGAAGATTACGCTGGCCGGCGCCGGCCTCGCCTTCTTCGCGAGCTCGCCCGACAACGTGCGCTGGTACCTCGCCCGCGCGTCGAAGCGCACCATCGGGCCGGACAAGCTCAACCAGCTGCGCCACGTGCGCTTCCTGCGCGATGCCGCCGGCCTCGACGCCCACATGGACGCGCACCGCGCCCTGCTGGCGCCGAAATTCGCCGCCGTGGAGGAAGCCCTGTCGCGCCACCTCGCCGGCACGGGGGCGGCCCGGTGGACCAAGCCGGAGGGCGGCTACTTCATCACCGTCGATGCCCGAGACGGCACCGCCTCCGAGGTGGTGCGCCTCGCCAAGGACGCCGGCCTCGCCCTGACCCCGGCCGGGGCGACCTCGCCCTACGGACGCGACCCGCGCGACAGCGTCCTGCGCCTCGCCCCCTCCTATCCGAGCCTGAAGGACTGCACCGCCGCCGCCGAGGGCATCGCCGTATGCATCCTTCTTGCATCCGTCGAGGCGGAGCGCCGGGCGCGCGAACGCGACCCCGCGTAACCGGCCCGACGCAAACCGGAAACCGACGCACCCGATGGTGCGTCGGCGATCGAGAGGCGGCGGCGATGGACAGGATCACGCGACGAAGCCTCGGCCTCGGCCTCATCCTGTCGGCGGTTCTTCCCGGCTCCGTCCGGGCCCGACCGTCCTGGGCCTCCGGCACCTATGTCTACGCCGACCTGTGCCTGACGGCGGACCACGCGCCCGCCGGCCAGCGCGTCACCCTCCGCCGCTCGCCCCGGGGCGATACCCTCGTGTACGAGACCGCCGCCCTGTCCGGGCCTGTCCAAGCGGAAACCCTCCACCTCGACGCCGCCACCAGGGAACTCGCCTTCGCGGCGGACGCGGATGGCCACACGATCCGCTTCACGGGGACGCTCGCCGTCGATGCCCTCACGGGCGTGCTGGAGGACGAGACCGGTTCGCACCCGGTGCGCCTGTCCCGCATCCTGCGCCCGCACGCGAACGCAGCCTGCCGGGAAGAACGGACGGGGTCGCTCGACTCGGCACGGTGAAAGGTCGCCCCCGCGTCCATTGACGATCCGACAGATCTAATCTTACATACGATTCATGATCGTGTGGGATGAACCGAAGCGTCTCGCGAATCTCGTCAAGCACGATCTGGACTTCGCTGAATTCGAGGCTGGCTTCGATTTCGCAACGGCTGTGGCCGTTCCCGCCAAATCGAGCCAGACCGGACGCCCACGGAGCAAGCTGATTGGATCGCTCCACGGACGCCTCGTCGTGGCTGCAATCGTATCCCCACTCGGCACGGAGGCGTTGGCGCTCATCAGTCTTCGACCAACGAGTTCATTGGAAAGGATGTTGTATGGCCGCCATTGAGAACGCGCCCGGTCACGGTCCGAATCCGAGCTATTCCCAGGCCGACTGGGACGCTGTCAGCGACAACCCCGAATGGACGGCGGACGATTTCAGAAGCGCCCGTCCCTTCGCCGAGGTGTTCCCGGCCCTGGCCGAGGGACTGCGCCGGTCCCGTGGCCCCCAGAGGGCACCCGTCAAGGTTCCGGTGACGATCCGGCTCGATGCCGCCATCGTGGACGCTTTCAAGGCGACGGGCGATGGCTGGCAGACCCGGATGAACGATGTGCTGCGGGAAGCCGCCGCCAAGCTCGGTCCCGTGGAGACAAAGGGGTGAGCGGCCGCGTAAACCAACGCTCATGATGTACGCCCTTCGCATTGCGGCCGTGACCGGCCTCTTCCTTGCCCTCGCGGGTCCAGCCGGGGCCGCCGACGCCTGCGACGCCCTCACGGCCAAGCTCATCCGCGCCACGGGCGCGTCCCTCGCCGGTCGGGCCGGGTCGGGCGCCGTGTTCCGGGCGGCCGACGCCGAGCGGATGAGCCTCGCCTGCCGGGCGCCGCGCCGGATGGTGTTCGGGTCCCTGGCCCGCGAACCGGACCGACCGTTCTTCGCCCTGATCGGACGTGCCGCCGAGGCGCTCACGGGCGCGAAGGCCGAAGCCGTCGAGGTCCTGGCGCTCACGCTCCACCAGTATTCCCTGCTGACGGGCCCCCCGCGCCAGGGCATCGCCGGCAGGGCGGCCCTGCGCTGCGAGACCGGGCCGCGCGAGGACAGCCTGTCCGGCAGCCTCACCGTCTGCCTCGTGACGCCGGCCGCGCCCCTGCGCCGCCGGGCCGGTCTTTTCGTGGAGCGCCCGGCGGGCTAGACCCCTCCCATGTCCGAGATCGCTTCCCCCACCGCCGGCCCCGTCGTCCAGGCCGGCCGCGTCGCCTTCGCCAACCACCTCCCCTTCGCGCTCATCGCCGGCCCGTGCCAGCTCGAAAGCCGCGATCATGCGATTGAGATCGCCGACGCCCTGAAAGCGATGACCGCCCGCCTCGGCATCGGCCTCGTGTTCAAGGCTTCGTTCGACAAGGCCAACCGCACCTCGGGCGGCACCGCACGCGGCCTCGGCCTCGCCGGTGCCCTGCCGATCTTCGCCGAGATCAAGGCGCGGTTCGGCCTGCCCGTCCTCACGGACGTGCACGAGGCCGGGCACTGCGCCGTCGCGGCCGAGGTCGTCGACGTGCTGCAGATCCCGGCCTTCCTGTGCCGGCAGACCGACCTGCTGCTGGCCGCCGCCGCGACGGGCCGGGTGGTCAACGTCAAGAAGGGCCAGTTCCTCGCCCCCTGGGACATGGCCCACGTGGCCGCCAAGGTGACGGGTGCCGGCAACCCCAACGTGCTGGTCACCGAGCGCGGCGCCTCGTTCGGCTACAACACCCTGGTGTCCGACATGCGCAGCCTGCCGATCATGGCGCGGGTGACCCGCGGCGCCCCGGTGGTGTTCGACGCCACCCATTCGGTGCAGCAGCCGGGCGGGCAGGGCGCCACCTCCGGCGGACAGCGCGAGTTCGTGGCGGTGCTCGCCCGCGCCGCCGTGGCCGTGGGCGTCGCCGGCCTGTTCATCGAGACCCATCCCGACCCCGATCAAGCCCCCTCGGACGGTCCCAACATGGTGGCGTTGAAGGATATGCCCGCCCTCCTGGCACAATTGCAGGCCTTCGACCGCCTCGCCAAAGCGTCGAATACATCCGTTCTTGGCTGAGACCCAGGTTTCGCGCGCCGACCCTGTTCAGGTGATTGGGGAACCCTTCGCGCCCGTCCTTGTTGACGTTTTTAAGAAACGCGAAATTTCAAGGATCCCTATGCGTAAGCTCGCAATGATCACGGCCATGACCCTCTCCCTCGGCGCCATGGCGGCGGCGACCGCCGCAGAGGCGCGTCCCGGACACGGCCATGGCTACGGTCGCGGCGGCTATGGCCATGGCGGCGGCTACGGCCATCGCGGTTATGCCTATCGCGGCGGTGGCCGTCGCGGCATCGGAACCGGCGCCGCCGTCGGCCTCGGGATCGCCGGCCTCGCGGCGGGCGCCATCGCCGCGGGCGCAGCCCGCGATTCGTACTATCGCGGCGGTTACGATCGCCCGGCCTACGGCTATGGCGCACCCGCCTATGGCTATGGCTACTAAGCCACCAGTCACGGTTTAGGACGACAGGGCGGTTGGCGCGAGCCAGCCGCCTCTTGCATTGGGGGCAAGGGCAGGGATCGCGACACGAGAAAGGCCACGCTTCACCTTCGAGACGATTGCAAAATGCCCGCCTAGATTGCATGGGATGATCGCGTGAACGTGCACGGAGGACATCCCGGATGCCGATCCTCATCGCCCTGGCAGGAGCGCTCGTGACCGGCCTGATCTACTGGGTCAGATACGGAGACGGCATGGAGCACATCGATCACGCCGTCCGGGACTGGCGTACCGCCCGGCGTCGACGGGCGAGCGAGCGTGATATCCGATCGGCGCCGATGCGATCCCTGCGCAGTCCCGCCGATGCGGTCGGTGTGTTGATGACGCTGGTGGCCCGACAGCGCGGCGTCCCGACGCCCGAGCAAGAGAGCGAGATCCTGAATCAGATGCGCGACGTAACCGACCCCGGCGACGATCTCGCGACACGCATGGCGGTGATCCGCCACGCGGCCGATCAGGCGCCCGATCCCGAAACGGCCATCCAATCCCTGGCGCCGCTCCTGCGCGACCGGCTCACCCAGGCCGAGCGGGATGATCTGTGCCGGATGCTCAGGGCCGTGGCCACGGTCCATCAGGGACCGACGGAGCCGCAGAACAGGTTCATCGAGCAGGTTCGGCGCGCGATCCACGAAGACCGGTAGGATCGCCGGGGGGCGCCGGGCTCGGTGCCGTTCAGCGCGCCCGGTAGGGCGGCACACCCTGTTCTGGGAGCCACACGGATTTCAGCGGCTTGCCGGTCTGCCAGAACACGTCGATGGGGATGCCGCCGCGCGGGTACCAGTAGCCGCCGATGCGCAGGTAGCGCGGCGCCAGGAGTTCGGTGAGCGTCAGGCCGATGCCCACGGTGCAATCCTCATGGAAGGCGCCGTGGTTGCGGAACGCTGTGAGGTAGAGCTTGAGCGACTTCGACTCCACCAGCCACTGGTCCGGCACGTAGTCGATGACCAGGATCGCGAAATCCGGCTGGCCGGTGACGGGACAGAGCGAGGTGAATTCCGGCACCGTGAAGCGGGCGAGGTAATCCGTGCCCGGATGCGGGTTCGGCACTCGGTCGAGGCGGGCTTCCTCGGGGGAGCCGGGCAGGGGGGTGGCCTGTCCCAGCTGGAGCGTCTCGGGGTTCAGGGGCGCGTGCGTCATGCCCAGGCTATAGCGCGCGACGCGGCAAGGTGCATCCGCCGGTTCGTCGCTGCCGGGTGGGGTCACGCGGCCGCGGCAAGAATTTCTTGACAGTCGGGCCAACATTCTTGCGAGCCCTGCCGCCCTGCGAACGGGTGGGGCGCTTGCCCGACGCGTGACGTTGGCGGATAAGCCTCGACAGAATCGCGATTCCGACCCCGTGCCGCCATCGGCTCCAGGGGGAGGGGAACGGGCGCCGCATCGGACCCGCTCGACGATCGCAACGTCCGAAGAAGGCTCCTGCATGACCGCGATCACCAACATCGCCGCCCGCGAGATCCTCGACAGCCGGGGCAACCCGACCATCGAGGTCGACGTCCTCCTCGAGGATGGCTCCTTCGGCCGCGCCGCCGTGCCCTCGGGCGCCTCCACCGGCGCCCACGAGGCCGTGGAGCTGCGCGACGGCGACAAGGGCCGGTTCGGCGGCAAGGGCGTGCGCAAGGCGGTCAACGCCGTGCAGTCCGACATCCTCGATGCCATCGGCGGCATGGATGCCGAGGACCAGATCGCCATCGACGAGGCGATGATCGAGCTCGACGGCACCCCGAACAAGGCGCGGCTGGGCGCCAACGCCATCCTGGGCGTCTCCCTCGCCGTGGCCAAGGCGGCGGCCGAGACCGCAGGCCTGCCGCTCTACCGCTACATCGGCGGCACGCAGGGCCGGGTGCTGCCGGTGCCGATGATGAATATCATCAACGGCGGTGCGCATGCCGACAACCCCATCGATTTCCAGGAATTCATGATCATGCCGGTGGGGGCGTCGTCCCTCGCCGAGGCCGTGCGCATGGGCGCCGAGGTGTTCCACACCCTGAAGGGCGCATTGAAGAAGGCCGGCCACAACACCAACGTTGGCGACGAGGGCGGCTTCGCCCCCAATCTCCCCTCGGCCGAGGCCGCCCTCGACTTCGTCATGCAGTCGATCCAGGCCGCCGGCTTCAAGCCCGGCACCGACATGGTGCTGGCCCTCGATTGCGCCGCCACCGAATTCTTCAAGGACGGTGCCTACCGTTACGAGGGCGAGGGCCAGACCCGGGACATCGAGGCCCAGGTCAGCTACCTCGCCAAGCTCGTGGACAGCTACCCGATCCTCTCCATCGAGGACGGCATGTCCGAGGACGACTGGGCCGGCTGGAAGCTGCTCACCGACCGCGTCAGCGACCGCTGCCAGCTCGTGGGCGACGACCTGTTCGTCACCAACGTCACCCGCCTGTCGCGCGGCATCAAGGAAGGCACGGCGAACTCGATCCTGGTGAAGGTCAACCAGATCGGCACGCTCACCGAGACCCTGGCCGCCGTCGATATGGCCCAGCGCGCCGGCTACACGGCGGTGATGTCCCACCGCTCCGGCGAGACCGAGGATTCGACCATCGCAGACCTCGCCGTCGCGACGAATTGCGGGCAGATCAAGACCGGGTCGCTCGCCCGCTCGGACCGGTTGGCAAAGTACAACCAGCTCATCCGCATCGAGGAGGGCCTCGGCTCGCAGGCACGCTACGCCGGCCGCGAGGCCCTGAAGATCCGCTCGGGCCTCTGAGCCTGGCCCATCGAACACCGGACGGCCGCGACACACGTCGCGGCCGTTTTTCGTTGGCGCCGCCCTATCTCACTGGGATGAACACGACGCCCGCCCCGCTCACCGTCTACTACGACGGCGCCTGCCCCCTCTGCGCCGCGGAGATCCGGACCTATCGCCGAAGCCGGGGTGCCGATGCCCTCGCCTGGGTGGATGTGAGCCGGGACGGCCCGGCCGATCTCGGCGGCCTCGATCGCGACGCCGCCCGCGCCCGCTTCCACGTCCGCGACGGCGACGGTCGCCTGACCTCCGGGGCAGCCGGCTTCTTCACCCTGTGGTCGCACCTGCCCGGATGGCACCGCCTCGCCTGGGTGCGTCACGTTCCGGGCGCTCCATGGCTCGCAGAGGGCGCCTACCGCCTGTTCCTGCCCCTGCGCCCCTGGATCGCCCGCCGCCTCGGTGGCCGGACGCCCTGCGACGGGTCGTGCGGACCGGGTGGCGCCTGAGCCGCCCGGCATCCGCGCCGCCACCGGGGAGGTGAGCGACGTCTCGGGGCGAAAAACGATCATCCGAAGTCCGAGTCCTGCGGGGAAGGGGATCGCCAAGCGCACCTCGGATGGAAAGCATCCCCCCCGTGGGCCTTCGGCGGCCCGTGACGGCGAATGACGTATCCGTCGCGAGATTTTTGCATTTCTGTCGTGCGGGCTGTTGACGGCCCGGTTTGGTGCCCGTATACCCCGGTCATCGGCGGCGGCGAGCGGAACCTTCGGGTCTCGGGGCGGCGGCCGGTACATCTCGGAGACGATTTATCGGATGGATGATCCGGCCTTGGCTGGATGATCCACTGTTTTTGTCTCTCGGGTGTCGTTCTGTCGGCGGGGTGGTTTGGCGGGTTCGCCGGATTGTCCGGGTTGACAGAATGGTGACGGGGCTCTAGACGCTCCGGACCGCTGGGACGACTCACCAATGGTGAGGTCGGTACCACGGTTTCCCAAGTCTGGCAATCCCGGGTTGACAGAATGGTGACGGGGCTCTAGACGCTCCGGACCGCTGGGACGACTCACCAATGGTGAGGTCGGTACCACGGTTTCCCAAGTCTGGCAATCRGGTTTCGTGCGGGWGACYGCGCGGTCTGGTTGTATYGGGTTTCCGGAGYGATCCGGCGTTCTTTGACAAGTGAATCTGAGAAAGAGAAGCGTGGACGGCGTTGTCCTTGCGGATTGTTCTAACGAACAATCGTGAGACGATTGCCGAGACACACTCGTGAGACGATTGCCGAGACACAC
>NZ_LMMU01000008.1 GCF_001422375.1 Methylobacterium sp. Leaf99 | reverse complement strand
CGACGTACTGGGCATCGGCCTCGACGCCGACGACGAAGCCGGAGCCCGGGGTGAACTGGTAGTTGTAGCCGATCTGACCACCGCCGACGAAGCCGTCGTTGCTCTTGCCGTTGCTGAAGGCGATCGCCTGGCTGGTGCCCGGCAGAACGAGCGTGCTGGCGCCGTTGACGCCGATGACGGTCGGGGCGCTGTTGCTGGAGGCGTCGAAGCCGTAACCGGCGTTGAAACCGGCGTAGAAGCCCGTCCAGGTGAACACGGGGACCGGCACGAACACCGGCGGGGCGGCGNTGGTGCCCGGACGGACCAGGGTGCTGGCGCCGTTGACGCCGATGACGGTGGGCGCGTTGTTGCTGGAGGCGTCGAAGCCGTAACCGGCGTTGAAACCGGCGTAGAAGCCCGTCCAGGTGAACACGGGGACCGGCACGAACACCGGCGGGGCGGCGCGACGCGGAAGGTCGGCGGCGAAAGCAGAACCGGCGATCACGATGCCGGCCAGCGCAGTTGCGCTCCGAAGAATGGATTTCATAGTCTGGTCCTCTACCATTGCGCCCCGCCGCTCCTTTTGGAGGCATCCGGTGCAGTTCCCCGTCTTTAGGCTAGTCGCCCCAAAGAAGCTGTGGCTTTACGAACACGCCGCTGGCCGGGAAGGCGGCCCCTTTGTGGCAGTCCGTGCCTCACTCCTTGAGCAACTCGAAACGGCAACGCGCCCCCACGGCCAAGGTTCAACCGAATGGGAATTTTGTTCCGATTTTTTACTGGGCGGAATGTCGCGGGATGCGGATGCGCCTACGACCGACGCCATCACGCCAGCGCGATGGCCGAGATCAGACGACCGTAATCGGCCTCGTGTCGATGGGTCGCGCGGCGGTAGCTGTAGAACCGATCCGGGTCGGCATAGGTGCAGGCTCCCAGGTTATGGGCGCGGGTGACGCCGGCTTGGGCGAGGCGGGCGGCGATGAAACCCGGCAGGTCGAACTGGGCATGGCCGGGCCGTGCACCCGCCTCGAGAAACCCTTCGCAGCCGGGCGCTTCCGAGAGGAACCGCGCGATGAAGTCGGGACCGACCTCGTAGGCACCCTGCGAGATCGTCGGCCCGAGCACCGCCACGATGGCCGAGCGCCGTGCGCCGAGCCCCTCCATGGCCTCGACGGTCGTGTCGATCACGCCCGTCAGGGCGCCCTTCCAGCCGGCGTGGGCGGCGCCGATGACGCCGTGTTCCGCATCGGCGAACAGGATCGGGCCGCAATCGGCCGTGGCGATGCCGAGGGCGAGGCCCCGCACCCGCGTCACCATGGCGTCGGCCTGGGGGCGTGCGTCGGGGGGAAAGGGCGCCTCGACCACCACGGCTTTCGCGGAATGGACCTGATACAGGCTGACGAGACTCTCCACGCCGAGTTCGGCGCACATCCGGTCACGGTTTTCCGCGACCCGCGCCGGCATGTCGGCCGAACCGAGTCCGCCGTTGAGGGACGCGTAGAGGCCCTCGGACACTCCGCCCTCCCGTGTGAAGAAGGCGTGGCGCAGGCCGGGCAGGGCCGAAAGTTCGGTTGCTTCGAGAAACATGATCGGGGAATCCGGCGACGGGACTGCATCGATAAGGCATCGGCCCGACGACCGTCACCCCGTCCGTCGGGTAACGGTCTCGCTGTGGAGTTTCATACTTCCTTAAGCATATTTTGGTCGGATACTCGCGAAAGCCGAGGACCTGTCCGATGTCGGAACCCGCCCGCCAGTACCCGCCCAACGATCAGCCCGGCCGCCCTCAGCCGGGTCCGCTGCGGGACTGGCTCGCTGCGATGAAGGCGGCGACGGCCGCGCATGCGGCACAGGACTCCGCAGCCCGCTCGGACACATCCTACGATCTGCCGGAGTCCCGGGCGGAGATGCCGCCCGCCGAGACCCATGGCGAAACGCCGGCTTGGACGCCGCGTGTGGTCGCACCCTTGGGCGCTCCGACGCCGTCGCCCATGATCGACGCCGAAGGAGACCTGTCGGATCTCATGGCCGAAAATCTGATGCTGAAGGCCAAGCTGCGGGTCGAGACCGACCGCTACGACAGCCTCCAGGCCATCCTGGCGGACGAACTGCGCGGCCTGCGCGGCCACCTCGAATCGGAGATGCGAGTCCTCGACGACGTCTGTGCCGAGCGCGACCAGCTCAAGGCTTTGACCGGCACCGTCGCCCGCGAAATCCGCGACCTGCGGGCCAAGATGGAGGCCGAATCCGAGCAGCTCGCCCAGATGCGGTCCGAGCGCGATCTCTGGATGGCCCGGGCCGAGACCCTGGCACAACCCCTGTTCCAACGCCGCTGAAGCGGCTCCCTAAAAGGCCGAAGGCCCGCCCCTCGAGGGGCGGGCCTTCCATTGCCGAACCGCTGGGGTCCGGCCGTTCCCTTGATCTTCCCGCCGAGCGCTTAAACGGTAGCGCCGGAGGCGACGGTCCAGGTCAGGGTGGCCGGGGAGAGCGGCTGATGACAATGAGACACTGGATCACCTCCTTTCGTTCGTTGCGACTGTCACGAAAGTAGGTGGCGCCTCGGCATTTGGGAAGGCCCTCGGTTGCGCCCTTCCGCCGCTCCCCTGCCTGAGGCCCGCCTGCCCTGGCCCCCGCCTGCCCTGGCCAAGGACGGGACGCCGGGTCTAAGACAGCGGCACCCGCCCGCAGGGGCGTGACCGGAACCGTCCATGTCCGCCAGTCCGTCCGTGCGGGGGCCGTCCCCCGACGAGGCCGCCCTCGATCCCGACGCCATGCGCCAGCCACTCGGCGATGCGTGGTACTGCGTCGGCCGCTCCGGGTCCCTCAAGGCCGGCGTCCTGCGGGCCGTCGAACTCAATGGCGAGCAGATGGTTCTCGGGCGCGAAGCGTCGGGCGCGCCGTTCGCGCTCCGCGACCGCTGCCCCCATCGCGGCATGGCCCTGTCGAAGGGGCGCTTCGACGGCACCGTCCTGACCTGTCCGTTCCATGGCTGGCGCTTCGGCACCGACGGACGCTGCCGCGACGTCCCGACTCTGTCAGCGTCCGACGCCGCCGATTTCTCGAAGATCCAGGTGCAGCGCTTTCCGATCCGCGAGAGCGCGGGCTTTGCCTGGGTCAACCCCTCTCTCGGCCCGCCGACGGGCTCCGACGTACCGGCCCTGCCCGAACTCGGCTTCGAGGCCGCCGGCTCCGTCGTCATCGAGCTCGTGGTCGAAGCCTCGTTCGACCTCACGACGCTCAGCCTCGTCGATCCCGGCCACGTCGCCTTCGTCCACGATTCGTGGTGGTTCCGCCCCTCGAAGGAACTGCGCGAGAAGGTGAAGACCTTCACGCCGACGCCGCACGGCTTCACCATGACGAGCCACGCCACCACCACGAGTTCGCCGGTCTACCGGTTGCTCGGCGGTGCGCCGGCGGTGGAGATCGAATTCCGCTTGCCCGGCGTGCGCCTGGAACGGATCGTGGCAGGGTCCAAGCGCGTGGCGAACTACACCTTCGCGACCCCGCTCAGCCATGACCGTACCCTGCTGACCAACGCGCTCTACTGGAACATGCCGGTGCTGAACCCGCTGAAGCCCGTGGCCCGGGTGCTCATGCGCCAGTTCCTGACCCAGGACCAGCAGGTGCTGCAGCACGCGCAAGCGGGCCTCGACCGCAAGCCCACCATGGTGCTGTTCGGCCAGGGCGACCTGCCGTCGCAATGGTACTTTCGCCTCAAGCGCGAGGCGCTCGCCGCCGCGCGGGACGGACGGCCGTTCCGCAATCCCCTCGCTCCCCAGGAACTGCGCTGGCGCTCGTGAGCCGCGGCGTCGAAGCGTGGCCGCTTGATTGCGCGCCGGCCGCGGCCATCTCCGGTGCATGAAACGCAACAGCCTGATCACGGCCCTCAGCGCCGCCACGGTGATGACCCTCGGCGGCGTCGGCTATGCCGCGCACAAGCGCGGGCGCAACCCGTACTACCGGGGGCCGAAGAGCGATCATTTCGACGGCCTGCGCTTTCACGGACCGGACCAGCCCGCCGACAAGACGCTCTCGGACATCGCCCGCTGGCGCAAGCGCCGCGGTGTCGACGCACCCGTGCGCGCGCTCTGGCCGAAGCACCGTCCGAGCCCGTTCCAGGACCGGCCGCCGGAGCGGTCTTCCGGCCTGCGCGTCACCCTCATCGGCCACGCGAGCTACCTGTTCCAGGTCGCCGGGCGCAACATCCTGGTCGATCCGGTCTACGCCCGCCGCGCCAGTCCGGTGCGCTTCGCCGGCCCCAAGCGCGTGAACCCGCCGGGCATCGCCTACGCCGACCTGCCTCCCATCGACGTGGTGCTGATCACGCACAACCACTACGACCACCTCGACGGCCCCACCGTCGCGCGCCTGTGGCAGGAGCACCAGCCGCTGATCCTGGCGCCGCTCGGCAACGACGCGATCCTGCGCGCCTACGACGACACCATGCATGTGGAGACCCGCGACTGGGGCGAATCCGTCGACCTCGGCGGCGGCGTCACGGTGCATCTCACGCCGGCCAACCACTGGTCGGCCCGGGGCGTGAACGACAAGCGCATGGCCCTGTGGTGCTCGTTCGTGCTGACCACCCCCGTGGGCGTCCACTACCACTCCGGAGACACCGCCTTTCGCGGCGGCGGGATCTTTCGCGACGCCAGGACACGGTTCGGGCCGCCACGCCTCGCCACCCTGCCCATTGGCGCCTACGAGCCGCGCTGGTTCATGAGGGATCAGCACATGGACCCCGCCGAGGCCGTGGCGGCCGGGCTGCTCCTCGGCGCCGATCAGATGCTCGGGCACCATTGGGGCACGTTCCAGCTGACCGACGAGGGCATCGAGCAGCCGGTAGAGGCCCTGGCCGCGGCCTGCGCCGATAACAGCATTCCACCCGAGCGGTTCACGGCGTTGCGGCCCGGGCAGGTGTGGGAGGGATGAAACGATCCTTGGGGATCGTCGCGGATGTTCCCGGCCAAACGACGTGTCCATCCACCGCGTATGGTTTGCAGGCCGGATGCGCCGTCGCGCAACTCGTCATGGCGGCCGCCACGGCATCCATGTCGCCGGACGCGTATCGCCACACACCGTTCGGGGCGATCACGAAGGCCTTGGGACGCGGCATTCGACGGTATGCGTCGTAGGCGTCGCGACCCTTGGCATCGAGATAGGGGATCGCAGTCGCATCCTCGAAAGCCGCGAACCGGGTCGCCGGAGGAGGCGGCTTTGGATAGGTCCAGACGACATCGTCGTTGACTGCGTACAATCGGCACGCCAGCTTTTTCTGCTTGCAAAGCGCGTAACCGCGCCCCAGCGGATCGTATCCGCTGTCCGTTGCCAAAGTTCCGCTCGTTCTTACGATGAAGAAGGCCCGCGGCTGCGGTGCCTTGAGAAACTTGCGATATCCCTCCCGCTGCTCGGAATTCAGGAAAGGCACCGCATCGACATCTTCGATGGCCGCGTAGTGGGAAGGGGGCGGTGGTAATTGGGGAATATACTCAGGATAGACGGTCTCAGTCGAAAATCCGGTTCGCGAGAGAAAAGCATCCAATTTGGCGGCGAAGAGATCCAAGCTGGAGGAAGCACCAAGGAAACCATGCGCATCCTTCTGAAACGTTCCGAGCAGAGGGATTTCGGCCAATCCACCCCCGATGATATAGGCTCGATGCATGGCCTCCCATAGCGGTCTGGGAAAAAGACTGTCGTTCTCTCCGTAAAGCCACAGGGACGGCACCCGGCTAGTCTTGCCGAAGATGCGCGCTCCGCGATTGAGGGCTGCATCACCGTCCTCGCACATGGAGGTACGAACGCCCCCGTAGAAATTGACCACAGCCTTGACCCGCGAATCCCGCATGCCACCGACAGCCAAGGCGTTCCATCCCCCGTAGCTGGCGCCCGCCACGATAATACGGCGAGTGTCGATTCTGGGGACCTTCGGCAATTGATCGACGACCGCCAGAATATCCTTGGCATTGTCACGCGCCGTGGCGTCGAGGCGACAACCGTAGTGGCTGCTCTGCTGACCGCCCGATCCTCCGTAGCCTCGAAGCATCGGTGAAGCGACGGCATACCCTCGCGATAAGAAGTAGTAAATTCCGGCGTGTTGATCGTGGTTGTATAACGATTGTATTTCCGGAATTCCGTCTGAGCCGTGATTGAAAATTACCAGTGGAAAAGGACCTACTCCATCAGGCATGACCATCTTCACCTGTAGGATGACGGGCCGGGCAGGGTCGCCACGGAGCTTGAGAACCTGCCGATCAAGTGGTGCACTCGGACCATTAGAATCCACTTCGACTTTGGCGGCTGCTGTCCACCCGAGCGTACACCCGAGCAATATTAGAAAGACTGGGAATATCCACAACACGACGAGACCCCCATTGGCCGACAAAGGTCGGACGTCCGGGACATTCATAGTGCCGAGGGGGCGAATCTCGCAACCCCGCAGTACAATTACCGTAATATTTTGAATCAGATAATACCGATCATAGCCTGAGACTCTACGGCTTTATCAGATGACCCTCACCCCATTCCGCTGCCTCTCGAAGCGTTGTCCATGATCTACTGACTACGGAAACGCTCTATTTTTGTTGGTACCGACATTTCCGCGTCGAACCGGCCACCATGAGGACAGAGAAGGGTTAGAGGATGAATCGGCTCAGGTCCGCGTTGGCCGCCAGACTCTCCACCCGCGCGCGGACATAGGCAGCGTCGATGGGCACGGTCTCGCCGGACCGGTCGGTGGCGGTAAACGAAATTTCGTCGATGACCCGTTCCAGCACCGTCTGGAGCCGGCGGGCACCGATGTTCTCGACGGAGTTGTTCACGTCGACGGCGACCTTCGCCAAGGCATCGACGGCGTCATCGCTGAATTCCAGCGTTACGCCCTCTGTCAGCATGAGCGCCACGGTCTGCTTCAGCAGGCTCGCTTCCGTGGTGGTGAGGATCTGCTTGAAATCCTCGACGGTCAACGGCTGCAACTCGACCCGGATCGGGAGGCGACCCTGCAACTCGGGCAGGAGGTCGGACGGCTTCGAGACGTGGAAGGCGCCGCTGGCGATGAACAAGATGTGGTCGGTCTTCACCGGCCCGTGCTTCGTCGCCACCGTCGTCCCCTCGATGAGGGGCAGCAGGTCGCGCTGCACGCCCTCGCGGGAGACGTCGGCGGAGGAGCGGCCTTCCTTCGCGCAGATCTTGTCGATCTCGTCGAGGAAGATGATGCCGTTGTCCTCGACCTCGCGGATGGCTTCCTGGGTCAAGGATTCGGTGTCGACCAGCTTGTCGGATTCCTCCGCCAGCAGGGGGGCATAAGCCTCCTTCACCGTCATCCGGCGCGGCTTGCCCTTCTGATTGCCGAGCGCCTTGCCGAGCATGTCGCCGAGATTGACGGCGCCCATGGAGGCGCCGGGCATGCCGGGGATCTCGAACATGGGCAGGCCGCCGGGCGCAGCCGCGCTCAGTTCGATCTCGACCTCCTTGTCGTCGAGTTCGCTCGCCCGCAGCTTCTTGCGGAAGCTGTCGCGGGTGGCCTGACCGGAGGTCGGACCGACCAGGGCGTCGAGGATGCGGCTTTCCGCCGCCGCCTCGGCCTTGGCCTGAACGGACCGGCGCTTCTCTTCGCGCTTGAGGCCGATGCCGACCTCCACGAGGTCGCGCACGATCTGCTCGACGTCGCGGCCGACATAGCCGACCTCCGTGAATTTCGTCGCCTCGATCTTCAGAAACGGCGCGCCCGCGAGTCGGGCGAGGCGGCGGGCGATCTCGGTCTTGCCGCATCCCGTCGGGCCGATCATCAGGATGTTCTTCGGCGCGACCTCTTCGCGGAGGGGGCCGGTCAGTTGCTGCCGCCGCCAGCGGTTGCGCAGCGCAATGGCGACGGCGCGCTTCGCATCGTGCTGGCCGACGATGAAGCGGTCGAGTTCCGAGACGATCTCGCGGGGGGAGAAGGTGGTCATCACGCTCCGATCGGGTGTGGCAGCCGGGCTGCCCAGGGGCGGGGGAGGGTGCGCAACACGCGGCCGCGCAGGGGATGCCAGCCGGCGCTGAGGGCGAGGATGAACGTGCCCAGCGCCAGGAGGCTCGCCGGCACCGTGGCACCGGTGAAGCCCGCATCGCGGATCAGGGCACCGAAGGCGATGCCGGCATAGACGAGGCCGGACACGAGGAGCGCCCGCCGGTCGATGGCGAGGGCGACGAAGGCCAGCACCAGGACGATGGCCAGCACCGCGAGCATCGCCCCGCGCTCGCCGTCGCCGCTGGCCGACAGGGTGCTGAGGATCGGGTGCACCATCAGGGGTGCGGCGAGGAGATGGAGCCAGAAGGCGATGTCCGTCCGCCGCGTCAGCCGCTTCGGGTCGGCGAGGTCGAAGCGCATGGCCAACGCGAAGACCGCGAGGCCGGCTAGGAAAAGGAGCCCGGCGAGGAACCGCTCGGCAAAGCCGGGGGCCACGGCCAGGATCAGCGCGAGGGCGAGGCCGGCGGTGGACGCCGCCCCCGCCGCGACGGTGATGGGCACGGCGAAGCGCCGGTAATGAGCGGCGACGAGGAGGACGGTGCCGAGGGCGGCGCCAGCCATCGGAAGCGCGGCGCCGGGCGAAACGTCGAGGGTGTCGAACACGGTCGCGCTGCCGTGACGCGTGGGGCCGAGCAGGATCGCCGCCAGGGCGGAGAAGCCCGCATGGGCGAAGGCCAGCAGCAGGACGATGCTCGGCAGCGCCATGCGCCGCGCCCGCGTGAAGAACTCGGCGAGCCCCCAGGCGAGGACGGCCACGACCGCGTGGCCGGCCGCGATGCCGAGGTGGTCGAGGCCGAAATACGTGGCGGCCCCGAGGAACAGCACGAGACCGATGGTGACGAAGATGTCGGCGAATCCGGTGATGAAGCGCAGGCGCTCGTCGTCGCGCGGCTCGTCCGGGACGCTGCCGTCCTCCCGCGCCAAGCGGTCGAGGGCCAGAGCCTGATCGTCCGTGATGATGCCGCGCGCCACGGCACTCCGCAGGAGCGCCGCGTGGCCGGCGGATGGACCGTCGCCCGTGGGGGCGACGGTTGGGGCGAGCGGGGTGTGTTGCACGCTGCCGACTTAAGCGCGCGCGCCCCGCCTTACCAGGGTGGCAGCGGGTTCAAGCCGCCCGGATGGTGCCGACGAAGCCGGTGACCTCGTCGTCCAGCGTGGTGGTCCGGCGCGAGAGTTCGGCCGCGGCGTCGAGGACCCGCGCGGCGCCGATGCCGACCTCGGCTGCCGATTCACGCACCTGCGCCATGGTCTGGGTCACGTCCTGGGTGCCGAGGGCGGCGTCGGAAATGCTGCGGGCGATGGCCTGGGTGGCGATCCGCTGCTCCTGCACGGCGGCGGCGACCCCCTCGGCAATGCTGTGCACCCCGCCGATGGTGGTGCCGATCTCGGTGATGCCCTCCACGGTCTCCCGGGTCGCCGCCTGGATCGTGGCGATCTGGCTGGTGATCTCCTGCGTCGCCTGGGCGGTCTGGGACGCGAGTTCCTTCACTTCCGCCGCCACTACGGCGAATCCGCGTCCGGCCTCGCCGGCCCGGGCCGCCTCGATGGTCGCGTTGAGCGCCAGGAGGTTGGTCTGGCCGGCGATGTTGGAGATGAGGGCGACAACGTCGCCGATGCGGGCGGCGCTGGTGGCGAGGATCTCGACCCGCGCATGGGTGCGCCGGGCGCTCTCGACGGCGCCGGCGGCGGCCGAGGAGGTCTGGGCGACTTGCTGGCCGATGGCGTCGGCGGTGGCGGCGAGCTCCTCGGTGGCGGCCGCAACAGCCTGGACGTTGAGGGCGGTGGTATTGGCCGCCGCCATCACGGCGTTCGACTGGGCATCGGCGCGCTCGGCGCTGCGCGCCATGGTGCGGGCGGTGTCCTCCATGGCGGAGGCCGCCCCCGACAGGGTCCCAACGAGGCCGCCGACGCTGCCCTGGAACCGGTCGGCGAGGTCGACCCGCTCCGTCCGGCGCCGGGTGCTGGCATCGGAGGCCGCCCGATCCTGATCGGTCCGCAGGGCCTCGGCTTCCCGCATGGCGGCCGCGAAGACCTGCATGCTGCGCTGGATGTCGCCGATCTCGTCACGGCGCGCCGCCATGGCGGGAAGATGATGGTTGCCCTCGGACAAATCCCGGATGGCCGTCGCGACGCCCACGAGGGGACGGGCGATCTGGCTGTTGCCGATGACGGCACCGATGAGCAGGCAGGCGAGAGGGCCTCCGATCGCGAGGGCGACGAGAAGCACGATCCGCTGATCATAAAGGTCGTCGGTGGCGCGCTCGATGGCGGTGAGGCGGGACAGGCCGTCGGCCACCAGGACATCGATACTATCCTGGTAGGCCTGTCGGTTGGCTCGGTTCGCTTCGGTGAAGCCCTGTTCGGCGGCGGCCTTCGGCGAGACCTCGGTGCCGAGACGCGCGGTCTCGAGCCGGAGGGGCGTAAAGACGGCCGCACCCTCGGCGACCTTGGCGAACAAAGCCTCCTCGGCCGGCGTGATCCGGGCCGGCCAGGCCGCCAAAACCGCATTCATGTCCGCCAGGTTCTGGCGCAGACGTGCCGCGTACTTCACGGCATCGGCGGTGTCCTTGGCGGCGTAGATGCCGCGGGACTCGAGGGCGATGGTGGTGACGTGGCGGTTGAGCCGGGCGGCATCGAGGGCGCGCTGGGTTGCGAGGCGCCCCTGCTCGATGGCCACGTCGAACGCTCGCAGGGTGAAGACCCCAACCCCCGCCACGAGAAGCGTCATCGCGCTGCAGGCGATGACGAAGGCCAGAATTTTCGCCCTGATCCGCATGATGATCGATTCCCCCAGGCACCTTTTCGCCTTGTCTTAGGGGCAATCCTGCAAAGGATCGTTAATCAACGGCCGATGATCATCCAACCTCTGCAGTGTCCAGGGCTTCGATGACGAGGCTGCCGTTGGTGTAGACACAGATTTCGGCCGCGATTGCCATGGCCCGCCGGACGATGGCTTCCGCGTCGTGGGGACCATCTTCGAGGGCGCGGGCGGCGGCCAGGGCGTAGTTACCGCCCGAACCAATCGCCATCACGCCGTGTTCCGGCTCCAGCACATCGCCGGCCCCCGACAGCAGCAGGCTGACCTCCCGGTCGGCCACCAGCATCATCGCCTCCAGACGGCGGAGATAGCGGTCGGTCCGCCAATCCTTGGTCAGCTCGACGCAGGCGCGGGTGAGCTGGCCCGGGTACTGTTCGAGCTTGGCTTCCAACCGCTCGAACAGGGTGAAGGCGTCCGCCGTAGCCCCGGCGAAGCCGCCGATCACCGCGCCCTTCGCAAGGCGCCGCACCTTGCGGGCGTTGCCCTTGACGATGGTCTGGCCGAGGCTGACCTGCCCGTCGCCGCCGATGACGACGCGCCCGCCCTTGCGTACCATCAGGATCGTCGTCGCGTGCATCTGCGGCGGTCCGCCGGTCTCGTGTCCCGAACTCGTCCCGTATGCCAAGGCTGTCTCCCGTCCTGTCGGTCGTGTCCGGCGGGAGATAGGTCCTCGGGCGGTCCGGCGCCAACCGGCGGGGATCAGGCGGGCGTCTCGTCCTTCGGCAGCATCCGCACGAAGGCCGCCACGCAGGCGGGGTCGAAATGCGAGCCGGCATTCGCCCGGATATGGTTGAGGGCCTCGGCCTCGCTCCAGGCCTTCTTGTAGGGCCGGTCAGAGGTGAGCGCGTCGAACACGTCGGCCACGGCGACGATGCGGCCGGACAGGGGGATCGCCTCGCCGGCGAGTCCCGCCGGGTAGCCGCTGCCGTCCCAGCGCTCGTGGTGCGTGGCGGCGATCTCGGCGGCGCGCTGCATGAGAAGCGACGACGAGCCCTCGAGGATGCGCCGGCCACGCTCGGCGTGGCGCTCCATCTCGCGGCGCTCGTCCTGCGTCAGGGGGCCGGGCTTCAGCAGGATCGTATCCGGCACGCTGATCTTGCCGACATCGTGCATGGTCGAGGCGAGGCTGAGCTGTTCGACCTCCGCGTCGGACAGATCGAGGCCCCGGGCGATGAGGGCGACGAGGCCCGCCACCCGCGCCACATGGTTGCCGGTCTCGTTGTCGCGATGCTCGGCGGCCTTCATCAGCATCAGGACGATCTCGCGTTCGCGGGCGGCGATGAGGGCAGTGGCCGCCCTGACCTCGCGGTCGAGCCAAGCCGCGCGCTCGCGCTGGTCGATGCGGGCGCGGTTGAGGGCGAGCAGGTTCGACACCCGCGCCCGGATCTCGATGGGGTCGAACGGCTTGGCGAGGAAATCCGTGGCGCCGGCCTCCAGGGCCTCCCGGCGCAGGCTGCGCTGGTCGAGGCTCGTGACCATCACCACGGGGACGTGCGCGAAACCCGGCACGGCGCGGGCGGCGCGGATGAACGCGACGCCGTTCATGCCCGGCATGTCGTAATCCGAGATCGCCACCCCGATGGCGTCGGAATTCGCCTCGACGAAGGCGAGGGCGTCGGCCGGGCGCGTGAAGTCGCGCACGGTGCAGTCCGGGATGGTGCGGATGGCCTCGGCCATCAGCATGTTGTTCAGCGGGGCGTCATCGAGAACGAGCACGAACATCGAGCGGCCTTGCGATCCCTGATCCACGTCCTGTGCCCGCCGGCGGGTGGCGCGCCGGGTAAGGTGTCCCTGCCAGGTGTCCCTGCCAGGCGTCCCTGAGCGTCCCTCGCGAGACTCCCGCCATACCGCAGTGCCGGAACAGAAATCCGGCCGTGTCCGGGAGTGGCACGGGACATGCGGCGTTCCTGGACTATTCGCGGCGCCGTGACATCCCGTCCCGCGCCACAGGGTGAAGGAATTCGTTCGCCGGCCTCGAGCCCGACCGCGATGTCCGCAAACCTGTCGGTTTCGAAGACCCGCCACGTTTCTGAGACCTACTCTGTCCGATCGATCGTTCAGGCCGGACAGGGCAGTCCGTTGGGCAGGACGATCTCGGGGCTCTGGCTCGCGTAGCGCCGACCGTAGCGCACGGGCCACAGGGTCCTGCGCTCCAGCACCACGCCCTGCACGGCATCCCGGAACACGACGGGCCCCGAAACGGGCCGGTAGGTGGCGGTGATCTCGACGAGGAGGAGCCGGCTCCCGGCGGGCTGCACGGCTTCGGCCTCGACCACCGGCGCCGGAGTGCCGGGGACCCGGAGCGGCGCCCCGGGGGTCGCTGCGCTCGAACAGATCTGTAACGGCCCGAACTGCGGGACGACACCGACGCCCACCGCGCTGACGCTCATGCGCAGTTCGGCGCCGTCGTAAGGCGCCATGACGATGGCGGCGGCCTTGAAGATGTCCTCGATCTCCGCCGAAGTCGGCTGGGTGCGCTGAGAGAGGCTTTCGCCGATGGTGCGGGACAGGATGTCGAGCTTGCGGGCATGGCGCAGGACGTTGGTCAGTTCGACGGTGCCGCAGTAGAACAGGAGCAGGACCGGGACCAGGAGTGCGAACTCGACGAGGGCCACCCCGTCCCGCTCCCGGGCGAAGCGCCGGACCTCCCTCCGCAGCACCGCGCTCAGCATCCCGCCACGGCCGGCGAGTTTCCTTCCAGCTGGATCACTGCGGCCGCGTTGATCAGACGGCTGCCGTTCCTGAATTGTCCCGGGGCGATCCCGAATGCCTGAAACGTGTGCTGGGCCAGCGCCGCCTGGACCACGACGACGCTGCCCTTGGCGAGGCAGCCGTGCTGGCCTCCGAAGCCCGGCCGCCAATCCCCCGTCATGGGATCGACGGGACTGGCGCGATCGACGCTGGCGAAGTTCGCATAGGCCGTGACATCGACCTTCAAGGCCTCGCATTTCACGAGGGGCGCGACCTGCCGGCACAGTTCCGCGCGAACACCGTCGATCTGCTCGGCCCCCGGCCCACCGGCGCGGACGTAAAACTGGCGCATGGACGCATCGAGGCCGTTGTCGAGGGATGCGGTGATCCAATGGACGAGGGCGTTCTCGATGACGAAGAGAACGACCACGAAGAGCGGAACCATCACCAGGGCGAACTCGACCGCCGCCGCTCCATCCGCATCCCGTCGCGTCCGGGCAAAGAACGCTCGAACCGTGCGCCGAAAAGGGTGCGCCGGGATCGGCGAACCGTAGCGATTACGCACCCGTGATCGATGATGAGCGTCTGGCGGGAGCACGGCGTTTGCGAAACCTGCGTGCGGCGCAACGACGACGCACTCGCGCGTCTATGGCGCAACAAGAGTTAATTGGCCGTCCATTCTGCAGCCAAGCCTCGTCTTTATAACAAAAACGTTATTTGAACCGTAGTTACCAGTAAGAAGCGACCATTCCTGGGTTGCAGGATCAAAAATCCTACAACCAATTGATATTCAGCCAATCTCAACGCATCCGCGTCATCCCTGGCGCAGGAGCTGAGAGATGCATCGGTCGTTCGCCGCTTTCGCCAAGGACACACGCGGCGGCATTGTTTTGATCTTCGCGCTGCTGCTTCCCGTCGTCACCGGGATGAGCGCTGCTGCCGTGGAGTATGCGTCCCTGATCAAGCGCCGGGCCGAGCTTCAGCGCGCGGCCGACAGCGGCAGCATCGCCGGCGTCAACCAGTTCAAGCTCGCCAATGCCGACGATGCGAGCGCGGTCCGCACCGCCATCGCCATGGCCCGGGCCCAGGCCGGAAGCCAGCGACCCGTCGCGGCGACGGCCGAAGTTCTGGGCAACCATTCGAGCGTGCGCGTGACCCTGTCGGAAACCATCGTCCTGACCCTGGGCCGGCTCCTGAACCTTCCGACCCTCGAGGTCAGCGTCCAGTCGACGGCCAAGCTCGCCGGCACCACGCGCCTGTGCCTGCTCGCCCTCGACCCCCTATCCATGGGTGCGTTCCACCTCGAGAGTGCCGCCCGGATCACCGCCACGGACTGCTCGCTCTACTCGAACTCCCTCCATCCGGCGGGCATCCAGGGTGAGAATGCGGCCGTCGCCCAGGCCCTCTCGACCTGCTCGGCCGGCGGCTACTTCGGCAAAGCCAACTTCCTGCCCACGCCGGCCACGGGTTGCCCGATGATCCGCGACCCCCTGGCCGACCGTGAGGCGCCGCAATCCGCCTCGTGCCTCAACATTGCGAATCTCCTCAACCCGATGATGCTCATCGGCTCCCTCGACGATCCGGCCTACGGCAAGAACGTCATCACCACCACGGCGACGCTCAGCCCCGGCACCTATTGCGGCGGCCTGCACATCACCAAGGGCGCGCAGGTGACGCTCCGGCCCGGCGTGTACATCATGAAAGACGGCCCCCTCGTCGTGGACAAGAAGAGTTCGCTGGAGGGGGTCAATGTTGGCTTCTACTTCATGGGCCTGCGGACCGGTTTGCTGTTCGACGAAAAGAGCGTCATCAGCCTCACCGCTCCCAAGGACGGGGTCATGCGCGGCCTGCTGTTCTTCGAGGAGCGCACCCTGACCATCCCAATTCCTTTGCCGCTGCCGCTCGGCGGCAAGGGGAAATCCAAGCCCCCGCCCGGCGGCCCGCTGCCGTTGCGCGAGTACCGCATCATCAGCGACGAGGCGCGGACGCTGCTCGGCACCATCTATCTGCCGTCCGGCCGGCTCATCATCGATTCGAAGAAGCCCGTCGCCGACCAGTCGGCCTACACGGTGATCATCGCCCGGCTCATCAACCTCTATGATGGCCCCAACCTGATCCTCAACGCCCGCTACGGCGCCACCGACGTGCCGGTGCCCAGAGGTGTGGGTCCGAGTTCGGCCGACACGGAACTCTCGCAGTGACCGCCCACCGCCTGCCCGTCTTCCGCTCCCTCGCCGGACGGCTGGCGCTCGCGGTGTTGGCCTCCGTCGCCCTCGCCCTCCTGGCGGCGGCCGCCTTCAACCTGTGGCAGGAGGTCCACCGCTACGCCGAGACCAAGCGCGAATCCCTCTCGACCATCGCCCAGGTCTTCGCGGCATCGAGCGCGCGGGCCGTGGCCGAGGCCGACGCTGCGGAGGCGACCCGGACGCTCAGCGCCATCGCCCGCCGGCCCGACCTCGTCTATGTCGGCATCGAGCGCTCCGACGGCTCGACCCTGGCCGACCAGGGGCTCGCCATCCGCCTCGACAGCGACATCGATCTCGATGCCGGGGGCTCGCCGTTCTGGCTCCTCGGCAGCCGCACGGCGCAGGTGCGCGTCGCGATCCTGCACGCCGGCCTCACCGTCGGCACCCTGGTGCTGGTGGCCGACACCACCGACCTCGCCGACCGTCTCCTTGCCATCCTGAAGGCGTCGGCCCTCGCCTCGCTCCTGGCCCTGGCCCTCGGGCTCGCCGTCTCATACGGCCTGCACCGATCCATCACCCAGCCCATCGCGGAACTCGCCGCCACCATGGAGCGGGTCCGGACGGACGAGGATTACGGGCGGGCGGCCCGCATCGTGCGCGACGACGAGGTCGGCGTGCTGGCCCGCACCTTCAACGCGCTTCTCGCCACCGTGCAAGACCGCGGCGACCGGCTCACCCGCCACCTCGAACGCCTGGAGAGCGACGTCGCCGACCGCACGGCCGATCTGCACGAGGCCAAAGAAGCGGCGGAAGCCGCCAACGGCGCGAAATCCGCCTTCCTCGCCACCATGAGCCACGAGATCCGCACGCCCCTTAACGGCATGCTGGTGATGGCCGAGTTGCTGGCCGCCGCCGACCTGCCCGACCGGCAGAAGCGCTACGCCGAGGTCATCGCCCGCTCGGGGCAAAGTCTTCTCGCCATCATCAACGACATCCTCGATTTCGCAAAGGTCGAGGCCGGCAAGATCGACCTCGAGCGCATCCCCGTCGAGCCCGCCGAGGTCGTCGATACGGTGGTCTCGCTGTTCGCCGAGAAAGCCCGCGAGGCGAACCTCGATCTCGCCGCCTTCATCGCCCCCGACGTGCCGCGCCGCATCGTCGGCGACCCCGTGCGCCTCGGGCAGATCCTCTCCAACTTCGTCAACAACGCCCTCAAATTCACGCCCGAAGGCCACGTGCTGGTGAGCCTGGAGCGGGCCGGACCGGCGCATTTGCGCCTCAGCGTGCGCGATACCGGGGTCGGCATTCCCGCGGAAAAAGTCGGCACCATTTTCTCGGCCTTCTCCCAGGCCGACCAATCCACCACCCGGCGCTTCGGCGGCACCGGCCTCGGCCTCTCCATCGCGCACCGCCTGGCGCTGGCCATGGGCGGCACCATGGGGGTGGACAGCATCATGGGCGAGGGCTCGACCTTCTGGGCCGAACTGCCCCTGGAGGCCATGGACGAGGTGATCGTCGGGGGGCATCGCGCGGACGACGTGTCCGAGTTCGTCGTGGTGGCGACGGCGGGCGCCGCCACCGCCGAGAGCCTGCGCGCGCGTCTCGGCGGTGCGGGCTTCGTGCCTGTCCTAGCCGACGCGGCGGAGGCTGCCACGGCCCACTGGATCTGCGATGCGGCCGACCTCGTCGCCCTCGGGCGCCGTCCCACGGCCACGGGCCGCGTGCTCGCCATCGCCCGCATGGGCGATCCGGCCGCCGACGCGGTCCTGGAGGCGGCTTTGGCCGATGACATTCTGCGCTGGCCCGTGGTCCAGGACGAGTGGGACCGGGCCCTCGGCGCGCTCGCCAGCGGCGCGCCCTTCGCCGCCGCCGGGCGGACCGCGCCCGTGCGCGCGGCCCTGGCACAGTTCCCCGGTGCGCGGGTGCTGGTCGCCGACGACAGCGCCGTCAACCGCGAGGTCGCGTGCGAGGCCCTGGCCCGCTGTGGCATCACCGCGATCGTCACCGTCGCGGACGGCCGGGAGGCCGTCGAGGCCTGCCGGACGACGATCTTCGATCTCGTCCTCATGGATGGCAGCATGCCGGTCCTCGACGGCTACGACGCCGCCCGCGCCATCCGGGCCGAAGAGGCGGAGTCCGGCCGGCGGGTCCCCATCGTGGCGCTCACCGCCCACGTCATCGGCGCGGCCGCTGAAGCGTGGCGCGGCGCCGGCATGGACGGAACCCTGACCAAGCCCTTCACCCTGTCGGCGCTCGCCGCCATGCTGTCGGGTTTCCTCGACGTCGAGGGAACGGGATTCTCCGACGTCATGCCCGAGACCGTCGCGCCGGCGTCGGACAGCCTCCTGGACGAGGAGGTCGTCACCGGCCTCGTCGAGATGGCGCTTTCAGCCGGCAGCGGCTTCCCCCAGCGCATCGTCGCCCTCTACGCAGAGCACGCCCCCGTCGCCCTCGCCGGGATCGCGGCGGCCTGCGCGGCGGAGGACGCGCCGGCGCTCGCCAGCGCCGCGCACAGCCTCAAGTCCATGAGCCTGAACATCGGCGGCCGGGCCCTCGCCGCACGCCTCGCCGCCATGGAGGAGGTGGCTCGTACGCAAGGCGGCCTGCCGGATTCCGACGCCATCGCGGCTGTCGAGGTCCTGACTGGCGAGACCCTGGCGGCGATCACCGAGCGGATGCGGATGCGGGTGCGGGAGGCGGCGTAGGCGCTCCGGCCCGAGACGTGATGGGTGGCATCATAAAGAGGTTCGGCTGAAGTCGCGATCGACACGCCCAACGTTCGGTGGACCGGATCTCGCGGTGCCGAAGCCCCCCTCAGTTTCTCAAACCACCACCGTGATCGCTTCCGCGGCCCGCGTCAGGCCCGTGTACAACCACCGCGCCCGGTGCTCGCGGAACGCGAAGGATTCGTCGAACAGCACCACGCTGTCCCATTGCGAGCCCTGCGCCTTATGGACGGTGAGGGCGTAGCCGTAGGTGAACTCGTCGGTCTCACGGCGGAGGAAGGCCGGGATCTCTTCTTCCGAGCCGGACATCACCGCGCGCAGCACTTTGATGTCCACGGGGCGGCGGCGGAGCGCCGGGTCGTCGTCGGACACCACGTCGAGGCGGATGGTATCGGGGCGCTGGGCGGCACGCTGGGCCTGGACCGTCCAGGTCGAGCCGTTGAGGAGGCCCTTCGTGCGGTCGTTCCGGAGACACACCAGCTTCTCGCCCACGGCCGGCATCGGGTCGGTGTGGCCGGCGATCTCGCGCAGGCGGTTGTTGTAGAGCCGCCGGGTCTTGTTCATGCCGACCAGCACCTGATCGGCCGCGATGACCGCGTTCGGGTCGAGGCTGCGGCGCGCGACCACGCGGCTGCGCCCGTATTCGCCAATGGAGAGCTTGCCGCCCTCGCGGATCGTCATCGCCATGCGGACGATGGGGTCGTCGGCGGCCTGGCGGTGGACGTCCGTGAGCATCACGTCGGGCTCGGCCTCGGTGAAGAAGCCGCCGCCGCGCACGGGCGGCAGCTGCGCCGGATCGCCAAGCACCAGCACCGGCTTGTCGAAGGACAGGAGGTCGTTGCCGAGGTCCGAATCCACCATGGAGCATTCGTCGATGATGACGAGCTCGGCCTTCGAGATCGGCCCCGTGCGGTTGAGGGTGAAGGCCGGGCCGCCTTCCTCAGTCTCCTTGGTGCGGTAGATCAGGCTGTGGATCGTCGCCGCGTCGTGGCAGCCCTTGGCGCGCATCACCGAGGCCGCCTTGCCGGTGAAGGCGCCGAACACCACCGTGCCGTCGACGTCGTCGGCGATGCGGCGCGCAAGGGTCGTCTTTCCGGTGCCGGCGTAGCCGAACAGGCGGAACACCTGGGAGCCCCCGCCCTTGCGCCACGCCGCGATGGCCTTGAGGGCCGCGTCCTGCTGGGGCGCGAATCGGGTCGGCAGGGTGGTATCGCTCATGGCGGACCTCAGACCACCGACGGCCGGTGAATGTCGAACGGGTCGATCCCGCGCGCCACGAACAGCTCCTCGAGGGCGTCGCCGCCATGCTCCTGCGCGTAGGCGTACTCGAGCTCCGCGATGGGCTGGGCCATGAGGAACCCCAGGGGGCGGCCGTCGAACTCCATCGTCTCGATGGGGGTCTGCCACAGGGTCGGAGGCACGAACATCACGTGGGCCAGCGTCCGGGACGCGCCGGAAGCCGCGACCACCCCGGGAAACACGATGCCGGGAGCCAGGAACCAGCCGCTGTCGATGACGTGGAAGGCGCAGGCCGCGAGGATGCCGGCAAAGCCCTCCGTCTCGCTCGCGCAGAGTCCCAAGATCTCGGCGCGGGCGGGAAACTCCGCGCCGTCGAGAATGATCGGATGGTTGGCCAGCGTCACGGTTCCGTAGGAGGTCACGCCCGCCTGCGGCGCGTCGCGGCAGGCGAGGATGTCCACGTGGCTGCCGGCCTCGTCGCGGTGGCGGGCGACGGAGGGCGCGCCGCCGAAGGTCTTCGCCAGGACCTTGGCGACGGTGCGGTTCGCCTCGGTGATGTCCGCGCTCACGGCCAGCGCACGGTCGGCGGCAGGGACGACAGGATCGAGGCGACGTTTCCGCCGGTCTTGAGGCCGAAGATCGTACCGCGGTCGTGCAGCAGGTTGAACTCGACGTAGCGCCCGCGCCGGACCTGCTGCTCCAGCCGGTCCGCCTCGGTCCAAGGCGTCGCCATGTTGGCGCTCATGATGGCCGGATAAGCCTTCAGGAAGGCCCCGCCCACGTCGCGGGTGTAGGCCAGATCCGCCGCCGGGTCCCCGGTCCAGTGATAGTCGTAGAAGATGCCGCCGATGCCGCGCGGCTCCTTGCGATGCGGCAGGTAGAAGTACTCCTCGCACCACGCCTTGTAGCGGGCGTAGTCGGCGGCCGGCGCGTGGGCGTCGCAGGCGGCTTTCATCGCCGCGTGGAACACGAGGCTGTCGGGATCGTCCTGGGTGCGGCGGCGGTCGAGGACCGGCGTCAGGTCGGCGCCGCCGCCGAACCACGTCCGGGTGGTGGCGACGAACCGGGTGTTCATATGGACGGTGGGCGCGTTCGGGTTCCACGGATGCGCGATGAGCGAGATGCCGGTGGCGAAGAAGCGCGGGTCCTCCGCCGCGCCCGGCATCTGCGCGCGGAACTCGGGGGCGAACTCGCCGTGCACCGCAGAGACGTGGACGCCGGCCTTCTCGAACACCCGGCCCTTCAGCATCGCCATGGTGCCGCCGCCGCCGGGCTGGCCGGTATGGTCCGTGCGCTCCCACGGCGTTTTTTCGAATTTTCCCGGCGTCGAAGGAGCGTCCTTGTCGAACGGACCTGTCGCCTCGTCCTCCAGGGCCTCCAGGGCGGCGACGATGCGGTCGCGCAGGGTGGTGAACCACGCCGTCGCCTCTCCCTTGAGGGCGTCGAGTTCGTGCGCGGGTAGGGGCGTGAAGGGCGTGTCGGGGCGCTGCATGGCCCCGATGTCCCATCCCGCCGGGCGGGCGTCAATTCGCCATCGGCCTTCAATCCTTGTTCAATCCTTGCCCACCTGCATCAGCAGCCGCTCGGTCTTGGCGTCCTCGATGCGGTTGACCATGCGTCGGCCCTCGTGGACGTCGCGGACCGTCTTGGTGGCAGTGATGCAGGACTGGACCAGCATGATCACCCCCATGGCGAAGTAGCCCTTCATCCAGATGTCGATGGGCATGAACAGGATGCCGAGCGCCACCATCAGGGCGGCGCCGAGGAACGACGCGTAGGTGAAGGCGACCCAGGCGCCGGAATGCTGCGTGGTTTCGTTGGACATGGGGGTGGTCCTTGACGTGAGGGGGGATCAGGCTTCGGCGGTGGAACGGCGGCGGAGGCGTTCGAGCACCGCGCTGCCCGTCGGGCGGGTCGGCTTGCCGAACCCCTCACGCTCCAGGCGCTCGGCGATGTCGGCGCCGGGCTCTGCCTCCGTCAGGGCCGCTTCCGTGTCGGCACTTTGGGCTTGGAGGCTGCGCAGGCGGGCCAGGGTCGCCTCGGCCTCGCGCAGGGTGGCACGGTCCTCCGGGGCGGCGGCGACGCCGAGGCGGCGGGCGGACTCGGCGGCGGCCGCGATGCGCCGGCCGCGTTCCAGCTCGGCCTGACGGCGGGTGGCATCGGCTACTACGGCGCGGATGCGGGTGAGTTCCCGGGCGAACCGCGTTCGCGCCGTGCGGACCGCCTCAGCCTCGGCTTCCAGTTCGGCGATGGCGTCGGCCGCCTCGCGGGCCAGATCCTCGCGGCCGGCGTCGAGGGCGGCGACCGCGCGCTCTTCCAGATCCGTGGCGCGGGCCTCGACCTCGGTGAGGCGGCGCGCCTCCGCTTTGTCGCCGGCGACGGCGGCGGCGAGCGCCATGCGGCTGCGCTCCAGGGAGACCCGAGTCTCGCGGATCTGCTGGTCGAGAATCAGCAGGGCGTTGCGGTCGATGAGGTCTTCCCGGGCCTGGGCGGCGGCGCCCCGGGCGAGGGTTCGAAACAGGTTGAACATGGGCTGTCTCCCAAGGGACCGACGGGGGAACCGGTCTCCCCGTCGCCGAGGAAGATGCCACGGATTGAACAGTGTTCAAGTGCGAGTATGCACATCGTTCAAATTTATCTGGAGAATCAGTCGGTCTGCCGCAGACCTTCTCCCAGAATCATCGCGGCGCAGACCGCGACGTTGAGGGAGCGCATCCCCGGCCGGATCGGCACCACCACCCGGGCATCGGCCGCCGCGTGCACGGCCTCCGGAACCCCGGCCGATTCCCGGCCCATGAGCAGGCAATCGCCGGGGCGATAGGCGAACTCTGTGTAGGGCAGGGCGCCCTGCGTCGTCGCGAGCACGAGGCGCAGGCCCACACTTTTCTGCCACTCGGAGAACGCGGCCCAGGAGCGGTGCCGCGTGATCGCCACATGGTCGAGGTAGTCCAACCCCGAGCGGCGAAGGTGCCGGTCGGAAACGTCGAACCCCGCCGGCTCGATGATCTCCACGGCGACCCCGAGGCAGGCGGCCATGCGCAGCAGCGTGCCGGTGTTCTGCGGGATATCGGGCTGGTACAGGGCGAGGCGGAGCATGGGTGTCCTCGTGCGGCATCGCCCCCCGGTTGGCAGGGGCGGGGGACCGCCTAGCTGAAGAGTCGCTGCAGCAACCGGAAATCGGAAACGACATGTTCCTCGACTGGCTCGAGCGCCGCATCGATACGTTCGCGCCCTTCGACGATGGGCGCATGCCGCCCAAGACCGTGACGGGTTTCGCCGGCTTCTACCTGAAACCCGTGCGGGCGGCGCTTGCCGCCTTGTTCGTCGTCGCCGTCGTCGCCGGCACCGTCGAAGCGTCGCTCTACCTGCTCATGGGCTGGTTCATCGATCTTCTCAACACCGCCGACCGGGCGACGTTCTGGGCCGATCACGGCACCAAGATCCTCCTTGCGGCCGGATTGGTGCTGGTGGTGCGGCCGATCACGATCTGGCTGCACGAAATCCTGTCGAACCAGCTCATCGTGCCCCAGGTCACGAACCAGATCCGCTGGCGCACGCACCTCTATACCCTCGGCCACTCGCTCTCGTACTTCCAGGCGGATTTCGCCGGGCGTCTCGCCAATCGCGTGGTGCAGGTCGGGCCGGCCGTGCGCGAACTCGCCGTCGTGTTCATCGACACGCTGCTCTACGTGGCGATCTACGCGGTCACGGCGGTGGGCCTGTTCGGCTCGATCTCCCTGTGGCTCGCCCTGCCGGTGGTCCTGTGGGTGGTGGCCTACGCGGCCCTGACCCGGTGGTTCGTGCCGCGCGCCCGCGCTCGGTCGCTGGTCACCGCCGATACCCGCTCGGCCCTCATCGGCCGTATCGTCGACAGCTACACCAACATCCTGACGGTGAAGCTCTTCGCGCGCGACCGCGAGGAACGCGCCGCCGTGCGCGATGCCGTGGACATCCATACCAAGGCGTACCTGCACCAGTTCCGGCTGGTGAGTTCCACCACCACGGTACTGGGCCTCCTCAACAGCACCCTCATCGTCGCAACCGCGGGCGTCTGCCTCGCCCTGTGGCAGCGCGGCGGCATGACCACGGGCGAGGCGGCGGCCGGCCTCGCCCTGGTGCTGCGCCTCATGGCCATGTCGGGCTGGGTGATGCAGACCGTGCGCGGCATCTTCGAGAATGTCGGCGTGATCCAGGAGAGCATGCAGACCATCGCACGGCCCCACGCCATCACCGACCGGCCGGATGCCGCCACGCTGAACGTCACGGGCGGCGACATCCGCTTCGAGGACGTGAGCTTCCACTACGGACGCGGCGATGCCAGCATCATCGAGGGCCTGAACCTTCACATCCGGGCCGGCGAAAAGGTCGGCCTCGTCGGCGTCAGCGGTGCCGGCAAGACCACCGTCACGGCGCTCCTGCTGCGGCTCCACGATCTCGAAGGCGGACGAATCCTGGTCGACGGCCAGGACATCGCCGGGGTCACCCAAGGGTCCCTGCGCAACGCCATCGCCATGGTGACCCAGGACACCTCGCTCCTGCATCGCTCGATCCGCGACAACGTTGCCTACGGCCGTCCCGACGCCACCCTCCACGAAGTCGAGCGGGCGGCGCGCTTGGCCGAGGCCGATGGATTCATCCGTGATCTCGTCGATCACAAGGGCCGCACGGGCTACGACGCACAGGTCGGCGAGCGTGGCGTGAAATTGTCCGGCGGCCAGCGCCAGCGGATCGCCATCGCGCGGGTGATCCTGAAGGACGCCCCGATCCTCATCCTCGACGAGGCGACCTCGGCCCTCGACAGTCAGGTCGAGGCGGCGATTCAGGACAGCCTCGACACACTGATGCAGGGCAAGACCGTTCTGGCCATCGCCCACCGCCTCTCGACCATCGCGGCGCTGGACCGCCTGATCGTCATCGAGGCCGGGCGCATCGTCGAAGAGGGGACCCACGCTGTCTTGATTCGCTCGGGTGGCCTCTACGCCCGCTTGTGGGAGCGCCAGTCGGGCGGCTTCCTCGGCGATGCCGCGGTCACCGCGCCCTACGAGGATGCGGCCGAGTAGGCGGGCCCGGAATCGCCGTTGGCCGTCTCCACCCGGATCGGCAGGGCCTCGACGCGGTTCCGGCCCCTGTGCTTGGCGCTGTAGAGCGCCGCGTCGGCGGTGGTGAGAAGGTGACCCGGCCCGACGCCGCAGGCGCCGGTGACGCTGTGTGCGGCGGTGACGCCGATGCTGACGCTCGCGACCCAGGCGGACCCGCCCCGGCCGCAGCGGAACGCCAACCCCTCGACGGCGACGCGCAGACGCTCGCCGAGGTCGAGGGCCTCCTCGGGTGTCGCTCCCGGGAAGAACGCCATGAACTCCTCGCCGCCGTAGCGGGCCAGTAGACCACCGGCCGCCCGTGTCGGTTCGTCGAGGGCGGCTGCGACGGCGACGAGGCAGCGGTCGCCCTCGGGGTGGCCGGCCAGATCGTTCAGGCGCTTGAAATGGTCGATGTCGATGGCCACCACGGCGCACCATCCCGGCTCTCCGCCGACCCCGTTCCACGCTTCGGCCAGGGCGTCGTTGAAGACGCGCCGGTTGGCCAGTCCTGTCAGGGCGTCGGTTGTCGACAGCACAGTCAGGCGGGCATTGGCCGCCTCCAAAGCATGCCGGAGCACGAAGGCCCGCTTCTCCTGGCGCTCGCGCGAATAGCTTCCCTTGATCGGTACGAGGATCAGGCAGGCCACGAGGACGGGCAGGCCGCTTCCAACCACGTCGGCGGGCGGGATGCAGACCATCCAGCCGCCATAGGCCGCGAAGGCGGTACCGCAGAAGACGAGGCTGTGCCGGAACGACAGGTCGGCGATGAGGCCCACCACCAGGGGAACGATGACCGCGAGGACGATGTAGACGTTGGCGTGCTCGGCCGGCACGATCCGGGCGCTGTTGAGGACGATGAGCATGTCCGTGAGGCTCACGACCGTCACCACGATCGTCCGGCGCAGGGGCGAGGGCTGCCCGTGCAGGAGCAGGATACCCATGCCGGTCAGGGGTACGAACACCCCGAGGGTGAGGGCGGCCGGAACCGCGAAGGCCTCCGGACCGAACGCGTCGAAGTCGAGCTTCAGCGACAGGATGTTGAACAGGACGAAGACCAGCAGCCACGACCGGAGATAGGCGCCCGAGCGCTGGGCCTGCTCGACCTGGAACCGGTCCTCGAGGGCCGCCGCCAAGCGCAGATCGTACCAGGGACGGCGTGAATTGGACTCGATTTCGGTCTGCATCAGGACGAATCGGGTGCTCCGATGGGTATTCGCGCCTGTTATCGTACGAACGCCCTGCATTTTGCGTAAACTTAGGTTCGGGGTCTCCTGGAAAGACCGGACGGCGCAGCACCGAGTTGCATGATGAGGCCGCCATGGTATGAGCCCGTCATGCTGAAGGATCGCGCACGCCTGTATTGCCGTCTCGGGCCGCCGTAGGCCGCTCGCGAAGCGGAACCATGCCTCGCATCGGCACGCCCTGTTTCGGCGTGTCTCTTCACGCATCTCCCGACGACGCCGTCCCCTGGGGCTTGGCGCGCGGGGTGGATGGACCTTTTTCATGACCCGACGACACCTGCGGAGCGAGTGGGCTCCCGATATCACGCGCGAACTCCTGGCCGGGACGGTGGTGGCGCTCGCCCTCATCCCGGAGGCCATCGCGTTCTCCCTCATCGCCGGGGTCGACCCCAAGGTCGGCCTCTACGCCTCGTTCTGCATCGCCGTGGTGTCCGCGTTCGCGGGCGGGCGCCCGGCGATGATCTCGGCGGCCACCGGCGCCATGGCCCTGGTCATGGTGACCCTGGTGAAGGAGCACGGCCTCGGCCACCTCTTCGCCGCCACGATCCTGACTGGGTTCCTCCAGATCGGTGCCGGAGCGTTGAAGCTCGGCAACCTCATGCGCTTCGTCTCGCGCTCCGTGGTGACCGGTTTCGTCAACGCCCTGGCGATCCTCATCTTCCTCGCGCAGATGCCCGAACTCTTAGGGCAGGGCACCACCGTCTACGCCATGACGGCCGCCGGCCTCGCGCTGATCTACGGCCTGCCGTACCTCACCAAGGCCGTGCCCTCGCCGTTGGTGACCATCATCCTGCTGACCGCCGTCGCCATCGCGTTCGGCCTGCCGATCCACCGCGTCGGCGACATGGGGGCGCTGCCCACCGAACTGCCGGTCTTCGCCCTGCCACAGGTGCCGCTGACCCTGGAGACCTTGCGGATCATCCTGCCCTACGCCCTGACCCTCACCATGGTCGGGCTGCTGGAGAGCTTGATGACGGCGGCCATCCTCGATGAAATGACGGACACCGGCTCGAACAAGAACCGCGAATGCGCCGGCCAGGGCCTCGCCAACATCACGGCCGGCTGTTTCGGCGGCATGGCCGGCTGCGCCATGATCGGTCAGTCGGTGATCAACGTCACGTCGGGCGGGCGCGGCCGGCTCTCGACCCTGTGGGCCGGCGCGTTCCTGCTGTTCCTCATCGTCGTCCTCGGACCCTACGTCTCGCAGATTCCGATGGCGGCCCTGGTCGCCGTGATGATCATGGTCTCCATCAACACCTTCCAGTGGCGCTCGCTGGTCACCCTGACGACGAACCCGAAGAGCTCGAGCGTCGTGATGCTCGGCACCGTGGCGGTGGTGGTGGCGACGCACGACCTCGCCCGGGGCGTGCTGTTCGGCGTGGTGCTGAGCGGCCTGTTCTTCGCCCACAAGGTGACGCGGTTCTTCGCCGTCGGCTCCGAGCGCACCGGACCAACGCGGACCTACCGGGTGACGGGACAGATCTTCTTCGCGACGGCCGAGGCCTTCCATGCCGCCTTCGATTTTCGCGAGGGTGATCTCGACGGCCTCGTCATCGACCTCTCGGCGGCGCATTTCTGGGACATCACCGGAATCAACGCCCTCGACCGGGTGGTGCTGAAGTTCCGCCGCCACGGCGTACCCGTCGAGATCGTCGGCATGAACGCCGCGACGGCCTCGATGGTGGAGCGCCTCGCCATCCACGACAAACCCGGCGCGGCCCTTGCCTCAGGGCATTGAGCCCGCCACCGACAGACGCCCCCGTCTGTCCAGGCGAACGGGATCGCCCCGGTAGCCACGGTGTCACCACCGTGGTTTGAAGGGTTCCAGACTTCGCGCCACGCGAGGAAGAGTCATGACCGAGCTTCACCCCGAGATTGCCGCCGTCACCGCGCGGGTGATCGAACGCTCCCGTCAAACGCGACAGGCGTATCTCGACCTCATCGCCCGCGAGCGCGACCACGGCGTCCAGCGGCCGATGCTCAATTGCGGCAACCTCGCCCACGGCTTTGCCGCGTCCGGGGAAGACAAGCTGGCGATCCGGTCCGGACGCACCATGAACATGGCCATCGTCACGGCCTACAACGACATGCTCTCGGCCCATCAGCCCTACGGGCGCTACCCCGAGCAGATGAAGATCTTCGCCCGCGAGGTCGGTGCGACGGCGCAGGTCGCGGGCGGCGTGCCGGCCATGTGCGACGGCGTCACCCAGGGCCAGCGCGGCATGGAGCTGTCCCTGTTCTCGCGCGACACCATCGCGCTCTCCACCGCCATCGCGCTCAGCCACGGCATGTTCGATTCGGCCGCTTTGCTCGGCATCTGCGACAAGATCGTGCCGGGCCTCATCATCGGGGCCCTGCGCTTCGGCCACCTGCCGATGATCCTGATTCCGGCCGGCCCCATGCCCTCGGGTATCGCCAACAAGGAGAAGCAGCGCGTCCGCCAGCTCTACGCCGAGGGTAAGGTCGGTCGCGACGAGCTGCTCGAATCCGAGTCCGCCTCGTACCATGGTGCGGGCACCTGCACCTTCTACGGCACCGCCAATTCCAACCAGATGATGATGGACGTCATGGGCCTTCACATGCCCGGCGCGTCGTTCATCAACCCCGGTACGAAGCTGCGCCAGGCGGTGACGCGGGCCGCCGTCCATCGCCTGTCCGAGATCGGCGCCAACGGCAACGATTACCGGCCGCTGGGCCGCTGCGTCGACGAGAAGGCCATCGTCAACGCCGTGGTGGGTCTTCTCGCCACCGGCGGCTCGACGAACCACGCCATTCACCTCCCGGCCATGGCGCGCGCCGCCGGCATCGTCCTCGACTGGGAGGATTTCGACCGGCTCTCGGCCGTGGTCCCCCAGGTCGCTAAAGTCTATCCCAACGGCTCCGGCGACGTGAACCACTTCCACGCCGCCGGAGGCATGTCCTACGTCATCGCCAGCCTCGTGGACGCCGGGCTGCTGCACGACGACATCCTCACGGTGGCCGGCTCGCGTCTCCGCGACCATGCCCGCGACCCGAAGCTCGTGGACGATGCCCTGGTGTTCGAGGATGCGCCCGAAAAATCCCACGACGAGAGCATCCTGCGCGGCCCCGCGCATCCGTTCCAAGCCGACGGCGGCATGCGGCTGGTGAAGGGCAACCTCGGCCGGGCCACCTTCAAGACCAGCGCCGTCGAGCCGTCGCGCTGGACCATCGAAGCGCCGGCCCGCGTCTTCGACGATCAGGACGACGTCATGGCGGCGTTCAAGGCCGGCGAGCTCGAGACCGACGTGGTGGTGGTGGTCCGCTTCCAGGGCCCGCGCGCCAACGGCATGCCGGAGCTTCACAAGCTCACCCCCCAGCTCGGCGTCCTGCAGGATCGCGGGTTCCGTGTCGCCCTCGTCACCGACGGCCGAATGTCGGGGGCGTCGGGCAAGGTTCCGGCAGCGATCCATCTCAGTCCCGAGGCCCTGGGCGGTGGTCCCCTGGCGAAGATCCGCGACGGCGACGTGGTGCGCCTCAGCGCCGAGGACGGCAGCCTCGAAGTCCTCGTCGATCCCGCCGAATGGGAGTCGCGCGCCGAGGCGACGGCGCCGCCCCCGGCCTTCGGCACCGGGCGTGAGCTGTTCGCCTTCCTGCGCCACGGCGCCGACGGGGCCGAGCAGGGTGCCTCCGCCATGCTGGCCGCCGCCGGCCTTTGACCCACCCCGCACCCTTGAGGACCGTCCCATGACCAGCATCGACGCGCTGATGCGCTCCGTTCCCGTCATCCCCGTTCTCGTCGTCGAGGACGCGGCCCATGCCGAGCCCATCGCCCGGGCCCTGGTGGCCGGCGGACTCACCGCCCTGGAGGTGACCCTGCGCACCCCCGCGGCCCTCGAGGTGATCCGCATCATGTCGCGGGTCGCGGGCGCCGTGGTGGGGGCCGGCACCGTGCTCAACCCGCGCGACCTCGACGCCGCCATCAACGCGGGCGCGCAGTTCATCGTCAGCCCCGGCCTTACCGAGCCGCTGACCCGCGCGGCCATCGACCGGGGCATCCCCTACCTGCCGGGCATCGCCAACTCGGCCGACATCATGCGCGGCCTCGACCATGGCCTCGACCGGTTCAAGTTCTTTCCCGCCGAGGCCGCCGGCGGCATCAAGGCCCTGAAGGCGCTGGCGGGCCCGTTCCATCAGGTGCGCTTCTGCCCCACCGGCGGCATCACCGAGGCCACCGCGCCCGACTGGCTCGCCCTCAAGCCCGTGCTCTGCGTCGGTGGAAGCTGGGTCGTACCGGCGGGACTGCCCGAAGAGGCGGTGATCCGCCGTTCCGCCGAGGTCGCGAGCCGTTTGCGCACCGCCTGAACCGCGGCGGCCCGCCGGATGCCCGTCGGAAAAGCAGTCCCATCCTGCAGCTCGCCACCCCGGCGAAGACGGCGTTCGGGCGCCTGGGCGGGTCGTGCGCGATGCGGCCGCTACGAGAGCCGGTTCCTCGAGCGCCGTCCCATCGCAAGCGCCTGAATGTGCCGACCTCGGGCAAGTTCCGCGCGAACTTCCAGGGTATTGATTTCCAGGATTGACCGCCGCCTTCGGGGATCCTCTGCGGGGCGCATCCTATCCGTCCAGGGGGTAGGCGGCCTCGACGAGGTAGGGGCCGCCCCCCGTCGAGGCGCGGGCCGAGAAGAGGGCGACCCGTGTCGCGGTGAAGCGAAGGGGTGGGAAGCCCCCCGATTCCGTGAGGTATCGCGCTACGTCGGACGCGCTCGCCTGACGGTTGAGACGAGCCAGGGTTATGTGCGGCGTGAACCGGCGGGTGTCGGGCTCCGTGCCGGCATCGCGGGCCAGCCGCTCGTGCTCGGCGTGCAGTTCCGCCAGCGCGGGGTCGCCCGCGACGGTGGCCAGGATCGAGCGCGGCTTCGCGCCACCGAAGACGCCGATCCCGTCGAGGACGATATCGAGGGGCGGGCGGGCACGCGCCTCGGCGAGTCCGTCGTGCAGGGACTCTGCCACGGTCTCGTCCACGTCGCCGAGGAACCGCAGGGTGACGTGGTAGTCGGCGGGCTCGATCCAGCGCGCACCGGTCAAGGCTCCGCGCCGCAGGGCGAGAATATCGCCGATGGCGGGCGGGATTTCCAAGCCGGTGAACAGGCGTGGCATCAGCGACTGACGGCCTGCAGACGATCAAGGAAGGTCTCGACGCTCGGCAGGATGCCGGCCACGATGGTTTCGACGCCCTTCACGTTGGGGTGCAGCCGGTCTTCGAGGTTGTAGGCCTTGTCGCCGGCGATGCCCGCGAGGAAGAACGGGTACAGGACGAGGCCGAATTCCTGCGCGAGATCGGGATAGATCGCGTCGAACCGCGCGACGTACTCCGAACCGAGGTTCGGAGAGGCGCGCATGCCGGCGAGCATCACCGGAATGTTGCGGGCCTTCAGGCGGGCAATGATGGTGTGGAGGGCCTTGCGGCTCACGGCCGGATCGGTGCCGCGCAGCATGTCGTTGGCACCGAGTTCGAGAATCACCCCATCGGTCCCGTCCGGCACCGACCAGTCGAGGCGATCGAGGCCGCCCGTGGTGGTATCGCCGGAGACGCCCGCATTGGCCACGGTGACGGCCCGGCCCTTGGCCTGAAGCGCCCGTTCCAGCACCGCCGGGAAAGCGGCCGGGCCGGGGAGGCGGTAGCCGGCCGTGAGGCTGTCGCCGAACGCCACGAGGGCAACCGGGCGCTCGCCCGGTGCCGTCCGCCCGGGGGAGGCGGTGACGCCGAGTGCGGCAAAGAGCGCCATCACGGCGACCACGGAGAAGCGAACGTGGCGCCGCGCAGCCCGGCGGGCCATATCGGAAAGGCGTGACCGCGCAGCTCGGAGGGCCGAGCGGGTGAAACGTGACACTGAGCACCGACCCATTCCGACAAAACCCCGACGCTGACTGTTTTCGATCCCATCTCCCCACAGATCGGTTTCCCATTGATGTCCGGCAAGGCCGAACCCGCCCGCGCGCCCCAAGCCATCTCCCTCACGGGTCTCGATCTCAGCCTCGGGCGGGGAGCGGCCCGTGTTCACGTCCTGCGGGGAATCTCCCTCGATGTGGCGGCGGGCGAGGCGGTGGGCCTCGTCGGACCCTCGGGGTCGGGCAAGTCGACCCTGCTCATGGTCATGGCCGGCCTCGAGCGGCCCGATGCCGGCTCCATCGTGGTGGAAGGCACGGACCTCGGCGCCCTCGACGAGGATGACCTGGCGCGGTTTCGCGGCCGGCGCATCGGCATCGTGTTCCAGGCCTTCCACCTCGTGCCGACCATGACGGCCCTGGAGAACGTGGCCCTGCCCCTGGAACTCGCCGACAAGCCCGACGCCCATGCGCGCGCCAAGGCCGAGCTCGAGGCCGTCGGCCTCGGCCACCGTCTGCATCATTATCCGGCCCAGCTCTCGGGCGGCGAGCAGCAGCGCGTCGCCATCGCCCGGGCCATCGCGCCGGACCCAGCCATCCTCGTGGCCGACGAGCCCACGGGCAACCTCGACGAGGCCACGGGCCGGCAGATCGTCGATCTCCTGTTCGCCCTGAAGCGCGACCGGGGCGCCACCCTCGTCCTCGTCACCCACGATCCCGGCCTCGCCCGGCTCTGCGACCGGACCGTGAGCCTGCGCTCGGGCCGGGTCGAAGCGGCCCTGGCGGCCTGACCATGCACGGAACTCTCACGTCCTCGAACGCCCGCAAGGGTCGACGCGGCTTGCCCCTCACCCTCCGCCTCGCCAGCCGCGAATTGCGCGGCGGGCTGTCGGGCTTTGCGGTGTTCCTCGCCTGCATCGCCCTCGGGGTCGCGGCCATCGCGGGCGTCGCCTCCATCGCCCGCTCGCTCAGCGACGGGCTCGGGCGCGAGGGCGCACGCATCCTGGGCGGCGACCTGACCTACAGCCTCATCAACCGCGAGGCGACGCCGGCCGAGCGCGACCTGCTCACCGCGCAGGGCCGCGTCTCCGTGGTGACGACGCTGCGCGCCATGGCGCTCGCCGGTGACAGGGGCGCGGCGCTCGTCGAACTCAAGGCCATCGAGGACGGCTATCCGGCAACGGGCGAACTCGTCACGGAGCCGGCCGCACCGTTGGCCGATCTCCTGGCACAGGGGGAGGGGGCCTACGGCGCCGTGGTCGATCCCGTGCTGCTCACCCGCCTCGACCTCAAGATCGGTGACCGCATCACCGTGGCGGGCACGCCCATCGTGATCCGCGCCACCCTGGTCTCGGAGCCGGACCGCATCGCCAACGGCATCGGCTTCGGCCCCCGGATGCTGATCTCCCGCACCGCCCTCGATGCCACGGGCCTCATCCAGCCGGGCAGCCTCAACCGCTGGAGCTACCGCCTGCAGCTCCCGGAAGCGAGCGACGCCGAACTCGATCGCCGGGCAGCCGTCATCGCGGCCGCAGCACCCGAGGCCGGCTGGGAGATGCGGGCCCGCTCCAACGCCGATCCGCGGTTCGCGAAAAGCATCGAGCGCTTCACCCAGTTCCTCACCCTCGTCGGCCTCACCGCCCTCATCGTCGGCGGTGTCGGCGTCGCCAATGCGGTGGCGGCCTTCGTCGAACGCAAGCGCGGCTCCATCGCAACTCTGAAGAGCGTTGGCGCGCCCGGCGGCCAGATCGTGGCCCTGTACCTGACCCAGGTGATGCTCATCGCCGGGCTGGGCACCGCCATCGGCCTCGGGCTCGGCGCGGGCCTGCCCTTCGCCGTCGACGCCCTGTTCCATACATCCCTGCCGCTGCCCCTCAACCCGACATTGGCGCCGGACGAACTTCTCCTCGCCGCCGCCTACGGCCTGCTAACGGCGCTCGCCTTCGCGATCCTGCCCCTCGGCCGCGCCCACGACATTCCCGTCTCGGGCCTGTTCCGCGACGTGGTCGATCCGGGCTCGGCGAAGACGCGCCTGCGCTACAAGCTGATCCTCGCCGCGGCCCTCGCGGCCCTCGTGGCCCTGGCGCTGGCCACGGCCTTCGACCGGCGCCTCGCCCTGATCTTCATCGCCGCCTCGGCCATCGCCTTCGGGCTCCTGCGCCTCGTCGCCCTCGGGCTGATGGCGCTCGCCCGGCGCCTGCCGCGCCCGCGCTCGGCCGCCCCCCGCATGGCGCTGGCGAACCTCCACCGGCCCGGCGCGCTCACGCCCGCCATCGTCCTGTCGCTCGGCCTCGGGGTCACGCTCCTCGTGACTCTGAGTCTCATCGATGCCAACGTCCGCAACACCCTGAGCAACTCCCTGCCGGCCCGGGCGCCGAACCTGTTCTTCCTCGACATCCCGGCGGCCGATTCGGAGGGGTTCCACGCTTTCCTGGGCGCTCAGGCGCCCGGCGCCAAGATCGAGCGCGTGCCGATGATGCGGGGACGCATCACCGCCATCGACGGCGTGCCCGCCGCCGCCATCAAGCCGCCGGAGGACGCCGCCTGGGTCCTCGATGGCGATCGGGGCATCACCTACGCCGAGGACATCCCCGAGGGCTCCCGCCTCGTCGCCGGCAACTGGTGGAACGCCGAAGAAGCCCGTACGCCCCTGGTCTCGTTCGACGCCGAACTCGCCCGCAGCCTGAACCTGTCCGTCGGCGGCACCGTGACGGTCAACGTGCTCGGTCGGACGCTGACCGCCAAGGTCGCCAACCTGCGCAAGGTCGAATGGCGGTCGCTGGGCATCAACTTCGTCATGGTGTTCTCGCCCGGCACCTTCCGGGGCGCACCGCATTCGGACCTCGCCACCCTGACGCTGCCCAATGGCTCTGACGCGAAGGCCGAGGCGATCATCCTGCGCGACGTCGCGAAAACCTACCCGTCGGTCACCAGCATCCGGGTCAAGGAAGCCTTGGAGGCCGTCAACGACGTCGTCGGCAAGCTTGTACTCGCGATCCGCGGCGCCAGCGGCATCGCCGTGGTCGCGAGCCTGTTCGTCCTCGCGGGCGCGCTCGCCGCGGGTCACCGCGCCCGTCTCTACGACGCCGTCGTTCTCAAAACCCTGGGGGCGACGCGGGGGCGCCTGCTCGCCGCCTACACCCTGGAATATGGCACGCTCGGCCTCGCCACGGCCGTGTTCGGGCTGCTCGCCGGGACGCTCGCCGGATGGATCATCGTCACCCGGGTGATGAAGCTCGAATTCACCCTCGACCTGTCGGGCGCCCTGATCGCGGCGGCGCTGGCGGTGGTGTTCGCCGTCGTGCTCGGCCTCGCCGGCACCTGGCGCATCCTCGGGCAGAAGCCGGCTCCCTACCTGCGCCAGTTCTGACCGAATGGGGCGAAACGCATTTTAATCCCGAATAACCCCAATAAAAACAGGCCCCGCAGGGTCGAGATTCACGCGGGCGAAGCTCGGCCGGCCTCTTGTGCGAAGCGGGAGGACAGAACATATTTGTGTTCGAGGCATCTTAGGGTGCCAGAGGTCCTGTGCGTGAGCCTCGTTTCATAAAATCACACGCTGAGAGAGCTTCCAAAGGAATCTCCCATGGCATTCGATAACAGTCCCTTCCGGGTCGGCGCCCAGCCGACGGGGTACGCCGGCACCCAGGTCGACATCGATCAGGGCCTGCGCACCTTCATGCTCGGCGTCTACAACAACATGGTCATCGGCCTCGGGATCTCCGGTCTCGTGGCTCTCGGCCTCAACATGGCCGCCGTCGCGCAGACGGCGACCGGACGCGTGGCGCTGACCCCCTTCGGCCAGCTTCTCTACACCAGCCCGCTCAAGTGGGTGATCATGCTGGCGCCGCTCGCCTTCATCTTCATCTTCTCCATGCGGATGGAGCGGATGTCGGCGGCCTCGGCGCGGCTGACCTTCTTCGCCTTCGCGGCGGTGATGGGCGCGTCCATGTCTTCGCTGCTCCTCGTGTTCACGGGTGCCAGCGTCGTGCGGGTGTTCTTCATCACGGCGGCGACCTTCGGTGGTCTCAGCCTCTACGGCTACACGACGAAGCGTAGCCTGTCGGGCATGGGCTCGTTCCTGATGATGGGCCTCATCGGCCTGATCATCGCCTCGGTGGTGAACATCTTCATGGCCTCGTCGGCCCTGCAGTTCGCCATCTCGGTACTCGGCGTGCTCATCTTCGCCGGCCTCACCGCCTACGATACGCAGAAGCTGAAGGAGATGTTCCTCTACAGCGGCGCGGATGCCGAGGGTGCGGCCAAGCTGTCGGTCAACGGCGCCCTGACCCTGTATCTGGACTTCATCAACATGTTCCAGATGCTCCTGTCCCTGCTCGGCGACCGTCGCTAGGGCGAACGGCAGGCCGACATGACAAGGCCCCGGCGGGTAACTGCCGGGGCCTTTTTCATTGCGCGCAGCGGTTCATACCGCGCGCAGGGGCGGCTCCAGCACGGCGAGCACGCGGGCGAGATCCTGGCCGCGCTTCATCACGAGGCCCGAGGCCGCCACCACCGCGTAGGCGCCCTGGCGCCGGGCGAGCTTGGGGTCCTTCTCGACCCGGTAGAGCGGCATCTCTGAGCTGCGCCGGTAGATGGAGAACACCGCCTTGTCGCGACGGAAATCGAGGGCGTAATCGCGCCACTCGCCCGCCGACACCATGCGGCCGTAGAGGTTGAACAGCACGCGCAGTTCTGCCCGGTCGAAGGCGATCTGCGGAGGGACGGGCGCGGACGGAAAGGGAATGATCCGGGCCGCGGGCTCGGATGACCTGGGTTCGGCGCCTGTCCTCTCGCTCATCGTCGCTCCTGATCCCGATTGTCCTGTCGTCCCGATGATGGTCCCGCGTCCGTGCCCTCGCAAGGGTCGCCCGCAGCGCAGGGGCGGAGCGTATCCGGTTGCCGGGCCATGTGGGAGCGAGCCCCGGCCTCGTCGGCAACAGGTGCGCTGACGCACCACCATCTTTCCGCCGTGATAAGGCCCCGCGTGCGCCGCGTTGAGCGGGCATACCTGTTGCCGAACCTCGTCGGTTCCGTCGGCCGGTTCGGCACCCGAACCCTACGGCTCCCCAGCTCTCGGGGGCTGGACCAGCCTCCACGGACCGACACTCCAGAGGTTTCGAGACCCAAGGACTTCAGGCCGCCTCTTCGGAGCGCGGCCCTTTTTTCGCGCGCTCGTCCGAATCGCGCTCTATGAAGGGTTCGTACGCTCCATAGGACGATAGGTCTTGGTCCAGTTCGATGCCGGTTTCCGTGAAACCCTCGCGGACCTGTTCGCGTGGCGCCGCGACGTGCGCCGGTTTCGCGACGATCCCGTGGATGAGACTCTCCTGCGCCGCTGCCTCGACCTCGCGGCGCTGAGTCCCTCCGTCGGCAACAGCCAGCCCTGGCGCTTCGTCCGGGTGACGGACCCGGCGCGCCGCGCGGCGGTGACCGGGAGCTTCGAGCGCTGCAACGAAGCCGCCGCCACGGGCTACGCGGCCGAGCGGCGCGACGCCTATATCCGTCTCAAGCTTGCTGGCCTGCGCGACGCGCCGGTGCACCTCGCGGTGTTCTGCGACGAGGCCACCGAAGCCGGCCTCGGCCTCGGCCGCGCCACCATGCCGGAAATGCTGCGCTACTCGGTGGTGGGCGCCGTGCAGACCTTCTGGCTCGCCGCCCGTGCGCATGGACTCGGGGTCGGCTGGGTCTCGATCCTCGAGCCGGAGACCGTGTGCACGGTCCTCGACGTGCCCTGCGCCTGGCACCTCGTCGCCTATCTCTGCGTCGGCTTCCCCGTGGAGGAACATGCCGACCCCGAACTCGTCCGCCATGGTTGGCAGGACCGGATCCCGGGGGGGGCGGACCTCGTCGAACGTTGAACCGTCATAGGGTAAACCAACGCTTGAACAGCCGTGTGGTTTTGCGCCTACCCGGAAACACTTGCCTTGACGGTCTTGCGAACTCCCTGTGAGTTCGCCCCGCGTACCGCAGCGACGTAACCGGACCGGCAACTTCGGCCGTCGATTGTCACCGTCAGGACTTCAAGTGACGGGGATGGCAATCATGGTCGGGCTCAAGCAATGCATGTTCGCGGTGGGGATCGGAGCGCTCGCGACCGGGCAGGTCTTGGCCCGCGAGGTCGTCGCATTTCAGGACAACCTCAGCCCGGGCACCGTGGTGGTCCGGACGGCCGAGCGCCGGCTCTACCTCGTCAACGGCGACGGCACGGCGATCCGCTACCCCGTGGCGGTGGGCAAGCCCGGCAAGCAATGGACCGGGACGCGGGAGATCGACGGCAAGTACGTGCATCCGGCCTGGTCGCCGCCCCGCGAGGTCAAGCGGGACAATCCGCGCCTGCCCGACGTGATCGCCGGTGGGTCGCCGCACAACCCGATGGGATCGGCGGCGCTCACCCTCTCCGGCGGCGAGTACGCGATCCATGGCACCAACCGCCCGAACTCCATCGGCTCCTACGCCTCGTATGGCTGCATCCGCATGTACAATCAGGACGTGGTCGACCTCTACAGCCGTGTCTCGGTGGGCACGCCGGTCTACGTGGTGCGGTGATCGCGACCCGGTCGCCGGATGACCCGGCGACCGGGTGTGGCTCATGCGGCCGGCGGGGCGGTGGCCTCGACGGCCGTGAACGTCTCGAGGATGGTATAGGTGTGCTCGGCGCCCGCCGGCACAAGCCAGGAATCACCCGGCTCCAGGGTGGTGGTCTCGCCGTTCACCACGAGTTCGGCACGGCCCGCCACCACGTAGCCCACGGTCTCGTAGGGGCGGCTGGCACTCGGTTTGTCGGCGTTGGGCTCTTCCTCGCGCCACATCCGCAGGGCGACGGATTGGCCGCCGGCGAGGGCGATCTCCCCGTGGGCACCGGCTTTGGCCGTGCGGCTCGAAATCTTGGTGATGGCCATGATGATCCTCGTACGCGATGGTGCGGGGCCAACCGAGGCAGAGCACCGGACGTTCCGGCCCCTCAGAAGTCGACGGCGATCCCCTTGATCTCCCAATCGTCGTAGCGGACCGGCTCCAGGCCGCCGCGGCCCTGGCGCTCGCGCGCCGCGGCGATCTCGGCGGCACGGGCGTCGATGTCCTTCCGGCGGGCCTCGGCCTCGGCCAGCGCCCGCGTGGCGGCGGCCGAGAGGGGGGAGCGGGGCGAAAGCCCCTGGTTTTCCGTGTCGTCCTGCATCGGCATGGCTTGCATCTCGGTGGTGAGGGGTGAAAGGGCTGTCCCGAAGGATGTCCGGCCCGGTCGGGCGCAGTCTTTCAGGAGAAGTGGCACTCATGGCGACACGCCGCAACGCGGACGGGCCGATCACGCCCATCGACCGCACCGTCGCGGGCCTCGCCGCCCGCCAGGTCGCCCACGGCGCCGTGGCCGATCTCCTGGCGAGCAACCACGCCTTCGCTTTGGAAGATGCCCTGGCGCAAGCCGGGCGCGATGCCGCCCTGGACGGTGCCGATACGGCCCTGGCGCGGGCCATCGCCACCGCGACCTTCCGACGCCTCGGCTTCCTGAAGCAGGTGCTCGCCGCCCGGCTGTCGCAGGGGCTGCCCGAGGGCCAGCCCCGTCTCGTCGCCGTCCTCGCCACGGGCGCCGCGCAGATCCTCGACCTCAACGTGCCCGATCACGCCGCCGTCGATCTCGGCGTGCGCCTCGCCAAGGGCGACCCGCAGCTCCAGCACCTGTCCGGCCTCGTCAACGCCGTCCTGCGCCGGATCGTGCGCGAGCGCGCCGAGATTCTGGCCGAGATGACCGATCCCCTGGCGCACAATACGCCGGACTGGCTCGCCGCGCGCTGGCGGGACGCCTACGGGGTGGAAACCGCGCAGGCCATCGCGGCGGCGCACCTCGCCGGTGCCGCCCTCGACATCACGGTCAAAGGCTCGGCCGTCGAATGGGCCGAGCGCCTCGGCGGCGTCGCCCTGCCGACGGGCAGCGTACGCCTGCACGAAGTCCGCTCCGCCGTCTCCGACCTGCCCGGCTACGCGGAGGGTGCGTGGTGGGTGCAGGATGCGGCGGCCGCGATTCCCGCCCGGCTGCTCGGCGTGACGCCCAGCCAGCGGGTGGCGGATCTCTGCGCCGCGCCGGGCGGCAAGACCGCCCAGCTCGCCGCGGCGGGGGCCACCGTCGTCGCCGTCGATCGCTCGGCCCCCCGCCTCGAGCGCCTGCGCGAAAACCTCGCGCGCCTCGGGCTGGACGCGGAGATCCGTGTCGGCAACGCCCTGGACGTCGAGGAACCGGGTCAGTTCGATGCCGTACTGCTCGATGCGCCGTGCTCCGCCACCGGCACCATCCGCCGACATCCGGATGTGGCCTGGACCAAGGAAAGCAACGACATCCTGCGCCTCGCCGCGCTGCAGCGGCGACTGTTCGACAGGGCCGCGATCCTGGTGAAGCCCGGCGGCCGGATCGTCTACTGCACCTGCTCCCTGGAGCCGGAGGAGGGCGAGCGTCAGGTCAGGGACTTCCTCAAGCGCAACGACGGGTTCGAGCGCGTGCCGGTGATGCCGGAGGAGTTGGGCGGCCTGTCCGCGCCCATCGACGCCCAGGGCGACCTGCGCACCCTTCCGTCGCAGCTCGACGGGACCGGCCCCGAGCAGAGGGGCGGCCTCGACGGCTTCTTCGCGAGCCGTCTGCGCCGGAAAATCTGAGCACCGGCCGCAAGCGGCACGAGGGCCCCCATCAGGTGATCGGCGCCGGATTGAACAGCGTGGGATCGTTGATCAAGCCCCAGCGATCTGACCACGGCTGCCTGCGACCGCCGGTGACATCGAGGATGAGGTGGAACAGGTCCCGGCCGGTTTCCTCGATGGTGGAACGACCCGTGGCGATGCGGCCGGGATCAGGCGCTCGGAGACCAGCTTGTCGCATCTGAGGCCGACCACCATGACCGCGCCGCCGAAGTTCGAGTTCCGGGCGAGGCTCTGGAGCGTCTCTGCAAAGGGTTCACGGGCTGGGTGACGGGCCCCGTGTTGTGGGGATGCGACCCTACGAACTGACCGATTCGCAATGGGAGTAGGTCGCCCCGTTGCTGTCTCCGCAGAAGCCGCGCACGGGTGCGCCCTTGGCTGATCTGCCGGCCCGCGACGGTGCACGCCGGTCCGGCGCCATCGGGGGGTGAGGGTACGGTCGAGGGGACTGGCGAAGCGCTCGGGCGCAGCCAGGGCGGGTTTTCGACCAAGCTGCATCTGCATCGAGCCAGTCATTCCGACCCGCAAAGATCAGCCGCGGCAGCCCGACTTCGACAAGGCCGCATATCGGGAGCGCAACAGGGTCGAGCGGCTGATCGGACGCCTCGAGCAGTATCGCCGCCAGTATTGCCGCATCGCCACCCGCTACAAGAAGCGGGCGGCCAACGACCTCGCCATGGTCACACTCAGCATGACAATGCCCTGGCTCAAAAGACTTTGCGAAGACGCCCTAGCCGGCGATGGCGCGCGTGCCGATCTCGACTGGATCGATCCCCCGGCCGACGCTGAAAACTTTGCTGATTGTCTACGGCGGCGCGGCGCTGACCGAGGATCGCATCACCACCGATCTCCTGGGAGAAAACGGTGGTGGAGCTGAGCGGGATCGAACCGCTGACCTCCGCAGTGCGATTGCGGCGCTCTCCCATCTGAGCTACAGCCCCGTTCCGGGGTGCGGGCCTTTTAGGCTTGCGCACGCCGGCCTGTCAATTCCGGAAATCCTGCTGCCGAGCGGGCGCGTGAACCGTGCCCGGAGCGCGGGACCACGAGGACATCGATCCCCCGCATGAACGCCTTCCTCTGGCTCTTCGACACCGTCGTCCAGCTCTACATCTACGTGCTCATCGCCAGCGCCGTCCTGAGCTGGCTCGTGGCGTTCAACGTGGTGAACGTCCGCAACCCCATCGTCTCGCAGATCGGCGAAGTGCTCTACCGGCTCACCGAGCCGGTGCTCCGGCCGATCCGCAACATCCTGCCCAACCTCGGCGGCGTCGACCTGTCGCCCATCGTGCTGGTGCTGCTGCTGCTGTTCGCCAGCCGCCTGCTCCACGAATTCATACCGGTGCAGGCCACCGTCTACACGCGCTGAGCGCCCCATCCCTTCGAGAGACGACCCGCGCCCATGAAGACCAATCCCGGCCGCTTCTTCGAGGATTATCGCCTCGGCGAGACCATCCGCCATGCCACGCCGCGCACGGTGACCACGGGCGACGTGGCGCTCTACACGGCGCTCTACGGCCCGCGCTTCGCCGTGCAGTCGTCGGACGCCTTCGCACGCAAGCTCGGCTACCCGCAGAGCCCGCTGGACGATCTGCTCACCTTCCACGTGGTGTTCGGCAAGACCGTGCCGGACATCTCGCTCAACGCCCTGGCCAACCTCGGCTACGCCGAGGGCGGCTTCCGCCGGCCGGTTTATCCGGGCGAGACCCTGTCCACGGTCTCCGAGGTCATCGGTCTCAAGGAAAGCTCCAATCGCCAGACCGGCGTAGTCTACGTTCGCTCGACGGGCTCGGACGCCAACGGCGAAACGGTGCTGAGCTATTGCCGCTGGGTCCTCGTCAAGAAGCGCGACCCCGAGGCGATCATCGCGCAGGAACACGTGCCGACCTTCGCCAAGGTGGTGTCGCCGGCCGACCTCGCCGGGGCGCTGCCGCCGCTGGATGCGGGCGCCTACGATGTCGATCTTGCGGGAAGCCCGCACCGCTTCTCGGACTACGTCGTCGGCGAGAAGATCGACCACGTCGACGGCATGACCGTGGAGGAGGCCGAACACCAGATCGCCACCCGCCTGTTCCAGAACACCGCCAAGGTCCATTTCGACGCCTTCGCCACCAAGGACACCCGCTTCGGCCGGCGTCTGATCTATGGCGGCCACGTGATCTCGCTGGCGCGCGCGCTGAGCTTCAACGGTCTCGCCAACGCGTTCGCGCTGGCCGGCATCAACGCCGGCCGCCACGTGGCGCCGCTGTTTGCCGGCGACACTGTCTATGCCTGGAGCGAGGTGCTGGAGACGGCCGAACTGCCCGGCCGGTCCGATGTCGGGCTGCTGCGCCTGCGCACGGTGGCGACGAAGAACCAGCCCTGCGGCAACCACCCGGACAAGCAGGGCGACGCCTACGACCCGTCGGTGATCCTCGACCTCGACTACTGGGCGTTCATGCCGCGCTGAGGCTTGCCTCGCCGATCAACCGGCGGTGAACAGACCGGCCACGGCGTGCCGGAGCGGGTTCGCCGGGTCGGACAGCAACCGGATCGCCATGGCGCACGCGATGGTGACGAGGAGCGGTCGGATCAGGCGGGCGCCGAGGCGGATGGCGAGGCGGGCGCCGATCTGCGCGCCGAGAATGGCGCCCACGGCCATGACGAGGCCGATGGCCCAGAACACGTGCCCTCCGAACGCGAACAGCGCGAGGCTCCCGAGGTTGCTCGCCGCATTGGCGAGCTTGGTGTGGGCGGTGGCCCGCACGACGCCGAGGCCCAGCAGCGTGACGAATCCGATCATGTAGAACGCGCCGGCGCCCGGACCGAACACGCCGTCGTAGAACCCGACGGCGGGGGCCCAGGTCAGGGCGAACACCGCCGGACTCATCCGTGCCGTGGCGTCCTCGGCGCTCATGCGCCGGGCGGTGGCGAAGTAGAGGGCGATTCCCACGAGCAGGATCGGCACCCCGGCATCGAGCACGGGGCGCGGCAACAGGCTGACGCAGAGGGCGCCGGCGATGGAGGCGAATCCAGCCGAGACGGCGATCTTCCAGGCCGCCGGCCAGTGGATCAGGCCGCGCCGGGCAAACGCAAGCGTGGAGGAAACGGCGCCCGCAGAGCCCTGGAGCTTGTTCGTCGCGATGGCGCTGACGGGGTCGAGGCCGGCGAGCAGCAGGGTCGGCAGGGTGATGAGGCCGCCGCCGCCCGCGATGGCATCGACGCAGCCGGCTGCGACCGCCACGGCGAACAGCCCCGCGAGCAGGCCGGGATCGACACCGAAGATCATGTGCCCTCTGGCGATTCAGGATGAGCCGACCAGAAGCGGGCGGGGGATGCGTCGAGACCCGGGCGCTTCCCCCGAGTCTCAAAAAATCAGTTGCGGACCACGACCTTGGTGCCGACCTTCACGCGGTCGTAGAGATCGACCACGTCCTTGTTGGTCATGCGAATGCAGCCCGACGAAACGGCGGCGCCCATGGTCTCGGGCTCGTTCGACCCGTGGATGCGGTAGAGCGTGGAGCCGAGATACATGCCCCGCGCTCCGAGCGGGTTGTCCTGTCCGCCCGCCATGAAGCGCGGCAGGTCGGGCCGGCGGGCCAGCATCTGTGCCGGCGGGCGCCAATCCGGCCATTCCTTCTTCATGGTGACGGTCTTCTGGCCCGACCACGAGAAGCCCTGGCGCCCGACGCCGACACCGTAGCGCACGGCCTGACCGCCGGGGAGTACGTAGAACAGGCGCCGCTGGCTCGTGGAGACCACCACGGTGCCGGGCTTCTCCGCGCCTTTCCAGGCCACGGTCTCGCGCGGAATCGCCTGCTCGCGGAAGATGTTCATGAAGTCGGCGATGGGGCCGCTGTCGAACGGGTTGCCGGCCCGGGCGGCGGGCGTCATCGCAAGGGTCAGGGCCACTGCGAAAGCGGAAGCGGCGAAGCGCGTCTGCATGATGGTTTCCTCCAGCCGAAGCGGGTTTGGCGTTGTGGCACCGTCGTTTCGGACGGGCGCAGCGTCGTTATCCGGAGCCTTGGCCCCCAGGGCCGGGGCGGTCAACGGGGACGGCGGCGACAGGCCAACCCTGTGTGATCCCGGCAACGTCCGTCGCGGCGCCCTTGCAGACCGGAACAAACCGACCGGACAGGAAACTTCTCGTCCAAGGACAGAATGCCGCAGGAACTTGTCGCGGGTTGGCCCACACACCAGTCTTGGGGACGTGAGAGGCTCCGCAACGCATCCCCAGTCGCCCCTCGGCGCAGACAATTCGCTCTTCGGCGCGAACTCTATCGGTTCGCCGCGTCGCCGGGACTGGCGCGGCGTCCTGCCGCGCCTTCTCCATGTCCTCGCGCTGCTCCTGATGGCCCTCCCCATCCTGCCGGATGCGGGACAGCCCACACTCGCCCACTCCGTTGCCGCCCTCGCCGTCTACGAAGCGGGGGACGATCCGGCCCCCGCCGACATTCCGAAGATGGCTCGTGCCGCGTACGATGCCGACGATCTGCGCGAGGCGTTCGCCGTGCACGGCCCCCGACTGCTGGCGGTTGCCGAAGCGGCTGCCGCGTTCGATCCCATGCCGGCGGACGAGCCGCACACCCGCGAGGATCATCCGCCGATCCGGCCTCCAAGGCCCCTGGTCTGAGACAGGCCGGCCCTTCACGGTTCCTTGTGTCGCGCTCAATAGAATCCCGCCCGAGGCGAAGTCCGTCCCGATCCGGGGGCCGTCGTCGGATCGCCAAGATCATCTGTCAGACAGCCCGTATGACAGGCAAGGTGCGCGGCCCTTCGCCGTTGCCGCCCTCGGTGCCACGGGCATCTTATCATCCGGCCATGCCTACCGTGGCCCGGAGCTTGCCGCGCGACCGCTCCAATCCTGGAGACGGGACGGCGCGAACCCTTGAACGCATCGTGAGCGGCGTGCCCGCGGCAGCCGCGCATCGACCGAATTCCGCAGGAGCGAAGTGATCGTGACGTCTCCCTCCCTACGCGTGTTCTGGGCGCGCCCGGCCTCCGTCGCCGTCGGCATCGTCCTCGTCACCCTGTCGGCCTGCAATCAGAAACAGCAGGCGGCGGCACCGGTGCCGGCCCCACCGCCGGAGGTGAGCATCGTCACCGTGCGCGAGCAGCCGATTCCCTACGTGCGCGATCTGCCGGGTCGGGTCGCCCCCATGCGCATCGCCGAAGTCCGCTCGCGGGTCTCGGGCCTCGTGATCAAGCGGACCTTCGAGCAGGGCAGCTTGGTCAAGGAGGGTGATGTCCTCTACAAGATCGACCCGGCGCCGTTCCAGGTGGAACTGCAGAGCGCCGAGGCCGTGCTCGCCCGCACGGAGGCGGCGCAGGTCCTGGCCGGACAGCAGGCCGACCGCCTGGAGCAGCTTCTGTCACGCCAGACGGCGAGCCAGGCCCAGTACGACAGCGCCTATGCGGGTCTCAAGCAGGCGCAGGCCGAAGTCGCCGGCGCCAAGGCCGCCCGCGACCGGGCCAAGCTCAACCTGAATTACACCGATGTTCGCGCCCCGATTTCGGGCCGCATCGGCCGTGCCCTCCTCACCGAGGGCACCCTGGTCGATCAGGGCGCCACTTCGAACCTCGCCACGATCCAGCAGCTCGATCCGATCTACGTCGACATCACCCAGTCCGTGGGCGAGCTGAACAAATTGCGCCGGGATCTCGCCAGCGGCGAGCTCTCCCGCCTGTCCGGCGACACCGCCAACGTCCACCTCATCATGGATGACGGCTCCCTCTACGGCTCGGCCGGACGGCTCCTGTTCTCGGACGTCACCGCCGATCCGAGCACGGGGCAGGTGACCCTGCGGGTGCAGTTCCCCAACCCGCACGACGAGCTGTTTCCCGGCATGTACGTGCGCGCCCGGATCAAGCAGGGCATCGATACCGACGCCCTTGCCGTTCCCCAGCAGGCGATCCAGCGCACCAACGACGGCAAGGCCGAGGTCTGGGTGGTGCGGGACGACAACAAGGTCATGCTCCAGCCCGTGGAGGTCGGCCCAGTGGTCGACAACCAATGGATCGTGCGGGAGGGCCTGAAGGCCGGCGATCGTGTCGTCGTGGAAGGTGTCCAGAAGATCTCGGCCGGTCAGCAGGTGAAGACCACCGAGCTCCATCCGGCCTCGGAGGACAAGGGACCGAAGCCACACGACACGGACGTGGTCGAGAAGGCCGCCCCGCAATCCGCCGCACAGGTGCGCTGACCCATGGCCCGCTTTTTCATCGACCGGCCGGTCTTCGCCTGGGTCGTTGCCCTGTTCATCATCCTCGGCGGCGCACTCACGATCCCGCAATTGCCGGTGGCGCAGTATCCGGTGATCGCGCCCCCTTCCATCGCCCTATCGACCTCCTTCCCCGGTGCTTCGGTCGAGAACCTTTATACGGGCACCACCCGGCTCATCGAGGATGAGCTGAACGGCGCCGCCAACATCCTCAGCTTCGAGTCGGCGAGCGACGCGTTCGGCGTCGTCGAGATCACGGCGCAGTTCCAGCCGGGTACTGATTCGAGCCTTGCGGGCGTCGAGGTCCAGAACCGTCTGAAGCGCATCGAGGCGCGCCTGCCGGCGGAGGTGCGTCAGCAGGGTACCCTCGTCGAGGAGGCTTCGGCCGCGACCCTGCAGATCATCACCCTGATCTCGCCGGACAAGTCCATGGACGAGATCGCGCTCGGCGACTTCCTCATCCGCAACGTCATCAACGAGATCCGCCGTATCCCCGGCGTCGGGCGCGCGACGCTCTACTCGACGGAACGGTCCCTGCGCATCTGGATCGATTCGGACAAGCTGCGCGGCCTGTCGCTTAACGCATCCGACGTCTCGAAGGCGATCTCGAACCAGAACGTCCAGATCGCGTCGGGCGCCGTCGGCGCCATGCCGAGCCCGGCGAACAACCCCGTCAACTTCCCCATCATCGTCAAGGGCCAGATGACGGCGCCCGAGGAATTCGGCGCCATCGTCCTGCGGGCCAACCCGGACGGCTCCAACGTCCGTCTGCGCGACGTGTCCCGGATCGAACTCGGCGGGGAGGACTACAAGTTCACCACGCGCCTCAACGGCGGCGAAGCAGCCGGCATCTCCGTGACCCTGGCCCCCGACGGGAACGCGCTCCAGACCGCCTCCGCCATCCGCGCCAAGATGAAGGAGCTGTCGCAGTTCTTTCCCTCCAACGTGCAGTGGGACATTCCCTACGACATCACGCCCGCCGTCGAGGCCTCCATCGAGAAGGTGCTGCACACCCTCGTCGAGGCGGTGGTGCTCGTATTCGTGGTGATGTTCATCTTCCTCCAGAACATCCGCTACACCCTGATCCCAACCATCGTCGTGCCCATCGCCCTCATGGGCACCTGCACGGTGATGCTGCTCGCCGGCTTCTCGGTGAACGTGCTCACGATGTTCGGCATGGTTCTGGCCATCGGCATCCTCGTCGACGACGCCATCGTGGTGGTGGAGAACGTCGAGCGGATCATGAACGAGGAAGGCCTTTCCCCGAAGGAGGCCACCCGCAAGGCGATGGAGCAGATCACCGGCGCCATCATCGGCATCACCCTGGTGCTCATCGCGGTGTTCATCCCGATGGCGTTCTTCCCGGGCTCCGTCGGCATCATCTACCGCCAGTTCTCCATCGCCATGGTGACGTCCATCGGCTTCTCGGCGCTCCTCGCCCTGTCCCTGACCCCGGCCCTGTGTGCCACGATCCTCAAGCCCATCGAGAAAGGCCACGGCCATTCCAAGGGCGGCGTGTTCGGCTGGTTCAACCGGGTGGTGGACCGCGAGACGGCGCGGTACGGCCGCGGCGTCGCCGGGCTCATCAAGCGCTCGGGCCGGGTGATGGCGATCTATCTCGCCATCGTGATCGGCACCGGCTACGCCTTCGCCCGCCTGCCGGAAGGCTTTCTGCCGGTGGAGGACCAGGGCTTCTTCACGGTCGACATCCAGACTCCGCCCGGCGCCTCGTTCAATCGAACCGAGGCGGCGGTGAAGAAGGTCGAGGAGCATCTCCTCGCCCAACCGGGTGTTGCCACCGTGACGGTGGTCAACGGGTTCTCGTTCTCGGGGCAGGGCCAGGTCACCTCCCAGGCGTTCGTCACCCTGAAGCCGTGGGGGGCGCGCAACGCGGACAACTCGGCCGCCAAGCTGGTGGAGGGCACCAACAAGGCCCTCGCCAGCTACAAGGATGCCGTGATCCAGGCCCTCGAGCCGCCACCCATCGACAACCTCGGCAACGCCTCGGGCTTCAGCTTCCGCCTCCAGGACCGCGCACAGAAGGGCTACTCGGCCCTAATGGCCGCCCAGGAGCAGCTCCTGTCCCTCGCCCGCAAGAGTCCGGTCCTGCAGAAAGTCTACGTCGAGGGCCTGCCGCCGGCGCCGCAGGCCGAACTCGTCATCGACCGCGAGAAGGCCGCGGCCCTGGGCGTGGCCTTCGAGGAGATCAACAACACGATCCAGGTCAACCTTGGCTCGGTCTACACCAACGACTTTCCCAACCGGGGCAAGATGCAGCGCGTCATCGTCCAGGCCGAGGATGCGCAGCGCCTGAAGGCGGCCGACATCCTGAATTACGGCGTCAAGAACAGCCAGGGCACCATGGTGCCGATGTCGTCCTTCGCCGACCTGAAATGGAGCATCGGCCCGGCACAGATCATCGGCTTCAACGGCTATCAGTCCGTCCGCATCACCGGCGAACCCGCGCCGGGCTACACCTCGGGTGACACCATCGCCGAGATGGAGCGGCTGATGCAGCAGCTCCCCAAGGGCTTCGGCTACACCTGGACCGGGCAGTCCCTGCAGGAGAAGCAGGCCGGCAGCCAGGCGAGCCTGCTGCTGGCCCTGTCGATCCTGATCGTGTTCCTGTGCCTTGCCGCCCTCTACGAGAGTTGGTCGATCCCGTTCTCGGTGCTGCTCGTGATCCCCCTGGGCGTCATCGGGTCGGTGGCGGCGGTGTACATGCGCGGCCTGCCCAACGACGTGTACTTCAAGATCGGCCTCATCACGATCATCGGTTTGTCCGCCAAGAACGCCATCCTGATCGTGGAATTCGCCAAGGATCTCTGGAAGCCCGGGAAATCCCTGGTGGACGCCACCATCGAGGCGGCGACCCTACGCTTCCGCCCCATCGTGATGACCTCGCTCGCCTTTATCTTCGGCGTGGTGCCGCTGGCCATCGCGACGGGCGCCGCTTCCAAAAGTCAGCAGGCTATCGGGACCGGCGTGCTCGGCGGCATGATCTCGGCGACGGTGCTGGCGGTACTGTTCGTACCGGTGTTCTTCGTCGTGGTGATGCGCCTGTTCCGGCGCAAAGACGCCACGGAGGGTATCCAGCCGGAGGCGGAACCCACCGCCCAGGCCGGGCCTCATCCGGCACCGGCGGAGTAAGCCGGAAGATGAAAAAAGGGGCGCGCGGTTTCCACCGCGCGCCCCTTCTTCGTTCCCGCCGCAACGCGAATCAAACTTCGCGGGCGACCATCATCTTCTTGATCTCGGCGATGGCTTTCGCCGGGTTCAGGCTCTTCGGGCAGGCGTTGGCGCAGTTCATGATCGTGTGGCAGCGGTAGAGCCGGAACGGATCGTGCAGGGCGTCGAGGCGCTCGCCGGTGTTCTCGTCACGGCTGTCGATGAGCCAGCGATAGGCCTGGAGCAGGGCCGCGGGGCCGAGGAAGCGGTCGCCGTTCCACCAGTAGCTCGGGCACGAGGTGGTGCAGCAGGCGCAGAGGATGCACTCGTAGAGGCCGTCGAGCTGGGCGCGGTCCTCGGGCGTCTGCTTCCACTCGCCTTCGGGAGCCGGGGTCTCGGTCTGAAGCCATGGCTCGATGGAGGCGTGCTGGGCGAAGAAGTTCGTGAGATCCGGCACGAGGTCCTTGAGGACCGGCATGTGCGGCAGCGGGTAGATCCGCACGGCGCCGGTCTTCTTGCCCTTGGCGTGCTCCTGACACTCATCGATACCCATGGTGCAGGCGAGCGCGTTCTGGCCCTCGATGTTCATGGCGCAGGAACCACAGATGCCCTCGCGGCAGGAACGCCGGAACACCAGGGTCGAATCGACCTTGCTCTTGATCCACAGGAGCGCGTCGAGGACCATCGGTCCGCAATCGTCACGATCGACCTGATACACGTCGACGCGGGGGTTCTTCCCGTCGTCGGGATTCCAGCGGTAGATCCGGAATTCCTGGAGGTTGTTGGCGCCGACGGGCCGGGGCCAAGTCTTGCCCTCGGTCATTTGCGAGTTTTTGGGAAGGTTGAACTGAGCCATGATTTGGCGTGCCTAATTCCGTCTCGAGAAATTCATCGTTGGAAGCACGTGCGGTACTGATTCCTCAGTACACCCGTGCCTTCGGCTCGATGTACTGGATCTCGTTCGACATGGTGTAGGTGTGCACCGGGCGGTAATCGATGGTGACCTGCTTGGATTTGTCGTCCATCCAGGCGAGGGTATGCTTCATCCATTCCTTGTCGTCGCGATCGGGGAAGTCCTCACGGGCATGCGCCCCGCGGCTCTCCTTGCGATTGGCCGCCGATTCCATGGTGACCACGGCCTGGCCGATGAGGTTGTCGAACTCCAGGGTTTCGAGGAGGTCGGTGTTCCAGATCAGCGAGCGGTCGGTGACGTGGATGTCGGCGAGCCCCGAGGCGACCTTGTGGATGAGGGTCTTGCCCTCTTCCAGAACTTCGCCCGTGCGGAAGACGGCGCAGTTATTCTGCATGGTCTTCTGCATCTCGGCGCGCAGCTCCGAGGTCGGCGTGGCGCCGTCGGCGTAGCGGAAGCGGTCGAGACGGGCGAGCGCCTTGTCGGCCGAGTCCTTCGGCAGGTCCATTTGGCGCCGGCCCGGCTCGACGATCTCGGCGCAGCGGAGACCCGCGGCCCGGCCGAACACCACGAGGTCGATGAGCGAGTTCGAGCCGAGGCGATTGGCGCCGTGGACGGAGACGCAGGCGGCTTCGCCCAGCGCCATCAGGCCCGGCACCACCGTGTCGGGGTTGCCGTTCTTCAGGGTCAGGACTTCGCCGTGATAGTTCGTCGGGATGCCGCCCATGTTGTAGTGGACCGTCGGCAGCACCGGGATCGGCTCCTTGGTGACGTCGACGCCCGCGAAAATTTTCGCGGATTCCGAGATACCGGGCAGGCGCTGGTGCAGGATCGCCGGGTCGAGGTGGTCGAGGTGCAGGTAGATGTGGTCCTGACCCTTGCCGACGCCGCGCCCGGCCCGGATTTCCATGGTCATCGAGCGCGAGACCACGTCACGGGAGGCGAGATCCTTGGCGCTCGGCGCGTAGCGCTCCATGAAGCGCTCACCCTCGGAGTTGGTGAGGTAGCCGCCCTCGCCGCGGGCGCCCTCGGTGATGAGGCAGCCGGCACCGTAGATACCGGTGGGGTGGAACTGCACGAACTCCATGTCCTGCAGCGGCAGGCCGGCGCGCAGGACCATGGCGTTGCCGTCGCCCGTGCAGGTGTGGGCGGAGGTGGCCGAGAAGTACGAGCGGCCGTAGCCGCCGGTGGCCAGGATCGTCTGCTGGGCGCGGAAGCGGTGGATCTCACCCGTGGCCTGATCGATGGCGATGACGCCGAGGCAGCGGCCGTCCTCGTCCATGATGAGGTCGAGGGCGAAGTACTCGATGAAGAAGTTGGTGTTGTTCTTCACCGCCTGCCCGTAAAGCGTATGGAGCATGGCGTGGCCGGTGCGGTCGGCGGCGGCGCAGGTGCGCTGGGCGGTGCCCTTGCCGTACTCGGTGGTCATGCCGCCGAAGGGGCGCTGATAGATCTTGCCTTCCTCGGTGCGCGAGAACGGCACGCCCCAATGCTCGAGCTCATAGACCGCCGCGGGGGCGTTGCGCACGAGGTATTCGATGGCATCCTGGTCGCCGAGCCAGTCCGAGCCCTTCACGGTGTCGTACATGTGCCAGCGCCAGTCGTCCGGCCCCATGTTGCCGAGGGAGGCCGAGATGCCGCCCTGTGCCGCCACCGTGTGCGACCGGGTGGGGAACACCTTCGAGATGCAGGCGGTGCGCAGGCCCGCCTGAGAGCAGCCCACCGTGGCGCGAAGGCCGGCACCGCCGGCCCCGACGATGACCACGTCGAAGGTGTGGTCGTTGATCGTGTAGGCGGGGGCGCCGTTCGATCCGTTGCTGGCCATGGGAAAGTCCCTTCGGTTCTCGGATGCGGTCAGACGAGGCGGGCGAGGCTCACGCGCAGGATCGCGTAGAGGCAGGCCACCGCGACGGCGACGGCGTAGGTGGTGTTGGCGAACAGGGCGGCGAACTTCAGGCCCTTGTCGTGGACGTAATCCTCGATGACGACCTGCATGCCGATGCGCATGTGCAGGGTCACCGAGATCACCCCGCCGATGAGGATGAGGGCCGCCAGGGGGTGCGACACCAGGGCGACGGCCTCAGGGTAGGGCCGGCCGGCCATCATCGCGATGATGACGATGAAGCCGATCATCAGGGGCACGTTGGCGGCTGCGGTGACGCGCTGCTGCCACCAATGCCCGGCCCCGTGCCCGGAGGCGCCGAGTCCCTTCACGCGGGAGCGGGCGGTGCGGAGGGAGGTCTTTGCGGTCTCGGCCATGGATCAGGTCCTCAGCGCACGAGAAGGGCGACGGCCCAGATCGCCACGGTGGCGATCACGGAGGCGATGAGGGTGCCGCGTGCGAGATTCATGCGGCGCGCGCGGTCGAAACCCTGGCCGACATCCCAGACGAAGTGGCGCAAGCCCCCGAGCATGTGGTGCATCAGGATCCAGGTGTAGGCGAACAGCACCAGCCTGCCCAAGATCGAGCCGAAGAACCACGCCACCCAGGCATAGGCCGCAGGGCCGGAGGCCAGGGCGACGAGCCAGATCGCCACGAGGGCGGTGCCGCCGTAGAGCGCGGTGCCGGTGATGCGGTGGAACACCGACATCGCCATGGTCCAGGTCCAGCGGTAGATCTGGAGGTGTGGCGAGAGCGGCGCTGTGACCGTGGGTCGGGCGGTGGGAGCCATCGTGTTTCGCGGTCCTCGATGGTGGTTGCGCGCCATGCCGACGCTGCAGTGCAAAAAGAATTTGGATCGTCTCTAATCTGCCCGTGGCCAGGCGCCAATCCGCAACCTGTCGCGGAGGAACGGGAGTGGCGACAGTTTTCTCGGATCGTAAGTCGGGCGCGGAGGCTTCACGGCAACCTCCCGAGGACGCGCCACCAGGCGTAATCCAGCGGTGCGACGATGAGCAGCGACGCCGCGCCGAGCACCAGGGTGAGCTTCGTCGCCTGCACCAGCGGCACACGCCCGAGATCCATCGCCATGACGATGGGCGGCGCCTGATAGGGCAGGAACAGGGTCGAGTAGCCGACCACCTGCACCATCACCACGCTGGCGAGATCGAGGCCGCTCACTCGCGCCATCTCGCCGGCCAAGGCCGTATAGAGCGCCGGCGCGCCGTTGGCGGTGACGACGAGGGCGAGCACCGCACTGATGCCGGTGAGAATACCGAAATTGTAGGCCGGCGCGTCGGGCGCCAGGGGCGCAAGGGCGAGAAGCGCATGTCCAAGGCTGGCCCCAAGTCCGGTGGCGTTCACCGTGGCGACGAGGCCGAGCAGGGCCGCGACGTAGAAGCAGGTGCGCAGGTTGACGGCCCCGAAGGCGTCGGCCGGCAGCACGCCGATGCGTGGCATCAGGCAGATCACCGCCGCGGTGAGTCCGATCCAGGCCGGCGCAATGTGGTGCAGGCTGTCGGTGACCCAGAAGCCGAGGGTGGCGACGAGGATCACGGCGAGACGCCGCGCCTCCGGTGTCATCGGCGCGACGGCGAGGGCGCCGTCATCCACAACCGTGAGTCGGTCGGGGAACAGCCGGACGACGCAGGCGACCAGGATCGCGCCCTTCACCAGGGCCAGCACCGGGGCGTGCAGGAGGAGGTAGGGCAGGTAGGCGAGGTGCAGGCCGTATTGGGCCTCGGCCGTGCCGGCCATGACGAGATTGGGCACGTTGGCCGGCAGGATCGCGGCGGACAGGATCGGAGTGGCGACGCCGACGGCCAGGACGGCACCGTGGCGGCCGGGCCGCCCGGGGCCGAGGCCGTAGGTGTCGCAGAGGGCGAGCACCACCGGCACCAGCAGGGCGATGCGCCCGAGGTTGGACGGCATCACGAAGGCGATCCCGAAGGCGAGCGCCACCAGGCCGGCGATGAAGACCGTGTAGGACCCCGACAGGTGGTCCGACAGGCTTCGTGCCAGGCGATCCCCGAGGCCGGTGCGGGTCATGGCCAAGCCCACGACCATGCCGCCGAGCACGAGCCAGAACGCCGACGAAGCGAAGCCCGAGAACACCACATTGGCGGGCGCCAGCCGGAAAAGCATCGCCACGGCAAAGAACAGCAGGGCGGTGACGATCTCGGCCACGAGGCCGCTCGCCCACAGGCCCATGCAGAGCACGAGCAGGGCGCCGGTCAACCAGACCGTCGCGTCTCCCCCCAAGCTCTGGACTGACTGCATGCCGCGATTCCGGTGGCGGAGCGCATTTCACGCATCGCCAGGGGCGGACAGAACCGCGAATTAGACTGGTTCGCAATTCGGGAGTCCGGCACCGAGCCTTCGCGACAAGCGAAGGCTCGGGCGCGTTCAGAACCGTGCCGGGTCGAGTTCGAAGGTCGGCGGAAGGGCCTCGAACCACGGGCTGTAGTACGGATCGTGCGGGATCTTTTCCGCCCAGCGCGCCCGGAACCGATCATGCTCGGCCGGATCGACGGTGCGGGCGCGGTTGCGGCTCTCGTAGTGGTAGAGTTCGGCCTGGGCGCAGTAGACGATGCGCTGGCCGCGCTCCCAAAGGCGCAGGCACAGATCGACGTCGTTGTAATTGACGACGTAGTCCTCGTCGAAGCCGCCGAGCGCTGCAAAATCGTCATTCCGGACCATCAGGCAGGCGCCGGTCACCGCGAGGTAATTGCGGTTACCCACCGTGGAGAAGAAGTGCCCCGGATCATCGCCGGGATAGCCGCGCCGGACATGATCGGGCGTGGCATCGACGATGGAGACGCCCGCGTGCTGGATCTCGCCGGTCTCGAACAGCAGCTTCGGGCCCACCGCGCCGACACCGTCGATCTGGAGCAGCGCCAACATCGCCTCGATCCAGTCGGGGGTGATCACCGCGATGTCGTCGTTGAGAAAGACCAGGATCTCGCCGGTGGTGGCGCCGGCCCCGAGGTTCATCTTGGCGGCGACGTTGAAGCCGGGCTCCGCGTAGGTGACCTGCCGCGCCTCATGACGTTCGAGGGCGGCCCGGGTCGCTGCGCGAAGGTCGCCATTGTCGACGACGACGATCTCGATGTCCCGATAGGTGCTCTTCGCCCGGATGCTGGCGAGGCATTCGGCGAGGAGATCGACGGTTCGGCCTGCGACCACGCTGTCGCGGCCGGCGCTCGGGATCACGATGGAGACGCGCGGCGCGCCGACGAGCTTGCGGCGCAGGAAGAAGCAGCCGGCATAGGGGGAGGGGCGGACGAAATCGAGGGTGCCGGTGCGCCGTGCCCGGTCCTCGAGACCGCGCACGGCCGCCGCGATGACGTAGTCCTTGTTGTCCATGGTCTGGGCGGTGGAGCCCGGGATGGCGCGCCAGTGGTAGAGCACCTTCGGCACGTGACGGACATTCCGGACGTGCTCGGTGTAGCGCAGGGCGAAGTCGTAATCCTGCGCGCCGTTGCATTCGTCGCGAAACCCGCCGATGCGCGCGACGATGTCCATGCGGTAGAGGGCCAAGTGCGCCGTGTACATGCACGCCTCCAGGGCCTCCGGCGACCAGTCCGGCTTGAAGAACGGATCGTAGCGCACGCCCTCGACGGAGATCTTGTCCTCGTCCGAGTAGAGGAAGTCGACGGTCGGATCGTCGTTGAGGACCCGGACGAACTCGTAGAGCGCGTTGTCGGGGATCGCGTCGTCGTGGTCCATGAGCGTCATGTAGACGCCCGTCGCCAGCGCCATGGCGTCGTTGGAGGCCGCCGAGATGCGCCCGTTCCGCTCGCGCCGGTGCAGCTTGATCCGGGGCTCGGCGGCGGCGAACGCCTGGAGCATCGGCCAAACATGCGGGCTCGGCGAGTTGTCGTCGCAGAGGCACAGTTCCCAATTCTTGTAGGCCTGCGCCCGCACGGAGGCGATGGCGGCTTCGAGCCAGACCTTCGGCGTGTCGTAGACGGGCATCACGATGGAGATGCGCGGGGTGAACCCGAATCCGGCGATGGCCGCCCGCATGGCGGGCACGGACGGGCGGCCGGGCGTTTCCACCGCCTCGATCCAGGCGGCGTAGGAAGCCGGCACCGGACGCGGTTTCGCAGCGTCGAGGAAGTCGCGCCATAGGGCGCGGGTCGGGCGGCGCCGGATCAGTCCCGCGACGCGGGCGGCGAGGCGGGGGAGGGGACGTTCGGCGGGCGGCAGACGCGCCACGAGGCGCCGGGCGATCTCCGCGCAGGCGGCCGGGAAGCCGAGATGGTCGAGGGTGACATCGTGAAGGGTGAACCCTCCGGCGCCACTTAGGGGATCGAGGCGCAAGCCGCGCACCCGGCGCGGCAGGCGCACGAGATTGTCGATCCCGGCCTCGCCCCGTTCGAGGGGAATCGTTAGGGCCTCGCGAAATCCATGGCCGTCGTCGATGTAGAGCAACGGCACCAGCTTGGTCCGGCCCAGCGGCGCGAGGTCGGCGCGGATGCGGACCCAGCCGCCGCGATGTCGGCGCCGGCCCTCGGGCGGCAGGATGCGGAAGTAGGGATCCGAGCCGACCGCGCGCCACACCCCAGCCGCCTCGGCCACGATCTGATGGACGGGATCGAGCCGGCAGCGCACCGTTCGCGACACGTGGGGAGCCTTTCCTCGAACGATGAATCCGCCCGTGGTCTAGGCGCCGCGCCCGGGAACGGCAATCGCCGGCTCAGGCATGCAGGGCCTGTGCAAGTTCGCCTTTCGACATCTTCGAGCGGCCGGGAATGTTCTTCTCACGGGCCTTCGCCAGGAGGTCGGCCTTGGTCCTCCCGTCCGCGTCGCGGGCCGTCGCGGCCTTCTTCGCCACGTCGGCCGGCTGCTTCGAGTGCTGTCGGCCCTTGGCGGAATCGGCACGCTTCTTCTGCGTCGACCGATCGTACTCCGCGTCGGAGAGCTTTTCGCGGGCGGCCTTCGGCAGGTAGCGCTCGCCGGTCTCGCCGCTCTTCTCACCCGACTTCGTGTCCCACTTCTCCTCGGTCCATTCCGTCAGGTGGTTGTCCGACGACTTCTTGCCCGCGTAGCCGCCGCCCGCATCCTTGTAGGCCTTGGTCGCGGCCTGCGCCTTTCGGGCCGACCATTGGCCAGGCTTGCCGCCCTTGTCGGATTCGGTGACCTCCTTCTTCACCTTCTCCCACAGGGCCGGATCGGTCTTCTTCGCGGTGGCGGACATGGGCGCATCCCGAATTGCTGGTTCCGGGAAACAACCGGAGGGGCAGCCCTGCGTTCCACGCTGGGAAGTGCATCCCCATCTGTCATGAAATCGTCCTTTGGCCCGGCGATAGCATCGCCTCGACAAGGCGGCCGCCGCATCGCATCACGCGGGGCGACGGCACGGACGGACCAGCGGCGGGAACGACACGGCAATGAGCGAGTACGGTACGGGGCACAGGCCCACGGTCTTCATCGACGGCGAGGCGGGTACCACCGGTCTCGGCATCCGCGAGCGCCTGGAACGCGAGGACCGCGTCGCCCTGAAGAGCATCCCGCACGAGAGCCGCAAGGACATCTCGGTCAAGCGCGCCCTGATGGAGTCCGCGGACCTTGTGGTCCTGTGCCTGCCCGACGACGCGGCCCGCGAGACGGTGGCGCTCGCCGATTCCATGCCCGGCGGCGGACCGCGCATCCTCGACGCCAGCACCGCCCACCGGGTCGATCCGGCCTGGGCCTACGGCTTCCCCGAGCTGACGCCGGGCCAGCCGCAGGCGATCCGCGAGTCACGCCGGGTGGCGAACCCCGGCTGCTATCCCACGGGCGCCATCGCGCTGATCCGGCCCCTCGTGGAGGCCGGCCTGATCCCGGCCGATTCACCCATCAGCATCAACGCGGTGAGCGGCTACAGCGGTGGCGGCAAGGGCATGATCGAGACCTACGAGGCGGGGGAGGGGGCGCCGTTCCAGCTCTACGGCCTCGCCTTCACCCACAAGCACCTGCCCGAAACGCAGGTCTATGGCGGCCTGACGCGGCGGCCGATCTTCATTCCGTCCGTCGGCAACTTCCGCCAGGGCATGCTGGTGAGCATCCCGCTCCACCTCGATACGCTCCCGGGCAAGCCGAAGGCGGCCTCCCTCGAAGCGGCATTGCGAGCCTACTATGCCGGCTCCGACCTCGTCAGCATGATCCCCGGTCCGCATCCCGAGCGCCTCGAGCCGGAAGATCTCAACGACACGGACCGCCTCGAATTACGGGTCTTCGGCTCCGATCCCTACGGCCAGGCTGTCCTCGTCGCGCGCCTGGACAACCTCGGGAAGGGCGCGTCGGGTGCAGCAGTGCAGAACATCGGCCTGATGCTCGGCCTCGACTGAATCTCCACTGCCGCGCTGCCCAGGTCTTGCCGGTCATGCGGAGTCGGAAGCTTGCGACGTATGACCGGCCGAGGTGACGAATTGTTCACTCCTGAGCGGTAGCCTTCCGGGTCCCTCAGGAGACCACGATGCGGTGGAAGATCAGTGGCGCCTGCGCGGTGGCCGGGCTGGTCGCTTACGCGGCGAGCCTTGCCATGGGCACGATTCCCGGACCGGCCCAGGCCGTGTCCGATATCGCCGATGCGCGGGCGGCATTCCTGACACCGGACGAGCCGGTGTTTCCCGCCACCAATCCCTACAGCGCCGAGAAGGCTGTCCTCGGTCAGCGTCTCTTCTTCGATCCGGCCCTCTCGGGCACCCGATCGATGTCCTGCGCCTCGTGTCACGATCCGTCCAAGGGCTGGAGCGAGAACCGGCCGCGCGGGATCGGCGAGGTCGGCATGCCGATGAAGGTGCGCACGCCGACTCTCCTGCACGCGGCGATGGCACCGATCCTCGGTTGGGATGGCAAGTTCCGCTCGCTGGAACACGTGACGTTCACGCCGATCACGTCACCCACGGTGATGAATCTGCCCGAGAGCGTCCTGATCCAGCGCCTTCGGGGGGACGCCGCCTATGTCCGCGCGTTTGCCGCCGCGTTCCCGAACGACGCGATCACGCGCGCCACCATCGAACAGGCTCTTGCCACCTACCAGCGGACGATCCGGCCGGGCCCCTCGGCCTTCGACAGCTGGATCGCGGGAGACACGCGGGCGATTCCGATACGGGCCCAGGACGGGTTCCGCCTGTTCACGGGCAAGGCCCGCTGCGCGGAATGTCATGGCGGTGCGGCGTTCACCGACGCCTCGTTCCACGATATCGGCGTCGGCCAGGGCGAAGACATCGGGCGGGGCGCCTTCTTCCCGACCTCACGGACCCTGCGCTACGCCTTCAAGACGCCAAGCCTGCGGGACATCGCCATCCGGGCGCCCTACATGCATGACGGTTCCTTGCCGACCTTGGAGGCGGTCATCGACCTCTACGACCGCGGAGGCATCGATCGCCCGAGCCGCGCGCCGGATGTCCGGCCCCTCAACCTGACGTCCTCCGAGAAAGCCGACCTGATCGCCTTTCTCCAGACGCTGACGAGCACGGCCCCTTCTGCAACGGCGGGCGCTCCCACGCCGCGCTGATCCGTCGGCGCGAAGCCCGAATCCTCACGCGGCGTCGATCACGACCATTCCCATGCGAGGCGACCGTCAGCGCGCGAGGGGGAGGCACGCGCCGACGAGGACGAGGCCCGCCAGCAGCAGGCGACCGCTCCAGAGCTCGTAACGCTCCGTATGTTCGGGCGCCCGGATGGAGGCGTACGACAGGGCTCCGCCCGCGAACAGACTTGTGGCACTCAGAACGACGACCATCGGCGGGCACCCCAGCGGAGACGACACCGGCACGCTGAACCCGAGCAGGTTACCGAACTCCTCGGGCCGGTCTTCAACCCTTCCACACGCTTCACAAAAGGTTTCCGCGCCCGCAAAGCGGCGTAAGCCGATGGCCGACCAAAGACGGTGCATGGCGTTAACCATTGAGTTATCTTTGTTAACGGAAACCTTCCGCATCTCGTTAAAATTGCGTAGATTTCATCGTGCCGGGGACGACATCCCGACCCCGAGCTGGACGTTCCGAAGTCTTCCGTAAAAGTCTTCCGTCAGGATTTTCCCCGATGCGTATCCCGAGTGCACGGCTGCCGCGCCCGGCAGCCTGGACGGCCGCGGTTTGCCTGAGCCTTACTGGGGCAGGTGCGGCCGAAGCACATGTGAAGTGGTTCTGCGCCTACGACGTCGTCGGAGCGCCGCGCGGACTCGAGACCGTGCTCTGCGACGACTTCGAGAAGCTCGCCGCCCTCTCCGTCCTCGCCCTCGTGGTCGGCGGGCTCCTCGAAGGCACCGTGCTCGGCGCGGCCCTGACCCGATCCCTCGACCGGGTGACGGGCTGGGCGCGCGCCAACACGGAGCTCCTGTTCCGCGCCGTATGCGGCGGGTTCTTCGTGGCCCTTTGGTCCCTCGGCGGCGTCATCCTGACGCCGGAGCTCACCACGACGAACGCGGCGCTGCCCTGGCTGCAGCTCGCCATCGCGGCCGGCTTCCTATGGCGCACGACCCTGCCGTTCTCAGCCGCCGGCATCGTCGCGCTGTTCGCCATCGCGGCGAGCCAGTACGGCGCCTTCCATCTCGCCGATTACCCGATCTTCCTCGGCGTCGCCGTCTACCTCGTGCTGACGACGTTCCAGCGGAAGCTGTTCGGCCTGCGCCCCCTCGACGTGGTGCGCTACGCCGCCGCCATCACCCTGATGTGGGCGTCCGTCGAGAAATGGGCCTATCCCCAATGGACGTTCCCGCTCTTCCTCGAGCACCCGGCCATGACCATGGGCTTCGATGGCGAGTACTTCATGAAGGCCGCCGGCGCGGTGGAGTTCGTCCTCGCCTTCGCCCTGGTCTGCACGCCCCTGATCCGCCGCATCGCCGCGATCCTGCTGGGCGCAGCCTTCGTCTCCGCGATCTTCCAGTTCGGCAAGATCGACGCCATCGGGCATGCCCCGATCATCGTCGCCATGGTCGCCATCGCCGCGGACGACGTGGCCGTTCCGCAGCGCCTGCGCCGGCTCGTGACGATGCCGGTCGGCTACGCCACGGCGCTCGCATGCTTCATCGGTCTCTATTACGGAGCCCACGCAGCCCTGTACGGCTCCGCGATCCTCTGAGCCGGGTCACTGCCACGGCCTGTGGCGGCCTCAGCGCGCCTCGACGGTCACCGTGAGCTTCATCTTCGGATGGATGCCGCACAGCACCGCAAAGGTTCCGGCGACGGGAAACACGATCCTGGCCTTCTCGCCGGGTTCCTGATCCCCGGAATCGAACGTGAAGTCCGGTGCGTCGACATAGGCATGGTGCAGGAGGTCGGCGTCGTCGTTGAGAACCTGCACGGTCTCACCGCGCTTGATCACGAGGGCCGCCGGCTGGAACGCACGCCCCTTCTGCGAGACCTCGTGGACGCGTCCACCGATGGCCGAGACCATCATGACGGTGGCGCCCGTAGCCGCAAAGGCCGCCATCGCGGCGATACGAAACAGAGCGTGCATGGACCCTCCTGTCCGGCGGTTCGGCCGGATGTCGCTGCGCCGAGACATCGGGGGGCGAGCCCAGCCATTGCCATTCGGGGGTCACGGTGCCGCCAGCGAAGTAAAAACCGGGTTAAGTACCTGCTTCAGCGTCCACTGGGTACGCCGTGCTGTCGGACGCCGAAACCCGTTCGATCGGAGTGTCGCCATGCATTGGCGGACAGCGGGACCGCTGCAGGACCGCAAGGTCACCTTAACCTGTCGCTGCCAAGGCTTGGGGCTCCATGCCGAGACCTAAGAATTCGGCCACGGGAACCTGTCGATGATCCCCCCTGAGAGAGCTCCCTCTCACCGCAAATCTCCACTCCCGCATGCCGCCCTTGCCGGCGCCCGGCGGATGCTTGGCACGATCCGCGGCCGCATCACCATCGCGTTCCTCGTCACCAGCACCATTACGGCGACCCTCGGCCTGTCCGCGGCCACCAGCATCCGCCGCGCCGACGAACTCGTGAGCCGGACGTTCGACAATTCGCTGATGTCGATCAATTACGCGCGCGCGGCCGCCGCCGATTTCGCCGGCATGCGCGCCGCCGATGCCCGACGCTGGACGACCAACGACGCGACCATGCGCGGCGCCCTCAACCAGCGGATCGCCGCCCTCCGACAATCCTATACGGAAAGTCTCGAAATCGCCGTCGACCGGGCGCAGTCGGTCCGGGCGAGCCGGGCGGCCGTGGCCGTGGCCGGCGAGGTCGAGGAATGGCTCGGTGCGCGCCTGAAGCTCTCGGACGGACCGGGTCAGGAGGCGGCCTGGGCCGCCCTCGACCGGCACGCCGTGGCGGCCGAGGAAAACTTCGACCTTCTCATCAACTACACCGCGGGCGACGGCTTCACCTACCGGCAGGAGGCCCGTGCGGTCGTCGCCCGCGAGACGATGCTCAACCTCATCGGCACGCTCATCGCCATCCTGCTGTCCGGCACGGTGGCCTACGCCCTGGGCCGCCGCATCATCCGCCCCCTGGCCGATGCCTCCCAGGTCGCATCGCGGATCGCTGCGGGTGATCTCAGCGGCGACATCCCGGCCGGCAGCGCCGACGAGGTCGGCCGGCTCCTCGCCTCGATGGAGGTCATGCGCGCCAACATCCGCAGCGCCATGGAGCAGGAGGTCGCCCAACGGGTCACCGCCGAGGCCCACCTCGCCGACGCCCTCGAGACCTCGCAGGAGGGTATCGTGGTGGTGGATGCGGAGGGGCACGTCACCCTCACCAACGGCCAGGCCGAATCCTATCTCGGCGTGGATGCGGGTTCGATCCCACCCGGCACCACCGTGGCGCAGCTCGCCGCGGCCACAGCGGATTCGACCAATCTCGCCCGCGCCCTCCTTCACCCCTCCTACGAGAACGGCGAGCACCGACTGAGCGACGGCCGCTGGTTGCGGATCGGTCGGAGCCGGACCCAGGATGGCGGCTTCATGGCCGTGTGCAGCGACATCACCCTGCTGAAGGAGCAGGAAGCCGATCTCGTCTCGACCAACCTGCGCCTGGACACGGCCCTCGACAACATGTCCCAGGGCCTGTGCCTGTTCGATGCCGAGGGCCGGCTCACCGTCGTCAACCGCCGCTATCTCGAAATCTTCGATCTGCCGCCGGATTCCAACATCCTCGGCCTCGCACACGAGAAACTCGTCGCCCTCGGGGGCATTGCGGCGCTGGGCCGTGAGGTTGCCCTGACCGGACCGGAGGGGACGATCAAGGGACGGGACCTGAAGCATCTCAAGAACGGCCGGATCATCGCCATCTCCCACAAATCCGTGGCCGGCGGCGGGATGGTGGCGACCTACGAGGATGTGACCGAACGTCGGCAGGCGGAGGCGCGCATCGCCTTCATGGCCCGCCACGACGTGCTCACCGGCCTGCCGAACCGGACGGTCTTCGTCGAGCGTATCAACGAAGCCCTGGCCCATCTCGGACGCGGCAGCCGGTTCTCCGTGCTCTGCCTCGACCTCGACCGGTTCAAGGAGGTCAACGACACCCTGGGGCATCCCGTCGGCGACGCGCTCCTGCGCGCCGTGGCCGAGCGCCTCGGTGCCTGCGTGCGCGAGGTCGATACGGTCGCGCGCCTCGGCGGCGACGAATTCGCGATCATCCTCAGCGACATCCATCGCCCGGACGACGCCGCGGTGCTGGCCCGGCGCATCGTCGAGGTGATCAGCACGCCCTACACCCTCGACGGACATCAGGTCAGCGTCGGGGTCAGCATCGGCATCTGCTTCGCACCGGGCGACGGCACCAGTTGCGACAAGCTCCTCAAGAACGCCGACGTCGCCCTGTACCGTGCCAAGGCCGACGGTCGGGGCACGTGGCGCTTCTTCGAGATCGACATGGACATCCGCCTTCAGGCCCGGCGTGCCCTCGAGCTCGACCTGCGCGAGGCCCTGGCCAACGGCGAATTCCAGCTGCACTACCAGCCCATCTACGACTTCCGGGCCCGGCGCATCGGCGGGTTCGAGGCCCTGGTGCGCTGGATCCACCCGACGCGCGGCCTCGTCTCGCCGGGCGAATTCATCACCATCGCCGAGGAGATCGGCCTCATCGTGCCACTGGGCGCCTGGTGCCTGAAGACCGCCTGCCAGGAGGCCATGCGCTGGCCCGACGGCATCAAGGTCGCGGTCAACGTCTCGGCGGTGCAGTTCCGCGACGAGATCATCGTCGCCTCCGTGCGCGAGGCCCTGGCGGCCAGCCGGCTTCGGCCCGAGCGCCTCGAACTCGAGATCACGGAATCCGTCCTGCTCAAGGACAACGTTGCCACCCTGGCGACCCTGCACGCCCTGAGGCGCCTCGGGGTCCGCATCGCCATGGACGATTTCGGCACGGGCTACTCGTCCTTGAGCTACCTGCGCAGCTTTCCCTTCGACAAGATCAAGATCGACCAGTCGTTCGTGCGCGACATCACGCCGGCATCCGATTCCGGTCTCATTGTCCGGGCAGTGATCGGACTGGGCTCCAGCCTGGGCATGCGGACCACCGGCGAGGGAATCGAGACCCAGACCCAGTTTGACCGCCTCCAGGCGGAGGGCTGCGACGAGGGCCAGGGCTACCTCATCGCGAAGCCCGGCCCTGCCGCCACCGTGCCGGAGACGATCGCGCGCTGGTCTGGAACCCGGCCGATCCCGTCGCGGGCCGTCGCCTAGGGTCGATGGGCGTGATCCGATGGTCCGGTCCCCGTCGGCCTTGCCCTCCTCACGATGGTTGTCTTCGGTGGTTCGGGCTCCGGCTTTTCGTGCGTCGGCATGAGGTCCGCCTACGCGAGCAGGCCGAGACGGCGATTCCAGGTCCCCTGATGCGGGTCGCATCTGTTCCGCCGTTCCTCGAATGACATCGCGCACCGAGCTGGCGGAGCAGAACCCTGCTACTGCGCCAACCCACCAACCGGTGGGGCCTGTGTGAACCACCAGAAGGTGACCGCCCCGAGCGTGATCAGGAGGATGAAGAGAGTGATCTGAAGCCAGCGTGTCATGCTGCTGGACTAGCATGGTGCTGGTGAGTGGGCGAGACGGTGCGCCGAACCCACATGATGAAGCCGGTCGGGGGCCGGCGACCGGTTTGAGGATGGATGCGGGCCTCGTTCGCCCTTTTGGTCAGAACCCACCCGCCACGCAGGAACCTCGGCAAGCAGCTCGCATCGAACCCGGCCGCCGAGGTCCAATTCGAATGGAGGCCCGTTGGGTCATGAACGTGACCCGCTCCCGGGCTGCGCACCTCGGCGAAACGGCGTGACGACGGCACAAGCCTCCATCGTGGAGAACCCGTGCGGCCCGTCTCCGCCCGAGACGCGACAGTGACGCCTGGAAGCGCTGGAGCAGGCCGTCGCTGGAGAAGGTCGGCCGGCCATGGTGGGGCCGCTTCCTGCCAAGCGCAGAACCGAGGCTCATGGCACATGCAACCTGTGCACGGTTCCCGAATCAGGACGGATCGGGCTATCTCAAGCTTCGCCGTAAGTGCGGCGCACCACCTGAGGAGCCTGGATGACCAAAGACGTGCAGCACGATCGCTCCGCCTCGCCGCTCGCATCTGTCTCTGACGAGATCCATCCAAACCCACTCAAGCGAATGCCGGACATACCGTCTGAAGACGTTTCCCCGACACCCGCAGAAGACGCGGATCTCGCGGCCTTCCATACCGAGAGCTTCGAGGGCTTCAGCTCCTTCGGCTGATCACGGCTCGGAATCGTGGACGGCCTGCGGCGGGCGTAAAACCTGTCGTCCCAGGCCGTCCCCTTCATCGTCTTACGACGAAACGGCGCGATCGTTGCTCGGTTCGCCCCTGGATCGAACCCGACCCGTGCTGCTTTTCAGGGAACGGGCCACCAGCGGGTCGAGGTCCGCGGACGCCTCTCCGAGCTGATCGAAGAGCGGGCGTTTCCGGCCGGGCGCTGCAGTGGGGAATCGGTGGTGCCGCAAGAGGGATTCGAACCCCCGACCCCCTCATTACGAATGAGGTGCTCTACCAGCTGAGCTATTGCGGCGCGAGGCGGTGCGGACCGGAAGGTCGGCGCGGCGTCGTTGGCAGGGTCATATCCGGCCGGGTCGGAATTGGCAAGATGGTCCGGGACGGCGCGGCGGTTACGGGGTGTCGCGATGCAGGCGGGACACTATGCGCGGGCATCGTGCGGTCGGCCGGGGCAGGGCGGGCCGGCTTGCTTGACGGGGGCTCCCGCGGATTCGAAGGGTTGGGGACCGTCTTCAAAGGATCGCCATGTCGCTCTTCGCCCGCCTGCGCGCCTATGCCGCCGACGCCTTCGGGCTCGGGCAGCCCGCCGACGTCGCCGAGGGGGCCGACGAGCGCCTTGCCGCCATCGCGCTCCTCGTCCACGTGGCACGGGCCGACGGCATTCTGGCACCGGAGGAGACCGAGCGCCTCGCCCGTCTCGTCGAGGGGCGCTTCGCCGAAACCCGGGGCGAGGCCGAAGCCCTGATCGCGCGCGCCGCCGCCTTCGATGCGCAGACCCGGGACATGGCGGCCCTGGTGGAGATGATCGGCCACGAAGCCGGGCACGACCAGAAGGCGCGGCTGCTCGCCATGGCGTGGTCCGTCGCCGCGGCCGACGGGACCGTCCACGAGTTCGAGGAGGCCCTGGTCTGGCGCCTCGGCGGATTGCTCGGCTTCGACGAGGCCGGCATCGCCAAGGCCCGCGCCGGAGATCCCCTCGCGGCCGTTCCGTAGGAACGGTCTCATGATCATCGGCCTGACCCTGATCCTGGCGGCCCAGCTCCTGGGCGAGGCCCTGGCCCGGGCCACCGGGGTGCCGGTGCCCGGCCCCGTCATCGGAATGGCCCTGCTGCTCGTCTTCCTCGTGGTCCGCGACCGCTACGCGCGGGTCGCGGCCAAAATCCTGCCGCCGCCCCTGGTGAACGGGCAGCTCGAGGGCGCCGGGCGCGGGCTCCTGGCCAACCTCTCCCTGATGTTCGTGCCGGCCGGCGCCGGCATCGTCGGACGCCTCGACGTGCTCGCCGTGCACGGGGCGGCCCTGGCCGTCATCGTCGTGGTCTCGACCCTGACGACGCTCGCCGCCACGGCTCTCACCTTCGTCTGGGTCTCGCGCTGGATGCGCTCGGGGGAGGGGGCGTGACCGGCGACTTCGCCGTCTGGGTCTACCTGTCGCGGACGCCGCTCCTGTGGCTCACCGTGACCCTGGTGGCCTACGTCGTGGCCGACCGGATCGCCACGGCGACGAACCGGAATCCCCTGGCCAACCCGGTGCTGGTGGCCATCGCCCTCACGGCCGCGGTGCTGGAGGTGACGCGGACACCCTACGCCACGTATTTCGAGGGCGCGCAGTTCGTGCACTTCCTCCTGGGGCCGGCCACCGTGGCCCTGGCATTCCCGCTCTACGAGTACCGCGCCACGGTCCTTCGCGCCCTGGCGCCGATGCTGGCGGCCCTCGTCGTCGGTTCCGTCGTCGCCCTGTCCTCGGCCCTGACCCTCGGCCACCTCTTCGGGGTGCCGCGCGAGGTGATCGTGTCGCTGGCGCCGAAATCCGTCACCACGGGTGTCGCCATGGGCATCGCTCAGACCCTCGGCGGCGACCCGACGCTCGCCGCCGTCATCGTCATGCTGACGGGCATGACCGGCGGCATCCTGGTCACCCCGCTCATGAACCTCCTGCGCATCCGCGACATGCGCGCCCGGGGGTTCGCCGCCGGGCTCGCCGCCCACGGGGTCGGCACGGCCCGCGCCTTCCAGGTCGATGTGGTGGCCGGTGCCTTCGCGGGCATCGCGCTCGGGCTTAACGCCTTCCTCACGGCGATGCTGGCCCCCATCGCCGTGAGTTTCCTTCGATAGACGGTTACTCTGCCGCCACGGGCGTCGGCACGAACCGGCCATCCGCGCCGGCACGCATGTCAATGCGCCGGTCGTGCAGGGCGTGCAGGGTCGAGCGGTGGCCGATGGAGACGATGGTGGTCTCGGGCAGGCGCGCGCGCAGCATCCGGTAGATCGCCGCCTCGGTCGGCTCGTCGAGGGCGGCGGTGGATTCGTCGAGGAAGAGCCAGTCGGGCTTGGCCAGAACCGCGCGGGCGACGGCGAGGCGCTGCTGCTCGCCCCCCGAGAGGCGCTGGTCCCAGGCATCGACCTCGTCGAGGCGGTCGACGAGCTGCGGCAATTGCGCCGCCGCCAGGGCGTCCCGGATCGCGTCGTCCGAAAACTGGTCGGTGGTGGCCGGATAAACTACGGCCCCACGCAGAGTGCCGAGGGGAATGTAGGGTCGCTGCGGCAGCACCAGGGCGGACTGGCCCTTGGGCAGGTCGATCCGACCCTTTCCGAACGGCCAGATGCCCGCGATCGCCCGGAACAGGGTCGACTTGCCCGAACCCGACGGACCCGTGAGCAGGGTCGCTCCCCCCTTGGAAATCGTGAGCGTATCCGCCGCGACGATCGTGCGCCCGTCCGGCAGGCCGAGGGTGAGGCCAGCGGCGGTGACGTCGCCGCGCGTGTCGTTCCCCTGGAACAGGCTCTCGCCGGTGCCGCCGATGGCCTCGGCTTTCGTCATCGCGCGCTTAAACGAGGACAGGCGGTTGGTATTGGCCCGGTAGGCCGCGATGGTCACGTAGGAGTTGATGAAGAACGACAGCGAGGATTGCACGCTGCTGAAGGCATCACCGGTCTGCTGGAACTGGCCCAGGGTGATCTTCTTCAGGAAGTAGGAGGGTGCCGCCAGGATATACGGGAAGACGACGCTGATCTGGCTGTAGGACAGGGTGAAGCTGCCGAGCTTGATCCGCCGGACGATGATGCCGAGGTAGTTGTCGACGATCTCGTGGAACAGGCTGCCGAGGCGTACCGTTTCGGCGCGCTCGCCGCGCAGCAGCGCGATCTGCTCGCCGTAGATCCGGGTGCGGGCCAGCGAGAAGCGGAAATCGGCCTCCACCTTCTCCTGCCGGAAGTCGAGCCCGATCAGCGGGCGGCCGATGATGTGGGTGAGCCAGGTGCCCACCACCGCGTAGCCGACGACGAGCCAGACCAGGAAACCCGGGACGACGGTGTCGGTGAAAGGGAGCACGAAATCGCGCGACAGGCCCCATAGGATGACCATGAAGGAGACCAGGGTCGCGGCCTGGGACAGCAGCCGGATGGAGAGCGTCGTGGTCTGCGAGATGAACAGGTTCACATCGCTCTGGATGCGCTGGTCCGGGTTGTCCGCGTGCTCGTCGGTGAACGGCACCCGGTAATGCGTGCCCGCGTCGAGCCAGCGGCCATAGAAGCTGCGGGTGAGCCAGGTGCGCCAGCGGATATGCAGGGAGGCGTCGACGAAGGTGTCGAACATGCCGACCACGACCCAGATCGTGGCGAGCGGCGTGAACACCCAGACGAGCTGATACCAGAATGCGTCGGCGTTGTATTCCTGCAGGGCGTTGAAGAGGTCGCGGAACCAGAAGTTCAGGCGCAGCTGCAGGGCGACCTGCGCGAAGGTGACGAAGATCGACAGCGCGACGAGGCGTTGACCGATCTTGCCCTCGGTGGAGCCGAACAGCCGGAACGGCCCGATTTCCCGCGTCGGCTTGTCGGTGGTGGCGAAGTAGGGGTCGGCGATGAGCGTGATCGCGCGGATCGGCTCGAGATGCGAGACCGCCAGGACGATTCCGGCGAAGACCACCGCTCCGGTGGCGGCGAAGCTCGGCGGCAGCAGGGCGGCCAGCGTCGTCGGAAGCAGGCTGAAAGCCGCGAGTTGCTTGGCGCCCGCGAGGAACAGGTAACCGACGCCGTAGACCGAGACGAAGACCTTCAGGTAGGCCGAGAGCTTCCCCGAGGCGAGCAGGATCCCCGCCATGGCGAGACCGCTCAAGGACACGTAGAGGGGCGCCGCCGCTTCCCCGGGTAACGCCAGCAGGACGAGCGCGAACAACGCCGTCACGGCAGCCTGCAGGCCGAGGCCCGTCCTCAATACGGCCACGTGCGTCTTCTCCCTGTGATGATCTTCAGGTCCGCGCGCCGTGGCGGAGTTCAGGGGTGCGGGAGTGACGGCGGGTCGTGGCGAGATCGTGGCCGCGCACGCGCAGCGCCCCCCGGCCGGATCGATCCACGAAACCGCGAGCGATCACTGCCAGTCCCAGTCGCCGTAATCGGGCTCGCGGCAACGGTAGCCGATGGGACATTCCGGGTTGTCCCGTGTCGGCACGAAGCGGAGATCGGCGATCTCGGTGATCTCGCAGAAGCTGCGGTCGCGGACGAAGCGCTGGAAGGTCTGGTTGCCGGTATCGAGGAGGATTGCTCCCTGGCGCTTCACCAGCGCCATGGCATCGGCACAGGTCATGCGACCGGTGGTCTGGGCGCTCGCGGGCGTCGCCAGGACGACGCAGAGGGCGAGGGCGAAGCATCTCGTCACGATGGCGGGGCGCCGTTCAGAATGGTTCCGATCGGCCAAGCATGGCAGTTTCCATGGGTCGCGAAAAGGGCAGCACCGTCCCCTGCCGTCCGCTTGCCGCAATCCGGCGCTCTATCCACCGACTGTTGCGCCAGCCGGCGCCGATCAGTGTACGGAACGGTACAGGGGCAACCATGTCGGGACTTTCTATCCTCAACCTCGAGGCCGTGCGCGCCGCTCCCGTGTCGCGCGAGCCGTACACCTTCTTCCTCGGGACGGATGTGCTCGACCACGGCGCCATCGACGCGATCCGCGAGGATTTCCCCACCATCGCCAAGCCCGGCTACCTCACCGTCGACGAAGTGGGTCTCAAAGGTCGGTTCAAGGCGCTCATCGACGAACTGGAGAGCGACGAGTTCTCGCGCATCCTCGGCGAGAAGTTCGGCCTCGACCTCGTCTCGTGCCCGCGCCTGACCACCATCATGAAGAAGAGCCAGCCGAAGTACGGCTCGATCCACACGGATGGCCCGTCGAAGGTGATGACCCTGCTGGTCTACATGAACGACGCCTGGGACGCGCCCGCCGCCGGGCGCCTGCGCGTGCTCTACGACGGCAAGAACTACGAGCCCTTCGCCGTCGAGGTGCCGCCCACCATGGGCACGATGTTCGCTTTCCTGCGGTCCGACAATTCCTGGCACGGCCACGAGCCGTTCGAGGGCGAGCGCCGGGTGGTGCAGGTCGCCTGGGTCAAGGACGCGGCCGAGCTGGAGCGCAAGAAGAAGCGCAACCGGACGGCGCAGTTCCTGAAAGGCATCTTCGGGCGCTGAGGGAGGCCGGACCGACCAGTCGATGCGGACGCGGGTTCGCAAGCGCCGCGATCGGGATTTGATGTACACAAGGATTGTCGCCAGCCTGACCTGATCAGCCAAGACTCGTCCCGCTCCTTCGACTACGTAGTCGCTCCAGCGCCCGATAAAGCTCCGAACTTCGGAAGAGCAGACCGGGTCCGAGGAGACGAGCGCGGAATGGGTCGCGGGGCATGACCGGCAAACTGATCGCGGTGGCCAACATGAAGGGCGGCGTGGGCAAGACCACGACGGTCATCATGCTGGCCGAGGCCCTGGCCGCCGACGGAGCCCGCGTGCTCGTCGTCGACCTCGATCCACAGGCGAGCGTATCGGTCTGCCTCGCGGGCGAGGCGCTGCTGGCCGAGTTGATCGCGCACGGGCGAACCCTGGAAGCCTACCTCGCCCTCAAGCTGATCGCCCGCGAAAAACCCCTGCTCCAGCCGCGCATCCGTGCCGGCGTGAGCGTGACGATGCATCGGGGCGAGCCCCTCGCCCTCTCCCTGCTTCCGGCGGGGCCGCACCTGCGCCTGGTCGAACGGGAAATCCTCTACGCGCTGACCGCCCGGAACCTGTCCATGCGGGGAATCGACGCCAAGCTGCGCAAAATCTTCACGGACGAATTCCGGCCCCTGGCGCAGGCCTACGACTATGTCCTGTTCGATTGCGCACCCGGCCTTTCGCCGATGACCGAAGTGGCCATCCGCGGCGCAGACCTCGTGCTCGTCGCCTCGATTCCCGATTATCTCTCCACCTACGGGCTGGATGCCTTCGTCCAGATCGTCTGGGAGCAGGGGCGGGACGAGGACGGCTCCGCGCCCCGGCGGCCGCCGCATGTCCTGGTGACGCGTTTCCAGCAGCAGGTTCGGCAACATCAGCACATCCTCGCGCGGCTGGAGGCCGAAGCGGCATCGGACGATGCCGGGTTCCGACTCCTTGCCACACGGATTCCGCAGGCCGCCTCCCTGGCGGAAGCGCTGATGCCGCGCGCCGTCCCGCCGACCTTCTCCGCCAAGTACGGGCCGCACGTGTCCGGCATCCTCCGCCCGCTGATCGGCGAAGTGAAGGAGATCTTCCGTGCCGCTTGACGTCGATGGCCTGGCGATCCTGAAGGCCATCCTGGCGGCGCCGGACGCGTTTCCCGACATCGGCGGGGAGGCCGACAGGGCCGCCCGCATGCTGGTGATCCGGCAGTTGAAGGCGAAGACCTTTCCCCTGTCCGGCTTGCGCCGGGTGTACGAGGTACTCGGACACGAGGTGTTCACCCTCGTGGTCGATGACCTCACCGAGGCCGAAACACGGAATCTCGTGGTCCGCTTCGATCCGCGGCATCCCGATGGAAAGACGGCCCCGCCCCATTGGCTGCGCCGCCAGATCGTGGCGCTGGCGGGCGGCGCCGAACCGCACGCCGGTGGCGAAGTGGCCCGGACGCCGCGCCTCTCCCTCCCGGCCGCCGCTCCGGCGGTCCGTGCCATCGGGAGTCCCGCCTTCACCGCGCGCTGGGATGGAAAGGATCACGATCCACGCCCCCGCAAAGGTAAACGCAAGGCCGGGGATTGATCGTTCGGCGCCACCGCTCGACGCTGTCCCCATCGGTCCGAGCCGCGTCCCCTCAAGCCGATGTCTGGACGTCACGAAAAAAGGGCCGCCCTTCGGCGACCCCTTTTTCGTCGTGATCGGACGGACGCCTTTCGAGAATCCTGCCCCCGGCCGGACCCGCCTGAGCGAGCCCGGCCGGGGGAGGGTGTCCGAAGACGATCCTTGAGCGCCTGGACTGCTTAGAAGTCCATGCCGCCCATGCCGCCGCCGCCCGGCATCGAGGGGGCGCCGCTGTCCTTCTTCGGAGCATCGGCGATCATGGCTTCCGTGGTCACCAGCAGGCCGGCGATGGAGGACGCGTCCTGCAGGGCGGTGCGCACGACCTTGGCCGGGTCGACGATGCCGGCCTGGATCATGTCGACGTACTCTTCGGTCTGTGCGTTGAAGCCGTAGGTGATCGAAGAGGTGTTGTCGGTGATCCTGCCGACGACGATGGAGCCTTCGACGCCGGAGTTGGCGGCGATCTGACGGATGGGGGCCTCGAGGGCCTTCAGCACGATCTTGATGCCGGCCTGGACGTCCGGGTTGTCGCTCTTGAGGGCGCGAACGGCCTCGCGGGCGCGGAGGAGGGCGGTACCGCCGCCGGGGACGATGCCCTCTTCCACCGCAGCGCGGGTGGCGTTGAGCGCGTCGTCGACGCGGTCCTTCTTCTCCTTGACCTCGACCTCGGTCGCACCGCCGACGCGGATGACCGCGACGCCGCCGGCGAGCTTGGCCAGACGCTCCTGGAGCTTCTCACGGTCGTAGTCCGAGGTGGTCTCCTCGATCTGCGCCTTGATCTGGGCGACGCGGGCCTCGATGTCCGACTTCTCGCCGAGACCGTCGATGATCGTGGTGGTCTCCTTCTCGATGCGGATGCGCTTGGCGCGGCCGAGCATCGGCAGGGTGACGTTCTCGAGCTTGATGCCGAGATCCTCGGCGATCATCTGACCCTGAGTCAGGATCGCGATGTCCTCGAGCATGGCCTTGCGGCGATCGCCGAAGCCCGGTGCCTTGACGGCCGCGACCTTGAGGCCGCCGCGCAGCTTGTTCACCACGAGGGTGGCGAGCGCCTCGCCCTCGATGTCCTCGGCGATGATGACGAGGGGCTTGCCGGTCTGCACCACGGCCTCGAGAACCGGCAGCATCGCCTGGAGCGACGAGAGCTTCTTCTCGTGGATGAGGATGTAGGGGTCCTCGAGCTCGGCGACCATCTTCTCCGCGTTGGTGATGAAGTACGGGGAAAGGTAGCCGCGGTCGAACTGCATGCCCTCGACGACGTCGAGCTCGGTCTCGGCGGTCTTGGCCTCTTCGACGGTGATGACACCCTCGTTGCCGACCTTCTGCATGGCGTGGGCGATCATCTCGCCGATTTCCTTGTCGCCGTTGGCCGAGATGGTGCCGACCTGGGCGACTTCTTCGGACGAGGCGACCTTCTTGGCGCGGCTCGTGATGTCCTCGACGGCAGCCTTCGTCGCGAGGTCGATGCCCCGCTTGAGGTCCATCGGGTTCATGCCGGCGGCGACGTACTTGGCGCCTTCGCGGACGATGGCCTGGGCGAGCACGGTGGCGGTGGTGGTGCCGTCGCCCGCGATGTCGTTGGTCTTCGAGGCCACTTCGCGCACCATCTGGGCGCCCATGTTCTCGAACTTGTCGGCGAGCTCGATCTCCTTGGCGACGGTGACGCCGTCCTTGGTGATCCGGGGAGCGCCGAAGCTCTTCTCAATGACGACGTTACGACCCTTGGGGCCGAGGGTCACCTTCACTGCGTCGGCCAGGATGTCGACGCCGCGCAGCATCTTCTCGCGGGCGTCGGAGCCGAAACGGACTTCTTTCGCTGCCATGTTGAATTCCCTATCTGGTGAGAAGCCCCGAGGCGCTGAAGGAGCGCGCTCAAAGGGCTCGGGTTAAGGACGAAGGAAGGGGTCGGCCGCTTTAGGCGACGACGCCCATGATGTCGGATTCCTTCATGATCAGGAGATCCTGACCGTCGATCTTGACCTCGGTGCCGGACCACTTGCCGAACAGCACGCGATCACCGGCCTTGACGTCGAGGGGGTTGATGCGGCCGGCCTCGTCACGGGCGCCGGGGCCGACGGCGACGATCTCGCCCTCTTGCGGCTTCTCCTTGGCGGTGTCGGGGATGATGATGCCCCCCTTGGTCTTCTCTTCGCCTTCGATACGGCGAACGACGACACGGTCGTGCAGCGGACGGAACTTCATGAGCTGCCCTCTTGCTCTAAATTCGTGGATGGCGTTGATGCGGCGCGGCAGCGCGCTCAACCCAGGCCGTTAGCACTCTCGATCGGTGAGTGCCAACGATGCCGCGGACGTAGGCGCATGCCTTCCGTGAGTCAAGACTGTCGCAGGTCAGCGCGACGGTCGCGCGACGGCTTTCCTCTCGTTCTCCGCCCCGCCACGGACCATCCTTCCCCCAATGATCCTTCAGCGATGATCAGCCTCCATGGACCACACGGCGCGGTCGAGCCCCAGGGCTCGGAGGCCGCCGATGCGACGCCGACCGTCGCCATCTGGATCGATCTCGACGATCCGAGCGCCGAGGAGGTCCAGCAGGTCGAGGCTACGACGGGCATCCGCGTCCCCTCGCGAAAAGCCCTGAGCGAAGTCGAGAATTCGAGCCGGCTGCGGCGGCTCAAGAATGGATTCTCGCTGTCCACGCCGATGATCACCTTCGACAAGGTCGATTCGTCGTTGAAGCCCCTGGGCTTCGTCCTGACCAAGGACCACCTCGTCACCGTGCGGTTTCACGATCTGCGCGCGTTCGCGGAGGTGAAGAAGCGCATCGCCGAGGGCGACGGCCCGGGGACCACGAGCACGGAAATCTTCCTCCTGCTCGTGGAGGAGCTGGTCGACAGTCTGGCCGATGCCCTGGAGGACATGGGCGCCGACCTCGACGCCCTCTCGACCCGGATCTTCGACTTCGACGTGCGTGGCGGTGCGCCCGCCAGCGACGACAAGCTCAAGACTCAGACGCCGCGCCGCCGCGACCTGGCCCTGCGCCGGATCCTGCGCGGCATCGGTCGGCGCGGGAAGGCGCTCGGCAAGATCCGCTCCAGCCTCCTTGGCCTGGAACGCATCGTCCCCTTCGTCGCCAACGAGTGCGAGCATCTCATCGGTGCCGAGCAGGGGCCACGCTTCGAGGCCGTGCGGCGCGACATCGCCTCCCTGGACGAGTTCGAGATCCGTCAGTCGGAGAACGTCCAGTTCCTCCTCGACGCGACGCTCGGCCTCATCAACATGGAGCAGAACAACACCTTCCGGGTGCTGACCGTGGTCTCCGTGGTCGGTATTCCGCCGACCCTCGTCACGTCCCTCTACGGCATGAACTTCAAGCACATGCCGGAACTCGACTGGGCCTACGGCTATCCCTACGGCCTCGCCCTCGTCGTCCTGAGCGCCCTCGTGCCGATGGTCTTCTTCCGGATGCGCGGCTGGTTCTGAGCGCGGCCCCGCCATCCGGTTGACGGATTCTTCGCGCACGCCCGCTTAGCCTGCCCCCCAGAGGCGCGAGCTCCCCCTCGACGCAAGGCTGCCCGCTCCCGCCATGGCCGTGATCTGCGCCTTCATCCTCAACGCCGGGCTCAACTTCGTCCTCGGCCTGCTCATCGCGAAGCTGCTGGGCCCGGCGGATTTCGGCCTGTTCGCCCTGGCCACCGCCGGCGCCATCGTGGCCAACACCGTCTTGTTCGAGTGGCTGCGCCTGTCGGCAACGCGGTTCTACTCGATGCGCGTCCGCGAACAGGAACCGTGGATCCGCCAGGGCCTCGACCGGGCCTACGCGGTGCTCGGTGCCGTGCTGCTCGCCGCCGCCCTGGTCTGCGCCGGGCTCGGGCTGGAGGCCGGCCCGGAGAGCCGCGCGGCCATCACGGCCGGCGCGGGCATCGCCGCCCTCGGGATCGGCGTGTTCGACTACCACGCGGCCCTGGCCCGGGCCCGCTTCGATGGCGGCCTCTACTTCCGGCTCGTGGCGATCAAGAACATCCTGGCCTTCGTGCTCATGGCCGGGACGGCATGGCTGCTGCCCCAGCCCGCCTGGGTGCTGGCCGCCGCCGGTCTCAGCCAGTTCCTCGCGACCGCGATCCTGTGGCGGCCCATGCGCGATCCGGTGAGCCCGCGCCTGCGCGTGCGCCTCGCCGAAACCTGGCGCCTGTTCCTCGCCTACGGCCTGCCGCTGATCGCCGCCAACGCCATCTACCAGCTGCTGCCGTTCCTCAATCGCGGCACCATCGCGGCCCAGGCCGGACTCGCCGAAGCCGGCTACTTCGCCCTCGCCGCCGACGTCACCACGCGCAGCATCGGGACGCTTGGCACCGCCCTCGACCTTCTGCTGTTTCAGCTTGCCGTGCGGGTGGAGGAGGAGGAGGGCCGTGCGGCCGCCGAGGCCCAGGTCGGACGCAACGTCGGCACCGTGGTGGCCCTGCTGCTGCCCTGCGCCGTCGGGTTCTGGGCGATCCTCCCCGCCCTGCAGGCCCTCGTGGTGCCGGACGCCTATCGCGGTCCGTTCGCGGCCTATGCCGGCCTGATGATCCCCGGCTTCTTTTGCCTCGCGATGATGAACTTCGCCCTCAATCCGATCTTCCAGATCCGCCGCAGGACCCTGCCGGTCATCGCCGCCGCCGTGCTCGGGCTCGCCGTCGATGCCCTCGGCCTGTGGCTCCTGCCGCCGCTCATGGGACCGGAGGGCATCGCTGCGGCACAGACGGCGGGCCTCGCCGCCGCCACCGGTTTCCTGGCGATCCGCGCGCTGACGGGACGGGAGCGCCTCCGCTTGCCGTGGTGGGACCTCCTGGCGGCACTGGTCGCCTGCGCCGCCATGGCCCTGTGCCTCGTGCCCCTGCGCCATCTCGAACCCGTGCGGGCGCTGGCCCTCGGCCTGCCCCTCGGCATCCTCGTCTACGGCGCGTTCACCTGGGCCTTCGATATCGCCGGCCTGCGCAGCCTCGTCGCGACACGGCTCGCCGAGCGGCGCGGCACGGCACCGAAAGCGGCGGAATAGCCCACGCTCGGTGGTGCGGGACCGGATGCAATCGCGAACGATTCTCATTAGGATCGGGGCACAAAATACGAAGACGGACCGGGCGCACCGCCCGGCCAGGGCGGGAAACGATGCGGTCATACGAGCCTCACGACGCGGACGCGGCGGCGGACATCGTCCGGGCGGCCGCCGCCCGGACGGAGCACCTGCGTCTCGTCGGCGGCGGCACCAAGGCCGGAATCGGCCGTCCGGCCCAAAATCCCGCATCCGAGGACGAGGCGACGCTCTCCACCGCTGGGCTCTCGGGCATCACCCTGTACGAGCCGGCCGAGATGGTGGTCTCGGCGCTCGCCGGCACGCCGCTCGCCGAGGTGCAGGCCCTGCTGACCGGGCGCGGCCAGATGCTGCCGTTCGAGCCCATGGACCATCGCCGCCTCATGGGGACGGACGGCACGCCGAGCTTCGGCGCGGTGGCCTCCACCAACACTTCCGGTCCGCGCCGGATCAATGCCGGGGCGGCCCGCGACAGCCTCATCGGCGTGCGCTTCGTCAATGGCCGGGGCGAGATCATCAAATCCGGCGGCCGGGTGATGAAGAACGTCACCGGCCTCGACCTCGTGAAGCTCATGGCCGGCGCCTGGGGCACCCTCGGCCTGCTCACGGAGGTGACGTTCAAGGTCCTGCCCGTGCAGGAGCGGATCTCCACCCTCGTATTCTCCGGCCTCGACGATGCCCGCGCCGTCGCCGCCCTCGCGGCCGCCCTCGGTTCGCCGTTCGAACTGACGGGCGCCGCCCACTTGCCGGCCGGGATCGGCGGACCCGAGGCCCGCACCGCCCTGCGCGTCGAGGGATTTTCGGACTCCGTAGCCTATCGGCTCGGCGAACTGACGACGTTGCTCCGGCGCTTCGGCGCCCCCGAAATCGTCGAGGGTGATACCGGGACCGACCTCTGGACCGGCATCCGCGACGCCGTCCCCCTGGCCGAGCCGGCCGGTGCCGCCATCTGGCGCATCTCCACCGCCCCCACCCACGGCCCCGCCCTGACGGCGTCCATCGCGGCCAAACGGGAGGCCCGCTGGTTCTACGATTGGGGCGGCGGCCTGATCTGGCTCGCCACCGCGGCGGAGGGCGACGCCGGGGCCGCGGCCGTGCGGGCGGCCGTCAAGGCCCAGGGCGGACACGCCACCCTGGTGCGCGCGCCCGATGCCGTGCGCGCCGCCGTGCCGGTGTTCGAGCCCCTGTCGGAACCGCTGATGCGGATCACGGCCGGACTGAAGGCGGCGCACGACCCGGTGGGGGTTTTCAATCCGGGCCGGATGTACGCGGGAATCTGACGGCGCCGCGACACTCTTACCCGCAGGCGCCGGCTATCAAATCGGCGCCTTCCGGGGTTTGGAGTCATTCCAAAGGCTCGGCTTGGCGGTCGTTCCGCCCTAGAGTCCGTTTGAACCGACGGTGCCCGCACGCCCCGGTGTGGAGCGGCCCCGCGAAGGGTGGATTCAGGAACACGCCGTGCAGACCAATTTCAGCCTGACGCAGCTCGCCGATCCCGCCATGGCGGCGTCGGAGAAGATCCTGCGGACCTGCGTTCATTGCGGCTTCTGCACCGCCACCTGCCCGACCTACCTGCTGCTGGGCGACGAACTCGACAGCCCGCGCGGCCGCATCTACCTCATCAAGGACATGCTGGAGGGCAACAAGCCCGCCGTACCGGAGGTGGTCAAGCACGTGGACCGCTGCCTGTCGTGCCTGTCCTGCATGACGACGTGTCCCTCGGGCGTGCACTACATGCACCTCGTCGATCACGCCCGCGCGCATATCGAGGAAACCTACACGCGGCCCTTCGGCGACCGGGCACTCCGCGCCGTGCTCGCCTTCGTGCTGCCCTATCCCAACCGTTTCCGGCTGGCGCTGCTCGGGGCCAAGCTCGGGAGCCCGTTCCGACCTATCGTGGCGCGGGTGCCGGGCCTCGGCAATCGGCTGGCCGCCATGTTGGATCTCGCCCCGGCCGAACTGCCCAACCGCAACCGCACCGACCGGCCCGGCACCTTCCCGGCCGAGACCCGGGCGCTCGAGGCCAGCGCCGCCCTCCAGGGAACCACGGCGCCGGCCCGCATAGGCCGCGTCGCGCTCCTGCGCGGCTGCGCCCAGAGCGTCCTGCGGCCCGACTTCAACGAGGCGGCGATCCGGCTGCTGACCCGCCACGGCGTCGAGGTGGTGCAGGCCAAGGGCGAGGGCTGCTGCGGCGCGCTCACCCACCACATGGGCAAGGCCGAGTCCTCCCATGCCCAGGCCAGGCGCACCATCGACGCCTGGATCGCCGAGATGGACGGTGCCGGCCTCGACGCCATCGTGGTCACCGCGTCCGGCTGCGGCACCACCATCAAAGATTACGGCTTCATGTTCCGCGACGACCCGGCCTACGCGGCGAAGGCCGCGCGGGTGTCGGCCATCGCCAAGGACGTGACCGAGTACGTGGCGAGCCTCGGCCTGATGCCGACCCTCATCGCGAGCGACCTCGTGGTCGCCTACCACTCCGCCTGCTCGATGCAGCACGGCCAGGGCATCCGCACGGAGCCCAAGGCCCTCCTGAAAACGGCTGGCTTCACCGTGAAGGACGTGCCCGAGGGCCACATCTGCTGCGGGTCGGCCGGCACCTACAACATCCTGCAGCCCGAAATCGCGGGCCGGCTGCGCGATCGAAAGGTCGCCAATATCGAGCGCATGCGCCCCGACGTCATCGCCACGGGTAACATCGGCTGTGCGACCCAGATCGGGAAGGGCACCGCCATCCCCATCGTGCACACGGTGGAACTGCTCGATTGGGCCACGGGCGGGCCGAAGCCGGCGGTGCTGACGGCGGCCTGACGCTGGGGCTCACGGATCGAGCTGATAGGTGAGGGGAATCCAGCGGTAGCCGGTCCCCTGCCGCACCACGTAGCCCAGCGACGGGAACGCGGTGTGGTAGGCCGCCACCAGAAGCCCGTCCGTGGCGGCCATGTCGTAGATCGTCCGGCGCGTGGCGGCCCCCCGATCCTTGTCCATGTCGAAGAACGCCTGCCATTCCGGGTGCGCCAGGGAGGCGACCTCTTGATGGGCGCAATCCCCCCAGACCATCATGCGCTGCCCGGCGCTCTCGACGTGAAAGGCGAGGTGTCCCGGCGTATGCCCGAAAGCGGCCAGCGCGGTGATGCCCGGCGCCACCGTGTCACCGGGCTTCACGAAGGTGGTGCGGTCGGCAAGCGGCAGCAGGTGGCTGCGGAAGACCCGGGCCGACTTGTACGCGTTGCTCTCCGGCGGCGCGGACAGGCGAGACTCGTCGCGCCAGAACGCATCCTCGGCCGCGCCGACCACGTAGCGCGCCCTCGGGCAGAGCGGGCGCCCGCCCTCCACGAGGCCGCCGATATGATCGGTATGGCAATGGGTCAGGACGACCACGTCGATGGTCTCCGGTGCGATGCCGGCCCGTGCCAGAAGCCGCGCCAGCTGCCCGCCGGCGGGACGGGGCACGAACCCGACCTCGCCGTTGCCGGTATCGAACAGGACGGTCTCGCGGCCGGTCTGCACGACGGTCGGCGTGAAGCCCGGCTTGAACCGGTTCGGCGGGAGGCGATTCTCCCGCATCAGGGCTTCGACCTCGCCGCGCCCGCGGTCTTCGCCGACGATGGGCCAGGGACCATCGATCATCGCGCTCGCATCGAGCAGGGTCGTCACCGTGAAGGCCCCGAGCCGAACCCGGTGGATCATGGGCGGCACATCGAGCGGGCAAGTCTGCGCCGTCGCGGACCGCGGTACGGCAAGGGCGAGGGCGGATGCCGCGAGGCTGCGGCGGGTGAGATCGATCATGATGGGCATTCCCCCGCCGGTCCGCGTGCGCCAGGATGATCCCGGGCCTCCGGCTTCAGGGCAGGGCTAGCATCGTGACGTAGGGCGGCGCTTGAACGAACCTGCTGCGCCCCACGCGCTCGGCCCGCTCTGGCATGTGGAGGGCGCGCACACCTTGTTCGCCGGGCCGCTGGCGTACAATGCCAGCCACCGGCACGGGGCGCCGGTCTATCTCGCGGGCCTCTACGGGTGCTTCCGGATACGGTTCGACGGCACGGCGTGGATCACCTGCCGGACCGCTTTCGTGCCGGCGGGCTTGGCGCACGAACTCGATTGCGGCGGGGACCCCCTGGCGGTCCTCTACCTCGAACCCGAAGCCTCGCCGCTCGCCCTGATGGGACTCATGCGGGGCGCTACCCCCATCGCCGGGGCCCGCGTCGCGGCAGGGGGCGAGATCGTACCCCTGCGCGCCCTCTACGAGGATCGGGGAGCCTGTGCCTGGGCCGGCGAGGCACTCGCCGATCTTGCGGGCTTCTCCCTCCGACACACGGACGGTTCGCTGGACGGCCGCATCGCCCGGGTCGTGTCGCGCCTGGGGGCCGAACCACAATCCGCACTGTCGGCCGACGCGCTCGCCCGGTCGGTGGGCCTGTCCTCGTCGCGTCTGCAGCACCTCTTCACCCAGGAGATCGGCGTTCCGTTCCGGCGTTATCGCTCCTGGCTCCGCATGCGCCGGGCCATCACCGCCGTCGTCGCGGGGGCGAACTTCACCGGCGCCGCCCACGCGGCGGGCTTCGCCGATCAGGCCCATTTCGCCAACGATTTTCGCAGGACGTTCGGGGCACCGGCCTCGCGGAGCCTCCTGGGCGTTCGCCGATAGGCGGCACCTCAGGATCGCGCCTTCACCTGAACCGCCGCCAGCACGAACACCCGGATCGCAGACGACAGGTTCTGCCCGTCCCGCCCCGCATCGATCTCGCCGATCAGCGCCTGGACCGACCGATTGCGCGCGTCGGCGACCGCGCGAAGGGCATCCCAGAACGGGTCCTCCAGGGACACGCTGGTGCGGTGGCCGGCGATCATCACCGAGCGCTTGGTGATGCCGCCCGTCACGGTTGGCGCTCCTTCACTCGGGGTCCGGCCCCACGAGCTTGTGGCCCTCGTGGCGCGAGACCTCGATGGCCTTCTTGGCCTCGGCCAGGGTCTTCGCCTTTTTCGGCCGGCCGAAGGCGATGCGGTTGTCGGCCGCCTTCGCCTCCTTCGCGCTCCGCGCCTTCGCCTTGCGGGCGTCGCGCAGGTTGATGATCTCCGCCATGCGCGAAAACTTCCGTCAGTCGGCGCTGGGCGCCAGCATGGTCTCCGGGCGCACCACGCGCTCGAACTCCTCGTCCGTGACGTATCCCAGCCGCAGGGCTTCTTCCTTCAGGGTGGTGCCGTTCTTGTGCGCGGTCTTCGCGATCTCGGCGGCCTTGTCGTAGCCGATGGACGGCGCGAGCGCCGTCACCAGCATGAGCGAGCGGCTCATGAGGTCGGCGATGCGGTCCTCGTTGGCCTTGATGCCCACCACGCAATTGTCGGTGAAAGAGATCGCCGCGTCGGCGAGCAGCCGGACCGATTGCAGCACGGCGTTGGCGATGACGGGCTTGAACACGTTGAGCTCGAAATGGCCCTGACTGCCGGCGAAGCTCACGGTGGTGCCGTTGCCGATCACCTGGGCGCAGACCATGGTGAGGGCCTCGCACTGGGTCGGGTTGACCTTGCCGGGCATGATCGACGAGCCGGGCTCGTTCTCGGGCAGCGACAGTTCGCCGAGGCCCGAGCGCGGGCCCGACGCCAGCAGGCGGATGTCCTGGGCGATCTTGAACAGGCCGGCGGCGAGCGCCGACAGCGCTCCTTGCGTGAACACCAGGGCGTCGTGGGTGGCGAGGGCCTCGAACTTGTTCTCGGCCGAGGTGAACGGCAGGCCCGTCAGCTCGGCGACCTTGGCGGCGAACTTTTCCGCGAATTCGGGGTGCGCGTTGAGGCCGGTGCCCACCGCCGTGCCGCCCTGGGCCAGCGCCAGCACGCCCGGCACGGTCGCCTGGACCCGGGCGCTGCCGAGGGCCACCTGCGCGACATACCCTGAGAATTCTTGACCCAGCGACACGGGGGTCGCGTCCTGCAGGTGGGTCCGGCCGATCTTGACGATCCCCGAAAAGGCCTGGGCCTTGGCGTCGAGGGCGTCGTGCAGGTGCCGGAGGGCCGGCATCAGCCGGTCGTTGATCTCGCGCGACACCGCGATGTGCATGGCGGTGGGGAAAACGTCGTTGGAGGACTGACCCCGGTTGCAATGATCGTTGGGATGCACCGGCGACTTGCCACCCCGCTTGCCGCCCAGAAGCTCGTTGGCGAGGCTGGCGATGACCTCGTTGGCGTTCATGTTGGACTGGGTGCCCGACCCGGTCTGCCACACCACAAGGGGAAATTCCTGGTCGTGCTCACCCGAGACCACCTCGGCCGCCGACGCCGCGATGGCCTGGGCCACCTTCGGGTCGAGGCCACCGAGATCCTGGTTCACCAGGGCGGCGGCCTGCTTGACGAGGCCCAGCGCGTGGACGAGGGGCGCGGGCATCCGCTCCGTGCCGATCTTGAAGTTCTGGATCGAGCGCTGCGTCTGAGCCCCCCAGTAGCGATGCGCCGGGACCTCGATGGGTCCGAACGTGTCGGATTCCGTGCGGGTGGCGGGCGTCTCGGTGGGCGACATCGTGGCCTCTTCGTGTGGCTGCGGCGCACCCTACTTAAACCGGGCAGGTCGAAATCGCGATGGCACCGGGTGACGGTGCCTTGGAAGTCTCAACGCTTTTTTGGCGGCCTGCCCCTGACCCAGGAGTGATGACACGCCGATGATGGATGCCGCCGCCCCGTGCCCACCCGATGCGCCCGTGCGCTTCCGCCCGGCCGTGCCGCGCCCCCTGCGCCAGCCGTTGGGTCTCCTCGCCTTCCTCAAGGCGGCGCGGGCCAACCCCATCACCACCTGGCTCGACGAGCATTTCGAGAAGCCCGTCATGGCGGGGGAGGGCGCCATGGGCCGCGTCACCGTGGTGAGCGATCCGGCCCTCATCCGCTACCTCTACGTCGAGAACGCCGCCAACTACCGGAAGGACGACCTCCAGCGACGGGTCCTGGCCCCCGGCCTCGGCAACGGTCTGCTCACGGCGGAGGACGAGGAGTGGAAGCTCCAGCGCCGCACACTGGCACCGATCTTCTCCGCCCGCCACGTCCTAGACTTCGCCGACCCCATGAACGCCGCCGGCGCGCGCATCGCGCGGCGTCTCGCGCGCCGGGACGGGACCACGATCGACGCCGCCCTGGAGATGACCCGCGTCACCCTCGACGTGCTGGAGCGGACCATCTTCACGCAGGGGCTCGCGAGCGATCCGGATGCGCTGGGCCGGGCCATCACGCGGTTTCTGGAAGCCGTCGGCCCCATCGATCCCCTCGACGTGTTCGGCGTGCCGGGCTTCGTGCCGCGCATCGGCCGCCTGCGGGCACGTCCCGCCGTACGGTTCTTCGCCGAGGTGGTGGATGCGCTCATCGACAAGCGCCGGGCCCTGATCGCGGTCGACCGCGCGCCGGCCGACCTCCTGACTCTTCTGTTGGAAGCGCAGGACCCGGAGACCGGCAAGGGTCTCACCGATCTGGAGGTGAAGGCCAACATCGTCACCTTCATCGCCGCCGGACACGAGACCACGGCCAATGCCCTGACCTGGGCGCTCTACTGCCTGTCGCAGGACGACACGGCGCGGGCGCGGATCGAGGCCGAGGTCGATGCCGTACCGGCAGACGGGGGATTCGACGCCGAGGCGCTGCCGTTCACCAGGGCCGTCATGGAGGAAACCATGCGGCTGTTTCCGCCGGTGCCGTTCCTCAGCCGTCAGGCCATCGCCGAGGACCGCATCGGCCGGGTCAAGATCCCGCGCGGGTCACTGGTGATGGTGGCGCCCTACGTGCTCCATCGTCACCGCACCCTGTGGGACGATCCCGCAGCCTTCGTGCCGGACCGCTTCCTGGGTGAGGCGCGCAAGGCGATTCCGCGCTTCGCCTACCTGCCGTTCGGGGCCGGCCCGCGCGTCTGCATCGGTCAGAGCTTCTCCCTGCAGGAGGCGGTGATCGTGCTGGCTCACATCGTCCGGTCCGTGCGCCTGCGCGTGCCGGCGGATCACCCGGCGGTCACGCCCCTGCACCGGGTCACCCTGCGGCCGGAGCACGGCCTGCGCATGGCAGTCGCGCGCCGCGGCTGACCGTCAGCTCTTTTTGCGGAACGCGTCGAGGCTCACGACTTCGGCGCCGGCCTCGGCACCCTCGCCCTCGGCCTTCTTCGATGGCGTCTTGCCGACGGACAGCTTCGCGGCGGGCTTGGCGGCGGGCTTGTCCGCCTGGTCCCCATCGGTGTTGTTCTGGGTCGAAGCGGTCGCCGGCCCGATCTTGGGCACACCGGAGCCGATGGCGGCGAGGCCCGTGCCCTTCGGCTTCAGTTCGCTCGGCTCGGAGGCGGCGCCGCGCGGAGCGGTCTTGCCGGTCGCCAGGGGCGTGGCGTCGTCGTCGACGGCCTCGACGGCTTCCTCCATGCCCTCGGTCAGGTCGAATTTCAGGCCGAACTGGACGGACGGGTCGAAGAATCCGGAGAGCGCGTCGAACGGCACCAGCAGGCGCTCGGGCACGCCGGAGAACGACAGCCCGACCTCGAAGGTGTGCTCGTTGACGCTGAGATCCCAGAACTGGTGCTGGAGCACGATGGTCATGTCCTGCGGGTACTTTTCGCGGAGACGCTGGGACATCCGCACCCCGGGCGCTTCCGTCCGGAAGGACACGTAGAAGTGATGCTCGCCGGCCAGCCCCTCCCGGGCGGCATCGGTGAGCACCTTGCGCACGACGCCGCGCAGGGCATCCTGCACCAGAAGATCGTAGCGGATCAGATCGTCTGCCATCTGCGGTCGCTTATACCCGGTGCCTGGCCGCCGTCGCACGCCCTAGGGCGCACCGGGGTCGGATGAAAATCGAGCGGAGTGCCGTTGCCGGCCGTCTCCGGTAGTGCCCGAACGACCTCGACCTTCCGCCGGAACCCGCAGCCTGTCCAGCCCGCATGCGATGCGTCCAAAGGCCCGTGGTTCTGTCGGAAAGTGCCGGGTACCGTCTCGGGATCGGAGCATTCCGCCGATGCGGAAATGCGCGTCACCGTCACCGGCGCATCGGGCAGTCCCGTGAACATAGAGAGAGTCCGGTCGCTTTTGAAGCCCGATCCGAGGGTCCCTTCCGAACGTGACGGTCCGGATATGACCGGGCGGTGGGTCGCGGCCGTGCGAGTCGCGCGCGCCCTGGCCGGCATGGTGCTCCGCGCCGTTCTGCTTCTCGGCGCGGCGAGCGTCGTCGCCCTGGTGATCGTCCGTGTCGGGGCCGACTGGCTCGACGGCCTCGATCCGTTCTCGGCCGCCGGACGCAGCCCCTTGCGTCCACGCCAGTTCGCCGCCCGCGAACTCGCCCTCGACGGGGTGCGCCAGGGAATCCTCGCGCTCTTCGTCCTCGCCGCCGCCCGCTGGACCAATGGACCCTCATGGCGACAGGCCCTGGCCCTGACGGCTCCGCGTGACACCACCCTGTCGCGGCGCACCTTCGCGTGGCTCCTCGTGGCGTGGCCCGTCGTCCACATCGCCTGGGTCACGGGCACGGGCGCCGCGTTCGGTGCGCCCGTGGCCCGCAACGCCACCCTTTCGCCGACCCTCCAGGCCGGCGGCGTCATCCTGTGGCTCGCCACCGTCGTCGCCCTGGCGCCCGTGGCCGAGGAACTGCTGATGCGCGGCTTCGTCTTCGCCCGGGGCCTGCGGGGTGCCGGCCCCACCCTCACCATCCTGACCACCGCTGCGCTGTTTGCCGGCGCGCACATCAACGGCTTCGGCCTCGCCCGGCCGGTCTCGCTCCTGCCGCTCGCCCTGATGCTTGGCTGGCTGCGCTGGCACGGGGGACGCCTGTGGCCCTGCATCGTGCTCCACGCCTGGAGCAACCTCGCCATGATCGCCTGGGTGCTCTGGCCCGAGGGGTGAGGATCGTTAGGGACAACCGCGACCGGGAGCGCCCACGACCTCGCCTCGCCGCCACCGACGCGTTATTCACGAAGGACAGCCGGAGCCGCGATGCACGCCTACCATCAGCTTCTCGAACGCATCCTCTCGGAGGGCGTCCGCAAGGATGACCGCACGGGGACGGGCACCCTCTCGGTGTTCGGCCACCAGATGCGGTTCGATCTGGCCGCCGGCTTCCCCCTGGTGACGACGAAGCAGCTGCACCTGCGCTCCATCATCCACGAATTGCTGTGGTTCCTCACGGGCGATACCAACGTGCGGGCACTCCAGGCCAACGGCGTCACCATCTGGGACGAGTGGGCCGACGCGGAGGGCGACCTCGGCCCGGTCTACGGCCGGCAATGGCGCTCGTGGGCCAAGCCCGACGGCGGCAGCGTCGATCAGATCGCCTGGGTGCTCGACGAGATCCGCCGCAACCCGGATTCGCGCCGCCTCGTCGTCTCGGCCTGGAACCCGGCCGACCTCGACCGGATGGCGCTCGCCCCGTGCCATTGCCTGTTCCAGTTCTACGTCGCCGAGGGCCGGCTGTCGTGCCAACTCTACCAGCGCTCGGCCGACGTGTTCCTCGGCGTGCCGTTCAATATCGCCAGCTACGCCCTGCTGACGGCGATGATCGCACAGGTCACGGGACTGACGCCCGGCGACTTCGTCCATACCCTGGGGGACGCACACCTCTACGTGAACCACCTCGATCAGGCCCGCCTCCAGCTCACCCGCGAGGAACGCCCCCTGCCGCGTCTCGCGTTGAACCCGGCCGTCACGTCCCTGTTCGACTTCCGTTTTGAGGACATCGCCATCGAGGGCTACGCGCCGCACCCCGCCATCCGCGCGCCGGTGGCGGTCTGAAAAAATTGATTAGGCCACTCGCTTCGTGAAGGGGAGCAATATCTGCTCTTCCTGAGAATCAATGCGACGCTGTAAATCACCTTGCAAACTTTCGGGGTAACTATCTGTATTCATGAATTTATTATTAACATAGAATTCCGTTATATCTCGGTTGCGAGTATATTTGATTTTTTTCTCCATGACGCAAATTCGAAATGGAAACTCATCCTGATCTGAAGCGGGATATGTGTTTTCCTGCACAATATCCCACTCGCGCCGGTCGAACTTATTTCGAAAAAAGGCATCACCGCCCTGAAATTGGTGAAAAACCTCTGTGAGATAGATTTTAGTGAACATCGACGTGAAAACTTTATAGATTTGCGCACCGCCAATCACAAATATCTCGGTTCTTGCACCCAAAATTGAGAATAGATCTGCAATATACAGAGCATTCTCGGGCGTATTCACCCAAATCGTGCCATCTGCCAACCCTGATTTTTCGGTAGAAAGTATAATATTGGTTCGATTCGGAAGCGGCCTTCCTAAAGATTCAAAGGTTTTTCTTCCCATAATTACAGCATTACCCTGCGTGACAGAGCGAAAAAATTTCATGTCTGTCTTGAGTTTCCAAGGCAACTGATTTTCGCAGCCGATTACCCCACCGGGACTGCTGCGAGCCACGATATAGGATATCGACGGCATTGGACGTTCAATCGGCTTCATTGCTCAAGTTTCATTGTTAAGCTGCGATTAAATTCGCTTGCCGGTTTCTCGTGTACGATGGCTGCAAACGGTTAAGTTTGAGTGGAGGACGACATGATGCGGGACCGGACGAAACGTCTCTGGCGCATTGGACCTTTAGCCTATCACCGCACCTCAAACACGATTCCAAGCTGATCACCAGAGAGGCCAAGCCACACCCCGGTTCGTGATCGTTCGTTGGTTCGCTGGATAGGGAGGTATGTTGGGCAAGAGCGGTATGTCGCTGTTGCCATTCTCCCTCGCGATGCCCAACTGGCAATCTTGACAGGGCCATGCGTGGTCTCGCAGGTGGAATGCGCCGATCGAGATCGTACAACGCGCTCGTCCACGGGATGGAGGCACGGTCCGCCCGTCGCGGACAGCGCGAGTGGGCTTCGGGCCACTTAAGGCTTTGCGCAGCGGACACGCTGCTGGAACGGGAGATATCGGCGAGCATGCCTTGGAGCAATCAGAGCGGCGGCGGTAGCGGCAACGGGGGAGGGCCCTGGGGCCGGGGCAGCGGCGGCAATGGCGGCGGGGGTGGCCCGTGGGGCGGCGGCGGTGGCGGTGGCGGCAGGACGCCCCCCGACCTCGAGGATCTGCTCCGGCGCGGCCAGGACCGCCTGCGCGGCGTGCTGCCCGGCGGCTCCATGGGCGGTGGACGCGGCATCCTGATCGCGGCGGGGCTCCTCGCCATCGGCTGGCTCGCCACGGGCGTCTATACGGTGGCGCCCCAGCAGGTCGGCATCACCACCATGTTCGGGCGCTACACCGGCACCACCGGCCAGGGGCTGAACTACAACTTCCCCTATCCCATCGGCGCCGTGACCAAGCCGAATGTCGGCCAGGTCAACAGCATCCAGATCGGTTACCGCGCCGGCCTCGGCGCACAGGGCCGCGCCACGGACAAGCCGGAGGAGAGCCTCATGCTCACCGGCGACGAGAACATCGTCGACCTCGATTTCGAGGTGCAGTGGCGCGTGAACCCGCTCAAGGCGTCCGACTACGTGTTCAACCTCGAGAACCCCGAGGGCACCATCAAGGCCATCGCCGAGAGCGCCATGCGCGAGGTCATCGGTCGCCGCAACATCCAGGCGATCCTGACCAACGAGCAGTCGAGCGTCGCCCAGGAGGTCAAGGAGATCACCCAGAAGGCCCTCGACGAGTACGGCGCCGGCGTGCGCATGGAGGTGGTGCAGCTCGTGGCCGTCAATCCGCCGCCCGAGGTGCGCCCCGCCTTCATCGACGTGAACGCCGCTCAGCAGGACGCCGAGCGCGCGCAGAACGAGGCCCGGACCTACGCCAGCCGCGAGGTGCCCCAGGCCAAGGGTAAGGCCTCGCAGATCGTCCAGGCGGCGGAGGCCTACAAGACCCAGGCGACCGCCGAGGCGACCGGTCAGGCCGCCCGGTTCCAGCAGGTCTACGAGTCCTACAAGGTCGCGCCGGTGATCAGCCGTGAGCGCATCTTCCTCGAAACGATGGAGCGGGTCCTGGGCTCGGTCAACAAGGTGATCATCGATCAGAACGGCACCGGCGTGAACACCGGCGGCGCCGGTGTCGTCCCCGTCCTGCCCCTCACGGAATTCGGCGCCCGTAGCACCGGTGGAGCCGCCCGATGAACAACCCAGCCCTCCGCACCGGCTTCCTCATCGCGGCGGCGGCCGTCGTCGTCCTGCTCTACGCCTCGGTCTTCACCGTGGGACAGATGCAGCAGGCCCTCGTGCTCCAGTTCGGCCGCGTCCGCGCCGTGCTGAACCAGACCGGCACCGACAAGCCGGGCCTGTATTTCAAGGTGCCGTTCATGGACAACGTGGTCCTGTTCGACAAGCGCGTCCTCGACCTCGACCTGCCGGTGCAGACCCTGCTGACGGCCGATCGTCAGAACCTCGAAGTCGATGCCTTCGCCCGCTACCGGATCATCGACCCGCTGAAGTTCTACCAGTCGGCCAACAACATCCTCCGGGCCAACACCCTGCTGGCCAGCTTCACCAACTCGGCCCTGCGGAACGTGCTGGCCCGCTCGACCCGGGACGCCATCGTGCGGACCCAGCGCTCGGACCTGATGAACCAGATCCAGGGGGACGTGAACCGGCAGGCCAAGGAACTCGGCGTCGAGATCGTCGACCTGCGCATGACCCGCGTCGATCTGCCGGCGCAGAACAGCACGGCCGTCTACCGGCGCATGACGACGGAGCGCAACCGCGAGGCCGCCGACATCCGCGCCAACGGCGATCAGATCGCCGCGACCATCAAGGCCAAGGCCGACCGCGACGTGACCGTGCTGCTCTCCGAGGCCAACCAGACCTCCGAGACCCTTCGCGGCCAGGGCGATGCCGACAAGAACCGCATCCTCGCCGTGGCCTACGGCAAGGACCCGGACTTCTTCAGCTTCTATCGATCGATGCAGGCCTACGAGACCGGGCTGAAGGGCTCCGACACCCGCCTCGTGATGTCACCGTCCTCGGACTTCTTCCGCTATTTCAGCGACCCGCAGGGTCGCTCGCCGGCCACCGCCGGACGCGGCGGGGAAGCGGGAGCGACGGGTTCGGTCGGGCGCTGAGCCGACCGTCCCTTCCTGCGACAACGACCCAGCGGCCGGCACCTCACAGTGCCGGCCGTCTTCGTGAGCGCGTAAGGCCCCTTGATCGCCGGGTCCGGGGGACGATCTAAGAGCAACGTTTCAGCCAAGAGGTCGATCATGGATTCCGTCGCGCGCGCTGTCCCAGCGCCCCGCCTGCGAGCGTTGCGCCGCTCCCTGTGCTCGGCTCTCGTGGCCGCCACCCTGGCGACCTCGGTCAGCGTCACCGGCCTGTCCCAGCCCGCCTTCGCCAAGGGTCCGGAATCCCTGGCCGACCTCGCGGATCAGGTCACGGATGCGGTGGTGAACATCTCGGCCTCCACCACCGTCGAGGCCCGGCCCAACACCCGCAGCGGGCCGCAGCTGCCACCCGGTACGCCGTTCGAGGACCTGTTCGAGGAGTTCTTCAGCAAGCGCGGCGGACGCGGCGGTGGTGGAGACGGCGAGGCCCCGCGCCAGCAGTCGCGGAAATCGAACTCCCTCGGCTCCGGCTTCATCATCGACGCGTCGGGCATCGTGGTGACGAACAACCACGTCATCGGCGACGCCAACGACATCCAGGTCATCCTCCACAACGGCACCAAGTTGAAGGCCGAGATCATCGGCAAGGACCCGAAGATCGATCTCGCCGTGCTGCGGGTGAAGCCCGAAGCCGACAAGCCCCTGAAAGCCGTGCCGTTCGGCGATTCCGAAAAAATGCGGCCGGGCGACTGGGTCATCGCCATCGGCAACCCGTTCGGACTCGGCGGCTCGGTCTCGGCCGGCATCGTTTCGGCGCGCGGGCGCAACATCGAATCGGGTCCCTACGACAACTACATCCAGACGGATGCGGCCATCAACAAGGGCAATTCCGGCGGCCCGCTGTTCAACATGAACGGCGAGGTCATCGGCATCAACACCGCGATCCTGTCGCCGACCGGCGGGTCCGTCGGCATCGGCTTCGCCGTGCCCTCGGCCACGGCATCCCAGGTCATCGACCAGCTGCGCGAATTCGGCGAGGTCCGCCGCGGCTGGCTCGGCGTGCGCATCCAGAACGTCGACGACGCCACGGCCGAGGCGCTCGGCCTGAAGGGTGGCGCCCGCGGCGCCCTCATCGCCGGTGTCGACGAGAAGGGTCCGGCCAAGGTGTCGAACCTCGAGGTCGGCGACGTCATCGTGAAGTTCAACGGCACGGCCGTGAAGTCCTCCAGCGACCTGCCGCGCATCGTCGCTGCGACCCCCGTCGGCAAGGTCGTCGAGGTGATCGTGGTGCGCAAGGGCGCCGAGACGACGAAGTCCGTGACCCTCGGACGCCTGGAAGACAACGAGAAGCCGCAGCTCGCCAATGCCCGCCAGCCGGAGGCCGAGAGCGCCGTGCGTCAGGCGCTCGGTCTCAATCTGTCGAACCTCACCGACGACCTGCGCCGCCGCTACGGCATCAAGGACACCCTCAAGGGCGTCGTGGTGATGCGGGTCGATCCGAACTCGACGGCCGCCGACAAGCAGATCAAGCCCGGCGAACTCATCGTCGAGGTCGGTCAGGAGCCGGTGACCACGCCGGCCGAAGTGACCAAGCGCGTCGAGCAGCTGCGCAAGGAGAACCGCAAGTCCGTGCTCCTCATGGTGGCGAGCGCGTCCGGCGACATCCGCTTCGTGGCCCTCGGCCTCGACTGACCGGCCCCGACGGTCGTGACTTCGAAAAGGCCGCCATCCGAAGGAAGGGCGGCCTTTTTCAGTTCACGAACTCGCTCGCGGCATAGCCCTGGAGGTAGAGCAGGGCGGTGAGGTCGCCGTGGTCGATGCGAACCCGGACGGCGGCGGCCACCGCGGGCTTGGCCCGGAACGCGACGCCGAGGCCGGCCTCCCCCAGCATGTCGAGGTCGTTGGCGCCGTCGCCCACAGCCAGGGTCTCGGCCGGATCGAGGCCGAACCGGCTGCGCAGATTGATCAGGGTGGCGCGCTTCGTCGCCTTGTCGACGATGGGCTCGTGAACGGTGCCGGTGAGTTTTCCGTCCCTGACGCCCAGCGTCGTGGCATGGGCCTCGTCGAACCCGATCATCGCGGCCACCGGCCCGGTGAACACGGTGAAGCCGCCGGACACGAGGCAGGTATGGGCGCCGTGGGCCTTGCACGTCTGCACCAGGGTTCGCGCGCCGGGCATGAGGGTGATGCGCTCGGACATCAGGGTATCGATGACGCCGACGGGCAAGTCGCGCAGGAGGGCGACGCGCTCGCGCAGGGCCGGCCCGAAGGCGATCTCCCCGCGCATGGCCCGTTCGGTGATGGCCGAGACCTGGGCACGCAGGCCGACGGTGGCGGCGAGCTCGTCGATGCATTCCTGCTCGATCATGGTGGAGTCCATGTCGGCGAGGAACAGGCGCTTGCGCCGGTGCGGGCCGGCGGGCAGGACGGCGATGTCGAAGGGCTCCGACGCGAACGCCGCGCGCAGGCGCCGGGCGAGGGCGGGTGCATCGGCGGGTGCCCCCGGCACCAGCACCTCGGCGGCGACCTCGCCGTGGAGGATGCGCGGCTGATGCTCCGTTCGCAGCACCCGGCGGGTCTCGGCCAGGACCGCATCGGTGATGGCGGGACGCGCGGTGTTTGCTATCAGGATCGCGACGAGGGACATCCGGGAGCTTCCACGCCTTGCCGCCGGTCACGGACACAGCACACGCAGCAGGCCGGCCGGCGGCCATCCTCATCGCAGGGCCGACCGCCTCGGGCAAGTCGGGCCTCGCCACCGCCCTGGCGCGCCGGTTCCGGGGCGTGGTGATCAACACCGATTCCATGCAGGTCTACGCGGATCTGCGCCGCCTCTCGGCCCGCCCGAGCGCGGCGGAGGCGGCCCTGGCGCCCCATCGCCTCTACGGCCATGTCGACGGGGCGATCAACTATTCCGCCGGTCACTTCGCCCGGGAAGCGACCGGCCTCTTCGCCGAACTGAGGGAGGAGGGCCGCCTGCCGATCTTCGTCGGCGGCACAGGCCTGTACTTCCGCGCCCTGGAGGAAGGGTTGTCGGAGCTGCCGAGCGTGCCCGACGCCGTGCGGGCCGCGGTCCGGACCGAGGCCGAGGGCCGCCCGACGGAGTCGCTCCACGCGGACCTCGCCGCCCGCGATCCGAGCGGCGCCGAGGCCCTGCGGCGGAGCGACCGCGCCCGAATCCTCCGTGCCCTCGAAATCTTCGCCGCGACGGGCCGGCCCATCGCCAGCTTCCGAGGCCGTCGCACGCCCGGCCCCCTTGCCGGCCTGCCACTCCTGAAACTGTTCCTCGCGCCTGAGCGCGAAGCGCTGCGTGCCGCCATCGACGCCCGGTTCGCCGCGATGATCGCGGACGGCGCCCTCGACGAGGTCGCGGCCCTGCGCGAACGCCGCCTCGATCCGATGGTGCCGATTATGCGCGCCCACGGCGTGCCGGGCCTGATCGCGCATCTCGACGGCGTCATCGACCGCGTTGAGGCCATCCGGCGCGGTCAGGCCGACACGCGCCGCTATGCCAAGCGTCAGTTCACCTGGTTCCGCCACCAGATGGGGCCGGACTGGGCCTGGACCGCCCCGGCGGCGGCCCTGCCCCTCGCCGAGGTGCGGCTTACGTCTCCAGACGCGCGATGAGGCTCGACGTGTCCCAGCGGTTGCCCCCCATGCCCTGCACGTCGGCGTAGAACTGGTCGACCAGGGCGGTCACCGGCAGCTTGGCGCCGTTGCGGCGCGCCTCAGCCAACAGGATGCCGAGGTCCTTGCGCATCCAGTCCACGGCGAAGCCGAAATCGAATTTTTCGGCGTTCATGGTCCGCCCGCGATTCTCCATCTGCCAGGAGCCGGCGGCGCCCTTGGAGATCACGTCGAGGACCGCCTCGACGTCGAGCTCGGCCCGCTTCGCGAAGTGGATCGCCTCCGACAGGCCCTGCACCAATCCCGCGATGGCGATCTGGTTGACCATCTTGGTGAGCTGGCCCGAACCCGAGGGACCCATGAGGCGGCTCGCCTTGGCGAAGCTCAGGATCGCCGGCTCGACCCGGCCGTAGGTCGCGGCCTCGCCGCCGCACATGACGGTGAGCGCCGCGTTCTCGGCCCCGGCCTGGCCGCCGGAGACGGGGGCGTCGATGAAGTGCAGGCCGGCGGCGTGTGCGACCTCGGCCAATTCGCGGGCGACTTCCGCCGAGGCGGTGGTGTGATCGACGAAGACCGAACCCTTCTCCATGCCCACGAAGGCACCGTCCACGCCGAGCGTCACGCCGCGCAGGTCGTCGTCGTTGCCGACGCAGGCGAAGACGATCTCCTGTCCACGAGCCGCCTCACGCGGAGTCGGCGCCGCTGCCCCGCCATGGGCCTGCACCCAGGCCTCGGCCTTGGCCGCCGTGCGATTGTAGACGGTGACGGCATGGCCCTTCGCCGCGAGATGACCCGCCATCGGGCCACCCATCACACCGAGGCCCAGGAACGCGACCTTCGCCATCATCCGTCTCCACCGTCTAAGTTCAGAATGAACGGCGGTCTAGGTGGGCTCGGCCAAGGGGTCAAACCGGCAGGGCGGTCAGCCGCCGGTGACGCTCATGTGGCGCGGCACCGCCGCCGGTCGTGCCCGCTCGATGACGAAGTCGTGGCCCTTGGGCTTGCGGGCGATGGCACCCACCACCGCCTGGGTCACCAGGGCGTCGTCGGGCGAGGCCCGCAACGCCGCGCGGAGATCCGCCGCATCCTCCTGGCCGAGGCACATGTAGAGCTGCCCCGTGCAGGTGAGGCGCACGCGGTTGCAGCTCTCGCAGAAATTGTGGGTGAGCGGCGTGATGAAGCCGAGGCGCCCGCCGGTCTCGGCGACCCGCACGTAGCGGGCCGGGCCGCCCGTGCGGTCGGGCAGGGGGATCAGGGTGTAGCGCTGTTCGAGGCGCGCGCGGGCCACGGAGAGGGGCAGGAACTGGTCGGTGCGGTCGCCCTCGATCTCGCCGAGGGGCATGACCTCGATGAGGGTCATGTCCATGCCGTCGCCGTGCGCCCAGGCGATCATGTCAGCGAGTTCGTCCTCGTTGACGCCCTTCAGCGCCACGGCGTTGATCTTGACCTTGATGCCGGCCCGTTGCGCCGCCGCGATCCCGTCGAGCACCACCTTGAGATCGCCGCGCCGGGTCACGGCCTTGAACTTGGCCGGATCGAGGGTGTCGAGGGAGACATTGACGCGTCTGACGCCGAGGTCGGCGAGTTCGGGCGCGAAGCGACCGAGCTGCGTCCCGTTCGTCGTCATGGTCAGCTCCTCCAGCGCCCCCGTGCCGAGGTGGCGCGACAGGCGGCGGAACAGGTGCATGATATCGCGCCGCACCAGGGGCTCGCCGCCGGTGATGCGAAGCTTGCGGACCCCGCGCCCGATGAACACGGCGCACAGGCGGTCGAGTTCCTCGAGGCTGAGCAGGTCGCGCTTCGGCAGGAAGTTCATGTCCTCGGACATGCAGTAGACGCAACGCAGGTCACAGCGATCCGTCACCGAGATGCGCAGGTACGTGATCGCCCGCTGGAACGGGTCGATCAGCGGCGCGGCAACGGGCGTCACGGGAGCGTCGACGGTGCGGGGACCCCACATGCGGGACTCTGTACTCTGGTCTTGGGAAAGCACTGGCGTTTGGTCGCGTGACGAACCTAGCATGAAGACGCATATGAGGTCTTGCACCCCCGTGGGCAAGCGCGCACCGGGGCGACGCGTCCGCACGTGGGACCACGCCCCCTCTTCAGGAGCCAGCCATGGACCAACAGACCGTCGCTGCCGTCGCCGAGCGTTGGCCTACGGAAATCCGGCTGTCCGGCGACAAGCGCAGCCTCATCGTCGCCTTCGAGGATGGCGGGCGCTTCACCCTGCCGGCGGAGTACCTGCGGGTGTCGAGCCCGTCCGCCGAGGTCCAGGGCCATTCCCCGGCCGAGCGCAAGGTGATCGGCGGCAAGCGCGAGGTCGCGATCCTCAACGTCGAACCCGTGGGCAACTACGCCGTCAAGCTCACCTTCGACGACATGCACGACACCGGCCTGTTCGGCTGGGGCTACCTGTACGACCTCGGCCGCGAATACCGGAACCGCTGGGCGACCTACCTGTCGGAGCTGGAAGAGCGCGGCCTGTCGCGCGATCCGGCCGTGCGACCGGCCAAGAAGCCGACCGGAAATCCAACAGAGACTTCGGGCGGCGGCAGTTGCGGCACCGGATGCGGCTGCCACTGAAGGCGTGCCGATGAACGTTCGCGGCGCCCATCCGGCACCGGCCACGAGCCGGCGCGTTCTGACGTTGGCCCTGCCGATGACGGTCGCCAACGTGACGACGCCGCTGCTCGGCTTCGTCGGCGCGGCCGTGATCGGGCGGCTCGGCGACGCCGCGCTCCTCGGCGCCATGGCGCTGGGGGCCGTGATCTTCGACGCGATCTTCTGGTCGTTCGGCTCCCTGCGCATGGCCACCGCCGGCCTGACCGCGCAGGCGGTGGGTGCCCGCGACGGGGCGGAGGTCGACCGGACCCTGGCGCGGGCGCTCGCCGCCGGCCTCCTGGTCGGCGCCGTCATCGTGATCCTGCAGGGCCCCATCGGGCGGGGTGCCTTCGCCCTGAGCGGTGCCAGCCCGGCGGTGATCGCCGGGCTGTCGGACTATTTCCACATCCGCATCTTCGCGGCGCCCTTCACGCTCGCGAACTACGCCATCCTCGGCTCCGTTCTGGGACGCGGCCGCACGGATCTCGGGCTCGTGCTCCAGATCGCCATCAACTGCGTCAACATCGCCCTCACCCTCGCGCTGGTGCTCGGTGCGGGCATGAGCGTCGCGGGTGCCGGGCTCGCCACCTTGCTCGCCGAGGCGGCCGGCGCCGGACTCGGCCTCTTCCTCCTCGCCCGCCTCGGCTCGCACCCCTTCGCGGTGCCGTGGAGAATCGTCGCCGATCCCCTGGCGCTCGCCCGGATGCTCAGCGTCAACGCCGACGTGATGATCCGGACCCTGCTGCTGGTCGCCTGCATCGCCGCGTTCTCGGCCCTCGGCGCGCGCTCGGGCGACGTGGTCCTCGCCGCCAACGCCGTCCTGTGGAATCTGTTCATGATCGGCGGCTTCTTCCTCGACGGCTTCGCCACCGCCGCCGAGACCCTGTGCGGGCAGGCCGTGGGCGCCCGCGACGAGGCGGGTTTCCGCCGCGCCGCGCGCCTGAGCCTGGCCTGGTGTCTCGCCTTCGGGGCCGCCATCGCGGGCCTGTTCCTCGTGACGGGCGGCCTCTTCATCGACGCCGTGACGACGAACCCGGAGGTCCGCGAGACGGCGCGGGCCTACCTCGTTCCGGCGGCCCTGGCGCCGCTCGTCGCCGCACTGCCCTTCGCCTTCGACGGCATCTACATCGGTGCCACCTGGACCCGGGCCATGCGCAACCTGATGATCGCGGCGTCCGGCACCTACGGCGTCGCCCTGCTGGCGTTCCACGCCCTCGGGTTCGGCAATGCCGGCCTCTGGGCCGCGTTCCTGCTTCTGCTCGGCGGCCGCGGCATCGGTCAGGCCCTGGCCTATCCCGGCCTGACCGCGCGGACGTTTTCCCCAGCCGTGGAGACAGGGCTGCCCTGTCCGGTACGCCAGGGCGCATGATCGCCATCTGTTGTGCGCTCGCAAGATCAGGAACCAATAGATAGAGTTCGGGACAAGCTTTGCTTCAGAAAATCGAGGCAACCCCCGACTTAGAACGATTCCGATGTGGTAATGTGACGAAGAAGCCTCTTTGCTTGCCTTCGCGGCTGGTCTACGCGCTCTAGACCATGCGCGAGACTCCCATGACCGCAAGATTGCTTCCGTCCCTTCTCCTCGCCGGCTTCCTCACGGCGGGTGCGGTCCTTCCCGCCCTCGCGAAGGAGACGCCCATCGGCCCGCACGTGATTCAGAACGGCCTGGAGGTCGCCGCCGTTTATCTCCAGCCCATCGAGATGGACCCGCCGGACATGATGCGCGCCGCAGCGGCATCCGACCTGCACCTCGAGGCCGACATCCGCGCCGCCAAGGACAACCGCAACGGTTTCGCCGAGGGCGATTGGGTGCCGTCCCTCGCCGTGTCCTTCGAGCTGACGAAGCTGGAGGGCGAGGCCGCCACGGGGCCGAAGGTCACCGGCTCCCTGATGCCCATGGTGGCCAATGACGGCCCGCATTACGGCGACAACGTCAAGCTGTCGGGTCCCGGCCGCTACCGCCTCAGGCTTACTGTGGCGCCCCCCGGCGCGGGCCAGCATTTCGGCCGCCACGTCGACAAGGAGACCGGCGTCGCCGAGTGGTTCAAGCCGTTCGACGTGACCCAGGACTTCACCTTCGCGGGCATCGGCAAGAAGGGCGCGTACTGAGCGTGGCCCGCCCGTCGCACCTGCTCGCCGCCGCGCTGACGGCCGGCACCCTGGCGCTCGGGTGGCCGGCCCTCGCCGAAGAACTGCCCGTCATCAAGGTCGAGATGCGCGACGGGGCGATCATCCCCGAGATCATCGAGGTCCCGGCCAACACCCGGTTCAAGCTCGAGATCACCAACACGGGCAAGAGCCCCGTCGAGTTCGAGAGCACCGAACTCAAGCGCGAGAAGGCGCTCGCGGCCGGCGCCACCTCGTCCATCGTGTTCCGCACCATCGATCCCGGCCGCTACGACGTGTTCGACGACTTCCACCCGGAGTCCAAAGCCACCCTCGTGGCGAAGTAGTCCGAATGGCGAACCCCATGGCGGCATCGGCCTCCATCACACCGGGCGAGGCCTGGGTCGATGCCAAGCTGGCGGGCCTCGGCCAGTGGCTCCAGCGCAACGGCGGCATCATCCGCACGATCCAGTGGATCGTCGTGGCGGTCTACCTCGTCCTCGTGGCGGTGCCGGCCTTCCTGCCCCTGCCGGGACGCACGGCCCACCTGTGGAACGACCTGACCGTGTTCGCCCAGTTCGCGTTCTGGGGCATCTGGTGGCCGTTCGTACTGGTCAGCATGGTGGTGGTCGGGCGCGCGTGGTGCGGCATCCTCTGCCCGGAGGGCGCGCTGACGGAGTTCGCCAGCCGCTGGAGCCTCGGGCGCGCCGTGCCGCGCTGGCTCACCTGGGGCGGCTGGCCGTTCGTGGCCTTCGCCGGCACCACGGTCTACGGCCAGATGGTCAGTGTCTACGGCTACCCGAAGCCCGTCCTCGCCGTGCTCGGCGGCTCCACGGTGGCGGCCATCGCCGTCGGCCTGCTCTACGGCCGCAACAAGCGGGTGTGGTGCCGCTACCTCTGCCCCGTCAACGGCGTCTTCGCCGTGCTGGCCAAGCTCGCCCCCATAAGCTTTCAGGTCGATCACGCCGCCTGGAGCGCGTCGCCGAAGCCCCGGGGAGAAACCTTCAACTGCGCGCCCCTGGTGCCGGTGAAGACCATGAACGGGGCCGGGGCCTGCCACATGTGCGGGCGCTGCAGCGGCTATCGCGGGGCCGTGCGCCTCGCCCGCCGTTCCCCCACCCATGAGATCGTGAACGTCGCCGGCACCGAGCCGAGCCTCGACCAGACCGCCCTCATCCTGTTCGGCATGATGGGCCTCGCGGTGGGCGCGTTCCAGTGGTCGTCGAGCCCGTGGTTCATCGAGGCCAAGCAGTGGCTCGCCACGGTGCTCATCGAGCGCGGGATCTCCTGGCCCCTGGAGACGACCCTGCCGTGGTTCGTCCTCACCAACTACCCCGAGCACAACGACGTCCTCAGCCTCCTCGACGGCGTCCTCCTGCTCGCCTACATCGCCGCCTCGGCCCTCGTCCTCGGCCTGTCGCTCTCGGGCTTCGTGGCGCTGGGAACGCGGGTCCTCGGGGCGTGGTCGTGGGCGCGCTTTCACCACCTCACCCAGACCTTGATCCCGGTGGCGGGCTGCGGCGTGTTCCTCGGGCTCTCGGCCCTCACCGTGACGTTCCTGCGCGGCGACGGGTTCGTCATTCCCTACGTCTCCGAACTGCGCGCGGGCCTCCTCCTCGGGAGCAGCCTGTGGAGCACGTGGCTCGCGTGGCGGGTGTCGGGGCTCTACGCGACCGGTGCGCGCCGGCTGGCCACCACGCTGGCCATCGCGGCGGCCTGCGGCCTCTCGGTGTTCGGCTGGGTGCTGCTGTTCTGGATCTGGTAACCCGCGCGGCCGTCCGGCGCGCACACAAGGATTTCTGCGCATGATCGGCGCTTTCGTCATCGCTTTTCGCGAAGTCATCGAGGCCGGCCTCATCGTCGGCATCGTCATGGCGGCGACGCGCGGCATCGCCGGGCGCGGCCGCTGGATCGCCCTCGGCATCCTCGGCGGCCTCGGCGGAGCCGCCCTCATCGCCCTGTTCGCGGAAAAGATCTCCGATGCCTTCGAGGGCGCCGGACAGGACATCCTCAACGCCGCCGTGCTCATCGTCGCCGTGCTGATGCTGATCTGGCACAACACCTGGATGAGCAAGCACGGCCGTGAACTCGCCGGCGAGCTGCGCGCGACGGGCGACAAGGTCCGCACCGGCCAGACCACCGTGGCGGCCCTCGCCCTCGTCGTCGGTGCGGCGATCCTGCGGGAAGGCGCCGAACTCGTGCTGTTCCTCTACGGCCTTGTCGCGTCCGGCACCTCGGGCCTCGACATCCAGTTCGGGGCCCTGGCCGGCGTCGCCGTCGGTGCCGCCGTGTCGGGCGTGAGCTATTTCGGCCTCGCGGCGATTCCGACACGGTACGTATTCTCGGTGACGAGCGCGCTCATCATCTTCCTCGCCGCCGGCCTCGCCTCGCAGGCCGCCCAGTTCCTCCTGAACGCGGGCGTCGTCACCGTCCTCGACCGGCCGTTGTGGAACAGTGCGGCGTTCCTGCGCGAGGACAGCCTCGCGGGCCGGGTACTGCACGCCCTCGTCGGCTACACCGACCGGCCGAGCGTGCTTCAGGGCGTGGTCTATGTCGGCACCATCGTGGTGATGGTCGCCCTGATGCAATGGTCATCGGCGGACAAGCGCCGGCAGGTCCGCACCGCCTGAGGCGCAGATGCACGTCAGCCACATACTCGACGCCCCGGTGGCCGAGACCATCGCGTTCGACGACTTCCTCGCCGTCGATATCCGGGTCGGCACCATCGTGTCGGCCGACCCGTTCCCGGAGGCGCGGAAACCCGCCTTGAAGCTCGTCATCGATTTCGGCGGCAGCATCGGTCGCAAGCGGTCGAGCGCGCAGATCACCGAGCATTACCGGGCCGAGGATCTGCCCGGACTGCAGGTCGCCGCGGTGGTGAACTTTCCGCCGCGCCGGATCGGGCCGTTCCTGTCCAAGGTGCTGACCCTGGGCTTTCCCGATGCCGATGGGGCCGTGGTGCTGTTCACGCCGGACCGGCCGGTTCCGAATGGCGGCCGCCTGTTCTAAAGATTGTCGCGAGGGACGCGCGCGATCCCGTTGGGTGCTCACCAGAGCGAGAATTCCGTCCCGAAATCCGTCGTCTTGAGGCGCTTGCACGCCTCCGGCGTGGCCTTGCAATCGGCCCGGGGCGTGAGGATCAGGGCGCCCGCGCTGCTCAGGTCGAACCGGAGCTCCACCGCCGGGTCGTCTTCCTTGGCGTAGGCGAGGCTGACCTCGAAGCGCACGAAGTCGTACTGCGTGCGGTCCGCATAGACGATCAGATCCCGCGAGACCGCTTCACCGGGGTAGAGGTCCGAGGGCTTGGCCTCTCCCCGTGCGGCCCCGGCGAAGAGCATCCCCTGGCGCAGGATCACCGTTCCGGGCTCAGCGAGCGTGTAGTCGCGGGCCGCGATCACCCGATCCTTCGCCTCCAGGCCATCGGCGAGGTCGCCGGCCTTGGCGGACCGATCGGCGAACTGCGCCCGGATGCCGATGACGTTGTAGGCGAGACCGAGGACGCGCACGCCCGTCTGGCCGACGTTCTTGCGGGTCACCGTCGAGCGGATCGCGACGTGATTGTCCCGCTCACCGGCTTTGACGAGGTCCGTCGTCACGGAGACGGCCGGCGGCTCCAGGCTCGGCTTGATCCGCGCCTCGTAGATGAACGTGTAGACGCCCCAGGCCCCGGCGCCGAGGATCGCCAGGGTCTGCACCCCGGTGTTGATGCGCTCGGAGGCGAAGCGACGCCCGGGGGACACGCTCCTGGGTTCGTCTTGCGTCACGGGTGCGCTCCGCCGATCAGAGGGTAGTGCAAGGGAGGGTCCGCGCAGGGTGCGTCGTCCATCCCGGATCGTCGAGGCCCTGGTCGGGTATCAGCCGCGGACCGCCGCGCCCGCGATCCATGCGGCGACGCGGCCTTCGAGGTCAATCGGATCGCCGGCGAGCGCCACCGTCTTGTGGCGCGCCGTCTCGCCCGACACGATGCGGATGGCGCTGCGCCGCAGATCCAACGCGTCGGCGAGATAGGCGACGAGCGCCGCGTTGGCGGCGCCTTCCACCGGCGGGGCGGCGACGCGCAGCTGAACCGCCACGCGGCCGTCCGCCCCAGCGACGAGCCCGTCGAGGCCGGTGCGGCTGGCCCGTGGGGTGAGCCGGACGGCGAGGCGCACGCCGTCCGGGCCGGCCGCGCAGGGTAGGGCGCGCGTCAAAGCTCGCCGGTGAGGAACTGCGCCCGACCGTGGCCGAACGACCAGTCGGCGTCGCTGTTGACCACACACGACACCATCACGTCGGCCGGAGCGATGCCGCAGGCGGCCTCGAGCTTCTCCGTCAGCAGGCGGTAGAAATCCTGCTTCATCTCCTGCGAACGCGGGCGGGTGAACACCTGCACCACCACCACGTCCTTCGTGCGCGGGATGCCGAGGCCGGTATCCTCGATGATCATGCGCGACGGCTTGTGCTCGGTGACGATCTGGTAGCGGTCGCCGGGCGGGACCCGGAACGCCTCCAGCATGGCGTCGTGGGCGGCGTCGAGCAGGGTCTTCAGCTCGGCCTCGGTGCGGCCTTCGAGGAGGTCGAAGCGGATCAGCGGCATTGCGGTCTCACGGTGGGAACGCCGGAACGGGCGGCGCGACGGGCGCCGTTGTAGCAGCCGTCCCCTGTCCGCGTCCCGATCCGACGGCAGACCGGCCATTCGGCGAGCTTGGCGGGGTGTCCCGGCGCCGATGTTGCACTAAGGTGCTCGGCGTTTTCACGGGAACCCTCGATGTCCGACCTCCGCCTCCGCCGCAGCGTGCTGTATATGCCCGGCTCGAACCAGCGCGCCCTCGAGAAGGCCCGGACGCTGGCCGCCGATTCGCTGATCCTCGACCTCGAGGACGCCGTGGCGCCCGACGCCAAGGAAATCGCCCGCGAACAGGTCTGCGCGGCGGTCAAGGAAGGCGGCTACGGCAACCGCGAGATCATCATCCGGGTCAACGCCCCCCAGACCCCCTGGGGGGAATCCGACCTCAAGGCGGCGATCCAGGCCCGGCCCGACGCGATCCTGATGCCGAAGGTATCCTCGCCCGCCGTGCTGGAGAGTATCGCCAACCATCTGGAGGCCCTGGAGGCACCCGACAGCATCGCCGTGTGGGCGATGATCGAGACCCCGGCGGCCATCCTCAACATCCAGGACATCGCCAAGGCCCGGCGCGACCGGCGCACCCGGCTCACCGGCTTCGTGCTCGGCACCAACGATCTCGCCAAGGATACCTGGGCCCAGCTCGTGCCCGGCCGCGTGCCGATGCTGCCGTGGATGATGTTCACCCTGGCCGCCGCCCGCGCCGAGGGCCTGATCATCCTCGACGGCGTCTGGAACGACATCGGCGACGTCGACGGCTGCCGGGCCGAGTGCCAGCAGGCCCGCGACCTCGGCTTCGACGGCAAGACCCTGATCCACCCCAACCAGATCGAGCCGGCCAACACCTGCTTCGCCCCCACCGAGGAGGAGGTGCGCCGCGCCCGCATCGTCATCGAGGCGTTCGACAAGCCGGAAAACCTCAAGCGCGGTGCCATCAAGATCGAGGGCCGCATGTACGAGCGCCAGCACATCGGTATGGCCCGCCGGGCGGTGAACTGGTCGGAGGCCATTGCGGCCAAGGGGCAGTAGCGGGGCGGACCCGCCATGCGCTGAGGGCGGGAACAGGGGCGGGGAAGCGGGGCTTTCCCCGCTGACGGCGCGCCGGACGGCGGTGCGCTCCCACCAGGACCCCTCCCCCCCGCATGAGCCCGATCCTCGAACCCTACACCCTGGGCGACCTCGCCTTGAAGAACCGCGTCGTCATGGCGCCGCTCACCCGCAGCCGTTCGTCGACCGACGGCGTGCCGCCGGATTTCGCCGTCGATTACTACGCCCAGCGCGCCAATGCGGGCCTGATCATCTCCGAGGCGACGAACATCTCGCCCCAGGCCGTGGGCTACGCCCTGACGCCCGGCATCTGGACCAAGCCCCAAGTCGAGCGCTGGAAGACGGTCACCGCCGGCGTCCACGCCAATGAGGGTCGCATCTTCCTGCAGCTCTGGCATACGGGCCGCATCTCGCACCCCGACGTCCAGCCGGACGGCGGCCTGCCCGTCGCGCCCTCGGCGATCAAGCCTGAGGGCATGGCGTTCACCGAAAAGGGCATGCAGCCCCACGTCACCCCGCGTGCCCTGGAGACGGACGAAATCCCCGGGATCGTCGAGGATTACCGCCGCGCCGCCGAGAACGCCAAGGCGGCCGGCTTCGACGGTGTCGAGATCCACTCCGCCAACAACTACCTCCTCGAACAGTTCGTGCGCGATTCCACCAATCACCGCACGGACCAGTACGGCGGCTCCATCGAGAACCGCCTGCGCTTTCCCCTGGCCGTGGTGAAGGCCGTGACCGAGGTCTGGGGCGGCGGCCAGCGCGTCGGCATCCGCCTGTCGCCGGCGACCACCGAGCCCGGCAAGACAGCCCTCGACAGCGATCCGAAGGCGACGTTCGGCGCCTATGTCGAGGCCCTGAACGGGTTCGGCCTGCTCTACGTCCACACCATCGAGGGCGTGACCCAGCAGACCCGGGACGTGCCCGACGAAGTCGATTTCGGCCAGATCCGGGAGCGTTTCAAAGGTGCCTATATCGGCAACAACCAGTACACCCTGGAGCTTGCCGAGAAGGACCTCGCGGAGGGCCGCGCCGATCTGTTCAGCTTCGGCCGCCCCTATATTGCCAATCCGGACCTCGTCGAGCGCCTGCGCACGGGCGCACCCCTCGCCGAGGCCCCGAAGGCCTACTGGTACGGCGGCGGCGCCAACGGGTATTCCGACTGGCCGGGGATGAACGGGCCGGTGCAGATCGTGCGGTAAGCCGCTCGCTTCATCCGCCCTCGCCCCGCTCGCGGGGTGGGGGTTCGGTGCCGGGCACGGCGTTGCAGGGGCGTCCTGCAAGAGCAGCCCCGTCGTGCGCTCGGCGATGGACGAGACGTTGCCCGCCGACCGGTTCAGCCGTGCAAGTGGTCGAGAACCGCTCGGCCGGTCTCGGTAACGGCATAGCGCGTCCGCTGAGTGCGGGCTGCCCGCTCGATCACGGTGAGGAGCGCGGCTTCCCCCACCAGAATCTCCACCGCCCGCAGCACGAGGGCGTGCTCCACGCCGAACACCCGCGAAAAGCTGCGGCTGTCGGCGGCGAGGTCGAGGTGCAGGGCCGCGAGCACGCCCGCCTCAAGGGTGGAGAGGCCGGGCTGCAGGGCGGCGACGGACTCCGTCACCGCCAGGAAGGTTTCGGCGTCGGCGGCCGGTTCGCTCACGCGGCGACCGGGGCGCGCAACCGCACCATCACCGATTTCGAGGTCGGGGTATCGCTGCCCTCGCCGAAGGTCGAGAGCGGCACGAGAACGTTGAGTTCGGGGTAGTAGCCGGCCAGCGACCCGCGCGGCATGTCGAACGGCACGAGACGGAAGCTTTCCGCCACCCGGGTCACCCCATCGTCGTGGGTGCCGACGATGTCGACCCGGTCGCCCGTGAGCGCCCGGATCTCGGCGAGATCGTCGGGGTGGGCGAAGACCACGCGGCGCTCGCCGTAGACGCCGCGATAGCGGTCATCCATGCCGTAGATGGTGGTGTTGTACTGGTCGTGGCTGCGGAAGGTCTGCAGCACGAAGGTACCGGGCGCGTTGCGGGCCCGCTGGTGCTCCGTCGCCTCCGGCAGCGCATCGGCGGAGAAGTTGGCGAACCCGGTTTCGGTCTCGAAGTTGCGCTCGGCGGCGAGATTGCGGAGCATGAAGCCGCGCGGGCGCCGCACCCGGACGTTATAGCCCGTGAATCCCGGAATCGTGCGCTCGATGAGGTCGCGGATGCCATCGTAATCCTCGGTCAACGCCGCCCAATCGACCCGGTCGGAGCCGACGGTGGCCGCCGCCATGCCGGCGATGATGGCGATCTCGGAGAGCAGTTCCTTCGAGGCCGGCTTGTTGATGCCGCCCGAGCCGTGGACCATGCTCATGGAATCCTCGACCGTGACGATCTGGGTCTTGCCCTTGGCGTTGCGGTCGATCTCCGTGCGGCCGAGGCAGGGCAGGAGGTAGGCGACGCGGCCCGGCACGAGGTGCGAGTGGTTGAGCTTCGTCGCGATGTGGACGGTGAGCTCGCACGACGACAGGGCCTTTGCGACGAGGGTCGTATCCGGCGTGGCACGGGCGAAGTTGCCGCCGAGTCCGATGAAGGCCTTGGCCGAGCCGTCCAGCATGGCGCCGATGGCCGCGATGACGTTGTGGCCGTGCTTGCGCGGCGCGGTGAAGCCGAAGGTCGTCTCCAGGGCGTCGAGGAGGGCGGCGGGGGGCTTCTCGTTGATGCCCACCGTGCGGTCGCCCTGCACGTTGGAATGGCCGCGCACGGGGCAGAGGCCCGCGCCGGGACGCCCGACATGGCCGCGCAGGAACATCACGTTGGCGAGTTCGCGGATGGTGGCGACGGAATGCCGGTGCTGAGTGACGCCCATGGCCCAGGTACAGATCACCTTGTCGGCCCCGAGATACACGCCGGCCGCGACCTCGATGTCGGCGCGGGACAGGCCGGACTGGTCCTCGATGGCCTCCCAGGTGGTGGCATCGACGGCAGCACGGTAGGCGGCGAGGCCGGCGGTGTGATGGCTGAGGAACGCGCGGTCGAGGACGGACGCCTTGCCGGCGGCGAGCGCCGCGTCGTCGACGGCGAACACCGCCTTGGCGATGCCGCGGAAGGCCGCCATGTCGCCACCGAGACGCGGCTGGTAATAGTGGCTCGCCACGGGGGCGCTGGAGCCGCGCAGCATCTCGACGGTGTTCTGCGGATCGGCGAAGCGCTCGAGGCCGCGCTCACGCACGGGGTTGAACACCACCACGCGGGTGCCGCGCTGGGCGGCTTTCCGCAGATCGCCAAGCATGCGCGGATGGTTGGTGCCGGGGTTCTGACCCACCACGAAGATGGCGCCGGCCTTCTCGAAATCCTCCAGCAGCACGGTGCCCTTGCCGATGCCGATGGCCGCCTGGAGGGCGATGCCGCTGGCCTCGTGGCACATGTTCGAGCAGTCGGGGAAGTTGTTGGTGCCGTAGTGCCGGGCGAAGAGCTGGTAGAGGTAGGCCGCCTCGTTGGAGGCGCGGCCCGACGTGTAGAATTCGGCCTGATCGGGATGGTCGAGACCGCGCAGGCTCGCACCGATGGCCGCGAAGGCCTCGGGCCAGGTGGTCGGCACGTAGCGGTCGCTCTGCGCGTCGTAGCGCATGGGGTGGGTGAGCCGGCCCTCGCCCTCCAGGGCGTAGTCGGTCCAGCCGCGCAATTCACTGACCGTATGCTTGGCGAAGAACTTCGGCGGCGTGCGCTTGTCCGTGGCCTCCCACGACACCGCCTTGACGCCGTTCTCGCAGAACTCGAACGACGAACCGTGCTCCGGATCGCCCCAGGCGCAGCCCGGACAGTCGAACCCGTCGGGCTGGTTGGCCTTCAGCATGGCCCGCGCCCCGGAGAGCGGCGCGCGACTGCCGAGCAGGTGCTTGCCACAGCTTTTCAGCGCACCCCAGCCGCCGGCGGCGGACGAACGCTTGGGAGACGCGACCGGGTGATCCATGGACGATCCTGATGGGAAGGCTTCTAAGGTCGTGGCGACCTGCTTCCGCGAAGGGTTACCGCACCGCACCGCGGCGCCTCAATCGCGTAGAAACGCAGGCCAGTCATGCGCTTGCGCCAAGCCAAGGTTCGTCCCCCGTGGTTTCGCCTGGGTTAAGCCGGTGCGCCGCCATACGCAGGTGGGGTATGCACGGGAAAGGCCCTCATAACGGCCCGGACCCGTCGAGGAGACCACACGGATGCGGACCCCCATACGGGTGAGCGCGGCCATCGTCGTCGGGATCGCCGTCGCCTTGGCGATGATGGCGCACGACCGCCAGAGCGGCGCCGAATGGGCGATCTCACCCGAGCAGATCGCGGACGCGCAAGGGGCGGGCAAACCGGGCGTCGAGATCGGGCCCGGACGGTTCGCACGCCATCCCGTCGCCAGCGAGGGCGCCGACCTCCTGCCGGTCAAATGGGGGCTGGTCGGCCTGTTCGCCGCCTGCGTGGTACTAGCCGGAACCGGCCGGCGACGTGCACCGGCCGCGCGCGTCTAATCCGGCAGCGCCGCCAGGGTTTTCGCGTCGCGGCCGACGACCGCCGAGAGGCTGCCCGCGCCCTCGGCCGCCAAGCGGGCGACGAGGCCGGCCTTGATGGACCCGATGAGGCCCGGCCCCTGGTACACCAGGGCGGAATAGAGCTGGAGCAGACTCGCGCCCGCCAGAATTTTGGTCCAGGCGGCCTCGGGCGAGTCGATGCCGCCGACGCCGACGAGGGGGATTTTCGTCCCCACCCGCAGGTAGGTCTGCGCGAGCAACCGCGTCGCGGGCTTGAACAACGGCCGGCCGGAGAGGCCGCCGGTCTCGTGGGCGAGGGCCGTCTCGGCGAGCGTCGCCGGTCGCGCGATGGTGGTGTTGGAGACGACGAGGGCCTGGACGCCGCGCTTCAGGGCCGTGGCCGTCATGGCATCCAGCGCCGCGAGGGTGATGTCGGGGGCGATCTTGAGCAGGATCGCCGTGCCGGGATGGACCGCGTCGCGGGCTTCCACCACCCGCGCCAGGAGATCGTCGAGGAACGCTTCGCCCTGGAGGTCGCGCAGGCCGGGCGTGTTGGGCGAGGACACGTTGACGGTGACGAAATCCACCAGCGGCGCCAGGGCCCGCGTGCAGGCGACGTAATCGGCGAGGCGGTCCGTCGCCTCCTTGTTGGCGCCGATATTGACGCCGATCCGGCCGGGCCGGCCCTCACGGGCCGCGAGGCGGCGGCGCACCACGTCGAGCCCCTCGCTGTTGAGGCCGAACCGGTTGATGACGGCGCCATCGGCCCTCAAGCGAAACACGCGCGGCGCCGGATTGCCGGGCTGGGCCTTGGGGACCACGCCGCCGACCTCGACGAAGCCGAAGCCGAGGCCGAGGAGCGCGTCGGGCACCTCGGCACCCTTGTCGTAGCCCGCGGCCAGTCCGACGGGATTGGGAAAGCGGCAACCCAGGACCTCGACGGCCAAGCGCGCATCGTCCGGCGGCGGCCGGCGCGTCGGCAGCAGGGACAGCCCCCGGATGGTGAGGTTGTGGGCCGCCTCGGCATCGAGGCGGTGCAGCAGGGGCTTGGCCAGGGGAAACAGCGCGCCGATCATGCGGCGTCTCCGAACGCCTCGGGGAAGACGTGGCGCCCGTTCGGCCCGAGCGGCAGATCGTGGACCGCACGCACGGCCTCGAGCGCCAGATCGCCGTAGAGGTGCGGAAACAGGTCGCCCCCGCGCGAGGGCTCGAAGCGGAGCGCCGCCCCGAGGGCGTCGGTGTCGACGGCGACGAGGACGAGGTCGCGCGCACCGGCGAAATGCCGGGCCGCCGTCTCGGCGGCCTGTGCGGCGGTGGAGAAGTGGATGAAACCATCGGCCACGTCCACGGGCGCCCCGGTGAAGCGCCCCCGCGCCTCGGCCGTCGCCCAGAGATCGCGCGGACAGATCTTGTAGACGAGGGGCATCCGGTCTCCTGCGCGCGAGGCTCGCTGACCCGGCGATAGAACGCGCACCCGCGCGCCGCAACCGGGGCCGACCGCGAACGGGACGATCCTGCCGGGGGAACGCCGGAACAAGTCCGTGCGATCCCGTACCGTTGCTTTCCGGATATTTTAGTTCTACTTTCCTACGCGTAGGCTGAGCGTCTTACGCACTTCCCGCCGCGAGCCTGTCATGCTGTCGCACGAGCAGATCTGGACCGCCATCGATCGGCTGGCCGAACGTCACGGCTTCTCGGCCTCCGGCCTCGCGCGCCGGGCCGGCCTCGATGCGACGAGCTTCAACCGATCGAAGCGCATCGGCCCGGACGGGCGCAAGCGCTGGCCCTCCACCGAATCCATCGCCAAGGTCCTGGCCGCCACGGGCGCCAGCCTCGACGAATTCCTGCGTCTCATCGAGGTCCGGACCGGGCCGGCCCGCGCCATGATCCCCCTCGTGGGCATGACTCAGGCTGGATCGGGGCGGCTGTTCACGGACGAGGGCATGCCCACGGGCGGCCCGGGCTGGGAAGAGATCGAGTTTCCCGATCTCGCCGACGACCGCGCCTTCGCCCTCGAAGTGCAGGGCGACTCCATGGCGCCGCTCTACCGCGACGGCGACGTGCTCATCGTCTCGCCCGCGGCGAGCGTCCGCAAGGGCGACCGCGTGGTGGTGCGCCTGGCCGCCGGCGAAGTCCTGGCCAAGGAACTGAAGCGCCGTACGGCCCGGACCATCGAGCTCGCGTCCCTCAACCCCGAGCATGCCGACCGGGTGGTCAATGTCGGCGAGATCGCCTGGATCGGCCGCGTGATGTGGGTGCGGCAGTAGCAAGGTCGCAGCTTTGCCGGGCCGCCCGATCGGTCTATGCCTGAGGCCCCGAGGGCAGAGCCCCCTCGCACGCGCGGACAGGCCATGGCATCGCCCCCACCGGACGATCAGGCACCGGACGACCAGAGGCCGGACGAGCAAGCATCCGACCATCGGGCGGATGCGGCTCCGCGGGCCTATCTGACGGCATCGCGTGTGCCCACCCTCCTCGTCGAGACGGCCTCCGAGAGCGAGCGGATCGTCTTCGCCAACCCGGCCTTCCTTGCACTCACGGGATACGAGGCAGGGGCGGTGAGCGGCCGCAGCACCCATTTCCTCCTCGGGCCCGACACCGACCGCGCGGCGCGGGGCGCCCTCGTAACGGCCCTGGCCGAGGCCCCGCCCGAGGGCACCGAGCTCCTGGCCTACACCCGGGCCGGCGCGGCGTTCTGGGCCGAGATCCTGGTGGCGCCGGTGCCGGACACCAACCGGCGCATCGTGCAGGTGATCGACGTGTCCCGGCGCCGGGATGCGGAGGGTGCGCTCAGCCTGTCGCGCCAGCGCGAGGCGCTGGGCCTCCTCACCAACAGCGTCGCGCACGAGTTCAACAACTTCCTCCAGATCCTCATCGGCTACATCGACGGGCTCAAGCGCCGCCTCGGCGACCGCGACGAGCCGTTCATCCAGCGCGCCATCCTGCGCTCCACGGACGCGGCCGAGCGGGCGACGATCCTGACCCGCCAGCTCCTCGCGTTCTCGCGCCGGATCGCGCCGGACGTGCGGCCGGTGGACATGAACGCCCTCGTCACGGAGTTCGGCGTGCGAGCGACCCCGAGCCTGCCCGTGCGGATCACCCTCGAAATCCGCACCGCTCCGGGGCTCGCCCTCGGCCTGAGCAATCCGCGCCAGGTGGAACTCGCCCTCAACCACATCGTCGCCAACGCCTGCGAGGCGATGCCGGGGGAGGGTCGCATCACCATCGCGACCTTCGCGGTCCCCGTGGGCGACCGCGCCCTGCAGCGGCCCGGGGACGGCGCCGTGGGGATCACCGTGACGGATACGGGCCAGGGCATGTCACCCGAGATGGCCGCGCGGGCGCTGGCCCCGTTCATCACCAGCCGCGAGGCCGGGCGCGGCACCGGGCTCGCCATCGTCCATGGTCTGGTCAAGCGCCAGAACGGAACGGTCACCCTCGACAGCAAGCCCGGTGAGGGCACCGTGGTCCGCATGGTATTCCCGGCGGTGGCCTGAGAACGTCGAAAAGCGTTCGGTGTGGTGGACTAAAACCGCGCGTCACACGTCACCATATAATGACTGGCGCTTCCGCCAGACATTTATCGAATCGCATCAGGGGCGAATTCATGCTCACCACCCCCACGCGCCGCAAGCGCGCGGCCACCATCCTCACGCTCGCCGCCACCCTGGCGCTGGCGGCGCCCATGGCGGAGGCACGTCCGGGCGGCGGCAGCAGCGGAATGGGCTCGCGCGGCTCGCGCACCTACGCCCCCCCGTCGGCCACCACCACGGCTCCCACCACGGCTGCGCCGATCCAGCGCTCGCAGACCCAGCCCGGCCCGGCCATGGGCAACCCCGGCATGAATCCGGCGGCGGCTCAGCGCCCGCGCTTCGGCGGCGGCTTCATGGCCGGCCTCCTCGGTGCCGGCCTCCTCGGCGCGCTCCTCGGCGGCGGTTTCTTCGGCGGCCTCGGCGGCATCGCCTCGTTCATCGGCCTGATGCTGCAGGTCGGCCTCGTCGTCCTCCTCGTCGCCCTCGCCGTGCGCTGGTTCCGCCGGCGCCAGGGTACCCCGGCGGCGGCCGGCCATGCCCGCTCGGAGCTGAGCGGCAACGGCACCGGTCCGAACGGCATGGGCGGCGGCAACGCCGGCCCGAGCCCGATGGGCGGACTTGGCGGCGGTGGCATGGGGCGTGGCCCCGCACCGGTGCAGCCGGTGCAGGCCCGTCCGGTCCAGATCGGACCCGGCGACTTCGAGAGCTTCGAGATCGCCCTCAAGGGCGTTCAGGAAGCTTATGGCCGCGAGGACGTGGCAGGTCTGCGCAACCTCGCGACCCCGGAGATGGCCGGTTACTTCATTGAGGAGCTGCGCGCCAACGAGGCCAAGGGCGTCGTCAACCGCATCTCCGACGTGAAACTCCTGCAGGGTGACCTGTCCGAGTCGTGGGGCGAGGGCAATTCCGAGTACGCGACCGTCGCCATGCGCTACGCCATCAAGGACGTCACCGTCGAGCGCCGCACCGACCGCGTCGTCGCCACCGGCGAGCCGGAGGCCGTCGAGCTGTGGACCTTCTTGCGCGAGCGCGGCGGTCGCTGGGTGCTTTCGGCGATCCAGCAGGGCCGCTGAAGACCCTTTTTTCGGACCCCCAAGACATGAGGGCCGCCCGGGCAACCGGGCGGCCCTTTTTTGTTGTCCCGAACCGGCCGCATGATCGGCGATTCGCGTCCCATGTCACCGGTCCGCCGAACGGGACGGTTCTTGGCCATCGATGCGGCCGGGGCCGACGATCGCGCGACCCCCGTCACGTCGCGTCATCCGACGACATCCGTGATGAAATTCCCGATCAGGCATACTATTTCAACGCTGCATCAGGATGATCGACGACGCCGTTCCAGGTCAACGATCAATCCATCTTCGAGTCGGACCATGGATCGACTTGCGTCCGTGCAGGCTGTCGCGGTGACAATCCATCTGCCACCCCGGACACCGTAGATGCCCAACTCGTAGACACATCTGATGCTTGTGGCGGATTGCCATGGAGCCTGCGCGTGTTCGAGCTGCCGATGAAAAGTCCTCACAAGCCGCCCGCGTCGATCGCCCGTCGCAAGTTTCCAAGACAACGCTTCGGAAATGTCCGATATCACACTGATAAATCTAGATAGAACACAGCTCAATATAAATTTACATTGATCCGATCTATCTCCAATCCTAAATAATAATCATTGTTATCGATTTGACTTTCCCCGATTTAAAAGCAATAAATTAATGCGAATCACGCCTGTCGGCGCCGAGGTACTGACGTACCATACCGGTTCGACTGTCGGAGGCTGTCCGCTTCCGGCCGAGATCTGTCCCGGCCGACCAGGACGACTGTTCAGGGGGTGAAACGCGGACGCGCGTCGTCGGCCTGTCCCCGCGGGGTGGCGGGGCCCGTCGCTCGCAGCGGCGAGGTCGCGCGATGCGCTTGCCCACCCGGGACACCGCGGTCGACGGGAGACCGGCGACGGCACGAAACCCCGCGGATGAGCGCGGGACGGGTGAAAGGACGCATCGCGATGGAGTTCTATTCGATCACCGGTTCGGGCAACAACCTCGGCCGAGCCGACCTCAACGCGGTCGGCAGCAATTTCGCCCGGCTCGGCGCGGCGCATTACGCGGACGGGATCTCGACCCTGGTCGATGGGCCGAACGCGCGGTCGATCAGCAACATCGTCGTCGGGGAGGGCGATCCGACGATTCCGAACCCGCAGGGCGTGTCGGGGATGCTCTACGCCTGGGGGCAGTTCATCGACCACGATCTCGACCTCAGCCGCACGGATGGGGTCACGCGGATCGACGTCGTGGTCCCGGCCGGTGACGCGTTCTTCGCCGCCGGGAGCCCTATTCCCATCACCCGCGCCGTCATCGATCCCGCGACCGGGGCCGGCACGGACATGCCGGCGATCGCCCGGAACGCCGTCACCGGCTGGCTCGATGCCTCGATGGTCTATGGTTCGGATGCGGCCACGGCCGCGCGCCTGCGGCTCCCGGACGGACATCTGGCGACCTCGATCGGGGACAATCTGCCGATCGTGAATGGCGCCTTCCTGGCGGGCGACGGGCGTGCCGCGGAGAACCCGTCCCTGACCGCGCTCCAGACGCTGTTCCTGCGCGAACACAATTTCCAGGTGGACCGGCTTTCTGCGGCTCATCCCGACCTCGGTGGCGATGCCCTCTACCACCAGGCGAGGGCGATCGTGACCGCGGAGATCCAGCACATCACCTACGACGAGTTCCTGCCCCACCTCCTCGGTGCCGATGCGATGGCGCCCTACGGGGGCTACGATGCCGAGGTGGACCCGCGGATCAGCGTCGAGTTCGCGGGCGCGGCCTACCGGTTCGGGCATTCCATCGTCTCGGCCGAGACGGAGCGCGTCGACGAGGCCGGCAACCTCGTCGGACCGGGGCTCGAACTCCGGGACACCTTCGGGATGACACCGGCGGCCTTCGCGGCGGCATCGGGAGCCGACGGCTTCCTGCGCCACCTCGGCGACGACGCCTCGCAGACGATGGATGTCCGCATCGTCGAGGACCTGCGCAACTTCCTGAACGATCCGCCGGTCGTCCTGGATCTGGCGAGCATCAATATCCAACGCGGCCGCGACCTCGGCCTGGGCACCCTCAACGAGACCCGCGAGGAACTCGGCTTCGCCCCCTACGCGGACTTTTCCGAGATCACCGACGACCGGGCCACGGTCGCGGCGATGCGCGAGGCCTTCGGCTCCGTGGAGGCCGTCGATCTCTGGACCGGAGGCCTCGCCGAAGCTCACGCGCCGGGTTCTCTACTCGGGCCAACCTTCTCGGCCATCGTCGGCGCGCAATTCGATCACCTGCGCGACGGGGATCGCCTCTGGTACCAGAACGACCAGTTCGATCGGCAGACGCTGAACGATATCCGCCACACGACCCTGTCGGACATCATCACGCGGAACACCGACACACGGCATATCCAGGACGACGCCTTCACCTTCTACGACCGCCGCAGCAGCGATGTGGCGTCCGAAAATCCGGATGCGCCGCAGCTCGTGATCGGCACGAACGGCGAAGCGCTCGTGGCGGGAGGGCCGAAGGGCGACATGCTGGTCGCCGGCACCGGCGACCAGACCCTGACGGGCGGCGGTGGGAACGACCAGTTCGTGTTCACGGCGGATACGAAGGCCGTCATCACCGACTTCCGGCCCGGACGGGACCATCTGGTTTTCGAGACCGCCGGGGGCTGGACCGATCCCGGTTGCCGGCCCGGCGCGTCGGGCCCGCACCATGACACGCATGACGAACCGGTGGTCACCTCGGATCACGGGCACGCCGTCATCACCTACGGCAGCGTCGAGGTCGCACTCCCGGGGGTGAGGCCGGACCAGATCACCGCGAACGAGTACACCCTCGCCTGACCGGACAGGGCGCGACGCTCCGGGTTCGCGCGACGGCGGGAACTCACCGTCCGTCAGCCGGCCAAAACCCGCGCCATGGCGACGAAGCCCGCCACCGGCACCTCCTCGGCGCGGGCGGTCTCGGCAATGCCCGCGGCCTCCAGCAGGCGCAGGGCGTCGGGGGTCGCCGCCTTGAGGCTCTGGCGCAGCATCTTGCGACGCTGGCCGAAGGCCGCGCGGGTGACGCGCTCCAGGGTCTCGACGGCGCAGGGCAGGGGGGCCGGCCGGGGCGTCAGCCGCACCACGCTCGACGTGACCTTGGGCGGCGGCACGAAGGCGGAGGGGGCGACGTCGAACAGGATGTCGGCTTGCGTCCGCCAGCCGCACAGGACGCCGAGGCGGCCGTAATTCGCCCGGTCCGATTCATCCGCCACGATGCGCTCGGCGACCTCGCGCTGGAACATCAGGGTGAGGCTGTCCCACCACGGCGGCCAGGCCGGGTCGGTGAGCCAGCCCGTCAGCAGCGGCGTGCCGATGTTGTAGGGCAGGTTGGCGACGATCCGCACGGGCCCGGAGCCCAAACCGGCGCCCCAGGGCCCGGAACCGATGAGCGGCACGGGATCGAAGGTGAGGGCATCGGCATCCACGACATCGAGGCGGCCGGGATAACGGGCGGCGATCTCGGCGAGGGCCGGCAGGGCGCGGGGATCGCGCTCGACGGCGATGACCCGGGCGGCGCCGGCACTCAGGAGGGCGCGGGTGAGGCCGCCGGGACCGGGACCGATCTCCACGACGGTGACGCCCTCCAGGGGTCCGGCCGAGCGGGCGATGCGGCCCGTGAGGTTGAGGTCGAACAGAAAATTCTGGCCGAGCGCCTTCTTCGGCTCCAGGCCGTGCGTGCGCACCACATCGCGCAGGGGCGGCAGGCCGTCGTCGGCACGATGATCGATGTCGCTCATGACGCGGGGCTCATTGGGGAGGCCTCCTGGCGAGGCCTCTTGGCGAGGCGGGCGGCGAGGCGCAGGGCCGCCATCAGGCTGTCGGGGCGGGCGATCCCCCTGCCGGCGATGTCGAAGGCGGTACCGTGGTCCGGGGAGGTCCGGATGAAGGGCAGGCCGAGGGTCACGTTGACCCCGTCGTCGAACGCGATGGTCTTGATGGGGATGAGCGCCTGATCGTGGGTCGGGGTCAGCGCCACGTCGTAGGTCGCGCGCGCCCGCGGGTGGAACAGGGTGTCGGCGGGCAGCGGCCCCCGGATGTCGATGCCCTCGTTCTGGAGCTGCGCCACCGCCGGCTCCAGCACGTCGCGGTCCTCCAGGCCCATGGTGGCGTTCTCGCCCGCATGGGGGTTGAGGCCGGACAGGACGAGGCGCGGATGGGCGAGGCCGAAGCGGTGACGCAGGTCGTGGGCGACGATGCGAGCCGTGGCGACGACGAGGTCCTGGGTGAGCAGTTCGGGCACCCGGCGGAGCGCCACGTGGATCGTGACCGGCACCACCGCGAGGGTCTCGCTCCACAGCATCATCACCGGGAGCGGCACCGCCTCACCGGGCTCGACGCTCAGGGCGGCGAGGAACTCCGTGTGGCCCGGATGGGCGAAGCCGACCTGGGTGAGGACGTACTTGGCGATGGGATTGGTCACGAGGGCCGTGGCGATCCCGGCGCGCACGAGGGCGACGCCCGTGGTGATGGATTCAAGGGTCGCCCCGGCATTGGCGGGATCCGGCCTCCCGGCCACGGCCCCGATGCGCGCGCCGCTCGGCAGGGGCATCACCGGGAGCGCACGGGGAAACACCTCGGTGGCGTAATCCGGGCCGACCTCCGCAACGGGGATCGAGAACCCGAGTTCGCTCGCGCGCCGCTCGACGAAATCCGGGTCGCCGATGAGGAAGAACGGCGGCAGGGCGAAGCCCTCGTCACGGTCCCGCCACGCCATCAGGGCGAGTTCCGGCCCGATCCCGGCCGGGTCGCCGAGGGTGAGGGCGATCGGCTTGTGATCGGTCACGTCGTCCGCCGTCCTTGCATTGTCATCCCGACCGCGTCGCAGGTCGGGACCGACAAGGCAAGACGACCCGGCAAGACGATCCGGCAAGACGAGACCCAGCACGACGACGGGGGTCACCGGACGGTGGCGATACCGTCCGAGGTCGTCGCCGTGCCGAGGTTCTGGCGCAGGTCCGCCTCGCCGAGGGTCTTCAGCTCGACGCGCAGCAGCACCGTGCGGTTGCGCTCCGCCGTGCCGAGGGCCGTGGCGATGGGCGAGACGATGTAGTTCAGCGACACCGTGGTGCACTCGTCCTGATAGCCGGCCCCGAGGCTGATGCCCGAGAGGTAGGACTTGCCGGGATTGACGTAGATCGGCGACGGGCCGACGGGGTTTTGCAGGTAGGCGGTGTAGGCGTCGGCGAAGTTGTCGCGCACGTCGAGGTAGTGGCTCAGATCCACCAGGGCCGAACCGGTGACGAACCAGTTCGGCGTGACGTGGTAGGTGGCGGACGCGGTCAGACCCTCGCGCCGGTGCACGAAGCCGAGGGCCGGCTGCGCCTCGTAGAACGAATAGAACAGCGACAGGTCCAGGGGCAGGAACGGGGCGAAGCGCGCCGTCACGCCCGTCTCGAACCGGTTGACGGCAAAATCCCGCTGGTCGAACCGCGCCCGCGAGATGAAGCTGATGTTCTGGTTGGGCGAGAGCTGGAAACGGCCGACGAAGTCCGAGCGACGGTTCTCGAGGCCGGAATCGAGGCCGACATTGGCGATGTCGCCGCGCCGGAACGAGTTGACGCCGGCGATCTGGATCGACTCGCCGAACAGCAGGTTCGCGTACCAGCCCGCGGGGGTCACCACCGAGTACTGCGCGCCGAGGTTGGTCCGCAGGCCGCCCTCGACCCGGTCGTAGCCCGAGAACTTGTCCCACTGGAACAGGGAGGTGTCGTCGAAGACGAGGCTCTGGGCGTCCTCGTTGGGCAGGCGGCCGATGCGGGTCTCGCTCGGGCGGGCGATGACCTGGGCGATGGGTTCCAGGGTGTGGACGCCCAGCGGCCCGAAATTGGAGACGAACGGATAGCGGTAGTCGAGGCCGACGGCCGGCATCACCCGGCCGGAGATGTCGGAATCCTGCGTCGTCAGATTCTGCGCCAGGGCGTTCTGGTAGCCGGAATTGCGTGGATCGACGAAGAACGCGTCGGTGCGCAGGTAGGCGAACGGCGTGAACACCTGGCCCGCCTCATCGATGAAGGTCCGGCGCCAGGAGACCTGCGCCGAGGCGCGGGTGTTCGCGCCGGCGAGCCCCCGGATCAGACAGGTGCCGCGGGTGAAGGTCAGGCAGGTTTCGTAGAGCGGGAAGCTCTGACCGTTGGCGCTCGGGCTCAACAGGTAGGCGCCCGTGCGCGGGATGCCCTGGAAGTCGGTGGCCTCGCGGGTCAGGCTCGTGATGTTGGCCTCGAAACGGACCTCGCCGCCGAGCGGCGCCGGCCCGTTGATGCGCTTGTCGTAGTCGATGACCGGCGCGACGATGGGCTGTTCCTTCTGCCAGTCGAAGCTCGACAGGCCCTTGAAGTAGTAGCCCCGCGCCTCGAACCACGAGCGGTCGCCCTGTCCGATGAGGTAGGCCGTCGAGACCGCCTCGCGGAAATAGTCCGTGGTGATGCTCTGGTTGCGGATGCGGTAATTGTCGAGGAACCACTTGTCGGTGACGCCGACGAGGTCCCAGCCCGTGCGCCAGCGGTCGTTGATGTAGAACTGGCCCTTCGACTCGACGGCGCCGCGGAAGTCGCGGTCACCGGCGCCGAGGGGGCCGGGCAGGAACGCGCTCGGCGTCGTCTGGAAGATGCCCGACAGGCGCAGGTTGTAGAAGCCCGTGTCGAGGCGCTGCCGGAACTCGGCCTGGCCCAGCACGCCCTGATTGCTCAGGAAGGCCGGCGACAGGGTGAGGTCGTAGTCCGGCGCGAGGTTGAAGAAGTAGGGCGTGGCGAGGCCGCTGCCGAGGGCCGTCGACGAGATGAAGCGCGGCGTCAGGAAGCCCGATTTGCGCTTCACGCTCGGATCGGCCGTCTCGAAATACGGCAGGTAGGCGAGGGGGATGCCGGCGATCTCGAGGGTGGATTCCTCGAACGCGATGGTGTGCGTCTCGTTGTTGTGGATGATCTTGGTGGCGCGGATCTGCCAGAGGGGCGGCGTCTCGGGGTTGTTCTTGCACGGCTCGCAGGCGGTGTAGGTGCCGTACTCGAAGCTGGTGCGGTCGCCCTCGATGCGCTCGGCGCGGGGAGCCGAGAACCGGGTGCGGACGGGCTGGCCCTTCACCTCGATGGTCTGCTGGATGCGCAGGGCGTCGATGAAGCCGTTCTTGAAGTCGTCCGTCAGCTCCATCTTGGCGCCGGTCAGCACCGCCTCGGTCTCGTCGGTGAGGCGGACGTTGCCCTCGGCGAAGACCCGGCTGGTGTTGCGGTCGTAGAGGACGCGGTCGGCCTGGAGCGTGCGCGGGCCGTAATGCAGCTCGGCGTTGCCGCGCGCCATGACGGTGTTCTTGTCGTTGTCGTAGACGAGCTCGGCCGCCTCCACGAGCAGGCGCTCGGCCGGCTTCCCCTTGGTGTCCGGCTTGGCCTTGGCATCCGACTGCGCAGCCGGGCGCGCTTCCGCCGCCGTGGAACCCACGGCGGGGAGCAGCGCCAGCAAACCGGCGGCGAACGCGATGTCGGCGACCTTACGCAACGCGAGTCCCAACTCCTGCCACGATCCCACCCCGTGTCCCGATCCGGCGACCGGCATCAGCCGTCCTCCTGATAGAGAAGCGTGAGCATACCGAGAAGACTTCCTACCACAGCCGGGAACCACGCCGCCACCGCCGGCGTGATGATCCCCGACGCACCCAACCCTTCGAGGAGCTGCCGCGCGACGTAGAGGGCGAACCCGGCCGCGACGCCGCCGAGCACGAGCTTGCCCACCCCACCAAAGCGGAAGAACCTTAAGGAAACGCTGGCCGCCACGAGCACCATGGCGACGAAGAGGACGGGCCGCGCCATGAGCACATCATACTGGAGACGGTAGCGCGTGGCATCCAACCCCGCCCGCTCGTTGCGAGCGATGGTCTCGGGAAGTTGCCAGAAAGGCACAGATTCCGGCGGGGTGAAGCGCTGGCGGATCTGGCCCGGGTCGAGGGTCGAGGCGATGAGATAGGTGGAGAAGCTCTCCGGCGGCGCGCCGGGGCTGAGGAGGCGGGCCTCCTGCAATTCCCAGTAGCCCTCGTGCAGGATCGCCCTGGCGGCATCGACCTCGGACACGAAGGCGCCGCCCTCGTCGAAGGTGTAGGCCGAGACGCCGGCGAGCGTCGTGGTGCCCTCGATGGCCGTCTCGGCCCGCAGGATCGCCTGCCCGTCGAGGCTGCGCTGGCGGATCCAGATGTCCTTGCCGGAGCCCGCCTTGGTGGATTTGGCGAAGATCTTGGCCTCGATCTCGGTGGAGCGCTGCTTCAGCAGGGCCGAGACCGGGTTGTAGACCCCCACCGTGAAGGCCCCGATGGCGAGCGCCACGAACAGGCCGGGCTGGAGGAACTGCCAGGCCGAGATGCCGGCGGCCCGCGCCACCACGAGCTCGAGCTTGCGCGAGAGCTGGAGGAGGGAGGCCATCGACCCGAACAGGATCGCGAAGGGCAGCACGCCCTCGGCCACGGCCGGGGTCCGGAACAGGGCGAGCTGGGCCATCAAACCTGTGGACGCGCCCTCGGCGTCACCCGCGCGGCGCAGCAGCTCGACGAAATCGAGGGTGTAGACCAGGGTGAAGACCGTGAGGAACACGCCCAGGATCGTGCGCAGGAAGCGCAGCGCGAAGTAGCGCCCGAGGGTGAGGCCGATGAGGGCGCTCACGGTTCAGGCCCGTCCGAGGCGCGGGCGGCGCATGAGCCCGGCAAGCCCGCGTGCAGCCTTCGCGTTCCACGACCGCACCGCCGGTCCATGGAAGATGATGAGGCTGGAGAACGCGATGGCCAGCAGCGGCACGGCGTAGATCGCCACCACGGCGCCCTGGCTGCGGGTGGCCGCGCTGGTGGCCGCGAAACCGGCGATGCGCAGCACCACCACGGCCAGCACAGCGCCGGCCACCGCCACGCCCCGGCCCTGTCGCGTGGTGCGGGGATCGCCCAGGGCGGCGAACGCGATGAAGGTCAGCGCCAGGGGATAGAGCCACGACGACAGGCGGTCGTGCAGCTCCGAGCGGAAGCGGCCCTTCTGCAGCTGGTAGTACCCCTCCGACCGGTCGGGAAAGAACAGCTGCGTCGTCGAGCGCTCGCGCGGCTTGTAGGTCACCTCGGAATCCGGAGGCGTGAAGGCGGCGAGATCGACGGTGTAGCGCTCGAAGGTGATGATCGAGGAGTCGCGCGAATCCTTCTGCTGGCGGTGCACGCTGCCCTTCTCGAGCGCGAGGTAGCTCTGGCCGCCGTAATCGACCGCCTGGCCGCGCTCGGCGAGGTAGACCACGCTTTTCCCCGCCTCGCGCTTGTCCTGGATGAAGATGCCGAGCAGCGATCCGCCGGGGCCGCGCTCGCGGAAGTGGAAGGTGATGCCGCTGTCGAGACTGGTGAACTGGCCTTCCTTGACCACGTTGGCGATGAAGTCGCCGCGCACCCGGGTCAGCACGTCGCGCAGTTCCTGGAACGACGACGGCATCACCTGGATGGTCAGGAACGCGACGGCGAAGCTCACGGCGAGACCGAGGGTGAGGAACGGCCGCAGGATGCGGCGCGGCTTCATCCCCGCCGCCGACATGACGATGAGCTCGGAATCGCCATTGAGCTTGTTCAGGGCGTAGACCACGGCGATGAACAGGGCGACGGGCGAGATCACCGTGATCAGGGTCGGCAGGGACAGGCCGGTGATGAGAAAGAAGATCACCAGGGTCTGGCCCTTGGCGGTGATGAGGTCGAGTTCCCGCAGGGCCTGCGTCACCCAGATCGTGCCGGTGAGGCCGACGAGGCAGGCGAGGAAGGCGCCGAACGCGATCCGGAAGATGTAGCGCTCGATCTGCGTCATCGGTTCTCGCGGTCGGATCTCCCGGGGGCCGGCCAAGCCATCGAGTTAAGCCATCAAAGCAAGCCATCAGGGTGGCGACCGGCCGATGTAGCGCGGGCGCCGCGGCGGCGTCGAGCCTGCTGAGAGCGCGCCAAACCGGGCCGTTTGACGGCACTTTCCGGCACCGCGCCATCGCGTTGCGTTCTGCGGCTCAACGGGTACACAGGAAACCGATCCGGCGCCGCCCGTCACGGCGTGCCGCGCCGCACACAACCCACCGCGCGACCGTGGCGCGACCTTGGAAAGCTGCAGGCATGGCGGACGGTATCACGATCGCATTCGGCCCCCTCGGACCGGTGGGCCGGGGCGACCTCGTCGTCTTCGTCGGCGACGACCTCGCGCTGCCGCCCGAGGTGGCCCAGGCCATCGGGCGCGGTGCCGCCGACCTCGTGGCGCGGGCCTCCGCCAGCGAGCGCTTCAAGGGCAAATCCCTCTCGGCCCTCTCCCTGCCGGCCCCCGCCGGCCTCGATGTGGACCGCCTCGTCGTCGTCGGGATCGGCTCCGAAAAGGACCGCGCCAAGGTCGATTGGCCGGCACTGGGCGGATTCACCGCCAGCAAGGTCACGGGCCGCAACGCCAGCCTCGCCCTGGCCCTGCCGGGCGTGTCGGTGACGCCGGAGAACGCCGCCGATTTCGCCCTCGGCGCCCGCCTGCGCCACTACAGCTTCGACCGCTACAAGACCAAGAAGAAGCCCGAGGGCGAGGAGACGCGCGGCACTGCCCTTACCCTGCTGGTGTCCGATCCGGCCGCCGCCGAGGCCGCCGCCAAGGCCGCCGACGCCGTGGCGGAGGGCGTGATCCTGGCCCGCGAACTCGTCAACGAGCCGCCGAACGTCCTGTACCCGGAGGAGTTCGCCCGCCGCGCCGAGGAACTGACGAAGCTCGGCGTCGAGGTCGAGGTGCTCGGTCCGGGCAAGCTCGAAGCGCTCGGCATGGGCGCCCTCCTCGCCGTGGCCCGTGGCTCGGTGAAGGAGCCCCGCGTCGTGATCATGCGCTGGAACGGCGGCGAGGCGGGTGAGGCGCCCATCGCCTTCATCGGCAAGGGCGTGTGCTTCGATTCCGGCGGCATCTCCATCAAGGGCGCGGCCGGCATGGAGGACATGAAGGGCGACATGGGCGGCGCCGCCTGCGTCGTCGGCACCCTGCATGCGCTGGCCGCACGCAAGGCCAAGGTCAACGTCGTCGGCGCCATCGGCATCGTCGAGAACATGCCCGACGGCGACGCCTACCGCCCCGGCGATATCGTCACCTCCATGTCGGGCCAGACCATCGAGATCATCAACACGGACGCCGAGGGCCGCCTCGTCCTCGCCGACGTGGTCTGGCACATCCAGAGCGCCTACAAGCCGAAGTTCATGGTCGATCTCGCCACCCTCACGGGCGCGATCATCGTGGCCCTCGGGCAGGACATCGCCGGCCTGTTCTCCAACGACGACGCCCTCGCCGCCAAGCTCACCGCCGCCGGCGAGGCGACGGGCGAGGCCGTGTGGCGGATGCCGCTGATCCCGGCCTACGACAAGGCCATCGACTCGAAGTTCGCCGACATGAAGAACACCGGCGGGCGCCACGGGGGCGCGGCCACGGCCGCCTCCTTCATCAAGCGCTACACCAACGACGTGCCGTGGGCGCATCTCGACATCGCGGGGGTGGCGATGTCGTCCTCGTCCTCCGAGATCAACCGCAGCTGGGGCGCCGGCTGGGGCGTGCGCCTCCTCGACCGCCTCGTGCGCGACAACTGCGAGGCGTGAGCCGCGTGACCGCCGCCGCCTGGGCCCTCGGTCCGGTGGCGGTCGCCGTACTGGCCGTCGGATTCGCCTGGCTGACGGGCTTCAGCCAGCGCACGGTCCTGCCGGGCGGGATCGAGGCGTGGTTCTACGGTTTCTTCCTCGATCGCTATCCGCTGTTCTCCGGCGCCATCGCGTACGGCCTCGCCCGCCTGCTTCTCACGATGGCGCGGCCGGCGCCGGGCGGACCGGTCCGGCGCCTCGCCGGAGGTGCGGTCGCGGTGGCGCTGCTGCTGGCCGCATGCCTCTACCCGACCTTCGGCGGCGTGGTCCTGCGCGCGGGATTCGCCACGGGCGGCATGGCCTTCCTCAGCGGGCAGGCAATGCCGGTGGCCTACGGCCTCGGCACCGCCTCGGCCGCCATCCTGTTCGGACTCATCCTCGGCCTCGGCGGGCTCCTGACGGCCGGCCGCCTTCGAGAGGATGGCGGATGGGGCCGATGGCTCCTCGCCGGCGCGGGCCGGGTCCTGATGCGAACCCTGGCCCTGTGGTTCGCTCTTCTCCTGCTCGGCCTCGCCCATGCCGCCGGGCTCGGCGCCTGGCCGCGCCGTCCCCTCACGGACGGCGAGGCGGGGCTCGCCGGCGCCCTGGTTCTCCTCGCCTTCCTGCCCCATGCCGGCCTCGTCTGGCTCGACAGCGGTCACCGCCATCGGTCACCATCGGCGGCGACGGGTTGATCCGCCGGGGCGAATCCGGAAAGATGGTTTAGATGTGAACGAAAGCGGCACCAAGCCGCTGCGCCGCATCACAGGGAGGTTCCGCAATGGCTTATGTTCGGGGCGCCGAGCGCCCGTGGCTATCGGCCTATCCGCCGGGGGTCCCGGTCGAGATCGATGTCGCCGGCCTCGGCACCCTGGTCGATCTGTTCGAGGACACCCTGCGGCGCCACCCCGACCGACCGGCGGTGCAGTGCTTCGGCTCCCGCGTCACCTATGCGGCCCTCGGGGAATCCGCGCGGGCGGTGGCGGCCTGGCTCGCCGCGCAGGGGTTCGGCAAGGGCGACCGCATCGCGATCATGATGCCCAACGTGCCGGCCTACCCGACGGCGATCTTCGGGGTGCTGCTCGCGGGCTGCACCGTCGTCAACGTCAATCCGCTCTACACCCCGCGCGAACTCACGGCGCAGCTCATCGATTCCGGCGCGCGCGCCCTGTTCGTCCTCGAGAACTTCGCCCACACGGTGGCGGTCTCCCTGGCGGACGTGACCCTCGACCGGATCGTCGTCGCCGGACCGGGCGACGGCCTCGGCCTCAAGGGGCGGGCCATCGGCTGGGCGAGCCGGCACGTGAAGAAGGCCGTGCCGGCCTATACCCTGCCGGCGGAGCGCACGATCCGGTTCGAGACCGTCCAGCGCCTCGGCCGGAGCCTGCCGCGCCCGGCCGTCTCCATCGCGCCCGACGACCTCGCCTTCCTGCAATATACCGGCGGCACCACAGGGGTCGCCAAGGCGGCGATGCTGACCCACCGCAACATCGTCGCCAACGTCGTCCAGTGCCAGACGTGGTTCTGCATCGACGGCGAGGACGGCCACGAACGGGTGATGATCACCGCGCTGCCGCTCTATCACATCTTCGCCCTGACCTGCTGCTTCTTCCTGTTCGTGCGGCTCGGCGGCTGCTGCCTGCTGATTCCGAACCCGCGCGACGCCGACGGCTTCGTGAAGACGCTCAAGACCAATCGCTTCACCCACCTGTCGGGCGTCAACACCTTGTTCAACCTGCTGGTGAATCACCCGGGCATCGGCGCCGTGGACTTCGGCCACATCGATTTCGTCATCGCCGGCGGCATGGCGGTGCAGGCGCCGGTGGCGGCGAAGTGGAAGGCGCTCACCGGCACCACCATCGTCGAGGGCTACGGCCTGTCCGAGACCTCGCCCGTGGTCTGCGTGAATCCGCCGGGATTGGCCGAATGGTCCGGCACCATCGGGTTTCCCCTGCCGTCGACGGCGGTCGTCATCCGCACCGCGGACGGGCGGGATGCGGAGGCTGGCGAGCCTGGCGAGTTATGCGTGCGCGGCCCCCAGGTGATGGCCGGCTACTGGAATCGTCCCGACGAGACCGCCCGCGCCACCACACCGGACGGCTACTTCCGCACGGGCGACGTCGCGGTGTTCGAGGCGGACGGGCAGGTCCGCATCGTCGACCGGATGAAGGACATGATCCTGGTCTCGGGGTTCAACGTCTATCCCAACGAGGTCGAGGAGGTGCTGGCCGGCCATCCCGGCGTCCTCGAATGCGCCGTGGTGGGCGCGCGCCACGACGAGACCGGCGAGATGGTGGTGGCCCACGTGGTCCGGCGTTCGGGGGGCGAGACCACGCCCGATGCCCTGCGGGCCTTCGCCCGGACCCAGCTCACGGGCTACAAGGTGCCGCGCCGGGTGGTGTTCCACGAGGCCCTGCCGAAGACCAATGTCGGCAAGGTCCTGCGCCGGGCCCTGCGCGACGATCCGCCCGCTCCGTGATGCGCGCCGGCCTGTAACCAATCGGCCCGCCGCTCCGTATGATGGGGCATGGGCCGGTATCCGGGCGCGGCGCCGCGCAAGGGCCGGCAGTGGAGGCATTCATGCATATCAAGCGCCCGCGCGGCTGGGAAATCCCCGAACACCTCGCGACCCCGGAGAGCGTCTTCCTCGACCGTCGCGCCCTGCTCGGCGCCGGTGCCGGCCTCGCGGCGACGGCGCTTCTCGGTTCACGCGACGCCTTTGCCGCCACCGAGCCCAGCCTGTATCCGGCCCCGCGCAACGAGGCCTACGCCCTCGACCGCGCCGTGACGGCGGAGAAGTACAGCGGCGACTACAACAACTTCTACGAATTCGGCATGTCGAAGAGCGTCCTGCCGGCGGCCAACGCCCTGAAGACCAAGCCCTGGACCATCAAGATCGACGGCCTCGTCGACAAGCCGTTCGAGATCGGCTTCGAGGACCTCGTCCGCAAGGTGACCTTGGAAGAGCGGCTCTACCGCCACCGCTGCGTCGAGGCGTGGTCCATGGCCGTGCCGTGGACGGGCTTCCCCCTGTCGAAGCTGGTGGCTTTGGCCAAGCCCGCCTCGGGGGCGAAGTACATCCGGATGGAGACGTTCAACGATCCCGCCATGGCGCCGGGCCAGCGCTCGTTCCTGTATCCGTGGCCCTACGTCGAAGGGCTCACCATGGCGGAGGCGGCCAACGACCTCGCCTTCGTGGTCACGGGCATCTACGGCAAGGCGCTGCCGAACCAGTTCGGCGCGCCGATCCGCCTCGCGGTGCCGTGGAAGTACGGCTTCAAGTCGGTGAAATCGATCACCAAGATCTCGTTCGTGGCCGAACGGCCGAAGACGTTCTGGGAGGGCCTGCAGGCGGCCGAGTACGGCTTCTGGGCCAACGTCAACCCGGCCGTGTCGCACCCGCGCTGGAGCCAGGCGACGGAGCGGGTGCTCGGCACCGACCAGCGCGTGCCGACGCTGATCTACAACGGCTACGGCGAGCAGGTCGCCGGGCTCTACAAGGGCCTGGAGAAGGAACGGCTGTTCGTGTGAGCCCCAAGCAGGTTTCGCATTCGCGTTGCGTCCCGACGCGAACTTGTTCGGCGGGGCGCGGCGCTCAGTAAATCCAGCGCTGCGCCTTGGCGACGAGGAAGTCCCGAAAAGCCTGGACGCGGGCCACGGTCCGCATTTCCTCGGCGTAGACGAGGTAGCTCTCCATGTGCGGCATCTCGCTGTCGCGCATGACCTGGACGAGGCCGGTGCCGCTCTCCACGGCGTAGTCGGGCAGGATGCCGATGCCGGCGCCCGTCTCCATGGCCTGCTGCAGGGCGGTGATGTTGTTCACCGTGAAGTGGATCGGCCGGCGCTCCAGGCCCTCGCGTCCCACGGTGGCGAGCCAGTGGGTGGCGAGCAGATAGGACGGTTCGTTGCCGCCGAACGAGATCAGGCGGTGGTTGTCGAGGTCGGCGATGCTTTTCGGCTCGCCAAAGCGCTTGACGTAATCGGCCGACGCGTAGGCGTGGTAATGCACCGTGAACAGCCGGCGCTGGATGAGGTCGGGCTGGGCCGGGCGCCGCATGCGGATGGCGACGTCGGCCTCGCGCATGGCGAGGTCGAGTTCCTCGTTGGTCAGGATCATCTCGACGCGGACATCCGGGTAGAGGTCGAGGAACTCGGCCACCCGCTGGGCGAGCCACGAGGTACCCAGGCCCACCGTCGTCGTCACCTTGAGGTCCCCGGACGGCCGCTCGCTCGTTTCCACCAGCCGCGCCCGGGTGTTCTCCAGGCGCAGCTTCATGTCGCGCGCGGCGCGGAACAGGAGGTCGCCCTGCTCGGTGAGGATGAGGCCGCGGGCGTGGCGGTGGAACAGGGGCGCCTTCAACTCGCGCTCCAGGGCGCTGATCTGCCGGCTCACGGCCGATTGGCTCAGGCCGATATCGTCGCCGGCGCGCGTGAAGCTGCCCGCCTCGGCGACGTTGAGGAAGATGCGGATCTTGTCCCAGTCCACGGCGTCCACTCCCGTACGTACCCCGGCGCCGCCCCGCCGGCCATTGCCGACCGGAGGGCCGCCGCGCCGCAGGAACACCCTCGTCACGGAAAGCCGCGCAGGTCTTCCATGCGAGAAGCGCCGACGACCCATGTCGTCAGCGCTCAGGTTAGGACTTCGATCTTGCGATTGTGTTGAAGCCGGACGCAAGCCGGGTCGGGCGAAAATCGCGATTCGGCCGCAGCTTGCTGTGGGGTCCCGCCGGTTTCGAAGGCGACGCTCAAGTTTTCGGGGTGCCGAGGCCGCCATGCAGCCCATGCCGGGCGGCGTAACTTCAGAAGCAACGGCAACCCGCGAGCCTCCGCCGCAAACCAAGCCTTGGCTTTCGACGGGATATTCCGATCCGGCCGCAAGGGTCGTGGCCCGGTCGACCCGCGTCGGATGAAGGTCGCCTAGTCGTAGGCGCCGATCATCTCGGATTCCCCGACTTCCGCCCGACGGGTCTCGGGATCGGGGGAATGCTCGGCGAGGAACTTCTCGGCCTCCAGGGCGGCCATGCAGCCCATTCCGGCCGCGACGACGGCCTGCCTGTAGACGAACTCGGCACAGTCGCCGGCGGCGTAGACGCCCTCGACGGTGGTGCGCGTGGTCCCCGGGACGATCTCGATGTAGCCGCCTTCAAGCAGGTGGAGCTGACCGGCGAACAGTTTCGTCGCCGGATCGTGTCCGATGGCGACGAACAGTCCGTCCGTGGAAATCTCCTTCGCTTCCCCCGTGACGGCATGGCGGAGGCGGACGCCCGTCACGGCCTTGACCGGGACGCGTCGCCCCAGAATCTCGTCGACCGCGTGGTTCCAGACCACCTCGATCTTCGGATGCGCGAAGAGGCGGTCCTGAAGGATCGGCTCCGCCCGAAACCTGTCCCGGCGATGCACGACGGTCACCTTGGACGCCAGGTTGGCGAGGTAGAGCGCCTCCTCCACCGCCGTGTTGCCGCCGCCGACGACGACAACCTCCTTGCCCCGGTAGAAGAATCCGTCGCAGGTCGCGCAGGCGGATACGCCGGCTCCGTTGAAGTCCATTTCGGACGGCAGCCCGAGCCAGCGGGCCTGGGCACCCGTCGCCGCGATCAGGGTGTCGGCCACGTAGGTGTCGCCGCCGTCGCCGACCGCTACGAACGGCCGCTTCGACAGGTCGACGGAAACGATCGTGTCGTAGACGATCTGCGTCCCGACATGCTCGGCCTGCTCGCGCATCTGCTCCATCAGGTCCGGTCCCTGAACGGCGCGGGCGAAGCCCGGATAGTTCTCGACATCGGTCGTGATCGTCAGCTGGCCGCCCGGCTGGATGCCGGTCACGAGGATGGGCTTCATGTTGGCGCGCGCGGCGTAGATGCCGGCGGTGTAGCCGGCCGGCCCGGCCCCGATGATGAGGACTTTCGTGCGATGGGTGGTCATGGCGAGCCTTGCTGAGACGGAGGGGCCGACTTCGAATGTCCGCTAAGCCGCGGCTGCGGCGCCGAGCCGCGGGCGATCATCGCGCGCGGCGGAATGGATTGACGACATGCACATGCCCCCCTGATTCAGAGCCGCTCGGGACGGCCGGCGGCCAGGCGCGCGACATGCGCGTCGTAGGCGAGGGCCATCGCCTGCGCGATGGCCGGCGTCGCGTCGAGGGGGCCGTAGCGCAGGGTCTCCAGACGCCCGATGAAGGGCTTGAGGGCCCCCGCCATGGCAAGGCCCGCGAACAGCCGCCTGTGACGGATATAGGTCTTCGGCAGGTCGAACAGGAGGACCGGCGCGCCGGTGCTCACGGCCTCGCCGACCATGTTGGCCGAGTCCGACGTGACCACGATGGCCTCGGCCAGCGCCAGCATGGCGATGTAGGGGTTCTCCCCCGTGCCGTCCCAGAAGAACCCGCCCTTGGCCGCGACCAGGGCCTGGAGGGCGTCGCGCAGGGCCGGGGGCGTGCGGCGCGAGACCGTCAGCATCAGCGAGCAGCCGCCCTCGGACAGCTTGGTGAGATCGCGCACGAGGCGGCGCATGTCGGCGTTGCGGTAGGTCAGGTGCCGGCTGTCGCCGCCGATGAGTACGGCGATGCGCGGCCACGGCAGGGGGGCGAGGCGCGGATCGGGCCGGGCCCGCGCGGCGGCGAGGCGCGCCGCCGAGACCTGATGCGGGGCCGTGAGGGTGGTGAAGACGTTCTCGGCCCGCAGGTCGTCGTAATCCGGCACCCAGACGAAGTTGGCGGTCTGCGGTCCCGTGCGCGGGTCCTTGAGGAAGGCCGTGAAGGTGCGGCCGCCGGAGGCTTCGCGCACGGCCCGGAGATACGGTACCGCGCGACGGCCGGAGGCGATGAGGATGTCGGGCAGGGGGCCCGACAGGGCGCCGCGGGCCCGGCCCGGCCGGTCGCCCGGGTCCACCGGCCCCCACGGCGCCATCCATCCGAAGGGCGGCCGCGGGGCGATGCGCCGGGTCTCGAACGCGAGGCCGAGGGTCTCGGCGATGCCGAGGCACTGGTTCTCGTCGCCGGCCTTGCCGTCGGTGACGATCCAGGCGCGGGCGCGGGCGATGTCGGACGGGGGGGAGGGGGTCGGCGCCGAAGGGTCGGGCATGGCATGCATCCGGGACGCTTTCGCCATCGGCGGCGCCGCGTCAATCCCGGTCATTCCACATCCGGTCTCGCCGTCTCCGACCGCCACGTCGGCCACCGGTCAGTTCGACGGCAGCGCCCGGCGCAGCCAGCCGGCGTAATGGGCCGCGATGGCGGTCACGCGGCGGCGCTCGGACCCGGGATCGTACCAGGCGCCGCCCGAACTCGCCGGCACGACGGACAGCTGGGGGTGCCGGGCCAGAACCTCGCCGCGACGCCCGACGAGCAGGGCCTCGCCGTCGAGATAATCGGAATCCATGCTGCCGCCGAACCCGCTGCGGCCCTGATTGCCGACATAGGGGTTCATCGACAGGGCGCGCAGGCGCACCACGAGGGTGGGGCCGCGCCCGCCCGAGACGTCGGCGAACTCGCTGCGCAGGGCTTCGGTCAGGTCAGCCTGAAGCGCCTGGGCCCGGGGACCGTCGCCCCGGGCGAGGAGGGGGCCGACATCGACGCGGATGCCGGACAGGCGCTCGGCCCCCAGGCTCGGCAAGCCTTCGGCCGAGGCCGGAGCGGCGAGGGACAGGAGGCCGAGCAGACCTCCCAGTCCGGCCCAACGCGTCAGGCTGCGCATGGGGCCGCTCAGGCGCCGTACTGGACGGCGACGACCTCGTAGGACTTGCCGCCGCCCGGCGTCGTCACCTCGACGGTGTCGCCGACGCCCTTGCCGATGAGGGCGCGGGCGATGGGAGAGGTGATGGACACGAGGCCCGAGCGCACATCCGCCTCCGGCTCGCCGACGAGCTGGTAGGTCTTCTCCTCCTCGGTGTCCTCGTCGACGAGTTTCACCGTGGCGCCGAACTTGATCTTGGTGCCCGAGAGCTTCGTCACGTCGATCACCTCGGCGCGCGCGATCATGCTCTCGAGTTCCATGACGCGGCCCTCGTTGTGGGACTGCGCCTCCTTGGCGGCATGGTACTCGGCATTCTCCGATAGGTCGCCGAGGGCACGCGCCTCGGAGATCGCCTGGATGATACGCTGACGCTCCACCTGCTGGCGGTGCTTCAACTCCTGCTCCAGCGCCGCGTAGCCGCGCACCGTCATCGGAACCTTGTCTATCGTCATCGTCTCGCGCCACAATGAAGAGGCCCGAAGGAAGCGATACCGCTCCCCCCGGGCCAGAATAAGATCGTCCAGAACTTAATGCGCCGCAGCCGTGACGCAAGTCACCCGCAACGCAATGATTCAGGCCGCGAAGTATTCCTGCAAGGCGCGGACTTGGAGATCGCCTTCCAGATAGGCCTTGATCCCCTCGGCCGCCGCCATCGCCCCAGCGAGAGTGGTGTAGTACGGCACTTTATGCAAGAGGGCCGCGCGGCGGAGCGAGCGCGAGTCCGACAGGGCGCCGGCCCCCTCGGTGGTGTTGAACACGAGCTGGATGTCGCCGTTCTTAATGGAATCGACCACGTGGGGGCGGCCCTCGAGGACCTTGTTGACCCGCTCCGTCGGCACGCCGTTCTCGACGAGATAGCGCTGCGTGCCGCTGGTGGCCACGATGGTGAAGCCGAGGCCGGCGAGTTCGCGGATGGCGGGCAGGATGCGCGCCTTGTCGGCGTCACGCACGGAGACGAACACCGCGCCATCCCTCGGCACCTGGGTGCCGGAGCCGAGCTGGCTCTTGGCGAAGGCGACGCCGAAGCTCGAATCGAGGCCGATGACCTCGCCGGTGGAGCGCATCTCGGGGCCGAGCAGCACGTCGACGCCGGGGAAGCGCGCGAACGGGAACACCGCCTCCTTGACGGCGATGTGATCGAGGACCTTGGCCTTGAGGCCGAAGCTCGCCAGGGGCTCGCCGGCCATCACGCGGGCGGCGATCTTGGCGATGGGCTCGCCGATGACTTTCGCCACGAACGGCACCGTGCGCGAGGCGCGGGGGTTCACCTCCAGAACGTAGATGGCGCCGTCCTTGATGGCGTACTGCACGTTCATCAGGCCACCGACCTGCAGCGCCAGGGCCATGGCCCTGGTCTGACGCTCCAGTTCGGCGATGGTCTCGGGCGAGAGCGAGCGCGAGGGCAGGGAACAGGCCGAATCGCCCGAGTGAATGCCCGCCTCCTCGATGTGCTCCATGATGCCGGCGATGAACACGTCCTTGCCGTCGCAGATCGCGTCCACGTCGATCTCGGTGGCGTCGGACAGGTAGCGGTCGAACAGCAGCGGGTTTTTGCCCAGCACCGTGTTGATCTGCCCCGTCTTGTCGTTGGGGTAGCGCGCCTTGACGTCGGAGGGGATCAGGCTCGGCAGGGTGTCGAGGAGGTAGTCGGCGAACTGGGTCTCGTCGCGGATGATCGCCATGGCGCGGCCGCCGAGCACGTAGCTCGGGCGCACCACGAAGGGCAGGCCGAGGTCGGCGGCCACCAGCCGGCTCTGCTCGACGGAATAGGCGATGCCGTTCTTGGGCTGCTTCATCCCGAGCTTGTCGAGGAGGCGCTTGAACTGGTCGCGGTCCTCGGCGAGATCGATGGCGTCGGGCGAGGTCCCGAGGATCGGCACGCCGGCGGCCTCCAGGGCACGGGCGAGCTTCAGGGGCGTCTGGCCGCCGAACTGGACGATGACGCCGTGGAGCGTGCCGGCCTGGCGCTCCGTCTCGATGATCTCGAGGACGTCCTCCTCGGTCAGGGGCTCGAAGTACAGCCGGTCGGAGGTGTCGTAGTCCGTGGAGACTGTCTCCGGGTTGCAGTTGACCATGATGGTCTCGTAGCCGGCTTGCGTGAGCGCGAAGCAGGCGTGACAGCAGCAATAGTCGAACTCGATGCCCTGGCCGATGCGGTTCGGTCCGCCGCCGAGGATGATGACCTTTTTCGCATTTGTCGGCTGCGCTTCGTCCACGACCGTCCCGGCGAAGGGGGCGACGTAGGTCGAGTACATGTAGGCGGTGGGCGCCTTGAACTCGGCCGCGCAGGTGTCGATGCGCTTGAAGACCGGGCGGACGCCGAGGGCCCGGCGGTTCCTGCGCACCGAATCCTCGTCGGTCCCGGCGAGCACCGCGAGGCGCGCGTCGGAGAAGCCGGCGGCCTTGAGCTGGCGCAGGGCCCCGGGCGTCGTCGGGATGCCGTAGGCCTTCACCCGGTTCTCGAGGTCGATGATCGCCTGGAGCTGCTCCAGGAACCACGGGTCGATCTTGCACGAGGCGTGGACCTCCTCGTGGCTGACGCCGAGGCGCAGGGCCTGGCCGACCTTCAGGAGGCGGTCCGGGGTCGGGGTCCCGAGGGCCGCCTTGATGGCGTTGTGGTCGTCGCCCTTGCCGAGGCCCTCGATCTCGATCTCGTCGAGGCCGGTGAGGCCCGTCTCCAGGGAGCGCAGGGCCTTCTGAAGCGATTCGGCGAAGCACCGGCCGATGGCCATGGCCTCGCCGACGGATTTCATGGCGGTGGTGAGCGTCGGCTCGGCGCCGGGGAATTTTTCGAAGGCGAACCGGGGGATCTTGGTGACGACGTAGTCGATGGTCGGCTCGAACGAGGCCGGGGTCGCGCCGCCCGTGATGTCGTTGGCGATCTCGTCGAGGGTGTAGCCCACCGCGAGCTTCGCCGCGACCTTGGCGATGGGAAAGCCCGTGGCCTTGGACGCCAGGGCCGACGAGCGCGACACGCGCGGGTTCATCTCGATGACGATCATCCGGCCCGTGGCCGGGTCGATGGCGAACTGGACGTTGGAGCCGCCGGTCTCGACGCCGATCTCGCGCAGGACCGCGAGCGACGCGTCGCGCATCACCTGGTATTCCTTGTCGGTCAACGTCAGCGCCGGGGCGACCGTGATGGAATCGCCGGTGTGGACGCCCATCGGGTCGATGTTCTCGATGGAGCAGACGATGATGCAGTTGTCGTTCCGATCCCGAACGACCTCCATCTCGTACTCCTTCCAGCCGAGCACGCTCTCCTCGATCAGGACCTCGTTGGTGGGCGAGGCGTCGATGCCGCGCTCGACGATGTCGAGGAATTCCTCCCGGTTGTAGGCGATGCCCCCACCCGTGCCGCCCATGGTGAAGGACGGGCGGATGATCGCCGGCAGGCCGACATCGGCCAGCGCGATGAGCGCCTGCCCGATGGCGTGCTCGCCGTAGCGCTTGCGCCGCTCGGACTCGCCCGAATGCCACTTCTTCTCGAAGGCCCGCAGGGCCGCCGCGCGGGCTTCTCCCTCCGTGGCGGCCTCGATCCGGGCGATTTCGGCGAGGTACTTTTCGCGGTCGACCTTCTTGGCGGCGGAGGCGTTGGCGACGGCCGATTTCGGCGTCTCCAGGCCGATCTTGGTCATGGCGTCGCGAAACAGCTGACGGTCCTCGGCCTTGTCGATGGCCTCGGCCGTGGCGCCGATCATCTGGACGTCGAACTTTTCGAGGATGCCCATCTTCTTGAGGGACAGGGCGCAGTTCAGCGCCGTCTGGCCACCCATGGTCGGCAGCAGGGCGAAGCCGCCCGGCACCACGTGGCGCTCCTTCTCGATGATCTTGGCGACGATCTCCGGGGTGATCGGCTCGACATAGGTGGCGTCGGCCATGTCCGGGTCGGTCATGATCGTGGCCGGGTTCGAATTGACCAGCACGATCCGGTAGCCCTCCTCACGGAGGGCCTTGCACGCCTGGGTGCCGGAATAGTCGAACTCGCACGCCTGTCCGATGACGATCGGACCCGCACCGATGATGAGGATCGTGGAGAGATCGGTGCGTTTCGGCATCGGGGGCCCTGGCTTGCGGACACGCGCCCGGGCACGCACGGCGCCCCCATCGGGGACTGCCGTGTGCGGGCGCGAGCGGCGTGGATTGTCGTTAGGCGTCGCGTCTACACGCCGCCGCCCGGTTTTGGAAGGGCGGAGCGGGCGCCGCCGGGGGCCACAGGCAGGAACCGTGCCCGACGGCGGAACTCAAGCTCTCCTCATGAATATACTTGTTCTAATTATCAAGTATCAGAAAATTTGCCTACGAATTATCGATGATCTATTTGAGTATCGTCGACGATAATCGCCGATACTGTTCAGAACCATTCGAGGAAACGCATGACGAAGCTGAGCTTGCTCGCCGGAACGGTCGCCCTGTGCGCCGTCATCGGCACGACCGCGACGGCGGCCGAGGTCACGGTCAAGACCCTCAACAGCGGCGCGGACGGGATGATGGTGTTCGAGCCGGCCTTCGTGAAGCTGGCGCCGGGCGACAGCATCAAGTTCGCCCCGACGGACAAGGGCCACAACGCCGAACTGATCAAGGGCATGGCGCCCGAGGGCGCGGCCACGTTCAAGACCGTCGTGGGCAAGGAGGAGGTGGTGACCTTCGACAAGCCGGGCGTCTACGGCATCAAGTGCTCGCCCCATTACATCATGGGGATGATCGGCCTCGTGGTGGTCGGCGACAAGCCAGCGAATCTCGAGGCCGCCAAGGCGGTCCCGCACGGCAAGATCGCGACGAAGCGGTTCGAGCCCCTGTTCGCGCAGGTCCAGTAGGGGCCCATGCGGCCGGAGGGGTCCGTCCGCCTCCGGCCGGTTCGCCGATCGCGCCGGCCGGTGGGCACCTCGCGGGCCGGACGCGCACGGATTGACACCGGAGACGGTTCGTAGAAACGTTTCTACAGAAGTCGCCCGGGGAGCCTCGTCATGACGATCACGACATTCTCCGCCCGTGAGTTCAATCAAGATACCAGTCGTGCGAAAAAAGCCGCCGCGACGGGGCCGGTGTTCATCACCGACCGGGGCAGGCCGGCGCACGTCCTGCTCAGCATCGAGGAATATCGGCGCATCACCGGCGGCCTGGACAACCTCATCGATCGCCTCGGCCTGCCACTTGGCGTCGAAGATGTGGAGATGGAGTTTCCTCGATCACACGAAGTCCCTCGGGCGGCCGATATCGCGTGATGTTCATCCTCGACACCAACGTCGTGTCCGAGCTGCGCAAAGTCCGGTCGGGAAGGGCCGATCCCCATGTTATCGCATGGGCCCGCCGCGTTCCCGCCGGGAGCCTGTTCCTGTCCGTGATCGTCGTGCAGGAACTGGAGATCGGCGTCATGCTGGTGGAACGCCGTGACGTCCGTCAGGGCGCTCTCCTCCGCGCCTGGCTGGACGAGCATATCCTGCCTGGTTTCGTCGGTCGCATCCTGCCCGTCGACACGGCGGTCGCCCGCCGCAGTGCCGGGTTGTCCGTTCCCGATCCACGGCCGTTTCGGGATGTTTTGATCGCCGCCACCGCCCTGGTTCACGGCATGACGGTGGTGACCCGGAACACCGCCGACTTTGCGCCGACTCGGGTCCCGCTCGTCAATCCCTGGAGTCAGAGCCCGGCGTAGAGGGCGGCCACGGCCCGGTCGATGGACAGGGTGAACACCCCGAAGGCCACGAGGGCGGCGGCGGCGAATTCGAGGGCGGCGCTGGACAGGGTCTGGCTGCGGCGCAGGAGTTCGCGGCCGAAGAACAGGCTCAGCCAGGCGATGGTGAGGATCGCCGGCAGGACGAACAGGAACGACCACGTGCTCTCGACGCGGTCGAGGCCGGCGGCGGGGTCGATGAGGGCGCGGATGTTGCGCACCCACGGCGCGTAGCAGGCGGCGTACAGGGTCGTCATCCAGGACAGGCCGACACCGACCCCGAGGTGGAAGGTGAAGAGGCGATGCAACCGCGAAAAGTCGTCGCGCGCGTCGTCGAATGTCATGTGGAGATCCCCGCCGTCATTCCGGACCAGGCCCGCTCGACGAATCCTCGGACATCGTCGTTAACGGGCCGTTATTGGGGCGAGGATGCCCGGCAATGCCGGGCATTTTGTGACGCGCCCCGGTCCATATCGGGGCAGGCCATCGAGGCACGGCGCGGCGCGAGGGGTGCGCCTCACTCCGCCACGGCGTGGATCGTCTCGGGCTTGCCCGCCCGCATGAGGGCGACGAAACGCTCGAACAGGTAGTGGCTGTCGCGCGGCCCCGGCGAGGCCTCGGGGTGGTGCTGCACCGAGAAGGCCGGACGGTCGGTGAGCGAGAGGCCGCAATTCGAGCCGTCGAACAGGGAGACGTGGGTCTCCACCGCCGTCGCGGGCAGGCTCCCCGGATCGACGGCGAAGCCGTGGTTCATGGACACGATCTCGACCTTGCCGGTGGTCTTGTCCTTCACCGGGTGGTTCGCGCCGTGGTGGCCCTGGGCCATCTTCACCGTGCGGCCGCCGAGCGCGAGGCCCATGAGCTGGTGTCCGAGGCAGATGCCGAAGGTCGGCACCTTTTCGGACAGGAGCTCGCGGATCACCGGGACAGCGTATTCGCCCGTGGCCGCCGGATCGCCGGGGCCGTTCGACAGGAACACGCCGTCGGGCTTCATGGCCATGATCTCGGCCGCACTCGTGGTCGCCGGCACCACGGTGACGTCGCAGCCGGCTTCCGCCAGCAGGCGCAGGATGTTGCGCTTCACGCCGTAATCGATGGCCACGACCTTCAGGCCCTGGCCGGCCGGGCGGTCGCCGTAGCCGGTCTTCACGCCCCAGGTGGTCTGCGACCAGGCGGAGGTGGCACGGCTGGTCACCGGCGGCACGAGGTCGAGGCCCTCCATGGGGGCGAGGGCGGCGGCGCGGGCTTTCAGGGCGTCACGGTCGAAGGTGCCGTCGGAACTGTTGGCGATGACGGCGTTGGGCATGCCGTGGTCGCGAATGAGGGCGGTGAGCGCCCGGGTGTCCACCCCGGTGATGCCCACGATGCCGCGCGCCTTGAGCCAGGCGTCGAGGTGGCTCGACGAGCGCCAGCTCGACGGATTGGTCACCGCCGAGGCGATGACGGCGCCGCGCACGCCCGAAGCCGGGGCGGCGTCGAGGCTCTCCAGATCCTCGTCGTTGGTGCCGGTGTTGCCGATGTGCGGGAAGGTGAAGGTGACGATCTGCCCGGCATAGGACGGGTCGGTCAGGATCTCCTGGTAGCCCGTCATCGCCGTGTTGAAGCAGACCTCGCCGTCGGCCGCGCCGGTCTGGCCGATGCCGAAGCCTTCGAGGATTGTGCCGTCGGCGAGGACGAGGAGGGCGGTGGCGACGGGCTCGGCCCAGGGGGCGGGGTGTGGAGCCGGGTGTGCGGCGGGGTGCGCGCGGGCGCCTTCATCTTGCAGCATCGGCGTGATCTCGCTTATGTCCGGCCGATCCCGGCGCCGTGCGACACGGCGCTTGCCGTGCGACACGGCGCACGCGGGTGGCTTGTCGTGCGGCGCTCATACCGAGCGGGCGGCGATGGGGTCAATGTGGCCCCGCGCATCCCCCGGCTCAAGACGCACGCTCCACTCAGCAATTCACAGACCAGCCCGATCAGGAGATCCCCATGCTGCGCGCCCGCCTCACCACCGAGATGAAGGAGGCCATGAAGGCCGGCGACAAGGCGAAGCTCGCCACCGTCCGGATGATCCAGGCCGCCCTCAAGGACAAGGACATCGAGGCACGGGGTCTCGGCAAGGAGCAGCCCACCGACGAGGAGATCCTCGCCCTCCTGCAGAAGATGATCAAGCAGCGCAACGAATCGGCCGGCGTCTACGACCAGGGCGGCCGCCCCGAGCTCGCCGAGAACGAGCGCGCCGAGGCCGCGATCATCGCCGGCTACCTGCCCCAGCAGATGGACGAGGCCGAGACCCGCGCCGCCATCGAGGGCGCCGTCGCCGAAACGGGCGCCGCCGGTCCGAAGGACATGGGCAAGGTCATCGCGTCCCTGAAGGCGGCCTATGCCGGCCGCATGGATTTCGGCAAGGCGAGCGGGCTGGTGAAAGAGGTGCTGAACGCCAAGGCGTGAGACTCGCCCGGATCGCCGAGGGCGAGCCGCGACAGCGGACATTCGCGACTCCTTAAGCCTCCTGCGCTAGACTCCGGCGGCCGCAGAGGTCCCATGCGCTATCCGCCCCACATCCTCGAAGAGATCCGTGCGCGCCTGCCCGCCTCCGACGTGGTCGGGCGCCGCGTCCGCCTGAAGAAGGCGGGCCGCGAGTGGCGCGGCCTGTCGCCGTTCAATGCGGAAAAGTCGCCGTCCTTCTACGTCAACGACCAGAAGCAGTTCTATCACTGCTTCTCGTCGGGCAAGCACGGCGACGTGTTCACCTTCCTCATGGAGACGGAGGGCCTGAGCTTTCCCGAGGCCGTCGAGCGGCTGGCCTCCGAAGCCGGCGTCAGCCTGCCGACCCCCAGCGCCGACACCCGCGAGATGGAGACGAAGCGCGCCGGCGCCCTCGAGGTGATGGAGATGGCGGCCGCGTTCTACGAGGCGCAGCTGGCGGGGCGCGCCGGGATCGAGGCCAGGGCCTACCTCGACCGGCGCCAGCTCGGCCTCGACACCCGCGCCCGCTTCCGCCTCGGCTACGCCCCGTCCGACCGCTACGCCCTGCGCGATCACCTCGCCGCCAAGGACGTCGCGAAGGAGATGATGGCCGAGCTCGGCCTGCTGGTCACCGGCGACGACATCAAGGTGCCGTTCGACAAGTTCCGCGACCGGGTGATGTTTCCCATCACCGACAGCCGCGGCCGGGTCGTGGCCTTCGGCGGCCGGGCGATGCAGGCCGACGCCAAGGCGAAGTACATGAACTCGCCGGAAACGCCGCTCTTCCACAAGGGCCAAATCCTCTACAACCTCCACGGCGCCCGCAAGGCCGCGCACGATCGCGGCACGATCATCGCGGTGGAGGGCTACGTCGACGTCATCGCCATGACGCTGGCCGGCCACCCCAACGCCGTGGCGCCGCTGGGCACGGCGCTCACCGAGGAGCAGGTCGCGCTCCTGTGGCGCCACGGCGACGAGCCGATCCTGTGCTTCGACGGCGACGGCGCCGGCCAGCGCGCCGCCTTCCGGGCCCTCGACGTCGCCCTGCCGGGCCTGACACCGGGAAAATCCCTGCGTTTCGCCATGCTGCCCGAGGGGCAGGATCCCGACGATCTCCTGCGTTCCGAGGGCAAGGCCGCCATCGACCGGGTGCTGGAGGGCGCTCGGCCGCTGGTCGAAGTGCTGTGGTCGCGGGCCACGGAGGGCGCCCCCCTCGACACGCCCGAGCGCCGGGCCGGTCTCGCCAAGACCCTGCGGGAGATGGTGGCCGGCATCCGCGACGAGACCGTGCGCGGTTTCTACCGCGACGAGATCGAGGGCCGCCTGCGCGCGCTCTCGCCCCAGGCGAATCAGGGCCGGCGCGGTCCGTGGGAACCCCGCCAGGGCGGGGCGAGCCGGCCGGCGTACCAGCGGACTCCGCGCCCGGGCGATCCGCCGCCGTCGCCGCGCATTACGACGAAGTTCAATCCGCTCTACGCCGGCGAGACCAACGCCGCCGGTCCCGTGGCGTTTCGCGACCGCGAGGCGATGATCGTGTCGAGCCTCCTCGTCCACCCGGAATTGCTGGGGATCGAGGCCGAGGATCTGGCCGAACTCGAACTCGGCGATCTCGACGCGCAGGCCCTGCGCTCCCTTCTGCTCGACAGCCATGCCGATGCCGGACAGCCCGATGTCGAGGTTCTGGAGGCCCGCCTGCGCCGGGCCGGACTCGCGGAGGCGGCGACGCGGCTCGCCACGCATGTGCGTCCGGGCGATCGATGGACCCTTGACGCGCATGCCGATCCCGTGCGTCTCGAAGACGCATTGCGTCAGGCCGTGATCTTGCACCGCAAGTCCGGCGCGCTAAATAGCGAACTCCGCCTGGCCGAACATGCTCTGGCCGAGGACTTCACGGAGGCGAACTTCGCTTGGCTGTGTGACGTGAAGCAACGTATGGCCGTTGTCGCCGGAGCGGAGGCGGAGGAGGGCGGGCCCGACGCCGACGCGGCGGCGGGCTAGGCCCTTCGAAGGAACGGAATTCACGCGCCGAAGGCGGCGCATGGTTAACAATCGGTCAAGCGTCTCGCTTGCATACCGGGATCTGAGATCGACGCGGGCGCTTTTCGGCGTCCCGCATACCATATGCATTGCAGCGTCGGCGACGCGGAGTGAGACACACGCTCCCGCGCGACATTGCCACGACAACCATAGGCGGACCATGGCGACGAAGGCAACGGAACGGGACGAGACCGATGCTGCCCCCGAGGCACAGACGGACGGGCCGCTCCTCGATCTGACGGATGCCTCCGTCAAGCGGATGGTGAAGCTCGCCAAGAAGCGCGGCTACATCACCTACGAGGAGATCAACGAGGTCCTGCCCGACGGCCAGTCCGACCCCGACCAGATCGAGGACGTGCTGTCCCAGCTCTCCGAGATGGGCATCAACGTCGTCGAGGCGGAGGAGACCGAGGAGACCGCCGGCGAGGCCAAGCCCAACGGCGAGGCGTCCGAGGACGAGGACGGCGCGGAGGGGACCGAGGTCGCCGAGATCGCGCCGACCAAGGCCCCGGCCGTGCGCGAGACCACGACCAAGGAGCCCACCGACCGCACGGACGATCCCGTGCGCATGTACCTGCGCGAGATGGGCTCCGTGGAGCTGCTGTCGCGCGAGGGCGAGATCGCCATCGCCAAGCGCATCGAGGCGGGCCGCGAGGCGATGATCGCCGGCCTGTGCGAGAGCCCGCTGACCTTCCAGGCCATCATCATCTGGCGCGACGAGCTCGTCGACGGACGGGTGCTCCTGCGCGAGATCATCGATCTCGAGGCCACCTATGCCGGCCCCGACGCCAAGAACGCGATGCAGATCGCGGAGGGCGGCGAGGAGACCGAGGAGGCCGAGGCCGAGCCCCCGGCGGCGCCCGAGGGCGACGACGAGGACGACATGGAGAACAACGTCTCCCTGGCGGCCATGGAGACCGAGATCAAGCCGCGCGTCCTCGAGACGTTCGACAACATCGCCAACAACTACAAGAAGCTGCGCAAGCTCCAGAGCGAGCATGCCGAGCTGAAGGCTTCGGGCGGCACCCAGACCGACGCCCAGGCGCGCAAGCGCGAGGAGCTGAAGGACATCGTCGTCACCGACGTGAAGTCGCTGTCCCTCAATGCCAACCGCATCGAGGCCCTGGTCGAGCAGCTCTACGACATCAACAAGCGTCTCATCTCGCATGAGGGCCGCCTGATGCGCTACGCCGAGACCCACGGCGTCGCCCGCGACGAGTTCCTGCGCCATTACCAGGGCTGGGAGCTCGATCCGAACTGGATGGAGCGCGTCGGCAGCCTCGGCGGCCGCGGCTGGAAGAACCTCGTCGAGAAGGGCCAGAAGGAGGTGGTGCGCCTGCGCGAGCAGATCCTGACGCTCGCCTCCGAAACCGGCCTGGAAATCGGCGAATATCGCAAGATCGTCAACATGGTCCAGAAGGGCGAGCGCGAAGCCCGTCAGGCCAAGAAGGAGATGATCGAGGCGAACCTCCGCCTCGTGATCTCCATCGCCAAGAAGTACACCAACCGCGGCCTGCAGTTCCTCGACCTGATCCAGGAGGGCAACATCGGCCTGATGAAGGCCGTCGACAAGTTCGAGTACCGCCGCGGCTACAAGTTCTCGACCTACGCCACGTGGTGGATCCGTCAGGCCATCACCCGCTCGATCGCCGACCAGGCGCGGACCATCCGCATCCCGGTGCATATGATCGAGACGATCAACAAGATCGTCCGGACGTCTCGCCAGATGCTGCACGAGATCGGCCGCGAGCCGACCCCGGAGGAGCTGGCCGAGAAGCTGGCGATGCCGCTGGAGAAGGTCCGAAAGGTCCTGAAGATCGCCAAGGAGCCGATCTCCCTCGAAACCCCGATCGGCGACGAGGAGGATTCGCACCTCGGCGACTTCATCGAGGACAAGAACGTCGTCCTGCCCATCGATGCTGCGATCCAGAGCAATCTTCGCGAAACGACGACGCGCGTCCTCGCGTCGCTGACCCCTCGCGAAGAACGCGTGCTGCGCATGCGCTTCGGCATCGGCATGAACACCGACCACACCCTCGAAGAGGTCGGCCAGCAATTCTCGGTGACCCGCGAGCGCATCCGCCAGATCGAGGCGAAGGCCCTGCGCAAGCTCAAGCACCCGAGCCGGTCGCGCAAGCTCCGGAGCTTCCTCGACAACTGAGCGCGAACAAGATCCGGTGGCGCGAGGGCGCCGCCGGCTCGGGGGCGATGCCGACAGTCCGGTTGCCCGATCCGGCCCCGTAATCCAGCCAGGCGCCATGCTCGATCGAGGCCCACCCCAGTCGCCGCCCACCGCCGAAGCCGACGGGTCGGAAGCGAACGACGTGCCGTTCGGCGCCCTGCAGCAATGCGTGGCCCTGCGCGACTGGCTGCTGAGCGAGGGCGCGCGGATGCCCAACGCCGAGGACCTGCTGGCGGGGCTGGCCGAGCGCCTCATCGACCTCGGCGTGCCGGTGGACCGGGCGACCACGGCCATCGACGCCCTGCATTCCGAGTATTCCGGCGTCGGCCGGTTCTGGACCCGGGAATCGGGCTCGACGGTGCGGCTGTTTCCGCACGGCGACGCCTCCGACAAGGCCTACCGCGAGAGCCCGTTCCAGACGGTCCACGAGACCGGGGAATGGCTGATCCTCGATCTCGCCGAGACGGCGTCCGACGCCTACGCGGTGATCCCCGACCTCAAGGCCGGGGGCTACCGCCACTACATCGTCGCGCCCCTGTTCTTCACCAACGGCACCCGCAACGGCATCACCTTCGCCACCCGGAGCGAGGACGGTTTTCGCGATGAGGATGTGGCGATCCTGCGCTTCGTCATCCCGACGCTGGCCGCCGTGATGGAGATGCGCAGCATCAACAAGCAGCTCGACCACGTGCTCCGGATCTATGTCGGCGACGAGCCGCACAAGGCGATCCTGGCCGGCTCGATCCGGCGCGGCCACGTCCAGCGCATCCGCTCGGCGATCTTCTTCGCCGACATGCGCGACTACACCCGCATCTCCGCCGAGATGACCCCGGAGGAGGCGGTGGACCTCCTGAACATCTTCTTCGACTGCCTCGTGCCGGCCATCGAGCGCGAGGGCGGCGAGGTCCTGAAGTACCTCGGCGACGGCCTGCTGGCGATCTTTCGCGAGCGCGGCGACGACCTCGGCGGCGCGGCCAAGGGGGCCCTCACGGCGGCCCAGAGCGCGCTGGCGGCCCTCGACGAGGCCAACGGCCTCGGGCGCTTCGCCCAGCCCGTGGCGGCGGGCATCGCGCTCCACCACGGCGAGGCCGCCTACGGCAACGTCGGCTCCGGTGCGCGCCTCGACTTCACGGTCATCGGCCGCGACGTGAACCTCGCCAGCCGCCTCGCCCGCCTCAACCGGACGCTGGGCGAACCCCTGCTGATGTCGAAGCCCTTCGTCGACTTCCTGTGGGGCGATCCGGTGCCCCTCGGCGCCCACACCCTCGACGGCTTCGCCGAGCCCATGCGCGTGTTCCGCCCCGGACGCGCCCCCGCGACGGTCTGACAAGGCCGACGGGGTGTTGACCGGAGCGCCGTCCCGGCCCACATCGGGGGTGTTCCAGGGAGATCCCCGGCAAGGGGCTGAGAAACCGATGAGTCGTCCCTTGGCGGGCGGCGGCGCGGAAATCCTTCGAACCTGAACCGGTTCATACCGGCGTAGGGATTGGACCGCCGTGTTTTTTCAAAGCCCGGCACGCGCCTCGCGAGGCGCACAGGCCCACTGTCTCTGCGTCGCGTCGCGGAGGTTGTCTTGGAGCCGAACCCCACCCGACCCATCGATCTCAGGCGTTCGCCCGCCACGCCGCGGGCGCCGTCGGCCCTGCCGGCACGGAGCGATGTCGCCATCGTCGGCGGCGGCCTCATCGGCCTGTCCATGGCCTGGCGCCTCGCGCAAGGCGGCCGGTCCGTCACCGTCGTCGAGCGCGAGACCGTGGGCGCGGGGGCGAGTCTCGCCGCCACCGGCATGCTGGCCCCGGCCGCCGAGCACGAGCCCGGTTCCGATCCCCTGCTGCCCCTGGCGCTCGAGAGCCTGTCGCGCTGGCCGGGATTCCGCGACGACCTCCAGGCGGCGTCCGGCGTCGACATCGACTACCGGCAGGAGGGCACCCTGGTCCTCGCCATCGGCCGCGACGAGGTCGACCGCCTGCGGTTTCGCCACGACCTGCAGATCCGCTCGGGGCTGGACGCCACCTGGCTCAGCGGCCCGCAGGTGCGCGCCCGCGAGCCGGCCCTGCGCCCAGCCGTCACCGCCGGCCTGTTCTGCCCCCGCGACCATCAGGTCGATCCGAGCCGGGTCATGGCCGCCCTGATCCGGGCCTGCGTGGCGGCGGGCGTCACCATCGTCGAGGCCTGCCCCGTCGAGGCCCTGGACTGGGAAGCCGGCCGGGTCACCGGACTCTCCACCGGACAGGGCCGGATCGCGGCCGGGACCGTCATCCTCGCCGCCGGGGCCTGGAGCGGGCAGGCGGGCCTCCTGCCCGAGGCCCTCGCCCTGCCGGTTCGGCCCCTGAAAGGCCAGTCCCTGGCCCTGCGCACCACGGCCCGCACCGGCACGCTCAGCCACATGGTCTGGACCGAGCAGGTCCACATGGCGCCCAAAAGCGACGGCCACCTCATCGTCGGGGCGACGGTGGAGGATTGCGGCTTCACCCCCGGCGTCACGGCGGGCGGGCTCTACGCCCTGCTGGAGGGCGCCCGGCGCGTCCTGCCCGGCATCGAGGAGATGGCGGTGGAGGCCGTGTGGAGCGGCTACCGCCCGACCTCCGACGACGATGCCCCGATCATCGACACCCTGGCCCCCGGCCTCGTCGTGGCGACGGGCCACCACCGCAACGGCTACCTCCTGGCACCCGCCACCGCCGACGCCGTGGCGGCCCTGCTGACGGAGGGCGCCTTGCCGGACTACGCCCGCGCCTTCGGCCGCGCCCGCTTCGCCCCGGTGTCAAAGAGGGCGACCGCATGAAGCTCACCCTCAACGGCCAGCCCCACGAGAGCGCGGCCGAAACTCTCGACGCCCTGTTCCGGATCGAGGCCGAGGAGACCGGCATCGCGAGCCCGCAGGGCATCGCCATCGCCCTCAACGGCGCGGTGATCCGCCGCCGGGACTGGGAAGCGACGCAACTGGCAGAGGGCGACCGGGTCGAGATCGTCCGCGCCATGCAGGGAGGCTGACACCATGACCGAACCCCACGACGACCGGCACCACGACCCCCTGATCATCGCCGGCATCACCCTGGGCTCCCGCCTGTTCATCGGCACGGCCGGCTACCCGACGCAGACGATCATGGCCGAATCCGTGGCGGCGTCGGGCGCCGAGGTGGTCACCGCCTCCATCCGCCGGGTCTCGCTGCAGGGCCACGGCTCGGACACGGTCAGCAAGCTGAAGGGCTACCGCTTCCTGCCCAACACCGCCGGCTGCGAGACGGCCCGCGACGCGATCATGACGGCCGAACTCGCCCGCGAGGCCCTCGACACCACCTGGGTCAAGGTCGAGGTCATCGGCGACCGCGAGACCCTGTACCCGGACGTCGCCGAGCTGCTCGAGGCCTGCCGCCACCTCGTGGACGACGGGTTCACGGTGCTGCCCTACTGCAACGACGATCCGGTGGTCTGCCAGCGCCTCGCCGACATCGGCTGCGCCGCCGTGATGCCCATGGGGTCGCTCATCGGGTCGGGCATGGGGGTCGCGAACCCCGCCAACCTCGAACTGATCTGCCGGCGCTCACCCGTGCCCGTCATCGTCGATGCCGGCATCGGCACGGCGTCCGACGCCGTCATCGCCATGGAGCTCGGAGCGGCGGGCTGCCTTCTCAACACGGCGGTGGCCAAAGCCGACGACCCCGTGCGCATGGCCCGCGCCATGGGTCTCGCCGTGGAAGCGGGCCGCCTCGCGCATCGGGCCGGTCGCATCCCGCGGCGGGGCCGGGCGGAACCGTCGAGCCCGCAGCTCGGCCTCGTCGGCTCGTGAGGGCGCTGCCGTCGCCGCTCCTGGTGGTGACGGACCGGGCATCCTTCGGGTCGCTCGACAATGCGGCCGGTCTCGGGCGCGGGTCCCCTCTCCTGAAAGGAGAGGGACAGGGTGAGGTGTGTGAGTTTTTCGGAGATGTCCCACACCTCACCCCAGCCCTCTCCTTCCAGGAGAGGGGGCCGGTCGCGACCGACACCGAACGTCCGGCCGGTCACCCGATGGAGGGGCCGCCGACAAGGGACCCCTGTGGCCCGTCCGGACTTGCCCTCGCCGCCCGCGTCGATGCCCTTCTCGCGGGCGGGGCGCGCTGGGTGTGGTTCCGCGAGCGTGATCTGGCGCCGGGCCCGCGCGAGACACTGGCCCGTGCGGTGTTGGCGCGGGTACGCGCCCGGGGGGGCGTCCTCAGTCTCGGAGGCGACGCGGCACTCGCCGCCGCACTCGGCGCGGACGGCGTCCACCTGCCCGGTGGGGCGACACCGGCCGACATGACGGAGGCGCGCCGCCGCCTGCCCGCGGGTCTGATCGGAGTTTCCGCACACACCATCGGAGACGTCGAGGCGGCCGCCCGGCACGGCGCGGACTACGCCACCCTGAGCCCGATCTTCGCGACGCCGAGCAAGCCCGGCTACGGCCCCGCCCTGGGGCCGGAGGCCTTGCGGGCGGCGAGTCGCCACGGCCTGCCGGTCATCGCCCTGGGGGGCATCACACGCGAGGGGGTCCGGCCATGCCGGGTGGCGGGGGCCGCCGGGATCGCCGTCATGGGCGGCCTGATGCGCGGCGGCGACCCCGCCGGCGACGTGCGCACGCTTCTCGACGCCTGGAGGACGTAAAGCGGCGCTGGAAACCAACTCCCCCCTCGGGCTGTAGGATTCACACAACTGCGAATGAACCGATCCCGTGCAGCGGCAGGCATCCGCATGCGGGCGGGAGGCGCACCGGGGCTCCCTCTCCTGGAAGGAGAGGGGACCTGCGCTGCCCGCGGGATGTGTGAAGGCCGTAGCCCCCTCGGGAGAGGGCTGAACGCGCTGCGAAACGCCGAAAAACTACTTCGGGTCGGCCGCCGGGCCGTAGGGCGGGCGCGGGATCGCCCGGTGGGCGGCGCGCAGGGCCGCCGACCAGCGCTCGCGCAGGTCGTGAAAATAGCCTTCGCCCGCTTCGATGCGGTGGTTGACCTCGAGGGTGAGGGCGTCGCGGCGCACAAGCGCGATGTCGATGGGCAGGCCGACGCCGAGGTTGGACCGCATGGTCGAGTCCATGGAGACGAGGCCGACCTTGAGGGCGTCGTAGAGATCGGTCTCGTACTTCACCGCCCGGTCGAGGATCGGCTTGCCGTACTTGTGCTCGCCGATCTGCAGGAACGGCGCATCGCCGCTGCACTCGATGAAATTCCCGGCGGAATAGATGAGGTACAGCTTCATCGGGTCGGTGCCGATCTGGCCGCCGAACAGGAGCGAGACGGAGAAGCGCAGGTTCGCCGCCTCGAAGGCGACCTTCTCGATCTCGCGCACCCGGCGGATGGCCCGGCCGACGAGCTGGGCCGCCTGGAACATGGTCGGCGCCTCGAGGAGCTTCATCTTCGGCTCGCCCGCATCGCCCTCGACGCCCTCCGAGAGCAGGCTCAGGACCGACTGGGTGATGGAGAGGTTGCCGGCGGATGCCAGCATCATCACCCGCTCGCCCGGCACGTTGAAGTGGTGGAGCTTGCGGTAGGTGGAGATGTCGTCGAGGCCCGCATTGGTGCGGGTATCGGCGATCATCACCAGGCCCTCCTCGACCAGCACACCAACGCAGTAGGTCATCGTCTCGAGCTTTCTTCGCGTCCAGTGGCCGGTGGAACTCAGGCCTGGACCGTCGCCTGTGCTTGCTCGACGCGGAGCTTCACGTCGAGGGTTTCCGTGCCGCCACCCATGCGGCTGCCGCGGATCGGGGCCGCGCCGAGGTAGTCGAGGCCGATGGCGACGCGGATATGCGCCTCCGTGGTGGCGATGCCGTGGGCGGGGTCGAAGCCGACCCAGCCGAGGTTGGGCACCAGGGATTCGACCCAGGAATGGCCCGCCTCCTGATCGACCATCCCGTCGTCGCGGTGGAAGTAGCCCGAGACGTAGCGGGTCGGGATCTCGAGGTGGCGCGCGGCGGCGATGAAGATGTGGGTGAGGTCCTGGCAGACGCCCTTCTCCTGCTCGAACGACTGCGCCGCCGTGGTGCTGGCGCTCGTCGGTCCCGGTTCGAAGGTGACGCGATCGTGCACGGCGGCGAGCAGCCGGTGCAGGCAGGGCAGGGGCGAGGTGTCGCCGGCGGCCCGGACCTCGCGGGCGAAGGCCTGGATCGGCTCGCTCGCCAGGGCGAGGTCGGAATCGCGCAGGTAGAACTCGTCGGGCAGGCGCTCGACGGTGCCGCGCACCACCCCGTGCATCTCGTTGGTGTCGACCTCGCCGGTGACGCGGATGGTCAGGGATTCCGCCGGCTCGTCGGCGGTGAACCAGTGCACCACGTTGCCGAAGCCGTCCTCGCGCTCGCTGATCCGGCCGTCGATGGACGGCTCGATGCGCCAGCGCCGGACGTACTGGCCGTCATGGTCGCGCGGACGCAGGCGCAGGACCTGGATCAGGTTCCGGGCGGGATGCTCGTAGGTGTAGTTGGTCTCATGAAAGACGCGGATTCGCATGAGGCGACCTTTTCGCGGGTGCCGACCGGGTCGGAACCACTACACCAGATATTGCTCGATGACCGCTGCGCCGAGGCGGTTGTTCTCGGCGATGAACGCCGTGACGAACTCGTGCAGGCCGGAGGTGAAGATCCGGTCGATGTTCTCGCCCTCCAGGTGCGCCAGGGTGTTGCTGGCCAGCCGCTGGCTGGCGCCGCGCCGGCCGTAGGCGTCGGCGATGAGGTCGAGATGCTCCACCAGCATGCCGTAGCAGTTGTGAAGGGAGCGCGGCATCTGCCGGTTGAGGATGAGCAGATCGGCCACCAGCAGGGGCTTCACACTCTCGCGGTAGACCCAGTGATAGGCGTTGAAGGCCGAGACCTCGCGCAGGATCGTGGTCCACTGGAAGTAGTCGAGGCTGCCGCCGACCCGCTCGGTGGCGGGCAGGAGGATGCGGTACTTCACGTCGAGGATGCGGGCGGTGTTGTCGGCCCGCTCGATGGCGGTGCCGAGCCGCGTGAACCAGTAGGCGTCGTTGCGCAGCATCGTCCGGTAGGCCGAGCCGTCGAAGGCGAGGGACACGCCCTTCACCCATTCGAGGAAGCGGGAGAACTCGTCGCGGTTGAGCTCGCGCCCCTCGTAGTTGCGCAGCTCCAGCCACGCGCCGTTGATGGCGTCCCACATCTCCGTGGTCAGCGCCGTGCGCACGCTGCGGGCGTTCTCGCGCGCCGTCTCGATGCAGGAGCGGATCGAGGACGGGTTGTGCGGGCTGAACGCCAGGAAGTTGCAGACGGTCGCCTCGGTGATCCCGTCGTAGAGCGGCTTGAACACCTCCGGATCGCCGGCGGACGCCAGCGCCGAGGCCCATTCGTTGGTCTCGCCGCCGCCGTAGCTCGACGGCAGGGCCGCGAGGCGGTGCGCCGCGTCGAGGATGCGGGCGACGAATTCGGCCCGCTCGACGTAACGCGAGAGCCAGTACAGGTTGTCTGCGGTCCGGGACAGCATGGGCTTCCGTTGAGACGCCGGACACCGCGCTTCGCACGGCGGCCGTTGGGCTGAGGGGGACTATGCGGAGGCGGCGACGGGTTGGGAAGCGTGCCCGGCCCGGCCCGCCGTCAATGGGCGCGCGATTGTCAGGCGTCGAGGACCCAGGTGTCCTTGGTGCCGCCGCCCTGGCTCGAATTGACCACCAGCGACCCCTCCTTGAGGGCGACGCGGGTGAGGCCGCCCGGCACGATGCGGATCTCGTCGGAGCCGCACAGGACGAAGGGCCTCAGATCGACGTGGCGGGGTGCCACCCCCGAGGCGACGAAGGTCGGGCAGGTGGAGAGCGCCAGGGTCGGCTGGGCGATGAAGCCGTCCGGCGCGTGGCGGAGCTTCCGCCCGAACTCCTCGATCTCGCGCTTCGTCGCGTGCGGGCCGACGAGCATGCCGTAGCCGCCCGAGCCGTTGACCTCCTTGACCACGAGGTCCTTGAGGTTGTCCATGACGTAGGCGAACGCCTCCTTCTCGCGGCAGCGATAGGTCGGCACGTTGTGCAGGATCGGCTCCTCGCCCGTGAAGAACCGCACGATCTCGGGCATGTAGCTGTAGACCGCCTTGTCGTCGGCGATGCCGGTGCCGACGGCGTTGGCGAGGGTCACGGTCCCGCGCTCGTAGGCGTTCATGAGGCCGGGCACGCCGAGGACCGAGTCGGGTCGGAACACCAGGGGGTCGAGGAAGTCGTCGTCGAGGCGGCGGTAGAGCACGTCGACCCGGCGCGGCCCCTCCGTGGTGCGCATGTAGACCACGTCGTCCTTGGTGAAGAGGTCGGAGGCCTCCACCAGATCGACGCCGAGCTTGTCGGCCAGGAACGAGTGTTCGTAGAACGCCGAGTTGTAGCGCCCCGGCGTCAGCAGGGCGACGGTGGGGTCGCGGGTCGCCGTCGAGGGGGCCAGCGACCGCAGGGTGGCGAGGAGGGCGTCGGGGTAGTTCTCGACGGGCGCCACGCGGTGGCGGGAGAACAGCTCCGGGAACAGCCGCAGCATCACCTCGCGGTTCTCCAGCATGTAGGACACGCCGGACGGGGTGCGGGCGTTGTCCTCCAGCACGAAGAAGTCGTTCTCGCCGGTCCGCACGATGTCGATGCCGGCGATGTGGACGTAGAGGTCGTGCGGCACCCGGAAGGCGCGCATCTCCATGCGGTAGTGCGGATTGCGATAGACCAGGTCGGCCGGGATGATGCCGGCCTTGATGCAGTCCTGGGCGCCGTAGATGTCCTTCAGGAAGGCGTTGATGGCGGTGACGCGCTGCTTGAGGCCGCGCTCCAGAAAACTCCACTCCGGCTTGGTGATGACCCGGGGAATGATGTCGAACGGGATCAGCCGCTCGGTGGACTCGTTGGCGCCGTAGACCGCGAAGGTGATGCCGATGCGGCGGAACAGCATCTCCGCCTGGCTGCGGCGGGTGTTGAAATGCTCCGGCGGCGTGGTGTCGAGCCAGGACTTCAGGCTGGTGTACGCTTCGCGCACGGCCGCATCGTCGAGGGTCCCGCCTTGGGAGGCCCCCTGCAGGACCCCGTCGGGAAACCCGGTCATCTCGTCGAACGCAGCGAGCGCCATATACGCCTCCCTTAAACGCCAGGTTCCAGGCAAGAGGCGCGCCAGGGGCGGGCCGGCCGGCCGTTCGAGGTCTCGGCGGACCCCTTGGGGCGGACGCTAACACGCCGGGCGCGAGCCGACACGGTCAGATGAGCTTCAAACCCCTGAAGCTCGCATGGCCGTCGCGTCCGAGGATGACATGGTCGTGAACGAGGATGCCCAGGGGGTCGAGGACGCCGACGATCTCGCGGGTCATGCGGATGTCCGCCGCCGACGGGGTCGGGTCGCCGGACGGGTGGTTGTGGGCCAGGATGATGGCGGTGGCCGAGAGTTCGAGGGCGCGGCGCGCCACCTCGCGGGGATAGACCGGGGTGTGATCGACGGTGCCGCGCCCCTGGACCTCGTCGGCGATGAGGTGGTTGCGCCGGTCGAGGAACAGCACCCGGAACTGCTCGCGCGCCGCGAACGCCATGGTGGCCCGGCAATACTCCAAGACGGCGCTCCACGACGACAGCAGGGGACGGGCCGCGATGGCGCCCCGGGCCAGGCGATGGCCTGCCGCTTCGATGAGCTTCAGGTCGGCGATGACCCCGGCACCGATGCCTTCGATTTCGGCAAGTCGGGCCGGCTCGGCGGAGATCACCTCGGCGAAGCTGCCGAAACGGCGGATCAGCGCCTTGGCCAGGGGTTTCACGTCGCGCCGGGGAATGGCGCGAAACAAGGCAAGTTCGAGGAGTTCGTAATCCGGCAGGGCATCGGCGCCGCCCTGCGCAAACCGCGCGCGCAGGCGGTCGCGGTGGCCGAGATAGTGCGGCTCGGCCTCCGCCGGCCCGGCCTCGCCGGACGGCAGGGGAGCGTCGGGAGGTCGGCGGCGGCTCATGGGACGGGCTCAGGCCGCCGGATTGACCGGCTGGTGCAGGCCTTTCGGCGAGAAGGTGAAGATCTCGGCACCCGTCTCCGTCACCGCCACCGTGTGCTCGAACTGGGCCGACAGCGAGCGGTCCCGCGTCACCGCCGTCCAGCCGTCGGACAGCACCTTCACGGCGGGGCGGCCGAGGTTGATCATCGGCTCCACGGTGAAGAACTGGCCGGGCTTGAACGTCACGTCGTAGCTCGGCTCGGCGTAGTGCAGGATGGTCGGGGCGTCGTGGTACAGGCGCCCGAGGCCGTGGCCGCAGAAGTCGCGCACCACGGAGCAGCGCTCGGCCTCGGCATAGGCCTGGATCGCCCGGCCGATATCGGTGGTGGAGCCGCCGGGCCTGATCGCCGCGATGCCGCGCATGAGGCACTCGTGGGTGATCTCGCACAGGCGCTGGGCCTTGCGCGGCACCTCGCCGACATAGGCCATACGGCTCGAATCACCGTGCCAGCCATCGACGATGAGACAGATGTCGAGGTTGACGATGTCGCCCTCGCGCAGGGGCTTGTCGTTGGGGATGCCGTGGCAGACCACGTGGTTGATGGAGGTGCAGATGGATTTGGGGTAGCCGCGGTAGAGCAGGGACGCCGGATAGGCGCCGTGGTCCATGGCGAAGGTGTAGGCGAGGCTGTCCAGGGCTTCCGTGGTCACGCCCGGCGCCACGGCCTCCATCAGCACGTCGAGGGCCTCGGCCGTGAGGCGGCCCGCCTTGCGCATGCCCTCGAATCCCTCCGGCCCGTGGATGGGCGGCTCGGGCGAACGCCGTCCGGTCTCGGAGACGGCCTGATCGGTCTGGGTCATGGGCGGGCGTTTCGTGGCTGGCCGGGAAAGCTCCTCTGTACGACCCCGCGCGGGCGAGGCCAACCCTGACCCGGGGCGGGGTCGGCCGGGCTAGGCGCCGGGCCGGGGAGGGGCTAGACACCGTGTCTCGACGAACGGGCGCCCGGACGGGTTTCGACGGGCCGGCAGGCAGGACGGGACGATGGCTGACAAGGCGGTGCCGCACTTCCACAACGACCTCGGGGTCGCGGTGATCCAGGTCGGGTCGCGGGAGTTCATGTGCATCGGCGCGCGCCCGCCCTTCGACCATCCGCACGTGTTCCTCGACATGGGCACGGAGGACGAGATCATCTGCCAGTACTGCTCGACCCTCTACCGGCACCGCCCGAGCCTGAAGGCCGGGACCGCCGATCCGGCGGCCTGCGTGTGGGACGACCGGACCACGGCCGCCGCCTGAACCCCGTGCCCCCCATCACCCCGAGTCGGATCGCCATCGTCGGCGCCGGGATCGGCGGCCTCACGGCGGCGCTCGCCCTCGACGCGGCCGGCCACGACGTCACCCTCATCGAGCGCCGCACCGGCTTCAGCGAGGTCGGCGCCGGCCTCCAGCTCTCGCCCAACGCCAGCCGCGTCCTCATCGGCCTCGGCCTCGGCGCGGCCCTCCGCCGGGCCGCGAGCGAGCCGCCGGGCGTGGTGGTGCGGGCGCTGGCCACCGGCCGGACCCTCGGCGAGATCCCCCTCGGGCCCGAGCACCGCGAAAACTTCGGCGCGCCCTACTACGTGATCCACCGGGCCGACCTGCAGACCCTGCTCCTCGACGCCGTGCGGGGCCGCGCCGGCATCCGGCTGCTCATGGGCCGCGACGTCACCGGCCTCGTCGAGACCCCCGACGCCATCAGCCTCACCCTGGAGAGCCACCAGGGCGCCCGCTCGGAGACCTTCGTGGCCGACCTCGCGGTCGGGGCCGACGGGGTGCGCTCGCGCCTGCGCGGCCACCTCGACACCGCGCCCCTGCGCCCGTGGCGCGCGGCGGCCTGGCGGGCGCTGGTGCCGCGCGAGGCGGTGCCGGCGGACCTCGACGGCGAGGCCACCGGCCTGTGGCTCGGCCGCGACCGCCACGTGGTGCATTACCCGATCCAGGGCGGCAGCCACCTCAACATCGTCGCCGTGGTGCCCGAGCGCACCGGCACCGACGATTGGGGCCGGCTCGGCGAGCCGGCGGTCCTGCGGGCGCGCTTCCCCGATGCGGCCCCGCCCCTGGCCGCCCTCCTCAGCCTGCCCGATTCCTGGCTGGTCTGGTCCCTGGTCGATCGCCCGCCGGCCAGCCCCCTGGCGCGGGGCCGCCTCGCGCTTCTCGGCGACGCCGGCCACCCGATCCTGCCGTTCCTGGCGCAGGGCGCGGCCCTCGCCGTGGAGGACGCCGCCATCCTGGCCGCCTGCCTCGCGGCGGCGTCGGTGCCCGAGGCCCTCGCCGCCTACGCCAAGGCCCGCACGGCCCGCGTGCGCAAAGTCCGCGCCGCCGCCCGTTCCAACGGCCGCAGCTACCACGCCGGCGCCCTCGTCGGCCGGGTGCGGAACGTGGTCATGCGCCACCTCGGCCCCGCCGGCATGACCCGCCGCTACCGCTGGCTCTACGGCTGGACGCCGTGATCGCGGACAGCTTGATCTCGGACGTTTGCCTCGCTACCGCAGGAACCGGCATGCGGACGTGGCGAAACCGGTAGACGCACGAGACTTAAAATCTTGCGGCCGCAAGGCTGTGCGGGTTCGAGTCCCGCCGTCCGCACCACTTCCCGGGCCCACGCGCCGGCCGGCCGGGTCCGTGATCCCGTCCCCGCCCGCTTCCACCGCCTCGGGATGGAGGTCGTCTCCGGCACGGACGGCGACGCCCGGCCTGCTCGACGGGCGTATGGAGCAGGTTACGCGCGGCAGCCCATCGGGTGCGGCGCCTAGCGCTTCTTGCCGAGTTCCGCCGCGATGTCCTTGACCATCCGGCCGGCCTTGCGGTGCGCGGTGGTGAGCTGGTCCTGGGTGACGCCCCAGCGTTTCATCCAGAACTCGACGGCCTTGCGCTCCGACAGGTCGAGACGGTCCTTGTCGATGAAGCCCCGTTTGTCCTTCAGCCCGGCCATGTCCGATCCCCCGTCCAGGGAGCGCATGTCGGACCTCGGGGTTGCCGGGTCAAGCCTCGCGCCCGGGAAGCCGGTCTCCAGGCGGACGGCGAGACGTTCGGGGTCGCCCGACGACGGCCCCGGCGCGGGCCGACACGCGCCTCAGCGCCATCGCGGCGGCGACGCCGAAACCCCCTCCGGCGATCTTCACGAGGCCGTCGCCGATCCGGCCGTGCCGGGTCGCCTCCAGCACCTGAAGCAGTTCGAGCCCGACCCCCGCGAGGGTGACCAGGGCCAGGACCTCCCAGCGTCGACGCGGGTATCCGAAGGCGAACAGGAAACCGAGGGCCGCGAACGCACCGAACCGCTCGAGGCCGACGGGCGCACCGCTGACCGGGCGCAGTCCGATGGGCACCAGGGTGGCGAAGATCAGGGCGGCCAGGAGAATCCACGCGAGGAACCGGACAACGTGCGTCATCGGGCCGGTGTGCGGGCCGAGCGCGGCGGCACTGAGGCGGATGTGACGGTTCGGTGACGGGGCTTCTCGCCGCCCCCCAGGCGCCGGTGACGATCCGCGCGACAACGAAAAAGGGCCGCCTCGCGGCGACCCCTTTCGTCCCGTGACCCGAAGGTCCTAGTAGCCGTAGCCGTAGTAGCCGCCACCGCCGCCGTAGCCGTAGGCCGGCGCGTAGCCGTAGCCGACCGCGCGCGGACCGCCGTAGGAATAGCCGCCATAGGCCGGGTAGCCATAACCGCCGCCGTAGCCGCCGCCATACGAGTTCGCCACGATGGCGCCCGCAGCGAGCCCGGCAATGCCGAGACCGACGGCCGCGCCGGTCCCGATCCCGCGGCGTCCATAGCCGCCGTAGCCCCGGCCGTAGCCACCGCCATAGCGGCCGAAACCGCCGCCGTAGCCACCGCGACCATACCCACCGTGGCCGTAACCGCCGTGGCCGTAGCCACCGTGACCATAGCCGTAGCCGCGTGCCTCGGCCGGAGCCGACGCGAGGATGCCGAGGCCGAGAACGGCGGTCGAGACGAGTGCGAGGGTGCGCATTCGGTATCTCCTGCTGTTGTGATGATTGGGCTACCAACCCCCCAGCGACCGGACCGTTCCGAAAAAACGGGTTTCGAGACACGGATCACGGCGTACCGCCGGCATCGCGCAGCCGGGAGTCCGTGCGCGGCCGGCGGGAGCGAACCACACTTCCGGCAAACCGTTGACGGGGGCCGTCCGTTCGGTGCACGGGCTTTCGCAGCCCCAGTGTAAGGATCACGCCGTGCCGCAGTCCCGGCAGCCCCTGCAATCGTCCGCCCTGGCGGCGGCCTCCCTCGCGACCCTGCGCCGGGGCGACCAGCTCTTCGAGACGGAGCGCCGCCTCAACGCGGTGCTCAACAACGCGTCGGTGTCGATCTTCCTGATGGATGACCGCCAGCACTGCATCTACATGAACCGCGCCGCCGAGCAGCTGACCGGCTACACCCTCGCCGAGGTGCTCGCGCGCGACTGTCCGCTTCACGACATCGTGCACCACACCTATCCCGACGGCCGCCCGTTCCCCCTGGCGGAATGCGCCATCGACCGCGCCTTCCCGCAGAACAACCACGAGCGCGGCGAGGAAGTCTTCGTCCACGCCGATGGGCACTTCTATCCGGTCGGCTTCACCGCGAGCCCGATCCGCGACGATGCCACCAACATCATCGGTACCATCATCGAGGTGCGCGACATCAGCGAGGAGAAGGCGGCCGCCGAACGTCAGCGCCTGCTCCTCAACGAATTGAACCACCGGGTGAAGAACACCCTCGCGACGGTGCAGTCCATCGCCGCGCAGACGTTCCGGGGTCAGGCCGATCAGGCCGCCCGGAGCGTGTTCGACGCCCGGATGGTCGCCCTCTCGACGGCCCACAACGTCCTCGTCGCGGACAATTGGGAGAGTGCCAGCCTGCGCAGCGTCGTCGAGCGCGCCCTGGCACCGCACCTCCTGGCCGAGCTCGACGTGAACCGCTTTCGCATGGAGGGGCCGGACGCGCGGCTGCATCCGAAGGTGGCGGTGACCCTCTCCATGGCGCTCCACGAGCTGATGACCAATGCGGCGAAGTACGGCGCCCTCTCCGTGCCCGAGGGCCGCGTCTCCGTGCTCTGGTCCCTCGCGGCCCTGGCGGACGGCAGGCAGCAGCTCGATCTGGTGTGGGAGGAGCAGGGCGGCCCCGAAGTTGCGGAGCCGACCCGGAAGGGATTCGGGTCGCGGCTGATCGAACGGCAGCTGCCCCTGGAATTCGACGGGAGCGCCAAGATCGATTACCGCAGCGCAGGGGTGGTGTGCGGGCTCAAAATTCCTTTGGTCACGTTGGGATGGATGGGACAGGACGTGATCGAACGGCAGGCAGCCCTATGACGCTGCTCCAGGGACGCCGGGTGCTGCTGGTCGAGGACGAGAGTCTCGTGGCCATGCTGGCCGAGGACATGCTGATGGAGCTCGGCTGCGAGGTCGTCGTCGCCATGCGCCTCGACAAGGCCCTGGCGCAGGCCCGCGCGGGCCACTTCGACGCGGCCGTGCTCGATGTGAATCTCGGGGATTCCCGCAGCTATCCGATCGCCGACGTGCTGTTCGAGCGCTGCCTGCCGTTCCTGTTCGCCACGGGCTACGGCGCCGAGGGCGTGGAGGCCGCCTATCGGGCCGTTCCGGTGCTGCAGAAGCCCTACCAGCGGGCGCCGATGGAGCATCTGCTCCAGCGTCTGCTCACCTGCGAGGAACCGGTCAGGAAGGGAGCGGACCCGCATACGGGGCTAACCTGCGCCTGCCAGGGCCCCGTCCCGGCAGCGGCCCCAGCGTTCCGCGCCGATGTCGTGACGTGAGGATTTTCGCGCTTTCGGGCGCGCCACCCGGCGCGCGGCCGTGAAGGGGACGGGCCCGGTGCTTCCCATGGTCACCTGCCCACGGGCGGCCCTGCGGCTATGCTCGCGCGCCTGACAGCACGGGCTTTCCCATGAGTGCCACCCTTCTCGGGCTCACCACCGTGGCCTTCCTCTTCCCCGCCCCGGCGGAGCGGCCGAACTTTCCCGATCCGCCACGCGGGACCGGATGGGCCGTCGCGGCGGTGGCGGTGTTTCTCGGGCTCGTGACCCTGGTGCCCCTCAGCCTTGCTCTGGCCGACAAATGGATCATGGAGGCCCGCGCGGCGGAGTGCCGGGCGGCCGGGGGGCGGATGCTCCACGCCTCGGCCGACGGCCGTGCCTTCCGCTGCGAGCGCCCCGCCCGATGATCGCCGCCATCCGCGCCCGGCGCCCGCTCCATCTCGCCGCCCTGGCACTCCTGGCGAGCGCCGCGCCCGCGTCCGCCGGGACCCTCTGCACCCTCGTGGCGGACGCGGCCGACGGCGCGGTCCTGCGGGAGGAGGGCGATTGCCGCACCCGGGTGACGCCGGCCTCGACCTTCAAGATCCCGCTGGCGGTGATCGGTTTCGAGGCGGGCGTGCTCGGCGACGCCCACGCACCGGTCCACGCCTTCAAGCCGGGCTATCCGGATTGGGGCGGCCCGGCCTGGAAGGAACCCACCGATCCGACCCGGTGGATGACCTACTCGGTGGTCTGGTACTCGCAGGTGATCGCCCACCGGCTCGGCCGGGCGAAGCTCGAAGCGGAGACCGCCCGGCTGGGCTTCGGCAACGCCGATTTCTCCGGCGATCCGGGGAAAAACAACGGCCTCGACCGGGCCTGGATTATGTCGTCCCTCCGGGTCTCGCCCGTGGAGCAGGTCGCCTTCCTCCGGAAGCTCGCGACCCGAACGCTGCCCGTCTCGGCCCACACCCTCGACGAGACGGGGAAGATCGTCACCGTCAGCCCCGCCGGGGACGGCTGGAGCGCCCACGGCAAGACCGGCACCGCGTTCCCGCGCAAGGCCGACGGCAGCTTCGACGAGGCCCGCGCCTACGGCTGGTACGTCGGCTGGGCGACGAAGGGCGACCGCACCCTGGTCTTCGCCCGCCTCAACCAGGACGACGACAAACAGAGCCTGTCCGGCGGCCTGCGCGCCCGCGCGGAGTTTCTGGACGGGTGGCCGGCCCTCGCGGCCGGGCTCGGGCGGTAGGGCCGGTCTAGGCGCCCACCGCCGCCTGGATCTCGAACAGGGCCCGGTACTGCCCCGACGGCCGGTGGATCAGGGCGGCGTGGGTGCCGTCCTCGACGATCCGGCCGTGGTCGAACACCAGGATGCGGTCCAGCGACCGCACGGTGGAGAGCCGGTGCGCGATGACGATGGCCGTGCGCCCGCGCATGAGCCGCTCCATCGCCTGCTGGATCAGCGCCTCCGATTCCGAATCGAGGCTCGAAGTCGCCTCGTCGAGGATCAGGATCGGCGCGTCGGCGAGGAACGCGCGGGCCAGGGCCACCCGCTGGCGCTCGCCGCCCGACAGCTTGACCCCGCGCTCGCCCACCAGGGTGCCGTAGCCCTTGGGCAGACGCGCGATGAAGTCGTGGGCGTTGGCGAGCCGCGCCGCCCGCTCGATGGCGGCGGCGGAGGCACCGGGCCGGGCATAGGCGATGTTCTCCGCAAGCGAGCGGTGGAACAGCACCGGCTCCTGCGGGACGATGGCGATGTTTTCGCGCAAGGACGCCTGGGTGACGTCGGCGACGTCGGTGCCGTCGATGCGCACATGCCCGCCGGTGACGTCGTAGAGCCGCTGCACCAGCTTGACGAAGGTGGTCTTGCCCGAGCCCGAGCGGCCGACCAGCCCGACCCGCTGCCCGGCCGGGATGGTCACCGAGAGGTCGCGGTAGAGCGGCGTGGCGTGCCCGGCATAGTGGAACGTCACCGCCGCGAAGCGAATCGCCCCGCCCGTCACCGCGAGCGCCGTCGCCCCCGGCCGGTCGGCGACGCCGTAGGGCTCGGCATCGAGGGCCACGAGCTCCTCCATTTCGTTCACCGCCCGCTGGAGGTGGTTGATGTGCTGGCCGATGTCGCCGAGGTAGCCGTGGACCACGAAGTAGGTGGTGAGCACGTAGGCGACGTCGCCGGGCGTGGCGGCCTTCGTCCACCACAGCCACAGGGCGACGCCGACGATGGCGGTGCGCAGCGCCAGCAGCACGCCGAGCTGGCCGGTCACGCTCCAGGTCACCCGCATCCAGGTGCGGCGGGTGCGCTTGTGCCACTTGGCGAGAATCCCCGACAGGCGGGCGTCCTCGCGGCCCTCGGCGCCGAAGGCCTTGACCACGGCGTTGTTGCCGATGGCATCCGACAGGGTGCCGCCGAGCTTGGTGTCCCAGCCGTTGGAGAGCTGGGCCGCCGGCGCGATCACCCGCGTGGCGAGGCCGATGGCGGTGCCGACATAGGCCAGCGTGCCGAGCCCGATCACCACGCCCATGGCGGGCCAGTGGAGACCCAGCAGCACCATGGTGCCGAGGAGCACGACGACGGAGGGCAGCAGGGCCAGGAGCAGGGTGTCGTTGAGCCCGTCGAGGGCCCACATCCCGCGCGAGATCTTGCGCACCGTCGAGCCGGAGAAGCTGTTGGCGTGCCAGTCCGTGGACAGGCGCTGCACCCGGTGGAAGCCGGCCCGCGCCACGTCCGCCATGGTGCCGAGGGTGAGGGGCACCACCAGCGACCAGGCGACGTGGCGCAGGCCGATATGCGCGACCCCGAGGGCCGCCATGGCGCCGAAGGCCGGCAGCGCCGCCCGCAGGGCCGCGTCGCGGTCGGCCTCCGCCAGGGCATCGACGAGGCGGCCGGCATAGAGCGGCAGGAAGACGTCCGCGAGGGTGGCGCAGGTGATGGCCGCCACGAGGCCGGCGACGAGGCCGAGCCGGGCGCGCCACTGCCGGAACACGAAGGCGAGGACGCCGCGATAGGCGTTTTCGCGCCGGGGACGAACGGGACTCATGGGGACCTCGCGACGCGGGGCGCGCGCCGTTCCAGGGGGCCGCGGCACGGGACCGGCAGCGGACGCGATCGATCAGGATGGGTTCGCAGGATGGGTTCGATGGACGGGAGCGGGACGCCCTCGGGCGCGCGGCTTGCGTCAGATCTGGCAGCCGAAGCGGCGTGCGCCGGCCCGGCCGGGGAGTGATACGATCTGCATGCGGCCTCCCCATCGGCTCAAGCGCAACCGGAGGCGTAGTGAACACGGTGCGCGGTGATTCGCAAGCCGAAGCGACAGCGGGCGGTGAGCGCCTTGGTCCGGTGGCCCGGTCCGGCAAGCCGCAGCCGAGCTCGTCGGGATCGCGCCGAACCAGAACACCCCGGGATCGGGTCAGCGCGAAGGCGGCGCCCCCGAAGACCTTTCCAGCAACCCCAGGGCATCCCCCACGGCCAGGCGGCGGATCTCCCCCCGGCTGAGATCGCCGTAGCGCCGCTCGACGTGCCGCGTGGCCTCTCCCGTCGCGGCGAGGCCGAAATGCACCAGCCCCACGGGCTTGGCCGCGCTTCCGCCGCCGGGGCCGGCGATGCCGGTGATCGCCACGGCCACGTCCGCGCGGGAATGGGCGAGGGCGCCCTCCGCCATGGCGCGGGCCGTCGCCTTGCTGACGGCGCCGTGGGCGTCGATGAGAGCGGCCGCCACGCCGAGGGATTCGGATTTCGCCGCGTTCGAGTAGGTGACGAAGCCGCGCTCCAGCACCGCCGACGAGCCCGGCACGGCGGTGAGCAGGCCGGCGACGAGGCCGCCGGTGCAGGATTCCGCCGTGGCGATCGTTCGCCCCGCCGCCGCGTAGGCGGCGACCAGCGCCTCCGCCCGGGCGAGCAGGGCGGGGTCGTCGATCACGAGCGGCGCTCGGCGGTCTCGTCGGCGGTGGCGAGGTCGATCTCCGGGAGGCGCACGGTGGCGGCGGCCTGGGCGGCGAGGCCCTCGGCCCGGCCGACGAAGCCGAGTTTCTCGGTGGTGGTCGCCTTGATGGAGACGGAAGTCAGCGGCACGTTCGCGATCTCGGCGATGCGGGCGCGGATCGCCTCGCGGTGCGCGCCGATGCGCGGGGCCTCGGCCAGCACCGTGATGTCGAGGTGGTCGATCTTGCCGCCGCGCGCCCGCACGAGGTCGCAGGCATGCGCCAGGAAGCGGTCGGACGAGGCGCCGCGCCATTGCTCGTCGGAGGGCGGGAAGTGGGTGCCGATGTCGCCGTCCGCGATGGCGCCGAGCAGGGCGTCGGTGAGGGCGTGGAGGGCCACGTCGCCGTCGGAATGGGCGAGGACGCCCCGGTCGGCCGGGATCCTGATGCCGCCGAGCCAGACGTGGTCGCCCTCCGTGAAGGCGTGCACGTCGAAGCCGGTGCCGAGGCGGGTGAGGTAGGTGGTCATGGGGGCTCCAGGCTGAGCGGATGTCGTGGGCGTGGCCGGGGCGACCCCGCTCAGGCGGGGACGGCGCCGGAAAAATCGCGGTCGGCGTCGACGAGGTCGGAGGGTTGGGTGATCTTGCGGTTGCGCGGGTCGCCCGCGAACACCACCACGGGGAGCCCGGCCCATTCGGCGAGCGCCCCGTCGTCGGTGAAGCCGTCGAGCCCCTCGGCACCGGCCGCCCGGTGGGCGTCGAGCAGCAGCCCGAAGGCGAAGGCCTGGGGCGTCTGCACCGCGCGCAGATGCTCGCGGGCCGGCGTCTCGACCACGCGGCCGATGCCCGGCGCGATGGTCTCGACGCGCTTGATGGTGTCGGTGACGGCAAGGCCCGGCACGGCGGCGCCGTAATCGCGCCCGGCGGCCAGGGCCCGGTCGATGAGGGCGGTGTCGACATGGGGGCGCGCCGCGTCGTGGACGAGGACGAGACCCGGCGCCTCACCCGTCGCCAGCGCCTCGAGGCCGGCGCGGACGGAGAGCTGCCGGGTGGCGCCGCCCGGCACCGGCGCCCTGAGTTTCGCGCGGGCGGATTCGGGCAGGTCGGCGACGCATTCGTGGTAGAAGTCCTGCGCGTCCGCCGCGATCACCGGCTGGATGCACGTGATGGCGTCGTGGGCGGCGAGGGCCGCCAGGGTCCGCGTCAGCACCGCCTGGCCGCCGACCCGGCGGTACTGCTTGGGCACGTCGCCGCCGATGCGGATGCCGCGACCGGCCGCGACCACCACTGCCGCCGCCTCGAACGCGGTGCCGGACATGAAAACGCTCCCGCGCGTGGGTTGCAGGGTTCGAACGAGCCCTGCGTTTAAGCGGGGCATGGCCTGAAATCAAATCGCCGGGAGCGCTTGCGCGCGTCGCGGTTTTGTCTATTCCTTGAGCACAATGATCCATGATGATTATTTGAGCGTTCTGCGCTCGCCCGATCCCACGGCGCCCGATGGTGCGGGCCGGCCGGTGCCCGTCCTGCTGGCGCCGCTCTCGGGCGTCACCGACGTGCACATGCGCCGGATCGCCCGGGCCTGCGGCGCCAGCGCCGTCGTCTCCGAGATGGTGGCGGCGGCCGAGTTTACGCGCGGCAGCGTCGAGGCGACCCTGCGCGCCGAGGGCGGCGGCATCGCCCCCCACGTCGTCCAGCTCGCCGGCTGCGCGCCGGAGCCCATGGGTCTGGCCGCCCGCCTCGCCGAGGAGAACGGCGCCGACGTCATCGACATCAACATGGGCTGCCCGGCCAAGGCCGTGACCGGGGGGGCCGCCGGCTCGGCCCTCATGCGCGACCTGGACGGCGCCACCCGCATCCTCGCCGCCGTGCGCGACGCCGTGACCATCCCCGTCACGGTGAAGATGCGGCTCGGCTGGGACCATGCCAGCCTCAACGCCGCCGACCTCGCCCGGCGGGCGGAGGGACTCGGGCTCAGTGCCGTCACCGTCCACGGCCGCACCCGCCAGCAATTCTACAAGGACAGCGCCGATTGGAGCGCCATCCGCGGCGTCGTCGAGGCGGTGTCGATCCCCGTCATCGCCAACGGCGACGTCACCACCCTCGACGAGGCCCGGACCTGCCTCGCGCGCTCGGGGGCCGCCGGGGTGATGATCGGGCGCGCCGCCGTGGGCCGGCCCTGGCTCGTCGGCGCCATCGCGGCCGGCCTCGCCGGCCGGGAGGCGCCGGTGCTCACGGGCGCCGAGAAGGCGGCCCTGGCCATCGCCCACTACGAGGGGCTGCTCGCCCTCTACGGCGCCCGCATGGGCGTGCGCCACGCCCGCAAGCACCTGGCCGCCTATGCCGAGGCCGGCGGCGGCCTCTCAGCGGACCGGCGCACGCGGCTCCTCACCACCACGGACCCGGCCCTGGTGATCGCCCTCCTGGCTTCGGCCTTCGACGGGGCGACCCCGGACGCAGCGATGGAGAAGGCGGCATGACGGACCCCGACGCGTCCGGCGGCCCGACCGTCGCGGCCCCCACCAGCGAGGCGGTGATCAACGCCCTGCCGCTGCCGGTGCTCACCATCGGGGTGGACGACCGCATCCTGCACGTGAACCACGCCGGCGAATCGTTCTTCGACCACTCCGCCCGGCTCATGCGGCGCCGGCGCCTGGCCGACATCATCCCGTTCGCCTCGCCCATCAGCGCCCTGGTGACGGAGGTGCGCCGCCGCCGCGCCAGCGTCAGCGAGTACGGGGTCGAGCTCGTGCATCCGCGCTCGGGGCAGGAGCGCAGCGTCGACGTGTTCGCGACGCCGCTGGGCGACGACGGCGAGGCCGTGGTGCTCATGCTGCAGGAGCGCACCATCGCCGACAAGATGAACCGCCAGCTCACCCATCGGGGCGCCGCGCGCTCCATGGTGGCGCTCGGCGCCATGCTGGCCCACGAGATCAAGAACCCCCTCGCCGGCATCCGGGGCGCCGCCCAGCTCCTCGAGCAATCCGCCAACGACGAGGACCGCCTCCTCACCCGGCTCATCTGCGACGAGTCCGACCGGATCGTCCGCATCGTCGAGCGCATGGAGCTGTTCGGCGACGAGCGCCCGGTGGAGCGCACCGCCGTCAACGTCCACGGCGTCCTCGATCAGGTGAAGCGCTCGGCCCAGTCCGGGTTCGCCCGCCACATCCGCTTCGTCGAGACCTACGACCCGTCCCTGCCACCGGTCCTCGGCAACCGCGACCAGCTCATCCAGGTGATCCTCAACCTCGTGAAGAACGCCTCCGAGGCCATCGGCGCCGATACGGTGGACGGCGAGATCACCCTGTCGACGGCGTTCCGCACGGGCCTGCGCCTGCAGATCCCGGGCTCGCGCGAGCGCGTCAGCCTGCCCATCGAGGTCGCCGTGCGCGACAACGGCCCCGGCGTCACCGCCGACCTGCTGCCCGATCTGTTCGACCCGTTCGTGACCACGAAGGCGCAGGGCTCCGGCCTGGGACTTGCTTTGGTGGCCAAGATCGTCGGCGATCACGGCGGCATCGTCGAATGCGATCCCGCGCCGCGCCGCACCACCTTCCGCCTTCTTCTTCCCATGTCGAGCGCCCGCGACGGGCGCGAGTCGAGCGCGGAGCTGTAGAGTCGCTGCATGCCCAACGGCCACATCATCGTCGCGGACGACGACGCCGCCATCCGCACCGTCCTCAATCAGGCGCTGTCGCGGGCCGGCTACGAGGTCCGCACCACAGGCAACTGCGCCACCCTCTGGCGCTGGGTCGCCGAAGGGGAGGGCGACCTCGTCATCACCGACGTGGTGATGCCCGACGAGAACGTGTTCGACCTGCTGCCCCGCATCAAGCGGGTGCGGCCGGAACTGCCGATCATCGTCATGAGCGCGCAGAACACCTTCATGACGGCGATCCGCGCCTCGGAGCGCGGGGCCTACGAGTACCTGCCCAAACCCTTCGACCTGAAGGAGCTCATCGCCATCGTCGGCCGGGCGCTGTCGCGGCCGCGCGGCACGCCGGCCCCGGGGGCGGACCCGGGCAACGAGGACATCCCGCTGGTGGGCCGCTCGCCCGCCATGCAGGAGATCTACCGGGCGCTGGCCCGCCTCATGCCCACCGATCTCACGGTGATGATCACCGGCGAATCCGGCACCGGCAAGGAGCTGGTCGCCCGCGCACTGCACGATTACGGCCGCCGCCGCACGGGGCCGTTCGTGCCCGTCAACATGGCGGCGATCCCGCGCGACCTCATCGAATCCGAACTGTTCGGCCACGAGAAGGGCGCCTTCACCGGGGCCCTGTCGCGCTCGGCCGGGCGGTTCGAGCAGGCCGAGGGCGGCACCCTGTTCCTCGACGAGATCGGCGACATGCCGATGGAGGCCCAGACCCGGCTCCTGCGCGTCCTGCAGCAGGGCGAGTACACCACCGTCGGCGGCCGGGTGCCGATCAAGACCAACGTCCGCATCATCGCGGCGACCAACAAGGACCTGCGCGTCTCGATCCAGCAGGGCATCTTTCGCGAGGATCTGTTCTTCCGGCTGAACGTCGTGCCGCTCCGGCTTCCGGCCCTGCGGGAACGGGCGGAGGACGTGCCCGACCTCATCCGGCACTTCTTCGTCCTCGTCGAGCGCGAGGGCCTGAGCCGCAAGCAGCTCGACGGCGAGGCCATGGACCGGCTCAAGCGCTACCGCTGGCCCGGCAACGTCCGCGAGCTCGAGAACCTCGTCCGGCGCCTCGCCGCCCTCTACCCGCAGGAGACCATCACGGGCCCGGTGATCGAGGCCGAGCTCGACACCCTGCCCCTCGCCCAGAGCGCACCCGCCAACGGCGCGCCGCGCAAGGGCGGGGCTGAGGGCGAGACCCTGTCGGGCGCCGTGGAGCGGCACCTGGCCGACTATTTCAGCAACTATCGCGATACCCTGCCGCCGCCGGGCCTGTACCACCGCATCCTGCGCGAGATCGAAGGCCCGCTCATCGGCGCGGCCCTCGCCGCCACGCGCGGCAACCAGATCCGCGCGGCCGAGCTCCTGGGCGTCAACCGCAACACCCTGCGCAAGAAGGTGCGGGACCTGGACCTGCAGGTGTTCCGCAACGCGCGGTGAGGGTGGGACGGGCGGGGGGGGTCGAAGGCGTGCCCCCCGCTCGCCGGTCGTGCGAATCGAAAGACTATTCCGCCTCCGACAGCAGGGCGTCGAGATCCCGTCCGCCATAGAGGATGCGACCGATCTCGACCCTGTCGCCGACGATCTGAAACACGATCGTCGCGCGCCGCTCGAAGCCCAGGGTGCGGAGGCCGGGGCGAAGATCGTCACGCCGCGTGCCGCGTTCGGGAAAATCCGCCAGCCCGAGACAGGCCGCCTCGATCCGGTCGATGTAGGCACCCGCACGCGAGATCCCTGATTCTTCGGCGATATGGCGATAGAGTTCGAAGAGGTCCGTCTCGGCCGATGGCCTGAAGCGGACGTCAATCGCCACGTTCGTCCACCTTCACCCGTTCCGCATGATGGGCACGCAGGCGGGCGAACACCTCGCTCGCAAGGCTTCCGGGTCGCGGGTCATCGAAAGCCGCGTTGATCTCCTGCCGCAGGACGGATCGGCGTTCGGCGACGGAACTCTCCCGGTCCTCCAGGAGGCGAAGGCCGGCGCGAACGACTTCGCTGGCGTTCCGGAAGCGCCCCCGCTCGATCTGCTCCTGCACGAACCCTTCGAAATGCGGCCCCAGATTGACGTCGGGCATCCTCATCCTTTCACGTCGAAGACGGACGGCCCAGCATGCCACCGACGGGCGCAGCAGGCCACCGGCGGGAGCGTCAATCGGACCGTGCATCGGACCGTGACGGCCGACACGTCACAGATCCTTGAACGACGACGGGGCGCGACGAAGCGCCCGTCGCGGATGGACCACCGGCCCGTATGCGTTCACCACAGGGCCGCCAACACCGCCGCCTTCGGCAGCGGCGCCGTGCGGCGTTGGCGCGGCAGGCCCCGTGTGGCCTAAGACCGGCCGACCCGCATCCCCTCGACCGGAGCCCCATGCCCCTGCCCGTCCGCCGCCCGACCCAAGGCGACCCCACCGTCATGCGGCTGATCCAGACCGCCTCGGGGCGTCGCTCCCTCGTGCTCCACCTCGTCATCGTGCTGGTGCTGCTGGCCACCGCCCAGGGCTTCGACGGCTCGAGCCACACGGCCAACCACTGGGTCGTGCTCGTGGTCTACGCCGTCTGTTCGGTCTGCCTCGGGCTGGTCGACTGGCGCGAGGCCCATCGCGGCCGGCGCCGGGAATACGGCGGCACCGATCCCGAAACCTCGGCCGAAACCGAATGGCTCGCCTGGACCGCGACGCTCCTGAACGCGGGCGTCGCCCTGTTCCTCGTGGTCGAGCACATGCTCGTCGGTGCGGTGACGACGGAAGAGACCGCCACGGCGGTGAGCCGGCTCCCCGCCTTCCTGCTCCTGCTCCAGACCGGGCTCAGCATGCGGGTCCTGCACACGGCCGTGTTCGCCGGGCTCGTCAGCCTCGCCTGGGGCGGCACCATCGTGCTCGCCTTCGTGCATCCGGACAGCGCGCTGCTCGGCCCCCACGTCACCCTCGACGAGGAGGTACCGGGCCTCCTCACCTTCATGGCGGCGAGCCTCGTGGTCATCGACGGGGTGCGGCGCCTGCGCTCGGCCGTGACCACCGCCCTCAGGATGGAGCGCGAGCGCTCCGCCCTGGCGCGCTTCGTGCCGCGCCGCGTGGTCGGCGAACTCGCCCGGGCGGGGGAGGGGCTGGAAGCGGTCCGGACGCGCCATGCCTGCCTGTTCGCCCTCGACCTGCGCGGGTTCTCCGCCTTCACCCGCGATCACGCCCAGGAGGAGGTGGTGCGCGCGCTCCTCGACGTCCGGGCCCTGACCCACGTGGCGGTGACGGAGCACGGCGGCATCCTCGACAAGTATGTCGGCGACGGCATCCTGGCCCAGTTCGTGGTCGGGCGTCCGCAGGCCCAGGCCCATGCGGCCCTGGCCTGCAGCCGCGCCATCGCGCAGCGCCTTGCCCTCCTCAACGACGAGCGCGCCCGGGAGGGCCGCCCGACCCTGCGGATCACCATGGCGCTCCATTGCGGGGAGGTTCTGGTCGGGGTGTTCGACGACGGCCACCGGGCCGAGTTCACGGTGCTGGGCGAAGCGATGAACACCCTGGCGCGGATCGAGGCCCGTGCGAAGTCGGAGAACCTGACCCTGACGGCCTCGGACGCCTTCCTGCGGTGTCTCGGCCCGGCGATCCGATCGGGCCTGACGCTCGCGGCGATGCCGCCCTCTTCGTGCCGCGACACCCGCGACATGACCCTCTACGCCGTGGGCTGGCCCGACGCGCCGGCCGGAGCCGCCCTCGCGCCCGTCGCCTGACGCCCTTAATCCCCGTTGCCAGGTGCGGCGCGACACGTCCTGCCGGCCGAGGGCTCCCTATATCAGTATCAGACGCAGGAGAGACGGACCGGATCGCCGGACTGTACTGCAGAGGAGCTTAAAGACCATTATGATGACCCGTATCGCCGCCGCCACCGCCGCCCTTGTCCTTGGCGCTGCTTCGATCTCGTCCGCGATGGCCTTCGACCGCCCGACCCGTTACACCGGGTTCGCCAATGACATCGAGACCACCGGCACGGTCTACGCCGCCCCGCGCAGCCGCTCGCCCCTGAACTGTCCGATGAGCTCGGCCGCCGAGGGCAATGCCAATCAGCAGAACTTCCCGGTCAAGCAGTACGGCCAGACCGCGGGCGGCAACCGTTGCTGAGCCGGTCCTTCAAGGCGGTCTCCCTGATCTGGAGGGGGTTCTCCTACGCCATGGCCATCGCCTTCATGGGCGGGCTGATCTTCACCCTCATCGGTGCGTCCCAGGCCCTGCTCGGACTTTGAGCCCGAGGCCATCGGCACCTGAAACGACGAACGGCGGGGCCTGGCGCCCCGCCGTCTCGCGTTCCCCGTCCCGAACGCCGCGTTCGGGACCGCCGGCGCCTCAAGCGAGGGCGGGCTTGCCCGCCGGCACCGGCGCGCCGCCGAGGCCGAGCCACTCGCGCCGCATGGGGCGCAGGACGAACCAGGCCAGGGCCGCCGTGACGAGGTCGAGGCCGATGGCGATGCTGAACACGGGAATCCACGAGCCCTGCGCGGCGTAGATCATCGCCGCGACGGGGCCGCCCAGCAGCGACCCGACGCCCTGGGCCATGTAGAGGAAGCCGTAATTCGTCGTGGCGTGCTTGGTGCCGAAGGTGTCGGTGAGGAGCGACGGGAACAGGGAGAAGATCTCGCCCCAGGCGAAGAACACCACGCCCGACAGCAGGGCGAAGGCGTAGGCGTTCTCGCGGAACACCAGCATCAGCGCGATGGCGACGGCCTCGGCCGCGAACGCGATGGCCATGGTCTTCTCGCGGCCGATGCGGTCGGAGACCCAGCCGAAGAACGGGCGGGTCAGGCCGTTGGTGATGCGGTCGAAGGTCAACGCGAAGGGGAGGGCGGCGAAGCCGAACACGATGGCGTCGGCGACGCCGAAATCGCGGGCGAAGGAGGCGAACTGCGCCACCACCATGAGGCCGCCCGTGGACATCATCGTCATCATCACGAACATCAGCCAGAACAGAGGCGTGCGCAGCATCTCCCGCGGCGCCGTGTCGTGGACGCAGGTGGAGAGGTTGCGGGCCGGGGCCGGCAGGGCCTCGCCGGGGCGGGGCGCCCGCAGGCCGAGGGCGGCGAGCACGCCGACGATGCCGAGGATGATGCCGAAGGTGGTCAGGGTCTCGCGGTAGCCCGAGGCCGCCATCATGTTGGTGATCGGGAAGGTGGTGAGCAGGGCGCCCATGCCGTAGCCGGCCGCGACCACGCCGACGGCGAAGCCGCGCCGGTCGGGGAACCACTTCACCATCAGGCCGACGATGCCCACGTAGACGATGCCGGTGCCGAGGCCGCAGAACAGGCCGTAGGTGGCGTAGAGGCCCCACAGGCTGTCGACGCGGGCGGCCAGCACCCAGCCGAGGCCCGACAGGGCGGCGCCGAGCGCGATCATCACCTTCGGGCTGAACCGCTCGATGAGGTAGCCCTGCACCGGGGAGAAGAACGTCTGCAGGACGATGACGAGGGTGAAGGTCACCTGGATGGCGGCGAGCGTCGCGCCCGTCGTCGCCATCAGGGGCTTGGTGAAGAGGGTCCACACGTATTGCGGACTGGAGATCGCCATCATGGCGACGAGGCCGAGGCCGAGTTGCAGCCAGCGGTGGCGAGACCTGGTCGTATCCATAATACACTCCTGAAGCGGAGTGCCCTACGCATACGCCGTGCCAGATGTCAGCGGGTGGCGGTGACGAGCCAGCAGGCGGCGGCGAGGCGCACGCGCCCGTCCACGGCACGGGTCTCGAAATCCCGCAGGACCAGGTCATAAGCGCGCTCGCGGATCGCGGGCGGCTGGTCGCGCACGAGGCGGGAGGCCGGCCCGAGATCGAGGGCGAAGCCCGCCGCCGCCTCGGCCGCCGCGCGGGCGCTTCCGGTCTCGGAGTGGCCGAGCACCAGATCCTCGTCCACGGGGGCGAAGGCGATCTCGCGAAAACCGGCGGCGGCGAGGATGGCGCGCAGGCGTTCGGCGTCCGCGAAGCGGAACGGGCCGGGCGCGTCGGGCGGGGTCGGCTCGGGCTCCGGCACGAGGGCGCGGATGAGGCCGAGGGGTTCGGCGATCCAGGCGTTCTCCGTCAGGGGCCGCCAGCACAGGCATGTCAGCCGGCCCTCCGGCCGCAGGGCGCGGCGGAGGTTGGCGAAGGCGGTGGTGGAATCGTCGAAGAACATGATCCCGAAGCGCGAGATCAGATGCGCGAACGCGCCGTCCGCGAAGGCATGCGTCTGCGCGTCGGCCTCGACGATGTCGATGCGGGCGCCGCCCGGCGGACGGTCCGCCGCCCGCCGGGCGGTGACGGCGAGGAGGGGCGCCGAGACGTCGGCGGCGGTGACGCGGCCGGACGGGCCGACGGCGTCGGCGGCCCGCAGGGTCGTGGCACCGGCGCCGCAGCCGACATCGAGCACGGCGTCGCCGGGACGAAGGGCGGCCCGGGCGAACAGGCGCTCGGTGAGCGGCGTGAACACCCGGTCGAAGGTCGCCTGATGGCGCGCCCAGCGCGCGCCCGCATCGCCGTTCCAATAGTCGCTCTGAGTCTGGTCGGATGCGGCCACGTGCTCTTCCTTCGGGCGCGAAAAGCGCCGTGCCTACGTCTACAGCCCTTCCGACCCGCCGTCCGAGCGCGGATCGTGCACCGCCTCGATGCGGCCGTTGCCGGGGTGGCGCACCAGCATGCCGGCGTGGCCCAGCGAATCGATGTAGGCGCCGCCGAGTTCCTCCACCGCGTGGCCCATGGAGCGGAGTGCGGCGATGCAGGCGGGATCGAACCGGTCCTCGACCTTCACCGTAAGGGATTCCGCCCCCCAGGTCCGGCCGTAGAGCAGGCGCGGCGCATCGACGGCGGCGGCCGGGTCCATGCCGTAATCGGCGTAGCGGGCGAAGATCTGGGCCTGGAACTGGGGCTGGCCGTCGCCGCCCATGGAGCCGTAGGCCATCACCCGGCCGTCGTCGAAGGCGGCCAGCGCCGGAATCAGGGTGTGGAACGGGCGCCGGCCGGGCTCCAGGGGGTTCACCGCATCCGTGTCGAGGGAGAACGAGGTGCCGCGGTTCTGCCAGTGGATGCCGGTCTTCGGCAGCACCACGCCGGAGCCGTACTCCCAGTAGATCGACTGGATGTAGGAGACGGCGACTCCGTCCTTGTCGATGGCCCCCATCCACACGGTGTCGCCCTCGCCGGGATTGCGCAGGGGCAGGGTGGCGGCCCGGCGCAGGTCGATGGCGGCGGCCTCGCGGTCGAGGCGGGCGGCGTCGAGGAAACTGTCGGGATCGACGGTGAGCCGGTCGAAGTCGGTGACGATGGAATCGCGGATGGCGAAGGCGCGCTTCGTCGCCTCGATGAGCCCGTGATAATGCGCCGTGGTCTCGGGCCGGGTGATCTTGAGCCGGTCGAAGATCCCGAGGATCAGCAGGGCGGCGATGCCTTGAGTCGGCGGCGGGAAATTGTAGAGCGTGGCATCGCGCCGGCGCAGGGTCAGGGGCTTGCGCTCGCGCGGGGCGTAGGCCTCGAGATCGGCCCGGGTCACCGGCGACCCGAGGTCGGCGAGGTCGGCGGCGATCTCGCGGCCGAGGTCGCCCCGGTAGAAGTCGTCGAGGCCGGCATGGGCGAGCTGGGCCAGGGTGTCGGCCAGGGCCGGCAGGCGGCGGATGGCCCCCGCCGCATACGGCTTGCCGTCATCGAGGAACGTCTTCGAGAAGTTCGGCTGGTCGTGGAGGGTGTCGATCTCCTTGGGGACGTAGCGGGCCTCCGAGGGCGAGACCGCGACGCCGTCGCGGGCGTGTCGGATCGCGTCCGCCAGCAGGGTCTCCAGGGGCAGGCGCCCGCCGAGGGCCTTGGCGAGATCGAGGGCCAGCGCCCAGCCGCCGATGGCGCCGGCGACCGTCAGCGCCGCGTCGGCGCCCCGCGACGGCAGCACGTCGTAGCCCTTGCTCCGGTAGCGCGGAATCGTGGCGTGGGACCCGGCCGGGCCGCACGCCTCGATGCCGCGCACACGGCCCCCGCGCTCGCGCACGAGCCAGAACCCGTCGCCGCCGATGCCGTTCATGTGCGGGTAGACCACCGCGATGGTCGCCGCCATGGCCGCCATGGCCTCGATGGCGTTGCCGCCCTGCGCGAGGACGTGCTGGCCGGCGCGCGCCGCAAGCTGGTGGGGCGCGGCCACGGCGGCGGTCGCGAAGACGGGTGTGTCGGGCATGGGGGTCTCTGGGATGGGATGGTGCGAGGATAATGTATTTTCGACGCGGGTCGATGGCCGGACGGAAGGCAGGGTTCGTGCCTCGCCCGATCCCCCTTGCTCGATCCGCCACCGTCGTCGAGACTGCGCCAATGCCGCCGCGTGCCACTCAGGACAGCCTCACGATCCGCAACCTCGATCCGGGGTTGAAGGAACGGTTGCGCGTGCGCGCCGTCCGAAACGGTCAGTCCATGCAGGCGGAAGCCCGCCGCATCCTGCAGGACGCCCTCGACGAGCCGGGCGAACGCCAACCCGGCAATCTCTACGAGCGCATCCGGGCCCGGTTCGTGGCCCTGGGGGGCGTCGATTGGGGAATACCGGCGCGAGAGCCGGTACGCCATCCTCCGCGGTTGGTGTGAAACGGGACGGAGTCCCCTTCGCAGGCGCTCGTTCGTCACCTATCGCGCCGGAAGCACGGCTCCCCTGTCCTGGAAGGCAGGGCGATTGCAGATGATGGTCGCGGTCTGAAGCCGCCGCCGAAGGGCGTCGTCGAAGAAGTGGAGTTTCCGGTGCGCATCCCCTCGCCGGAAGAGGCTCCTCCGACGCAGCCCCCTCACCTTCGCTGCGGCTTCGCCTTCGCTCGCCGCAGGCACGACGGGGTGCCTGCGGCCCTCTCCCCGCAAGCGGGGAGAGGGGGATGCGCGCAGACGCACTGCACGAAGGGGCAAGGGCCGATCCAAACGCATGCCCCCCTCTGCGATTGCCCTCTCCTGGAAGGAGAGGGCGGGGGTGAGGTGTGCGAATTCTCCGGAGAATCCATCACCCTCACCCCAACCCTCTCCCAAACAGGAGATGCGGCCCGTCGCGCCCTGCACCGATACATCGTGGCATTCGAGAACCGACGGCACGCCGATTGGGCAGCCGCATCGCCCTCGCGGGGACGGGCCTCCGAGACCGGTGTCGAATGTCCCACTTCCCTGTTTCCGCGTCCGCCCCGACCCAATCCGTATTAATTTCGCCACACTGTTGTGGCGATGCATCACGCATGGTGTGGCTGCGGCGTTTCAAGGCATCGAGGGGTTCCAGGGAGGCGTCCGGCATGGCCGGAGCGTCGTCGGAAGCGGACGCAGAGGCAGGCCCGCTGAAGCCTTCGCCGCGCGGGCCGGGCTGGGTCGGGGCCCTGGTGGTGATCACCGCCCTGGTCTCGGCCATCGCCACCTTCCTGATCCTGGCCGGTGTGATCCGGGTGACGCCGACGCCCACCGTCGGGCTGACCCTGCTCGGCATCAACGTCGTCCTCGTCCTCGGCCTCATCGTCATCATCGCCTGGGAGGCGCGGGTCTTCCTGCACGCGCGGCGCACCAACGCGGCGGTGGCCCGGCTCCACACCCGCATCGTCGGCCTGTTCTCCCTCATCGCCATCCTGCCCACCGTGCTGCTCGCCGTGGTGGCGGCGGTGACCATCGACCGGGGCCTGTCGCTCGGCTTCACCGACCGGGTCCGCGACGTGGTGCTGAAATCCGTCGAGGTCGCCGACGCCTATCAGGAGAACCAGTGCCAGAGCCTCGCCCGCGAGATCCGGATCCTCGCCGACGACCTCACCCGGGCGCGGCCGAACTTCGACGTGAACCGGCAATGGTTCGAGAGCTTCCTCACCACCCGGGCCACGGCCCTGGGCCTGCCCGTCGCCGAGATCATGCGCGGCCCCGACACCGTGGTGGCCCGTGCCCAGATCGAGGCCCTGAAGGACCGGCGCCTGCCCTCGGCCGCCGCCTTCGAGGACGCGGCCAAATCCACCGATCCCATCTGCCTCGTGCCGAGCGAGGGCCGGATCTTCGCCGCCCTGTTCCGCATGACCGCCTATGACGGCGCCGTGCTCCTGGTCCAGCGCGAGGTGAGCCAGCTCGCCATCGAGTTCCCCGGCGTGTCGCGGGCGGCGGCGGCCGAGTACCTCACCTACGATTCCCTCAAGCGCTCGATCCAGATCAGCTTCGCCTCGGTCTTCGTGCTCATCGCCCTCATCGCCCTGCTCTCGGCGGTGTGGTTCGGGCTGAACTTCGCCAACCGCTTCGTGGCCCCCATCCGCCGGCTCATCAATGCCGCCGATCAGGTCGCGTCGGGCAATTTCTACGCCCAGGTTCCGGCCCGGAAGAGCGACGGCGACCTCGCGCACCTGTCCGAGAGCTTCAACAAGATGACCCAGGAGCTCAGGCGCCAGCACGACGGCCTGACGGCGGCGAGCGACCTCATCGACCGGCGCCGGCGCTTCACCGAGGCGGTGCTGTCGGGCGTCTCGCCCGGCGTCATCGGGGTCGATGCGGGCGGGCGCGTCACCATCGCCAACCCGTCCGTCGAGCGCACCCTCGGGCTGACGGCGGAAGCCATCGTCGGCCAGCCCCTGATCCAGGCGGTGCCCGAGCTGGCGCCCCTGTTCCCCGAGGGCGGGGAGGGGCGCCAGCGCGCCCTGCAGCAGCAGATCCAGCTCACCCGCGACGGCCGCGAGCGCACGGTCACGGTCCGGGTCACGAGCGAGCAGGCGCAGGGCGGCGCCCGCGGCTTCGTGGTGACGCTGGACGACATCACCGACCTCGTCTCGGCCCAGCGCACCTCGGCCTGGGCCGATGTCGCCCGCCGCATCGCCCACGAGATCAAGAACCCGCTCACCCCGATCCAGCTCTCGGCCGAGCGCATCCGGCGCAAATACGGAAAAGTGATCGTCGCGGACAAGGACGTGTTCGATCAGTGCACGGCGACGATCATCCGCCAGGTCGACGAGATCAAGCGCATGGTCGACGAGTTCTCGTCCTTCGCCCGGATGCCGAAACCCGCCATTGCCCAGAACGATCTCAGCGAGATCACGCGGCAGAACTTGTTCATGATGCGGGTGGCGCACCCGGACATGGACTTCACCTTTGCGGAAGCCGGCGAGGACAAGGTGTTTGCCGCCTTCGACATCCGCCTGCTGTCCCAGGCCATCACCAACATCCTCAAGAACGCCGTCGAGGCGGTGCAGGCGGTGCCGGAAGCCGAGCTCGGAAAGGGTAGGGTCGACGTGCGTCTCGTCCTGGAGGAGGGCTTCGCCGTCATCGAAGTCACGGACAACGGCAAGGGATTTCCCGCCGAGGGGCGCCAGCGCCTGCTCGAGCCCTATATGACCACCCGCGAGGGCGGGACGGGTCTCGGCCTCGCCATCGTCAGCAAGGTGCTCGAAGAGCACGGTGGCGGGATCGAGCTGAACGACAACCCCGAGGGACGGGGCGGACGCGTGCGGATGCGCGTGCCGCAAGTTCCACCGGAGAAAGCCCCCCCGGGGCACACGACGCCGGAGGGCAAACCCTCCGCGCAGGATGAGAAGGGCGCCGCGCGGACGGCCCCCCCAATCGCGGAGATGCAGTCATGAGCGCCGATATCCTGATCGTCGACGACGAGGCCGACATCCGCGACCTCGTCGCCGGCATCCTCGACGACGAAGGCCACCGCACCCGCACGGCCGGCGGCTCCGACGAGGCCCTGGCCGCCATCGAGTCGCGCCGGCCCCACCTCGTCTTCCTCGACATCTGGCTGCAGGGCTCGCGCCTCGACGGGCTGCAGGTGCTGGACCAGATCAAGGCCGGCCACCCGGACCTGCCCGTGGTGATGATCTCGGGCCACGGCAACATCGAGACGGCGGTGGCGGCCATCAAGGCGGGCGCCTACGACTTCATCGAGAAGCCGTTCAAGGCCGACCGGCTCATCCTGGTGGCCGAGCGCGCCCTCGAAGCCTCCCGCCTCAAGCGCGAGGTCCGCGACCTCAAGACCCGCTCGGGGCAGGCGAGCCGCCTCGTCGGCGCGTCGGTGGTGTGCAACCAGCTGCGCCAGACCGTGGAGCGCGTGGCGCCCACCAACGCCCGGGTGATGATTCTGGGCGCCCCCGGCTCCGGCAAGGAGCTCTCGGCCCGCACCCTGCACGCCACCTCGACCCGGGCCAACGGTCCGTTCGTCGTCATCAACGCCGCCACCATCACCCCCGACACCATGGAGGCCGAGCTGTTCGGCGTCGAGGCGGGGGAGGGGCGGGTGCGCCGGGTCGGCGCCCTGGAGGAGGCCCATGGCGGCTCCCTCTACATCGACGAGGTCGCCGACATGCCGCGCGAGACCCAGAACCGCATCCTGCGGGTCCTGGTCGACCAGAACTTCCAGCGCGTCGGCGGCACCACCCGGGTCCACGTCGATGTCCGCATCATCTCGTCGTCGTCGCGCGACCTCGCCGAGGAGATCGCCGCCGGCCGTTTCCGCGAGGACCTGTTCCACCGCCTGTCCGTGGTGCCGATCCGGGTGCCGGCCCTGTCCGAGCGCCGCGAGGACGTGCCCGAGCTGATCGCGTTCTTCATGGAGCAGATCTCGGGCGCCACCGGCCTGCCGCGCCGGCGCATCGCCGAGGACGCCATGGCGGTGCTGCAGTCGCACGACTGGCCCGGCAACGTCCGCCAGCTGCGCAACAACGTCGAGCGCCTGATGATCCTCACCCACACGGACCCGGAGCAGGAGGTCACCTCCGAGATGCTGCCCACCGAGATCGGCGCCCTGGTGCCGACGACGCCCAACGGGTCGGGCGGCGAGAAGCTCATGAGTCTCGCCCTGCGCGAGGCCCGCGAGATCTTCGAGCGCGAGTACCTCGTGGCGCAGATCGCCCGGTTCTCGGGCAACATCTCCCGCACGGCCGAGTTCATCGGCATGGAGCGCTCGGCCCTGCACCGGAAACTCAAGTCCCTCGGCATCGGCCCCTGAGCTCCGGACGACGGCGGGACGTGTGGAGATGGACTTGCATCGCAGCGCCGATGCACGTGTAATGGGCTGCGCGTATTCCGGGACACGCCGATGTCAAATCGCGCGGTCCCGTACAACGCGCACCCAACTGATGAGAACCCGTCATGTGCGGCGGGCGGCAGTTTGAGCAAGGATAAGAACAATGGCGGGCGAACGCGCTCAGAATCTGCAGGACACGTTCCTGAACCACGTTCGCAAGAACAAGATCCCGCTCACCATCTTCCTCGTCAACGGCGTCAAGCTTCAGGGCGTCGTCACCTGGTTCGATAATTTCTGCGTGCTCCTGCGTCGGGACGGCCATTCGCAGCTCGTTTACAAGCACGCCATCTCGACCATCATGCCGGGCCATCCCGTACAGCTGTTCGAGCCGGACGAGACCGCGCCGGAGAAGGCCATCGCCTGAACCGGGACGCACGGCCCCCTCCGGGGGCCGGTCCGGGTCGCCGCAAAACTGCACATCCCTTCGGGAGACCGAGCGCCGCACCTTGCCCACGGGGCCCCGGCGCCCGACATGCGTTCTGTTCCGGGCGTACCGTTCCTTGGGTGCCGTTCCTTGGGTACCGTTCCCCCTCGGACGCATGACGCCCGCGGCGACCCGACTTCGAAGAGACCCCATGGCCAAAGCCAAAGCCTCCGCCCGGCAAGCGCGTGTCGAGAAGCAAGCGCAGTCGGACAAGATCGAGGCTGATATCGAGAAGCTGTTCGACGGGGCCCGGGACGCGCGGGTCATCTCCGTGCGCGGCGCCCGCGAGCACAACCTCAAGAACGTCGACCTGACGATCCCGCGCGACCGCCTCGTGGTGTTCACCGGCCTCTCGGGCTCGGGCAAGTCGTCGCTGGCCTTCGACACCATCTACGCGGAAGGCCAGCGCCGCTACGTCGAATCGCTCTCGGCCTATGCCCGCCAGTTCCTCGAGATGATGTCGAAGCCCGACGTCGATCAGATCGACGGGCTCTCGCCGGCCATCTCCATCGAGCAGAAGACCACCTCGAAGAATCCGCGCTCCACCGTCGGCACGGTGACGGAGATCTACGACTACATGCGCCTACTGTGGGCGCGGGTCGGCATCCCGTACTCGCCGGCGACGGGCCTGCCCATCGAGAGCCAGACCGTGAGCCAGATGGTCGACCGGGTCCTGGCCCTGCCGGAGAAGAGCCGGCTCTACCTGCTCGCGCCCGTGGTGCGCGGCCGCAAGGGTGAGTACCGCAAGGAGATCGCCGAGTTCCAGAAGAAGGGGTTTCAGCGCCTGCGCGTCGACGGCGAGTACTGCGCCATCGACGACGTGCCGGTCCTCGACAAGAAGGTGAAGCACGACATCGACGTGGTGGTGGACCGCATCGTCGTGCGGGCCGACATCGCCGCCCGGCTGGCCGATTCGTTCGAGACCGCCCTGGAGCTCGCCGACGGCATCGCCCTCATCGAGTTCGCCGACACCCCCGAGGGCGAGCCGGCGCGGGAAAAGATCACGTTCTCGTCGCGCTTCGCCTGCCCGGTCTCGGGCTTCACCATCGCGGAGATCGAGCCGCGCCTGTTCTCGTTCAACAACCCGTTCGGCGCCTGCCCGACCTGCGGCGGCATCGGCCACGAGATGCGCATCGACCCCGAACTCGTGATCTCGGACCCCAAGCTCAGCCTCAAGCGCGGCGCCGTCGGCCCCTGGGCGAAATCGACCTCGCCGTATTACGGCCAGACCCTCGACGCCCTCGCCAGGCATTACGGCTTCAAGACGGGCGTCGCCTGGAGCGACCTGCCGGCCTCGGCGCACAAGGTGATCCTCTACGGTTCGGAGCGGGATTCGATCCGCTTCGCCTACAACGACGGCCTGCGCGCCTACGAGGTGAACAAGCCGTTCGAGGGCGTGATCCCCAACCTGGAGCGCCGCTACAAGGAGACCGAGAGCGACACGTCGCGCGAGGAGATCGCGCGGTTCATGAGTGCCACGCCGTGCGCCACCTGCGACGGCAAGCGCCTCAAGCTCGAGGCGCTCTGCGTGAAGATCGCCATGCAGGATGTCGGCGAGATCACGGGTTTGTCCGTGCGCGAGGCCCACCGCTGGTTCTCGGAGCTGCCCGAGAAGCTCACGGACAAGCAGAACGAGATCGCGTTCCGCATCCTCAAGGAGATCCGCGACCGGCTCACCTTCCTGGTCGATGTCGGCCTGGACTACCTCACCCTGGCGCGGGGCTCGGGCTCCCTGTCCGGCGGCGAGAGCCAGCGCATCCGGCTGGCCTCGCAGATCGGCTCGGGACTCACCGGCGTGCTCTACGTCCTCGACGAGCCCTCCATCGGCCTGCACCAGCGCGACAACGAGCGCCTGCTCGGCACCCTCAAGCGCCTGCGCGACCTCGGCAACTCGGTCATCGTCGTCGAGCACGACGAGGACGCGATCCTGCAGGCCGACTACGTCGTCGACGTCGGCCCCGGCGCCGGCATCCACGGCGGCCGGATCATCGCCCAGGGCACGCCCGCGGAGGTGCTGAAGAACCCCGCCTCGCTCACCGCCAAGTACCTCACCGGCGAGATGAGCGTGCGGGTACCCACCGCTCGGCGCAAGCCGAAGAAGGGCAAGCTCAGCCTCGTTGGCGCCCGCGGCAACAACCTCAAGAACGTCTCGGTGGAGATTCCCCTCGGCACCTTCACCTGCGTCTCGGGGGTGTCGGGCGGCGGCAAGTCCACCCTCATCATCGACACGCTCTACAAGTCTGTGGCCAAGACCCTCAACGGCGCCCTGGAGCACCCGGCCCCGTTCGAGCGCCTCGACGGCCTGGAACACCTCGACAAGGTCATCGACATCGACCAGTCGCCCATCGGCCGCACGCCGCGCTCGAATCCCGCCACCTATACCGGGGCCTTCACGCCGATCCGCGACTGGTTCGCCGGCCTGCCCGAGGCCAAGGCCCGCGGCTACCAGGCCGGGCGGTTCTCGTTCAACGTCAAGGGCGGGCGCTGCGAGGCCTGCTCGGGCGACGGCGTCATCAAGATCGAGATGCACTTCCTGCCCGACGTCTACGTCACCTGCGACGTGTGCAAGGGCCGCCGCTACGACCGCGAGACCCTGGAGGTGAAGTACCGCGACCGCTCCATCGCCGACGTCCTCGACATGACCGTGGAGGAGGCCGCCGACCTGTTCAAGGCGGTGCCGACCATCCGGGAGAAGATGGAGACCCTGGCCCGCGTCGGCCTCGGCTACGTCAAGGTCGGCCAGCAGGCCACCACGCTCTCGGGCGGCGAGGCCCAGCGGGTGAAGCTGTCGAAGGAGCTGTCGAAGCGCGCCACCGGCCGCACCCTCTACATCCTCGACGAGCCGACCACGGGCCTGCACTTCCACGACGTCGCCAAGCTCATGGAGGTGCTCCACGAGCTCGTCGACCAGGGCAACACCGTGGTGGTGATCGAGCACAACCTCGAGGTCATCAAGACCGCCGACTGGGTCATCGACATGGGGCCGGAGGGCGGCGACGGCGGCGGTATGGTGGTGGCCGAGGGCACGCCCGAGCAGATCGCCCTGTCGAAGAAGAGCCATACCGGCCGCTTCCTGCGCGACGTGCTCGCCCGCCGGCCGCCCGCGCCCGTCGTCGTTCCGAAGGGCCGCAAGGCCGCCGGTTAGAGTGCCTCACAAAACTCCCGATCCCCGACGGTTCTCGCTCTGCGACCAACGGGCAGCGGGAGTTTTGTGAGAGACACCTAGGACACCGTCGCGACGACCGGACCGCCGGCTCGCCGCGGAAGGACGCGTTTCCCGGACTGATTCGGGGTGGGGCAGGCGGCGCCGGGCGATGATTCGCAGGGTGCGCAAGGCCTCTCGGCGGCCGACGTCCGTCCCGCGCCGCGGGACCGACCCGGGGGCCGGCGGGCAGAAGGTTAACGTTTGCGCAATCGCCGAGGGCGGATTTCCGCTTTCTCCCGAACCCTGCGGTCGCGGCAAACGCTTACGCCGTCAGCGATATCGTTCCGGTTCGGTGATCCGGCGCGTTCGGTGCCGCGCCGCAAAGGTTAACAAACCCCGGTGTTGCACCGCGGCCGAAATGCGGCTTTTACGCAACGGTCAGTTTGGAACTGCCCCGTTTCAGTGCAATGCGCTGTCCTTCCGGGCCGAGCTGTAGAATAGTTCCCCTCGTTGAGACACGAATTCGGGCCGCAAGGGGGGCCTTCCAAGCCAACGGGAACACGCCGCTCGAAAAGCGGCGGACCGGCAGAATGGTGCGGAAGGCTACGCGGCGCCCGCCTGAAATCCTTGGGAAGGACAGACACATGATGAAGAACTGGCTCGCCGCCGGAGCGGTGGCGCTTTCGGTCGGCATGTCCGCCACCGCCGCCTTCGCCCAGACGACCACGGTTCCCGGTGAGCAGGTCGGCCTCGCCACCGGCGCCCCGCTGCCCGAGGGCATCTACGCCCTCAACACCTTCGTCTACCGCAGCAACGAGAACACCGGCCCCGGCTCGGTCGACGTCGGCGTCAACGTCCCCGTGCTCGTCTGGTCGACCCCGTTCGTGCCGTTCGGCGGCCGCGTCGAGCTCCTCGTCGCTCCCCCGACCGTGTTCGCCTTCGGCAAGAACGGTGGCCCGCAGGGCGCCCGTGATCTGTCCATCAACGTCGGCACCTTCGTCGGCGGCATCTGGGCCTTCGATCTCGGCAACAACTTCGGCGTCAGCTTGCTCGGCGGTGTCTACCTCAACGAGCTCAATGCCGGCCGCGGCGTCCTCGTCAACAACAACGGCAACTTCGCCGGTGCTCCCGTGCTCGGCCAGCTCGCCTCCAACACCTACCGCATGGGCGTCGCCGCCAGCTACACCGGCGACGGCTACAACCTGACCGCCAACCTGACCGCGAACATCTACGATTCGCCGGCCTCGTTCGGTGGCACCAACACGGTGGGCTTCGGCAACACCCGCGGTCCGTTCATCATCTCCGACTCGCTCAACCTCGACCTGACCGCGACCAAGAAGTTCGGCAAGTTCGAGATCGGCGCCATCGGCTACGGCACCATGAACTTCGACATCAGCGCTGCCAGCCTCGCCGCCGGCAACCGCGGCAACTTCTCGGTCGGTGGTCTCATCGGCTACGACTTCGGACCCGTCACCGCCCAGGCCTACGTCGCCACCACGGTCGTCAACTCTGTGCGCCGCGCCGACACGGTCGAAGGCTGGTTCCGCCTGATCGTTCCGCTGTACTCGCCCACCGCCGTCGCGGCCGCTCCGGTGTCCCCGGTCATCCGCAAGTACTGAGTGGTCCGCAGGGACTGATCCGGTTGCCGCGGACCTCCGGGTCCGCGGGCCTCGGAACGCAAAAAGCCGTTCCTCCTTCGGGAGGGACGGCTTTTTGTTGTGCCGGGAACCGGACGGTGTCCCGTCGTTGCGGAGAGGGGCCTGCCCCCCCGCTTCCTCGGTCCGCCTATCCGACCCGGTTCAGCCGGCGCGCGCCCGCGAAGCGGTTGAGGAAGCGCGGCTCCTTCTCGGGGGCGATGCGGAAGGCGAGGTGCATGGTGCCGCCCTCTTCTTCGCGCCGGTCCAAAACCTCGCCGTTCTCGTAGAGCCAGTGCAGGGACGCCCCGTCCTCGGGCGGCAGCACCACCGCGAAGGTCGAGCGCTGGCGGGCGATGCGGGCCTCGATCCGGCTCGTCAGCGCCGCAAGGCCCTCGCCGGTGAGGGCCGAGACGAGGACCGGCGCGTCGCTGTCCCGGTCCGTGCGCCCCTGGGCGCTGAGGTTGAGCAGGCGGGTGCGCTCGTCCGCGTCGAGGAGGTCGGCCTTGTTCCAGACCTCGATGATCCGGGTGGCGGAGGTCTCGATGCCGAGTTCGCGCAGGACGGCGCCGACATCCTCGGCCTGGGCCTCGCTGTCGCCGTGCGAGACGTCGCGGACGTGGAGCAGGATGTCGGCCTCGATGACGTCCTCCAACGTGGCCCGGAAGGCCGCGATGAGGGAGGTCGGCAGTTCGGAGATGAAGCCCACGGTGTCCGAGAGGATCACGGTCTCGCCGTGGGGCAGCTTGGTCGCCCGCGCCGTCGGGTCGAGGGTGGCGAACAGCATGTCCTGCGCCATCACCTGGGCCTTGGTCAGGGCGTTGAACAGCGTCGACTTGCCGGCGTTGGTGTAGCCGACCAGCGCCACGATGGGGTACGGCACCCGGGCCCGGCCCTGGCGGTGCAGGCCGCGCGTGCGGGTGACGCCGTCGAGCTCGCGCTCGATCTTCGTCATCCGCTCCTGGATCATGCGCCGGTCGGCCTCGATCTGGGTCTCGCCGGGGCCGCCGAGGAAGCCGAAGCCGCCGCGCTGGCGCTCGAGGTGGGTCCAGGACCGCACGAGACGGCTGCGCTGGTAGGCCAGGTGCGCGTGCTCGACCTGGAGCGTGCCCTCGCGGGTCGAGGCGCGGCGACCGAAGATCTCGAGGATGAGGCCGGTGCGGTCGATGACCTTGCAGCCGAACTCCTTCTCGAGGTTGCGCTGCTGCACCGGCGAGAGGGCGCAGTCCATCACCACGAGGCCGATCTCGCGCGCCTTGATCACGCCGGCGAGTTCCTCGACCCGGCCCTTGCCGAGATAGGTCGAGGGCCGGATGCGCTGCACCGGGGCGAAGATCGCCTCGACCACGTCGAGCTCGATGGCGGCGGCGAGGCCCGAGGCCTCGTCGAGGCGGGCCTCGTTGGACCGGAGGATCTCGGCGCTGTGGACGCCCCCGGCGCTGCGCTGGGCCACCCGGCCGAGATACGGCCCGACCACGAGGGTGTGGGTCGCGGCCGCGATGTCGCCTTCGGGGGCGGCCATCGCCTGGAGCCGGGCTTCGCCGGGCGTCATGGTTTCCGTCATCGCGTGCGTGTCAGACCCTTTTTCGTGATCTTCCGACATTGGGCCTTGGACCACCCCAGACAAGGGCGTGGGGTGCTGTTCCGGCGAATCGCCGGCGCAATGGGTGCGCGGGACGACGCCGTCGCCCGGCGCGAGGGCCGTCGCGCCGGTCCGTCGTGCCTCCGGCGGTCCGAGGTTTTCCGCCGCGGTCCGGTCCGTCCCGACGGGCGAGCCGTCCCGACGCGCCGCCGACGCGCCGCGGAAGAGCGAGCCGGCGCCGCACGACAGCGATGCACGGGAGAACAGATATCCCGGTCGCACCGGCGGTCGCCACACCGTCCGGGAAGATACCACCACGCGGATCGCCATCCGATCCTGCGTCGTCGTGGAGGTCGTCCCGATCACGCAACAGATCCGCCCATGAAATCATCATCGGTGCGGAAAAACCAGGCATGCATTCGCTGGGAAAGACCACGTTTACGGATCTCCATGACTAAGGAAACCTGACGTTCCAGGAAAGCTCTTCTCGATGCTCGCCAGTTTCTTCCAATCCCTCCGCGGTCGCATCCTCCTCGTCGCCCTGGCACCGTGCCTCGCCTTCGCGGTCGTGGCGGGCCTGGCGATTTCCGGGCGGATGACCGAGCGCGCCCACATGGTCGCGGTGGAAAACCTCCTCGGACTCGCCGGCCAGGTCGGCGGATTCGTCCACGAGGCCCAGCGCGAACGCGGCGCCTCCAGCCTGTTCCTCGCCTCGAAGGGCACCCGGTTCCGGACGGAACTCGACGCCCAGCGCACCCGCACGGATGCGAGCCGGGCCCGCCTGATGGAGACCTATGCGGCGATGGAGCCGGCCTCGGCCGGCGGCAGCCTCGCCGGTCGCGGCGCGGCCCTCACCGCCGCCCTCGACGGCCTCGGCGCCCATCGCCGGGCCGTGGACGGCCTCGCGCCGACGCCCGCCCAGAACCTCGCCACCTATTCGGACATGATCGCCAGGGCCCTCGACCTCGTGCGGGAGATGTCGCAGGTGGCCGCCGACGCCGCCCTGAGCACCCGGGTCGCGACCTACGCGTCGTTCCTGTCCCTGAAGGAGCTCGCGGGCCAGGAGCGGGCCACTGGGGCCGGCATCATCGGTGCGGGCCAGGTCGATCTGCCGGGCTTCTCCCGCCTGCTGGCCCTCGGCGCCGGCCAGGCGACCTACGAATCCCTGTTCCGCCTCGCGGCCGACCCGGCCCAGGCGGCGCTCCTCGACGCCGCGGCGGCGAGCCCGGCGGCCCGCGAGGTCGAGCGCCTGCGCGGCCTCGTACTGGCGACGATCCCCGGCCAGCCTTTGGGCTTCACCGACGCGCCGGCCTGGTTCACCGCCGCGACCCAGCGCATCGACGCCCTGAAGGGCATCGAGGATCGCCTGACCGGCGACCTCGCCGCGGCCGCGGCCGCGGCGCGGTCCGACGCGGAACGCGGCGCGACCCTGTGGCTCGGCGCCAGCCTCGCGACCCTCGCCCTGTCCTGCCTCGTCGCCTTCGGCTTCGGCACCGCCATCGCCCGGCCGCTGAGCCGGATCGCCGACGCCCTCACGGCCATCGGACGCGGCGCGGCATCCGGCCCGCTCCCCGTCGGGGGCCCCCGCGAGGTCCGGGCCATCGCGGCGGCGGCGGCCGAGTTCCGCGACAGCCTGGCCGAGGGCCAGCGCATCCGGGCCGAAGCCGAGCGATTCACCGCGAGCACGGCGGCCGAGCGGCGCGACGCGATGCTCGCCCTCGCGGACGGGTTCGAGGCCCGGGCCGGCGGCATCGTCGAGGCGGTGTCGGCGGCCTCGACCCAGCTCGAGGCCGCGGCCTACGCCCTGTCGCAGGCCGCCAGCGACACGTCCCGCCTGAGCGGCGCCGTGGCCAGCACCTCGCAGACCGCGGCGCTCAGCGCCGATACGGTGGCGGCGGCGACGGAGGAACTCAGCGCCTCCGTGCGCGAGATCGGTTCGCGGGTCGAGACCTCCGCCACGGTGGCGGCCCAGGCCGAGCGCGACACCGCCCGCATGAGCGAGGACGTGCGCCGCCTCGCGGCGGCGGCGGGCAGCATCGGCGAGATCGTCGGCCTCATCTCCAGCATCGCCGGCCAGACCAACCTGCTCGCCCTCAACGCCACCATTGAGGCGGCCCGCGCCGGCGAGGCGGGCCGCGGCTTCGCCGTGGTCGCGGCGGAGGTGAAGGAGCTCGCCAACCAGACCACACGGGCGACCGACGAGATCGCCGCCAAGGTCGCCGAGATCACCACCTCCACGGCGGCTTCGGTGGAGACCATCGGCGGCATCGCCGGGGTGATCCACCGCCTCAGCATCCTGTCGCAGGACATCGCCGCGGCGGTCCAGCAGCAGGACGCCGCCACCCGGGAGATCGCCCGTACCACAATCCACACCTCGGAGGGCACCCGCCAGGTCTCGACCCACATCGCCGACGTCAGCGCAGCTGCGGACTCCGCCCGCGCGGGCTCGGATCAGGTCCTCACCGCCGCCAGCGACCTCGCCCGCCAGGCCTCGGCCCTGCGCGGGGAAGTCGACGGGTTCCTCGCCACCGTGCGGGCGGCGTAAGGAGAACCTCCCCGACGTGCCCCCCCGTTGACGGCCCCCGCTTCGAAGCGGAGGCGGTGCACGGCCCCTCGAGGCCAATCCGGTCCGGTGAACTCTCACCGGACCGGGATCAGTTCGTGACGCCCGGACGTTCGAGGGCGGCGATCCCCGAGAGCCTCCGTCCGATCTCCAGGAGGAGCATGTCGCTCATCTGATGGAGCACCGATGGCGGGAGCTCGTAGATGGCTTGGCGGACGGCGAGGCAGTGCTCGGCCGCGCGTTCCAACGGGGTGTTTGAAACCGAGGTCGCTGTGTGAATGCAGGCGGCTTCATCGCGCTTCATCTGGGTGATGTCGATGAGAATGCCGTTGCCGCGGGTCGGACGTCCCGCGCGATCGTGATCGATGCGGCCGCGATCCAGGATCCAGCGGATCACGCCGTCGGCGGAACACACCCGGTACTCCAGAACGCAAGAGAGGCCGTCCTCCGCACTTTGGGCGATGGTACGGGCGGCCCGCTCGCGATCCTCGGGATGAATGCCCTCCAGGAACGCGCTCAAGGGGGCGCCCATCTCCGCCACCATGGGGTCGAGGTTGAACACCAGGGCCGCGAGCGTATCCGCGTAGACCCGGTCATTGGGCACGTCATACTCCCATCGGCCAATTACATCGGAAGCATCGATGGCGTCCTGCAACAGGACCTGAGCAGCCGCCGCTGCCGGTGACACGCGTTGCCCCATTTGGCCCCCTAAACCCATCCGAATGAACGTCATTTGATAGCTATCGGATTAAGAAGTCACCGAACAGCGCTCACTGCCGTCCGGGTCATGTGCCCGACTGGCATAATACATTGTACATGTCTGCATGAGATCGTACGGTGATTGGAACTGATGTTTCCCTGGTACGAGCGGCTGTCGATCCACTGCGGAGGCCTGCGATGGGTCGCAAGTTGACACGCGAGGATGAACGATCCTCACCGGCAGACCCCGATGCGGATCGGCAGGGCGCCCATGACCGGCTCCAGCGCAGGCGGCAGCTCCTCGACGAGATCGCAGAGCAACTCGGGATTACCGCCACGCAATTGTGCGGGCAGCCTGCCCCCTCGGGCGCGGTCGAATCTGCCCGCGACGGTTCGCGGCCGAGCGAACTCGTCGTGAGCCAGCAATGCGCCGACCTGATCGAAGCCTTCATCCGCATCCGGGACCCGGAGGACCGCCTCCGCTGCCTTCAATTCGTCCGCGACACCGCCTCGGCGAAGTAGCCGGCCCGGTCCGACCGGAGACCGGACCATCCAAAGGACGACCGCCTCACCACCCGGGGCGCCATGTGCCCTACCGGTTCGGCGGCTGCCAGAGGCCGAGGGCCGAAGTATCGACGGCGCGCGGCAGCAGGCCTCCGGCCCGGAACGCGTCGGCGATCTTCTGCTGCTCGCCCAGGCCCTCCCGCGTGACCGCCTCGACCCGGTAGCTGCGGCGCGCGTTCGCCCGCACGATCACCTCCGCCTCGATTTTCCAGAGGGGGGCCAGGCGGGCGGCGGCGGCCTCCGGCTCGGCCTTCACCCAGGTGCCCGTCTCGGCGAGCTTGGCGAACAGCACGGCCAGCACGTCCGGCTGCTGGGCCACATACGCGTCGGAGGCGAGGTAGTAGCGCGTGTAGAAGGAAAGCCCGGCGCCGTCGCGCAGGACCCGCGCGCCCGATTGCTGGCGGGCCGCCGACAGGAACGGGTCCCACGCCACCCAGGCCTCGACGCCGCCGCTCGCCAGCGCCGCACGGCCATCCGCGGGCGTGAGGTAGGCGGGGGTGATGGCCTTGAACGACAGGCCGCCCTCGGCGAGGGCCGCCAGCAGCAGGTAGTGGCTGCCCGCGCCCTTGGTCACGGCGACCCGCTTGCCCTTCAGGTCGGCCACCGATTTCAGGGGTGAATCGCCCGGCACCAGGATCGCCTGGGCTTCCGGCGAGGGCGCCTCCTGGGCGATGTAGCTGATCTTGGCCCCCGCCGCCTGGGCGAAGATCGGGACCGTGTCGGCGACATCCGCCGAGACGTCGATCTGGCCGGCGTTGAGCGCCTCCATGATGGGAAGGCCACTGGTGAACTCGTGCCAGGACACGGTCACGCCCGAGGGCTTGAGGGCATTCTCCAGGCCGGCATCCTGGCGCAGGAGGGCGACGAGGGTCGAGGAACGCTGGTAGCCGATGCGGAGGATCTTCTCGGCCGCCTCGGCGCTCGGCACGCTGCCGAGGAGGAAGGCCGCAAGGGCCAGAGCGGTCTTGATGGAACGGTGCATGGGGGAGAGGGGCCTGTGGGAGAGGGGCATGGCGGGCCTTGGCGACGGGACGTGGCGACGCCGCCCGTCCATTGGGGAGAGGGGCGGCGGCCGATACCAGGTGGATAGCAGATCGAGCCCGGGACCGGCAGCGGGCCCGGCCCGCGCCGGTCCGGTGTGCGGGGTCAGGCCGTATGGCCCAGGATCTCCGGTACCTCCCGGCGCAGGCGACCCGAAGCGGTGATCAGCCCCGAGCACCTGAGCGCCATGATGAGCGCCCGTACCGGTTGGCGTAGGCGGCCCAGCCCTGTGCCCGTTGAAGGGACCAGCCGAGGCCAGATTTTGCGCGGCGCATCTCGGCCGCCACGAGGACGGCGAAGGAGCCGCCGAGGCCCACGAACACCCCGACGAAGACGTGCGGGAAGGCCGCCGGGATCACGACCTCGCGGATGAGTCAGCATCGCGGAGAACCGCAGAATCGTCCGGCCCCGACTGTAACGCGCCTCGGCCTGGGGCTTCCCGACGCCACGCGGGGATCGAGAAGAGCTTACTCTGAAATGCCGGTGGGCTTCCGGCAGCCAAACAAGACGCGCGAAGGATAGCCTCGACCGTTTCGCGAGAGATTTCTGCGCTCACGCCATGAATCGGAAGCATATCCTTCCTCTCGATCTTTCGAATTTAGAATTCAGTTTCGTTGACTTACCCGCCGCACGGAATGACCCTGCGCCGACTGCGACGTGCCCGCCCGACATGGGATGTCGACCCCCGAATTCCCTGGACCGACGCCCCGGATGAACGCCACCGTCACACCGACCGAGAGCGTGTCCGCGCTGGCCAGAGATTTCGCCGGCCGCGCCGCCGCGCATGACCGCGCGGGCAGCTTTGCCCACGAGAACATCGCCGCCCTGCGCGAGGCCGGCCTCCTCGGCGTGACCGTGCCGCGACACCTCGGGGGCGGCGGCCTCGGCCTCGGCCGTGCCGCCGGGATCGTGCGCCTCATCGCCGAGGGCGATCCGGCCACCGCCCTCGTGCTCGCCATGCACCTGCTCCAGCACGGCCTGATCCACACGAACCCGGCCTGCCCCCCGGCGCTGGCCGAGGCGGTGGGTCGCGCCGCCGTGGAGGACGGCGCCCTCGTTAACGCCCTGCGGGTCGAGCCGGAACTCGGCACGCCCGCGCGCGGCGGGATGCCCGAGACCATCGCCCGGCGCACGCAGACGGGCTGGCGCATCGACGGGCGGAAGATCTACTCCACCGGGTCTCCGGCTCTGGCCTACGGGCTGGTCTTCGTCCGCACCGACGAGGCCGCGCCGCGGGTCGGCAACGTCCTCGTGCCCATGAAGGCACCGGGCGTGCGCATCGTCGAGACCTGGGACCACCTCGGCCTGCGCGCGAGCGGCAGCCACGATGTCCTGTTCGAGGCTGTCGCCGTCCCGGCGGACCACGCCGTCGACCTGCGGGCGCCGGAGGGGTGGCACGCGCCCGATCCCCTGCAGCAGGCCTGGAGCTGCACGCTTCTGGCCGCCCTCTACGACGGAGTCGCGCGGGCGGCGCAGGCCTGGCTCGTCCGCTTCGTCACCGAGCGGACGCCCGGCGGCCTCGGGGCGCCGTTGGCCTCCCTCGCCCGGTTCCAGGAGGGGGTCGGCGAGAACGAGCGCCTGCTTTCCATCAATGACCGCCTCATCGCCGGTCTCGCGGCGGAGGTCGATGCCGGCGCCGTACCCGACGCACGGGAGGCGGGCTTCCTCAAGGTCACGGCCACCGAGAACGCCATCGCGCTGGTCCAGCGCGCCGTCGAGCTCGCCGGCAATCCGGGACTGTCCCGCGCCAATCCCCTCGAACGCCACCTCCGCGACGTGCTGTGCGCGCGCATCCACTGGCCGCAGGGCGATTCCGTGCGCGCCGGCGCCGGCCGGGCCGCCCTCGGCCTCTGACTTCTCGCGATCAGGAATCCCCGCATGAGCCCTCTCCCGCCGGACGCCGTCGAGTTCATCGGCTTTGCCGCCCCCCGCCTCACCTCGGAGATTCATCCGGCGACGGGCCCGGTCATCGACCGTGACTACCTGCATCGTCTGGCCCGGGCGCACGAAGCCGGCGGCTTCGACCGCATCCTCGTCGCCTTCTACGCGACGGCCTCCGATCCCCTGCTCCTCGCCTCCGAGATCGCGGCGGTGACGGAGCGGATCGGCCTGATGATCGCCCACCGCACGGGCTTCACCGCCCCCACGGTGGCCGCGCGACAATTCGCGACCCTGGACCAGCTCACGGGCGGGCGCATCGCGATCCACGCCATCAGCGGCGGCGACGACCGGGATCAGGCCCGCGACGGCGACCACCTCACCAAGGACGAGCGCTACGCCCGCACCCGGGAGTTCCTCGACATCGCCCGCCTCGCCTGGACCGCCGAGGCGCCGTTCGACTACGCGGGGACGTTCTACCAGGTCGTGCAGGGCTTCTCCGAGGTGAAGCCCGTGCGAGAGGGCGGCATCCCGGTCTTCTTCGGCGGCGCGTCGGCCGCCGCCCTCGACGTGGCGGGGCGCCATGCCGACACCTACGCCCTGTGGGGCGAGACGCTGGACCAGGTCCGCGACCTGATCGCCCGCGTGCACAGCGCCGCGGCGCCCCATGGGCGCAAGCCCCGCTTCAGCCTGTCGTTCCGGCCAATCCTCGCCGACACGGAAGGTGCGGCCTGGGCGCGGGCCGAGGCGATCCTCGCCCGAACCAAAGCCGTGCGGGCGGCCCAGGGGCTCGGCCCCGCCGCACCACCGCAGAACGAGGGCGCCCGCCGCCTCCTCGCCGCGGCCGCGGGCGGATCGCGCCTCGACCGGCGCCTCTACACCGCCATCGCCGCCGAAACCGGGGCGGCCGGCAACTCCACCGCCCTCGTCGGCACCCCGGATCAGGTCGCCGAGGCTCTGCTGGACTATCACGACCTCGGCGTGCGTACCTTCCTGATCCGGGGCTTCGACCCCCTGGACGACGCGGTCCGGTACGGCCGCGAACTCCTGCCGGCGTTCCGTGCCGAGCTCGCCCGCCGCGGCGCCACGGCGGATGCCGCCTGATGCGCGTGCTCCTCACGGCCCTCGCCCTCCTCGCCGTCCTCGTCCCCGCACGGGCGCAGGAGGTTCTCCGGGTCGGCGACCAGCGCGGCAACGCCCGCGCCCTGATGGAGGCCGCCGGCGTCCTCGACGGCTTGCCCTACCGCCTCGCCTGGAGCGAGTTTCCCGCCGCCGCTCCCCTGCTGGAGGCCCTGAACGCCGGGGCCATCGATGCCGGCGGCGTCGGCGACGCGCCCTTCACCTTCGCGGCCGCCGCCGGCGTGCCGGTGAAGGCCTTCCTCGCCTTCCGCAACCGCCAGGACGGCCTCGCCATCCTGGTGGCGAAGGACTCGCCCCTCCGCACGGTCGCCGACCTCAAGGGCAAGCGCATCGCCACCAACCGCGGGTCCATCGGCCATCAGGTCGTGCTCGCCGCCCTCGAAGAGGCCGGGCTGCCCGCCGACAGCGTCACCCTGAGCTTCCTCCCACCCGCCGATGCCAAGATCGCCCTGGCATCGGGCAGCGTCGATGCCTGGGCGACCTGGGAGCCCTACACCTCCACGGCCGAACTCGCCGGTCTCGCCCGCGTGGTCCGTGACGGCAACGGCATCACGCCGGGCCTCAGTTTCGCCGTGGCGAGCGATGCGGCGCTCAAGGACAAGCGCGCCCTGCTGGCGGATTTCGGCGAACGCCTCGCGCGGGCGCGGGCCTGGGCCCTCGTCGATCCGGCGCCCTACGCGGCCGCGTGGTCGAAGCTCATCGGCCTGCCCGAGGGCGTGCCCCTGCGCTGGTTCGGCCGGGCGCAGTACCGCACCGTCCCCATCGACGAAACGGTGATCGCCGACGAGCAGGCCAACATCGACCTCTACGTGCGCGCCGGGCTGATCCCGAAGGCGCGGGCACCGAAGGCCGAGGCGATCTTCGATACCGGGTTCCCCCAGGCCGCCGCCGTGCGATGATCGGCCGGCCAGCGAGATTTCAGGCCAGGATTTTGGCGATGCACGAACAAGATCATGACGACCACGCTCATCCGCACGCCGCGCCCGCGGCGCCCGCCGAGGCCGCGCGCTGGAAGCACGACGGCATCCGGGTGATCCCCGGCGACAAGCTCGACGCCAACACGGCGCAGACGCCCGGCATGTTCCGGCAGGCGGCCATCAACCATGCCCGCGTCGGCGCGCAGAAGATCTGGGCCGGCACCGTGGCCATCGAGCCCGATGCCAAAACCGGCGTTCACCATCACGGCGCCCTGGAGAGCGTAATCTTCGTGCTCTCCGGCCGCGCCCGCATGCGCTGGGGCGACCGCCTCGAATACGTCGCCGAGGCCGGCCCCGGCGACTTCATCTTCGTGCCGCCTTTCGTGCCGCACCAGGAGATCAACGCCTCCCCCGACGAGCCCCTGCAATGCGTGCTGGTGCGCTCGGACAACGAGGCGGTGGTGGTCAACATCACGGATGTCGAGCCCGTCGAGCGGCCCGAGACCGTCCACTGGGTCGATCCGATCCACAAGCACCCGTAAGACGACGCGTCGCCGGGCGGGAACGGACCCGCGACGCGTCGGCGTCGAGGCCGCCCGGGGCGTTCGACCGCTGGAGGTGGACATGGGCACAGCGGCTCGAACGAGCCTCGGGCCCGACCGGCTGCCCCCGGCGCAAGCGCTCCTTCACGATTGGTCGCCATACTCGGCGGGGCCGCTGTCGGAGCAGGGCGTGTCGGGGAGACTTCGATGGGCGCGCCCGACATTCCAGCTGCCGCAGCGCGCCCTCGCGATGACGATCCCACTATGGCACCTCCATGGCCGGCAGCACCCGTCACCACGGCAAGTCGCGCGACGTTCTTCCGCAATCTGTCGACCGAGCTCGGTGTTCTCGTGGCATTCTGCTGCTCGGCGATGCTGCTCACGTATTTGGGCTACCACTACGATCACCCCGGCGGCCTCCCCTTCGAGAAATTCCATCCGGCAACCTTGATATTGATCGTAGCGTTCGGCTTCCTTTTGGCAGAGATCGGGCCATCCACAGTTTCAGCTCAGATGATTAAATATCATCCTCTGGCGCTGATCTATATCCTGTGTACATTCTACTACGCGCTGTATGTGACATTGATCGTCGCGCGGCCTGTCAGCTTCATCCTCGACACGCTTGTCGTACCCGTCGTGGCATGGGTGCTTCTTTTCCGCACCGAGCCCGCCCGACTGAATCGCTATGCCCGGTACATCCATATCGTCATGGCGATCAACGCCGTCCTCGGCATCGCGGAATCCGTATTCGGATTCCACCTGATTCCGATCTACACGGGCGGCGAGTTGCTCAACTACGAAGAAGCCCGTTCGACCGCGCTTCTCGGACACCCGCTGCAGAATTCCGCCATCGCAGCCATCTATGCGCTTCTCCTCCTCACGGGTCCTCGCGGAAACCTGCGCTGGTCGCTGGCCCTTCCGCTCTTCTGCCTTCAGCTTCTCTCCCTGCCCGCCTTCGGTGGACGCACGGCAACGGTCCTGCTCGGACTCTTGATGGCGCTCTGGATCCTGAAGAAGATCGTCTTTGTCCTTCTCGGGAACAGATTCCCGATCAAGATGATCGTCTGGGCGAGCCTGGGGCTACCGGCGGCGGCCGTGATCGGACTGCAGCTTTCCGAAACCACCTATTTTGCGAAATTCATCGATCGATTCATCGATGACGCGGGCAGCGCCGAAACCCGCGTTCGCATGTTCCGGCTCTTCGATGGGTTCAGCTGGGGTGATCTGCTGATTGGACCGGACCCGGCGATGCTCAGCTATCTCCAGTACGTCGAGGGGACGGAGATCGGCATCGAGAGTTTTCCGATCGCCTATATCCTGAGCAGCGGCATCTTCGCGGCGAGCCTCATTTTCATCGGCTTGACGCTTTTTGTCATCGATATCGCGCGTCTCGTCTGCCTGCGGTCGTTGATGGCCGTGGCCATGTTCATCGCCCTCAACGCCTCATCGACCGGACTGTCGAGCAAAGGCATCGCGTTCCTCCTGCTCATCATCATCATCATGTGCATGGAGGGGGCCGAGCGCGATTCGCGCCTGAGCCGAAAGCGGCGTGATTTCAACCGCGAAGCCTTGGGCAGAACCGCGCCGGCGGGCGCAGGTCGATCCAGCCTGCAACCCGGCTGACGACCGTTTTGCCGATTCGACCTCGCCGTTCGGGCCGGCATCGTGGGGGTCCCCATTCCGGAACCGCGGCAGAGCCCGTCCGTCCACGATTCGGTGAGCCCCAGCCGAAAAAGGCATCCCGCCAGGGCCTTTTGAAAGCCTGATGGCAATGGATCGACGCTATCTCTCAGACACAGACCGCGCCGCGCCGGCGGTCCGGCATCGGAGAACGCAACCGTGAAGCGCATGGTACACAACCTTACGCGCCGAGGGCTCCTGGCGGGCGCCTGCGCGCTCGCGTGGGACGCGCGCGCGGCCTCCGGCACCGACGACGGCAAGGCGATCGCGGATATTCCCTCGCTCGGGAGCCTGGCCGCCAAGCGGGGGGTGCTGTTTGGCGCCGCCATCGACCACACGGCTCTGACCGACCCGCGGCTTGCCGCGCTCTATCGCCACCAGACCCGTATCGTCACCACGGATACGGCGCTGAAGCTCGGCTCCCTGCGGCCGCAACGGCCGGAGGTGGTCGATTATTGGGAAGCGGACGCGCTGATCGACCTGGCGACCCGCTCCGGCCTTGCGGTGCGGGGACACACGCTCGCCTGGAACGCCTGGCAGCCGGACTGGGTCGAGCGCCTGACCCGCCGTGAGGCCGCCTACTGGCTCGAGCGGCACATCGAAGAGACCGTCGGCCGTTATGCCGGGCGCCTCCATTCCTGGGACGTGGTGAACGAGCCGCTGTGGCCGGACGACAACCTCCCGGGCGGCCTGCGCGGCGGGCCGTGGTACGCAAAGCTCGGACCCGACTACATCCGGCAGGCGTTCACCATCGCGCATCGCGCCGACCCGAAGGTCAAGCTCGTCCTCAACGAGGCCGGCTCGGAGTGGAAGAAGAGCTTCACCTCGGGAGAGCGCCAGCAGGCGCACCTGATGCGCCTCATCGACGATCTGCAGCACTCCGGCATCCGGCTCGATGCCGTGGGGCTGGAGTGCCATTACTTCCCGAACTTCGAATTCGACCCGAAGGGCTTTTCCGATCTGATCGGGTCCATCGCCGATCGAAAACTCGACGTGTACCTGACGGAGATCGACGTCAACGACACCGAGTTCCCGGCGGATCTGGCGACCCGCGACAGGCTGGTGGCGGAGAAATATGCCATGCTGCTGCGCCCGGCACTGACGAACCCAGCCGTGAAGGTCGTCCAGACCTGGGAGCTGACGGACGGACAGACGTGGCTTCAGGAGCAGGCCAAGGGTTCGCGCCGGCCAAGGCCGCTCCCCTTCGATGCCGACTGCCGACCGAAGGCGGCCTACCACGCCATCGCCGCGGCATTTGGGACGTAGGGTCTTTCATAAAACTCCCGTGGCACCGGAGTGCCCAGGGCGAGCACGGCTGGTGATGGGGAGTTTCGTGAGGTGCTCTTGGAGCGCCGGGGCGGGGCTCAGGGCGTCCGAGGTCCGTTTCGAGCGTCGAAGTGAGGATCTCGGGTCGGGCTCCCGAATCGGAATGCCCGCGATCAGGTGGACATGACGGCCTCGGTCAATTCCACCTCCCCGTCGTCGCGAGCCCCTGATGCGCGGGTCACCAGGAGACGCTGAAATCGCGTACGCCGTTCGGGCGGGCACGCAGTTCGACGAACCGCCGCTCCAGCGAGGCGGGACAGGGGATGCGCTTCTTGAAATCGAACAGGTAGCGCTGGCCGCCGATATAGGTCTGCTGCAGGGCGATCGCCGATTTAGGGAAGCAAAGCATGTACGGCCCCCGATGCGCCGAGATCCCCTGGACCGGTTCGATGACCCCGAGAACGTCCCCGTCGGTCAGATAGGCCGTCCGATCGGTCACGAGATAATCGATGGGTTGAGCCTGGACGAAGTCGCCGCCCCTGTCATCGCGCATGGCCTGGTAATAGGCGACCGGTCCGACCAGGCCCTCGGTATGCAGGAAGCGGTAGCGGTGTCCGAGAAAGAACCCGAACGAGCCGGCGCGATCACCCATGGCGAAGTAAGTCTCGTCGGGGAACGCGCGGCTGCGAATCGCTTCGATGAGCGCGATGTTCTGGATGCCGGATGTCTTGCGATCCGTATAGCCGTGGGTCGGACCCAAGGCCATGGCGACGCGATCCCAGGCGAAATGGACCGGCCGAAGCACGAGCACGAGGCACGCCGCGAGGGGAAGCAGCACGCGGAAGTCCGACGGCGACCCGCGCGTCCGGACGCTCGATGCGAGCACGTTGACGAGGTTGAGAAGCAGGTAGAAGTCCAGGAGCATCGCCGGCCAGAAGTACCAGCCCCAGACGCCCCATCCCGAGTTGACCCCATAGTAGGTCGCCGAGACCGCATAGGCGATCAGCAGAGCCGCCATTTCCCGGCGACACAGAATTTGCGGCCACGTCCGATTGAGTCCGGCCGACAGGACCACGATCCCCGCGGCGATGAGCGGGTACTTCAGGCTCGCGGCGAAGGTCAGCACGACGCCGAGATTTTCACCGCGTGCGTTGCCGATGGCCTTCACCAGGCCGGAAACCGGGACGGGCACGCCGAACAGAGCGACATTGAGGATGGCGTAGGCGGCGGCCGCCGGTATCAGGACGACGTAGTGGCAAACGGTGAGACGTCGGTCCCTCACCGCATTGACCAAGTCGTACGCGACGATCAGGGCCAGCGCATCGAGGCGGGTGAAGAACATGAGGGTGGCCAAACCACCGCGAACGCGCCAGTCCCGCGTGTTGAAGTAGCACAGGACGAGAACCGGCAGGAGCGCGGTTTCCATCCCATAGAGACTGACCAGGGTGAAGTGGAACGCCGCCAGGACAGCCGGTGCCAGGACGCCGTAGAACACCCGCGAGGCCGCGCAGAACAGGACGACGGCCATGACGTTCATCGCGAAGGCCTGAATGGCGAGCGATCCATCCGACGTGCCGAACAGGACCGCCGATGCCCACAGGATCATCTGCCAAAGCGGTTGATACCCGTTGGTCTCGAATGGCGGCAGGAACCAGCTCCGAGCCTGCTCCGCCAATCCGCGCGCGATGCCGAGGTAGTAATATCCGTCGTCGAAGATGACATCGACCCACCAGGACCTGTCGTAGATCAGGATCGATACGACCGTCGAGACCAGGACGATCAGCAGGGCGAAACCATGGACCCCATCGACGAGGGCGACGAGCCGAAGGTGCCGAGGTCGAGCCGTGGGTGAGCCCGCCAAGGGTGAGCTCGCTGGGAGGGATCGCGCAACGTCCGACGGCACGTCTGACCTCATGGCTTGGTTTCGCCGCATCCGTGAATGAAATTCGATACGCAGCGCATCGCCCGTGGTTCACAGAACGCCCGGTCACGGTCGGTTCTCGCTCCGAGAACGACGGCGCGACGGGCGTTTCGCGAGGGACACTGAGCGCCGATCCGCGTACCATGGAGACGTTAATGCCGCGTTCGGGCGGGCACGCCCCCGATGTCCGGGTGCCCTCGCACAGCCCGACCTTCACGGCGGCGCGCATTGTTGCCCGAGGGCGACGCTCGCCCCGCAAATGGGCACCGCACGCACGAGACAGCCGCATAATCCCGGCCGCCATGCGATGAGAGCCGACCTCGAGGACGGGCTGGTTTGGACCGCGGAATGAAGACAGTTCAATTTTTCCAGGCGACACATATCGGTGCCGTCGCCACCGCCCTCGCCCTGGGGTGGGCCGGCACGCCCGTCATGGCGGGCTCCTCGGCGCAGCCCGGACAGACCGTGGGGCAACCCCCCGGCGCGCCGCTGCCCATCGGCCTCTACTTCATCGACACATCGAGTTTCGGCTCGCGGGACATCACCCCGCGCTCCACCGACTCGACCATCAACCTGCCGTCCTTCCTCTGGGCGACGCCCGCCGAAGTGGTCGGCGGACGGCTTCAATTCGTCGTGCTGCAGCCGATCACCGCGTCGAGCACGCGGGGCGCCGCCTACCAGAGCGGGTTCGGGCAGACCCTGCTCGCGGCGCAGGTGGCCTGGAAGCTCGGACACGACCTCAACTTCAGCTACCTGCTCGGCGCCTACCTGCCGAGCGACACCAAGATCGTCATCCAGAACCCCGTCCTGCACCAGCGCTTCGCCGTCACCTACAACGGCGATGGCTGGAACCTGACGGGCAACGTCCTGTACGGGACTTTCTTCGATACGCGATCGGCCACCGGCACCTTCTATCCCGACTTCCTCAACCTTGACCTCACGGCCACGAAGCACTTCGGCAAGTGGGAAATCGGGCCGGTTGCGTTCGGTTCGACCGATCTGCCGACGAACAATCCGTCCTATGCGCGGCAGGGCCAGTTCGCGGTAGGCGGGCTCGTGGGATACAATTTCGGACCGGTCAATCTCCAGGCCTACGTCACGCGGGACGTGGTCCAGCGCAACTATGCCGGGCTCGAGACGCGCGGCTGGCTGCGGGCCACGGTGCCGCTCTATCAGGACAAAGGCGAGACCCCCGCGCCGAGCGCGCTCATGCGCAAGTTCTGACGCGCTCAGCGGCGGGACCTCGATGCCCCCCCGCCGCCTATGCAATCTTCGAAGCGTGTTCGGAAAGGGCCCGATCGACCGTCCTGACGACATCCGCGACGGAGATCTCCCAGACCTGAGCGTGGAAGCCCGGATTGAGATCGGCCCACGGGCGCTGGGCGGTGCCGATCGCGCAATCGTAGTCGAGCCCGCGCAGGGCGGCGATTCGACGAAAGCACCAGTTCAGGTACGCATCCATCATGAGTTCGATGACGATGCATCCGGGCGATGCGAAGCCGATATTCGTCAGTCCGGCCCCATGCGGTGAAACGATGATAGCCGCCTGACGAAAGAGCGCGACCTGCCGGTCGATGGTCAGATCCTCGAGCCGGACCGGCACGAAGCCCATCGCTTCGAGGGCGGTCACGACCTCGTCCTCGTTCAGCAGCCTCCGCTGCTGGGACCCGCGTCGATCGATGTAGAGCCGCTCGATCCGATTCCGTCCGTCGAGCGTATGGTGCCTCAGCACCGTATCGAAGAAGCCATTGAGGACGGGGTGATAATCGAACACCCCGTGAAGATCCCACGGGAGAACGAGGGTCTCGACCCTGAACGTCTCCCCTGGCTGGACGGGCCGCAGGGCCACGGACCGCGGCAGGCCGGCCAGCCCGAGAAACTCCTCCTGGCCGATGGCATCGGACGAGAACAGAATCGTCTCGATGGCGTCCATCCGAGCCCCGGGAACGACCGACAATCTGGCGACGCCATCGATGAGCGCGTGCCAGTAATTGCCGGCCCCGGGCGTCAGGAGACACAGATGGGTGCCGGGCAGGAGCGGGACCTGATCCGCCTCGATGCGAAGCCCGGCGTCTTCCATCCGGTACCGATGCCGGCCCGGTTCGGTGTGCCACGTCGTTTCGGTCACCACCTGGCCGCCGATGCCGATGAGGCCGGCCGATCCGTGGACGAGGGCGTTCGCGATGACGTAGGCCGACGTCGGCAGGGACAGGTACGCGGTCTGCTGCCAGAAGCTGTGCCGCTCGTTCTCCCGGATCGCGACCCGGCCGAGCGCCTCGGCGCCACTGCGGAGGGGCGCGAGCGCCACGGTCTCGCGCGGATAGGACACCAACGTTGTGATCGGCTCGGGACCACCCGCGGCGTCCCGAACGATGTCGGCGAGCGGACGCAGTCGCAGGGTCATGACGACTGGCTCCGACGGCCTTTGCGGTTCGTCCGAGGGACCCGGCTCATCCGGCGTGGTCGGCGGACCGGCGTGGTCGCGAGCCTTCCGCCTTGGGCGAACAGCGGCGAGAACGCTGCGTATCAACTGACCGATTGCCGCGCGAACGGTGCCACCGCCCCGCAATCGCGTCGGTTCGTTCACAGATCGTCCCCCCTCCAGTCCGAACGCGATCTTGTCCGCAACCCCCGACGTAGCCGGGCTCCGACCGCCGCCGCGACCGTCGATGGCCGCCCCGCGTCCCGCGCGGTGTCGATCTGAATCGGCCTCATCGTGCTCTCGAAAACCTCATGACCATGGAAACCCGATCACATCCACCGGCAGGAAACCTCCCTGCTTCGGGGTGCTCGGACGCTCATCGGCGGCGCACGCGAAAGCTGCACCGACCCCAAGCATTCGTCGCTTGAATGCGCGATTTTCCTGATCCCAGAATAGAATTCCGGTCCGTTGGAACAGTGGCAAGAATCGTCGGTACACCGGCGACCGACAAGGCGCCCAGCCCAACATTCGAGCCGATGGCGGATCTACACGGGTCATATCCCGACCGCCAGCAGGACCCAACAGCCACACGAGCTCCGCAAGCACGACAGCCGCATCAAGCCGTTGAGTCCGAACGCGTTCTTCCATCCGATCCACAGACTCGATCGCGTCCAGCGACGCAGAACGACCAGTCACGCTTTTGTGATTCTGCAGCGATGAAACCTTCCAACTCCTTCATACGTAAATGTCCTCCTGAGCAATCTCCATTCAAGATTAGACTGGTATAGAAATTCTGCCAACGCCCTGATATCGCACAATTTTTTCCTTTTTGCATCACAAAAAAGTTATTTCGATGGATGCCGCTTGTAAACAAGTCGGCATTTCATCTACGATCTGGCGATCGATTACGTCCGATCAATACAAGGGAGCGAACAAGAACCATGGAAAACACTTCCGATCTCCAGCCCAATTTTGCCGGCTTTGACTACACTGCTGGACGCCGGGCGTTCATGCGGACACTCGGTCTCGGTGCAGCCGGCGCGGCGCTGCTGAGCGCGGCCGGTGGCCCGGTCAATGCGCAGACGGCCACCGTCGGCGCGGCGGAGGTGTTCAACTTCGCCCTGAACCTCGAATACCTCGAGGCTGAGTTCTACCTGCGCGCCGCGTTCGGTCGTGGGCTCGCGGATTCCGACATCTCCGGCACCGGCACCCTCGGCGCCGTCACGGGCGGTCGTCAGGTCACCTTCGCCACCCCGCTGATCCAGGGTTACGCCAACGAGATCGCCGACGACGAGGAGAAGCACGTCCGGTTCCTGCGTGCGATCCTGGGTGGCTCGCGCGTCGCCCGTCCGACCATCAACTTCGTCGACAGCTTCAACGCCCTGGCCCGGTTCTCCGGTCTCGGCAACACCTTCGACGCCTTCGCCAACGAGACCAACTTCCTCCTGGCCGCCTTCGTGTTCGAGGATGTCGGCGTTACAGCCTACAAGGGCGCCGCCCCCCTCATCCGCAACAACGAGTTCCTCGAGGCCACCGCCGGCATCCTCGCCGTCGAAGCCTACCATGCCGGTATCATCCGCACGGTGCTGGCTAGCCGCGGTCTGTTCCAGCAGGCCCAGGCGATCTCCGACCTGCGTGACTTCTTCGACGGCCCGAGCGACCTCGACTTCGGCATCGGCACCTCCGCGCGGCCGGACCTGGTTCCGACGGATTCCAACGCACTCGCCATCAGCCGCACGCCGGCCCAGGTCCTGGCCATCGTCTATGCCAGCGGCACGGCTCAGCCGGGCGGCTTCTTCCCGAACGGCCTGAACGGCGCCGTTCGCTAGTCGAGCCTACTGGGCCCGCCATCCGTCCGTGCGCGAACGGATGGCGGGCGTGATACGGAGAGATCCGGAAGGAGACCGCGCTTCGGCGCGGTCTCCCTTTTTCCGCCTACTCTGCGGCGTGGTTTGGCAGGAACGGTCCCCTGGTTACGCTGATCGACGGACTGGCCTGTGCGACGCTCGTCTTCGTCGCGGTGGAGGATGCCCGGCGGTTTCGCATCCGGAACAGTGCCATCCTGGTTTTGGTCGGCCTGTTCGGTCTCGCCGCGGGGTTGTCGGGCACCGGTCACGATGCCTTCTGGCACGGCGTCTTCGCGACCCTCGTCTTGGTCCTGATGTTCGGCGCCTTCTCCCTCGGACTGGTCGGGGCCGGGGATGCGAAGCTGATGGCGGCGGCGTGCCTGTGGATCGGTCCGGAGAATGCGCTCCTGTTCGCGATCGCCCTGCTCTGCCTGACCGGCCTGTACGGCATCGGAGCCACATTCGGGTTTTTCCCCGCACGGCGGGATGACCACCGGGTCAAGATCCCCTTCGGTCCAAGTATTGCCTTGGCCTGGATCATGACGATTGTCTTATCGCGATAGGTATTGAACGCAATGCATCGGTTCGAATGCATTATCTCCAGGTTTTATGGTTGACGAGCGACGCATTCAGATTGACACCCGAACGGCCTTAAGGGATCATTTACCATCTTGGTTCGGCACGGCAGCGGAACACGCGCGCCGGGCGACAAATGGGAACAGGTCACATGAAGCATCTCATCAAGCGCTTCTGCCGCGAGGACGACGGCGCGGCGATGGTCGAGTATGCGCTGCTGGTCGCGCTGATCGCCCTCGTGGCCATCGTCGGCCTGACGGCGACGGGCACCAGTCTGAACGCGCAGTTCGCGAAGATCAGCTGCAAGATCGCCACGCCGACGGCGGATTGCACACAGACCCAGTGATCGCCACCATACGGAAACCGGCAACCGCGCCCCATCGCGCGGCACGGAACGTCGCGCCGGATGGGCGGGGGTGGCTTATGGGTGTTCAGGAGCGCGGCGCATGAGGGCATCCTCGGCGATTTCCCTCGGGGTGGCCCTGACATTCGGCGCCCTGGCCGCCTTCCTAGCGCGCGGCCTGCTGCTCAACGTCGATCCGCAGGCGCGGCGCCCGGTCCAGGGGCGCATGGTCGTTGCCTCCGCCCCCGTTGGGTTCGGCACGGCACTTACCTCGGCAAATCTGCGCGAGGTCGATTGGCCGGCGGGCGACGTCCTCGACGGCGCGTTCACCTCCATCGCCGACCTGACCCGGGACGGGCGTCGCCTCGCCCTGGCGCCGCTCCAGCGCAACGAACCGGTACTGGCGGCAAAAGTCACCGCCCCGAACCAGCGTGCCACCCTCTCGACCCAGATCGACGAGGGCATGCGCGCGGTTTCCGTGCGCGTCGACGAGGTGCGCGGCGTTGCCGGCTTCGTGCTGCCCGGCGACCGGGTTGACCTGATCCTGACCCGTGGTGAGGGTGGAACCCAGGACAACGCCTATGCGGACGTGCTGATTCAGAACGCCAAGGTCCTGGCCATCGATCAGGTCGCCGGGGACCGGCAGGACAAGCCCACCGTGGCTCGCGCCGTCACCCTGGAGCTCTCCGTCGCTGAGGCGCAGAAGGTCGTGCTCGCGCAAGGGGTTGGGCGCCTGTCCCTGGTCCTGCGCCAGACCGGCGAGCCAGTGGCACAGGCCGCCCAACGCGTCACCACCGCCGACCTCGGGCCCGGAGAGAGTGCCGCCGCAAAGGACCGCATCACCGAACTGACCGCCCAGGTCGAGGCGCTGCGCAAGGCGTCCGAGGCCGCCGCGGCCCAGGCCGGCGAGGGTGCGCGGGCGCAGCTCGCCGAGATGGAAACCCGCCTGCGCGTCGAACTCGGCCAGCGCATGCCGCCCGGCATCGCACCGTCTGCGCCAGCGCCGCCGAAGCTGACCATCAACGTCATCCGCAACGGATCGAAGCGCGAACCCTATTCGGTGGATGCCGAGGATTGAGACGCGCGTGACCACCACCGGTCGCGGCCGGCGCGTACCGATGTCCGCACCTTGAATCCATTGCCCCTTCCGGAGCCGTCGTGAACTGTTTTCTCATCGCGGCCGAGCGCGGCGCGGCCCGCGTGCAGGCGCTGGTCAGGCTCGCCGAGGGTCTGGGCTACACGGTGCTGTACGCGGCCGACTTCGCCGCCCTGAACCGCGACCGGGCCTTCACCGAAGCGCGCCGGCCCCTGGTGCTGGTGCCGGAGGGGGAGGGGGCCGCCGAAGGCGCGATCCAGCTCGCGCGCGCGGAGCCGAGCCGGGCCTTCGTGGTCTACGTGGCCGACGCCCTGGCTCCGGAACTCTACAAGGCCCTGGTGCGCAGCCAGTCCGGCGAGTGGATCGGCTGGGGCAACGCCGCCCAGGAACTGCGCGACGTGACGAAGGGGCTCGGCGCCGCCGAGCCGGCGGATCGCGCCGCCCGGATCGTCAGCTTCCTGCCGAGCAAGGGCGGGGTCGGCAACACCACCCTCGCGGTGGAGACCGGCATCCGCCTGTCGAGCCGGCGCAAGCAGCCCCTGCGCGTCGCCCTCCTCGACCTCAACCTGCAGGGCGGCACCCTCGCGGACGCCCTCGACGTCGAACCCCGCTTCGACATCGCCGAGATCGTCGCCCAGCCGGAGCGCCTGGACGAGCAGCTCGTCGACGTATTCACGAGCCGGCATACCCCGCGCCTCGACGTGTTCGCCTGTCCGCCCCGTCGCATCGCGCTCGGCGACGTGCCGCCGGCGATCCTCTTCACCTTCATCGACACCATCGCCCGGCGCTACGAGGCGATCCTCGTCGATCTGCCCCAGGCCTGGGTGCCCTGGATCGACAACATCCTGCAGGGCTCCGACGCGATCGTCCTGTCCGGCGGCGCCACCGTGCCGGGCCTGCGCGTCCTCACCCAGTCCCTGACCCATCTCGAGACCCTTGAGATTCCCGCCGACCGCCTGGCGGTGGCCGTCAACGCCTGCGAGACCGATCTCCTCGGCCGCATCGCCCATCGGGCGCAGATCGAACGGCCCCTGTCCGGGCGCTCGGTGTTCTGCCTGCGCCGCGACGGGGCCACCGCCGAGGGAGCCCTCGATGCCGGGCGATCCTTGTTCGAGATCGCCCCCAACGCTAGGCTGACCCGCGACATCGGCCGTCTGGCGGAGTGGTGCGTCACGGCGGCCAAACTCGCGTGAGCCCACCACCGGAGGACGCATGAACGCCGGATTGTCCGATCGCTGGCGGACCGCGAAGGCGGAGGCGCCGGCCGTGCAAGGCCCGGCCCCGGACGTCGCGGCCCACGTCGTGCCCAAGGTCGCGCCTAAGCCTGCACCGCCGCCCGAGCCGGCGCCGCGGGCGTCCCTGACCGACGCCAAGGTGAAGCTCCACGGCCAGATCATCGACGAGTTCAACCTCGCCCTCATCGACAAGATCTCGCCGGAGGACCTCGCCCGTCAGGTCGGCCGCTTCGTCGCCGAATACGCCCTGAAGGAGCGCCTCGCCCTCAACCAGCGCGAGCTCGAGGCGTTCTCGGCCGAAGTCCTCGACGAGATGATCGGCCTCGGACCCATCGAGCCCCTGCTGAAGGACCCGAGCGTCAGCGACATCCTCATCAACGGCCACCGCTCGGTCTTCGTCGAGCGCGGCGGCCAGCTCGAACCGACCCTGGTCCACTTCAAGGACGAGGCGCACCTCCTGCGGATCGTCAACAAGATGGTCGCGGCCGTCGGCCGGCGCATCGACGAATCCTCGCCCATGGTCGATGCGCGCCTGCCCGACGGTTCGCGCGTCAACGTCGCCATCCGACCCATCGCCGTCGACGGCCCCCTCGTCTCCATCCGCAAGTTCTCCAAGCGCCCGATCTCCATGGACCGCCTGGTTGAGCTCGGTGCCCTGCGCCCGCCCATGGCGGAGCTCCTCAAGGTGGCGGTGAAGGGGCGCATCTCCCTCATCGTCTCGGGCGGCACCGGCTCGGGCAAGACCACCATGCTCAACGCCCTGTCGTCCTACATCTCGCCCTGCGAGCGCCTCATCACCATCGAGGACGCGGCCGAACTGCAGCTGCAGCAGCCCCACGTGGCGCGCCTCGAGACCCGGCCGCCGAGCGTCGAGGGCCGCGGCGAGATCCGTCAGCGCGAACTGCTCAAGAACGCCCTGCGCATGCGGCCCGACCGCATCATCCTCGGCGAGTGCCGGGGCGAAGAGGCGTTCGACATGCTCCAGGCCATGAACACCGGCCACGAAGGCTCGATGACCACCATCCACGCCAACACTCCTCGCGATGCCATCGCCCGCGTCGAGCAGATGATCGGCATGGCGGCGGCCAACATGTCGGTGACCTCCATCCGCAGCCAGATCGCGTCCGGCGTGCAGATGCTGCTCCAGCTCCAGCGCCTAAGCGACGGCCGCCGCCGGGTCACCAGCATCGCCGAGATCACCGGCATGGAGGGCGACGTGATCCAGATGCAGGAGATCTTCCGCTTCGTGCGCGAGGGCGTCGATGAGCGCCATCAGGTGCTGGGCCATTTCCGCGCCACGGGCGTGCGGCCGAAATTCCTGCAGGAGCTGAAGGCGCAGGGCGTCGACATGCCGGCCCAGGCCTTCGATCCGTCGGTGGCCCTGTGAGGCCGCGTCACCGGGAGGAACGCCGTGGCTGAGCCCTGGCTGATCTACCTCCTCATCTTCGTCTGCTCGGTGGTGGCGGCCCAGCAGCTCCAGGTCGGGCTGGCCGGCGCCCTGCGCGGCCGGAAGCGCCGGCGGCAGCGGCGCGCGGACCTCGACGGCCCCGTAGTCGCCGCCGCGCCTGAGTCCCTGCGCCGCCGCGAGGCCGGGAAATCCGCTTTCGTCGTCGCTTGGAACCGGCTCCTGCTGCAATCCGGCACGGGCAAGAGTTCGGCGGCCCTGGCCGGACGGACCCTCGGCCTCGCCGTCCTCCTCCTGCTGGTTCTGCCGGTTCCGGGCTTCTGGCTGCGCCTCGCCGCGAGCCTCGGCGTCGCGGGCCTGCTGTGCCTCCTGGTCCTGCGGATCAAGCGGGCGCGCCGCCTCGCGCGCTTCGGCGAGCAATTGCCGGAGGTCCTCGACGTCATCGTCCGATCCTTGCGCGCCGGCCATCCCCTCCCGGTTTCCCTCGGCCTCGTCGCCCGCGAGACGCCGGAGCCGGCCGGACCGGAATTCGCCCTCGTGGTCGACGAAATGAACTACGGCCGCAGCATCGCCGAGGCCCTCGACGGACTCTACCTCCGGGTCGGCCATCCCGAGCTCGCCTTCGTGGTGGCGGCGATCTCCATCGCCAACCAGACCGGCGGCAACCTCGGTGAGGTCCTGGCGCGCCTGTCGCGGATGCTGCGCGAGCGCTTCCGCCTGTCGCGGCGCGTGCGGGCGCTCACCGCCGAGGGGCGGTTCAGCGGCTACGCCCTCAGCGGCCTGCCGATCATCCTGTTCGTCGTGATCAACCTCGTCAGCGCCGCCTACTACGCCGAGTTCTGGGTGAGCCCGTCCGCCAACACGATCCTGGGTGTCGCCATCGTCCTGCTGCTGCTCGGCAATCTCACCATCTACCGCCTCGTGAACTTCAAGGTCTGAGGTGGCATGAGCGTCGTCCTCCTCGTCACCGTGCTCGCCTTCGCCAGCGTGGCGCTCGCCCTCTACACCGCCACCTCCGCCCTCTCCCGGCGCGAGCGCGTGCGCCGCCGCTACGGCGGGCTCGGTGCACCGGCCGCCACGGCCGAGGAGGTCGAGCGCGATCAGGAGAGCTGGCTCGACATCGATCCGTCCCGCCTCGGCCTCGACGTCGATGCCCGCCGTGCCCTACGGCGCGGACTCATCCGCTCGGGCTTCTTCGCGCCCTCGGCGGTGGTCATCTTCACCCTGGCGCGCCTCGGCCTCCTCGTCGGCCTGCCGACCCTCGGCACCGTCGTGGTGACGCGTTTCCTGCCGAGCTCGGGCCTCGCCGAGGCGGCGCTCATCGCCCTTGTCCTGTTCATCGTCGCCCATTACCTGCCGCGCGCGTACCTCAGCCGGCGCCAGCGCCACCTTGAGATCCGCTACCGCTCGGTCTTCCCGAACTTCCTCGACATGCTCGTGGTCTGCATCAATGCGGGCCTGAGCCTCGACGCCGCCCTCGATCGCGCGGCCGGCGAGATCGGCGCCTCGGACGCCGAGTTCCGGGCGAATTTCGACCTGATGGCCGGCGAGATGCGGGCGGGCAAGAGCACGCCGGAGGCCCTGAAGGCCTGCGCCGAACGCCTCGGCCTGCCCGAGGCGCGCTCATTCGCGGCCCTGCTGCAGCAGACCATCGAGCTCGGCACCGACGTGTCGCTGGCCCTCACCACTTTCTCCGACGAGATGCGCGACCGCCGGATGTCGCGGGCCGAGGAGAAGGCCGCGTCCCTGCCGCCGAAGCTCACCCTGCCGCTCGGCCTGTTCATCTTTCCCGTAGTCCTCATCGTGATCCTGGCGCCGGCGGTGATGAAGGTGCTCCGTGCCACGGCCCCGTGAATTCCTCGCCCGTGAGTCCCTCACCCGACGGCTGCGGGCCCTGCGCGACGGGGATTCGGGGGCGGCGATCCTCGAATTCGCCCTGCTGCTGCCGATCCTCGTCGTCCTCGTCTACGGCTGCTTCGAGGTCGGGCGCGCACTCCTGGTGCGCCAGGCCCTGGAGGGGGCCGTGCGCACCGGCGCCCGCATCCTCGCGCGGGTTCCCGATCCGGTCTGCAACCCCGCCTGCGCGCCGGGTGCGGCCCGCGCCGTGCGGATCACGGAAGGCCAGATCCGCGACAACACCGGCCTGCCGTCCGACGCGGTGACGGTGGCGCCGCAGCCCGACCCGCCAGCGGGCACGGTGGCCATGCAGGCGAGCGTCGCCTTCGACGTGATATTTCCCGGCCCCGTTCCGTTCAAACGCTGGACCCTCAAGGCCCGGCATCAGGAGCCGCACGTTGGCGAATGACCTGACCGCCTTCCGGCGCGACGAGGACGGCGCCGCCCTGGTCGAGGCCGCCCTGGTGCTGCCGATGCTGCTGATGCTCGTCTTCGCCCTGGCCGACCTATCCCTGTACTTCTGGCAGCGGGGGCTGGCCGCCAAGGCGGCCGATCTCGGCGTGCGCGCCGCCATCGTCATGGATTCCGTGGCGGAAGGCCCGGGCCTGACGCCCGCCGACGGCGCGGCCTACTGGTCCGGGCGCCCGCCCGGCGCCCGCTGCGCGTCCGGTGGCGAGGCCAGTCCGTGCCCGGCGTTCCGGGTGGTCTGCGATCTCGCGAGGGGCTGCGTCTGCCCAGGGAGTTCGTGCCGGTTCGGCTATTCGCCGGCCAACCTCGCGCCGATCCTGCGGGCGATGCAGGCGGTGCTGCCGCGGCTCGAACCCGCCAACCTGCGGGTAACCTACGCCACCAACGGCCTCGGCTATGTCGGACGCCCGCCGCCGGTCCCCGTCGATGTCACCGTGCAGATCGTCGATCTCGCGTTCGATCCGATCTTCGCCGGGTTGCTGTTCGCCAAGGCGCTGCCGCTTCACGCCACCGCCACCCTGCCGGGCGAGGATCTGGTGACCCGCCGATGACGGCTCGCTCGCTGCGCAGCTTCGGCCGGAACGAGGACGGCTTCGTCCTCGTCTTCGCGGCTGTCTGCATTCCCGCCCTCCTCGGCCTCCTCGGCCTCGCCGTCGACGGCACCCGCCTGATGACCTTCGACACGCAGCTCGCCGCCACCGTGGACGCCGCGGCGCTGGCCGCCGCCGGCCAGCTCGACTGGACCGAGGGCGCCATCGAGCGGGCGGTGACCGCTGGGAACGCGCTGACCAACGGCGTCGCCTTCGCCCGGCGCAACCGCGCCGGCCCACGCCTGACCTTCCGCTTCGCCGCCACGCTGGCGGATCTCCGGACCGACCCCGCCTACACCCTGCCGGAAACGGCCGGCGCGCAGGCCGTGTTCGTCGAGGCGACCACGGCCGAGTTCACCCTGACCGAGAGCCTGCTGCAGGTTCTCGGCACCCCGATCCGACGCCGGGCCGTCGCGGAAGCGCAGTACTACGCCTGCGACGTCACCCCGATGGTCCTCTGCCATGCGGATCCCGAGCGCTTCGCGGCGTCCGCCCGGCCCGGCCGCCAGTATCTCCTGCGCATGGACGGCAACATCGCCGACGGCTCCGTCGTCCCCCTCGACAGGCCGGACGATCTCGCGAGCCGCACCACCCTGCGCAACCTCGCCTCGGACGCCCCGGCCTTCTGCTACGGCCAGGGTGTTTCCCTGAGACGCAACATCGCCCCGCGCGACTTCGACGACGCCCTGAACATCCGGTTCGACCGCTACTTCAACGGCATCGCGGCGGTGGCGAGCGACCTCGCGGCCTTTCCCCCGGCGCCGAGCGTGATCCAAGGGCGCCATCTCCAGGCCTGTTCCTCGCCGCCATCCTCCGGCGACGTGAACCCGCCCTACCACCTGCCGCGCGACGCGGCCTATCGCACCGTCCGGCCCTCGGCGGCCTACGACCAGGGGCTGGGCGACTGGGCGGTGACGGCGGCCTATGGCGGCCTCGGCGAAATCTCCGTGGCGCGCGCCATCGACGAGTACATCCTGTGGAATCACGCCGACAAGGACAACGGCTTCCAGGCCTCCCTGCGCGAGGCGCCGACGCGCTACGACATCTATCTCCGCGAACTCGGGCTCACGCCGGAGACCGAATCCCGGCCGGTGGCTACCCAGGGCAACCGCCTGATGGGCAAGACCATGCCGACGGGCGGACCCCTGACCGGCCCCTTCGCCTTCGTGCGCGAGAGCCCGATTCCGGTCTGCTATCCGGGCGTGCGGCCGGCGACGGATGCGCGTCGGCGCGTCCTCTACCTGTCGGTGGCCGATTGCCGCGCGTTCTCCGCCGACCCGAGCCCCGCCCGCCTGTCCCGCCACGTCGCCAAGGTCTTCCTGACGGAGCCCGCGAGCGGCGGTTCCCTTCTGGTGGAACTCGTCGGCATGCTCACCCCCCGGAAGGACGACGGCAAGCTCCGGCCGGTGGTGCAACTCGTCGAGACCCATTAACCACGAATCCGTCTCCGGCGGCGCGCCGGCCCGCGCGAACCGCGCCTTAAGGACCGCTTGCCAGGATGCGCCATGTCGCGCGCCCTGAATGCCCAGACCTTCGGCTCGCTCGTGGTGATCGGCGCCTTCGCGGCGGCGGAAGCCTCCGCCGCCTGGCTCGCGGCCGCCCCGGGATCGAGCCTCGCCTGGTACCTGAACCTCGCGGTGTTCCGGCCGTTCGAGACCGCGCGGGTGGAGACCTCGCCCCTCCACGTCCTGTTCGGGGTCGATGCCCTGCGCAATGCCGCCGTGCTCGCCCTGATCACCCTCGCGGTCCGCGCCCTGCGGTTCCGGTTCGGCGTGGCGGCCATCGCGAATCTGAGTTTCGTCTTCGCCGCCGCCCTGGCCTACGCCTGGCTCGGCCTGCGCGGACCGCTCCAGGCCGTGTCCCTCAGGCCCGTGGCGGCGATCCAGGGACCGGATTTCGCCATCATCACGGTGATGCTGGGGAGTTCCTTCCTCGCCTTCGCGATCAGCCACCTGTCCTTCGCCATGCGCATCCGATCCGAACGCCGCCGATCCGTCCCGATTCCCAACTCCGTGCCGTGACGGCTCGGCGGCCGGCTTGTCTTGGCACGTGTCTCCTGACCCTGGTCCTCGTCCCGGTGCCATCCCTCGGACAGGGCAGGACGCCGTCATCTCCCCCGCAGCGGGGGCCGGACCAGAGCTTCACCCTCGGGGCCGACGGGTGGGTCCTGGAGCGGTTCGGCCGCGATCTCGCCGTCCTGCGCACCGACGTGACGCCGGCCTCGGGCGCGGCCGGACTCCTCGTCCTGTCCTGCGAGGGCCATGAGCGGCGCTGGCGGCTGAGCCTTCCCCGACCCATGCCCGAAGTCTTGCCCGAGAACGCGACCTCCGGCGACATCCTCCTGCGTCCGTCGAGGTCGCCGGGGCGGCTCAACCTCGCCCTGATCGGCCGTGCCCAGATCACCGGTCGACGCGTCCTCACCCTGGCGGAGACCCGATCGTCGGGCGACGGGTTCGTGCCGGCCTTCGTCCGCCTGCTCAAGGCCGGCCCGGAGCGCTTCGATCTCCTGATGCGGACGGCCGGCCCGGCGCTCCGCCACCGCCTGTTCGGAACGGCCGTCCCGGCCGTCGTGTTTGCGCCCGTCGTGCGGCGCACCGATCTCATCGCGTTCGACGACTTCCTCGCGACTTGTCTCGCCACATCCGAGTGACGAATCCCGCGCGATATTCTTGTCACGGCGGTTTGGATACCCAGCGAGGGTCGATGAACCGCTTGGTCGGTCCCGCCGACTCTGGCATGTCACGCGGGAATGGATCGCTTCACTCGATCGGGTCCGTCCGAGAGGGCGTCTCACGACATGCGCGTCGGCCATCCCTGTCGTCGGGATTCTCACGGGCCGACCGAGTGTCTCTCACAGAACTCCCGTTGCGCGGCCGTGTTCGGAGAAGAACCGACCGGGACCGGACGTTTTGTGAGGCAGCCTGAAACTCTTCGCCTCGGCCGCCGTATGGGAGACACCCGGCATGTTCAGAGCTGTCCCATGCTTCTCCCCAGTCATCGCGCGATCGTGGATACAAGCGTGGCCGCTCCTATGGCAGGGTCGTCGCCTGGGCCGAGGATGACGGACGGATGAGGGTGTATCGTGCGGTGCGGGCCATGGGAGTCTGCGCCTGCCTGTGGCTGGCCGGGTGTCAGACCCGGTCGGACGAGGGGATCGCCGTCGTCCCCGGCGTGGAGCCGACGCTGCCGGCCACCAACGACGCCTATCGAGTCGGCCGGGTGAACCTCGCGGCCGGCAACAACGGTCTGGCCGAGCGGAATTTCCGGCAGGCCGTCGAGGTCAACAAGGACGATGCGGCGGCCTGGCTCGGACTCGCGGCGTCCTACGACAACCTCGGGCGCTACGAACTCGCCGACCGGGCCTACGATCAGGCCACGAGCTTGAGCGGCGAAACCCTCGAAATCGTGAACAACCGGGGGTATTCGTACATGCTGCGCGGAAACGGCAAGCGGGCGCTCGGCCAGTTCGAGCAGGCCCTGGCCATGGACCCGGGTAATACCGTGATCCTGAACAATATTCAGATCTTGCGCTCGGCCCAGCGTCCGACCCGATCCACGCCCTTTTAAGCCGGCGCCGCGATCTGATCGTTCGATCTGCGCCAGAGCGTTGCTCGAACGCCTCTCTCCTCCCGATAAAACTGTGGCAATCAGCACCTGATCTTGTGGTGACCGCGCCGGCCCGCTTAACCTGATTTTAACCAGAAGGATGTTTGCGTGATTGGTTGCCGGCGAAAGGCTCGACCGACATTTCGCCGGGTGATCGATCTCGCCGTGGTGCTGTCGTTGACGACCGCCGTACTCCCGGCGCCGGTCGGCGAGGCGCGGGCCCAGGTCCGTGCCGTGCCGCGCACGGGCGGCAACGCGATCCTGAGTCGCCTGAAACTGACGATCAACAAGTCTCAGACCGTGAAGGTCGGCAGCGCCTTCGCCGACGTCCTCGTCGGGTCGTCGGACATCGCCGACGTGGTGCCGATCAGCGACCGGACCCTCTACGTCCTCGGCAAGCGCGCAGGCACCACCAACGTGTCCCTCATCGATTCCGAGCGCAAGCTCGTCGGCCTCATCGACGTCGAGGTCCGGCCCGACACGGGCGTCATCGAATCGCAGGTCCGCCAGAGCACCGGCGATCCGGGCCTGCGCGTGGAGAGCCAGGGCGAGCGCGTGATCCTCGGCGGCGTCGCGGGAGATGCGGTGAGCGTCGACCGGGCCATGCAGGTGGCCCCCCCCGGCACCCTCAACCTCACCCGCGTCCGCTCGCCCCAGCAGGTGATGCTCAAGGTCCGCTTCGTCGAGGTGAACCGCAATGCCGGCCGCGAGCTCGGGGCGCGGTTCGAGTTCGGCGGACGCAGTACCCTCGCCAGCGTCGGCGCCTACGGCGCCCAGAACCCGGTCTCGTCCTCGGGCGGGGTAATCTCGGGCATCGTCGGCTCGGCGGTCAACGCCGCGACCACGGGCGGCGTGCCGTTCGCGAGCCTCGTCCAGGGGTTCCGGGGCAATGCCGGGCAGCTCGACCTGTTCGTGAGCGCCCTGGAGACCAAGGGCCTCCTGCGGCGCCTCGCCGAGCCGAACCTCATCGCCATGTCGGGCGACCGGGCCGAATTCCTGGCCGGCGGCGAGATCCCGATCCCCATCGCCAACCAGAGCCTCAACGGCGCGCCGCAGATCACCGTGTCCTACAAGGAATTCGGCGTGAAGCTCGGCTTCACCCCGACGGTCCTGCGCAACGGCATGATCCATCTCCAGCTCGAGCCCGAGGTGAGCGACATCGACCCGACCCTGGCGGTGGCGGTGGGCGGCGGCATCTCGGTGCCGGGCCTGACCAAGCGCCGGGCCAAGACCAATGTCGAGCTCCGCGACGGCCAGAGCTTCGCCATTGCCGGCCTCCTGCAGACCAACTCGACCCGCTCCATCGACCAGTTGCCCTGGCTCGGATCGATCCCGGTCCTGGGCGCCCTGTTCCGCTCCTCGGAGTTTCAGGAGCGGGAGACCGAACTCGTCGTCATCGTCACCCCGTCCCTGGTCAATCCGGCGCGGCCGGGCCAGATGCTGGCGACGCCCTTCGACGCGAGCGTGCCGGCCAACGACGTCGATTTCTTCGTGAACGGCAAGACGGAGCTGCGCCGCAACATGCGCCAGTTCGTGAATCAGCGCGGCGGCGCCGTCGGCCCCCACGGCCATATCCTGCCCGAGGCGACGCTGCCCGCCGCCATCGCCGTGCCGCAGGGCACCGTCCAGGTGCTCAATTGAGTCCGGCGGCACGTCGGTCCGCGCGCGCGCGCGCGGTGCGTCCGGGTCTTGCCGTCGCGATGATCTTCGCGGTGGCCCTGGCCGTGTCCGGCTGCACCGATTACCTCAAACGGCGCGACACCCTGACCCTCGAATCCGGCGAGGCCGTCCAGGCCAACATGGCGGTCCACGTCATCGATCCGTCGCCGCCGGCCTCCGCCCGGATCGTGCGCGATACGGACGGCGAACGCCTCCAGCACGGCATCGAGCGCTACCGCAATCCGCAGGCCGGTTTCGGCGGCGGCGGCGGGATCGCTCCGGTTCCCATCGGCGCGACGGCGGCGCCGCCGGCGGGAAATCCGCTGAACCGGTAGGACCGCGCGCATTCGAAAAGGACCAGGAGGACGCGGGGGGCACGGTGCCTGTTCAACTCGACATCGAATTTCCGGACGACAACCAGATCACCCTGTCGCCGCGGTTTCTGGAGGAGAGCGACGCCGTCGTCACCATCCGTGGCCGCGGCAACCGCCTGCACGTCGAGACGCCCTTCGCGCCGAATGCCGCCAAGTTCATCCTCTCGGGCGGGGCCGCCGTCATCGTCGGTGCGGACACGAACCTCAACCAGCTCGTGGTCACGGCCTCCGCGGAAGGGGCCGTGGTCGAGATCGGTGCTTGGTGCTCGTTCAACGGCTGCAGCCAGATCACGGCACACGAGCGCGCGACCATCAGGATCGGCGCGTTCTGCCTGTTCGGGCCCGGCTGCCGCATCGCGTCGAGCGACGTCCACAAGGTGCTCGACGTGGTGACCCGCGAACGCCTCAATCCCGCCGGCGACATCACCATCGGCGATCACGTCTGGGCGGCGGGCGGGGTGACGATCCTGCGCAACGCCGTGATCGGCCGCGACAGCGTGATCGGCGCCGGCTCCCTGGTCCGGGGTGCGTTCCCCACCAACGTCTCCCTCGCGGGTGTCCCCGCGCGTGTCGTGCGGACCGGCGTGACCTGGGAGTTCTGAGGCGCCGTCCGGGCCTCCCGATGCTCCCCGCAACGCCATTGGGATGCAACCGTTGGGGTACGATTCGACAGCCGTGACCGCTCACGTTGGACTGGACTGATTGACAGGAGGAAGCTGTCGCACAGGCCGCTGCGGGCGATCAGGTCACAGTCGGTGCCGGATACGGAGGCTGCGGCGCCCGGATCGGTGGGCGACGCCCCTCCGCCTTGCCCACGCGCATCCAATGAACGAGGGGGGCGGTTCCCGCCGCCTGAACGTCCGGGTAGTGCTCGGCGTAGGCCTTTCCGTCGAAGAAAGCGGCCGGTTCCCGCCCTTCGCGGAAGCCATCGGTGATGTAGTGAACGATGGGATCGAGGCCGCTCCCCGCGATCTCGGGATTGGTCTTGAGGTAGTAGGCCGCATCGAACAGGCCGCTGCGGGCCACCAAGGCATAATCGGTTCCAGGCCGGTCCGGCGAAGACGCGGACCGGACCGGAGCCAAGCGCCCCTCGGCGCTGCCGAGACGAAGCCAGTGGACCAGCGGGTTGACGCGTGCTTCGCGCACATCGGCATTCTCGGCACGGTAGCGGTTGCCATCGAAGAACGCCGAGGGCTCGCGTCCGTCGAGGTATCCAACCTGAAGGTAGTGAACGATGGGGTCCTCGCCCGAGGCGCCGACATCCGGATTGCCGGCCAGATAGTAGCCGAGGTCGAACAGGCCGCTGCGCGCCACCAGGGCATAGTCGGACCGGACTTCGCCGGGTAACGACGCATTGTCCTTTCGGACGGGCGCGGACCGACCCTCGCCGGCGCCGGCGCGGAGCCAGTGCACGAGGGGATTGATGCCAGCGGCCTTGATGGACGGATCTGCCTCCCAGTAGCGGGTGCCGTCGAAGAAAGCGGACGGCTCGCGCCCTTCCAAGAAGCCGATGGCAAGGTAATGCGTGATCGGATCCGCCGCGGCCTCGGCGACATCGGGGTTCTCGCGCAGATAGTAGCCGCTGTCGAACAGGTCGCTGCGGGCGAGAAGATGGTAATCGGATTCGAGGGTTGGGTCGGTTTCGCGGCGGGCGCTGGGGCCGAACAGGGCTTTGATCCATTTCATCGGTTGAGAGTATCCAGCAGCCGCATGATTGCACTCAGAGCCTTCCGGATCCGCATAGGAATGCCTCACATAACTTACGGTCGCCAGTGTCAAGAGAGGGTTGAAGGCGCGAAGGGGGCAGGGTGCCCCAGCGTGATGGGCACGCGGCGTCGGTGGCCGTCACCGGGATCGAGTCCGTCGACGGGTCCCACGGCGAAGCGGGTTCGCGATCGCCGGCTGACCGCGAGAGCGTCGTCCGCCTCCGGCAGAACCGGGGCGGAGGGCGGGGCAAGGTCCAGGCCGAGGAATGAGCGCGTGAACCCGATCCGGGCCGCTACCGCGTCGGGGAACGGACCGGGCGCGCCAAGCCCCCGATTGCCTCGATGATCACGTCGAGACAGTCGGCGCGTTGCTCGTGGCGCCGGTTTTCGTGAAACAGATCGCCCGCCATCGCCCCGGAGGGCAATTGCTGCTGATGGACGAGGTGGCGCCCCGGCACAAAGCGCCCACAGCGCGGCAGATCTTGCCGATACGCAGCCTGCAGGAGACGCCAGGACTCTCGCTAACCCTTTGTAAATCCTGACAAACAACGGCGGCACACGGATTGCTGATCCGAGGGGAAGCATCCCCCGCGGACCCCAAGGCCGATCATGGACATCTTCAGTGCGTTGCAGACGGCGGTGTCGGGCCTCCAGGCCCAGTCGTATTCGCTGAACAACATCTCGGGCAACATCGCCAACTCGCAGACCACCGGGTTCAAACGGGTCGATACGAACTTCGTCGACATGATCGCCGAGCAGCCCCTGAACAAGCAGGTGTCCGGTTCCGTCGGCGCCTTCTCCCGCCTGACCAACACCCTGCAGGGCGGCCTGATCTCCACCGGCATCGACACCAACATGGCGCTGAGCGGGCAGGGGTTCTTCACGGTCCAGACCAAGACCGGCGACGCGGCGGGCCAGGCCAGCTTCTCGCCGACGCCGTCCTATACCCGGCGTGGTGATTTCAAATCGGACAACCTGGGCTACCTCGTCAACGGCGCCGGTGGCTACCTCACGGGCCAAAGCCTCGATCCTCGGACCGGGCAGACCACCGGGACCGGCCCCATCAAGATCTCGACGGCCTCCCTGGCGGCCAAGCCCACCACCAGCATCGCCTATGCGGCGAACCTGCCGATGACGCCCTCGACGAAGAACGCTTCCGCGGCGACGCCGGGCTCGGAATTGCTCACGACCCTGACCTCGGGCGCCTATACCCCCGTCCTCGCCAATCCGACGACCCCCGCCCTCGGGACGGCGATCAAGGGCGGCGACACGACGAAGTTCCTCAATGATACGCTCTCGGGCGGATCACTGACCACCTACACCGAGACCGGCGCGCCCATGACGGTCCAGGTGCGCTGGGCCAAGGTTCAGAACGGGGGTGCGGCGACCGCCGCCGTCGCCGCCGATCCGACGGCGACTCCGCCCGTCGTGGCGGTCCCGGCGAAACCCGCCACCGACGACGTCTGGAACCTGTTCTACCTCGGGAACTCGAAGGCCGGTGCCGCCGACGACGCCTGGCAGAACACCGGGCAGGCCTTCATTTTCAAAGGCGGCCAGCTCACCGAGCCGACATCGCCGGTGATCCCCAACCTGACCGTTGACGGGGTCAAGCTCAGCAATATCGGCCTCAACATCCCCGCCGGCGGCCTGACCCAGTACGCCGCCAGCGAGGGCATTGTCCGCACGGACACGATCCAGCAGGACGGCTACGCCTCCGGCACCCTGACCTCGCTGGCGGTGACCAGCGACGGCAAGATCACCGGCACCTATTCCAACGGCAACTCCGCCGCCCTCGCCCAGGTCGGCATCGTTCAGTTCAAGAACCCGGACGCGCTGAAGGGCGAGGCCAACGGCAACTACACGCAGACCCTGGATTCGGGCGCACCGATCTCCGGCCTGAACGGCTCGTCCGTGGTCGGTGGCGAGATCGAGCAGTCGAATACGGACATCGCGGCCGAGTTCTCGAAGATGATCGTGACCCAGCAGGCCTACTCGGCCAACACCCGGGTGATGTCTACGGCGCAGACGATGATGAGCGACCTGATCAATATCATCCGATAATGTTCGATCCGGATGTCAACCGATGGGTAACCATCCGGATCATTTCTTCGGGTACGCCCGATAGCCGACGCTTTTCCCACCCCGATTCCGCGGCAGGGTGGCGGCGCCCGAAGCGAGATCAACGCTCCCCCGATGGTCCCGCGGTGGCGCGACCCGTGCGCGACGACGAAAGGCTGTCCCGATGTCGCTGAATGCGATCAACACGGCCACGGCCGGCCTGCAGGCCGTGCAGGCGCAGATCGGCGTCGTTTCGCAGAACATCGCCAACGTCAACACCGTCGGCTACGTCAAGCGCATTCAGTCGCCCGTCAGCCAGAACGACGGGACGGGCGTCAACGCCGGCACGGTCTCGCGTATCCTGAACGCGACCTCGCAGAAGCAGTTGCGCCTGGAGACCTCGGGCGCGGCCTACACCAACACCGCCGCCAACGTCGCGATGCAGCTCGACGCGCTCTACGGCGTGCCCGGCTCCAGCACGTCGCTGGACGGGGTGCTGAACGGCTACACCCAATCGCTTCAGGCGCTGGCCAACGATCCCACGGTCAGCTCGGTGCGCGCCACCGTGGCCAGCAACGGCGCGACCCTGGCCAGCCGGATCGGCACCATCGCCAACGGCATCCAGACCCTGCGCACCGGGATGGAATCGCAGATCGCCAGCGACGTGAAGAGCGCCGGCTCGCTCCTCAAATCCATCGCCCAGCTCAACGTGAAGATCGTCGCCGCCAACGGCATCGGCGCGAGCCCCGACCTCCTCGACCAGCGCGACCAGGCCATAAACCAGCTCGCCCAGTACATGGACGTGCAGGCCAACCAGGTGGGCGACGGCTCGATCACGGTCATGACCCAGTCGGGCGTCACCCTGGTCGATCACGGCACAGCCGCGTCGCTTGGCTTCGACAGCCGCACGGTGCTCGGCCCCGGGAACCTGTATTCGGCCGATGCGGGGAAGAGCGGCGTTGGCACCATCACGGCGACCACGCCCGGCGGCGCCCGGATCGACCTCATCGCCACGGGTGCCCTGCGGTCGGGCTCCCTCGCGGCCGCCGTGACCGCCCGCGACGACACCCTGGTTCAGGCCCAGCGTCAGCTCGACGAGCTGGCGGCCGGACTGGCGCAATCCACCACCGACCGCACGGTGAGCGCCCCGGCTGGCACAGCCATCGACATCGCCGGGCTGAAAAGCGGCAACCGCATCACCCTCGCCCTGGCGGACGGCTCGCAGATCGCCCTCGTCGCCTCGAAGGACGGCAACGCGGCGTTCCGGCCCGGGGATGTGGATGCCGGCTCGGTCCGAAGCTTCACCCTCGGCACCACCGACGCCGCCATGGCGACCAACATCGGCGCGGCCCTCGGGGCGGACTATTCCGTCGCGGTCACCGGCGGAAAGCTCACGATCACCCGCAGCGCCGCGTCGCTGACGCCGGCCGTCGGGACGGTGGGCGCCACCGTGACGGTGCCGTCCAGCGCCACCGAGACCAAGAACTCGGCCAACAACGCCGAGATCGCCCTGTTCGTCGATTCCGGCCGGGCCAACGGCCTCTACACGGGCAACTTCGACGGTGGTTCACAGCTGACGGGGTTTGCCCAGCGCATCGCCCTCAACCCGGCGATCAAGGCCGACACCAGTGCCCTCGTCCTTTCGTCCCCCACCACGCAATCCGGCGACGCGACGCGGCCTCAGCGCCTCCTGGCCGGACTAACGACCAACACCCACACGTTCTCGTCCGCCTCCGGTATCGGCGGCGTGCGCGCGCCGTTCACCACCAACGTGGCCGACTTCGCCCTGCGCATCATCGACGCGCAGGGGGCGAACGCCGCCTCGAGCCTGAGCCTCGACGAGGGCCAGCAGATCGCCCTCGCGACGGCCCAGAGCCGATTCGCTGGCGAATCCGGCGTCAAGATCGACGAGGAGATGGCCAACCTGATCCAGCTTCAGACGGCCTATGGGGCCAACGCGCGGGTGCTCACGGCCGCCCGCGACATGCTCGACACCCTGCTGCGGATCTGACGCATGCCCCCGCAGACCACCGACCGCCCCTCGATCCCGAGTTCGCGCCCATGACCATCACGCCTTTCGCGGCCGGCAGCTACAACACCACCCTGAACACGCAGCGCCTGCTCGCGACCAAGGAGAAGCTTGACGGCCTCACCACTCAGCTCTCCACGGGGCGGGTGGCGGAAACCTATGGCGGTCTGGGGGCCGCCCGCACCACTAGCCTGACCGCGCACGCGCAGGTCGCCCGCCTCGACGGGTATGCCGCCAGCATCACCGGCGCCCTCAACCGCATCACCCTCGGATCGGCCAGCCTGCAGAACCTGTCGAAGGTCACGTCGACCACCGTCAGCACCATCGCCACGGGACTGACCAACACGAGCTCATCCTCGGCCCGCGACACTACCCGCACCACGGCGGCGGCCAACCTCGACCTGTTCGTCGATACCCTGAACCAGAACTACGCCGGAACCTACATTTTCGGGGGGCGCGCCACCGACACCCCGTCGGTGGCGTCCGCCGACGCGATCCTCAACGGCGACGGCACCAAGGCCGGCCTCACCGCGATGATCGCCGAGCGCAAGGCGGCCGACGGGGCCACCGGATCGCCAGGGACGGGCAATCTGAGCATCCCGGCCACCACGACGGCGACGGTCACGATCTCGGAGCCCGCGAACGTCACCGGCGACAACGGCAAGACCGCGGCCGACCGCGCCAATTTCGGCTTCACCCTGGGGACGATCACAAGCTCCAACCCGACCGCGTTCAGCCCCACCGTGGCCGCCGCGGCCGCCGCGCCGACCGTAACCCTGGGATTCGGCACGCAGCCGAAGGACGGCGACGTGGTCCGGGTGAGCGTCAACCAGGCCGATGGCAGCCAGACCTTCGTCGACTACACGGCGCGGACGGCGACGACGGGAGCGACCAACGAATTCGTCATCGGCGCAAATGCCGCCGCGAGCGGGGCCAGCTTGAAGACCGCCCTCGGGACCAGCCAGATCGCGGCCGCCCAGAGTTCGTCCCCGCCCGGCGTCACGGCGACGTTCAATGGCGGGACGGCCGCCAGCACCACCCTGACGGTCAGCAGCACGACGCCGCCCCAGAACGGCGACACCATCACGGTGACCCTCGGCCTGCGCGACGGCACCACGACGACACTGACCCTCACGGCCAAGACCACCACGGACGGCAAGGACCCGTCGGTGTTCCTCATCGACGCCGACCCGGTGGTGACCGCGCAGAACCTGCAGCAGGCCCTGTTCGCGACAACCAAGGCCAGCGCCGGCACCACGCTCTCGGCCTCGTCCGCCGTTCTGGCCGCGAAGGATTTTTTCGCGGGCTCGAAGTCCGACGTGTTCGCGCCCCGCCGGGTGGATACCGCCAAGGGCGGCTTCGCCAGTAACCCGGCCGGCAAGACCGTGATCTGGTACACGGGCGACGAGAGCCTGGCGGACCCGCGCGGGACGGCCACCGTGCAGGTCAGCAGCGGCCAATCCATCGGGATCGGTGCCCAGGCCAACGAGACCGGCATTCGCAATGCCCTGTCGGGCATCGCCGCCCTGGCGAGCGAGGGCTTCGCCAGCACCAAGGACCCCAACGACGCGACCCTCTCGGCCACGGACCGGACCTTGGCGTTGAGCGAGCGCAGCCGCTACACGGCGCTGACCGACCGTGTCCGCTCCGTCCTCACGCCCAAGCAGGACGATCAGGGCATCGCCCAGGTGGCCACGGAACTGAGCCTCGCCTCGGCCCAGATCACCAACGCCAAGGCGCAGAACGGCGCCACCCGCGCCCAGCTCCAGAATACCCTCGACGGGACGGACACGATCTCCACCGAGGAAGTCGCGGCCAACCTTCTCGCCGTGCAGAACCAGTTGCAGGCGAGCTATCAGGTCACCTCGATGCTCTCGAAACTGACCCTGGTGAACTACATGTCGTGATCGAAGATTTCAGGATCGGCCTCAGCAGCCCGAGGCCGAAGATCTCGGCATCGATCGAGACGTCGAATTCAAAGTTTGATTGACCTTCGAAATCAACGAACTTCAAGCAGTTACGGGATAGGTACAATTGCGGGCCGATCGCGAGCCGGCACCGTCAAGCGTATGAAGCGCCGAACGCCGCCGTTTGACTGAAGGGACATCTCGTCCGCGAAGTCGCCTGCATCGCGACGAGGCGATGAGCATCCGCAAGGTCGCTGATTGCACCGAGAATGGCGCGCCCTACGGGAATCGAACCCGTGTTTTCGCCGTGAAAGGGCGACGTCCTGGACCGCTAGACGAAGGGCGCTGGTCGGAGCGAGGCCTCTATAGGCGGGATCGGAGGCGGGGGCAACGGGCGTTTCCGGACAAGTTTGTCGCTTGACGAATGGGCCGGTGGCCGGTTTGTCGCGGGAGACAGCGGCGGGCGCGTCCCGCCCGCGCACGACAACAGCGGACGACCCTCATGACCACGCGACGCGACGGCCCGCCGGGCCGGCAGACGAGACGGCCCGGGCCCGGCGGCGACCGGTTCCGGCCCCGACCGGCCGGGCCGGAGGGCGACCACGTGGTGCTCTACGGCTGGCATCCCGTGGCCCAGGCGCTCGCCAACGAGGGTCGGCGCCTGCACCGGCTGCTCGCCACGGAGAATGCCATGGTGCGACTGACGGAGGAGATCGGTCAGCTGCGCATCGATCCCGAACTGGTGCGGCCGAGCGCCATCAACGCGCTCCTGGGACCGGACGCCGTGCATCAGGGCCTCTACCTCGAAGCCGATCCGCTGCCGGGGCCGGATCTCGAAGACCTGCCGGACGACGCGCTGCTCCTGGCGCTCGATCAGATCACCGATCCGCACAATGTCGGGGCCATCGTGCGCACCGCCGCCGCCTTCGGCGTGGCGGGCATCATCACCACGGCGCGCCATTCGCCCACCGCCACCGGCGTCCTCGCCAAGTCGGCCTCGGGTGGCCTGGAGCACGTGCCCCTCGTCGTCGTGCGCAACCTCTCGGAAGCGCTGATTGATCTGGGCAAGCGCGGCTTCACCCGCATCGGCCTCGATTCGGAGGCCGGCACCGACCTCGACACCCTGGGGGCCAAGCGTCCGGCGGTGATCGTGCTGGGTGCCGAGGGCAAGGGCCTGCGCCAGCGCACCCGCGACAATTGCGACGTGCTGGCGCGGATCCCGTTCCGGGGCGAGATCCGCAGCATCAACGTCTCGAACGCCGCCGCCATCACCCTCTACGCCCTCAGCGTCGAGCGCTGAGGGCGCGGCCGCCTCAGCGCCAGAACGGCTTGAGATCGACGAGGTCGGCATGGGCGTCCGCCGCCTTGCCGAGCAGCGCCTTGGTTTCGACCTCGTTGTCGCCCGCCGTGAGACCGGCGGCGAACAGGGTCGGGGCCGGGATCGTGCTGCCCTCCGTGGCCAAGCTGGCCAGAACCTCGTGGGCGGTGGCCATGTCGTTCAGGGCGCCGAGGTGGTCCTGGAGTTCGGACACGGCCTGGACGAAGGCCTTGTGGCGCCGGTGCGGTTTCTTGTCGGTGTAGAGGCTGGCGAAGAACTCGGCCCCGTAGCGCAGCTTCTTGCCTTCGATGCGCACGCGGTGGCGGGCTTCGGCATCGAGGCGTTCGAGGTGGCGGCCGCGCTTGCGGATGCGGCCGCGGATGCGGTCGAGGATATCGGCGGCAAACTCCGCCGCCGGAGCGTCGCGGGCGGGCCCATCGCCCTGCGCATCCCCTTCCGTGCGCCAGGCCCCCGTCTCGATCCAGGCGGCGACATCGAGGATCAGGCTGCGCCAGGCCGGCGATTCGAGGGTGGCGATGACGGCATCGTGCGCCCGGTCGCGCTCGGCTTCCAGGCGCGTGCGCAGGTCGAGGAGACCGGCCTCGTCGGGCCGCTTCTCGAGTTCCGCCGGGAGGGTGGTCTCGAGGAAGACGTCGAGATTGCGCGCCCGGCCGAACGGCTCGGTCACCCGCTTGATCTCGTCGCGCAACTGCGCGGCGGTGGGATCGGGCGCCAGGATCGGCTTGAACAGGGTGAGGGCCGAGCGCAGGCGCCGCAGGGCGACGCGGATCTGGTGCAGGCCCTCCGGGTGGCGGCCGTGGAGGAACACGTCCTCGTTCAGGCGCAGGTGATGCAGGCAGGCTTGGGCGACGGCCCGGAACGCCTCACCGGCCGTGGCATCCGGATTGAGGCGCACGGCACCCGCCTTGCTGGACTTGCGCAGGGTGCCGTCGACGAGGCTCCAGCCCCGGGCGCTCTTGCTCAGGGCACCGAGACGCAGGGGCACGGTCTGGGCGAGCACCTGGGCGAGGCCGAACAGGTCGGCAGGACTGCCCTCGTCGAGTTCGAGCTCGACTTCGCAGAGGGGCACGTCGCCCTCCGGCGTCTCGATGCGCCCCTGATCGAGGGTCGCGGAAATGAGCGAGGCGCCGTGCACGACGAGACGCGTCGTGCGGTCGACCACGGTGGTGAAGACAGGCACGAGATCGGCTTTGGATGCCGCCGCCAGGAGGGCGGGCACCGGCGTCTCCGCCAGAACCGCGAGGTCGGGGGTCTCGCCCGCGATATCGGACTCCCACTCCGCCCGGTCGAACAGGCCCGCGCTCGCGGAGGCCGCCTTCACCGTCTGGATGCGACGGTCGCCCTCCCGGCGCACCCGCAGGGTCAAGCCGCCCTTGCGCAGATCGCCCTTGGCCGTGTCGAAGTAGGTCGAGGTGAGAACCACCGCCTCGGGTGTCCCGTCCGCCCGCAGCAGGGGATGGTTCGCGAGAGCGGCCAGGTCGGCGACCTCGCATTCCAGCTTCAGCTCGATCTCGCGCGGCGTTGTCATGGTCAGTCCTGTTGTGGCGGCCGGGTCGGGAGAGGGCCGAACGGTGGGACCTCAAGACCGTGGTCCCGCGTCCGTTCCCCCATGGGCGGTCGCGCTCTGGCTTGCCAGTATGCGACAGGTGTGGACGGCGGCGCGACCCAGGCGTGCATGATTTTCGTTCGCGGACGCCACTTTGTGGTGTAGCGGAGGGCCATCCGTGCCGGCGTGCGGACAGCAGGACGCCGAAGGTTTGAGTTTGGGAATGACGCGGGACCGGATCAGGGCCGATCGCCTTCTGGTCGAGCGCGGCCATTTCGAGAGCCGGGCCCGGGCGCAGGGCGCCATCGCGGCGGGCCTCGTGCGGGCCGATGGCCGCGTGGTGGCGCGTGCCTCCGACCTCGTCGCACCGGATGCGCGGATCGAGGCTGAGGCGCCGCACCCCTTCGTCTCGCGCGGTGGACTCAAGCTCGTCGCCGCCCTCGACGCCTTCGGGTTCGCTCCGGCTGGGCTGACCTGCCTCGATGTCGGGGCCTCCACGGGCGGGTTCACCGACGCGCTCCTCGGGCGCGGGGCCGCCTATGTCTATGCCGTCGATGTCGGGCGCGACCAGCTGCACGCGTCCCTGCGCACCCATCCCCGGGTGACGAGCCTGGAAGGACGCGACGCCCGCAGCCTCGACGCGGCGACGATCCCGGTGGCGCCGATGCTGGTGGCCATCGACGTGAGTTTCATCTCGCTCCGCCTCGTGGTGCCTGCGGTCGCCACCCTGATGGGGGAGGGGGCGGCCCTGGCCGCACTCGTCAAACCCCAATTCGAGGCGGGCCGCGATCGGATCGGACGCGGCGGCATCGTCCGCGACGCCGCCGTCCACGACGCGGTCTGCGCCGAGATCCGAGACTTCATCGCAGGCGTGGGATTCTCCATCCTCGGCCTGATCCCGTCCCCCGTCACCGGCGGCGACGGCAATCGCGAGTTCCTCATCGGGGCACGCCGGAAAGCAGTTCCATGATCGATTCCCCCGACCTCGTCACCATCGCCAAGCTCGGCGCGCGGGGCGACGGCATGGCCACGGACGGCACGGCGGTGGCCTATGCCCTGCCGGGCGAGCGCGTCGCCATCCGGCGCGAGGGCGTGCGCGGGCAGCTTCTGTCCGTCGAGACCGCCTCGCCGGAGCGGATCGATCCGTTCTGCCCGTATTTCGGAACCTGCGGCGGCTGCGCCGTCCAGCATTGGGCCCCCGAGCCCTACGCCGCCTGGAAGCGGGCGCTCGTCGGTCAGGCCCTGTCGCAATCCGGCCTCGACGCCGAGCCCGAGGCTCTTCGGGACGCCCATGGCGAGGGCCGCCGCCGCCTGACGTTGCATGTTCGGGCCGGTGAATCGGGGGCCCGGGCCGGCCTGATGGCGGCCCGCAGCCACGACCTCGTCGCCATCGACCATTGCCCGATTACCGTGGAGGCCCTCCACCGGGCCCCCGTCGTGGCGACGGCGCTGAGTGCCCCCCTCGGCCATGGGCGCAAACCCCTCGACGTCGCCTTCACGGCCACCGATGCCGGCCTCGATGTCGATGTCCGGGGCCATGGACCCGTCGCCGAGGGCGTCCGCGCCGTCCTCGTGCGTCTGGCCGGTGAGCTGGACCTCGCCCGCCTGTCGCTCCACGGCGAGATCCTGGTCGAGCGCCGCGCGCCCGTCATCGAGGCCGGCGGCATCCGTCTCAGCCCCCCGCCGGGCGGCTTCCTCCAGGCGACGCAGGCCGGCGAGACAGCCCTGACGGCACTGGTGCTCGCCGCCCTCGACAGGAAGACCAAGCGCGTCGTCGATCTCTTCGCCGGCAGCGGACCGTTCAGTTTGGCCCTCGCCCAACGCTGCGACGTTCACGCCGTCGAGGGCGAGGCGGCGGCGCTGGCGAGCCTCGACCGGGCCGTGCGGGCGACCCCGTCCCTGCGCCGGGTGACCACGGAGCGGCGCGACCTGTTCCGGCGCCCGCTCCTGCCCATCGAGCTCGACGCCTACGACGCCGTGGTGTTCGATCCGCCCCGCGCCGGAGCGCAGGCGCAAGCCGCCCGCATCGCCGAGAGCAAGGTGCCCCTGGTCGTGGGTGTCGCGTGCGATGCCGGCACCTTCGCGCGTGACGCCGCCGCCCTGGTGGCGGGCGGCTACCGCCTGGAGACCGTCACCCCCGTGGACCAGTTCAAGTATTCGAGCCACGTCGAGGTGGTGGGGGTGTTTCGCCGGACCGTCGTGCGCAAGCGCCGCGCGTCCCTGGCGTGATTCCCCCCTAGAGAAGGTCCGGCTCGACAAGCGCGGAGCCTCCCCTAGTTGGCGCTTTATGCGCATCCCGTTGACGATCCTCGGCCTCTCCCTCGCCCTTGCAACGCCGGCCCGGGCGGATCGATGCGGGGATCTCATCGACCGTGTGATGGCGGCGACGGGGGCGACCCTGGTTCGGCGAACCATCGACTTCGCCGAGTTCAAGGCCGCCGAGGATGTCGGCCTGACCCTGGCCTGCGGCGACCTCTCGGCCGTGGGCGCCCAGTTCAAGGGGCCGACCCTGCCGGCGGGCTACTTCGCGCTATTCGGGTGTGCCGGGCAGGCCATCAACGGGCTCACCGCGGAGGCTATCGCTGAGGCCGGCCGCACGGCACGGGCGAGTGCCGAGACCAAGCGCCACAGCAAGGTCGACGCGGGCAAGGCTCTGGTCACCTGCTCGGTCTCAAATTCCGCCGACGGTCCGGTCACGGCCTGCGCGGTCATCGACAAGGACGACCGGACCTGACGCGCAACCGCGACGCCCTCACGACCGCATCGCGAAGACCATGTAGCCGGAGTAGGTAACGGCCGCGGCCATCCAGAGCCAGATTGTGGTGTCCATGGCGCGACGGTAGGGTCATGCTGCAGTGCGGTCGATTGGGCGGGTTGCCGCTGCGTCATCGCACGGTTCATGGCGGTAAGCTCTTCTTAACCATGCGGCGGCGATCGTCCGCCGGCACCACAGCCGACCGGGGAGCCGATGCGCCGTTCGATCCTCGTCCGCTTTGCCGTCCTGGCCTCTGGCGTACTGAGCCTCCCGGCTGCTATCCCGCCGGCCAGGGCACAGGAGCCGGCGCTGGAACCGCTTCTCCTGCGCATCAGGCCGCCCGGTGAGACGCCGCGCGACCTCGGCGTCGGATCGGGGGCGATGACGGACGACGAGGTCCGTCAGGCCCGCGCCCGCAACGAGGCGGTCTGGGCACGCGCCGAGCGCCGCGCCCGTATCGCCATCGCGTCGGTCTGCACCGGCTGCCTGCCCCCCGCCCGGCCACCCGCCGAGCGACCGTCCGCGGCCGCCGTCGAGGCGGCCGCGCCCATTCCTTCCCCCTCCGCCCAGACAGGTGCCCCATGACCCAGTCCCACCCGACCAGCGGTCCCGTCGCCGATCCGGCCTGCCCGGTCTCCCTCGATCTCCTGGGAGAGGTCTACCGGGCCGATGCCGACGACCTGCCCGAACTCCTGGCCACCATCGCCGAACCGACCCGCTCGAAGCTCGCGGTCTACCTCTACGGCAAGAGCCACATGCACCAGCTCGGCCTCACGGTGGCCCGGGCCTGCGAACGCGACGACCTCGTGCGCGTCGCCGGCGAGATCGGCTCGGTGGTCTTTGGCCAGTCGCGGATGAAGCCGGCCCGGCCCGCCGTCCCGACGGAGGCCGCGCCCGCTCCGGCCCGCAAGATCAGCCTCGCCGGCTCGCCCCCGAAGAAGATCAGCCTGGGCGGGTCCGCCGCGAAGGGCCGCTCGTTCGATTGACGGCGGGGCAACCGCGCACGGAGAAGACAGCATGTACGGTGCGTGGTGGAAGCTGGGTCTCGACGCGACTCTGCTGGCGATGGAATCCCAGCACGTGATCGGCCTGCGGCTGGCCAAGCTCGCCGCCGGCGGAAGCGGTGCCCAGGCCGAGGCGCACCGCATGGTGAGCGAGAAGATCACGGCCGCCAACGAGGCGGCCCTGCTCATGGCCACGGGCGGCTCCACCGCCAAGGTGGTCGCCGGATATCGCCGAAAGGTGCGGGCCAATGTCCGGCGCCTGACCAGGGGCTGAGGCCTCCGGGAACGGTTAACCCGACATTAACCGTCCGCTTTCATCGTCGGCCTCGAATCCACGGGGAGACCGCGATGCATCCTTTCGAGCAACAGGTGCGCGAACGCGCCTACTTCATCTGGGAGGGCGAAGGCCGGGTGTTCGGCCACGCCACCGAGCATTGGCTGCGGGCCGAGCGCGAGTTCTGCGCCGACACGCCCGTCCAGGTCCGTCCGGTGGCCGCCGAGATCAGCTTGGCGCCGAGCCCAGCCCGCGCCCTGAAGCCCAAGGCCGGTGCCCGCAGCGCCGCCGCCAAGGCAGTCGCCGAGACCGCGAAGCCCGCCAAGGCCGCGGCTGCCAAGACCACCAAGACCGCCGCCCCGAAGACGGCCGCAGCCAAATCCGCGACGACCAAGTCGGCGTCCACGAAGTCGGCCTCCGCCAAGGCGGCTTCGGCCACAGCCGCTCCCGCCAAGGCCCCCTCCGCCCGGACTGCGGCGTCCCGCGCCAAGGCGTTCGAGGCCGGAGTGGTCATGCACTGACGGCGTCCCGCGCCCGTTTCCAATGCCCTCGAAGCCCGCCGTTCGAACAGGACGGCGGGCTTCGCCGTTTCGAGCGTCCACACGGGAACAGGCCGATCAAGCGTGACGTTGGGTCACGGAACACTCCCCGTCCGTTGCCGTGCCGTCGGCGACCTTGGCTCCGGCCGCATTCCGCGAGGTCGCTCATGAAGACCCTTCTTCCCACCCTCGTCGCCCTCGCCATCGCCGTCCCCGTGACCGGGCAGGCCACGCCCTACGGCTACGGCACCGCCCCCATCCCGGGCGAGGTCGAGACCGTGGCGGGTGTCGGCGGCCGCGCGCCGTGGAGCCGCCCCTACGAGTACGATTCCGGCAGCGACAACGACCGCCGCCCCGAGTTGCCCTACTACCAGCAGGGCCGCGGCCAGCAGACCGGCGGCCCCGCCCGCAACCTTCTGCCCGACGACGGCCTGCACATCTTCCCGCGCTAAGGTAGCACGTCTTCTAGGCGGAGACGGAACGACGGAGCACGCCGACCGTTCGCGCAGCATCGACGGTTCGGCCGGCGCGTCCTGTCCGGATGCGCGCCGTGTCCGTCGATACGGGGCAGGGCACATGGCGTCAGCGGTCAGGGCGGTGATCTTCGATATCGATGGGACGCTCCTCGACAGCGTCGATCTCCATGCCCAGGCCTGGGTCGAGGCTTTCGCGCATTTCGGCATCGAGACGGAGCACGCGAAGGTCCGCAGCCAGATCGGCAAGGGCGGGGACCAGTTGCTTCCCGTCTTTGTCGACCGGGACCGGGTGAAGCGGGAGGGCAAGGCCATGGAGGCCTACCGCTCCGACCTGTTCAAGCGGAACTTCCTCGACAAGGTCCGGCCGTTCCCGGGCGTCCGCCCCCTGTTCGAGCGGATCAGGACCGAGGGCCAGACCATCGCGCTGGCCTCGTCCGGCAAGGCCGACGAGGTCGCGCATTACAAGGAGCTTCTGGGCGTCGCCGACCTGGTTTCGGTGACTACGACATCGGACGATGCCGAGCGCTCGAAGCCGTTTCCCGACATCTTCGCGTCGGCGCTTGCCAAGCTCGCCCCCCTGAACGCCTGGGACAGCATGGTGGTTGGCGACACCGCCTACGATGTCCAGGCCGCGGCCAAGGCTGGCCTGCCGACCATCGGTGTCCTGTGCGGCGGGGTCTCGGAAACCGAACTGCGCACGGCCGGGTGCGTCGCCATCGCGTCTGACCCGCAGGATCTGTGCGACCGCTACGGCGAATCGCTCCTGGCCCGGTGAAGCGCTCCGCCGGAATCGTGTGCTTTCCCACACATGGATATCCACGCATTTCCGACGAATACGGTCAGTCGGGCGATAAATTCCATGCCGGCTATGGATAGGCGGCAAAAAGGGGTGGCGCCGCGCGATCCCATGGCGTAGCGAGCCGCGCGGGATTAGCCTGAACACAGCGACGGATTCGCGGACCCATGCTCCAGCCGGCCCTTTCGAGCGAGACCACCCAGTTTCCCTGCGAGCAGACGCCGCTTCAGGACCTGATCGCCGCAGCGGTTCAGGACCGTTCGACACCCATCAGCCGCCTCCTGCGTCTGATGTCCGCCCTCGACGCCGATGCGACCGCCAACCAGAACCTGCGCCATCAGCTCCGCGCCAGAATCGGTGCTCCCCTGAGCGCCTGAACGTCCCGGCGCAGGATCAGCCGGGGTCGCGGCCGAGCTGGTCTTCAGGGCATCACCCAGCCGCAGCGGCCCTCGTGCCGAACCGTAAGGCACTCGAACGGCGCGCCGCCGATCATCGCCCGCTGCTCGGCGGCACCGACCCGGTCACGCGGAACCAGGCGGCAGGCCGGATGCCTTGGGAGCCGCGTCAGGGCGGTCATGTGATCGGTGGCACCGTCGCCCATCAGCTGGCGAAGCCCGACGAGGGTCTCGCAGGCGATGATCGGCCGTGCGGACTCCTGCGCGGCGGCCGCGGCCCCAGCCAGCAACAGGACTGCGCCGCCCAAGGCACCAATGGCATGTTTCATCGCGGCGTCTTTTCCTGTCCGCCCTTGTCCGGAACGCTCTTGCCCGGTGCAGCCTTACCGGTATCGGGCTGGGCCCGGCGTCCCGGACGCGCCTGCTCGGCCGGCGTTACGGACCCGGCGACGGTCCACTGACACACGCTCGTCGTCCGAATCGTGACGCAGTCGTAGGCGTTTCCGTTGAGGGCGGCATGGTCGGCGAGCGCCGTCACGGCCTCGCGACCGAGGATCGAGCATCCGAGATGGTCCGCCCTGTCGTCGGACAGGAGCAGCGCCGCCTTGGCCGGGTCGTTGCCGGCCTGGCGCAGCAAGATGCGCAGGTTGGCGAGCGACGGGCAGCCGATCACGGGCGGGGTCGCCGGGGTCGCGGCGGGGGCCGCCAGGGCGATCGAGCCCGACAGAAGCGAGGACAGGAGCGTCGGAAGAGCGAACCGCATGGACGGCTGCGTATCATGGGTGCGGCGCGCGCGGAACAGTCGGGTCAGGGACGCGGCAGTTTGCCGAAGCGCTTCACGGCCCGGTCCCGGCGCAGGCGCGACAGGCGGTCGATCCAAAAGATGCCGTCGAGTTGGTCGATCTCGTGCTGCAGGCAGGCGGCGCGGAACCCCGCCGCGCTTTCCTCCCGCACGGTGCCATCGAGGTCTTGGAAGCGCAGGCGTACTTGAGTCGCCCGGTCGACGAGATCGGTGACGCCCGGCATCGAAACGCTGCCCTCCATCTGCGGGGCGCGCTCCGGCGAGGCCCAGACGATCTCGGGGTTTACGTAGATGGTAGCAGGGTCGCCGGGCTCCAGCCAAACCACCATCACCCGTTGCAGGCGACCGAGATGCGGCAGGGTGAGGCCGAGGGCTGAGACTGCCTTGAGGGCCTCGAACAGGTCATCGGCCGCCGCCCGCAGGGGGTCGTCGAACGCCTGGACGGGCTCGGCCGGCAGGCGCAGGCGTGGATCGGGGTAGAAGAGCAGGGATCGAGCGGGCAAAGCGCGGCTCCGATGGGCGAGGTCCGTGGAGGGATGCATGTGGGGCGGGGCCTGCCTGCCCTCGACGCTGGGATCGAAGAAGGTGCTGGCGCAGGCCTTGCGGCGTTTCGCCCGTCACGCCGCATGCGGCGGCGCGGACAACGAAGAGGATACCGAATGGCGCGCAACCCGCACGATGCGAAGACCCTGACCGCGACCGGCGCCCGGCGTGGCGCCCACGAGTTCGGCGAGGTCATCCTCCTCGGCCTGACGAGCGTGCTCGGGCTGCTTTGGGCCATCGTGCTGGTGACCCATTTTCACGCCCCCTTGAGCGGGTTCGGCCAGTCGCTGTGGCTGATGCGCTGACGGCGTTCACCGAGCCCGCCGCTCAATACTCCCACTCGGCGCCGACGCCGACGGCGGTGCGGCCGTCGCTGCCGGCCTCGCCCTGGATCTTGATGCGGCGGGTCACGTCGTAATCGATGGTGGCCGCCGTGTCGGCGGGCTTGGCTCCGGCCTTCACCCCGACGCTGAGCTTGTCGCTGAGGTAGCGCGAGGCGCCCACCGCCGGGCCGCCGCTCGCCCCCGTGGAAATGTCGAGGCTGTCGAGGCCGAGGCCCTTGCGGGCCTGCTCGAACACGTCGATGCCGCCGGCACCGCCCGAAAACTGGGCCACGGCCTGGGCGAGCTGCAGGGCTTGGAACGGCGACAGGCCGCCTGACGCCTTCTTGAACAGGAGGCGCGACAGGACCTCGTCCTGCGGCAGGGTCGGATCGGACGTGATGGCGAAGACCGGCTGGCTCGCGGGCCCCGTCACGGCGATGCGGGCCGTGATTTCGGCGGCCTTGGTCTCGGCCAGGAAGTCGAGGTCGGGCTGCGCGATCTCGCCGCCGAAGGTCAGGCGCCCCCGGGTGAAGTCGAGGCGCTGACCGACCACGCTGAGGCGGCCGCGCCGCATCTCGAAGTCGCCCGTCGCCACGGGGTCGCGCGACGAGCCGGTGAGCCGCAGGGCCCCGCCGAGTTCGGCATCGATGCCGCGTCCGCGCACGAAGATGCGGTTGGGGGCGTTCACCGCCACATCCAGGGTGGCGTCGAAGGGTGGGGCAGCCTTGCCCCGCCGGCGTCCGGCCGCCGCGACGGCGGCCTTGCGATCGGCCCGGGCGGCGAGGCGGGCGCGCACGTCGGGCGGTGTGTTGACGTGCCGCACGCCCTCCAGGGGCTTCACGCTGGCCGGCAGGCGATCGGGTACCGTGACATCGACGGAGACGAGGTCGACGCGTCCCGAGACCTTGGGTGTGCGGGCAAGCGGACCGCTCAGGGCGAGGTTGAGGCTCGCCACCACCGTCATCAGCGGGCTCGACACGAGTTCGGCCCGCTCGGCGACGAGGCGCAGGTTGCCGGGAAACCCGGCCGCCGGCTGGAGGGCGACGCGACCGTCGGCGCGCAGGGTACCGCCGTTGCGGGTCAGCGCGGTCAGGCGCTCCACCAACAGGGTGTCGCCCCGCCCGGTGACGCGGCCCTCGATGTTGGTCAGCCGGATGCCCTGGAGAGGGTCGGTGAACGAACCGCCCGTGAGGGTGGCAGCGCCCTCCGCACGCGGGGCAGCGAGGGTGCCGGACACGCCGGCATCGATGGCGACGCGGCCCGTGACGCGCTGCCCGCCGACGCTGAGGAGGGAGTTGGCGAGGGCCGCTTCCAGGGTGCCCCGGAGTTTCAGCGCGATGTTGCCACCGGCCGCCACCGGGACGGAGCCCGAAACTGTCATATCGGCGCCGCGCCCGGCCGAGACGCGGCCCTCGATGCCGGCGCGGCCATCGGACAGGGTGCCGCTGGCCTTGGCGTCGATGGGCGGCAGGCCGGCCTTGCGTGTCTCAGGGGTAACGAGGCGCACGAGGGTGAAGGCGTAGTGCCCCTCGGGCCGCTCCGATGTACCGCGCAGATCCGCTTCGCCATCGAGGGTGCCGGTGAGGGCGAGCCCCGGCGAGGCGATGCGCGCCATGGCGAGCGGCACGGCGCGGAGACCGAGCTTCAGGTCGAGCTTCGAGCCGGCCCGACCCGACAGGCTGACCCGCCCGGTGCCGGCGGCGATCACGAGATTGTCGATCACGGCGCCACCCTCCGCGAGGGTGATGGTGGCGGGTCCGGCCAGCGCCAGGCGATCGCCGCCGCGCGCGGCGGAGAAGCGCGCGAGTTCGATCCGGGTCCGGTCCGCGGGCACGAGGCGCGCGGCGCCGTCGAGGTCGAAGGCGCGGGCCTTGGCGGTCAGGGTGATATCGCTGGCACTCGGCGAGCCCGTGGCGACGAGGCGCACGGTATCCAGGGTCTCGCCCGAGGCCACGACCCGGTCGGCATTGACGCGGCCGTCGATGACGGGCCGGGCGAGGAGGTCGCGCCCGGTGAGGTCGGCGTCGAGGCGGGCGAGGCCGAGGGCGCCCGCGCGCAGCGACGCGCCCTTCGCCCGGATCGCCGCGTCCTGGCGCCCGCCTGCCCGCGTGAGGGTGACGGCCGCGTCGACACTTCCGCCCAGGGAGGTCAGGGCCAGGGGTGTGAGATCGTCGAGGTTCGCCGCCGCGATGGTGAGGCTACCCTCCGCGAGGAAGGAGCGGGCATCGACGCGGGCGCTGCCCGCGATGGCGACGGAGCCGAGGTTGAAGGCGAGGCGATCCAGCGACCAGTCCTGGGGCAGGCGGGCGAGGTGGGCATCGGCGCGAAGGGCCTTGCCGGCGACATCGCCGGTAAGCGTCACGGTCCCGTCGAGGGCGCCGGTCAGATCGCGGAGCGCCGTCTCCAGGCGCAGAGCCCGGATGGGCCGTCCTTGTGCGCGCAGGTCGTCCCCCGTCACCGTCGCCGTGAGGTCGGGCTTCTCCAGGGTGCCGGTCAGGCGCCCATCGAGGAGGGCGCGGCCGGACAGGGCGGCATCGACGACGGAGAGGTCCTTCAGGTCGACGAGCAGCTTGGCGTCGGCCATGCGGGCGGTGGCGCGTCCGTCGAGGCGGGCGACCATTTCGGCGCCCTCGAGGCGCGCCCCGTCGAAGGCATAGCCGTCATAGACCTGGGCAAGGCGTCCGGTGAAGCGCGGGCTACGGCCGAGCATGCCGTCCAGCGTCGGCACCGAGAGGGCGAGGCGGTCGGCGCGCAGATCCACATCGGCGGTCACCGCCTTGCGGGCCGGATCGCCGCCGAGCTTCGCCTGCCCGGTCAGACTTCCGGCGAGCGGCCGGCCGGCAATGTCCGAGAAGGCGGCGAGATCGGCGAGTGCCGCATCGACGGTGCCCGTCAGGGTGTTCTGGCCGACAGTTCCGGCATAGGTCGCGCGGGCCGTCGGGCCCTCGATGGCGAGCTTCGCCACCTCCACGACGCCGCTGGGCTGGAGCGTACCCCGGAAGGCGAGGGCGGCCCGCGCTCCGATGGCGCGGCGCAGGGCCGGATCGGCGAGGCTCAGGCCTTCGACCTTGGCGTCGGCGCTGAGCGCGAAGCGGCTCGCGGCGGAATCCGGCCCCGTCGGCGCCATGGCGATGGCGGCCTCGACGCGGTCGAGGGCATTGCCGTCGGCGCGCAAGCCGGCGGCTTTGAGGATGCCGTCGACGGTCGGACGGGCGATGGGGCCCTTCAGGCTGCCGTCGAAGACGAGGCTGTCGAGCTCGGCGTCGCCCGCCTTGGTGGTGGCGCCGTCCGTCGGCACGGCGCGGGCCGCGACGACGAAATCCGCAACGCGATCGGCGGTCAGGGTCCCCCGCGCTTCCAGGCGGGCGGTCCGCGAAGTAAGATCGAGGCGGTCGATGCCGAAGGCGCCGCCGTCGGAGAAGCGCAGGCCCCCTTCGAGCTTCGTCGTGCCCGAGAACACCGCCGCCGCGGGGCCGGGCAGCAGCGCCTCGATGCGCGAGGCGAGGTCGAGGGCGAGGCGCCGGTCGGTGCCGATGCGCGAGATCCGGGCCGAGCCCTTGGCGCCGAGGTCCGGCCCGGCATCGAAATCGAGGCGGGCGTTCCAGGAATCCAGGGTGCCGCGCCCGTCGAGATCGAGGTTGATCGCCGGCGTCCCGGGCAGGTTGGCCGCCTTGGAAAGCAGGCCGCCCACGGGCTCCACCAGGGTGGTCTTGAGCTCCAGGGTCTCGCCCTTGGGGACGAACAGCAGGCGAGCGGCGAAATCCCCCGCCGCGTCGAGGCGACGGACCTTGAGGTCGAGGTCGAGGCCTTCGGACGGGGCGCCGAGCTTGGCCCGTCCGTCGGCGGCCAGTCGCGCGGTCTGGCCGGCCAGGGCTTCGCCCAGCACGAGTTCGGCGAGCTTGAACGCCTTGACCTCGACCTTCACCGGCAGATCGGGCAGCAGCGCGCCGTCGGGCTCCGCCTTGGCCGAGACGGGGGCGGGCAGGGGACGACGCAGGATTTCGAGGCGCCCGACCTCCAGGCTGTCGATCTCGAGGCGGCCCGAGAGCAGGGCGAGGCGGCGCCAGACCAGGCGTGCCCGGTCGAGCTTCAACCAGACACCGTTCGCATCGCTGATGGCGATGTCACGCACCGTGGCATCGGAGGACAGGGCGCCGTCGACGGCCCCGATGGCGACCTGCGAACCGGGGGTGGAGAGCGCCTTCGAGAGCAGGCCGCCGAGGACCGATTTTTCGGCCTCGTCGGCACGGGTGGGGCGTGCGGGGCCGAGGAGAAGCACCATGCAGCTCAGCGCGACGATGGTGCGCGCGCCCCTCCCCCCGCAGAGGGGGGAGGGATTCTTGCGCGAACGGAAAAGGTCCCGAAATCCCATCAGAACGATTGCCCCAGGCTGATGTAGAGGGCCACGGGGCGCTCGCGGTTGCCCTTGATGCGGTCCAGGGGGAAGGCGACGTCGACGCGGATCGGGCCGATGCCGGTGTAGTAGCGCAGCCCTAAGCCGGCCGCGTAGCGGATGCGCTCCTCGAAATCGGGCAGGCTCGACGCGAAGGCGGTACCGGCATCGAAGAACGGCACGACGCCGATGGTGTCGGTCACCTTGATGCGGGCCTCGAATGAGGCCTCCAGCAGGCTGCGCCCACCGATGGGCAGGTTGAACGGGCCGCGCGGCCCGAGGGTCCGATAGGGGAAGCCGCGCACGGAGCCACCGCCACCGGCGAAGAACCGGATGTTGGCCGGGATCTCGTCGAGGTTCGCGCCGGAGATCGAGCCGAAGCCGATGCGGCCGGCGAGGATGTAGCGGGCCTCGTCGTCGAGGGCATAATAGGTCGAGCCCTGCGCCTTCGCGACGAAGATCGACGGGTCAGAGCCGAGGAAGCCCGCATAGGGCGTCGCCGAGGCGATGACGCGGACCCCCTTGGTCGGATCCAGGAGGTTGTCGGTGGAATCGTAAGACACCGAGAGCGGCACGCCGACGAGGCGGTAATCGACCTTGCCGAGGGCGTCCTGCGAGCGGCCGGCCTGCCCGTCGACGCCGATCTGCGCGAAGAACGCGTCGGAGAAGCGGTGGCGCAGGCCGATGGTGCCGCCGGCCGCGTCGCTGACGTAGGATTGCTGCGCCTCGCGGCCGACGAACAGGTTGGCGACGAGATCGTTGCGGGTGCCCCACAGGGCCGGCTTGACGAAGGTGGCCGAGAGGCGACCGCCGAGGCCGTTGGAATCGATGCCCGCGAGCTTGCGCTGCGTCGCGTAGAGGTCGTTGCCGAGGTAGTAGACATCGGCATCGAGCCGCAGGGTCTCGCCGCCGCCGAACAGGTTGCGGTTGGCGTAATAGGCGCGGATGCCGGGGCCATCGACGGTGGAGTAGCGCGCCGCGACTCCGATGAGGTTGTGATCGCGCTCTGTCACATCGACGAAGATCGGCAGGTTGCCGGCGGGATCGAGGGCCTCGCCCTCGCGCACCCGGATCGAGCCCAGGGCCTCGACCTTCGCCACGGACCGGCGGATGTCGGCGATGGCCTTGGGCGAATACGGATCACCCGGCTCGGCATAGATGAACGAGCGCACCACCGCCGGATCGAGGCCCGCGGTGCCGCGCACGGTCACGTCGCCGAGGTCCGCGATGGGGCCGGGATCGATGGTGAAACCCACATCCATGACATGGGCCGTGTCGTCGACCACGGGTGCGCGCGCGACCGCCTTGGCGAAGGGATGTCCGAGGGCCCGGAAGCGGTCGACGACCTTGGCCTCGCGGGCGAGCACGGTAGCGGAGCGCGCCGGCACGTCGTCGTCCACGCGGGTGAAGCGGACGGGCAGCACCTCCTCCGGAAACGGATTGCCGGCGGAATCGCGCACGGTGACGGCGCGCAGGGTGTAGAGCGGGCCGGCCTCGACGGTGATCCGCACCGGTACGAGAGCGCGGGCGCGGGACCCCTCCGCAGCACCGGCCGCCGCCGCGACGCTCGACTCGCCCGAGAGCGTCACCCCGTCGATGCGGATCTGGACGGTGCCCTGATAATAGCCGTAGCCGGAAAGCACGTCGGCGAGACGGCGCTGGTCGGCCTCGGCCCGGCGCACGAGGCCCTCGCCATCCGGCGGCGCATCCTGGCGCAGGCGGTAGAGGGTGGAGGTGTCCTGAAGCGCGCGCAGGACATCGTCGTCATCGATCCCCTGAAACTTGACCGTGTAGGGCAGGGCGCCCGAACTGGGAGCCGGCGGCTCTTCCTCCGAGCCGAACAGGCCGAACAGATCGAAGGCGACGGCCGGCTGTACCGCCATGCCGCCGCCGACAAGTGCGACGGCCAGGGGCAGGGCGGCCCGCGCGAGGGCGCGCGTCACGGCATCACGTAACAAAGCCACCATCACGAACGGCGCGTCCCACGAGGGAGCCGGCCCGCGCCGCTCCCCGGCCGGTTCGGCCCCCACCCGTTCACTGCCGTCATCCCGCCCCCGCTTCGATGCCGGTCCGTACTAACTCACCCGACCCATCTCCACGCGGTTAAGGGCCGCGCCGACATGACCGGAGACGTTTCGCGACCATGCGGGTTCCTCACGAAAGCCCCCGACGCGCCGTTCCCATCGGGCTGTAGCGTAGCCGTCACACCGTCATGCAGCAACCTCGGGGGTGTCGTCGTCCCCGTCCAGGGCGCCGTCCCGGGCGCGGTTGAAGACAGGACGCGCGGGCCCCTCCGGATGGGCCGCGGGAACCCCGCCCGGCTTCACGCCTTGTCTGTCCGTCGCAGGCTTCCCAGATCACCACGTTCTCCGCATGGTCGCTTCCCCAGCACGGCCGCGCAGCCTCCGGTCCTTTCGGGACCACCGGTCCCACGGGACCGCGCGAGGATGCCGCCCTCGGTCCTACGGCATCTCACCGCCCCGCTTCCCAGGAGCCGCGCCTGCACGGGCGCGGGGCTGCGGGCACGACTTCTCACGACGAAAGGATAAGCCATGAGCACGGGTACCGTGAAATGGTTCAACGAGACCAAGGGCTACGGATTCATCCAGCCGGATGACGGCAGCAAGGACGTGTTCGTCCACATTTCCGCCGTCGAGCGCGCCGGGATGCGCAATCTCATCGAGGGGCAGAAGCTGTCCTACGAGATCGAGAGCGATCGCCGCACGGGCAAGCAATCCGCCGGAAACCTCCAGGCGGCCTGAGGGCGGGCCTCGTTGCCCGCCCACTGAGGCATCGATTCAACATCTCGACGGGAAGCCGCTCGCCACCGGGCGGCTTCTGTTGATTCCGGTCCGTCGTTCAGGCATTGGCAGCCCCGATCGACACAGCTTTCCAAACGTTCTGATTCACCCTAAGGCCGCGCGCCCCGCGAAGCGGGCTCGGCCGCGACACACCACGAGAAAGGTCAGATGGGCGCCTTCGACTACAGGAATTTCGACGATCGCCGCAAGAACTCCGCCAGTGCTAAGCAGATGCTGCTGGAAAAATTCAAGGCCCGTCCCCCGGCGGATGACCCGGACATAATCGCCAAGGCCGAGGCCCGTGCCGCGGTCTCCCGCGCCCGCGAGGAACGGGCCCGTGAGCGCGAAGCCGCCCGGATCGCCGCCGAGCGCCAAGCCGCGGAAGAGAAGCGCGCCCGCGAAGAGGCGGAGCTCGCGGCTCAGATCGCCCGCGAAGAGGCGGAGGCCGTCGCGGCCGCCGAACGCAAGGCCTCCGACCTGGCGGAGAAGAAGGCCGCACGCGATGCGCGCTATGCCGCCCGCAAGGCCAAGGCCCGCCGCTGAGCGGTTCGTCTCCGACACTGAACGAGGAAGGGGCCGACGCCGTGTCGGCCCCTGTTTTTGGCCGTCGCCGCCGTCGTTCAGGCTTCGGTTTCGGTCTCAGTCTCGTTGGTCTCGGCGGCCTCGTTCTGACCTTCGGCCTGCTCGTCCTTCGGCTCGGTATCGGCCTCGGGGCGCGGCCCGGCCTTGAACGAGCGACGCGGCGCATTCCCACGCTTCATCTGGGCGGGCTTCTCGATGGCGCCGAGCCGCTCCGAGAGGCGCTTGGCGCGCTCGTTGAAATCGTCGGTCGTGCGCGATTGGGATGCACCGCTCTTGAACGCGTTCGCCACTGGGGCCTCATGGAGTTGCCCAGGGCACGGAGTCGTGCGGGGTTGGCCGACCCCTAGCACGCTTCGTCCCCGCGGTGGGGACTATCTTCGTGCGCGGACCGGGCACGGCTTGCGGACGGGCGCGGCGTTGGCAAGAATGCGCACCATCCACCTGCCAACGAAGGATCGTTTTCCATGGCCGATGCGACCGCCGAAATGGTTCCCTGTGCCTGTGCCGACTGCGTCTGCAAGGTGAAGACAGGCACCGGGATCGAACGGGACGGCAAGACCTTCTGCTGCGAGGCCTGCGCCGACGGTCACGCCTCCCACGACGGCTGCGGCCATTCCGGCTGCGCCTGCCACGGCTGAGTCATGGGCGTAGGGGGGAGGGCGGCCTCGCCCTACGCGCTCTTGACCACCGGCTTCGCCTCGTCCTTGAGCGACGCCGCTTCGCGCGCTTCGGTGCCCTTGCCCACCGTGCGCCGTGCCCGGAAGGCGGGGCGCACCTCCGTCTCCTTCCGCTTGAGCATGGCGCGGTACTCGTCGCGGCGCTCGTGGATCGAGGCGATGACGAGGCCCATGGGTACGCCGACATCGACGAGGACGGCCTCCGACAATTGCAGGGAGGCTTCGATGGTCTCCGGCACCGCGTCGTCCACGCCCATCTCGTAGAGGGCCGTCGCATGGCGCGCGTCGCGGGCGCGGGCCACGATGGTGATGTCGGCCCGCTCGGCGCGGGCGGCCTCGACAACGGCCTCCACGGCATGCGGGTTGTCGAGGGTGACAACCAGTGCCCGCGCATTGGCGATGTCGCAGCGGCGCAGGAGCTCCGGATTGGCCGAGTCGCCGAAGTAGACGGGGTTGCCGAGGCGCCGGTGCTCCGAGACGCGGGCCGCGTCGGCATCGAGGGCGAGGTACGGGATCTTATGGCGGGCCAGCATCTCGCCGACGAGGCGGCCGACCCGGCCGTACCCGGCGATGATCACACGGTTCTGCTGCTTGTCCGGCACGGGCTCCGCCCGGGCGCGGCCGAGCTGCCCGTGCGTCATCCGTTTGCCGAGGCGGCGGGCGAGGACGGCGAGCGCCGGAATCGCGATCATCGTCACCGTGGTGACGATGAGGGCGGCCTGGCCGACTTCCTCGGGGACGAGGTTTCCGGCGAGAGCCCCGCCGATGAGCACGAAGGCGAATTCGCCGCCGGGGCCGAGCAGCAGGGCCGCCTCGAGGCCCACGGCGCGCGACAGCCTGAGGAAGCGGGCGGCCGCGACGATGACCACGCCCTTGAGCAGGATCAGCCCCAGGGCGAGGCCCAGGATGGCCCCGGGCGCCGCCATGAGGTGGGCCGGGTCGAGGTTCATGCCCACGGACACGAAGAACACGCCCAGCAGCAGGCCCTTGAACGGATCGATGGTGGCCTCGATGGCGCGGCGGTACTCGGTCTCGGCGAGTAGCAGGCCGGCGACGAAGGCGCCCAGCGTCATGGACAGGCCGGCGGCGGCGGCCGTGAGCGCCGTGCCGATGATGACGAGGAGGCAGGCTGCCATGAACAGTTCGGGCGAGCGGGTGCGGGCCACGAGCTGGAACAGGGGTCGCAGGGCGAGGCGCCCCGCCACGACGATGACGACGATGGCCACCGCCGCCTGACCGAGGGCGAAGGCCAGGGCGCCCCCGACATTGGCCCCGTCGCTGCGCCCCAGCACCGCGATGGCGAACAGGACCGGGGCCACGGCGAGATCCTGGAACAGAAGCACCGCGAAGCTCGCCCGGCCGGAGGGCGTGTTAAGGCGCTTCTGCTCGGCCAGGACCGGCAGCACCACCGCCGTGGAGGACAGGGCCAGCGCCAGACCGACAATGGCGGCGGCAGCGAGGGGCACCGCCAGGGCGTACAGGATCGCGCCGATCACCAAGGCGGAGGCGACCACCTGGATCGAGCCGAGGCCAAAGACGAGGCGGCGCAGGGTGCGCAGGCGCTCCCAAGAGAGCTCGACGCCGATCATGAACATGAGGAAGATCACGCCGAACTCGGCCAGATGCGCGATCTCGGCCCGGTTGCCGATGGTGACCCAGGAGAGCCACGGATAGGCCTCCGCGAGACGGCCGAGGCCGAACGGCCCGAGGAGGGCCCCCGCGCCGATGAACCCGAGGACGGGGCTGATGCGCAGGCGATGGAACAGCGGCACCACCACGCCGGCGGTGACGAGGAACAGGATCGCTTCCTTGTAGGAGCCGGCGTGCATGTCCGTCATCGGGTCCCAGGGTCTCCTTCCGGCCGGCGCCATCGGCCGATCCCTCGTGCGGGGCTCGGTCCCGGCGATCATGCGGTCCGGGAGAGCGGACGCGCAATCGCCGTTCGCGTCGGATCGCACGAATCCCACGCCCTGCAGCGTTGCAAGGACAACGCACCGCACGGCTTGGCGCAAAAACGGCACAATACCCGCTTAGCCGGGGGCGTAACGGAATGTTAAGTGCGGCGTTCGTCGCGTTTCGAGACACGAGTGCCCCATGCGAAAGACGCCGCCCAGCCGGGATGTCCAGCGCGAGCGCCGCGAATGGCAACGGGAATCCGATCGCTGGACCCACGAGCGCCACGTCGAGAAGGGCTACCGCATCAAGTGGGGCTACGTCGGCATCGCCTATCTCGTCGAGTTCATGGTCATCGGCGCCTCGCTCTGGGGCGCGTGGCTGTTCGCTGGGGTCTACAGCGACGGCGATTCCCAAGCGTTCTACTTCATGCTCCTGGCGCCGCTGGTCTACGCGGCGGTGGAGCTGTGCCGGGTGCCGCTGGGCATCCTCGCGCGGACGCAGCGCTCCTACGCGATCCGCGCCATGGCCATCATCGGGATCATCTTTGCCGCCGGAGTCACGACGAAGTCGGTCTCGCAGCTCGGCGAGATGATGTTCCATCCCCGTCTGATGGATGCGGCCAAGGCCAAGACCGCCCTCAAGGACGCGCAGGCCGACCGGAGCACCATCGACGGTCGGATCGCGGCGGCCGACGCCCGGGTGACGCAGTACACCACCGAACTCGATCAGATCGAGAAGCGCGCCGCCGAGAACGCGAGCCAGCTCTCCGCCCTGCCGCCCCAGCGCTGCGAGCGGGTCTCCGGCACCAACAGCCGGGGCCAGCGATACTCCAACCTCAAATGCGTCACCGACCCGCGCACGGCGACCCTCAACGCCAGCGTCGCCAAGGCCGGCAGCGACCGCGCCGGCGTGACGAAGGCCCTCGAAGAAGCCCGCAAGGCCCGCAGCGCCCTCGACCGGGGCGCGGCCGACCGCAAGGTGGCGGATGCCGAGCAGACCTACCGCAACTCGGTCAACCGCTCGCAGCTGCACTCCTTCACCGCCATGGTCTACGGCGTCGATCCCATCGACGTGACGGAGGCGCAGGTCCATGCCTTCCTGCGCATCTTCGTGTTCGTGCCGGCCCTGTGCGCCGCCTTCGCCTCGACGATCCTGGCCCTCTGCGCCGTCTCCGTGCGGAAAACCTTCATGGACGAGGACGACCTCGGCGCCACCGTCGATCCGGCAGCCACCCCCTATATGCTGGATTCCATCACCGACGCCCTGCGCCAGGAAATCGGGCTCTCGCAGCCGAAGCCGGCGCGTGAGGCGAACGCCGCCTCCGGCGCGGTCATTCCCATCGACCGGCCCATCGACCGGCGTCCGACGGGCCAATCCGCGTTGCCGGCCAGCGCGGGAGCCGGCGCATGAGCATCCACACCACCGGTACGCCGGAGAACGTCGTCCTGGCGCAGAACGTCAACGGGCGCCTGCGCGCGGAGACAAAGATCATCGCGGCCCGCGCCTTCCTGTTCCGGTCCCTCGGCTTCGGCGCGTTCTGCGCGCTGGCCGGCATCGGCCTCGGCGCGGCGTCCTACGGCTACGCCTACATGAACCAGTTCGACACGGCGGCCGAGAAGATCGCCGCCGCCATGCAGGCGGCCCTCTCCGACGTGACCCTGAAGACCAAGGGTGAAGTGACGCTCACGGACAACGTCCTCAAGCTCGAAGGCGGATTGCCGAAGGCCACCGGTACGCCGACCCCGACGAAGGCGCAGCTCGGCAACGACGCGGCGCCGGCCTCGAAGGCCATCGTGAACACCACCTTCACGGTGTTCAAGCAGGTGCCCTACATGGACGGCCAGATCGTCACCGGCTGGAACTTCAAGGCCAACGAGGACCAGCCGTTCCAGCAATACTGCTACTTCTCCCGCCGCACCAACGAGGCCAAGGGCCAGGTCGAGATCAAGATCGATCTCGCCATGGACGGCAAGACCCTGCCGCAGCCGCAGAAATCCGACGTGAACCTCGGCATCCTGGCCTCGAATTGCGTCTGGCACGACGGGAAGACGCTCTGAAGCGGCATTCTACCAAGCGGCGCTGAGGAATAGGCAAGTGGCGCTGAGGAATAGGGATGCGTCGGCCCGGTTGGTCATTTGGGCGATGACGGATGCGGACGGCGTCGGCGTCCCGAGGTCGCCGACGATGATGGTAGCGCAGAGATAGCGCGTCACAGCTCAATCCGGCGGTCGACCTCACGGCCGGTCATTTGGAACCGATCGATGCCGCACTGGGGAGTCTGAACCGACAGGCGCTGCACGCGCTTCCGAGATGCGTTGTCCGCGAGCAACCTCCGCGGTATCTCCGGCTCATCCGGACGAGACAAGAAACGGACGTGGTACCGTCTCGGCCAGTCCGCCCCGCACCACCGCCCACGGACAGATCCCATGCGCTTTACCGGCACCGCCGACTACGTCGCGACGTCCGACCTCACCACCGCCGTCAACGCCGCCATCGTGCTGGAGCGGCCGCTGCTGGTGAAGGGCGAACCCGGCACCGGCAAGACGGTGCTGGCGGAAGAGATCGCCAAGGGCCTCGGCGCGCCGCTGCTCACCTGGAACGTCAAATCGACCACCAAGGCGCAGCAGGGGCTCTACGAGTACGATGCCGTCTCGCGCCTGCGCGACAGCCAGCTCGGCGACCCGCGCGTGTCCGACATCGGCAACTACATCCGCCGCGGCAAGCTGTGGGAGGCGTTCACCCATGCGGAGCGGCCGGTGCTGCTCATCGACGAGATCGACAAGGCCGATATCGAGTTCCCCAACGACCTCCTGACCGAACTCGACCGCATGGAATTCCACGTCTACGAGACGGGGCAGACGATCCGGGCCGAGCGCCGGCCCATCGTCATCATCACCTCGAACAACGAGAAGGAGCTGCCCGACGCGTTCCTGCGCCGGTGCTTCTTCCACTACATCCAGTTCCCCGACGCCGAGACCCTGAAGGCCATCGTCGAGGTCCACTACCCCGGTATCAAGCACCGTCTGGTGGAAGAGGCCCTGCGGGTCTTCCTCGAGACCCGCGCCGTACCGGGCCTGAAGAAGAAGCCCTCCACCTCGGAACTGCTCGACTGGCTGAAGCTCCTGGTCTCGGAGGACGTGACCCCCGAGACCCTGCGCGAGCGCGACGGCCGCAAGCTGATCCCGCCGCTGCACGGAGCGCTTCTGAAGAACGAGCAGGACGTGAGCCTGTTCGAGAAACTCGCCTTCATGATGCGGCGCGAGGGGCGCGGCGGCTGAACAGCGCCCCTGGCGAAGCCGGCCGGCCGGACCAGATAGAGCCCATCGCCGCGTCCCATCCTCAGCAGCGGACCGTTCCCATGAAGATGAAGAAACTCGGCCGCACCGGCCTCGACGTCTCGCCGCTCTGCCTCGGCTGCATGACCTACGGCATCCCCGAGCGCGGTCCCCATCCCTGGACCATGACCGAAGAGGCGAGCCGGCCGCTCCTGCGCAAGGCCGTCGAGATGGGCATCAATTTCTTCGACACGGCGAACTACTATTCCGACGGCACCAGCGAGGAGATCGTCGGCCGGGCCCTGAAGGAGTTCGCACGGCGCGACGACCTCGTCATCGCCACGAAGTGCTATTACGGCTTGAGCGACCGCCCCAATGCCGGCGGCCTCTCGCGAAAGGCGATCTTTTCCGCCGTCGATGCCAGCCTGACGCGGCTCGGCACCGACTACGTCGATCTCCTCCAGATCCACCGCTGGGATTACGACACGCCCATCGAGGTCACCCTGGAGGCGCTCCACGACGTGGTGAAGGCCGGCAAGGCCCGCTACATCGGCGCGTCCTCGATGTACGCGTGGCAGTTCGCCAAGGCGTTGTTCCTCGCCGACCGCAACGGCTGGACCCGGTTCGCGACCATGCAGAACCACTACAACCTGCTCCACCGCGAGGAAGAGCGCGAGATGCTGCCGCTCTGCGCCGATCAGGACATTGCCGTGCTGCCGTGGAGTCCCCTGGCGCGCGGGCGCCTGACCCGGGACTGGGACGCGTCGAGTGCACGCCAGGAAACGGACCTCGTCGGCAAGCGTCTCTACGACGCCACGGAAGCCGCCGACCGGGCCGTGGTCGAGGCGGTTGCGTCCATCGCCGCGGCCCGCGGCGTGCCCCGCGCCCAGGTCGCCCTGGCCTGGGTCGCCCAGAAGTCGCCCGTGACGGTGCCCATCGTCGGCGCCTCGAAGCCCGGTCACCTCGACGACGCCGCGGCGGCCCTCGACCTTGCCTTGACGGCGGAGGAAATGGCGGCCCTCGAGCGGCCGTACGTTCCGCACGCCGTCGTCGGCTTCAACTGAAAGGTCACCGAATGCTCCGTGTCCTGCTCCTGCGCCACGCCAAATCCGATCGTCCGGCCGGGATCGCCGATCTCGACCGGCCCCTCAACCCGCGCGGCCGGCGGAACGCGCCGCTCATGGCCGCCTACCTCGCCACGGAAAATCTGCGGCCCGATCACGTCGCCGTCTCGCCGGCCAAACGGACGCGGGAAACCTGGGAGCCGATCCACGCTGCCCTGAGCGGGCCGGAAGCGACGTTCGTTCCCGAGATCTACGAGGCGCCCGACGCCGCCCTCCTGGAGGTGATCCGCGCAACGCCCGGTGCGGCGCGGTGCCTCCTCATGGTCGGCCACAATCCCGGCTTTCAGGACGTGGCGCTCCGCCTCGTCGAGTCCGGACCGCGCGCGGCGCGCGGCCGCCTCGCCGAGGGATTTCCAACGGGCGCACTCGCGGTGCTGGATTTCGACGTCGAGACCTGGGACGAGATCCGCGCGGGCTCCGGGCGCTTGGAGCGCTTCGTGGCGCCCCGCGACCTCGACGCCGAAGAGGCTGCCTGAGCGCAGGCGGACCACGTCCGACGGGAATTGAACCGTTGCCGGGCGCGGCCGTTTCCCTGTTCCCCGGTCAAGCTCTCCGAGTGTCGTGCTCCTCGCATCCCTACTGGTCCTGACGGCGCTGGTGCCGTCCCTCGCGGGCGGCGTCGAGACCGTGCGCCGCGCCGTGTCGGAACCCGCCCGGGACTGGTCCGCCCTCGGCACGCCTCTGGAGGCGCCCCACTTCCTGGCGGAAAGTCGTGCGGTCTCGAACTGGCGAACGGAGGCGGGGACGTCTCTGCGTCCGGCATCCCTCGCCCTGGCGGCGCGTTGGTCCACGACAGAGCCGGCCTTCGTCGCCCGCTGCGTCAAGCTCAACAATTACTGGTGCATCAAGAAGGCGCGCTGGTCCGGCGAGATCGGTGCCGATGCCGAGGGTCATACGGGCTTCGCCACGGCGGCCGACGGCGCTGACGCGGCCGCGGGGCTGCTCCGGCGCTACTATCGCGACTTCAACCGGCGCACGGCCCTCGCCATCGTCAGGCGCTGGGCGCCAGCCGAGTGCCGGGGAACCCCGCCGACCGCTACGCGGGTGCCGACCGCCCTCGCGCCGCGCGGCCTCGGCGGGACCCTGCGGGCGCGTTTTCTCGCCCGCAACACGCGGGCCGGGATGCCGCGCCGGGCGCTCGCGGCGAAGGGCGGTCCCCTGCGGGTCCAGCCGTGGTCGCCCCTGGCGCGGATGGGCAAGCGGGTGCCTCCGGGATCGGCTCCGAAGACCCTCGCCTCCGTCTCGGCCAAACCACCGGCGACGCCCCGCCACGGGCTCCTGGTGCGGCCCTCCGAACTCCTGGTGAAGCCCTCCGTGATCACGGCCAGACCCTCCGTGCTCCTCGTCGAGCCGAGCGTGGTGCTGGGCAACGCGACCCGGGCCGTCGAGACGGCGACGGCCGGGTTGCAGAAGCGGTTCGTGGCCGAGTCCGCCGCCCTGCCGCCCCTCGTCGCCGGCCTGCACCCCCTCGATCTCAGCGTACCGACGCCGTTCTGCGGCACCGACGAGACCCGCATCCGCAACTACGCCGCGCGCATCGCCAACAGTGTCGGCCTGAAGGTCGAGGACGACCTCAACCTGTTCGGGCCGGACGGACGTCCGTTGCCGGCCCTGCGCGCGGTGATGCTCGCCATGTCGAGCGTCGAACTCGGCGCCCTCCGTGCCGGCCCCGCCCTGGTCGACGCGGCCATCGGCCGCCTCGACGCCGGTACCCTGGCGGCGGTGGGGCCGCCGGCCCCGATCCCTTGAGCCGTGACCTTGCGGGCCGGCCGCACCGGCGCCACCTCAGCCGGGCCGCCGCACCTCGTCTCCCGTACTCCCCAAGTCTCCCCGTATCTTCGATGAGTCGTTCATGAACAGCTTTGCCGCGCGTGCGGGTTCCGCGGTCAAGGCTTTCGCCGAGGCATCGAGCGACCTCCTGATCCAGCCGACCCTGCGGCTGGGCGTCACCGGCCTCGCCCGCTCGGGCAAGACCGTGTTCACGACGGCCCTGATCCACCATCTCGTCGAGGCGCACGCCCTCCCGGCCTTCGCGCCGGCCCACGAGGGTCGTCTGCGCCGCGCCCGCCTCGTGCCCCAGCCCGACGACGACCTGCCGCGTTTCCCCTTCGAGGAACACGTCGCGGCCCTGACTCAGGAGCGCCTTTGGCCGCGCTCCACCGACCGGATCAGCCAGTTTCGCCTCGCCATCGAGTACGAGCGCAAGGGCGGCTGGCGCTCGGGGCCGGGCACCCTGATGCTCGACGTGGTCGATTATCCCGGCGAATGGCTCCTCGATCTCGCCCTCATCGACCAGAGCTACACGGCGTGGTCCCGGGCCACGATATCCGGCACGCGCCGCAGCGGCCGGGCCGCCATGGCGGCGCCCTGGCTCGCCACCCTGAAGAGTCTCGATCCGAAGGCGCCCCTGGACGAGATGGTGGCCGAACGCGCCAGCACCGCCTTCAAGGCCTACCTCTCGGCGCTGCGCGCCGGCCCGGAATCCGTGGCGACGACGCCGCCCGGCCGGTTCCTCATGCCGGGCGATCTCGCCGGCTCGCCGGCCCTGACCTTCGCGCCGCTGGACAATCTCACCGACCCCCTCGACCCCGGCAGCCTAGCCGGCCTGATGGAGCGGCGCTTCGAGGCCTACAAGGCCAAGGTGGTCGAGCCGTTCTTCCGCAACCACTTCCAGCGGGTCGATCGGCAGATCGTCCTGGTGGATGTCCTCGCCGCCGTCGATGCCGGCCCGGCAGCCCTGGCCGAACTGGAGGAAGCACTCGATTCCGTGCTGCTCAGCTTCCGCATCGGCCGCAACACCATCCTGTCGCGCCTGTTCGCGCCCCGTGCCGAGCGCATTCTGTTCGCCGCAACCAAGGCCGATCACCTCCACCAAACCAGCCACGACCGCCTCGACGCCCTCCTGCGCCTCCTGGTGTCGCGGGCCATGCGCCGCACGGAAGCCGCGGGGGCCCGGGTCGGCACCGTGGCGCTGGCCTCCGTGCGCGCCACCCGCGAGACCACGATCCACGACGGCGCGGAAATCCTGCGCGCCGTCTCGGGCACGCCGGAGGCCGGCGAGTCCGTGGGCGACGAGACCTTCGACGGCTCGAGCGAGGCGGCGATCTTCCCCGGCGAGCTCCCCGAACGGCCGGAAGCGGTGCTGGAAGGCGCGGTGCCGCCCGGTTCCCTGCGCTTCCCGCGCTTCCGCCCCCCTCTCGTCAAGCCCGACGCCCTCGGACGGCCCGGCCACCTGCCGCAGATCCGCCTCGACCGGGCGATGCAGTTCCTCCTTGGCGACAAGCTCAGTTGAGTCCCGCATGACCTCCACGCCCCCGCCGAACCGCCCCCGGGCCTTCCGCATCCCCGCCACCGAACCGGCCGGGGTGACCGAGGGCGTCGTGCCGCCGCCGATGTCTCCGAGTCAGGTCCGCATCGTCGAAGAACCCTTTGAAATCGTCGAGGCGGCCGACGGCACGCCGGTGCCGGTGGCGCCGAAATCTCGCGCGCCGTGGCTGTCGATGCTGCTCGTGGCCCTCGGCGGGCTCGTGTCCCTCGGCGTCGGCCTCTCCATTGAGCGGCTCATCGCGGATCTCTTCAGCGCCGCCCCGTGGCTCGGCGCCGTCGCCCTGGTGCTTCTGGGCGTCGCGGCCCTGGGCCTCCTCGGACTTGTCGTGCGCGAACTCTCCGGCATCTGGCGCGAGCGCCAGATCGAACGCCTGCGGGCCAGGGCCGTGGAGGCGCTGGGGAGCCGCGACCACAGCGCGGCCCAGACGGTGGTGAGGGATCTCAGCGCCCTCTATGCAGGGCGCGCTGCCCTGGCCGCCGGCCGGACCCGCCTCGACACCCTCGGCGACGCCATCCTCGATGTCGACGACCGCCTCGGCCTCGCCGAACACGAGCTCCTCGCCCCCCTCGACCGCCAGGCGCGCCAAGCCGTCGCGACGGCGGCGAAGCAAGTGTCGGGAGTCACGGCGCTCAGCCCCCGCGCCATCGTCGACGTGGCGTTCGTGATCTTCGCCGCCGTGCGGCTGCTCCGCCAGATCGCCACCATCTACGGCGGGCGCCCGGGCTTCCTCGGCTTCCTGCGCCTCGCCCGCTCGGCCCTCGCCCACCTCACGGTGACGGGCGGCATGGCGGTGGGCGAGAGCATGATCCAGCAGGCCCTGGGGCTCGGCCTCGCCGCGAAGGTGTCGGCCAAGCTCGGGGAGGGCGTCCTCAACGGTCTGATGACGGCGCGGTTCGGCCTCGCCGCCATGGCGGTGTGCCGCCCGCTGCCGTTCGTGCGCGAGGAGGCGCCGCGCCTGTCGGATGTGGCCGGTGCGCTGTTCCGATCCGCCGGGGATGCGGACGGAGCCGGAATTAAAGGTTCTTCATGAACCCCGCGAGGCGCATCAGACCCTCCGGCCACGGCCCGTGGCCCGAGGCGACGTTGATGTGGCCGGATTCCCCGGCATCGACCACCACGGCGCCCCAGGAAAACGCAAAATCCTCGGCCCGCTCGTAGGCGCAGTACGGATCGTTGCGGCTCGCCACCACAAGCGACGGGAACGGCAGGGGATCGCGCGGCACCGGCGCGAAGGCGGTGACGCTGGCCGGAAGGTTCGGCGTGGTCTCGACATCGGGAAATGCCACCAGGATCGCGCCGCGCACGACGCCCGGCGGGAAATCCGGGGCCGCCTGCATGGCGGCCACCACACCGAGGCTGTGCGCGATGAGGAGAACGGGACGCTCCGCTTCCGACACCGCCGCAACGATGCGGGCGCGCCAAGCAGGGGCGTCGGGATGGTGCCAGTCGTCCTGCTCGACGATGCGGCCCGTGGACAGGCGCTCGGCCCAGCGGGCCTGCCAATGGCCGTCTTCGGAGCCGGCATAGCCCGGCAGGATGAGGATGTCGCAATCGCCGATCTTCATGGGCGATGCGATAGCGCCTCGATCCTGACCGGTCGAGCCCATCCCGTCGCGCCCGGCGGCGATCGATCCATCCCTCGACGAAAGAAGGGGCGGCGCCCTTTCGGACACCGCCCCTCACCATCGACCAGATCGCGCCGTCGCGTCAGTGCGGACGGGTACCCGGCGTCTCGGCGTAGCCGGTACCGCCCTGGGGCGCCGTCGCGCGCTGGGCGGCGGCCTGGAGGTTTTCCGGGTCGAGGGCGCTCGCGACGAACTCGCGTCCGCGATGGGTCACGTCGCGGGCGTAGCGGAGCCCCTGGTCGCGAACCTCGTCGGCCCACGGACCCACGGTCTCGTCTTCCTGCCGGGTGCGGGGCAGGAGGGCGCCGATGAGAAGGCCAGCGGCGAGGCCGACGACGCCGACGAGGAGGGGGTTCTCGGTAACGAAATCCTCGACGGCCGAGCGGCCATCGCGAAGACGCTCCGACCCGCGCTCGCCGAGATCCTCGATCCGGCGCCGGCCGGTGTCGCGAACATCGTAGGCCCGCTCGCGCAGATCCTGGGCCGTACCGGCCAAGCGGTCACGCACGGTCTGGGCCGTCTCGGACACCCGGTCCCGGACGTCTCCGGCGATGCCGGCGGCGCGGTTCGTCAGGTCGTCGGCGGTCTCGAGGGCCATGTCGCGCAGGTTGGTCGCGCCGGACCGCACGTCATCGGCCGTCGATCCGACACGCGCGTCGAGGGTGCGATCGTCCTGGTGGCCGCGCGGCATGCCCGCCGCGAGGGCGATGTCGTCGGGCAGGGAACGGGATTCGTCACCGGGCTTCGGGGAGTGGGACATGGGTGGCTCCTGCAGAGAATAGGCCCTTGGCACGGGCCGAAGTGGGATCGGACTCGGACTGAATCAGAGCCGGGTCAGAGTTGAGTCTCTTGGCCGAGATCCTTGACGGGATGGCGCGTCGGCAGATCCGGGTCGTAGACGCGGTCGGCTCCCGTCTGCACCACCGGCAGGCTGTCCTTCGCCTGGCGAACCCGGCGCTCCGTGGCGACGGCGGCGGCCGCGTCGGACGACATCCGGTGCAGGAGCCAGCCGACCCCGGCGGCGATGATCATCACCGGCACCGGGTTGCGGCGGACGGCGGCCAACGCCCCATCGTAGACTCCGATCAGCGGTGTCCGGCGGGCGTTGCCGAGCATCTCGTCGACGATGCTCGACACCGAGAGCCGTTCCTGGATCTGGTCGATGGTCTGGTCGAGGCGGGCGCGGCTCGCCTCGATGTCCTTCTCGAGTTCGTTCAACGATCCGCTCATCCGGAGACCCTTTCAGACAGTGCGCGGGCATCCTGGCGAACCTGACGCGAAGTCCGCACGGGAGCGAGGGTCGACAGCGACATGGCGTTGCGGCCGACCAGCGCCAGAATCACCGCGACGACGAGGAGCACGCCGCCGACGATGAGAGCGGCGAGCGCTTCCGAGTGGACCACCGTGGCGAGCCATTTCACCAAGGCGTCCACGAGGACGAACAGGGCGACGACGCCGAACACGGCGGCGCCCACGAGGAGCCCGAGACCGACGAAGAGCGAGCGGACGTTGCTCGTCATCTCGTTGCGGAAGAGGGCGATCTCCTTGCGGGCGAGTTCGTTGGTCTCCCGCAGGGCATCGCCGATGAGGCCCTGGATGCTGGGATTGGGTCCGTTCGACATGGGCGCCGGCCTCAGACGCCGTGATCGCGGCGGAGACCGGGTGCCGGCACGTCGCGCAGGGAACCGCCCCGGACCGGAACCTCACGGGCGTCGAAGTCACGCACGGCCGAAACGCTCGACGACTTGATGAAACGGGCCACGACGAACCCGGTCACGAAGGTGGCGACAGCCACGGCGACAGGGGCCCGGCGGGCGAGGGCCTCGGCATCCTCGTAGAACTCGGAGAAGCTCTTGTTCTCGATCTGCGTCCCGAGGTGCTCGAGGCCTTCCGCCGCGCTGTCGAAGAAGGCACGGATGTTGGGCCGGTCCTCGAAGGTCTTGCTCGAGTCCCGAACCGTGCGCGCGAGGTCGTTGACCGACTGGGCGGCGTCGCCCTTGCGGCGGTCGACATACTCCTCGGCGTGCCCCCGGGCCGCGGATACGAAGCCCCGGCCGCGCTCCACCGCCTCGTCGGCGATGCCCTCGACGTCGCCGCGCAGGGCTTTCCAGTCGGCCGTCTCGCGATTCGCCGCAGCCTCCGCCCCCGGCGCTCCTGTGGGTTGATTCACGTTCACGGTGATACTCCTCGGCGCTGATCGGTTGCGCTGTTGCCGCAGTTCAACAGCGCCCGTGGAGACAGGGTTCCGCACGGGCGAAACGGTGCGCGTCAGTCTCTGTTCAGGTCACGGCCCCTAGGAGACAAAAGCTTGGCCGAGGAGCCTCGCCGTGACGACCGGTTGGGACGATGAACGTTGTCGCTCTTTGCTTCGGCGGGTGTCCGGATCACGGGTGTGGCGGACCCTGGGCGTGCGTATTTTGCCGTGAGGCGGGCACGGGCGCCCCTTGACCGGGATAGTCTTAACGCGCTTGGCTGCAACCAACGGATCGCGCTCGGCTTCCGCGCGTTCACCCACTGTATCAGTCTGAGCGCGCGCGATTCCCGCGCCGCGCCCTGAGGACCGGAGCCGGCTTACGTGGCACGTCTCGTCATCGTATCGAACCGCGTCGCAATCCCCGAGGATGGTGGCAAAGCCGTTGCGGCCGGCGGTCTCGCCGTCGCGGTCAAGGAGGCCTTCACGGCCTATGAGGGGTTGTGGTTCGGCTGGAGCGGCAACGTCGTGGAGAATCCCTCCACGGAGCCGACCCTCATCGATCGGGGCCGGGTCCAGTACGCCGTCGTCGATCTCTCGCCCCAGGACCACCGGGAATATTACAGCGGCTTCGCCAACCGTGCCCTGTGGCCGATCATGCATTACCGGCTCGGGCTCGGCGCCTTCTCGCGCTCGGATTACGCCGGCTATCAGCGCGTCAACCGGATCTTCGCCCGGGCCCTCGCCGACCTGATCCAGCCCGACGACATCATCTGGGTGCACGATTATCACCTGCTGCCGCTGGCCTCCGAGCTGCGCGGCCTCGGCATCGCCAACCCCATCGGCTATTTCCACCACATTCCGTGGCCGGCGGCGGACGTGTTCAACACCCTGCCGGCGAGCAACGACCTCCTGCGCGGCATCGCTGACTACGACCTCATCGGCCTCCAGACCGATCCGGACGTTCACAACCTCACCCGCAATCTCATCGACGAGCTGCGCGCCATTCCGCTGGGCGGCGGCTCCCTGATGGTGGACGGGCGCCGTACCCGCATCCGCAGCTTCCCCATCGGCATCGACGTGGCGGGCTTCAAGGAAGCGGCGGAGAATGCCGGTGCCAACCGGACCGTGCGCGAGACCATGGCGGGCCTGCGCACCCGCAAGCTCCTCATCGGCGTCGATCGCCTCGACTATTCCAAGGGCGTGCCCGAGCGCATGGAGGCGGTGGAGCGTTTCTTCGCCTCGAACCCGGACCAGCGCGGCAACGTCGTCTACATCCAGATCACGCCGAAATCCCGGACGGAGGTTCCCGAGTACGAGGAGCTCAGCCGCGAGGTGAACGAGACCGTGGGCGAGATCAACGGCAGCTTGGGCGAGCCGAACTGGACCCCGATCCAGTACGTCACCAAGGCCTATCCCCGGCCCGTCCTAGCTGGGCTCTACCGTGCCGCCCGCGTCGGCCTCGTGACGCCCATGCGCGACGGCATGAACCTTGTCGCAAAGGAATACGTCGTCGCCCAGTCCGACGAGGACCCCGGCGTCCTCGTCCTGTCGAAGTTCGCCGGCGCGGCGCGGCAGTTGCCGGAGGCGCTCCTGGTCAATCCCTACGACCGCTTCGAAGTGGCCGAGGCCATCCGCACGGCGCTCTACATGCCGCGGGGCGAACGCCTGGAACGCTGGAAGCCGATGCTCGAGCGCATGACGCGCGAAGACGTCGACTGGTGGGCGCGCAACTTCATGACGGAGCTGGAGAACTTCCGCACCGTCGAGCGCGAGCCGCCGCGAGCAGCGGCGGCTGCGGAATAGGTTTCCGCGGCGGCCGCGGCGGAATAAGCCTTGCAGGACTCCATGCCGGGCGGCCGTCGCCGGCGTGGCTCTCCCTATCGCGGACGTCTCTGTGACTGACAGCATGATCGGCCTCGACGACGGCGTACCCGCGCCGCTCGGGGCCCATTTCGACGGCCGGGGCGTCAACTTCGCCCTGTTCTCCCAGAACGCCACCGCCGTGGATCTCTGCCTGTTCGAGCCGGGCGAGCGCCACGAGACCCGCCGCATCCGCTTACCCTGCCGCACGGACGATGTCTGGCACGGCCACCTGCGCGGCGTGTTTCCCGGTCAGCTCTACGGCTACCGCGTCCACGGCCGGTGGGACCCGGCCCATGGTCACCGTTTCAACCCGGCCAAGCTCGTCCTCGACCCCTATGCCCGCGAGATCCAGGGCCGCATCCGCTGGCACGACGCCCTCTACGGTCACCGGCGCGGAATCCTGCGGGAGGATCAGATCGACCGGCGCGACAGCGCGGCCTACATGCCGCGCGGCGTGGTCACCGCGCCGGAGGTGCCCGATCTCGCGGTCAGTCCCGTGCACCGTCCCCTGTCGCAGACGGTGATCTACGAGGCGCACGTCAAGGCGCTGACCCAGCTCCACCCCGACGTCCCGGAGGCCGCGCGCGGCACCTACGCGGCCCTGGCCCATCCGGCCATCATCGAACATCTGCTGAAGCTCGGCGTCACCGCCCTCCAGCTCCTGCCGATCCAGGCCTTTGCCGACGACCGCTTCCTCGGGGACAAGGGGCTGGTCAACTTCTGGGGCTACTCGCCGCTGAACTACTTTGCCCTCGAACCGCGCTACCGGGGCCCGGCCGGGATCGGCGGCCTCAAGGCGGCGATCCGCGAATTGGCGGCGGCCGAGATCGAAGTGTTCCTGGATGTCGTCTACAACCACACGGCCGAGGCCGATCATTCCGGCCCGACCCTGTCGTTCCGGGGCATCGACAATGCGAGCTACTACAAGCTCGAACCGGATGATCCGCGCCGGGAGCTCGATTGCACCGGCTGCGGCAACACCCTCGACCTCGACCACCCGAGGGTGATGCAGCTCACCCTCGATTCCCTGCGCCACTGGGTGACGGCCTACGGGGTCGCCGGCTTCCGCTTCGACCTCGCCACCAGTCTCGGCCGCGTCCCCCACGACTTCTCGGCGAAGGCCGCTTTCTTCCAGGCCGTGGCGCAGGACCCCGTCCTGTCGCGGGTCAAGATGATCGCCGAGCCGTGGGACATCGGGCAGGGCGGTTATCAGCTCGGCGCCTATCCGCGTGGGTGGAGCGAGTGGAACGATCAGTTCCGCGACAGCGTGCGCGGGTTCTGGCGCGGCGACCGGGGCGTGCTGTCGAAGGTCACGCAGGGGCTCTCCGGCTCGCGCGAGATCTTCGCCGCCTCCGGCCGCACGCCACTGGCCAGCATCAACTACGCCGCCTCTCACGACGGGTTCACCCTGGCCGACGTCGTCGCCTACGAGGACAAGCACAACCTCGCCAACGGCGAGGACAACCGCGACGGCCATGGTCACAACCTCACGCGCAATTACGGCGTCGAGGGGCCGAGCGACGATCCCGCGATTCTCGGGATGCGCGCCCGCCAGAAGCGGAACATCCTGACCACGATCGTCCTGGCCCAGGGCGTGCCGATGCTGCTGATGGGCGACGAGCGCTCGCGCAGCCAGGGCGGCAACAACAACGCCTACAATCAGGACAACGCCACGAACTGGGTCGACTGGGAGACCGATCCCGATCCGGCGCTCGGCAGCTTCGTCGCCAACCTGACCCGCCTGCGCCGGGAACAGCCGGCCCTGCGCCGACGCGATTTCCTCGATGGCGGCGCCGTCGAGGACGGCCCGTTGCGCGACGTGCACTGGCTGTCGCCCTGCGGGGCGGAGATGGACGGGAACGCCTGGGCCGAGGAAACCCGCCAGGCCTTCGGCATGCAGATCGGCAACGATCTGCCCAACGCCGACCGACTCCTCATTCTCGTCAACGCCGCCGAAGACCCGTGCGACTTCACCTTCGCGCCCGTGATCGGAGGGCCGTGGAGCCTGGTGTTCGACACGACGCGATCGACGGGCACGGTTCCGGAGGGCCAGACCCTGTTCCCGGCCGGCGCCCGCCTGCGCCTCGACGCCCGCGCGCTCTACGTCCTGCGGACCCGGCCGGCGACCTACGGACGATCGTAGCACCGGCGTCGCGACCGGCCGGAGATCCCGCATCGCACAAATCTATCGAGCTGGGCGGTTGCCGACGCGGCGGGACGCCTTACCTCGAAACGATGGAACAAGAGCGCGGCCGACAGCCTTCTGAAGGGTCGGCCGGCTTCGCTCGCCGATCGCCCCTCAGGTAATGACGAAAGACGGACTGCGATGCGGCGAGCCCATGTGATGGCCTTCGGCGGCGAGGCGGGAAAAGACGGCGTGCGGTTCGCCCTGTGGGCTCCCACCGCGAAGTCCGTCACCCTCGTGGTCGATGGGACCGATCATGAGATCGCCGAGGCCGGCGAGGGCTGGCGGCGTGTGACCGTGCCGGGCGTCGAGGCGGGGGCGCGCTACGGCTACCGGATCGACGGCGACCTCGTGGTGCCCGACCCCGCCTCGCGTTTCCAGCCCGACGACGTGTCGGGCCTGAGCGAGGTGATCGATCCGCGCAGCTTCGACTGGAACGATTCCGCCTGGACCGGCCGCCCGTGGGAGGAAACGATCCTCTACGAATTGCATGTCGGCACCGCGACGCCGGAGGGCACCTACGCCGCCCTCGAAGGCAAGCTCGAGGAACTGCGCGACCTCGGCGTCACCGCCATCGAGCTGCTGCCGCTCGCCGACTTCAAGGGCACCCGCAACTGGGGCTACGACGGGGTACTACCCTACGCGCCGGACAGCGCCTACGGCCGCCCCGACGACCTCAAGCGCTTCGTCGACAAGGCGCATTCCCTCGGCCTGATGGTGTTCCTCGACGCCGTCTACAATCACTTCGGCCCCGCCGGAAACTATCTGCACGCTTACGCCAAGACGTTCTTCACCGAGCGCCACCAGACGCCGTGGGGCGCCGGCATCAACTTCGACGGCGAGACCAGCGGCCGTACCGTGCGGGACTTCTTCATCGAGAACGCCCTGTACTGGTTGGAGGAATACCACTTCGATGGCCTGCGCTTCGACGCCGTCCACGCCATCCTTGACGATTCCGAAAAGCACTTCATCGGTGAGCTCGCCGAGACGATCCGCGCCCGCCTGCCCGGCCGCCACATCCACCTCGTCCTCGAGAACGAGGCCAACGAGGCGAAGTGGCTGGAACGCAGGGACGACGGTCAGCCCGTCCAGCACACGGCGCAATGGGCCGACGACCTGCATCATTGCTGGCACGTGCTGCTGACCGGCGAAGAGGCCGGGTACTACGAGAGCTTCTCGGACAAGCCGGTGGCCCATCTGGCCCGGTGCTTGGCGGAAGGCTTCGCCTATCAGGGCGAGCCGTTCCCGACCCTCGACAACCATCCGCGCGGCGAGCCCTCGGGCCACCTGCCGCCCTCGGCCTTCGTCACCTTCCTGCAGAACCACGATCAGGTCGGCAACCGGGCGCTCGGCGAACGCCTGACCGCGCTCGCCGATCCGGCCAAGCTCGCCCTTGCCCGCGCCGGCCTCCTGCTCAGCCCGCAGATCCCCATGCTGTGGATGGGCGAGGAATGGTCGGCCACCGCACCGTTCCTGTTCTTCGTCGATTTCGCGCCCGACGCGGAGCTGAACAAGGCTGTGCGCGAAGGCCGCCGGCGCGAGTTCAAGAGCTTCGCGGCGTTCGCCGACGACACGTCGATGATTCCCGATCCGACGGAGGCGAAGACTTTCACGGATTCGCAGATCGACTGGGCGGAAGTTGAACGCGCCCCCCATCGCGGCGTGTGGGCCGACACCCGCAACCTCCTGCAGATCCGGCATCAGACCGTCGTACCCCTGACGAAGACGGCGTATCGGGGGGCGAAGGCTACCCTGCCACGTGCCGACGCCGTGGACTGCACCTGGCGCTACGAGGGTGGGTGGCTGCGCTTCGTCGCCAATTTCGGCGATGCGCCCCTGCAGACGCCGCGCGGCGGAGGCCAGATCGTTTGGTGCAACGGGGCCGACGTCGTGACCGGCGAGACCATCGAACTCCCGTCCTGGACGGGCATCTTCCTGACGGGTGTGAACTGATGAGCTGCGACCTCGAACGCCTCGCCGATCTTCTGGGCGTCGCCCCCGGCTATACCGACGCCTTCGGCCAAGCCGTGGAGACTGCCCTGGAGATCCGGCGCGGCATGATCGCCGCCCTCGGCTTCCCCGTCGGCGACGAAGCTGAGGTTGCCGCGAGTCTGAGCCTCGTGGCGAAGGTTCGCGAGGGACTGACCCCGTCGCTGCTGCCCGTCGAGGCGCGCCGCGCCGCGCGGGTGCCCCTGAGGGTGTCGGCGGCCGGGACCCTGGCGTGGCGTCTCGTCGATGAGCGCGGCCATACCCGCGAGGGCCGTCTCGCCGTTCCCGCCTCGGCGCAAGCCGGCTTCGAACTGCCGCCCCTGACGCCCGGCTATCATCGCCTGACGGCGACGCTAGGCGATCAGCGCGCCGAATCCTGGGTCATCGCAGCCCCCCAGCGCTGCTGGCGTCCGCGTGCCTATGCCGACGAGGGTGCGCGCGACTGGGGGCTCGCCGCCCAGCTCTACGGCCTGCGTTCGCCGGACAACCTCGGGATCGGCTCCTACGCCGATGCGGGCCGCGCCGCCCGCGACGCCGGCCTGCGCGGCGCTTCGTTCCTGGGCCTCAGCCCCGTGCACGCGCTGTTCGCCAGCGATCGCACCAAGATCTCCCCGTACTCGCCGTCCTCGCGCCTGTTCCTCGAGACCCTGTTCATCGAGCCGGGTGTCCTTCCGGGCTTCGTCGGGTCGAAGGCCGCGGACCTCCTCGCCTCCATGGGCGCACGGGTCGAGGCCCTGCGCGAGGCCAAGCTTGTCGACCACGCCGGGATCTGGGGCGTGCTCTCGCCGGTGCTCCGCGCCCTGTGGCAGGAATCCGCCGCCCGTGACGGTACCGATGCGCGCTTTGCCGCCTTCCGCATCGCAGGCGGCGCGGATCTGGAGGCGCACGGCACCTTCGAGGCGCTGGCCGAACATTTCCAGGGGCAGGGCGCCCTCTGGCTCGGCGACTGGCCGGAAGAGTACCGGCGCAACGGCACCGACGCCGTGCGGGCCTTCGCCGCCGAGCACGCGGCGACGGTGACCTACCACGTCTGGCTACAGTACCTCGCCGACCGGCAGCTGGAGGACGCGTCCGAGATCGCGCTGGGCACCGGCATGCGTCTCGGCCTCTATCGCGACCTTGCGGTCGGCGCCGATCGCGGCGGCTCCGAGATCTGGTCGCACCCCGAGCGGTTCGCCAACGGCGTCTCCATCGGCGCGCCGCCCGACCTGCTCGCGCCCAAGGGCCAGGACTGGGGTCTGCCGGCCTTCCACCCCCTGGAGATGGAGCGCGACGGCCTCGCCGCCTTCCGCGCCCTGGTCCAGGCGAACATGCGCCATGCGGGCGCCATCCGCATCGACCACGCTTTCCAGCTCGCCCGCCTGTTCCTGATCCCGCTGGGCGCCACGGCGCAGGCCGGCGCCTACGTCGCCATGCCGTTCGAGCCCATGCTGGCCGTGCTGCGCCTGGAGAGCCACCGCGCCAAGTGCCTCGTCATCGCCGAGGATCTCGGCACGGCGCCCGCGGGCTTCTCCGACGCCCTGATGCAGGCGGGTATCTTGAGCTACCGCATCCTCGCCTTCGAGCGCGAGGACGGCGCCCGCTTCAAGCCGCCGGCCGCCTATCCACGCGAGGCCCTCACGGCCATCACCACCCACGACCTGCCGACCTTCCTCGGCTGGTGGCGCGGGGTCGACACCGACACCCGTCAAGCGCTGGGCCTCTACGATTCCGAGCGGGCCGACACGGAGCGGCGCGAGCGCGTCGACGAGCGCACCCGCCTCACCGAGGCGTTGGCCGCCGAGCAGTTGCTGCCGAGCTACGATCCGCCTGAGGCCGCGCCTCTCGAAGCCGCCGCGCGCTACCTCGCCCGTGCGCCGTCGATGCTGACCGCGGTGCAGTACGAGGACGTGGTCTCCGAACTGTCCCAGGCCAACGTGCCGGGCTCGACGGAGGGCTACCCGAACTGGCGGCGCAAGCTCGACCGGACTCTGGAGGCCATCGCGGCCCCCGGCGGGCCGCTCGCCAAGCTCGCCGCCTCCCTGGCGGCCGAGGAGCGCGGGCCGCGCTCGGGCGCTGCACGCCTCGCTTCGCCGCCGCCGCGTGCCACCTACCGGCTGCAGTTCCACAAGGACTTCACCTTCGCGGACGCGGAAAAAATCGTCCCGTATCTAGCCAAGCTCGGCATCAGCCACGTCTACGCCTCGCCGATCCAGAAGGCGCGACCGGGCTCGACCCACGGCTACGACATCGTCGACCACGCCACCATCAACCCGGAGCTCGGCGGCGAGGAAGGCTTCGTGCGTTTCTCCGAGACCCTGCACGCGGCCGGGCTGAAGCTGCTGCTCGACATCGTACCCAACCACATGGGCGTCGGCGGCGCCGACAATCCGTGGTGGCTGTCGGTCCTCGAATGGGGCGGCCTGTCGCCCCACGCGGACGCCTTCGATATCGACTGGTCCAGGCTCGGCGCCAACAACAAGCTCGTGGTGCCGTTCCTCGGCGACCGCTACGGCGAGGCCCTGGAGAGGGGCACGCTAGAGCTGAAGTTCGATCCGCAGAAAGGCGCCTTCAGCGTCTGGCACTACGAGCACGAATTCCCGATCTGCCCGCAGCAATATCCGACCATCCTCAACCGCTCCCTCGCGGCGCTCGGCGACATCGAGGATGCGGCAGCTCTGGAAGTGCTCGGCATCTCCGAGCGCCTTCGCCTCATGGGCGAGGAGACCAATGACGAGCGTCGCCGGGCCTTCCCGGCCGAGGCCGAGGACCTGAAGGAGCGCCTCGTCGAGGCGGTCGCCGCCTCGCCCGCCATCGCGGAGGCCATCGGACGGACCCTGCGACTCCTGAATGGCGCCAAGGGACATCCCGACAGCTTCGGGCCCCTGCACCGCCTGCTGGAGCAGCAATCCTACCGGCTGGCCCATTGGCGGGTGGCGGCGAGCGATATCAACTACCGCCGGTTCTTCGACGTGAACGGCCTGGCAGGCCTGCGCGTCGAGAAGTCCGACGTGTTCCAGCGCTCGCACGAGACGGTGTTCCGCCACATCCGCGAGGGCCGCATCGACGGCCTTCGCATCGACCACATCGACGGTCTCGCCGATCCGCAGGGCTATGCCCGCGCGCTGCAAGCGGCCGTCGGCCCCGGCTTCTACGTGGTGGTTGAGAAGATCCTCGAGCCCGGCGAGCGCCTGCGGCCTTGGCCCGTCGCCGGCACCACCGGCTACGACGTGCTGAACCAGCTCGACGGCATCCTGGTCGACAAGGGCAAGCAGACAGCGATCCGCGACCTCTACGAGGCGCGCACGCATTTCGACGAGCCCTACAAGTTTCAGCTTCGCGCGGCGAAGGCCGAAATCCTGGAGATCAGCTTCGCCTCCGAGCTCGAGGTGATGACCTCGGACCTCAAGGCCGTGGCCGATGCCGACCGGCGCACCCGCGACTTCTCCGTCAACGCCATCCGCCGGGCGCTCATCGAGATCATCGCGCGCTTTCCCACCTACCGCAGCTACCTGCCGGGGGACATCGACGAGAGCGACGTCGAGGACGAGGATGTCCGCCTCATCGAGAATGCGGTGAAGAAGGCGAAGCGCTGGAGCGCCCTGCCGGACCGTTCGGTGCACGACTTCGCCGCCGACGCCATGCTGGGCCGCATCGACGTCACCGGACCGGGTCGCCCCGACCCGGCGGTGATCCTGCGCTTCCGCCGCCGCTTCCAGCAGCTCACCGGCCCGGTGATGGCCAAAAGCCTGGAGGACACCCTGTTCTACCGGTTCTCGGAACTGCTGGCGCTGAACGAAGTCGGCGGCGATCCGGGCGAGTACGGCATCGACGCCGCACACTTCCACGCCCTCCAGGCGGCCCGCGCCCGCGACTGGCCCAACGCCATGATCGCCACGGCGACGCACGACACCAAGCGCGGCGAGGATGCCCGCTCGCGCCTGCTCGCCCTCTCGGAGATGCCCGGTGACTGGGCCGAGGCCTGGACCGCATGGCAAGCGCTTGCCGGCCCGCACCTCACCACCATCGACGGCGAGGCCGTGCCGGATTCCAACGACCAGTGGATGTTCTTTCAGGCGATCCTGGGCGCGTGGCCCCTCGAACTGCTGGACCGGGACGAGCCCGCGGCCGTCGAGGACTTCCGCCACCGCCTCGACGCCTACTCCGAAAAGGCGCTGCGCGAATCGAAGCGCCGGTCGAGCTGGGTCAACGTCGACGAATCCTACGAGGGCGCCGTCCACGCGCTCTTCGCCAAGCTCATCGCCCCGGGCTCGGAGTTCCTGTCGCGGATGCGGCCCTTCGCCAAGCGCCTGGCCCATCTCGGTATGATCGCGGGTCTCGGCCGCACGGTGCTGAAGGCGACCCTGCCGGGCCTGCCCGACACCTATCAGGGCACGGAGTTCTGGGATTTCTCGTTCGTCGATCCCGACAATCGCCGCCCGGTGGACTATCCGGCGCTCGCCCGATCCCTTGAGGAGGGCGGCGCGGTCCCCGATCTCCTGGCGCATTGGAGCGACGGCCGGGTCAAACAGGCGACCCTGGCCCGCCTGCTGGCCGACCGGACCGAGCGGCCGGCCTTCTACGCCGAAGCCGACTATCAGGCCGTCGTTCCGGCCGGCGGAAAAGCCGATCATGTCATCGCCTTCACACGTTCGGATGCGACGAGCGGGGAAGGCGACCTCCTGGTCGCCGTACCGCGCCTCGTCTCTGGTCTCGTCGGGGACGGAGTGTGGTCGGGCGCGGCCTTCGCCGGGACCCACCTGCCGGTGCAGGCCGATAGCGCCTGGACCGACCTCGTCACGGGGGACACCGCCGAGGCGAAGGATGGACGGATCGAACTCGACCGCCTGTTCGCGCGTCTGCCCTACGCGGTCCTGAAACGGACCCGCTGATGGCCGTTCGACCCTCCCCCCTATGCGGGGAAGGGTGGTCGCGGAGCGACCGGGAGGGGGGCAGCGCCTTGTCCGGGAAGGTCGCCCCCTCTCCCGCCTGCTCCGCAGGCACCCTCTCCCGTTGAGGGGGAGGGATAGTGCGAGACACAAGAACCCAATGGAGCACGCATGAACGCACCGAGCCCCGCAACGAGTACCGCCCAGCGGACCGACGCCGGCGTGGTGCCGCTTCCCCAAGGCCTCGCGCCCCGCGCCGAGGGGCCGCGCATCTACAACTTGTTCCCGTTGCTCGTCGGCCGGGTCTCGTCCTGGACCGCCGAACTGCCGCGCATCGCGGCCCTCGGGTTCGACTGGGTCTACCTCAACCCGTTCCACCAGACTGGCGGCTCGCGCAGCCTCTACGCGGTGGCCGACACCGACCGCCTGGACGAGCGGTTCCGCGACCAAAACGGCACGTCCGACGACGAGCAGATCCGCCGGTTCTGCGCCGCCGCCCGCGCCCAGGGCTTGAGCGTCATGACCGACCTCGTGGTCAACCACACCGCCCGCGACGGCTCGCTCGCCCGCGACCGGCCCGACCTGTTTCTCGGCAACGCCGACGGCGAGATCGAGAGCCCCTACGCCGTCGATCCCGACGATCCGACGAAGCGCACGGTGTGGGGTGACCTCGCCGAACTCGACTATCACACGGAGAAGAGCCGCACGGAGCTGACCGCCCTGTGGTCGGGCTACGTCAACCGCCTGCAGGACCTCGGCGTTGCCGGGTTCCGCTGCGACGCCGCCTACAAGGTGCCGGCCCCCGTGTGGCGCGACCTCATCGGCGCGGCCAAGGCGGTGGAGCCCACATGCCTGTTCGCCGCCGAGACCCTCGGCTGCACCTTCGAGGAGGCGCAGGCCACGGCGGGCGCCGGGTTCGACTACCTGTTCAACAGCTTCGCCTGGTGGGACCTCAAGGCTCCCTGGGCCCTGGAGCAGTACGACCGTCTGCGCGTCGTCGCCCCCTCCATCGCATTCCCCGAGAACCACGACATGGCCCGCCTCGCGGCGGACTTGGACGGCGATGCCGAATCCATCGCACGCCACCTCAAGGCGCGCTACGCACTCGCGGCCTTCTTCTCCGCCGGCGTGCTCATGCCCATCGGGTACGAGTGGGGCTACGCCAGGAGCTTGCACGTGGTCGAGACCACGCCCGAGACCCGCGAATCCGACACCGGCATCGACATCTCGGCCTACGTCACCGCCATCAATAAGCTGCGCGCCGAACTCCCGGCGGCCAACGTCGAGGGCGCGCAGGCGCGCATCTCGGCACCCGACGCGGCGTTCGTCGCCCTCCTGCGCTTCGACACCGGCCACGGCGCCTCGGCCCGCAGCGCCGTGCTCGTGCTCCACAACCCCGGCACGGTCCCGGTGGCCGTGGACGCCGCTCCCCTCGTCGCCCGCACGGGCGGCATGCTCGGGACCTTCACCGACCGCACGCCGGACGTCGCCCCCATTGCGTTCACCCCCGGCATCAGCGTCGACCTGCAGCCGGGCGAGGTCCGCATCCTCAGTGCCTCCCGCGAAACGGTCACGAAGGAGCCGCCGCTCACCACGCCGACGGGCGAGGGCCGCGTCGTCATCGAGGCGGTGTCGCCCGAGATCGACGGCGGCCGCTCGGCGGTCAAGCGCGTGGTCGGCGAGAGCGTCCACGTCACGGCCGACATCTTCAGCGACGGCCACGAGATCATCGATGCCGAAATCCTGTCCCGCATCGTCGGCGAGGACATCTGGGCCTCCGACCCGATGGTGTTCATCGAGAACGACCGTTGGGGCGGACACTTCCCCCTGGAGCGCAACGCCCGCTACGAATTCACCATTCGGGCGTGGCGCGATGCGTTCTCGTCGTGGATGCGCGACACCCTGAAGAAGCGCGACGCCGGGGTCGACGTCCAACTGGAGACGGTGGAGGGCATCGCCTTCGTGGTCGATGCGACCGACGAGGCCGCGGGCGCCGACCGCGACCGGCTGAAGGCGCTCGCCACCGCCCTCGATGCCGAGATCACCGGCTCGGCGGCTCAGCTCAATCTCATGCTGATCCCTGAGAACGCGCGCCTCGTCCGCCGCTACGCGCCGCGGGTGAACCTGTCGCGCTACCCCGTGAACGTCCCGGTCATCGCCGACCGCCTCGCGGCCCGGTTCTCGGCCTGGTACGAGATCTTCCCGCGCTCGCAGTCCATGGACGTCAACCGCCACGGGACCTTCGACGACGTGATCCGGCGCCTGCCCGAGATCCGCGAACTCGGCTTCGACGTTCTGTACTTCACCCCGATCCACCCCATCGGCAAGACCAACCGCAAGGGCAAGAACAACACCCTCAAGGCGCTTGAAGGCGATGTCGGCTCGGTCTACGCCGTCGGCTCGGAGGACGGCGGCCACGAGGCGGTGCATCCCGACCTCGGCACCCTGGACGATTTCCGCCGGCTGGTGGCGGCGAGCCATGCCTACGGCATGGAGATCGCCCTCGACTTCGCCATCCAGTGCTCGCCCGACCACCCCTGGATCAAGGACCACCCGGAGTGGTTCGAGTGGCGGCCCGACGGCACCCTGAAATTCGCCGAGAACCCGCCGAAGAAGTACGAGGACATTTCCAACGTCCACTTCTACGGCGGGGCGCTTCCCTCCCTGTGGATCGAGCTGCGCGACATCGTGCTCGGCTGGGCCGCCCTCGGCGCCCGCATCTTCCGGGTCGACAACCCGCACACCAAGCCGATTCCGTTCTGGGAATGGATGATCGGGCAGGTCAACGGCCGCTACCCCGACGTGATCTTCCTAGCTGAGGCCTTCACCCGGCCGAAGATGATGAAGAAGCTCGCCAAGGCCGGCTACCAGCAGAGCTACACCTACTTCACCTGGCGCGACACCAAGGCCGACCTCATCGCCTACTCGACCGAACTGGCGGGAGAGATGGGCGAGTATTACCGCCCGAACTTCTTCGCGAACACGCCGGATATCAACCCGATCTACCTGCAGACCAGCGGGCGGGCGGGTTTCGTCGTGCGCGCCACCCTCGCCGCGACACTCTCCAGCGTCTGGGGCATCTACAACGGCTTCGAACTGTGCGAGGCCGCGCCCTATCCGGGCAAGGAAGAGTATCTGAATTCCGAGAAATACGAGCTGAAGGCCTGGGACTACGACCGGCCCGGCAACATCCGCGAGCACATCATCAAGCTTAACCGCATCCGCCAGGACAATCCGGCCCTGTGGGATTTCCGCAATGTGGTCTTCACGGGTGCGTACAACGACGAGATCATCGCCTACGCCAAGACCACGCCGGAAGGCGACAATTGCATCTTCACCATGGTCAACCTCGATCCGAAGAACCGCCAGGAATGCACCTACGAGGTGCCCCTGTGGCTCGTCGGCCAGCCCGACGACGGCGCGGTCGAGGTCGAGGACCTGCTGCTCGGCTACAAATTCGAATTGCGCGGCAAGTCCCACCGCATCGCCTTCGATCCGGCCGAACGCTCGGCCATCGTCTGGCGCCTGCGGGCCCCGCGCCGGGTTGCGCCTTGACCGGACCCATGTCAGCAGAAACCGCGACAATCGTGAGCGATCGTCGCGGTGTCGCCTCAGTGTCGGCGCCTATCCACCCGATGGACGCCGCACCCGGCGATCCCCGTACGGGCCCCGGTGCGCACACTCCGAATACGCCCTTGAACTCGATGCATGAGGCAACGACGCGATGATCGATCGCAGCGATCCGCAATGGTACCGTGACGCCATCATCTACCAAATCCACGTCAAGTCGTTCTTCGACTCGAACAACGACGGGATCGGCGATTTCGAGGGCCTGACGCAGAAGCTCGACTACGTCCGCGACCTCGGGGTCACGGCGATCTGGCTGATGCCGTTCTATCCGTCGCCCCTGCGCGACGATGGCTACGACATCGGCGACTACCGCGAGGTCAACGCCTCCTACGGCACCATGGAGGAGTTCCGGAAGTTCGTGGAGGCCGCGCACGAGCGTGGCCTGCGCGTCATCACCGAGCTCGTCATCAACCACACCTCGGATCAGCATCCCTGGTTCCAGCGCGCCCGCGAGGCACCGGCTGGATCGCCGGAACGCGACTTCTACGTCTGGTCGGACACCGACACGCCGTATGCCGACACGCGGATCATCTTCCTCGACACCGAGACCTCGAACTGGACCTGGGACCCCGTCGCCAAGCAGTATTTCTGGCACCGGTTCTACAGCCATCAGCCCGACCTCAACTTCGACAACCCGGCCGTGCTCGAGGCCGTCATCGAGGTGATGCGCTACTGGCTCGACATGGGCGTCGACGGCCTGCGCCTCGACGCGATCCCGTATCTGATCGAGCGCGACGGCACGAACTGCGAGAACCTGCCCGAGACCCACACGGTCATCAAGGCGATCCGCGCGGCCCTCGATGCGAGCTATCCCGACCGGATGCTGCTGGCGGAAGCCAATCAGTGGCCCGAGGAGACGGCGCAGTACTTCGGCGACGGCGACGAATGCCACATGGCGTTCCACTTCCCGCTGATGCCGCGCATGTACATGGCCATCGCCAGGGAAGACCGGCACCCGATCACCGACATCATGCGCCAGACCCCGGAGATCCCCGAGGGCTGCCAGTGGGCCATCTTCCTGCGCAACCACGACGAGCTGACCCTCGAAATGGTGACGGCGGAAGAGCGCGACTACCTGTGGTCGTTCTACGCCGCCGAGCGCCGCGCCCGCATCAATCTCGGCATCCGGCGCCGCCTCGCGCCGCTCCTGGAGAACGACCGGCGCAAGATCGAACTGATGAAGTCCCTCGTCCTGTCGATGCCCGGCACGCCGGTGCTCTACTACGGCGACGAGATCGGCATGGGCGACAACATCTACCTCGGTGACCGCGACGGCGTGCGCACCCCGATGCAGTGGTCCCCGGACCGCAACGGCGGCTTCTCCCGCGCCAATCCCGCCAAGCTGTTCCTGCCCTCGGTGCAGGACCCGATCTACGGTTTCGATGCCATCAACGTCGAGGCGCAGACCCAGTCGCAGACCAGCCTGCTGAACTGGACCCGGCGCATGATCGCCATCCGCAACAATTCCGTGGCCCTCGGCCGCGGCGGGATGCAGTTCCTGTATCCTTCGAACCGCAAGGTTCTCGCCTGGATTCGCGAGTTCGAGGGCGAGCGGGTGCTGTGCGTGGCGAACCTCTCGCGCGCGCCGCAGGCCGTGCAGCTCGATCTCTCGGAACTGCGCAACGCCGTTCCCATCGAGCTCACCGGCGGTTCGGAATTCCCGGCCATCGGCGAGCTGCCCTACCTGCTGACGCTGCCCTCCTACGGTTTCTACTGGTTCTCCCTCAGCGCGGCCAACACCGGCACCATCGGCCCGCAGCCGGAAACGCCGGAGCTGTTCACCCTGGTGTTGACCGGCGGCATCGAGACCCTGATGGCCGGGCGCGAGCGTACCGCCTTCGAGCGCACCGTGGCGCCGCGCTTCATCGCGACCCGCCGCTGGTTCGGCGCCAAGGGCTCGCGCATCAAATCGGTGAGCGTCACCGACAGCGCGACCCTCAAGGATGCGACGGGCGAGGCGCGCTTCCTTCTGCCGCGCGTCGCAGTCCACCTCGCTAACGGCGAGCGTCAGGATTACTTCGTGCCCGTCGCCGTCGACGAGGGCCGCGAGGACGAGACCCTGATGCCGTTCGCCGTGGCCCGGGTCCGGCGCGGTCCGCGCACGGGCCTGCTGTTCGGCGCCTCGGCCTCGCCGGCCTTTGCCGTCGCCATGGTGGAAGGCATGCGGGAAGGCCGCGAGCTGCCCACCGAGACGGGCAAGCTCGTGTTCTCGACGACGTCCGCCTTCGACCCGGCGATCACGTTCGAGGCAGGCGAGGTGCGCAACCTCAGCGCCGAGCAAAGCAACACCTCCATCGCCATCGGCTCGAAGATGATGCTGAAGCTGCTGCGGCGGCTCCAGACCGGGGTCCATCCCGAGATCGAGGTCGGGCGCTTCCTCACGGAAACCGCCTACTTCAACAACACGCCGGCCCTGCTCGGCGTCGTCGAGCATGTCGATCCCGACGGCGTGCGCACGGCCGTCGCCGTCCTGCAGAAGTTCGTGCCGAACCAGGGCGACGCCTGGACCCTCATGCTCGAGGGCCTGCGCCGCGACTTCGACACGGTGGTGCTCGCCCCCGAGAGCGAGGCGCCGACGCCCGAGGAGGCGTTCGAGTCCCACCTGCGCTGGGCGATCCTGCTCGGCCGCCGCACGGCCGAGATGCACAACGCCTTCGCGGTGGCGACGGACGACCCGGCCTTTGCGGCCGAGCCGTTCGAGCATGCCGACCTGCACGCGCTCGGCGACGACACCCGCCGCCAGGCCGAGCGCGCCTTCCGGGGCCTCGATGCGCTCGCCGGACGCACGGCCAACGCGGCGAGCACGGAGCTCGCCGGGCGCCGCCGGGAGGTCGAGGACGCCATCGAGGCGCTCACGGCCCGGCCCCCGCTCGGGGCCACGAAGACCCGTATCCACGGCGACTACCACCTCGGGCAGGTGCTGGCGGCGGAGGACGACCTCATCATCGTCGATTTCGAGGGCGAGCCCTCGCGGCCGGCCGACGAGCGCCGCCTCAAGGCGACGCCGCTCCGCGATGTCGCCGGGATGATGCGCTCGTTCGCCTACGGCGCCGAGACCGTGACCCGCGAGATCGCCGTACGCTTCGCCGATTCCGAGGAGCGGGCGCGCCGGGCCTCCATCGCCTGGCGTGGCATGATCGATGCGGCGTTCCTCGACGGCTATCGGCAGACGGTTTCGGCCAGCGGCGGCGGGGTAACGGATGCGGAGACCGAGAGCCGGCTGCTGAAGCTGTCGCTCCTGACCAAGGCCCTCTACGAGGTCGATTACGAGGCGAACAACCGTCCCGATTGGATCGAAATCCCCGCACGTGGGGTTCTGACCATTCTGGACGATATCAAGAAAGGCGTTTGAATGACGGGCATCGACGAGACGTTCGCGGGCCGCACCGGGCACGCATCGGCAACCTCGGGGGCCGCGAACGTACCGCCTGTTGCCACGGGCACGCGGGCGCCCGAGACGCGCGGCGTGCATCCCGATTCGGTGGCCGCCATCATGGCGGCCAACCACGGCGATCCGTTCTCGGTGCTGGGCCCCCACGAGGTCGGGCCGGGCGCCTGGGAAGTCCGGGCCGTGCTGCCGGAGGCGAAGGGCGCGACCCTCCTGACGGGGGGCAAGCGCATCCCGTTCGAGCGCAAGCACCCGGACGGCTTCTTCGTCGCGAAGGTCGAAGCCCAGGGTCGCCCGCTCTACGAACTCGCCGTGGAGGACTGGGACGGCACCGAGCGCAACCGCCACGACCCCTACGGCTTCGGCTCGTCCCTGGAGCAGCACGACATCGACGCCCTGCGCGAGGTCGGCAGCAACGTCACCTACCGCATCCTCGGCGCCCAGGCGCGCACGGTCGACGGCATCCAGGGCTTCCGCTTCGCCGTGTGGGCACCCAACGCCCGCCGCGTCAGCGTGGTCGGCGACTTCAACGCCTGGGACGGCCGGCGCCATCCCATGCGCCTGTGGCAGAACGGCGGGGTGTGGGAACTGTTCGTCCCCGGCCTGAAGGCGGGCGCGCACTACAAGTTCGAGCTGCTCGGCCCTGACGGGACCGTGCTGCCGCTGAAGGCCGACCCCGTCGCCTTCGCGGCGCAGAAGCCCCCCGAGACCGCCTCCGTCCTGCAGGGCACCAACGATCCCGCTTGGCACGACGAGAAGTGGATGGCGACGCGCGGGGAAAAGGACCCGCGCCATGTCCCCATCTCGATCTACGAGGTCCATCTCGGCTCGTGGGCGCGGGTGGCCGAGGAGGGCAACCGCTACCTCACCTACAAGGAACTCGGCGACCGCCTCATCCCCTACGTCAAGGAGATGGGCTTCACCCACATCGAGATGCTGCCGATCACGGAGTTTCCGTTCGACGGCTCATGGGGCTACCAGCCGGTGTCTCTGTTCGCCCCGACGAGCCGCTTCGGCACGCCCGACGACTTCGCCGCCTTCGTCGATGCCGCGCATGACGCCGGCATCGGTGTGATGCTCGACTGGGTGCCGGGCCACTTCCCCCTCGATGCCCACGGTCTCGGCCAGTTCGACGGCACGCACCTCTACGAGCATGCCGACCCGCGCCAGGGCTTCCATCAGGATTGGGGCACCTACATCTACAATTTCGGCCGGTCGGAGGTCTCGACCTTCCTCGCCGCCAACGCCCGGTTCTGGCTCGAGCACTACCACCTCGACGGCCTGCGCGTGGATGCCGTCGCGTCGATGCTCTACCTCGACTATTCGCGCCGGCAGGGCGAGTGGATCCCGAACCGCTATGGCGGCAACGAGAACCTCGACGCCATCGACTTCCTGCGCAAGACCAACGAGGCCACCTACGCCCACGCCCCCGGCACCCTGACGGTGGCGGAGGAATCCACCTCCTGGCCCGGCGTCTCCCACCCGACCTACACGGGCGGCCTCGGCTTCGGCTTCAAGTGGAACATGGGGTGGATGCACGACACCCTGAACTTCGTCTCCAAGGAGACGATCCACCGGCGCTACCACCACCACGACTTGACCTTCGGCCTGCTCTACGCCTTCTCGGAAAACTTCATCCTGCCCCTGTCCCACGACGAGGTGGTGCACGGGAAGGGCTCGCTGCTCGGCAAGATGACCGGCGACCGCTGGCAGAAGTTCGCCAACCTCCGAGCCTATTACGGCTTCATGTGGGGCCATCCGGGCAAGAAGCTGCTCTTCATGGGCTGCGAGTTCGGCCAGGAGAAGGAGTGGAACCACAACCAGTCCCTCGACTGGCACCTCCTCGACGACCCCCACCACCAGGGCGTCAAGGATCTGGTCCGCGACCTTAACCACCTCTACGCAGCCGTCCCGGCCCTCCACACCCGCGACACGGAAGCCGCCGGTTTCCAGTGGCTGGTGGCGGACGACCAGGACAACAGCGTCATCGCCTGGGCCCGCAAGGGCCGCGAGGCCGGCGAGGTCGCCGTGGTGGTGTCGAACTTCACGCCCGTCGTGCGCGAGAGCTACCGCATCGGCGTGCCGGAGGCGGGTTTCTACCGCGAGGCCATCAACTCGGACGCCGAGCGCTACGGCGGCTCCAACGTCGGCAACATGGGCGGGGTGCGTGCCGAAGCCATCGCCAGCCACGGCCAGAGCCATTCCATCAGCCTGACCATCCCGCCGCTGGCCACGACGATTTTCGTGCGCGCGGACTGATAACGGCCTGCATGGCGGACAAAAAAGCCGGCGGCGTCCTCGCGACGCCGCCGGCTTTTTCGTGGGTCGGATGCCGCATCAGCCCACTTCGAGGGGGAGGGGCTTCTTGACCCAGTGGGGTTCGAGGGGGCTGCCGACGATGTTCTCCGCCTCCCACCGGTGCAGGAGAGCTGCCAGCCCCGCCCGGTCGTCGGCCATCAGCGGCGCGTCGATCAGACAAAGGCGGTCATATTCCAATTGATGAAAGGGTTCGTCCATGATCCGGCCCGGGCGATAGTACTCCCTGGACTTCGTCCACATCGCCCGCGCCGCGTCGAGTTCCCCGAGGGCTATGTGGGCGAAGAGATACCAATGCGAATCGAGACGGATAAATGTTTCAGGGCGCGCGCGGGTGAAATTCAGGCACTTGTCGACTGTATCGAAGGGTCGAAGTCGGTCCAGGGCGTCCGCTTCGACCCGTGTGATGAAATCCGCCTGCATCGTCGGATCGGACCAGGACCAATACCAACCACCCTTGAAACCATCCGAACGACCGATGCGATCACCGCAACGTCCGTACGTCTCCCATGTCCGAACGCCGGGCATGAAGAATTCCGTCAGAAACCAATCCGCGACACACTGGTCGGCATCGCTCGTGCGATCGATTCGGATCACTCGCCCAACCGATCCCACCGGGCGAAACCAGAGAGTCTGGTTTCCGACGAGGACGAGGTCCGGATTCCTCTCCAGAAGTGGCTGAACCAAAGACTTGATCTGACGTTTTGTTGTCATATTTCAGGCCGGACTTGTATCATGATAATACCTTCCGATTCAGGAAAGCGAGTCTTTGCGATCCTAGTTAGCAAAAGAGCGCGAGTAGGGGTCAGCTCATCTCTGCCGGTCTTATAGTCATAGATGCACACCTTATTGTCCGGTGTTAGCTCGAAGAGATCCAAGCGAACCGAATCTTTCTTGCCATAATGAGCATCTATGCCGCTCCTATCGAGCGAAAGCTCTACATGAACACCCAGGTAATTCAAATTTTTGAATGTCCTGGCAATATCATAGTGAATAAGATTGCCAAGTCTTGTGTTGTCCAAATGCGGATTCAAAGCCCGCAATCGCTTCGCCGCCTCGTTCGTCACCGCCTGCACCTCGCGATTGAGGGGACACGCCTGATTGAGCGTCGTTTGGCTGACCGGTCCAACCCAGATCAACGGATATTTCTTGTCCACATCCGTCTCGAAGTCGTAGCGCAGGGCGGTCGTACCGGGCGCCTTCCCGAAACGCGGTTCCCGCGCCCGGAGGTAGATGAACAGGAACGCGGCTGCTTCCAGCGTCGCTGCGACGGCGGGGACAACGACGAACGGCAGGAAGACCGGTTGCACCGTCGCCTCGGGCGGCGCACTCGCTCCCAGGAACGTTCCGCGCGAGAGGACCTCGCCGGTCTGCCCGTCGCGAACGGTCTGGGTGTCGCCGGAATTCTCGAACAAGCGGCTGTCGCCGTCGGGCGTGATGACCCGGTGCTGTTCGTCCCCTTCATTGCGGCCGGAGCGAATGCGAAGGGTAAGGACTTCACCGCCGCCGTCCAGCAGCGTCCGCTGCTGCGTCTGCGAACTCGAATCGTTCCCGCCCCCGGCCGGACTCCATTGTCCGCCGCCGCCCTGGCCGGCCGGAACGCGGGGCTGATTCGGGTCGTACTTCCGCATCAGGTGGCGGACGCGGAGCAGCTTCGTCTCCGTGGTCAGGAGGGCGAGGCGAAGCCGCATCTCATCGCGACCGTCCGTCGTCCGGAGCCGGAAATCTCGGTTGCGCACTGGCATGGCGAACACCTTTGTTCATGAAATGTTCTACCGTAGGATGCGCACAATAGGAAATTATTCAAGTAAATTCGATTTCGGTCCATTGCCGGTCAAGAGGGCCTTCGAACGCAAAACGCCGCCCCGCGAACGGGACGGCGTCTCTGGCAAGATTCGAAGAACCCGGTCCGCGACGGACCGGGGAGGGCGCTTCAGGCGGCCTGATGGCGCGGCAGGAGCTTGCGGTTCACCAGCATCTCGGCGATCTGCACGGTGTTGAGGGCCGCACCCTTGCGCAGGTTGTCCGACACGCACCAGAACGCGAGGCCGTTCTCCACGGTGGCGTCCTCGCGGATGCGCGAGATGTAGGTGGCGTCCTCGCCCGCCGCCTCGTGCGGAGTCATGTAGCCGCCGGGCTCGCGCTTATCGACCACAAGGATGCCGGGCGCCGAGCGCAGGATCGCCCGGGCCTCGTCGGCCGACATCGGGCTCTCGAACTCGACGTTGACCGCCTCGGCGTGGCCGATGAACACCGGCACCCGCACGCAGGTGGCCGTGAGCTTGATCTTCGGGTCGAGCATCTTCTTCGTTTCGGCCATCATCTTCCACTCTTCCTTCGTGAAGCCGTCTTCCATGAAGACGTCGATCTGAGGGATGACGTTGAAGGCGATGCGCTTGGGGAACTTCTCCTGCACCATCTGGCCGGCGGTGAAGACCGAGCGGGTCTGCTGGAACAGCTCGTCCATGGCGTCCTTGCCGGCGCCCGAGACCGACTGGTAGGTCGAGACCACCACGCGGGTGATCTTCGCGACATCGTGGAGCGGCTTGAGGGCGACGACGAGCTGGGCCGTCGAGCAGTTCGGATTGGCGATGATGTTGAGCTTGGAGAAGCCCAGGATCGCGTCGGGGTTCACCTCCGGCACGATCAGGGGCACGTCCTGATGGTAGCGGAACGCCGACGAGTTATCGATGACGACGCAGCCGGTCTGGCCGATGCGCGGCGACCATTCCTTCGAGGTCTCGCCGCCCGCCGACATCAGGCAGATGTCCGTGTCGGAGAAGTCGTAGGAATCGAGCGCCTGCACCTTCAGGATCTTGTCGCCGAAGGAGACGTCCTGGCCCATGGAGCGGCGCGAGGCGATGGCCACGACCTCGTCGGCGGGAAACGCCCGCTCGGACAGGATGTCCAGCATCTCGCGGCCCACATTGCCCGTGGCACCGACGACGGCGACCTTGTAACCCATGATCCTCACCACTCCGCTCGAAGCGCCCGATCCCGGGACGGCGCTCGACTGAAGCCAAGCGGCAACGTTCGGGACTTGGGCACCGTCCTAAGGGCCTCCCCACCGTGCGCCGCACCACCCGGGACGGGCAGCGCGGCGGCCTGCCGGCCGTGGAGGTCGCACATCCCGGGACATCCGGCATGCCGTCCCATGCCGCGCTGCGGCATGAGTCGTGAAGCGCGGGAGCAAGACGCCTTGCTCCCGAACCTGTCAAGGGTTCACCGCATCCGGCAGGGGTGTTCAGGCGACGCGGGCGGACCGGTGTTCCAGGCCGTCCCGCACCTCGGCCAGGAGCGCGTAGGAGCGTTGGCGTGCCGCCGGATCGTGGATCGCCGACGCCACCATGAGCTCGTCCGCCCCGGTCTCGGCCACGAGGTCGGCGAGCCCGCGGGCGATGGTCTCGGGCGACCCGACGAGGGAGCGGGCCAGCATCCGGGAGGCCTGCGCCTTCTCAGCGGGCGACCAGTAGGTCTCGATGTCATCGAGGGGTGGCTGCAGCAGGCCTCGCGTCCCGCGCAGCAGGTGGGTGAACTGCTGCTGGGCCGAGGTGAACAGCCGGCGCGCCGCCGCATCGGTCTCGGCCGCCACCACGTTGACGCCGATCATCGCGTGCGGGGCCGCCAGCTGGGGGGAGGGGACGAAGTTCGCCCGGTAGGTCGCCAGCGCCGGCAGCAGGGCGTCGGGCGCGAAATGCGACGCGAAGGAATAGGGCAGGCCGAAGGCGGCGGCGAGCTGCGCCCCGAACAGGCTCGATCCGAGAACCCACAGGGGCACGTTCAGCCCCGTGCCGGGTACGGCCTGCACCGCCTGCCCCGGCTGGAGATCGCCGAACAGGCTCTGCAGCTCGCGGACGTCCTGCGGGAAGGTGTCGGCCGCCTCGTGGGACCGGCGCAGGGCCCGCGAGGTCCGCGGATCGGTGCCGGGCGCGCGGCCGAGGCCGAGGTCGATCCGGCCGGGATACAGGGCCTCCAGGGTGCCGAACTGCTCGGCGATCACCAGGGGCGAATGGTTCGGCAGCATGATGCCGCCGGCGCCGACCCGGATGGTGCGCGTGCCGGCCGCGAGATAGCCGACCACCACCGCGGTCGCCGCGCTGGCGATGCCGATCATGTTGTGGTGCTCGGCCACCCAGTAGCGCCGGTAGCCGAGTTCTTCCGTGTGGCGGGCGAGCGCGAGGGCATTGCGCAGGGCGTCGCCCGGAGTCGCCCCTTGCGGCACCGGCGCAAGGTCGAGGATGGAGAGCGGAATCATCGTGTGGCTGTCCTTCATCGATCCGGAAGACGGATCGCGTACCCCCGCCCATGAGATCGCGACGGGCGCGCGCGGACGCAAGCGCACCCTGTCATGCCGTCATGGCATGGGTCGGGCCCGCGACGCTTAAGCAGCGATTCACCGCGACTCGGAAAACCGCCGCCGCCGCGCGCGGCCGAAACCGGATCGTACCGGCCGGTCGGCGAGGATCGCCGCGACGGGCGGTCCGAAGCGGAGGCGGTACGGTTGCGGCAGATCACCACGAGCGATGACACGGCACGGGAGACAGGCCTGGCCGGTCCCCGGCGGCGCCCGGCGGCGGCCCTGCGGATTCTCCCGCGCCTCGCCTGTGCGGCTGCCCTCATCGCCGGGTTGAGCCTGCTCGCGCGCGAGACCCGCCCGCAGGCGGCCCGGCCCGAGGGCGATGCTGCGGCGGCGTCCGATGCGCCGGCGCCGTTCGTCCCGAGCGTGAGCCTCGCCGTCCGGCCGGCGATGCCGAGCGCCGTCGCGGCGCCGCGCTTCCGCCTCGACGATTCCGGGGCCGGAGAACCGGCCCGGACCGAGGCCGTGCGCCACGATCCCGTCAGCGGCCGGCGCGAGGAGACCCTCGCTCTCGGTGCCTTCCCGAACATCGAGTCGCCCTACCTGCGCCTCACCGTCGCCGAAGCCGGTCCGGGCGCCCCGGCCGGACGCCTGTTCGTGACCCTCGCCCGGCGCGCCGCCGACGGTCCCGGCCTCTCGGTGATCCGCACGGGCGAGCGCGGGCGCATCGAGACGAAGTTCGGTGCCGTCGAGACCCTCGAGGCGACGTTCAGCGGCCCCCTCGACCGGATCTGCACCGGCTTTGCCGGATCGGCCGGCGCACTCTTCCGGTTCGACGGCTGGCTCTGCGCCCCCCTCGGCCAGGCGCCGGAGCCCCGCGCCGTGGCTTGTGCCCTCAATGGCCTCCTCGCGGCCGCGCCGGACACGCCCGGCTTCTCCGGACGGCGCGATCCCGCCTGCCGTCCGCCGCCGGATACCCGGACGGGGTCCCTCGCCACGGGCGGCCCACGAAAAAATGAGGCCAGATTGCGGCGCAATGCGCAAGCGCGGCCTTAATCGTGGAACTAAAGCGCGGGTTCGAACGTCAACCCCGCATACGAATGGCCGAGTTTCTTAACGAGTTCGGCCTACACATTCGCTCCAGATTTACACAAGGTGCATCATGCGCTCTGCCACGATTGCCCTGATGGGCGCCCTGACCCTCGCCGGCGTCGGCCTCAACACCGCGGCCGAAGCGCAGGGACGCTATGCTCCCGCCGGCGTTCGCGTCAGCCAGCCGCTGCCGATCCGCATCCGCCCGCGCTCCTGGCTCGATGCCGGCAACGTGGTGGAGGCCAACAATGGCTCCGTGAGCAATCCGGCCACGAACCCGCAGCTCATCACGGCGAGCTACCTGAACTCCCCGCCTTACGGTCGCAACGACCGTTTCGGCACCGGTATCCTCGCCGATCCGATCACCAACGGCCCGTTCGTCGGCGCCCGGTCGAGCGCGATCCGCAACATCGACTTCTCGCCGCTCGATCCGATCCTGGATCCGACTTCGCCGCTGGCCGGCCGCTACTAAGCGAAGCGCTTGGATCTGATGAACAGGCGTCGTCCCCCGGGACGGCGCCTTTTTCGTATGTGCGAAGGCGGTTGAATTCGCGCCGGTGTGCGAAGACAAACGCGCTCCTTCGATGCCGAACGAACGGGCCCGGAATGATACGAGAGGACACGCCTGCGCAGATCTCACCCCCGGAGGTCTCGCTTCCCGAAGTCTCGCTTCCCGAGGTCTCGCCCCGGCCCGCCTGGCGCCGAATCCTCCGCTGGCTGCCGATTGCCGTCCTCGTCACGGCTTCCCTCGCGATCCTGGCCTCCGGCGTAGCGCAACTCCTCGATCTCGACCGCCTCCTCGCGTCCCGAGCGTGGCTGAGCGCCGCCGTCGCCGAGAATCCCGCCCGGACCATGGCTGTGACGGCCCTCGCCTATGTGGGTGCCGTGGTGGTCTCCGTGCCGGCGAGCCTGTTCCTCACGATGCTGTGCGGGTTTCTCTTCGGCATCGTGCCCGGCGCCCTCATCGCCGTCACCTCGGCGAGCACGGGCGCGGCCATCGTGTTCTCCATCGGCCGGGGCCCGGCATCGGATCTGCTGCGGCGCCGCGCCGGCCCCCGCCTCGCCGGCCTCGCCGCGGGGTTCCGGCAGGATGCCTTCGGCTACGTCGCCTTCCTGCGGCTGCTGCCGATCTTCCCGTTCTGGCTGACCAACCTCGCGCCGGCGGCCTTCGGCGTCCCGTTGCGGACCTTCCTCCTCGCGACGATCGTCGGCCTCAGCCCCGGCGCCCTGGTCTATGCCACCACGGGGGCCGCCATCGAGGACGTGGTCGCCACCCATGAGGCGGCCCGAGCGGCCTGCCACGCGGCGGGGGAGCTCGAATGCGCCCAAACCCTGAGCCTGAAGAGCCTGATCACCCCTAAGATGATCGCCGGCCTCGCCGCCCTTGCCGCCTTCGCCATGTTGTCCGTCGTCCTGCGACGCCGCCTCGGCCGCCGTTTCCCGACGGCACCCCATCCTGAGATATCCGAACGCCCTCCGCACTTACCCTGAGCCCGACGCGACCGCGGGCGTGCAGGGAGGCGGTTCGGTCGCCGACGACCGAACCGTCCCGTTCGAAGTTTTTTGCATATCGTATTTGGTCGACGAAGCACGCCTGCTCCGTCCCAGGCTGTACCGGCCAACGCGTGAAGTTCGGCCCGGCCATTTCACCGGGCAATGGCAGGACCATTGCCGTGGATGATCCTTGCAACCCATCCGTTTGAACGACGCTTTCATCATTGTTCATGATGCGCGCGTGCGTCTTGTCACGGGCAACCTGCCTTTTGGCGCATTCGAGGATGGTCGCCGGGCCAAGAGCCATCCATATCTGACGCGATCGTCCAGACCGGACTTGTTCACACGGGCCTGTAGAGGTCGAAACGCTTGCTGAAATCATCCATGAAATCGGAGGCTCTGCATCCGGAGACGACGTTCATCGCTGCGCAGGCACAGGCGCCACGGGCATCCCGGTTTCGCCTGGGTCTCTCGGGGCGGGTATTCCTGCTCACCATCGCCCTCGTGGGCCTGTGCGAGATCCTGATCTACGTGCCGACGGTAGCGAACTACCGGATGATGTGGCTTTCGGACCGGATCGCGGCCGCCCATGTGGCGGCCCTGGTGATCAACGCCGCGCCGGATCACACCGTCTCGCCCGAGCTCGCCGACCGGCTCCTGACCGGCGTCCGGGCGCAGGCGATCATCGCCGATGCCGACGGCAGTCGGAAGGTCATCGCCCGCGGGCCGCCGCCCGCCGTGTCCCGCGTGATCAACCTGCAATCCAGCGATCTCGCCCAGTCCATCGGCGGTGCGTGGGAGACCCTGTTCCGCCCCTCGGCGACCCCGATCCGGGTGATCGGACGATACCGCGAGGGCTTCGACCCCGTGGAGGTCATCGTCGACGAGGCGCCCCTGCGCCAGGCCGTGGCGGCGTTCTGCCTGCGCCTGCTCGGCACGTCCCTGACCATCGCCGCCGTCGTGGCCGGCCTGGTCTTCTTCGTGCTCCAGCGCGCCATCGTGCGGCCCGTGCGCCGGCTCGTCAGCAACATCACGGCCTTCGCCGACGATCCGCAGGAGACGGCCCGCGTCATCGTCCCATCGGGGCGCAACGACGAGGTCGGCGATGCCGAGGTCGCCCTGGCCAGGATGGAGATGTCGCTGGCGAGCGAGCTGCGGGCCAAGCGCCACCTCGCCGATCTTGGGCTGTCCGTGAGCAAGATCAACCACGAGATGCGCAACCTGCTGACCACGGCGCAGCTCCTCGGCGACCGCCTGGAGGGGGTGACCGACCCGGTGGTGCAGCGCGTGGCGCCGCGCCTGGTGGCGACCCTCGGCCGGGCGATCCGGTTCTGCGAGGAGACCCTGGCCTATGGACGGGCGACGGAGTGCCACCCGCAGCAGCGGCCGTTTCCCCTGGCTCCCCTGCTGGCCGACCAGGCCGACCTGTCCGGGCGCGGGCCGGATTGCGCGGTGGTCTTTCGGGAACGCTGCGCGCCCGACATCACCGTCCACGCCGATCCCGAGCAGCTCTCGCGGGCGCTCGCCAACCTTGTGCGCAATGCCGTTCAGGCCATGCAGGCCGAGGCGACGAACCGCGCGCCCGTGGTGAGCCTGGAGGCGAGCCGCGCGGGCGACAGCGTGACGATCCTGGTGACCGACAACGGTCCGGGCCTCCCGGCCCGCGCGCGCGCGCACCTGTTCGCGCCGTTCAAGGGCTCGACCCGGCCCGGCGGCACCGGCCTCGGCCTCGCCATCGCCGCCGAACTCATCGAACTCAACGGCGGCACGATCACCCTCGATCAGACCGAGGTGGGCGTCCGCTTCCGGATCACGCTGCCGGCGGAGAAGCGCGCCTGAGGCTCACTCGGCCGCCGCCAGGGTCAGGCCCGGGACCGTGATGCCGATGTCGCGCAGCAGTTCGGCGTCGGCGTCGGTTTCGTTGTTGGCGGTGGTCAGCAGGCGCTCGCCGTAGAAGATCGAATTGGCGCCGGCGAGGAAGCACAGGATCTGCGCCTCGCGGGTGAGGTCCTTGCGCCCGGCGCTGAGGCGCACGCGGGCGCGCGGCATCACGATGCGGGCGGTGGCGCACATGCGCACGAGGTCGAGGGGATCGACGGGCGGGCGCTCTTCCAGGGGCGTCCCGGCCACGGCCACGAGGGCGTTGATCGGCACGCTCTCCGGGTGGGGCGCGTGGTTGGCCAGAACCTGCAGCATGGTGGCGCGATCCTTCACGCCCTCGCCCATGCCGACGATGCCGCCGCAGCACAGGCCGATGCCGGCGTCGCGCACGTTCTGGAGGGTGTTCAGGCGATCCGCGTAGGTCCGCGTCGAGATGATATCGCCGTAAAACTCCGGCCCGGTGTCGAGGTTGTGGTTGTAGGAGGTGAGGCCGGCTTCCGCGAGGCGCGTCGCCTGCGAGGGGTTGAGCATGCCCAGCGTCACGCAGGCTTCCATGCCGAGGCTGCGCACGCCGCGCACCATGGCGAGCACCGCGTCGAAGTCCGGTCCGTCCTTGGGCTGGCGCCAGGCCGCGCCCATGCAGAAGCGGTGCGCGCCCGAGGCCTTGGCGGCGGCGGCTTCCTTCAGCACGGCGTCGACGGGCATCAGCCGCTCCCGCGGCACGCCCGCCTCCTTGTGGTGGGCCGATTGCGGGCAATAGGCGCAATCCTCGGGGCAGCCGCCGGTCTTGATGGACAGGAGCGCCGCCCGCTGGATGTCGGCCGGATCGTTGTGGGCGCGATGGACTTCCGCCGCCCGGTAGACGAGATCGAGGAGCGGCAGGTCGTGGATTGCCTGAATCTCCGCCACGGTCCAATCGTGCCGGATCGCGGAGGTCGCCAGGGTGGGGCGGGGAGCGGCTAGCTCGGTCATCGTCTCGATCATGGCACCAAAAGGCGAATCCCGGCCGGAAAATCAAGCCGGCGGGGCGGGATCAGTGGGTCGGCTCGCCCGCCGCCACCCTGGCGGTCCAGTCGTCGAAGGCCACCACCTCCTGGCGCTGGGTGCCGAGGCCGTCGATGCCCAGCGTGATCACGTCGCCGTTCTTGAGGAAGCGCGGCGGCTTAGCGCCCATGCCGACGCCCGGCGGCGTGCCGGTGGTGATGACGTCGCCCGGCATCAGCATCATGAAGTGCGACAGGTAGGCGACGATCTGGGCGACGCCGAAGATCATCGTCGCCGTCGAACCGGTCTGCATCCGCTCGCCGTTCACGTCGAGCCACAGGTGAAGATCGTCGAGGCGCGGGATCTCGTCCAGGGTGACGAGCCAGGGGCCGAGGGGCCCGAAGGTCGGGCAGCCCTTGCCCTTGGTCCAGGTGCCGCCGCGCTCGAGCTGGTATTCGCGCTCGGACAGGTCGTTGCAGAGGCAGAGGCCCGCCACGTAGGACAGCGCCTCGTTGGCGTGGACGTAGGAGGCGCGCGCGCCGACCACGATGGCGAGCTCCACCTCCCAGTCGGTCTTGGCCGAACCCTTGGGGAGGATCACCCGGTCGTTCGGCCCGACGATGCAGGACGGCGCCTTGTTAAACACGATGGGTTCGGCCGGGATGTCGGCGCCGATCTCGGCGGCGTGGTCGGCGTAGTTGAGGCCGATGGCGATGAAGTTGCCGGTGCCGCCGACGCAGGGGCCGAGGCGCGTGTCCGCCGGCAGCAGGGGCAGGCTTTCCGGGTCGATCATGCGAAGCCGGTCGAGCCCTTCCCGCGAGAGGGCGAGGCCGCTGAGATCGCGGAGATGTCCGGACAGGTCGCGCAGTCCACCCTTTGCGTCCACGAGTCCCGGCCGCTCGTCGCCGCTCGCACCGTGCCGCATGAGTTTCATCGCGCGCTCCTTCGCCTGACCCGAGCGACGGCATCGCCCGTCGCGGTCCCAACCGCAAGGGTGACGCAAACCGCCTCACATCGAAACCCCACGCAGGGGTGTCGCCCGAATGCGACACCCGCCGACGGAACGCGGACGCCGATCACTTTTCCGCGGGGGCGCGGAACAATCGTGGATAAGGTTTACATCTAAACCAAAATTCGAGGTCCGCGAACGGATACAGCGGACTCGAAAGATCTACTCGCCGAACACAGTTTAATTCTCTATACACAGTATATTTTACCTAGTTTTCCGCACATTGCGAAGTCGCCGCAAGTACGCCACTCTCCATGTCAAGGTGCCGACAGCGAGCATCGGACAAACGGGTGGGAGCAGCTCCATGGCAGGCAGAATTCGGTCCATCGCCCTCGCGGGCGTCGCGTCGGCGGTGGTTCTGGGCGGCATCGATGGCGCCTCCGCCGGCGCCTTCGGCATCCGCGAGCAGAGCACGCAGGCGCAGGGCGAGGCCTTCGCCGGGGCGGCGGCCGGTTCGGGCGGCGTCTCGTCCATGTTCTGGAACCCGGCCGCTGTGACCATGCGGCCCGGCTGGGTCACGGAGCAGAACCTCACCTTCATCGGCCTGTCCGGACGGATCACGCCCCAGGCCGGCACCAACCCCGCCTTCCTGCCGCTCGGTGGCAGCAACGACATCGGCCAGGGGGCGGTGGTGCCTTCGGGCGCCACCTCGTATCAGCTCAGCGACCGCGTCTGGATCGGCATCCAGACGGGCGCTCCGTTCGGCCTCGTGACCAAGCCGCGCAACGTCTGGGCCGGCGAGGTCTACGGCCGTTCGAACCGGATCTTTACCCTCGCCTTCAATCCGGTCATCGGCTTCAAGGTCAACGAGTGGCTGTCCGTCGCCGCCGGCCCGAACATCGAGTATTTCCGCCTCACCCTGCGCCAGGCCGTGCCGCTGCCCATCAACCCGGCGGCCCTGCCGAGCTCGTTCCTCAAGGGCGACTCGTGGGGCGTCGGCTTCACGGCGGGCGCCCTCGTCACCCCGTGGGAAGGCACCGCCTTCGGCATCGGCTACCGCTCCTCGGTCCACCACGACATCGAGGGCTCCATCGGCGTGCCGCTCCTGGCCCTGGCGCCCTTGGGCGGCCAGGTCACCGCCAACCTCAACACCCCGGAGAAGCTCAGCGTCGGCCTGACCCAGGCGGTCTCGCCCGTGGCCCGCGTCAGCCTCGGGTTCGAGTGGGACAACTGGACCCGGCTCGGCACCATCGGCATCGTCTCGAAGACCCGCGGCGTGCCGGTGAGCTTCCTGCCCCTGAACTACAAGGATGGGTTCACCTACTCCATTGGCGGCGAGTACGACTGGTCGCCAGCCCTGACGCTCCGCGCCGGCGTGGCCTACGAGGAATCGCCCATCGACTTCTCCAACCGCTCCGTACGCCTGCCGGACAACGACCGCGTCAACGTCTCCGTCGGCGCGAGCTACCGCTGGAGCGAGAAGCTGACCCTGAACGTCGCCTACTCGCACCTGTTCCTCGACAAGGCCCGCATCCTGTCGGGGGTGGGACGCGACTACAACGTCCAGAACATCGCCTTCGCGGGCGTGGCCGACGGCAGCGCCGACCTCGTATCGGTGGGCTTTCGCTACGTGTTCGGCGAACCCGCCGCTGCCGCGCCGGCGCCCGTCATACGAAAGTTCTGAGTGCGGGGCTTCCCCGCAAGCGGCGGGACGACCTCGGTCCCGCCGCTCGCTTGCCCGTGAGGCTTTCCGCCCCTCTTCGCCGGACGGAGCCAGCAGATCACCAGAGGCGTCGACCAGCGGTCCTGCCGTTGACCAATCCAATGAACACTCTTTTGCGCGATCAGCAAGAGATCGCGTTTGAAAGCATCGCCTCCTTCGAAAGTAGTACCAATCTAATCCACGAAGTCACACTCTCGATGGAGGGCTATGGCGAACATCCTAACTGACAGTCACACCTCGGCAGCCCTCTGAAGGACCATTCTGGCATTTTTATATTTATAATTACATAAACAACTATGTTTATCGATTATAGGTGATTTTTGAGTTTAATATCTCCGCATAATGCCATAGAGATTGAACAATAGGACTTTGTTTTTCAATATTGATCTGGGCCGCTCCATCGGGCGGATAGAGCGTGAACGTCGAAGAGCTGAATTCCTGGCTGGCACGCTACCAGTCGTTCGGTCTGGTCCGACTGCCACGCGAGTTGGAGGCTTCGTTCATCCGGGACGAGCGCGAGCCCCAGCGCCGGATCGGCTTGGTCGGGCTGATGCTCGGCACCGCGTTTTTCATACTGCTGATGGTCTTCGATTGGATCGTCGACCCCGGACTCTTTTGGATGAGTGTCGGCCTCCGCTTGGGCATCGCGATTCCGATCAACTGTCTCATGATCTGGATCATGCTACATCCGGGGCGTTCGCGTGCAGTTTATCAAGCGGCATCGACCTTGTCCGCATGCAATGCTTGCATCATGTTTTCGATCCTATTCGCACAATCCGACAAATTGGCGGCCCTGACTTACCTATCCGCCAATCTTATCGTGATGGGCTTTACGATCAACTTGCTGGGGCAGTCGACACTTGCCTCGGCAATCGTCTGTGCCGTGAGTGTCTCCTGCATGCTGGGCGCGGCGGCGCTGTCACCGATCTCCAACGGCACGGTCGTGATGACGTACGCACTCGTCGGCGCAATGGTGGCCTTCACGAGCATACTGGCAAACCATTGCCTCCAGAACGAACGCCGCCGCAACTATGTGACGACGCTTCGGGAGGAAATTCGTCTCGAACAGATCGCCCGTCAGCAGGCCGTTATGGAGAAGCTGGCCACGATCGATCCGCTGACCCAGATCGCGAACCGTCGCGGCTTCGATGCGCAACTCGATGACGCCCTGGCGCACGCGATCCACGGCACCCTGTCCGTGGCGATGATCGACATCGATTGCTTCAAGAAGTTCAACGACACGTACGGCCATCTCGAAGGCGACGATGTGCTGTGCTCGGTTGCGCTCTGCCTGTCGAGAACCTGCGAATCGCTCGCCCTGATCGGGCGCGTGGGCGGTGAGGAATTCGCGATCGCAGCCGTGGACATGCGGCCAGAGGACTTTCACCTCTTGGCGGAGCGGGTTTGCCGTGCCGTGGAAGCCTTGGCCATTCCGCATCGGAACCACGAATCCACGTCCGTCGTCACCGTCAGCATCGGATTGGCGAGCGGGTCCGCCGTGGATCGAATGAACGGCAAGATCCTGTTCCGGGCGGCCGATCAGGCGCTCTATCGAGCGAAGACATCCGGACGCAATCGTATCGTCGCATCGGAGGATACGGAACCCGACAGACCGACGTCGCCGATGTCGTCTTCCGAGTCTTGAGGCGTCCGGACACGACCCGTTCGCGCTCGCCGACGCAAACCGCGCCAGCGATTGGTCGAGAGCCGGACCGCATCCCCGAAAACCATCACCCGAATGATCCGCCCGTCGATGCGGTCCAACCGTTCCCGAGTCGATCGTTCAGGGTACGGGGCGTCGATCAGGCCTTCATCCGTACATACGTTCCCGGCGCCGGCCCGAGGGACGGCAGGCCGGCCTCGCCCGGCACGCGCGCCGGCACCCGGGTGGGGGCCTGATGCTCGAGCCACGAGAACCAGTACGGCCACCACGAACCCTTGGTCTCGGTGGCGGCCGAGATCCAGTCCTCCAGGGTCCCGCTCACGGGGCCGCCGGTCCAGAAGCCGTATTTCGGCTTGGCGGGCGGGTTGACCACGCCGGCGATGTGGCCCGAGCCGGCCAGGACGTAGTCGACGGGGCCACCGAACTTGGTCGAGCCCTCGAACACCGACACGGCAGGAGCGATGTGGTCCTCGCGAGTCGCGAGGTTGAAGACCGGCACTTCGACCTTCTTCAGGTCGAGGCGGACGTTGCCGAGCATCATCTTGCCCTGCGCCAGGGTGTTCTCGAGGTAGCAGTTGCGCAGGTAGAACGAGTGGTTGGCCGCCGGCATCCGGGTGGCGTCGGCGTTCCAATACAGGAGATCGAAGGGCATCGGCGTCTTGCCCTTGACGTAGTTGTTCACGACGTAGGACCAGATCAGGTCGTTGGGCCGCAGCATGTTGAACGCGGTCGCCATGCCGGTGCCCTCGAGGTAGCCGCGCTTCTTCATGCGGGCCTCGATGAGGCGGATCTGGGTCTCGTCGGCGAACACCTTCAAGTCGCCCGCATGGGTGAAATCGACCTGGGTGGTGAGGAAGGTGGCGCTCTTGATGCGCTTGTTGCCGGTGGCCGCCTGCATCGCCAGGGTGACGGCGAGCAGGGTGCCGCCGACGCAGTAGCCCGCCGCCGCCACCTCGCTCTCGCCCGTGGCGATGCCGATGGCGTCGATGGCGGCCTCGATGCCCTCGCGCATGTAGGCCTCGAAATCCTTGTCGGCGTGGCGCTCGTCGGGGTTCACCCACGAGATGCAGAACACCGTCAGCCCCTGCGCGACCATCCAGGCGATGAGGCTTTTGGCCGGATTGAGATCGAGGATATAGAACTTGTTGATCCACGGCGGCACGATGAGGAACGGGCGCTTGATCACCGTCTCGGTGGTGGGCGCGTACTGGATCAGCTCCATCAGGTCGTTGCGAAAAACCACCTCGCCGGGGGTCACCGCCACGTTGACGCCGACCTCGAAGCCCGCCGCCGGGTCGGTCTGGCGCACACGCAGCTGGCCCTTGCCGGCCTCGATGTCCTCGGCGAGCATCTTCATGCCGCGAACGAGGTTGGCGCCGTTCTCGTCCAGGGTGTGGCGGATGAGTTCGGGGTTGGTCATCACGAAGTTCGACGGCGACAGGGCGCCGACGATCTGGCGCAGGTAGAACTGCGCCTTGTGCCGGGTGTGCTCGTCGATCCCGTCGGCCTCGTCCACCAGCCCCTCGGCCCAGCGCGAGGTGATGAGGTAGCTCTGCTTGATGAAATCGAAGACCGGGTTCGTCGACCACTCGGCATGGGCGAAGCGCGTGTCCTTGGCCTCCGGCACGGCGACGGGCTGGGCCGCCTCACCCTGGAAGCGGTTCCAGGTCTGGCCCCACAGGCTGATGAAGGCTTCGCTCAGCTTGGCCTGGGCCTCGACGGTCTTCTGCGGGTCGACGAGCCAGCGCTCGGCCACGGTGCCCAGCGTCCGCACCACATCGTTGACCTCTTCGGGCGGCTCAGGGGGCGCCTTCAGGACATCGACGTCGGTCGCCGGCTTCATGTAGACGGCGGCGGCGCGCCCGAATTCCTCCATGAGCCGGCTGGCATTGCGCGACAGGGCGTCGATGTCGGGCAGCGGCGTCGTCCGTTCGGTCGTCACGCGTGCTTCTCTCCCTGGCCGGAGGCGCGTTCGCGAGAGACCGGCACCCGCGTGGGCGACGGCGGCTCGGGGCCTCGTTTCCGACAAATTAACGCGGCATCGCGAACTTACGCCAGACCGCATCGCATTTCATCGGCCCCCATCCGTCATGAACAGGCCCTCGATTCACGCCGTCGCGACCGCCGCCTGCCTCTCTGCCGTGGCGGGGCTCGCGGGTGCCTGCTCGAGCGACCTCAACCCCTTGAAAGCGGCCTACCAACCGGGACCGGCGGCGCCGGCCTTCGTGACCGAGTCACGCAAGGCGGGGGGTAATTTCCTGCCCGTGGGCGTCTCGGCGCCGGCCCGCCCGATCCGGGCGAAATCGGCCGAGGGCACCAAGGCCCTGGAAGCCGAACTCATGGGCGCGCGGGGCCGCAACGAGGCGCAGGGCCGTTCGGCCGAGAGCGCGGGCCGCGCCACCCGCCCGGCCTCCGCGACACCCTGAAGCATCCGCCAGGGCGGCCGGAAACGAACTTTCCTTGGGGTCGGCGCCAAAAAGATAACGGTCGGCGCTCCACGCGCGAAGTGATAGACCACGCCGGTATCTCCGGGTGATGACAGCCCCTTCCTTTTCGCGCGCCTCGGTCCCGATCCGCGCCCTTGGACACCGTGAAGGCCATGACCGACTTCCATCGCATCAAGCGCCTGCCGCCCTACGTCTTCGAGCAGGTGAACCGGATCAAGGCCCAGGCCCGCGCCAACGGCGCCGACATCATCGACCTCGGCATGGGCAATCCCGACCTCGACGCGCCGAAGCACGTCATCGCCAAGCTGGTGGAGACGGCCGGTCGGCCGCGCACGGACCGCTACTCATCGTCCAAGGGCATCGCCGGCCTGCGTCGGGCCCAGGCGAATTACTACAAGCGCCGCTTCGGCGTGAGCCTGAACCCCGACACCCAGGTGGTGGCGACCTTGGGCTCGAAGGAGGGCTTCGCCAACATGGCCCAGGCGATCACGGCTCCGGGCGACGTGGTGCTGGTGCCAAACCCCAGCTACCCGATCCACGCCTTCGGCTTCCTCATGGCGGGCGGCGTGATCCGCTCCGTGCCGGCCGAGCCGACCCCGGCGTTCTTCCCGGCCATCGAGAAGGCGATGCAGCACTCGATCCCCAAGCCCGTGGCGATCGTGGTCTGCTATCCGTCGAACCCGACGGCCTACGTGGCGAGCCTCGATTTTTACCGGGACCTCGTCGCCTTCGCCAAGCGCCACGAGATCATCATCCTGTCGGATCTCGCCTATGCCGAGGTCTATTTCGACGGCGAGCCGCCGCCCTCCGTGCTGCAGGTTCCGGGCGCCATCGACTGCACGGTGGAGTTCACTTCTCTGTCGAAGACCTTCTCCATGGCCGGCTGGCGCATGGGCTTCGCTGTGGGCAACGAGCGGCTCCTCGCCGCGCTCACCCGGGTGAAATCGTACCTGGACTACGGCGCTTTCACGCCGATCCAGGTGGCGGCGACCGCCGCCCTCAACGGGCCGGAGGATTGCATCGTCGAGATGCGGGGGATCTACCGGAAGCGCCGCGACGCCCTGATCGAATCCTTCGACAAGACCGGCTGGAAGATCCCGAGCCCCTCGGCCTCGATGTTCGCCTGGGTGCCGATCCCGGAGAAGTACCAGTCGCTGGGCAGCCTCGAATTCTCGAAGCTGCTGCTGGAGAAATCCGACGTGGCCGTCGCCCCCGGCATCGGGTTCGGCGAGCACGGCGACAACTTCGTCCGCATTGCCCTCGTCGAGAACGAGCAGCGCATCCGGCAGGCGGCGCGCAACATCCGGCGGTTCTTCGAGACATCGGACCGGACGCTCCACAACGTGGTGCCGCCCGCCGAGCCCTCGACCGGATCGGCGCCCCTCGCCAAGGCCGGCTGACCTCAGATCCGCCGCGCATTGTTGCGCGGCGGCGACAGGGCGCGGCAAAGCGGAAGGCGGGCCGTCGGCGCGGCTTGTCACCCGCGCCCGGCATCCGCAGGGTCGGGCGATGACGCGAGTTTCATTCGCAGAGGATCGCATGCGCCGATTGACCCTCCTTGCCGCGCTGGCGTTCGCCGCGTCGGCCGGCGCCTGCGCCCCGAAGCCCATCGTCGCCCGTGATCCGGTCCCCGCTCCGGCGCCGGGCCTCGGCTATGCCTGCGACTCGCGCCCGACGGTGCTCAACGCGTTCTACACCACCTGCACACCCGTCCAGCGCGAGCGCGACGTGGTGCTCCATTCCAAGGGCTGACCAGACCATCGGTTTCCCACAGGGCGACGCGCGAGCGCCACGGACACGCCGGCGGGTTTGCGCCATGGTCGGCCGGACCTCATCCCCTCGACCCCGCCCATCCCGGAGTTGCCCCGTGCCCTCGATCTTGCGAACCGTCCTCGCCGCCGGCCTCGTCGGCTTCGCGCTCACCGGCCAGGCTTTTGCCGAGGTGCGCTACCTCGCCGCCGACGGCCCCGTCGTGCTGCCCACCGATCTCGGCACGGGCCGGCCGCTTCCCGATGATCCGCGCGCCATCCCGGTGCCCAGCGTGATGAACGGCGGCGGCTTCGGTTTCACCGGGACCGAGTACTACAGCGACAGCCGCAGCGAAGGCCGCCTCGACGGCTCCACCCGCCCGCGCGAATACGTCCTGAATCCGGCCCGCATCGGCCCACAGGATTATCGGCGCTAGGAACGCGGGTCGCCTCTCGGGCGGGTTCGTGTCGCAGGCATGAATCCACGAGGACGGCGACACCGATGCCGGCGGCATAGGCCACGAGATTCCAGGCTGAAAAGATCCGCCCGAGGAGGAGCTGGCCCGCGAGGGTCAGCCGGAAGGCGTCGAGTGCCGGCGCATGGACGAGACGGAACAGCTCGACGGCGAGCGCCGTGACGGCGGCCAGCCCCAGAATGCGGCGACGGGGCCGCGGCCAGAGGGTCGCGACGAGGCCGTAGACCATCGCGCCCCAGAGGATCGACCCACCATACTTCACGAACCCCGGCGGCAATCCCACCGGCACCAGGCGCAGGGCCGTCCCGGCCCCCACGACGGTGAGCGTGGCGGCGAGGAGCGGCAGGCGTCGGAGAAAGGGTGAGGCGGGGTCGCGACTCATATCGGGGGCGCCATCGTGAAGGGCTCCGGCGTTTACACCACGCGGGCGGGTCGGTATCACCCGCGCTCACACCTCGCACACGAGTCCGAAACACCAGATGCGCGCCGAGATCGAACAACTCTCGGATGCCGCCAAGCAGTCGATCGGACTGCTGAGGAGGCATCTTTGACTGGGATACCGTCGAGAAACGCCTCGCGGAGCTGAACGCTGCGTCCGAGGACCCGGCCCTGTGGAACGACGCGGAGGCCGCGCAGACCGTCATGCGCGAGCGCACGCAGCTCGACGAGGCCGTCACCTCCATCAAGCGCCTGTCGCAGGATCTCGAGGATGCCGCGACCCTCATCGAGCTCGGCGAGATGGAGGGCGACCAGGACACCATCCTGGAGGGCGAGAACGGGGTCCGCGCCGTCGAGGCCGAGGCCGCGCGCCGCCAGATCGAGACCCTGCTGTCCGGCGAGGCCGACGGCTTCGACACCTATCTCGAAGTCCATTCGGGTGCGGGCGGCACGGAGAGCCAGGACTGGGCCAACATGCTCCAGCGCATGTACGGCCGCTGGGCCGAACGTCGGAAGTACAAGGTCGAGATCGTCGAGTGGTCGGACGGCGACGAGGCCGGGATCAAGGGCGCCACGCTCCTGATCAAGGGCCACAACGCCTATGGCTGGCTCAAGACCGAGTCGGGCGTGCACCGGCTGGTGCGCATCTCGCCCTACGATTCGAGCGCGCGCCGGCACACGAGCTTCGCCTCCGTGTGGGTCTACCCGGTGATCGACGACCGCATCGTCATCGAGATCAAGGAATCCGACTGCCGCATCGACACCTACCGCTCGTCGGGTGCCGGCGGTCAGCACGTGAACACCACGGACTCGGCCGTGCGCATCACCCACAACCCCACGGGGATCGTGGTGGCGTGCCAGCAGGAGCGCTCGCAGCACAAGAACCGGGCCACCGCCTGGAACATGCTGAGGGCCCGCATGTACGAGGCCGAGCTGAAGAAGCGCGAGGAGAAGGCCAACGCCGAGGCCGCCGCCAAGACGGATATCGGCTGGGGCCACCAGATCCGCTCCTACGTGCTCCAGCCGTATCAGTTGGTGAAGGATCTGCGCACGGGGACCCAGTCCACGGACCCCGACGCGGTGCTCGACGGCGCCCTCGATCCGTTCATGGAGGCGTCCCTGGCCCAGCGCGTCTACGGCGGCGCCGATGCCGTCGAGGACCTCGACTAGACGCCGGACGCGTCAAGGGTCGAGGGCATCGGCCACCCGCAAAAAGCGCTGCGGATCGACGGGCTCACCGTCGATCCGCGTCTCGTAATGGAGGTGGCTCCCCGTCGAGCGCCCCGTGGAGCCGACCCGTCCGACGACGGCGCCGGCCGCGACCCACTGCCCCGGGATCACCGCGTAGGCGGAGAGATGCGCGTAGCGCGTTGCCAGCCCGTGGCCGTGATCGATCTCCACCATGTGGCCGTAGCCGCCGTTGTAATCGGCCACCGTCACACGGCCGGCCGCCGTGGCGCGGGCCGGCTCACCGGTCTCGGCACGCAGGTCGAGCCCCGTATGCAGGGCGTAGCCCCGGGTGAACGGGTCGAGGCGCGCCCCGAAGGTGCTCGACACGGGGGCCGACCCGGCGATGGGCCGGCGCAGGGGCAGGGCCTCCGCGATGCGGCGCAGTCCCGCCGCTTCCGCGACGACGCGCTGCGCCTGCGCCACGGCGAGGCCGAACGGATCGTCGCTCAAGGGGACCAGGGGGCCGCCAAGGCCGGCCTCGCGGGTCTCGAACCGCGACGGGTCGAGGCCGATCCGAGCGACGAGGCCGCGCAGGCGCTGGACCGTGCGGCCGGCATTCGCACCGATTCCCGCGATGGCGCGGGACTGGGCCTCGGCGAGGCCGTCGAGGCGCCGTTCCAGGTGCGCCACGGTGATGCCGGTGCGGCGGGCGGATTCGCGAGCGCCGCGCAGGTCGAGGAAGTCCGTGCTCGGCTCCGGCGTCGGGAACGGTTTGGCCGCCGTGCCCGGGCGCCGCGCAGCGGGATCAAGGGGCGCTTCCTCTTCGACCGTCGTTTCGGGCAGGTGTCGGCCCGGCGCCTCGCCGGCCAGGGTCGAGAGCACGCCCTGGCGCGATTCGAGGGCGGCCTGTCGCCGGGACAGGTCCTTCAGCCGCGTGGCGAGGCCGTCGCGGGTCGTCACCTGCTCCAGGGTCGTCCGTTCGAGCTCGAGGCGCAGGGCCGCGATGCGCGACTCGTAGCCGTACTGCATCGTGCTCTGCTGGGAGACGAAGCGGGCGAGCACCTCGTCATGGAAGATGAGGTAGTAGGTGGCGCCCCCGGCCCAAGCCGTCGCGAGCGCCAGTGCCGCCCCGAGCCCTCGGACAAGACTGGTTCCCGAGCGCATCTTCGCGGGGCGCACCGTCTTGCCGGGTGGCTTACGGGAGATGTGAGGCATCGACGCGCACCTGATTCAACGCGCACCATCTGACCGGATCAGGGTTAACGAAGCCTCACTGCCGCGGGTCTGCGATTCACCATGCCCCCCGCGAGGCGGATCACGCCTGGGCTTGCGCCGCCGCCAGAACCTCTTCGGCATGGCCCAGGACCTTCACCTTGGGCCAGATCCGGACGATGCGACCCGTCCGGTCGAGGAGCATGGTGGTGCGCTCCACGCCCATGTACTTGCGTCCATACATGCTCTTCTCGACCCAGACGCCGTAGGCCTCGAGCATGGCCTTGGTCTCGTCGGAAGCCAGCGGAAAGCTGAGCTCGTATTTCGCCCGGAACTTGTCGTGGCTCCTGACCGAGTCGGGGGAGATGCCGATCACGATCGTGTCTGCGGCCGCGAAGGCCGCGCCCAGGGCGTTGAATCCCTGCGCTTCCAGGGTACAACCGCTCGTGTCGTCCTTCGGATAGAAGTAGAGCACGGTCTTGCGGCCCATGAGGTCCGCCAGGCGGACGGCGCCACCGCCGGCCCCCGGCAGGTCGAAATCGGGAGCCTGATCTCCGGTATCGAGGGACATGATGCCTTCCTTTCGGCCGATTAATGGTGTGCCTGGGGGAAACGCCATGGCCCGGGCCCAGCGCCCGAGACGCCTTTCCCCCACGGACCGCCGCTCGATAGCCCGAGGGTGCGGTCCGATCCAGCGGCTCAAGGATTGATGGTTCAGGACACGGGCACGGGTATGCGACCGGGCCGCGCGGTCGGGCGGCGGCGGCGGCGCTGGCTGTTCTGGCCGGCGTTCGTCCTCGTGCTCGGCCTCGGCGCCGGATTGACCGGCCTCTTCTGGCGCCTGTCGAACGGCCCCCTGCGCATCGACGGCATGTCGGAGCGCGTCGCGTCGGCCATCGCCGGGAGCATCGGTGCGGGCTGGCGCGTGTCTCTGCGCGACAGCGCCCTCGAACTCGACTCCGAAAATTCCCTGGCCCTCAGGGTGGCCGGCCTCGACATCTACAATTCCGAGGGCGCCCTCGTGGTACGGGCACCCCAGGCCGTGGTGAGCCTCGACACCTGGGGTCTCGCCCGGCTCTCGGTGCAGCCGAGGGCCATCGAGTTCCGCGATCTTCAGATGACCGCCCTGGTGCACCGCGACGGCAGCATCGCCTTCGCGGCCTCCGACTCGCAGCAGGCCGGAACCGTCCAGCCCCATACCTTGCCCAGCGTGGACGCGGTGCTGGGCAAGGTCTCGCCGATCTCGGCCACCGTGGCGTCGATCTTCGGCGTCGTGCTCGATTCCGCCGGCATCGTCGGGGCCCTCGACCGGGCGCGCATCACCAACGGCCGTCTCACCCTCATCGATGACGACGCCCGCCAGCGGGCGGTGTTCGAGCACGTCAACGGCCTGTTCCACCGTGACGCCGCCCGCAACGCCCGCGTGTTCGAACTGCGCATCGAGGGCCCGCACGGGGAATGGCGCTTCGGCGGCGACCTGCAGGAGGCCGGCGGTAGCCGCCGCACGGGGGTCATCACCCTCGACGACCTGCCGATCACCGACCTGCTGCTTCTGTCCGGCCAGTCGAAGCTGCCGGTGGAAACCGACCTGAAGCTCTCGGCCAGGGCCGACGTGGCCCTCGACGGCGGGCGGATCGAGACGATGGCGGCCACCATCCGCACCAGCGACGGCAACGTCCTCATCGAGGAGAAGGATTTCAACCCCGTCACCATCGAGAACCTGGAAGCCCGGGTGAGCTGGGACGAGACGGGCCGCGCCATGAAACTCGACGCCCTCGACTACCGCGGCGGCGGCAACTCCGCTCACCTCACCGGAGCATGGGCGGCGGGCGCGCCCGAATCCGATATCGCCTGGACCATGACCCTTGACGGTCGCGACGCGACCCTGCGGGGCGCCAACGGGCAGGACCAGCCCGTCTCCATCGATTCCCTCTCGGCCCACCTCACGGGCCGGGCCGGCGGCATCGCCATCGACGATTTCTCAGTCAAGGCCGGACCGGCGAGCGGGCGGATCACCGGCACCCTGGGCACCACCGCCGACGATGACGGCCTGACCCTTCACATCACCGCCGCGAACACCGACGGGCGCATGGCCCTGCGCCTCTGGCCCGAGCACGTGGCCCCGCCGGCACGCAACTACCTCGTCGATTACCTGCGCGGCGGCCGAGTCGATACCGTCGACATCACCGTCGACATGAGCGGCAGCGAACTCGCCGCCGCGACGCGCGGCGAGCCCATGCCCGACAACGCCGTGCGGATCGCGTTCGCCGTCTCCGACGCGACCCTTGCCGTCACGGCCGATGCGCCGCCCCTGACCCGGGGCCGCGTCACGGGGGTCATCACCGGTCTCACCACCACCATCCGGGGCGTCACGGCCGACCTGCGCATGCCGGACAACCGCATCCTGTCGATCACGGACGGATCCTTCGTGATTCCCCGGATCACCCCGGACGCGGTGGTGGCCCAGATCGGCATGCGCCTCGGCGGCGGGGCCGACGCCCTGGTGTCCCTGATGCAGACGAAGATGTTCAAGAGCCTCACCGGCGTCGATATCGATCCGGCGAGCGTGAAGGGCACGGCCGACCTGCGCATCGACTTCCCGCTCAACCTGAAGCACATCCCGGACCTGCCCGATCTGCCGGTGACCATCGCGGGAACGCTGGCCGACATCGGCGTCGACAAGGCTTTCGGCAAGGAACGCCTCGATGCCGGGCGGTTCACGGTGTCCTATGATCGAGGTGCCTTCGCCCTCAAGGGCGACGCGCGGGTCCAGGGCTCGCCCCTCACCGTGGACCTGCGCCAGCCCAAGCCCGGCGCCCCCGGCGAGGTTCTGGTCAACCTCAGCCTCGACGAGGCCCTGCGCGCCAAGAAGGGTCTACCGGTCAGCCCACAAATCACCGGGTCGATCCCCGTGAAGATCGCCGTACCCATCGGGCGCGCCGGGTCGGGCAAGCCGCCGATCCGGATCGAGGCGGATCTCGCCCGCGCCGGCATCGACGGCGTCGTGCCGGGCTTCGCCAAGCCCGCAGGCAAGCCGGGACGCCTCGCCTTCACCCTGACGGAGAGTGCCGGGGGCGGGTCGTACGAGTTGCGGGACATCGTCCTCGACGCCGCCCCCGCCCAGGCACGCGGCACCGCAACCCTCGGCGCCGACGGCCTGGTCGAGCGGGCCGACCTGTCGAGCCTCAAGCTCTCGCCCGGCGACGACATGCGCCTTCAACTCGAACGCTCGGGGAACAGCTACCGCATCACCGTGAAGGGCGCCGTCGCCGATGCCCGGCCGGTCCTGCGCGGCCTGACCGGCCCGGAGGGCAAGGGCAGGAGCGACCCGACCCCGAAGGACATCGACGCCGACCTCTCGCTCGCCATCCTCACGGGCTTCAACGGCGAGGCCCTGACCAACGCGACCGTCAAGCTCGTCCTGAAAGGCAAGGACGTGCGCTCCGGCCGTATCCAGGGCCGCTTCGGGGCCGCCCCGTTCAGCGCCCAGATCGGCCGCTCGGAGCAGGGCCCGATGCTCACGCTGGACACCCAGGACGCCGGCGCGACCCTGCGCTTTGCCGACATCTACAAGCGCATGTACGGCGGCAAGCTCGTCATGAGTACCGCCCTCAACGACGGGCCGCAGGCGGGCGTCGTGCAGATCCGCAACTTCGTCCTGCGCAACGAGCCGGCCCTGTCGAGCATCATGGCGCAGGGGCCGGCGAGCAGCGAGATCGTCGATGCGCGCGGCCGCAAGCAGATCGTGCAGAACGCCGGCAACGACGTGACCTTCGACCGCCTGCGCGCCAACTTCGTCCGCACCGGTGCCCGGGTCGATTTCACCGACGCGGCGATCTCCAACGCCGCCATGGGCTTCACCCTGAACGGCTACCTCGACACGGCCAAGGAGCGCACGGACATCAACGGCACCTTCGTGCCGCTCTACGGCCTCAACAACGTCGTCTCGCAGCTGCCGATCCTCGGCCAGCTCCTCGGCGGGGGCCACAACGAGGGCCTGTTCGCCCTCAACTTCCGCGTCGCCGGGCGCCTCTCGAAGCCCGATGTCAGCGTCAATCCGCTCTCCGCCCTGGCGCCCGGCATCCTGCGCAAGCTGTTCAGCGCCGGCGGCGGCAACGACGGGATCGCCGGGGCCGCGCCCATGGGCGAGACCGAACGGTAGCAAGCAGCCCGACGGGCGTCGGGCCAGGGCGAGCGCGTCCTAACGGACCTTCAGCAGCACGTGCTTCTTGCGGCCGAAGGAGAGCTTGATCACCCCGTCCGCCGTCACGTCGCCCGTGCGCAGGACCGCCCGCTCGTCGGTGAGCGCCACGTCGTTGACCCGCAGGCCGCCGCCCTTGATCTGGCGGCGGGCCTCGCTCGTGGACGGCACCAGCTTGGCGTATTCGGGGCCGAAGGCCGAGAGTACGCCGAGCCCGGCATCGAGGAGGGCGGCCGAGACGATCACGGTCGGCAGGTCCTGCGCCACGCTGCCTTCGACGAACGTCTTGCGGGCCGTCTCGGAGGCCGTGTCCGCCGCCTCGCGCCCGTGCATCAGGGCGGTGGCCTCGCTCGCCAGCACCTTCTTGGCCTCGTTGATCTCGGCGCCCTGGAGCGCAGACAGGCGGGCGATCTCACCCATGGGCAGGAGGGTGAACAGCTTAAGGAATCGGCCGATATCGGCATCCTCGGTGTTGCGCCAGAACTGCCAGTAATCATACGGCGACAGCATGCCGGCATCGAGCCACACGGCCCCGGCGGCGGTCTTGCCCATCTTGGCTCCGGACGCCGTGGTGAGCAGCGGGCAGGTGAGGCCGTAGAGCTGCGGCGTGCCCATGCGGCGGCCGAGATCGATGCCGTTGACGATGTTGCCCCACTGGTCCGAGCCGCCCATCTGCATGGTGCAGCCGTAGCGGCGGTTGAGCTCGACGAAGTCGTAGGATTGCAGGATCATGTAGTTGAATTCCAGGAACGACAGCTCCTGGTCGCGCTCCAGCCGCATGCGGACGCTGTCCATGGACATCATCCGGTTGACGGAGAAATGCCGGCCGATGTCGCGCAGCATCTCGATGTAGTTGAGCTTGGTCAGCCATTCGGCATTGTCGACCATGGTCGCGGCGTTGCCGCCGCCCTCGAAGCGGAGGAACCGGGCGAAGGTCTTCTGGATGCCGACCTTGTTCTCCTCGATCTGTTCGAGGGTGAGGATCTTGCGGCTCTCGTCGCGCCCCGAGGGATCGCCGACCCGGGTGGTGCCGCCGCCCATGAGGGTGATGGGCGTGCCGCCCGTGGCCTGGAGCCAGTGCAGCATCATGATCGACAGGAGGTGGCCGACATGGAGCGAGGCCGCCGTGCAGTCGTAGCCCACATAGGTGGTGAGCCGGCCTTCGAGCGCCGCCGCGTCGATGCCGGCGAGGTCCGAGCCCTGGTGGATGAAGCCACGCTCGGACAGCACCCGGAGGAAATCGGATTTCGGAGCGAAGGCGTCGGGCGCGGAGGACATGGACGGTTCCGGTGTCGGAGGATCACGGATGGGGGACACGGCGCAGATCGGCGTGATAGCACCGCGCGTCATTGCGCCGGCTCTTAGCAGGGCTGACCGAGGAAGGCACGACCATGACCATGATGCGCGCCATCGGCCTGATGAGCGGAACGTCCCTCGACGGCGTCGACGTCGCCCTCATCGAGACGGACGGGCACGACGTCCGGGTGGTGCAGAGCCACAACGGCTACCTCGAACCCCTCGGCCCCACGGGCTATCGCGGCTACTCCGACGAGGATCGCGATCTGCTTCGCCGCGCGCTGGCCGATTCGGAAGCCGTCACCGCGCGGGAGGACCGGCCGGGATGTCTTCCGGAAGCGGAAGCCTTCGTCACCGCCGCCCATGCGGAAGCGGTGGAGAGTTTTCTCGCCGACAACGGCCTGACGCCGGCCGATATCGACGTGATCGGCTTTCACGGCCAGACCGTGGTGCATCGGCCCGACCAGCGCATGAGCGTGCAGATCGGCGACGGCGCCGCCTTGAGCCGACGCCTCGGCATCCCCGTGGTGTCGGACCTGCGCCACGCCGACATCGCGGCGGGTGGCCAGGGCGCGCCCCTCGTACCCGTGTTCCATCAGGCGCTCGCCCGCGCCTCGGGCTTCGAGGGTGCCCTCGGCATCCTCAACATCGGCGGCGTCGCCAACGCGACGCTCATCGCCTCGAACGGCGAGGTCATCGCCTTCGACACCGGGCCGGGCAATGCCCTCATCGACGACTGGATGCGCGAGCGCACGGGCCGGCCCCTCGACGACGGCGGCCGCACCGCCGCGCGCGGGCGCCCGGACGAACCGCTGCTGGCCTGGCTCCTCATCCACCCGTTCTTCGCGCGCCGGCCGCCGAAATCCCTCGACCGGAACTGGTTCTCCCACAAGCTCGCGGGCCAGCTCTCCACGGAGGACGGCGCGGCGACGCTCACCGCCTTCACGGCCCGCGCCGTGGCCCGGGCCCTCGACCACGCGCCCGAAATTCCGACCCGCTGGATCGTGGCCGGGGGCGGCGCGCGCAACGGCGAACTTGTGCGCCTGCTGAACTACCACCTACGCGCCGAGATTACGACGGCGGACGCCATCGGCTGGTCCTCGGCCTATCTAGAGGCCCAGGCCTTCGCGCATCTCGCCGTGCGTTCCCTGAAGGGCCTGCCGATCACCTTCCCGTCGACCACCGGGGTCCGCGAGGCGATGACGGGCGGCGTGCTGGCACGGCCGGGCGACTGAAGCCCCGCACACCGATTCGTGACCGGACACGGGGGCGTCGGCGCGCGTTCTCCCCCGGAATTGCTCCGGACGGATGAACCATGGCCGAGACCTACCTGCGCTATCACGACGGGATCGAGACCTCGAAGCCCGACGAGGATGGGGTGATCGACCAGATCATCGCTTCGATGACACGCGAGAGCGAGACCACGGCCAAGCGCTACGGCCACGCCGTGCGCGCCTCGCATGCCAAGGTCAGCGGTGTCGTGGTCGGCGAATTGCAAATCTTCGGCGACTTGCCGCCGGAGCTTGCACAGGGCCTGTTCGCCAGGCCCGGCACCCATCCGGCGGTGGTCCGGTTCGCGCAGGGACCCGGCGAACTCCTCAAGGATTCCGTCTCCACCCACCGCGGCATGGCGATCAAGGTGTTCGGCGTCGAGGGCGAGACGCTGCCGGGCCACAACGGCACCACCCAGGATTTCGTGCTGGCCACCGGGCCGGTCTTCCCCAATCCGGACGCGGCGGGCTTCCTCGGCAGCATGAAGCAGCTCGAGATCGGCACCAAGGCGCCGGAGGACGTGAAGGTCGCCGTCTCGAAGATGGCCCGGGCCGCCAACACCCTGGTCAAGACCTTCACCGGCAAGGACACGCCGATCCTCGACTTCTTCGGCCACGCGCCGAAGCACCCCCTGGCCGAGCCGTATTACAGCCAGGCCGCCCTGCGCTACGGCGACTTCGTCGCCAAGGTCGGCGCCTTTCCGGCGACGCCGGCCCAGGACGCCCTGGCCAAGGAAATGCTCGCCCCGAGCGCCGATCCGGACGTGTTCCGCCACGCCGTGGCGGCGCAGTTCCGCGAGGCGGAAGCGGTGTTCGAGATCCGGGTCCAGCTCTGCACCGATCTCGACGCCATGCCCGTGGAGGACGCCTCGAAGGAATGGTCCGACGCGAGAAGTCCCTATCGCACGGTGGCCCGCCTCGTCCTGCCGGTGCAGGCGGCCGACAGTCCGGCGCGCCTCACCTATGCGGACGACGTGCTGTCGTTCCGCCCCGCCCACAGCCTCGCGGCGCACCGGCCGCTCGGCTCCCTCATGCGGGCGCGGCTGAAGACCTATGCGGCACTGTCCCGCTTCCGGCACGAGCGCAACGCCGTACGCGAGACGGAACCCCGGACGGTCGCGGACGTCCAAGCTTGAGTACCGCCGGGCCGGCCCCGCAGGGGACGGGCACCGGCCCGGCATTTGTGACTCGCGAAAACCCGCGCTAGAGCGGGGGCGCCATGTCCCACAACACCTTCGGCCATCTCTTCCGCGTCACCACCTTCGGCGAGAGCCACGGCGTCGCCCTCGGCTGCGTCGTCGACGGCTGCCCGCCCGGGATCGCCATCGAGGCCGCCGACATCCAGGCGGAGCTGGATCGGCGCAAGCCCGGCCAGTCGCGCTTCACCACCCAGCGCCGCGAGCCGGATCAGGTCCGCATCCTCTCGGGCGTGTTCTCGGACGACCGCACCCATGGCCGCCAGCTCACCACCGGCACGCCCATCGCCCTGGAGATCGAGAACACCGACCAGCGCTCGAAGGACTATTCCGAAATCCGCGACAGCTACCGGCCGGGCCACGCCGATTACGCCTACGACGCCAAGTACGGCATCCGCGACTATCGCGGCGGGGGGCGCTCGTCGGCCCGCGAGACCGCCGCGCGGGTGGCGGCCGGCGCCATCGCGCGCCGGGTTCTGCCAGAGGGCGTGATCATCCGCGCCGCCCTGGTGCAGATGGGCCCGCACGCCGTCGACCGGTCGCGCTGGGACTGGGACGAGGTCGGCAGGAATCCCTTCTTCTGCCCCGACGCGACGGCGGCGAAATTCTACGAAGGCTATCTCGACGACATCCGGAAAGACGGCTCGTCCATCGGCGCGGTGATCGAGGTAGTGGCCGAGGGCGTGCCCCCGGGCCTCGGCGCGCCGATCTATGGCAAGCTCGACGCGGATCTCGCCGCCGCGATGATGTCCATCAACGCCGTGAAGGGCGTGGAGATCGGCGACGGCTTCGCTTCGGCGGCCCTGCGCGGCGAGGACAATGCCGACGAGATGCGTTCGGGCAATGCCGGTGCCCCGACCTTCCTCGCCAACCATGCCGGCGGCGTGCTCGGCGGCATCTCCACCGGCCAGCCCATCGTCTGCCGGTTCGCCGTCAAGCCGACTTCGTCGATCCTCACCCCGCGCATGAGCGTGACCAGCGACAACCGCGACGTCGACCTCGTCACCAAGGGCCGCCACGACCCCTGCGTCGGCATCCGCGCCGTGCCGGTGGCCGAGGCCATGATGGCGTGCGTCCTCGCCGATCACTATCTGCGCCACCGGGGGCAGGTGGGCGAGCGGCCTTGAGCCCGCTCCACGCCGCCGAGCCCGCCACGCCAAGTCCGAGAGATCCGCCCGTGCCCCACACCCATGTCACGCAGGCCATCGAGGCCTATGCCCGCGGCGAGATCGTCGTGGTCACCGACGACGACGACCGCGAAAACGAGGGCGACCTCGTCGTCGCCGCCTCCCTCTGCACGCCCGAGAAGATGGCCTTCATCGTCCGCAACACCTGCGGCATCGTCTGCGCGCCCCTGACCCGAGCCGAGGCCAGGCGCCTGCGCCTCGATCCCATGGTGGCGGCCAACGACGCGCCGCTCGGCACCGCCTTCACCGTGACGGTGGACGTCAAGCACGGGCTCACCACGGGCATCTCCGCCGAGCAGCGCTGCAACACCGTGCGTGCGCTCGCCAACGGCAACATGGGCGAGTCGGACTTCGTGCGACCCGGCCACGTCTTCCCGCTCATCGCCAAGGATGGCGGCGTGCTCATGCGCTCGGGCCACACCGAGGCGGCCGTCGATCTGTGCAAGCTCGCGGGGCTGCCGCCCGTCGGCGTGATCTGCGAACTCGCCAACGACGACGGCACCGTGATGAAGGGCCCGCAGATCACGGCGTTTTCGGAGTTGCACAACCTCCGGCGCGTGTCCGTGGCCGACCTCATCGCCTACCGCCAGTCCCGCGAAAAGCTGGTGGAGCGCGTCGGGACCTTCCCGGTCACCACCGAGTCCGGCGCGATGACGGGTTACGCCTACACCACGCCGTTCGAGACCGTGCAGCAATTCGCCTTCGTGTACGGCGACATCGGCGACGGCCGCGACGTACTCGTGCGGCTGCACCGCTCCAACGTGGTGGCCGACGTCATCGAGGGCGGGAAGCAGATCGAGGCGGTCAAGCGCCGCTTCGCCCGTGAGGGGCGCGGCATCCTCGTCTACCTGCGCGACGGGTCGGCGGGTGTCCCGCTTCAATCCTACGCCGAGGAGGGCGCGGAGGCCCAGCGCGTCCGGGCGTGGCGCGAAGTCGGCCTCGGCGCCCAGATCCTGCGCGACCTCGGCGTCGTCTCGATCCGGAACCTGGCGACCTCGTCCCGGGCCTATGTCGGCCTGTCGGGCTTCGGGATCGAGTTTTTGGGGGATGAGCGGCTGGAGGGGTAGCGCGAACAGGGCCGCGATGCGGCCCGGATCAGGCTCCATCGGAAGATGCGGGACCTTGGACAATCTTTCTGCTGCCGGGTGCGAACATCGGGCACGGCTGAGCGAAAGCGAGATGAAAAAGTCCTCCCCGCTCGATCGGATCTGGGGCGGATGCTTCTTGTACCCGCCTGAGTTGCAGTTCACATTGGGTAATGGGTGAGAACGACCACCCGATTTGGGACGACCCGAAGAACAATAGGAATATCAACGAACGCAAAATAGACTTTGCTGATCTCGATGCTATTTTCGATGGACGCTTCGCCATCGTGACGGAATACACAAGGCACGATTACGGCGAACGACGGTTTAATATGCTCGTCGAAATCGGTGAATTGATCTTGAATGTCACCTTCACGAAGCGGCCACCCAAGTATCGAATTATCTCAGCACGGATCGCAAGTCGGATAGAAAGGAGGATGTACCATGCCAAGTCACAAGAAAGCTAAGCCGCTCCCTGGCCGCACGGATTGGGCCGCCCTCCGAGCCATGTCCGACAACGAGATCGAACGGATCGCCGCCGATGACGAAGACAATCCGGCCACGGACGAAAGTCACTGGGTGAATGCGACCGTGATCTTGCCGTCTGGCAAAACCTCCATCCACGCCAGTTTCGATCGTGACGTAGTGGATTTCTTCAAGCGCGACGGCCGCGGTTATCAGGCCCGCATGAACGCGGTCCTGCGTCACCACATGGAAGCGCAACAGGGCAAAACATCCAGGTCGTAGCCCCGTCCGCCGTGGTCCGGCGACCGCTCACCGCCCCATCAAGGCGTCCATATGGGCGGCGACCGACAGCCCCAACCCCTTTAGGCTGTAGCCACCCTCCAGCACCGAGACGACGCGGCCACCCGCGTGCTTCTCCGCGATCTCCATGACGCGCCGGGTGGCCCAGCCGAAATCGGCCTCGTCGAGCTGGAGATGGGCCAGGGGATCGAGGCGGTGGGCATCGAAACCGGCCGAGATCACGATGAGGTCCGGGGCGAACGCCTCCAGCCGGCGCAGGATGCCGGCCTCGAACACCTCCCGGAACCGCTCGCTGCCGTCGCCGGCGCGGAGCGGCACGTTGACGATGGTGTCGTGATTGCCGCGTTCCGAGGCCGCGCCCGTGCCGGGATAGAGCGGCATCTCGTGGGTCGAGGCGTACAGCACGCTGGCATCGTCCCAGAAGATGTCCTGCGAGCCGTTGCCGTGATGCACGTCCCAATCCACCAGGGCGACGCGGGTGGCCCCGTGCACCTGCCGCGCGTGGCGGGCCGCGATGGCGGCATGGTTGAACACGCAGAAGCCCATGGCCCGCATGCGCTCGGCGTGGTGTCCGGGCGGGCGCATGGCGACGAAAGCGTTGCGGCACTCGCCCTTCATCACCGCATCGACGGCATGGACCGCACCGCCGACGCCGCGCAGGGCCGCCTCGATGGTGCCGGGCGACAGGAGCGTATCGCCGTCGATCTGGACGAAACCTTCGCGCGGGGCCGCCTCGATGAGCGCCTGCACGTAGGGCACCGGATGGACCAGGGTCGGCACCGCCGGGTCGGCGAGGGGGGCGAGCCCGCGCACGAGGCCGGCGAATCGCTCGTCCTCCAGAACCCGCTCGACGGCGCGGATACGATCCGGACATTCGGGGTGCCCCGCCGGCATGGCGTGGTCGAGGGCGGCGGGATGGCTCACGTAAAGCGTCGTCACATCATCCCCCCAAGCGGATGCCCACCCGTGTCGTTGCCTCAGGGCAACAGGCGATGCAAATGCGCCACGTCTTCGATGCGTGACCCTACGCCGGGATGCGCGCTCAGGTTAGGTTGCGCAAGACCTCATCAACCAAGTTTATGTCGAGCCCGATCTTCGGCTCGACGTGGGCATGCCGACAGGCCCGTTCCATGCGCGCACTTCCGCTCCTCGCCGTCCTCGCGGGCGCACTTCCCCTGGCCGCCTGCAACACGCAGACGGCCAACGTGGCGCCCCCCACCGCACCGGTGGTGCAGACGTCCCTGGCAGCGCCGGCCGCCCTCACGGGCGAGGCGCGCGACAAGGAATGGATGAAGCTCGCGCCCAGCGCCGTCATCGATCCGAAGATCGCCCGCGCCACCGTCGAGTATCCGACCAAGGAGGCGCCCGGCACGGTGATCGTCGTGACGAAGGAGCGCCGTCTCTACTTCGTGCTGCCCGACGGCAAGGCCGTGCGCTACCCCGTCGCCGTCGGCCATGCCGGCATGGCCTGGGCCGGCACGGCGGAAGTCGATCGCAAGGGCGAGTGGCCGGATTGGAACCCGCCGCCCGAGATGCTGGCGCGCCGGCCGGATCTGCCCAAGCGCCTGGAGGGCGGTCCGACGAGCCCCATCGGCGCGCGGGCGCTCTATCTCGCCGAGGGCAAGAAGGACACGCTGTTCCGCATCCACGGCACCAACGAGCCGGAGAAGATCGGGCAGGCGGTCTCGTCGGGCTGCATCCGCATGCTCAACGCCGACGTGGTCGACCTCTACGAGCGCGTGCCCATCGGTTCGAAGGTCGTGGTGCGCTGAGCCCGGCGGGTTTAGACATCTTTCGATAAGTCTCATTCGTGATCAGGCTTTAACCTGAACGTCGATTCAGATTTGGCCGTTAACTGCTTGAAGCCTCCCGGCCCGCATAGTCCAACCATAGACACGGGCACAGACCGGCAAAGATGAAGCCGAGGAGGAATCAAGACATGATCAACCATTCGCTGCAGCTCTTCTGCAACCGCACCGTTGCCGCCGGCCGCATCACCCTCGCCGATGTCCAGGCGCTCATGCGCGACGTGCTGCCGGACGGCTTCCTCGACCGCGACGAGGTCGACATGCTCATCGCCCTGGACCGGGCCGTGCCGCAGATCGATCCGGGCTTCGGCCCCTACCTCGCCGCCGCCATCGTCGATTTCACCGTCTGGGGCGAGCGGCCCACGGGCACCATCGATGCCGGTACGGCGCGCTGGCTCGCCGCCTCCCTGCGCAACGGCACCGGCCCGACGCTGCTGGCCGGTCAGATCGCCCAGGCCGTGGTGCGCGAGGCCCAGTCCTGCGACGAGGCCCTCATCGCCTTCGCCCTGGAGGCCAACCGCCGCCGCGCCGCCGACCCCGCCCCGGTGGAATTTCTCGTGGCGGCGTGAGCGGGGGGCGGCGAACCGGGACCGGGCGCAGGCTGGATTGAAGAAACCCCGTCGCACCGGGCCGGTCAGCTTTCCGAAGCCGGAGAACTGCTTTAACGGGAGCGAGCTTGGGCGTCCCGCGCGCCCCGACCTTTCCTGACCGACCAGAGTGCCGGACCGATGTTCGAGAAGATCCTGATCGCGAACCGTGGCGAGATCGCCTGTCGCATCATCAAGACCGCCCGCCGCATGGGCATCAAGACCGTGGCGGTCTACTCGGACGCCGACCGGGACGCGGTCCACGTCGCCATGGCCGACGAGGCCGTGCATATCGGCCCGGCCCCGGCGGCGCAGTCCTACCTGCTCATCGAGAAGATCATCGACGCCTGCAAGCAGACCGGCGCCCAGGCGGTGCACCCGGGCTACGGCTTCCTGTCCGAGCGCGAATCGTTTCCGCGCGCGCTCGAAGCCGCCGGCATCGTCTTCATCGGCCCCAATCCGGGGGCCATCGCCGCCATGGGCGACAAGATCGAATCTAAGAAGGCGGCGTCCGCCGCCAACGTCTCCACCGTGCCGGGCTTCCTCGGCGTCATCGAGAGCCCGGAGCACGCCGTGACCATCGCGGACGAGATCGGCTACCCGGTGATGATCAAGGCGTCCGCCGGCGGCGGCGGCAAGGGCATGCGCATCGCCTATTCCTCCGACGAGGTCGCCGAGGGCTTCGCCCGCGCCAAGTCCGAGGCCGCCTCGTCCTTCGGCGACGACCGGGTGTTCGTGGAAAAGTTCATCACCGATCCGCGCCACATCGAGATCCAGGTGATCGGCGACAAGCACGGCAACGTGATCTATCTCGGCGAGCGCGAGTGCTCTATCCAGCGCCGCAACCAGAAGGTCATCGAGGAGGCGCCGTCGCCGCTCCTCGACGAAGCGACCCGGAAGAAGATGGGCGAGCAGGCCGTGGCCCTGGCGAAAGCCGTGAATTACGATTCCGCCGGTACGGTGGAGTTCGTCGCCGGCCAGGACAAGTCGTTCTATTTCCTGGAAATGAACACCCGCCTGCAGGTCGAGCATCCGGTCACCGAGATGATCACCGGCCTCGACCTCGTCGAGATGATGATCCGCTCGGCCTACGGCGAGGCCCTGCCGCTGACGCAGGACGCGGTGAAGCTGGACGGCTGGGCCGTCGAGAGCCGCGTCTACGCGGAAGATCCCACCCGCAACTTCCTGCCCTCCATCGGCCGCCTCACCACCTACCGGCCACCGGCCGAAGGAAAGTTCGGCGACGCGATCGTCCGCAACGACACCGGCGTGGAGGAGGGTGGCGAAATCGCGATCCACTACGATCCGATGATCGCCAAGCTCGTCACCTGGGCGCCGACCCGGGCGCAGGCCATCGAATCCCAGGGCGAAGCGCTCGATGCCTTCGCCATCGACGGCATCCGCCACAACATCCCGTTCCTTTCGGCCCTGATGGCGCATCCGCGCTGGCGCTCGGGCAACATCTCCACGGGCTTCATCGCCGAGGAGTTCCCCGAGGGCTTCTCCGCCCCCGAGCCCAAGGGCGAGATCGCGCAGATCATGGCGGCGGCGGCGGCGGCCATCGACCACAAGCTCAACACGCGCAAGCGCGGCATCTCCGGCCAGATGCGCGACCCGGCCCTGCTCCACTTCGAGCGCGACCGCGTCGTGATCCTGGCCGGGGAATCCTACCCCGTCACCGTCGATGCGGTCGGCGGCACGCTCATCGTCACGGGCGCCGACGGAGCGACTTGGCCCGTCCAGAGCGACTGGCGTCCGGGCGAGCCCGTGTGGCAGGGCGAGATCGCCGGCATGCGCGTGGCCATGCAGGTGCGGGGCCTCCTCAACGGCGTCGCGCTCCAGCATGCCGGTGCGGCGGCGCAAGCCCGCGTCTACACCCGGCGCGAGGCCGAACTCGCCGCCCTGATGCCGGTGAAGGTCGATGCCGGCTCGGGCAAGCAGGTGCTCTGCCCGATGCCCGGTCTCGTCAAGGCGATCCTGGTGAAGGAAGGCCAGGAGGTGAAGAACGGCGAGGCGCTCGCCATCGTCGAGGCGATGAAGATGGAGAACGTCCTGCGCGCCGAGCGCGACGCGACGGTCTCCAAGATCGCCGCCAAGGAGGGCGACAGCCTCGCCGTCGATGCGGTAATCCTCGAGTTCGCCTGAGCCCGGACGGCGCGTGCCGCTCTACTTCGCCTACGGCGCCAACATGGACGCCGCCGCCATGGCCGCGCGCTGCCCGGGTTCGCGCCTGGTCGGGCAGGGGCGGCTCAACCGTCATCGCTTCATCGTCATGCGCGAGGGCTATGCCTCGGTGGTGCGCGATCCGCGCGCCACCGTGTGGGGCGTGGTCTGGGACTTGGTCCTTGCCGAAGTGCCGGCCCTCGACCGCTACGAGGGCGTGGCCGGCGGCCTCTACATCAAGGCGTACCAGCCCGTCACCCTGAAGGGCGGGGCGAAGCGCGCCCTGATCTACCTCGGCGGCAGCAGCGCCCAGGGGACGCCCCGGCCCGGCTACCTCGAATCGGTGCTGGCGGCGGCGGATGCGGCGCAACTGCCCGCGACCTACATCGCCGAACTGCGCGGCTGGCTGCGGGGCCGCGCCGCCTGACGGTAAACCCATGCGTGACGCGCAATTCTACGCCTCCGCGTCGCTTTTCCCCCCATCGCTGCCGCATCTGGCCCCGCCCTTGCCTCCCGAATCGCGAAACAATCGTGATTTCGGAGCGACCCCGATGGACTATGTGAAACCGGCCGAGATGGCGGCGGCCATGAGCGATTCCGGCGTGCAACGTGCCCAATTGTCGATCACCGACATGCTCGTGCGCGGCATGATGTCGGGCGCGATCCTCGGGATCGCCACGAGTCTCGCCATCACCGGCGCCGTCCAGACCGGGGTGCCCTTCGTCGGCGCCCTGGTGTTTCCCGTCGGCTTCGTGATGATCGTCTGCCTCGGGCTTGAACTGTGCACCGGCAATTTCGGCATCCTCGGCCTGTCGTTCCTGGACGGCCGGGTCGGCTTCGCGCCGATGATGCGCAATTTCGCCTGGGGCTTCGTCGGAAACCTCCTGGGCAGCGTGCTCTACGCGCTCCTCCTCGTCATCGCCCTGTCGAATGCCTGGCACACCCCGCCCGCCGGCGTGGCCCAGAAGATCATCGACATCGCGAGCGCCAAGACCATTGCGTACGAGGCGCTCGGCTCGGCCGGAATGCTCACGGTCTTCGTCAAGGCGATGCTGTGCAACTGGATGGTCTGCCTCGGCGTCACCATGGCGATGATGTCGACCTCGACCTTCGGCAAGATCCTCGGGGCCTGGCTGCCGGTGTTCCTGTTCTTCGCGCAGGGCTTCGAGCACGCCGTGGTAAACATGTTCGTCATCCCCGCCGGCATGATGCTCGGCGCGCCGGTCTCGTTCGAGCAATGGTGGGTGTGGAACCAGATTCCCGTGACGCTGGGCAACTTCGTCGGTGGCGTGCTCTTCATTTCCGTGGCGTGGTACCTCACCTACCGCCCGAGGGCGCAGGGCGACCCCGCCCGTACGCAGGCGCCCGTGGGGGCCGCGGTTCGCGCCCGTTGAGGGAGAGCCGGATTGAGCCTTGACCGAACCGTCGATGTGATCGTCCACGGCCAGGTGCAGGGCGTCGGCTATCGGTTCTGGACCAGGGCCGAGGCCGGACGCCTCGGCCTCTCGGGCCACGTCCGCAACCGGCCCGACGGTACCGTGGCGGCGACGTTTTCGGGGTCTCCGGAGGCCGTCGCGGCCATGCTCGCCGCCTGTCGGCAAGGCCCTCCCGGGGCGCGTGTGACGGACGTGGCCGTGACCGACGGCGAGGCGCCGGCGCCCGGCTTTCATATCCTGCGCGACTGAAACATCCCCTTCGGGCCGGCCCTGGACAGGGATCGGCCTTCCGGGCTAGCGCCGGGTCGGTCGCGATCGGCCCGGCATCAGGCGCACCCGATGATCACGGCGGACTTCTCCTACCTCGACTTCGCCGCCCTGTGCTTCTTCCTGGCGGCCTGGGGCGGCTACGGCATGGCGGTGTCGCGGATGCGGGGCCGGCGCACGAGCCTGAGCCAGATCATGAACCGGCAGCGCGAGATTTGGGCGCAGCAGCTCATCCACCGCGACAACCGGGTGGTCGACACCACCATCAACGCTTCCCTCCAGAACGGCACCGCCTTCTTCGCCTCGACCTCCCTCATCGCGCTGGGCGGCGTGCTCACCCTGTCGCGCTCGGGCGACGACGTGCTCACGCTGTTCGGCGCGCTGCCGTTCGGGGCCGTCGCCACGCGGACGACCTGGGAGATCAAGGTCGCGGGGCTGGCGGTGGTGTTCATCTACGCGTTCTTCAAGTTCTCCTGGGCCTACCGGCTGTTCAATTACGGGGCGATCCTGCTCGGGGCGGTGCCGCCCAAGGGCTCGAGCGCGAGCATGGCCGAGATGCAGCGCGCGGCTGGTCGTGCGGCGGCGATGAACATCGCGGCCGGTTCCCACTTCGCGCGCGGGCAGCGGGCGTTCTTCTTCGCCCTGGCCTATCTCGGCTGGTTCGTGAGCCCGGTTCTGCTGTTTCTCACCACCACGGCGGTGGTTTGCGTGATGTGGCGGCGTCAGTTCAGTTCGAAAATCCGCGCCGCCCTCCTGGCGCAGGACGACGGGACAGGGCAGGGGTTGGACCCATGACCAATCCGAAGAAACCACCCCGCAAGACCGCCATCGCCAGGGCCGCCGCCGCCAAAGCGCTCAAGGGCAAGAAGACGGCCGCCAAGAAGGCCGCCGAGACGCCCGGCGCGAAGGCTCCCCCCGCTCCGAAGGCCGCGCCGACGCAGCCTCCGGCAGCCCCCGTCCGCAAGGGCCCCAGCGAGGACCTCATCGCCGAGACCATCCTGCGCCTCCTGGCCGCGCGCGGTCCGGGCAAGACCGTGTGCCCCTCGGAAGTGGCCCGCGACATCGGCGGCTCGCAGCCCGAGGTGTGGAGCCCGATGATGCAGCCCGTGCGCCGCATCGCCGTGCAGATGACCAAGGCCGGTCAGATCGCGATCCTGCGCAAGGGCAAGCCGGTGGAGGACGTCGACGATTTTCGCGGCATCTACCGATTGGCGCTGCCGTCGGCCGACGTCGAGTCGACGGGAGCCGACGACGCCTGAGGCGCCGGCATCCAGGCATCGGTGTAACCGGCGAGCCGATAGGCCGCGAGGCCGATCCACTCCTTGACCACGACGTCGAGGAGGGCGAGCCCGTCGGAGGCGAAGCTGTTGAAGCGGACCGCGTCGCGCGGGCCGGCCGTGCGGTAGTCGACGGGATAGGCGGCCACGGTGAAGCCCGCGGCGCGAAAACAGCCGACGGCGCGGGGCATGTGCCAGGCCGAGGTCACGAGGAGCCAGCGCTCGCCGGGCTTTGGCTTGACGAGAGCCGCGGTGAAGGCGGCGTTCTCGCGGGTGTTGCGCGAGCGGTCCTCCAGGATGAGGCGGGTGCGCGGCAGACCGAGGCCGTCGGCGGTGCGCCCGACGATCTCCGATTCGGACACCTCGCCCGGCCGCAGCCCGGCGCTTCCGCCCGCGAAAGCGAGACGCGCGTCCGGATAGCGCCGGGCGAGGTCGGCCAGGGCGATCTGGCGCTCACCGGCCTCGTTGAGGACGAGCTGGTCGCGCGCCGCCGACAGGCGTGTCTCGACGCCGCCGCCGAGGACGACGATCCCGGCCACCGGCGTGCCGTCGTCGACGAAGGCCGGGAACCGTTCCTCGAGGGGCAGGGCGACCCAGAGGGCGAGGGGAGAGAAGCCGGCCACGAGGAGTCCGAGTGCCGCCGCGAGGACGAGGCCGCACCCGAATCGGCGCCCGCGTCCGAAGGCAATGAGGAGCGCCCCCGCGACCACGGCGAGGATCAGCGCGTTGGACGGCGTGAGGACGAAGAAGATCAGCTTCGAGAGCGGAAAGAACATGACGCGGGCGCGACCTTCAGGGGAGGGGACGCGAGGCGCGAACCGGCCTCACGCTTTCGGGATCGGCGGGTAGTCGTGGACGCGCCCCTGCGGGTCCTCGACCCGCCAGCCGGCCTCCGTCGCCCGGAGGTAGTCCGGCCCCACCGGCACCTTGCCGTGGCCGCCGGGGATGTCGAGGACGTAGAGGGGCTGGGCGAGTCCCGAGAGCCGGCCGCGCAGGTGCCCCATCAGGGCGCGCCCCTCGGCGAGATCCGTGCGCAGGTGCCCGGTACCGGGGGCGAGGTCGCCGTGATGGAGGTAGTACGGCTTGATCCGGTGCTCCACGAAGGTCCGCATCAACCGGCCGAGGGTGTCGGGATCGTCGTTCACGCCGGCGAGCAGCACCGTCTGGCTCACCATGGGGATGCCGGCATCGACGAGGCGGGCGATGGCGCCAGCGGCGGCGGGGGTGAACTCGCGCGGATGGTTGGCGTGGAGCGCCACGAACACCGCACCGTCGAACTGCTTCAGGGCCGCGACGAGGCTGTCGCTGACGGCCGACGGATCGACCACCGGCACGCGGGTGTGGAAGCGCAGCACCCGCACGTGGGGAATCGCCTTCAGCGCCGAGGCGATGCAGGCCAGCCGCCGGGGCGAGAGCGCGAAGGGATCGCCCCCGGTGACCACCACCTCCCAGATCTCCGGCCGGCCGGCGATGTAGGCGAACGCCGCGTCGAGTTCGCCGTCGCTCAGGGTGCCGAGACCGTCGGGGCCGACCCGCTCGCGGCGGAAGCAGAACCGGCAATAGACCGGGCAGACGTGCAGCGGCTTCAGGAGGACCCGGTCGGGATAGCGGTGGACGAGGCCGGGCAGGGGGCTGTGGGCGTCGTCGCCGATGGGATCGGCATCCTCCTCCGGGCGCGTCGCGAGTTCCTCCGTTCGCGGCACGAACTGGCGGGCGATGGGGTCGTGGGGATCGGCCGCATCGATGAGGTCGGCGAGGTCCGGCGTCACCGAGACGGCGTAGCGGGCGGCCACGGCCTCCAGGGCAGGCAAGGCCGCCGCATCCACGAAGCCGGCGCGGACGAGATCGGCGGCGCTCTTGAGCGGGCGGTTCACGGCCGTCCCCCGGTGACGGGGGTCCACAGCACGTCCTCGATATGGGGCGCGCCGACGCAGAGCATCACGAGGCGGTCGAGGCCCAATGCGATGCCGCTGGCCTCCGGCATGATGGCGAGCGCCTCCAAGAACGCCTCGTCGATGGGGTAGCGCTCGCCGTAGACCCGTTCCTTCTCGTCCATCTCGAGGGTGAAGCGCCGGCGCTGTTCGGCCGGGTCGGTGAGTTCGCCGAACGCGTTGGCGAGTTCGACGCCGCAGGCATAGAGCTCGAACCGCTCGGCCACCCGCGGATCGCTTGGGCTCGGCCGGGCCAGGGCGGCCTCGGACACGGGATACTCGCACAGGATGGTCGGGCGCCCGAGGCCGAGACCGGGCTCGATGCGGGCGACGAGGACGCGGCTGAAGAGGTCGGCCCAGGTGTCGTCCTCGGCAACCCGCAGGCCCGCCCGCGCCACGGATGCCGCGAAGGCATCGCGGTCCGTCGTCCCGTCCGCGGCTACGGTCGCCAGCAGATCGATGCCCACCTCCGAAAAGGCCTCGGCCAGGGTCAGCCGCCGGACGGGCGCGAACGGATCGGCTTCGCGGCCGCGATGGGTGAGAACCCGCGTGCCCGCCGCTTCGGCGGAGAGCGCCAGCACCTCGGCGCAGTCCCGCATGAGCTGGGTGTAGTCCTCGCCCGCCCGGTACCATTCCAGCATGGTGAACTCGGGATGGTGCAGGGGCCCGCGCTCGCGGTTGCGGAACACCCGCGAGAAACTCACGATCCGGTGTTCGCCGGCCGCCAGCAGGGTCTTGCAGGCGAACTCGGGCGACGTGTGGAGGTAGAGCGGGCGGGAAACCCCATCGGCCCCGAGAATTTCAGTGGCGAAGGCCGAGAGATGGGCCTCGTTGCCGGGCGAGACCTGGAGGCAGGCCGCCTCCACCTCGACGAAGTCGCGCTTCGAAAAGTGTCCCCGCAGGGCGGCGGTGATGCGGTTGCGCGCCATCAGGGCCGGGCGCCGGTCGGCGTGGCGGTCCGGATGCCACCAGGGGGAGGGGTCGGTCATCGGGCGGGCCATATCACGGGTGGCCGGGCGCCTCCACGTCTCGCAGCCTCCCGGCTGCTACACCCAGCAAGTCCTGCGGCTGGCAACGGGGCCACGGATAGGGTAGTGGCGGACCGACGATGTCGCTCCCGCGGGCCGGAACCGCGCCGGGGCGACCGACCCGTTTCTCGAGACACGAACAGGACCTGACCCCGTGAAGGTGATCGCCTCTACGCTCCGCAAGGGCAACGTCGTCGACAAGGATGGCAAGCTCTACGTCATCCTGACGATCGAGAACATCCACCCCGGCAAGGGCACCCCGGTGACGCAGCTCGACATGCGCCGCATCACCGACGGCGTGAAGGTGTCCGAGCGCTACCGCACCACCGAGTCGGTGGAGCGCGCCTTCGTCGAGGACCGCGACCACACCTTCCTGTACGAGGACGGCGAGGGCTTCCACTTCATGAACCCCGAGACCTACGAGCAGGTCGCGATCCAGAAGGACGTGATCGGCGATGCCGCCCCCTACCTCCAGGAGGGCATGACCGTGAAGGTCTCGATCCACAACGACGTCGCGCTCACCGTCGAGCTGCCCCAGCGCGTCACCCTCGAGATCACCGAGACCGAGCCGGCCATGAAGGGCCAGACCGCGTCCTCGTCCTACAAGCCCGCCATCCTGTCGAACGGCGTGCGGACCGCCGTGCCGCCGCACATCGCCGTCGGCACCCGCGTGGTGATCATGACGGAAGACGGCTCCTACGTGGAGCGCGCCAAGGACTGAGTTCCAAGGACTGAGGCTTTCAGGGCACCGGGGCGGTGCCTTCGGCGGCCTCGTAGCAGTCCTGCGACAGAACTTGTGCGCGGGCCCGCTCCGCCACCGTGAAAGTCCGATGCGATTGCGCCCACAGGCCGTCGCGCCGGAAGGCCCCGACGACGCAGCGCGCCGCCAACCGGCACGCCGCGGCTTCGCCCCCCGTCGCGACGCAGTTGCGGGCATAGGTGGTGCGGAACTCCGCCTCGCCGGCGCGCGGATGCGGCCCCGTGAGGGCGGCGAGGCCCGCGAACAGCGCCAGCAGCACGGGCTGGTGGACGAGATAGACGGCGAGGCTGTGCCGTCCGGCGAAGGCGGCGAAACGCCCGGGTCCTCGCGTGGCCCGCCAGCCGCCGATCCGCGTGTCCGCCAAACGGGGCATTCCGAGGCGCCCGGCGACGATTCCCGCCAGGACAAGCCCGAACCACGGGAACAGCGGCACGTAATCGTTGGTCTGCGGCAACGTCCGGCCGAGCCCGAGGAAGAACAGGGCCGGCGCGTCGAGCACCCCACCACCCACGACGTGGGGCGCCGCCATCACGACGGCGGCGCAGAGCGCCGTCACCGCCACCGGTGCGAACAGGAACGGCAGGGCGAGCACGCTGGAGAGTGCGATGCAGTGCAGGATGCCGAAGAACACGTAGCTCCCCGGAAACAGCGCGTAGGTCGCCGCCGTCACGGCGAGCGCCGCCCCGCCGATGCGCAGGAGGCGCATCAGCACGGCCCTGCGCCGGACGCCACCGCCATGGGCGAGGACGAGCCCGATCCCGACGAGGACGAGGAAGCCGCCGGCGATGAGGTGGGCGGCGATCCTGCCGGCCGGCGTGAGGGCGTAGTTTTCCGGTGTCAGCCGGAGGTACCCCAGGTCCCAGGTCGCATGGTAGATCGCCATCGCCCCGAGAGCCACGCCCCGTGCGGCGTCGAGGGCGTCGATGCGCGCGCGCGACCGGGACACGGGGGCGGCGTCGGGACCGGGTGGAGGGAGGGCCATCCCCTGGCCCTAACATCGATCCGACGCCCTCGCGATCCCCTGTGGCAGCCGCACCCGCCTGCCGAACAATGCGGCATGGATCGACACGCGCGGACACCAATTAGGCTTCCGCAGGGTGACGACTTCGTTAATCTCCCTTTCGGATCGCGTGGCGTGATTCGGTATGGGTTGCTTAATGTCGGACGATTTCGGGGCAGGCTCCTACGGGGGGCATTCGGCGGACGAGCACGCGGATGCCCGCACCGGCGAGGGCCTCGGCGGCGAGACCCAGCGCCCCCTCGACCTCGTCGAGGTGGCCGGTCGGATCAAGTGGTTCGACGTGGCGAAGGGGTTCGGCTTCATCGTGCCCGACGACGGCGCGGCGGACGTGCTGCTCCACATCACCTGCCTGCGCCGCGACGGTCACCAATCCGCCAGCGAGGGCGCGCGCGTCGTCGTGGAGGCGACCGAGCGGCCGCGCGGCTGGCAGGCGTTCCGGGTGCTCTCCCTCGATCAATCCACGGCCCTGCATCCCTCCGAACTGCCGCTGCCGCGCACCCATGTCAGCGTCACGCCGACGAGCGGCCTCGAGACGGCGGTGGTGAAGTGGTTCAATCGCCTGCGCGGCTTCGGCTTCCTCAGCCGGGGCGACGGCACGCCCGACATCTTCGTGCATATGGAGACGCTTCGCCGCTACGGCATCGCCGAACTCAAACCCGGCGAGATCGTTCTCGTCCGCTACGGTGACGGCTCGAAGGGCAGGATGGCGGCGGAGGTCCGCTTTCCCAACGGCGCGCTGCCCGCCTCGCACTGAACCAAGCTTTTCCCCGAGCCCACACTTTTTCCCCAAGCATGAGTTCCGCGTTGTCGAACACCAAAGCCGCCCTGCGCGCGCTCTGTGCGCTCCTGTTCCTCGGTCTCGGTCTCACGGCCGCCCCCGCGCAGGATTCGGCCTCCGGCCCGACCGAGCCCCTGACCATCGCATCCCGCGCCGGGCGCCACGCCTTCGCCGTCGAGGTGATGCGGACGGATGCCGACCGCTCGCGCGGCCTCATGTACCGGCGCACCATGGCCCCCGATCACGGCATGCTGTTCGACTTCCAGGCCGCCGCACCCGTGGCCATGTGGATGAAGAACACCTACCTGCCCCTCGACATGGTGTTCATCCGCGCGGACGGGACCATCGCGCGCATCGCCACGGATACGGAACCGCTCTCGACGAAGGTCATCCCATCGGGCGAGGCGGTCCTATCCGTGCTCGAGCTCAATGCCGGCACCACGGCGCGTCTGGGCATCCATGCCGGCGACCGGGTGGAACACCCGCTGTTCCGCAAACCCAAATCCTGACGGTCACACACGAACGCAACAAGAACATCGCTTGACGACCGTCCCGATTCGGACCAATGTTCCCTCAATGTTCTAAACGACACGTCGATCACCGATCGGGTGATTCGCGCGGCGCCATGAGGGGACATCATGATCGACCTGCATCCGGACGAGATCCGCGTGACCGCCCCCCCCCTGTTCGGCAACGCCGAATGGAGCGTCCTGCCCGAGGGGCTGGAGCATCGCGCGACCGGGTACTTCATCGCCCGCGACGTGCTCGGAATGCGCCGGGGCGATTTGTGGGAATGGCCGCTGCACTTGGCCGAGAAAAGCTGGTTCCGGCCCTTGCCGTTCCGCGAGGCCTTCCTCGCCGCCCTCGACACCTTCGCGATCACCCGCGATGCCGGTCTCGCCCCGTCCTTCGCCATGGGCTTCGGCTTGACGGCCGGGCAGGGCATCGGAAAGGCCGCTGACGGCTTCGTCACCCTGGGCGAGGTGATCCGCCCCAAGGCACAGAAGCAGAGCGCCGCGCGCAAGCGCAATGCTTCGCCGGAGGTGCGGGGCGGCAGCCGCCGGAATGGCATGCCGGTGCCGCGGACGGTGGAGGCGGGCGTCCAGCGCGTCGCGCTCTGACGCGGGACGTTGCTCTCCGAGCGCCCGGCCCTAGATGCCGGTCGGGCATCGGAGAGAATCATGAGACACGATCACGATGACGGCGCGGCCGGGATGAACGGCCTTGAAGGCCTCCTGGCACCTCCGTTTTCCCGGCGCGGCTTCGTGATGACGAGCCTGATGACCGGACTCACCCTCGCCACGACTTCCGTCGAAGCGCAGGTGATCCATACGGACGCCGCCGGCCTCGTGGCAGGCGAAGTTCGCATCCCCGCCGCCGACGGGCCGATGCCCGGATACCGCGCAATGCCGGAAGGGCAGGGACCGTTCCCGGTTATCCTCGTCATCGAGGAGATTTTCGGCGTCCACGACTACATCAAGGACATCTGCCGGCGCCTGGCCAAGGTTGGCTACTGCGCCGTGGCACCCGAGCTCTACGCCCGCCAGGGCGATCTCTCGACCATGACCGATGCCAAGGTGATCGTCCGGGACGTCATTTCGAAGACGCCTGACACCCAGTGGATGGCCGACCTCGACGCCGCCGTGGCCTGGGCGGTTTCGAACTCGAACGGCGACGCATCCCGCCTCGCCACCATGGGCTGGTGTCGGGGCGGGCGGGGCGTCTGGCTCTACGCCGCCCATCGCCGGGATCTGAAGGCCGGCGTGGCCTGGTACGGCGCCATGGGCGGCGAACGCACGTCGATCCAGCCACGCACGGCCGACGATGTCGCCGGCGAGATCAACGCACCTCTTCTCGGTCTGTACGGCGCCGCCGATACCGGCATCCCGGTTGCTGCCATCGAGGCGGCGCGGGACAAGGCACGGGCGGCAGGCAAGTCCGTCGAACTCGTCGTCTATCCGGATGCACCCCACGGCTTCCACGCCGATTACCGCCCGAGCTACCGGCGCGAAGCGGCGGAGAACGGCTGGACCCGAGCCCTGGCCTTTCTCAAGACGCAGGGCGTCTGACGACGATGCCGGGCGCGGCCCCTCGACGGGGAACTGAGGCACGAATGCTGCATTGATCGAAAAACGTCGCGGCCTGCGCCCGCATGGCCGACACATTCGTCGGTTAGCTCACGGATCGGATACTAAGAGGATCGGCCCGCCGTCCTGGCTTGAAGAGCGTTCCGGACCATGAGTTCTTCCCCCCTGTCCGATGCACGCCCGGTCATCCTCGTCGTCGAGGACGAGCCCGACGAGCGCTATCTCGCGGCCGAGTTGCTGGAGGAGACGGGTTTTCGGGTCATCGAGGCCGAGACGGCCGAACGTGCCCTGGCGATCCTCAACGACCGCGGCGACGAAGTCAGCGTCGTCTTCTCGGACGTTCGTACGCCGGGTCCCATCGGCGGTTTCGAGCTCGCTCGCATCATCGGCGTCACTTGGCCCCGGGTCCGGGTTCTCCTCACGTCGGGCGATGCCGGCGACCAGCCGAGCGACCTGCGGATGTCTGCGACGTTCATCCCCAAACCCTGGCGTGCCGCCGACATCCTGGCCTGGGTTCAGGAAGCGGCTGGCCGCTCGTCCGAAGCCCGGATCGGTCCCGACGTGATCGGGACGGGCGCGAGCGGTTCCAAAATTATCGTCGGCAAAGTGGAAACTTGAGCGTACCGGACCGTTTACCGAGTCTCTTCGTACGAAACCGCGCGAGCGGTCCGGTGTGACTCCCATGACGTCCGGCAACCAACCCAACCGATATGCCCCGATGACGGCCGCGTCCTACACGGTCTTCGACGAGTCGGCGCTGCTCGCGCGGATCGGAAACGATCTGCGCGATCTCTATGGCGACGTCGAGGATTCTTCGGTGCCCGGCGATCTCCTGCACTTGGCGAACCTCATCGACGGGAAGCGACGGCACGCGAGCGAGGACGGCGCGGCATCATAGAGTGCGGCGGGAATACCGCACTATTCAGGAGCTTTGCTCCCGCCGTCGCGCGCCCTGCGTGATCTGCTATGTCTCGGCCGTCGGGCCCCTGCCGTTCCGATTTCGTCTGTCGAGCCCGCCATGCGCCTGAACCTTCGCCTCGGCCTTGCCGCCGCTTGCCTTTGCTTCGTCAGTGCCCCGCAAGGCCCGGCCTTGGCGGCCGCTCCGCCGGTTCAGCCGGCTGAGGGACCGGGCGGGATCGGCGACCGCGCCGCGACCATCGTCAAGCGTGCCCTCGGGCGGCCCGGCGCGGCGACTTTCATCTTCCACAAGGCGGGGCCCGCCCCCGCGGAGGGCCGCCCCGTGGCGGTGTTCCTCCACGCCTGGGGAGCGCCGAACCCGCAGGCCTACGGCGCCTGGATCGATCACCTTGCCCGCACGGGATTCCTCGTGGTGTTTCCGCGCTTCCAGGAGATCAACCGGACGCGACCGGCCGATGCCTCGGCCAGCGCCGAACGCCTGCTCAAGACCGCATTCTCGGAGCTGGCCCAGGATGCCGATGCCAAACCGGATGTGAAGCGCGTCGCGGTGATCGGGCATCTCGCTGGTGCGCCCATCGCCGCCAACGTCGCGGCGGACGCAGCCGAGCAGGGCCTGCCCGTGCCGCGCCTCGTCTTCGCGATCATGCCCGGCGGCATCGCCAGCGACGCCAAGGCGCGCGGCATCGTCCTGCACGACCTGTCCAGAATCGCCCCCGAGACCCTCGTGGTCACGGTGATCGGCGACCGCGACGCACGGGCGGCCGATCTCGCGGCTCGCCGTCTCCTGCGCGAGGCGAGCGCCGTGACGCCCGAGCGCAAGCTCTTCCTGCGTGCCCTGTCGGACGACCATGGCTTCCCGGCCCTCACCGCCACCCTGGCCTCGCCCGCCGGTGCAGACCCGGCCTATGATGGCGCCGCCCTGAAACCGCCGCCCGAGCCGCCGCGTGACCCGAAGCAGCCGACGCCACCGTTCAAGTGGACGCCCGACATGGCGCTCACCGGCGAGCAGACCACCCTGGTCGCGCAGATCAACAACGCGCGCACGGACAGTCTCGACTATCTCGCCTATTGGAAGACCTTCGATCTCGCAGCCACGGCGGCCTTCGGCGGTGCCGATGCGCAGGCGCTGAAGGCCAATCCGCGGCTGAGCGACATGGAGCGGTGGGCCGACGGCTGGCCGGTCAAGCGCCTCGTCGTCGAGACACCGCGCCTGACGCCGCCGCCGGCCGCCGTCGTCACGCCCGCAGCCACCCGTGCCAAGCCGGCATCCCGCCGGCCCTGATCCCCCGTGCCCGAACCGGATCTCGCCCCTTGATGAAGCTGTTCCACTCCGGTGTCTCGCCGTTCGTGCGCAAGGTCATGGTCGTCGCCCACGAGGTCGGGATCGCCGGGCGCCTGGAACTCCTCTCCAGTGCCGCCCACCCGACCCAGCGCGACGCCAATATCCTGGCGGTGCATCCCCTAGCCCAGGTGCCGACCCTGATCACCGATGACGGACGGGTCCTCGCCGACAGCCGGGTGATCTGCGAATACCTCGACACCGTCGGCGGCGGGGCGGTGTTTCCCCGCCCCGGCCCGGCCCGCTGGATGGCGCTCAACGATCAATCGACGGCCGACGGCATCCTCGATGCCGCGCTTCTCATCCGCTACGAACTCACCGTGCGCGCCGAGGGCGAGCGCTCGGCCGCCTGTATCACCGGGCAGACCGCCAAGATCGAGAGCGCCCTCGATGCCTTCGAGGCCGGTGCAGACGCCCTCGCCGACCGGGTCGATATCGGGACCATTACGGTCGCCTGCGCGCTCGGCTACCTCGACCTGCGCTTGCCCAACCTGGCCTGGCGCCGGCGGAGCCCGACCCTCGCGGTCTGGTTCGAGGCTTTCGGCTCACGGCCATCCATGCGGGCGACGAAGCCGCCGGCGGCCTGATCGCCCGTCCTCATTGCGCCGAAAAAATCCTGGCGCCGAAAAATCCTGGCGCAAGCCTTGCGACACCGCATCCGGGTTCACCGGATGAATCGCCATGCCCGATTTCGTCGCCACCCTCGTCGCCAGTTTGATCTTCTGCCTTGGGCTGATGCTGCTCAACGCCGGCACGCGTCTAGCCCTGCAGTGGCACGCGGCGCCCGCCGATCTCGCCGAGAACGGAATGCTGCAATACGGTCTCGCCCTGGCGGCGGCGGCGACGGTCTGGCGGCGGACCGTGCGCGGGCGGATCGCCTGAGGCGATTACGGGGCGGGCGCGAACCCTGCGGCGGGAGCGCACCGTCGGCGCGCTTCCGCATCTGTCGATCATCCTCGACGTAAAAGAATCCTAGAAGTAGGACTTCAGGGTGCCACGGCGGCGCACGTCGAGGGTGGCGCAGTGGAACGAGCCGCCGAACGGTCCGTAGGACAGGAACGGCGCCGGGATCGGGTCGAAGCCCCAATCCTTGAGGGCCTTGATCAGGGTCGGCTGGCTCTGGTCGACGACGATCTTCTTCTCGTCGATGGCGAGCACGTTGATCGAGGTCCAGGGCGAGCACATGGAGATCTTGCTCATGAAGCCCTCGACGGGGTCGGGGCGCGGGGCGATGAGCACGTCCCACTTCTTGAGCACGGCCGGCAGCTTCTCGACGTCGATGTAGTCCGGGTTCACCAGCACCTTGCCGGGGGCCAGCGGCATGAACGACGAGTCGATGTGCATCGGCTGCGGGCAGCGGCTCTCGATCTCGTGGATGCGGAAGCCTGGGCCGAGGTGGCGGCGCAGCCACTCGATGCCCATGAGGTTGGTGACGTTGGAGCGGGTCACGAACAGGTCGCGGCCGCAGCGGACGAAGTCGGCCGCGTCGAACACCGGCTCGAACTCGTTCACCGTGAACTGCATCGGCTCGCCGGCCTTCAGGTTCGGCACCCGGTAATCGTAGTTGTAGAGCTCGTCGGTGAGCTGCGGACGCGGCGCGGACGTCCAGCGCGCACCCGCACGAAAGTACTCCTTGAAGAGCGACCGGTAGGCGTCGCCCTCGAAGTAGCGCGACCGCCAGCACATGGGGCTCTCGATGATCTCGTCGCCGATGACGAGGTACGGGTCGCGCGGGCATGCGACGCAGAAGCCGCGCGAGGACCATTGCGGCGCCCGGAACTTCTTCGAGAAGTCGATGCTGTCGGGCCGGCGGATCTTCACGCCCTCGCCGGCGAGGATCGAGATGAAGTTGTCCAGCTCCTGCTGGGCGAGCTTCTTCATGAACTTCGGATACCGGAAGCCGGACGCGAAGCGGTAGAACGGCTGGGCCGCACGCGGCAGGTTGAAGATCACCGTCAGGTGGTGTGTCGGAATGGTCGCACCGTCGAGACTTCCGACGATGACCTCCTCCAGGGGGTCCCACTCGTTCCAGGCCATCACCGGCGAGTGCGGCTTGGGCGTTCCGGGAGCGCCGAAACCGGCCGACGCCGTGCGGTCGCCACGCCCGTCCTGATCGACGGCTTCACCCGCCGTGATGTGTGATTCGCGGTCCATGATCGTACCCCTGTCGCGCGTCCTGCGGCTGCTTTTTTGGGGCTTCGCCCCTGTCCCGCTTTGGCCCGCACTGTGTCTATCGGGTGATAGACAACGCTTCCCAAAGCTGCAACTTCCGATGACGTTCATCGCTTCCGGCGGTCTTCTGACCCGGAAACACGGCGGGATTTCAGCAGAGATCAGCCGAACCGACGTCCGAAAGGGGACCATGAAGCGTTTGACGACATTGGCCCTGATCGCCGGTCTTTGCACGGTCGTTGGCCTGTTCCTGTCCTCGGGTCTCGAAGACGTGGCCGCTGCCGTGGTCAGCGCCGGATGGGGCGCCCTCGTCGTCGTGGTCGCGCGCGCCGTGGCCGTGGCCTGGGCGGGCCTGGGCTGGTTCGTGATCTTCCCGCGCTTCGAGCGCCCGTCCTTCCGCGACTGCGTCACGCTCCGGTTCGTGCGCGAGGGCATCAACACCCTGCTGCCCGTGGCCCAGGTCGGGGGCGATTTCGTCGCCGCCCGGCTCCTGACCAAGCGCGGCGTCTCCGGCGGCGTCGCCGGAGCCAGCATGTTCGTCGATCTGATGACCCAGGCGGTCACCCAGTTCCTGTTCACCGTGGCCGGCGTCGTGCTGCTCGCCTGGCTCGCCGGGGACGGCCCCATCGTCCGCACCGTGGCGGGCGGGCTCGCCGTCGCCGCGCCAGCGCTGGCCGCCTTCTACCTCATCCAGCGCCGCAGCGGCCATAAGGTGATCCAATCCCTGGTCAGCCGCTTCGCCGGCTCCCGCGAGTGGCGCGCGCTCGGCGCCATCGACGTTCTCTACGACGCCCTGAAGCGCCTCTACGGCCATCACGGCCGGGTGCTCAGCGGCATCGGCATCCACCTCGTCGGCTGGCTCATCGGCACCATCGAGGTCTATGTCTGCCTGCACTTCATGGGCTATCCCGTGAGCTTCCTCGAGGCCCTCGTCATCGAGAGCCTGGCGCAGGCGGTGCGCGGCGCGGCCTTCGCCGTGCCCGGTGCCCTCGGCGCCCAGGAAGGCGGCCTCATCGCACTCTGTGCCATCTTCGGCATCCCGGCCGAGGCGGCCCTCGCCCTCTCCCTCGTCAAGCGGCTGGCCGACCTCCTCGTCGGCGTCCCCGGGCTGCTCGCCTGGCACACCCTGGAAGGCAAGGGCGGGCCGGCGCCGGAGAGCGGGGACGCGGTGACGCCCCGTCAGACCGCGCCGCACCCCGCTCCCGTGGTGATGCCCTACACCACCGACCGCGGCACCACGCTCCTGCGGACCGTCGAGGGTGAGCTGGGGGACCTGAAGAAGTGCGCCTGATCCCCATCCTCCGTGCGGGCCTCGTCGCAGGCCTGCTGGCGGCGCCCCTGACGGTGCCCCTGGCCGCGCGGGCCGCCGACGATCCGGCGGTGGGCGTCGTCCGCACCCTCTACACCAGCTTCGAGACCGCCCTGAAGGGTGGCCCCGGCGACGTCCGGACCCGCGCCGCCGCCATCGGCGCGACGCTGACCGAGACCATCGACTTCCCCGCCATGGCGCGCGTCGCCGTCGGTCCGACGTGGAAGGGATTCTCCCCCGAGCAGCAGGGCTCCCTCACGGAGGCCTTCGGCCAGTACTTCATCGCGACCTACGCCACCCGCCTCCGGCAGGCCGCCGGCGGCACGTTCACGGTGAAGCCCGAGAGCGAGGCGCGCGGCGCCGACCGGCTGGTCCAGAGCGAGGCCGCCAACGCCGACGGCGATTCTTCTCAGGTCGACTACCTCGTCGGCCCGGGCAACCGCATCCGGGACATCTACCTCAACGGCAACGTCAGCGAGGTCGCTACCCTGCGCGGCAGCTTCGCGGACCCCCTCAAGGCGGGCGGCGCCGACGGACTGCTGAAATTCCTGCGCGAACGCACCGCCGTCATGCTCGCCGCCAAACCGGCGCCTTAGAGTCCGGTCACAGCCGGCTTCACCACCGACGTACCGACCTTCGCGCCGCTCTCCTCGCGGCACTCTCACGAGCCCCGTGACCGAGCGATGCCCCCATGGACCTGATCTGGCTCTCGCACCTCCTGCTGCTGCTCGCGCTGGCCGGCTGCGTCTACGGTCTGGCCGCCGCGGCCCTGGCCGGCCGCTTCGCCCGACGCACCGTGCCCGTCCTCAAGGGCACGCCGCCCTCGGTGACCATCCTCAAGCCGCTCTGCGGCATGGAGCCGAACCTCTACGAGAACCTCGAGACCTTCTGCCAGCAGGCCTATGCCGCCCCCGTCCAGGTGGTGTTCGGCGTGCAGAACGCCGCCGACCCGGCGATCGCGGTCGTGCGCCGTCTTGCCGAGGCCTATCCGGCCCTTCGCCTCGACCTCGTCGTCGATGCGCGCCAGCACGGCTCCAACCGCAAGGTCTCGAACCTCATCAACATGACCGGTTCCATCGCCCACGCGGTGGTGGTGCTCGCCGACAGCGACATGGTGGTGAAGCCGGATTACCTCGCCCGCATCGTCGCCGAGCTGAGCCAGCCCGGCATCAACGGCGTCACCTGCCTCTACCACGGCGTGCCGGCGCACCGGGGCATCTGGGCCCATCTCTCGGCGCTGGCCATCGACGTGCAGTTCCTGCCCAACGTGGTGATGGGCACCTCCCTCGGCCTCGCCAAGCCCTGCTTCGGCTCCACCATCGCGTTCACGGCGAAGGCGCTGACCGAGATCGGCGGCTTCGAGGCGTTCCGGGATGACCTCGCCGACGACTACGCCATCGGCGAAGCCCTGCGCGCCGGCGGGGGAATCGTCGCGATCCCGACCTTCACCATCGGCCATACCTGCGTCGACACCGATCTGGCCGGCCTATGGAGCCACGAGCTGCGCTGGAACCGCACCATCCGCAACGTCGATCCGGCGGGCTACGCCGGCTCCATCGTCACCCACGCCTTCCCCCTCGCCCTCATGGGCGCGCTGATTCCGGGCGCCGGCATCCACGCCCTGGCCGTGGCGGCCCTGGCGCTCGCCTGCCGCATCGTCCTGTGCGTGCGCCTGGAGCGGGCCTTCGGGCTGGCGCCCCATCCGTATTGGCTGTTGCCGATTCGCGACATCCTCTCGTTCATGAACTTCTCCTGGAGCTTCGTCTCGGGTGCGGTGACATGGAAGGGCCACGATTATCGGGTGGTTGCGGATGGCACACTGATCCCCGAGCGAAGTCTCGGCCACGATGCTGGTGCATCCTCGCTCTGAACTTCGCTTCTAGCTTCCCGCCCGTCCCGTTTCCTTCTCGCTGAGGCCTTGAACCCCATGCGCACCCTCTTCCTGCAGGCTCCCACCTTCGACGGCTTCGACGGCGGCGCCGGCTCCCGCTACCAGGCCAAGCGCGAGATCAAGTCATTCTGGTACCCGACCTGGCTCGCCCAGCCGGCCGCCCTGGTGCCGAACTCGAAGCTCATCGATGCGCCCCCGCACAACATCAAGCTCGCCGAGATCGTGGCCCAGGCCAACGACTTCGATCTCGTGGTGCTCCATACCTCGGTGCCGTCGTTCAAGTCCGACGTGAAGACCGTCGAGGCGTTGAAGGCCGCCAATCCGAAGCTCATCGCCGGCCTCATCGGCGCCAAGGTCGCTGTCGACGCCGCCGGTGCCATGGCCCAGGCCCCGTGCATCGATTTCTGCGCCCGCAACGAGTTCGACTTCACCGTCAAGGAAGTCGCCGACGGCACGCCGATGTCGGAGATCAAGGGCCTGTCCTACCGGGATGCCAACGGTGTCGTGATCCACAACGTCGATCGCGAGATCATGACGGACATGGATCAGCTGCCGTTCGTCACGAGCGTGTACAAGCGCGACCTCCAGATGGAGAAGTACTTCATCGGGTACCTGAAGCACCCCTACATCTCGTTCTATTCGGGCCGCGGCTGCAAGAGCCGCTGCACCTTCTGCCTCTGGCCGCAGACCGTCGGCGGTCACACCTACCGCACCCGCTCGGTCGCGCACGTGATCGAGGAGATCAAGTACTGCCTGAAGGAGTTCCCGCAGACGAAGGAGTTCTTCTTCGACGACGACACCTTCACCGACAACCTGCCGCGCGCCGAGGAAATCGCCCGCGAGCTGGGCAAGCTCGGCGTCACCTGGTCGTGCAACGCCAAGGCCAACGTGCCGCGCGAGACCCTTAAGGTTCTGAAGGAGAACGGCCTGCGCCTGCTGCTGGTCGGCTACGAGTCCGGCAACCAGCAGATCCTGAACAACATCAAGAAGGGCATGCGCGTCGAGGTCGCCGAGAAGTTCACCAAGGATTGCCACGACCTCGGCATCGCCATCCACGGCACCTTCATCGTCGGCTTGCCCGGCGAGACCCGTGAGACGATCCAGGAGACCATCGCGTTCGCCAAGCGCATCAACCCGCACACGATCCAGGCGTCCCTGGCCGCCCCCTACCCGGGCACCTTCCTGTACAAGCAGGCGGTCGAGAACGGCTGGCTCGACATCGCCAACGCCGAGCTCGTCGACGAGAACGGCGTGCAGATCGCGCCGCTGCATTATCCCCACCTGTCGCATTCCGAGATCTTCGCGGCGGTGGAGGAATTCTACCGGAAGTTCTACTTCCGCGCCCCGAAGATCGCCTCCATCGTCTCCGAGATGGTGCGCTCGCCCGACATGATGAAGCGCCGCCTGCGAGAGGGCGTGGAGTTCTACCGCTTCCTCAAGGAGCGCCAGGGCACCGCCAAGGCGGCCTGAGCCTCATCCCTCCGACAATCGCGGCCGGGCCTCACAGCCCGGCCGTTTTCGTTCGGGGGTCCGCCCTCGACCCGCGAGAGGGCTTGCCCTCTCGACACCCATTCCTCAGGAGCTTTTCGTGAAGCGTCTCGTCGTGACGGCCGACGATTTCGGTCTGAGTCTGGCGGTCAACGAGGCCGTCGAGCAGGCCCATCGCGAGGGCATCCTCACGGCCGCGAGCCTGATGGTCGGCGCGCCTGCCGCAGCCGACGCCGTGGCCCGCGCCCGGCGCCTGCCGTCGCTCCGGGTCGGGCTGCACCTCGTCCTGGTCGAGGCATGGCCGACCCTGCCGCCCGCCGACCTGCCCGACCTCGTCGGGCCGGACGGCCTCATCCGCGGCGATATGGGCAAGCTCGGCCTCGACCTCGCCCTGAAACCGGCGGCCCGGCGCCAGCTCGCGGCGGAGATCACGGCCCAGTTCGAGGCCTATCGCGCCACCGGACTGCCCCTGGACCACGTCAACGCCCACAAGCACTTCCACGTCCACCCCCTCATCGCCGGTGCGGTGCTGGCCATCGGCCGCCGCTACGGCATGCGGGCGATCCGCGTGCCGCGCGAGCCCCGGGCGGTGCTGCGCGCCGCCGAACCGGGGACCCACCCGAAGCCGGCCCGCGACAGCGCACCCTGGGCCGCCCTGCTGGCCGTGCGCGCGCGTCAGGCCGGGCTCCTGATCCCCGACCGGACCCTGGGGCTCGCCTGGTCCGGCGCCATGACGCCGGCCCGCGTGGCCGGCCTCCTGGCCCATCTGCCGGACGGTCTCACGGAACTCTACACCCACCCCGGCACCGGCGGCGGTTTCCCCGGCGAGGCCCCGGGCTACGCCTACGCGGCGGAGCGCGATGCCCTGATCGCGCCGGCCACCCGCGCCGCCCTGGCGGGATCGGGCGCGATCCGCGGCGGGTTCTCGGATTTTGCGTCGTAATCGGCCGCCTTATGGAAAGCGGGCGGCGAGGGGGTGGTCGCGCAGGGCGTGATCCACGGTGACGAGGAAGCGTTGCTCGGTCCAGCATTGTGCCAGCAGAAGGCGGTCGAAGGGATCGCGAGTCACGGGTTCCGGCGACACCTCGGCCACCACGTGGTGATGCGTGATCGGCAGAATGGTGAGGCCTGCGGCTTCGAAAAATACCGCAAGGTTCGCGGGCGGCATTCCCGCATCGAGCTTACCCAGCCGAGCCTTGATCGCAATTTCCCAGAGGCTCACCGCACTCAAAGCGACGTCGTGTTCGGTCAGGGCAAGGCCGGTGGCGATCACCGGATAGGTACGCTCCAGCTGTCCCTTTGAAAACGCGATCAGGACGTGCGTGTCGAGAAGGAGACGCATCGATCAGGGCAACGGCCGTAGTAGGAAATCCTCCGGCAGGGGATCATCGAAATCATCGGCGACGAAAGGGAACGGATCATCGAGCCCATTCGCTCGCAGATAGGCATAAGCGGCGTCCCAGTCGATACCCGTGCACCGCTGCGTCTCATCGGGTCGATGAGGCACGAGGTCGAGAACGGGCTTGCCATCGCGAGCCACCACGATGGTTTCGCCGTTCTCTACGCGCTTGGCGAGGTCGGCAAGCATCGGGCCGGCCTCCTCCAACAGGATCGTCGTCATGGCGTAAATTCTAGCATGCCGCTGACAAGCGTCCAGTCCGGAACATTGCGATCCCCCCAAACGCAGAACGGGCGCGGGATCCACCCGCGCCCGCTCGCCATTCTCGAAGGACGCCCGGCCTATTTCGCCGAGACCGCCTCGGCCGGACGCCTGGTCTGAAGGTCCGGCGGTACGGCGGCGTCGCCTTCGGGGCGCTTCGGGTCGGGCTGCTTCGGCGGTGGGCCGAGGAAGGCCGGGACCACGAAGAACGCCGCCACGAGGGTGAAGAACAGCGACAGGGCCAGCAGCTTGCCCATGCTGGCCGTGCCCGGATGGCTCGACAGCACCAGGGAGCCGAAGGCCGTGCCGGTGGTCAGCGCCGAGAAGAAGATCGCCCGGGTGAGGCTGGAGGCCAGCATGTCGGCGACGCCCGCCCGCCACGCTATGACGTAGTAGATGTGGAACGCCACGCCGACGGCGAGCATCAGCGGCATGGCGATGATGTTGGCGAAGTTCAGCGGCATGCCGACCACGTGGAGCGCCATGAGGGTCCACAGGGTGGCGAGCACCAGGGGGCCGAGCGTCATCGCCACGTCCCAGGGTTTGCGCAGGGCCACCGACAGGATGATGAAGATGAGCACCAGGGCGGTCAGTGCCGCCTGCACGAAGGCGCCGAGGATGGTGTAGCTCGACGACGTGGTGGCCACCGGCGCGCCCGTGGCGTGGGGTGCCACGGTCTGCACCTCCTTGGCGAACCGGCGCAGGACGACGTTGTCGTTGGCGTCGCCGCTCGGATGGACCTCGATGCGCGAGCGCCCGTCCGCCGTGACCCACTCCGCCTTCAGCTTCGGCGGCAGGTTGTCCAGGGTGATCTTCTGCGGATTGAGGAGTCCGGCGAGGCGGGTGAGCAGGGTCTTGAGGTCCGTCGTCAGGGCAACGCTGGCGGCCTCCCGCGTCGCCACCGGGGCGGTGGCGAGCTTGTCGAGGCTCCCCGCGAGGGCCTCGGCCGCGCGGGCGCCGGTCAGCGTCCGCAGGGCGGCAGCCGTGTCCTTGATCGCCTTCACGTTGTCCGCATCCGTGGGCGGCGGCGGCTTGCGGCCGGGGTTGAGCGCCGGGCCGAGGAGCTGCGCCGTGTCGGCGATGATGGCGAGCTTCTGATCCTGATCGCGGGGCACGAAGGTGTCGATATCGATCACCTTGGCCACGGAGGGCAGCTTGCGCAGCTTGGCGGCGAGGTCCGGAACCGCCTCGGGGGAGGGGGCGAGGACGTCGATGAGGTTCGGGCTCGTCTCCGGGTCCTTGATCAGGTCGAGATAAGTGGAGATCGATTCCACCTTGGGGCTGCGCAGGTGCATCGGGTTGGAATCGAACGGCAGCTTGAACAGGAGCGGGATGCCCGCCACCGTGACGAGGCCGACGCCGATGAGCACGGCCTTGCGGTGCTCGATGATCCAGTGATCGACCCCCGCCATCCAGGTGGTCTCAACGGCCTTCGCTTCCGTCTTCGGCTTGAACACGGCGATGAGGGCCGGCAGCAGGGTGAGCGAGAACAGGTAGGCGACGATCATGCCGACGCCGGCGATGAGGCCGAGTTCGGACACGCCGCGGAAGGCCGTGGGCAGGAAGGCGAAGAAGCCGGCGATGAGCGAGATGGCGGCCAGCGTCAGGGACCAGCCGACGCCGCGCGCGGCGGCGCGGAGCGCCGAGGGCAGGTCGGGCTGCTCGAACCGGTCGGCCCGGTAGCGCACGGCGAACTGGATGCCGAAATCGATGCCGAGCCCGACGAACAGGGCCGCGAAGGCGACGGAAATGGGGTTCAACTCGCCCACCATCAGCAGGCCGAGGGCCGCCGTGACGATGAGGCCGGCGAAGGTGGTGATGAGCACCGCGCCGACCAGCGAAGCGGAGCGCAGGGCGAGCCACACGAACAGCACGATGGCGCCCGTGGTGACGCTGTAATTGAGGAACGCATCCTCCGCGAGGGTCGCGAACTCGTCGTCGGCCACGGCCACGGGACCGGTCAGGCGCATGCGGGCGCCACCACCGACATTGTACTCGCCGTTGTTGATCTTGAGGTCGGCGGCGATCTTGCGCACCACCGCCGTCGCCGTCGCGCCGGGCTGGAGGGCGTTGTAGTCCAGCACCGGCTGGATCATCACGAACTTGCGCAGATCGGTGCTCTGCAGCTTGCCGTTGGAGAGCAGTGTCTGCCACGACAGCCGGGCCGGCTCGCCGGCGAGCACCGTACGAAGGGTCTCGTCGATCTGGCCCATGGGCCGATCGAGGTCCTCGATCTTGGCGTCGCCGCTCTTGACGCCCTTCGCACCGAGACTGAGCACCCGCATGATGCCGCGCAGGGACGGGTCGGCCGCCAAGGGTCCAAGCAGCCCCTGCTGCTGCACGAGCTGCTCGGTGGTCTTCGTCAGCTCTTCCTGCGACATCAGCAGGAAGCCGTTCTTTTCGTAGAACGGGCCGCCATCCGGGCGGTAGACGGATTCGATCGTATCCTTACGGTCGGCCAGGGCCTTGGCGAGGTTGGCCGCGGCCTCCTCGGCCTGCTCGGGCGTCTTCCCGTCGATGACCGCCACGAGGGTGCCGGTCCGCTGCGGGAAGGCTTTCTCGTAGGCAATCTCGTCCTGCCGCCAGGGCACGTCCTTGTCGATCAGCCGTTCCACGTCGGTGTTGATGCGGAACAGGTGGGCGGCCAGGCCAGCGCTCGCGACGGTGACGAGGGCAACCAGGGCTATGACCAGCCAGCGACGCTGGACGGAAAACGCGACGAGCCGTTCGATCACGGGTATCCTGCCTGCTTGTGCGATGCGATCGGGCCGAGCCCGGCTCTGTCAGAAGCCGCCGACCCATGGGCCGGCACGTGCGGATCGCGTGGTTTCCAACGGACGGTTTTCACCTGTCGGCACGATCCACGAGTGCGAAGCCCCTGGCGGCGAATTCCGGTCGCCCCGTCTGCGCGAGCAAACGGACGGGCACGGCAATCCGATCTTCTCGCTTGGCTCAGTAAGGGTCCAGCGTCCGGAATGCAACGCACGGGGATTCTCTCTCCCTCCGCATCGTACCCCCGTGCGCTTTCGCACCCGCGTGCGGTTGCGATCCGTGCCGGGCGGCGGCACGCGCCGGGTGGCTAGGAAAAAATCACCGGCGTCCTCCAACGGGTCGCCTCACAAAACTCATGATCGCGGGTCTTCTCTCCAGCGATCGCAGTGCAACAGGCGTTTCATCGAGAATCGCCCGGCTGCCTCCAGCGAGCCACGTTCTTTCCAGAAACCGACCCAGGAACCGACGCGAGAGACCCGCCCAACGTCCGGGCCTGTGGCGGGATTATCCCAGGGTCCTGGAAAGGCACGCGACCCCGGCGGGTTTTGCGCCGTTTCAGATTGGTTCCAACCTAGGTCGCTGGAATTCCGCTTTTTTTCACGCTAAGCAGCCCGATACATCGGGGCCAGCAACAAGGAGCCACGTCTTGGGTATTCCCCTCCGGTACGTCGCGAAGATTGGCGGCTACATCCTGAAACAGCACCTCACCGGTCGCAAGCGCTACCCGCTCGTGATGATGATGGAGCCGCTGTTCCGCTGCAATCTCGCCTGCGCCGGTTGCGGCAAGATCGATTACCCGGACGAGATTCTCAACAAGCGTCTCCCCGTCGCCGACGCCCTGGAATCCGTGCGTGAGTGCGGCGCACCCATGGTGGTGATCGCCGGCGGCGAGCCGCTCCTGCACAAGGATCTGCCGCAGATCGTCGAGGGCATCATCGCGCAGAAGAAGTTCGCGATCGTGTGCACGAACGCGCTTCTGCTCGAGAAGAAGATCAAGGAGTACAAGCCGAGCCCGTACTTCACCTGGTCGATCCATCTCGACGGCGACAAGGAGATGCACGACGGCTCCGTGTGCCAGCGCGGCGTCTACGACAAGGCCGTGGCCGCCATCGCCAAGGCGAAGGAGATGGGCTTCCGCGTCACCATCAACTGCACGTTCTTCAACAATTCCTCCGCCGACAAGATCGCCGACTTCTTCGACAGCGTGACGAAGATGGGCATCGACGGCATCACGGTCTCGCCGGGCTACGCCTACGAGCGCGCGCCCGACCAGCAGCACTTCCTCAACCGCAAGGCGACGAAGGACCTGTTCCGCGGCGTGTTCCGCCACGGCAAGGAGAAGGGCCGCCAGAAGTGGGCGTTCCAGCAGTCCGGCCTGTTCCTCGACTTCCTCGCCGGGAACCAGACCTATCACTGCACGCCCTGGGGCAACCCGACCCGGACGGTGTTCGGCTGGCAGAAGCCCTGCTACCTCCTGGGTGAGGGCTACGCCGCCACCTTCAAGGAGCTGATGGAAGAGACCGACTGGGATTCCTACGGCACCGGCAATTACGAGAAGTGCGCCGACTGCATGGTCCATTCGGGCTACGAGGCCTCCTCGGTGGTCGATTCGGCCACGAAGCCGTGGAAGCCTCTGATCCATGCCATCCGTGGCATCAGGACCGAGGGCAAGATGGCGCCCGAGATCAACCTCGACAAGCAGCGCCCGGCCGAGTTCGTGTTCTCCCGCAACGTCGCCCAGAAGCTGTCCGAGATCAAAGCCTCCGGCGTCGACACCAAGCGCGAAGCCCGCAACCGCACGGCCGCTTGAGCCGCTTCGGCGCCCGCAAAGTCAGGCGCCTAGCGATCCCAACGAAAAGCCCCGCGACACGCAGGTGTCGCGGGGCTTTTCGTTGTTCGACGCCTTCGTCCTACGGTACGCCGAGGCTCGCACCGAGCAGGGGGCGGCAGCGCTTCAGGGCCGCGAAGGCCCGACCGGAATCGCGGGCGAGGTGCACGAGGGTGCCGATCTGGCGCGGATCGCGCAGGATCGCCGTCAGGACCGCGACGATGTCGGGCTCGCCGTTGGGTTTCAGGGCCTGGGCGGCGAAGGCGGGAATCGCTCGGACGGCCGGATCGCACACCACGCGGATCGCCGCGAAGGGCAGGCCGTGCCGGGCCGCGAAAGCGGCGGCGACCTGGGATTCCATATCGACGGCGACGGCACCCGTGCGCGCGTGGAGATCGGCCTTGTCGGCGACAGCGAGGATCGCCGTTTCGACGCCGGCGACGGCGGCACGGCGGACGGAGCCGAAACCCGCGAGCCGGCCCATGAGCGCATCGGCGACGGCCCCGTCGACCGGATAGCTCCGGTCCCGGGCCACGATCTCGGTGGCGATGACCACATCCCCTGGGACGAGGTCCGGTGCGAGCCCCCCGGCGATGCCGATGCTCACCACGGCACGGCAATCCGGCGGCGTCCGGGCTTCGAGAAGCGCGCGCAGGCGCTGCGGGTTGCCACCGGCCCCGATGGCGACGACCCCCGGCCCGGCGGCGAGGCGCGCTTCCTTGGCGAGGCCGGTGACGGCGAGGACGGGGCGCATCGCGACTCCAGAACAAGCCGATCCTCCCCGGCGGGGAAGGATCGAGAACGCCCCTACATCCCGAACGCGACGGTCCGGGTGTTGGACTGCTTCAGGTTGCGGAACCGCGCCATGGCCCAGAGCGGGAAGAACTTCGGGTAGCCGTGGTACCGCAGGTAGAACACCCGCGGGAAGCCGGTGGCGGTGTAGCGCTCCTCGGACCAGAAGCCGTCGGCCCCCTGCGTCCGCGTCAGGTAGTTGATGCCGCGCACCACGGCCGGATCGTCGGCCTCGCCCGCCGCCATGAGGGCCAGCAGCGCCCACGCCGTCTGCGACGCGGTGGAGTATCCAGGCTCGAAGGCCGGGTCGATCTTGTAGGACGAGGCGTCCTCGCCCCAGCCGCCATCGGGGTTCTGGATGCGGATGAGCCAGGCGACCGCCTTGCGGATCTCAGGGCTCGCCGGATCGACGTTGGCGGCGTTCAGCGCGCACAGCACCGACCAGGTGCCGTAGATGAAGTTCATGCCCCAGCGGCCGTACCACGAGCCGTCCTCCTCCTGGTCGGCGAGGAGGTAGGTCACGCCGCGATCGAGGGCCTTCGAGCTGTCGCGGGTCTCGCCGAGCTGGGCCAGCATCGAGACGACGCGCGCCGTCACGTCGGCGGTGGGCGGATCGAGCAGCGCGCCGTGATCCGAGAACGGGATGTGGTTGAGGTAGTGGTGGTTGTTGTCGGCGTCGAACGCCGCCCAGCCGCCATCGCTCGACTGCAGGCCCTCGACCCATTCGCGGGCGCGACTGATCGCGTTGGCGTAATCGGGCACGTCGGCCACCAGCCCGTGCTGGCGGGTGGCGCGGTCCATGGCCATCACCACCACGGCGGTGTCGTCGAGGTCGGGGAAGTGCGGGTTGGCGTACTGGAACGCCCAGCCGCCGGGACGCACGTTGGGTCGGCCCGCCGCCCAGTCGCCCCTGATGTCGAGGACCTGCAGGGGCTTGAGCCAGTCGAGGCCGCGCCGGGCCTGATGCTCCGCCTCCGGACCTCCGGCCTCCAGCAGGGCGTGGCCGGCCAGCGCCGTGTCCCAGACCGGAGAGAGGCAGGGCTGGACGTAGGCCTCGTGCTCCTTGACCACCACGAGCTTCTCGATGGCCTCGCAGGCGATCATCACCTGCGGGTGGTCGGCGGCGTAGCCGAGCACGTCGTACATGAGCACGGTGTTGACCATGGCCGGGAAGATGGCGCCCAGGCCATCCTCGCCGTTGAGGCGCTCGCTGACCCAGGCCTCGGCCTTGTCGACGGCCCGCTGGCGGCGCTTCTTCGGAAAGTGCTCCTGCGTCGCCTGCAGAACCCGGTCGATGGCACCGAAGATCGGGGTCCACGGCCAAGTCGCGTGCGGGCTGCCGGGCCAGTGCCGGACATGCTCGGGCGGGGTCACGAACAGTTCGGCCACGCCGAGGCCGCGCGGGTTCTTGGCGAGGGGCTTCTTGGCCTGGAGCACCAGCAGGGGCACGATCACGCAGCGCGCCCAGTAGGAGACCTTGTCGAGGTGGAACGGAAACCACTTCGGCAGGTGCATGATCTCCACGGGCATCACCGGAACGGCGCGCCACGGCACCTGACCGAACAGCGCCAGCAGGAACCGGGTGAAGACGTTGGAATTGGCGGCGCCCCCGCGCGACAGGATCGCTTCGCGGGCCCGGCGCATGTGCGGCGCCTCGACGGAATCGCCGACGAACTTGAGGGCGTAGTAGGCCTTCACGCTGGCGCTCATGTCGAACGGCCCGTCATGGACCAGGGACCAGCCGCCGTGCTTGCCCTGGGTCCGGCGCAGGTAATTGCCGATCTTGGCCTCCAGGCCCGGCGCGATCTCCGTCGCGCGGAACTGGTGGAACATGATGTATTCGGACGGGATCGTCGCGTCGGCCTCGAGTTCGAAGCACAGGTGCCCGTCGGCGTGGGAGAGGGCCGTGAGGGCCTGGGTCGCACGCGTGATGCCGCGCTCCACGTCCTCGATGGAGATCTCCTGCGTCTTGGGGCGCTGCAGCGCCTCGACCTTCTTGAATGCCTCTCGCATCGTCCTCGCCTCACCGGCCGTCAGAGCCGCCGCCATACCTCAGGCCGCGCCGCGCGCGCGTGTCCGTGCGCACCCGCCCGTGGGGCGTGCGAGTGCGTGCGCGGCGGTCGTTCCCGACCGGATCGCGCCCTCGATCGTCGATGGCAGGCCGGTCGCGGTCCAATCGCCTGCCAGGACGCAATTGCGGTGGACCGTCTCGGCGCCCGGACGGCGCGCGGCCTCGGCGGGCGTCGCCGCGAAGGTCGCCCGCTTCTCCTTGACGATCTGCCAGCTTGGCAGTTCAGGCGCAAGTCCGCACAAAGTCGAGATTTCGGCCCAGATCTGTCGTCCCAAGTCTTCCCGCGGCACGTCGAGGAGCCGATCCGCGCCGCTGATGGTCACCGACAGACGATCGGGATAGGCGAACAACCACTCCGTCAGTCCATTCACCACGCCGAGCAGTAACGGGGCGTTCGCCGGCGGAACCACAGCGAAATGCGCATTGACGATGGAGCGATAGGCCTGCGGCGCGGCCAGCCCCGGAATCAGGTCCGCCGCCACCCAGGGCGGCAGGGCGAGGACGAGGGAATCGTCCGCCCCGAGGGTGACGGTTTCGTCGCCGAAGACGAGTTCGGTCACGTCGTCCGCGCCGAAACTCAGACTGCGCAGGCGGTGGCCGAACCGCAGTTCCGCGCCGCGCTGTGTCAGATAGGTCACGGCCGGATCGACGAAGGCCGCCGAGAGTCCGGCCACGGCCACGAGGGGACGGCTCGCCGCGCCGCCGGCCCCGAGGGTCTCGCGCAGGATCGTCGCGGCGAGGCCGACGTCGCTCTCCTTCGGCTCGGTGTTGAGGGCCGCGATGAGGACCGGGTGCCACAGGCGGTCGTAGAGCAGGCCCTCGCAGGCCATGGCCTCGCCGATGGTGCCGCCCTGGCCCGGCGCCTTGCCGGCGGCGGCCTTGAGAATTTTGAGGGGCGCGAGGTAGTCGGACGCCTTGGTGCCCGGCACCCGGCGCGAGGCCTGCAGCACCCACCACGGAATCCGTCCGGCATTGGGGCGCAGGGTCCAGCGCTCGCCTGTCTTCAGGTCGGCGAAGGGGAACTCGGCCTCCGCCGGGCCGGACAGGGCGTCGGCAGGGGCGCCGATGATCTTCATGAAGCCCAGTGCCGAGGTGTTGCCCGACAGGAGCAGGTGATTGCCGTTGTCGATGGTCAGCCCGAGGGTCGGGTCGTAGTACGAGCGGCAGCGCCCCCCCGCCTGCTTGGCCGCCTCGTGCACGATCACGTGCCGGCCGGCTTCCACCAGGGAGACGGCGGCCGAGAGCCCGGCGAGCCCGGCGCCGACGACGTGGACGGTGCCGGCCATCAGATGATTCCGTGCTTCAACGCGACGGCGATGAGGGCGGCCTTGCCCGGTTTCACCCGGGCGCGGGGCCTGGCCCAGCCGCGCGCCAGCACGGCGTCGAGGTAGAGCCGGTAGGCCGCCGCCATGAGACGGGGCGCCTTCGTCACCTTGCGCGGGCAGCGGGCGATGATCGCCCAGGTCTGGCGATAATGCTCCTTCGCCTCTTCCGCGAGGGCGACACAGACTTCGCCGATGCGGGGATGGTCGATGGCCGCCTGCGGGGTCGGGTCGGTCAGACCGATGGCGAGAAGTTTTTCGCAGGGGAGGTAGAGGCGGCCGCGCTCGGCATCCTCGTCGATGTCGCGCAGGATGTTGGTGAGCTGGAGCGCGCGGCCCTCGTGATGGGCGAGCGCGATGCCCTCGGCCTCGGGAACCCCGAAGATGCGCACGGACAGGCGGCCAACGGCGCTGGCGACCCGGTCGCAATAGAGGTCGAGGGTGGCCTCGTCGGGGGCGACGATGTCCTCGAACGCATCCATGGCCATGCCGTCGATGACCGCGTGGAAGTCCGCGCGCAGGAGGCCGTAGCGCCGGACCGGCACCACGAGGTCCTGTACCCGGGGCACGGGCCGGCCGGCGTAGAGGGCGTCGATGTCGGCGCCCCAGCGCTGGAGTTCGGCCCGGCGGATCTCGGCGGGACCGCCGTCGTCGGCGACGTCGTCGACGGCGCGGCAGAACGCGTAGACGGCGTACATGGCCTCGCGGCGGTCCTTCGGCAGCAGCCGCATGGCCGTGTAGAACGACGAGGATTTCGCCGGCAGGGCCTCGACGGGCGACGTCTCGGGCATGGGCGTGGCGGTGGCGCTCATGGGTGCGCTCCGAGGGCATGGCGGCGCAGGGTCCGGCCCCGCAGGGGACGCCGGGCGAGGGTCGTCATGATGCCGCCCAGCGCCGTCAGGGCGAAGGCCGCCTTGCCGTGATGGACCTTTTCCGAGAGCGGATCGCGCTCCATCAGGCCGCGACAGAGCACGACCGCGAGGCGGTGGATCGCCGCGATCTCGAGGCTGAGGCGTAGATCCGCGATGAGGTCGGGCAGCACCGCCCCCTCGTCGAGGAGGCCCATGGTGCGGTGGGCGAGCTCCCGGATCACGGCACGGAGCGCCGGCGAGGCCCTGGCGGCGGACAGATCGACCACGGACGCCCCGTGCTTCTCCAGCGTTTCTTGCGGGAGATAGACCCGGTCATTCCGAACAAAATCCTTCCCGCAATCCTGCAGGTGGTTGATGATCTGGAGCGCCGCGCAGATGGCGTCGGACGGGCCCCAGACCACCCGCGGGTCCTCGCCGTGCACGTCGAGGACGTAGCGGCCCACCGGCATGGCCGAGAGCCGGCAATAGGCGATGAGCTCGTCCCAATCGGCGTAGCGGGTTTTTACGGCGTCGAGGCGGAAGGCGTCGAGGAGTTCCAGGGCGTGGGTGGCGGGCAGGCCCCTCGCGAAAAGTTCGCGCTTGAGCGGCTCGGCCTCGGGGTCGGACGGACCCTTGCCGGTGAGCGCGGCGGCCAGGGCATCCAGTAACTCGATCTTGCGCTCGGATGGAAGCGTGGTGTGGTCGGCGACATCGTCGCCGGCCCGGACGAAATCGTAGAACGCCAGGATCGCACCCCGGTTTTTCGGGTGGATCAGGTGCGAAGCGACGGGGAAGTTCTCGTCCTTGTGGCCCTTGCCGGAGCGGGCCTCCGTGGCGGTCTGCAGGGTGGCGCTCACTTGAGGCGGCCCTCCTGGCGGAACCACGCGATGGCGTCGGACAGGCCCTCCCGGTAGGGGCGGGCGGTGTAGCCGAGCTCGGCCCGCGCCTTGGCGTCGGTGAAGAACATGCGGTAGCGCGACATGCGGATGCCGTCGATGGTGGCGAACGGCGCCTTGCCGGTGAAGCGGGCGACCTGTTCGGAGAAGAACGCGATCGGATAGACCACGGCGCGCGGCAGGTTCACCGTCGGCGCCTTGCGGCCGACCATGCCGGCGATGTCGGCGAGCATCTGCGACAGCAGCACGTTCTCGCCGCCGAGGATGTAGCGTTCGCCGACGCGGCCCTTCCGCAGGGCCAGCAGGTGACCGTAGGCGACGTCGTCCACGTGGGCGAGGTTGAGGCCGGTATCGACGAAGGCGGGCATCCGCCCCAGGGCCGCCTCCAGGATGATGCGGCCGGTGGGCGTCGGCTTCACGTCGCGGGGGCCGATGGGCGTCGACGGGTTGACGATGACCACGGGCAGGCCGTTGCGGGCCGCCATCTCCTCGACCACGCGCTCGGACACGACCTTGCTGCGCTTGTACGCGCCGATGGCGGTGCCGGGGGTGAGGGGCCGGGTCTCGTCGGCAGGGGTGCCGTCGTCGTGCGGCTTGATGGTGGCGACGCTCGACGTATAGACGATTCGCTCGATCCCGGCACGCAGGGCCTCTTCCATGAGGATCACGGCGCCGTCGCGGTTGGTCGCGACGATCTCCTCCGGGTCCGGTGCCCACAGGCGGTAATCGGCAGCCGCGTGGACGAGGTAGCGCTGCCCCTGGAGCGCCGCCGCCACGGCCGCGCGGTCGCGCATGTCGCCCTCGACCACCTCGACGTCGGTCCAGGTCAGGTTGGTGCGCGGCGAGGTCGCCCGCACCATGATCCGGACCCGGAATCCGGCGTCGCGGAACACGTCGACGAGGGCGGCGCCCAGGAAACCGCTCGCACCGGTGATGAGAACCGGGCCGGCATCGAAGGGGCCGGTGGGGGTCGCCTGTGGCATTTCTCTCGCGGGTTCAGGAAGCTGGAAGGCGCGGCGAATCCGGCGGGACCGGACCCGTCGGGCCCGCGCTTTTGTCATCGAAACGGAGGCCGGACAAGCGCAGCCGGGTCACACCCCGGCCGCCTCGCACGCGCCGGCCGTGCGAGGCGAAAGGGGACGGGCCGGTCAGGCGAGGCGAAGGCGGCTCGATCCGGCCTTCCGCTCGGGGAGGGTGTCGCGCACGGTTCCGGCGATGGAGTCGGCGTCGAGGCCGGCCTCGCGGTACATGGCGTCGGGGGAATTGTGGTCCTGGTAGGTGTCGGGCAGGGTCAGGGTCCGGACCCGGACGCGGCCGGCGTCGAGGGCGCCCTTCTCGGCCAGGAGATGCAGCACCATGGCGCCGAAGCCGCCCACCGAGCCCTCTTCCAGGGTGATCAGCACCTCGTGGGTCGCGGCGAGGTCGAGGATCATGGCTTCTGACTTCGGTAGTTTCTGCTGAGTTTTTCCCTCAGCAGTGAGNGGCCGGGCCCCGGACCTTCCGCTCTGGCAGGGTGTCGCGCACGGTTCCGGCGATGGAGTCGGCGTCGAGGCCGGCCTCGCGGTACATGGCGTCGGGGGAATTGTGGTCCTGGTAGGTGTCGGGCAGGGTCAGGGTCCGGACCCGGACGCGGCCGGCATCCAGCGCGCCCTTCTCGGCCAGGAGATGCAGCACCATGGCGCCGAAGCCGCCCACCGAGCCCTCTTCCAGGGTGATCAGCACCTCGTGGGTCGCGGCGAGGTCGAGGATCATGGCTTCGTCGAGGGGCTTGGCGAAGCGGGCATCGGCCACGGTGACGGCGATGCCCTCGGCCTCGAGGAGGTCGGCGGCCTTGAGGGCCTCCGACAGACGGGTGCCCAGGGACAGCAGCGCCACCCGCGCGCCCTCGGGCCGGCGCACCATGCGGCCCTTGCCGATGGGCAGCGCCTCGCCRCGCTCCGGCAGGTCGACGCCGACGCCCTCGCCGCGCGGGTAGCGGAGCGCAATGGGGCCGCTGTCGTGGGCGTGGGCCGTCGCCACCATGTGGACGAGCTCGGCCTCGTCGGAGGCCGCCATCACGGTCATGTTCGGCAGGCAGCACAGGTACGCCAGATCGAAGGCGCCSGCATGGGTCGCGCCGTCGGCGCCGACGAGGCCGGCCCGGTCCAGGCAGAACCGCACGGGCAGGTTCTGCAGGGCGATGTCGTGCACCACCTGGTCGTAGGCCCGCTGCAGGAAGGTCGAGTAGATCGCCACGAACGGCTTGTAGCCCTCCGTCGCCAGACCGCCCGCGAAGGTCACGGCGTGCTGCTCGGCGATGCCGACGTCGAAGGTCCTGTCGGGATGGGCCTTGCCGAASAGATCGATGCCGGTGCCGCCGGGCATGGCSGCGGTGATGGCCACCACCTTGGGGTCGGCGTCCGCCGCCTTGATCAGGCTCTCGCCGAACACGCGGGTGTAGGCCGGGGCGTTGGGCTTGGCCTTGGCCTGCACGCCCGAGAGCACGTCGAACTTCACCACCCCGTGGTAGCGGTCGTCGCTGGCCTCGGCCGGGGCGTAGCCCTTGCCCTTGCGGGTSACCACGTGGAGCAGGATCGGGCCCTGCTCGGTGTCGCGGACGTTCTTCAGGATCGGCAGCAGGTGGTCGAGGTTGTGCCCGTCGATGGGGCCGACGTAGTGGAAGCCCATCTCCTCGAACATGGTGCCGCCGCCCACCACCAGGGAGCGGGCGTATTCCTCAGGCGCGCGAAGTAGGCCGACATGGCCCCCACCGGGGGCGCGATGGACATGTCGTTGTCGTTGAGGATGACGATGAGGCGCGAGTGCAGGGCGCCGGCGTTGTTCATGGCCTCGTAGGCCATGCCGGCCGACATGGAGCCGTCGCCGATCACCGCGATCATGTTGCGGCGCTTGAGGGCCGGCTGGCCCTTGGCCTTGGCCTCSGCCACGTCGAGGTCGCGGGCCACCGCCATGCCCAGGGCCGCCGAGATCGAGGTGGACGAGTGCGCGGCCCCGAACGGGTCGTAGACGCTCTCCGAGCGCTTGGTGAAGCCCGACAGGCCGCCGGGCTGCCGCAGCGTCCGGATGCGGTCGCGCCGGCCCGTGAGRATCTTGTGCGGRTAGGCCTGGTGGCCGACGTCCCAGACGATGCGGTCGTCGGGGGTGTCGAACACGTGATGCAGCGCCACGGTGAGCTCGACCACGCCGAGSCCCGAGCCGAGATGCCCGCCGGTGATCGACACCGCCTCGATCATCTCCGCCCGCACGGCCTCCGCCACCGCCGGAAGATCGCTCTCCGGCAACGCGCGCAGGGCGGAGGTCTCGGACAGACCGTCCAGAATCGAGCTTTGCTGTGACACCGAATCTGCGACACGCCGAAGGGGCGGGCACTGNTCGATCATCTCCGCCCGCACGGCCTCCGCCACCGCCGGAAGATCGCTCTCCGGCAACGCGCGCAGGGCGGAGGTCTCGGACAGACCGTCCAGAATCGAGGAATTGGCTGAAGACACTGGCATTGACCCGTTGGTTCGCTGGTGACCGCTCGAACGGGCTTGGCCCCTCGCCACTCACGGCGCCGGACCCCCTTCCCAACGGCTCGGCCCCTGGACTGAACCGGGACCCTTGAATCTGCACTTATAACGTCATTGCCCGGCTTTGCCACGCGTGGGGCGGGGGCGGTCGATGGCCCCCCATGACAGGCGAAGCAGTCCGGCGTAAGGGCGGCAGTTAAACGCCCGGCCGCCGCCGATCAACGGGGCGTTCGATTTCGACGGCACGCAGGAAGGCAGATCATGAGCGCCCGCCGGATGATTCGCCACCTGCGTTCGACCTGTGTTGCCTTTGCCTGCGTACTCCCGACGGGGGGCGTTGGCGCGGCGGAAACCGGACGCTCGCAGGCCGTCGACCGGATGGACTTCACGTCTACGTGTTCGTATGGGCAGCCATGCCGTCCGCAGGCCGGTCCCGGCCCCGCCGACCGCCAAGTGCACCCGTTCATCGGCAGCCTCGGGCGACCCTGCGCCTATCGCTGGCGCGAGACGCCGTCCGGCCCCCGCAAGGTCCGGGTGTGCTTCTGATTCGCGCCGTCGCGCTCCTCGTCCTCCTCGCCGGGTCGGCGCAGGCGCAGACCTGTCCGCAGCACTTCGCGGACGGGCGCCGCCCCGACCTCGTCAACCCGAAGCTCCGGCGCGAGACGACGCCCCTCTGCTACGATGCCTTCGCGCTGCTCTACTCCGCCGTGTCGCGCACGCCGGTCTATGCCGCCGAGCACCTGACCCGGCCGAGCGTGGCGGCGGCGCGGCGCGTCGACCGGGTCGATGCCTTCCACGACGAGGAGGCCCTGCCCGCCTCCGACCGCGCCCGCCTGGAGGATTACGTCCGGAGCGGGTTCGACCGGGGCCACATGGCGCCGGCCGGCGACATGCCGACGGGGGCCGCGCAGGCACAATCCTTCACCCTGGCCAACATCGTGCCGCAGGACCGGGCGGTGAATCGCGGCCTGTGGGCGGCGATCGAGGAGAGCGTCCGACGTCTCGCCACGGCGCGGGGCGCTGTCTTCGTCGTCACCGGGCCGGTCTATGCCGGAGACAGCGTGCAGGCGATGAACGGCCGGGTCCTGGTGCCGACGCAGCTGTTCAAGGCGCTCTACGACCCGGCGCGGGGGGAGGCGGGCGCCTACCTCGTGCCCAACCGCGACGACGCGGAGTGGCGCGCCGTGTCGTTGGCCGAACTGAGCGACGTGGCCGGACTCGACGTGTTTCCGGGTCTTCCCGATTCGGTGAAGCGCCGGGCCATGGACCTGCCCGAGCCGCGCACCTATTCGCGGGGCGACGAGGCCGGTGCGGCCCCCCACGGGCGCAACCGCGAACCCGACTCGTTCGAGGCCTGGGCCAGGCAGCAGATCCACCGCCTCGCCCGGCGCCTGTGGCGCGACCTGATGCGGGCGATCTTCTAGGAGGGACCACGCATGTCCGACACGCCGCCGCCGGTGTTCCGGCCCTTCGCCGACGCGTCCGCCGTTCAGACCATCGGCGGCCTGTCCCTGGAGAACGGTCCCGACTGCATCGCCGTGCACGGCTCCCTCGACCTGACGCGGGATCGCGCCGGGCTGGACCGGGCCCGCACGCTCCAGGCGGCGGTGAACGCCATCGTGGCGGCCCTGGCACAGGCCGATCTGCCCGAAGCCGTCCCCGAGACGACGAAAAGCGCCGAGACGGTGAAGAACCCCTTCGCCTGACGCCGCGCGGCCGCGCACCCGATCTTCTTGCCGGTCCGCCGCCGCCCTGATACTCCGGCGCAACACTCATCACGCGAAGCGATTGGCCCAGAGCGGTTCGACGACGGCGAGGGCCGGGCCGTCCGGCGGCGACGGCGCACCGTGCGAGGCCCGGCCGGCTCCCCCAGGGGCCGCTGCGGGGCCGCGCACCCCATCATTCGGCATCGGCCGTGCCCGCGAGGGCCGCCGATCCAGCACCCAAGGACACCGGCATGGCGCGCGAATTCATCTACCACATGAAGGGTCTGACCAAGACCTACACCGGCGGCAAGAAGATCCTCGATAACGTCAACCTGTCGTTCTACCCGGACGCCAAGATCGGCGTGCTGGGCATCAACGGCTCGGGCAAGTCGACGCTCCTGAAGATCATGGCCGGCATCGACACGGAATGGACCGGCGAGGGCTTCGTCGCGCAGGGTGCCCGCGTCGGCTACCTGCCGCAGGAGCCGCAGCTCGATCCGAACAAGTCGGTCCGCGAGAACGTCATGGAGGGCGTCGCCGAGAAGCAGGCGCTCCTCGACCGCTACAACGAGCTCGCCATGAACTATTCCGAGGAGACGGCGGACGAGATGACCGCCCTCCAGGACAAGATCGAGGCGGGCAACCTGTGGGAGCTCGATTCCAAGGTCGATCAGGCCATGCTGGCGCTGGGCTGCCCCACCGACGAGATGCCCGTCGCCACCCTGTCGGGCGGTGAGCGCCGCCGCGTCGCCCTGTGCAAGCTCCTCCTGTGGGAGCCCGAGCTGCTGCTGCTGGACGAGCCCACCAACCACCTCGACGCCGAGACGGTGAACTGGCTCGAAGGCCACCTCAAGCAGTATCCCGGCGCGATCCTGATCGTGACCCACGATCGCTACTTCCTCGACAACGTCACCGGCTGGATTCTCGAGCTCGACCGCACCCGGGGCTACCCCTACGAGGGCAACTACTCGGCCTGGCTCATCCAGAAGCAGAAGCGCCTCGCCCAGGAAGGCCGCGAGGACATGGCCCGCCAGCGCGCCATCAACCGCGAGCAGGAGTGGATCTCGGCCTCGCCGAAAGCTCGGCAGTCGAAGTCCAAGGCCCGCATCACCCGCTACGACGAACTCGTGGCGAAGCAGAACGACAAGATCGACGCCTCGGCGCAGATCGTCATCCCCATCGACGAGCGGCTCGGCAACAACGTCATCGAGTTCGACCACCTCAACAAGGCGTTCGGCGACCGCCTGCTCATCGAGGACCTGTCGTTCAAGCTGCCGCCCGGCGGCATCGTCGGGGTCATCGGTCCCAACGGCGCCGGCAAGACGACCCTGTTCAAGATGATCACCGGCTCCGAGAAGCCGGACGGCGGCACCATCTCCGTCGGCGAGACCGTGCACCTCGGCTACGTCGACCAGTCGCGCGACGCCCTCGATCCCGGCGCCACCGTCTGGCAGGAGGTCTCGGGCGGCAACGACATCATCTATTTCAACAAGCGCGAGATCAATTCGCGGGCCTACTGCGCCGCCTTCGCCTTCAAGGGCTCCGACCAGCAGAAGAAGGTCGGCACGCTTTCGGGCGGCGAGCGCAACCGCGTGCATCTGGCCCGCACCCTCAAGGGCGGCGCCAACGTGCTGCTCCTCGACGAGCCGACCAACGACCTCGACATGGAGACCCTGCGGGCGCTGGAAGAGGCCCTCGAGGATTACGCCGGCTGCGCGGTGATCATCAGCCACGATCGCTGGTTCCTCAACCGCATCGCCACCCACATCCTCGCCTTCGAGGGCGACAGCCACGTCGAGTGGTTCGAGGGCAATTTTTCGGACTATGAAGAGGACAAGAAGCGGCGCCTCGGTACCGATTCGCTGATGCCGAAGAAGCTGAAGTACAAGAAGTTTTCGCGTTAGAAATCAGCACCGAACCACTGCGTGCATGTCCCTCCCCCCTCTGCGGGGGAGGGTGGTCGCGCAGCGCCCGGGAGAGGGGGCGACCTCTCCGGAACCGTCGCTCCCCTCACCCGACCCGCTTCGCGGGCCACCCTCTCCCGCAGAGGGGAGAGGGCACGCGCACGACGCATCCACGTCAGGCCCGCGCGCTGAGCGCCAGGGCCTCGCCCAGATCCCGCACATCCGTAAGCTTGCGCCCGCGCCGGCGCAGGTCTGCGAGCAGCGCCCGGTCCGGGAACGGGCAATAGGGCAGGATGGCGGGCGTCTCGCCCTCCCGCAGCGTGCCGTCGGCCAGTTGCGCCAGCACGCGGTCCAACAGCACCCGCCCGTGCTCGTGCAGGATCACCGAGGCCCGCGTCGCCGTGGTGTCGGCGGGCAACGTCACCGCCTCCTGCGAAAGAATTGCCCCGGCATCGATGGTGACGGCGAGGCGATGCACCGTGACGCCGAAGGCGGGCTCGGGCTCGGCCAGGGCGTGGATGGTCGGCACCGGTCCGCGATGGCGCGGCAGCAGGCCCGGATGGACGTTGACGCCCCCGAGGGGCGCCAGGGCCAAGGTCGCGCCGGAAAGAATCTGGTCGAAATGGAAGGTGACGATGGCACCCGGCGTGTGGCGCGCGAACAGGGCCGCGACCTCCGCCCCGTTCACGTCGTCCACCCTCAGGGTCGGGATGCCGAGGCGGTGACACAGGGCCTTCAGGGGCGTCGCCGTGGCGGCGTCCTTCGCGCCCGAGAGGCGCCGGGTCAGCCCGGACAGGGGGGAGAGCAGGTCGGGCAGGCCGAAATTCACCCCGAGATAGGGCAGGATCGCCGGCCCGGAGCGGGCGAGGTGCCGTCGGACCTGTCCGACGAGCCCCCCCGAGCTCGGACGCTCGGCGTTGGACAGGCCGACGAAGGCGATGTCGGCGGCGTGCTCGGTGACGAACCGGCGCACGGCCCGCGCGTTCGGCAGGGCCTCGAGGACGAACAGGGCGAGGCGGGGGCGGCTCACCGGCCGGTCCGGATCTTGAACTTGAACCCGCTCATGCCGAGGCGGCGCAGGGATTCGGGCAGGAGGGCGGAGCCCCGGGCCAAAGCCGCGATGATCCACGGGAAGGCGACGATGTCCCGGTCGCGCGCCAACCCCCTGGCGATGCGGGCGGCGGCGTCGGCCGCCTCGATCTCCATGGGGCGCCAGCCCTGGTACTCGCCGCCCATGGCGGTGCGGACGTAGCCCGGCGTCACCACGTTCACCTTCACCCCGTGGGGCTTCAGCTTCTCCCGCAGGGCGAGCCCATGGGCCAGGAGCGCCGCCTTGGTGCCGCTGTAGGCCGGGGCGTCTGGGAGCGGCGCGAAGGCGGCCAGCGACGAGACCAGGGCGATCTGTCCGGCGCCCCGCGCGCGCATGAGGTCGACGCAGGGGAGGGCGACGTTCAGCGCCCCGTCGAGGTTCACCGCCACGGTCTCGAACGCCATGGCGGCGGTCTCGACGTCGCCGCCGGGGTCGCCGCCGTTGATGGCCGCGTTGACGACGACGAGGTCGAGGGGGTGGGCGGCGTGCGTGGCGGCGAGCCAGGCGGCGATGCCGGCCCGGTCGCGCACGTCGAGGCGCTCGGTCTCCACCGTCGCCCCCCTGGCGCGGCAGGATTCGGCCACGGCGTCCAGGCGGGCGGCGTCGCGGCCGTGCAGCACGAGGGTGACGGCGGGCGCCGCATAATGGCGGGCGAGCGCCGCGCCGATGCCGCTCGACGCGCCGGTGATGAGGATGACGGGCATCGGATCTGTCGATCTTGGGAAAAGGGAATGCCGCCGGGCTTCAGTAGACCGGGGCGAGGTCCTGGGCGTCGCCGGCCTCGGCGCGGCCGGCCTGGGCGGCGGCCAGCGCCGCGGCCGGGAGGGTCGCCTCCAGGCGCGGGATCGTGCCGGCCACGGCCCGGGCGATGGCCTCGCGGGAGAAGAACCCGCCATTGACCTGGGTCCGGTGCAGGACGACCCGGCGGAAATCCCGCATGAGGTCGGCATCCGGCGCCACGGGGGCGGTCCAGAACGTGTTGAGGCCGCCCGGATGGGTGAGGCCGGGCAGGTTGTAGATCGCCTCGCCGGTGGCGAGGGTCGGGCGGCCGAGTTCGAGGGACAGCATGCCGACGGTGCTGTTGACGAGGACGACGCCGCGGCTGCCGGAGATCAGGCTCGGCAGGTCGCCGCCGTCGATCATGTCGAGGCGGTCGTTAACCCCGTGGCGCTTGGCCGAGTGCCGGGCGTACTTGCGCCAGTTGATGAGGCCGCTGTCGAGGGGGTGGAGCTTGATCAGGAGGCGCGTCGGCGCTTCCGAATGGGCGGCGAAGGACGCGATCACCCGGTCCATGAACGCCTCGACCCCGAGGAAGGGGGAGTGGACGCGGATCTGGTAGTCGCTGTCGAGCTGGAGCGGCAGCAGGAAGTAGTCGACCCCCACCGCCGTGTAGGCCTCGTTGAGCCGCGCCGCCTCGCGCCGCGTATGGGCCCGCCGGGCGAACTTCTTGATCCAGCCGGCATATTCCACGGCGATGTGGTTGGGCCGGTGGCTGCGGAAATGCGGGAAGAAGTACGGGAAGCCGAAATTGGCGATGTTGTAGGCGACATCCCACAGGCTGCGCCGGGCCATGTCGCCGCTCGACGGCATGGCGCGCCCCGGCTGCGGCAGGCGCCGGGCCACGGCGCGGATCTCGGCAGCGGTCTTCGGCAGGGACGAATGGCCGTTCACGCCACCGAGTTCGCAGGTGATCCAGTTCGGCCGGAGATAGCCTTCCTCGAACACGTGCAGGCGCACGCCCGACGGCTCGGCCGCGGCGCGGGCGGCGACGTGATAGGGCCGGCAATCGCCGAACAGGACGATGTCGGTGATCCCGTGGCGGGCGATGTAGTCGGCGACATGGCCCCCCCAGTGCTCGAACGACCCGCGATAATTGTCGGCGGGCAGGCGCCAGAACAACCAGTCGCCGGACGAGAAGTTGATCCGCCGGACCCGGTGGCCGCGCTCTTCGAGGGTGCGCCCGAGATCGGAGAAGAACGGAGAGGCGACGCCCTGCAGGAACAGGAACGTGGCGGGTCCGTCGCGATGCGCGGGGGCGCGGGGTTGTAGCATTCCGAGGCGCGGGGTCCTGAAGCCCGGAGACCGGGCGAATGTCACGAGCGAAGACGTCGCATAGCGGTTCAAAGGCAGCAATCTTAAGGCATGGTTGCGCAAAACGAATTTTAATCCGTGTGACCCGAAGGCCACTTTCGATCGTCATGAGCCGCCGGCCACGGCGGATCGTCCGAGCCGCTCCGACATCCGCCCGAACCGCGTTCGCCGAAAACCGGGTCCCCCTTTCCGGGCCGATGCTCTAGAGCCAGCAGCACCGGGCCGGACGCAGCGGCCCTCCCGTGTTGGTCGAACCGTTCATGCGCCCGAGCCCGCCGCCCTCCCTGTTCTCCACCGGCCGGACCATCCGGGCCCTGCGCACGCAGGTCGCGGCGGCGACGGGCAGCGCGTTCGCCCACCCGTTCCGGCCCGGCGCCGTCGCGGTCGTCTGGGGTGCGGACGGCGTCACGGCCGCCACCTTGAGCCGACTCGGGCGGCCGGTGCTCACGGTCGCGCCAGGACCGATTCTCAGCCCCTACGACACGCCCGCCACGGGGATGGCGAGCCTGCGCCTGACCCTCGACGGCGTACCGATGGGCGGCATACCAGCCGATTCAACCCTGATCGATCAGCTGACACACCTGCGCCTACACGGTCGCAACCGGTTTCCGGCGGGGGCCGGAGGCGATGGCCCAGCCGGGAGCTCTCGCGGGCGGCACGGGTCCCCTCTCCTGGAAGGAGAGGGACAGGGTGAGGTGTGTGGGTCTTCCGGAGATGTCCCACACCTCACCCCAACCCTGTCCTTCCAGGAGAAGGAGCCCGTCGCGCTTCACGCCGAAGCAACGGCTCCGTCGATGCGTTCTCCATCGGCCTTCCCATCGCGTGAGTTCGATGGGGCGGACCGACCGGCGCTGATCCTCCTCAACGCCGCGGCCACCCCAGCCCGCAACCGGGCCTTCGTGGCGCGGGTGCTGAGACGTCACCCGGAGACGGACTTCACGGTGTGCAGTCCCGAAGGATGTCAGGAACTCGGCCTCGCAGCGCCGCGCCTGCGGGTGGTCCGTGAGCCCATCGATCCCTGGGCCGCGTGCGCCCGCGCCGCGCGGGTCTTCGCCTCGGACGCGGCGAGCGCCTGCACGGCGCGGCTTTCCGGCGCCGGGGCCGTCGAGGCCGACGGGCCGGCGTCTCTCGATGACGCTTACGGCGCCGGCCTCCACTGGTTCGATCCCTGGACCCGGGCGCCCATCGCCCGGGACGCGTGCCTCGACAAGGTCGCGTGGCTGCGGGCGCGCTTTCGCGACAACGACCGGCCGACGGTGCTCGTCGGCATCTCGCGCTGGAAGCGGCCCGGCCTCGACGCCTTCACCACCGGCCCGTTCGGCCCTCCGATCCACGCCATGGCGGCCGAGGAGGCGGTCCGCCTCGCCCCGCCCGGCGCGCGGGTGCTGGCCTGGGCGACGCGGATGCCCGAGCGCCTGGAAGCCCTCTGCGCCGAGGCCGGCCTGCCCCTGTGGCGGGTCGAGGACGGATTCCTGCGCTCCGTCGGGCTGGGGGCCAGCCTGCAGCCCGGCGCCTCCATCGTGGTCGACGATTCCGGCATTTATTACGACCCGCGCCGGGACAGCCGGCTTGCGCGCATCCTGAAGACCGCCGCCTTTCCGCCCGACCTCGTCGCGCGGGCCGAGGCCCTGCGCCGCCTCGTCGTCGAACGGCGCCTGACGAAGTACAATGTCGGCCTGTCGGACGAATCCGGGTCGTGGCCGAAGGACCGCCGCATCGTCCTGGTGCCGGGGCAGGTGGAGGACGACGCCTCCGTGCGGCACGGCTCGCCCGTGGTGCGCTCGAACCGCGCCCTCCTGGCGGCAGCCCGTGCCCGCAACCCCGACGCCTTCCTGCTCTACAAGCCGCACCCCGACGTCGAGGCCGGCTTCCGGCCAGGCAAGATCCCGGAGGCCGAGGCCCTGGCGCTCGCCGACCGCATCGTCGGCGGCCTCTCCATCGTCGACCTCCTCGACCGGGCCCATCACGTCGAGACCATGACGTCGCTCGCCGGCTTCGAGGCCCTGATCCGGGGCCTGACCGTGGCGGTGCACGGTCGGCCGTTCTACTCCGGCTGGGGCCTCACCGAGGACCTGGCGCCGAACGCCGATCGCGGCCGCCGCCTCGCCCTCGACGAGTTGGTGGCTGGGACCCTGCTGCTCTATCCGCTCTACCTCGACCCCGTGGCGATGAAGCCGTGCTCAGCCGAGCAGCTCCTCGACCGCCTGAGCGCGGAGCGCGACGCCGCCGCGCCCTCCACCCTCGCCCTCAGCCGGCGCACCCTCCTGGCCATGCGGGCGCGCTACGCCGTCCTCAACCCCATCGTCCGGGCCTTGCGCGCCCGGCGCGGCGTCGGGCCGGGGGCGCAGGATGTCTCCCCGGTCCCGAAAACTCCAGACAAGGCGGACCCGGCTTGATCCTCACGGCCCTCGTCATCGCCCTAGCCCTCAGCCTCGCCATCGAGGCGTTCGACGGGCGCGGCGTGCGTCCCATCGGCCGGCGGCCCGGCGACCTCGCCGTGCGGCTCTGCGCCTACGCGCTCCTGGCCGCGTTCTGGTTCGCGTTCTCGTGGCGGCCGTGGCTGGCCGCGTTCTCCTGCGTGCTCACCGTCGCAATCCTCGCCCTCGTCAGCCGGTTGAAGCGCGGCGTCATCGGCGAGCCACTGGTGTTCAGCGACTTCGCCCTCCTGCGGCAGGTCCCGCGCCATCCGGAGCTCTACTACACCCGACCGCTCACCGACCCGAGGATGGCCGGCCCAATCCTGGCGAGTTTTTTCGCCGTCGCCCTCTGGTACGGGATCGAATCCGCGGCCCTGCCGCACGAGCCCAGCGTCGCGGTGCTGGCGGTGTTCGCCCTGCCCCTGGCCCTCTGGACCCTGGCGCGGATGGCCGGCCACGGCGCCCTCGGTCGCCGGCTCGCCGCGCGCTTCCCCGTGCCGGCCCTGGAGGCGGACATCGCCCGGTACGGCCTGCCGGCGACGATCCTGGCCTATGCGGCGCGCTGGCGGAGCCAGCGGGCGGACGCTCTTCCGAGTTCAGAGCCCCCCATGACGGCCGATCCGCTTCGCGCGTCGCACGGTCGGCACGGGCCCCACGCCGAAATGTCACCGCCTGCGGACATGGCTACCCCGCCGACGCGTGCCCCCGGCAATCCGACGGCGGGGGCGCCGGACCGTGTCGTCGTCGTGGTCCAGCTCGAATCCTTCGTCGATCCCGTGCGCCTCGGTGGGCCGCCCCTGCCGCTGATGGAGATCCTCCGCGCCCGCGCGACCCGGTACGGCCGCCTGCGGGTGCCGGCCCACGGCGCCTACACCATGCGGACCGAGCACGCGGTGCTCACCGGCAGGGACGCCGAAGACCTCGGCTTCGGATTGTTCGACCCCTACCTGACTCATGGCGGCGCCGAGCCGACGAGTCTGGCCGGCCTCGCCCGCCGCACCGGCTTCGAGACCGTGTTCGTCCATCCCTTTCACCGCGACTTCTTCAACCGCGCGGCGGTGGTGAGGCGCCTCGGCTTCGACCGCCTCGTCATGGAGGAAGCGTTCGCCGGCGCCCCCCGCGTCGGACCCTATGTCGGAGATATCCCCCTGGCCGAGCGGGTGCTGTCCGAGGTCGCGGCGCGCCGAACCCCCCTGTTCCTGTTCTGCGTCACCATGGAGAACCATGGGCCGTGGAAGCCCGGACGCCTGCCCGGCCTCGACGATCCGCACGCGCAGTACCTCCACCACGTCGCCCATACGGGGGAGGCAGTGGAACGGCTCATCGCCGGCCTGGAGGGTCTGCCCGCGACGCTCTGCGTGTTCGGCGACCACGCCCCGTCCCTGCCGGGTTGCCGCCCGGGCTTCGGCGGCACCGCCACGGATTACGCGGTCCTGCATTTCGGGGGGACCGTCCCCGCAACCCCGATCCGGGTCGATCTCACGGCCGACGCCCTCGGGCGGCAGCTGCGCGCGGAGGTCTCCGGCGGTCCGAGCGTGGCCCCCAGCGTTGCTCCAAGCGTGGCCATGCCACCGTCATGACGCATTGTGGGCCGAGGGGTCCGGGCCGGCTGGACCCCCAGCCGCGCGCAGCAACGATCCGTTAAGCTTATGGCAGCGTTTGGCCCATAGGGATGACGAACCGCCCGTGACCGTGCCGCGGTCGAGCCCCGGCGCGACGTCGGGAAGCCCCACCGGACCGCACCGCGCTTCGGGCCGGCCAGGAGAAGAGTGAATGGTTCGCACAGCGGCTCTCGCAGCCCTGACGGCATGCCTCGTGTCCGGTTGTTCCTCGATCCTTCCCGGTGCGGGTCCGACGACGGGCGCCATCGTGGACGGGGCCGACGTCTCGACCAGCGAGGGCACCTTCGCGCGCTACGAACTCNTGTTCCTCGATCCTTCCCGGTGCGGGTCCGACGACGGGCGCCATCGTGGACGGGGCCGACGTCTCGACCAGCGAGGGCACCTTCGCGCGCTACGAACTCGTCGATCTCACCGCCGCCACCGTCGAGGCCCTGCGCGGACGGCCCCTCGACAGCCTGCTCGCCTCCTTCGGCGACCACCGCCCGTCCCTGGAGCCCGTCATCGGCGTCGGCGATTTCGTCGCCGTCTCCGTGTGGGAGGCCGGCTCCGGCGGCCTGTTCTCCGGGGCGCTGTCCGCCGACCGCTTCTCCGCCGGCTCCAAATCCGCCCTCATCCCCGAGCAGGTGGTCTCGCGCGACGGCGCCATCTCGGTGCCGTATGCCGGGCGCATCCAGGTCGCCGGCCGCCGGCCCCAGGACGTCCAGTCCCTCATCGAGACCGAACTCGCCGGCAAGGCGATCCAGCCCCAGGTCCTCGTCTCCGTCACCAAGCCGATCTCGCAGAGCGTCACCGTCTCGGGCGAGGCCGTGGGCGGCGCCCGCGTGCCCCTGTCGGGCAAGGGCGACCGCCTCCTCGACGTGGTCGCCACCGCCGGCGGCGTGAAGGCGCCCGTCAACGAGACCTTCGTCCGGCTCTCGCGCGGCACCCTCACCGCCACGGTGCCGCTCACCACCATCGTGTCGAACCCCCGCGAAAACATCTTCCTGCGGCCGAGCGACGTGCTGACCCTGGTGCGCGATCCCCAGACCTTCCTGGCCGTCGGGGCCCTCGGCAATTCCACCGAGATCCCGTTCCAGGCGGAGGGCATCACCCTGGCCCAGGCGCTGGCCAAGTCGCGCGGCCTGTCCGACTTCCAGGCCGATCCCGCCGGCACCTTCATCTTCCGGTTCGAGCCGGCCGCCGTGGTCCGCCGCCTCAAGCCCGGCAGCCCGCTCCTCGGCACCCCCCTGGTGCCGGTGGTCTACCGGATCAACATGCGCGACCCCAACAGCCTGTTCCTCACCCAGGCCTTCCGCATGCGCAACCGCGACCTCGTCTACGTCTCCAACGCCCCCTTCACCGAGGTCCAGAAGGTGCTCTCGGTCTTCTCAACCGTCACCGCACCCGTCGCCGCAGGCGCGTCGATCTAC
>NZ_LMMU01000007.1:474183-908384 GCF_001422375.1 Methylobacterium sp. Leaf99 | reverse complement strand
GTTTGAGCGGTGTGCCCAGAACCCGATCCCATCTCGAACTCGGCCGTTAAACGCACCAGCGCCCATGGTACTGTGTCTCAAGACACGGGAGAGTCGGTCGCCGCCAGACCTGCACAGCACATCATCAAGTCATTCCCTCCAGACGATCCCACCGAAACAGGCCGCCCCTCACGGGGCGGCCTGTTCGCGTTCGGGCCTCGCTCCATGACCAAACCGTCATCGGCCGGCCAGCGTCCGGTCATGACGGCCCCCGCATCCTCTCCGCATGGTCGGAGAGGGGAGGGGAGAGTGGGAACGGCTTTCCCGTCGCGCAGCGAAACCGTATCGTTCGGCCCCATGCGCCTGCTCATCATCGAGGACGACCGCGAGGCGGCGTCCTACCTCGCAAAAGCCTTTCGCGAGGCCGGTCACGTCCCCGACCTGGCTCACGATGGCCTCGACGGCTACGCATTGGCCCGCGAGGGCGACTACGACATGCTCATCGTCGACCGGATGCTGCCCAAGCTCGACGGCCTGTCGCTGATCCGGTCCCTGCGCGAGCAGGCGGTGACGACGCCGGTCCTGATCCTCTCGGCCCTCGGCCAGGTCGACGACCGGGTGAAGGGCTTGCGTGCCGGCTCCGACGACTACCTTGCCAAACCCTACGCCTTTTCGGAATTGCTCGCCCGGGCCGAGATCCTGGCCCGTCGCCGCGCCGCGCCGGCCGGCACCACCGAGGCCACGGCCTACCGGGTCGGGGACCTCGAACTCGATCGCCTGTCGCACCGCGTCACCCGGGGCGGGCACGAGATCGCCCTGCAACCGCGTGAATTCCGGCTCCTCGAATATCTCATGCGCCATGCGGGCCAGGTGGTGACGCGAACGATGCTGCTCGAACACGTCTGGGATTACCACTTCGACCCGCAGACCAACGTCATTGACGTTCACGTGTCGCGCTTGAGGGCCAAGGTCGACAAGGATTTCGCGGGGCCGATCATCCACACCGTGCGGGGGGCGGGCTACATCCTGCGTGCCGACGAGGCGCGCGGCGCCTGATGCTTGCGCGTCTTCGGCTTCCTCGATGGTCGCCCGCGCGGGGCAACGGCAAGCTTCAGAACCTGTTCCGCACGACGGCGTTCAAGCTGTCCTTCGCCTATCTCCTGGTTTTTGCCACCTTCGCGTTCCTGGCCCTGGGCTACGTCGCCTGGAACGCCGGCCGGGTGCTCGACGACCAGATGGTCTCCACCATCGAGGCGGAGATCAACGGCCTGTCGGAGCAGTACAAGTCCGGCGGCCTGCGGCGCCTGATCTCCGTGGTCGAGCGCCGGGCCGGCGAGCCGGGGGCCTCGCTCTACCTCGTGACCACGGCGGCCGGCGAGCACGTGGTCGGCAACGTCGGTGCCTTGCCGCCCGGACTCCTCGCCGAGCCGGGACAGACCGAGGCCGCCTATGCCCGTGGCGGCTCGTCCAGCCTCGATCACCGCGCGATCATGCGGATCTTCACCTTGCCGGGGGGCTTTCGCCTCATCGTCGGCCGCGATGTCGAAGAGCGCGACCGCCTGCGCTCGGTCATCGGCGGCACCTTCGGCACGTCCTTGATCCTCGTGATTCTCCTCGGTGTCGTCGGCGGCTGGTTCGTGGCGAGCCGGGTGCTGAAGCGGGTCGACGCCATGACGGAGACCACCCGGCGGATCATGGCCGGGGATCTCGGGGGACGGCTGGCGGTGGCCGGCAACGGCGACGAACTCGATCGCCTGGCCCAGAACCTCAACGAGATGCTGGAGCGCATCGGCGAACTCATGCGGGGTTTGCGCGAGGTTTCCGACAACATCGCCCACGATCTCAAGACGCCCCTCACCCGCCTGCGCAACCGGGCCGACGAGGCGGTGCGCTCGGCCCGCGATGCCGAGGAACTGCGGCTGGCCATGGAAGGGGTGATCGAGGAGAGCGACGGGCTGATCCGGGTGTTCAACGCCCTTCTGATGATCGCCCGCCTGGAGGGAGTCTCCACCGGCGAACTCATGGCGGCGTTCGATGTCGGCGCGACGGCGCGCGAGGTCGGCGAACTCTACGAGGCCGTGGCCGCCGAGGCGGGCCTGTCCCTCGACGTCGTGGCCGAGGACGGCCTGTGCCTCGTGGGCAGCCGCGAACTCATCGGCCAGGCGCTCGCCAATCTCATCGACAACGCGGTGAAGTACGGGGCCGAGCGTCCGGACGCCGGCGGCATCCGGGTCACGGCCGAGCGCAGGGGCCCTGCGATCCGCCTCGTCGTCGCCGATCGCGGGCCCGGAATCCCGGAGGCGGCGCGGGGGCGCGTCCTCGACCGGTTCGTCCGCCTCGAGGATGCCCGCTCGCGGCCCGGTTTCGGCCTCGGCCTCAGCCTCGTGGCGGCCATCGTGCGCCTGCACCAGGGCAGTCTGGAGCTCGAGGACAATGCCCCCGGCCTCGCCGTCGTGGTAATCCTCCCGGTTCTCGCCGTGGAAGACCGCACATGACCGAGTCGGGCAGCCTCCACCACCGCCTGCGCCGAGCCCCGCCCCTTGTCGATCCGGATGCCGCGGGCCGGCGTCTCGGCGATATCGCGGACGCGCTCCCCGAAGGTCTGCTCGATGCGCCCCTTCGAGCGCTCCTCCTCGCCCTGGCGGAGCAATCGCCGTTCCTGTGGCAGGCCGTGGCGCGCGATCCGGCGCGGTTCGCCGCGCTGGTTTCGCAATCGCCCGAGGCCGCGCATGCCGATCTCGTGGCGCGCCAGCGCGCCGCCGGCGGCGCGGGCGATGCCGTTGCCGTCGCCCGCGCCCTGCGGGTGAACCGCACGGAGCACGCCCTCCTCGTGGCCCTCGCCGATCTCGGCGGGCTCTGGAGCCTCGACCGGGTGACGGCCGCCCTGTCCGATTTCGCCGATGCGTCCGTCCTGGCGGCCACGGACACCGTCCTGGCCGAAGCGATGGCGGCGGGGCGGTTCCTGCCCGCCGATCCGAACGACGCCCAAGCCGGGTCCGGGCTCGTCATCCTGGCCCTCGGCAAGCACGGCGCCGGCGAGCTGAACTACTCCAGCGATATCGACCTCGTGGTGTTCTTCGATTCCACCGCCGCCCCCCTCAAGGAGGGGATCGCGCCGACGCCGTTCTTCACCAAGCTCGCGCAAGGCATCGCCAGGCTCCTGCAGGAGCGCACGGCGGACGGCTACGTCCACCGCGTCGATTACCGCCTGCGGCCGGACCCGGGCTCGACGCCGACGGCCGTATCGCTGAACGCCGCCTATCTCTACTACGAGACCCTCGGCCAGAACTGGGAGCGGGCGGCCTACATCAAGGCCCGGCCCATCGCCGGCGACCTCGCCCTCGGCGCGCGCTTCCTCGACGACCTGCGTCCGTTCGTCTGGCGCAAGTACTTCGATTTCGCCTCCATCGCCGACGTCCATGCCATGAAGCGGCAGATCCATGCCGTGCGCGGCCACGACACCATCGCGGTGGCCGGGCACGACATCAAACTCGGGCGCGGCGGCATCCGCGAGATCGAGTTCTTCGTCCAGACCCAGCAGCTCGTGTTCGGCGGCCGCCGGCCGGCCCTCCGCGGCCGGCGCACGGTGGAGATGCTCGCCACCCTGACCGACGAGGGCTGGATCGACGCGACGGCCCGCGACGAGCTGGCCGCGGCCTACGATTTCCTGCGGACCATCGAGCACCGCATCCAGATGGTGCGCGACGAGCAGACCCAGCGCCTGCCCTCGGAGCCCGCCGACCTCGAACGGTTCGCGCGCTTTGCCGGGTTCGCCACGCTTGCGGCGTTCGAGACGGCGCTGCTGCACCATGCCCGCCGGGTCCAGGCCCATTACGCCCTGCTGTTCGAGGCCGAGCCGGACCTGTCGGCGGCGGTGGGCGACCTCGTCTTCAGCGGGACCGGCGAGGACCCCGAAACCCTCACCACCCTTCGCACCCTCGGCTTTCGCGAGGCCGAGCGCGCCGTCGAGACCGTGCGCGGCTGGCATTTCGGGCGCCGCCCCGCCGTCCGCACGGCGCGGGCGCGCGAGGTGCTGACCGAACTCGTCCCGGCCCTGCTGCAGGCCCTCGGCGGGACGGCCGAGCCCGATGCGGCCCTGGAAACCCTCGACCGGGCCTTCGCCCGGATGCCTGCCGCCCTCGAGCTCCTGACGATTCTGCGCTCGAACGAGCGCCTGCGCCTGCTCTTCGCCGACCTCCTCGGGACCGCGCCGCGCCTGGCCGAGACCGTCTCGTTCAGCCCGCACGTCCTCGATGCGGTGCTGGAGCGCGACTTCTCCGCGCCGCCCGCGGAGCCCGGTGGGATCGCCGCGCATTTCCAGGCCCTCCTCGGACATCCGGCCGACCACGAGGATTTCCTCGACCGCAGCCGCGACGCCGCCCGGCACCTGCGCTTCCTCACGGGCGCCCGCCTCCTGTCCGGCATCCTCGCGCCGGCCGAGGCGGGCCGTGCCTATACGGCCGTGGCCGACGCCGTCGTCGCGTCGGCCCTCGAGCGGGTCTCGGAGACGTTCTTCGCCGAGCACGGCACGGTGCCGAAGGGGCGCCTCGCGATCCTCGGGCTCGGCCGCCTCGGGTCGTGCCAGCTCACGGCGGATTCCGATCTCGACCTCGTCATCGTCTACGATTTCGATCCCGAGGCGCGCCTGAGCGCCGGACCGCGCCCCCTCGACGCGGCGGTGGCCTATAACCGCCTGATCCAGCGCTTCATCGCCGCCCTCACCGTCCCGACCCGGCGGGGGCACCTCTACGAAGTCGATCTGCGCCTGCGGCCCGGCGGCGGACAGGGGCCGGTCGCCGTGCAGCTGCGCGGTTTCCGGGCCTATCACGAGGCCGAGGCCGAGCTCTGGGAGCACATGGCCCTGACCCGCGCGCGGGTGATCGCCGGCGATGCCGGCTTCGGCGCCGAACTCCTCGACACGATCCGGTCGATCGTCACGCGCCCGCGCGCGGCCGCCGACGTGTACGGCGCCGTGCGGGCCATGCGGACCCTGGTGGCGGAGGAGAAGGGCGATGCCGGCCCCCTCGATCTCAAGCTCGCGCCCGGCGGTCTCCTCGATCTCGACTTCCTGGCCCAGGCCCTCGTCCTGGCCCATGGCGCCCGGTTCCCCGACCTCGCGGGCGTGGCGGGCGCGGAGGTGCTGGCGCGGGCGGCCGAGCACGGTCTCCTGGGCCGGGACGAGGCCGAACGCCTGCGCGACGCCTACGGGCAGTTCGACGATGTCCTGCACTGGCAGCGGCTGATGGTGGAGGGCGACCCGACCCGGGCTTCGCCCGTCGCCATGACGCGCCTGGCCGTGGCGCTGGGCATGCCGGATGCGGCCCACCTGATGGTCCGCCTCGACGAGCGCCGCGCCGAGGTCCGGGCCCTGTTCGAGCGCCTCCTCGGCTGAGGTGTCCGGTCCCGGGATTTTCGCGCGATCGCGAAACCCGCCGTCGCACGGACGCCGCGCGGGCTTGCCGATGACCCCCTCCACCCCGATCGAGGGGAGACGATCTCAGCCGGCGGCCGGCTCCATCCGTCCGAGGCTCGGCGTCGCCCCGGCGGCATCGCGCAGAGACGCGACGGTTTCCTGGGACGACTCGAAGGCGACGTCGCGCAGGCGCTCCGGCGTCGGGGCCGGCAGGCGCACGAGGACGATGGTGCCCAGGCCCTCCTGCGAGCGCAGGCGCAGGGAGCCGCCATGCAGTTCGGCCATGGAGCGGGCGATGGCGAGGCCGAGGCCGGAGCCCTTGTAGGTCCGGGTCAGGTTGGTCTCGACCTGCTGGAACGGGGCACCGAGACGCCGCAGGGCCGCCTTGGGGATGCCGATACCCGTATCCTCGATGAAGATGTTCACGGCATCCCCCGCCGGCCGCGCCTTGACGATGATCCGGCCATCGCCCTCGGGGGTGAACTTCACCGCATTCTGGACGAGATTGAGCAGGATCTGATGCAGGGCCCGCTCGTCGGCCAGGACCGTCAGGCCCTCGACGAGATCGACATCGACGGTCAGGGACTTCGCCCGGACCGGCTCGGCCACGAGCTTGAGCGCCGCCTCGATGGCCCCGGGCAGGGCGATCTCCCGGCGGACCAGCCTGACCCGGTGGGACTCGATGCGCGACATGTTCAGGATGTCGTCGATGACCGACAGGAGGTAGTCGCCGCTCGACCGGATGTCCCGGCAGTAATCCGTGTAGCGCGGAGACCCGAGGATGCCGTAGACCCCGCTCTCCATGAGTTCGGCAAAACCCATGATCGCGTTGAGCGGCGTGCGCAGCTCGTGGCTCATGTTGGCCAGGAATTCGGATTTGGCCTGGTTCGCCGATTCGGCCTGGGCCTTCTGATCGAGGTAGCGCTCGGCGAGGTCCGCGAGCTGCTGGGTCTGGAGTTCGAGGGTCCGGCGCGAGCGCTTGAGGTCCTTGACCGTGGCGAGGAGCTCCCGCTCGGAGGCCACGAGCTGTTCCTGATGGCGCTTCAGGCTGGTGATGTCCGTGCCGACGGAGACGTAGCCGCCATCCTTGGTGCGGCGCTCGCTGATCTGGAGCCAGCGCCCGTCCGTCAGCTCCGCCTCGAAGGTACGGGCCGTGGCGCCCGCGTGCTCGAGCTCGCGCATCTCGCGGCGGATCGGCGGCAGCACGCCGCGTCCCATGATCTCGCCGTAGCGCCGTCCCGGTACGGCATCGTCCTGGCTCAGGGCGTGGAGGTGCCGGAACTTGGAATTGCACAGGACGAGGCGGTTGCCGGTGTCCCACAGGACGAAGGCCTCGGAGATCGCCTCGACGGCGTCGCGCAGGCGCATGTCGGCGGTGGCGTTGAGTTCGGCCAGATTGCGCTGCTCGGTGACGTCGAGGGCGATGCCGACGAGATGGCGGCCGCCCGTCACGGTGTCGGGGACGATCTCGGCCCGCATGCGCATCCAGGTCCAGATCCCGGAGGCGGACCGGATGCGGAATTCGTGGTCGACGGTGGACTGGCTGGCGGCGAGGTGGCGGGCGAGGCTGTAGAGGTCGCCGTCCTCGGGATGCACCAGGGCGTTGACGTCGCCGAAGGACAGGAACTCGCGCTCGCGGCGGTATCCGAGCAGGGTGTACATGGAATCCGACCAGTAGATCCGGCCGCGGGGGATGTCCCAGTCCCACAGGCCGCAGCGCCCACGGCCCAGGGCCGTGTCGAGGCGCTGCTTGATCTGCTCGCAGACCCGATCGACCGCATAGGCGCGGCGGGTCTGGAGCACGTAGGCGATCCCGGTCCCGATGATCACCAGGGCGGCCGCCCCCAGCAGGATGGCGTGATTGCGCACCTGCGCGCTCCAGGCGGCGGTGACGACCGCGAGGGGCTGCAGGACGGCGACCTGTCCGCGCCCGGTCCGCAGGCCGCGAAGGGCGCCGAGGGCGGGGCTGCCGTCGGCCAGGGCCACATTCATCACCCCGGCGCGCTCGCGCAGGGTGGTGAGGGCCTGCATCTCGCCGAGATGGGCGGTGAGGGTCGGGCCGCCGGTCCAGGGCGGTATCCCGGCGACGATGGCGTCGTCGTCACCGACGATGAGGAGCTGGCGGCCCTCCGGAAGGAGGTGGGCCGGGAGTAGGGCTGCGAGGCGACGGCTCAGGTCCGCGTCGTTCCCCTCGGGCTGATTCAGGGCGGCGGCGACCAGTCGCGTCAGGGCATCGATATCCGCGACCGCGTGGCGGATCGTGTCCTGCCGCTGAGAATTCAGGTGCAGGCTCTCCACGATCGCCAGACAGGCCAGGAACGTCGCCAACAGCGCCGGCAGGGCGAACCGAAGCCAGGTCTCCGCCAGCACGAAACGGGTATGCGTCGCGGTCTGAGGGCGATGAATTCCAAGAATCGTATCCGCACGCGCGGAGAGGGAAGCGGAATCCGCCTCCAGCATGGTCTGACCCCGCGCTTAGGATGAATCGTCATGGAAACGCGATCGCGTCGCGCTTCGAATCGAATTCATAACACCATTTTCACGGCCGAGTTGTCCACGCTTTTTTGCGGGTTCCGTCGTAATGCAACCTGTAGTAAGGCGATTCGCACAAGCTTGACGGTTGGAGGAAATTGTCGTTCGAAATCAGCGGCTTGTCAGAATTTCGTCATACGCCCGACGATGTCCGCCACGTCGCGGGACAGGCCCGTGCGGGCGCCGATGGCGCTAAGTGCTTGTTCCGCCTTGGCTCGCCGTTCCGGCTCCAGCATCCGCCACGAACCGAACCCCGTGAGCAGCCTGGCCGCGATCTGCGGATTGGTGCCGTCGAGGCTCGCGACCGTCTCGGCGACGAGCTCGAAGCCGGCCCCGTCCGGCCGGTTGAACTGGGTCGGATTGCCGACGCTGAAACTGCCGATGAGGGATCGCACCCGATTCGGATTGGTCATGGCGAAGGCCGGATGGGCCTGGAGTCCGCGGACGCGGGCGAGGGTGGTGTCTTCCGGGATGGTGGCCTGGATCGCGAACCACTTGTCGAGGACGAGGGGCTCGTCGGCGTAGCGCTCCGCGAAGGCCGCGAGGGCGGCTTCGCGGGCCGGGCCCGGAATCTGCGCCAGGACCGCGAGGGCGGCGAGACGATCGGTCATGGTCGTTGCCGCCTCGATCTGCGCCAGGGCGAGGTCGCCACCGGCCCGCGGATCGGCGGCCGCGATGAGGTCGAGGGCGACGTTGCGCAGGGCCCGGCGTCCGGCCGAGGCGGCATCGGGCGAGAACGGCGTGCCGGGCCGGTCGGCCAACGTCGCGCGCAGGTGGATCAGGCGGTCGTGGAGGCCCTGCCCGAGGCGACGGCGCAGATGGCTGCGGGCGCGGTGGATCGCGTCGGGGTCGATGTCCCGGCCGAGGGCGTCGGCGATGTCCCCCTCGCTCGGCGGCGTCAGCACGAGGGCGGCATAGGCCGGGTCGGACAAAGCCTCCCCGTCGAGGAACGTCGCCAGGGCCGCGACGAGGCCGTCATCCGCCGCGTCCGAGACCGCGGACCGGGATTCGGCGACGAGGCGTGCCATGGCGACGTCCTGCGCCGCCTGCCACCGGTTGAACGGATCGGTGTCGTGCGCCAGGAGGACGAGGCGGTCGGCATCCGTCGCCGCCGTCACCATGCGCACCGGCGCCGAGAACCCCCGGAACAGGGACGGGACCGCAGCGGCGGGGACGTCCGTGAACGTGATGGTGTCGCTGGCCCGCTCCAGCACGAAGACGCCGTCCCGGACCCGCTCGCAGACGGCGTCGTCGATCACCCCGTGCGGGCCGACGAGGCCGAGGGCCACGGGAATGACGAGGGGGGATTCGGAGTTCCCCTCCAGCGCCTGGTGAAACCGCAGGGTCCGGGTCCGGGCGACGGGGTCGTGTTCGCCCTCGACGGTGACCATCGGGGTGCCGGGCCGCTCGTACCAGCGTGCGAAGGCGGCGAGGTCGCGTCCCGAGACGGTGGCGAAGGCGGCGAGGAAATCCTCCACCGTCGCCGCCGTGCCGTCGCAGTCTGCAAAATAGCGGTCCATGCCCCGGGCGAACGTGTCCGCGCCCAGAAGCGTGCGCAGCATCCGCACGATCTCGGCGCCCTTCTCGTAGACGGTGGCCGTGTAGAAGTTGTTGATCTCGGCGTATTGCTGCGGGCGAACGGGATGGGCCAGGGGGCCGGCATCCTCGGGGAACTGGCGGGCGCGCAGGGTGCGGACCTCGCCGATGCGGTGCACCGCCCGGGAGCGCATGTCCGACGAGAATTCCTGATCGCGGAAGACCGTCAGCCCTTCCTTCAGGCAGAGCTGGAACCAGTCCCGGCAGGTGACGCGATTGCCGGACCAGTTGTGGAAATACTCGTGGGCGATGATCGCCTCGATGGCGGCGTAGTCGGCGTCGGTGGCGGTCTCCGGGCTCGCGAGGACGTAGCGGTCGTTGAAGATGTTGAGGCCCTTGTTCTCCATCGCCCCCATGTTGAAGTCCGACACGGCGACCACGTTGAACACGTCGAGGTCGTAGGCCCGGCCGAAGGCGGTCTCGTCCCAGGCCATGGAGCGCACGACGGCGTCGAGGGCGTAGGCGGCCCGCTCCGCCTTGCCGGGCTCGACGTAGATGCCGAGGGTGACGGCGCGGCCCTCGCTGGTGGTGAACCGGCCGCCGAGCCGGTCGAGGCGCCCGCCGACGAGGGCGAACAGGTAGGCGGGCTTCGGGTGGGGATCGTGCCAGACGGCGTAGTGCCGGCCCGGCCCCGCATCCCCGGCCGCGACGGGGTTGCCGTTGCCCAGGAGCACGGGGGCTTCCGTCCGATCGGCTTCGATGCGCGTGGTGTAGACGGCCATCACGTCGGGGCGGTCGAGGAAATAGGTGATGCGCCGGAAGCCGTCGGCTTCGCATTGCGTGCAGTAGACGCCGTTCGAGCGGTACAGGCCCATGAGCCGGGTGTTGGCCGTGGGATCGATCCGCGTGCGGATGGTCAGGGTGAAGGGGTCCCGGGGCGGCTGCGCCAGGGTGAGGGCGGTCTCCGTCACCCGGTAGGCGTCCGGCGCGAGGGCGACCCCGTCGAGCTCAACGGAGAGCAGCGTCAGGTCCTCGCCATCGAGCAGCAGTTCGGCCCCCGCGCGGCCGGCCGGATTGGGCCGGAGGTTCAGGGTCGCGCTCACCTCCGTCGCGTGCGGATGCAGCCGGATGTCGAGGGCGACCCGGTCAACGAGGTGGTCGCTCGGGCGGTAATCGGCGAGCCGGATCGGGATCGGGGTGTCGGTGCGCATGGATGCCTCGCCTGTCGCAGGTCTTCTTGAAGCGCTTCGAGTCCGGGCGCAACGCGCGCCCGCCGAGGGGGGGACGAAGGGACCGGCCGTTGACGGGGCTCGCCCGGCCACCACATAGGCCGCACCCTCAGGAGAGTTCACGACGATGCGTTTTCTGCACACCATGGTCCGCGTGGCCGACCTCGACCGGGCGCTCGCCTTCTACGTCGACACGTTCGGGCTGACGGAGGTTCGCCGCATCGACAACGAAAAGGGTCGCTTCACCCTCGTGTTCCTCGCCGCCCCCGGCGACGCGGCGACGGCGCGCGAGACCCAGGCGCCGGTGATCGAGCTGACCCACAACTGGGACCCGGAGACCTATTCGGGCGGACGCAATTTCGGCCACCTCGCCTACGAGGTCGACGACATCTATGCGTTCTGCGCCAAGCTGCAGGCGGCCGGGATCACCATCAACCGGCCGCCCCGCGACGGCAACATGGCCTTCGTGAAGTCGCCCGACGGGATCTCCATCGAGCTGCTGCAGAAGGGCGAGGCCAAGCCGCCGCAGGAGCCGTGGGTCTCCATGGAGAACACCGGTTCCTGGTAGTCCGCCCCAACCCCGCGGGGCCGGCGGCCCCGCGGGACCCCGGATTCAGTCGCCGCCGGGCTCCGGGGCCGGCGTGATGCCGGGCTCGGCGAGCTTGGCCGACACGGCCTCGATTGGCCGCTTGAGCCGCAGGCTGATCACCGAGATCGGAACCCGCTCGCGGGCCAGGGTCCGCAATTCCTGAACTTTCTCCAGCGTCCACGCCGTCTCGTCCTTCGCCATGGTCACCTCCTATCTGCGTCGAGGGGCGCCGCCTGAGCGCGGCCGCCGCCCATCCCAGAGAATGAGCACTCGGGTCCGACCGCGCAATCGGCCGCCGAAAATCCCGGCATGGCGTGTCGGGGGGCAGCCGGGCGCTTGACCGCGCGGCGATCCGCAGCGCACATCCGCGCCGGATCAGTCGGCCGGGCGGCCGCTCCGGACCTCGCGTCCGGGGAGGAAAGTCCGGGCTCCATGGAGAGACGGTGCCGGATAACGTCCGGCGGGGGCGACCCCAGGGACAGTGCCACAGAGAGCAGACCGCCCGGCTTCACGCCGGGTAAGGGTGAAAGGGTGCGGTAAGAGCGCACCGCGGACGCGGCAACGCGGACGGCACGGCAAACCCCACCGGGAGCAAGACCGAATAGGGGCGACACGGCGGGCCTCGCGGCCCGCCAGGCTTCTCTCCAGGCCCGTCGCCCGGGTTGGTTGCTCGAGGCGCATCGGCAACGATCGTCCCAGAGGAATGGCCGCCACGTCAGGGTGCCGCGAGGCATCCGGGCCCTACAGAACCCGGCTTAAAGGCCGACTGATCCACTTCGCAGTAGACCCGAACGAACAGCGACCGCACGATCACGACGCGGCAAAAAACTTACCCTCGGTTAACCTTGCTGAGGTCTGATCGGACGGGGCCAATGCGTTGCGGCCCCGTTCGTTGACGGCGCTCAGAGGCCCATGGTACCCCGATTCATCCCGTCAACGGCGATTTTCGGATCGACGGACACAGCCCGACACGGTCGTGGCGGTGTCCAGGCGAGCGGTCGCGCTCCAGGCCGATCCGGCGATGTCCCGTCTCTCCGCGCCGCTCCGAGGCGGCCCAGGCTCTTGGAAGGGACGCATGCGCGGCTCCATCCCCGTCGCGTCCCCGACGCGCCCGTTTCCGCCGTTCCGCCCGCGTGCCGCCGAGGTCGGGCGATGAAGCGCGTGCGCGAGGCCAGACCCGCGAACGACGGGGCGCCGCATGTCCCGGTCCTGCTCGCCGAAGTCCTGGCCGCCCTCGACCTGCCGGGCCGGACGCTCGCCGTGGACGGCACCTTCGGGGCCGGCGGCTACACCCGCGCCATGCTCGGCGCCGACCCCGCCATCCAGGTTCTCGGCATCGACCGCGATCCGGGCGCCATCGCGGGCGGCGCGCCCCTGGTCGCGTCCGCGCACGGGCGCCTCACCCTGGTGCCGGGCCGCTTCGGCGGCCTCGACGCCTGCGTGCGCGAGGCCGGCCGGGCCCAGGCCGATGCCGTCGTCCTCGATATCGGCGTGTCGTCCATGCAGATCGACCAGGCCGAGCGCGGCTTCTCGTTCCGCCACGACGGCCCCCTCGACATGCGGATGGAGCGCGCCGGGCGCAGCGCCGCCGACATCGTCAACGACGCCGAGGAAGCCGACCTCGCCGACATCATCTACCATTACGGCGAGGAGCGCCGCTCGCGGGCCGTCGCCCGCGCCATTGTCGAGGCGCGCCGCAAGGGCCGGATCGAGACCACGGCGGCCTTGGCCGAAGTGGTGGCGAGCGTGGTCTGGGCCGATCCGGCGAGCGGCATCAACCCGGCGACGCGGACCTTCCAGGGCCTGCGCATCGCGGTGAACGACGAGCTCGGCGAGCTCGTCCAGGCCCTGCACGCCGCCGAGCGCATCCTGCGGCCCGGCGGGCGCCTCGCCGTCGTGACGTTCCATTCCCTGGAAGACCGCATCGTCAAGCAGTTCTTCTCGGCCCGCAGCGGCCGGGCGGCGCAGGGCTCGCGCCACCTGCCGAGCCTCGTGGCGCCGGCCCCCCGCAGCTTCACGGCCGTGACCAAGGGACCCGTGCTGCCCTCCGATTCCGAGACCTTCGCCAACCCGCGCGCCCGTTCGGCCAAGCTGCGCGCGGTGGAACGCACGGACGCGCCCGCGCCCGCGCCCCTGGCCGCCATCGAGACCCTCGCGGCCCTGCCGGAGCGGACGGGCAGGAGCGCACGCCGGTGATCCGTCTGCTGAACGTCCTCGCCGTCCTCGGCCTCATCGGCTCGGCGATCTACGCCTACTCGATCAAGTACGACACGCTGTATCAGGCCGGCCAGGTCTCGAAGGCGCGCAGCCAGCTCCACCGCGAGCGCCAGGCCATCGCGGTCCTGCGCGCCGAGTGGCAGCTGCTGACCCGGCCCGACCGGCTCCAGGCGGCGGTGGCACGCCACCTGGCCCTGGAGCCCATCGGCACGGCGCATCTCGGGCGCCTCGCCGACCTTCCGGCGCGGCCCGACCGCGGCGACGAGATCGGCCGCCTGCTCGCGGCCACCGCGACCCCGAAGGAGAAGCCCGGCGCCAACGAGCCGCGCACCACCGGCTCGGTCACGACCCGCACCGTCACCACCCGCACGACGACGACGACCACCAAGACCCCGACAAAGACCCCGACCACGGCTTCGAGGTAGCACCCGTGTCGCAAGACGTTTTTTCGGACGCCGCCCCGCCCGAGGCCGAGTCGATGCAGCATCCCGAAGTCGAAGCCCCGGCGCCGCGCGCGAACCGGGCCCTCGCCCTCATCCGGGCGATGTTCCACCTCGCCATCGAGCGCAGCTACGCCCGCGTCGGCCTCGTGGGCCTCGGCTTCGCCGCCGTGTTCATGACCATCGGCGTGCGCCTCGTCTATCTCGCGGCGTTCCCCGAGACGGACAATTCCGACAAGCGCGTCGCCGCCTCCGCCACCACGGCGATCCGTCCCGACATCGTCGACCGCAACGGCGAGATCCTGGCCACCGACATCCGCACGGTCTCGGTCTTCGCCGAGCCGCGCAACATCGTCGACAAGGACGAGGCGGTGGAACTGCTCACCGCCGTCCTGCCCCAGCTCAACGCCAACGACCTGCGCACCAAGCTCTCGGCCCGCGTCGGATCGACGGGCAAGGAGAAGGGGTTCGTGTGGGTGAAGCGCGAGATCACCCCGAAGCAGCAGGCCGAGGTCCACCGCCTCGGCATTCCGGGCATCGGCTTCCTGCCCGACCACAAGCGCGTCTACCCGAACGGGGTCGCGGCCGCCCATATCATCGGCATCACCAACCTCGACAACCTCGGCATCGCCGGCATCGAGAAGTACATTGACACCCAGGGCAACAAGGCCCTCAACGAGTTCGGCCTCGTGGCGAAGCAGACCGACCTCAAGCCGGTTCAGCTCTCCATCGATCTGCGGGCGCAGTTTGCGCTCCGCGACGAACTCGCCTGGGGCGTCGATCACTTCAAGGCCAAGGCCGCCGCCGGCATGATCCTCGACGTGACCACCGGCGAGGTGATCGCCCTGGCCTCCCTGCCGGATTTCGACCCCAACGATCCGGCCGACGCCCTTTCGGCGGACCGCATCAACCGCATGAACGTCGGCGTCTACGAGATGGGCTCGACCTTCAAGGCGATGACCCTCGCCATGGCCCTCGATTCCGGCAAGTACAACGTCAACTCGACCTTCGACACGCGCGGCGGCGTCCTGCACTGGGGCCGGCAGAAGATCCACGAGTATCACGGCACCAACCGCACCATCACCATGCCGGAGGTGTTCACGCACTCCTCCAACATCGGCTCGGCCAAGATGGCGCTGGGCATCGGCGTCCCCGGCCACAGGGCGTTCCTGAAGAAAATGGGCCTCACCGACCGCATGCGGACGGAGCTGCCCGAGAGCGCCGAGCCCATCGTTCCCTCGCGCTGGACCGAGATCAACACCATCACCATCGCGTTCGGCCACGGCCTCGCGGTGGCGCCGCTCCAGGCGGCGGCGGCGGTGGGTGCCATCACCAACGGCGGCAACCTCATCGTGCCGACCTTCCTCAAGACCACCGAGGCCGAGGCCCTGAAGAAGGCGACCCGGGTGCTGAAGCCCGAGACCAGCGAGGCCATGCGCTTCATCATGCGCCTCAACGCCGTCGAGGGCTCGGCCAAGAAGGCGTCGATCCCGCTCTACTACGTCGGCGGCAAGACCGGCACCGCCGAGAAGGTGATCCACGGCCGCTACGTCAAGAACCGCCTGTTCACCACCTTCATGGCCGCCGCACCCATGAACAGCCCAAAGTACCTCTTCGTCACCATCATGGACGAGCCGCAGGGCCTGCCGGAATCGGGCGGCTACGCCACCGCCGCCTGGAACTCGGGCGTGGTCACCGGCCGCGTCATCGAGCGCGTCGCCCCGATCCTCGGCCTGCCGCCGCAATTCGACCCGCCGGTGAAGCCGTTCCCCCTCATGGTCAAGCTCGGCGCCTACCACGCCACCCAGGTGGACGGGCGATGAGCGGGGCCACCCTCGGGCAACTGTTCCCGGAGGCCGCCGGCGATGCGACGCCGGTCTCCGGCTTGACGGCGGACTCGCGAAAAGTCGAACCCGGCTTCGTGTTCGTGGCGGTGCCCGGCACCGTTGCAGACGGGCGCCGCTTCGCCGCCGGAGCCGCCGCGGCGGGCGCCGTCGCGGTGGTGGGGGAGGGCGCGCGACCGGACGGCCTCGACCCGGCGTTCCCCTACGTCGCCGTCGGCGATGTGCGACGCAGCCTGGCACTTGCGGCGCGGCGGTTCTCGGGCCGCCAGCCGGCGCGCGTGATCGCCGTCACCGGCACCAGCGGCAAGAGTTCGGTCACGGATTTCGTCCGGCAGATCCTGTCGCGGCTGGGTCGCGAGTCCGCGAGCCTCGGCACGGTGGGCATCGTCACCAACCGGGGCGCCACCTACGGCTCGCTCACGACGCCGGACCCCGTGACCCTGCACGCGACCCTCGCGCGACTCGCCGAGGACGGCATCGAGGATCTCGCCATGGAGGCGTCCTCGCACGGCATCGAGCAGCGCCGCCTCGACGGCGTCGAACTCTCCGCCGTCGGCTTCACCAACCTCGGGCGCGATCACCTCGACTACCACGCCACCCTCGACGACTACCTCGCGGCCAAGCTGCGCCTGTTCACGACCCTGGCCCGGCCCGGCATCCCGGCGGTGGTCAACGCCGACGGCGCCTACGCCAAGGTGGTCATCGCCGCCGCCCTGGCCCGCGGCCTGAGCCTGCGCACCACGGGGTCGGCCGGCGAGACGGTTCGGCTCGTCGCGGCGCGCACGGAGGGGTTCTGTCAGCATCTCCGGCTCATCGCCCCCGGTCCCGACGGACCGGCCGAGTACGATTTGCGCCTGCCCCTCGTGGGCGGCTTCCAGATCGAGAACGCCCTGCTCGCCGCAGGTCTCGCCCTGGCGACGCCGGCCGGCGCGGCCGATCCGGCCGGCGTCATCGCGGCGCTCGAACACCTCACCGGCGTGCCGGGCCGGATGGAGCGGATCGGCGAAGCCAACGGCGCCCTCTGCCTCGTCGATTACGCCCACAAGCCCGAGGCCCTCGAGGGGGTGCTGACGGCGCTTCGGCCGTTCGCGACGGGGCGCCTCGTCTGCGTCTTCGGCTGCGGCGGCGACCGCGACCGGGGCAAGCGCCCGATCATGGGCGCCATCGCGGCCAAGGCCGCCGACTGGACCATCGTCACCGACGACAACCCGCGCTCGGAGAACCCGGCGGCGATCCGCGCCGAGATCCTGGCCGCCGCGCCGGATGCGACGGAGATCGGCGACCGTGCCGAGGCGATCCGCACAGCCGTCCGGGCCCTGTCCCCCGGCGACGTCCTCGTGGTGGCCGGCAAGGGCCATGAAACCGGCCAGATCGTCGGCACAACCGTCCTGCCCTACTCGGATCACGACGTGCTCCGGGCTGCCATCGCGGAGCGCGCGGCATGACTCACTCTGTTTCCGACGCGCCCCTCTGGACACCCGACGCCCTCCGGACCGCCACAGGCGGGACCCTTCACGGCATCCCGAAGCCCATCGGGGGGGCGTCCATCGACACCCGCAGCCTGCAGCCCGGCGACCTGTTCTTTGCCATTCGCGGCGAGGCCCGCGACGGCCACGACTTCGTCCGTGACGCCCTGTCCCGCGGGGCCGGCGCGGCCGTCGTCGCGGACGAGCGCGCCGGGGACTTCGCCGGCGCCGGCGCGGTGCTGGCCGTCTCGGGGCCGGGCGACGACCCCGTCCTCGACGCCATGCGGGCCCTCGGTCTCGCCGCCCGCGCCCGTACCCGAGCCGGCATCGTCGCGGTGACCGGGTCCGTCGGCAAGACCGGCACCAAGGAGGCCCTGCGCCACGTCCTGTCGGCGCAGGGGCGCACCCACGCCTCCATCGCGTCCTACAACAACCATTGGGGGGTGCCCCTCACCCTGGCGCGGATGCCGGCGGACGCCGCGTATGGCGTGTTCGAGATCGGCATGAACCACGCGCGCGAGATCGTGCCGCTCGCCGCCATGGTCCGGCCCGACATCGCCCTGGTGACCACCGTCGAGCCGGTGCACATCGAGCATTTCGCCTCGCTCTCGGCCATCGCCGACGCCAAGGGTGAGATCTTCTCGGGGCTGCGCCCCGGCGGCACCGCCATCCTCAACCGCGACAACCCGAGTTTTTCGCGGTTGCTGGCCCATGCGCAGGCGTCCAAGGCCGGCCGGGTCGTCACCTTCGGCGAGCACCCGGACGCCGATGTCCGGGCCCTGCGGATCGTCCTGCGGCCCGACCTCTCCGTGGTCGACGCGACGGTGATGGGCATTCCGGTGACCTACCAGCTCGGCACGCCGGGCCGGCACACGGCGATGAATTCGCTCGGCGTCATGGCGGTGGTCCATGCCCTGGGGGCCGACCTCGCCCTCGCGGCCCTGTCGCTGGCCGCCCTGCGGCCGCCCGTGGGGCGCGGCGAGCGCACGGCCCTGCGGATCGGGGAGGGCGAAGCCTTCCTCGTCGATGAGAGCTACAACGCCAACCCGGCCTCCATCCGGGCGGCCCTCGCCACCCTGTCGGCCATCGAGACCGGGCCCCGGGGCCGCCGCATCGCCGTCCTCGGCGACATGCTGGAACTCGGCGCCGCCGGCGAGACCCATCACCGCGACCTCGCCGCCGCCGTCGAGACGGCGGGGGTCGACCTCGTCTTCACCGCCGGCCCGCTCATGCGCCACCTGTTCGAGGCCCTGCCCCTGAGCCGGCGCGGAACCTGCGCGGCGACCTCGGGCGAACTCCTCGATCCGATCCTCGCCACCCTGCGGGCCGGCGACGCCGTGATGGTGAAGGGCTCCAACAGCATCCGCATGGGCCGGATTGTCGAAGCGCTCAAAGCCCGGTACGCGAATCCGGGACAAGCCGACCCGGTTCAGGCGATCGCACGCTAGGACCGCCGGCATACGGCCGGGACGACGTGGCCCGCGGCCGCGCATGCCCGGAAACGCTCCTCGAAAACCGCGGCCGGGTGCTGGATGCTGTATCTCCTGTCGGACCTGAGCGGCACGCTGTCGCCGCTCAACGTCTTCCGCTACATCACCTTCCGCACCGGCGGCGCGCTGTTCACGGCGGGCCTGTTCGTGTTCTGGTTCGGGCCGCTGATCATCTCGCTCCTGCGCCTGCGCCAGGGCAAGGGCCAGCCCATCCGCGAGGACGGGCCGCAATCCCACCTGCTGACCAAGCGCGGCACGCCGACCATGGGCGGACTGATGATCCTGGCCGGCGCCATCGTGGCGATCCTGCTCTGGGCCAACCCGCGCAACCACTACGTCTGGGTGGTGCTCGCCGTGACCCTGGGGTTCGGCGCCATCGGCTTCTACGACGACTACCTCAAGGTGACGAAGCAGTCGCACAAGGGTTTTTCGGGCCGCTTCCGCCTCCTGCTGGAGGCCGCCATCGCCCTCGCCGCCTGCACGGTCATCGCGGTCTACTCGCCGGCCGCCCTGCAGAACCACCTCGCGTTTCCGGTGTTCAAGGACGCGCTCCTGAACCTCGGCTGGTTCTACGTGCTGTTCGCCGCCTTCGTCATCGTCGGCGCCGGCAACGCCGTGAACATGACCGACGGCCTCGACGGCCTCGCCATCGTGCCGGTGATGATCGCCTGCGGCACCTTCGGGGTCATCGCCTACCTCGTCGGCAACGTCTTCACGGCCGGCTACCTCCAGGTGAACTACGTCCGCGACACCGGCGAGCTCGCCGTGGTCTGCGGCGCGGTGATCGGGGCGGGGCTCGGGTTCCTGTGGTTCAACGCGCCCCCCGCCCAGATCTTCATGGGCGACACCGGCTCCCTCGCCCTCGGCGGCCTGCTCGGCACCGTCGCGGTGGCCACCAAGCACGAGATCGTCCTCGCCATCGTCGGCGGCCTGTTCGTGCTGGAGATGATGTCGGTGATCATCCAGGTCGCCTCGTTCAAGCTCACGGGCAAGCGCGTCTTCCGCATGGCGCCGATCCATCACCATTTCGAGCAGAAGGGCTGGAAGGAGCCGCAGGTCGTGATCCGGTTCTGGATCATCGCCGTCATCCTGGCGCTCGCCGGCCTCGCCACCCTGAAGCTGCGCTGATGACGCCCGTCACCACCTTCGCCGGGCGCAAGGTCGCCCTGTTCGGCCTCGGCGGCTCCGGCCTCGCCACCCTGAAGGCGCTGCGGGCGGGCGGGGCCGACGTGCTCGCCTGGGACGACAGCCCCGACAGTGCGGCGCGGGCGCGCGAGCAGGGCTTCACCGTCTCGGATCTGCGCGACACCGACTGGTCGGAGTTCGCCGCCCTCGTCCTGGCCCCCGGCGTGCCGCTGACCCACCCGGCTCCGCACTGGACCGTGGACAAGGCGCGGGCCGCCGGCATCGAGATCATCGGCGACATCGAGCTGTTCTGCCGCGAGCGGGCCAGGATCGCGCCGGGCGCACCCTTCGTCGCCATCACGGGCACCAACGGCAAATCGACCACCACGGCCCTCGTCGCCCATATCCTGGCCCGGGCCGGCCGCGACGTGCAGATGGGCGGCAACATCGGCACCGCCATCCTGTCCCTGGCGCCGCCGGCGCCGGACCGCATCCACGTCATCGAGCTGTCCTCGTTCCAGATCGACCTGACGCCGTCCCTCGATCCCAGCGTCGGCGTGCTCCTCAACGTCACCCCCGATCACCTCGACCGACACGGCACCCTGGCGCTCTACGCCGGCATCAAGGCGCGCCTGATCGCGGGATCGGACCTCGCCGTCGTCGGCATCGACGACGCGCCGAGCCGTGCCATCGCCGAATCGGTCACCGGCGCCCTCGTCCGTGTGCATGTCGGGGCGACGAGTCCCGAGGGCGGCCTGGCCGCCCGCGACGGTGCCGTGTTCGAGGCGGACGGCGCGCGCATCGCCGACCTCGACGGAATCGGCACCCTGCGCGGCGCCCACAACTGGCAGAACGCCGCCGTGGCCATCGCCGTGGTCCGGTCCCTCGGCCTCGACGCCGAGTCCATCCTGGCCGGCCTGAGGACCTTCCCCGGCCTGCCCCACCGCATGGAGGAGGTCGGCCGCCGCGGCCGCGCCCTGTTCGTCAACGATTCCAAGGCGACCAACGCCGATTCGACGGAGAAGGCCCTCACGGCCTTCCACGACATCCACTGGATCCTCGGCGGCAAGGCCAAGGCGGGTGGCATCGAATCCCTCGTGCCGCTGTTCGGCCGGGTCGCCCACGCCTACCTCATCGGCGCGGCAAGCGACGCCTTCGCCGCCACCCTGGACGGCCGGGTGCCCTACACCCGCTGCGGCACCCTCGACGTCGCGACCCGCGCGGCGGCGGACGCGGCGGCCCGGTCCCCGGCGTCCGAGCCCGTGGTCCTGCTCTCTCCCGCCTGCGCCTCCTACGACCAGTTCAGGAGCTTCGAGGATCGCGGCGACCAGTTCCGCGCCCGCGTAAAGGCCCTCGCCTGACGAGGCCGCATGCCTTCTCGAAATCTCAATCAATCCGGCGTCTGATGCCCGCCTGAGGAACGGACTGCCCGGCGGTCCGCCGGAGTGGTCAGTACGATGGCGTCCACGATCGCGCTCCGCCCGTCGCGCTGGCAGGCCGGGGCCTGGGCCAATGTGCCGATCCTGTCGGCGGTCCGGGGCTTCGCGACCCTGCTCCTCGTCGCGTTCATCTTCTTCGCGTGCTTCGCCTTCTCCGACACCTCGCCCTACGACATCGTCGCGATTCCGACGATCCTGCTCTGGCTGTGCCTCGGCCTGCGCCTGCATCGCGGCCTGGTGCCCTTCGTCGGCCTCCTCGTGATCTACGTCGCGGCCATCGGCGTCGCCCTGATGCCGTATCTCGATCAGCCGCTCTCCGTCGCCTGGACGGTTCAGCTCGCCTATCTGGCGATCACCGGCGTGTTCTTCGCCATGCTGTTCGCCGACGACACCCTGGCGCGCATGGAGCTCGCCCTGAAGACCTACGTGGCGAGCTGCCTGCTATCCAGCGCCTTCGGCATCGTCGGGTACTTCGGCTACATCCCCACGGAAGACCTGTTCTACAAGTACGGGCGGGCATCGGGCACCTTCCAGGACCCGAACGTGTTCGGCTCGTTCCTGACCCTCGGCGCCCTCTATCTCATGCACGGGCTGCTCGTCGGCAACGCCCGCAGGCCGCTCGTGTCCCTCGCCATGCTGCTCGTCATCGTGGCGGGCATCTTCCTGTCGTTCTCGCGCGGGTCCTGGGGCGGCTCCCTCATCGCCGCCGGGCTGATGATCTTCACCATCCATCGGTCGAGCCGGTCGGTGGCGTTGCGCCGGCGCATCGTCGGGCTGACGGCGGTGGCCGCCGCCGGCACGGTGCTGGCCATCGTCGGCCTGCTCTCCATCGGCGACACGGCGGAGATGTTCTCCAAGCGCGCCTCGCTCTCACAGGATTACGACGGGGGCGAGACCGGCCGCTTCGGCAACCAGATCCGCGGCATCGGCATGCTCATCGACGATCCCCTCGGGATGGGGCCCCTGCGCTGGCGCCTGAATTTCGGCCTCGAGCCGCACAATTCCTACATCGGCAGCTTCGCCAATGGCGGCTGGGTCGGCGGCGTGGTGTTCATCGGCCTCGTGCTGGTCACCGGTTTCGTCGGCTTCCGCCTCATGAGTCAGGACACCCCGTTCCGCCGCCACGCGCAGATCGTGTGGCCGGCCCTGCTGATGTTCTTCCTCCAGGCATTCCAGATCGACGTCGAGAAGTGGCGCCACGTCTACATGATGCTCGGGATGGTCTGGGGCCTGGAGGCGGCCCGCCTCGCCTGGCGCGCCGGCCGTGACGGCGGCCGCGCCCCGAATCCCAGAATTTCATAAGTTCCGCGCGCCGCGGGCAGCCATCCCCGTCCCGCCGCGCCGGCCGAAACCTGCCGAAAACAGGTGAGGTCCCGCCGAATCTTGACGCGATGGTGCGGCGCACAAATATCCGCAGCCTAAAACGCCATCGGACGTTTGCGCTTTACGGCGAAGTTTGGCACTCAAGGAGGGCAATTCCGGGGAGGAATGCGATCACACCATCGGGCGTCACGTCCCAGGGCGTGCCAGGGACGACGCAGGCCGGAGCACGCGGCAGGCCGAGCCCGACGGTTGAGGGATCATCTCGCGATCACCCAAGGACGGTACGAATGACCGCATTGCTGCTGATCATCCTGGGCGGGCTCTGCGCCGTCGCCTACGGCATCGTCACGATCAACGACGTCATGCGCCGCGACGCCGGCACCCAGCGCATGCAGGAGATCGCCGGGGCCATCGCCGAGGGCGCCCAGGCCTACCTGCGCCGCCAATACGCCACCATCGCGGTCGTCGGGCTGGTCCTGTTCGTGGCCCTCGCCTTCTTCCTCGGCCTCAAGGTCGCCATCGGCTTCCTCATCGGCGCGGTGCTCTCGGGTGCGGCCGGCTTCATCGGCATGAACGTGTCGGTGCGGGCCAACGTCCGCACGGCCCAGGCCGCCTCGACGTCGCTCGGCGCGGGCCTCGACGTGGCGTTCAAGTCGGGCGCCGTCACCGGCATGTTCGTCGCCGGCCTCGCCCTGCTCGGCGTCGCCCTCTATTACGGCTACCTCACCCGCATCGCCGGGCTGGCTCCGGCGAGCCGCGAGGTCATCGACGCCCTCGTGGCCCTCGGCTTCGGCGCCTCGCTCATCTCGATCTTCGCGCGCCTCGGCGGCGGCATCTTCACCAAGGGCGCCGATGTCGGCGGCGACCTCGTCGGCAAGGTCGAGGCCGGGATTCCCGAGGACGATCCGCGCAACCCCGCCACCATCGCCGACAACGTCGGCGACAATGTCGGCGACTGCGCCGGCATGGCCGCGGACCTGTTCGAGACCTACGCGGTGACCGTGGTCGCCACCATGGTGCTGGCGGCGATCTTCTTCGCCGGGCAGACGGACGTGGCCGGCCGCAACGTGCTGGAAGCGATGCTGCTCTATCCCCTCGCCATCGGCTCGGCCTGCATCCTCACCTCCATCGCGGGCACCTACGCCGTCCGGCTCGGGGCCAACCAGTCGATCATGGGGGCCCTCTACAAGGGCCTGATCACCGCCGGCGCCCTCTCCATCGGCGCCATCGCGCTGGTGAATTTCGCCCTGTTCGGCAGCTTCTCGACCACCTTCACCACCAATGCGGGGGTGAGCTTCACCTCCGGCGGCCTGCTCGGCTGCGCCGTCATCGGCCTCGTCATCACGGCCCTCATCGTGGTGATCACCGAGTACTACACCGGCACCAACTTCCGCCCGGTCAAATCCATCGCCGACGCCTCGGTGACGGGCCACGGCACCAACGTGATCCAGGGGCTGGCCGTCTCCCTCGAATCGACGGCCCTGCCGGCCCTCGTCATCGTGGCGGGCATCATCGCCACCCATTCGCTGGCGGGCCTGTTCGGCATCGCCATCGCGGTCACCGCCATGCTGGCGCTGGCGGGCTTCATCGTGGCCCTCGACGCCTTCGGTCCCGTCACGGACAATGCCGGCGGCATCGCCGAGATGGCGGGCCTGCCGCCGGAGGTCCGCAAGTCCACGGACGCCCTGGATGCCGTGGGCAACACCACCAAGGCGGTGACCAAGGGCTACGCCATCGGCTCGGCCGGCCTCGGCGCCCTGGTGCTGTTCGCCGCCTACACCTCGGACCTGAACTACTTCATCGCCAATGCCAGCCCGACCCAGTACCGGTTCTTCCAGGGCGTCACCGTCGATTTCTCCCTGTCCAACCCCTACGTCGTCGTCGGCCTGCTGCTCGGCGGCCTGATCCCGTTCCTGTTCAGCGGCATGGCGATGACGGCGGTGGGCCGCGCCGCCGGCGCCGTGGTGGAGGAGGTCCGCCGTCAGTTCCGGGAGAAGCCCGGAATCATGCTCGGGACCGACCGGCCGGATTACGGCCGGGCCGTCGACATGCTCACCCGCGCGGCGATCAAGGAGATGATCCTGCCCTCGCTCCTGCCGGTGCTGTCGCCCATCGTTCTGTTCTTCGCAATCCAGGCCATCGCCGGCAAGAACCAGGCCTTCGCCACCGTGGGCGCCTCGCTGCTCGGCGTGATCCTCACGGGCCTCTACGTCGCGATCTCGATGACGTCGGGCGGCGGCGCCTGGGACAACGCCAAGAAGTACATCGAGGACGGGCACCACGGCGGCAAGGGCTCGGAGGCCCACAAGGCGGCGGTGACGGGCGACACCGTCGGCGACCCCTACAAGGACACTGCCGGCCCCGCCGTGAACCCGGCGATCAAGATCACCAACATCATCGCCCTGCTGCTCCTGGCGGTCCTGGCCCACTACTGAGGCACTCGACCGGAGCACGTGCCGCGAAGGGGGTCGGAGCCGCGAGGTTCCGGCCCCTTCTTTCGTCGAAGGCTCCGGCGCAAACCGAAATGTGCGATGCCGCACCGGCATGGCGGGCCCGCGCGGCGCCGCCCCTGACATCGTATCGCGCGCAATCCAATTACGGCTCTCGAAGCCGCTGCGTCCGAACGGTGCAGCGCGCTTCCGTTCGTCCTTGAAACAACGCGAGAGCCCGCAATGCCGAGCCTGTCCGACCCGATCCGCATCGGCGCGATCGAAGCCAAGAACCGCATCTTCATGGCCCCGCTCACCCGCGGCCGCGCCACCCGCGCCCACGTGCCGACGCCCATCATGGTGGAGTATTACACCCAGCGCGCCGAGGCCGGCCTCATCATCACCGAGGCCACCGGCATCAGCCAGGAGGGCCTCGGCTGGCCCTACGCCCCGGGCATCTGGTCCGACGAGCAGGTCGCTGCCTGGAAGCCCATCGTGAAGGCCGTGCACGACGCCGGCGGACGCATCGTCTGCCAGCTCTGGCACATGGGCCGCATCGTCCATCCCGACTTCCTCGACGGCGCCAAGCCGATCTCGGCCTCGGCCACGACGGCGCCGGATGCCGCCCACACCTATGCGGGCAAGAAGCCCTATGCCGAGGCGCGCGCACTCCCCGTCGCGGAGATTCCGCGCCTCCTGGCCGATTACGATCGGGCCGCCCGCAACGCCATCGCGGCCGGCTTCGACGGCGTGCAGATCCACGCGGCCAACGGCTACCTCATCGACCAATTCCTGCGCGACGGCTCCAATTTCCGGGACGATCGCTACGGCGGGTCCATCGAGAACCGTGTCCGTCTCCTGACCGAAGTGACCCGGACCGTCGCCGATGCCATCGGGGCCGACCGCACGGGCGTGCGCCTCTCCCCCAACGGCGCCATCCAGGGCGTCGACGATTCCGACCCCGATGCCCTGTTCGGTGCCGCCGCCGCCGCCCTGTCGGAGATCGGCATCGCCTTCCTCGAACTGCGTGAGCCGGGCCCCGAGGGCACCTTCGGCACCTCGAACCACGCCCCCGTCGCCCCGACCATCAAGGCGGCCTTCGACGGTCCCCTGGTGCTGAATTCGGACTATGACGGCCCGAAGGCCCAGGCCGTGCTCGATGCCGGACAAGCCGACGCCATCGCGTTCGGCCGGCCGTTCATCGCCAACCCCGACCTGCCCGCCCGCCTGATCGAGGGTGCCCCCCTCAACAAGGACGAGCAGAAGACCTGGTACAGCCAGGGACCGGAGGGCTACATCGACTATCCGGTCCGGTCCGGCGCCCGGGCTGCCTGACGCGACGGCCGCCTGAGGCGGAAATAGCCTGACGCGAAGGCCGTCCCGCGCGGCCGCATCCGGCGCCCGAACCGATATCGGGCGCCGGATATGATACGATCGGGCAGGGAAGCACGGCCATCGTTGCGGATCGAACTTTGACGGATTCGTCAGGCGCCCTATCTGAACACGCCGACGAGGACTCCTGCTTTTGACCGCGATCACTTCCTGCGATGGCCCGGGTGCCGACTGGACCGAGGCCGAACGGCTCGAAGCCCTTCGCGACGCCAAGATCCTCGATACCGGCCGGGACCCGGCCTACGACGACCTCGTCCGCATCGCCGCGGTGGTCTGCGCCGCCCCCGTCGTCCTGATCAGCCTGGTCGACGAGACGCGCCAGTGGTTCAAGGCGCGCCTCGGCTTCGAACCGTCCGAGACGCCGCGCACCGTGTCCATCTGTGCGCATGCCATGCGGAACGGTCCGCTCCTGGTGATCCCGGACCTCACCGCCGATCCGCGCACGGCCGACAATCTCCTCGTCGTCGGCGAGCATCGCCTGCGCTTCTACGCCGGTGCCGTCATCCGCTCCCAGGGCGGCCTGCCCTTGGGAAGCCTGTGCGTCCTCGACCGGGTCGCCCGGCCGGACGGGCTGACCTCGGTTCAGACGGAGACCCTCGAAGCCCTGGCGCGCCAAGTCGCCACCCTCATCGAGCTGCGCCAGGCCCGCGAGGCGGTCGCCGTGCGCGAGGCGGATCTCGCCGCGAGCGAGCGCCGCTTCCGCGTCATGACCGGTGCCATGCCCCAGATGGTGTGGACCACGCGACCCGACGGCTTCCACGACTTCTACAACGACCGCTGGTACGCGTTCACCGGCGTGCCCTACGGCTCCACGGATGGCGAGGGCTGGAACGGCATGTTCCACCCCGACGATCAGGAGCGCGCCTGGACCCGATGGCGCCACAGCCTCGCGACCGGCGATCCCTACGAGGTCGAGTACCGCCTGCGCCACCACACCGGGATCTACCGCTGGACCCTCGGACGGGCGATGCCCCTGCGCGATGCCGAGGGCCGCATCGAGCGCTGGTTCGGCACCTGTACGGATATCGAGGACCTGAAGCGCGCCGAGGAAGCGGCGCGCAAGCTCGCGGCCATCGTCGAGCATTCCAAGGACTTCATCGGCATCGCCGACGAGGACGGCCAAATCCTCCATATCAATGCGGCCGGCCGCCGGCTGGTCGGCCTCGCCGATGCCGACGCGGCCCTCCGCACCACCGTGCCCGACTACTTCATGCCCGAATGCCAGCCGACCGTGACCGGGACCGTGCTGCCCACCGTGCGGCGGGACGGCTGGTGGGAGGGGGAGCTCGCTTTCCGGCACTTCGGGACGGGGGAGGGGATTCCGGTCCTGTACAGCGTGTTTCCCGTGCACGACACGCGCGGTGCGCTGATCGGCTACGCCACGGTCACCCGCGACCTGCGCGAGCGCAAGCGGGCCGAGGAAGCCCGCGACCTGCTGATCAAGGAGCTCTCGCACCGCATCAAGAACATCTTCGCCGTGGTCGAAGGCATCGCGGCCCTGTCGGCCCGCACCGATCCGGCGGCCCGTCCCTTCGTCGCCGCCTTTCGCGAGCGCCTCGGCGCCCTTGCCAACGCGCACGAATACGTCCGTCCGCATTCGCCCGCGAGCGCCCCCAAGGTGCAGGGCCAGACCCTGTTCGGCCTCATGCGCCTGATCATGGCGGCCTACGTTCAGGATGGCCGCGAGCGCATCGTGCTGCACGGCGACGACATCGCCGTCGGCGACCGCTCGGCCACGGCGTTCGCCCTGATCATGCACGAGCAGGCCACCAACGCCATGAAGTATGGCGCCCTGTCCACGGAGGCCGGGACCGTGCGGCTCACCGGGCGCCGCGACGGCGAGACCTACGAGCTCGTCTGGGCCGAATCCGGCGGACCGGCCGTCTCCGGGCCTCCGACCCGGCGCGGGTTCGGCACCGTCCTGGCCGAGCGCAGCGTCGCCGGCCAACTCGACGGCACCCTGGAGCACGATTGGGATGCCGCCGGCCTCGTGATGCGCCTCGCCGTTCCGGCCGCCAACCTGACCGCGTGAGCATGCGGCCCTATCGCCTCGTGGCGTTCGATTTCGACGGAACCCTCGCGGACAGCTTCCCGTGGTTCACCCGCGTCATCGACGGGGTGGCCGACCGCTACCGCTTCGCCCGGATCGCCCCCCACGAGACGGAACTCCTGCGCGGCCTGGATGCCGCCGGCATCGTTCGCCACCTCGGCATCGCCCCCTGGAAGCTGCCCTTCATCAGCCGGCACATGCACGGGCTCGCGGCGCGCGACATCGCCGACATTCCGGTGTTCCCCGGCATCCGGGATGTGCTGGCCGAACTCGACGCCATGGGGATGCCGCTCGCCCTCGTCAGCTCCAACACGCGGACCAACATCGACGCCGTGCTGGGTCCGGACGCCCGGCGCTTCCGCCACCATGCCTGCGGCGCCTCCCTGTTCGGCAAGGGCAAGCGCCTGCGCGCCCTGATCCGTGCCGCCGGCGTCGCGCCCGACACCGTCCTCTACGTCGGAGACGAAATCCGCGACCACGACGCGGCTCGCACGGCGGGCTGCGATTTCGCCGCCGTGGCCTGGGGCTATACCCGCATCGAAGCCCTTCGGGAGACGGGGCCGGCCCTGGAGCTGTCGACCCCCGGTGAGATCGTGGCGGCGGTCACGGGCGCGTGACCGCCGAGACACACCGAGCCGGAAACGGTCCCCGACCCGGCCGTGACGGATTGCCCGCCGAGGCCGGGTCGAGCACGATTCCTTAACACTACCGAAGCGGGGTCGTCATGCCGATGCAGAGCCAACGCGGGGGCGGGGAGGGGACGCTTTCCGTCCCGCACGACCACGAGGGCGGGGCCCGGCCGCAACGGCACGACCTCGCGCCCCACATCGTCGCCAGCCTCGCCGGTGGCCTGCGGAATGTCTACGAAGCGCGGCCCGCCGCCGATATTCCCGATGCCTTCGCCGACATTCTCCTGCGAATCGAGGCCGCCGAGCGCGCCCTGCGCTGAGATCTCGCTTGGTGTGTCCGATCCAGGCGCGAACGATCCGGCGTATCGCTCAAGCAAAGCCATCCGCGACGTCGTAACCGGATCGGGGTCCGTCCGTCGCTTAAGCTTTCGTGAGGTACTTTTAAGCCTTTCACGGTAGGACGCGTCGAAGCCGCGCTTGCCACGAAGTCGCTCCGATGTCCTCGATCCCCGACGTGCCGACTCTGAGCCTGTGCAGCATGCTCGCCAGTGCGGCCTTCGCGCTGGTCTACCTGACGTTGTGGCGCGCCCGGGCCGGTCAATCCCATATGCTGGATTGGGCCGGGAGTTCAGCCCTCTACGTTGCGACCATGCTCGGCTTCGCGCATCTCGGGCATGACCCCGTTGCGGTGGCGATCCTGCACGGATCGCTCGGCGTCAGCGATGTCCTGATCCTCACGGGGGTGTATCGGTTCGACGGCGTGAAGCCGTTTCGGGCCTGGATGCTCCTGATCCCCCTCGCGCCAGGCGTCGGGTACCTGGGTCCCGCCCTCCTGGGGAGCCCGATGGCCGCGCAGGTGGGCGGCACCGTGGGGCTCGCGTTCGCCATGCTCGTCGTCGGTTCGATCCTCGTCGGCGGCCGGGGCGGGGCGTCCGGGGGAGGCCGCCGCATCGCCGGCTTCGCCCTCCTCGCCTACGTCCCCGGATACATCCTGACGATCGTCATGCTCCTGAGCGGGAGCCGGATTCCCCATGTGGCGGCCCTGGTGCCGCTGCTGTCCGACCAGATGCTCCTGGCGATCCTCAATCTCGGCCTCATCGCCATGCCGGGCGAGCGCGCCCAGACGGCCCTGCGCCGCATCGCCCTGCGCGACACCCTGACGGGCGCCCTGAATCGGGCCGGCCTCACGGCGCACAGCCCCGCGATCATTGCGCCGGATACGGCCGTCGTCGCCATCGACGTCGATCACTTCAAGGCCATCAACGACCGCCACGGGCACGCCGTGGGCGATCGGGTGCTGGTGGCCCTGGCGACCTGCGCCATGCGCCGCGCCTCGGGGCGCGACCTCGTCGTGCGCCTCGGCGGGGACGAGTTCGTCGTCGTCCTGGCCGGCACGCCCCGCGAGGGCGCCCTGGCCTTCGCGGCGGATCTGCGCCGTGCCCTCGCGCTGATCCCGGATCTGCCGGCCTGGACCGCCAGCATGGGGGTGGCGATGGTGGCGCCCGGCGAGGGGGACCTCGACGCGGCCATCGCCCGCGCCGACGGGGCGCTCTACGCGGCCAAGGCCGCGGGGCGCGACCGCGCCGCCGCCTGAGGCCTTTCATTCCCCCAGACGAAAAAGGCCGCCTCCGTTGAACGGAAGCGGCCCCGGGCCGTGTGACGTGTCGGAGCGCTACTGTCCGGCGCGGGCGCCCGGAACGACGCTGGCGCCCTTGCCGCTGCCGAAGGGCTCGTACCGGGTCAGGCCACGGAAGAGCTGGCTGATGAAGGCCCGGTCGGCGCCGCTCGTCGGGGTCGACCGCTCGATGAAGTCGAACACCTTGCCGTCCTGCAGGCCGTAGAGCGCCACGCGCTCGACCTTGAAGGCCGGGGTGAAGTAGACGGCCGTGACCTTCTGGTCCTCGATCTGCTCGCCGAGGAACAGCACCGTGCGGCGGGTGTTCTGGCTGATGTAGTACCAGCTCTTGTTGCCCACCGTGGACACGGTGGAGGGCGTCCCGAGGATCGTCAGAACCTGCTCGGCGCTCATGCCGGGCTTCACCGTCGCCAGGGCGGCCTGATCGATCTGGTAGCCGTGGCGGAGATCCTCGCCGATGCAGCCGGCGAGCCCGGTGCCGATGAGGCCGAGGACGGCGAGACGCGCGAGCGGCGAAACGAAACGGCGCGACATCGACCACCCTTGATCTTGCTGAAGAACTGAACGCGTCTGCGGCGGGGAGCCCGACACGGCAACGGAATTCCCGGGCAGGCGCGAAGACGGTTGCACCTTGACCATTCGTTGCCGTACCGCGGGGTTATGGTTTTGACAAGGCAAGCGGGGCCACACCCGGCCCCTCCCCATCCGCTCCGCGCCGTCGTCCACGCCGGAAGGAGTGGCGCATGATCGGCCGCCTGTTCGGGCGCGTGAATCCGCGCGAAGCGATGATCCGTGACCTCCACGTCCGCATCAACGCGGCGGCGCGGGCCCCCGCGCTCTATACGGCGCTCGGCGTGCCGGACACGGTCGAGGGGCGATTCGAGTGCCTCAGCCTGCACGTAATCCTGGTGCTGCGGCGCCTCAACCGGCTTCCCGACCCGGCGGGGGAGGTGGCGCAGGACCTCGTCAACGCGGTCTTCCTCCAGCTCGATTCCTCCCTGCGCGAGAGCGGGATCGGTGATTTCGGGGTGCCCAAGCGCATGAAGAAGCTCGGCGCTGCCTTCTACGGCCGGGCCGCGGGCTACGATGCCGCCCTCGATGCCGCCGATCCGGATGCCCTGGCCCGGTCCCTGGCCCGCAACGTCCTCGGCGTCGACCATGCGGCTGACGCCGCGGGGCTCGCGCGCTACGTGATGGCGAGCGACCGGGCGCTGGCTAGCCTCGACCTCGACGCCCTCGTCGTCGCCGGGCCGCGTTTTGCCGCCGTCCAACCACCCGCCGGGACGGCGGAGCAATCGGGAGTTTCGCGATGACACGGGATCAGGCGGTCGGTCCGCTCTCACGCTCGATCCGGGTCGACCGGATGGCGCGGGCCCAGGGCGATTTCATCGTCACGGCGACGCCGGAGGAATGCGCGGCCCTGGCGAGCGATTTCGGCATCCCGGCGATCCGCGACCTCGTCGGACGTTTCCGGGTCGGCGGCACCCTGGAGAACCTCACGGTGACGGGGACCGTCGCGGCCGTGGTCACGCAGATCTGCACGGTCAGCCTCGATCCGTTCGAGGCGTCCGTGTCGGAGGCCGTCGATGTCCTCTACACCGATGGCGAGATCCCCACCGGGCACGACGCCGACGATATCGACGTCCCCGACGCCATCGTGAACGGGCGCGTCGATTTCGGCCTCCTCACCGCGGAGTTCCTGGCCATGGGCCTCGACCCGTATCCGCGTAAGCCGGGCGCGACCTTCGAGGCGGCGGAGACCGATCCGGAGGACGCGCCGCTGGCCGGCCTGCGGGCCCTGCGGGGTGGGAAGGACTGACGAGCGGGGTCGGCCCGTCAGATTTCGTTTGCCCGGAGGGCGCGAGTCGCTATTTTCCGCCGCGCCGTGACCGAGGCCGCCCCGATCCGGCCCTCGTTCGCACGCGCTTTCTCGATCACGAGGCCTTCGGCGAACTCCATATGTCCCAGAGAGTGTGCATCTCGCTCGACGCCATGGGCGGCGACCACGGCCCCACCACGGTGGTGCCGGGCGCCGCCATCGCCCGCGAGCGCCATCCCGAGATGACGTTCCTGATGTTCGGCGACGAGGCGGTGCTGACGCCCCTCGTCGCCGCCGAGCCGCGCCTGAACGGTGCCGTTGAGATCCGCCACACGGCCGTGGCGATCGCCATGGACGAGAAGCCGAGCCAGGCGGTCCGCACCGGCCGCGGCAAGTCCTCCATGTGGAAGGCGATCCAGGCGGTGAAGGACGGCGAGGCCGATGCCGCCGTCTCGGCCGGCAACACCGGCGCCCTCATGGCCATGTCGAAGATCTGCCTCAAGACGCTCGCCGGCATCGAGCGCCCGGCCATCGCCTGCCTGTGGCCCACCGTGCGCGGCGAGAGCGTCGTGCTCGACGTCGGCGCCACCATCGGGACGGACGCCGACCACCTCGTCGAGATGGCGCTGATGGGATCGGCCATGGCCCGGATCGTGTTCGATCTCGACCGCCCCACCGTGGGGCTGCTCAACGTCGGCACCGAAGAGATGAAGGGCAACGAGGCGGTGAAGGAGGCGGCGCGCCGCCTGCGCGAAGCCGACCTGCCGAACCTGAGCTATCACGGCTTCGTCGAGGGCAACGACCTCGGCAAGGGCACCGTCGACGTGGTGGTGACGGAGGGCTTCACCGGCAACATCGCCCTGAAGACCGCCGAGGGGACGGCCAAGCAGATCGGCACCTACCTGCGCGCGGCCATGAGCCGGACCCTGTCGGCCAAGATCGGATACTTCTTCGCCCGTCACGCGTTCAAGGCCCTGCGGGAGAAGATGAATCCGAGCCGGGCCAATGGCGGCGTGTTCCTCGGGCTCGAGGGCATCGTCATCAAGAGCCACGGTTCGGAGGACGCGCACGGCTTCGCGGCGGCCGTCGACCTCGCCCACGACATGGCGCGTCACGACCTCATGCGAACGATCCGCGACATGCTCGAACTGACACCGGCGGGGGCTTCCTCGTGAAGTGGCCCGCCCAGGCGAGGACGATTCGATGACGTGCTTGCGCTCCGTGGTGGTCGGCTGCGGCTCCGCCCTGCCGGCCCGATGCGTCACTAACGCCGCCCTGGCCGAGACCGTCGACACCTCCGACGAGTGGATCGTTCAGCGCACGGGCATCCGCCAGCGCTACCTGTCGGATGCCTCGGAGACGACCTCGGTGCTCGGCACCCGCGCGGCGAAAGCCGCACTGGACGATGCCGGCCTCACGGCCGCCGACATCGACCTCGTGATCTGCGCCACCTCGACGCCGGACCACACCTTTCCCGCGACGGCGACGCAGATCCAGGCCGGCCTCGGCATGACCGGTGGCGTCGCCTTCGATCTCCAGGCCGTCTGCGCCGGCTTCGTCTACGCCGTGACCACCGCCGACAAGTTCCTCGTCACCGGCGCGGCCCGGCGGGCGCTGGTCGTCGGCGCCGAGACGTTTTCGCGTCTGCTCGACTGGGAGGACCGCACCACCTGCGTGCTGTTCGGCGACGGTGCCGGCGCCGTGGTGCTCGAAGCCCGGGCGGGCGAGGGCACGAGCGCCGATCGCGGCGTGCTGACGTCGAGCCTGCGCTCGGACGGGCGCCACCGCGAAAAGCTCTACGTCGACGGCGGTCCCGGCTCGACGGGCACCACCGGGCACCTGCGCATGACCGGCAAGGAGGTGTTCCGCTTCGCCGTCGGCTCGGTGACGGACGTCATCGACGACGCGTTCCGGGCCTCGGGGACGACGGCGGACGACCTCGACTGGTTCGTGCCGCATCAGGCCAATCGGCGGATCATCGAGGCGTCGGCCGACAAGCTCGGCATCGCCCGCGACAAGGTGGTTCTGACCGTGGACCGGCACGGCAACACCTCCGCCGCGTCGATTCCCCTGGCCCTGGACGTCGCCCGCAAGGACGGGCGGATCAAGGACGGAGACCTCGTGATGATCGAGGCCATCGGCGGCGGCTTCACCTGGGGCGCCGCCCTGATCCGGTGGTGATCCGTCTGTACGGTTGACCCCGGCATCGACGCCGATTAGCGTGCCCCCTCAGAGAGATAACCAATAAAATTCGAATTGCCGCGGGGACAGACGCATGTCGGGAAAGACGGTCACACGCGCCGATTTGAGCGAGGCCGTCTACCAGCAGGTCGGCCTCTCGCGCACGGAATCCTCGGCCCTCGTCGAGACGGTGCTGTCCGAGATCTGCGCGTGCCTCGCCAGCGGCGAGACCGTGAAGCTGTCCTCGTTCGGTTCGTTCGTGGTGCGCAGCAAGGGCCGGCGCGTCGGCCGCAATCCGAAGACCGGCGTCGAGGTGGCCATCGAGCCGCGCCAGGTCATGGTGTTCAAGCCGTCGAACGTGCTCAAGGCCCGCATCAACGGCATGAACGGCGTCGGCGATCACGACGACGACGAATGAGGTCCTCCATGCCGTTCGTCGCCGCCGAACCGCGCGATCCGCAGGAGAAGAGCGCCACGGCCTTCCGCACCATCAAGGAGGCCGCGGACGACCTCGAAGTCCCCCAGCACGTCCTGCGCTTCTGGGAGACGCGGTTTGCCCAGGTGCGGCCGGTCAAGCGCGCCGGCGGACGGCGCTACTACCGCCCCGACGACGTCGATCTCCTCCGGGGAATCCGGTGCCTGCTCCACGGACAGGGCTACACCATCAAGGGCGCGCAGGGCATCCTGCGGGAGAAGGGCGTGCGCTTCGTCCAGAGCGTCGGCCGGGGCGAGGCCGAGGTGGCGGCGCCGTCCCTGCCGGCGGGGCAGGACCGGCACGAGGACGCCGTCGAGGCCGATGCGGAGCCGGGCGGAGTGTCGCCGGACGCGCACCACACCCTGGGGGCCGCGCTTCAGGACCTCTACGCCTGCCGGGCGATCCTGGCGGAGCTGGGCCGCATGGCCGACGGGGACGTGCAGCCGCGCGCGCCCGGCGGCGTCTGACGCCTGTCCCCGGGCTCGACGGGTGGCCCTCGCATCCCCACATCGACCGGACGCGTTCGCCTAACCCGATGCCGTCGCATGGGGTCGTGGGCCGCTCCGGAGTGTTCTCGATGTCGCTTGCCCGTTCGACCGCCGCCCTCGCCGCAGGTCTGTTGATGACCGCGCCCGCCTTCGCCCAGACCACCGTGACCCGCAGCGAGACGGCGGCGCCCGGCAAGTCCGTGCGCCTCGCCATCGTGCCCAACCTCAAGAAGGACTGCACCGCGGGGCCGATGCCGGAAATTCGCGTCAGCGGCGCGCCGAGGAACGGCTCGCTCATCACCAAGGTCGGTAAGATCAAGACGCCGGCCAAGTACCGGTGTCCCGGCAAGGAAGCGGCCGTGCAGGCGATCTTCTACCAGAGCAAGGACGGTTACACCGGGACCGACGAGGTGACCGTCGACGTCAAGGATTCCGACGGGAACGTGCAGACCCAGAACATCCGCATCACCGTCGATGCCGCCAAGAAGGAGGCCCCGGCCAAGGACGCGGCCAAGTCCGGCACCGATCTCTGAGGCGAAGAGGCCTCCGCCGGACCGCGCCGTCTCGGACCGCGCGGTTCGGAATCGACGGGGTCCCGACCCCGTCGAGATCGCCGGTGTGGCACGCAATCCACGCTCCCCCCATGCGTAGACCGCACTGCGACAAAACTGGGCCTGTCAGTTGCATCCCAGCCGAGACAGGATGAAGCTGTCGCTGTCGCGAGGGGATCGGAATGCCAATGCCATCGACGAACGACCTGTTCCAGAGCTTCACACGGGGTTACGAGGCGCGCCGCGATACGGAGATGAGCCTCTCCGAGTTTCTCGAAGCGTGCCGTGACGAACCTCTGATGTACGCCACCGCGGCCGAGCGCATCCTCGATGCGATCGGCAAGCCGGAATTCGTGGACACCGCCAGGGACGCGCGCCTCGGCCGGGTGTTCATGAACCGCACGATCCGGGTCTACCCGGCCTTCTCCGAGTTCTACGGCATGGAGGAGACCATCGAGCGGATCGTCTCGTTCTTCCGCCATGCCGCGCAGGGACTGGAGGAGCGCAAGCAGATCCTCTACCTCCTCGGCCCCGTCGGCGGCGGCAAGTCGTCCCTCGCCGAGCGCCTCAAGGCCTTGATGGAGGTCCACCCCATCTACGTGCTGAAGGCCGGCAACGAGGTCTCGCCGGTTTTCGAGAGCCCGCTCGGACTGTTCGACCCCGAGGTCATGGGGGCCGAGATCCAGGAGCGCTACGGCATCCCGCGGCGCCGCCTCACCGGGCTCATGAGCCCCTGGGCCCTGAAGCGCCTCGACGAGTTCAACGGCGACATCTCGAAGTTCAAGGTGATCAAGGTCAGGCCGTCGCGCCTGCGCCAGATCGGCATCGCCAAGACCGAGCCCGGCGACGAGAACAACCAGGACATCTCCAGCCTCGTCGGCAAGGTCGATATCCGGCGCCTGGAGACCCTGAGCCAGGCCGATCCCGACGCCTACTCGTATTCGGGCGGCCTCAACCGCGCCAACCAGGGCGTTCTCGAATTCGTCGAGATGTTCAAGGCGCCGATCAAGATGCTCCATCCCCTGCTGACGGCGACGCAGGAGGGCAACTACGTCGGCACCGAGAACATCGGCGCGATCCCGTTCACGGGCATCATCCTCGCCCACTCGAACGAGTCCGAGTGGCAGACCTTCAAGGGCAACAAGAACAACGAAGCGTTCATCGACCGCATCTACGTCATCAAGGTGCCCTACTGCCTCCGGGTGACCGAAGAGCAGCACATCTACGAGAAGCTGGTCTCCGGCTCCGAGCTGTCGCAGGCCGCCTGCGCACCCGGCACCCTCGAGATGCTGGCCCGGTTCTCGGTGCTCTCGCGCCTGCGCGAGCACGCCAACTCCAACGCCTTCTCGAAGATGCGCGTCTACGACGGCGAGTCCTTGCGCGAGGTCGACCCCCGCGCCCGCTCCATGCAGGAATACAAGGACTCGGCCGGCGTCGACGAGGGCATGGACGGGATCTCGACCCGCTTCGCCTTCAAGGTGATGGCCGCGACCTTCAACCACGACACCACGGAGGTCTCGGCCGACCCCGTGCACCTCATGTACGTGCTGGAGCAGGCCCTGCGCCGCGAACAGCTCCCGCCCGAGACCGAGAAGCGCTACCTCGAATTCATCAAGACCGAGCTGGCGCCGCGCTACGCCGAATTCATCGGCCACGAGATCCAGAAGGCCTATCTCGAATCCTACCACGACTACGGACAGAACCTGTTCGACCGCTACATCGACTACGCCGATGCCTGGATCGAGGATCAGGACTTTAAGGATTCCGAGACGGGCCAGTTGCTGAACCGCGAACTTCTCAATCAGGAGCTGACGAAAATCGAAAAACCGGCCGGCATCGCCAATCCGAAAGACTTTCGGAACGAGGTGGTGAAGTTCGCCCTCAGGTCCAGGGCGCAGCATGGCGGGCGCAATCCGTCCTGGACGAGCTACGAGAAGCTGCGGGAGGTGATCGAGCGGCGGATGTTCTCCCAGGTCGAGGAACTGCTGCCGGTGATCTCCTTCGGCTCGAAGAAGGACGGCGACACCGAGAAGAAGCACGGCGAGTTCGTCGACCGGATGGTGGCGCGCGGCTACACCGAGCGGCAGGTCCGCCGTCTGGTCGAATGGTACATGCGGGTGAAGCAGGCCGGATAGGACGACCGCACGACGAGGGCGGCCGCCGTCGCGGCGGCCGCTTCCGGCCCGTCGAAACCCGCGAGACTCTTGAGGGCGAAGGCAAACACACCGGATGCACATCGTCGACCGTCGTTTGAATCCCGGGGGCAAGAGCCTCGCCAACCGCCAGCGCTTCCTGCGCCGCGTGAAGGACATGGCCCAGCGCGCCGTGCGGGAATCCGCCCGCGAGAAGGACATCAAGGACCTCGGCAAGGATGGGCGCGTGTCGGTGCCCCTGGACGGCGTGCGGGAGCCGCGTTTCTCCCGCCAGTCCGGAACCGGGCTGCACGATCACATCCTGCCCGGCAACAAGACCTACGTGGAGGGCGACCGCATCGAGCGTCCGCCGTCCGGCGGCGGCGGCAAGGGCTCAGGCGAGGGCGGGGACGGCCAGGAGAACGGCGAGGACGCGTTCCGCTTCGTCCTCACCCGCGACGAGTTTCTGGAGCTCTTCCTCGAAGACCTCGAACTGCCGGACCTCGCCAAGCGGCGCCTGTCCGTGGTCGAGACCGAGGGCCTGAGGCGGGCCGGCTACACGGTGTCGGGCTCGCCCGCCAACCTCGCCCTGACCCGGACCCTGCGCAACTCCATGTCCCGGCGCATCGCCCTCAAGCGCCCGAAGCCCGACGAGGTCGCGGCGCTGGAAGCGCGCATCGCCGAGACCCCGTCGAGCCATCCCGACCTGCCCGACCTGCTCCTGGCCCTGGCGGCGCTCCGCGAGCGCACCAGGCGCATTCCCTACGTCGACCCCATCGACCTGCGCTACCGGCGCTTCGAGCCCTATCCGCGCCCCGTGGCCCAGGCGGTGATGTTCTGCCTCATGGACGTCTCGGGATCGATGACCGAGCACATGAAGGATCTCGCCAAGCGCTTCTACATCCTGCTGCACATCTTCCTGACGCGGCGCTACCGCCACGTCGAGATCGTCTTCATCCGCCATACGGACAAGGCGACGGAGGTGGACGAGGAAACCTTCTTCGGCTCGCGCGAGACCGGCGGCACCCTGGTCTCCTCGGCGCTGGTCGAGATGAAGCGCGTCATCACCGAGCGCTACGATCCCAACGACTGGAACATCTACGCGGCGCAGGCCTCCGACGGCGACAACGTCTCGTCGGACGGGCCGACCTCCACCGAGCTCCTGCGCGCCCACATCCTGCCCGCCTGCCAGCACTTCGCCTATCTGGAGGTCGGCGACGAGAACGGGCCCCGTGCCGGCTTCGTCGAGCACCGCACCACCCTGTGGCGCACCTACGAGGGGCTCGCCAAATCCGGTGGCGCCATCGCCATGCGCAAGGTCAACCACCGGCGCGACATCTATCCGGTGTTTCGGGAATTGTTCGGCCGCAAGGACGCGCGGGCCGAAGCCGAGGCTTGAGCCACGATTGCGTCCTCTCCCCTCTTACGGGGAGGGGAGGCGAGACGGACCGCTTGGGAGACAGGACGACCATGGTCGGCAGCATCATCCGTCCCACCCTCGATCCGGAGGCAGGCGGCCAACGGCCCCTGTTCACCGGCAACGACTGGGACTTCGACACGATCAAGCGCATCCACGACGCCTGCGAGGCCATCGCCGGCGGGGAGCTCGGCCTGTCGTGGTATCCGAACCAGATCGAGATCATCACCGCCGAGCAGATGCTCGACGCCTACGCGTCCATCGGCATGCCGCTGTTCTACAAGCACTGGTCGTTCGGCAAGCATTTCGCCCAGCACGAGGCCAGCTACCGGCGCGGCATGATGGGCCTCGCCTACGAAATCGTCATCAACTCCAACCCGTGCATCTCCTACGTCATGGAGGAGAACACGGCGACGATGCAGACCCTGGTGATCGCCCACGCGGCGTTCGGGCACAATCACTTCTTCAAGAACAACTACCTGTTCAAGCAGTGGACCGATGCCGACGGCATCCTCGACTATCTCGATTTCGCGAAGGGCTTCATCACCCGCTGCGAGGAGCGCTACGGCCACGCAGCCGTGGAATCGGTCCTCGACGCCGCCCATGCCCTGATGAACCAGGGCGTCCACCGCTATCCCCGCAAGAAGCGGCCGGATCTCGCCTCCGAGCAGCGCCGCGAGCGCGAGCGGGCCGAGCACGGCGAGCAGGTCTACAACGACCTCTGGCGCACCCTGCCGCAGAAGATCGCCGGCGCGCGGCCCGACCTCGCCGTCGAGCGCCGCAAGGCGCTCCTCGAACTGCCCCAGGAGAACCTGCTCTACTTCCTCGAGAAGGCCGCTCCGCGCCTCAGGCCGTGGCAGCGCGAACTCCTGCGCATCGTCCGCCTGGTGGCGCAGTATTTCTACCCGCAGCGGCAGACCAAGGTGATGAACGAGGGCTGCGCCACCTACTGCCACTACCGGATCATGAACTCCCTGTCGCAGAAGGGGCTCATCGGCGAGGCGGCCTACCTCGAGTTCCTGACCTCGCACACCAACGTCATCCGCCAGCCGAACTACAGCGAGCGCGGCTACAACGGCCACAACCCCTACGCCATCGGGTTCGCCATGATGCAGGACATCGCCCGCATCGTGGAGCAGCCCACCGAGGAGGATCGGGCGTGGTTCCCCGACATCGCCGGCACGGGCGACGCCATGGCGACCCTGCGCGACATCTGGGCGAACTACCGCGACGAGAGCTTCATCGCGCAGTTCCTCTCCCCCAAGCTCATGCGCGACATGCGCCTGTTCCACGTGGTCGACGATCCCGACAAGGCGGAGCTTCGCGTCGAGGCGATCCACGACGAGCGTGGCTACCGCAAGATGCGCCGCTCCTTCGCCCGCCAGTACGACGTCGCCTGGCTCGATCCCGACATCGAGGTCATGGACGTGGACCTCGAGGGCGATCGCCGCCTCATCGTCCACCACAAGGCGCTCAACCGCATCACCCTGCAGAAGGACGACGCCAAGCGCGTGCTCCAGCACCTGGCCGATCTCTGGGGCTACGATGCGGTTCTGAAAGAGATCGATCCGGCGACCGACGACGTGCTCGCCGAGCACCACGCCACGGCCCGGCCGATCTTTTTCTGATCGCCACGTTTGTCGCTCGTCCTGCGGGATGGGCGGCGGCTGTGGAACGCGCGAGCCGACATGAAAAAGGCCGAGGTGCAAAGCACCTCGGCCTTTTCCCGGAGCGGCGGGACCAGCGACGGGGCTGATCCTCAGGCTGTGATTGGTCGGAGTAGCAGGACTTGAACCTGCGACCCCCTGTCCCCCAGACAGGTGCGCTACCGGGCTGCGCTATACTCCGTCGGATCGCTCCGTAGTCCGTCGTTCCCATCGTCCCGAACCCCGACACGCATCCCTGGGGGAGGTGCGATCAACCGGGTCGGTCGACGGTGCGACACCCCTTGGGGGGGTGGAGGCGTCTTAGCTTTCCACCCTCCGGGACGCAACCCCTAAGGTGGCATCGAACACCGAGTCTCGATGGTCGATGCCACCGATTCCTCAGGCGTGCGACGGGGTGGCGTGGGGATCGTGCTTGTCGGGCGTGGTGTTGTCCGGGGACTTGCCGCGCTTCTTCGCGATCCAGATCAGAAGGTTCCGGATCACCACGTAGAACACCGGGGTGAGGAACAGGCCGAACAGGGTCGCGCCGATCATGCCGAAGCACACGGCGGTGCCGAGGGCCTGACGCATCTCGGCGCCCGGACCCGTGGCGATGACCAGGGGCACGGTGCCGAGGATGAAGGCGAAGGCCGTCATCAGGATCGGGCGCAGGCGCAGGCGGCAGGCTTCGACGGCGGCGGCCACGGGCCCCTTGTGCTCCGTCTCCTCGAGCTGGTGGGCGAACTCGACGATGAGGATGGCGTTCTTGGCGGCCAGGCCCACGAGCACGATCAGACCGATCTGGGTCAGGATGTTGTTGTCCTGCCCCCGGAACTGCACCGCCGCGAGGGCCGCGAGGACGCCGGTCGGCACTACCAGGATGATGGCCAGCGGCAGCGCCCAGGATTCGTACTGGGCGGCGAGGACGAGGAACACGAGGAGCACGCCGAGGGCGAAGACGTACACGGCCGTGTTGCCCGTGGCCTTCTGCTGGAACGCGATTTCGGTCCAGTCGTAGGAATACCCCTCCGGCATGGTCTGGGCGATCTTCTCCATGGCCTCCAGGGCCTGTCCGGTGGAGATGCCGGGCTTGGCGTCGCCCTGGATCGGCACCGAGTAGAACAGGTTGAAGCGCTGGACGATCTGCGGTCCGCTGATCTCGCGGATGGAGGCCAGCGTTCCCATGGGCACGAGGGCGCCCGTGGACGAGCGGACCTTCAGCTGCTCGATGTCCCGCTTCTCGAGGCGGAACGCTGCGTCGGCCTGCATCCGGACCTGGTAGATGCGGCCGAAGGCGTTGAAGTCGTTGACGTAGGCGCCGCCGAGGTTGGCCTGAAGGGTCGCGAACACCGAGGCGAGGGGTACGTTCAGCATCCGCGCCATGGTGCGGTCGATGTCGATGAAGAGCTGCGGCGTGTCGTTGCCGAAGGTGGTGAAGACGCGCTGCACCTCCTTGCTCTGGTTGGCCTGGCTCAGCACCTCGTTGGCGGCCGCCAGCAGCGGGCCGATGGCCGAGCTCTGGCGGCTCTCGATCTGCATCTTGAAGCCGCCGCCGTTGCCGAGACCGCGCACGGGTGGCGGCGGGATGAACAGGACCCGGGCTTCCTGAATCTCGGCGGTGGCCTTGAACACGTCACCCGTGATCGCGGCGGCCGAGCGGCCCGTCGTCGCCCGCTCCTTGGCCCCCTTCAGGGTGAGGAACATCACCGCGCCGTTGGTGGTGTTGGTGAAGGTGGCGCCGTCGAAGCCCGAGATGATGACGGCGTTGGCGACGCCATCGACCTTGCGGGCGAGTTCGGCGGCGCGTCGCACCACCGCCGTGGTCCGCTCCAGGGCCGACCCGGCGGGAAGCTGGACGACGCCGATGAGGTAGCCCTGGTCCTGCTGCGGGATGAAGCCCGTCGGCACGGTGGTGACGAGGTGGATCGTACCGGCCAGGACGCAGCCGTAGACGATGAGCATGCCGAAGAGGCCGATCACCCGCCCGGTGAGGAACTGGATCACCCGGGCGTAGCCGTTGGACAGGGCGTCGAAGCCGCGGTTGAAGGTGTTGGCGCACCAGGCGATGAACCGCGCGAGGAAGAACTTCGGCGGCTTGTGCTCGTGGTGGGGCTTCAGCAGCAGCTTGCACAAAGCCGGCGACAGGGTCAGCGAGTTGAACATCGAGATGATGGTCGAGGCCGCGATGGTGAGCGCGAACTGCTTGTAGAACTGACCCGAGATGCCCGGGATGAAGGCGGTGGGGATGAACACCGCCGACAGCACGAGGGCGATGGCCACCACGGCGCCGCCGACCTCGTCCATGGTCTTGTGGGCGGCGTCGCCGGGCGAGAGCCCCTCGGCCATGTTGCGCTCGACGTTCTCCACCACGACGATGGCGTCGTCGACCACGATGCCGATGGCGAGGACGAGTCCGAACAGGGTGAGATTGTTCACGGAGAAGCCGAAGGCCGCCATGGCCGCGAAGGTGCCGATGAGCGACACGGGAATCGCGATCACCGGGATCAGCGCCGTGCGCCAGCTCTGGAGGAACACCAGCACCACGATGACCACGAGGACGACGGCCTCGAAGAGGGTCTTGTAGACCTCGTGCACCGACTCCTCGATGAACTCCGTCGGGTTGTAGGCGATCTTGTACTCGACGCCGGGCGGGAAGTTCTTGGCGATGGTGTCCATGGTCTGGCGCACCTGGCTCGCCGCCTCGAGGGCGTTGGTGCCGGGCCGCTGGAACACGCCGACGCCCACCGCCGGGGTCGCGTTGAGGAAGGACTGGGTGGTGTAGTCCTTCTGGCCCATCTCCGTCCGGCCGATGTCCTTGATGCGCACGAGGCGCCCGTCGGCGGCCTTGACGATGACCTCCGTGAACTCCTCCGGCGTCTGGAAGCGGCCCTGTGACTGGACCACGAGCTGGAACGCATTGGAGGCGGGCGCCGGCGGCGCCCCGAGGGCACCCGAGGCGACCTGGACGTTCTGCTCCTGCAGAGAGGTCAGCACGTCGGTGGTCGAGAGACCGTAGGCGGCGAGCTTGTTGGGGTCGAGCCAGATGCGCAGGGCGTACTCGCTGCCGCCAAACACCGTGATGTCGCCGACACCGTCGAGGCGCAGAAGCTCGTCGCGAATCCGGAGATAGATGTAGTTCGAGAGGTAGTTCTGGTCGTAGGTGTTGTCGGGCGAGAGCACGTGCACGACCAGCATCAGGTCGGGCGAGGCCTTGCGGACGGTCACGCCGAGGTTGCGCACGTCCGGCGGCAGGCGCGGCTGGGCGACCGAGAGGCGGTTCTGCACCAGCACGTTGGCGATATCGAGGTTGGTGCCGACCTTGAACGTGACGGTGAGCTGCATGTTGCCGTCGTTGGTCGACAACGACGTCATGTAGAGCATGTTGTCGACGCCGTTCACCTCCTGCTCGATGGGCGTCGCGATGGTCGCCGCCACGGTCTCGGCATTGGCGCCCGGATACGAGGCGCGCACCACCACGGTGGGCGGCACGATCTCGGGATACTGCGAGACCGGCAGGGACTCGTAGGCCACGTAGCCGATGATCAGGAACAGGATCGACGTGACGGACGCGAAGATCGGTCGATCGACGAAGAAGTGGGCAAAACGCATCGGGTGAACCTCTCGCCGTTCCGGGGTCGTGCGACCCGAACGGGACCGTCTTGTCGTCTGCGGTCGGGCACGCGGATCGTGGACGATCCGGGCGCACGTTCATTTCGGCTACGGCCGGCGCTTCGCCGACCGTTCGTTCATGGCGCGCCTTGCCCCCACCCGGCGCGCCGTGAACGGTTCGGGTCGTGTGCCGGTCTCAAGCGACGCCTGCACACGACCCCTGATCCTGTTCGAGACACGGGCGCGGGACCGGATGATCCGGGCCGCGCATCCTGTCCTCAGCCGTCCCCGTCAGCTCTTGCTCGCCGGCAGCGTCGAGGACTCGGCCGTGACCTTGGCGCCGGGCCGCACGCGGGACAGGCCGTTGACCACGACGTTCTCGTCGCCCTTCAGCCCGTCGCGGATCACCCGGTAGCCGTCGACCTTCGGCCCGAGCTTCACCTCCCGGGAGGCGACCGAGCCGTCGTCGGCGACGAGGTAGACGACGCGCTTGTCCTGGTTGGCCGAGATGGCGTCGTCCGGAAGCAGGATGCCCTGGTAGGGCTTGGTGGCCGGCAGGGACACGATGCCGAACAGGCCCGGCTTGATGAACCCGTCGGGATTCTCGACGGTGGCCCGCAGCAGGACCGTGCCGGTGGCGTTGTCGACGCGGTTGTCGACGAAATCGAGGACGCCCTTGCGGGTCGGCTTCTCCTCGCCGGTGAGTGCGATGAGGATCGGAACGCCCTTGCCCTTCTGGGTCTGGCCCATGCCGATCCCGAGGGCGCCCTGGTACTTCAGGAAGGAGCGCTCATCCACGGTGAAGCCGAAGTAGATCGGGTCGAGGGAAACGATGGTGGTCAGCAGGGTCTGGTCGGTGATGACGATGTTGCCCTCGGTGACGAGGCGCCGGCTGATGCGGCCCGAGATCGGGGCCTTCACCTCGGTGAAGTCGTAGTTGAGCTGGGCTTGGCGCAGCTGCGCATCGGCGCTGTCGACGTCGGCCTGGGCCGTCTGCGAGGCCTGGCGACGCTGGTCCGTCACCTGCTCGGAGATGTTGCCCGAGCGGCTCAGGGTCTGGGCGCGGTCGAGATCGGTCTGCGAGAAGTTGAGGCGGGCCTTGGCCGAAACCAGGGCGGCCTGGGCCTGATCGAGGGCGGCCTTGTAGGGGCGCCGGTCGATGACGAAGAGCAGGTCGCCCTTCTTCACCGTCGCACCGTCCTGGAAGTTCAGCTTCTCGAGATAGCCGGTGACGCGGGCGCGGACATCGACGATCTCCACGGGGTCGAACCGGCCCGTGTACATGTCGGTCTCGACGATCTCGCGCACCACGGGCTTCGCCGTCGTCACCTTCGGCGGCGGCCCGCCGGGCGCCTGGGCGAGGGCCGGTAGTCCCGCTAGCGCGAGGCCGAGGGCCGGAAGGAAGCGGAAGAGCAGGCGCCTGCGCATATCGATAATCCCTATGCCCTGCGAGCTAGAGGTCTGGCATCGACCTTGTTGTGCGCTGTCGCACATGATCGTCCGCCCCGTCGCAGCCGTCCCGCTATTTGAAATCACGGCGACGGAATGCCGGATGGTCGGCCGTCACCGCTCGATCGCTTCGCCGGCTGCGTACCAATCCTTGAATCCACCGACATAGTGCCCGTCGATGGAGTGGCCGGCCCGCTGGGCGGCCGCCAACGCATGCACCGAGCGGATTCCGGCGGCGCAGGAGAAGACGGGCCGTCGCCCATCCTCGGATACGAGGGCGGCGATGGTGTCCGGATCGAAGGTCGACAGGGGATGCGTGATCGAGCCCGGAATGCGGCCGCCGGCAAATTCGTGCGCCTCGCGCACGTCGATGAGCAGGAGCGTCCCGTCGGCGAGGCCGGCCTTGATCGCGTCCCGGTCCAGATCGACCACGTTCATGCCGGTATCCCCGCTGTCCTGATCCTCCTTTAGGCGCGTGCTGGCGTGGCCGCAACGCGTTCGGTCAGCACCGCATCCACCCGCGCGAAATGCGCCGTCCAGTCCGGCGGCGCGTAGCCGTCGAGGCGCGCCACGAGGTCCGCCCGCAGGGGGGATGCGGAAGCGCTCAGCGCTTCGATGGCCCCGCGCCAGCCCGGCCCATCCAGGGGATCGAGGAAGTGGGCGAACCCGCCTCCGATCTCGCGGTGGACGGCGAGGTCGGAGGCGACCACCGGCAGGCCGCAGGCCGCCGCCTCCACGACGGGCAGGCCGTACCCTTCCGCGAAGGAGGGCATCAGGAGCGCGGTCGCGCCCTGGAGCAGGCGGGCGAGTCCGTGGCTGGAAAGGCCGCCGACCTCGATCACGTGGTCCCGCATGGCCGGGCAGCGCTCCAGCATGTCGATGATGTTCTCCGCCTCCCAACCGCGCCGGCCGACGAGGACGAGGCGCGGGGTCGCCGGCCCGCGGCGCTGGGCGAGGTCGCGCCAGAGGTTGAGCAGGCCGAGGTGATTCTTGCGCGGCTCGATGGTGCCGCAGGCCACGAAGGTTGGGCGGTCGGGCACCAGGGCGGGCGCGCCGGGAGCCGGCCGGAACACCGGCTCGACGCCGAGCCAGGCCACCGTCGTCGGACGTCCGGGCAGGCCACGGGCCGCGAGGTATCCCGAAAAATGCGCCGCCACGTCGGCCGAGTTCACGAGGACATGGGCGGCATGGGCCGCGATGGTGCCCATGCGCACCGCGTGGCGCTCCGCCTCGCCGGGCCGGCCGTATTCCGGATAGGCGATAGGGATGAGGTCGTGGACGAAGAAGACCGGGCGGATGTCGCGTCGGTCGTACAGCCAGTCGAACCGCTCCGGCCGGTCGAGGCGCAGGTGCGAGGTGTGGAGATAGATGGTTCCGGCGGGCAGGCGGTCGGGGCCGCGCGCGCGCAGCACCGTCCACGCCGTGCGGGCCTGGAGGCGTCGGCGCGCCTGCGAATCCGAGCGCGGAGGCCGGCTCGCCGTCTCGCGCGTCGGCGCCCCGAGGGCGGCGGCGAGACGGCGATAGACCGGATCGTCCTCGGCTGTCCGATCCTCGACCCAGCCCGCCGCCACCGCCTCGACGATCCGCAGCGCCTCCGCCCGCTCCAGCACCTTCGGGCCGAGGGCCGTCGAAACGAGCCCGAAGCGCGCGCCGTCCTGAGCCAGGACGTGGCGGGCATAGGCGAGGTCGACCCGGTCGATTCCGCTGGGACTGGCGTGGCGAAGCCGCGTGATCAGGCGGGTGAGATCGAAGGCGATCGAGGGGACGGGCATGATCCTCCGGTTGCGTTCAGCCTCGCCATCGTATCGAAGCGGCGGCGATCCCGCCTATATGCTTGGCGCGATCCCGCAACGCCACCCGAACCCGAGCAACGCCCGTGTCTCCCGGTTACCTGCCCTTCGCGGGCGCCCTCGATCTGCCCGCCTACACCTGTGACAATTGCGGCTTCTGGCAGCGTCACTTCACGGTGCCGGCGTCCTGCCCCATGTGTCTCGATGCGCGTCACGTGGTGCCGCAGAACGGCTGGCAGTTCTGGACCGAGGCCGAGGCGCAGGAGCGCTTCCCCTGCCATTGGGAAGAACTGGAGCCGGGGGTCTGGCGCTTCTGGAACGACCCCGTCTCGGGCATCGGCCCGAGCGCGTACCTGATCCAGACACCGCAGGGGAACATGGGCTTCGAAGCCTGCCCGGTCTTCAGCGAAGCGGCGCTCCGGCACATCGCGACCCTCGGCGGGATGCAGGTGCTGTCGTCCTCCCACCCGCATGCCTACGGCGCGCTGGTGCAGCTGCAGGATCGCTTCGACCCGGAGGTGTGCCTGCCGGCGGCCGACTTCATCTGGAGCGCCGCGCTCCAGGTGTCGTGGCCCTACGACGACTTCCTCGAACCGCTGCCGTGCCTCGAACTCCATCGTACCGCCGGCCATTTCGATGGCCACGCGGTACTGTTCGATCGCGCGCGAAAGATCCTGTTCTGCGGCGACGCCCTGAAGTTCGAGCTCGACCCGAAGGACTTTCGCCGGGCCACGACGATTTCGGCCCACAAGGCGTTCGTGCGCGGGGTGCCGCTCACGACGAACGAGCTGCGGCGCTACCGCGACGTGTTCGCCGCCCTCGACTTCACCCAGACCTGGACTCCGTTCGAGCCGGCCGCCAATTGCGGACGGCCCGAGGTGCTGGCCCTCCTCGACGGCATGCTGGCGACCCGCCCGCACGCCGCTCCGGTACCGCTCGACTCGCTGGGGCGCTGACGCTCAGGCCCGGCCCTTCGCGGTCTGGCCGAACATCACCCGCTTGGCATCCTCGCTCATGGTCTTGCCATGGTCGGGGTTGACCTCCGGGGCTCGGGCATAGGCTGCCTTGGTGCCCGGACGCTCGGCGATGGCGGTGAACCAGCGTGCGAGGTGGGGGAAGTCGGACAGGGTCTGGCCCTGCTTCTCGTACGGCACGATCCAGGGATAGGCGGCCATGTCGGCGATGGAGTAATCGGCGCCCGCCACGAATTCGCGGTCGGCCAGACGCCGGTCGAGGACGCCGTAGAGGCGGTTGGTCTCCTTGACGTAGCGGTCGACGGCGTAGGGAATTTTTTCGGGCGCGTACTGGCTGAAATGGTGGTTCTGCCCGAGCATGGGCCCGAGGCCGCCCATCTGCCAGAACAGCCATTGCAGCACCTCGGCGCGGCCGCGCAGATCCTGAGCGATGAACCGGCCGGTCTTCTCGGCGAGGTAGAGCAGGATCGCGCCGGACTCGAACATGGCGACCGGCTCGCCGCCGTCCACCGGTGCGTGATCGACGATGGCCGGCATGCGGTTGTTGGGGGCGATGGCGAGGAAGTCCGGCCTGAACTGGTCGCCCGCGCCGATGTTCACCGGCTTGATCGCGTAGGGCAGGCCGGCCTCTTCGAGGAACAGCGTCACCTTGTGGCCGTTCGGCGTCGGCCAGTAATGCAGATCGATCATCGGACACCTCATACGGGCGAGCCGTCGCGTCGGCCGCTGTGGCCGAGTTGGCGCCGGGGTGGGCCGGGTTCAAGCGCCCGGTCCGGGTTCGATCGAATGCGACGGGTTCGCGCGCCCTTCGCTTAACGGGTTGCGTGCTCTTCTCGTCGGAGCGGGTGAGGGAGACGGCCCATGATCAGCGCAGTGTCGATCAGCAGCGGCGGGATGGCGGCGGCGACGCAGCGATTCGCCCAGGCCGCCGAAGGCGTGGCGACCATCGGCACCAGCCTGCCGGCGGCGACCCAGGTCGATCTGTCGAGCACGGCCCTGAACCTCATGGAGGCCAAGACCGATGTCAGCCTCAACGCAGCCATGCTGCGCACCGCCCTGGACATGGAGAAACGCGTCCTCGACATCCTCGCCTGAGCGCATCCATCCTTGCCCGGACCCCGCAAAGCTCCTATGAGCCGTGGGGCGTCGAGAACGCGTCGGGGTGTAGCGCAGCCTGGTAGCGCATCTGGTTTGGGACCAGAGGGTCGTAGGTTCGAATCCTATCGCCCCGACCATCTCTCGACCGGCAAACCCCGTGACCGTTGGGAACCGTCCGATGTCGAGCGCCCGGATCTACCAGCCCGCCAAGGACGCATCGCAGTCCGGGATGGCGCGCACCAAGGTCTGGGTCCTCGAATTCGACCAGAGCACCCCGCGCGAGACCGATCCGCTCATGGGCTGGACCGGCTCCTCCGACATGCTGCAGCAGGTGCGCCTGGAATTCGAGACCCGCGACGAGGCCATCGCCTACGCCACCCGCGCCCGCCTGTCCTACCGGGTCGAGGAGCCGCACCGGCCCATCGTCCGCAAGGGCCTGTCCTACTCGGACAACTTCAAATTCAACCGCACGGCACCCTGGACGCACTGATCCCGCCGGGGCACGCCCCCGTCAGAGCTGAATCAGGATCGTGACCGCGCCGAAGATCAGCACCGAGGCGACCGTCACGGCCAGGAGTATCAGGGCGGCGCGTGATTCGCGCAGGTCGTTCTCGGTCATCGTGCGAGGCTAGCGTCGGATCGCGCCCAAGCCAATCACTCAAGCCTCGCCGCTCTCGCGAGCGCGCCAAGCCGCGTAGGGATGCTCCTCCGCCGTCACCGGGTGGTGGCTCACCCGCATCGGCTGTTCGTCGAGGGGACGGCACAATTCCGCGTAGATGCCGGCGCCGATGAGGCCGTAGGCTTCTCCATCCTCCGCCGTGTAGGCGAAGTAGGCCTCGCGGATGCCCGAGAGCCGCATGGCGGCGTGGCACATGGGACAGGGGCGTCCGCTCGCGTAGACGACGCAACCGTCGAGCTTCGACGAGCCCAGCAGTCGGCTGGCTTCGCGGATCGCCACCATCTCGGCATGGTCCGTCGGGTCGTTGGTCTCCGCCGTCCGGTTGACGGCGCGGACCAGCACCGCACCGTCGCGGACGATCACGGCGCCGTAGGGCCTTCCCCCCGACAGGACGTTGCTGTGGGCAAGGGCGACGGCGTCGTGCAGATGGGTTTCGTGGCTCATGGACGGCCGGTCTCCAAACGAGGGTCAGAATGCGTAACGCACGGTGCAGTAGGGCATCCGTTCGGCCAGAAGCGCGGTGAAGCGGGCGAGCCAGCGACCTTTCCAGCCCGTGCGGTAGCGCAGGTTCGCCCCTCCGCCCTGCGAGACCTTGGCTTCCTGGATGTCCGGGCGCCACAGGAGATCCTCGGCCTTCGGGTGCCAGCCGAGGTTGACCGCGTGCAGATCGGCATTGTGGGTCAGCATGATGATTTCGGCCTTGACCTGAGCCCGGGCCGCGTCCCCGATTCCGGCGTCGATGGCCGCGAACAGCTCGGCCCAGTCCGCCTCCCAGCCCTCGTAGAGGATGACCGGCGAGAAATTCAGGTGGACCTCGTAGCCGGCGGCCACGAAGTCGTCGATGGCGGCGATCCGCTCGGGGATCGGGCTCGTGCGGACATCGACGACTCGGGCGATGCGCTCCGGCATCATGGAAAACCGGATGCGGGTCTTGCCCTGCGGGTCGTAGGTCAGGAGATCGCGGTTTACCGCCTTGGTGGCGAAGGAGGCCTTGGCGTTGGGCAGGGTGCGGAACAGGCCGACGAGGTCGCGCACCGTATCGCTGATCGCGGCATCGACGGAGAGGTCGCCGTTCTCGCCGAGGTCGTAGACCCAGAGCGCCGGGTCGACGCTGTCCGGCTCGGGCAGGGGGCCTTGCCGGTCGGCATGCCGGCGGATGGCGGCGCAGACCGCCTCGACGTTGACGAACAGCGAGATCGGATTCGCGAATCCCTTGCGGCGCGGCACGTAGCAATAGGCGCAGGCCATGGCGCAGCCGTTGGAGGTCGAGGGCGCGATGAAGTGGGCGCTGCGGCCGTTGGGCCGCATGGTCAGTCCCTTCTTCACCCCGAGGACGAGGGTGGAGCGCTTGATCCGCACCCAATCCTCCACCGATCCGGCGTTGCCGTGCAGGGCGGGGATGTTCCAGTGCGAGGGAACCGGGATGCGCTCGGCGTCCGGGAAGCGATCGAGGATCGCCCGGCCCCGCGAAAACCCGGCGACCGCCGGCTCGTGATAGATCGTCCGGATATCGATGAGGTCGCGCGAGAGTCCCATGCCGCCTGACATGGGACTCTCGCCGCCTGCGGCGAGGCAGGTGCGGCTTTCGCGTTGTGGATGAGGGGTTGTCGGGAAGTTCGGAGGCGTTGTCGTTCCCGGGGTGAAATCCGACAACGACCGGGCGTTTCGCGCGGGACGCGAAGCCCCGTCGCCGTCTCGTCAGAGACGCGCCAGAAGCTCGGCCTTCTTGGCCGCGAATTCCCCCTCCGTCAGGACGCCCTTGCGCTGCAGTTCCGCCAGGCGTTCCAGGGTCGCGAGCACATCGTCGGCCGACGATGGCGGGCGGGGTGCTGCCGGCTCCGGGCGTTGCAGGGGCTCGGGCGTGAACGGCTTCGGCTGCGGGGTCGGTTCGGGGGTGCTCGGCTCGTCCTGCCCCGCCGCGTCGCCATCGATCCGGCGCAGGGTCTCGAGGTCGATGACTCCATCGGGCCCGGAGAAGCGTAGGCTGCGGGTGCCACCCTGCTGCTGCGAAACACCGGTGATGTGGTGGCCTTCCGTGTCGTAGACGGCGACCTGCCCGTCCGCCTCGACGGCAACGCGCTGTGCGTGCGGGAAGTATGCGTAGCGCTGGCCGTTCTGAGCTCCGGACGTCGCCGGTCGTCCGAGGCCTCGCGGCCACCACGCGCCGGAGACGCCGTCCCGTTCGGCGAACCCCGCCGGCGGCAAGGCGTCGGCCAGGGCGCCGCACAAGGCGGCGACGCGGGCCTTGAGGCCGGAATCGAACATGTTGCCGATCATCGTCATGCCCCCCGACGACCACTGGCCGAAGCCACCGAGTTCCGGATGGTTGAACTGGGCCATGGTGCCGTGCCCGGCCTCGAGGGCACGGACGAGGTGGCGCACGGCGTCGAGGCTCACCCCGTGCCGGTCCGCGATGTTCTGGAGGCCGTTGGGCTGGTCGGTCATCGGTATGCCTCGCGCGGAATGGTGTCTGTCGAACGGCGCGGATCACGTCGCAACGCCCATGCCGTGGGATCGTGCCACGGACAGGGGGCAGGTGTCGTGCCTTTGGCTCCCCGCCAAGGGTCGCCGACCTCACTTCGCGCCGCAAAAAGTTTTCCGCCACGGGGGACCTTCAACCCAAGCGTAAGCGTTGCCGTAGCGGTTTTGGCGTGCCGTGACGCCCGGTGTTTGCGCCACACCGGGTCCGGCACCGTCCCTGGAGCAGTTATGGCAGACGATTTTTCTCAGACCGGCAGGGCGTCCGCGCAGGGTTCCGCGCGGCGATCGCGCATCAAGGAAGGCTCGCCCTATCCCCTCGGCGCCAACTGGGACGGGCTCGGCGTCAACTTCGCCCTGTTCTCGGCTCACGCCACCAAGGTCGAACTGTGCCTGTTCGACGATGCCGGCGAGGAGGAACTCGAGCGCATCGAGTTGCCCGAATACACCGATGAGATCTGGCACGGCTACCTGCCCGATGCGCGCCCCGGCACCATCTACGGCTACCGCGTGCACGGTCCCTACGAGCCGAAGGCCGGCCACCGCTTCAACCCGAACAAGCTGCTCATCGATCCCTACGCCAAGGGTCTCGTCGGCTCCATCACCTGGAATCCGGCCCTGTTCGGCTACCAGATGGAGACGGGCGACGACCTGACCTTCGACGAGCGCGACTCGGCGCCGTTCACCCGGCGCAGCCGCGTCATCGACCCGGCCTTCACCTGGGGACGTGACCGCAAGCCCCACGTGCCGTGGGAGAAGACGATCTTCTACGAGACCCACGTCAAGGGTTTCACCAAGCTGCACCCGGCCGTGCCGGAGAAGCTGCGTGGCACCTATGCGGGCCTCGGAACTCCGGCGGTGCTCGACTACATCAAGAGCCTCGGGGTCACCTCCGTCGAGCTCCTGCCGGTCCATGCCTTCGTGCAGGACGATTACCTGCAGGAAAAGGACCTGGTGAATTACTGGGGCTACAACACCATCTCGTTCTTCACGCCCGCCCGCCGCTACGCGGCCGTGCCGGACTTCGCCTTCTCCGAGTTCAAGGAGATGGTTGCCCGCATGCACGGCGCCGGCCTCGAGGTGATCCTCGACGTGGTCTACAACCACACGGCCGAGGGCAACGAAAAGGGGCCGACCCTGTCCTACAAGGGCGTCGACAACGCCTCGTACTACCGGCTGATGCCGAAAGAGCCGCGCTACTACATCAACGACACGGGCACGGGGAACACGTTCAACCTGTCGCACCCCCGCGTCCTGCAGCTCGTGACGGACTCGCTTCGCTACTGGGCGACCGAGATGCGGGTCGACGGCTTCCGGTTCGATCTCGCGACGATCCTGGGCCGCGAGCCGCACGGCTTCGACGAGGGCGGCGGCTTCCTCGACACCTGCAGGCAGGACCCGGTGCTCAACTCGGTCAAGCTCATCGCCGAGCCGTGGGATTGCGGACCGGGCGGCTATCAGGTCGGCGGCTTCCCGCCGGGTTGGGCCGAGTGGAACGACCGCTACCGCGACGACGTGCGCGGATTCTGGCGGGGCGACGAGGGGCTGCTTCCCTCCCTCGCGTCGCGCCTCACGGGGTCGGCCGACAAGTTCAACAAGCGCGGGCGCAAGCCCTGGGCGTCCGTGAACTTCCTCACCGCCCATGATGGTTTCACGCTGAACGACACGGTGTCGTACAACGAGAAGCACAACATGGCGAACGGCGAGAACAACCGCGACGGCCATTCGCACAATCTCTCGAACAATTACGGCGTCGAGGGACCGACGGATGATCCCGAGATCCGGGCCGTGCGCCTGCGCCAGATGCGCAACATGCTGGCAACCCTGTTCTTGTCCCGTGGAACGCCGATGCTGCTTGCGGGTGACGAGTTCGCCCGGACCCAGAACGGCAACAACAACGCCTATTGTCAGGACAACGAGATCTCCTGGCTCGACTGGGGCGCCATCGGCCCGGAGGAACGGGATCTCACCGAGTTCACCCAGCGCCTGATGATCCTTCGCGAATCGCTGCCTATTCTCACACGGGGGCGCTTCCTCACGGGCGATTTCGACGAGGAACTTGGGGTTCGCGACGTCACATGGCTGACCCCCGACGGCACCGAGATGACGCCCGAGAACTGGTCTCAGGGCGATGCGCGGTCGCTCGCCGTGGTCCTCGACGGCCGGGCGCAGGTCTCGGGCATCCAGCGCCGGGGCGGCGATGCGACCCTGCTCCTGCTCTACAACGCCTACCACGACCTCGTTTCGTTCACCCTGCCGGCTACCGTCGGCGCCACGGCCTGGACGCGCCTCCTCGACACCAACCTGCCCGACAGCCAGGAGGTCGTCAGCGTGCCCGTGGGCGAGCGCTACGACGTCACCGGACGGTCGATGCTGATGTTCGTGCTCAAGCCCGAGGAAGTCGAGGACAGCGAGGTGACGGAGATGGAGCGGTCGTATCAGCACGTGATGCAGGCGTTCGAGCGCGCCAACATCGACAACGTCCGCTTCGGCGCCCGTAAGGAGTGACCGTCGCAGGGACGGTGCCGGTCCGGCATCGTCCCTGCCTCGAAGGCGTGGGCCGAGACGGCTGAAGAAGGGATACGGGAGCGGGTTCGGCCGTTGCCGTCTCGTGAACCGCGCCCTCCGTTCGACGCTCCTTTGAAGCGGACCCGCATGAACCAGACGCCTGAAACCCCGCCGACGGGTGTGCGAGTGCGGGTGGCCACCGGATCGGCCTCCGGCGGAACCGACCGTCACGGTGATCTCTTCTTCGCCGCCATCGCTTCGACGCGGATGCCCATGGTCGTCACCGATCCGGGGCAGGACGACAATCCGATCATCTTCACGAATCAGGCGTTCCTAGACCTGACCGGTTACGTCCGCGACGAGGTGGTGGGCCGCAACTGCCGGTTTCTCCAGGGTCCGGAGACCGACCGAAAGCTCGTGGCGGCAATTTCCCGCGCCATCGCCGCGCGCGAGGACTTCGCCACGGAGATCCTGAACTATCGCAAGGACGGCTCGACGTTCTGGAACGCGCTCTTCATCTCGCCGGTCTACGACGCCGCGGGCGAGCTCGTGTACTTCTTCGCCTCCCAGCTCGACGTGTCACGCCGCCGCGATGCCGAGGACGCCCTCGGCCAGGCACAGAAGATGGAGGCCCTCGGTCAGCTGACCGGCGGGATCGCCCACGACTTCAACAACCTGCTGCAGGTTGTGGTCGGCTACGTCGACATCCTCAGCGCGGGGCTCGACCGGCCGGAGCCGGATACGGGCCGCCTACGCCGGGCCACGGAGAACATCCGCGTCGCCGCCGAACGCGCCACGATCCTGACACAGCAACTCCTCGCCTTCGCGCGCAACCAGCGCCTCCAGGGCCGCGCGGTCAATCTCAACAGCCTGGTGACCGACCTGCGCGAGAGGGTGGACCGGACCCTCGGGGATGCCGTGACCATCGACCTGCGCCTCGCCCCCGACCTCTGGACCTGCCGGGTCGATCCGGCCCAGACTGAGGTCGCGCTCCTCAATATCCTCATCAATGCCCGCGACGCGATGCCGGACGGCGGCCGTGTCACTATCGCCACGTGCAACCGGGAGGTCGGCCCCGGCCACGACGCCCATGGCGGCCCGCTTCAGCCCGGGCGTTACGTCACCGTCAGCATCGTCGACACCGGCGTCGGCATCCCGTCCACTGCGCTGGCGCGGGTGATGGACCCGTTCTTCACCACCAAGGAGGAGGGCAAGGGCACCGGCCTCGGCCTATCGATGGTCTACGGTTTCGCCAAGCAATCGGGGGGGGCTGCCCAGATCACCTCACAGGTCGGCGAGGGCACGGCCGTGAGCCTGTCGTTCCCGGCGGGAGGAGAGGGCGAGACGCGGGCCGCGCCCCGTATCGATCCTCCGCCCGTCGAGCCGCCCGGGACCGAAACGGTGCTCATCGTCGATGACCGCGAGGACGTGGCGGAACTCGCACGCACCATCCTGAGGGACTTCGGCTACACGATTCTGATGGCCCGCAACGGACGCGAAGCCCTCGAGATCGTGGACAGTGCCGCGACCATCGATCTCCTGTTCACGGATCTGATCATGCCCGGCGGCATGAACGGCATCGTCCTGGCCCGCGCGGCCCGCGACCGGCGGCCCTGCCTCAAGGTGCTGCTTACGACGGGCTACGCCGAGGCGAGCCTGGAGCGAACCGATGCGGGGGGAAACGAGTTCGAACTTCTGAACAAGCCCTACCGTCGCACGGAGCTGATCCGGCGGGTCCGGTCCGTCCTCGACGGGCCGATGGGGATGAGCTGAAGAGGCAGCGAACGGGAGACCGACCATGCCGCAGGGCGACAAGTCCCGCTATACCGACAAGCAGGTGCGCAAGGCCGAGCACATCGCCGAATCTTACGAGGCCCGTGGCGTTCCGGAAAAAGCTGCTGAGGCGCGCGCCTGGGCCACCGTCAACAAGGATGACGGCGGCGGGAAGAAACCCGGCGGATCGGGCCGGGGTCGATCGACCGGCCACCTGGCGGCCCATGCGGGTGGCGAGGCCGGCGGCAAGGCCTCCGCCGCCCGCACGCCGGAACAGCGCTCGGCCTCGGCGAAGAAGGCCGCCGAGACGCGCAGGCGCAACGCCGCCAAGGCTTGAGGTGCGGCCCCGCCCCCGACGAAGCCGCGTCCTCCGTCTCAGGCCATGGCGGCCTTGAGGTGCTGATCGACCTTGTCGAGGAAGCCCGTCGTCGAGAGCCACTTCTGGTCCGGGCCGACGAGGAGGGCGAGGTCCTTGGTCATGAACCCGGCCTCGACGGTATCGACGCAGACCGTCTCCAGGGTGGTGGCGAACTTGGCCAGATCCGCGTTGCCGTCGAGCTTGGCCCGGTGGGCGAGACCGCGCGACCATGCGAAGATCGACGCGATGGAGTTGGTCGAGGTCTCCTTGCCCTTCTGATGCTCGCGGTAGTGGCGCGTCACCGTGCCGTGCGCGGCTTCGGCCTCCACGGTCTGGCCGTCGGGGGTGAGGAGCACGGAGGTCATCAGGCCCAGCGATCCGAAGCCCTGGGCGACGGTGTCGGACTGCACGTCGCCGTCGTAGTTCTTGCAGGCCCAGACGTAGCCGCCGGACCATTTGAGGGCCGAGGCCACCATGTCGTCGATGAGGCGGTGCTCGTAGGTGATGCCGGCCGCGTCGAACTTGGCCTTGAACTCGTTCTGGAACACCTCCTCGAACAGGTCCTTGAACCGGCCGTCATAGGCTTTGAGGATGGTGTTCTTGGTGGACAGATAGACCGGGTACTTGCGGTTGAGACCGTAGTTCATCGAGGCACGGGCGAAGTCGCGGATCGAATCGTCGAGGTTGTACATGGCCTGGGCGACGCCGGGGGAGGGGAAGTTGAACACTTCCCGCTCGATGACGGTGCCGTCCTCGCCCTCGAACTTGATGGTGAGGCGGCCCTTGCCCGGCACCTTGAAGTCCGTTGCCTTGTACTGGTCGCCGTAGGCGTGGCGCCCGACGACGATGGGCTGGGTCCAGCCCGGAACGAGGCGGGGTACGTTCTTGCAGATGATCGGCTCGCGGAAGATCACGCCGCCGAGGATGTTGCGGATCGTGCCATTGGGCGACTTCCACATTTCCTTGAGGTTGAATTCCTTCACCCGCTGCTCGTCGGGGGTGATGGTGGCGCACTTCACGCCGACGCCGTGGCGCTTGATCGCCTCGGCGGCCTCGACGGTCACCCGGTCGCCCGTGGCATCGCGGTGCTCGACGCCGAGATCGTAATACTCGAGGTCGAGGTCGAGATAGGGGTGGATGAGCTTGGTCTTGATCTCGCTCCAGATGATCCGGGTCATCTCGTCGCCGTCGAGTTCGACGACGGGCTTGGCTACCTTGATCTTATCCATCGCGTGTCAGGCCTTCCGCAAAGATTCCGAGGGGCCCCATGCAAATGCCGTGCGGCCCCGCGGGCGGGTCATAGCGCGGGCGTCGCAGCGACGGAAGGCGGACGGGACCTCTGGCGCCGTGACAGGCAGCGGCATCTGTCAGGGCCACCGCGCCTCTGGACATTCGCGGCGCGAGGGGGGATCTGGCTCCCATCACGAAGTGGGACGGAACAGAAAAACCATGAGCGAACGCATCATCCTGCGGGCCGGCGAGGCCCTGGTCGCGGGCGGCCCGCCCAACACGGCCGCCGAGCCGGAGGTCATCATCGGCGAACTCGATGGACCTGTCGGCATCGCGCTCGCCACCCTCACGGGCGATCAGGTGGTCGGCCACAGCCGCGTCTTCGCCCTGCTCAACACCGACATCATGGTCCGCCCGGTGACCCTGTGCGTCTCCAAGGTGAGCGTGACCGAGTCGAAGTACACCTCGATTCTCATGGGCACCGTGCAGTTCGCCATCGCCAACGGCGTCCTCGACGCCGTGCGGCTGGGCTATATCCCCAAGGAAAAGGCCAACGACCTCGGCATCATCTGCTCGGTCTGGCTCAGCCCCGGGGTGATCGAGGCCGAGACCGTGGACCACAAGGCCCTGTTCGAGATTCAGCGGAAGGGCATGACCGAGGCCATCCGCAAGGCCATGACCAACGAGCCGTCCATCGACTGGCTGCTGGAGAACCAGGACAAGATCATCCACAAATATTACCAGATGGGCCTCGACGGAAAGATCTAGGCCCATGCCGAGCGCGCCCGTCGTCGTCCTCGTCGAGCCGCAGCTGGCCGAGAATATCGGCATGGTCGCGCGCGCCATGGCCAATTTCGGTCTGTCCCAACTCCGCCTCGTGGCCCCGAAGAACGGCTGGCCGAAGAAGGGCGTGCGCGAGGCGGCCTCGGGCGCGACCCATGTGCTCGACAACGCGACGGTGTTCGCCACGGTCGCGGAGGCGATCGCCGACCTTCACTACGTCCTTGCGACGACGGCGCGCGAGCGCGGGCAGATGAAGCGCGTGATGGGTCCCGACGACGCCATGCGCGATGTCGTCGTCCGGGACGGTCAGAGGGTCGGCATCCTGTTCGGGCGCGAGCGGGCTGGCCTGAGCAACGAAGAGGTGTCGCTCGCCGACGCCATCGTGACCTTTCCGGTGACGGAGGAGTTCCCCTCCCTCAATCTCGCCCAGGGGGTTCTCCTCGTCGGATACGAGTGGCGCCGGGCGGCGGGACTCGCGCGCCTGCCTTTCTCGGGCGAGATGCTGGCGCCGCCCGCGACCCGCGAGGCCATGGCCTCCCTCGTCGGAGCCCTCGAGGACAGCCTGGCGACGGCCGGATTCTACCCGCCGGAGAAGCGCGATATCATCGCCCGCAACATGCGCGACATGCTCCACCGCATGGCGATGACGGAACAGGACGTGCGCACCCTGCGCGGCGCCCTGCGCGCCCTCCGGCGGCCCCCGCGGGGTGATCGCAGCACCTCGTGACGGCCTCCCGTGAAACTCCCGTGGTGCCCTCGTGCTCGGGGCGATGACCGACGGCGACAGGTTTTTCGTGCGGCCCCTTAAGCTCTGCGCCAGCTTTCTCGTGCAAAGGGCGGAGTGCCATGCCGAGCAACCGTCTCCACCCCATCGGCGGCGAGTTCGCCGTCCCCGAGCGCGAAGCCGCTTTCCAGGCCGAGCGGCTGCCGGAAACGATCCGGCACACCCGCCTCATCTTCCTGTTCGCCGTCGTCCTCAACGGCCTGTTCCTGTTGAGCGACGCGCGCTTTTACGGACAGGCGCATTTCCTCCCGGCCATCACCGCACGGCTCACCGTCATCGTGGTGTCCTACGTGGCCTACCGGGCCGTGCGGACCGTCGACGGGTTTCCCGCCCTGCAACGGGTGATGATCGGATGGCAGTTCGTCAGTGCCGTTGCGGTGGGGTATCTGTGCTCGACGCGGTCGGACATCGCGCTGTTCGTCCTGCTGATGCTCCCCGCGGTCTACATGCTCGTGGTGCCGACGAGTTTCCGCTGGACCTTGATCTCCGGCAACTTCTGCACCGTGGTGCTGCTCTGCGGGTACCTGCTCCCGGCGCCGGTTCCCCCCACGGCCCTGGGCATCGTGATGGCGACCGCCATGTCGAACGTGCCGATCCTCCTCTTCGTCGTTCGCTGGAACCGCCTGCGGCGGCTGGAGTGGACGGCGGTCCGGGCGGCGCAGCGTGCCAATGACGAGCTCGCCGACAGCCGCCGGCTGTTCGAGACGATGTTCCGGGCCGTGCCCGTGCCGATCGTGGTCTCATGCCAGTCGGACGGCCGGTTCGTGAACGTGAACGACGCCGGCCTGGCGTTCTTCGGAATTCCGGACCGGGCGAGCATCGTCCGCTACACCACGCGCGATGTGGTCGATTCGAGCGAGCGACGCCGCCTCCAGGCGCTTCTCGACGCCCACGGATCGACCCGCGACCAGGAGTCGAGCATCACGACCCTCGCCGGAGCCCGGCGCGACATCCTCCTGTCGATGGAGACGGTCCAGGCCGACGGGGTACCGTACATCGTCTCAAGCCTCGTCGACATCACCAGCCGCAAGGCGGTGGAGGAGCGCATCCGGATCGCGGCCAACCACGACGTTCTCACCGGACTGCCCAATCGCGCCCTGTTCCAGGCGACCCTCGACAACGCCCTGGCGCACGCCCGGGTCGTGGGTGGCGAGGTCGGATTGATCCTCATCGATCTCGACGCCTTCAAGGAGGTCAACGACACCCTCGGCCACGATGCCGGCGACACCCTGCTCAAGGAAGTCGCCCGGCGGCTGAACGACGTGACGCAACCGAGCGACCTCGTGGCACGCCTGGGCGGCGACGAGTTCGTCGTCATCGCACCGTGCGGACCTGTCGGCGAAGCAGGGCCTCGCGACCTCGACGCCTTGAGCGACGTGATCCTGGACGCCCTTCGACCACCCACCGCCATCGGCGGCCGCATCGTCGCCCCGCGTGCCAGTCTCGGCATCGCCGTCTATCCCGCCGACGCGAAGAGTTCGACCGACCTGTTCACCGACGCGGATCTCGCCCTCTACGCGGCGAAGGGGGCGGGGCGGAATCGCGCCATGCGCTTCGTGCCGAGTCTTCGCGCGATCATCGAAGATCGCGTGACCCTCATCCGTGAGATGCGCGTGGCCCTCGAAGAGGGTGGATTGGTCCCGTTCTATCAGCCCAAGGTCGATCTCGCGACGGGCGGTGTGGTCGGTTTCGAGGCCCTGGCGCGCTGGCGGCATCCGGCCCGCGGTTTGCTCGCACCCGCCGCCTTCGCCGCGGTGTTCGACGATCCGGAGATCGGAATCGGGGTCGGTCGGGTCCTGCGCCGACAGATCGTCTCCGACGTCACCCGCTGGATCGATGGCGGCCACGATCCGGGGCGGGTGTTCCTCAACCTGTCCTCGGCGCAGTTCGGCGAAGGCGACCTCGCCGAGGCGCTCCTGGCGGATATCGCCGCGGTTGGCCTCGCCCGCGACCGGATCGGCGTCGAAATCACCGAGACGGTGCTCCTGGGCGGGAACGGCGATCGGGTCGGGCCCGTCCTCGACGCCCTGCACGCCGCCGGTATCCGCGTGGCCCTGGACGATTTCGGGACGGGGTACGCCTCTCTCACGCACCTGAAGCGTTTTCCGGTGGATGAGATCAAGATCGATCGCAGTTTCGTCCAGGACCTCGAGCGCGACTCGGACGACGCCGCCATCGTCACCGCCGTCCTCCAACTCGGACGCAGCCTCGGCCTCGACGTCACGGCGGAGGGCGTCGAGACCGAAGCGCAGGCGCGGGTCCTCCTGGCGGAGGGCTGCGGCTACGTCCAGGGCTACCTCTACGGCAGGCCGATGCCGGCCGAGCGGGTGCCGGGTTTCCTGACCCCGAACACCGGAGATGTCCCGGTTCGCGCCTGACGCCGGACGGTGCTGGCGTACCGCTCGAAAGGCGGTTCAGCCCGCCTGCGCCAGGGCCTGCTCGATGTCGGCGATGAGGTCCTCGGCGTTCTCCAGGCCGATGGAGAGGCGCACGGTCTCGGGTCCCACCATGGCGGCCTGCTTCTCGTGCGGCAGCAGCTGACGGTGCGTCGTCGTCGCCGGGTGGATCGCCAGGGACTTGATCTCGCCGATGTTGACGAGGTGCGAGACGAGCTTGAGACCCATGATGAACCGGATCGCCGCCGGCTCGCCGCCCTTCAGGGCGAAGGTGAAGATCGAGCCCGGTCCGTCCGGCACGTACCGCGCCGCGAGGGCCTCCCCCGGCTGGCCGGGCAGGGCGGGATAGCTCACCCACGCCACGGCCGGGTGATCCTTGAGGAAGCCCGCCACCGTCCGGGCGTTGGCGCAGTGGCGCGCCATGCGCAGGGGCAGGGTCTCGATGCCCGTGAGGGTGAGGAAGGCGTTCATCGGCGACAGGCCGGGCCCGAGCTCGCGCAGGCCGAACAGGCGACAGGCCACGGCGAAGCTGAAATCGGGGAAGCGCTCGGTGATGACGAGGCCGTCGTAGTCTTCCCACGGCTCGGCGATGAGGTTGTAGCGGTCGGGCGCCGCCGCCCAGTCGAAGGTGCCGGCGTCGCAGATCACGCCGCCGATGGTCTGGCCGGAGCCGCCGAGGAACTTCGAGGTCGAGTGCATGACGATGTCGGCGCCGTGCTCGATGGGCCGGATCAGGGCCGGGGAGGCCAGGGTGTTGTCGACGATGAGCGGCAGCTTGTGGCGCCGCGCCACCGCGGCGATGCCCGCCAGATCCATGACGGTGGCGCACGGATTGACGATGGATTCGCAGACGATGGCCTTCGTCTCGGGCGTGATCGCCGCCTCGAAATCCGCCGGGTCGAGACCCTTGGCGTAGAGGGCCTTCAGGTCGTAGCGCCCGTCGAGGCGGTTGATGAGGCCGAGGGAGCCGCCGAACAGGCGCGGCGAGACAACGTAGGCGTCCCCGCTGCGCATCAGGGTCATCAGGATCAGCAGCAGGGCGGACTGGCCGGACGAGACCGCCACGGCGGAGGTGGCCCCCTCCAGGGCGGCGACGCGGCGCTCCAGGGCGGCGACCGTGGGGTTCGAGCCGCGCGAGTACGAGAAGCCCGTGCGGCGCATGGCGAAGATGTCCGCCGCCTGCTCCGTCGACTCGAACACGAAGCCGTTGGTGAAGTAGATCGGCTGGACCCGGGCGCCGGTGGCGGGGTCGGGGGCCGCGCCGGCATGGATGGCGGCGGTGGCGAAGCGCTGGGGTCTGGTCTCGGTGGCCATGGGGCCTTTTCTCGAAGTCTGACAGGGAGTTAGGCGGCCCGGTGCACGAAGGCGCGCAGGGTCCGCACGAGGGTCGAGGGTTCGTAGGGCTTCGGGATGAACCGAGCCCCGTCGGGCATGTCGTGGGGGCCGGGGGTCCCCATGCCGGAGACGACGAGGACGGGGATCGCCGGCCAGCGATGGGCGACGAGCCGGGCGAGGGCGAAGCCGTCCATGGAGCCGCGCGGCATGTCGACGTCGGTCATCAGCACGCCGACATCGTCGCGATTCTCCAACACCGTCAAGGCCTTGTCGGCGTGGCTCGCCTCCACCACGGTGAAGCCCGCATCCGCCAGGGTGTCGGCCGCTTCCATCAGGAGCAGGCCGTCGTCTTCGACGAGGAGCACGACGGAGAGGTCTCGGGAGAGGTCTTGGGAGTGCGTCATCGGCGGCCGGACGATCTCGCGCAACGGGATGGTCGGGGCCTATTCCCCGCCACCCATGCCGTCAACAACGGGGCCCGGACCGCCTTCGTTTCACCGGCGCGGGTATGACGCGGCGCGCCGGCGCACGGCCTCGTGCGCCGAGGCCCGGTCCGGTCCACGCCCCGGCGCGCGCCGGCGCGCCGTACCGATGCGCCGGTCACGCCGACAGCGCCGCGTCGAGGTCCTCGATGAGGTCGGCCGGGTCCTCGAGGCCGATGGACAGGCGCACCACCTCCGGCCCGGCCCCGGCCGAAATCTTTTGGGGATCGGTGAGCTGGCGGTGGGTGGTGGAGGCCGGGTGGATCACCAGGGAGCGGGTGTCGCCGATATTGGCGAGATGCGAGAACAGCTGCAGGTTCGACACCAGTTTCACGCCGGCCGCGTAGCCGCCCTTGAGGCCGACGGTGAAGACGGCGCCGGAGCCCAGCGGCGCGTAGCGCCGGGCGAGGGCGTGGTAGGGGTCGCTCTCCAGGCCTGGATAGCTGACCCAGTCCACGGCGGCATGGCCCGAAAGGTGGGTGGCGATGGCGAGCGCGTTGTCGCAGTGGCGCTGCATCCGGAGCGGCAGGGTCTCGATGCCGTTGAGGATGAGGAAGGCGTTGAACGGCGCGAGGGCCGGCCCGAGGTCGCGCAGGCCGAGCACCCGGATGGCGATGGCGAAAGCGAAGTTGCCGAAGTTTTCGGACAGCACCATCCCGGCATATTCCGGCCGGGGCTGCGACAGGGCCGGATAGCGGTTGTCGCCGGCCCAGTTGAAGGTGCCGCCATCGACCACGAGGCCGCCGATGGAGTTGCCGTGGCCCCCTAAGAACTTCGTCGCCGAATGCACCACGATGTCGGCGCCGTGCTCGAACGGGCGGATGAGGTACGGCGTCGCCATGGTGTTGTCGACGACGAGGGGAATGTTGTGGCGCTTGGCGATGGCCGACAGCGCCGCGATGTCGGTGATGACGCCGCCCGGATTGGCGATGGACTCGCAGAAGATCGCCTTGGTGCGGGGCGTGATGGCGCGCTCGAACGACGACGGGTCGTCGGTCTTGGCCCAGACCACGTTCCAGCCGAAGTTCCTGTAGGCGTGGTTGAACTGGTTGATGGAGCCGCCGTAGAGCTTGTCGGCCGCGATGAATTCGTCGCCCGGCTGCATCAGGGCGTTCATGGTCAGGAACTCGGCGGCGTGGCCCGAGGCGACGGCCACCGCCGCCGTGCCGCCTTCGAGGGCGGCGATGCGCTCCTCCAGCACGGCGTTGGTCGGGTTGGTGATGCGCGAGTAGATGTTGCCGAAGGCCTGGAGGCCGAACAGCGACGCGGCGTGGTCGACGTCGTCGAACACGAACGACGCCGTCTGGTAGATCGGGGTCGCCCGCGCGCCCGTGGACTTGTCGGGGGCGGCGCCGGCGTGGATCGCCAGGGTGTTGAAGCCGGGCAGGCGGTCGGTCATGGAATCCTCCAGGGGCCGGCGGGCCCACATCGGCACCGTTCTAGCGCCAACCGTTGTCAGCGGAAGGGCCCCCCTGGCCCTGTTCCGCTTAAACGAACATCCGTTCTTTGTAGCGGACGAGCGCCCGAGGTCAAGCGCGAGCCCTGGGGCACGCGGCCACGGCCCGGAACCGGCCCACCCCCGTATGCGTGATCGATCGGCAGACACACGAACCCGGGAGTTTTCGCCATGGCCGAGCATGACGACGAGACCACGTGGACGGACTTCAAGGCGGCCATGAACATGACCGCCTCAGCCCTGGAGAAGTTTCTCGACACCGACGAGAGCCATGCCGTCGGCCAGAAATCCAACGGCAAGGGCGAATCCACCGGCCACGCCTCCGGCCGCCGCATCGTCGAACTGCTCCACACCAAGAAAGCGGATCTCACCGAGGACGACTACGCCCACATGCGCAAGGTCGTCAGCTACGTCCACCGCCACCTCAAGCAGGGCGGCCCCGACGACAAGGACGCCGTGAAGGATTCGCCCTGGCGCCTGTCGCTGATGAACTGGGGGCATGATCCGCTGAAGGATTGATGCGGGTGTCGCGTGCGCTTTTCCCTACCCCGCAGGACCGGGCATTCGCAGATGGATGCTTGCGCGTGCGTCAGCCCCTAGCGCAGAGCGCCGGCGCGCATCCCCTCTCCCCGCTTGCGGGGAGAGGGCCGCAGGCACCCCGTCGTGCCTGCGGCGAGCGGAGGCGAAGCCGCAGCGACGGTGAGGGGGCGATTCCGGAAGTGCCTCTTCCGACAAAGCCCCCTCACCCTCGGCTGCCGCCTCGACGCGCTCCCCGACGAGGGGGAGACGCGTCCCTCTCCCCGCAGGCGGGGCGAGGGGATGCGTGCATCCGTTCAGCCCGAAGGCGTGGTCCGCCGGCAATGGCGTAAGATCGTCCGCCAGTACCCGATGACATCACCCGCAATCCGTCCCTAGGCACCCCCCGAAAGCTTCGCTACAGCGGCGGCCATGCGCTCCATCAGCCCACCCGTCTCCGCCGCGCGGATTCTCGTCGCCAGCTTCGTCGGCACGGCCATCGAGTTCTACGACTTCTACGTCTACGCCACCGCCGCCGCCCTGGTGATCGGGCCGATCTTCTTCCCGCCGGGCGATCCGGCGGTGCAGACGCTCGCGGCGTTCGCGACCTTCTCCATCGCGTTCATCGCCCGGCCCCTGGGGGCGGCGTTCTTCGGGCATTTCGGCGACCGGGTCGGGCGGAAAGCCACCCTGGTGGCCTCGCTGATGATCATGGGCCTGTCGACGGTGCTCATCGGCTGCCTGCCGACCTACGCCACCGCCGGGTGGTGGGCGCCGTTCGCCCTCTGCGTCCTGCGCTTCGGCCAGGGCCTGGGTTTTGGCGGCGAGTGGGGCGGGGCGGCGTTGCTGGCCGTAGAGAACGCGCCGCCGGGCCGCCGCGCCCTCTACGGCATCTTTCCGCAGCTCGGCGCGCCGGTGGGCTTCATCACCGCCAATCTCGGGTTTTTGGGGTTGGCCCTGGCGTTGAGCCCCGAGGATTTCCAGGCCTGGGGCTGGCGCATCCCGTTCCTGGCCTCCGCCGCCCTCGTCGGCGTCGGGCTCTACGTCCGCCTGAAGCTCACCGAGACCCCGGTGTTCCAGGCCGCCCTCGAACAGGCCGCCCCCGAGCGCGTGCCGCTCGCGGTGATTTTTTCGAAGTACCTGCGCGCGACTCTGCTCGGCACCTTCGCCATGGTGGCCTGCTACGCGGTGTTCTACCTCTCCACGGTGTTCGCCCTCAGCTACGGCGTTTCGACCCTCGGCTTCACCCGGCCGACCTTCCTGCTGTTCGAATGCGTCGCCGTGCTGTTCATGGCCCTCGGCATCCCGCTCTCCGGCTGGGCCGCCGATGCCTACGGCCGCCGCCCCGTCCTGCTCTCCGGCCTCGCCTTCACGGCCAGCCTCGGCCTGCTCATGGGCCCCATGCTCGGCAGCGGCCAGGGCGGCCTCGTGCTCGGCTTCCTGTGCCTCGGCCTGTTCGCCATGGGCTGGCTGTTCGGCCCCATGGGGGCTTTGCTCCCCGAGCTGTTCCCGACGCGGGTGCGCTACACCGGGGCGTCGGTGACCTACAACCTTGCGGGGATTTTGGGGGCGTCCGCTGCGCCGTACCTGGCGCAGCGGTTGAGTGAGTGGGGTGGTGTGGGTTGGGTGGGGCTTTATCTGGCTGTGGCGGCTGGGGTTAGTTTTTGGGCTGTGTGGTTGATGGAGGAGACTAGACGAAAACCAATATAAACATTTGATGGTCGCCCCGGTTTAATTAAAAATTTGACAACAGCATGAGGATTCGTATCATTGGTCGGAATTTATCTAAATTGCTGTTTTACGTTTCGTTCGATTTTTTAGAAAATCATATGTCAAGACCTAATGGTCCACTCGTCGTTTGCGTAATCAATCTCAAAGGCGGGGTCGGAAAGTCAACAATTTCAGCGTTATTGTGTAGGCACGCATCCATTTATTTGCAAAAAGACGTTCTTGCTGTGGATCTAGATCCTCAAGCGAATCTTAGTCAAGCTTTGATGAGGGGGACATACAATCGGTTCCTATCGCAGGGAGACCCCTCCATCGTGGAAATTTTCAACGGATACCGGCCACCGTCTGCCAGTTCACAGGCAAGTGGCCCACTAAACGCTTCTGAAGTAGCAATACCGGTCATCACCTTTGAAAACCATAGTTTAGATGTAATACCTTCCCGATTTGATTTCTCCGACAATCTTACCAATGCTATACCGCCTGACCCAAAAATCTTAGCCCGGTTTTTATCTACGGAGTTTCGCAATAAAAATCTTATAATTATAGATTGTGCTCCAACAGAATCGGTGCTCACACAGGCTGCCTATCATGCCAGCGGTCTGGTCTTGGTTCCAGTCAAACCAGAATTTTTTGCTACTATCGGATTTCCATTACTTCAACAATCATTGGTAAACTTTCGAAATGCTAATCGAGGTAATCGAATTGATGTAGCAGGCGTTGTTGTTAATAACGCGTTTTATGACGGCGGAAACAATGGCGGCCCTGAAAAAACAAGAGCTATGTTGGAAATTCGCGCGGAAGCTGCCAAAAACGATTGGCCGATTTTTCGAACAGAACTTCCTTTCTCGCGAGGTTTTCCAAAACTGATGCGTGGTGACCAAAGTTATTCAGGAAACGCTGCCATTTTTCCTCGCTTCGCAAAAGAGTTTTTCAACTCTATTGGACTTTGATAGATCATGAAAAATGATCCAGACAAACTTTTGATCAGCTTGCTTTCCACTTTAGTCAATGAGTGGGGTTTTGAAGAAGTCTATGAAAAGCTCAGCAAAATTGAGAGTAGAACTCTTGATCGGTCAAACAAAAATCGAAATGTTTCTGGCGAAAAAAACTTTCAGAATAGAAAACCTGCAAGAAAGCTATTACCGAAAGATTATATTGACAAGATTCAGGCGACAGATCAGCAGAAAAATATTTTGTATCGAATTGCCGACGGTTTTGAGAAAAAAGAGTTCTTAACAAGCCTATCAGATATACAGCATTTCTTGGGAAAATTCGGTGTTTACTCAGAAAATCTTAAGCACCGCCCAGACTCTTTCCGCATAATTGCAAATGTGCTAAAAGATATGCCAGAAGACAAGCTCAGAAGCGTGCTGGAAGAGTTGCCTTTGTATGGATTAACTCAACTTGGTCCCTTGTCGGACGCTATCCGAGAAGCAAACAAATCGATTAGGCCTTTACAAGTGAATAACAATCTTTCTGATGAACATACGAAAGACAAGTAAGTCGATTAATTTAACTTGCTAATATGTAATTTTATAATTTAAGTTCGATCTTCGGACACCGATCCATCACCACCACGCACCCCTTCGCCTCCGCCCTTGCGGCGGCGGCGTCATCTCGCACGCCGACCTGCATCCAAACAAAGCGCGGCAGCCAGGGCAGGGCCAGCGCCTCGTCCACCACCCCACCCGCCGCGTCGGACTGGCGAAAGATTTCGACCATGTCGACGGGCTCGGTCAGGTCGGCGAGGCGGGCGAGGACGGGGACACCCAAAAGCGTCCGCCCGGCGAGGCCGGGGTTGATCGGGGTGACGCGATATCCGCGCCCGAGCAGGAACGCCATGACGTGGTGGCTCGGCCGGGCCGGGTTGGCCGAGGCGCCGACCAGGGCGATGTGTCGGGTCTCGGTGAGGACCCGGCGGATCAGGGCGGGGTCGTAGGCGTCGTGGCTGGGCATGCCGGCCCCTTGTCGGGCATGGCCCGGCATGCTGCAAGGTCGAGACGGAGACCCGCCCGCATGTCCGACACCCCGCCGCTCGCCCTGTCGCTGTCCGAGACCCGAAACTTCCTCGACGCGGCGTTTCCGCAGATGGCGGCGGGCGGGCGGACCTATCACCTCGTCGGCGTCGGGCCCCTGCGCGCGACCATGCGCATGGACCACCACGACCGCCACCTGCGCCCCGGCGGCACGGTCTCGGGCCCGTCCATGATGGCGCTCGCCGATTACGCCCTCTACGCGGCGATTCTGTCGAACATCGGCCCCGTGGCGCTGGCCGTCACCACGAGCCTCAACTTCAACTTTTTGCGCAGGCCCGGTCCGAACGGGCTTTTCGCGGAGGCGCGGCTGCTGAAGCTCGGGCGGCGCCTCGCCGTGGGCGAGGTGGCGATCACCGCGCCCGATTCGAACGAGCTCGTGTGCCACGCCACCGGGACGTACTCGATCCCGCCGGAGCGGTAGCACGGCGAACCCTCCCCCCGCTGCGGGGGAGGGTGCCTGCGGAGCAGGCGGGAGAGGGGAGCGACGCTTCCGGATCGGTCACACCCCTCATCCGACCCGCTGACGCGGGCCACCTTCTCCCGCAGGGGGAAGAAGGGGATGCGCACCTTGCGGTACTCCAATACCACTTCTGCGAACCCGCTCAGAACATTGCGGTTTTCGCCATTTCGAGGCCCGAAACCGCATTCCGGCTTGACGCCGCGCCGATCACCCCCTAGAGACCGCACCAACGCCGCCGCGTCCTGCACGTGGCGGCGCGCCCTTTTCAAGATCAGTATGGAACGTCACGGGATGAGCAGCGCGCAAAAGACCTTTTCGCTGAAGCCCGCCGATGTCGACAAGAAGTGGATCATCGTCGATGCGGAGGGCCTGGTCGTCGGCCGGCTCGCCTCCATCATCGCGATGCGCCTGCGTGGCAAGCACAAGGCTTCGTACACGCCCCACGTCGATTGCGGCGACAACGTCATCGTCATCAACGCCGAGAAGGTGAAGTTCACCGGCCGCAAGCGCGAGCAGAAGGTGTACTACCACCACACCGGCTATCCGGGCGGCATCAAGGAGCGGACGGCCAAGTTTATCCTCGACGGCCGGTTCCCCGAGCGCATCGTCGAGAAGGCCGTGGAGCGCATGCTCCCGCGCGGTCCGCTCTTCCGCGAGATCATGGGCAACCTCCGGGTCTACAAGGGCTCCGAGCATCCCCACACCGCCCAGCAGCCGCAGGCGCTCGACGTCGGCAGCCTCAACCGCAAGAACGTGAGCGCTTGATCATGGCGACCCTCCAGTCCCTCTCCGACCTCACCCGCGGCAACGTCGAGAACCCCGAGGACGCCGCCCCCGTCCACGTGCAGAAGCTCGATGCCCAGGGCCGCGCCTACGCCACCGGCAAGCGCAAGGACGCCGTCGCCCGCGTCTGGATCAAGCCCGGCAACGGCACGGTCATCGTCAACGGCCGCGCCGTCGAGGTGTACTTCGCCCGCCCCGTGCTGCGCATGATCCTGCGCCAGCCCCTCACCATCGCCAACCGCGTCGACCAGTACGACATCACCGTCACGGTGCATGGCGGCGGTCTCTCGGGTCAGGCCGGCGCCGTGCGCCACGGCCTGTCCAAGGCCCTGACCTACTACGAGCCCGAGCTGCGCTCGCCGCTCAAGCGCGAGGGCTTCCTCACCCGCGACAGCCGCGTGGTCGAGCGCAAGAAGTACGGCCGCAAGAAGGCCCGCCGCAGCTTCCAGTTCTCGAAGCGCTGATCGGCCCACCACGGACTTGCGAGAAGGGCGGCGTCACAGCCGCCCTTTTCTTTTGCGCGACCGCGTTACTGTCCCTTCGATCGGAGACCGCACCCCGATGGCAAAACCCTTCCGGCGCGTCACCGCCCCCGTGGCGAGCGCGGTCACCCTGTGCCTGGACCGGACGGGCGGCGCCGTGGTCGGCGAGGTCAAGCTCGCCGACGGCGCCCTGTTCAGCACCACCGGAACCCTGCCGGTGAACGAGGCCTTCGGCATCGCCGTCCACGTCGCCAACGAGGGCGGCCTCGAGATCGTGGTGATCGACCCCCGCTCCGTGTGGAAGCCGTCCTGGGGCGAGCTGCAGGGCTGACCGCCTACGGGCGCGCGTCGCCCGCCCGCGACAGCAACCCGTCGATGGCCGCGAACAGCAGGGTCCAGTCCACGGGTTTCGCCACGTGGGCGTCCATGCCGGCGGCCCGGCAGCGGGCGATCTCCTCCGCCATGGCGTTGGCCGTGAGCGCCACGATGGGCAGCCGCCGCCGGCCCTCGTCGGCCTCGGCCTGACGGATCGCCCGCGTCGCCGCCAGCCCGTCCTGGCCCGGCATCTGCACGTCCATGAGCACGAGGTCGAAGGCCGGCTCCGTCGCCACGGCGCTCACCGCCCGCTCTCCGTCGCCGACCACGGTGACGGCGTGGCCCTTCTGGCGCAGCACCGTGCCGATGATCTCCTGATTGATGGGGTTGTCCTCGGCGAGCAGCAGGCGCCGGGCCAGGGGCGCCGGCGCCGTCAGGGCCGTGCGGCCGGACCCGCCCTCCGTGGCCTGCGCCAGGGGCAGGGGCAGGGTGAACCAGAAGGTCGAGCCCTCGCCGATCCGGCTCGTCGCCCCGATCTCGCCGCGCATGAGCCGGACGAGGCGCCGGCTGATGGCGAGGCCGAGGCCGGTGCCGCCGTATTGCCGCGAGATCGAGCCGTCGGCCTGGGCGAAGCGCTCGAACAGGTGGGGCAGGGCGTCGGGCGCGATGCCGATGCCGGTGTCGACGACCTCGATGGTCACCAGCGGGACGGCGCCGGCGCCGCTGCAGCGCGCCCGCAGGGTGACGCCCCCGTCCGTGGTGAACTTGATGGCGTTGGTGGCCAGATTCAGCACCACCTGGCGCAGGCGGGTCGGGTCGCCGATGAACCAGTCCGGCATGTCGGGGGCGACCTCGACGGACACCGTGACGGCGCGGCCCCGCGCCGCTTCGACGGAGAGTTCGCGGCACCCCTCCAGGAGGGCGCGCAGGCCGAAGGGCAGGGATTCGACGGCGAGCTGGCCGGCCTCGATCTTCGAGAAGTCGAGGATGTCGTTGACGATGGTCAGGAGCGAGCGCCCCGATTCCTGGGCGAGGCCGAGGAGGCGCTTCTGCGAGACGCTCAGGGCTGCGTCGCCCATGAGCAGGTCGTGGACGCCGAGCATGCCGGTGAGCGGCGTGCGCAGCTCGTGGCTCATGTTGGCGAGGAACTCGGCCTTGACCCGGGCGCCGGCCTCCGCCGCCACCTTGGCCCGCTCGAGGTCGAGCTCCTGGCGCTGGCGCTCGGTGACGTCGCGGATGGCGTGGATGATCTGGACGTTGCCGTGCTCCTCGATGCGCCGGAACGCGGCCTCGACCCAGATGTCGGACCCGTCCTTGTGGCGCAGGCGGTAGACCGCCGACCCCGTGGGGCGCGCCGGCGCCAGGGCGTGCAGGGTCGCCGACAGGTTGGCGATGTCCTCCGGGTGGACGAGGGTGCGCAGGCCCGCCGCGTTGGCCTCGTCGAGGCTGTAGCCCAGCATGGGGGTGATGGCGGGCGAGATGTAGAGGTGGCGCCCGTTGGGGTCGTCGAGGAGGATGAGGTCCGAGGTGTGGTCGGCGAGCAGCCGGTAGCGCGCCTCGCTGTCGCGCAGGCGGGTCTCGGCGAGGCGCCGGTCGGTGATGTCGGTGAGGGTCTGGACGTAGCCTTTGCCGTGGCCCTTGCCGTCGAGGATCGGCAGGGAGCGGATCTCGATGACGCTGCCGTCGTCGCGCCGGCGCTCCGAGCGCAGGTCCGTGGTGCGGCGCTCGCCGTCGAGGTGCCAGTGCGCCGGGTCTTGGATCAGGACGCCCCAGGCGCCCGTGGCCCGGCAGTGCCGGCGCACGGCGCGGTAATCGGGGCGCTGGCCGATCATGCCGGGGGGCAGGCGCAGGATCTCGATGGCCCGGTGGTTGGCCACCGGCACGGTCCCGTCGGCGGCGATGAGCATCAGGCCCTGGTCGATGCTCTCGAGGGTCGCTTCGAGAAGCGCCGACTTGTCCGCCAGCGCGCGCTCGACCTGCTTGCGGTCGGTGAGGTCGGCGAACACCCCGAACAGCGAATCGCCGCCCTCCGCCCCCGCCGCCTGATAGATGCCGCGGGCGAACACGTCGCGCACGTCGCCGTCGGGCCGGACGATGCGCAGGCGGATCTCGAAGCCGGTCCGGTCGCGGATCGCCGCCGTGATGCATTCCTCGACGCGGGCGCGGTCGTCGGGATGGTAGGCGCGGATTCCGGTGGCGAGGGTGGGGGTGAAGTGCGCCGGATCGAGGCCGTGGATGCGGTAGACCTCGTCCGACCAGATCACCGCGTCCGTCGCCAGGCTGACGTGCCAGTGGCCGACATGGGCGACCTGCTCGGCCATGGCGAGGAGGCGGGTGGCGTCGCGGGCCTCCGCCTCGGCGCCCCTGAGGCGGGCGAGGTCGTGCAGGGTGACGCAGACCAGGGTGGGGGCGCCCGGCCCGCGCACGGGGACGTAGAGGACGTCGGCGCCGCCGAGGCCGAACAGCGGCAGAATCTGTCCCTCGACCCGCACCGGCTGGCCGGTGGCGACGGCCCGCGCGAGGTGGGGACGCATGGCCTGCGCCTCGCCCGGCGGGATCTCTTCCGCGAAGGGCCGGTCCGGGGGCAGCGCCGCAGCGAGACGGGCGGCCGCGTTGGCCCGCACGATCCGGGGGCTGCCGTCCGCCGCCAGGCGGACGAGGATCTGGGGGGCCGACGCGGCCTCGAACAGGCCGAGGAACAGGGCCCCCTCGGCGGCGAGGGACCGGCGCTGCCGCTCCAGGGCCAGGGCGAGGCCGACGAGGGCGCAGACGGCCACGCCGACGAGGCCGGCCGGGATCGCGGTGTCGAGCGCCCACGCCTCCGCCCCCGCGGGACCGATCCGGCGGCCGATCTGCCAGCCCCCGAGGATCAGGACGACGAGGGCGGCGAGACCGGCGCCCCACGGGGCGAAGGCCGGGCGCGGACGCCCTGAGAAGAAATCAGCCACGCTGGACCGCGTCCGAGGCCCGCGTCCGGACCGTGCGCCGCCGGGTCAGGAGCGCGGCGACGGCGACCACCAGGATGGCGCCGGCGGCGGCGGCCCAGGTCGCCGCATGGGGCAGGCCCGCCAGCCCCCCGGCGAACAGGGGGTCGGTGGCGATCATCTCGCCGGCGATCCAGCCGAGCAGTCCGGCCCCGGCCCAGACGATGGCGGGAAATCTCTGGAGCAGGCGGGTGATCAGGGCGGCCCCCATGACGATGAGGGGAATCGACAGCAGCAGCCCGAACACGAACAGTTCGGCATGGCCCTTGGCGGCGGCCGCGATGGCGACGACGTTGTCGAGGCTCATCACCGCATCGGCCACCGCGATGGTCCGCACCGCCCGCCACAGGGAGGTGCTCTCGTCGACGGCGTGGGCATCCTCGTCCTCGCCCAGCGCCAGCTTCACGGCGATCCAGAGCAGCAGCCCGCCGCCGACCACGCGCAGGAGGGGCACGGCCAGGAGCCAGGACACCACGAGGGCGAAGACGATGCGCAGGGCCACCGCCGTGCCGGCCCCGAGCAGCATGCCGATCCGCCGCTGGCGCGGCGGCAGCGCCCGGCACGCCAGGGCGATGACCACGGCGTTGTCGCCGGACAACAGCAGGTCGATCCAGACGATCTGGAGCACCGAGACGAGAAACGGCGTGTCGAGGGAGATCATCGCTGCCTTGAGACGGACCCGGCGCGGAGTGCGCGGCGCCGCCTTGTCCTACGCGAATGCGACTGAATGGTGAGCCGCGCCCGCGGTCTTGCGCGGGACTTGGGTGTGGACAGCGGGGGTTTCCGGGAGGGGCGGCGTTTCGTCGGGCGGCCCGCGGAATTGCCGTAAGCAGTGCGGCGATCGGGGCCGTCCGTCCGGCTTGTGGGTTTGGCCGCTTCGGGCAAGCGCGGGGCTCTGTCCCAGGGGTCGGACCCTGGCGCGTGGTCCCGACCGCTCTCGATCCTACTGAGACATCTAAATCGTCTCCGATCCTGCTCGAAAACGGACAGCAAACGCTTACTCTAGCACCCGTTCGGAGTCGTTCTCGCACGTTCGCCGGATGACGATCAAAGTGCGGCGACGGATCAGGCCGCTCACTGGACGGATGAGATACCAGTAGGGCGCAAATCTAACGCTCGCAGCCCGGTCCACACATAAGACGCGCGTTTCCGTTGAAAGGATCGTTACTCCCGCCCCACGGGCCCGCACCGCGAAGTTGAAGGCGAGTTTCGCGATCCCGGGCTCATTCAGATCGAGGAAATCATGCCTACCGCTTAGGGGTGCCAGATCGAAGTCAGGCCGCCAGAAACGGCCAGCCAAGCCAAACACAATCTCGCTTTCGCTACGCTCAAGCAGAGTGAAGTTATCAAGACCAAACGGTGGCAGAGCCTCCCTTGGCCGACGCTTGAAAAATGCCTCAGCCCGCATTGGCAGCTGACGCAGGGTGATCATCCGTCGAAAGAACGGATCGCTTTCTGTTTGGTAGGCCGCTGCGGCGGCAATCACAGTTTCGGCAGACGCTTTCACTGTTGCGCTGTGATGCTCTCGGTACTTTGGGTTTGGGATGTATCGATCGATCAATGCCATCGTTCGCCCCTGCAAAATCAGCGGTGGTAAACATCGAAGATGAGCACGTGCCGTGCCGTCGCTGCTTTCCTGGAGGCATCCTTTAACCGCCTAACAGGTCGGGAAATGGAAGCTTTCGTATTCCTCATCCCTGTGCGGACCGAAAGCTCTCGACCCGGCACGGAGGTGCAGGGCCGGTGCCACGCGTCAGATTTCCAACATTACAATGCGGGGCGGTGGTGTGCCGAGGGTCGCGGTTAGAAACCGCCGCTGAACACGGTGTCGACGAGGCGGAGCCCCTGGTGCGCATCCCCTCTCCCCGCATCTGGCAAGGCTTTGCGCTGTCGGCGGCTCTGGATTGCACGCCTCCGGCGCGGCCCTCCGGGTCCGGGTTCGCCTGCGGCGCCCCGGAATGACACCGGTGTTCATCTGCAATCGCCCCGCCCCGCGGGCGGGGAGAGGGGGATGCGCGCAGACGGTCTGCACGAAGCGGCAAGGGCCGTCGCGGCCGCTCGATCCGAAGCGGTCGCGCAAAAGCCGTCTCAGTGGTCGTGCGGCTCCGGCAGGGTCAGGCCGAAATGCGCGACGAGGTCCTGGACCTGGGCCGGGCTGAGGTGGCGCGGGTTGAGGTTGCGCAGCAACAGGTAGAGCTTGGCCGTCTCCTCCAGCTCTTCCGTGGCGAACACCGCGTTCTCCAGGGTGGTGCCGGCGACCACGGGGCCGTGGTTGGCAAGCAGCACCGAGGCGTAGCGGCCGGCGAGACCCCGGATCGCGTCGGCCACCGCCGGGTCGCCGGGGCGGTAATACGGCACCAGGGCCGTCGCCCCCGCCCGCATGAGGTAGTACGGCGTCAGGGGCGGCAGCACCGCCCTCGGGTCGATCTCCGGCAGCATCGAGACGGCGACCGCGTGGGTCGAGTGCAGGTGGACGATGGCGCGGGCGTCGGCCCGGCTGTCGTACAGGGCGGCGTGGAGCGGGATCTCCTTTGTCGGCGCGTGGCCCGAGACGAGGCGGCCGGCGGCGTCGAGGCGCGCGAGGGTCGCCGGGTCGAGGAAGCCGAGCGAGGCGTTGGTCGGCGTCACCAGCCAGCCGCCGTCGTCGAGGCGGAGCGAGATGTTGCCCGACGAGCCCGGCGTCAGGCCGCGCTCGAACAGGGAGCGGCCGAACCGGCAAATCTGGTCCCGCAATGCCGCGTCGCTCATGGAATGCCTCCTATCGGGCGAAACAATCAGGCGGTGGCGCCCGGGATCAGATCGTAGCCGAGGTCGACGACCTCCCTGGGGCCGCCGGCTCCGAGGCGCTCCGCCGCCACGGCGCCGATGGCCCGGCGCGGGGTCCGGACCGTCGCGAGCGGCTGGGGCATGGCGGCGGTGATGTCGAGGGCGTTGAAGCCGAACAGGGCGAGGCGGTCGGGGATCGCCAGGCCGGCCGCGAGGCAGTGGAAGTAGCCCCCGAGCGCCATGTCGTCGTTGGAGAAGTAGACCGCGTCGAGGCCGGGGGTGCGGGCGAGCAGCCGGTCGAGGGCGGCCCGCCCGGCGGCGGCCGAGGAGGCGCCGGCCGCGATCTCGCGGTCGTGGAGGGGCATCCCGGCCTCGGTCAGCGTCTCGGTGAAGCCGGCGAGGCGCTTGCCCGCCCGCAGGTCGCGGGTGACGTCGTGGCCGACGTAGCCGATGCGGCGGTAGCCCCGCGCCAGCAGGTGGCGGGCGCTGTCGCGGCCCACGGCCCGGTTCGAGAACCCGACGACGATGTCGAGGCCGGGGCCGTCCGTGTCGATCATCTCGACGACGCGGATGCCCGATGCCCGCAGGCGCGCCAGGGCGCCGTCCGTATGCTCGAGGCCGGTGACGATGAGGCCGGCCGGGCGCCACGACAGCAGGGCGCCGATGAGCGCTTCCTCGCGAGCCGGATCGTAGTCGCTCACCCCGATGACGCTCTGGAAGCCGTCGCGGTCGAGGACCGAGGCCGCCCCGCTCAGGAGGTCGGGAAACACCACGTTGCCGAGCGACGGGATGACGATGCCGACGAGCTTGGCCCCCGCCGTGCCGTGCGCGCCGGCGAGCATGCCGGCGAGGCGGTTCGGCACGTAGCCGAGGCTGGCCACCGCCTCCGCCACCTGCGCCTGCGTGCGCTTGGAGAACGAGCCCTGGTTGCGCAGGACCCGCGACACCGTGCTCTCGCCGACGCCGGCCAGGCGGGCGACGTCCGCCAGGGTCACGGCGCGGTGGTCGGGGTCATGCATGGTCACGCGGCGCGGTCCCCATTCCCTCGTTGTCGTTCCCGTCTCCAAGCCCATAGCAAGGTTAGGCGTGGGCAACAATCAGATTGGCAGCGCTGCCAAAATTCGGTATTCAATGATTCGAGCGCCGACGAACAGTACGGGGCCGCCCTAAATGGTGCAGCGCAACGACTGTGCCGATCGGAGGAAACCATGACGGTGCAGGCCAGAGCCGCGCCGGGCGTCGCGACGTCCGCGCCCGATTTCGTCGACCGGACCTACCGGAAGGTGTTCTGGCGCCTCGTGCCGTTCCTGATGCTCTGCTACGTCGTCGCCTATCTCGACCGGGTGAACGTCGGCTTCGCCAAGCTGCAGATGTCCCAGGAGCTCGGCTTCAGCGAGACGGTCTACGGCCTCGGCGCCGGCCTGTTCTTCATCGGCTACTTCCTGTTCGAGGTGCCCTCGAACGTGATCCTGCACCGAATCGGGGCGCGGGTCTGGATCGCCCGCATCATGATCACCTGGGGGCTCATCTCCGCCGGGTTCATGTTCGTGAACTCGGCGACCACGTTCTACCTCATGCGCTTCCTGCTGGGCCTCGCCGAAGCCGGCTTCTATCCGGGCGTGATCCTCTACACGACGACGTGGTTTCCGGCCCATCGCCGCGCCCGGGTGATCACCGTGTTCATGGCGGCGATTCCCGTCTCGGGCATCTTCGGCAACCCGCTCTCGGGCTGGATCATGGACACGTTCCACGGCGCGCACGGCCTGTCGGGCTGGCAGTGGATGTTCCTCATCGAGGCGGTGCCGGCGGTGCTGGTCGGCCTCGCGGTGTTCTTCTACCTCGACAACCGCCCGTCCGAGGCGAAATGGCTGGACCCGGCCGAGCAGGCGGTCATCGAGGGCGACATCGCCGCCGACGGCGCCGGCAAGGAGCGGAGCCCGCACTCCATCGCCACGGTGTTCCGCAACCGCCAGGTCTGGTTCATGAGCCTGATCTACTTCGCCTTCGTCACGGGCCAGTACGGCCTGACCTTCTGGATGCCGACCATCGTCAAGGCGTCCGGCGTCCAGGGCAACCTCAACATCGGCCTCGTCAGCGCGATCCCGTTCCTGTTCGCGGTGTTCGTGATGGTGGGGCTCGGCCGCAGCGCCGACCGGATGCGCGAGCGCCGCTGGCACCTCATCGTCCCGGCCCTGTGCGGCGCCGCCGGCTTCGTGGTGGCGGCGAGCGCCGGCAGCACGGTGGTGGCCATCGCGGCCCTCGCCGTGGCGGCGGGCGGGGTGCTCACCTGCGCGCCCCTGTTCTGGTCCCTGCCCACCGCTTTCCTCAGCGGCGCCGGGGCGGCGGCGGGCATCGCCCTCATCAACTCGGTGGGCAACCTCGCGGGCTTCGCCAGCCCCTACCTCATCGGCATTCTGCGCGACCTCACCGGCTCCACCGCCGCCGGCATGTACGCGCTGGCCGCCATGCTGGTGATCGGCTCCGTCTGCGTGTTCGTCACCCCGAAGCACGTGGTCAACCGCTGACATCGGGGCGGCCGTCCCCCCTCAATAGTCCTTCCGACACCCCATCCGACAGGTCTTCGATGAGCCTCGACACACAGGACAAAAGCCGCGCGGCGGTGATCGGCCTCGGCTCCATGGGCGCCGGCATGGCCGGTTCGCTGCTCCGGGCCGGCTTCACCGTCGCGGCCTGCGACGTGAACCTCGACGCGGTGGCGCGCTTCGCCGCCCTCGGCGGTGAGCCGGCGGCCAATCCCGCCGCCGCGGCGCGGGGCGCCGACGTGGTGATCTGCGTCGTCGTCAACGCCGCGCAGACGGAAGCCGTGCTGTTCGGCCCCGGCGGGGCCGCCGAGACCATGGCGCCCGGCGCGGTGTTCGTGTCGTCCGCCACCATGGACCCGGCCATCGCCCGGCGCCTCGGCGCGCGCCTGGAGGCGACGGGGCGCCACTACCTCGACGCGCCCATGAGCGGCGGGGCCGCCCGCGCCCTCGACGGCACGCTCACCTTCCTGGCCTCGGGCACGCCGGCGGCCTTCGCCGCCGCCCGGCCGGCGCTCGATGCCATGGCGGGCAAGCTCTACGAGCTCGGCGACGCGGCCGGGCAGGGCGCCGCCTTCAAGATGATCAACCAGCTGCTCGCCGGCGTCCACATCGCCGCCGCCTGCGAGGCCATGAGCTTCGCGGCGAAGCAGGGCCTCGATCTGGCGAAGGTCTACGAGGTCATCACGGCGTCCGCCGGCAATTCGTGGATGTTCGAGAACCGGATGCCGCACGTCCTCGACGGCGATTACAGCCCGAAGAGCGCGGTGGACATCTTCGTCAAGGATCTCGGCATCGTGCAGGACATGGCCCGAACCGAAAGATACCCGGTGCCGGTGGCGGCCGCCGCCCTGCAGATGTTCCTGATGGCGTCGGGCTCCGGCATGGGGGGCGACGACGACGCCTCCGTCGCCCGCCTCTACGCCCGGGTGGCGGGCGCCACCCTGCCGACCGCCAAGGCCTGAGGGAGCCCCGAACCATGCCGCGTTTTGCCGCCAACCTGACCCTGATGTTCACGGAAGTCCCGTTCCTCGACCGCTTCGCGGCGGCGGCGGAGGCCGGCTTCACGGCGATCGAATTCCTGTTTCCCTACGAGCATCCCCCCGAGGCCATCGCCGAGCGCCTCGCCCGGCACGGCCTGACCCAGGCCCTGTTCAACCTGCCGCCGGGCGACTGGGCTGCCGGCGAGCGCGGCCTCGCCGCCCTGCCGGACCGGTTTTCGGAGGTGCAGGCGGGCGTCGAGACGGGCCTGCGCTACGCCGAAGCCACGGGCGTCGCCCGGCTTCACCTCATGGCCGGCATGGCCGATCCGCGCGACCCGCGGGCACGGGACGCCTACCGCCGGGCGGTCGCCTGGACCGCCGAGCGGTTGGCCCGTGAAAAACTCGACCTCGTGCTGGAGCCCATCAACGCCCGCAACATGCCGGGCTACTTCCTCGCCGATTTCGGGATGGCGGCCGATCTCATCCGCGACCTCGGCCTGACGAACCTCAAGCTCCAGTTCGACCTCTACCATTGCCAGATCCTGCACGGCGACGTGACCACCCGCCTGCGCGAGCTCATGCCGATGGTCGGCCACGTCCAGACCGCGAGCGTGCCCGCCCGCAACGAGCCCGGCACCGGCGAGATGAACGACTGGTTCCTGTTCGCCGAGCTCGACCGCCTCGGCTATGCGGGTTTCGTCGGCTGCGAGTACAACCCGGCCGCCGGCACCCGCGAGGGCCTGAGCTGGTTCGCCCCCTACCGCGCCGGCCAGGGGGGCGGCGCATGAGCCTCGCCCTCGGAGCGGTCGCCGACGACTATACCGGCGCCTCGGACCTCGCCAACACCCTGACCCGGGCGGGCCTGCGCACGGTCCAGACCATCGGCATCCCGGCGGACAACCTCGTGCTGCCGGAGGTCGATGCCGTGGTGGTGGCCCTGAAGAGCCGCTCGATCCCGGCCGCCGACGCCGTGGCGCGGTCCCGCGCGGCCGAAGCCTGGCTGCGGGCGCGCGGGGCCGGGCACGTCCTGTTCAAGATCTGCTCGACCTTCGATTCGACGCCAGCCGGCAATATCGGCCCGGTGATGGACGCCCTCAGGGCCGGGCGCATCGCCCTCGTCACCCCCACCTTCCCGGAGACGGGCCGCACGGTCTACCAGGGCCACCTCTTCGTCGGCGGCGTGCCCCTGAACGAGAGCCCGCTCAAGGACCATCCCCTCAACCCCATGCGGGACGCCGACCTCGTGCGGGTCCTCGCCCGGCAGAGCACGGCGCCCGTCGGCCTCGTCGACCTGCCCATTGTCGCGGCCGGACCGGCGGCGGTGGCGGCCCGCCTCGACGCCCTGGCGGCCGAGGGCATGGGCGCCGCCATCGCCGACGCGGTCTTCGAATCCGACCTCGAAACCCTCGGGAAGGCCGCCCTGCGCCATCCCCTCTCCGTCGGCGCCTCCGGCCTCGGCCTCGGCCTCGCCCGTGCCCTGGTGGCGGCCGGGCGCGGCGGGAGGGGCACGGACGCGGACGCCCCCGTCGGCGGTCACGCCGCCTGCCTTGCCGGCTCGTGCTCGCAGGCGACCCTGGGCCAGATCGCGGCGGCCGAAGCGGTGATGCCGGTGCTGCGCCTCGATCCCGAGCGCATCCTGGCCGGAGCCGGAGCGGTGTCCGACGCCGTCGCCTGGGCCGGGGCGCGGATCGGGGCCGGCCCCGTCCTCATCGCCAGCAGCGCCGAACCGGCCACCGTCCGCGCCCTCCAGGCCCGCCACGGCGGCGAGGCCGTGGGCCATGCCATCGAGGCGGCCCTGGCCGCCCTCGCCGAGGCCCTGGTGGCGCGGGGCGTGCGCCGCCTCGTCGTCGCCGGCGGCGAGACCTCGGGCGCCGTGGTCGACCGGCTGGGCCTGCGTGCCTTCCTGCTCGGCCCCGAGATCGCCCCCGGCGTCCCGGTCTTGCGCACCCTGGGCGGGGCGACACCCATGCGCCTCGCCCTCAAGTCCGGCAATTTCGGCGGCCCGGACTTCTTTGTTCGGGCCCTCGCGCTGATGGACTGACGCGGTGTCCACGTCACCGGTTCGATCGATCATGCGTGTCGCTGAGGGACGCGGGACCGCGCCGGTCCCCTCTCCTGGAAGGCGGGGCCATCGCAGATGAACGCTTGCGGGTGCCTCAGCCCTTGGCCCGTCGGGCGGAGCGCTCGGCGCGCATCCCCCTCTCCCCGCCTGCGGGGAGAGGGCCGCAGGCACCCCGCCGTGCCTGCGGCGAGCGCAGGCGAAGCCGCAGCGACGGTGAGGGGGCTTTGTCGGAGGAGCCTCATCCGAATTGGCCCCCTCACCGTCGGCTGCCGCCTCGCCGCGCCGACGACGGGGTCGTCGCGGCCCTCTCCCCGCACGCGGGGCGAGGGGATGCGCACCGAGGACTCCGCTTCTTCGACAACGAATTTCTGCGGCGATCTCAGACCGCGAATTTCATCTGCGATCATCCTGCCTCTCCCGGGGGAGGGGCCGGTCGCGACCACGCGATCCGGGGCGATCGAACGAATTTCACTTGACCCCCAGCGACCGCGAAAGGAACGCCCCATGCACGCCCTGATCCTCGGTGCCGCCGGCATGATCGGCCGCCGCCTCACCGCCGCCCTGGTGGCGGAAGGCCGCTTCGACGCCCTGACCCTCGTCGACATCGCAGCCCCCGAACACCCGGACGGCTTCAGCGGCGTGGCCCGCTGCGCCGCCGCCGACCTGTCGGCCCCCGGCGGGGCCGAGGCCGCCGTCGCCGGGCGGCCGGACGTGATCTTCCACCTCGCCGCCATCGTCTCGGGCGAGGCCGAGGCCGATCTGGAGAAGGGCTACCGGGTCAACCTCGACGGCACCCGCCTGCTCCTCGACGCCGTCCGGCGCGTCGGCGACGGCTACCGTCCCAGGGTGGTGTTCACCTCGTCGCTCGCCGTGTTCGGGCCGCCCCTGCCGGGCGTCATCCCCGACGACATGATCCTGACCCCGGCGACCTCCTACGGCACCCAGAAGGCCATGGGCGAGCTGCTGCTGTCGGATTACAGCCGGCGCGGCATCATCGACGGCATCGGCCTGCGCCTGCCCACCATCTGCGTGCGGCCGGGCCTGCCCAACCGCGCCGCCTCGGGCTTCTTCTCCGGCATCATCCGCGAGCCCCTGGCGGGCAGGCAAGCCATCCTGCCCGTGCCCGACACCGTGCGCCACTGGTTCGCCAGCCCGCGCGCGGCCACGAACTTTCTGCTCCACGCCGCACGCCTCGATCTTTCGGCCCTCGGCACCCGCCGAAACCTGACCATGCCGGGCCTGTCCGTCACCGTGGCGGAAGCCATCGAGGCCCTGCGCCGGGCCGCCGGGGACCGGGCCGTCGCGCTGATCCGGCGGGAGCCCGATCCGGCGATCCGCGCCATCGTCGAGACCTGGCCCGAAGCCTTCGCCACCGAGCGCGCCCTGGCCCTGGGTTTTTCCGGCGACGCGTCGTTCGACGAGCTGGTGGCCCTGCACATCGCCGAGACGGGGCTGTGACCCTTCGCGGGGCCGCATCGAATCGCGGGGTCGCGGCGGTGTGCCCTCTCCTGAAAGGCAGGGCGATCGCAGATGGCGTTTAGGACCTTGAGAACGCCCGCAACGCTTTGTCATCCCGGGGCCGCGCAGCGGAACCCGGGAACCAGATACACCGGTTTTGCAAAGTTTTGCGCTGTCGGCGGCTCTGGATTCCGGGTTCGCCTGCGGCGCCCCGGAATGACACCGGCGGTCATCTGCGATCGCCCTGCCTGGAAGGAGAGGGGACCCGCGCGTCGCCTTTCTCTTTCGCGACACGCAAGCGCGACCGAGCCGTTCCGCCGTAGGGGCTGTGACTACTTGAATACCTGGATCATCGCCGGGGTCAGGATCACGACGAACAGCACCGGCAGGAAGAACAGGATCATCGGCACGGTGAGCTTGGGCGGCAGGGCGGCGGCCTTCTTCTCGGCCTCGTTCATGCGGGTGTCGCGGCTTTCCTGGGAGAGCACGCGCAGGGCCTGGCCGACGGGCGTGCCGTAGCGCTCGGCCTGGATCAGGGCGGTGGTCACCGCCTTCACCGGGTCGAGGCCCGTGCGGCTGGCCAGGTTCTCGAAGGCGAGGCGCCGGTCGGGCAGGAACGACAGCTCGGCCGTCATCACGGCGAGCTCCTCGGCCAGCACGATGGACTGGGTCGCGATCTCCGTGCTGACCCGCCGGAAGGCGTTCTCGATGGACATGCCCGATTCGACGCAGATCAGGCTGAGGTCGAGGGCGTCGGGCCAGGCCCTGCGGATCTCGGTCTGGCGCTTCTTGGTGGCGTTGTGGAGGTAGAGTTCGGGAAGCTTGATCCCGAAGAGCACGGCGGCGATCACCATCATGGTCCGGATCGCCACGGGCTGGTCGATGACCTTGAGGACGAACAGGTAGAGGATCGCCGCCGCCAGCATGCCGATGGGCGTCACCATGCGGAAGAACAGGAACCCCGTCTCGGCGCCGGGCGAGCGGTAGCCGGCCATGAGCAGCTGCTGGCGCGCCGTCTCTGTCCCGAGCCAGCGGCCGAGGTTGAACTGCTCCACCACGCGTTTCATGTAGGCCTTCGGCGCCACCCGCAGGGTCGCCTTGGCGGCGGTGTTCGACAGCCGGTCGCGCTCGCGCTGGCGCAGCTCCTCGCGCTCCTCGCCCACCATCTTCATGCGCCGGCCGAGGCGGTCCGGCTCGAACAGCGGCTGCAGCAGGGCGAAGGCGGTGGCCGCGGCCGCGATGCCGCTGAGCGCCATTCCGAGGACGCGCGGGTCGGTGATCTTGGTGGCGAGGGTGTCCAGCATGGTGGGCTTTCGCGAAGTCGCGCGCGGGTCAGAAGTCGAAGGCGATCATCTTCTTCATGGTGAAGATCCCCAGCGACATCCAGATCGCCGAGGCGACGAGGCCGAGCTTGCCGATATCCGTCGTCCACAGGAGGGAGATGTAGTCGGGGCTGGCGATGTAGGTCATGGTCGCGACGACGAAGGGCAAAGCCGCGATGATGCCGCCCGAGGCCTTGGCCTCCATGCTCATCGCCTGGATCTTGCCGGCCATCTTCTTGCGCTCGCGCAGGACGCGCGAGAGGTTGGCCAGGGCCTCCGACAGGTTGCCGCCGGATTTGGCCTGGATGCCGATGACGATGGCGAAGAAGTTCACGTCGGAGACCGGGACCCGCTCGTACATCTTCACCAGGGCCTCGCTGATCGACAGGCCGAGGGTCTGGGATTCGACCACCATCCGGAACTCCGAGCGGATCGGCTCTTCCGCCTCGCGCGAGATGATGCGGAAGCAGTCGCCCACCGGGATGCCGGAGCGCACGCCGCGGGTGATGATGTCGATGGCGGTGGGCAGTTCGTCGATGAAGCGCGCCATGCGGCGCTTGCGCCAGTGGGCGAGGAACCACATCGGCAGGCCGATCCCGCCGGCGAACACCGCCGCGATTCCCGCCGGAATGCTGCCCGTGCCGAGGAAGACCACGGCGCCGACGACGAAGGCCAGCACGGCGGAGATGACGTAGTACTTCTCCTTGGTCCAGCTCAGGCCGGCCCGGGCGATCTTGAGGTCCAGGGTGACGCGGGTGCCGGCCTTCTTCGCCTCGATCTCCTTCAGGCTCTTCGCGACCTGCTCGCGGCGGCTGGTGGTCACCGCGCGGGCGCTGCCGGCCTGCGTCACGACGCTGACGGCCCTCCGGCGCTGGCTCACGCGCTTCTCCCCCGACAGGAGTGGGGTGAGCACGGCCCAGGCGACGGCGCCGGCGGCCACGGCGGCGAGTCCGGCGGCCAGCGGCAGGTTGGCGTTCATGGCGCCACCGGCGCGACGGCGCGGGGCAGGGGGCGCATCCGGGCGGCGGTCACAGGTCGGCCTCCGGCTCGGCGGCCGCGTCGAGGGCGGCGGCCAGGGCTTTTTCCTCGCCGTAGTACCGCGCCCGCTCCCAGAACCGGGGGCGGCCGATGCCGGTGGAGCGGTGGCGGCCGATGAGCTTGCCGTTCTGGTCCTCGCCGAGGATGTCGTAGAGGAACAGGTCCTGGGTGATGATGACGTCGCCCTCCATCCCCATCACCTCGGTGATGTGGGTGATGCGCCGCGAGCCGTCGCGCAGGCGGGTCGCCTGGACGATGATGTCGATGGAGCCGCAGATCATCTCGCGCAGGGTGCGCGAGGGCAGGGTGAAGCCGCCCATGGTGATCATGGATTCGAGGCGGCTGAGGGCCTCGCGCGGCGAGTTGGCGTGGAGCGTCCCCATGGAGCCGTCGTGGCCGGTGTTCATGGCCTGGAGCAGGTCGAACGCCTCCGGGCCGCGGACCTCGCCGACGATGATCCGCTCGGGGCGCATGCGCAGGCAGTTCTTGACGAGGTCGCGCATGGTGACCTGGCCCGAGCCCTCCATGTTGGGGGGGCGGGTCTCGAGGCGGACCACGTGGGCCTGCTGGAGCTGCAGTTCGGCCGCGTCCTCGCAGGTGATGATGCGCTCGTCGTGGTCGATATAGGCGGTGAGGCAGTTGAGCAGCGTGGTCTTGCCCGAGCCGGTGCCGCCCGAGATGACGACGTTGCAGCGGACCCGGCCGATGATCTGCAGGATGCGCGCGCCCTCCGGCGAGATCGCCCCGAAGGTGACGAGCTGGTCGAGGGTGAGCTTGTCCTTGCGGAACTTGCGGATGGTCAGGACCGGGCCGTCGATGGCGAGCGGCGGCGCGATGATGTTGACGCGCGAGCCGTCGGGGAGGCGCGCGTCGCAGATCGGCGAGGCCTCGTCGACCCGGCGCCCGACCTGGCTGACGATGCGCTGGCAAATGTTCATCAGCTGCTGGTTGTCGCGGAACCGCACGTTGGTGAGCTGGATCTTGCCGCCGACTTCGATGAAGGCCCGGTTGGCGCCGTTGACCATGATGTCGGCGATGTCGTCGCGCATGAGCAGCGGCTCGAGGGGACCGTAGCCGAGGACGTCGTTGCAGATGTCGTCGAGCAGGTCCTCCTGCTCGTTGATGGACAGGACGATGTTCTTGAGGCCGATGATCTCCGAGACGATGTCGCGGATTTCCTCGCGGGCCGATTCCGCGTCGAGGCGGGCGAGCTGGGCGAGGTCGATGGCCTCGATCAGCGCGCCGAAGATCATGCTCTTGGTGCGGAAATAGTCGTCGGACCGCGCCGCCTCCGCCACGGGCTGGACCGGCTTGGGCGCCTCGACGCGCGGGCGCCCCGCCGGTTCCTCGTAGACGGGCTGCGGGGTCGCCGCGCGCGGGGCGAGGTGCATCGGGGCGACCTGCGCGGCCGCCGCACCCTGACGCCTACCGAACATGGCGTCCTCCTGCCGTGGGGTCGGTCACGCGCATCACGAGGCCTTGCGACGCTGGAGCCGGGACAGGAGCGGCTCCAGGAGGGTGCTGCGCGACCGCTTGGTCTCGGGACGCCCCACGAGGATGGCGGCGATGTCCGAGAGCACGTCCGTGGCCTTCGCCCCGGCCTGGACCTCGGCGATCATCTGGCCGTTGTTCGCCGCCGTGCCGAACAGGGCCGGATCGAACGGCAGGCTCGCGGTGATGGGGATGTCGAGGGCCTTGCCGAACTCGGCCACGCTGATCTCGGGGCGCTTGGCCATGCCGACGCCGTTGAGGACGACGCGCGCCTTGCGGTCGTTGGGCCGGTTCTGCTGCAGCAGGGTGAGCATGTTCTTGGTGTTGCGCAGGGAGGCGAGTTCGGGCGCGCTCACGATCAGGATCTCGTCGGCCGAGACGAGGAGGCGCTTGGTCCAGGCGGACCAGACATGCGGCACGTCGAGGACGACGCACGGCACCGTGCCGCGCAGGAGGTCGATGACGGCGTCGAAGGCCTGTTCCGACAGGTCCACGGTCCGGTCGAGGGTCGCGGGTGCGGCGAGCAGGCTGAGATTGTCGCTGCACTTCGACAGCAGGCGGTCGAGGAGGTTCGCGTCGAGGCGTTCGGGCGCGAACACCGCCTCGGCGATGCCCTGGGGCGGGTCCTGGTTGAAGTTCAGGCTCGCGGTGCCGAAGGCGATGTCGAGGTCGGCGATGACAGTGGCGGTGTCCTGCTCCCGGGCGATGGTCCAGGCGAGGTTGTGGGCCAGGGTCGACGCCCCGATCCCGCCCTTGGCCCCCACCACCGCGATGGTGCGGCCGACGGGCTTGGCGCCGGGGGCGGTGAACAGGTCCGACACCGCCTGGATCAGCGCGATGGGATCGACGGGCGCCATGAGGTACTCGCTCACCCCGCGCTGGATGAACTGGCGATAGAGCAGGACATCGTTGACGTGGCCGATGACGACGACCTTGGTGCCGGGGTCGCAGACCTCCGCCAGGGAATCGAGGCACTCGATGGGGCGCGATTTCGCCCCTTGCGTCTCGATGACGATGACGTTCGGGGTCGGAGCATGGCGATAGGCTTCCACCGCGGCGGCGCCCCCGCCCATCTGCACCTTCACGTGGGCCTTCTGCATCCGGCGGTCGGAGCTCGCGGCCTCGATCACGGCCGCCGTGTCCTGGGTCTCGCAGAAGGCCTGGATCGTGATCCGCGGCACCGGGGCGATGAGGCGCTCGGGTGTCTGGTTCGGGTCGACCATGGCTCTTGTTCCGGTTCAGGTTGCCCCGGGGGGCGCGCATCGGGCTCGCGGTGTTCGGTCGGGGCGCCAAGTCCTTGGCACCAAGTCCCTGGAAAGTGCCCCCGGGGCGGGGACGCCCGGGGAAACCCTACTGGGAGAGCTGGGATTTCACGTCGGCCTTGCCATCCTGGCGCCAGGGAATTGACGGATCATTTCCGTTACGCATTTTCTCGATGTTCTTGGTGCGCCGGATGGTGTCGATCCGCCCCTCGGGACGGCCCCGGACGAGGTCGATGGGATCGGCGACCTGGGCGGCGATGTTCGACTGCGTGGCACAGCCGAGGTTCCAATGGGGTTCGTTGCGCCCGGTGAAGCCGGCATCCCCGACCCCGAGATCCTGTGGCCACAGCCCGCACTGGCTCGCGACCTTGGCCTCCATGCGCTGGAAGCTCAGGCGCAGGGGGGCGACCAGGGACGGGCTCGTCACGAGGTAGTTCGTCACCACGACCTGGCCCGGCGCGAGCCCGCTCTCGATGCCCATCCGGCGGATCGCTGCGCCGGTGCGCTCCACGGCGGCGCCCACGGCCGGGGCGACCCCGCGCGGCAGGTCGAGGACCAGGGTGCCGCGGCCGTAGCGCCGGAATTCGAGGAGGAACGCGTCGATGTCGGCGGCCTGGCGCGGATCGATATGGCCGGTGCCGATGACGAACACGTCGAGGCTGCGCGAGGCGTCCGCGAGGGCGATGGGGTGCCGGGCCCGGTAGTCGGTGGGGTAGAGCGAGCCCGTCGTCGCCGGGGCGCGGTTCTGGCAGGCGCCCAGGAGCGCCGCCAGGGCGGCGAGGGCGGCCAGGGTTTTGGGCGAGGGGGACGGGAGCATGGTGGGGGTCCTGGCGGAACGGGGGCCGGGTCTGTGTCGGGCGGGCTTGCGTCGGACGCGCAGGCTCAGTCGGTGATGAAGCCGACGCGGCCGCGATAGGCCGGGCCGAGGGGGCTGGCGCCGGCGACGCCGTAGAGGCGGTTCAGGCGGCCGAGCAGGATGCCCTGCGCGTCCTGGGCATCGACGAAGCCGTCGTCGGGCCGCGCGGGCTGGCGCGCCTCCATGGGCTTGGCGATGTAAGGCGTGACCATGATCATCAGCTCCGTCTCCTGGCGCTGGTAGTCGCGCGACCGGAACAGGGCGCCGATGATCGGCAGGTTGATCAGGCCGGGCAGGCCCGAGATGGTGGCCTTGTTGCGCTGCTGGATCAGGCCGGCGGTCATCATGCTGGCGCCGGAGGCGAGCTCGACGGTGGTCTCCGAGCTGCGCACGGTGAAGCCCGGGACGGGAAAGCTGGTGCCACCCTGGCCAAGGTTGATCGCGTTCGTCTGGTCAATCTCGGTCACGTCGGTACCGACACGGACGGAGATCCGGTTCTCGGCAAGCACCACGGGAGTGAACGTCAGGCTGACGCCGTAAGGCTTGAACGAGATGGACGGCGTGCAGGTTTGAACGCCAACATTCTGCACGCATGACAGGTTGGCCGGGACCGGAATCTGTCCGCCCGCGGTGAACTTCGCCGATTCGCCGGAAATCGCCGTGAGGGTTGGTTCGGCGAGCACCCGAGAGACGCCCGCTTGCTCGAAGGCCCGGAGTGTTGCCGTGAGGCTCGCGCCACCCGTACCAGAAACGGTGCCGCTCAGAACGTTGCCGTTCGGGAAGGCGCTACCGTTCAGGGCGAACGGCGCGTTGTTGACGAGGTTCAACCCCGACCAGTTGCCGCTCATGTTGATGCCGAACTGCTTCAGTACCGTGCGCGACACCTCCACCACGGTGACGCGCAGCATCACCTGGTCGCGGCCCCGGATGGTGATGTTGTTGATCACCGTGCCGCGGGTCGGGGTGCTGCCGGCGGCGGCGCCCATCGCCGCGCCGCCCGCCCCGGCCGACCCGGACTGGCCGACGAAGGCGTTGGCGATGTCGATGGCCTGGGAGGCCTCCGCCGCCGAGGCGACGCTGCCCGACAGGATGATCGAGCTGCCCGCCGTGCGGATGTCGAACCGGGCGCCCGCGATGCTCTGGCTCAGGATCTGGCGCAGCGCGCCGAGCTGGAGGTCGCGGGCCACGGTGACGTCGAGGGCGGTGATCTGGCGGCCCTCGCCGTCCATGATGAAGATCGAGGTCGCCCCGTCCTCCATGCCGATGACGAAGACCTTGCGGGTCGAGCGCACGACGGCGTTGGCGACCTTCGGGTTGGCGACGAACACCTCCTTGGCGTCGCGCGGCAGGTCGATGACGATGGAGCGGCCCATGGTCAGCTCGATCTTGCGCGAGGTCGCCGCTTCGTTCGAGCCGACGGCGAGGACCGGCGCGGGGGCGAGCTCGGCCATGGGCCGGGCCGCGGCGGGACCGGCGAGGAGGCAGGCGCCCACACTGAGGAGAGCGGGCAGGTGGCGGGCGCCGCTCCGGGATCGGATGGTCATGGATGAAACCCCTGTCATCGCGTTCGCCGGAGCCATCAGCGCCGCGACTGTTGCTTGGAGACGCCGAAGCGGACCACCGTCACGCCCGCATCGGCCCGGGCCTCGGGCGCCGGGTCCGTGCCCCGCCCGGCATCCGCGAGGCTGCGCAGGGACAGGGAGAGCTGGCCGACCTTCTGGGCCAGGGTCACGATCTCGGCCTGCGCCGGGGTGAGGGCCAGGGTCGCGGTCTCGCCGGTGACGACGTTGGCGCCGTTCTTCTCCTGCACGATCTGACCGACGGCCAGCACGCGGATATCCGTCAGGACGGTCTCCGAGATCTGGGTTTCGGTCGCGCCCGCCTGCATGGCCTCCTCGTCGCGGAAGGTCCGGATGAGATCGACGTGATCGTTGGGCAGGATGAAGCCGCCGGCGGAGCTCGATCCGCGGGTGTCGGTGACGATGGCCACCGCCCGCATGCCGGAGGGCAGGATGGCGGCCATGAAGCCGCCGTCCGAGCGGGCGAGCTTTTCGGGCCGGATCGGTTCGCCCGAGAGGAAGGCCGACCGGGCGATGGAGCCCGCGATGTCTTCCAGGCCCTTGGGCCGATTGGTGCGGGTGATGTAGCCGGCCGTGACCGCCTGATCGGGCCAGGCCTGCCAGCGCAGGTCCGCCACCTGGAGGCTCTGCCCCATGGGCAGCTCGGCGGCGGCCACGAGGACGTCGGTGGTCGGCAGGGCCGGCGGCGGCAGGGCGGCCTCGACCACGGGGGCCGGGGGTTTGTCGTCGCCGCTCATCAGGAAGGCGGCGAGGCCGCCGGTGACCAGGGCGATGGCGAGGACGGCAAGGCGGGCGGGTTTCATTGCCGGGGATGAACCTGTGGGGCGGCAGAGCGCCGCGCCCGATCAGGATGCCCCTGGATTCCTCAAATTAGGGTTAAGACTTTCTGACGAATTGCGCGCCTCGCCCTGCCGGTGGCGAGGGTGCATCGACTCCGCCGTCGCATCACAGGCTGAGGGCCCGCGACCAGATCGCCGTCTCGGGCAGGACCAGCACGGCCGCGAAGGCGAGGGCGATGCCGTAGGGCACGCCCGTGCGGGTGTCGTGGAGGTGCAGCAGGAACGGCAACCGGGGCAGGGCCGGCCCGATGAACATGGGCAGGGGCTGCGCGCGCAGGGCCAGGATCGCCAGGGTGAGGATTCCGCCGGCCAGGGCCGCGAGGGTGAGGTAGTCGAGGAGGTGATCGAAGCCGATCCACAGGGCGGTGCCCGCGGCAAGCTTGGCGTCGCCGCCGCCGATATGCCCGAGGGCGAACAGGGTGAAGGTGATGGCGAGAACCAGGGCACCGGCCCCCGCATGGGACGCCACCTCGGTCCATCCCAACCCGAAGCTCGCCGCGACGACGGCGAAGCCGATGACGAGGGCGAGGGTGATCCGGTTCGGGATCAGCATCGTCAGCAGATCGTTGACAGCGGCGTAGACCATCAGAAACGGGAAGACGATGAGAACACTCGCGGCGGCCATGGTGAAGCTTCCGAGCTAAGGATGTTTTAGAGAACGGTTCATCACCGCCAGTTCTCAAAATTTGAGGGCCACGGTGGTGCTGCGAAAGGTATGTAAAAGCCTCCGCATGGCGGCAAACGACAAAGGCAGGAGGCGTGACCGGTCGTCACGCCCCCAGCAAACCCTTCAAAATCTTTGCTTGATGCCACGGAAGTTAAAATCCATGTCTCGATTGACGGTTTTAGCGCAATCGCCAAGCAAATTACGGCAATTAACGCGCTGCATCCAGCTTGCCAGCGATGTTCGTGAACGAGTTCTTAAGCGACGTCGACACGCTACCCAACGCGGCGATGATCGCAACGGCGATGAGCGAGGCAATCAGGCCGTACTCGATGGCGGTGGCGCCGGACTCATCGGAGGCGAAGCGCTTGAAGAGGTTCGTCATGGTCTTGGATCCTTCGTTCGACCAGGTGGAAAAGCGGTGCCGTCGAGGATCAACTTGTTCCGTCCGGCGACAGGACGGAGATTGCCGGGGCCACATTGCAATTGGGTTAAACGCGCCGCTGAAACGCGGCGGCATTTGAGGCAATTTTCCCATGGTAAAAGCAACGTGAAGGTCAGGCTCTTCCGGGGGCGGCCCGCCGTCGTCTCGCCGGTGTCCGATGACGCTCCGGCCGCCACCGGCTCCCGCCCCGATCATCGCGGGCGCGGCGGGTGGTCCGGAGCCGGGACTTAGGGCGCCGTTTACCATTGTCGTGCTTGGGTCCCGGTCAGTTCGACGAAGGCGTTTGACCGCCGTCCCAGCCCGCGCGGGTCCGCAGCCACGAGTGATCCCCCCATGGACGAGCGCAAAGCACTATCCCGGAACGCCGCCGGAGCCGCGGGCCTGCTCCTCGCCGCGTTCGCGCTCGGCGGGGCCCTCGCGCCGGCCACGGCCCAGGAGGCCCCCACCATCGTCGCCGTGACGGTGGACAACGCCAAGGTGATCCGCCTGCCCGAGACCACCCAGACGGTGATCGTCGGCAATCCGATCATCGCCGACGTGGCCCTGCAGAAGAACGGTGTCCTCATCCTCACGGGCAAGAGCTTCGGCTCCACCAACCTCATCGCCCTCGACCGGGGCGGCAACATGCTGGCCGAATCGACCATCCGGGTTCAGGCGCCCCAGGCCGCCGTCGTGACGGTGCAGCGCGGCCTCGATCGCGAATCCTACTCGTGCACGCCGAACTGCCAGCCCTCGGTGCAGCTCGGCGATTCGAGCCGCTACTTCGGCGAGGTCAGCGGCCAGGCCGAGTCCCGCCGCGCCATGGCGGTGGGGGGGAAGTAGGGGGAGGGGCGTCGCGCCGGGTTGCCGCAGGGTGTCCCGCAGGCTATAGGCAACCCGCGCCCGCCAGACACCCTTGGAGGCACGGGCGCGAATCGGGGTTCGGTGTGGCCGTCCGTTTCGGGCGGCTTTTCGTTGTTCCCCGGCTTGTTTTCAACGTTTGAAGGATCACGCCATGAGCGCAGTCAAGACGCTTGAGGCCGTGGCACGCGACCGGGTCGGCAAGGGGGCCGCCCGGGCCGTTCGTCGCCAGGGCCAAGTTCCCGCCGTCATCTACGGCGGCGGCCAGGCCCCGCAGGCCATCGCCATCGACCTCATCCGCACCCGCACCCTGATCTACGCCGGCGGGTTCAAGACCACGCTGTTCGAGATCAACGCCGGCGGCAAGAAGACCCGCGCGATTCCCCGCGACTTCCAGCTCGACCCGGTGAACGGCGTGCCGCTGCACGTCGACTTCCTGCGCGTCGTCGCCGGCCAGTCCATCACCGTCGAGGTGCCGGTGCACTTCATCAACGACGAGGCGGCCCCCGGCATCAAGCAGCGCGGCGGCACCCTCAACATCGTGCTCCACACCCTCGCCCTCGAGGTCGCCCCCGACGCGATCCCCGAGGCCATCGAGGTCGATCTGACCGGTCGCGAGATCGGCGACATCATCCACATCGCCGACGTGAAGCTGCCCGCGGGCGCCACCTTCACGGGCGAGCCGGATGCCACCGTCGCCAACGTCGTGCCGCCGACGGTGCTCGGCGCCGAGGTGGAGGCCGAGGAGGCCGCCATCGCCGAGGCCCAGTCGGCCGAAGCCGCCGATGAGAAGATCGAGGAGGCCGCCGAGGCCGCCGAGGACGAGAAGAAGGAGGACTGAGACCCGGGGCACCCCCCGGTTTCACGTCCCTGAGGATGCCCCGGCCGTCAGGCCGGGGCATTCCCGTTTCCAGGCCCCCCTTCCGGCAGGAACATTCGCGCCATGCGCCTGATCGTCGGCCTCGGCAATCCCGGCTCCCGCTACGCCCGCAACCGCCACAACATCGGTTTCCTGGCCGTCGACGAGATCGCGCGCGTCCATCGCGCCGGGCCGTGGCGGAAGAAGTTCCAGGGCGAGATCGCCGAGGTGGCTCTTGGCCCCGAGCGCGCGATCCTCCTGAAGCCCCAGACCTTCATGAACGAGTCCGGCCGCTCGGTCGCGGAAGCGCAGCGCTTCTACAAGATCGCGCTGGCCGACGTCATCGTGCTCCACGACGAGCTCGATCTCGCCCCGGCCAAGCTCCGGGTGAAGCTCGGTGGCGGCAATGCCGGGCATAACGGCCTGCGCTCGATCACGGCCCAGTGCGGCAACGACTATCGCCGGGTCCGCCTCGGCATCGGCCATCCGGGCGACAAGGCCCTGGTCCACGCCTACGTGCTCAACGATTTCGGCAAGGGCGAGGGCGCCTGGGTCGACGACCTCGACCGCGCCATCGCCGACCACATCGCGCTGCTCGCGGCCGGCGAGGATGCGAGCTTCCAGAACAAGGTCCACCTCGCCATGGCGGGGCGCGGCTGGGACGACGTCAAGGGCGTCGGCGAGGGGGCCGGGTCGGGCAAGCCCGGTTGAGTTCGAGAATTGACACGAAAACACGGGGACAGGATATCTCGGGTCTCGCGAGGATCGGCCATGAAGAACCTCACCATTACCCTCGAAGACGATCTCTTCGCTTGGGCCCGCGTCGAGGCGGCCAAGCGCGGGCAGAGCCTGTCGCGCTTCGTCAGTGAGGCCCTCGTCGAGCGCCGGGCGCCGGACGCGGCCGACCAGTTGGCGGCTTTCAGCGCGTTCCTCGACGGCCCCGGATGGCCGGGCGTCGCCGAGAATCTGCCGTTACGTGAGGCGCTGTATGACCGACCGGCTGTTCTTCGACACGAACCTGCTGGTCTACGGAATGGACCCGAGGGACACGACGAAGCGGGCGGCGAGCGCGCACCTGTTGAAGCGGGCCTTCGGGCAGGGCCGGATGGTGATCAGCCCCCAGATCCTGAACGAGTGCTACGCCGTCCTCGTGCATAAGCGGCGGCTCGTGTCGGCCCTCGAGGCGGCCTCCTATCTCGCGACCCTGTATCCGGCCTGCACGGCGCCCCTCGACGCCCAGACCCACCGGGCGGCGATCGCCGTCGAGGCACGGTACCGCCTATCGTGGTGGGACAGTCTCGCCGTGGCCTCGGCGCTCCAGGCCGGATGCCGGTACTTCGTGTCGGAGGATCTGGGCGATGGCCAGACCTTCGACACGCTCACCATCGTCGATCCCTTCACACCTCACGCCGGCGCCACGCTGGCCCTCACCTGACGGACACGCAATCACGGGCGTCGTTCAGTCAGGAATTGACACGAAAACACGGGGACACGATATCGGGGGCGATGCGGAGGCAGCGATGAAGAACGTGACCGTGACCATGAGCGAGGCGCTGTTGCAGCGGGCGCGGGTCGCGGCCGCGCGGGACGGCAAGAGCCTGTCGAAATTCGTCGCCGAGGCCGTGGAGCAGCGGGTGGGCCGGCCCCTGACCCAGCGCGAGGCGCTCGACCTCTTCCTGGCCGGGCCGCCGCTTCACGTGCTGGACGAGAACGGGAAGGCCCCGACGACGGCGCAGCTCTACGATGACGACTGAGCTGGTCTTCGTCGATACGAACGTCCTCCTCTACGCCCGCGACGATCGTTACCCCGACAAGCAGAGGGCGGCCGCGCATTGGCTCGCGATGCTCGCGCATCGCGACGCCCTGATCGTCAGTCCGCAGATTCTCGGCGAGCTCCACAACGCCATCCTGCGGGGCAAGGTCGGCCTGGACGAGGGAGAGATGCAGCGCATGACCGCCGCCCTTCAACCCTTCTCGCACGGCGCCACCGATCTCGACCTCATCGCGCAGGCGTGGAAGATCCGGAAGGAGACCACCTTCCAATGGTGGGACTGCGTGATCCTCGCCGCCGCGATCCGAGCCGGGTGCCGCTACCTCCTGTCGGAGGATTACCAGCACGGCAGAACGGTCCGCGGAACGACCATCCTCAACCCTTTCACCGTCGGCCCCGAGGCCGTCATGACCGAGCATTAGGCGAGCATTAGGACAGACCCATGGGCTTCAAATGCGGTATCGTCGGCCTGCCGAACGTCGGCAAGTCGACCCTCTTCAACGCGCTGACGCAGACGGCGGCGGCGCAGGCGGCCAACTATCCGTTCTGCACCATCGAGCCGAATGTCGGCGAGGTGGCGGTGCCGGATGCGCGCCTCGACGATCTGGCGAAGATCGCCGCCTCGAAGGAGATCATCCCGACCCGGCTCACCTTCGTCGACATCGCCGGGCTGGTGCGCGGCGCCTCGAAGGGCGAGGGCCTCGGCAACCAGTTCCTCGCCAACATCCGCGAGGTCGACGCCATCGCCCACGTGGTGCGGTGCTTCACCGACGGCGACGTCACCCACGTGGAAGGCAAGGTCGATCCCAAGGCCGATATCGAGACCATCGAGACCGAGCTCATGCTCGCCGACCTCGACAGCCTGGAGAAGCGCCTGTTCGCCCTGGAGAAGAAGGCCAAGGGCGCCGACAAGGAGGCGAAGGAGGTCCTCGACCTCGTCAACCGCGCCCTGCCGCTCCTGCGCGAGGGCAAGCCGGCCCGCCTCGTGCCCCGCAAGCCCGAGGAGGAGGCCCTGTTCCAGACCCTCGGCCTGATGACGGCCAAGCCCGTCCTCTACGTCTGCAACGTCGACGAGGGCGACGCCGACAAGGGCAACGCCTATTCGGAGGCGGTGCTGGCCCAGGCCAAGGCCGAGGGCGCCAAGGCCGTGGTGGTCTCGGCCAAGATCGAGAGCGAGATCGCCGTGATGCCGCAGGCCGACCAGGGCGATTTCCTCGAGGCCGTGGGGCTGGCCGAACCCGGCCTCAACCGCGTCATCCGCGCCGGCTACGAGCTTCTGGGCCTCATCACCTACTTCACCGTGGGCCCGAAGGAGGCCCGCGCCTGGACCATCGAGAAGGGCACCCGCGCCCCCGCCGCCGCCGGCGTCATCCACACGGATTTCGAAAAAGGCTTCATCCGGGCCGAGACCATCGCGTTCGCCGATTACACGGCGCTCAAGGGCGAGAGCGGCGCCAAGGAGGCCGGGAAGTTCCGCCTCGAGGGCAAGGAGTACGTGGTCCAGGACGGCGACGTGCTGCATTTCCGCTTCGCCAACTGAGTGCGCGCATGACCGGCATCGCCTTCGAGGACTTTTTGCCCGGCACCGTCATCGCGGGCGGGCCGATCACCGTGACGCGGGACGAGCTCGTCGCCTTCGCGGCCGAGTTCGACCCGCAGCCGTTCCACCTCGACGAGGCGGCGGCGGAGGCGACCTTCGTCGGCCACCTCATCGGCTCGGGCTGGCAGAGCGCCGGCTTCGGCATGCGTCTTCTGCAGAAGGACGTTTTCCGGGGGGCGACCTCCATGGGTTCGCCGGGCGTGATGCAGCTGCGCTGGCTGCGCCCGGTGGTGCCGGGCGACACCCTGCGCATCTCCGTGAAGGTCGAGAGCTGCCGGGCCTCGAACACGAAGCCCGATCGCGGCTTCGTGCGCTTCGCCATGACCCTGCTCAACGGCCGCGACGAGGCGGTGATGAGCCAGGCCTTCTCGGTGATGTTCCCGCGCCGGGACGCGGCGCCCCTGCCGCCCCGCGCCGTCGACCTCAGCCACCCCGTGCCCGTCACCGAGGGCACCGACGCCGAACGCCTGCTGTTCCTCAAGGACGCCGTCATCGGCGCCCCGCGCGACCTCGGCCGGCACGTCTTCACCGCCGAGGGCATCACCGCCTTCGCCCGCGCCTACGATCCCCAGAGCTTCCACCTCGACGCGGAGGCTGCGCGAACGAGCCATTTCGGGGCCCTGTGCGCCTCGGGCTGGCACACGGCGGCCGTGTGGATGAAGCGCCTCCACATCACCCGGCAGCGCGACATCGCCCTGACGGCGGCCTCCGGACCCGTGCCGCAGCTCGGGCCCTCGCCGGGGTTCCGCGACCTGCGCTGGCTCGCCCCGGTCTATGCCGGCGACACCCTGCGCTACACCTGCGCCCTCACCGAGAAGCGCCAATCGACCTCGCGCCCGGGCTGGGGCGTCGCCACCCACCACAACGAGGCCGTGAACCAGCACGGCACGAAGGTTTTTGAGTTCACCGGGTCGGTGTTCTGGCAGTGGGCGAGCAATCTTTAACAAAATTTCTGCTAATTTGGCGATATTTTGATGTCGTCTGTTTGCAGTAGTATAGATTCTGCATTTTCCGGCGCCGATTTGAACATCATATTCAACTTTGCGGCGTCTAATATCGGCGAGGATCGCATTTTTTCTTTGACGCCATTCTCGGCCACGTCAATTTCGTTAAACCGATCTTGTAGTTTTCGGAAATGTGCATATGAGCCAATATCTATTGCAAAAGCTTGGTATGTACCCTCTTGGGATTTATGAGTTAAGGCTGTAGCACAATTATGGACTATCCTGTAATCAAGCAATCTATTGAAAAGCGCTCGCCATTCATCATTTTGTTGCAGCATACGCTCTTGAACAAGAAATAAATTTGTCTTTTTCTCTAAGCAAAACTCTCGAATAATATAAATTCCTTTGAGTAGATCATCTTGTTCGTCTCCTTTGGAGTCCTGCTTCAACTCGTCAATTTTTCTTTCGAAATTCGATCTCGACATTACACGAATGTCGTCTTTTCCGATTTTGTTTCCGTCACCTGCATTAACTGTCGAGAGAGCTTCTAAAAACAAAGAGAGAACATCTCGAGGAACACCTCCGCCTGCCATAATTAGTCTATCGAAGCCTTCGCCTTTGAATAATGATTGAACCTCAGCCTTTGAAAGGCCAGCTTTTGCCCCAAATTGTTCTAGTATTTGCCAATTTTGGTTTGCGGTTTTTTTGAAATCGCTGAATGTGTAGTCAATGTTGATGGGTTGAAAATCGTGGCGCTCTTGTATGCCAATGGGCTGACCGTCACGATCCGCATATAGTGTCGATGCATGACGAAGCGTCGCAATTTTGAAAAATAGAGGCACATCCTTACATAAGCGGTGAATATAGTCTACGACAAATGCTTGATCTGTCCTCTTAAGGTGATATAGATCATCAATATGAATTATTATACCCTTGGTTTTTGGCGAGGCATTGAAAAATTCTCTTATGCTTTCTTTGAGTCTTGGAAGCCATTGGTCTAACTCTTGAAGCTTTTCTCGGTGAATCTTAAAAGACTGCTCAATTTCTACCTTTGATTTTGCCTCGTCTTTTGCGCCAAATTTGAGGTTGAGTTTATCGACGTCTACGCCCGATGAGACTTCTAAACCTGTGCTGATTTCGTTCTGATTTTTCTTTTTAATGTCCGCATCATGAGTATCTGCTGCTTTTTGAAGATCATTAAGTTTAGCGATGATATTTTCAATAATAATCTTAGACTGCCGCTTCCGCCCGAACCAGCCGCTAAGATTACGGTTTATTTCACGAAAAACAGCCGAAAGAATTTCAATTAAAACATTCGGGAACGTGTGCTTTTTGAAATCTTCACAATTAAGATATACCGATTTGGTGTCTAATTTTAGACTCCGACTTGATTGATGTAATAGTAAAGTTTTCCCGCATCCTCGTCATGCGAAGATTGCATGATTTTGCTTTGAACAAGCATCCTGCAGAGCAGTTCCGACATTGACATAGTCTATTTCATCGCTACCCCTTTGAACTCGGAGATTCTCAGTAATAACCTCTCGCAAGCGGTTCAATTTGACTTGGTCAACCATTATACTGAATAACCTGCAGCAGCTTAACATACCGTCCAAAGACAGCGGGAGCAGCTCTAGAGTGTATCAACTGAACGGCGAACTCAACTCGTAAATTAAGAGAGTCTGGAAATTTCCTACTCCCGATTTAAAATTCTGTTTTCATGGAATGACAAAGATTTGGATCAGTTCGCCCGTCGCTCCGGGTACAGCGACAGCAACCCGTCCGCGCTCGCCGTCGCCACCCCCCGCTCGGTGATGATGCCCGTCACCAGCCGGGCCGGGGTCACGTCGAAGGCCGGGTTCGCCACGGGGCTGCCGGGCGAGACCACCTCGATGGTGGCGAAGGCGCCGTCGGGCAGGCGGCCGGTGAGGTGCGAGACCTCGCGGCCGTCGCGCTCCTCGATGGGGATCTGCGCCACGCCGTCGTCGAGGGTCCAGTCGATGGTCGAGAACGGCAGGGCGGCGTAGAACGGCACCCGGTTGTCGGACGCGGCAAGCGCCTTCAGATAGGTGCCGATCTTGTTGCAGACGTCGCCGGACGCCGTGGTGCGGTCCGAGCCGACGAGGCAGAGGTCGATGCGGCCGTGCTGCATGAGGTGGCCGCCGGCATTGTCGGCGATGACCGTGTGGGGCACGCCGTGGGCGTTGAGCTCGAAGGCGGTGAGGGCCGCGCCCTGGTTGCGCGGCCGGGTCTCGTCGACGAAGACGTGGACCGGCACGCCGGCATCGTGGGCGACGTAGATGGGCGCGAGGGCCGTGCCCCAATCGACGGTGGCGAGCCAGCCGGCGTTGCAATGGGTCAGGACGTTGACGGTCCGGCCCGTCCCGGCGTGGAGGTCGGCGAGGATCTTCGCGCCGTGCACGCCGATGGCGTGGCAGCTCTCCACGTCCTCCTCGGCGATGCGCCCGGCCTCGGCGAAGGCGAAGGCGGCGCGCTCGACGTCCGGGACGGTGCGGAGCTTGGCCGCGACCCGGTCGAGGGCCCAGCGCAGGTTGATCGCCGTCGGACGGGTGTCAGCCAGAAACTCCACCGCCCGCTCGATGCCGGCATCCGAGGAATCCTCGGTCAAGCCCATGGCCAGGCCGTAGGCCGCCGCGACGCCGATGAGGGGCGCGCCGCGCACCACCATGGTGCGGATGGCGGTGCCGGCCTCGTGCATGGAGCCGAGCCGCTTCAGCTCGAACGCGAAGGGCAGGCGGGTCTGGTCGATGACCCGCACGGAGACGCCGTCGGCATCGGGGAAGATGGTGCGGTAGGGCTGGCCGTCGATCTTCATGAAACGCGTCCGAGCGGGGAGGGGCCGGGGTCACCCGAGCCTTTACGTCAGAACGCCTCGGCGAGGCCAGCCGGGCGGCGAACGACGGCGCGGTGCGTGTCCGTCGAGCCCCGCATCGGGTCCGTCGCTGCGAAGAGCCGCCCGGGACGCGGGCGCGTCCAAGCTTCAGCCCAAGCGCTCCTCCAGGTGCGCCGCCACCCTCAGGGCGTTCGCCACGATGGTGAGGGTGGGGTTCACCGCACTGATCGAGGGAAAGAAGCTCGCGTCGGTGACGTAGAGGTTGTCGACCTCGTGGGCCCGGCAGTCGAGGTCGAGCACCGAGGATCGCGGATCGGTGCCGAAGCGCAGGGTGCCGGACTGGTGCGCGGTGCCGCTGAGCGGGATGTTCTTGCCGAGGTAGAGGGAGCGCTCGAACAGGTAGGTGTAGGCGCCGGCCGGCTGCAGCAGGCCCTCCAGGGTGTCGCGCAGGCGGTCGTGGGCCGCGCGGTTGGTCTCCTTGACGTCGAGGATCACACGGCCGTCCCGGTCGAGGCTGACCCGGTTGTCGGAATGCGGCAGGTCCTCGCTCTGCAGCCAGAAATCCATGGAATGGCGCGCCACCATCTCGAACGGCGCGTCGGGCAGGAAACCGGTCCATTTCGGGAATTCCTCGCCGCGGATCTGGTCGGGCTGCGTCTTGGCGCACATCTGGATCAGGCCCATGGGATACTCCCAGGCCTTCGATTCGAAGTAGTAGTCCGACACCGCCAGGGTCTTCTGGAACACCGTGTCGTTGGGTTCCTTGGAGAGCGCCATCAGCACCGACATATTGTGGCGCATGTAGTTGCGTCCGACCTGATCCGAGCCGTTGGCGAGGCCGTTCGGATGCGCATCGGAATGGGAGCGCAGGAGCAGCAGGGCCGACGACAGGGCCCCGCACGCCACCACGACGATGTCGGCGCTGTAGCGTTCCTCCGCGCCGTCGCGGGTGACGTGGACGGAGGTGACCCGGCGCCCCGACGCATCCGTCTCGAGGCGCGAGACGTAGGCGTTGACCAGGAGGGTGACGTTGTCGTGGGCGGCGAGGGTCGGGTCGACGGTCATCACCTGGGCGTCGGCCTTGCCGTTGAGGAGGCAGGGGAACCCGTCGAAGGCGTCGCAGCGGATGCAGGTGCTCGTCGGCGTCGGGCGGCCGTTCCGCTCGTCGAGCTTGATGCCCAGCGGCAGGTGGAACGGGTGGAGGCCGTGCTTCGCCCAATCGTCCGAGAGCTGCTGGATGCGCGGCTCGTGGGAGACGGCGGGATGGTCGTAGGGCGCGCTCGCCCACGGCTCGGTGGGGTCCTCGCCCCGGCTGCCGTGGACGGCGAACAGGCGCTCGGCTTGCGTGTAGTACGGCTCGAACGCGTCGTAGCCCAGGGGCCAGGCGGGGGAGACGCCGTCGACGTGGCGCACGGCCTCGAAGTCGCGCTCGCGCATCCGGAGCAGGGCCGCGCCGTAGACCTTCGAGTTGCCCCCGACATAGTAGTGCAGGGCCGGGCTGAAGGCGCGCCCGTCGCCGCCGTACCACGTCTCCTTGGCCTGGTAGGCGCCGTCGACGAACACGGTCTTGGCGCTCCAGTTCGCCTGCGAGCGGGGCAGGTAGTCGCCGCGCTCCAGGAGCAGGATGCGCTTGCCGGTTCGGGCGAGACGCGCCGTCAGCGAACCGCCGCCGGGACCGCTGCCGATGACGATGACGTCGTAACGATCCTGGGACATGGGGAGCCTTGCCGGAGCGGCATCGGGAGCGGGTGTTCGAAACGGCCAACGTAAGCCCCTCCGGCCCGTTCCGCGCTGCATTGCACACGGAGGCGCGAGGCGGCGCAACCGCTCCGGCGGCGCGGCGTTGAGGGAAGACGGCACGCCCGCGTGCTCCGTCACCCGCGCCGAGGCCCCGATGATCGAACCGTCCGCCTCACCCCCCGCGTCGGGCACGCCGGAGGCCCGGTGTTGAGCTGGCTCGACCTCGTGGCCGTGCCGCTGCTCGCCAAGGTCTGCCTCGTCGGCATGTTTCCCCTGAGCGCCTACGACAAGGTGGTTCACTGGGACGAGGCCAGGGCCCAGGCCGCCACCGGCCCCCTACCGTTTCCGGGCCTGCTCCTCGTGCTCGGCATCGTCGTCGAGGCGGTGACGCCGGTGATGATCGTCACCGGCTGGTACGACCGGGCCGGCGCCTTCGTGCTCGCCGGCTTCTGCGCCGTGACGGCGGTGCTGTTCCACCGCTTCTGGGAATTTCCCCGGTTCTGGTCGCGCGACGGCGAAGGCCGGGCTCATTTCTGGGACTTCTTCAAGAATTTCGGCCTCGTCGGCGGCCTGCTGCTCGTGGTGATCGGCGGCGGCTACGCCCCCGCCTCGGAGGTCGTCCGCCACCCCCTCGCGAGCGGCCCGCAGGCCGCCCCGACCCAACCCTGACAGGAGCCCCCCATGGCCGAGATCACGCCAAGCATGCCGTACTGGCACGTCTACACGGACACGGACGGGATCAGCCGGCAGGAGCGCTTCACCCTGTCGAACTTCCGGTTCCAGGGCGTCGGGCCCGACGTCGCGCCGCAATGGAACGACAAGCAGGACCCGGCGAAATCCGGCGTGACCTTCACGGTGCTCCCCGTCGGCTGGGTCGGCGACTGGCACGAGAACCCGAAGCCCCAGTGGATCGCCGTGCTCACGGGCCGCTGGTTCGTCGAGACCATGGACGGGCACCGCGTCGAGATGGGCCCGGGCGAGCTCATGTTCGGCGAGGACCAGAACACGCGGGCCCATGACGGCCGCAAGGGGCACCTCTCCGGCACCGTCGGCGACGAGCCCTGCACCATGATGGTGGTCGGCCTCGACGTGACCCCGACGGTGAACCAGCCCGGACGCTTCACCTGAGGGGGCTGCCATGGACGGCTTCGAGATCCACGACCCGCGCTTTGCCGCCTTCATCCTGCCGAACGCCCCCCTGGAGACCCTCGCGGAGGGGTTCCGCTGGTGCGAGGGGCCGGTCTGGTTCGGCGACCGGGACGAACTCCTGTTCAGCGACCTGCCCAACGACCGGGTCATGCGCTGGAGCGAGCACGGCGGCGTGAGCGTCTATCGCTCGCCGAGTCGCTTCGAGAACGGCCACGCCCGCGACCGCGCGGGGCGGCTGCTGTCGTGCTCGCATCGGGGACGCTGCATCACCCGGACCGAACTCGACGGCACCGTCACGGTGCTGGCCGATCGCTACGAGGGACGGCGCCTGAACTCGCCCAACGACATCGTCTGCAAGTCCGACGGGACGATCTGGTTCACCGACCCGCCCTACGGCATCCAGACCGATTACGAGGGCGGCAAGCAGGCTTCCGAACTGCCGGCGCGGGTCTATCGCCTCGATCCGGGCACCGGCCACCTCACCATCGTGGCCGACGATTTCGAGGGCCCCAACGGCCTGTGCTTCTCGCCCGACGAGAGCCGCCTCTACGTCGCCGAGAGCGGCCTGCAATTCGCGGCCGAACCGACCCGGCACCTGCGCGTCTTCGTGGTCGGCGCCGGCGGCAGCCTGTCCGGCGGACGGGTGTTCCATAAGGTCGAGCCGGGCTTCGCCGACGGGTTCCGCTGCGACACGGAGGGGAACCTGTGGTCGAGCGCCGGCGACGGGGTCCATTGCATCGATCCCGCCGGCATCCTGCTCGGCAAGATCCTCACGCCCGGCCCCGTCGCCAACCTCGCCTTCGGCGGACGCGAACGCTCACGCCTGTTCCTCTGCGCAGGCCGGACGCTGATGGCGATCTACGTCAACCGGCGTGGAGCCCAACTGCTTTGAGGGCCTGCGTCGACGGCCTCGTCGCCATCAGCCGCACGGTGGCGGACCTCGCCCGGACGGAGGCGTTCTACCGCGACGGCTTCGGCTTCCGGCGCCTCGGTCCCGTCGAGGGCATCCCGGCCGCCATGCTGGAGGCCCTCGGGCTCCCCGAGGCCAGCGGGGGGCGCCTGCGCATGGGGCTCGGGCGGCAGAGCATCGAGTTCCTGGCCTTCGACGTGCCCGGCCAGCGTTATCCCGTCGGCGCCGGCGCCAACGATCCGTGGTTCCAGCACGCGGCCATCGTGGTCTCGGACATGGACCGGGCATTTGCGCGCGTGGAAGCGCTCGGGCCCGTGCCGATCTCACGCGGCGGCCCGCAGGTCCTGCCGCCCTCGTCCGGCGGGGTCACCGCCTGGAAGTTCCGCGACCCCGATGGGCATCCCCTCGAACTCATTGCGTTTCCCGAGGGCGGCGCCGGGCGCTGGACGCGGGCCCTCGGCCTGTTCGCCGGCCTCGACCATTCCGCCATCGCGGTCACGGACATCGAGGCCAGTCTGGCATTCTTTCGCGATGGCCTCGGCCTCCGGCTGACGGCGCGGGGGCTCAACGCGGGCCCCGAGCAGGCCACCCTCGACGGCCTGCCCGATCCGGTGGTGGATGTGATCGCCCTCAGCCCCTCCGGGGTGGCGACCCCGCACGTGGAACTCCTGCACTACCGCACGCCCCCCGCGCCGGCGGCCCCCCTGCCGCTCACCGCCCGCGACCGGGCGACCTCCCGGCTCTGCTTCGGCATCGACGACCTGCCCGCCCTCCTCGCCCGGCTCGCGGAAGCCCGGCCCGAACACGCCGTCCTCCGGTCCGGGGACGGCCACATGGCCGGCCTGACGGGGCCGGACGGACACGGCATCCTGCTCATGGCGCGACGGGACACGGACGGGGGCGCGGTCGGGCCGGCATGATCCCCGCGCAGGGCTCGGCCTTGACGGGTCGGGCCCCGCGCGTCCAATGCCCGGACTCGAAGGGCTTTACGGAGTTTTCGATGGGCGCCGGCTCCGTGATTCGGCAGACCGGCGCAGCGGGCGTTTCGTGAGAGACACTCAACCCGCCGCTGTTCGACCGCTTCGGATCGAGCGGTCGCTTCCCGCTCCCTCTCTTGGAAGGCTACCGGATTCACACATCCGCCCGGTGGCTGATATCGAGAGCCACAATGAGCCGGCATCAGGCGCGACAGGCTCCCTCTCCTGAAAGGAGAGGGTTGGGGTGAGGTGTGGGACATCTCTGAATAGGTCACACACCTCACCCTGTCCCTCTCCTTCCAGGAGAGGGGACCCGCGCTTCACTTCCTCTTTCAGCGATCGGCCGGTTCAACCGAACCGATCAACTGGAAACCGTATCAGACCGGGACGCCCGCCGATGCCACCGCTCCTCGCCCTGCCGTTTCCCGCCATCGATCCGGTGGCGGTGGCCATCGGGCCGATCACCATCAAGTGGTACGCCCTGTCGTACATCGCCGGGTTGCTCGGCGGCTGGTTCTACGCCCGCCGCCTCGTCGCCACGGACCGGCTCTGGGGTGCGGGCCGGCGGCCGAGCCTGAACGACATCGACGACCTCATCGTCTGGGTGGCCCTCGGCGTCGTCCTCGGCGGCCGCATCGGCTACGTTCTGTTCTACAACCTGCCGCTCTACCTGAACGACCCCCTCGAGATCCTCGCCATCCGCAACGGCGGCATGTCGTTCCACGGCGGCTTCCTCGGGGCCGTGCTGGCCATGGCCCTGTTCGCGCGCTCGCGAAAACTCGCCGCCTTCAACCTGTTCGACCTCGCCGCCGTCACGGTCCCCATCGGGCTGTTCTTCGGCCGCATCGCCAATTTCGTGAACGGCGAGCTGTGGGGCCGCATCGCCCCGGACTTCGACTACGCCGTGGTGTTCCCGTCCGGCGGCCCCCTGCCGCGCCACCCGAGCCAGCTCTACGAGGCCGCCACCGAGGGCGCCCTGCTGTTCGGCGTGATGGCGGTGGCCGTGCGGGTGTTCGGCTTCCGCAAGCCGGGTCTGCTCAGCGGCGTCTTCGTCCTCGGCTACGCCCTCGCCCGGACGTTCTGCGAGTTCTTCCGTGAGCCCGACCGGCAGCTCGGCTACCTGTTCGGCACCGAGGGCTGGCCCACGGGCGGCATCACCATGGGGATGCTGCTCTGCCTGCCCATGGCGCTCGTCGGCCTCGTCACCATCGTACTGGCGGCGCGCGGCGGCATCGCCAGGACGAACCGGGCCGACGCCCCGTGACGACGCCGCTTTTCACGCTGCTGCGCGATGAGATTCTGGCGACGGGGCCGATCCCGATGGCGCGCTACATGGACCTCTGCCTCGGTCATCCGGTCCACGGCTACTACCGCACCCGCGATCCCCTCGGGGCGGCGGGCGACTTCGTCACTGCGCCGGAAATCTCGCAGATGTTCGGCGAGTTGATCGGGGTCTGGATCGCGGCGGCGTGGGGCGCCATGGGGGCGCCCGCCGACCTCGCCCTGGTGGAACTCGGCCCCGGACGCGGCACCCTGATGGCCGACGCGCTGAGAGCGCTTGCCCGCGCCGCGCCGACCCTGCGCCCCGCCCTCCACCTCGTCGAGACCAGCCCGGTCCTGCGGGCCGCGCAGGCCGAGCGGCTCTCCGGCTTCGCGCCGACATGGCACGAGGGCCTCGCAACCCTGCCGCCGGGGCCCGCCCTCGTCGTCGCCAACGAGTTCTTCGACGCCCTGCCCGTGCGCCAGTTCCAGCGCACGGCGCGCGGCTGGTTCGAGCGCTGCATCGGCCTGTCGCCCGACGCCGACCGCCTCGTCTTCGGCCTCGCCGCCGAGCCCGATCCGCGCATCGACGCGCCGGCGCCCGTCGGCGCGACCCTGACCCTGCCGGGGGCCGCCCTCGACACCGTCCGCGACCTCGCCCGGCGCCTCGTGCGGGACGGCGGCGCGATGCTCGCCATCGATTACGGTCACGCCCGGCCGGGCTTCGGCGATTCGCTCCAGGCCGTGGCGGGGCACCGCTTCGTCGATCCCCTGGAGGCGCCGGGGGAGGCCGATCTGACCACCCACGTGGATTTTTCGGCCCTGGCACGGGCCGCCGCCGGTGCGGGCGCGCGGGTGCACGGCCCCATCGACCAGCGCGACTTCCTCCAGGCGCTCGGTCTGCGCGCGCGCGCCGAACGCCTCAGCGCCAACGCCACGCCGCAGCAGGCGTTACGAATCGCCACGGCCGTGTCGCGCCTCACCGATCCGGCCCGGCGCGGCATGGGCAGCCTGTTCAAGGTGATGGCGCTGTCGGACCCGGCCCTGCAGGATTTGCCGGGGCTTTCGGCCGAAGGCCGTTGACGCTGCTTCAGTGCGCGCGGCGGGCGAGCCATACGGTTCCAAGGCCGAGTAGCAAGGCGCCCAACGGGTATAGCAGGAGGGTCAGGGTGTGGATGTCCATTACCGCAACTCCCGGAGAAGACTTCTGGCAACCCAATGTAGGGTGCTGCTGACGCATAAGCAAAGAAGGGAAATGCCCGGCGTTAGCGAAGGGCGGTTGGGCGTCGTCGGCACAGAGACATCCTGGGAAAAAAGCGGGGCCAGGCCTCCGATGGCGAGCACTGCGATGGCGACGCCGTTGACATAGGTCGCCGTCAACTTCGTGCTTTCGTTCGAGATGAGTCGGGCTCGGGCGTCGTCCGTATCGCTCATCGCCCCTCGCGAAGTCTGCCTCGCGATGATCGCTTTGGATGCGAACCCCTGTCAAAGTCACAACCCGGCCCGCCGGCCAGAAAACTTGACTCCCCCGCATTCTCGTCCTAACCGACCCTTCATCTTTCAGACGATCCGATCGTCAGCACGAACGCCGACCGGTCCCATGAGGCCGGAGGTCAACGCCCGACAGCGCGATGCGCCCTCGGGCGAGCTTCGCGTTGGGGACAGGGCGTCGATCGCACACTCGTTCGAAGGCCGCATGCCCCACGCCACGCCCCTCACGTCGAACACGCCGCTGGACATCGCGGATGCGGTCAACGACGTCTGCCCGTGGTCGGGCAAGCCCATCGCGGCCGATTCGCTGACCCTCTACAACGGCGCCGTCGTGGGTTTCTGCAATCCGGAGTGCCGGGACAAGTTCGCCCGCGCCGTGCGCAGCTTCGAGAACGCCCTCCAGGCGCGCCGGGCCGAGAGCGCGGGCATCAACCAGTGATGCTGTTCGCCGTGACGAGACGTGTCCTGACGATCCTGGCCCAGGGAGCCTGACGCATGTTCGAAGGCCTGTCCGACCGCCTGTCCGGCATTCTCTCGGGGCTGACGCGCCGCGGCGCCCTCACCGAGGCCGACGTCACCGCCGCCCTGCGTGAGGTCCGCCGCGCCCTGCTCGAGGCCGACGTCGCCCTCGAAGTCGTGCGCGACTTCACCGAGAAGGTGCGCGAGAAGGCGGTGGGCGCCGTCGTCGTCAAGTCGGTCACCCCCGGCCAGATGGTCGTCAAGATCGTCAACGACGAGCTGACGGCGATGCTGGGCTCCGATGTCGGGCTCATCGACCTCAACGCCCCCGCCCCCGTCGCCATCCTGATGGTCGGCCTCCAGGGCTCGGGCAAGACCACGACGACGGCCAAGATCGCCCGCCGGCTGGCGTCGCGCGACAAGCGCAGGGTCCTGCTCGCCTCCCTCGACACCCGCCGCCCGGCCGCCATGGAGCAGCTGGCTATTCTCGCCAAGCAGGTCGAGGTCGAGTGCCTGCCCATCGTCGCCGGCCAGTCGGCGGTGCAGATCGCCCGGCGCGCCATGGATGCGGCGCGGCTGGGCGGCTTCGACGTGGTGATGCTCGACACCGCCGGCCGCACCACCCTCGACGAGGCGCTGATGCAGGAGGCGGCCGAGGTGAAGGCCGCCACCAACCCGCACGAGGTGCTCCTCGTCGCCGACGCGCTCACGGGCCAGGATGCCGTCGTCACCGCCCGCGCCTTCGACCAGCGCCTCGGCGTCACCGGCATCGTGCTCACCCGCATGGACGGCGATTCGCGCGGCGGCGCGGCCCTGTCCATGCGCGCCGTCACCGGCAAGCCGATCAAGCTCGTCGGCACCGGCGAGAAGGTCGACGCCCTGGAGGAATTCCACCCCTCCCGCGTCGCCAACCGCATCCTCGGCATGGGCGACATCGTCTCCCTCGTGGAGAAGGCGGCCGAGACCATCGACCACGAGCAGGCGCTCCGCACCGCGGAGAAGATGCGCAAGGGCAAGTTCGACCTCGACGACCTGTCGATGCAGCTCGCCCAGATGGAGAAGATGGGCGGCATCGGCGGCCTCATGGGCATGCTGCCGGGCATGGGCCAGATCAAGAAGCAGGTCGAGAACGCCAACCTCGACGAGAAGATGTTCGCCCGCCAGCGGGCCATCATCTCGTCGATGACCGCCCAGGAGCGCAAGAATCCCGACCTCCTCAAGAACTCCCGCAAGAAGCGCATCGCGGCGGGTTCGGGGACGAAGGTGGAGGAGCTGAACAAGCTCCTCAAGATGCACCGGACCATGGCCGACATGATGAAGGCCATGGGCTCGGGCAAGCGCGGCATCGGCCAGGCGCTGGGCTCGATGTTCGGCATGGGTGGCGGTGGCGGGATGCCGGGCGGGATGCCCGGCCTGCCCCCGGGCATGCCCGAGCCGACGCCCGAGATGATCGCCGACATGCAGAAGCAGTTCGGCGGCAAGCTGCCCCCCATGCCTCCGGGCCTGGGCGGCAAGATGCCGGGGCTTCCGGGTCTCGGCGGCAAGGGTCTGCCCGGCCTTGGCGGCTTCCTGCCGGGGAAGAAGAAATGAGCGGCCCCGAGACCATGGCGGCGCAGGGGATCGACCCCGAACTCGTGCGCCTGCGCGAGAGCATCGACAACTTCGATGCGGCCCTGATCTACCTGCTCGCCGAGCGGTTCCGCTGCACCCAGCGGGTCGGCGAGCTGAAGGCCCGCAAAGGCCTGCCCGCCTCCGACCCCGGGCGCGAGGCGATGCAGATCGCCCGCCTGCGCCGGCTCGCGATCGACGCCAAGCTCGATCCCGATTTCGCCGAGACCTTCCTGGCCTTCGTGGTCAAGGAAGTGATCCGGCACCACCAGACGATCGCGGCCAACCACAACGCGATCGAAAACAGAGAGTAGAAACCATGTCCCTCAAGATCCGTCTCACCCGTGGCGGCGCCAAGAAGCGCCCGTACTACCGCATCGTCGTCGCCGACGCCCGCGCCCCCCGCGACGGCCGCTTCATCGAGAAGGTCGGCGTCTACGATCCCATGAAGGCCAAGGACGATCCGGCCCGCATCGTGCTCGAGTCCGACAAGATCCAGGCCTGGCTCGCCAAGGGCGCCCAGCCCACCGACCGCGTCCTGCGCTTCCTCGACGCCGCCGGCCTCGCCAAGCGCCCCGCGCGCAACAACCCGCAGAAGGCCGAGCCCGGCGAGAAGGCCAAGGAGCGCGCCGCCAAGCGCGCCGAGAAGGCCGCCGCCCCGCCGGCCGAAGACGCCGCGGCCTGAGGCGCAGCGCATGGCCCGCCGTCCCCCCGGTCACACGCCCCACGGGGACGGCGGACGCCGCGCGCGTCCCGGACGCATCGGCGCGAGCGTCCCGACCTCGGCCCACCGGCCGAACCCCGACGCCGATGCGCCCCTGCCCACCACCGATCCGAGCCTCGTCCAGATGGGCGAGTTCGGCCGTGCGCACGGGCTCAACGGCGAGATCCGCCTCAAATCCTACACCGGCGACCCGCAGGCCATCGCGTCCTACGGACCCCTGATCGGGGCCGACGGGCGCCGCATCGAATTCACCGAGGTGCGCCGGGCCGGCGGCGCCTCGCCCGACCTGCTGGTGGTCCGCGTCAAGGGTGTGGCCGACCGCACGGGTGCGGAGGGCTTGAACCGCCTCGCGCTCTATCTCCCCCGCGAGCGCCTCGGCAGCGTCGAGGCGGAAGACGAGTTCTTCACCGCCGACCTCGTCGGCCTCGACGTGGTCGATACCGCCGGGACCCGCCTCGGCACCGTCGCGGACGTGCCGAATTACGGCGGCGGCGATCTCCTGGAGATCAAGCCGGCCCTCGGCGGCGCCACCGCCCTCCTGCCCTTCACCAAGGCCTTCGTGCCGGAGCTCGACATCGCCGGTGGCCGGGTCGTGATCGATCCCCCCGACGACCTGTTCGCCCCGGCCGGGCCGCGCCCGCCCGACGAGCCGGTCTAGGGGGGCTCCGACGCCCGGCGATGGCCCTGGGCGTCCGTGTCGTGTCGGCTCCGCGCCCCTGCGCCTCCGAGCGGCAATGGCCTCGAAGCGAACGCCGCCGTCGCCCCACTCCAAGCCGTGACCAAGCCGCGGACGCAGGTGTTCCCGGCGCGCCGATCCCTTCGTTCGCCAGGGTGAGAGGGTCCGGGGCGATGCTCGCTCCGCCTCTTGGCGATCCCTCCGACTAGCGGACCGGGACCATCGTGCCGGCCCGACCGTCGGCGGTCTCCGTGCGGGGAGGGGTCTGTCGTGCTGCCCCGACGATGACCGCGCGCACCCCCCGTCCGAGGGCCGGTGAACCCAGGACGCGGAGGCACAGCAAATCGAGGGTGCGGACGAACATGGTCTGGGCTTCCTGGGAAAGGGATTCGAAGGACGTCGACCGCCGAAACGGTCGTTTCCCGTCCGATGCCCCCAAGAAGCATTGCGCACCGATACATGCCGATAGGAATTTCCATCGCATTCGATACAACCGCCTCACGAATTCGAGATGGTATAGACAAATCGTGATCCACGGGCTGCGACGCGCACCGTGATGGTTTACAGCACGTTCAGATCCTCGGCGGGACTGCGGCCCTGCCAGTTTGGGAAACTCCACCCCCTCGCTTTCCGCCATCGATCTCCCGGCTGAGGACAACCTTGCGCATCGTCGTCGTCGACCCGAGCCGGGTCATCCATCGGTCCGTGACCGAGATTCTGGCGGCGAGCGGCCATGAGGCCCTGTGCTTCACCGATGCCGGGGAAGCGCTCGCCCGCGTCGCCGCCGACGAGACCGTGGCCTGCGTCCTGACCAGCCTGGAAACCCACCCGCTCGACGGGTTCGAACTGTGCTGGCAGCTGCGTCTGCTGGCCAACGCACCCCGGCCGCTCGCCATCCTGGTGATGTCCTCGGCCCACGGCAGCCGCAGCCTGGGCGAAGTGCTCGACAGCGGGGCCGACGACTTCATGTCAAAACCTCCGGGCCGGGACGAGTTGATCGCGCGCCTGCGCGCCACCGAGCGCCTGCTCGGCCTGCAGCGGGAGCTGATCCGCCAGGCGGACACCGACCACCTGTCGCAACTCCTGAATCGCGGTGCCTTCCTGCGGCGGGCCGAACATCTCGCCGAGCGGCTGGTCGACGGGACGACCCCGGAGGCGCCGATGACGGCGCTCCTGATCGACATCGACCACTTCAAGACCATCAACGACCGCCATGGGCACGCGGTGGGAGATGCGGCGATCCGGGCGGTCGCGGGGGTCCTGCGGGAGACGGGGGCGCTGTCGTGCCGGTGGGGCGGCGAGGAATTCGCGCTGCTGGTCGAGGGGCAAGGACCGGGGGCGGCCGCGGTGGTGGCACACAATGTCCGGCGGCGTTGCGCGGCGTTGCGGGTGCCCACGCCGGGGGAGGAACGCGTGGGCCTGACGGTCAGTATCGGGGTCGCGACATGGTCGGGCCGGGACGGGATGGACGGCGTGATGCGGCGGGCCGACGTGGCCCTCTATGCGGCCAAGGCGGGCGGGCGGGACCGGGTGTCGATGATGGCCAACGACGCGTTCATCGAATGCATCGGCTGACACGACGCGCTCGGTTGAGCCCCGTCCCGGGCGAACGGCACGGCCGCGTTCGAGCACGTCCGTCGCGCGAAGCCGGGTCCAACCCGCTCCACCAAATCCGGGGTCAAACAGGCAGCAGCTTCGCCGACAGCTACCCGCGCCCCTCCAGCATCACCGCCTTCGCCCGCTCGATGGGTGTCGGGCTCATGGCCATGGGGCCGTCGAAGGGGCGCTCGTGGAGCGCGATGACCCCGAGGGTCGTCACCATGGCGACGGAGAACAGCGTCAGGGTCGTCACCTGCGCCATGGGGCGTTCGAGGTGGACGAGGCCGATGGAAACGAGGGTCAGCCCGGCGAGCACCATCAGGGTCAGCCATTTCGACTGGTCGCCCTGGGCATCGCTGAGGGCGAGGCGCTCGCCCCGGGCCGTGCGCAGGTTCATCACCGCGTCGAGCAGCAGGGCGTGGGCAGATTGTCCGGCGACGTCGTGCTTCGGGTCGGCCGCCACCGCCATGAGACGCCCCAGGGCCGCGCCCGCCTCCAGGGACGACAGCCCGTCCGTCATCTTCGGCCATTCGTCGGTGATCAGGGCGTCGGCGTAGGCCACGAGTGCGGTGCGGATTTCGCGCATGTCCGACACGGTGGCGAGGCTGAGGTCGTGGACGGCGAGCAGGTTCGAGCGCTCGTTCTGCACCACCCGCGCCGCCTGGCGCTGGCGCTCCCAGGCGTCGTTGGCGACGAACCCCGTCAGCAGGGCGAGCAGCACCGAGATCGCCGTGAAGTAGGCCGGGATCACGCCGGTACCGACGAACAGCACGGCGGGCCGCGTCCAGCGCAGGTTGCTCAGGAGCACGAACAGCCCCGTGGCGGCGGCGAACACGCCGGCGAGGGTGGTGAAGATCAGCCAGACCGGAAGGTCGAGCCACAGGCCGAGGATCACGCTGCGTCTCCCGTCGAACAGGTCCGACGGAACCGTAGGGCGCCGGCCACTACCGAAGGGTGAAGCCCGTCAGCGGCGGGTCGGGGCGGCCCGCGTCGCCGTGTCCGGGCAGGTCCGGATCGCCGCCGGCTCCGGCCGCGCCGCCACGGCGGGGGCCTCGAAGATCGCGAGGTAGCCGACGCCGCCGTCGAGGACCGAAAACCCGGTCTCGCGGTAGCCCATGGCGGCGAGCTCGCAGCGGAGCAGGGCCGGCGGCGTGCCGTGCCGCGACGGGATCGCGTCGGCGTCGACGATGCCCACCCGGCCGCCGGGCTTCATCGCCGCTGCCAGGTTGTGCAGGAGGCCGAAGGGCTGGGTGATCTCGTGGTACATGTGGACGAGGACGGCGGCATCGACGGAGGCCGGGGGAAGCCGGGGATCGTGCGGCTCGCCCCGCACAACCGTGACGTTGGGGAGGTTCGCCACCCGGCGCTCGAGGTCGGCGAGGTAGGACGGGGTCACGTCCTCGGCGAGGATACGGCCCTGCGGGCCGACGCGCTCGGCCAGCCGCACGGTGTAGTAGCCGCTCCCGGCGCCGATATCCGCCACGGTCTGGCCCGGCGCGATCCCCATCAGGCGGGCGACCTGCCCGACCTCGTCGACGCGGTCGCGCTGGCCCTCCAGCGCCCAGAGCGGGGCGATGATCTCCGCCACCGGCCGGTCGGGCTTGGGGAAGGCGGCGGCCGGGGCGCCCGGCGGCCCGAGGGGCTCGGCGGCGAGGGCCGGCAAGGTGAAAAGGGCGACGGCGACAAGGGCGACGGCGAAGGGGACGAGGCGCATCATGGCGGGATAACCGCCGCCGCCCCGCGGAAGTGCCGGGCCATGGCGCGTTGACCCGCCGGCCCGGCCCGCGTCATGGAGCAGCATGACTTCGATAAGCATGACTTCCAACAGCATGACTCCGACGAGCATGGCTTGGCACGCCACGATCCTCACCCTCTACCCGGAGATGTTTCCAGGGCCCCTCGGCCACTCCCTCTCGGGCGAGGCCCTGGCGCGGGGCACCTGGGCATTAGAGGCCCGCCAGATCCGGGAGCACGGGCTGGGCCGCCACCGCGCCGTCGACGACAGCCCGGCCGGGGGCGGCGCCGGCATGGTCCTGCGCTGCGACGTGCTCGCGGCGGCCCTCGACGCGGCGGCGCCCGCGGACGACCTGCGCCCGCGCCTGCTCATGAGCCCGCGCGGAAAACCCCTGACCCAGGCCCGCGTGCGCGCCCTGACCGAGGGGCCGGGCGTCGTCGTCGTCTGCGGCCGGTTCGAGGGCGTCGACGAGCGCGTCATCGAAGGCCGCGGCCTGGAGGAAATCTCCATCGGCGACTACGTGCTGTCGGGCGGCGAGATCGCGGCGCTCACCCTGCTCGACGCCTGCGTGCGCCTGCTGCCCGGCGTCATGGGCAAGGCGGCGTCGGGCGTCGAGGAAAGCTTCGAGGGCGGCCGCCTCGAATACCCGCACTACACCCGGCCGCGGGACTGGGAGGGGCGAACGATTCCCGACGTGCTCACCGGGGGCAACCACGGGGCCATCGCCAGGTGGCGGGCGGAGGAATCCCTGCGCCTCACCCGCGCCCGCCGGCCGGACCTGCTGGATGCGCCCGAGTCCTGATCCACAAGTCGTGATGCAGTGAACGCGCCGCCTGTAGGCTGCCTCAAACGGCATTCGTCGAACGCCGACTGATCTTCACAAAAAGAAACTTGCCTTCGGGTGGGTCGCGGTGCATCGCTCCGGGCGGGCCACTCCTCCCCAACGAGGAGCTTTCATCTGGAAGGATGACCACCATGAGCCGACCCACCACGCGCCCCCGCGTGCCGAATTTCTCGTCCGGTCCCTGCACCAAGCGCCCCGGCTGGAGCCTCCAGGCCCTCGAAGGCGCCGCCCTCGGGCGCTCGCACCGCTCCGCCCTCGGCAAGGCCAAGCTCAAGGAAGCCATCGACCTCACCCGCGCGGTGCTGCAGGTCCCGGCCGACTATCGCATCGGCATCGTGCCGGCCTCCGACACCGGCGCCGTCGAGATGGCCATGTGGTCGATGCTCGGGCCGAAGACCGTGGAGGTCGTGGCCTGGGAGGCGTTCGGCCTCGAATGGGTCACGGACGCCCTGAAGGAACTCAAGATCGCGCCGAAGGTCCATGTCGGCGACTACGGCATCCTGCCGGACCTCGCGGCCGTCGATACCCGGCACAACGACGTCATCTTCACCTGGAACGGCACCGCCGCCGGCGTGCGCGTGCCGAACGGCGACTGGATCGCCGCCGACCGCGAGGGCGTCACCATCTGCGACGCCACCTCGGCCGCCTTCGCCATGCCGCTGGCCTGGGACAAGCTCGATGTCGTGACCTTCTCCTGGCAGAAGGTCATGGGCGGCGAGGCCGCGCACGGCATGATCGTGCTCTCCCCCCGCGCCGTCGCGCGCATCGAGGGCAACACCCCCGCCTGGCCCGTGCCGAAAGTCTTCCGCATGGCCAAGGACGGCAAGCTCATCGAGGGCATCTTCAAGGGCGACACCATCAACACGCCGTCCATGCTGGCGGTGGAGGATTACCTCGACACCCTGAAATGGGCGAAAGGCATCGGCGGCCTCGACGCGCTCCACGCGCGGGCCGACGCCAACGCGAAAGTGGTCCACGACTGGGTGGCCCGCACGCCCTGGATCGGCCATCTCGCCGCGGATTCCGCCACCTACACCAACACCGGCGTGTGCCTCGTCATCACCGATCCGGACGTGCTGGCCAAGGGTGACAAGGCCGTCGAGGCCGTGGCCAAGGGCATGGCCGATACCCTCGACCGCGAGGGCATCGCCTACGACATCGGCGCCTACCGCGACGCCCCCGCGGGCCTGCGCATCTGGTGCGGCGGCACGGTGGAAGCGTCCGACCTCGAAGCCCTGATGCCGTGGCTCGACTGGGCGTTCGCCGCCGAGAAGGCGAAGCTCGCGCAGGCCGCGTAGGACTGCGGCGCGCTTCCTGCCCCCATAAGGCAGCCCTCCCACCGACGGATGTGTCGGCGTAAGGCGCAACGGGCTCCCTCTCCTGGAAGGAGAGGGAACCCGCGCTGCCCGCGCCCCGTGTGCAGGCGGTCATTCGCAGGAGGGGGTGAGGTGCCCTGCGCGTCACCCAAAATCCCCTTTTCCCCAAAATCCCGGAGGCCGTCATGGCTGCTCCCAAGGTGCTTATTTCCGACGCCCTCTCCGACGCCGCCGTGCAGATCTTTCGCGATCGCGGCATCGACGTCGATTTCATCCCCGACCTCGGCAAGGACAAGGAGGCGTTCGCGGCGATCGTCGGCCATTACGACGGCCTCGCCATCCGCTCGGCCTCCAAGGTCACCAGCAAGGTCATCGCCGAGGCGGGCCGCCTCAAGGTCATCGGCCGGGCCGGCATCGGCGTCGACAACGTCGACGTGGCGGCCGCCACCGCGCGGGGCATCATCGTGATGAACACGCCGTTCGGCAATTCCATCACCACCGCCGAGCACGCCATCGCGCTGATGTTCGCGCTGGCCCGCCAGCTGCCCCAGGCCGATGCCTCGACCCAGGCCGGCAAGTGGGAGAAGAACCGCTTCATGGGCGTGGAGCTGACGGCCAAGACGCTCGGCGTCATCGGCTGCGGCAACATCGGCGCCATCGTGGCCGACCGGGCCATCGGCCTCAAGCTCAAGGTCGTGGCCTACGACCCCTACCTGTCGCCGGAGCGCGCCGTCGAACTCGGCGTCGAGAAGGTAGAGCTCGACGCCCTGCTGGCGCGGGCCGACATCATCACCCTGCACGTGCCGATGACGGACAAGACCCGCAACATCCTGTCGGCCGAGGCCCTGGCGAAGACCAGGCGCGGGGTGCGGATCATCAACTGCGCCCGCGGCGGCCTCGTCGACGAGGTCGCCCTGCGCGCCGCCCTCGATTCGGGCCACGTGGCGGGCGCGGCCCTCGATGTGTTCGTCACCGAGCCGGCCAGGGAGAACCCGCTGTTCGGGCACCCGAACGTCATCTGCACGCCGCATCTCGGCGCCTCCACCAACGAGGCGCAGGAGAACGTCGCCCTGCAGGTGGCCGAGCAGATGTCCGACTACCTGCTCCAGGGCGCCATCACCAACGCCATCAACTTCCCGTCCATCTCCGCCGACGAGGCGCCGCGCCTGAAACCCTTCGTCGCATTGGCGGAAAAGCTCGGCTCGTTCCTCGGCCAGCTCACGGAGGCGCCGATCAAGGGCATCCGCATCACCTACGAGGGGGCGGTGGCCGCCATGAACACCCGCGCCCTGACGTCCGCGGCCATCACCGGGGTGCTGCGGCCGTTCCTCCAGGACATCAACATGGTGTCGGCGCCGGCACTGGCGCGGGAGCGCGGCATCGTCGTCGACGAGATCAAGCGCGAGGGCGCGGCCACGGACTTCGAATCGGTGATCCGGATCACCGTCGACGCCGAGGACATGCCGCGCGACGCCGCCGGCACGGTGTTCCACGACGGCAAGCCCCGCGTCATCGAGATCCGCTCCATCGCCATCGACGCGGCGTTCGCGCGCCACATGCTCTACGTGCGCAACCACGACAAGCCGGGCTTCATCGGGCGGCTCGGCAGCATCCTGGGCGACGCCGGGGTGAACGTCGCGACGTTCAACCTCGGCCGCGAGGAAGAGGGCGGCAGCGCCATCTGCTTCTGCGCGGTGGATGCGCCGGTCTCGGAGGCGGTGGTGAAGCAGATCGACGCGATCCCGCAGGTGCGCCGGGTCCGGGCGGTGAGCTTCTGAGACGACTCGGCAAGGGTGCGACGCTCGGGCGATCCCGAGCGCCGGATCGGGCCGGGATCGTCCGATCGGTGGGAAGCCGACTCAGGCGGCCCGCACGGTGGCGAGGAACCCGTCGACTTCCGCCCGCAGGCTCTCGGACTGGCGCGCGAGGTCGGCGGAGGCCTGCTGGACCTGTCCGGCGGAGGTCCCGGCTTCGTCGGCGGATCGGGCCACCGCCGCGATGTCCTGCGTCATCGCCCCGGTACCGGCCGAGGCCTGGCCCATGTTGCGGACGATCTCCTGGGTGGTGACGCCCTGCTCCTCGACGGCCGCCGCGATGCTGCCGGTGACCTGGCTCATACCCTCGATGCGGCTGACGATGCCCTGGATCGCGCCGGCGGCCTCCCCGGTGGCGGCCTGGATCGCCTCCACCTGCTGGCCGATCTCCGTGGTCGCGCGCGCGGTCTGCTCGGCCAGGCTCTTCACCTCGGCCGCGACCACGGCGAAGCCGCGCCCGGCCTCGCCGGCCCGGGCCGCCTCGATGGTGGCGTTGAGCGCCAGCAGGTTGGTCTGGCCGGCGATCTGCGAGACGATCCCGACGACGTCGCCGATGCGGGCGGCGGCGGCCGAGAGCCGGCGCATGGTCTCGGCGGTGCGGCTCGCCTCGTCCACGGCATTGCGCGACATGTCGGCGGCCTGCTCGACCTGACGGCCGATCTCCTCCACCGTCGCGCCGAGTTCCTCCGCCGCCGCCGCGACGGCGTCGACGTTCCCGGCCGTCTCGTGCGCCGTCGCCGCGACGGTGCCGGAGCGCCGCGCGGTCCCGGCCACGGCGCTGATCATGCTGTCCGAGGCGTGGTTGAGGCCGGAGGCCGCCTGCGACACCGTCTCGACGATGCGGCCCACCGAGCGCTCGAAGCCGTCGGCGAGGTCGGCGAGCAGGGCGCGCCGATCGGATTCCTCGCGCATCCGCGCGGCGGCATTCGTCTCGAGCTGCCGGGCCGCGTCCTCGAGGGAGATGTCCCGGATGGTGACGACGGCGCGCGCGATGCCGCCGATCTCGTCGGTGCGGCCGGCGCCGGGCACGTCGGCCAGGGTCTCGCGGCGGGCGAGGGCGTCCAGCGCCCGGGTGAGGGCGCCGAGGGGACGGACGATGGAGCGCGCGAACAGCAGGCCGAGGAGCGCCGTGGCCGCGAGGACGCCGAGGGCCGCCAGGGCGAGGGCGCGGGTGAGGGTCGCCACGGCGCCGAGGATCTCGTCGTCGGATTGCGTGGCGACCAGGGTCCAGGGCGCGCCCATGACCGAGACCTTGGCCGTCGCCGCCATGCGCTCGCCGTCGCCGGCCGCGTAGCCGAAGGCGTGGCCGGTGCCGAGGAGGGCCGGCGTCAGGCCGAACCCCGCGGCCTCGGTTCCGGCCGTCGCACCGCCACCCAGGGGGGCATTGCTGCGCAGGCGCCCGTCGGCGCCGACCGCCACGACCTGACCGGTGTCGCCGAGGCCGCCGCGATCGGACAGGGTCCGGTCGAACAGGGCCGGCGTGACGCGCATCACCACGAAGCCGACGCGCTCGGCCGCCTGGCCGGTTCCCATGGCGACGTTGGCGCGGCGCGCGATGGACCGCCCGAGGAAGGCGGAGGGACCGGCCTCGGCCGGGTAGGGCGCGAAATCCTCGAACAGGGTCGCGTCCGCCTCGCCCGCCTTCAGGCGCTGGACCAGCCGGGCGAGGCCGGTTTCGGCGAACGCGCGCTCGGACAGGGCATGGGCGAAATCCGCGCCCTTCGTGGTGGTGTAGACGAGGCGCCCGTCCTCGGAGACGAAGATGAGGTCGGCGTAGCCGCGCCGCTCGACGAGCTTGCGCGCCACCTCCTGCACCTTGCCGTGACGGCGCCCGTACATGGTGCCCGTCGCCTCGGCGGCGAGGCGATCCTCGGGTCTGGCCGAAGACGTGTAGGCCTGGACGATCTGGGCGAAGTCGGCCTTGGCCGGATCGAGGGCTTCGACGAGGTCCGCGAAGTTGCCGCCGACCTGCGGGTTGGCCGCCGTGGTGGCGAGATCGCCGGCGGCCCGCTCCGCCACGAGTTCGATGCCGATCTTGCGCGCGTCCGCCGCCAGTTCCAGCCGGTTCTGGGCGCCCTCGACGAGGCCGGACCGGGCGAAGTGCCAGCTCAATCCGCCCATGGCCGTGGCGCTGACGAGGGCGAGGCCGACGGTGATGGCGGGGAGGCGGACCTTGAGACTGGCGAAAGCGGACATTCGGCGGCACCACGAGAAGGGGCCTTTCCTCTGCCGAAAGAACTCTAAGAATCTCTTATTAAGGCGCGTGCACGCAGGACGATCGTCCGATCAAGTCCAGATAAGTCCCTATAATAGGTTTGAATCCTGATCTTATTGCTAGTGTTGCCTCAGTAAACAACCGTAAGTTTTGTTTTTGTTCCACAATTCGCGTTGTCGGAAACAAGCGGCCGCACGCGGAGAACCCAGCCGCGGGCGACCGATCGTTCAAGCGTGCGTCGCCGCCGTCCCGTCGTCGAGGAACATCCGGTAGGCCGGATTGTCGGTCTCGTCGATGCAGGGATAGCCCAGCGCGTCGATGGCGGCGTCGAAGCGGGCGCGCTCGGCGGGCGGCACCGCGATGCCGGCCAGGACCCGGCCGTAATCGGCGCCGTGGTTGCGGTAGTGGAACAGGGTGATGTCGAACCCGTCGCCGAGGCCGTCGAGGAACTTCATCAGGGCGCCCGGCCGCTCGGGGAACTGGAAGCGGCAGAGGCGCTCGTCGGCGAGACCCGTCGCCCGGCCGCCGACCATGTAGCGGATATGGACCTTGGCCATCTCGTTGTCGCTCATGTCGAGGGCGCGGTAGCCGGCCGCCGCCAGTTCGGCGATGAGGGCGCGCTTCTCCGGCGCGCCGCCGGGCAGGTTGATGCCGACGAAGATCTGGGCGTCGCCGCCCCGCGCGTAGCGGTAGTTGAACTCGGTGATGGCGCGCGGGCCCAGGGTCCGGATGAAGGCGCGGTAGGCGCCGGGCCGTTCGGGGATCGTCACGCCGAGCAGGACCTCGCGCTGCTCGCCGAGCTCGGCGCGCTCGGCGATGTGGCGCAGGCGGTCGAAGTTGAGGTTGGCGCCGCTGGAGATCGCCACCAGCGTCCCGGTGCCGCCGCCTTCGCGCGCCGCGTAGGCCTTGGCCCCGGCGAGCGCCAGGGCGCCGGACGGCTCCGAAATGGCGCGGGTATCATCGAAGATGTCCTTGACCGCCGCGCACATGGCGTCGGTGTCGACGGTGATGACCCCGTCGAGGTGTTCGCGGCAGAGCCGAAACGTCTCCGCGCCGGCCTGGCGCACGGCGACGCCGTCGGCGAACAGGCCGACGGTGGGCAGGATGACGCGCTCGTTCGCGGCGAGCGCCGCCGCCATGCAGGCGGCGTCGTCCGGCTCGACGCCGATCACCCTGGTCTCGGGCCGCAGGTACTTCACGAAGGTCGCGATGCCGGCCGCCAGGCCGCCGCCGCCGATGGGCACGAAGATCGCCTCGATGGGCCCGGAATGCTGGGTCAGGATCTCCATGCCGATGGTGCCCTGGCCGGCGATCACGTCGGGATCGTCGAACGGGTGCAGGAAGGTCAGGCCCTGGGCCGCCTCCAGTTCGCGGGCGTGGCCCAGGGCCTCGTCGAAGGCGTCGCCGAACAGGATCACCTCGGCGCCGCGCGCCCGGCAGGCATCGACCTTGATGGCCGGGGTGGTGCGCGGCATCACGATGACGGCGCGGACGTTCAGGCGCGCGGCGGCGAGCGCCACCCCCTGCGCGTGGTTGCCGGCCGAGGCACAGACGACGCCCCGCGACAACACCTCCGCGGAGAGGCCCGACATCTTGTTGTAGGCCCCGCGCAGCTTGAACGAGAACACCGGCTGCAGGTCCTCGCGCTTCAGGAGGACCGGGCGCCCGAGGCGCGCGGACATGCGCGGCATCGGATCCAGCGGGCTCTCGATGGCCACGTCGTAGACGCGGGCGGTGAGGATTTTACGGATATAGTCGGTCAAGGAGACACGGGCTCCGGCGGTGGTGCGGTGCGGAAGACTGTTGCCCGCACATAGGCCCTCGGGGCGCAAGAAGCGAGGGAGGCCGCTGGTCGCGCGGCGCGTCCACAAAAACCGCCCCTCAGGAGGCCGCGGCATCCATCCTTCTCAGGCCGAGCCACATTTCGAAGTCCCGATAGAGTTCGTCGAAGGTCACCAGGGTCAGGGTGAAGCTGTCGGCCTTGACCTTGTTTCGACGCCACTCCCACCGATCCTTGCGGACCGTCGTCGACAGCGCGGTGGAGCGTCCGATGACAAGCACGCCGACGATATTGGGTCGGTCGCCGCCGAAGGCGTCCACGTAATCTCCGGTCTTGCGGTAATGGTCGAGCGCCCACGTCCAGTCGACGACCTGACTGAACCCCTTTTCGAACGCGCGCGCCCACGTGTCGACGCCGCGCTGGCTGTCTTCGAAGATATGCCGTTCGGACGCACCCTCGAACTCGATCAGGCAGATGTTGTCGGTGCCGGCGCGGCGGACGGTGAGATCGGTCCGGAAATGCGGGAGAATCCGAAACTCGCGCTTGATCAGATCGCCGATCCCCAGGCGGACATTGTACTGTCCCATCATCGCGCAGAGATTGGGGCACGTCCTGAAACGCGCAAGCACCTGCTCACGCTCGGCGAGATCGACATTAGTCTCGAGGAGGGTCTTGAATTCGACGAGCTCGGCTTCGGCATCGATCAGGCGAAACACGTGCGCGTCGAAGTAGGGCTTCGCCATCAGACCTGCGCGAGGACGGAGGTAATGACGACCGAATCGCCCTCGTTCTTGAAGACCACCCGCAGATCGCCGGCCCGCGCGACGAACGCATTCTCGACGCCGACGATCTTCCTGACCTTGTCCGAGTCGAGCACACTCGCCTTGATCGCCGCCAACGCAGCGTTCGCCTTGGTCTTGTTGAACGGATACAGCGACGCGATCATGTTCGCTGCCGTATTGCTGACGAGCACGCGGCGACGGATCGAGACCCTCTCCTGCTGGCGTGGCGTCGTCATCGTCGGCTCCCCTGCCCTTGGTAAAGCGACCGGAACGGTAAGGGTCGCCGGTATCGTCGTCCACCGTGGCGTGCGACGCAAGCCCGCCGGCTCCAAGCGTCAGCGATCCGGGCGATCGCTCCAGCGGCGGGTTCGGCCTCAGCCGGTCCGCTCGACGAGGGCCGCGAGCCATATCAGCGCAGCGATCCCCTGCGCGAGGAACGCGCCGGCCGAGGCCAGATCCTTGACGATGCCGATCTTCGGGTGATGGCCCGGGTGGAGATGGTCGCAGAGCTTCTCCACGGCCGTGTTGAGGAACTCGGCGGCCAGCATCAGGAGCAGGCTCGCGAGCAGGGCGACGCGGACCCAGAGGGTTGCGCCCAGCACCATCGCCAGGGGCAGGCCGAGCAGAAGAAGCGCGAGTTCGAGGCGCACCGCCCGCTCCGTGCGGGCGCCGTGGACGAGGCCGCGCCAGGAATTGAGGAAGGCGATGAGGAGCGCGCGCATGGTCAGGCCTTCGGAGCGCCCTTGTCCAGCGTGCCCTTGTCCAGCGTGCCCTTGTCCGGCGCGCCCCTGGCGATCCACTTGGCCAAAAGCGGTCCGGTGAGCAGCACCACGAACAGCCGCAGGGTCTGCACCGCGAGGACGAACGACACGTCCGCCTTCGAGCCCACCGCGATGATCGCCACGGAATCGAGGCCGCCGGGGCTGGTGGCGAGGTAGGCCGTGAGGAAATCGATGGGCAGCAGGCGGGTGAGGCCGTAGGCCCAGACCGCGCAGAGGGCGATGACCGCCACCGTCGCCACGAGGATACCCGGCAGGGCGACGACGGTCTCCCGCAGGGTCTCGCGGCGGAAGCGCAGGCCGACGTACCAGCCGATGGTCGCGTAGGCGAGGTCGAGGAGCGGCATCGGCAGGGCCATGCCGACGAGGCCCAGGGCGTGCAGCAGGGCGCCGAGGAGCATCGGCCCGATGAGGGCGGCGGCCGGCATCCGCAGGAGGGACGCGAGGCCGAAGCCCGCCGCCGCCACCGCGAGGGTCGCCAGCACGGCCAGCGGCGGCGTCGCATCGGGCGCGGGCGCGGCGGGGGCGGCGACATCGGTGAGCAGGCGCGCCACCGCGGAGGCCGACAGCACCACGGCGACGACGCGGACGTACTGCATGAAGGCGACGAGGCGCGGGTCGGCGCCGTACTCTTCCGACATCGCCACCATGGCGGCGGCGCCGCCGGGCGAGGACCCCCAGGCGGCGGTGGTGCCGGGCAGGATGCGCAGGCGGGTCAGGGCCCAGCCGACGACGGCGCCCGCCACCACGGTGACGAGGACCACGGCGAGGATGAGCCAACCGTCCTCCGTAATGGTGGCGACGATCTCCGTGGTGACGGCTTTCGCCACGAGGCAGCCGATCATCGCCTGCGCCGCGAGGAAACCGGGTTTCGGGACCCCGAGCCCGGCGCCGCCGACGCCGAACGCGATGGCGGCGAGCATCGGCCCGAGCAGGAGGGCGGCGGGGAAATGCGCGGCGGCGAGGCCGTACGCGAGGGCGCCCGAGGCCGCGACGAGGGCCGTCCAGAGGCCGAGGGACCGGAAAGGGAGCAAAGTCGAGAGCCGGGGGCAGGGGGGACGGAGGCCTGCGCGCTACACCGGATCGGCCACGCTGTCACGGCGCGCCCGTGGGAGGCGGGCGGCACCGTCGTCGCGGCAGGCGGCGGTCCCCATGGGCGCGTGGGCCCGGAAGAACGCGGCCAGATGCGACAGGCCGGCGCCGCGCGGATCGCTGGCGCGCCAGGCGAGCGCGATGGTGCGGCCGGGGCCGTCGACGTCGAAGCCGCGCGTCACGGTCAAGCCGCTGGGATCGGGGCTGGTCGGCACGGCCAGCGCCGGCAGCAGGGTGTAGCCCGCACCCGCCGCCACCATGGAGCGCAGGGTCTCGAGGCTCGTGGCGTGGCGGCCCGCGGCACTTCCGGCGCCGCAGGCCGCCACGGTCTGGTCGCGCAGGCAGTTGCCCTCGTCGAGGAGCAGGAGGTCCGGCCCGGCGATGTCGCGGGCCCGCAGCGCTCCGCCCCGGGCGAGGGCGTGATCGGCCGGGCAGGCGAGGAGGAACGGCTCGATGAACAGCGGCGAGAGCGTCAGTCCCGACGACGGCACCGGCAGGGACAGCAGGGCGGCATCGATGCGCCCGTCGCGGAGCCCCTCCAGGATCTCGGCCGTGCGGGCCTCGCTGAGCGCCAGGGCCAGCAGGGGAAACTCCTGGCGCAGGCTGCGCAGGACGAGGGGGAAGAGGTACGGTCCCAGGGTCTGGATCGCGGCGAGCACGAGGCGGCCGGTGAGGGGCGCCCCGCGTCCCTCGCTCGCCAGGACGAGCAGGCGCTGCGCCTCGGCCAGGACCGTGCGGGCCTGGCGGACGATGCCCTGCCCGGCGGGGGTGAGCATCACCCTGCGGTTGCCGCGCTCGAACAGGACGAGGCCCAGGGCTTCCTCGAGCTTGCGCACCTGCACGCTCAGGGTCGGCTGGCTGACGTTGCACCGTTCGGCGGCGCGGCCGAAATGCGATTCCTCGGCGACGGCCACCACATATTCGAGGTCGCGCAGGGACAGGCCGGACAGGTTCATAGGCTACGCCTATCAGAACGTTTGCCACGATGCATTGGCCAAACGCCCGGGGAGGGTTCATAAAGCTGTCTCAGAACTATTCCAGGGTCGATGTGTTTTTCGAGCCGTCCGGCTCCCGAATCGTCCCCTGGCCCGACACAACCTCTCGGAGAGAATGCCCGATGACCGAACAGCGCCCGATCCTGACCACCCGCCAGGGCCACCCGGTCCGCGACAACCAGAGCACCCGCACGGTGGGCGAGCGTGGTCCGGCGACCCTCGAGAACTACCAGTTCATCGAGAAGATCACCCATTTCGACCGTGAGCGCATCCCCGAGCGCGTGGTCCATGCCCGCGGCGCCGGCGCGCACGGCTACTTCGAAGCCTACGGCAAGATCGGCAACGAGCCGGCGTCCAAGTACACCCGCGCCCGCGTGCTCAACGAGACCGGCGTGAAGACCCCGATGTTCGTGCGCTTCTCCACGGTCGCGGGCGCCAAGGAGTCGCCTGAGACCGAGCGCGATCCGCGCGGCTTCGCGGTGAAGTTCAAGACCGTCGACGGCAACTGGGATCTGGTGGGCAACAACCTCAAGGTCTTCTTCATCCGCGACGCGATCAAGTTCCCCGACATGATCCACGCGTTCAAGCCCGACCCGGTGACGAACCGCCAGGAGGCGTGGCGCTTCTTCGACTTCGTGGCCCAGCACCCCGAAGCCATCCACATGGTCACTCATTTGAAGTCGCCCTGGGGCATTCCGGCCAACTATCGCGAGATGGAGGGCTCGGGCGTCAACACCTACAAGCTCGTCAACGACCAGGGCGAAGCCGTGCTCTGCAAGTTCCACTGGGAGCCGAAGCAGGGCATCCGCAACCTGACCTCGGCCCAGGCGTCCGAGATCCAGGCGAAGGACGTCGGCCACGCCACCCGCGACCTCTACGACAACATCTCCAAGGGCAACTTTCCCGAGTGGGAATTCTGCGTGCAGATCATGCCCGACGGCCCGAACGACCACCTGTCGTTCGATCCCCTCGACGACACCAAGCTGTGGCCGGTGGAGGACTTCCCGCTCCTGCCCGTTGGCCGCATGGTGCTCGACCGCGTGCCGGACAACTTCTTCGCGGAAGTCGAGCAGTCTGCTTTCGGCACCGGCGTTCTGGTGGACGGCATCGACTTCTCGGACGACAAGATGCTCCAGGGGCGCACTCTGTCCTACTCGGACACGCAGCGTTACCGCGTCGGCGCCAACTACCTGCAGCTGCCGATCAACGCGCCGCAGCCCGGCGTGAAGGTCTATTCGAACCAGCGCGACGGCCAGATGACCTACGGCGTCGACGGCACCGGCCCGAACCGGCACATCAACTACGAGCCCTCGACCCTCGGCGAAGGCCTCGCCGAAGCGCCGAAGCCCGCGAAGGACTATCACCAGCCGGTGCAGGGCCAGCTCGGCCGCTACCAGACCTCGCGCACCGAGGACGATTACGCCCAGGCCGGCGTGCGCTACCGCTCGTTCCAGGATTGGGAGCGGGACGACCTCATCGCCAACCTCGTCGGCGACATGAAGCAGTGCCCCGAGGCGATCCAGCTCCGGATGGTCTGGCACTTCTCGCACGCGGATGCGGATTACGGCCGCCGCGTCGCCGAGGGTGCGGGCATCGACCTGCAGAAGGCCCTGACCCTGCCGCCCCTGCCGGGCCGCGCGGCCCCGGGCAAGCGCCTCCAGGCCGAGACCTACACTGATGGCAGCCAGGCCCACCGCGTCGCCGCCGAGTGACCTGAGACCCGCAGCGTTCGTGCGCGGCTAGAAGCCCCGCAGGGTCCGACCCTGCGGGGCTTTTCTTTGCGCGCAGGCCGTGCGTCGCCGGTCGCGGATGGATTTGGCCGCGACCGTCATGCACCGCGAGACATGTCGGAAGACGACGCGGCGCAAGCGACACGACGTTCGCGCGTCGAGGGACGAAACGGAAGTCGGCGCGTCCTGGGATATCATGCGTCATGGCTGCCACCACTTGCGCTGGAATACCCCGATGCTTGCGGGCAGACCACGCATCGTCGAAATACAAATCTCGCCATGAATCAAATCCAGGGAAATTCGACTGTCGACTTCGAGCAAAACAGGATCGCGAGGCCGACAGAACTCTGTACGATATGGTCTATTCTGGATTTATGAGGCAGGAATAGTCTCCTCCACTCGTCGGAGTCGCCCTCCAGCAAGATATTTTTCACGTTTCTCGCTGCCTTATGCCAACATCCGAAGGTGCGATGTTTGTGCTGGTTCGGCGGGAAAGTTGAGCAAGCGATGCGTAGAGGGCCGCAGACGATCGAGTCGCTCGTGACGCGCGATCAATTGAGCGCCGTCCATCATGCCCTGCTCCCGGCGCTGATCTCGAACGTCTTCGTGTCCTGCTCGTTCGCCATCATGATGTGGCCCAGCGTCGACCATGGTTTCCTGCTCGCCTGGGTCGGTTCCAATGCCGTCATCAATGTCACGCGCCTGACGTTGGCCTCCTACTGGTGGAAGACGGGAAGGTCGGAGAGAGAGCCCGCTCGAATACTCGTCGGTTATACGCTCGGCGCGTTTCTCTCCGGCTTCTGCTGGGCGGTGGGCCTCATCGGGGTCGCCGTCGCGGGGCAGGCTTTCACCATCGGCACGGGCCTGGCCTTCTGTGGGATCACCGCCGGTGCCGCCATCCAGTCGACGGCACACCGCGGGGTCGTCCTCGCCTTCGTCGGCCCGCACAATCTCGTGCTGATCCTGCTCCTCGCGACCGCCGATCCCATCGAGTCGCGGATCATCGCCCTGAACCTGTTCCTGCTCGCCGTCATGATGATCAAGGCGTCCACCAAGACCGAGCAGCAGTTCAAGCACGCCGCACGGCTGAAATACGAAGCCACCCACCTCGCCGCGTCGTTGCAGGCCGCGAACGACGTTGCGACGCAGGCCGTCCATCGCCTGGAATATGTCGCGACCCACGACCATCTCACCGGACTCGCCAACAGGGTCGCCTATCAGAGGGCCTTCGACCAGTTCCTGGCCCGTTCCGCCTCGGGCGAGGGTGACCTGACGGTCATGTTGATCGACCTCGACCGCTTCAAGGAGATCAACGACACCCTGGGCCATGCGGAGGGCGACGCGGCGCTGATGGAAGTGGCCCGGCGCCTGAAAGACCTCCTGGGGCCCGACGATCTCATCGCGCGCCTGGGCGGCGACGAGTTCGCCGCGCTCATCTTCCGGCCCACGATGGCGGCGGAGGACGAAGCGATCGCCGAGAGGATCGTGAGGCGGCTCGGCGAACCGTTCCTGCTCTCCGACCGGGCCTGGCAGACCGGCGCCAGCGTGGGTTTCGCGCGCTATCCCACGGACGGCGTCACGGTGAAGGACCTGCAGGGCTGCGCCGATCTCGCGCTCTACCGGGCCAAGTCGGAGGGACGCGCGACGTGGCGCGCGTTCGGCGACGACATGCGGCGCGGGGCGGTGATCCGCCAGCTGATCGGCCGGGACCTCATCGAAGCCGTGGACGGGGGCGGGATCGAAGTGTGGTTCCAGCCGCAGGTCGAGAGCGGGACCGGCGAGGTCTGCGGATTGGAGGCCCTCCTGCGCTGGAACCATCCGGAACTCGGATGGCTGTCGCCGCCGGACGTGGTCAGGGCCGCCGCCGCCACGCGGCAGTCCGAGCGTCTCACCCGGGCGGTGGTCCAGGGCGTGTGCCGCATGGCCCAGAAGCTCGCACAGCTCGGACGCCCCGGCATCGTCGTCTCGCTCAACGTCTCGCCCGACGAGTTCGGCACCTACCGGGTCGCCGACATGATCGCCCGGGAGCTGACGGCCCACGGCGTCGCGCCGACCGCCATCGCCATCGAGATCACCGAAGAGGCCGTGTACTCCACCGAGCGCGGCGGGGCCGATCTCGCCGCCCTGAGGCGGATGGGCGTGCGCATCATCGTCGACGATTTCGGCGTCGCTTATTCGTCCATCGGCTCCCTGCGCACCATCAACTTCGACGGCATCAAGATCGACAAGAGCTTCATCCAGAATTTGGGCGACGTGCAGAAGGATCGCCGGCTGACGGGCGCGATCTTCGCGTTCGCCCAATCCCTCGGCGTCGACGTGGTGGCCGAGGGCGTCGAGACCAGGGCGCAGGCGGACATCCTGGTCGGACTCGGATGCCCCATCCTGCAGGGGTACCATTTCGCGCGGCCCATGCCCCAGGCGCAGACCCTCGCCTGGATCATGCAGAACGGCCTCACCGCGTCGCGCCCCGCGGCCGGCATGACGGTGTACCACCCGCCCATGCGGGCGATCGCCTGAGCGCGTCGGGCGTCCGCCATCGCGACGCGCGGCGCGGCCGTCAGGGGCCGCCGACCTTCCGGTCGCGGCCGGCCCCGAGGCCGAACAGCAGGGCGCCGAACGCGATGGCGCAGAACAGGCCGACGGAGGCGCCCCAGCGCCCGGTGAGGTCGTGCGCGAGGCCGAAGCCCAGGGGCCCGAGGGCGGCGAGGGTGTAGCCGACGCTCTGCGACATCGCCGCGAGGGACGCCGTCGCGGCGGCGTCGCGGACGCGCAGGACGATGAGGGTGAGCCCGAGACCGAACAGGCCGCCGATGCCGAAGCCGAGCACCATCCCGAAGGGCCGCACGAGGTCGACGGGGCCGATGGCGAGGGCGAGCAGGGCGACGACGGCCACGGCGAGGAGGCCGGCCACGAAGGGGCGCTGATCGCGGGCGCGGGCGGCGAGGGTGGGCACCAGGAGGGCGGCCGGCGCCTGCCCGAGGCTCATCAGCGACGCCACGAACCCGGCATCGACGGCACTCAGGCCGCGATCGTGCAGCAGCACCGGCAGCCAGCCGAACATGATGTAGGCCAGGGACGATTGCAGGCCCATGAAGCCGGTGACCTGCCAGGCGAGGGTGTCCCGCCACAGGGGCGGCCGCCGCACGGACGGCGCGGCCGGGTCGGCGCTGCGGGCGAAGGGCAGCCAGGCCAGGGTCGCGACGAGGGCCGGCACGCCCCAGAGGCCGAGGGCCGGGGACCACCCGTCGACGGATTGGGCGAGGGGGACGCTGAGCCCGGCCCCGGCGGCGGCGCCGAGGCACAGGACCATTGTGTAGAGCCCGGTCATCAGGCCGACGCGGGCCGGAAAATCACGCTTGACCAGGCCCGGCAGCAGGACGCCGGCGAGGCCGATCCCCATGGCGGCGAGGCAGGCGCCGACGAAGAGCGGCGCGAGGCCGCCGAGGCCGCGCAAACCCGAGCCGAGGGCCACGACGGCGACGGCGAGGAGCACGCCCCGGTCGGCGCCGAGGCGGTGGATCACCACGGGTCCCAGCGCACAGGCGAGGCCGATGCACAGGACCGGCAGGGTGTTGAGGAAAGCGGCCCCGGCGGTGCTCAGTCCCGTCGTCGCCCGGATCGCCTCGAGGAGGGGACCGACCGTGGTCAGGGCCGGGCGCAGGTTGAACGCGACGAGCATGATCCCGACGCCGACCAGGGCGGGGTGGAGGGTGGCCGGGCCGCTCACGTCACGCGGTCCCCGTCGTGCGGCCCTCGTCATGCGGCCCCGGGCGACCGGCGCCGCACGGCCAGCGCCCCGAGGAACGCGAGGCCCAGCATCAGGGCGAAGGGCGCATCGCCGAAACGGGCATAGGGCGTGCGCTGGGTCAGGCGTACGGGAAGATCGGCGTCGAGGACGCCCTCGACCCCGACGGGCAGGCTCGCGGTGATCCGCCCATGGGCATCGACCACGGCCGAGATGCCGGTGTTGGCGTCGCGCACCAGGGGCAGCCCCTCTTCGACGGCGCGCAGGCGCGCCTGGGCGAAGTGCTGGCGGGGGCCGGGGGTGTCGCCGAACCAGGCGTCGTTGGTGAGGTTGAGGATCAGCCCCGGCACCGGCGGCGGACCGCTCGGCGTCGCTTCCGGCACGATGGCACCGGGAAAGATCGCCTCGTAGCAGATGGTGGCGGCCACCGGCGGCAGGCCCGGCACCGACAGGATGCGCTGACGCGCCCGGTCTCCTGCGGTGAAGCCGCCGGGGATCGCCACGAACTGCCGGATGCGCAGGGCGCGCAAGGTGGCGTCGAGGGGGCCGGGCAGGTACTCGCCGAAGGGGACGAGGTGGACCTTGTCGTAGACGTCGCCGAGCTTCGGTCCGGCCGCGAGGGTGAGGATCGAATTGAAGAAGCGCGGGCGCTCGCCCTCGGCCGGCGTGTCGGCGCGGGCCGCGCCGGTGATGAGCTGCGTGCCCGGCGGCAGGGCGGCGGCGATGCGCGCCAGGGCTTCCGGATCGCGCTGGATCAGGAAGGGAAACGCCGATTCCGGCCAGATCACGTGGGTGACGTCGGCGATCCCCGAACGGTCGGGGGCGGCGGCCCGGTCGCTGAGTTCGATGTAGCGGTCAAGGATGTCCGCGCGGTTCTCGGGGCGGAACTTGGCGTCCTGGTTGAGGTTCGGCTGAACGAGGCGCAGGCGGATGCCCGCCACCGTGGCGTCCGGACCGGCCGGCAGGCGCGCGGCGCCGAGGACGGCCATGGCCGCGAGGACCAGGCCCGCCGCGAGGGTCGGGACGAGGCGCCCGGATCGGGTCGCACCCGTGGCGAGGGTCGCGGGCGCGGCGGCGACGAGGACGGCGAGGAGGGTAAGGCCGTAGAGGCCGATGCCGGCGGCCGACTGCATCAGCCAGAGGTTCTGGCCCAGCGCCATGCCGAGGCTGTTCCAGGGAAACCCGGTGAAGAGGTGCCCGCGCAGCCATTCGCAGGTGGCGAGGCCGAAGCCGAGGGCCAGAAGCCGCCCCGCGCCCGGCGACCAGAGGAGGCGGGCGAGGGCGAACCCGAGCCCGTAGAACAGGCCGAGGACGGCGGGCAGGCCGATCACCCCGAGGGGCAGGGCCCAGGCGAAGTCCTCCGCCTCCACGAGGAAGGCCGAGCCGAGCCACCACAGGCCGGCCGTGAGGTAGCCGAAGCCCCAGGCCCAGCCGATGAGCCCGGCGACCCGGAGGGTGCGCCAGGCGCTTCGGCCCGTCGCGGCCCCGTCCAGGAGCCAGACCCCGACGGCGAGGGCGACGGCGAGGGCCGGAAGCGCCCCGAAGGGCGGCATCGCCAGGGCCCCGAAGGCACCGGCGCAATAGGCCAGGAGCAACCGGTGCCACCCCGCGCTCAGCATCACCCACTGGGCGAGGACGGCGAGGGGCCCCGCCGCCGGCACGGCGTCGGCGCGGCTGCGGTTCATGACGCGAGGGGCGCCGTCACGACGCGGGGGCTTCGAGGCTCGGGTTGGGCGCGGGCGGCGGCAGGGCCAGGGGCACCACCGCGGTGATCCGCGCGTCGCCGCGCTGCAGGCGCAGGCGCTTGACCCGGCGCGGGTCGGCGTCGAGCACCTCGAATTCGAGGTCGCCCGGACCGGCGATGAACTCGCCCCGCGACGGCACGCGGCCGGCCAGGGTGACGATGAGACCGCCGATGGTGTCGATCTCCTCGGCCATGTCGCCGACCGCCGCGACGAGGTCGACGCCGCTGGCCTCCGACACTTCGGCGAGGCCCGCGCGGGCATCGGCGACGAACACGTCGCCCTCGCCCTCGACGCGGTGGACGAGGCGCCCTTCGGCCACGTCGTGCTCGTCCTCGATGTCGCCCACCACCATCTCGACGAGATCCTCGATGGAGATGAGGCCGTCGGTGCCGCCGTACTCGTCGATGACGAGGGCCATGTGGGTCCGGGTCGCCTGCATCCGCACCAGGAGGTCGATGGCCGGCATGGAGGGGGGCACGAACAGGACCGGGCGCTGGATGCGGGTGGACGCCAGGGTCGCCGACAGATCGACGTTGCCGAGGTTGAGCGTGCGCAGGGCGCGGGCGCCCCGGCGGGGACGCGGGGGCGGCGCCTCGTCCGGGGTCTCGACGGGCGACGCGCCCGGGCGCCGGAAACCGGCTTCCGCCCGCGCGGCGATGTGATCGACGAAGTCGCGGATGTGGACCATGCCCTTGGGGTCGTCGAGGGTCTCGCCGTAGACGGGCAGGCGCGAATGCCCGGCCGTGCGGAACAGCTTCAGCAGTTCGCCGAGACTCGTGTCCATGGACACGGCGACGATGTCGATGCGCGGGATCATCACGTCGTCGACCCGCACCTTGTGCAGGCCGAGCACGTTCTTGAGCATGGCCCGCTCGATGGGCGAGAAGGCGTTCTCGCCCGAATCGGGCTCGGCCAGCCGGTCCTCGATGTCGTCGCGCAACGAATCGCGCGGCCGGAGGTGGAACACGTGCAGCAGGCGGTCGTACCAGGGCTCGCGGGCCTGAGCCTCACCGTCATGTGCGCTGGGCGCGGCCTGGGCCGCGCCGCGACTTCGATCGTTCGTCATGTCTCTCTGATCTGGGATGGCCGGCGTTGCTGCCGCTCAATCGGCGTAGGGATCGGGCACGCCGAGGGTGGCGAGGGCCGCGACTTCGAGCGCCTCCATGGCCTCGGCGTCCGCGTCGCCCGTCTCGTGGTCCTGACCGAGGAGGTGGAGGGTGCCATGGACAAGGAGGTGCGCGAGGTGATGGCTGAGCGGCTTCGATTGCTCCGCACTCTCGCGCAGCATCGTGTCATACGCAAGAACGACATCGCCCAGGGGCCGCGCCATTCCCGCATGGGGGGGCTGCGGGGGGCTTGGAAACGACAGGACGTTGGTGGGCTTGTCCTGGGCCCGCCAGGTCTTGTTCAGCGCCCGCACGGCCGCATCGGTGGTGAGCAGGATGCTGACCTCGACCGCCCCCTCGGGCAAGTCCGGCGCCACGGCGAGGCCGGCCTCCACGGCGCGGACGACGAAGGCTTCGAGGTCGGGCGTCACGCCTTCCCAGCGCTCGTCCTCGACGGCGACGTCGATCTCGTTCTCGACGGTCATGCGCTCGGCCGGCGGCGCGGGTTCGGGTTGCGATCGGAATCGTGCTCGCCGTGGGCGGCCGATTCGTAGGCGGTGACGATGCGGCGGACGAGGTCGTGGCGGACCACGTCGACGTCGCGGAACGTGACGCGGCCGATGCCCTCGACGCCGTCGAGGATGTTCACCGCCTCGACGAGGCCCGAGCGCTGGCCCGGCGGCAGATCGACCTGGCTCGGATCGCCCGTGATGATCATCCGCGAGTTCTCGCCGAGGCGGGTCAGAAACATCTTCATCTGCATGGAGGTGGTGTTCTGCGCCTCGTCGAGGAGCACCACGGCGTTGGTCAGGGTGCGCCCGCGCATGAAGGCCAGGGGCGCGATCTCGATGATCCCGGTCTGGAGGCCGCGATCGACGTGGCGGGCCTCCATGAAGTCGTAGAGGGCGTCGTAGATCGGGCGCAGGTACGGATCGACCTTGTCGCGCATGTCGCCGGGCAGGAAGCCGAGGCGCTCGCCGGCCTCGACGGCGGGGCGGGACAGGATGATGCGCTCGACATGGCCCTGCTCCAGCAGGGAGACGGCGTGGCCCACGGCGAGCCAGGTCTTGCCGGTGCCGGCCGGACCCTCGGCGAAGACGAGCTCGCGGGTGCGCAGGAGCTTGATGTAGGCGTCCTGGGCCGGATTGCGGGCGCGCACGGCGCCGCGCCGGCGGGTGGCGATCTGGTCGAAGACCGGCCGGTCGGGCTCGGCGCTGACCTCGGCCGCCGGGAACAGGGTGCCCTGCTGCGTCGTCTCCTGGATCGCGCCGTCGACGTCGCCGAGGGTCAGGGCGGTGCCGCTCGCCCGCACCCGGGCGTAGAGGCGCTCGAACACCTTGCGGGCCTTCTCCGCCGCCTCGGGCGACCCCTTGATGACGAGGTGGTTGCCCAAAGCCGTGGCGACGACGTCGAGGCGACGCTCGATATGGGCGACGTTCTGGTCGTACTGGCCGAAGACGAGGCTCGCGAGGCGGTTGTCGTCGAAGGTCAGGGACGCCTCGAGGGATTCGACGATCTCGCCCGTGCGCGCCGCCGGGCCGCGCCCGCGCAAGGGGCCGCCCCGGCCGATCCCGTCAGATGCTGCCACGCCGGTTTCCTTCGATGGTGATCACACGGAACGGGATCGCTCGGCTCACGCCGCGACCGCCGCGTCGGCCACGGCCTCGCCGAACAGGCTGTTGGAGCCGGCCCGGACGATCCGCACGGGCACCAGGGTGCCGATGGTGGATGTGGGCGCGTCGAACTGAACGGGAAGGAGGTGAGGCGTCTTGCCCGCGACCTGACCCGCGTGGCGCCCGGCCTTCTCCACCAGCACTTCCACGACGGAACCGACAAAGGAGGCGTTGAAGGCGTGGCGCTGGGCATCGAGCAGGGCCTGGAGGGCGTGGAGACGGCGGGTCTTCACGTCCTCCGGCACCGCGTCGGCCCACTCCGCCGCCGGGGTCCCGGGGCGGGCGCTGTACTTGAACGAGTAGGCGCTGGCGAAGCCGATGTCGGCGACGAGCCTCATGGTCTCCTGGAACTCCGCCTCGGTCTCGCCGGGAAAGCCGACGATGAAGTCCGACGACAGGGCGATGTCGGGCCGCACGGCCCGCACCGCGGCGATGCGTTCGCGGTAGGCTTCCGCCGTGTGCTTGCGGTTCATCGCCTTCAGCACCCGGTCCGAGCCCGACTGCACCGGCAGGTGCAGGAACGGCATCAGGGCCGGCAGGCTGCTGTGCGCCGCTACGAGGTCGGGCGCCATGTCGTTGGGGTGGCTCGTGGTGTAGCGCAGGCGCAGGAGCCCCGGCAGTCCAGCGATGGTGCGCATGAGGTCCGGCAGGGACGCCGCGCCGCCGTCGAGGCCGAGGCCGTGATAGGCGTTCACGTTCTGGCCGATGAGGGTGATCTCGCGGGCGCCGCCCTGGAGCAGCCGTTCCGCCTCGGCCCGGATCGCCGCCACGGAGCGGGAGACCTCGGCGCCGCGGGTGTAGGGCACCACGCAGAAGGCGCAGAACTTGTCGCAGCCCTCCTGCACCGTGAGGAAGGCCGTGACCCCGAGGGTGCGCCGTGCCGGCAGGTGGTCGAACTTGTCCTCGATGGGGAATTCCGTGTCGACGACGCGCTTCGTCCGCGAGCGGGCGAGCAGGTCGGGCAGGCGGTGATAGTTCTGCGGGCCGACGACCACGTCGACGCTCGGCGCCCGGGAGAGGATCTCGGCGCCCTCGGCCTGGGCGACGCAGCCGGCGACGACGATGCGGGTGTCGTGGCCGGCCGCCCCGCGCTCGGTCTTGAGGACGCGCAGGCGCCCGAGTTCGGAATAGACCTTGTCGGCCGCCTTCTCGCGGATGTGGCAGGTGTTGAGGATGACGACATCCGCCTCCTCCACCGTCTCCGTCGCGACGTAGCCCTCGGCGCCGAGCACGTCCGCCATCCGGGTGGCGTCGTAGGCGTTCATCTGGCAGCCGTAGGATTTGACGAAGGCTTTCTTCAACAGTCCGGTCCCGACCCGCGTTTCGCCCGAGCCCTTAGCACGGTTCCCGCGCGGCGTCGCGACCGGCAGGGCGGGCGCAAACGCCTCAGAGGGCGGGTATGCCGGAGGCCGTCCCGTCGGACGCCGTGTCGGGCAGGCGGCGCGTGCCGCTCCAGACCGCGCCTTTCGGCGGCCGGCCCGTGACCGCGCGTTGGAGGGCGTCGCGGACGGAGGCTTGCGCCAGGGCCGTCGCGCGCTTGCGGTCGGTGCCGGCCTCGAAGGCGATGGGGGCGCCCCAGACCACGTGCACGTCGACGGGGCCGTTGGCGAAGAAGTCGGACAGGTGGGGCGCGAGCTCCATGTCGCCGTACCAGGCGATGCCCGGCCGCTCGGCCCGCACCAGGGGCAGGCCGTTGCGGCGCGGATAGGTGATGGCGAGGGGCTGCAGGCGGATGCGCTCGGGTCCGGTTCCGTCGATGGCGGCGCGGGCCGCGCCCACCAGGGACGATCGGAACGGCAGCAGGCGGGTGCCGTCGCCCGTGGTGCCCTCGGCGAACAGCACGATGAGATCCCCACCGGCGAGGCGGTCGGCGACGGTGGCATTGACGTCCGCCGTGGCCGCCCGCCGGGCCCGGTCGATGAACACCGTGCGCTGCAGCCGCGCCAGGGTGCCGATGACCGGCCAGGCGGCGATCTCGGATTTGGCCACGAAGGACAGGGGGCGCAGGGACCCGAGCACGAGGATGTCGAGCCAGGAGATGTGGTTGGCGAGGACCAAAGCCGGCTCGCCCGGCGCCGGCGGGGTGCCGCTCTGGGTCACGCGCACGCCGAACAGGCGCAGGAAGGTCCGGTGGAACCGCGTCGGCAGGTCGCCGGCCAGGCGCCCGCGGCCGTAGCGCCGGCTCAGCAGATGGGGCCCGACCATCAGCCCGAAGGCGAGGGCGCAGAGCGCAAGGCGCAGGATCGTACCGACGCGGGTCATCGGGCCGCCGGGCGCCTCACGCCAGCTCGGCCGTCATGGTGAGGGCGGTGGCGCGGCCGCCGTCGGCGCGGGCATAGTAGCCCGTGCGCTCGCCGACCTGCCGGAAGCCGTGGCGGGCATAGAGCTTGAGGGCCGGCGCGTTGCCCTCGTCGACTTCGAGGTGGACCCGGCGCACGCCGCTCAACGCGAGGTGGGCGAGGTGGTCGGCCACGAGCTTGCGGCTCAGGCCGTTGCCACGCATGCCCGGCGCCAGCACGACCGTGAGGATCTCAGCCTCGTCCGCGGCCTTTCGCGAGAGGACGAAGCCCTGGATGGTGCCGCCCTTCCACAGGGCGTGGGCCTCCGTGGAGCGCTCGCACAGCATGCGCTCGAACTCGTGGGCGTCCCAGGGCCGGGCGAAGGCGGTGGCGTGGAGGCGGGCGAGGGCCCGGGCCTGACCCGAATCGCGCAGGATGGCGACGTAGGGCGCCCCGCCCCAGGCCTCCCACCACGCGGACCACATCTCGAACGGCCAGAACGGGGTCATCGGTCGCGTCATCGGCGGGCGAGCCTCGCGTGATCCTGGGGCTGGGCGTCGGGGCCGCGCAGGTAGAGCGGGCGGGGCAGGGCCTGGGCGGGGTCGGCCAGCATGCCCAGGGAGGCGATCCAGGCGATGTCGGCGGGTCCCGTCCCGGCGAGCTGCACGTCGAGGCCGCGCGCCTTCAGCAGGGCGGCGAGCGCCGGCGCGCCGGAGCCGACCAGGGTCACGGTGCCGTCGAGCATGGCGGCGGCCTCTTCCAGGGGCAGCAAACTGGGTGGGACGACGATGCCGTCGGCCATGCTCATGGCCTGGAGGTAGACCGCGCCGTGGCGGGCATCGACGGCGGCGACGATGAGACCGGCGCCGTTGAGGGCCAGGAGGGGGGCGAGCAGGGCCGACAGGGTGGTGACGCCGACGACGGGAATGCCCGTGGCGAGGCCGATGGCGCGGGCCGCCGACAGGCCGACGCGCAGGCCGGTGTAGCTGCCGGGACCGACGGTGACGGCGACGCGGTCGAGGGCTTCGAAGCCGCCATCCACGCGCGAGACCACGCGCTCGACCATGGGCAGCAGGGCTTCGGCGTGGCCGCGCCCGAGGATCATCGACTCGTGGGCGAGGAGATCGTCGGACGCATCCGTCGCGATGCAGACGGAGCAGGCGTCGAGCGCCGTGTCGATGGCCAGGATACGCAACGTCACTCCCGATGTGCCCCGGCCCGCTCGAGCCGATCACGCTCCCGCCGGGGCCTTGAATGCCAGCCCGCCGGGGACTGGATGGTAGGACAAAAACGGCCGCCCCGTGAGTGCGGAGCGGCCGGATCGGCGAGATTCGCGGTGCAGTGTTGCCGCTTTGCGCCGGAGATGGCGCCGCCGCGATGACTCAGATGGCCTGGACTTCGCGGATTTCCGGCAGGAAGTGGCGGAACAGGTTCTGGACGCCGTTGCGCAGGGTCGCGGTGGAGGAGGGGCAGCCCGAACAGGCGCCCTTCATCTCGAGGTAGACCACGCCCTCCTTGTAGCCCCGGAAGGTGATGTCGCCGCCGTCGCCGGCCACGGCCGGGCGCACGCGGGTCTCGAGCAGGTCCTTGATGGTGACCACCGTGTCGGCGTCGGCCGGATCGAAGAACTCCTCCGCGTCGTCGTCCGCGGAGCTGGTGCCCTCGGCGAGGACGGGGGCGCCGGACTGGAAGTGTTCCATGATCGCGCCGAGGATGGCGGGCTTCACCTGCGGCCACAGGTTCTCGTCCTCGGCCTTGGTGACGGAGATGAAGTCGTGGCCGAAATAGACCCCGGCGACGCCCGGCACGTCGAACAGGCGCTGGGCCAGGGGCGAGCGGGTCGCGGCCTCTGAGTCGCGCGCCTCGAAGGTGCCGCTGTCCAGCACCACGCGGCCGGGCAGGAACTTCAGGGTGGCGGGGTTCGGGGTGGCTTCGGTCTGGATGAACATGGCTGCGAGAATCCTCGTCCGCTGCGCCGGTTCAAGGCCGGCCGGGAATGATGCCGGGAGAACCCGGCACCGTCCTCATGTGGACCGTGCGGCGGATTTTCTCAACCGCACGCCGCGGATGGGAGGCGGGCTCGACCGGTTCCAAGGGGAGAGTGAGCGAGACCGGTCGTTGGACAAGTCCGGGCCCCTCGTGTAAGGCCCGCCTCAACTCAAAACAGGATGCCGAAATCCTGACGCACGCGGTCCCATCCGGGGACCCCGGGCGCGCACCGGCAGGACGTAACCGATGAACATCATCCAGCAGCTCGAGCAGGAGCAGATCGCTTCGCTCGGCAAGACCATCCCCGATTTCCAGCCCGGCGACACGGTCATCGTGAACGTCAAGGTGAAGGAAGGCGAGCGCACCCGCGTGCAGGCCTACGAGGGCGTGTGCATCGCCCGCTCCGGCGGCAGCCTCAACGAGAGCTTCACCGTCCGCAAGATCTCCTACGGCGAAGGCGTCGAGCGCGTGTTCCCGCTCTACTCGCCGCTCATCGATTCGATCACCGTCGTCCGTCGCGGCAAGGTGCGTCGCGCCAAGCTGTACTACCTGCGCGACCGTCGCGGGAAGTCCGCCCGCATCGTCGAGCGCGCCGACCGCCCCGCCGAGAAGGCCGCCAAGGCCGACGCCTCGAAGGCGAACAAGGACGCCCGCAAGGCCGAGAAGGCCGCCAAGTCCGCCGCGAAGACCGCCGCCGAGTAAGTTTTTTCGGATTTGGACCAATGCGGAAGGCCGGGCGATTGCCCGGCTTTTTTCGTTTGTCCGTCGCCCCGACCCGCTTCCTCATCGGTGCCGGATTCATACATTTCAACGCCACGCGGCCCTCTTTCCCCTTGCGGCAAGGAGTTGGAGGTTGCGGCAAGGAGTTGGAGGTCGGGGTGGCTCCGCCAGCCTCCGCCGGGCGAGGGTCACCCGACCACCCCCACTCCTAACCTCTCCCCGCAAGCTACGGCGTTCGTATATCTCGCGGGCAGCACGGGTCCCCTCTCCTGGAAGGAGAGGGACAGGGTGAGGTGTGTGGATTCTACGGAGAGTTCGCACACCTCACCCCAACCCTCTCCTTTCAGGAGAGGGGGCCTGTCGCGCTTGATGCCGGCTCATTGTGGCACTCGATATCAGCCACCAGGCGGATGTGTGAATCCGGTAGCCCCGCAAGGGGGAGAGGGACGCGTTCCGCTTCCAAAAACGCAGACGGGTGAAGGCCGTAGCTCTCATCCCGAGGCGGTGGATGGGATGCGGCGAGCAGATCCCCGCCGCCCGCTCACCCCCGCCGCAGCGCCTCCAGCACCTTCGCGCCCGGACGGCCGGTCTGCGGCATGCCGAGGCTGCGCTCGATTTCCTTGATGGCGTCGCGGGTCTTGGACCCGACCTTGCCGTCGGGCTCGCCGACGTCGTAGCCGCGGGCGGCCAGACGGGTCTGGAGGTCGCGGCGCTCGGCCCGCGACAGGGGCGGATCGTCCGTCGGCCACTCGGCCTGGATGCCGGGGCGCCCGCGCAGGCGGTCGGACAGGACCGCGATGGCGAGGCCGTAGGATTCGGCGGCGTTGTAGGAATAGAGCGCGTCGAAGTTCTTCGTCACCGCGAAGGCGGGGCCGTTGACCCCGGCGGGGATGAGGATGCCGATGGGCGCATCACCCGTCAGCGGACGCCCGTCGATGCGGGTCACGCCCAGGGACGCCCAGTGCGACACGGCGTGGCGGTTCTTGCGGCCGGCGGCCCCGGCGTTGAAGCCGCGCGGCAGGCGGACCTCGTAGCCCCAGGGCTGACCGTTCTGCCACTTCGCCACGCGCAGGAAGTTGGCCGTGGAGGCGACGGCATCGGGGACCGAATCGACGAGGTCGCGGCGCCCGTCGCCGTCGCCGTCGACGGCGAGGCGCTGGTAGGTGGTGGGCATGAACTGGGTCTGGCCGAAGGCGCCGGCCCAGGAGCCGTTGAGGCGCGAGGGGTCGATGTCGCCGCGCTCGATGATCTTGAGGGTCGCCATGAGCTCGCCCTTGAAGAAGTCCTTCCGGCGGTGGTTGGCGCAGATCAGGGTGGCGAAGGACTGGACCAGGGGCATCTTGCCGAGGTTCTTGCCGAAGTTCGATTCGACGCCCCACACCGCCGCGATGGTGTAGCGGTCGACGCTGTAGCGGCTCTCCGCGTTCGCCAACGCCTGGCCATGCTGCTTCATGGCCGCCTTGCCGTCGTCGACGCGCTCCTCGTCGACGAGGGCCGCCATGTAATCCCAGATCGGCGTCTTGAACTCGGGCTGGGCCCCGGCGAGTTCGAGGACCTTGGGGTCGTGGGCGATGCCGTTCGTCGCCGCGCGAAACGCCTGGGCCGAGATCCCCTGCGCGGCGGCCTGGGACTGGAGGCCGGCGAGGCAATCCTGGAAGTCGGCCCGGGCCGCCGGCGCGGCGGCCGTGCCGGCGAGGCAGAAGAGGGCGGTGAGCGTCGCGCGCGGCGTCATGGGGCGGTCTCCGGAGCGGGTTCGGGTCTACCCACCCTTAAGGCGTGCCCATGGTAAACGAACCATGAGCACGCGGGATCTCAGGCCCAGCCGCGCGCGGCGATCTTCTGCTCGTAGGCGTCGATGGACGGCGCCCGCTTCAGGGTCAGGCCGATCTCGTCGAGGCCGTTGAGCAGGCTCTCCTTGCGGCCCGGATCGATGTCGAAATGCAGGGTGCCGCCGTCCGGCCCCTTGATGGTCTGGGCCTCCAGATCCACCGACAGGGTGGCGTTGGCGCCGCGCTCGGCATCCTCGAACAGTTTTTCGAGGTCTTCCGCCGAGACCGTGATCGCCAGGATGCCGTTCTTGGCGCAGTTGTTGAAGAAGATGTCGGCGAAGCTCGTGGAGATCACGCAGCGGATGCCGAAATCCGTCAGCGCCCAGGGCGCGTGCTCGCGCGACGAGCCGCAACCGAAATTGTCGCCGACGACGAGGATCTTCGTGTTGCGATAGGCCGGCTTGTTCAGGACGAAGTCGGGATTCTCCGAGCCGTCGTCGCGGTAGCGCATCTCCGAGAACAGGCCCTTGCCGAGGCCCGTGCGCTTGATGGTCTTGAGGTACTGCTTGGGGATGATCCGATCGGTGTCGACGTTGATGATCCGCATGGGCGCCGCGACGCCCTCCAGGGTGGTGAATTTGTCCATTTGTTTCGTCCGGTCCGGAAATCGTGTTGGACCGTCTCTATCAGTGCGCGGGGCCGACCGGAACCATTCGCCCTTCCTGTCTCGCGAACGTCGCCTGCCTGGCCTATGCTCGGGGCGACGCGACCCATCCGGAACCAGCCGATGACCGAGACCGCCAACCAGTTCAAGAAAGCGCCCAAGCGGAAGAAGGAGAAGACCCGCTCCGTCTCCGTCTCGCCCGAGATGCGGCAGGCCTATGCGGACCTCATCAAGCAGAAAGAGGAGCGCGAGGACTACGCCAAGCACCTGCCCTCCGAGAAGGGCAGGTGAGGGGGTGAGGCTCAGCCCTTGCGGCCGGCCTCGATCACGTCTTCCACCGTGCGCAGGCCGGCGCGGGGGGCGTTGACGAGGCAGGCCATGTTGCCGGGCGGGTGCTGGTTCTTCCACATCTTGGTGTGGGCCTGGGGGATCTTCTCCCAGGGGAACACCTCGCTCATGCACGGGTCGATGCGCTGATCCATGACGAACTGGTTGGCGGCCGAGGCCTGCTTGAGGTGGGCGAAGTGCGAGCCCTGGATGCGCTTCTGGCGCATCCAGACGTAGCGGGCGTCGAAGGTGATGTTGAAGCCGGTGGTGCCGGCGCAGAACACGATCATGCCGCCGCGCTTGGCCACCAGGGTCGAGACCGGGAAGGTCGATTCGCCCGGGTGCTCGAACACGATGTCGACGTCGTTGCCCTTGCCGGTGATGTCCCAGATCGCCTTGCCGAACTTGCGGGCTTCCTTGAGCCAGGTGTTGTACTCAGGCGAGTTCACCTTCGGCAGCTGGCCCCAGCAATCGAACTCCTTGCGGTTGATGACGCCCTTGGCGCCGAGGCTCATGACGTAGTCGCGCTTCGACTCATCGGAGATCACCGCGATGGCGTTGGCGCCGGACGCGGCGCAGAGCTGGACGCCGAACACGCCGAGGCCGCCGCTTGCCCCCCAGATCAGCACGTTCTGGCCGGGCCGGACGGTGTGGGGCGCGTGGCCGAACAGCATGCGGTAGGCGGTGGCGAGGGTCAGGGTGTAGCAGGCCGCCTCTTCCCAGGTGAGGTGCTTGGGGCGGGCCATGAGCTGGCGCGACTGCACCCGGCAATACTGGGCGAAGGAGCCGTCCCCGGTCTCGTAGCCCCAGATGCGCTGGGACGACGAGAACATCGGATCGCCGCCGTTGCACTCCTCGTCGTCGCCGTCGTCCTGGTTGCAGTGGACGATGACCTCGTCGCCGACCTTCCAGCGCTTCACCTTGGCGCCGACCTTCCAGACGATGCCCGACGCATCGGAGCCGGCGATGTGGTATTCGCCTTTGTGCACGTCGAAGGGCGAGATCGGCTCGCCGAGGCCGGCCCAGACGCCGTTGTAGTTGACGCCGGCGGCCATGACGTAGACCAGCACCTCGTCGTCGCCGATGTCCCACACCGGCAGCACCTCGAGGAGGTGCGACTGCTCCGGCGGTCCGTGGCGCTCGCGACGGATCGCCCAGGCGTACATCTTCGCCGGCACGTGACCGAGGGGCGGAACCTCGCCCATCTCGTACAAGTCCTTGATTTCAGTGGTGCTCGACGCAGCGCTCGCGGCCATCCTGGCTCTCCCTTATCTTGTTCTGAGCGACCCTATATCGGCGAACCCGGACCGCTCCAAGGCCCCACAAAGGCCATGATGGCGCCGCGCTTGTGGGCGAATCGCCGATCGCGCCGCGGTCAGTATTCGTATTCAATATTCATCAAAGCTCATCTACGCGATCCGAACGCGTATCTCGCCGGTATCTCAGGTGCTTAGGTCCAGCGCGGCGCCTCCTTTCGGCGATCCGCCGTTCAATTCGCTTGCGCCGCGCATCTAGAATTTTTCCAAGGGTTTGCACGGCGACACCCGCCCGCCGAACCTTCGGCCAGATGACGCGCGCGCATCGCTTGGTTAGGGTGCCGCGCAAGACGCGCGGCCAAGCGCGACACACAATGGAACGGAGTCGAGTGGAATGAGCGCGAACGCGACCGTCGCCGAGGTCAAGCGCGACAAGCCCTGGATCATCCGGACCTATGCCGGGCATTCCAATGCCAAGGAGTCGAACGAGCTCTACCGGGGCAACCTCGCCAAGGGCCAGACCGGCCTGTCCGTGGCCTTCGATCTGCCAACGCAGACGGGCTACGACCCCGACCACGAACTGGCGCGCGGCGAGGTCGGCAAGGTCGGCGTCTCCATCGCGCATCTCGGCGACATGCGGACCCTGTTCGATCAGATTCCGCTGCAGCAGATGAACACCTCGATGACCATCAACGCCACGGCGCCGTGGCTGCTGTCGCTCTACCTCGCCGTGGCCGAGGAACAGGGCGCGCCGTTCTCCGGGCTCCAGGGCACGACGCAGAACGACATCATCAAGGAGTACCTGTCGCGCGGCACCTACGTGTTCCCGCCGGCGCCTTCGCTGCGGCTGACCAAGGACGTCATCCTGTTCACCACCAAGGCGGTGCCGAAGTGGAACCCGATGAACGTGTGTTCCTACCACCTGCAGGAGGCCGGGGCGACGCCGGTGCAGGAGCTGTCCTACGCCCTGGCCATCGCCATCGCGGTCCTCGACACCGTGCGGGACGACCCCGATTTCGACGAGGCCAGCTTCGCCGACGTGTTCAGCCGCATCTCGTTCTTCGTGAATGCCGGCATGCGGTTCGTCACCGAGATCTGCAAGATGCGGGCATTCTCGGAGCTCTGGGACGAGATCGCCCAGGAGCGCTACGGCATCACCGACCCGAAGAAGCGCATTTTCCGCTATGGCGTGCAGGTGAACTCCCTCGGCCTGACCGAGCAGCAGCCCGAGAACAACGTCCACCGCATCCTCATCGAGATGCTGGCGGTGACCCTGTCGAAGCGCGCCCGGGCGCGGGCCGTGCAGCTGCCGGCCTGGAACGAGGCGCTCGGCCTGCCGCGCCCGTGGGACCAGCAATGGTCCATGCGGATGCAGCAGATCCTGGCCTTCGAGACCGATCTGCTCGAATACGACGACATCTTCGACGGCTCGACGGTCATCGACGCCAAGGTCGAATCCCTCAAGGCCGAGACCCGCAAGGCCCTGGAAGAGATCGGCGGCATCGGCGGGGCCGTGGCCGCCGTCGAGACCGGCGCCCTCAAGCGCGCCCTGGTGGAATCCAACGCCAAGCGCATCTCGGCCATCGAGGCCGGCGATCAGGTCGTGGTCGGCGTCAACAAGTTCCAGGCCGGCGAGCCTTCGCCGCTCACCGCCGGGGAGGGCGCGATCTTCACCGTGTCCGAGACCGTGGAGATGGAGGCCGAGCAGCGCATCCGCGCCTGGCGCTCGCAAAGGGACGGCAAGGCCGTCGAGGCGGCCCTGGCCGATCTGGAAACGGCGGCGCGCTCCGGCGCCAACATCATGCCGGTGTCCATCGCCGCCGCCAAGGCCGGCGTCACCACGGGCGAGTGGGGCACGCGCCTGCGCGAGGTGTTCGGCGAGTACCGCGCGCCCACGGGCGTCACCCTGGAGACAGTGTCGTCAGGGGCGGCCGAGGAAGCCAAGCTCCTCATCGCGGATCTCGGCGAGCGCCTCGGCGAGACCCCGAAGCTCGTGGTCGGCAAGCCCGGCCTCGACGGCCATTCCAACGGCGCCGAGCAGATCGCGCTCCGGGCCCGCGACGTCGGCTTCGACGTGACCTATGACGGCATCCGCCAGACCCCGGCCGAGATCGTCGCCAAGGCGAAGGAAACCGGCGCCCACGTGGTCGGGCTGTCGATCCTCTCAGGTTCGCACGTGCCGCTCGTGCGCGACGTCAAGGCGAAGATGCGCGAAGCCGGCCTCGACCACATCCCCGTGGTGGTCGGCGGCATCATCTCCCCCGACGACGAGCTGGTGCTGAAGAACATGGGCGTCACGGCGGTCTACACCCCGAAGGACTACATCCTCGACACCATCATGGTTGGCCTCGCCAAGGTGGTGAACCGGGCCCTGGACAAGCAGGCCGCCGACAAGGCCGATGGGGTGAGCCAACGCAAGGATGCCGAGAAGGTGTTCTGACGGGGCTAAAAGGACTGGGCGCTACGGCAAGCGAAACCCACTCGTTCGATCGGGCACCGTTGCCTCGGCTGATCTCGCGGGCTGCTCGGGTCCCCTCTCCTGAAAGGAGAGGGACAGGGTGAGGTGTGCGACCTTTCCGGAGAATCCACACACCTCACCCCAACCCTCTCCTTCCAGCAGAGGGAGCCCGTCGCGACCGCACGATCCAATGCGATCAAGCGTATTCGGTATCAACACGCCATGGTCCTCGCGCCCCTCGCCGCCGTTCCCCTCGCCGCGGGGTTAAGCGCGGGGCTGATCCTCGCCCTGCGTCCGCTGCTCCAGCGCTACGCCCTGGCCCGCCCCAATGCCCGCTCCAGCCACACGGTGCCGACGCCGCAGGGCGGCGGCATCGCCATCGTGCTGGCGGTGCTCGCCAGCGTCGGCGCGGTCCTGGCCCTGCGCGGGGCCGGGCTCGACGCCCTCGAGGCCCTCATCCTCGCCCATGCGACCCTGGCGCTAGCGATCCTCGGCGCCGTCGATGACATCCGCCCGCTGCCGGCTTCGCTCCGCCTCGGCGTGCAGGCCGTCGTCGTCGCCGGGCTGGTGATGGCGGTGGGCGGGCGCCTGATGCCGGGCGTGCCGGTGCCGGTGGAGCGCGCCGTGGCGATCCTCGCCGGGATCTGGTTCGTCAACCTCGTCAACTTCATGGACGGGCTCGACTGGATGACCGTCGCCGCGTTCGTGCCCCTCACCGCCGCCCTGCTGCTCCTCGGCGCCTCGGGGGGGCTGCCGTTCCTGCCGACCCTGGTCGCCGCCGCGCTCCTCGGGGGGCTCCTCGGCTTCGCGCCGTTCAACCGGCCCGTGGCGCGGCTGTTCCTCGGCGATGTCGGCTCCCTGCCCCTCGGCCTGCTCGGGGCATGGCTGCTCTATCGCCTCGCCGTCGCGGGTGGGCTCGCCGCCGCGATCCTGCTGCCCCTGTACTACCTCGCCGACGCGACCCTGACCCTGGGGCGCCGGCTCCTGCGGCGCGAGCCGGTCTGGCAGGCCCATCGCTCGCACTGGTACCAGCGCGCCACCGACAACGGGTTCCCAGTGATCGCCGTCGTGGGCCGGGTCTTCCTCCTCAACCTCGCCCTGGCGGGGCTCGCCGGTGCGACCTTGCTTTGGCCGTCCTGGCCCGTCACCGTCCTGGCCTGCGGGGCGGGGATCGCCCTGGTGGCAAGCGTCCTGCACGCCTTCGCGCGGCGCCGGACCATCGGTTGAGGCAGGAGGGGACCTTGGGCGGACAGCTCATCGCGTTGACGGGGGCCACGGGCTTCATCGGCCGCCACCTCCTCCGCGCCCTGTCGGCCCGGGGCTACCGGGTGCGCGTCCTGTTGCGCCGGCCCGTCGCCGTGCCGGAGGGCGCGAGCGGCGCCGTGGTGGGCGATCTCAGCCGCCCCATGAACATGGCGGCGGCGCTTGCCGGCGTCGACGCCATCGTGCATTCGGCCGGCTTGGCGCACGCCATGTCGGGCACGCCCGAGGACGACTTTCGCACGTCCAACACCGAAGCCACGCGGCGACTGGCCGAATGCGCCGCCCGGGCGCGGGTGCGCCGCTTCGTGTTCCTGTCCTCGATCCGGGCCCAGTCCGGCCCTGGTGCCGCCGGCACCCTGTCCGAGACCGATGCGCCCGTGCCCACGGACGCCTATGGCCGCTCGAAACTGGCCGCGGAAGCGGCGCTCGCCGAGATCGGCCTCGACTGGGTCGCCCTGCGGCCGGTCCTCGTCTACGGCGCCGGGGTGAAGGGCAACATGGCCGCGCTGCTGCGCCTCGCCCGCACGCCCTATCCGTTGCCCCTCGCGGGCTTCACGGCGCGGCGCTCCCTCGTGTCGGTGGACAACCTCGCGGCGGCCGTCGCCACGGCGCTCGCCGCGCCAGCCCCCATCGGCCGGGCCCTCGTCGTCGCCGAGCCCGACCCCTTGAGCCTGCCGGAGATGATCGGCGCCCTGCGCCTCGGGCTCGACCGCGCGCCGAAGCTCGTCGCCGTGCCCACGGGCCTCATCGGCCTGGCCTGCCGGCTCGCGGGACGGGACGAGGCCTACGCCCGGCTCTCGACGAACCTCGTCGTCCGGACCGACGGCCTGTCGGCCCTGGGCTGGACGCCGTCACACCCGACGCGGGACGGACTCGCGCGCTTCGCCCGCGCCGAGACCGCATGAGACCGAGACCGCATGGAAAAGGGCCCGGCGCATGGCGCCGGACCCTCGGAAGACGAAACGGGGAGGCGGCTCAGCGGCGGACGTCGATGACGTCGCCGGAGCGGCTGTCGAGGACGACGGTCATGTCGTCGCCCCGGCGGTCGGACCCGCGCACGATCATCCGGGGGCCGCGGCGATCGACGCCGTCCACGTCGACGAGGCCCTCGCGGCGGGCGATGCGGCTGGCTTCGCCGCGGCTAAGCTCGCTGCGCGGCGGACCGCGATCGTCGTAGCCGCGCCGGTAGCCCGGATCGACCTGGACGCCGCCCGGTCCGATGGAGATACCCTGGGCGAAGGCGGGTGCGGCGGTGAGGCCGAGGGCCATCGCGAACACGCTGCCTGCCAGGAGCTTCGAAACACTCTGCAAGATCTTCTCCTCGGATCGTCCGACCGCGCCGATGAAATCCGGTACGGCATCTACCATTCGGATCAGCGCCTCAATGACGAAACGCTGCCGTTGGTTCCCGTGATTTGGGTGAGGGACCAACAGGAAACGGCTGGTCCGGTTCCGTCGCCGGCAATGGCGGCGTCGTCTTCGGCCGATTGCGGAAATCGGGGATCGCCTCTTCGAACACCGTCTCCGCCGCCGCCCGGTCCTGGCACGCGACCGCCGCCCGCAGGCGCGCGATCCAGCCGTCGAGCACGGTTCGGTCGGCGAAGACCGGGCGCGCCGCCATGACGCCGTCGATTCCGTCGAGGGCGACGCGGGGCTCCTCGCGGGCGAACAGGATCTCGTTGAGGCGCTCGCCGGGGCGCGAGCCCGTGTGGACGATGTCGATATCGATGCCGGGCTCGAAGCCGGCGAGGCGGATCATCCGCTCGGCGAGGTCGCCGATCCGCACCGGCTGGCCCATCTTGAGCACGTAGACGGCGGCGCGCTGATCGACACCGCCCGCACAGGTGGCGGCGCGGGCCTCCCGGTCGGCGTGCGAAGCGGCGGTGAGCACGAGGTCGGCTGCTTCCCGCACGGTCATGAAGTAGCGCACCATCTCGGGGTCCGTGACGGTGACCGGGCCGCCCCGGGCGATCTGCGCCTTGAACACCGGCACGACGGAGCCGACGGAGCCGAGCACGTTGCCGAAGCGCACGGCGATGAGCCGGGTCGGAACCGCGTCCGCCGCGCAGCCCTGAGCGGCATCGTAGGCCTGGGCCACCATCTCGGCGAAGCGCTTGGTGGCGCCGAGCTGCGACACCGGCTCGATGGCCTTGTCGGTGGAGATCATCACCAGCGCCCGGGCCCCCACGGCCAACGTCGCATCGGCGACGTTGATGGAGCCGAAGACGTTGGTCTTGATGCCCTCGGTCCAGTCGCGTTCGAGGTAGGGCACCTGCTTGAGGGCGGCGGCGTGGAAGACGTAGTCCGGCCGGAATTCGGCGAAGACTGCATGGAGCCGGTCGCGGTCGCGGATGTCGGCGAGGACGCCGGTGACGTCGGCCTCGGCGAGATCCGGTTGGCTCAGGATACCGTGGAGCGCCGGCTCCGAACTCTCGACCACAAGGATCGCCGCCGCGCCGAACGCCACGGCCCGGGCGCAGATCTCCGAACCGATGGAGCCGCCGCCGCCGGTCACGATCACCCGCTTGGCCGTGAGCAGGCGCTCCAGGCGCGGCCGGTCGATGGCGACGGTGGGGCGCAGGAGCAGGTCCTCGATCTCCAGGGGCGCGAGGCCGGCGTCGCGCATGTTCTCGCCGAGGCTCGTCACCCGCGACAGGGGCAGGCCGAGGCGGCGGGCACGGGCGATGAGGTCGTCGGGCTCGGCCTCGGGCGCGAGCGCGCTCGGCACGGCGACGAGGCGGCGCACGGGCGTCCCGTCGCGGGCGAGATCGGCCACCACCCGTTCGAGGTCGGCGAAGGAGCCGAGGACGGGGACGCCGCGCATGGTCTGGCCGGTCTCGTCCGCGCGCGGCGACAGGATGCCCTTGGGGGCCAGGCGCCGCACGGAGCCGGATTCGATGGCCCGCACCAGGATCTCGATCTCGCTGCCGCGCCCGAGCAGCAGGGTCGGGGTCGTCGCCGCGCGGGCCTGGCTCTGCCGCGAGCGGGTGTACTTGAGGTAGCGGAAGGCGAGGCGCGGGCCGCCGAGCAGGAAGATCTGCAGCACCCAGTACAGTCCGATGGCGATCTTGCCGAAGAAGTAGAAGCCGTACATCGTCGATGAGACGAGGACGTAGTCCAGCACCAGCAGCGTCAGGGCGAGGACGCTCGCCGCCCGCACGATTCCGGCGAGGTCCGGCAGGGAGGCGAAGCGCCACTTGGTCCGGTAGAGCCGGAACCGCGCGTAGACGAGGGCCGCGAACAGCACGAAGGGCGGCAGCAGCAGGGGAAGCGCGTGCAGCCGCTCGGCGAGGGGATCGCCGTTGAAGCGGAAGACGAAGGTGAGGATCACGGCCAGGGCGGTCGCCACGCAATCGTGGACCACCATCACCGCGTTCTTGTAGGTGCGCTTCTGCATGGGTTCCGGGCCGAAGCGGGGTATCGGCGCCGATCCCGGATCTGTCAACGCACCGGCCTCAGGGGTTGGGGCGGATCGCCCTCAGAACCGCATCGTCGGTCTCGTCGATGTCGGGCGCGTCGATGTGGCGGAACCGCGCCTGGATCAGCCCGAAGGCGCCGAAGGCGAAATGGCCGGCGGCCACGATGGCGAGCAGGACCCAGCCGTAGGGCTGCGCCCGCAGGGCGGCGAAGGCCCCGGCGAGGCCCTTCACCTCCGACGAGGCCTGGTACCACGCCGCAGCGATGAAGAACCCGCCGATGATGAGAAAGGCGATGCCCCGGGCGGCGTAACCGAACTGGCCCACGGGCTTGGCCCACCAGCATTGGCTTCCGGCGAGCTTCAACCGGTCCGTGACCTTGCCGGTGGCCGCCTTGACCAGGAAGGCGACGCCCCCGCCCATCACCCCGACGCCGATGAAACCGACGAGCCACAGGCCGAAGGGCTTGGAAAGAAGCCAGGCGGTCCAGTCCTGCATCCCATCGCCGCCCCCCGAGCGACGGCCGAGACCGAGGGCGAGGCTGCCGGCGGTGATGGCGAGACCCGTGTAGATGACCGCGCTGCCGACATGGGCGGCCCGGACCACGAGGCCCTTCGCCGAGGTACCGCGCCGGTCGGCGTCGGTCAGGCCCTCGACGAAGCGCCAGAGGGCGAAGCCCAGGAGGCCCACCGCGATGATCCCGACGAGGACGGCCCCGAACGGTCCGGCGAGAACCCAGCGGATCGCACTCTCGCTGTCGTCGGCCCGGCCGCCGCGCCCGAGGGCGGCCAGGAGCGCGAGGCCGCCGACGATGCAGTAGACGATTCCGCGCGCGCCGTAGCCGAAGCGGGCAAGGCGTTCGATGACGTTTCGGCCGAGGAGATGCACGGATTTGCCTGACGTCCGGAGGAGATCACTCCACCGAACGCGCGGCCTTGCCGGTGAGTGCCACGTAGAATCCGAGACCGTCCCCGGCCGGCAGGGTCTGGAGGCGTTCGACCAGCCCCTTGCGCTTGGCGTCGAGGAGCAGGCGGCCGGTGGGCTGGAACAGGGTCTCGCCCCCGCCCTCGGGCGGCGGATCGAGGCGGATGGCCACGGTCTTGCCCTTTCCGAAGCGGCTGCGCTCCAGCATGTCGGCGAGGGAGGCCTCCGCCGTCGGGCGGTTGGTGCCGCGCAGGTCGAGAACGGATTCGGCGTCGGTGACGCCGAGGGAGCCGCGGAGCTTGTCGGCGTAGAAATCTTCGAAATGAGGCAAGGGCGAAACCTTGGATGGGCGCGCCGGACGGCGGGCGATTCTAGAAGACGATGTCGGTGTAGAGGTCCCGGACCGCAACCGATCCGCCGAGCTCCGGCAGATCGAGGATCCCGCCACCGTACAGGATGTCGATGGCCCACCCCTCCGCCGCACGGCGCCACACCTCGATCCGCGCCTCGTCCTGCGAGACGAGGAGGAAGCGGTGGAGGCTCGAAACGCTGCGGTAGAAGTCGGTCTTGCGGCCGCGGTCGAGACTCATGGTGCCGGGCGAGAGCACTTCGGCCACCAGGATCGGATCGGACGAGTACCCGTCCGGCAGCAGGGGACCGCAGCGCACGATGACGTCGGGGATCGGCGCGAAATCGTCCATGGCGGCGCTGAGGACGGCGAGGCGGGGCAGGGCGCGGCAGCCCTTCTCCTGCGCGAGTCCCGCGAGACTCACGATGAAATTCGCCACGATCGCCTGATGCCGCTCGCGCGGCGGCGACATGAGCAGGGGCTCGCCGTCGATGAGTTCCCAGCGCTCGCTGTCCGGCCGGTCCTCGACCCAGACGCGATACTCGGCCACACACATGCGGGTCTCGCGTCGTGCCGCGACGGCCATGGCGGTCTCTCCCGATCGACCCCCCGATGGTAGCATCCTGGCGCGCGCCCGCAACGGCGGCGCGCGCCCGATTCAAACGATCCCGGCGCGGGCGTAGATCTCGGAGACGGCTAGGGTTCCGTCGAGTTCGGGCAGGTCGACGGTGTCGTCGGGCCCGACCCCGCGCATGCTCCATCCCGCGTCGCCGCGGCGCCAGACTTCGACCCGCGCCGTCTCCTGATGGACCATGAGGAAGACGCGCAGGCTCGGCACCGTGCGGTAGAACCTCGTCTTCGCGCCGAGGTCGGTCTGCTGGGTCGACGGGGAGAGTACTTCGGCGAGAAGCACAGGGTCGCTCGTGTAGCCGTCCGCCCCGAGGGGGCCGCAGGTGACGACGACGTCGGGGATCGGTGCGTGGTCCTCCATGGCCGCGCTGAGCACGCCGAGGCCCGGGAGGGCATGGCCGTCGCGCCGTTCGCCCAACGCGTCGAGTCTGCAACAGATGTTGGCGACGATGCGCTGATGTCGGCTCGTCTGCGGGGACTGAGGGACCGGTGTGCCGTCGATGAGTTCCCAGCGCCCGTCACCCGGCCGATGCTCGACCCAGGCCCGGAAGTCCTCGACGCGCATTCGGGTTTGGCAGCGGGCAGGAGGCACCATCGTCCGACCTCCGGGGGGCGGTCGCAGGGTACCACCGCGAACGCCGCCCGCAATCGCGGGCGGCGTCGGTCGCCCAATGATCAGCCCTGGACCAGCACGTTGCGGAACTGCCAGGGATCGGTCTCGTCGATGTTCTCCGGGAACAGGCCCGGGCGGCCGGTCAGCGGGGTCCAGTCGGTGTAGACGCCGACGACGGGCCCGAGATACGGCATCTGCACTTCGAGGCAGCGGCGGAAGTCCATCTCGTCGGCCTCGACGATGCCGGCCTGCGGATTCTCGAGGGCCCAGACCATGCCGGCGAGGACGGCCGAGGTCACCTGAAGGCCGGTGGCGTTCTGGTAGGGGGCGATGCGGCGGGTCTCCTCGATGGAGAGCTGCGAGCCGAACCAGTAGGCGTTCTTCTCGTGGCCGTAGAGGAGCACGCCGAGCTCGTCGATGCCGTCGACGATCTCGGTCTCGTCGAGGATGTGGTGCGTCTCCTGCACCACGGCCGCCTTGCCGAACATCTCGTGGAGCGACAGCACGGCGTCGTCGGCCGGGTGATAGGCGTAGTGACAGGTCGGACGGTAGGCGGCGCGGTCGCCCTCCAGCACGGTGTAGTAGTCCGAGATCGACACCGCCTCGTTGTGGGTCACGAGGAAGCCGAACTGCGCCTGGGCCGTCGGCGTCCACGAGCGCACGCGGGTGTCGGCGCCGGGCTGCAGCAGGTAGATGGCGCAGCGCGACCCCTTCTCCTGATCGCGGGCATTGTCGGGACGCCAGGTCTCGTGGGTGCCCCAGCCGAGCTCGGCCGGCTGGTTGCCCTCGGAGACGAAGCCCTCCACCGACCAGGTGTTGACGAACACCCCCCGGGGCTTCGGGTTCTTGGCGCGCTGGGTGTCGCGCTCGGCGATGTGGATGCCCTTGACGCCGACTTCGCGCATGAGCTTGGCCCAGCCAGCGCGGTCCTTCGGCTCGGCCGCGGCGAGGCCGATGTCGTTGGCGACGTTGAGGAGCGCCTGCTTAACGAACCACGACACCATGCCGGGATTGGCACCGCAGCACGACACGGCCGTGGTGCCGCCGGGGCTGGCGGTCCGAGCATCCAGAATGTCCTGCCGCAGGGCGTAGTTGGTGCGGTCGCCCTGGCTCTTCGACTTGTCGAAGTAGAAGCCCGGCCACGGCTCGGCGACGGTGTCGATGTAGAAGGCGCTGAGTTCGCGGCACAGTTCCATGATGGCGCGCGACGAGGTGTCGACGGAAACGTTGACGCAGAAGCCCTGGCCGCCGCCCTCGGTCAGGAGGGGGGTCAGGATCTCGCGATAGTTCTCCCGGGTCAGCGCCACCTGCTCGAAGCGCAGGCCGTGCTGGTCGGCCAGGGCCTTGTGGGCGTCGGAGGGCTCGACGACGGTGAAGCGGCTTTTGTCGTACGCGAAGTGGCGCTCGATCAGCGGCAGGGTGCCGCGTCCGATGGAGCCGAAGCCGATCATCACGATGGGGCCGGTGATGCGGCCGTGGACGGGCCAGGCGGTGGCGGCTTCGGTCATGGGACAGGCACTCCTAACAACGGGTCGGACGTCGCGCCGTGCGCGCGTGCGGCCGACGCACCTAGCCGGCCAAGATGACGCGCACGCGACGGGCTCCAGTGACGGCTGGCGTCCGGCGGGTCAACCGCCGGGGTGCCACCGCAGGGCCGGAGGCTAAGGGAGCGTGAACGCGCCCATGCCCTCAGAGCAGGTTTGCATCCCAGCCAACGGGATTGCGGGGGCCTCGGGTGAGGCCGATATTGCACTGCAACAAAGCCGGAGGACCCGCCACCCATCGACGCCAAGGACCTGAAGCCCATGCTCGCCATCTTCGCCACGAACCGGCCTGCCCAGACCGACGAACCCATCGACCGCGATCCCGGCATCATCACCCTCGCCGCCGCGATGCTGCGGGCCCTGAATCGCCACACGGACGCCGCCTTCCGCCGCCGCTGCGATCTCGCCGGTCAGACCAACCCCAATCGCTGAGGCGACCACCGAGTCCGTCAGGCTACCCGTCGTCGCGACGCTGCACCGACGTCGCCGAAGGCCGCGAGCGGCCTGTCCGCCTCGTCCCACGCCCCCGTGGCCCGCACGATACCGCGCGCGCCGTCGAGGGAGCCGGCCCGGAGCTCGAGGCCGAGGAAGCGCTCGCGCTCGAACGGGCCCGGCATGGACAATCCGGCCACCAGATCTCGCGTAAAGCCGAACCGCGCATAGTACGGCGCGTCGCCGACCAGCAGCACGCCGCCGTGACCGAGGGCGCCGGCCCAGGCCAGGGCATGGCGCATCAGGACGGCGCCGAGGCCGAGGCCCTGGCACTCCGGATCGACGGCCAGGGGCCCGAGCAGGAGGGCCGGGCGACGAAAGCCGGCCTCGACGTGCCAGAGCCGGACGGTCCCGACGACGCGGCCGCGCTGCTCCGCCGTGAAGGCCAAGCCTTCGGCGGGCAGCCGTCCCTCGCGCAGGCGCTCGGACGTCTTCAGGCGTCGGCCCTCCCCGAAGCACAGGTCGAGCAGATGCTCACGGGCGACGATATCGCCCGGACGTTCGTGACGGATCTCAACCAAGGCCACACCCTTTCCCGAAGCTTGGGCGGGGGACGAACGATCCTCGCGTCGGGCGCTGGCCCTCGGTCCGGGATGGATCTGCTGGCAGGACCGGTGTCCGGTCCTGCGGGGATTGCTCGTAAGCCGAACTAGATGACGAATTGCTGAAGGGGCGGGAAACCGTTGAACGCCACCGCCGCGTAGGTGGTGGTGTAGGCGCCCGCGCCCTCGATCAGCACCTTGTCGCCGATGGAGAGGGAGACGGGCAGGGGATACGGCACCTTCTCGTAGAGCACGTCGGCCGAATCGCAGGTCGGACCGGCCAGCACGCACGGGCTCGTGCGATCCCCGTCGTGATCCGTGCGGATGGCGTAGCGGATCGACTCGTCCATGGTCTCGGCGAGCCCCCCGAACTTGCCGATGTCGAGGTAGACCCAGCGGATCTCGTCCTCGGCCTCCGACTTCTTCGAGACGAGCACGACTTCGGCCTCGATCATCCCGGCATTGCCGACCATGCCGCGGCCCGGCTCGATGATGGTCTCGGGCAGGTGGTTGCCGAAATGCTTGGTCAGCGCGCGGAAGATCGCGTCGCCGTAGGATTCCACTCCGGGCACCGCCTTGAGGTACCGGGTGGGGAAGCCGCCGCCGAGGTTGACCATGGAAAGGGCGATGCCCCGGTCGGCGCAGTCGCGGAAGATGGTGGACGCCGAGGCCAGCGCGCCGTCCCAGGCTTCGGTGTTGCCCTGCTGCGAGCCGACGTGGAACGACACGCCGTAGGCGTGCAGGCCCTGGCGGCAGGCATGCTCCAGCACGTCGACGGCCATCTCGGGCACGCACCCGAATTTTCGCGAGAGGGGCCATTCCGCGCCGGCGCCGTCGCAGAGGATGCGGCAGAACACCTGCACCTCGGCCGCCTCGATCCCGGCGGCGGCGGCGGCCCGCGCGATCTTCTCGACCTCGGCCGCGCAATCGACGGCGAACAGGCGCACGCCGAGCTTGAGGGCGCGGCCGATGCAGCGCTCCTTCTTGATGGTGTTGCCGAAAGAGATGCGGTCGCTGGTGGCGCCGGCGGCGAGGGCCATCTCGACTTCCACCACGGAGGCCGTGTCGAAGCACGAGCCCATCTCGGCGAGCAGCCGCAGGACTTCCGGTGCCGGGTTCGCCTTCACGGCGTAGAACACCCGCGTATCCGGAAGGGCGCGGGCGAAAGCCGTGTAGTTGTCGCGCACGACATCGAGGTCGAGGACCATCACGGGGCCTTCGTCCTGGCCCATGTCACGGCGCGCGCGCAGGAAGTCGCGGATGCGATCGGTCATGCTGTTTCCAACCCACAGGTTCGCGAGCGCCCGTCTTGGGGCGCGCTGTCGAATGTCAGGACGACGTGAGCCGTCCGGCGTCTGGGGGCGCTGCGCCACGACGCACCGCGTGCTTTGGAGACACGCGAAGGCGTTGTGGGCGCGGACTGCACCCGGAAGCTGCCTTGGATTGGAAGGGGGATCCCCACCGCACGCCGGGCAAAGAGAAACAAGCCTCTTCGGTGCCGGCCTTTGGAGGGCCGACGAGACCAAAAAAGCCCGTTCGTCGTTGCTTTAAGCTGCGTCCCCCGTGGAGAGCGGGGTTCGCCGGTTTCGCCTCCGGCTGCCGGTTGTTGTCGGGGTCCGGTGTTGCCACCTGGATGCCGGCCGGAGGGAATCCACCCTGTCGACCATCGATCCTTTAAGACCCCTGGCGGCTGTCCGGCAGTTGGCCGGATGCCCACCAACCGACACGCGGCCACAGGCACGTGCGAAATTGGGCAAGGGCGCTATACGCCCAGGGCCTTCCCGCCACAAGGAAAAACGCGGATTTTCCCCGCTCCGCGATGCCGCACCGGGGGGATTGTTGCAGAAACACCGCGCCGGCACGCGCGGCCCCTTTCCAAGCCCGGACGGACGCGCCATCAAGCGGGCGATTCGCCGATCGACGGTTTCCACCAGGGCGCAGGATCATGACAGAACCGAACCGCCGCGCCGTCGTCACGGGCCTCGCCCTCACCAGCCTGCTCGCCGGCTCCGCCGCGGGACAGGAGGGGCGTCCGAAACCCTTCGCCTTCGCCGATGTCGAGCGGCGGGCCGAGACCCTGGCGAAGGTCCCCTACGCCGCGAAGGCGCCGAGCCTGCCGGCCCCCATCGCCAAGCTCGACTACGATGCCTGGCGGGACATCCGGTTCAAGCCCGAGAAAGCCTTCCTCGGCGCCGAGGGCAGCCCGTTCCGGCTGCAGCTGTTCCACCTCGGCTTCCTCTACGACCGGCCGGTGACCGTGAACCTCGTGCGCGGCGGGGTCGCGACGCCCATCGCCTATCAGGCGAGCCTGTTCGACATGGGCCGGACCAAGGTCGACAAGCCCCTGCCGGTGGATCTCGGCTTCGCCGGCATCCGCATCCATGCCTTCCTCAACAGCCCGAGCCTCCTCGACGAACTCATCGTCTTCCTCGGGGCGAGCTACTACCGCTTCCTCGGGCGCGACGAACTCTACGGCCTGTCGGCGCGCGGGCTGGCGGTGAATGTCGAGGGGCAGGGCGGGCCGGAGGAATTTCCGGTGTTCCGCGAGTTCTGGGTGACCATGCCGGAGGCGAACGCCGATGCCCTGGTCGTCGATGCGCTCCTCGACAGCCCCGGTCTCGCCGGGGCCTTCCGCTTCACGGTGCACCCCGGCGACGAGACCTCGGTGGCGGTGCAGGCCACCCTGCATCCGCGCACGGAGCTCACGACCCTCGGCCTCGCGCCCCTGACGTCGATGTTCTTCATCGGCGAGAACGACCGGCGCCATTCCGACGATTACCGGCCCGAACTCCACGATTCGGACGGGCTCCAGATCGCGGCCGGCAGCGGCGAATGGCTGTGGCGTCCCCTCGACAACCCCAAGGGCCGTCGCATCTCCCACTTCGCCGACACCGACCCGAAGGGGTTCGGCCTGCTCCAGCGCGACCGCAGCTTCGAGTCCTATCAGGACCTCGAAGCCTCGTACCAGCGCCGGCCCGGCTATTTCGTCGAGCCCGATGGCGCTTGGGGGGAGGGGGCCGTGACGCTGATGGAACTGCCCACCGACACGGAAACCAACGACAATGTCGTCGCCTGCTGGAGACCGCGCCAGCCCTACCCGGCCGGCGAGGCGGTGCGCCTGTCCTACCGGGTCCGCAGCGTCGGCGGCGACGTTCTCCATCCCGGTGCCCGCGTGGTGAACACCTTCGGGGCTGCGGCGCTGGCGAGCGGCACCGCCAAGGCCGACGAGGCGAAGGGCGCCCTCAGCCGCCGCTTCCTCGTGGATTTCGCCGGCGGCGATCTGGCCTATTACCGCGCCGACCCGGCCCGGGTCGAAATCGTCGCCAGCGCCTCGGACGCCCGCGTCACGGCGACGTCCCTCGTCGCCAACCCCCATACGGGCGGCCTGCGCGCGGCCATCGACGTCACGGTCTCCGCGCCCGGACAGACGACGGACCTGCGCGCCTTCCTGCGGGCCGGCGGGCGGGCGCTCTCGGAAACCTGGGTCTATCCCTGGACCGCCGCGTGAGCGCGGCCTTGCAGCAGCCCGCCGCCGCTCCCGCCATCGCCATCCGCCCGGCGCGGATCGAGGATCTCGACGCCCTCGTCGCCCTGGAGCACGCCGCGTTCTCCATCGACCGGGCGGAACGCAGGGCGATCCGCCACGCCATTCGCTCGGCGAGCATGACGGTGCTGGTGGCGCTCGCCGACGACGGCGATGGGCGCGAGATTCTGGTGGGCGCCGCCACCCTGGAGCGGCGGCGCGGCAGCCGCAACGCGCGGCTTTCCTCCATCGCCGTCTCGCCCGCCCGCGCCGGGCTCGGGCTCGGCGGCCTCGTCCTCGACGCGGCCGAGGCGGATGCGCGGACCCATGGCTGCACGCACCTGCGCCTCGAAGTCCGCGCCGACAACGGCGCCGGCATCCGCCTGTACGAGCGCCGCGGCTACACGCGCTTTGCCGTGATCGCGGACTATTACGAGGATGGCATGGAGGCGTGGCGCTACGTCAAGGCGCTGGCGTAGGCGTAAAAAACCCGCCCCGGCGAAAGCCGGGACGGGCGTCGTGGACTCGTCATGCCCCGGCATTGCGCCGGGGCGGACGGATCAATCGCAGACTTCCTTCGTGACCGTCTTGCGGTCGCCGACGTCGTTTTCCTTCGTCACCGTCTTGGTGGCGCAACCATCGGCGGTCTCGCGGGTCTCGACGGTCTTGCGCTCGCTCGCGGGCCGCTCGACGACCACGTCCGGCGCATCGCGGCGAATGATCGTGGTCTCGGCCTGGGCCAGGGCCGGAGCACCGACGAGGAGCGCCAGGGTGGCGGCGGCGAGTAGGGGATTGCGCATGGGGAGACCTCCGTATTGAAACGTCGGCATCCAACGGCACGCCGAGCCAGACGGTTCCAGACTTTCCCAATGGTCCTGCGCAAATCTCCCGAGGCGCCCGTGCGTCTCATACCAGCTCCGGTTGATCACTTCGGATTGAGCAGCCGCGACGGGCCCCCTCTCCTGTTTGGGCTACCGGATTCACACAACTGCGAATGGGCCGATTCCATGCAGAGACAGGGCCCCTGACGGCATCCGGATGTGGGCGTGAGGCCCACGGGTGCTCCCTCTCCTGGAAGGAGAGGGTTGGGGTGAGGTGTGCGAACTCTCCGAATGAGTCCCACACCTCACCCTGTCCCTCTCCTTCCAGGAGAGGGGACCCGCGCCTGGGGAGGAGGGGACCCGCATGGCACCGCGTCCCCGAACGGATCAGGCGGAAACCGTATCAGCCCTCGATCTTCGAAAAATCCGCGACCTCCCGCGTCGCCGCCCGCAGGGCGTTGAGGAGCGCGAGGCGGTTTTCGCGGAGCGCCGGGTCCTCGGCGTTCACCGTGACCTTTTCGAAGAAGGCATCGACGGGTGCGCGCAGGGTCGAGAGCGCCTGCATGGCGCTGGCGAAATCCTCCCGCTCGACGGCGGCCGAGGCCGCCGCCCGGGCGGTGACGAGGGCCTCAGACAGGGCCCGCTCCTCGGGCTCGCCCCGCGCGGCAAGCGCAGCATCGGGCGCAGCCTCGTAGGACCGCCCGTCCTTCTTCTCCTCGATGCGCAGGATATTGGCCGCGCGCTTGTAGCCGGCGAGCAGATTCCTGCCGTCGTCGGTCTCGAGGAATTTGCCGAGGGCTTCGACGCGGCGGACCACCATCAGGAGATCGTCCTGGCCCGGCAGGGCGAAGACGGCGTCGATGAGGTCGTGGCGGGCGCCCTTGTCGCGGAGGTAGACTTTCAGGCGGTCGGCGAAGAACGCAAGAAGATCGATTACCAGCGGATTTGCAAAAAGGTCGGTGTCGGGGGGAAGAGCCATGAGCTCGGCTTCGAGCTGCTCCATACCGGCCGAAAAATCGATGGCCACGACGCGTCGGCCCGCGGGCAGCGCATCGAACGCGCTCGGCAAGACCGCATCGGAGAGGGGGAGCCGGATCTCCCTCTCCAAGCTAAGCCGGATCACGCCGAGGGCGGCCCGGCGTAGGGCGTAAGGGTCCTTGCTCCCGGTCGGCTTCTCATCGATGGACCAAAAACCGGCGAGGGTGTCGAGCTTATCGGCGAGTGCCACTGCGACAGCGACCGGATCGGTCGGCACGCGGTCCGAGGGGCCGACCGGCTTGTAATGGTCCTCGATCGCCGCAGCGACGCTCGGGTGCTCGCCCTGCAACGCTGCATACTTCCGGCCCATGAGCCCTTGAAGCTCGGGAAACTCCCCGACCATTTCGGTCACCAGATCGGCCTTAGCGAGGCGGGCGGCACGCTCGGCCAAATCTGCATCGGCGCCGACCAGGGGCGCGAGTTCGCGCGCCAGGGCCGCGATCCGCTCGACCCGCTCGCCCTGCGTCCCGAGCTTTTCATGGAACACGATCGAATCGAGCTTCGGCAGCCGGTCTTCCAACCGGATCGCCTTGTCGGTCTCCCAAAAGAACTTCGCATCGGACAGCCGCGCCCGCACCACCCGCTCGTTGCCCGCCGTGATGGCGAGGCCGCCGTCGCTGGCGACGAGGTTCGAGGTCAGGATGAAGGCCGGCGCCAGGCGCTCGGCGCCGGGCTCGCGCAGGACGAAACACTTCTGGTTGGCCTTGATGGTGGCGCGGATGGCCTCGGCCGGGATGTCGAGGAAGGCGGGATCGAAGGTGCCGAGCAGCACCACGGGCCATTCGACGAGGCCGGCGACCTCTTCGAGCAGGCCTTCGTCCTCGACGAGCTCCAGGCCGCGCGCGAAGGCGAGGTCGCGGGCGTCGTGCAGGATGATGTCCTTGCGGCGGTCGGCGTCGAGGACGACCTTGGCGCGCTCCAGGGCGGCGACGTAATCGTCGAAGCGACGGACCTCGATGGCGTCGGGCGCGAGGAAGCGGTGGCCGTAGGTGGTGGTGCCGGCCGCGATCCCGTCGACGCCGAACGGCACCACGTCGGGCGTCTCAGTCTCGGGCCCGAAGGTGGCGACGATGGACTGGAGCGGACGCACCCAGCGTAAGCTGCCGGGCTGGGCCGAGGCCTGGCCCCAGCGCATGGATTTCGGCCACGGGAAGCTGCGGATGATCTGGGGCAGGATCTCGGCCAGGACGTCGAGCGTGTCGCGGCCGGGCCGCTCGATGATGGCGACGTAGGACTCACCCTTCTTCGGGTCGGAGACGATGGTCGCCTGATCGAGGCTGGCGAGGCCCGCACTCTTCAGGAAGCCCTGGACGGCCGCCTCGGGGGCGCCGACGCGGGGGCCCTTGCGCTCCTCGCGCACGTCCTTGCCGCGGGCCGGCAGGCCGGCGACATGGAGGGCGAGGCGGCGGGGCGTCGCGAACGCCTTGGCGCCGTCGTAGAGGAAGCCACGCTCCACCAGGGCGTCGGTGACGAGTTTCCGCAGGTCGTCGGCCGCGCGCCGCTGCATGCGGGCCGGGATCTCTTCGGAGCGGAGTTCGAGGAGCAGGTCGGGCATGGGATCAGGCGGCGTCCGAGATGATTTTTCCGGGGTGTCGCTGGCGCGGCGGGGGGTGCCATCGACGTCGAGAGGCCAAGTCGCAGTGTGGCCCTCGGATCAGGCCGCGCCGCCGCCGGCCGTCTTCAGATACGCGGCGCCGCAGGCCTTGGCGAGTTCGCGCACCCGCAGGATGTAGCTCTGCCGCTCGGTCACGGAGATCACCCCGCGCGCGTCGAGCAGGTTGAAGACGTGGCTCGCCTTGATGCACTGGTCGTAGGCCGGCTGCGCCATCCGGTGCCGTCCCGACTCGGTCTCCGGCGCGCCGGCGTCGAGGTAGGTCCGGCACGCCTTCTCCGCATCGGTGAACTGGCGGAACAGCATCGCGGTGTCGGCGGCCTCGAAGTTGTGGCGCGAGTATTCCTGCTCCGATTGCAGGAAGACGTCGCCGTAGGTGACCTTGTCGTCGCCCGTGCCGCCGTTGAAGTTCAGGTCGTAGACGTTCTCGACGCCCTGGACGTACATGGCCAGCCGCTCGAGGCCGTAGGTGAGCTCGCCCGCCACCGGCGAACATTCGACGCCGGCGACCTGCTGGAAATAGGTGAACTGGCTCACCTCCATGCCGTCGCACCAGCACTCCCAGCCGAGCCCCCAGGCGCCGAGGGTCGGGCTCTCCCAATCGTCCTCGACGAAGCGGATGTCGTGGAGCTTCAGGTCGACGCCGATGGCGTCCAGCGACGCAAGGTAGAGTTCCTGGAGGTTCGGCGGGTTCGGCTTAAGGATCACCTGGAACTGGTAATAATGCTGCAGCCGGTTGGGGTTCTCGCCGTAGCGCCCGTCCTTGGGGCGGCGGGACGGCTGGACGTAGGCCGCCTTCCAGGGCTTGGGCCCGAGGGCCCGCAGGGTCGTGGCCGGATGGAAGGTGCCGGCGCCGACCTCCATGTCGTAGGGCTGCAGGATCACGCAGCCCTGCGCCGCCCAGAACCGCTGCAGCGTCAGGATCAGGCCCTGGAACGAGGTATAGGGCGCGAGATCGACGGCGCTCGACAGGGGGAGGGCGCTCGACATGGGCAATCCGGTCCGTGGAGGGGCGGCCAGCGTTTAAGAGCCGGGTCGGGGGTGTCAAGCGAAGCCGGTGCGCGGGCGCACGCAATTTCGCCCCAATTCCGCCGGGCCGCCGGAACTGTCACGCTCCCTGCCAAGTTTATCCGACAATCAGGCAGTCTTCGCCGTCGCAGAGCGACGGGCGACCATTTGGATCAACGCGCCATGCGCTCGTCTTTCGCAGTCTTCGCCGCCCTCGCCGCCGCTTCCCTCGCCGCCACGCCCCTGGTGATGGGCGCCTCGAACGCCCTCGCGACGCAGGAGCCCGCCAACGTCGTCACCATGCCGGCGGTGGTGACCCCCATCGACGTCGTCACCGTGCCGGCCCCCGCCGCGGCCGAGACCTGCACCCGCAAGGTGCGGGTGGTCTATGCCGGCTACGGCGGCGAGTCCTGTGCCCGCTAAGTCCTGCGCCCGATGATCTAAAGACCGAAGCGCGCCCAGGCGGCGCGCTCTTCGATGACCGCCAGGGCCTCGCCGGCAAGGCCGGCACCGGCAAGCCCTGCGGTGCTCCCTGGGTTCGCCCGCCGCAGCAGGCGCGCCACGAGCGAACCCCGCTTCTCAGCGACCATGACGAGCTGGACCTCGTCGCCGAAGCGCGCCCGCAGGGTCGAACGCGCGTCCCCCAACCCATCGACGAGGCCGAGGCGCAGGGCCTGACGTCCGGTCCAGACCGCGCCGGTGAACAGGTTTTCGCCGTTCGGATCGAGGGTTGGGCGCCGTCCGCGCACGAGGGTGGTGAAGAGATCCTGCACGTCGGCTTGGATCTGCTTGAGGCGGACGATGTCGTCGGGGTTCTCCGGCCGGAACGGGTCGAGCATCGCCTTGGCTTCGCCCTGGGTGTGGACCCGGCGGTCGACGCCGAGGCGTTCGATGAGGCGGTCGAAGCCGAATCCCGCCGAGACGACGCCGATGGAGCCGATGAGCGAGGTCGGGTCGGCGACGATTTCATCGGCCGCGCAGGCGATCATGTAGCCGCCCGACGCCGCCACATCCTCGACGAAGGCGTAGACCGGCAGCTTCTTCCCCGCCGCGAGGGCCCGGATGCGCCGGTGGATGAGGTGGGACTGGGCCGGCGAGCCGCCCGGCGAGTTGATGACGAGGGCTACGGCCGCGATGTGCGGTGTCGCGAAGGCCTGCTCCAGGGGGCCGGCGAGGCCGGCGATGGACAGGCCCGGCCGGAACGGCGGGGCCGCCCCGATGGCGCCGCTCAAGCGCACGACGGCGACGCGCGGCTTGCGCCGGCGCCACCGTGCGGGGAGGAGCGCGCGCAGGGAGGCCGGGATCGTGAACGCCATCGGGTCTCGCTCGAGGGAGGATAGGGTCGGCGCGCCGACGACGCGGCGCGATCGCTCGATCTAGATGGGGCGCGGCGCCCGCTTCGCCAGCGCGGTCACGGTGCGTCGTCGGGCCCGATCCAGGCCGTTCCGGCGTTCAGGGCCGCGGCGAACGGCGTGAACGCGCCATCCGCCTCGTGGAGCACCACGGGCGCCAGCAGGGCGAACGGCGCGCGGCTTCCCTTGACGGCGGTGACGAGCACCCGGATCGCCGCCGCCCCGGCCCGCGCCTGGACCGGACGGACGGCGATGGCGCCGAAGCGTCCGTGCAGGGCGTCGAGGCAGGCGGGCAGGGCATCGGCCCGGTGGATCATCCCGAGGCACCCCCGCGGGCGCAGGAGCTCGACGCAGGTGCGCAGCCACCCGTCGAGGCCACCGACCGGGAAGGTGTGGGCGGACGCCTTGCCGGCGACAGGCGAGGCCCGGTGGCGGCCGGCCTCGAAGAACGGCGGATTGGTCAGGACGAGGTCGGCGAGCCCCGGAACGAGGCCGGCGGTCCGGCGCTCGGCACCCCGGGCGAGGACGTCCGCCTCGACGACCTCGACGCGTGCGCTCAGGCCGTTGAGACTCGCGTTGCTCCGGGCCAGGGCGGCGAGGGCCGGATCGCCCTCGACGAGGACGACGCGGCAGGTCGGCGCGCGCAGGGCCAGGGCGAGCCCCACCGCCCCCGCCGCGGCACCGACATCGCAGATCGTCGCTCCGGGCGCGGGCGGGACGAGGCTTGCCAGCAGCACCGCATCCGTCCCGGCCCGGTGGGCGCCGCGCTCGGGCTGTTGCAGGCGGAGGCGGCCGCCGAACAACGCGTCGGCGGAACGCGGTTCAGGCGTCGCGCAGTTCATGGGCGAGGCCCGCCTCCGTCAGCAGGCGGCGGGCCTGCGCGGCGTGGTCCGCCGGAACCAGGAGCCGCCGCGCGAAGGCGCCGATGGACCCTTCGAGTCCGCTCATGTGGTTGTCGGCGACGAAAACCGGGATCTCGGCACCCGTCAGGAGGGACTCGGCGAAGCCGATCAGGACGATGTCGTTGCTGCGGATGAGTTCGTTCATCGTCCCTCCGACGCGGTGGAGGTTTCGCCCCCGGACGCGACTCTTGCGGCATGGTGCGTGTTGCAGCGCCTCCGAGCCCATGCGATGGGGTGCCGCACGGAAGTCGATCGCGCAAGACGAGGTTGTGGCATTCGGGTCGGCCGGTTCCGGCGGACCCGCACCAGACCCGTCGGTTGGGAGGCAGCGGGGTTTTGGGCGTCGTAGTACCCTTGGAAGAGAGCCGCCCCGATCCGGAGGCGAGCCTGACGGACCTCGTGGCCCTGGTGGCCGCCGGCATGGAGCGCGTCAACGCGACCATCCTGTCGCGCACCGGTTCGTCCGTGCAGATGATCCCGGAAGTGGCCAACCACCTCATCGCGTCCGGCGGCAAGCGCCTGCGCCCGATCCTGACCCTCGCCACGGCGGACCTGTGCGCCTACGCGGGCGACGGGGCGGTGAAGCTCGCCGCCAGCGTCGAGTTCATGCACACGGCGACCCTCCTGCACGACGACGTCGTGGACGAGAGCGACATGCGGCGCGGCACGGTGGCGGCGCGGATCAAGTGGGGCAACGAGGCCAGCGTGCTGGTCGGCGATTTCCTCCTCGGCCAGGCGTTCCGGATGATGGTCGAGGTCGGGTCGCTCAAAGCCCTCGACATCCTGTCGGCCGCCGCCACGGTGATCGCCGAGGGCGAGGTGATGCAGCTCTCCGCCGCGAAGAACACCGAGACGACGGAGGACGAGTACCTCGCCGTCATCCGTGCCAAGACCGCCGAGCTGTTCGCCGCCGCCTGCGAGGTCGGGCCCGTCATCGCCGAGCGCCCCAAGGCCGAGCAGGCCGCCTGCCGCGCCTACGGCATGAACCTCGGCGTCGCCTTCCAGCTCATCGACGACGTCCTCGATTACGGCGGGACCAGCGCCAGCCTCGGCAAGAATGTCGGCGACGATTTTCGCGAGGGCAAGATCACGCTCCCCATCGTTCTTGCGTTCCGGCGCGGGACCGACGCGGAGCGGACGTTCTGGAAGCGGGCCCTCGAGGATGGCGACGTGTCGGAGGACGACCTCGCAACGGCCCTCGCCATCCTGCGCCGGCACCGGGCCCTCGAGGACACCATCGAACGGGCGCGCCATTACGGCGCCATGGCCCGCGACGCCCTGGGTCTGTTTCCCAACGGCCCGATGAAACAGGCGCTGCTCCAGGTGGTCGATTTCTGCATCGCCCGCGCCCACTGAGGGTTCTGGGGGCGACGCGGAAGACGCTGATCCCTCACGCGTCGACCGTACAACGCAGGGATGCGGGACCGGTGCGCTAGCGCAGTAAGGTAGGCTTCACCCACCAGCCCGGATGGTCCGCCCGGATGTGACGGGCCGCGAGCACCGCACTCCGGCGATCGGCGAACAGGCCGAACACCGTCGCGCCCGAACCCGACATCCGCGCGAGCCGGCATCCGGCCTGTGCCGCGAGCGCCCGGAGCGTCGCGTCGATGACCGGCGCGAGGCCGCGGGCCGGCGCTTCGAGATCATTGCGCGCCGGGCGGATGAGCGACAGCACCGCCGCGCCATCGGCACCGTCGGGAATCGCGGGATGCGGCTCCGGGTGATGGCGTTGACCGGCCGCCAGCCCCAGCGCCCGGAACACCGGCGCGGTCTCGACGGGGACGCCGGGATTGATCAGCACGGCGGGGAGGGGGGCCATGTCGAGGACAGGGCCCAGGGTCTCGCCGGCGCCCCGCATCATCCGGGCCCGGGGATTGAGGCAGACGGGCACGTCGGCGCCCGTGGTACGCGCGGCTTCCAGCAAAACGGGGTCGGCCGGATCGAGCCCGTTGCTCCGGCCGAGCAGCCGTAGGGCGGCGGCGGCGTCGGACGAGCCGCCCCCGATACCCGCCGCCACGGGCAGGCGCTTGACGAGGTGGAACGCGCCGAGGCGCAGGCCCGGACGGCGCGCGGCGAGGTGGCGAGCGGCCCGGATCACCAGATTGTCGTCGAGGGGCCCGGCGGGACCGGCCGTCGGACCCGACACCGTCAGGGCGAGATCCGCACCCGGCGTGAGCGACAGGGTGTCGCCGGCGCCCGTGAACGCCACGAGGCTTTCGAGCTCGTGGTAGCCGTCCCCGGCGCGGCGGCCGAGGACGTGGAGGGTCAGGTTGATCTTCGCCGGAGCGCGGGTGACGAGGATTGGCACGGGCTCTCGGCGGTTCTTGGGGGATCGGGGCGCCGGTCTGGCCCCGCTTCCCCGCCCGCGTCAAGCCCGGGCCGAGCGGATCAGCCGCCGCTCTTCTTGTCGGCGGCGCCCGGGGGCTCGCTCGGGGCCGGGGCGCCCTTCGGCAATTCCGGGTTGGCTTTGGCGTCGGGCGGATTCTCGGCGGTGGCGGCCGGCTTGTCGAGCTCGGGCAGGCCGTCCTTGAGCTTGGCGTTGATCTTCTCCAGCTCCTCCGGCTCGGGGTTCAGATCCTTGGCGTGCTGCCACTGGAACTTGCCTTCGAGGCGGCGCCCGGCGCGCCAGTAGGCGTCGCCGAGGTGGTCGTTGATGGTCGGATCGCCGGGCTTGAGCTCGATGGCCTTCTCCAACTCGCGCATGGCTTCCTCCCAGCGCCCGAGGCGGAAATAGGCCCAGCCGAGGCTGTCGATGATCATGCCGTCGCGGGGACTCGCATCCACCGCCTGCTTGAGCATGGTGAAGGCCTCGTCGATGTTGATGTTCTGATCGACCCACGAATAGGCGAGGTAGTTCAGCACCTGCGCACGTGCGCCGGGCTGCGACGGCGGCACCAGTTCGAGGGCCTTCTTCAGGTCGGCCTCGGCCTTGGCCCATTGCTTGGCGCGCTCGTAGGCGGTGCCGCGGAAGTAGAACGTCGTCCAGTAGTTCGAGGCCGGCTGGTCGCCGATGAGGGCGATGGCGCGGCTGTAGGTCTCGGCCGCCTCCTCGTACTTCTTGCGCGAGCGCTGGACGTTGCCGAGCGCCGTGATCACGTCGATGTCGTTGGGATGGGCCTTCATGGCCGCGTCGAGGTGCTGGATCGCCTCGTCGCCCTTGCCCATCTGCTCGAGGTTGAGGCCGACCTGCACGTCCGCGTTGAGGCGCAGGGGGGAGGTCGCGGGGATCTGGGCGTAGGCCTCGTTGGCGCGCTCGGGCTGCTTCATCCGGTCGAGGATGTCGGCGAGCGTCAGGCGGGCGAGGGCATGCTCGGGCGCGAGATAGAGGGCGAGGCGCAGGTAGACCACCGCCGGCAGCTCGTCGCCCTGCGTCGAGCCGGCCGAACCGAGGCCGTACAGCACCTCGCCGGCGCCCTCCTGCGCCGTGTTGATGAGGCGGGTGAGGGGCTTGCCCTCTTTGAGCTTGTTCAGGGCGTCGCGCACGATGGGATGGCGCGGCAGCAGCTTGTCGAAGTCGGTATAGGCCTGGATCGCCAGATCGGTGCGGCCGGCCTGGGCCTCGAACCGGGCATAGGCGTCGACGACCCGCAGGGTGTTGCGGTCGCCGTCGTAGGCCGCCTTGAGGCGGCGCTCGGCCTCGGCCTGGTCCCCGACGAGGGCGGCGATGAGGCCGGCGTGGAAATCGCGGAAGGTGTTGTAGGTCCGCTCGCCCTTGAGCTTGTTGATGGTCTCCTGGGCGCGCTTGCCGTCACCGGACCCGGCATAGGTCCAGGCGGTCAGCAGCGTGGCGGTGAGGTCGGCGGCGGCGCCCCGGCCGCTGCGGGCGAAGTTCTGGCGCGCCTGGGCGAACTGGCCGGCCTTGATCTGGCGGACACCGAGGGCGAGCTGGGCCAGGCCATTGGCACCGTCGCGGGTGGTCAGGCGCTCGGCGGCGCGGAACGCGTCCGGCAGGGAGCCGTCGGCCAGCAGGGAGACGAAGGCGCGCTCGAGCAGTTCGGCGTTGCGCGGGTCGGCCTTCACCGCCTCGCGGTAGAAGCTCGCGGCGGCGGCCGTGTCCTTCGAGGCCCCGGCGATGTAGGCCGCGAGGAAGTTGCCCTCCAGGGATTCGGCGGGCTCGAACTCGGGCAGCGGGGTCGATTCCCGCGGCTGCGCCGCCTGGGACGGCAGGGTCGCCGCGAGGCAGAAAGCGAGGGCCGACAGGGCTCGGCGGGTCGCGGCGTTTCCGTTCATGGGCACCGTTCAGGGCTTCTGCGCACCGACCCGATCGGGGGTCGACGCTCGATCGGGCGGGACACTGAACTCTTCCCGCCCTCCTCGCAAGGCGTAAGGACGGCGACGCAAGGCCTCGCCACCCCCCGCCCGGACCCCATCACATGTTCGGGTAGTTCGGACCGCCCGGCCCCTCCGGCGTGACCCAGTTGATGTTCTGGTTCGGGTCCTTGATATCGCACGTCTTGCAGTGGACGCAGTTCTGCGCGTTGATCTGGTAGCGCACGCCGTCGCCCTGGGTCGCGTCCGCCACCCATTCGTAGACGCCGGCCGGACAGTAGCGCGCCGAGGGGCCGCCGTAGACGTCGTGCTCGGACGCCTTCTGCAGGTCGAGGTTCTTCACGTTGAGGTGAGGCGGCTGGTCCTCTTCGTGGTTGGTGTTCGAGAGGTACACAGACGAGAGACGGTCGAAGGTCAGCTTGCCGTCCGGCTTCGGGTAGACGATGGGCGTCACCTCGGCGAGGGGCTTGGTGCAGGCGTAGTCGGGCTTGCCGTGCTTGAGCGTGCCGAACAGCGACGTGCCGAGCAGGGTGTTGGCCCACATGTCGGCCCCACCGAGGCCGACGCCCACGAGGGTGCCGTACTTCGACCACAGCGGCTTGACGTTGCGGACGCGCTTGAGGTCCTGGCCGATGGCGCTGTCGCGCCAGCCGTTCTCGTAGGCCGTCAGCTCGTCGCCCTGGCGGCCGGATTCCAGGGCCTGCGCGATGGCCTGCGCCGCCTGCATCCCCGAGAGCACCGCGTTGTGCGACCCCTTGATGCGCGGCACGTTCACGAAGCCGGCGGAATCGCCGACGAGGCAGCCGCCGGGGAAGACGAGCTTCGGCACCGACTGCCAGCCGCCCTCCATGATGGCGCGGGCACCGTAGCCGATGCGCTTGGCGCCCTCGAAGGTCTCCCGGATCATCGGGTGGGTCTTGAAGCGCTGGAACTCCTCGAACGGCGACAGGGTCGGGTTCTCGTAGTTCAGGTGCGTGACGAACCCCACCGAGAGCAGATGGTCGTCGAAATGGTACAGCCACGAGCCGCCGCCGGCCTTGTTCGGTAGGGGCCAGCCCATGGTGTGCTGGACGAGGCCGGCCTGGAACTTGTCGGGGCTGAGCTGCCAGATTTCCTTGACGCCGAGGCCGTATTTCTGGTGGTCGCTGTTTGCGTTGAGTTTGAACCGGTCGATGAGGGTCTTCGTGAGTGAGCCGCGCGCGCCCTCGCCGAAGATCGTGTACTTGCCCCGCAATTCCATGCCGCGGGTGTAGTCGTCGCGCGGCTCGCCCAAGCGGCCGATGCCGAGGTCGCCCGTGGCGATGCCCACCACGACGCCGCGATCGTCGTAGAGCACCTCCGCGGCCGGGAAGCCCGGATAGATCTCGACGCCGAGGGCCTCGGCCCGGGCGCCGAGGTACTTGGTGACGTTCGAGAGCGAGCCGACGAAATTGCCGTGGTTCGACATGAATTTCGGGAAGAACAGGTTCGGCATGGTCACGCCGCTGTTCTTGGTGAGGAACATGAACTCGTCGCGCTCCACCGCCGTCTTGAGGGGACGGTCGGGGTCGGTTCGCCATTCGGGCACGAGGTCGTCGAGGCCGGCCGGGTCGATGACGGCGCCCGACAGGATATGGGCGCCGACCTCGGACCCCTTCTCGACCACGACGATGCTGACGTCAGAGGACAGCTGCTTGAGGCGGATGGCGGCGGCGAGGCCGGCCGGCCCGGCGCCGACGATCACCACGTCGAAATCCATCCCCTCGCGTTCGGGCAGCGCCATTCCGTCATCCTCCTGTCACGCCCGCCGCGGGGCGGGGTCCGTGAATTGCTTCGGATCACTCTCAACCGATTCCAAGATAGGAACGCAAGCGGCCTCCGTTCCATGACGGCCGTCGTGATGAAGAGTCGCGCCGCACGAAAGGGCGCGATCCGTCGAGTGGAACGACGCGACCCCGTTGTCCACAGGCGGCGAACGCGCCACATCTGGTTCCATGACTGCGAGTGACGACAGCCGGCGCGACCTCATCGCCGCCCTCGACTTCCATGTCGCGGCGGGGGTCGACCTCATGCTCGACGAGCATCCCCACGACCGTTTTTCGGAGGCGGATGCGCCGGCGCGTCCGGCAGCGCCTCTGCCGGAGCCGGAGATCGCCGCACCGCCACCCCGCCGTGAATTGCCGCCGCGCGGGGAAACCCCGGCCCCGGCCCGGACCTACGGCGCGTCGGTGGCCGCCCGGCCGGGCGAGGCCGCCGGCGACGCGCGGGCGCGGGCCAAGGACGTGAACTCCCTGGACGAGCTGGAAGCCCTGCTCGCCGGCTTCGACGGCTGCCCCCTCAAGTTCACGGCGAAGAACCTCGTCTTCGCCGACGGCAACCCGGCGGCGAAGCTCATGTTCATCGGCGAGGCCCCGGGTGCCGACGAGGACCGGATCGGCAAGCCGTTCATGGGCCGCTCGGGCAAGCTCCTCGACCGGATGATGGCGGCCATCGGCCTCGACCGCACCAGCGCCTACGTCACCAACATCGTCCCCTGGCGCCCGCCGGGAAACCGCAACCCGACGCCCCAGGAGGTCGCGATCTGCAAGCCGTTCATCGAACGGCAGATCGAGCTCGCGGCGCCCGACCTCATCGTCTGCCTCGGCAGCCCGTCGACGCAGGCGATCACCGGCACCAAGGACGGCATCCTCAAGGCGCGCGGCCGGTTCTACCCCTACCGGGTGGGGGACCGCGAGATCCGGGCGCTCGCGACCCTGCATCCGGCCTATCTCCTGCGCCAGCCCCTGCAGAAGCGCCTCGCCTGGCGGGACTTCCGCACGCTCCGGGCCGCCCTCGACGGCAAGGCCTGAGGCCGGTAGGGAACGGCCAAGCGGAACCGTACGACGCGCGCGGAGATTACTTCGGACCGATTGCGTCGGTCCGCGTTCCGGGACGAGTGGTGACGAGCACATGCGCTGGGAAGATTTCCGCAGTTCCGACAACGTCGAGGATCGCCGCGGTGAGGGCGGTGGCGGTGGTGGCGGGTTTCCGGGCGGCGGTGCCGGCGGTCTCGGCATCGGCGCCATCGTCGTCCTGTGCATCATCGGCTGGGTCACGGGCATCAACCCGGCGATCCTCATCGGCGGCGCCGAGCAGATGACGGGCGGCGGACGGCCGCGCCAGGAGCAGGCCGATCCGCAGACGCAGGCCCAGCGCAGGACCAAGCCGACGGACGAGAGCGGGCGGTTCGCCGCCGCCATCCTGGGCAACACCGAGGACGTCTGGAAGGAGATCCTTCCCAATCAGACCGGCAAGCAATACCGCCCGACCGGCATGGTGCTCTACACCGGCGGAACCCGCAGCGGCTGCGGTTCGGCCCAGGCCGCCATGGGGCCGTTCTACTGCCCCCTCGACAAGAAGGTCTATCTCGACACGTCGTTCTTCAAGGAGATGGAGCAGAAGTTCGGGGTGAAGGGTGACTTCGCCTACGCCTACGTCATCGCCCACGAGGTCGGCCACCACGTGCAGGACGAACTCGGCATTCTGGGCAAGGTCCAGGGCCGGCAGCAGGCCGCGTCGAGCAAGGTCGAATCGAACCAGCTCTCCGTGCGCGTCGAGCTCATGGCCGATTGCCTCGCCGGCGTCTGGGCCAAGAACTCCAACGACAAGTACAATTCCCTCGAGCCCGGCGACATCGAGGAAGCCATGAACGCCGCCAGCGCCATCGGCGACGACAAGCTCCAGAAACAGTCGCAGGGCTACGCCGTGCCGGATTCGTTCACCCACGGCTCGTCGGCCCAGCGCCAGCGTTGGTTCATGACCGGCTACAAGAGCGGCCAGACCAAGTCCTGCGACACGTTCCGCGCCGCCGGAAACTGAACCGCGTCACCGTAAGGGTCCGAACGCCATGGTCGCATCCGACAAGACCCGCAGCTTCGTCCCCCTCGCCATCGCGGTGCTGACGGTGTCGGACACCCGCTCCCTCGACGAGGATCGCTCCGGCGACACCCTGCGGGATCGCCTCACGGCCGCCGGGCATACGCTCGCCGCCCGTGCCGTGGTGCCGGACGAGGTCGACCAGATCAGGGGGCAGGTGGAAGCGTGGTCGCGCGATCCGGCCGTGGACGTGGTCCTCACCACGGGCGGTACGGGCTTCACCGGCCGGGACGTGACGCCGGAGGCCATCGAGCCGCTGTTCGACAAGCGGATGGATGGGTTCTCGGCGGTGTTCCACCGGATTTCCTACGACAAGATCGGCACCTCGACGCTGCAGTCCCGGGCGACGGCCGGGGTGGTGAACGCCACCTACGTCTTCGTCCTGCCGGGCTCGCCGGGCGCCTGCCGCGATGCCTGGGACGGCATCCTGGCCGCCCAGCTCGACTATCGGCACCGCCCCTGCAACTTCGTCGAGATCATGCCGCGCCTCGACGAGCATCTTCGTCGCGGAGCGTCCATCGAGGTGTGACGCCGGTCGTCCGCCGGAACCTGCATGGAAGGGCACGCATCTCCATGCGCGCCCTTCGGCGTTTTCAGGCCGCCTTGCGCGCGGCGGCGTCGCCGTAGAACGTCCCACCCCGCTCGGCCATGGCGAGGAGCGTGCGCGGCACGGCGAAGCGCGGTCCGTGCTTGGCCTCCAGCCCCTGGGCCAGGGCGACGAAGGCCTTGGCGCCCATGAAGTCGATGTAGGACAGGGCGCCGCCCGTGAACGGGGCGAAGCCGAAGCCGAGGATCGAGCCGACATCGGCCTCGCGCGGATCGGTGACGACGCCCTCGCCCACGGTGCGGGCCGCCTCCAGGGCCTGGACCACCAGCAGGCGCTGCTTCAGCTCCGAAAAATCCACGTCCTCCGGATCGACGCGGGTCGCCTGCAGATCCTGCAGACCGGGCCACAGGCGCTTCGGCGCGCCCTCGGGATAGTCGTAGAAGCCGCGCTTGTTCTTGCGCCCGAGCCGGCCTTCGCCCTCGACCAACCGAACGAGAAGTGCCTTCTGCGCCGGATCGATGGCGTGCGCTCCGAGCTGCGCCTCCGTCGCCTTGACGATCTTTAGGGCAAGGTCGACCGCGACCTCGTCGGTGAGCGACAGGGGCCCCACCGGCATGCCGGCCTGGCGCCCGGCATTCTCGATCATCGCCGCCGGGATGCCCTCGTTGAGCATGGTGTGGCCCTCGAGCAGGTAGGCGCCGACGCAGCGGTTGGCGAAGAACCCGCGCGCATCGTTGACGACGATGGGGGTCTTCTTGATGGCGCGGACGAAGTCGAGGGCGGTGGCGAGCGCCGTGTCGCCGGTCTGATCGCCCTTGATGATCTCGACGAGCATCATCTTCTCCACGGGGGAGAAGAAGTGGATGCCGACGAAATTCTCCGGCCGGCCCGAGGTCTTGGCGAGGCCCGTGATGGGCAGCGTCGAGGTGTTGGAGGCGAAGATGGCGTCCGGGCGAATGGCGGCCTCGACCTTGCCGATGACCTCGGCCTTCACCGCCGGGTCCTCGAACACCGCCTCGATGACGAGGTCGCACGCGGACAGGGCGGCGTAGTCGGCGCTCGTGGTGATGCGCGCGAGCAGGGCATCGCGGTCGGCGGTCTTGGCGCGGCCCTTGTTGATCTGGTCGGTGACCAGCTTGTGGGCGTAGGCCTTGCCCTTCTCGGCCGCCTCGACGGACTGGTCGACGAGCACGACGTCGAGGCCGGCCTGGGCCGAGACGTAGGCGACGCCCGCGCCCATGAAGCCGGCGCCGACGACGCCAACGCGCTTGACCGAGGTCGGTGGCACGTCCTTCGGCCGGCGCGCGCCCTTGTTGAGCTCGCCCATGGACAGGAACAGGGTGCGGATCATCGCCGCCGCCTCCGTCGAGCGCAGGATCTTGGCGAAGTACCGGCTCTCGACCCGGAGGGCGAGGTCCATGGGGAGCTGCAGGCCCTCGTAGACCGCGCCCAGGATCGCCTTGGCGGCGGGGTAATTGTCGTGGGTCTCGCGACGGTAGATGGCGTTGGCGGGCGGCCAGGTTATCATGCCGGCGGGCGAATAGACCTTGCCGGAGGGAGCCTTGAACTTCGGCACGTCCCACGGTGCCACGGCCGAGCCGCCGCCGAGAATCCAGGCCTTGGCCTTGGCGACGATCTCGTCCCTCGGCGCGACCTCATGGACGAGGCCCATATTCTTCGCCATGAGCGGCGGGATCTGCTCGCCCTTGAACAGCATCTGCAGGGCATCGCCCGTCTGCATCAGGCGGGGCACGCGCTGGGTGCCGCCGGCGCCCGGGAACAGGCCGACCTTGATCTCGGGCAGGCCGACGCGGGTCTTCGGGTCGTCGGACAGGACGCGGTGGTGACAGGAGAGGGCGAGCTCGAAGGCGCCGCCGAGGCAGATGCCGTTCACGGCCGCGGCGAACGGCTTGCCGCAGGTTTCGAGCTTGCGAAACAGCAGGGTGAGTTTTCGCGATTCCTCGAAGAAGTGGCGCATGGCCTCCTCCTCGCCGCGCTCGGCCCTCAGCGCCTCGAAGGCGCGGCCGAGGCCCTGGAGCATGGTGAGGTCGGCACCGCCCGAGAAGTTGTCCTTGCCCGACGTCACGACGCAGCCCTTGATGGCGGGATCGGCCACCACTGCGTCGATGACGGCGTGCAGGTCGTCCATCACCGCGTTGGTGAAGACGTTCATGGACCGGCCAGGCATGTCCCAGGTCGCCAGCGCAATACCGTCGGCATCGGTCTCGAAGCGGAAATTGGTGAGATCCATGGCTGATCCTCGGGTTCGGGGCGGCCTCGGGCCGGATGCCTTAAGCCAAAATCAAAACTTACGGGTGCATCGGGGAGAGACGGGCCCCCAAGCAAACGTTCAAGGGATGACGATGACGGGACGGATCGGCTGCCAGGGTTGCCGCGATGGCGTCGAACTCGACTTTACTTTCACCATGGCATTCCAGCCGATCCTCGACATCGTGACGGAGCGCGTCTGGGGCTACGAGGCCCTGGTCCGCGGCACGGGCGGCGAATCCGCCGGCTCCATCCTCGACCGCGTGACCCCCGAGACGGTCTACCGCTTCGATCAGGCCGCACGGGTCAAGGCGATCGAGCTGGCCGGACGCCTGTTCCCGACGGGCGATCAGACCAAGCTGTCCATCAACTTCATGCCGAACGCGGTCTACGAGCCCGCGGCCTGCATCCGTTCGTCCCTGGAGGCCGCACGCCGGGCCGGCTTCGCCCACGACCGCATCATGTTCGAGTTCACCGAGAACGAGAAGTTCCGCGATACGGCGCACGTCACCCGTATCGTCGCCGAATATCGCAAGCAGGGCTTCCTCACGGCCCTCGACGATTTCGGCGCGGGCTTCGCCGGCCTGAGCCTGCTGGCGAATTTCCAGCCGGACCTCATCAAGATCGACATGGACCTGCTGCGCGGCATCGACAGCGACCAGCGCCGGCAGACCATCGTCGGGGGCCTCATCGGGATCGCGCGGGGCCTCGGCCTCGCGGTGATCGCCGAGGGGATCGAGACGCAGGAAGAACTGGCGACCCTGCGTAACCTCGGCGCAACCCTGTTTCAGGGCTACTACTTTGCGCGGCCCCACCTCGAACAGCTCCCGGCCGTGGCCGGCTTCCCAGCGCCGGCCGTGTTCGCCCAGACCTTGGTCGCCTAGGCCGACGGCTCGGATCGGAAAGGCCCGATCCGAATCGCGCGCGCGGCAGCGGGTCTCGATCATGGGCGAGGCCGGCACGGGGCGGACGCGTCCTAGCGCGCCGGCATCGGCAGCGGCGGCGCGCCGGCCTTGCCTTCGCCGGCCTTGCTGTCGCCGGCTTGGGCGATGGCGAGCATGTTCAGGAGCTTCGTCACCGACGCCTGCGAGATCGCCGTGACGCTGGAGGCCGGGTCGGCATTGACCGCCTGGAACTTCTGATAGGTCTTGTCATCGTAGATGCCGCTGAGGTGCTTCAGCTCGTCGAGGGTGAACTTTTCCGCGTAGGCCTTCGACAGGCCGTCAATCATCACCTCGCGCTGCTTGTCGAACTCGGCCCGCACCTCCTTGCGCACGGCGTCGGCCTTGTCCTCGGGCATCGACGCGACGGTCTTCTCCAACGCGCCGGTGAAGCCGGTCTCCAGGTTCTTGATCAGGGTCTTCTGCACCAGGTCCTTCGCGACGCCGACACGGTCGGAGGCGTCGTCCGCGCGGGCCGTGAGCGGCAGGCACAGGGCGGTGGTCAGGCACAGGGTGGCGAGCAGGCGCGTCATGGTGGCGTTTCTCCCGATTCTTCTCGGCTGGGCGTCATCGCGAAAAACGCGACGGGCGCCGCCGTCTACCAGTGTTTCGAAGGGTTTGTCGCCCCGTGGCCGCGGCCTCAGACCCGCTCGACGATCGTCGCCGTGCCCATGCCCGCGCCGATGCAGAGGGTGACGAGGGCGCGCTCCTTGCCGGTGCGCTCCAGCTCGTCGAGGACGGTGCCGAGGATCATCGCCCCGGTGGCGCCCAGCGGATGGCCCATGGCGATGGCGCCGCCGCAGACGTTGACCCGGGCCGGATCGAGGTCGAACGCCTGCTGGAAGCGCAGGACCACGGCGGCGAAGGCCTCGTTGACCTCGAACAGGTCGATGTCCGACAGGCTGAGCCCCGAGCGCGCCAGCACCTTGCGGGTGACGTCGACGGGGCCCGTGAGCATCAGGGCCGGGTCCGATCCGATGTTGGCGAAGGCGCGGATGCGGGCGCGGGGCTTGAGCCCGGCGGCGCTGCCGGCCTCCCGCGAACCGATGAGCACGGCGGCGGCGCCGTCGACGATGCCCGACGAGTTGCCGGCATGGTGGACGTGGTCCACCGCCTCGACATCCGGGTGGGCGTCGATGGCGACGGCATCGAAGCCGCCCATCTGGCCCATCTGGACGAACGAGGCCTTGAGCTGGCCGAGGGACTGCATGTCGGTCGCGGGCCGCATGTGCTCGTCGGTGGCGAGCAAGGTGATCCCGTTGATGTCGCGCACGGGTACCACCGCACCGCCGAACCGGCCCTCGGCCCAGGCGGCGGCGGAGCGCTTCTGCGATTCGACGGCGTAGGCGTCGCAATCGGCGCGGGAGAACCCGTACTTCGTGGCGATGAGGTCGGCCGAGACGCCTTGGGGCATGAACCACGACTTGATGGCGATGGCCGGGTCCACGGGCCAGGCTCCGCCCGAGGCGCCGAGGCCGACGCGGCTCATGGATTCGACGCCGCCCCCGATGGTCATGTCGTGCTGGCCGGCCATGACCTGGGCGGCGGCGAAGTTCACCGCGTCGAGACCCGAGGCGCAGAAGCGGTTGATCTGCACGCCCGGAACATGGGTGCCGTAATCGGCCACCAGGGCGGCGGCGCGGGCGATGTCGCCGCCGGCCTCGCCGACGGGATCGACGCAGCCGAGGATCACGTCGTCGACCCGCCTGGTGTCGAGGCCGTTGCGGTCCTTGAGGGCGCGGAGCGCCACTTCGGCGAGGCGCAGGGCCGTCACCTCGTGCAGCGACCCGTCGGGCTTGCCGCGGCCGCGCGGGGTGCGGACGTGATCGTAGATGTAGGCCTCGGGCATTTCACTTCTCCGGATTCCCAGGCCTTCGCGGAAGGCCGGGCGGCAGAACGACACGAACCCCGTGCGGGTCCGTCCATACGATCCCATGCCTGGCCGATCCGGCGCGGCTCCCCCGGGGGAGGGGAGCTCCGCGCGCGCTCGGCCCCTGGCGGCGTCCGGTCTAAAACGCCTCCGCGCTCAACGCCATGGTCGTCTCCGACCCGGCCTTGATCCGCACCAGGCGCAGGGCGGTCTCGGGCAGCAGCCGCTCCATGTAGAACCGGCCGACGACGAGCTTGTCGGCCATCCGGTCGGAGGCGGCCTCAGCCTGCTTGGCCAGCGCCGCCCTGGCGATGCGCGCCCACATGTAGCCCATGGCGACGAGGCCGAGGAGGTGCATGTAGTCCGTGGCCCCCGCGCCCGCATTGTCGGGCTTCGAGAAGGCGTTCTGCATGAACCACATCGTTGCGCCCTGCAGGTCGTTCAGCCCGGCCTGGAGCGGTGCCACAAAGGGTTTCATCCCCTCGTCCTCGCCGTGATCCTTCAAGAAGGTCTGGACCTCGGCGAGGAAGCCCATCATCGCGCGGCCGCCGTCCTTCGGCAGCTTGCGGCCGATGAGGTCCATGGCCTGGATGCCGTTGGCGCCCTCGTAGATCATGGCGATGCGGGCATCGCGCACGAACTGCGACATGCCCCATTCCTCGATGTAGCCGTGGCCGCCGAAGAGCTGCTGGGCCTCGACGGCGTGGGCGAAGCCGCGGTCGGTGAGCACCCCCTTCACCACCGGGGTCATCAGACCCATGTGGTCCTCGGCGCGCTGCCGCTCGGCCGCATCCTCGGACCGGTGGCCGATATCGGCCTGAAGCGCCGTCCACAGCACCAGGGCGCGTCCGGCCTCGTTGAAGGCGCGGATGCCCATGAGGGTGCGGCGCACGTCGGGGTGGACGATGATCGGATCGGCGACCTTGTCGGGGGCCTTGGCGCCGGTGAGCGACCGGCCCTGGAGCCGGTCACGCGCGTAGGCCACGGCGTTCTGGTAGGCGACCTCGGACTGGCCGAGGCCCTGGACGCCCACCGCGAGGCGGGCTTCGTTCATCATCACGAACATGGCGGCGAGGCCGCGATTCTCCTGGCCCACGAGCCAGCCCGTGGCGCCGTCGTAGTTCATGACGCAGGTGGAATTGCCGTGGATGCCCATCTTGTGCTCGAGGGAGCCGCAGGACACCCCGTTGCGCGCCCCCACCGACCCGTCCGCATTCACCAGGAACTTCGGCACCACGAACAGCGAGATGCCCTTGGTGCCGGCCGGAGCCCCGTCGATGCGGGCGATGACGAGGTGGACGATGTTCTCGGAGAGGTCGTGCTCGCCGGCCGAGATGAAGATCTTGGTGCCGGTGAGGCTGTACGAGCCGTCGCCGTTGGGCGCCGCCCTGGTCTTGAGCAGGCCGAGATCCGTGCCGCAATGCGGTTCGGTGAGGTTCATGGTGCCGGTCCAGGCGCCCTCCACCATCTTCGGCAGGTAGGTGGCTTTCTGTTCGTCCGAGCCGTGGACGAGGAGCGCCGCCATGGCGCCCTGGGTCAGGCCCGGATACATGCCGAGGGCCAGGTTGGCGCCCGAGACGAACTCGGAGATCGCCGTGTTGAGGGTGTGGGGCAGGCCCTGGCCTCCGAACGCCTCAGGCACCGACAGGCCCATCCAGCCGCCCCGGGCGTAGGTGTCGTAGCCGGCCTTGAAGCCCTTCGGCGTGGCGACGCTGCCGTCGGCCGCCCGGGTGCAGCCCTCGCGGTCCCCGATGGCGTTGAGGGGCGCCAGCACCTCCTCGGCGAGCTTGGCGCCCTCGGTCAGCACGGCCTCGACCACGTCCGGCGACGCGTCGGCGAAGCCCCGGAGATTGCTGTAGCGTTGGAACCCGAGCACGTCGTTCAGGAGAAACAGAACGTCCTCGACCGGCGCCTTGTAGCTCGGCATTTCTCAGCGTCCTTCCCACGGCCGGGCGACCCTCGTGGTCCTGCCCGGATCACGGCGCCGCTCCCTGGATGGTTCATATCTAAACCATCTCGGGCGGAGCGAAAAGGGGCCTCGGCGTGAAACCCGATACCTTGGGCGGCACGACGGAGACTCGGAATCTCGGCGCGATTAACCAGCTCTTTACCAAGAAAGTTAAAGGTCGGGTGAGACGATCCGACATCGACCCGAGCCGTCGTCTGCTAGGGTTCGGCGCCGCGCATCGAGACCGGACCTCGCCCCATCAGGTTTGACGATGACCCGCTCCGCCCCCATCGACCTCGACGGCTTCGATCCGGACATCCTCGATGCGGCGCGCGACGTGGCGCGACGGGCCGGCGTTCCCGTGGAGACCTGGATCGCCTCCATCGTCACCCCGGACGAGGTCGCCGACCCGCCCCGCAAGTCCCAATCTGCCCCGCCCCGCAAGCCGTCGTCGACCGCGCCGCGCGAAAATCCCCCCAAGGAAAATCTCCCCAAGGAAAATCTCCCCAAGGAAAATCCCCCCAAGGAGAACTCAGCCAAGGCGGGGAAGGCCCCGGCGCAGCCGAAGCTGCCCGATGCGGCGCCGGCTTTCGTGGCCGGGGACGCCCGTCCGGCCGCCGAACCCGCCCTCGCGCCGGTCCCGGCCGCACCCGTGCCGGCGATGCCGGACCCGATGGCGCAGGCCCTCGCGCGGATGATGCAGCGCCTGGATGCCATCGACGAGCGGATCGCCGGGGAGCACACGGCCGCACAGGCTGCGGCCGCCCGCACCCTCGCCGAACTCGAGCGGCGGATGGCCGAACTCGGCGAGCAGATCACGGCGCCCCGGCCCATCGGGCGCCGGGGCCGCTCGGCGGCCGTCGAAGTCCGGGACGCCGTGAGCGAGATCCGCCAGCGGCAGCGCGAGCTCGACGCGCACCCGGCACCCGCCGCCACGGTCATCGGCGACCTGCGCAGCGAAACCATCCGCCTGCGCGCCTCCCTCGACGGTCTGGCCACCGGCCGCGAGGTCGGCGCCCTGGAGGCGGCGATGCACGCCCTCGCCACGGGCGTCGAGGGGTCTCCGGCCCAGGCCGATCTCTCGGCCGTGACCGGCCCCCTCGATCGCATCCGCGCCGAGGTCGATCGCCTGTGCGGCGACACGGCCCGGGAGGTCCAGACCCGCCTCGCCGCCGACCTGGAAAGCCTCGGTGCGCGGGTCGATACGGTGCTGCGCAGCGGTCCCGAAGCCTTCGCCGACCGCGAAGCCCTCGACGGCTTGTTTCGCGAATTGCAGGAGATCCGCGGTGCCATCGCCGGACTGGCGGCGCCCGAGCGCATCGAGGTCCTGACCTCCGGCGTCGCGGCCATCAGCGCCGAGATCGCGCGCCTCCGGACCGAGGCCGGCGCCCAGGCGAACGTGGCCTCCCTGCGTCCCCTGCTGGAGGAAATCCGGGCTGGCCTGGAACGCCCCGCCCAGGGCGGCCTCGAGGCCCGGATCGACGCCATGGCGGCCAAGCTCGACGCCCTGCGCGACGTTTCCGTCGTCACCGAAGCCCCCGATTCGGCCGCCATCATCCATCGAATCGACGCCCTGTCCGAGAAGGTGGACCGCGTCCACATCAATCCCGTGGGCGATCTCATCGAGCGCCTGGAAGGCCTCGGCGCGAGCCTGCGCCGGCCGGTGGTGCCGGACGGCGATCTCGCCGCCATCCACGGCATGCTGCACGACCTCTCGGTCAAGGTCGACCGGATGGGGACCTCCGACACCGTCTCGGCCGAGGGGCTCGACGCCCTTGAGCATCAGGTCCTGGCGCTCGCCGCCCGCATCGATACCCGCGACTCAGATCCGGCCCTCGTCGGGCTGGAGCGGACCATGGGCGATCTCCTCGCCCAGGTCTCCGCCCTGCGCGAGGAGGCGCCGCTGTCCGAGCGGGCGGCCCGCCACGCCATGGCCGAGACCGTCGGCGGCGGCGACCTCGACCGACTCCAGGCCGGCCTCGCCGACCTGCGCGACCAGCAGGCGGCGTCCGAGAAGCGCCTGCAATCGACCCTGACCGGCGTCCATACGGTCCTCGAGCGCCTCGCCGGACGGTTCGTCCCGACGGAGACCGCAAACGGCCCCCTCGAGATGCGCGCGGCGACGGAACGGGTGCTCGCCACCGCCGCGATACCGCCGGCCGACGCCGCTGCCGCGATGCCCAAGCCCGCGATCCCCAAGCCCACGATCCCCAAGCCCACGATCCCCAAGACTGCGATCAATCCGGCTGCCAGGGGCGCCGCCCGTCGCGCCGACCCGCAGGTCGAGCGGCCGCGCCCCGACGCCGTCCTCGGCGACCTTCCCCTGGAGCCCGGCACACGGCGGCCCGGCCGGGAGCCGCTTCGCGACGACGCGGACCCGCAGGCACCCGTCGTCTCCGATGGCGACATCAAGACCAGCTTCATCGCCGCCGCCCGGCGTGCGGCCCAGGTGGCGCAGGCCGAGGCCAACGGCAGCGGGACGAACCTGAGCGAGCGTCGTCCCGCCGCAGCGGCCGTCGGCGACGAGGCCCCGGCACCGGGTCCGCTCGCCCGCCTGCGCAGGGAGATCGACCGCCGGCGCAAGCCCCTGCTCCTCGGGCTCGCCGCCATCATCCTGGCGCTCGGCGCCCTCCAGGCCATCGGAACGAACCGTCCGGTCCAGGAGACCGCAGCGGTGGCCGTGCCGGAGAGCCCCCAGCCGGCGGCCGTGCCCGATCCGGTCACGACCCAGGCCCTCGCCGATCCGGCCGTCATCCGGGACGAGGCCGCGAAACCCGTGGCCGGCAAGCTCGAGACTCCGAAAGCCGAGACCCCGAAATCCGAGACTGCGAAGGCCGGCGCCACCCGAGGGATGCCGCAGGTTTCCGAGATGGCCGCCCTGTCGGCGGACCTCGCCGCGATCCCCGAGACCCTCGCCCCCCTCCGTCAGGCGGCCCTGGACGGGGATGGCGCGGCCATCTACGACCTTGCCGCCCGGTTTTCCGACGGGCGCGGGGTGACGCGGGACCTGTCCCTGTCGCGCAAGCTCTACGACAAGCTCGCCCAGGCCGGTTACGCGCCGGCCCAGTACAAGCTCGGCGGCCTGCACGAGAAGGGCCTCGGCGCGCCCCGCGATCTGGCCCAGGCCAAGCTGTGGTACGGACGCGCGGCCGACCAGGGCAACGCCCGCGCCATGCACAACCTCGCGGTGATCCACGCCGAGAATCCCACGGCGTCGGGCAAGCCCGACTACGCCACGGCCGCGCAGTGGTTCCGGCGTGCGGCGGAGTACGGCCTGCGCGACAGCCAGTACAACCTCGCGGTGCTCTACGCCCGGGGCCTCGGCGTGCAGCAGGACCTCGGGCAATCCTACCTGTGGTTCTCGGCCGCGGGCGCGCAGGGCGATGCCGACGCTGCCAAGAAGCGCGACGACGTCGCCGCCAAACTCGAGCCGAAGGATCTCGCCGCGGCGCGCGGCCTCGTCGCGGCCTTCAAGGCCAAGACGCCCGACCCCGCCCACAACGAGCCCCCGGCGCCCGCCATCGCCCCCCGGACCATGAGCCTGCTCGGCGCGGCACCGCCGGTCCCGGTCTCGGTTCCGCCGCGACGCGGCTGAGGCCGCGGGCCCGGCCCCCGATAGGGGATAGGCTCGCGGCGCTGCGGGTATGTGCCGCCTTTCCCCGGACGCTCCGAGGCGTTTGATAGGGGACGATTCCTTCCGGGTTGGCATGGGCCGGCCGGAACGTGAATTCCTGGACGACCGGAGACCCGATGGCGCGCGTGACGACGGTACCGCCGGCGGCCCTGATTCTCGGGATCGCCGGCCTGATTCCGTTCCTCGGCTTCGCCTTCCTGTCGGTCAGCGGTGGCGATGCCGGCCTCAGCACCATCGGCTTGAGTCCGCGCACCGTGCTCTCGACCTACGGGGCGGTGGTCGCTTCGTTCCTCGGCGGCATCCGCTGGGGCGCCGCTGCGGCCCGCGGCGGCGGCGGGGCGGACTACGCCATCGCCATCGTGCCCTCGCTCCTGGCCTGGGCGGCCCTCGCGGTCCCGGCCCCGTGGGACCTGCGGATGCTCGGCTGCCTCGTCCTGTCCTGGGGCTTCGTCGATCAGGACCTGCCCCGCCGCGGTCTCGTGCCCGTGTGGCTCGGGCGGCTGCGGCTGGTGCTGTCGGCGGTGGCGGGCACGTCCCTCCTCGTGGCGGCCTGACGGCAGGCCGGCGAAGAAGGTCGCTAATCCTTCGCCAGCATGGCCCGGCCGATGGCGAAGACGCGGCCATCCCCGAGAAGATGCGCGGTGAAGCCCGCCGGGAACAGCGGTTCGAACACCGGATTGCGCACGTTGAGACCGCCCGCATAGGCGCCGAAGGCCGGCATGATGAGGCGGCGCCCGTCGGTGACGAAGCAGCGGCGGCGCACGGCGCGGCCCCGCATGGCGACCTTGCCGCAGGGATGCAGGTGGCCGGACACCTCGCCGTCCTCCGCCTCGGGACTGGGCTCGTGCCGGAGGGTGAGGCCGCCCACGGTCAGGGTCTCGGCGTAGCGCCCGCCGACGCCCTCGGTGACGGCGTGGTCGTGGTTGCCGGCGATCCAGACCCAGTCGCGCCCCTCCTGCAGGGCCGCCACCATGGCCCGGTCGCCGGGCTCCATCCGGTCCGGTCCGCGCGCGTCGTGGAACGAATCGCCGAGGGCGACGACGCGGGCCGGATCGAGGCGGGCGACGACCTCGTGCAGGCAGGCCAGGGTCTCGCGGGTGTCGTAGGGCGGCAGGAACTGGCCCGAGCGCGCCGCGAAGGCCGAGCCCTTCTCGAGATGGAGATCGGACACCACCAGGGTGCGATGGGCGGCCAGCCACAGGCCGCCGCACAGGTCGAGGGTGAGGTGTTCGCCGGCGAGGGTCAGGCCGGGCGCCTTCGTGGTCTTCTCGAGTCGTACGCCGAGCGCCAAAACCGCATCCTCGTTGTTGAAAGGGGGCGCGTCGCCGCGCTTCGTTACCCCAGCGCCTCTTCGAGAAGCTGCGCTTCGGCCTCGGCCAGAATCTCGTCCGCGCCCTCGCCGTAGACCTTCTCCCGCCCGATCTCGAGCATGACGGAGACGGACAGGGGCGAGACGCGGTCCAGGGCCTTGTGGACGATGTGTCCCTGGACGCGCCTCAACATCACACCGAGGCGCCTCACGTCGAGGAGTCCGGTTGCCGCATCCTGGCGCGCGGCGCGCAGGAGCAGGTGGTCGGGCTGATGCTTGCGCAGGACGTCGTAGACGAGGTCCGTCGACATGGTGACCTGGCGCCCGGTCTTGGCCTGGCCCGGATAGCGCCGCTCGATGAGCCCGGCGATGACGGCGCATTGCCGGAAGGTGCGCTTCATCATCGCCGATTCGTCGAGCCAAGCTTCGAGGTCGTCGCCGAGCATGTCCTCGGCGAACAGGGCATCCAGGAACTCCGGCTCGGTGGCGATGCGCGCGGAGAGATCGCGGGTCATCCAGATGGCGATGCCGTAATCGTTGGCGGCGAAGCCGAGCGGCCGCATCCGCGCGCGTTCGAGGCGCCGGGTCAGGAGCATGCCCAGGGTCTGGTGGGCGAGGCGGCCCTCGAACGGGAAGGCGGTGAGGTAGTAGCGCCCCGACCGCGGAAACGTCTCGACCAGGAGGCCGGTGGCGCCGGGCAGCACCGAGCGGGTGCGCTGCTGGACGAGGTAGTCGGAGACCTGCTTCGGCAGGCGGTCCCACTCGAACGGATCGGCGATCATCGCCCGCACCCGCGCCGCGAGGAACGTCGAGATCGGGAACTTCGCGCCGGCGTAGGACGGGATCGCCGGGTCGGTGCCGGGACCGGCGCGGGTGGCCAGGGCCTCGTCCTCGGACAGGCCCTCGAAGCGCAAAACCTCGCCGGCGAACAGGAAGGTGTCGCCGGGGGTGAGGGTGTCGGCGAAATCCTCCTCGATCTCGCCGAGCACCCGGCCGCCCCGGGGCAGTACCGCCCCCGGCCGCGCCCGGTTCGCCCTGGCGAGGCGGACCTTCACCTTGGCTGATTCGACGATGGTGCCGACATTCATCCGGTACTGCTGGGCCGTGCGGGCATCGCGCACCCGCCACAGGCCGTCGGGGCCGCGCAGGATCTTGGCGAAGCGCTCGTAGGCGCGCAGGGCGTAGCCGCCCGTGGCGACGTAATCGACCACCGCCTCGAAATCCTCCCAACTGAGGGTGGCGTAGGGCGCCGCCGAGACGATTTCGTCGTAGAGCTGCACCGGATCGAACGCGTCGGCGCAGGCCATGCCGAGGATGTGCTGGGCGAGGACATCCGGGGCGCCGAGGCGGGCATCGGGCGTGTCCTGGGCGGCGGCCTCGACGGCGTCGAGGGCGGCCTGGCATTCGAGGATCTCGAAGCGGTTGGCCGGCACGAGGTAGGCCTTCGAGGGCTCGTCCATGCGGTGGTTGGCGCGGCCGATGCGCTGCATGATCCGGCTCGCGCCCTTCGGCGCGCCGATATTGACCACGAGATCGACGTCGCCCCAGTCGATTCCGAGGTCGAGGGTGGCGGTGCAGACGATGGCCCGCAACTGCCCCGCCGCCATGGCCGCCTCGACCCGGCGGCGCTGGGAGGCGTCGAGGGAGCCGTGGTGCAGGGCGATGGGGTACGATTCCTCGTTGATCCGCCAGAGTTCCTGGAAGGTGTATTCCGCCTGAAGCCGGGTGTTGACGAAGACCAGTACCGTGCGGTGGCGCCCGATGAGATCGTAGATCGCCGGCATCGCCTGCCAGGCGGTGTGGCCGGCGAGCGGCAGGGTCAGGCCGGTGTCGAGCATGTGGAGGTCGGGGGCCGCACCGCCCCGCACCACGACGAGGTCGGCCATGGGCATCGGACCGGGCACCAGGGCGTCGTCGCCACGGTGCTCCCTCTCCTGGAAGGAGAGGGCTGGGGTGAGGTGTGCGACCTTTTCGGATGGGGCACACACCTCACCCTGTCCCTCTCCTTCCAGGAGAGGGGACCCGCGCATGTCCGACCCAAATGAGCGCTGCGGCACCAGATACCGCCGCAGGTCGTCCGGTTCGCGCACCGTCGCCGACAGGCCGATGGCGGTGAGACCGGGGCTCAGGCGGTGCAGCCGCGCGAGCGCCAGGGACAGGAGGTCGCCGCGTTTCGAGGTCACCAGGGCGTGCAGCTCGTCGAGCACGACGTAGGACAGGTTGGCGAAGAGGTCCGATGCCTCGCGGTGGGCGATGAGCAGGGCGAGCTGCTCCGGCGTCGTCAGCAGGATGTCGGGCGGGCGCTCGACCTGCCGGGTGCGCTTGTGCGAGGGCGTGTCGCCCGTGCGGGTCTCGACGCGGATCGACAGGCCCATCTCGGCGATGGGCGCCTCGAGGTTGCGGGCGATATCGACGGCCAGCGCCTTCAGGGGCGAGATGTAGAGGGTGTGCAGCCCGCGCGACGTCTTCGCGGGGGGGCGATCGGCAAGGGCGGTGAGGCTGGGCAGGAAGCCCGCCAGGGTCTTGCCGGCCCCCGTGGGGGCGACCAGGAGTGCGGAGCGACCCGCCCGCACGATGGCGAGCAGATCGAGCTGGTGCGGCCGGGGCGTCCAGCCCCGCGCGGAGAACCACGCCGCGAACCGTTCGGGCAGGGCGTGGTCCGGGGGAGGCGGGCTCAGGCGAGGGCCATCAGGAAGCGGTCGATGAGCTCCAGGGCGCGCTCGGACATGGCGCCGGGATAGCGCACGAAGACGTGGCAGCCGCCGGGATAGATCGCCGTGTGGCCGCCATTGCCGGCGGCCGCCCAGCGCGACGACATGTAGAGCGTGTCGTCGAGGAGCGGATCGTGGGTGCCGACGGTGAACAGGGCCGGGGGCAGGCCGGCGAGGTTGGCGTAGAGGGGCGACACGTCGGGACGGCGCCGGTCGATGCCGTCGCGGACGTAGTCGTTGGCGAAGGTGGTGAGATCCTTGGTGTTCACCACGAGGCGCTCGTCGCCCCAGTTGCGCACGCTCGGGGTCAGGCCGAGGTCGAAGAACCCGGCATTGAGGTTGGCGCCCCGGAAGGCGCGGGGCAGGCCGTGCCGGTCGCGCAGGCGCAGGAGGGTCATCACGGCGAGGTGCGCGCCGGCCGATTCGCCGCCGATGGTGAGGGCGGTGATCCCGAGCTCCGCCCGACCCGGCCCGACGAGCCACAGGGCGGCGGCCTCGCAATCCTCAAGGGCCGCCGGGTAGGGATGCTCGGGGGCGAGACGGTACTCGACGGAGAGGCAGACGAAACCGCAGGTGTCGGCGATGCGCTCGAGCCAGGGGTCCTGCTCGTCGGCGGCCCCCCAGACCCAGCCGCCGCGATGGATGTGGAGATAGGCGCCGCGGGTCTTCGCCCACTTCTTCGCGTCGGGGCGGATCATCCTGAGCGACAGGGGGCCGCCGGGCCCGTCGATGGTCACGATCTCGGCCCGCGCGCTGCGGGGCATGGCGGGGGAGGCCTTGGTGCCCTGGCGGCGGCGTTCACGGACCTCGGCGATGGGGATCGACCACGGATCGGCCTGCGCCGCATGGGCGGCGATGATCTCGGCGTTGAGCCGCTTGGTCTCCGGATCGATCGTCGCCGGGTCGAACAGGGCGTGGTCGATCATGGGTCGCTTCGTTTCATGACAAAAATCAGGTCGCACCAACTTGGACCCCGCGGCGCGCATTGCCACCTGCGCCGTCGGCGGCAACCCGCCTAACGCCCGAGCGCCGATCCGGTTTCGACGGGGTGTGTCGATTCGGTCACGCTTCCGCCGGCTTCGGCGGGTTGAGAGAGACCACAGGCCGCGCGCCGCAAGGACATTTCATCCGATGAGCATCGACAACGACCCGCGCCGCCCGCAGCCCTTTCCCGGCCAGCCCTATGCGGGCGGCTACGCGGAGCCGGCGCGCCGCTCGACCCTGCGCCGCTTCCTCGGCGGCTCGCCCGCCGCGGTGTTCGCCAAGCTGCTGTTCCTGTCGATCCTCGTCGGCGCCGTGATGGCGATGCTCGGGGTGACGCCGGGCCTGCTGTTCTGGCACGCCTACGACGCCGTGCGCGCCCTGGTCGATCTCGGCCTCGACACGTTCCACGATTTCGGCCGCTGGATCCTGGCGGGCGCCGTGGTGGTGGTGCCCCTGTGGCTGCTGTCGCGATTTTTTGCGGTGTCGAAGTAGGCCGCAACGCGAAAGGGCCGGTGTCTCCACCGGCCCTTCAGCAGCTCAATTTCGCTCGGCGCGCTCAGCGCACCACGATGACCTTCGCGCCGACCTTGGCGCGGGTGAAGAGGTCGCTCACGTCCTCGTTGGTCATGCGGATGCAGCCCGAGGACACGGCGGTGCCGATGGTCTCCGGCTCGTTGGAGCCGTGGATGCGGTAGATCGAGTTGCCAAGGTACATGGCGCGGGCGCCGAGGGGGTTCTCGATGCCGCCCTTCATGAAACGCGGCAGGTCGGGACGGCGGCGCAGCATCTCGGCCGGGGGACGCCAATCGGGCCACTCGCGCTTCATCGTGATGGTCTGCACGCCGCCCCAGGTGAAGCCCGGACGACCGACGCCGACGCCGTAGCGCAGGGCCTGACCGTCACCGAGGACGTAGTACAACCGGCGCTCGGCGGTGGAGACCACGATGGTGCCGGGGGCGTAGTTGCCCGCATAGGCCACCTGCTCGCGCTGGATCGCCGACATCTGCGGCACGGCCGAGGCCATGGGGTCGGCCGGCGAGAGCGAGGCGTTGGCGGTCGGCACCGCGACGGCGGCCACCGGCTCGGCCTGCGGACGCACGCGCAGCACCAGGGCGTTGTCGAGGGGCTGGCGGGTGAGGGGGTCGATCTCGTACGCGGCGGCGGGCGAGGCCCACGCGCCAAGCGCGCAGGCGAGCCCGGTGAGGGCGGGGGCGAAACGGCGCATCGGGGCCTCTCGAGGGCAGTCGGAAGTGGTGATCAGCTCGCCGCACGGTACCGCGCGAAGCATGCCCAAGACGTAAACGCTGGCCGTGCAAAGCCAAGCGCTATCCGCGCTGCACCATCGGTTGCCGCGACGTCGTGACTCCGTGGCCACACTGTGGCGCCTTGGCCGTAACGTTCCCGGTTCAGGCCCGAAATTCAGGCGTCGTCGAGGCCGAGATCGATGATCGGTGCGCTGTGAGTGATCCAGCCGCAGGAGATGAGATCGACGCCGGACGCCGCCACGGCGCCCACGGTCTCGCGGGTGATCCGGCCCGACGCCTCCGCGATGGCGCGCCCGTCGATCATCCGGACGGCCTCGCGCAGCTGATCCGGGTTCATGTTGTCGAGCAGCACCGCGTCGGCGCCGACGGACAGGGCTTCCTCGAGCTGGACCAGGGTATCGACCTCACACTCGATTTTTACGAGATGACCGGCATAGGCCCGCGCCCGGGTGATGGCCGGGACGATGCCGCCGGCGACCGCCACATGGTTGTCCTTGATCAGCACGGCGTCGTCGAGGCCGAAGCGGTGGTTCGAGCCGCCGCCGGCCCGCACCGCGTGCTTTTCCAGGGCGCGCAGGCCCGGGGTGGTCTTGCGGGTGCAGACGATGCGGGCCTTGCCGTGGGGCCGCGCGGCATCGACCAGGGACGCCGTGGCGGTGGCGACCCCGGACATCCGGCACAGGAGGTTCAAGGCGACGCGCTCGGCGGTGATGATGGCGCGGGCCGGCCCCGACAGGCGGATCACCACGTCGCCCGGCGTCACGCGGGCGCCATCGCCCCGCACCACCGTCACCGCCACGGTGGGGTCGATGAGTCCGAAGGCGATGACGGCCGCATCGATCCCCGAGATCACGCCGTCCTGACGGGCGGCGATGACGGCATTCATGGTCAGGGAGGCCGGCACGATGGCGTCGGTGGTGATGTCGCCGGCCCGCCCGAGATCCTCCATCAGGGCCGCCCTGACGATGGGCTCGATCATCAGGCGGGGCAGGGGGACGAGGTGGAGGTCGTCGGTCATGGCTGCCCTCCCGGGCGTGTCTGGCGGCGGGCCGGATCAGGCGAGGGCGGGCGTGGCGGTCTCGGTCAACGCCAAGGCTTCGGCCAGTGCCAAGGCTTCGGCCAGGGTCGTCTCCGTATGGCGGGGCGTCGCCTGATCGGGACAGTCGCTGCGCCAATGGGCGCCCCGGCTCTCCCGGCGCGACAGGGCCGAGGTGGCGACGGCGAGGCCGACGAGGGCGGCGTCGCAACCGGCCCGGGCGGCGGGGGCGAGGCGACGGACCGCCTGCGCGAGGCCGTCGGCCTCGCGCACGACGCCGACCCGCGTCTCCATGATGGTGCGGATGGCCGATAGATCCGTCGCCGGTCGCGTCGGCTCGGGTTCGGGCTGGGCGGGTCCCGGCACCGGCACGGCCGCGACGGCCTCGGCGATCCAGGGGGCGAACGCCATGGCCTCCAGAAGCGAATTGCTGGCGAGGCGGTTGGCGCCGTGCAGGCCGGTGGAGGCGACCTCGCCGCAGGCGAACAGGCCCGGAACGGTGCTGGCCCCGGCCGCATCCACCTTCACGCCGCCCATGTGGTAGTGGGCCGCCGGCCGCACCGGGATTGCCTGACGCTGCGGGTCGATGCCGGCCGTCGCGCACAGGCCCGCCACCGTGGGGAAGCGCGCGGGCATCCGGGCGCCCAGCGCGCCCCGGCAATCGAGGAAGACGCTGGCACCCCGGCCCTGCGCCTGGAAGATCGCCCGGGCGACCACGTCGCGCGGCGCCAGATCGCCACCGGCGATGCCGGCCATGATCGGGGCCCCGTCCGCGTCGACGAGGCGCGCACCCTCGCCCCGCAGGGCTTCGGTGGCCAGCGGCATCGGATCGGCCCCGACGGCGATGGCGGTGGGGTGGAACTGCACGAACTCCATGTCGCGCAAGGTGGCCCCCGCCCGGGCCGCCAGGGCGAGGCCGGCCCCGGTGGCGCCGCGCGGGTTGGTGGTGGAGGCGTAGAGCGCACCGAGGCCGCCGGTGGCGAGGACCACGGCGCGGGCCGGCAGGCGCAGGCGCGTGCCGTCACGCTCGCACACCACACCCGCGATCGCCCCGTGGGCGTCGCGCAGGAGGCCGCGGGCATGGGCCACCACCACGTCGATGGAGGGGGTGGCGGCCACGGCCCGCACCAGGGTCTCGAGCACGAGCCGTCCCGTGGAATCGCCGCCGGCCCGCACGATGCGGCGCCGGGAATGGGCGGCCTCGAGGCCGAGGGCGAGGGCGCCGGACGCATCCCGGTCGAAGGGTGCGCCGAGGGCGACAAGCCAGTCGATGAGGCCGGGGCCGGCCGCCGCGACGCGCTCGGCGACATCCCGTTCCGTCAGGCCGGCGCCCGCCGCCAGGGTGTCGGCGGCGTGCAGCGACGGCGCATCGTCCGCGCCCATGGCGGCGGCGATGCCGCCTTGGGCCCAGCCCGTGGCGGTGCCGAACCCGAGGGGGCTCGCCGTCACCAGGGTGACGGGTCGGGGCGCGAGGCGAAGCGCCGTGGCGAGGCCGGCGACGCCGGCGCCGATCACGACGACGCGGTCGGGCGTCGCGAAAGAGAAAGGCGCGTGCGCGTTCATCGCGGCCGCACCGCAAGCATGCGCTCCACCGCCAGGCGCGCCCGGTCGGCGAGCTCCGGCTCCACCGTGACCTCGTGGGTCAGGGTCTCCAGGGCATGGCGGATGTTCTTCAGGCTCATGCGCTTCATGTGCGGGCACAGGTTGCACGGCTTGATGAACTCGATGTCGGGGTTCGCCGCCGCGATGTTGTCGCCCATGGAGCATTCGGTGACGAGCACCACCTGCCGGGGGCGCTTCTCGGTGACGAAGTTCATCATCATGGCGGTCGAACCGGAGAAATCCGATTCGGCCACCACATCGGGCGGGCATTCCGGGTGGGCGATGACGGTGACGCCCGGGTAGCTCTCGCGCACGGCGTGGATGTCGGCCGGGGTAAATTGCTCGTGCACCTCGCAATGGCCGGCCCAGGTCAGGATCTCGACCTCGGGCACCAGGGCCTGGACGTTCTGGGCCAGGAACTCGTCGGGAATCATCAGGACGCGGGGGGCGTTGAGCGAGCGCACCACGTCGACGGCGTTGCCCGAGGTGCAACACAGGTCCGACTCGGCCTTCACGGCGGCCGAGGTGTTGACGTAGGTGACGATGGGCACGCCGGGATACTTCTCCCGCAGGCCCCGCACGTCGGCGGCGGTGATGGAATCGGCCAGCGAGCAGCCGGCGCGCATGTCCGGGATGAGCACCGTCTTGCCCGGGTTCAGGAGCTTGGCGGTTTCGGCCATGAAGTGCACGCCGGCGAGCACGATGACGTCGGCATCCACCGTCACGGCCTCGCGGGCCAGCGCCAGGCTGTCACCGACGATGTCGGCCACCGTGTGGAAGATCTCCGGCGCCTGGTAGTTGTGCGCCAGGATGACGGCGTTTCGCGTCTTCTTCAGTTCCAGGATCGCCGCCACGTCCTCGGCCAGGGCCGGCCATTCGATGGCGGGCACGTGCCGGCTGACCCGCGCGTAGATGTCGGGCAGGGGCAGGCCGGGATACGCCGCGGGCGCCGGGGAGATCGGGAAACTGGTGGCCGCCATGGATGCGTCCTCACTTATGCTCAAAGTGAGCATTGTGCCGACTAACGTAGGGGTCCCGTGCCCCGTTGTCCAGATATGCTGGACTTGAGCATAATTGTTTTGCGGCGCACGTCTCGATGGTGCGCCGCGATTGTCAGGCGGGCCGTTTCGCCGGTCTCAAACGGAATCCCGGGGCCGGGCGTTCGAGCAGGACTTCCCGGCGGAACCGCACGAGGCGCGCCGGCCGGCCGGTGGCGCCGCTGGTGACGCCGTCAGTTTCCTCCACCAGTCCCTGCTGGGCGACGAGCCGGCGAAAGTTCTGCTTGTGCAGGTTGGTGCCCGACAGGGCCTCCACCGTGCGCTGGAGCTGGAACAGGGTGAAGGTCGGCGGCATCAGCTCGAACACCACGGGGCGATACTTGATCTTGCCGCGCAGGCGCCCGATGGCGGTGGCCAGCACCCGGCGGTGGTCGAACGCCATGGGCTGGCCGGTCACGGCGATGTCGGCGGGGCTCGCCGACCCCGATTGGCCCTGCGCCTCGGGGATGAGGCCGGCCTCGAACAGCAACTCGTAGCGCTCGAGCACGCGCTCCTCGTTCCAGGCGCCGTCGCACAGGCCGAAGGTGAGGCTCAGGCGGTCCTCGCGCCGGCGCTTCAGCTTCGGATCGCCGGTCTCGCCCGCCCAGGCCAGGAGCTTCGGCTCGATCTCGGCCAGGGCCGCCGGACGGCCCTCGCGAAAATCCTCCCAGGGCAGGTAGCGGTACCAGTTGCGCCAGGACGCCTCGGCGAGGCCGGCGGGCCGGACCTCGCGCACGAGGGCAAGGTAGGCCACGGAGAGGGAATGCAGCCCCTGGGCTTCATCGCCCTGCCGGTCGCGGTCGCCGAAGGTGTAGAGCTGCTCGACATAGCCGAGGCGCTGGTGGGTCTGGCGCTCCACCCAGGCGCGCAGGCCCCGCTCCAGGGTCGGGTGCTCCGGCACCAGGGGGCCGGCGGGCAGGCCGACGGAGCGGCCGGCGGCTTGGCCCTCGACCTGGACCGTGAGGGCGCGCGGCTCCCCGTCCGTGGCCGCCACGATGACGGCGACGAGCCCGACGGCGGACGGGTTGGGAAGCGCGGCGCCGTCGCGCCCCTGCATGTCCTTCGCCGTCGTCACCGTATCCGCCCCTCGGTCTCGCACCCCGTGCTCATGGCATATCGCGCCGCCGTGATGAACGGCCAAACGGCGCGGCCGATGGCTCAGGCCTCGCCACGCCGGGGCAGGGGCCGGGCGGGGTTGCCCACCACGGTGTCGCCCTCGGCGACGTCCCGCGTCACCACGCTCCCGGCCCCGATGATGGCGTGGTCGCCCACGGTCACGCCGGGCAGGATCAGGGCGCCGCCGCCGATCCAGACGTTGCGGCCGATGTGGATCGCCCGCGCGAATTCGAGGCCGGCCTCCCGCGACGCCGCATCGCGGGGGTGGTCGGCCGTCAGGATCTGCACGCCGGGGCCGATCTGGGTGCGCGCACCGATATGGACCGGCGCGCAATCGAGAATCACGCAGCCGAAATTTAGGAAGACATGGTCCTCGAGGGTGATGTGCAGGCCGTAATCGCAGTGGAAGGGCGGCCGGACGACGGTGTCGTCGCCGACGCCGGCGAAAATCTCGCGCAGCAGAACGCGCCGATCGGCGGGCGACAGGCCGAGCGCCGCGTTGTAGCGCACCATCCAGCCCTTGCAGGCATGGGCGTCGGCCTGAATCTCGGGGTCGTCGGGGTGGTAGAGTTCCCCGGCGAGCATCTTCTGCTTTGGCGTGCGTTCCATCTCGGTCCGATCCTCTCCCCTTCGCTGGGTCAACGCCCTCCCGTCGGCCAAGCTCCCGTCCGTGTGCCTTTGCGGTCCGGGTCCGTGCCCGTAAGACGGTACGGAAAGGGCGATGGGGGAGAACGACGTGATCGGACGGGACGAGGCGCAGGAGCGAACGGTGCCGGTGGATCTGCGCCTTTACGGCATCCTCGATACCGGCGTCTGCGGCACCGATCCGGCGCGCCTCGCCGCCATGGCGGCCGGCGCGGCGCGCGGCGGCTGCACCCTGCTCCAGTACCGCGAGAAGACCATCGCCGACGCCCGCGCCGCCCTGGCGCGCATCCGGACGATCCACGCGGCGCTCGCCGGCAGCGGCGTGCCCCTCCTCGTCAACGACCGGGTCGACCTCGCCCTCGCGGCGGGCGTGGAGGGCGTGCATCTCGGCCAGTCCGACCTGCATCCCGCCGAGGCGCGGCGCCTCCTCGGGCGCGGGGCCATCGTCGGCCTGACCCTGAAGACCGGGGCCCAGGCCGATGAAACCTACCGTCTGCCGGTGGATTACGCCTGCATCGGCGGCGTGTTCGCCACCGCCAGCAAGGACAATCCCGACCCGCCGGTGGGCCTCGACGGCCTCGGCCGCATCCTGTTCCGGGGCCGCCTCGCGCGCGGGCAGGGCTTCCCCATCGGCGCCATCGCGGGCATCGATTCGAGCAACGCGGCGGCGGTGATCGGTGCCGGGGCGGACGGGGTCGCGGTCATCTCCGCCCTGTTCGCCGGGGAAGGTGTGGAGGCGCGGGCGCGCGACTTGCGCCACCGTGTGGATGCGGCCCTCGCCGGGCGCGGCATCACCCGATAGACTGAGCCCAACCGAGAGACACGCCATGACCCCCATCGCCGTCACCATCGCGGGTTCGGATTCGGGCGGGGGCGCCGGCATCCAGGCGGACCTGAAGACCTTCGCGGCCCTGCGCGTCTACGGCGCCAGCGTCGTCACCGCGCTCACGGCCCAGAACACCCTGGGCGTCCAGGGCATCCACGACGTGCCGGCGGGCTTCGTCGCGGCGCAGATCGACAGCGTGTTCGGCGACTTCACCGTCACGGGGGTGAAGATCGGGATGCTGTCGCAGGTCGCCACCATCGAGGCCGTGGCGGCGGGCCTGCGCCGGCATGCCGGGGGCATTCCCGTGGTGCTCGATCCCGTGATGGTGGCGACGAGCGGCGACCGGCTCATCTCGGAGGACGCCGTCGAGGCCCTGCGCCGCCTGCTCCTGCCGCTGGCCGACCTCGTCACCCCCAATCTGCCCGAGACCGGAACGCTGATCGGAGCCGCGGCACCGCGGAGCGAGAACGAGGCCGTCGCCCAGGCCCGCCGGCTCCTGGCCCTCGGCGCGCGGGCGGTGCTGGTGAAGGGCGGCCACGGGGAGGGCGACGAGAGCGTCGATCACCTCCTCTGCGCAGACGGGACGCTGCGCCGGTTCGCGGCCCCCCGCGTCGCCACCCGCAACACCCACGGCACCGGCTGCACCCTGTCGGCGGCGGTGGCGGCGGGCCTCGCCCGGGGGCTCCCCCTCGTCGAGGCGGTGGCGGCGGCCAAGCGCTACCTCACGGCGGCCCTGCAGGCCGCGGATACCGTGCCGGTCGGTCGCGGCCATGGACCGGTCCACCATTTCCACGCGCTCTGGCGGTGACGCGGCCGGCGTCGAGACCGACGCTCGGCTTGCGCCCCTTCCGAAATTGCGTTTGAAGTACCGCACGTTCGTTCGATGTACGGAACGATCCGCCGGATGACAGGGACCATGGACGATCAGGTGACGATGCCCGAGCGGGGGCGGCAGCGGGACATTTTGACGGGGGCCCAGGTCCTGTCGGGGCAGCTCGGCAAGACCATCCAGCGCCTGCGCAAGGCCTACAATCTCTCGCTCTCCGAGCTCGCCGAGCAGTCCGGGGTCGCCAAGTCGATCATCTCCCAGATCGAGCGCAACGAAACCAATCCGACGCTCGCCACGATCTGGCGCCTGAGCCAGGCCCTCGACGTGTCCATCGAGCGGGTCCTGGCCACCAGCGACGAGGAACCCTTCATCGAGAAGACCTCGCGGGCCGATACGCCGATCCTCGTCTCCGACGACGGCAAGGTGCGGCTCGCCATCGTCGGCTGGATCAAGACCGTCGAGTGGCTGCAATGGTACGAGGTCACGGCCGATCCGGGCGGCATCCTCGATTCCGATCCGCACCAGCGCGGCTCGGTGGAATCCGTCACGGTCACCGCCGGCCAGCTCGAGGTCGAAGTCGCCGGTACGGTCCAGCGGGCGCGGACGGGCGAGACCTTGCGCTATCGCTGCGACCGGCCCCACACGGTGCGCTGCATCGGCCCGGACCCGGCCAAGGCGATCATGGTGGTGATCATGAAGGCCGCCGTGATGGAATGATCCGCGCTCCGGTCGATGGACCGGAACCCGCATCAGGCAGCCCGCGCGGCGCTTGAGCGAAGCCCGACCCCGCCATCCCGAAGGGATCGACCGGCGTTGGTATGACGGCCGCGGATCTCAGCGGCCGGAATTCACCCACACCACCATCTCGCCGAGCACCCGGGCCAGGGCCGCATCGAGCCCGACGGCGGCGGAGGCGACATCGACCTTCGCCACGGGGATGCGTGCCGTGAACACCCGCGCGGACACGACCTTGCCGGTGCCTTCGGCGACGATCTTGGCCGACAGGTCGACCACGGCCTCGCCGGACCCGGCGGCGATGTCGAAGGCGCGGATCTCGGAAATGAGCTGGAAGTCGGAGACGATCTTGTCGCCCGGCCGGCTCACGGATTTCAGGCGGCCGGAATTCTCCAGGCTCTGGATCAGGCGGGTCTGGATCAGGCGCGGCAGGCGGTCGGCCCACTGGGCGCCCCCGAGGAAGGACAGGGCGCCGCCGGGCTCGCGCACGATGATGCGATCCGCCTCGAACGGCTGAATGCCGACGGGCTCGGCCACGGTGACGGAACGCGCGGACGCGCTCGTCCGGCCCGTGGGCGGCAGGGCGGCGAGGTCGAAGGTGAGGGGAACGGCGCCGCCGCAGCCCCCGAGGGCGGCGGCGAGCAGGCTCACGCCGAGGGCGAGGGCCGGTGTGGAGTGGGTCATACGCAATCCGGACTTCACAGCGCGACGGGCTGCGAACGGTAAACTACGGCAAAGCTGGTTTCGTGCCGTGCGCCGGGACACCCTCATCCCGGCCAAACCGCATTCAGCGGCCACCGTTGTATTCCGGCAACGACGGCTTGCCGCCGAAGATCACCTGGCTCGGGTCGCGCTCGAGATTCTTCACCGTGCGGTTGAGGGTGTTGAGGGTGCGCTGCCCGTCCGTGGACAGGGCCTCGACCTCGCGCCGTCCCGTCCCGCTCAGGCGGTTGAAGCTCGTGGCGATGTTCGAGGTCCGCTTGTCGAGGTTCTCGGAAAGGGTCCGGAACGCCTTGCCGGCATCGCGCACGGAGATGGCGGCCTCGCGCACCTCGGTGAAGGTGCTGGTGCCGGCCGAGCCCGAGGCCGAGCCCAGGAAGCCCTCGGCGCCCTTCAGCACGGCATCGACGCGGTCGGCCGAGGCGTTGAGCTTCGCCATCATCCCGCGGGCGTCCTTGAGGGCACCCTCGATGTCGGGGCTGCCGGCGGCCAGGGCTGCGGAGAATCGGTCGGCGTTGTCGATGACGTGGTTGAGCTTCTGCCCGTCGATGGCCTTGACGAGGCCGCTCACCGCCGGGCCGGCCTCCGCCAGGGTCTTCGAGAACGCCTCGACATTGGCGAGCGTCCGGGTGATGGCGCCCTCGTTGCCGGCCACCACCTTGTCGAGGCGCTGGAGCACGTCGTCGGCGCGCTGGGCGATCTGCTTCGCCGCCGCCATCATGTCCTGGATGTCGGACGAATCGGCGAAGATCGTCGGCATCTGATCACCGGTGCCGGTGCCGAGCACTGGCGCGTCGGCGTTGCCGCCGGACAGCGAGATGGTGGAGACGCCGGTCAGCATCGCCGAATCGAGGCGGGCGCGGGTGTCGGCCCGCAACGGCGTGGTGCGCTCGACCTCGACCACGGCGACGACCCGGCGCGGGTCCTGCGGCAGCAGGCGCACATCCGTCACCTCGCCGACCTTGATGCCGTTGAACGCCACCGTCGAGCCCTTGGCGAGGCCGCCGACGCTGCCGGAGAAGACGATGCGCACCGCCTGGCGGACCTGGCTGCGCGAGCCGCCCTGCAGCCAGAACACGAAGCCGAAGGCCGCGACGAGCACGGCCAGCGTGAAGGCGCCGATCAGGGCGTAGTTCGCACGAGTCTCCATGGGATCAGCGATTGCCCGGGTTCGTGGCGGACGCGCGGTGCGTCACCACACGAGGGGAAGGATTAAGCCGTCGCATGGCGCGTGCCGTTGGGGACAACGGCGCGGCCGCGCTTGCCGTGGAAGTAGGAGCGCAGCCACGGATGGTCGCTCTCGAGCATCTCTTCGATGGTGCCCTGCGCGATGATCTGGCCGTCGCCGAGCGCGGCGATGCGGTCGCAGGCGGTGTAGAGGCTGTCGAGGTCGTGGGTGACCATGAACACCGTCAGCCCCAGGGTCTGCTTCAGGGTGGCGACGAGCTCGTCGAACTCGCCGGCACCGATGGGATCGAGGCCCGAGGTCGGCTCGTCGAGGAACAGGATTTCGGGATCGAGCGCCAGGGACCGGGCCAGGGCCGCGCGCTTGATCATGCCGCCGGAGAGTTCGGACGGCAGCTTGTCGGCGGCGTCGGGCTTGAGGCCGACCATCTCGATCTTGAGGCGCGCGAACTCGTCGAGCAGGCGCTCGGACAGGTTCAAGTGCTCGCGCATGGGCATCTGGATGTTCTGCTTGACGGTGAGCGCCGAGAACAGGGCGCCCTGCTGGAACAGCACGCCCCAGCGCTGCTCGATCTGCCGGCGCCGGGCGACGGTGAGGCCGTCCACATCCTCGCCGAACACGGTGATCTGGCCCGAACGCTTCGGCACAAGGCCGAGGATGGTCCGGGTCAGCACCGACTTGCCCTGGCCCGACGGCCCGACGAAGCCCAAAATCTCGCCTCGGCGGATATCGAGGTCGAGGCCCTTCATCACGATCTTCGAGCCGAAGCCGACCACGAGGTCGCGGACACGGATGATCGCGTCCGGCTCGTTGCCGGCTCTGTGTTCACGGGTCGGCCGCTCGGCCTGGGCGAGTTCGGTCTGCACGGGGTCAGAAATCGATTGCCGCGAAGAAGACAGCGAAGAGTCCATCGAGCACGATGACCATAAAAATAGACTTCACGACTGAGGCGGTGACGTGGCGCCCGAGGGATTCGGCCGAGCCTTTCACGGCGAAACCCTCGATGGTCGCGATGATTCCGATGATGAGCGCCATGAACGGCGCCTTGATGAGGCCCACGGCGACGTGGTGGAACGACACCGCCGTCTGAAGCCGCGCCAGGAACGCCTCCGTGGTCATGCCGCCGTAGAGGGCCGCCGTGAGGCCGCCGCCGGCGAGGGCCGCGAGGGACGCGAGGAAGGCGAGGATCGGCAGCCCGACGACGAGGGCGAGGATGCGCGGGACGATGAGGATCTCGATGGGGTCGAGGCCCATGACCCGCAGGGCGTCGACCTCTTCGCGCATGCGCATCGAGCCGATCTCGGCGGTGAAGGCCGAGCCCGAGCGGCCCGCCACCATGATCGAGGTGAGCAGCACCCCGAGTTCGCGCAGGATCAGGAGCCCGATGAGGTTCACGACGAAGCTCTGGGCCCCGAAGCGCTGGAGCTGGAAGATGCCCTGCTGGGCGACGATGCCGCCGACGAGGAACGAGATGAGGACGATGATGGGAACGCCCCGGAAGGCGACCTGATCGAGCTGGTTGACGAACGCCGTGCCGCGGAAGGTGCCCGGCCGGGCGGCGACGCGGATGCAGGCGGTGACCACTTCTCCGAAGAAGGCGAGGCCGGTGACGAGGTCCGAGCGGGCCCCGACCACCCGCACGCCGAGGTCGTGCAGGAACCCGATCATCCGGCCGCGCGGCGCCGGGCCGGGCTCGGCCGGGGGCAGCTTGACCTCGCCCAGCAGGATTCGGTGCTCGGGGGAGGCGCCCGCATAGGCGAGCCGGCCACCGGCGGCCTCGATGTCCGCCCGGGTCCGCTCCAGCACCCAGGCGCCGAGGGTGTCGAGGCGGGTCACCCCCGTCAGGTCGACGACGACGGCGCCCCGCTCGGCATCGCGAAAGATCCCGGCGGCGGCGGCCTCGACGGCGTTGCCTTGGTCGACGGTCCAGCGTCCGCGCAGGGCGATGCGTCCGCCGGTCGGGGCGGAGGCGTCGGCGGCATCCGGATTCGGCAGGGTTTCAGCGGTCGGCACGACACGCCACTCCGTTCCACGCGTTCCCTTTCCTCACAGGTTAGGGTTACGCAATCGTATTCGGGTGCTGCGGGACAAAGGCGGCGCTGTGAAGACGCTCCGTGCGCGCCAGGCGCGCGGCACGTGCCGTCAGGCACAGGCCGAGCACGGCGAGCGGCGCCATGAGGCCGAAGGCGAGGGGGCCGCCGCCCTGGCCGTAGGCGAGGCCGCTCATGAGCGTCGCGCCGGCCGAGGCGAGGGCGTTGGTGGCGCTCAGGGTCCCCTGGGCCCGTCCGCGGGCGCCCTCGGGGGCGAACCGCGACACCGCCGCCATGGCGCCGAGCTGGGTCGCCCCGAAGCTGAAGCCGTGGAGGGTCTGCAGGACGAGGACCGCGCCGAGGGAATCGCCGTAGAACACCATGCCTACGGCCCGCACGGCGCCCGCCACCGCGCCGAGGCCGAGGAGGCGGAACGGCGTGCGCCAGGAGGCCGGGCACAGGCCGATGCCGGCGAACAGGACGATTTCGGCCAGGACCCCGATGGCCCACAGGGCGCCGATCCAGGGGGCGGAGAAGCCGTGGAGGCTCCAGTGGATGGAGGCGAAGGCATAGAGCGCCGCGTGGCTCGCCTGGATCGCCGCCCCGGCCGCGATGGTGAACCAGAGAATCCGGGGCAGGGAGGCACGGGCGACCTTCGTGGCCGGGACGGTCGTGGCGGCAAGCTCCAGCCGGACGCCGGCGCAGACGCAAGCGGCCACGAGCGCGAGGGCCGTGGTGAGGAGCGGCACGGCGAGGCGTTCGCCGAGCAGTCCCAGGGCCGCCCCGCCGGCGAGGTTCGCGGCCAGGAACGCGATGGAGCCGGCCATGCGGATGCGGGCGTAGTCGAGGCGGGCGCTGCGGCGCACGGCGGCGAGGGTCAGGTAGTCGATGCTCGGCACCAGGGGCGCGCCCGCGGCGGCGTTGAGGGCGATGAGGAGCGCCAGGACCGGCCAGCCCAGGGCCGCGCCCGCCGGCATCAGGGCGTAGGTGGCCGCCAGGGCGAGGCTTCCGGTGACCAGGAGGGCGCGCGCGCCGACGCCCCGGTCGATGAGGCCGACCAGGGGGGCGGTGGCGACGATCTTGACCGCGATGGGCAGGGCCAGGAGCACGCCGATGATCCCGGCTTCGAGCCCGAGGGCGTTCAGCCACACCGGCATGAACGGCATGGCGATGCCGATCTCGACGAAGACGACGGCGTAGAGGCTCGCGAGCCGGAACGGGTTCGGCTCGGGTGGTGAGGCGGCGTGGGACACGTCGATCGGGGGTTGAGCGAGCGGGGCGGGGGCGGGACGTGCCCGGGGGAAGGTCGAACCCGTAAAGCCCGCGTTAAAACCATCGTGTCAATCATCCGGAATGCGCGCGGTCCCCCCAAGTGGGGATCGCGGCAACCCGAGGACCCGGATCTTCATGTCGCGTTCCCGCTCGCTGACGTCCATCGACGTTTCGGAATACGATCGCATCGAGACCGCGATGTCCGAGAGCGCACGGGGGCGCTGGTTCCTCGACGAATACGCCCGGCGCACCCGGGCCGACGACACGCAGACGGTCCTGAGCGCCATCGCCCGCCTCGAAACCGTCGTCACCAGCGAGCGCGACGGCTCCCACGTCGGACGCATGCGCGGCGACCTCATGGACATGGCCAACGCCATCGCCCGCACCAAGGCCGAGATCGCGGCCCTTGGCACGCCCGATCACGAGAACAGCCGCCTCGGCGGGGCCTCCATGGCCCTCGACGCCATCGTGCGCTCCACGGAGCGGGCGACCTCCGACATCCTCGGCGCGGCCGAGGACGTGCAGGAGACCGCCTGGACCCTGCGCGAATCCGGCTCCGACGCCGCCCTGTGCGATGCCCTCGATCAGCGCGCCACGGAGATCTACACGGCGTGCTCGTTCCAGGACCTCACGGCCCAGCGCACCGCGCGCATCATCCACACCCTGCGCTACCTCGAAGAGCGCGTCGCCTCGATGATGGCGATCTGGGGCGACAGCCTCGACACGGTGCCGCCCGCACCCGGCGAGTCCGCGTCGGCGGACGCGGTCGACCTGTCCCAGAGCGACGTCGATCGCTTCATCGACGCGGCCGCACCCGTCGCGGCGACATCCGTCGCGACGGTGGCGTCCCTGGTCCTCGACGACGAGACGGTGGATTTCCGGGAGACAGAATCGGAGGTCCCGCCCGCTCCGGAGGCCGTTTCGCAGACGGAACCGTCGATGCCGTCTTCCGAAGAGGCCGGGGCCGAAACGCCGGCGGCCACGGATGCCGCGATTCCGGCCGACGGGGCCGATGCCGAGCCGGACGATGCGGCGAAGCAGGACGTCACGCCGAAGCAGGACGTTACGCCGAAGAAAGACATCGCCGCCGCCTTCGCCGACATCGACGCTCTCTCGGAAGACGAGAAGCTCGCCCTGTTCTCGTGAGGGTGCGGCGTCGCGGCTCGGGGGTTTCCCTCCGGGCCCCAGGTTCGCCGTGCGGAAGAACCGACTAGGAGAGCGGTCATGGCTCTGCATCTCCTGAAGCTGTGCGTCGGCCCCGCGACGATCGCGGACCTCGAGGTGCGCATCGCCCAGAATCGGGCCGAGGCCCTGGCCCAAGGGCGCGACGCCCCGCCCTCCCACGTCACCCGCATGGTGCCGACCCGGCTGCGCGAGATCGTCGGCGGCGGCTCGATCTACTGGGTGATCAAGGGCACGCTCATCTGCCGCCAGACCATCGCGGCCATCACGCCGTTCACCGGCACAGACGGCATCGGCCGCTGCCGCCTCGTCCTCGATCCCGCGGTGGTGCCGGTCGCGCCGCGCCCGTGCCGCCCGTTCCAGGGTTGGCGCTACCTCAAGGCCGAGGACGCCCCGGCCGACCTCGACGGCGCGACCGCCGGCGACCTCGCGGAGATGCCCGAATCCCTGCGCCGCGAACTCGCCGGCCTCGGACTCATCTGATCCGTCCCCGCGCCGGCTCCCCCCTCGCAGGGGGGAGCCGCGCTTCCGGGCTCACGCGCCTTCGAAGCGGCCGCTGGCATGGGCCAGCATCGTGTAGACCTTGCCGGTCTCCGAGGTGAGGTAGGCGTCGGCGCGTTTGGAATCGCGGTCGTTCCGGGAGACGTCGGCCATCAGGCGTTCGAACTCGGCGACGTAGCGGTCCACCGTCCGGCGGAAATCGGCGTCCCCGGTGTAGCGGCGACGCACCTCTTCGAAGGTCTGGCGACCCTGCGCCGTGTAGATGCGGCGATCGAACAGGTTCGGCTCGCCCCGGCGGTAGCGCTCCCACAGGTCCACGGCGGTGCGGTGGTCGATCATCTTGGCGATATCGGCCGAGATGGTCTCCAGGGCCGTGCGCCCGCGCTCGGCCGCCGCCTTGGCATCCGCAGGGGTCTTCGCCTCGGCCGCCGCCTTGGCGACGGGGGCGGTGGCGGCCTGCGGCCCGGCCTCGGCGGCCTCGCCGTCGTCGTCGAGGGAGGCGCGGGTCAGGAGGTCGGAGAGCCAGCCGCGGTCTCCGGCCTTTCCGCCGGCGGCCTGGGCACGCGGGGCCTCACCCGCGCGGGCGGCCGCATTGGCCGGACGCCCGGCCGGAGCCGGGACGATGGTCATCGACTGGGACGGCTTCGGCGCCGCCGGGGCGGGCGCCCGGACGGGGGCCTTGGCCACCGGCGCGGAGGCCGGCTGCGACGGAGCCGGGTCCGGGTTCGGCGGCGTCGCCGACGGGCGTGCGAGATCGACGCTGCGGTCGGTGCGGGCCACCAGGGTGGTCAGTTCGCCCAGGGCCTTGATCTGGTCGGAGACGACCCGGCGCATCTCGCCGGTGGCGTCCTGGGTCTCGCGCGGCAGGTCGAGGACGCCGCGCTGGATCTCGGCGCGGGTGGCGTCGAGTTCGCGACGGATCTCGGTCGCCATCTCGCGCAGGCCCGTGACGGATTCGCCGAAACGGCCCGAGGCGGTTTCGAACACCGCCATCATCTGGCGCGACGCCTCGTCGATGGCCACGCGTACGGCCTGCGCCGTCCGCTCGCCCTCGCTGTCGGCACCCGAGCGAAGACCCTCGAACGCCTCGACCACGCGGGCACCGGCGCCCTGTGCGGTCTCGGCGAGGCCGCTGCCGATGGTGCGGGCCCGGTCCTCGGCCGTGCGCAGGGTCTTCTCGATCATCGCGTCGAAGCGCGCGGTCTCGGCTTCCAGGGAGCCCGAACGCTCGTCGATGCGCGCCAGAACGCCCTCGATGGCGCCGCCGCGGGCAGCCAGGACCTCGGAGAGGCGGCCCTCGGCCGTCGCCAGGGAGCCGGCGGCTCCCGTCAGGGTCGCCGCATGGGTCCGGCCGAGGTCGCCGAGGCTCCGGCCGCTGGCGTTGAGGGAGGCGGCGAGTTCGGCGGCCTCGCGCAGGGCACCCTGCGCCACCGCCTTGAGCTGGCCGACCTGCTCGGCGACGCCACGGCTGGCCCGCTCGGTCTCGCTGGCGATGGAGCCCAGGACCTCCTGGACCTGCTCGATGCGGGCGGCGAGGCCCGTCTCGATGCTGCCGAGGTTGTCGCCCGCACCGGCCAGGAGCTCGGTGAGCGCCGCATTGGCGCCCTCGACACGCTGGAGCACGCCGCCGACATCGTGGCGCAGGGCGTCGTTGGCTTGGGTGAGGGTGGCGATGGCGCGCGAGGCGCCCCCGTCGATGGCCGCCAGCAGGGCTTCGGCGGAGGCCTGCGACCGGGCCTCGAGCTCGAGGGTGCGCTGGCGGATCGCCTCGACCAGGGGGGCGCCGGTCTCGGCGAACGCCCGTTCGATGGCATGGCCGCGCTCGGCCAGGGCCTCGACCAGGTCGGCGGCCGGGCCGTCGACCACGGCACGCAGGCGTTCGGACTGCGCGGCGATGGCCGTGACCACGTCCGACCCCCGTCCGTCGAGGGTCTCGACGAGGCTGCCGCCGCGCTCCTCGATGGCGCGGGTGATGGTCTCGGCGCTCTCGGCCAGACGCTGGGCCAGGGAGTGGCCGCGGGCCTCGACCAGGGCGGCGAGCGCCGTGGAGCGGCGGTCGAACGCCTCCGTCATCGCCGAATTTCGGCCGTCGATGAGGCTGGCCACGGCCTCGTTGCGCTGGTCGAGGGCCGTTGCGAGGGCGGCCGCATGGGCCTCGGCGAGGGCCGCGTGACGGCCGACGCGCTCGTCGAAGGCCGACAGCATGGCGGCGCTGCGCTCGTCGACGAGGCTGACGTAGGCGTCCTGGCGGTCGTCGAAGGCCGCCGCAAGGGCATCGCCGCGCGAGGCGACGAGGGAGGCGAACACCTTCATCCGGCTGTCGATGCGGCTGGTGAAGGCCTCGCTGCGGGCATCGACGGCCTGGGTGAGGGCGGTACCCTCGGCCTCGATGGTCCGGGCGAGACCGGCCGCCCGGCCGGAGATGAGGGCGTCGAGGGCGCCGAGGCGCTCGTCGAACACCGTGGCGAGGGCCTGCGTCTTCGCGTCAACCTGATGGGTGAGGGAGCCCGAGCGGCTGTCCACGATCCCGTCGAGGCGGGCCAGCCCCTCGTCGAACAGGGTGGCGAGGGTGCGGGTGCGCTCCTCGACGCGGTCCGTGAGGGAGCCGGCGCTGTCGCCGACGAGTGCGTCGAGGACCTTGAGGCGCTCGTCGAACAGGGCGACGAGGGCGTGGGTGCGGGCGTCGACCCGGTCGGTCAGGGTCTCGGCGCGGCTGTCGACGAGCCCGTCGAGGGCCGTCAGCATCTCGTCGAACAGGACGCGCAGGCCCTGGGTGCGGTTGTCCACGGATTCGGCGAGGCGCGTGCCGCGTCCCTCAACGAGGCTGTCGAGGGCCTGGAGGCGCTCGTCGAACAGGGTCGTCAGGGCGCTGGTGCGCGCGTCGACCCGGTCGGCGAGGGCGTCGGTCCGGCTGTCCATGAGCCCGTCGATGGCGGTGAGCATGGCGTCGAACTGGGCGCGCAGGCCCTCGGTCCCGCTCTCCACGGACCGGACGAGGCCGGCGCCGCGTCCCTCAACAAGGTCGTCGAGGTGCTTCAGGCGTTCGTCGAAGAGGCTCGCGAGGGCCTGGGTCCGCGCGTCGATGGCATCGGTGACCTGGGCGCCGCGTCCCTCGACGATCTGGCCGAGGAGGTCGATGCGGTGATCGAACAGGGCGGCGAGGCTGCGGGCCCGGCCGTCCACGGACTCGGCGAAACCGCCGCTCCGGCGCTCGACGAGACTGTCGAGTTCCCCGATGCGGGTGTCGAACAGGGTGGACAGGGCCCGGATGCGCTCCTCGACGGCCGTGGCGAAGCCGCCGCCGTCCTGGTTCACCAGGGCATGGAGCTGACCGATGCGGGCGTCGAACGCCGTGGCGAGGGCCCGGGTCTGCGTCTCCACGGCATCGTGAAGGCCCGAGCCGTGCCGGTCCACGACCGCGTCGAGGCGACCGAGGCCCGCGTCGAACAGGGCGGCGAGGGTTTCCGTGCGGGTATCGAGGGCCTGGCCGATCTGCTGGCTGCGACCGTCCACGAGGGCGGACAAGCCGCCGAGATGCTCGTCGAACAGGCCAGCCAGGGCGCGGGTGCGCTCGTCGAGGGCGCGCCCGATCTCCGAGCCACGTCCGTCCACCAGGGCGTCGAGGCTGCCGAGACGCTCGTCCAGCAGGGTCGCCATGGCGGTCGTCCGCGCGTCGATGGCATCGGTGACCTGGGCGCCGCGTCCCTCCACGACCTGTCCGAGCAGGCCGATGCGGTGATCGAACAGGGCGGCGAGGCTGCGGGCGCCACCGTCCACGGCTTCGGCGAGACCGCCGCTGCGGCGCTCGACGAGGCTGTCGAGCTCGCCGATGCGGGCGTCGAACAGGGTGGACAGGGCGTGGGTGCGTGCCTCCACGGCCTCGGCGAGACCCGTGCCGCGCTGCTCGACGACCTCGTCGAGCTGGCCGATGCGCTCGTCGAACAGGGCCGCGAGGGCCCGGGTGCGGTCATCCACGGCGCCGACGGCGCTGCCGAGGCTCGCCTCGATGGTCTCGACGAAGCGGCGGCCGCGCAGGTCGAGGTTGTCCTGGAGCGGCGCGAGCCGATCCTCGAAGCTGGTGCCGAGGGTCTGGGCGTGGGTGTCGAGCAGCGCGCGGATCTCGCCGGTGCGGTCGTCGAGGAGCTGGTGGACCGTGCGGACGCCTTCGTCCAAGAGCGAACTGATGTCCGAGGTGCGCCCGTCGAGGGTGCGGCCGAGGCGGCCTTCGCCCTCGCCCAGCAGGCGGTCGGCCTCGGCCACCACTTCGCGCAGGCGGGTCAGGATGGTCTCGCCGCGGGTCTCCAGCAGGGTGCCGAGGGCGTTGCTGCCGGAATCGAGCAGGCGGGCGAGCTCGGTGATCCGGGTGCCGAGGGCGCCGAACACGGCGCGGCCCTTCTCGTCGAGCTCGTTGCCCATGGCGGCGGTGCGCTCGTCGATGAGGCGGCCGAGGTGGTCGGCGCGCTCGGAGAACGCGTCGCGGATGCCCTGCGCCTGCTGCGACAGGGCCGCGTTGGCCCCGCCCGTGCGCTCGACGATCAGATCCACGAGCTCGCGGGTGCGGGCGGCGAGATCCTCGTCCACGGCGCGGGTCCGGCTCTCGATGAGGCGGATCGCTTCCAGGGCCCGGTTGCCGAAGCTCTCGTCGATGAGGCGGCTGCGCTCGTCGAGGGTGACGCCGATGGTCTCCAGGCGGGACAGGATGCCGGTATCGAAGCGGGCGGCGCCCTCGTCGAGGCGCAGGGCGAGGTCGCGGGTCTGGCCGTCGAGGCGGTCGGTGATCTCGGCCGCGCGGGCGCCCAGGGCATCGCCGAGGCTGAGGCTGCGGGTCGCGATGTCCTGCGCCATGGTGTCGGCGCGGGAATCGAGGGCCTCGACGAGGTCGCGTCCGCCCTCGGTCATGATCCGGGCCATCTCCGCCGTGCGCAGGATCAGGGCCTCGTTGAGCGCCGTGGCGCGCGAGCCGAGCTGGCCGTCGATATGGGTGACGAGGTTCGAGAAGGTCTCGCCAATCTCGGCGGTGCGCTTCGCGCCGCGCTCCTCGAGGGCGCCGAGCTGGGACTCGACGGCCTCGCGGGCCTCGCGGGTGCGCTCGCCGATGGTCTCGGCGACGGCCTGGCCGCGCACGGTGATGATCCGATCCATCTCCTCGAGCTGACCGCCGACGGCCTGGGTGAGGGTGGTGGTATCGCGGGCGATGCGCTCGGCGATGATGTCGCCCCGCGCGATGGTGTCGTGAAGCGCGGCGAGGCGATCGGTGAAGACGGTCTCGATGGCGTCGGCCCGTGTCCGGGTGGTCTCGCTGAAGCGCTCTCCGGACGCGCCGAGGGCTTCGCTGACCCGGGCGCCCTGCGCCGTGATGGCCAGCACGATGTCGCGCCCGGCCGTCGCGAGCTGCGCATGGGCGTCGTTCGTGTGGGCGGCGATGAGGTCGCCGAGGGTGCGGCCGTGGTCGCCGAGGACCGCCTCGGCGTCGCGGACCCGGGCGTCGAGGGCGCCGCCGATCCCCTGCGCCGCGCGGTCGATGACGCCCGCGGCCTCGCCGGCGCGCACGGCCAGCTCGGCGTTGATCTCTTCCAGGGTCCGGCGCAGGGCGACGACGGAGGCTTCGGTGCGGTCGGCGACGTCGCCGCCGGCGCCCTCGGCGAGCTGGCGCAGCAGGGCGGCGGCCTGCTCGGTGCGGCTCGACAGCTCGCTCGCGGTGGCGGCGAGACGCCGCTCGAAGATCTCGACGGCCTCGACGGTGCGGGCTTCGAGTTCGCCGGTGGCGCCGGCCGACGAGCGGCGCAGGGACTGGGCGGCCTCGGCCGCGCAGGCGCCGAGGGCCACGGTGATCTCCTCGGCGCTGCGACGCAGGGTCTCCGTCGCCTCCAGGGTCCGGGCGCCGAACTGGCCGTCGAGGGTCGCGGCGGTGGCCTCGAGGGTCGAGACCGTCTGCCCGGTGCGGGCCTCGAGGGCGTGGCCGAGATCGGACAGGAGCCGATCGACCTGCGCCGTCGCCTCGCGGGTCCGCTCGGCGATCAGGCCGCCGACGCGGTCGCCGGTGACGGCGAGGGCGCTTTCGAGGCCGACGCCCTGGACCGTGACCGTCTCGTGCAACTGGCCGGCCAGGGCCTCGATGCGCGACGCCAGGGCGCCGCCGCTGCTGTCGATGCCGCTGGTGATGTCGGCGACGGAGCGGGTGAGCCCCTCGCGCACGGCCTCCGCGCGGGAATCCAGGGTCTCGATGAGACCGCTCGCCGTGAGGGCGAAGCCGGCCTGGGCGTCGCGGCCACGGGCTTCGATGAGGTCGGCGATGCCGCCGCCCTGGACCGTGATGGTTTCGTGCAGGCGGCCGGTCACGGTCTCGATGCGGTCGGCGAGGGCGCCGCCGTTGCGATCGACGAGGGCGGCCGCTTCCTCGACGGAGCGCATCAGGTTTTCGCGAAGGGCATCGGTCCGCGTGCCGAAATCCTCGATGACGCCGCCGGCGGCCCGGGCGAGCTGCTCCTCGGCCTCGCGGCCCCGCGCCACGATGGCGTCGGAGACGCCGCCGCCGACGGTGGCGATGTCCTGGGTCAGGGTCGAGCCCGTGGCGGCGAAATGCGCGCGCAGGGCATCGCCGGTCTCGGCGAAGCGGGCGGTGATCTCGCCGCCGGTGGTCGAGAACTGCGCCGTTAGTTCGCCGCCCCGCGCCAGGAAGGCGTTCTCGAGTCCGCGGGCGGAGTCCTCGAAGGTCTTGCGGACCGCGCTGCCCTCGCGGTTGAGGGTCTCGATCACCTCTGCGCCGGTCTGGGCGAGGGTGCGGGCGACGTCGCCCGCGTTGGTCGCGAGGGTGGTGGTGAGGAGGCCCCCGGTGCGCTCGAAGGCCTGGGTCACCTCCTCGGCGCGGCTCTCCAGGGACTGGGTGAGGGCGGTGCCGACCTCCGTCAGGCTGCCGCGCACGCCTTCGCTGGTGGCGGCGAGGCGCTGCACGAGATCGTCACCCCGGTCCGTCACCAGGCCGACGACCCGGTCGCCCGCCTCGGCGAGGGCCGCGGTAATGGCGTCGCCCCGGTCGCCCAGGGCCGTGGTGATGGCCTCGCCGCGCGCGTCGAGGGCGCCGGTGACGCGCTCGCCCGCACCGGTCATCGCCGCGACGATGCGCTCGGCGGCGCCGTCGAGTTCCTGCGTCAGGTTCTGGTGGGAGCCCGTGATGGCGCCGCGCACGCGCTCGGCGTTGGCGACGATGGACTCGCGCTGGGCGACGAGTTCGTCGACGAGGGAGCGGATGCGGATCTCGTTCTCCGAGTAGGCGCGCTCCAGGGTGGCGATCTCACCGCGCACCAGGGTCTCGAGCTCGCCGGCCCGGGCGAGGGCCCGTTCGACGCCGTCGCCGACGGCGGCGACCTCGCGGCGCACGGTCTGCGACATGGTCAGAACGGCGTCGGTGGAGAAGTTCTCGGGCTCGGCCAGGCGAATGGCGACCTCGCCGACGGCGCGGGCGACGAGGCGCATCTCCTGGGCGCGCACGGCCAGCATCGCCATGATGAGGAACAGCACCACGGGCCCGAGGAGGGCGGTGGCCGCCACGGCCGATTGCAGGGCCGTGAGCCCCTGCACGTAGGTCTTCAGGTCCCCGCCGGACTGGCTCCAGGCCAGCCCCAGGAGGCAGGCGAACCACACCGCCGAGACCACGGCCGCGACGGCGTAGGGCAGGGGCGACGGCCGCACCCGCAGGGTCTGCTGCAGGATACCGATGTTCTGGCGGTCGTCGTTGGCGACCAGGGAGCGGTCGGGCGGCAGCAATCCACCCTCGCGGCGCGGGCGGGCGCGGTCCGGCGGCGGCAGGTCCGAGGCCAGGGGCTCGTCGAGGCGGGGCGGCGGGGTGCGGCCGCTCGGATCGAGGAGCGGATCGCCGTCGCCGACATCGGGAAGCCGCGGTTCGACGCGGGATTCGGACGCGTCGGGCGTGAGCATGTCGAGGTTGAGAGCCTGCTCGATCGCCGACAGAGCTGCCTCCGCCGGGTCCTTGAGCTTCTTTTCCGTGGCCATGCAACGCCTCGTTACGCGCGATCTCCGCCATCGGCCGCACCCGGCGAAGGAGATCATTTTACCAATTTACCAAACGAACTTTAGACATCGCCACGGAGGCCGGATACCCGACCCGGCGCGTCCGCCGCAAAAACCTTAACGGAATGGTTACCAAGCCCGGGGCTCGGTTCTCCGCCGTCGGCTTTATCCATGGGGCCCCAATGCTTAAACGCAAACCAAGGGCGGCGCCGCGCCTGTGGATAGGGCCCTCCCGACACCGCCCCCCGAGCCCCCCCGAAAAGCACCCGTGCCCCCCATCGATCACGACCATCTCGCCCGGCAGACCTTCGGCGACGCGGAACTGGCCCGCGACCTCCTGGCGCTGTTCGCCGGTCAATGCCGGCGCCTCCTGCCGGGGATCTGCGATCCGGCCCTGCCCCCGGCCGAGCGGGCGGACCTCGCCCACACCCTGAAGGGCTCGGCCCTCGGGGTCGGCGCCGGCTCCGTGGCGGCGGCGAGCGCCGCCGTGGAGGACACCCTGCGCGCCGGCCGAGAGCCGGGCACGGACGCCCTGGCGCACGCCGTCGCCGCGACCCTGCTGGCGATCCCGCACGGGTGACCGGGGCGAACCCGCCGCAGTGGCCGGGAGGGAACGGCGCGGCGTGTCCCGCGTAAGGGATGGGTTGCCGGCGTCAGCGCAGGAATGCCCGTCGCGCGGCGGCGAACGCTTGCTTTCCGGGGCCTGCCCCTTCAAGGCAGACCTCGCGCCGCACAACCGGCCACACACCCGTTGTACGAGCCCGGAGCCCTTATCGATGCCCAAGATCACCTACGTCGACCATGCCGGCACGGCCCGGACCGTGGACGCCGACGTGGGATCGACCGTGATGGAAGCGGCGATCCGCAACAACGTCCCCGGGATCGATGCCGAATGCGGCGGCGCCTGCGCCTGCGCCACCTGCCATGTCTACGTCGACGATGCGTGGGCCGCCATCGTCGGCCCGGCCGAGGACATGGAGCAGGACATGCTCGATTTCGCCTCGGATGTGCGCACGACCTCGCGCCTGTGCTGCCAGATCCGCATCAAGCCCGAGCTCGACGGCCTCACGGTGACGACGCCGGCCCGCCAGGGGTGAGGGCAGGGTCGCGGGCACGCGTTCCCAGGGCCTCGCAGAAACGGACGAGATAACCGTCCGGGTCCTGCACCAGGACCTGACGGACGCCGACCGCCACGGCGCCGACGCGGTACCAGGCGTCGTGGACGTCGCGGAACAGCGGCCAGTCCAGGGCCGCGAGGGCCGCCAGCACCGGTTCGAGGGTCGCGACGGTGATCTGCAGATTGAGCCCCCGGCCCAGCGGCGGCTCCAGGGGACCGACGGACCAGTTGCCGTTGACCCGGTTGAGCATCACCTGGACGCCGTCCTGCTCCAGGTAGACGAAGCCGTCCTCGGGCCGGGCATAGGCCACGGCGAAGCCGAGTCCGTCGCGCCAGAACGCCAGACTCCGATCGAGATCGAACACGTCGAGCTCCGGCACCAGGGCGGCGAAACCGCCGGCGGGCAGACGGTCGCCGCTCATCGCACCAGTTCGCGCATGGCGGCGTCGATGCCCTCGATGGTGAGGGGATACATCCGCCCGCCGACGATCCGGCGGATCATGGCGATGGACTGGGTGTAGCCCCAGTGATCGGCGGAGACGGGGTTCAGCCACACCGCCTTCGGGAACCGCTCCAGCAGGCGTCCGAGCCAGACCTCCCCGGATTCTTCGTTCCAGTGCTCCACGGAGCCACCCGGCGTCGCGATCTCGTAGGGGCTCATGGAGGCGTCCCCGACGATCACCACCCGATAGTCCGACGGGTAGGTCCGCAGCACCTCCAGCAGGGGCAGGGTCTCGTCGTGGCGGCGGCGATTGTCCTTCCACACGGCCTCGTAGGGGCAGTTGTGGAAGTAGTAGTGCTCCACGTGCTTGAACTCGGACCGGGCCGCCGAGAACAGCTCTTCGGCAAGACCGATGTGCCAGTCCATCGACCCGCCGACATCCAGGAAGAGCAGCACCTTCACGGCGTTGCGCCGCTCGGGCCGCAGCCTCACGTCGAGGTAGCCCTTCGCGGCCGTTTCCCGGATCGTGCCGTCGAGGTCGAGTTCCTCGGCCGCCCCCGTGCGGGCGAAGCGGCGCAGGCGCCGCAGGGCCACCCGCATGTTGCGGGTCCCGAGCTCGACGCCGTCGTCGAGATCCCGGAATTCGCGCTTGTCCCACACCTTCACCGCGCGGAAATTGCGGTTGCCGTCCTGGCCGATGCGGATGCCTTCCGGGTTGTAGCCGTAGGCGCCGAACGGCGAGGTGCCGCCGGTGCCGATCCACTTCGAGCCGCCCTGGTGGCGCTCCTTCTGCTCGGCGAGGCGCTGTTTCAGGGTCTCGAACAGCCTGTCCCAGCCGAGGGCCTTCAGCTCCGCCTTCTCCGCGTCGGTAAGGTACTTTTCCGCGAGTTTGCGCAGCCATTCCTCGGGGATCGCGGAGGGGTCCGTCGCCTCGCCCACGGTCTCGAGACCTTTGAAGACCGTGCCGAACACCCGATCGAACCGGTCGAGGTGGCGCTCGTCCTTCACCAGGGCCGTGCGGGCGAGGAGGTAGAACTCCTCCACGCGCTTGCCGGCGAGGTCGCGGTCGAGGGCCCCCAGAAGGGTGAGGAATTCCCGCAGGGTGACGGGGACCTTGGCCTCGCGCAGGGCGGTGAAGAACTGAAGCAGCATGGGCCGACAACGCGGCACGACGCGGTCCGGGTCAAGGGACCGGCCACGGCCGCGGGAATGCCGGGCGATCCGACATGGCCTGGGTATAACCCGAGATTCCTGTTGATATCCCCGTCCTTCGCCTGGGGAGCGTCGACGGCGGTGTCATCGAAATCGAACACTTGCCCCGCAGGCTCTTCGACAAGTTCAGACGTGATGTCGGAGCGACCGATCGACGACTTCATTGAGGGTGACCGGCATGGCACTCGTCCTGCGCTCGTTGAGCGACTTCAAACGGTTCCTCGCCAAGCCCGGCGCGACGATCCGGGTCGTGCGCAACACCTTCATCGAACGGCAGGGGCCCGCCTATCAGGAGGCCTACCGGCGCAAGGGCATGTACGCCCCCCGCACGGTCCAGGCCCTGTCGAAGAAGGCGGCGGTGTTCGGCGTGCAGGGCCATCCGACGACGGTCTGGCTCTACTGGGACCGCGGCACCCGCAAGTGGCGCTTTTCCGACGACACCGTCGCGATCCCCCTCGACACCGGCCTCGGTCCGCCGGACGAGATCGTCTACCGCTGCAGCGTCTCCCACGACACCGACGCGCCCGACGTGCTGGCCGAAATGGAGCCCGACCCGCGACCGCCCGCGCGCGACGCCTTCGCGAGCCGGCCGACGATGCCGGACCAGGGCCAGGGGCGCCTGCTCTGAGGCGGAGCTGCCGCATCGCGCGTGCCTGCGGAGACGTCCGGATCAATCGATCGCGTGAGATGACCGGCTTGCATCAGTCAGACGCGTACTTGATCACCCAATACGGAAGGGTCTTGACGTAAGATGTCCATTCGATGCCGGCCGTGCCGTTCCGAAACGAAGCTACCATCTGCAAAGGCTGTGTGATCTCGCCCTCGACCGCGATCGGACTGGTGTTATCGAAGAGGGCGCCGGAATCGGTATTCCGAACCGCCTCGCGCAACTGGCGCATCGTGCGGTCATACCGGTCGATGATCTTCCGCTCCGGCACCGCATGACCACCGAGTTCCACCCGCGTCCTGACGCGACTGATATTGATCGCCGGATCCTCCGTGCTCACGAAGAAGAGGCGCGTGTCGAAGCCCGACGCCCTCGCTCGCCGGAGCATGTCGATTTTGCTCACGTGAGACATGACGGTTTCGAACGTGAAGCTGAGCGTGGCAGCAAGGCTGGCCTCGACCCTGGCGAGGGCTTCCGCCTGGGCTGCCAAGGCCCGCTCGTCGTCCGATCCAGACGTCAACCGGCCGGCAATCTCGTCGGCATTGATGTAGGCGCCGAGATCGATCTCGCGCCGCCGCAATTCATCCGTGAGGGTCGTCTTGCCGGACCCGTTCGGCCCCGCCACCATGATGAAGAACGGCTGAGGCACGCCGGCTCAGTCGATCAGGCGTGAGACTTCTGCAACGGTTTGGCTGGCGGAGAAGCCGTCGCGCCGGCAGCCGCGTCCTTCGTCCGAGTCGCCGCGTCTTCGGCGGCAAGGACCGCCGGCTCGAGGGAGCGGATCTTCCGGGCCGGCGACACGATGACCGCGTGCCCTTCCAGAAGGCCATAGGTCGATAGGCCGGCATCATGTGCCTTTTCGATCGCGACCGCACCGGCATGCTCGGCGATGGCGCTCAGTTCGTGCCAGGACAGATCGGTGATCGCGCGTGTCATGGCGAGACTGTAGCACGTCCAAGTCAGATTTGAAGGGAGCCGCCAGCCGCCTACATCGACGGGCCTGTCGCATCGCCTGCATGCCTCCAGCCTCCGGCGCGCCCTCAGAACCGCGCCGTCAGGAACACCCGCACGTTGCGGCCCGGCAAGAGGATCTCGTCCTTCTTGAACGAGGCCGAGTTGCGGATCTGGTCGTTCAGGAGGTTGCGGCCCTGGAGGCCGAGGGTCACTTCGGAGGCGCCGTACAGCACGGGGTCGAGGGGCTTGGTGTAGCTGACCTCGGCGCGCAGGTCGTCGAAGCCAGGGGTCACCGTCTCGATGGGGGCGATCTCCGTGTGGGCGAAGGCATGGAGCAGGTTCACCCGGGCGAACCAGCCGTCGGCGCGGACGAACAGGCCGCCGCCGACGCGGTGAGGCGGGATGCGCGGCACGAAGGTGCCGTCGTCGAACTGGGCGCGGACGAAGTCGTACTGCGCGTCGAGGCCGGCCCAGCCGTTGCCCACGGGCAGAAGATCGAGCTGCGCGCCGATCTCGGCACCGTAGAAGGTGGCGTTGCGCTGCGAGTAGACGATCTGCTGCAACTCGTCGTCGCTGCCGCAGGAAGCGAAATCGTCGCCGCACCGGAGACCCGTATCCCGCTTGAAGATGAAGCCGGTGTAGCGGGTGTAGTAGCCGGTGGCGTCGAGGCGCAGCGGCCCCTCGGCCCGGCGGATGCTGGCCTCGATGGTGCGGGCCCGCTCCTTCTTGAGGGCGGCGTTGCCGATCTCGAAGGTCTCCGTCGCGTCGTGGGCGCCGCGCGAATACAGCTCGAAGGCCGTGGGCGCGCGCTCGACGAAGCTGCCGTTCAGGCTGGCGACGAAACCATTGGGCAGATCCTGCAGGGCGCCGAAGCTGATGCTCTTCGGGGCGAACCGCCGGCGCCGGCCGTAGGAGAACGGGTCCTCGCCCTCGACGGGTAGGAAGTCGCCGGGAAACAGCGTCGCCGTGCCGGTGGAGCGGTCCCCCTCGATGCGGCCGGCGGCCTGGAGGCGCAGGCCGCCTCCCACCGCCAGTTCTTCGAAGAGGTACACGGCGTTGCTGCGGGAATCCGTCGGCGCCAGCAGACCACCCGCCTCACCGGCGGTGCCGAGGGTGCGGCGGCCGGCCTGCAGGCCGAGGGCGCCCGTCAGCGTGCCGAGGGCCGTGAAGACCGGGACGTGCTGGAACTCGACGCGGGCCTCCGCCTCGCGGTTCTTGAACGTGGCCCGGATGCCGTCCTGTCCGTCCTCGCCGATCCCGGTCTCGTCGTGGCGGTAGACCGAGCCGCCCGCCCAGAACCGGATCGCCGCGATGGGCCCGTCGAGGGGGCGGAACTCGCCGCGGGCCAGCAGGCGATCCTGACGCGGGTCGAGGCGGGTGCGGTTCTCCGCCGCCGACCCGCCGGGGATCTGATAGAGCGCGTCGTAGTGGCTGTAGGACAGGCCGACGAAGCCGCGGTCGCCGATGAACGACATCCCGACGGCACCGCCCTGGGACTCGTTGGCCGAATTGCGCTGAATCCCGAGGGGCGTGGCGTAGCTGTCGGCCGCCGTCTTGAATCCGTCGGCATGGACCGCGACGTTGCCCGCGCCCGCATCCACCGTCACGGCGCCGAGGCGGCCGTTGTCCACGGTGGAATACCCCGTGGTGGCCGAACCCGAGATGCCGCGCTCGGGGATGAAGGTCGGCACGCGGTTGTTCTCGGCGCTCACCACGCCGCCGATGGCCTGGGAGCCGAAGCGCAGGGAGGCCGGTCCCCGGATCACCTCGATGCGATTGGCGACCAGCGGGTTGATGGGGACGCCGTGGTCCTCGCCGAGCTCCGACACGTCCTGGATGCCGACGCCGTTCTCCTGGATGCGGACCCGGCTGTTGTCGAGGCCGCGGATGATCGGACGGCTCGCGGCGCCGGGCGCGTAGGTCGAGGCCGAGATGCCCGGACGGTCGGCGAGGGCGTCGCCGAGGGTGCGCGGCTGCTCACGGGCGATCTGGTCGGCGGTGACCACGGTGACGGGCGAGAAGGTGTTGATGGCCACCGGCAGGATGCCGGCGGCCGGGGCGCTCGCCACGCCGCTTCCGCGCAACGGCACGATGGGACTCGGCGAGGTGACGCTGAGCTCGGACAGCGTCGCCTCCGCCTCCTGCGCCCGCGCGCCCACGGACATCGCTCCGGCCCCGGCCAGGACCGTCCCCGCCAGCAGTCCCTTCGCCAAACCGACGCGCATCGTCGAACCCCACCCAACAGACGTTATAATGTTTCATCCGACAAACATGATAATGTAACAAGGTCCTTGGCCGGTCGGCCGGTCAATGGTGCGGCCCTGTTGCGCAGGCGCATCGGTCCGGCACGGGGGCGGCGGGCCTTGCCGGCGCCGCCCGCCGTGCCGAAGTCCCGATCCGATGATTTCCGTCTCCCTCCTGGCGATCCTGCGCGGGCTCGCCCTCCTCGTCCTGCTCGGCTTCCTCCTGCCCCTCGGGACCCACGCCCTGTGGTGGCTCGCCCGGGCCGACGCGGCCCCGAGCTGGTCGAGCGCCGGCCTCCTGGCGCGGCCGAAGCCGGACGATCCGGCCCTCGTCCGGGTCTATGCGGCGCGGGTCGGGCGCTGGCGCGGGATCTTCGCCCACCACAGCTGGATCGTGGTCAAGGCCGCCGGCGCCCCCCGCTACACCCGCTACGACGTCGTCGGATGGGGCCTGCCCGTGCGGACGGACGGTTGGGCGGCGGACGGCCTGTGGTTCGGCAACCCGCCCGAGACCATCCTGACCCTCGACGGGGCCTCGGCCGAGGCGGCGATCCCGGCGGTGCGGGCTGCGGTGGCGGATTATCCGCACCGGGCGCTCGGCTCCTACACGGTCTGGCCGGGGCCGAACTCCAACACCTTCGCGGCCCACGTGATGGCCCGCATCCCCGGCATCGCCACGACCCTCCCGCCCACGGCCCTGGGCAAGGACTGGACGCCGCCCGGACGGTTCGTCGAGCGCACGCCGAGCGGGACCGGTCTTCGCATCGGCCTTTACGGCTATGCCGGCGTGACCCTCGGCTGGGTCGAGGGCATCGAGGTCAATCTTCTCGGTCTGGTCGCCGGGATCGACCTGCGCCGGCCGGCGGTGAAGCTGCCCGGGTGGGGCCGCATCGGCATGACGGGGATCGCCGCATGACTTTGACGATTCGCCCCGCCGAGCCTGAGGATCACGACGCCCTGTGGGCGGTCCTCGAACCGACGATCCGCGCGGGCGAGACCTACGCGCTGCCCCGCGATGGCACCCGCGCGGCCATGCTCGCCTACTGGTTCACACCGGGCAACCGTGTCTTCGTGGCCGTGAGCGAGGGCGTGGTACGGGGCACCTCCCTGCTGCGGGCGAACCAGCCCGGCGGCGGCGGCCATGTCGCCAATGCCGGGTTCATGACCCATCCGGATGCGGGTGGACGCGGCATCGCCGGAGCCATGGGCCGGCACGCCCTGGACACTGCCCGGGATGCGGGATTCGCCGCCATGCAGTTCAACTTCGTCGTGTCCACCAATACCCGCGCCGTCGCCCTGTGGCAGCGCCTCGGATTCGCGGTTGTCGGGCGCCTGCCGGGGGCCTTCCGCCATCCAATCCACGGTTTCGTCGATGCCCTGGTGATGCACCGGACCCTGTGACGCGCGTGCGGTGCGGAACCGCCGGGACCCCGCGGACATTCCGCCTCCATGCCTGACCCGAACCCCGACCGCATCGGTCCATCGCCGAGCCCCGATTTTTCGCGCGCCGCCGGCGGGTTGCGGGTCTCCGTCGATCTCAACCGCTGCCAGGCCTATGCCCAGTGCTGCTACGCGGCGCCGGACCATTTCGTCCTGCACGGGGCCGAGGCGCTGCACTACGATCCCGCCCCGACGGCGGCGGCGCGCGACGCCATCGAGCGCGCCCGCGTCGCGTGTCCGGTCCAGGCGATCCTGGTCGAGGATGCGGGAAACGGACGGCCGTGAGCCAGGACCATCCCTCTCATGGCCGCCCCGCTCACGACCACCTCGTCGTCGTCGGCGCCTCGCTCGCCGGCCTGCGCGGTGCCGAAGCCGCCCGCAAGGCCGGTTTCACCGGTCGCATCACTGTCGTCGGCGCGGAGCCGCACCGGCCCTACGACCGGCCGCCCCTGTCGAAGCAGGTCCTGACCGGCGGCGTCGCACCCGGGGCCACAACCCTGCCGAACCTCGAACCCCTCGATGCGGAGTGGCGCCTCGGCTCGGCCGCCGCCGGTCTCGACCGGTCCGGACGGGCCGTGATCCTGGAGAGCGGCGAGCGCATCGCCTACGATCGCCTTCTCATCGCCACCGGCGCGCGGGCGCGGCCCTGGCCGGATGCGGCCGAGGGCCGGCTCGGGGGCGTCCACACCCTGCGAAGTCGCGACGATGCGGCGGCCCTGCGGGCGTCGCTGGCGACCAAGCCCGGCCGGGTGCTCGTCATCGGTGGCGGCTTCATCGGCTGCGAGGTCGCCGCCGCCTGCCGCGATCTCGATCTGCCCGTCACCCTGGTCGAGAGCGGTTCGACGGTGCTCGAACGGGTGCTCGGCAGCCATCTCGGCTCCGTCGTCGCGGCCCTGCACGCGGCACGCGGCGTCGACCTGCGCTTCGGCGCCAAGGTCGAGGCCCTCGAGGATGACGGCACCGGCCACGTGGTCCGCGCCCGCCTCGCCGACGGACGCACCATCGCGACGACGTGCGTGGTCGTCGCCCTCGGCGCGGTCCGCAACACCGGTTGGCTCCACGGTTCCGGCCTCGCCTTCGACGACGGCGGCGTCGAGTGCGACGCGGACGGTCACGTCCTCGACACGGACGGGCGCCCCGACCGAACCATCGCGGCCGCCGGCGACGTGGCGCGGTTTCCCCATCCCCTCTACGACGGACGTCGCGTCGCCCTGGAGCATTGGGGCCACGCGGTGGCGCAGGGCGCCCATGCGGGGCGCCTGCTCGCCGGTCATTCCATCGCGCGAGCCTATGCCGAGGTGCCGGCGTTCTGGTCGTCGCAGGGCGGGATCACCCTCAAGATGGTGGGTCTGACGGAGGGCGCCGACGCCCTCGTCATCGCCCAGGGCGATCCGAAGACCGGGCGGTTCCTCGCCCTCTACGGCCGTGCCGGCCGCTGCGTCGCCGCCGTCTCGTTCGATTCCGTGCGCTGGCTGCCGGCCTATGCCGCGATGGTGGCGGAGGGCGCGCCGTTCCCGCCGATCCGGGGCGCCGTGGACCAGGGCCGCCTGACGGTGCTGCCGCCCGGGTTTCCGAAAGAGGACGAGCGATGAGCGACGCGACCCTGTTCGAGCAGGTCAAGGACGAGGCCAACCGCGTCGATCCGTATCCCCTCTTCGCCCGCCTGCGCGAGACGCCCGTGTCCCGCCAGTCCGACGGCACCTACGTCGCCGCGACGCACGCGGCGATCGGCAGCCTGCTGCACGACCCGCGCATCAGCTCCGAGACCCTGCCGCCGGCCGACCGTCCGAAGACCGGCAACCCGATCTCGGACTGGATCGTGAAGCCGATCCGCGACCGGATCACCGACACCCACCGGCCGTTCATTTTTCGTGATCCGCCCGATCACGACGCCCTGCGCAAGGCGGTGATGCACGAGTTCACGCAAGAGCGTGTCCAGTTGCTGCGCGAGCGCTCGCACGTCCTCGTGGACGAGATCCTGGACAAGCACGCTGGTTCGACGAGCTTCGATATCGTTGACGACCTCGCCTATCCGCTTCCCGTAACCATCATCTGCGAGCTGCTCGGCATTCCGACGGAGGACGAGCCGCAGTTCCACGGCTGGGCGACGCAGCTCGCCACCGCCCTCGAACCCGACACCATGGCGGACACTGAGAAGCGATCGGAGAACAGCCGGACCTTCGAGACCATCTCCGAATACATGACCGGTCTCATCAAGGAGAAGCGCCGGCACCCGAAGGACGACATGCTGTCGGGGCTGGCCGTGGACGGCGTGCCGGGCATCCCGCGCATGGGCGACTACGACCTCATCGCCACCTCGATCCTGATGCTGGTGGCCGGCCACGAGACCACCGTGAACCTCATCGCCAACGCCATGCTGGCGCTGATGCGCCACCCGGTGGAGTTCGCCCGCCTGCGCGACGATCCATTCCTCGCGCCGCGCCTCATCGAAGAGGTGCAGCGCTACGATCCCCCGGTCCAGTTCCGCACCCGCCGGGCGCTGGCGGATATCCCCATGGGCGACGTCACGATTCCCGAAGGCGCGGACGTGATCCTGCTCCTGGCCTCCGGCAACCGCGACCCGGCGGTGTTCACGGACCCCGACCGCTTCGACCCCGACCGGGGCGGCATCCGCCACCTCGGCTTCGGCGGCGGCCTGCATTACTGCGTCGGTGCGCCCCTCGCCCGGTTCGAGGCGGAGGTGGCCCTGACCGCCCTCGCCCGGCGCCTCGACAACCCGCGTCTCCAGGCCGATCCGCCGCCGTATCGGCCCGGTTCGGCCCTGCGCGGCCCCAAGCACCTGCGCCTGTCCGTCGACGGCATCAGAAAGGCCTGATCCGGCCGGTTTGCGGCGTTCCGGCCACACCGGAGCGCAAAGTCACCGGCCCGCACGGGAATCCCCAGGACGCGGCCGGCCCTGCCTTGCGGCCATCGCATTTGGCGGTGAGGCAGCCCGCACGAGGGTCGTGCCCACGACCCCGACGTGTTCGGGATTTGCCACAGATGCCGCGTCCGCTGCTGACGACCGTCGCCCTCCTCGCGCTCGCCGCCGGCCTGGGCGCCTGCGCCTCGTCGCGTCTCGACGGTCCCGTCCGCGGCCGTGGCCCCGGTCCCCAGGCGGCCCTCGATGTGGTGCCGGCCATGCCCTCGGCCCCCATCACCTCGGCACCCCTGGCGCCCCCGCCGGGCGTCGCCGCCGCGCCCGTGGACGCGCCGATCGGGGCCGATGTCGCCGTCGCCCCGGCGACCCCCGTCATCGCCCCCGAGCCGAGCGTCGCGGCCATCGCCCCGCCGGCCCCGCCCCCCGTGGTCGTGGCCTCCGGCCGCTCCTCCGTGGTCGGCAGCTGGACGGCCAAGGACGCCACCGGTGCGACCTGCCGGGTCGCCCTGTCGAGCGCGCCGGCCCTCGACCTGTACAAGGCCAATGCCGCCGCCTGCCCGAACAAGGACCTCGCCAAGGTCACGGCCTGGGATTACCGCGACGGCGAAGTCTACCTCTACCAGCCCGGCGGCACCGTCACGGCCCGCCTGCGCCAGGGCGGCGGCGCCCTCGACGGCGCGCTGTCCAAGTCCGGCGCGTCCCTGGCGATGGTGCGCTGAGGGGAGGGACCGCACCCATCTTCGCTCGCCGAACCGGCCCCGGCGGAGGATGCGTCAGGGACTGACCCGCAGGCCGAGCAGCCAGGTGTTGGAGCGGAAGCTCGCCGTGGCGACGGAGCTGTCGACCTGCTGATAGATGTAGCTGCCGCGCACGGAGAGCCAGCGGTTGAATCGGTAATCGAGGCGCGCCGTCGCGGAGAACCCGCGCTCGGAGATGTTCACCCGGTCGTAGTCGCTGGTCACGTAGGTGATCCCGCCGATGAGCGAGAGGTTGCGCAGGAGGTCGTGCTGGGCCTCCAGGGTGACGGCCTGGGTCAGGACACCGCTGGAGCCCGGCACGGACGTCTCGACGACACCCGCCGTGGCGTTGAGGCGGACCGTGGTGAGGGGGCTCGCGGTCCAGATCAGGGACGCGCTCATCACCGGGGCCGTGAGGTTGCGCAGGGTCGGGTCGTTGTAGGTGCGGTGCTGCAGGCCGGCCGAGACCTCGCCCGAGACGAACCGGGTCAACGCGATGGTGGCCCCCGCCGATAGGGTCAGTCCGTCGGAATCGCGCCGGATGCCGGATGAATCGACGCGCACGTCGTAGACGCGCGTATCGGCCAGGACATCGACGAACGGCACGATGTTCGGCGAAACCTCGTAGCCGGCCCGCAGCTGCAGGCCGTACTGGTTCAGGTTGCGGTCGCCCTGGGCGATCACGGTTCCGTCGCCGAGGCGCGCATCCTCGAACTGCGAACGGTCGAGGAGGCCGCGCAGGGAGAGCTGGAGGCGGTTGAACACCTGCGTGACGCCCACGGTGGTGCCGTAGCTCATGACGAGGGGGCGCGTCGCCGCCCCGACATTGAGGTCGGGGGTGCCGGTGCGCTGGGTGTCGACGGCGAAACGGCCCTCGACATCGATGCGGGTGTCGCGGTTGGCGTCGATCCGGAGGCGGGTGACGCCGGCGCCGTTGGGACGGCTTGCCGCCTGGTTGTCGGGGTAGTCGAGATAGGCCCCCCGCAGCTCGCCGCTGAGCTCGCTCGCCGACCAGTCGCTGCGGAAGGCCAGATCCGCTTCCGTGCGCAGGACCATCGACGGCTTGGCCGCCACACGGGTGATCTGCTCCGGATTGGTGTCGTAGCCGATGCTCTGCTGGAAGCTCGGCAGGAAGGTGAAGGTCCCGACCTTGATCCCGAGGGGCGCGTAGGCCTGATCGATGGACAGGGGCTGGCGCAGGCCGCCGCCGAACAGGAACCCCGTGGTCTGGATGCCGGCGAGCGGCAGCAGGGGCGGCCCGGGGACGCCGATCACGGCACTGCGGACGATCGGCGTCAGCCGCAGGTCGGTGGGCGAGGCCTGGGTGATCTGGCGCGTGGCCCGGATCGTGGGCGACCCGGAGCGGCGGAGCGGCGCCGCCCGCCGCCGCAGGATTGGGCCGAGGGCGCGGTTGTTGGGGGCGCTCGAGGTCCGCAACGCCATGACCGCGCGGGTCGGCGCCCTGGCCCCGGCCCCCGATTCGCCGCCGGACGTGTCGCCGCTCGCGGGCAGGCCCGCTCCCGTATCCGTGGCGCCGTTCCCCGTGACGCGCGACGGCGCGGTGTCGCCGCCCGTCGCGTCGGCGAGGGGATCGGCCTGGGCGGTGGTGCCGAAACTCGGGGCCTGGCTGCGCTGGCTCTGGAACGACACCTGCGCGTCGGCGGCGCCCGGCAGGAGGAGGACGGCCGTCAGGGTGAGGCCGCCGAGGCTTCGGTTCCGCCACTCGCCCGTCGGCCGCACACGCATCACGGACCTGTTGTCCTTCGCAGGGGAGGCGCGGCGCCGTGGGCGCCCCGGACTCGAGGAACGAACCGCCCGGCGGGCGGCGGATCATGGTTAAGAGCGCTACAACCGGCAGGGTTAATGCGCCGTCAACGGACTTGCGGGCCCGACCGAGCGGGGCCGCCGTGCGACCACATTCCGGCGCCATAGGCGCACCATCGCCCGCGCCATGAGCCCTCCACACGGGCTCGATCGGGCGCGACTTCATACGAGGAGACGGGGCGGAATGGCTCCAGCGAACACGGCCCTGGGCGTCGCGGCACGCGACACGGCCTCCGACCCGACACCGGCCGTCGCCTCGGCCCTGCGCACCATCGGAACCGAGCGGGACGGCCTCGCCTGCCTCATGGACGCCATCGCCAGCGGTGTCGGGGGGAACGACCTCGGCGCAGCTTTCACGGCGGCCGTGGCGCATCTCAGCCGCGCCCGGGGCCGGGCGATCCTCACCGGCATGGGCAAGTCGGGCCATATCGGCCGCAAGATCGCCGCCACCTTCGCCTCCACGGGGACCCCGGCCCTCTACGTCCACCCGGCGGAGGCGAGCCACGGCGACCTCGGCATGATCCAGCCCGAGGACGTGGTGGTGGCGCTGTCGTGGTCGGGCGAGACCACGGAGCTCGCCGACATCATCGGCTACGCCCGCCGCTACCGCGTCGGCCTCATCGCCATCACGGCCAATCCGGGCTCGACCCTGGGACGGGAGGCGGATGTCTGCCTGACCCTCCCGAAAGCCCGCGAGGCCTGTCCCAACGGCCTCGCCCCCACCACCTCGACGGCGATGCAGCTGGCGCTGGGCGACGCCCTCGCCGTCGCACTCCTCGAAGCGCGCGGTTTCTCGGCCCGGGAATTCGGCATCTACCATCCGGGCGGCCGCCTCGGCGCGTCCCTGCGTCAGGTGCGCGAGGTGATGCACACGGGCGAGCGCCTGCCCGTGGTCGCGCGCGGTACGCCCATGCGCGAAGCCATCCGCGAGATCGACGCCAAGGGCTTCGGCTCCGTGCTGGTGGTGGAAGCGGACGGACGCCTCGCCGGCATCGTCACCGACGGGGATCTCCGCCGCAACGTCTTCCGCAGCGACCTCGACAGCCTCGCCGTCGAGGCCCTGATGAGCGGCACCCCGCGCACGGTGGTGCCGGAAACGCTGCTGGCGAAGGCCCTGGAAATCCAGGAATCCATGAAGATCACCACCCTGGTGGTGATCGAGGACGGCCGTCCCGTGGGCCTCGTCCACTACCACGACCTCCTGCGGTCCGGAGTCGCCTGACGTCAGGGGCGGCCGAGCCAGCGCCCGATCCGGGCCGTGAGCGGCCCGCGCTCGGCCCGGCGCCGTGCGGCGTCCCGCTTGGCGTCGTAGGCTTCGAGGGCGTCGAACTCCGCAGCCCGACGCACCAGTTCCTCCGCCACCCCCTCGGGATCGGGCACGGACCAGCCGAAATGGAAGCCGTCGTCGGGCCCGGTATCACTCCCGGCCGGGTGATAGTAGCGCCCCTGCGTGCCGTTGAGGCCGTCCAACAGGGGGAAGTTCGCGTTGAGGTGCCGCGCCCAGTTGAGGCCGAGGATGCGCCGGCCGGGCGCGGCGAAGGCCGCGGTGTGGAAGGCCGATCCAGTCGTGCCCATCACCACCCGGCGCTCCGAGAACAGCCGCACCAGGTCCGGCAGTTCGAGGGCCTCCGGATGGACGATATCGACCCCGCGCCGGGCGAGCGCCGCTTCGAGGTCCGGTTCGTTGCGCAGGCGCGAGATGCCGGAGGCGAGACGCGTCTTCGACAGGTAGGCCGGGCGTTCGATGCCATCGACGGTCACGCCTGACCAGAACGGGCGTCCGATGGTCCGCACCAGGTCGGCATGGACGGCGTGGGCGGAGGCCTGCTCCACGAGGCTCGGCTCCGGCAACAGGAGGTACGCAATCCGGGTCGGACGGTCGAACCGTACCATGTCGCGCGGCGTCAGGCCGAAGGCCGACAGGATCGGAGCGAGGAAGGGCAGGGCGGCGGGCTCTGCGTCGCCCCGGTAGAGTAGGCGCGGCGGCGGGCCGTGCCAGTCGAGGAGCGGCCACAGGCGCCCCAGCGTACCGACGAGAAAATGCCCGTAATGGGGTGCCAGGGGCCCGAGGTAGAGGTGCGGGACCGGCTCCGCACCCGCCACCGGGTCGTCGGCGGCGACGTCCGGGGGATTGCCGTCGGGGTGCGTACCGTCGAGCTGCGTGCCGTCCGGCCCGGTCACGGACCAGGGCGCGGTGTCCGTCGCGGGCCGGTAGACCGCGTCGGTCACCACACGAAGGGCCGGCGGGGCGGCGATGCGGTCGGTCCGCCCCCACACCACCCGGCAGCGCTCCAGAAGATCGGTCACGACACGGCTCGTTCCCCGGGGCAGGCCCGATTCCGTTGCGGACGGGATGACGCGAACGGACCCCGGCCCCTCGCCTTCCGGCGACGTGACGGCGGTCGTATAGTCCGGTCATGCCGTCCACGCCATCCCGCCCCCCCGCACCCGTCCGCCGCCTCGATCCGATCCTCGTCGATCGCATCGCCGCCGGCGAAGTGGTGGAACGGCCGGCCTCGGCCGTGAAGGAACTCGTGGAGAATGCCATCGACGCGGGTGCACGGAGCATCGAGGTTACCGTCGAGGGCGGGGGCCGGCGCCTCATCCGCGTCGTCGACGACGGGGCCGGCATGGATGCCGACGACCTCACCCTCGCGGTGGAGCGCCACGCCACCTCGAAGCTGCCCGGCGGCGACCTGACCCGCATCGACACCCTCGGCTTTCGCGGCGAGGCCCTGCCGTCCATCGGCGCCGTGGCGCACCTGACCCTCACGAGCCGCACGGCGGACGGCGAGACCGGCCACAGCCTGATGGTGGACGCCGGTATCCGCGGCGAGGTCCGCCCCGCCCCGAGCCCGCGCGGCACCCGCATCGAGGTCGCCGACCTGTTCTCGGCGACACCGGCCCGGCTGAAGTTCCTCAAATCCGACCGGGCCGAGACGGCGGCCATCGCCGATGGCCTCCGGCGCCTCGCCGTGGCCGAGCCCGGCATCCGCCTCGTCCTGCGGTCCGAGGGCGGCAGCCCCCTGGTGTTCCCGGCCGAGGGCGAGGGTGGTCCGGCCGCCATGCTCCGACGCCTGACGGCAGTGCTCGGGCCGGATTTCGGCGCCAATGCGGCGCCCCTCGACATGGCGCGCGAGGGTTTCGCCCTGTCGGGCCATGTCGGCCTGCCGAGCTATCACCGGGGCAACGCCAATCAGATCCACTTCACGGTGAACGGCCGGCCCGTGCGCGACCGCCTCCTGCTCGGCGCCGTGCGCGGCGCCTATGCCGACACCATGAGCTCCGACCGCCATCCCGTGCTCGCCCTGTCGATCACCTGCGATCCAGCCTTCGTCGACGTCAACGTCCACCCGGCGAAGACCGAAGTGCGATTCCGCGACGCCTCCCTCGTGCGCGGCCTCATCGTCAGCGCGATCCACGAGGCCCTGCGCCGGGCCGGCGCCCGCACGGCGACCACCACCGCTGCCCGGACCCTGGACGCCCTGCGGGGAGAGATTTTGCCCCTGGGCGTCCCGGATACTTTCGCGGAGGCGGGCGGGGGCCGGCCGATGCAGGCCCATACGGGGTGGGGCGCGCGGCCCGCGACTACGGCGCCCCTGCCGCGCGGCCTGCCCTCGTTCGGTGCGCCGGGGCGCTTTCCCCCGGCGCGGAGCGGCTTCGACGAGGCGCCCCAGGCGGCCTTCACCCACGATTTCGCCCCGCCCGGCGCCGATTTTCGTCAGAACGCCGACCCGAGCCAGGAGGGCGGTTCTCCAGACGACGCAACCGAGGCGGCCGGCGACCATCCCCTCGGGGCGGCTCGGGCCCAGCTCCACGAAACCTACATCGTCGCCCAGACCCGCGACGGCCTCGTCCTCGTCGATCAGCACGCGGCGCACGAGCGCCTCGTCTACGAGCGCCTGAAGCGCGAGCGCGCGGCGGGCGGCATCGCCCGCCAGGGCCTGCTGATTCCCGATGTCGTCGAGATGGCCCCGGACGACGCCGCGCGCCTCCTCGACGCAGCAGGGGACCTCGAGCGCCTCGGGCTCACCCTCGAGGCCTTCGGCACCGGCGCCGTGCTGGTGCGCGAGGTGCCCGCGGCGCTTGCCGGCGCCTCGACCCGGACCCTGGTCATCGACATCCTCGACGCCCTGGCGGGCAGCGGCCTGGAGGAGGGCAGCCTCGACGGGCCGGAGGCGGGCGGCGGCCCCCTGAGCCGGCGCCTCGACGCGATCCTGTCGCGCATGAGCTGCCACGGCTCGATCCGGGCCGGCCGGCGCCTGCGCCCGGAGGAGATGAACGCGCTCCTGCGCGAGATGGAGGCGACGCCCCTGTCGGGTACGTGCAACCACGGTCGCCCGACCTTCGTCGCCCTGAAGCTTGCCGATATCGAGCGGCTGTTCGGCCGGCGCTGAAAGCTCAGCCGGTGTAGCGAACGAACGCGACGGCCGTGTCGCCGTAGACCCGGCGCTCCAGCTCCGAGAAACCCGGCGGCGGCGCGACGGTGACGCTCGCGGTTTCCTCGACCACCACGAGGGCGCCGGGCACGAGCCAGCCGCCGGAGGCCGCCGAGGCCAGGGCCGCCGGGGCGAGGTCGCGTCCGTAGGGCGGATCGCAGAACACGAGGCCGAAGGTGCCGCTGGTGCCCACCGGCCCAAGGCGGGTGGCGTCGCGGCGAAACAGCCGGGTCCGCCCCTCGGCGCCGAACGCCTCGATGTTCTCGCGGATCAGGCCGCGTGCCTCGGCCCCCTCGTCGACGAGGAGGGCGTAGGCGGCGCCGCGCGACAGGGCCTCGAAGCTGAGGGCGCCCGTGCCGGCGAAGAGATCGAGGACGCGGGCGCCGACGGCCGCGTCGTCATAGGCGTGGGCGAGGACGTTGAACACGGCCTCGCGCAGGCGGTCGGAGGTCGGGCGGATGGCGTCGGTCTTCGGGGTGGCGAGGCGGCGACCGCGCTGGTCGCCGCCGACGATCCTCACCGGCCGCCGCGCGGCGGACGGCCCGCGCCGCCGCCGGGCTTGCCGAAGCCACCGCCGGGCTTGCCACCCGCGCCGCCGCGACCGCCGGCCCCGCCGGGCCTGGCGCCACCGACCCGACCGGCTGCACCGTCCTGGAAGCCGCCCGGCTTGCCACCGCCACCGCCGGGCTTGCCGAATCCGCCGGGCTTGCCGAATCCCCCGGATTTGCCGAACCCGCCCGGCTTGCCCCCGGCCTTGAATCCACCGGGCTTGTCGCCGGGGCGGAAGCCGCCGCGATCGGCGCCGGAGCGCTCGGCCCCGATGTCGCGATCCCCGCCGCCCGAACGTTCGCCGTCCCTGAAACCACCTGCCTTGAAGCCGCCCGCCTTGAAGCCACCGGGTTTGCCCCCGCCGGCGCGGAAACCGCCGGGACGGTCGTCGCCGCCCCGGAAGCCGGGCTTGTCGCCCCGGAAGCCGGACGGCTTGTCGCCGCGCGGTTCGCCGCGGTTGAAGGCCGGCCGCTCGGCGCGGTCGTTGAAGCCACCGCCGTCGCGGGGCTTGAAGCTGCGCGGGCGCTCGTCGCCGCCGCGCGGGGGACCGCGCCGCTCGGCGCCGTCCGGCTTCGCGAAGGCGCGCGGCGCGCCCTGACCACGCGGCGCGTCGTCCCGGCGCGGGGGACGGGCATCGTTGTCGAAACGGCGCTGCTGCGGGCGCGCCGCCTCGCTCGGGCGGGCGGCCGCTTCGTTCTGGCGCGCGGCGCGGGCATCCGACTGGCGGACGGTGCGCACCGGACGCTCGGCCGCGCTGGCATCGTCGCGGCGGGCGCCGCGGTCGCGACGGTGCGGCTCGGGCGCCGGCTCCTGCGGGCTCGCCTTCAGGCGCTCCACGAGAACGCGGCGGTCGCCGGTCCCGATGGAGCCGACGCGCTCGCGGCCGCGCGCGGCGGCGGCCTCACGCTCAGCCTTCGGATCGGCGCCCCGGCGCGGGATCTTGACCCGACGTGGACCGTCCTCCTGCGGGGCCTCTTCCTCGGCACGCCAGACGGAGCGGCGCGGGCCGGCGCTGTTGCCGCCGGTGGGCACCCGGGCGGGGGCCGTCGGCTTGTACATGGGGCGGTCGCCGCCCCGCGACGGACCCCGGTCGGACCCGCGCGCGGGCCGGGCCTCGCCGTCGTCGCCATCGCGGCGCTCGCGCTGCTGGGCCGCCGAGGCGCTGCGGGCCGGCTGCTTCGCCTGCTGCTTCGGGGAGCCGAACGGCGCGATGGGCTCGCGCACGGGGCTCTCGAAATCGACGCCCGCCTGATCGGATAGGCCGGGCCCGAGCTGCTCTTTCAGCACCTTGGTGCGAATTTCTTCCGTCAGCCCGGCCTCGAGGTCGCCGAGCTGGAACGGCCCGAACGACAGACGGATCAGCCGGTTCACGGCGAGGCCGAGATGCTCGAGGATGCGCTTGACCTCGCGGTTCTTGCCCTCGCGCAGGCCGAGCGTCAGCCAGAGGTTGTCGCCCGACGCACGGTCGAGGACCGCGTCGATGGGGCCGTAATCCATCCCGTCGATGGTGACGCCCTTGCGCAGCTTGTCGAGCTCGGCCTGATTGGTGTCGCCGTGGGCCCGCACGCGGTAGCGCCGCAGCCAGCCCGTATCCGGGTGGGCGATGACCTTGGCGAGGCCGCCGTCATTGGTCAGCAGCAGCAGGCCCTCGGTGTTGATGTCGAGGCGGCCGATGGCCACCACCCGGGGCAAATCCTCGGGCAGGGCCTCGAACACCGTCTGGCGCCCCTCCGGATCGCGGGCCGTGGTCACGAGGCCGCGCGGCTTGTGGTAGATCCACAGGCGGGTGCGCTCGCGCTCGGGCAGGGGCTCGCCGTCCACGGTGATCGCGTCGTCCGCCGTCACGTTGATGGCTGGCGAGGTCAGGATCTTGCCGTTGAGGGTCACGCGGCCCTGCTCGATCATCACCTCGACGTCGCGGCGCGAGGCGATGCCGGCCCGGGCGATGGCCTTGGCGATCCGGTCGCCCTCGTGGGCCGACGCGTCCTTGTCCGCTTCGCCGGCTTCCGACGGCGCCCGCTCGGCGACGGGTCTGGGCAGGGGAACCGCTTTGCGCCGGAGGGGCGCATCCCCCCCGCGCGACGGCATCGCGGCTTTGCGGACCTTGGGCTGCTCCTCGGCCGTGGGACCCGGTACCCCGGCATCGGTGGCGGGGGTCCAGGGGGCGGGCGCGGCGGCCTGATTCGAAACGGAGGGGGCGGCGGGCGCGTCGTCGGACCCGCCCGTCTTGTCGTCGTTGTTGTCGCTCATGCCTGCCCCATAACAGAGCGGAGGCGCCGTTGCGAGATATCCCGCGCCGAAGCCAGCATCTCGCGGCGCATGGCGCCCGAGACATCGGGGGAGCGGCCACGAAAAAAGCAGCCCGGAGGCTGCCTTTCCGAACAGTCTGCCGACGTCCCGCGAGGGAAAGTGCGTCAGCGACCTGTCATGGACACGAAGATCAGAGCTTGCTCTTCACCGTATCGGCGGCGCTCTTCACGCCGTCCTTGGCATCGCCCACCGTCTTCTGGGCTTCGCCCTTCAGCTCCTGGGCCTTGCCTTCGGCCTTGAGCTTGTCGTTGTCGGTGGCGTTGCCGATGCCCTGCTTGATGTTGCCGACGGCCTCGTTGGCGACGCCCTTGATCTTGTCGGTGGTGCTGCTCATCGTGAGATCCTCGTGTGAGACGGGCGGCCTTGGCCGCGTTGCAGATGAAACGGTCACGCCTCGCGGGTGGTTCCCCGGAACCTGCCCAATGGGCCGGCACCCTGGCGCGCCGGGAGGCGGCGATTGTCGTGGGGGCGGCGATCCGACTAGGACGGAGCGATGCCGACGCACGCCCCGCCCGACGCCAGCGACGATCCCCTGAGCCGCGCCTTCGAGGCTGCGCGGCGCGCGGCCCTGGCCGGCGAGGTCCCCGTGGGCGCCGTGGTGGTGCGGGATGGCCGCATCATCGCGACCGCCCACAACCGGCCGCGGGCCCTGAAGGACCCGACGGCGCACGCGGAGATCCTGGCGATCCGCGCGGCTTGCACGGTTCTGCACGACGAACGCCTGACCGGCTGCGACCTCTACGTTACCCTGGAGCCGTGCCCCATGTGCGCGGGCGCCATCGCGTTCGCCCGCATCCGTCGCCTGTATTTCGGGGCGTACGACCCCAAGGGCGGCGGGGTCGAGCACGGTCCGCGCGTGTTCAACCAGCCGACCTGCCACCATGCCCCGGAGGTGTATGGCGGCTTTCGCGAAGCCGAGGCCGCCGGATTGCTGCGGGCGTTCTTCGCGGAACGCCGCGAGACGTAGGCGTCAGCTTCCGCCGCCGCCCCCGCCGCCGGTGTTGCCGATGGGCTTGGCGTTCTGCTCGGCATTGCCGCTGGCGCCGGAATTGTTCGAGCGGGTCTCGGCGCCGGTGGCGCCCGGGGCCACCGAGCCGATGGAACCGGGGCCGCCATTGTCGATGCCGCCCGGTTTCACCACGGACGTGTCCGGGGTTCCGGGCGTCGTGATCCGGGGCGGTCCGGGCTGGCGGATCTCGGCGGGGCCGCCGCTCTGGGCCAGCGCCGGCGTCGAGAAGGAGCCTGTCGCCAGAACGAGGGCGGCGGAGGTCAGGAAGAAGCGCTGCATGAAGGACGTCCTCTTGCGATGAACCAAGGTTTTCCGTGGGATCAACGGGTCGAATGCTTTCGGGTTGCAGCTTCGACCCGCCCGCCCGCCGTCATGCCGCCGCCAGGGGCTTCGACACGTCTTCCAGGGACTTGCCCTCGGCCGCCGTCCCCCAGATGCCGCCGACGATGGCCGCCACCGCCATGAGCGTGGCGCCGATGGCGTAGCCGATGAGGACGTTGTCGCGGGACCCCGTCTCCACCAGGGCCCCGAACAGGAGCGGCCCCGAGACGCCGCCAATGCCGGTGCCGAGGGCATAGAATACCGCGATGGCGAGCGCCCGGATCTCGAGGGGGAAGGTCTCGGCCACGGTGAGGTAGGCGGCACTCGCGGCGGCGGAGGCGAAGAAGAACACCACCATCCAGGCCGCCGTCTGGCCGACGGGGCCGAACACCTCGATCTTGAACAGGTAGCCCGTGATGGTGAGCAGCACCGCCGAGATGCCGTAGGTGAAGGCGATCATCTGGCGACGGCCCCAGGTGTCGAACAGGCGCCCCAGGAGCAGCGGACCGAGGAAGGAGCCGAGGGCGAAGGGCAGCAGGTACCAGCCGACATGGTCGCCCGGCACGCCGTAGAAGCGCTGGAGCACGAGGGCGTAGGTGAAGAACAGGGCGTTGTAGAAGAACGCCTGCGCCACCATCAGGGCGAGGCCGACGAGAGTCTGCTTGCGGTGGCCGCCCAGCATGGTGCCGAACACTTCGCTTAAGGGGGTGTGGCTGCGGGTCTTCAGCTTCATGCGCTTCTTCGGATCGACGGGCGGCAGCGTCAGGCCCTCGTCGGTGAAGCGCTTCTCGATGCCGGTGACGACGCGGTCGGCCTCGGCCACGTAGCCGTGGGTGGCGAGCCAGCGCGGGCTCTCGGGGATCCAAGTGCGTAGAAGAAGGATCACCAGGCCGATGCCGCCGCCGACGAAGAAGGCGATGCGCCAGCCCCAGGCCGGGTCGATCATGCCGGGACGCAGGACGGCGATGGACAGGAACGAGCCCAGGGCCGCGCCGATCCAGAACGAGCCGTTGATGACGAGGTCGGTCCAGCCGCGCACGCGGGCGGGGACGAGCTCCTGGATCGTCGAATTGATGGCGGTGTACTCGCCGCCGATCCCGGCCCCCGTGAGGAAGCGGAAGATGCAGAAGCTCCAGATATTCCAGGACAGGCCCGTGGCGGCGGTGGCCGCGAGGTAGAGGGCCAGGGTGATGAAGAACAGCTTCTTGCGCCCGATGCGATCGGTGAGCCAGCCGAATCCGAGGGCACCGACGACGGCGCCGACGAGGTAGGAGCTCGCCGCGAGGCCGATATCGAACTCCGTGAAGCTCATGGGCGCGGCGCGCAGCGCCCCCACGAGGGAGCCGGCCAGGGTCACCTCGAGGCCGTCGAGGACCCAGGTTATGCCGAGGGCCACGATGACGAGGACGTGGAAGCGGCCCCAGGGCAGGCGATCGAGGCGGGCGGCGATGTCGGTGTCGATGACGGTGCCCATGGGCACGCGCTCCGGCGTGGCGCCGGACGCGGTCTCTGCCTTGGTCGCCATCGACACCTCGTTAAGCGTATTGGGGGACAGGTGTGGGCAATCCGCCGAAGTCGCCAACGGTTCCGCCAAGCTTTCATCGCCGCCGGGTGAAATGGCATCCTCGTTCCGGATGCGTCCTCCCCCATGATCTCCCGTGCCGGCCTCGCCGCCCTCCTCGCCGCCCTCGTTCTCGTCGGGTCCGCCCGGTCCTCCGGTGCGGAGGACCTCGCCCGGTCCGGGTTCGAGTGGTGGCGCCTGCGCCCCACCGACGTGACCACGACGGGATCGACGGGCACGCCGCCGCGCGCATCGCGCGACGGAGCGGATGCGCAGACCGAAGCGCCGGGGGAGCGGCGCGCCGTGCGGGTGGTCTATCCGGGGCTCACGGCGGGGCGGTGAGGCCGTCGCGGCGCGGGTCGAGGGCCTTGCCCAGGGTATCGCCCAGGACGTTGAGGGCCAGGAGCGTCGCCACGAGGAAGGCCGCCGGGACAGCGAGCATCCAGGGGGCGGATTCGAGGGCGCGCGCGCCCTCCGCGATGAGGGCGCCCCAGCTCGTCTCCGGCTCCTGGACGCCGAGTCCGAGGAACGACAGGAAGCTCTCCAGCAGGATCACCCGCGGCACCAGCAGGGTCGCGGCCACGGCCACGGGCCCGAGGGTGTTGGGCACGATGTGGCGGGCGAGGATGCGCGGGGCGGACAGGCCGAAGGCCTCGGCGGCCCGGACGAAGTCGCGCCGGCGCAGGGACAGGGTCTGGGCCCGGACCATGCGGGCCATGTCGAGCCATTCGACGGTGCCGATGGCCACCAGGATGAGGCCGAGGCCGGCGGGGAAGAACACCAGCAGCATGATGACGAAGAACACGAACGGCAGGGCGTAGAGCACGTCGACGGCCCGCATCATCACGGCGTCGAGGCGTCCGCCGGCGTAGCCCGCCACGGCCCCGTAGACGAGGCCGATGACGAGGGCGACGGCCGTGGCGACGAGGCCGATGGCGAGGGAGACCCGGCCGGCGACGAGGCTGCGGGTGAGGAGATCCCGCCCGAGGCCGTCGGTGCCGAGCAAGAAAAACCGTCGCAGCACGGGTGCGGCGACGACGAGTCGGCGTCCGTCCTCGGACCGTTCGAGGATCGTCGCCGGGCCGAACAGGTCGGAGCGGGGCAGGTAGGTCAGCACGCGCGGGTCGATGAGCTTCGGCGCGTCGAGTGTCACGCGCGCCGTTCCATCCCGGAACGTGACGGCCGCCACCGTCACACGCATGCGGAACGCGAGCCGGTCCAGGGCCGGCCGCACCGTCTCGGGGCGCGGATGGGCGGCGAGGCCCGGCGCGGTGCCGACGAGGTCGGGGTAGATCCGCCCCGGCGCATGGCCGGTGAGGCTCGGACCGACGAGGCACGCGAGGGCCATGGCGACGAGGAACCCGAGGGCGGCCAGGGAGGCCCGGTCGCGGACGAGGCGCTGAACCACCCGCCTCATGGGGCGGTCCGCAGGCGCGGGTCGAGCAACGCGCAGGCGACGTCGGCGGCGAGGTTGAGGACCACGACGAAGACGCCCACCAGCACCACGGTGCCCATCACCAGGGTGTAGTCGCGGTTGAGGGCGCCATCGACGAAGTAGCGCCCGAGGCCGGGAAGGCCGAACAGGGTCTCGACCACCACCGAGCCGGTGAGCAGGGCGGCGGCGGTGGAGCCGAGGATCGCCACCACGGGCAGCAGGGCGGCGCGCAGGGCATGGCGGGCGATGCGGTGCGCCGGCAGGCCCATGGCGCGCTGGGTCCGGATGTGGGGCAGGGCGAGGGTCTCGCGCAGGGACGCCCGGGTGAGGCGGGCGAGGATGCCGGCCTGGGGCAGGGCGAGGGTCAGGACCGGCAGGACGAGGTGGCGCGCCGCGCCGCCCTCCCAGCCGGCGATGGGGAGCCAGCCCAGCGCGAGGCCGAACACGATCTGGAGCAGGGGCGCGACGACGAAGGTCGGCACCGCGAGGCCGAGGCCGGCGCCGAAGCCGACCACCCGGTCGAGGGCGCCGCCCGGCCGGAGCGCCGCTCCGGTGCCGAGGCCGATGCCGAGAATCAGTGCCAGCACGAGGGCGAGGCCGCCGATAGTCATGGAGACGGGCAGGCCGCGGGCGAGGAGTTCGGCGACGCCGAGGTCGCGGAACGAGAAGGACGGGCCGAAATCGCCCTGCAGCAGGGCGCCGAGGTAGCGCAGATACTGGACCGGAAGGGACTGATCGAGGCCGTAGGTCCTTCGCAGGGCCGCCATGGCGGCCGGGGCCAGGGGGCGCTCCAGGTCGAACGGCCCGCCGGGGGCGAGGCGGACGAGGAAGAAACTGATCGTCACCACGGCAAACAGGGTCGGGACCGCCTGCAGCAGCCGGCGCAGGACGAAGCCGATCACGCCTCCAGCCTCAGGAAGCGCGTCGGCGCGGCGTTGCGGAGATTCGCGTGATAGCCCGTGAGGCGCGGGCTGATCAGGGCCTTCGAGCGGGTGTGCATCACCGGAATCCACGGCAGGTCCGTCACTACGATGGTCTCGGCCCGGAACAGCAGGTCGGCCCGGCGGGCGAGGTCGGTCTCGGCGGCGGCGTCCCGCATGAGGGCGTCGTAGTCCGGGTTGGCGTAGTGGCCGGGGTTGAGGGTGTCGTTGCCGCCCTGGAGCAGGAACAGGAAGTTCTGGGGGTCGGAATAGTCGGCGACCCAGGAGATTCGCGCCACACCGAAAGGTCGGCCGTCGCGCAGGTAGGCGAAGTGGGTCTTGGCGTCGGTGTAGGTGAAGCGCGTCTCGACGCCGATGCCGCGCCACATCTCGGCGATGGCCACCGCCGTGTTGCGGTTGTTGTCGCTCGCATTGAAGCGGTACTCGATGGCGAGGGGCTTCCTGCCCGGCCCGAAGCCGGCCGCGTCGAGAAGCGCGCGGGCTTCGTCCTCGCGGTCGATGGGCAGGGCGTCGCGGCCGGCGAGGTCCGGCGGCGTCCGGTAGTGGTCGAGGCCGGGCGGGCACAGGGAATAGGCCGGGTCCATGGTCTCGCCCCACAGGCGCTGGGCCAGGAACTCGCGGTCGATGACCAGGGACAGGGCGCGGCGGACCCGGACATCGTCGAACGGCGCCCGGCGGGTGTCGAGGGCCAGGGCGTAGAGGCCGAGCGACGGTCCGAGCACCACCTGCGCGCCGAACCGCGCCCGGAGGGAGGCCATCTGGTCGCCGGGCAGGTCGGCCAGCGAATCGATCTCGCCGCCGGCGTAGCGGCGCACGGCACTGGCGAGGTCCGGCGTCGGCAGGAACGCGACGCGGGGGATCGCGACGTCCGCCGCCGCGTGGAAATGCGGGTTGCGGGCCAGGGTGACGCGGTCGTTGGGCACGCTCTCATGCAGCAGGTAGGCGCCGTTGGAGACGCCGTTTTCGGGCCGGGTGAAGGCGTCGCCGAAGCGCCGCACCGTGCCCGGATGGACCGGCAGGGCGGTGGAATGGGTGAGGAGTTCGAGGAAATACGGGGTCGGCCGCTCCAGGGTGATCTCAAGGGTGCGGGGGGCGGGCGCCGCGACTCCGATGGTGTCGGGCGCGGCATGGCCCGCATTGACCGACACGGCGTTGCGGATCGGCGCGAGGATTTCGGCGTATTTCGCCCCGAGGGCCGGATCGAGGATGCGGCGCAAGCTGAACACGAAGTCGGCGGCCAGCACCGGATCGCCGTTCGACCAGCGCGCGGCTTCGCGCAGGGTGAAGCCGTAGGTCAGGCCGTCGTCGGAGACGGTCCAGGCCTCGGCGCATCCGGGGACGATGCGGCCGTGATTGTCGTAGGTGAGCAGGCCCTCGTAGAGGTCGCGCAGGATGTGCGCCTCGGCCACCGTCGAGGATCTGTGCGGATCGAGGGTTCCGGGATCGGCGTCGTTCCCGCGCCGGTAGAGCCCGGCGGGCGCGGCCTCTACCGGGCGGACGAGGGCCGCGGCGGCGAGCCCCGCCAGGCAGTGGCGGCGGTGCGGGGCCGGTGTCATGCCGCCTTCGCGGAGACACGGCGGAGCGCGACACGTCCCCAATCCTTCCGGGTAATGCCGTCACAGATGGAGAATTGCGCTCGCATCAGCCCTCGGCCCGTCGCGCGGACCGCAGGCGCGCATCCCCCTCTCCCCGCCTGCGGGGAGAGGGCCGCAGGCACCCCGTCGTGCCTGCGGCAAGCGCAGGCGAAGCCGGAGCGAGGGTGAGGGGGCTTCGTCGGATGAGACTCTTCCGGACGCGCCCCCTCACCGTCGGCTGCCGCCTCGACGCGCTCCCCGACGAGGGGGAGACGCGTCCCTCTCCCCGCACGCGGGGAGAGGGGATGCGCACCGGGAATTTCGCTCCTTCGACGGTGCGCGTCTGCGGAGGGTAGACCGCCATCCTCATCAGCGATCGTCCTCCCTAGAAGGAGAGACGCCCAGCGCTCGCCCCAACAGGTCGGAATGCGACGTTCAGGCCGCTCGATGGGGATCGTCCGGCGAGGCACGGAGCGCATCGCCGGCCGGTCTCAGGCGCCGGTCTGCGCGACAAACCCCGCCGCCTCGATGCCGGCGACGGCGCAGAGTTCGTCGTTGTCGGAGGTGTCGCCGGAGATGCCGACGGCGCCGAGCAGCGTGTCGCCGTGGCGGATGAGGACGCCGCCCGGCACCGGCACCAGGGCGGCCGGACCGACGAGGTGGCTCACGGCGGCGATGAAGGTCGGGTCGGCCTCGGCGCGCTTGGCGATGGCGCGCGAGCCGAGGCCCAGGGCCAGGGCGCCGTTGGCCTTGCCCATGGCGATCTCGGCTCGGCGCAGGGACGTGCCGTCTTCGGCCGCCAGGGCCTTGAGGGCGCCGCGGGCGTCGAACACCACCACCACGAGGGGCTTCAGGCCGTGTGCGCGGCCGGCCTCCAGGGCCTTTGCGACGAGGGTCTGGGCGGCGGCAAGGCTGAGGTCGGTCATGAGGACACTCGCGAGACGATCAGGTTTTCGGAAGAAGGCGGGTGACGTGGCCCATCTTGCGGCCGGGCCGGGCCTCGCCCTTGCCGTAGAGGTGCAGGTGCGCGCTCGACTGGGCCAGGAGGCCGGCCCAGTCCGACACCTCGTCGCCGATGAGGTTGTGCATCTCGACAGCCATGCCGCCGACGCGGGCGGGGTCGCCGAGCGGCCAGCCGCAGACGGCGCGGACATGCTGGGCGAATTGCGAGGTGATGGCGCCCTCGATGGTCCAGTGGCCGGAATTGTGGACGCGCGGGGCGATCTCGTTGACCACCACCCGGGCCGGGCCGTCGCCCTGCGGCACCAGGAACATCTCGACGGCGAGGACGCCCACATAGTCCAGAGCCTCGGCGATGCGCCGGGCCATGCCGATGGCGGCGGCCTCGGTCTGCGGCGCGATACCGGGGGCGGGCACGCGGGTGACGGCGAGGATGTGGTCGCGGTGCTCGTTGGCGCAGGGCTCGTAGGCGGCGAACGCCCCGTCGGGGCCGCGGGCGGCCACCACGGAGATTTCGGCCTCGAACGGCACGAAGCCCTCGAGGATGCAGGGGGCGCCGTCGAACTCGGCCAGGATCGCGGCGGCGTCGACGTCGCCCTCCGCCCGGATCATGCGCTGGCCCTTGCCGTCGTAGCCGAAGCGCCTCGTCTTCAGGATCGCGGGCCGGCCGATGGCGTCGAGGGCCCGCACGAGGTCGTCGGGCGTATCGACGATGCGGAACGGGGCGGTCTCGATGCCGAGGTCGTTGATGAAGGTCTTTTCGGCAAGCCGGTCCTGCGTCGTGGCCAGCGCCCCGGCATTGGGGCGGAGGGGGGCCTTGGCGGCGAGCGCCTCGGCGGCGGCGGCCGGGATGTTCTCGAACTCGTAGGTCACGACATCGACGCCGGCGGCGAAGCGCGTCAGGGCTTCGACGTCGTCGTAGGCCGCCACGGTCCGCATGGCGCAGACGTCGAAGGCCGGGCTGTCGTCGTCGGGGGCGAAGACGTGGACCTTCAGGCCGTAATTGGCGGCCGCCAGGGCGATCATGCGGCCGAGCTGGCCGCCGCCGACGATACCGAGGGTGGAGCCGGGCTGGACTTCTGGTGTGGCGGTCAAGGGAGGTCGCTTTGCGGATGGTCGGCGACGCTCGCGGTCTGCGCGGCGCGCCAGGCTTCGAGGCGGCCGGCGAGGGCCGGATCGGTGAGCGCCAGGATGGCGGCGGCCAGGAGCGCCGCGTTGACGGCGCCGGCCCGGCCGATGGCGAGGGTACCGACGGGGATGCCGGCCGGCATCTGCACGATGGACAGCAGGCTGTCCTGGCCGGACAGGGCCTTCGATTCCACGGGCACGCCGAGGACGGGGAGGGGGGTCATGGCGGCGGTCATGCCGGGCAGGTGCGCGGCCCCGCCGGCGCCGGCGATGACCACCTGGAAACCCTCGGCCTTGGCGCCCTTGGCGAAGGCGACGAGGCGGTCGGGCGTGCGGTGGGCCGAGACGATGCGGTCGGTGTGGGCGACGCCGAGGGCGTCGAGGGTCTCGGCGGCATGGCGCATGGTCGCCCAGTCGGACTGGCTGCCCATGATGATCGCGACCGGATTGGCTCCCGCCATCGTCGTCCCATCCCTCTCGGAGTCAGGGGGCGGGAAGCCCGCGGCTCCCCAATCCAGCCGCATACAAGCGCCGCGTCCGAGCCGCAAGGCGGCGCCGGCCCATCGGTTCCACCGCCCACGGGCCATCGTCGCCCAACGGCCACGGTCGCCCCTCGATCACGGTTATCCGCATCCCGTTCCCGTCATGCCCGTTGACATCGACGGGGCCGCGCCAGCACTTGAACGCCAGTCAAGGTTCTCGCCGTCACAAGACGGTGAGCGAAGAGGGAATTCGGTGCGGTGCGCGAGCACCAAGGCCGAAGCTGTCCCCGCAACTGTAAGCGGCGAGCCGCCCGTCGATCAGCGTCACTGGTGAGACATCACCGGGAAGACCAGACGGATGGCACCGACCCGCGAGCCAGGAGACCTGCCTCGACTGAAACGTATCTCGTGGGCGGGGTGTCCTGACGGGTTGCATGCCTTGCGCGGCATCCCGTCCGCGCGCGCCTGCGCCCCCTCATCGGCAGCCCCGCAAGGTTCGGGGAAGGACCGATGATGACACCATTCTCTGCCGCCGGGGCGAACCGGCTCGATGAATCCCAAGGCTTCGAATCCCAAGGCTTCGACCATGGGCCGCCGCCGGGATCGGGCGGCGCCTCGCCCGAGCCCGACGGCGTCGACCCCCTCGAACGCTACGCCGCCGGCATCGACACCTCCGACTACGTCGCCCGCGTCGCCCCCCTGATCCGCGCCGCCGTGCCGAACCTCGGCGACCTCCTCGACATCGGGGCCGGCGGCGGCCAGCTCGGTGCGCACCTGCGGGTGCCGGGCCGGGCCTGGAGCGTCGTCGAGCCCGCCCCCGTGATGCAAAGCCGTCTGCAGGCCCTCGATCCCGCCCCCCGCCTCGTCCGCAGCGGCTGGAAGGCGGCGGGCCTGCCCACCGCCTGCGCCGACACGGTGCTCGCCGCCAACATGCCGGCGCCCCTCACCGAACCGGCGGCCTTCCTGGCGCGCTGCCGCACATGGGCGCGCCGCAGCGTGGTCTGGGTCGTCCCGGCCCAGCACGGTCCCCGCGGCATCTGCCTCGCCGGCTGCCTGCCGCAGGCCTGGCACGGCGAGGACGAGACGCCCGGCGTCGACATCGTCCTGCGCGGCCTCTCGGCGGCCGAGCGGCCGGCCATCGTCGCCGAGACCGCCTGGACCTTCACGGCCGTCGTCGCCGACGTGGCGCGGACGGCGCTCTCGCTGGCCGACCGCCTCGGCTGGCCGCCGGGCGATCCGCGTAGACCCGAGTTGCGGGACCACCTCGCCGCCCGGGCCGTGCCCGTCGCCGATGGTCATCGCCTCTCCGTCGCCCGGACCTCCGCCGTCCTCGTGTGGAGGACCCACTCGTGATGGTGCGCGTCCTCTCCCGCCTCGTCCTCGCCTGCCTCGGCGGGACCGCCCTCGTGTCCTTCGCCCAAGCGCAGGGCGAGCAGGCGGTCACCCTCGACCAGCTCGTGGTCACCGCCACCGGCCGGCCCGAGCCGCGCTCCGAGATCGCCGGCACCGTCCAGGTCATCGACCGGGCGATGATCGAGACCTCGACGGCCAAATCCATCACCGACCTCCTGGCCGAGAACGCCGTGGGCTTCTTCTCGGAATGGACGCCGGGCCAGACCTCCATCAACATCCGCGGCGGCGCCACGGACGGACAGGGCAAGGACTTCAAGAGCCAGGTCCTCGTCCTCATGAACGGCCGGCGCGCCGGCACCGCCAACCTGTCGAAGCTGTCCATCGCCGACGTGGAGCGCATCGAGATCGTGCGCGGGCCGTCCTCGGTGATCTACGGCAGCCAGAACATCGGCGGCGTCATCAACGTCATCCTGAAGACCGGCCGCACGGCGCCCGGCACCCTGGTGGAGGGCATCGGCGGCGTCTGGGGCCTCGGACAGGGCCGCGCCCAGACCGGCGGCACGGCCGGGCCCATCGACTACTATCTCGGTGTGTCGGGGGCGCAGCGGGACGACTACTTCGCCGGGACGGGGGGCGGCCGCATGGCCAACACCCAGTGGAATCGCATGGGCATCACCGGGGCGCTCGGCCTCCAGATCGACCCGAACCAGCGCCTGGACTTCAGCCTGCGCACGGACGGCATCTACGGCGTCGGCTTTCGCGGCTCCGGCGGCAACCTCTACAGTAAAGACGACCGCATCAACGGCTCGTTCGACGCGAGCTACACCGGGCGGACGGAGGACGACCGCTTCAGCCTGTTCGCCCAGGCCTACAGCGTCACCGACGAGGACCGCTTCAAGTGGGCCTCTCCGGTCCAGCGCGGCGGCACCAACCTGCCGGCGCCGGGAACCGCGGCCGATTACAACACCCGATTCCTCGACATCCAGGGCACCCGGTTTCAGCCGCGCGCCCGCCTGCTGCCGGGCAACGACCTCCTGCTCGGCTGGGACTGGGAGACCAGCCGCCTGCGCTCGGACCGGTTCCGGGTCGGCGTGCCGGGCAATCCCCTGGCCCAGGTCTCGCCCCAGGACAACAACCAGACCGACCAGTTCCACGCCCTCTACCTCGAGGACACCCAGCGCCTGTTCGACGACCGGGTGACCCTGCGGGCCGGCGTGCGCCAGACCTACGGCACCACGAGCTTCGACCCGACGCCGTACCTCGCCGCCCAGGTGACGGGCGCGCGCCCCTACGAGGCCACCACCTACTCCGTCGGCGCCACCTACCGGGCCACCGACTGGGCCGCGTTCCGCATCGGCGCCTCGTCGGGCTTCCGCGCGCCGACGGCCACGGAGATCGCCGCCGACTTCAACACGCTCGGCGGCGGGCGCATCTTCGGCAACCCGAACATCCGGCCCGAGACCAGCGAGCAGATCGAGATCGGCACGACGTTCACCAACGGCGTCGCCCGCCTCGACCTCGCCCTGTTCCAGAACACCATCACCGACCGGATCATCACCCGGGCGCGCTCGGCCAACGCCAACACCTCGGACTACGTCAACAACGGCGGCGACGTGGTCATCCGGGGCCTGGAGGCGCAGTTCGAGACCGACATGCTGAAGGTCGTCGGCTGGGAGTCCGAGGTCTGGCGCTGGCGGACCACTGCCAACGGCAACTACAACTTCGACATGAAGGACGAGGGCTCTCTCACCGTCGCCTCGGCCAACACCCACCGGGTCGAGCGCGTCTACCAGTACCAGCTGGCCCTCGGCACCCGCATCGGCCAGGCCGGCGTGCCCTATCCCTGGACCGTCCAGGTCCAGGGGGTGCTGAACGGGCCGGTCTGGTACAACACCGAAGAGAACCTGCGCGTCCCCGCCGCCGAGCCCTACCGCGAGTTCATCTGGCGCAAGGACCCGTTCGTCCTCGTCAATCTGCGCGGCGAGGTCGACCTCCTGCCCGGCGTGAAGCTGTTCGCCCAGGTCCGCAACGTGTTCGACACCAACTACCACCCGCTGTTCATCGCCATCGCCGGCCAGACGCCGACCCTCGCGGACCTGCGGTTCTACAACGGCAGCGTCGGCACCTCGTCGCCGGGACGCGACCTCCAGGTCGGCGTCCAGGCGCGGTTCTGATGCGCGCGGCCGCGACCGGTCTTTTCGCGATGCTGGTCGCGGCCGGGCCCCTTGGCGCGGAGCCCGTGCGGGTGGTCGATGCCCTTGGGCGAGCAGTGGTTCTGCCCGCGCCGCCCCGGCGCATCGTCACGATCTTCTCGTCCAACACCGAACTCGTCGCGGCCCTCGGCCTCACAGAGCGCATCGTCGGCATCGACGCCTTCACCCGCTACCCGCCGGAGGCAGCCGCCAAGCCGGTGGTCGGCGGCCGCCTCGGCTTCTCCGTCGAGGCCATCGCCGCGCAAGATCCCGACCTCGTCGTGCTGACGCCGGCCCGGCAGGCGGTGCACCAGATCCTCGACGCCCTGGAGCGGATCGGCGTGCCGGCCCTGGTGCTGACGAGCCGCACCGTGGCGGAGGTGGTGGAGAACCTGCGCCTGCTGGCACGCGCCACCGGCGTGCCCGAGCGGGGCGAGTCCCTGGCGGCCGGTCTCGACGCCCGCCTCGCGGCCGTGCGGGAGCGGGTCGCGGCCCGTCCCTGCCGGCGGGTGGTGATGGTGACGGGGCGCCTCGGCAACGGGCTGCTCCTGAGCGCACGCCGCGACACCTATACGGGCGATGCCATCCTCCGCGCCGGCGGCTGCTTCGCGCTGTCCGGAGGGAGCGTGCCCCAGGTCTCGCCGGAAGCCGTGTTCGCCGCCGATCCCGACGTGCTGCTGCTCGCCGGTTCGGCGGACGAGATGGCGGAACTGGCAGGGCGGCCGGGATTCTCCGGGATGCGCGCCGTCACCACGGGCCACGCCCACGCCGTGCCCCGCGCCGAGTTCCTGATCCCCGGTCCCCGCACCATCGCGGGGATCGAGCGCCTCGCCGGCCTGCTCCATCCGGCCGAGGCCCCGTGACGGCGGGGATCGGACGGCCCGTCCTCCTCGCCCTGGCGCTTCTGGCCTGCCTCGTCTTCGCGGCCTGCGCCGGGCACCGCTGGGCCGGGCCCCTCGACCTCGCCCGCGCGCTGGCGGGCGATCCCGACCTCGGCGCCCGCCTGCTGGTCGCGTGGCGCCTGCCCCGAATCCTGGCCGCCGGCCTCGTCGGCGCGCTCCTTGGCCTCGGCGGGGCGATCTTCCAGGGCGTGTTCCGCAATCCCCTGGCCGAGCCCTACCTGCTGGGCTCCGCCGGAGGGGCGGCCATCGGCGCCACCATCGCCCTTCTCGTACCCCTCGGTCTTCCCTCCAGCCTGGCGCTCGGCGGCCTGTCCTTCGCCGGGGCCTGGGCCGCGACCGGGCTGGTGCTGGCCGTGGCGCACGGCGCCCGCGACACCGCCGGGCTGCTCCTCGCCGGCGTCGCCGTCGCGGCGATGCTCGGGGCCGTGCGATCGTTCCTGATGCTGGCCCTGTCCGACGAGAGCGTGAGCCTGCAGGTGGTCCTGAGCTGGACGCTCGGCGGCATCCAGACCCCGACCTGGGCCGGCCTCGGCCTCCTGGCGATCCTCGTGGCGATGGCCCTGGCCGCGAGCCTGTCCCTCGCCCGCGGCCTCGACCTCCTCGGCCTCGGCGCCGATCAGGCCGCGGCCTTCGGGCTGGAGACCGGCCGGTTCCTGCGCCGCGCCGTCCTCGTCGGGGCCTTCGTGGTCGCCGTGGCCGTGGCCTATGGCGGCCTCGTGGGCTTCGTCGGGCTCATCGCCCCCCACATCGCCCGCTGGTGGGTCGGTCCCCGGCACCGGGCCCTGCTGCCGGTGGCGGCCTGCATCGGCGCCGGCCTCGTTCTCGTCTGCGACGGGCTCGCCCGCTCCGTCCTGCCCCCGGCGGAAATCCCCCTCGGGCTCATCACGGCGGCGGCGGGCGGACCGTTCTTCCTCGTCCTCCTGCGCCGGCGGATGGGCGCATGAGCGTCCTCGCGGCCGATGACCTCGTCGTGGGGGCGGCGCGCATCCTCGACGGCGTGTCGTTCCGGGCCGAGCCCGGCCGCCTCGTCGGGCTGATCGGCCCCAACGGCGCCGGCAAGTCGACCCTCCTGCGCTGCCTCGCCGGCCTCGCCGTGCCGGATTCCGGTGCGGTGACCCTCGACGGGCTTGCCCTCGCGGCCCTGCCGGCGGCCGAGCGCGGGCGCCGGATCGGCTACCTGCCCCAGAGCTTCCAGCCGGCCTGGGACTACACCGTGCGGGCGGTGGTGGAACTCGGCGCGAGCCGGGCGCCCGGTGCGGCCCCGCGGGTCCCCGCCGCCCTGGAGGCGCACGGCCTCGCGGCCCTGATGGACCGGCCGTGGTCGCGGCTGTCCGGGGGCGAGCGCGCCCGCGCGCTCCTGGCCGCCGTGCTCGTCGCCGAGCCGCCCGTGCTGCTGGCCGACGAGCCCGGGGCCAGCCTCGACATCGGTCACCGCATCGACCTGCTGCGCCGCCTCGCCGCCTATGCCCGCACCCGCACGGTGGTGGTCGTCCTGCACGACCTCGAGCGCGCCGTGCGCGATTGCGACCGGCTCGTGCTCCTCGACCGGGGCCGCCTCGTCCTCGACGGCCCTGCCCATGAGGTCGCCACCTCGCCCCTGCTCGACGCCACCTTCGGCGTCCGCTTCCGACGCGTCGCCATCGGCCCCGACGACGCGTCGATCCTCGGCGTCCGACCGGATCGGTGAAGCCGCGTCTCGCCCGCCGCGGCGCTCATCGGCCGGCGGCAAACCCCGAAAAAAACCGTCCCGCGAGGTCGGACAGGCTGTCGATGGCGTAGCCGCCCTCCTGGACGATCAGGGTCGGCAGCCCGATCGCCCCGATGGCCCGTCCCAGGCGCTCGAACCCCGCGGCGCTGACCGCCACCTTCGCCTGCGGATCGTGGGCGTAGATGTCGAACCCGAGCGCCAGGACCAGGACGTCCGGGGCGTAGCGGTCGAGGGCCGCGCGGGCGATGTCGAGCTGTGCGAAGAACACGTCCTCCGACGATCCGTGCGGCATGGGCAGGTTGAGGTTGAAGCCGAGACCGTCGCCGCGGCCGGTCTCGTCGGCGTATCCGGCGACGACGGGATAGAAGTTCGTCGGATCGCCGTGGATCGAGACGTAGGAGACGTCGTTTCGGTCGTAGAAGATTTCCTGGATGCCCTGGCCGTGATGCATGTCGGTGTCGAGGATCGCGACGCGCGCGAAGCGCCCGGCCAGGCGCTCGGCCGCAACGGCGGCGTTGTTGAGGAAGCAGAAGCCCCCGGCGGCGGCGCGCCGGGCGTGGTGCCCCGGCGGCCGGCACAGGGCGTAGGCCTCCCGCGCGCCCCCCAGGATGGCGTCGGCCCCCGCGACGGCGCACTGGGCCGAGGCGTAGGCGGCCCGGTAGGTGTGCGCCCCGATGGGCGCACTCCCGTCGGCGATGTGGCACGCGGCCTTCGCCAGGATGCCGACGGGGTTCGCGGTCTGGACGAAGATGTTCGACATCACCTCGTCGCCCCAATCCTCGCTTTCAGCGATCCAGTCCGCATGGGCCGACCGGAGGAAGGCGAGGTAGTCGGGGGCATGGACGGCGGCGATGGGGGCGAGACCGCGATCCTCCGGCTCGACGACGTCGAATCCGAGACCCCTCGCGGCGGCGAGGAGGGCGGCGGCGCGGGCCGGGAGCTCCTGCGGCGCCCGCATGGCGCCCCGTGAGAAGTAGGTGCGGGGCTCGTGCAGGGACTGGTCCCGATGGAAGAAGGTCTTCATCGGACGGCTCTCAGGCGGGTTCGAGGCGCGCGTCCGTCCGGCCGCGCAGGGCGTGCAGCGCCAGGACGGAGACGAGGGAGATGGTCGCGATGACGCTGAACAGGATCGCCAGGGGCATCCAGTTCCCGTCGGCCTTCTGGGCCAGCATGGTGCCGAGCAGGGGGGTCAGCCCGCCGAAGATCGCGCCGCTGAGCTGATAGGCCATGGAGATCCCCGTGTAGCGGTACCGCGTCGGGAAGGATGCGCTCACGTAGCCGGCGATGACCGCGTAATACGCCCCGAGGCCCGCCACGGCGATGCCGATCCCGAGGGTGACGCTGACGAGGTCGCGCTGCTCGACCAGGGTGAACATGGCGTAGGGCGCGACGATGGAATACGCGGCGGTGCAGACCAGGAACCGGATCACCGAGGTCCGTTCGGCGATGTAGGCCGAGAGCGGCGTGATGATGAACTGCATGATCGAGACGATGAGCAGGCAGTCGATGATCGTGCCCCGCGCGAGCCCGAGGTAGCTCGTGGTGTAGGAAATCATGAACGTGTTGGTGAAGTAGAACCCGGCGATGCCGAGGACGTTGCTGCAGATCGCGGCGATCAGCAGCCCCTTGGAGTTGGCGAAGATCTCCCGGAGCGGGGCCTGATCCTGCTTCAGGCTGGCAAGGCGCCGCCGCCGCGCGGCGATGAAGTCCGGCGATTCCTTCACGCCCATGCGAATGGCGAACCCCACCACCAGCATGACGGCGCTGAACAGGAACGGCACGCGCCAGCCCCAGCTCAGCAGATCGGCCTCAGGCAGGAGGGTCACGAACTTGAACATCACCATGGACAGGATCAGCCCGGCCGGGCTTCCGAGCTGGGCGAAGGACGCCATGAACGTCCGGCGGTCCTCGGTGCGGGCGTGCTCGCTGGCGAGCAGGACGGCGCCGCCCCATTCGCCGCCGACGGCGATGCCCTGGACGAACCGGAGGGTCACCAGCAGGATCGGCGCCCAGATGCCCACCATGGCGTGCGTCGGCAGCAGGCCGATGAGGACCGTCGACACGCCCATCATGACGAGGGTGATGATCAGGGATTTCTTGCGGCCGACGCGGTCGCCGAGATGTCCGAAGATCGCCCCGCCGAGGGGCCGCGCCAGGAACCCCACCGCGAAGGTCCCGAACGCGGCGAGCGTCCCGTAGAAGCTGTCGACCTGCGGGAAGAACAGGCGTCCGAAGACGAGGGCGGCCGCCGTTCCGTAGATGAAGAAATCGTACCATTCGATCATGGTCCCGACGAACGCGGCGATGCCGGCCCGCACCGGCTGATGAATGTCCGTTCCGTCGCCCGTCATCGATCCAGATCCTCACCGACAGAGACGTCGCGGGGCCGCCGCGCCCCTTCGCTCGCCCCGATCGCCTGATCCTGCCGAACGGCGCGGCATCCGTCGAGGGCGCCCCGGTGGCGAGGCCCGGACGCGGCGGGCGCGTCCGCTCCGCCCGCCAGACCCGGCCGCCTACGGGCGAGGCGCCGACGTCGATCCGGACGTGCCGCCGGCACCGCTGTTCGTGCTGCCGTTCTTGCCGAGCGTCCGCGCCGTGCCGTTGTGATCGGACGGGCGGCCGCCGGGATTCGCGTCCGTGTTGGCGGCCGAGCCCGTGGTCCGCGTGTCGGCCTTCGCGTCGTTGCTCTGGACGCTGCCGGGATTGTTCACGGCGCCGCCATCCGCCGGACCTTGCGCGAAAGCCGCCGAAGTCAGCGACAGGATCAGGGCGGTGGTGAGGGCGAAGGTCGTTGCGCGCATGAAGGCTCCGGGTTTCGACTGAGAATGGACGGGAAACGCGCCCCGGCCCGCCTTCGTTCGCCGGTCGAGGGACGAACCGCAGGAGGCGGGGCGCGGCCTTCGCCGGGGCCGCCCGAACCGTTGGCGACACGGTCGGGCGCCGCGCTTGCCAAGGGCCGTGCGGCGGACGCATTCAGGGGGCCTCACGAAACGGCCGGTCCCCGCTCCGGGCACGACCCGCGCGGCGGGCGTCCTGCGAGGGACGTCCGGCTCCCCCTGAAGCGCCTGCGAGTTCATCCCGCCAATGTCTTCTTCGAGCATGTCGCCCGCGAGTCCGGCGCCGGGTCCGTCGGGCCAGGGCTTGCCGCCGGGCCGGCGCGGCCGGGCCATGGTGGCGGTGCTCACGGGCGTGGCGCTCGCCACCCTCGACACCGCCATCGCCAACACCGCCCTGCCGACCATCGCGGCCGATCTCGGCGTCGATCCGGGCGCCTCGGTGTGGATCGTGAACGCCTATCAGCTCGCCGTGGTGGCGACCCTGCTGCCGATCGCGGCCCTCGGGGAGATCGTCGGGCAGCAGCGGATCTACATCGCCGGCTTCGTCCTGTTCACGGCGGCCTCCCTCGTCTGCGCCCTGACCTGGTCCCTGCCCACTCTTGTGGCGGCCCGCGTGCTCCAGGGCGTCGGCGCGAGCGCCCTGATGGCGGTGAACATCGCGCTCATCCGCTTCATCTATCCGGCCGACCGCCTCGGGCGCGGCGTCGGGCTCAACGCCTTCGTGGTCGGCGTCGGCTTCGCGGTCGGCCCGACCGTGGCCTCCCTGATCCTCGTCGCCGCGCCGTGGCCGTGGCTCTTCGCCGTCAACGTGCCCATCGGCCTCGTCGCCCTGGCCCTGGCCTGGACCGCGCTGCCGGACACCGGACGCTCCGGCCACCGGTTCGACGTGCCGGGCGCGTTCCTCAACGCCGCCGCCTTCGCCCTCCTCGTCCTCGGGCTCGGCGAGGCCGCCCACGAGGCTCCCCTCTGGCACGTCCTGGCGGAGATCGCCGGGTCGCTCGCCTGCTTCGCCCTGCTCCTGCGCCGGCAGGCCGGCCACCCGGCGCCGATGCTCGCCGCCGACCTGCTGCGGCGACCGCTCTTCGCCCTCTCGGCCCTGACCTCGGTGTGCTCGTTCGCGGCCCAGGGCCTCGCCTTCGTCTCGCTGCCCTTCCTGTTCCAGCACACCCTCGGGCGCAGCCAGGTCGAGACCGGCTTCCTGATGACGCCGTGGCCCGTCGTGGTCGCCGTGATGGCGCCGCTCGCCGGACGCCTGTCGGACCGCTATCCGCCGGGCCTGCTCGGCGGCATCGGCCTCGCCGGCCTCGCCGTCGGCATGGGCCTGCTGGCGGCTCTGCCGGCGAGCCCGAGCGTCATCGATATCGGCTGGCGCATGGCGATCTGCGGCGCCGGCTTCGGCTTCTTCCAGGCCCCGAACCTGCGCGCCCTCATGACGAGCGCCCCGGCCGCGCGGTCCGGGGGCGCGAGCGGCATCGTCGCCACCTCCCGCCTCCTCGGCCAGACCATGGGCGCGGCCCTCGTGGCCGCCTGCTTCCTCGTCACGGAGGCCCATGGGCCGGCCCTCGCCCTCGGGCTCGGCGGCGTCTTCGCCGCCCTCGCCAGCGCCGTGAGCTTCTTGCGTCTCGCGGTTCGCCCCGGGACGACGGCCGGCCCCGCGTAGGATTCCGCTATAGGACGCCCGGCATGGGACGCCCGCTATGGGACGCCCGGCGCCCCGGCGCGTTGTCCCGCCGGCGCCCCGTCACCGACGCCCGAGGACACCGACATGACGAAGCTCTTCATCGCCAACATCCGCGCCGCCGAGGGCCCCCGGCCCCTCGTGACCGTCCGCGCCGCCGCCGAGGGCGAGGCCCGCCTGTTCCTCGCCGCCGCCTATCCCGACGACGAGGTGATCGACGTGGCCGAGCCGAGCGACTGGACCAGCGACGCGGATACCGGCGCCCGGGACGGCGACATCCGCGAGCATGCCGGCGTGGCGTGGCAGGCGCCGTCGAGCCTCGCTTGAGGGGCGATGCCCAGGCTCGTGACGACGGTCCCGCTCAGAACTCGACGCCGAAGCGGACCCGCAGGTTGTGGCGGGCGAACTGGGTCAGGTTGAACGCCCGGTCGGTGAAGGCCGGATCGCGGTCGTGGCCGAGGATCTGGGCCGCGTAGGCCACCGTGAGGAAGCCCTTCTCCGAGACCTGGCAGTGCAGCACCGGTCCGAGGAACACGGCGTGCCCGAGGAACCGCTTGAGGAACGCGCCGTCATAGGCCCGCATGGCCCGGATCTCCGGCCCGAGGAACAGCGTCTCGGTCATCCGGGCCATCAGCGTCCCCGACAGGGCGAGGGTGGAGGATCGATCGACCTCGCCCGAGCCCTTGAGGCGCGCCACCGACGGATCGTAGATCAGGTTCGCGCCGACCCACAGCCTGTCGGGGATGAGGCGCGCATCGGCCATGAGGCGGGTGTCCATGCTGAACACGTCGGCGCCCCGGCCCTCGATGGGCGTCACCCGCGAATACAGGGGCTCCGCCTGCACGGCGAGGCCGAAGGGGTGGTCGTCGGTGCGCTTGAGGACCTGGTACTTCAGTTCGAGGGAGCCGCCGTTGACGGTGGCGAACGCCTTGTCGGGCACGCCCGCGATGTTGCGGCTCCGCCGCGTGTCGAACTGCAGGCCGGGCTCGATGCTGAAATTGTCGGTGGGATCGACCTGATAGCTGACGATGGGCTCCGCGGCGCCGTATCCCGAGACCCCCGGCCCGCCGCGCCGCTTGCTGAAGCGGCCGATGGCATCGACCACCACCTCCTGCTCGCCCTTCTTGCCGGTGTCGGTCCCCTCCGTGAACCCGAACAGGTTCTCGGAATCGACCTTGTCCGGTTCGCCACCCTTCCCCCGGTCGTGTCCGGGTTCGGCCCGGGCGGCCCCCGCGAGCGCCGCGGCACCGACGACGAGGCCCAGGACCGCCGCGCGGGCGTGTCGGGGTGCGCGGTGACGCGGCGTGCGGACGGTCTGAGCCATCGCGCACGCTAGCCCGCGCGTCCGTCCGTGGCTGATGCACAAAGGTTACAGGACGACATCGCGAAGGTTTCGGCCAGCCATCTCGCAGAAACGCCAGTTCGGGTCGCATCGCATGTCGTCGAACGAAGGATCGCTCGATCCTATGGAGAGCGTATGGGGCATTCGGCACTCCGATGGGTGCGCCGCATGCCGACAGATACGGGCTGGCGACACCGTGGATGGGCCGATGACGTTTCGGTCGAAGGCCGGCCTTTCCCGGCTCCGTCCGCGAGACGGCGGGCTCGCGGTCCAAGATCGAAAACACGACCGCAACGATTATTTGTCGAGGATGCACCCGTACTGCGCACCGATCGGTGCATCGCCGTACCGACGATCGTACGGCAAGACGACGCAGCGAGTCCCCGGATACTCCAAGGTCCTGGGTGTTAACGCCAAAATCATCACCGCCGGCGACAATCCGCCCGTCACTGACCTGGACGACCGGCGCGCGGCACGTCGTCCGGCACCTCACGCGCCGAATCGTCCCATGCGCATCACCCTCAAAGCCACCCTCGCCGCTCTCTTCGGGGGCGTCGCCCTCATCGTCGCGGGCCAGGGCATCCTCTCGATCTCGAAGCTCGCCACGATCCGGCACGGCGTGAACGAGGTGGCGGCGAACTGGCTGCCCTCCGTCGCGACGGTCAACGAGATCAACGCCGCGGCCAGCCAGGTGCGCCTTCGGCAGTTCCGCCTCATCACCGCCTCCACGAGCCCAGAATCGTCGATGGAGAACCGGCGCTTCTACGAGGCCGCGACCGTCACCATGGCGGAGGCGCGCAAACGCTACGAACCTCTGATCTCTTCGGCCGAGGAGCGGGCCCTGTACGGACGCTTCGCCGAACTCTGGAGCCACTACGATCAGTCGAGCAAGCACCTCGTCGGCCTGATGGAGTCCGGCCGCCAGGCCGAAGCCCTGGCGGAGCTCGTCGGCCCCGATCTGCTCAAGACCTACTCCGACGCCGGCGAGATGCTCGCCCGCAACGTCGACCTGAACCGCAAGGGCGCGCAGCGGGACGCGGATGCGAGCGTCGCCACCGTCGACACCGCCTCGTTCCTCGCGATCGTGTCCATCGTCCTGACGGCCCTGGTCGCCCTCGGGGCGATGCTGATCGGCCTCGTGCGGATTTCCCGTCCTATCACGGCGATGACCGGGGCGATGAGCGGCCTGGCGACGGGCGACACCGCCACCGTCGTTCCCCACCGGACGCGGGAGGACGAGATCGGCGCCATGGCGCAGGCGGTCCAGGTGTTCAAGGACAACATGATCCGCGCGCGCGAACTCGAGAGCGAGACGGCGCAGGCCCGCCTCGCCGCCGAAGAGCAGCGCAAGGACGGCATGCGCCAGATGGCGGATCGGTTCGAGCAGGCCGTCGGCGGCATCATCGGCATGGTCTCGTCCTCGGCGACGGAGCTGCAGGCCACGGCGCAGACCATGACGTCGACGGCGGCGGAGACCGCCTCGCAATCCACCACCGTCGCGGCCGCCGCCGAGGAAGCCGCGGTGAACGTCAATACCGTCGCGGCCGCCGCGGAAGAGCTGGGCGTGTCCGTGCAGGAGATCGGCCGGCAGGTCAGCGGCTCGGCGCAGATGGCGCAGGCCGCGGTGACCGAGGCGGGCGCCACGGCGGCCCTCGTCCAGGAACTGGCCCAGGCGGCGAGCCGGATCGGCGACGTGGTCGGCCTGATCTCGACGATCGCCAGCCAGACCAACCTCCTCGCCCTCAACGCCACCATCGAGGCCGCCCGCGCCGGCGAGGCGGGCCGCGGCTTCGCCGTGGTGGCGGCCGAGGTCAAGGAACTGGCGAACCAGACGGCGAGGGCGACGGACGAGATCGGCGGCCAGATCGGCCGCATCCAGGCGGCGACGGGTCAGGCGGTCGCGGCGATCGACGGGATCACCAACCGGATTCAGGACATCAGCGGCACGGCCACGGCCATCGCGGCGGCCGTCGAGGAGCAGGGGGCGGCGACGCAGGAGATCGTTCGCAACGTCGCCCAGGCGGCGACGGGCACGGGCGAGGTGACGAGCAACGTGGCGGGCGTCGCCCAGGCCGCCGAGGAGACCGGCGCCGCGGCGGCCCAGGTTCTCGGCGCGGCCTCCGAACTCTCGCGCCAGTCCGAGCATCTCGACGCCGAGGTGGCCCGTTTCCTCGCCAGCGTCCGCGCGGCGTGACGGCTTCGGGCGCATCGCCGTGCGAACGGGGATGCGCCCGCCCGATAAGCGCGCGTCACGCCCGTTTGGCGCGCTTCCCGAAGGCCACGGCCAGCCGCGTGCGGGCCCGCTCCGGAATCTCCGTCTGCGATTCGATCCGCACCATCGGCATCTCCGCGCCGATGAGGCTCTTCGGGTCGAAGGTGAACTGAAGCGACCGCAGGCCGATCTCCAGGACGACCACGCCGTCGGCCTGGGTCAGGTCCTCCCCGAAAATCTCGATGAGGGGGCCGTCGGGGTCGCCCTTCTCGATCTGGATGATGAAGTAGCCGGCCGGCTCCTCCTCGTCATCGGCGCCGGAGACGAGGCAGATGCCGTTCTCCTCGTCGTAGCGGACGCGCTGGACCGAGAAGGTGGTGATGTCGTCGTCCATGCTCAGCGCTGTCCGTGGCGGGTCTCGAGAAACAGATCTTTGTATTGGCGCGGCTGGGAGCGCCAATACTGCTTGGGCGCCCGCACCTTGCCGCCGAGTTCGGCGGCCGCGTGCCAGGGCCAGCGCGGGTCGTAGAGCAACGCGCGGGCCAGCGAGATGGCGTCGGCCTTGCCCTCGGCCAGGATCGATTCGGCGTGGGCCGCTTGCGTGATCAGGCCGACCGCGATGGTGGTCAGCCCGGTCTCGGCCTTGATGCGTTCGGCGAACGGCACCTGATAGCCGGCCGAGAGCGGGATCTGCTGCGCCGTCGAGAGGCCGCCCGTGGAGACGTGGATGGCGGCGGCGCCCCGGCGCTTGAGGGCGTGGGCGAGTTCCACGGTTTCCGCGAGGGTCCAGCCGCCCTCGACCCAGTCGGTGGCCGAGACGCGCATCCACACGGGTTTTCCCGCCGGCACGGCGTCGCGCACGGCCTCGAAGCATTCGAGCGGAAACCGCATGCGGTTGGCGAGATCGCCGCCGTACTGGTCCGTGCGCCGGTTGGAGAGGGGCGACAGGAACTGGTGCAGGAGGTAGCCGTGCGCCCCGTGCAGCTCGAATCCGTCGATGCCGAGGGCGAGCGCCCGGCGGGCCGTGGCCACGAAACCGTCGCGGATGCGCTTCAGCCCCTCCGAATCAAGGGCGTGGGGCGGGACCTCGTCGGCGCCGTGGGCCACCGCCGAGGGCGCCTCCGTGCGCCAGCCGTCGGGGGCCTCGGGGTCGATCTGCGCGCCGCCGTCCCAGGGGGCGCGGCTCGAGGCCTTGCGCCCGGCATGGTTGATCTGGATCGCGATGGGGATGGGGGCGTAGGCCCGCACCGCGTCGAGGACGCGGCCGAGGGCCAGCTCCGTCGCGTCGGAATACAGCCCGAGGTCGGTGGGCGAGATCCGCGCTTCGGGCGAGACCGCCGTCGCCTCCAGGGTGAGCAAGCCGGCCCCCGACTGCGCCATCTGGGCGAGGTGCATGAGGTGCCAGTCGCCGGCCTGGCCCGCATGGGCCGAGTACTGGCACATGGGCGCCACGATGATGCGGTTCTCAAGTTCGAGGTCGTCGAGGCGCAGGGGCTCGAACAGGCGGACGGTCATGCGTGGCTCTCCCGGGCGATCCCCGCCCTTTTGGCCGAACCGGCGCGCCCCGGCTAGGGCGTCAGGCCCCGCGCCTTCAGGCTGGCGCCGATCTCGTCGAGGGCGCCCGCGTCGTCGATGGTCGGCGGCACCGTCCAGGGCTGCCCGTCGGCGATGCGCCGCATGGTCCCGCGCAGGATCTTGCCGGACCGTGTTTTGGGCAGGCGCGCCACGGTGAGCGCCAGCTTGAAGGCGGCGACGGGGCCGATGCGCTCGCGCACCAGGGCGACGAGTTCGGCCTCGATAGCGCCGGTATCGCGAAAAACGCCGGATTTGAGCACCACGAAGCCGCAGGGCTGCTCGCCCTTCAGGGCGTCGTGGATGCCGATGACGGCGCATTCGGCCACATCCGGGTGGCCGGCCAGGACCGCCTCCATCCCGCCCGTGGACAGGCGGTGGCCGGCGACGTTGATGATGTCGTCCGTGCGCCCGAGAACGGTGACGTAGCCGTCCGCGTCGACCACGCCCGCATCCGAGGTGTCGTACCAGCCCGGATAGGTCGTGAGGTAGCTGGCGCGGAAGCGCGCGTCCGAGCCCCACAGAGTCGGCAGGCATCCGGGCGGCAGGGGCAGGCGCAGGGCGATGGTCCCCATGGTGTCGGCGGGCACGGGCTTTCCCGCCTCGTCGAGCACGGCGAGGTCGTAGCCCGGCATCGGCACGCAGGCGCTGCCGTGCTTCACCGGCAGGAGGCCGAGCCCCAGGGGATTGCCCGCGATGGCCCAGCCCGTCTCCGTCTGCCACCAATGGTCGATGACCGGGCGGGCAAGGGCCCGCTCGGCCCAGGCGACGGAATCGGGGTCGGCCCGCTCGCCGGCGAGGAACAGGCTGCGGAAGCCGGACAGGTCGTGATCCCCCACCCGTTCGGCGCGGGGATCGTCCTTCTTGATGGCGCGCAGGGCCGTCGGCGCGGTGAACAGGCAGACGGCGCCGTACTCGGAGACCACCCGCCACAGGGCGCCGGCATCGGGGGTGCCGACGGGCTTGCCCTCGTACAGGATCGTGGTGCAGCCGTGGAGCAGGGGGCCGTAGACGATGTAGGAATGGCCGACCACCCAGCCGATGTCGGAGGCGCAGAAATAGGTCTCGCCGGGGGCGACGCCGTAGAGGTTGGGCATGGTCCAGGCCAGGGCCACGCAATACCCGCCGGTGTCCCGCACCACGCCCTTCGGCTTGCCCGTCGTGCCGGAGGTGTAGAGGATGTAGAGCGGGTCGGTGGCGGCCACGGGCGTGCACCCGGCCCGGCGGCCCGCCGCCTTCGCCCGCGCCACGGCCTCGGCCCAGTCGCGGTCGCGCCCCGCCACCAGGGTGGCTTCGGCCTGCGGGCGCTGGAGGATCAGGCAGGCCTCGGGCCTGTGCGCGGACGCCGCCAGGGCAGCGTCCAGCAGCGGCTTGTAGGCGACGACGCGGGTCGGCTCGATCCCGCACGAGGCGGCGAGCACCACCTTCGGCGCCGCGTCATCGATGCGGATCGCGAGCTCGTTGGCGGCGAATCCCCCGAACACCACGGAGTGGACCGCCCCGAGGCGGGCACAGGCGAGCATGCCGAACAGGGCCTCGGGCACCATCGGCATGTAGATCACCACCCGGTCGCCCCGGCCGACTCCGAGATCGGCGAGCAACCCGGCCAGGGTCGCCACTTCGTCGAGGAGGGCCGCATACGTGATCGTGCGCCGGGTGCCGGTGACGGGCGAGTCGTAGCGGATCGCCGCCTGTTCGCCCCGGCCGGCCGCGACGTGGCGGTCGACCATGTTGTGGCACGCGTTCAGGGTCGCATCGGGAAACCAGCGGCCGTAGGCGCCGGCCGCCGCGTCGAAGGCACGGACGGGCGGGCGCGTCCAGTCGAGGGCCCGGGCGGCGTCGAGCCAAAAACCCTCGGGATCGGCGAGCGAGGCCGCATGCAGGGTGGCGTAGGGCGTGTCGACCGTGCGGCCGGGCCGCGGCGTGGCAGGGGCGTCCATCGGGTCCTCCGGTCGTTCGACCGGTCGCTCCGCCGGCTTGGACCGGACCTTATCCGGGTTTCGCCCTGCGGCGTAGGCCATCGGCGTCGCGCGGCGTAGACCTGCGGCGTCGCGCGGCGTCGACCATCGGCGTCGCGCGGCGTGGGGCTCGGCCGGATACGAAAACCGCCGCCCTGGAGACCAGCGGCGGCGGCGAACACTCAGAGAAGGATACGCGGCGAGGAGATACGCGGCTGGACGGCTCAGTGGACCGAATCGGTGTCCTTTCGGAGCCGGTTCATCTCATCCTTGAGAAGGAGTTTCTTTCTCTTGAGTTCTGCGATGCGCAGGTCGTTCGCCGAGGGTCGGTGGGTGGCGTCGTGGATCTCCCGCTCGAGGGCTTCGTGCTTCCGGGCGAGCTGGGTGAGGTGCGTCTGCAGTGACATGAGTGTCTTCTCCTGTCTCGTTTCGACGGGCGGGAGACTGGCACACGATGAGCCGGCTGTCGAAGCCTATCGACGGCCAGGCTTGGCGGAATTTTTCGCGGCGGCGTCCCATGGTTAAGCCGGCGCTGCCCGCATTGGGCGCTTTTGCGGGGGCCGCGCCTGCGTCCCGCCGGGCGTGTCTTGCATGTGGGGCCCTGTCTTGCCTCCGCGGGCCTGTCTTGCCTCTGCGGGCCTGTCTTGCATGTGCACGCGGCCCGGAGGGTTCTTGCCGAGCCCGGAGCGGTGCCGCATGGTCGGCCCACGGGTGTTGCCAGGACTGCGGGTTGCGATGGCGAGTGAGTGGAACGACGACGAACCGGCGGCGTCCGCCGAGGAGCTGGAGCGGCTCAGGCAGGAGCACCGCGACCTCGACGGCGCCATCGACGCCCTCGAACTGAGCGTCGCCGGCGACCAGCTCCAGATCCAGCGCCTGAAGCGGCGCAAGCTCGCCCTGCGCGACCGGATTTCCTACATCGAAGATCAGATCACGCCCGATATCATCGCCTGATGCGGGCTCGCCCGGCGCGCGTCGCCGGGCCGCGACGGCGCCCGGTGCGGCCGCCATCCGCGCTCGGGGTCGGCCGGATTCCGAGACAACGTTTCACGCCTCAGGTCGTCCGGCCTCTGACAGCACCTCAGTGCAGGGGGACCATCTCGAAGATGAGCCGGCAGGCAATCCCGAATCTTCGATTTGTCGCCGAGGCTTGGGGTCCGCATCCTTACTGAGGACTGGCTGGGGCGCCAGGACACTAAGCCCAGCGCCGGCCACCTAAAAACCCCAGCCAATTCAGTCGCTTGTCTCGGCAGTTGCCTGGGGATGTGTAGCAGGATTGCGGTGCGGGCGGCAAGCACGCTTCGTGCCGGCGTCGGTGGTAAGGTCCGCGTTTTCGGTACGCTCAGGACCTGCTGAGTCCGGCTGCAGGGCGGTGAGGTAGTCCGCCGCCCGCGAGCCTTGGGCGGCAACGTGACTGAGTGCGCGGGGGTCGGCCCGCAGCAGCGGTGCCCAGGATGCACAATAGGCGGCGTGGTCCGGGTGGGGTGTGCGGGCGAAGCCGAGGTCGGCCAGGACGAAGGCGGCGCCAAGCTCGGCCACCAGTTCCTCGGCGGCGTAGGCGCGGGCGCCAAACCGGCTGGTAAGGTCGCGGGCGAGGCGGTGCGGAGCGCCAGTCCAGTGCACGAGTTCGTGGGCCAGCGTGCCGGCGTAGCCTGTGGCCGTGCGGAAGGCAGCGGGGTGCGGCAGGTGGATCATGTCGGTGGCGGGGACGTAAGAGGCGCGGGTGCCACCCTCACGGATCTGCGCGCCAGTGGCCGCAACGAATGCATCGAAGGCCGGTAGGGGGACCGGAGGAGGCATATCGACAGGCGTATCGGTGGTCGGTAGGGCGAGGTCGACCTGCGCGGAGTTGAACACGTATTAGGCGCGGGCGACGAAGGACGCACTGTCGAGCGCGTTGGCGTCGCTGGCCTTGGCTCGGTCGCTGCGGGGCAAATCCTTGTAGAAAAGGACCAGTGTGCCGCGCTCGGCCTTACGGACCTGCGACCCGATCGCCGCCCATTGTCGGTAGGTCGCCCAACGCGCGTCGGCGTAGCCATGGGCCCTCGCCGCGCACCACAGTGCCAGTATGTTGATGCCGCGGTATCGCCGTCCGGTTTGGGTGTTGCGCGGCATCGGGTCCGCGCCGTACCAGAGTGGAGTCCATGAAGCCGGATCGGCGTGTTCGAGTTGCGTGAGGATGGTTGCGGCAACGCGGGCGTGCAGGTCATGTGTCGGCATGAAGGTTGGGGGCTCCGGCCCGCCGTGACGTCGGCGGCTCGGTTGGTGTTTCCCGGGGCGGCAAGCGACGTTCACCGGATTAATGCCTACGAGATGCGGCTTTGCGTGTCGGTTATTGGGCCTGCTGCTCCGGCTCCATTTCCCGCTTTGCGAAAGATTTTGCTCTCCCGTCTGCTGCTCGTTCTGGATCTTGGTGAACGTTTGAGGGAGGCCGGCTTGCTGGAGGCAAGGCTTTGCCGGCGATTGGCAAAGCCTTGCATCGAACCGAAGTTAGTGGATCTCGGAGCCACGCCATCGGTCGACCGGCGGATCGAAGGTGCAACCTTTTGACAGGTGAAGCCGGGGTTGGGCTGTCGGCCTTTACGCACCGCTTCCCGTCACCTTGAACGGCCAGCGCGAACGGACCCCTTTGCTCAATCCGCATGCATTGGGGTCATTCTGGAGGTCTGGGGCAACCCGTCTCCTCCATCCTGCGATCCATCTAGATCGGATGGATCGCTTGCTGCCGATGCCCTTCGGCTAGTTACCCGGCGGTCCCCATCCCGCATGGTTGGCGGTGGAGGCTCGGGGCTCATAAGGAGCTGGCTCTTTCCCTAATTGGGGAAAAAGCTGTGCTCAATCTTCTGCAGTTGGAGGATCGTTTCGGCCCTTCAGCGACCGTGACCGGTGGGTATGACCATGTCGTCCTGCCCCTCAATGGACATTAGGAGCATCCGCTTCCAATCTGCCTAATGAATTGGCTTTCATGTCCGGGTTGGGTGGATTTTTGCCGGTCCGCTTTCGCAAGGCAAAATGAAAAAAGCAGCTGCTCAGCCCGGTATCGGAGGTGCGCAGGTTTGCGCCACTTCCGGACCCTCGATTGGAGTCGCCGCAATGCCGCTCACAATCTCTCCCCAGTCATTGATCGAGAGATAAAATCCCGGCAGTCACGATATCCTCAGCCAAGAACAGGTGTGACGACGCAGCTGCGCGAATAGGGGTGTCGCAGGTGCGACACCGTCCCGGGGAGCTGCTAGTGGCACCCGATGGCCGCCAAACACTCCCGACACATCGCCCTGACCGAACCGCTGATTGCCTACGTCGAAGGGCAGGTCGCCAAGGGGGACTACACATCCATCAGTGAGGTCGTCAGGTCGGCGCTTCGGCTTCTGATCGCACACGACGAGGCGAAGGCCCATCGTGTGGCTGCACCGAGCAGGTCCGCCCATGGCCGGGTCTGAGAACGTCGTCGCGGAGGCCGCCCGCGATCCGGCCAGGCTCGCGACGCTCGCCGGTTACGGCATCCTCGACACCGAGGCCGAGCGGGGCTTCGATGACATCGTGCTGCTCGCGTCCCGGATTTGCGGCACGTCGGCCGCGCTGGTCAGTCTCGTCGCCGGCGACCGGCAGTGGTTCAAGGCCCGCGTCGGTTTCGACTCCTGCCAGACCCCGCTGTCGCAATCGATCTGCGCCCACGCCCTGCGGCAGCCCGGCCTGCTGGTCATCCCGGATCTTGCCGCCGACCCTCGGACCCGGAACAACGCGCTGGTCACCGGGGAGCCCCGGCTGCGGTTCTATGCCGGCGCGCGGCTGGAGACGCCGGAGGGCCTTCCGCTTGGGACCCTATGTGTGATCGACGGGAAGCCCCGCCCCGGGGGGCTGACGCCCGAACAGGCCGAGGCCCTGGAGGCGTTGGGGCGGCAGGTCATGGCGCAGATGGAACTGCGCCGGTCGATGGCGGCGCGCGACGATGCCCTGCGCACAGCCCGGGAGGCGGACGTCCGCCACGACCAGATCCTCGACAGCGCCCGCGACTACGCCATCGTGACCACTGACCTCGACGGCCTCGTGACCGGTTGGAGCGCCGGCGCCGAGGCCATCCTCGGCTGGTCCGAGGCCGAGATGCGCGGCAGGCCGGCACGGCTGTTCTTCACCGAAGAGGACGCTGTGGACGGCGCGCCCGAGCGCGAGATGCGCGTCAGTCGCCAGGAGGGGCGCGGCAACGACGAGCGCTGGCACGTGCGCAAGGACGGCTCGCGGTTCTTCGGCTTGGGCGAGATGATGCCGCTCCGCGCCGACAATGGCACGCATGTCGGTTATCTCAAGATCCTGAGGGACCGGACGGACCAACGCCTGGCCGCCGAGGCGCTCAAGCGGCAGACCGACCTGCTCCAAACCGTCACGGACCACGTCAGCGAGGCCGTGTTCCAGCTCGACCGCGACGGCCAAGTCACCTTTGCCAACCCGACGGCGCATGTCCTGCTCGGATGGGACGCCGGCACCCTGGTCGGGCAGGACCTGCACGAGGCCGCCCACCACCATCATCCGGACGGACGCCCGTTTCCGGCGTCCGAATGCGGTTTCGTGCACGCCATCCAAGAGGGGAAGACCCTTCGGCAGCGCGACGCCACGTTCTTCCATCGTGACGGGACGCCCATCGAGGTCGTTTGCTCGAACGCACCCGTCCTTCAGGGCGGGACGGTGGTTGGAGCCGTACTCACGATCTCCGACGTCACCGGCCGTCGGCTGGACGAGCGTCGCCTCAGGGAAGTCAACGACGAACTGGAGCGGCGGGTCGCAGAGCAGCGCGTATCCGAGGCACGTCAGCGCTTCCTGCTCGACCTGACCGACACCCTCCGCGACCAGGGCGGCCCGCGCGGGCGGATGCAGGCAGCGGTCGACGCCCTCGGACGGCACCTCGGGGCGAGCCGGGTCGGCTACGGCTTCGTCGAGGAGGACGGCCTGTCCGTGACCCTCGGCACCGAGTTTGTCGACGGCGTTGCGACGCTCGCCGACACCTATCCGCTCGATGCGTTCGGGCCCGGGAACGTTGCCAACCTCAGGAACGGTCGGACGTCGGTCTATCCCGACGTCGAGGCGGATGCGGACACGGCCGGTTTGGGGATGGATGCCTTCGGCATCGGCGCCATCGTCGCCGTCCCCCAGGTCCACGAGGGACGCCTACGCTCGGTCGTCTACGTGAACCAACGCGAGCCGCGGGCCTGGACGCCTGACGAGGTCGCGCTGGTCGAGGAGGTCTCGGCCCGGATCTGGGACGCCGTTGAGCGCGTCCGCGCCCAGGGCGTGTTGCAGGCTCTGAACGAGACGCTGGCGGCCCAGGTCGCCGTGCGCACCAAGGAGCGCGACCGAATCTGGCATGTTAGCCAGGACATGCTCGGCGTCGCCGACTCGAACGGGATCTGGGTGAGCATCAATCCGGCGTGGCACCGTATCCTGGGATGGGACTACCACGACATCGTCGGAAAGACCTCGGAGTGGCTCGAACATCCCGAGGACCGGGAGAGGACGCGGGCCGAGGTCAAGCGTCTCGCCGACGGTGCGCTCACGCTGGCCTTCGAGAACCGTTTTCGGGCGCGCAACGGAGGCTATCGAACCCTGTCCTGGACGGCCGTTCCGGTCGAAGGGCTGCTCTACTGCGTCTCTCGCGATGTCACCCTGGAGAAGGAGCGCGCCGCCAGCCTGCTGCAGGCCGAGGAGGCGTTGCGGCAGTCCCAGAAGCTGGAGGCCGTCGGACAATTGACCGGGGGTGTGGCACACGATTTCAACAATCTGCTCACGGTCATCAAGTCCTCGACCGATCTACTCAAGCGCCCCAACCTCTCCGAGGATCGGCGGACCCGGTACGTCGGTGCGATCTCCGACACCGTCGATCGTGCGGCCAAGCTCACGGGGCAACTGCTCGCCTTCGCCCGCCGGCAGGCGCTGCGGCCTGAGGTGTTCGATGCCGGCCGCAGCGTGAGGGCCATCGGCGAGATGGTCGGCACCCTCACCGGCGCTCGGATCGCAGTCGCGATCCGCGTCGGCGAAGAGCCCTGCCATATCAACGCGGACCCGAGCCAACTCGACACCGCCCTCGTCAACATGGCGGTCAACGCCCGCGATGCGATGGAAGGGGAGGGGAAACTCGAAATCGTGGTGGAGGCGGCAAGCCTAGTGCCCGCGATGCGGTCTCATTCCGAGCGGACCGGCGACTTTGTCCGGATCTCGCTGACCGACACCGGTTCCGGCATCCCGGCCGACCAGATCGACCGGATCTTCGAGCCGTTCTACACGACCAAGGGCGTCGGCCAGGGCACCGGCCTCGGCCTGTCCCAGGTGTTCGGCTTCGCCAAGCAATCGGGTGGCGAGGTCGTTGTCGAGAGCGAGGTCGGACGCGGCACCACCTTCTCGCTCTACCTCCCGCGCGCGGAGATCGATTCCGGCATACCCGAAGAACCCATGATCGTTGACAAGGTCGTCGACGGACGCGGGACCCACGTCCTCGTCGTCGAGGACAATCGCGAGGTCGGGACCTTCTCGACCCAGACCCTCCAGGAACTCGGCTACGGCACCCATTGGGTGACGAACGCCGGCGACGCCCTGGCGGCGTTGGCAGCAAGCCCCGGCGGCTACGATGTCGTGTTCTCCGACGTGGTCATGCCGGGCATGAACGGCGTCGAACTCGGACGCGAGGTGCGACGGCTGTATCCCGGCCTGCCGGTGGTGCTGACCAGCGGCTACAGTCACGTGCTGGCCGAGGAAACCGACCACGGCTTCGAGCTCCTTCAGAAACCGTATTCGGTCGAGGCGTTGTCGCGCATCCTCCGCCGGGCCGCCTCCAAACGTCGGCGACGCCGGGCGGCGCCCGATCATTACGAGCAGCCCTGAAACGAGTAGTTGAAACCTAACGCTTGGTACCGACCGCTCGGGGTCAACGTCCGCCAGCCTGCTCTACGGCTAGGGTGAGTCGCGACCCAATCGTCCATTCTACGACAGGCTTGGGTGGGGAGCGGACCCTGACCTTTCGCCCTGAAACGGACGTTCCGCCTCCGACCCTTCCTTGAAGTCAGGACATTCCGCTTTCGGGCGCTTGGCTGGAGCAGCCCTAACGCCTGGAGCCATCGGCCCACTCGACAAAGCTCGTGTATGTGCTTTGTAGGCAGCAGACCTCCATCCTTTTCCGCGCAATACTCGCCAGAAATAGGGGAGAAGACGATGCGAAAAAACCTTATCGCGATCTTGATCCTCGCTTTTGTCGTATCCGGTTGCTCGACAACGAATACGGGTGGTCGGAACCCGGATCGCGACAACGCATCCTCCCTTGATCCTAGCCGATCGAAGTCGTGTTACGGCGGCCCTGTCTACGTACCCTGTTAGCTGTTCCGCCAACCCGAAAAATTGGCGTTCGCAACCGCAATGTTCGCTTGGAGGCTGAATGTCTGCTTCTGGCCGAAGGGCTGAGGTCCGTTTGCCACCGAGGCTGTGTGAAAACGCGGAGGCGGTAGAAGGATTTCCCCTCGAACTCTCGACGCAGCGCTGGAACAGGCGTTTCATTGGCATCCAAACCGTCATGCCAAATGACTGGATGCCGCCGCCTGGAAGATTGTTCCTCTATTTCGGAACGCCCCTGCGTTTTCACACAGCCTGCAACCAAAGGCGACATCGCGACGTGACATTGCTATGGGCTGCGCTCCTGAACGTGAGGCCGACCCTATGCTCCGTGGACAATGCCACTGTGGCTCCATCCAATTTCAGATGCCGGATCAAGCCGTAGCAAGCTCTTTGTGCCATTGCGGCGATTGTCGGAAACAGTCGGGTGCGCCCATGCTGGCCTGGGCCATGGTGCCGAAGGCTGCCGTATCGGTTGCCGGCGAGCCGAAAGTCTACAACTCCTCACAGAGCGGGAGACGCTCGTTCTGCGGATCGTGTGGCACTGGCCTTTTCTTCACGAACGCGCCCCTTGAGCAGATGGGAATGATGCAGGTGAGGATCGCGGCGCTTGACGATCTTGAAGCTGTTGCCCCGAAGATGCAGGTGCAGACGGCTGAACGCGTGAAGTGGATGGCCTCCGCAGACGACCTACCTGCCTTTGAGCGTTTCCCGACTTGAGGAAGGACTGCTTTCCACCCCGAGCCGAAGTTGCCCGGTAGCAGACCAATGGCCGCTTTCGGGAAGCGCCCATGGCGCCCCAGGCGACCGAGTTGGGTCGGCACCCGTCTGTCCGCTCTACGACTGGGTCGGGTGGTTAGCGGACTGTCCAGTTCTGAATGTCAATTTGGCAAAGTGGACGTTCAAGTTGGGGAGAAGCTCCCGGGTGCTTGGCGCCTCGTGCGCATGCAGCCGCGTACATAACAGGAATGCTGTCGTGGTTGCTGATCGAGGCTCGGGATGGGGCAGCAGGGTGCACCACTGCACCGTGCATCCGGGAGGAGCGCCCCTTGTCGGTCATTTCAGGGCGCGGCATTGAGGCTGTGGTGGAGCCGTCGTAACGCAGCGCCTGGATCAGCGGATGTGCCTCGGCGCGGCGCCCCACCTCCTCATCGACGAACCTCATCTGCGAGCTGACATTCATGCTGTTCATCTGGTCGGGTTGGGGCATCCTGGTGATCCCCATTGTCGTCGGCACCGCGATCATCGTCGGTGCATTGGCCCAAATATCGCTCCAAGCGCTTGGACACCCCGAACTCGCGTTTCTCGCCTTCAGCCTTGGCCTTTTCGCCGCCGCTTCTTTGAACTGGGTGGTCGGTCGACGCCTCAATAGCACGCCTCCGCGCGAGCTCATCGACCCCGCCACGAATGCGCGCGTGCTGCTCACACGGCGACATGCGCTGTTCTGGATCCGAATGGAGTACTGGTCGGCACCCGTCGTACTGGCCGCCTTCGTCCCGCTGCTCGCCCTGCGCAATCTCTAGCGTCGTCGTTCCAGGGCCCGGCGCTTCAACCTCCAGGACCAGAATGCGCAGAACCGCCTCCGCGAGAAAGCCCGGCATGTCTCACAGTTCGGCCTATGCGCTGACCCTTCGGGCACGCTGCGAGGAGCGCGAAGCGGGCGGCAGGGAGAAGACTGCGTCTCATGCGGGTTCCCTGTATACGGCGCGGGACGCCCGAGGAAAAGCAGGATGGAGAGCCATGCGGACCGTTCTTGCCAAGGTAGCCAAGAGTTCTGCCGGGCCGCTCGCAACGCTTCTCGCCGCGCCGCTCCTCGGGCCGTTGGCCGTCTTGGCCGAGCCCGCTATGCCGGGCGACGTGACGGCGTACGTGACGCGGCTGCGGGACTGCAACCATTGGGGCGGGGAGGATGCCACGGACGCGGCGCGCGGCCGGGCCATCGCGGCGGCCGTGAAGCGCCTGCGCTGCGACGCCGTCGAGGCGGAAGAGCGGACCTTGCGGCGGCGGCACAGGGGCGACCCCGCCGTCCTGAAGGCCCTCGACTGGGCGCGCGATGCGGACAGCTGAGCGGGGCTCCGACGACGGTGATCCGGTCCGCCGCCGCGTCCTGCGGCTGCTGCACGTTCCGCTTCTCGGGCTGCTGCTGGCGCTCGGCCTCGCACCGGTCTTCCTGCTGTTTCCCCTCCTGCCCGCGGAGCCCGGAACCGATCCGACCCTGCGGCCCGTCGAACTCTGGCTCGGCACGGCCCTCGTCGGCGGCCTGCTGTTTCCCCTCCTGCCCGCGGAGCCCGGAACCGATCCGACCCTGCGGCCCGTCGAACTCTGGCTCGGCACGGCCCTCGTCGGCGGCCTCGTCGGGACCGTGGAGGGCGCGGCGCGGCCCCTCTACCGGGCGGCCGGCTTCGTCCTCGCCGTCGGCCTGCTCTCGATCCCGGTCCTGCGCGTCTTCCTCTGGACCGACCTTCCGGTCCCGCACGGGCTCGCGCGCTGGCTCGGCCTCAACGGGGAAGCCGCCCTCGACGCCCACCTGTACGAGATCTGGCTTTCGGCCTGGGTTTTGGCTTGGGTTTTGGCTGGGCTCGGCCTCGCGCTCCTAGGCCGGCACCTCCCGGCGCGACGCGCCCGCGTCGGCCGGGCGGCCGTTTGATGACGGCGCCGGTCGAGGATTCTGGTCCGGGATTCTCGGAAACGATTGTCCCGACATGATTGCCTCTCGATCCGACGGGACGCGAACGGCGTCCCTCGTCGTCGGCGGCTGCGGTGTCGTCCTGTTCGGCTGGGCCCTCGTCGCCTACGCGCCGGTCCTGGGGATCGCCGCGGCCGTCGTCGCGGTCCCGGCGTTCGCTCGCGCGGCGAAGCACCCGGTCGCGGTCTTCCTGGCCCTGGCGGGCCTCTCTGCCGCCGTGATCTGGACGGCGTTCGGAACGACAACAGGCTACTTCGTGCTGAACCGATCGCGGCTCGACGCCGTGGTAGCCGAGATCGCGGCCATGCCCACCCTGGTGTCCTTCGAACTTGGGCGGGACGATCCCCCGGCGGAGGCGGAGGCGGAGGGAACGGCGTGGTGGGAGAGCACCCGCCTCGTTAACGGCCGGCGCGTCACCCCGTACCGCTCGCAAGGCGCGCGCGACACGGACAGTCTGCGGGAGATCGACGTCCTGCGGGAACTCGGGGTTCCCTACGCCCGCTACCGCGCCCTCTGCGGCGCGCTCGATCGCCTCGGGCTCGCGGGGTTCACCCGCGGTCCCGGCGGCGAGATTGGCCTGGACGAACCGATTCCGGGTGGCACGCCGTGGGGCACGTCGTTCGTCTACAGCCCGGACTACGCGTTTCCGGCCGCCTCCGGGGCCGAGAGCGACCGCCGCCTCGCGCCGAACTGGTTCTTCGTGACGCGGGGCTGAGATTCACCGGACAACGCCGCCGGGTTCCTGGAAGGAAAGGCGCGCGCGCGGGGCCTCCGCCGTGGTGATGGTGCCGATCCCGAGCAGGGCCGCGAACACGAGCATCGGCACGGCCCAGACCTGCATTGGCAGACCCCAGAAGGCGTGGTCGCGCCCGACCGGCCCGAAGGTCGTTCCGTGGTTCCAGCGCCATCCGAGACCAAGGACGTACAGCGCCGCGAGGCTCCTGGTGAGGCAGACCGCCCGGTCCACTTGCGGCCTATTGACCTGCAGCAGGAGGATCAGGGGCAGGAACATCGCCGCAGCCGCCAGGAAGACGAACCAGTAGCCACGCCCGTTCCAGAACACGATCATTCGGCACTCCCCTTGCGCAGTGTATGGACCGATCTGCCCCGTCGAAGCCGCGAGCGCATCAGCCCATGGCCTCCGCGCCGGCCCGCCGGTTCCGCACCATCGCGGCGAGGGCCGCGACGATGATGGCCGCCAGCGCCCCGGCGATGACCAGAAGCGTGACGGTGCGGTTCCACAGGCGATCGAGGGCGAGATCGGTGGTGACGAGGCCGGGCCGGGCCGGATCAGGACCGCGAACATCCAGCCCTCGCCGGGTGCCGCCTCGATCGGGACCAAACGCGCTTGACTTATTTCCATTTCGCATCTTAGTTAGATGCGAGTTGAATATATGGTATTTCCTTGACTGAAGATGCCTTTCTGACAGCGTATGACCCCTCCGCCTTCGAGCGGCCAGCCGTCACTGTTGATCTCGTCCTGATGGGCCTGCGCGAGGGCCGTCCGGCAGTGCTCTTGGTGCGACGCGCCGAGCACCCCCATGCCGGCCGTTGGGCGCTGCCCGGCAGCTTCGTGGGCCTCGACGAGACCCTCGACACGGCGGCCGTGCGCGTCCTGCGCGAAAAGGCCGGATTCTTCCCGGCGGAGGCGGCTGGAGCGCACCTTGAGCAGCTCTACACCTTCGGCGCCCTCGACCGTGACCCGCGCATGCGCATCGTCACCGTTGCTTACCTCGCGCTGCTGCCGGAGGCCGCCGTCACGCGTGCGCTGGAGAGCGAGGCGGGGCTGTCCGCGGCGATCCTCGACGTGCCCTGGGCCGGCGAGGCGGGCGGCCCGGTCGCGGCCTTCGCCGAGGGAGACCGCAACCGGACGAAGCCGTTGTCCCTGGCCTTCGACCACGCCGAGATCCTCGCCCTGGCGATCCTGCGGCTGCGGGGCAAGCTCGACTATTCCGATATTGGCTTCGCTCTGCTGCCGGAGGCCTTCACCCTGCGCCAGCTGCAGGACGTGTACGAAGCGATCTTGGGCATGTCCCTGAACAAGCCAGCTTTCCGCCGCCGGATGCTCGACCGGGGCTGGCTCGCACCGACGGGCGCCCGCGAGGCCGGCACCTCGTTCCGTCCCGCCGAACTCTACCGTTTCCAAAAAACCGCTCTGATCCCACTGCGTCCCTAGAGGAGGGTCCCATGGCTACGATCCGCAACATCGGTCCGATCTCCCAGCTCAGGAGCGAAGCGAGCAGCCACGTCATCCGCTACCGCAACGGCCGCATCCGGCAGAGCGGTCGGGGTCTCGTCTTCTGGTTCCGGCCGGAAACCGCGAGCATCAGCGAGGTGCCGATGGACGATCGCGAGATGACGCTGTTCGTGCGCGGCCGCAGCCGGGACTTCCAGACCGTCGTGGCGCAGGGGACGATCGGCTGGCGCGTCGTCGATCCGGAGCGGCTGGCGAGCCGCGTCGACTTCTCGCTCGGGCTTCGCACCGGCAAACCGCAGGGCGAGCCGGTCGAGCGCATCGAGTCGCGCCTCGGTGGCATCGCTGGCCAGACGGTCCTGCAGGCGATCGGCGCCAGTCCGGTCGGCATGCTCCTCGATGCCGGCCCCGAGCCTCTGCGCTCGACCCTCGAAACCGTGCTGGAGGCGGCCCCGGCCCTGGCAGAGATCGGCATCGCGGTGGTCTCGGTACGGCTCACCAACCTCGCGCCGTCGAGCGAGCTGGAGCGGGCCTTGCAGACGCCGACCTATGAGGGCCTGCAGCAGAAGGCCGATGCGGCGACCTTCGCGCGGCGCGCCCTCGCTGTGGAGAAGGAGCGGGCCATCGCGGAGAACGAGTTGGAGACGCGCACCGAACTCGCCCAGCGTGAGGCGCTGCTCATCGCGCGGGAAGCCGAGAACGCCCGCAATCGCGCGGCGGGCCTTGCCGGGGCGCAGGGGCTGGAGGCGGCGGCGGAGGCCGAGCGCATCCGCCTCGTCGAAAGCGCCCGGGCCGAGGCCGAGCAGCGCCGAGTCGCCATCTACCGCGACCTCTCGCCGGCCGTGCTTCTCGGGCTCGCCGCCCGCGAACTCGCGGGCAAGCTGGAGACCATCGAACACGTCAACGTCACGCCGGACCTGCTGGCGACCGCGCTCGGCGCTTTTCGCGGGGTGGCCTCGCCGGTCGCGGCACCGACGCTTGCGCGCTGAGGATGCACCATGTCGGTCATCACCCCGCGAGCGGTTTTCGTCATCCGCGACACCGATTACGAGGCCCTGCTCGCCCGGCACGCCACCCGCGGTCAGGCACGGTTCTTCCTGGAGAGCCGCGGCCAGAGCTTGGCGGAGGTCGAGGCGCACCACGCCCGGTTCCACGCCGTGCTCGAGCAGGCGCGGGCCGCAGTACCGGGGGACTGGCGGCAGGCGCTGGCGCGGCGCATCGACCTCGATCGCTTCCTGTTCGCCCCCGAAGACGTCGTCGTCACGGTGGGCCAGGATGGCCTCGTCGCCAACGTGGCGAAGTACCTGCGTGATCAGCCGGTGATCGGCGTCAATCCGGCTCCCGACCTCTACGACGGTGCCCTGGCGCGGATCCCGGTGGAGCGCTTGGGCAGGCTGCTCCCGGTCAGCGTCGCCCGGGCCGCCCAGGTCGAGAGGCGCACCATGGTGCAGGCGGTCCTCGACACGGGGCAGCGGCTGCTGGCGCTCAACGAGATTTTCGTCGGCCATCGCAGCCATCAATCCGCGCGCTACCGGATCGAGGCCGACGGGGTCGCCGAGGAGCAATCATCGAGCGGCCTCATCGTCGCCTCGGGAACCGGCCTGACCGGGTGGGCCCGTTCCATCGGAGAGGCGACGCATTTGAGGCTCGGGATCGGGGTCGAGGAAACAGCGGTCGGCTACTGGGTGCGCGAGCCCTTCCCAAGCGTCGCCACCGGCACGGCCCTGAGAGCGGGCAGGCTCACGCAGGCAGCTCTCGCCGTCACGTCGCGGATGAACGAGGGCGGTGTGGTGTTCGCCGACGGGATCGAACAGGACCTCATCGCCTTCGACTGGGGCCGGCGGGTGGAGCTCGGCCCGGCCGGCCGCACCCTAAACTTGGTGGTCGGTTAGGTCTCTTGCACGGGCTCAGCGAAATATTGGCCATGTCGACGCGCCGTTCGTCGAACACGACAAGACGTACCTGTGACCACTTTCGGGCGGAGCTGGCAGCAACCGCCATGCCTGGGTCGGGCCGTCATCTGCCTTTCGGCGCACGAAGGTGCCCTGAAAGATGCGGCACCTCAAACGTGAAGCCATTCCTCGGCTTCCTCGGCGAGAACTTCCGGGCCCCGGCACCATCGGATGTGACAGTCCCGGCCCACGCCCGCACAGGCCGGAGCCTTCTGAGGCTGAGGACGCCTGAACTTGGACAGGAGTGGCGTCCTCGCGTCACCACGGGTTTAGTTCGGGATAAGTTCGCGAGCCGGGCCACCGGTCTCCTGACCACGGGCTTGAGCATAACCCGGAAGTGCGGGGTTCCGAGCGTTGCCGCTGTCGGTGTCCATTTGTCCGAGCCAATACGGCGAGCTGGTCGGGGGCGAGAGAGGCTCGGTCAGGACTGAGCGGGTGTCGGTGTGCTGAACGGTGCGGGCTTCCGAGGCACCCGTCAGAACGGCAAGCGTACAAGCAGACGCGAGGAACAGGCCCGAGAGGTTTTTTACGGAGTTCATGTCGTATCTCCATTTATCCTGCCAAGAACGATAATTTCTGGCAGCGATAACCAGACAGACGCCAGCTTTCTTTAGTTATTCCCAACCTCCCGTAAAATCTTTTCCTTGCCGATCCGGGGCACTCCATTGTGAGGGGCTATCTCGAAGGCCCGCTCAAAAAGATGTTGGGATGCTGGAATAATCCAGGATTGGCAGCGTCTATGCCTGCGTTGCCAGTCCCGGAGCACCTCCGGTCCAGCCGTCGCGAAGGCAGAGGAGCCCCGCCCATGCCAGGAGACCGGACATGACGGACATGATGCGCCTCATCGAGCCGCTGATCCCGGCGCTACGCCGCTATGCGCGGGCCCTCCTGCGCAATCCCACCGATGCCGACGACCTCGTGCAGGACTGCTTGGAGAAGGCGGTCAGTCGCTGGCATCAACGCCAGGCCGACGGCGATGCCCGGACCTGGCTCTTCGCCATCGTCCACAACCTCGCGGTGACGCAGATGCGCCAGCGCGCCCGCCGCGGAACTCACATGCCGATCGAGGACACGGCGGAAGCCAACCTCGCCGTGGCGCCCACGCAGGAGAGCGGCCTGCGCCACCGGGACCTGATGACCGCCCTTGATGCGTTGCCCGAGGAGCAGCGCAGCGTGCTCCTGCTCGTGACTGTGGAGGGTCTGTCCTACGCCGAGACGGCGCAGGTCCTCGCCATCCCGACCGGGACCGTGATGTCCCGCCTGTCCCGAGCGCGGGACCGGATGATTCAGTTGATGGACGGCGCCGAGGCGGCCGTTCCTGCCAAGCGCCCGCTCCTGCGGAGGGTAAAATGACCACGCGTCCGATCGCCGAAGACGACCTTCAAGGTCTCGTGGACGAGCGCCTCGATGCCACGCGGCGCAGCGAGGTCGAGGCCTATCTCGGCGACCACCCGGATGCCCGGGCGCGGGTCGCGCGGATGGTCGCCCTGCGCGAGGAGATGCGGGCTGCCTTTGCGCCCATCGCGGCTGAGCCGGTGCCGGTCCAGCTTAACCTGTCGCGGATCGTCGAGGCGCGCCGTCGCCCGGCTCGTCCGGCGTGGCAGGCGATGGCGGCCGGACTGCTGCTGCTTGTCGGCGGCGCCGGAGGGTGGGGCCTGCGCGAGGTGGTCTTGCCCGTACCGACCGGCATCGAGGCGCTGGCCCAGGAGGCGAGCACGAACTATGCGGTCTATGCGCCCGATCATACCCGCCCCGTCGAGCTCGTCGCTGCAAACCGCAATGAGCTTGCTAGTTGGTTCTCCAACAGGCTGAAGCGGCCAGTGGGCGTGCCGGACCTGAGCGGTTCCGGCTACCGCCTTATGGGCGGGCGCCTCGTTGCCACGCCGCAGGGGCCCGCCGGGATGCTGATGTACGATGACGGGCACGGCGCACGCTTCGTCATGCTGATGCGGCCCATGGCACAGCCCGGTGACGCACCGATGCGAGCGCATACCTCTGAGGCTTCGAACGGCTACGCCTGGGCCCAGGACGGTCTGGGCTACAGCCTCGTGGGTGCCGTCGACCCGACCGTCCTGCACCCACTGGCCAACGAGATCCGTCGCGCCACCGCGAAAGCCATCTGAAGGTCCGCCATGTCCCTCCTGAACGACCTCACCGGCGCCAGTCCCGGATTGAGCCCTCGCGGAGTCCTCCTTCGGCTCGGCGCCATCGGAGCCCTGGTCGCCGGCACCGCGGGGGCCTTCGCGTATGCCGGAGGCTGGCACTCGGTGGGGGACCTCACCCAGGCGCAAATCGTCGACCGCTTCGAGCAGGTCAACGGCCCGCATCCGGGGTTCCGGCGCAACCACGCCAAGGGACTCTGCCTCGTGGGGCACTTCGAGAGCAGCGGCGGGGGCGCGCGCGTGTCGAAGGCCTCGCTGTTCGCCACCGGCCAGGTCACCCCCGTCACCGGGCGCATCGCACTTGCGGGCGGACAGCCCTACGCGGCGGATGCGGCCACGACAGTGCGCAGCCTCGCGCTTCGCTTTCATCTTCCCTACGGCGAGGAATGGCGCACCGGCAACAACGACATCCCGGTCTTCCCGGTACGGACACCGGAGGCGTTCTACGCACAACTCCTCGCCGCCAAGCCCGATCCAGCCACGGGCAAGCCCGACCCCGAAGCGCTGAAAGCCTTCTTCGCCGCGCACCCCGAAAGCGCGAAGGCGGCGGCCCTGATCAAAGCGCGCACGATCACGTCCGGCTTCGCCAACGACACCTTCCGGAGCCTGAATGCCTTTGGCTTCGTCGCCGCGGACGGGATGCAAACGCCCGTGCGCTGGGCCTTCGTGCCGGAGCAAGCTGCCACGGCGGAGAGCTCCGCTCAGGCCGTGCGCGCGGATAAGAACTTCCTTTTCGAGGACTTCGCGGCTGCGGTCCGCCAAGGCCCCGTGCGCTGGCACCTCGTCGTCACACTGGGTGCGCCCGGCGACGCCAGCGCGGACGCGACTCTTGCTTGGCCGGCCGAGCGCACCAGCATCGACCTTGGTAGCGTGGTCGTCAGCACGACGGAGGCGGAAGCCAGCGGCAATTGCCGCGACGTGAACTTCGACCCCCTCGTGCTACCGGCTGGTATCGAGGGATCGGATGATCCGCTGCTCAGCGCACGCTCGGCAGCCTATTCGCAATCCTTCACCCGACGCGCCGGTGAACCGAAGGCGCCAAGCGCCGTGCATGACATGCCCACTCAGGGAGCCGGATTGTGAGAGATATCGCGCGCTTCAACCTGCCGGCCCGGCTGCTGCACTGGACCATAGCGGCGATGGTCCTGGCCATGCTGTTCATCGGCGTGGCGATGGTGACCTCCGTTGCCCACTACCACACCCTGGTCGCACTGCACCGTCCCCTCGGCATCGGCATCCTGGTCCTCGCGGTGCTGCGCCTGATCAACCGCTGGCGCCATCAACCACCGGAACTGCCATCGGACCTTCCGAGCTGGCAACGCCAGGCCGCCCACACCTCTCACATCCTCCTCTACGGATTGATGCTCGCGCTGCCGCTGGTCGGCTGGGCGATGCTGTCAGCGGCCGGCTATCCCATCGGCCTTGCCGGCTCCGTGGTGCTTCCGCCGATCCTGCCACGCGATCCCGGTGTCTACGCGTGGCTCCGTCCGCTGCACACGGTCTTGGCCTACACCCTATTCGGCATCATCCTCGCCCATCTCGGTGCCGCCCTGATGCACGGACTGATCCGCCGGGATGGCGTCCTGAGCAGCATGGCCCTTCGTCTGACGGCATCTAAGACGCCTTGATACAAACTCAGTCACATCGCCCAATGATGCCTCACGCGGGCTCACGTCCGCAATCGGGCTGCGCTTGCTCCCGCCTATGCGACCAGCTTGGGTCGTAATTTGCCGGACCGCTCTACGACCGGGTTGGGTGGCTTCCTGTCCGTCTGCTTCTGGATGGCTAACGCATCGAAGCGGAAGTTGTCTAATTGCATTGTCGCCGACCTGCCCTAAACCATCTCCCGGCTTGTCCGATGACGTAGTCTTGAGGTATCTACGGTTGGTCGACTAGCCGGAAAAGATACACCGACTTCATAATAACGTATACAAAATAGACACGGCGATCGACATGGAAAATGGAAGATTTATCCAAGCTTGGCGAGACGATTATCGAGGCGAATGATGTTGTCTATCACTAGTTCGCGACCCGGGTAGAAATCAGAGGTATAAGTTACAAGGTTGCAAGGTTGCAAGGTTGCAAGGTAGAAATCTGATTACTTAACGATGGTGTGAACGATCGAACTCAAGTAAATCTCGGCAAAAACGACTTAGGGGTTTTTCCATGGAGCCACGCAACCACACAGCGGCTATCCTTGGCCTCGGTATTGCCCTCTGGTTGGGTCTGTACAATGTGTTACAGCTCGCGGCCGGGCTTTCATCGCAGGCGACAATGGTCATTTCCGGTATAGCGATGTGGTCCGTTTGCATCATCATCGTGAGCGAACGCATCGGATGTCGCTGGGCTAGCCTGAAGGACTATAACACCCTGCACGGGCTCGGGTTTTGTGCACTGCTTCTCCCCGCATGCGAGGGAATATACACCCTAATCCCGACAATTTCCGAGCCAAACCCGCTCGTCTTCATAGGCGCGGGAATTTTCGTCGCAGCCGTTCAAGGCATAATTCACCGCGTCCAATTCTCGCCCGAAGAACGTGAGGCGATCCGCAAACAGCAACGTCGGCGGTTGTGGGAGTCCGAGAAAGTGCACCAATGACCGCGTAGGGTGGTTTGCGGTCCGTCCGCTTTCGGGCGCCTGAGTCGCGAAGCCGTCAGTCGGCATTCAGGGGATGCAAGAGGTCGATCCCTCCCGGCGGCATCCCTCAAGTGGTCGCGCAGCCCGACTTCGATGACCGCCTACGAAGCGCATGCGGTTCGTTCGTTCACGATCCGACGCGCGCCGAACAGATGGCCTGTCCGAGGAACGAAGCGGCGTTCGCCACCGCCGCCTGTCCGTCCGCAAGTTCGGCGTGGAACATGTGCCAGACGTGGAACATGCCGGGCCATATCTCCAGCGAGACGCGAACGCGGTTCTCGCCCAGGTGCGATGCGAGCCGGATGGCGTCGCTAAGCATCAATTCGGCCTCGCCGATCTGCACCAGGATCGGGGGTAGCCCTCGGACGTCGGCGAAAACCGGCGAAGCCTCTGGGCTGTTCGGGAGGGCGCCGCCGAGGAAGGTTCGAGCCATCAGGTCGAGGCCCGCCTTGGTGTTCAGCGGATCGAGGCCCTCGCGGTTGAACATGGATGCGCCGGTATGCTCCAGGTTCGCCCACGGGGAGAGGGCGGCCCCGCCCGCGGGTAGCGGCACGTCGGCGTTGCGGGCCATGACCATCACCGTGACCACCATGGCACCGCCCGCGGAGTCGCCCGCGAAGGTGACCGACCGTGGGTCCTGGCCCTGGTCGATCAACCAACGGTACGCGGCGAAGGTATCCTCAATCGGGGTCGGGAAGGGATGCTCCGGAGCGAGCCTGTAATCCGGCAGGTAGACCCGCGCCTTCATCGCCTTGGCGAAGGCGCCGGCCAAGCCGTAATATCCGCCCGGTCCTCCGACGATGTAGGCTCCGCCGTGGATGTAGAAGAGCACCCGGTCGCCGGCGACGTCCTCCGGCGTCACGAGAGTGCCCGGGACGCCGCCCATGTCGACAGGTTCGATCCGAACGCCGTCGGGCGTCGGATGCTCCGCCATCTTGTCGATGTAGGAGCGCCGGATCTGAGTCAGGGTCACGTCCCTGTTCTCGCCGAGGATGACGGGGCCGAGGTCCTGGAGGCTGCCGGCCCACTGGTCGAGCCGCTGGGTCACGAGATCGCTGAAGGTCATGATACGCGCTTCCTATCGCCGATAATCGGTTCAGGTGACCCATATATGCGGACGATTGGCGAATGTGCGTCAACACACCGGGGACCGGGTAGACCGCATGTCATCAGGAAACATCGGAGACATCGCAGCGTTCGTGGCGGCGGCGGAAGCGGGCAGCTTCGTCGCCGCCGCGCGCATCCGAGCGATGACGAGATCCGGGATCGCGAAGAGCGTGGGGCGGCTTGAGGGCCGCCTCGGCGTGCGGCTGTTCCATCGGACGACGCGAAGTCTCGCCCTGACGGACGATGGCCGTATCTTCCTCGACCGATGCACCCAAATCCTCTCCGATCTTGAGGATGCGGAGCTATCGATGGCCAACGGGAGCGGCGAACCGCAGGGTCTACTCCGCCTCACGGCTCCGGCCACCTTCGGACGGGTGGTGATCCTGCCCGTGCTCAACCGGTTCCTGGCGTCGTGGCCGAAGCTGCGTGCCGAGGTCAGCCTCACCGACCGGGTCAACGACATCATCGACGATGGCTACGACTTGGCGATCCGGATCGGGGAACCCCGCGAGCACGGCAGCCTGATCGCCAGGACCCTGACGCGGCAGCAGGATGTCGTCGTGGCAAGCCCGGGCTACCTGTCCACGCGACCGCCGCCCCTGCATCCCGACGACCTTACGGACCATGCCTGCCTGAGCTATCTCAGCGCCGGCCAGCACCGGGGTTGGCGCTTCGCCATCGATGGCAGGACCGCTTCGATCCGACCACGGGCGCGGCTCTCGCTGGATGGCGGCGAGGCCTTGCGGGATGCCGCCATCTCCGGTGCTGGCCTGGCCTACCTGCCGAGCTACGTTGTCGACGATGACGTCGCGAACGACCGCCTGCGGACCGTGCTCTCGGCCTACGCAGCTCCCCCCGTCCCGATCTGCGCGCTTTATCCGAGCCGGCGCCACCTGGCCTCCAAGGTCCGGCGTTTCATAGACCTCGTAGCGGCCGAGCTCTGAACCTTCGGCGTGCTTGGGTCATGTTCCCGGCTCGGCTGATGCCACGAGATCCACGTCGACTCCCACCTCCAGGGCCACCCATTGCCCCGATGCCCAGGGGCCCTTGCCGACACCGAACTCGGTGCGGACAAGGTCGAGATGCCCGACCGCGTGCGCCTTCCCGCCGTCGAGGGTGAAACGGAACGGCAGTGTGACGGGCTTGCTCTTGCCACGGATGGTCAGTGTGCCGACCGCGTCGTAGCGGCCGTCGCCCTTGTCGACGAAGCGGGTCGCCTCGAAGCGGGCCTTCGCCTCCGCCTTGACGTCGAACCAGTCCTTTTGCGGCAGCGCCTCGTCGCGCTGGACGTCGCCGGTCTTCGCCGAACTCAGGTCGATCAGGACGGTGGCGTGGCCGGTCTCGGGCTTGGCGGGGTCGAAGTCCACCGCCGCCTCGAAGCGCTGGAAGCCCCCCGTGAACGGCACCCCAACCTGAACACCCGAGAACCTGATCGCGCTCTTCGAAGGATCGACCTGCCACTCGGCGGCGAACCCGTGGGACGGCACCGTCTGGAGGGCCAGCAGGACGAGCAGGTGACGGACGTTCATGACGATGATCTCGTGAGGGGATGCCCGCCCGCGCCGCGCAGGGCCGGCGACATGCGGCGCAGGACGTCGTCGCGAAGAACCCAGTGATGGCGCAGCGCCGCCGCCACGTGCAGCAGTACGAGCAGGCCGAGGAACCAGGCGCCGTAGGCGTGGACCCACTTCATCACCGCCTCGCCGGCGGCGGGATCGACGAGTCCGGAGAGAGGCAGGTGCGGCCATGGAATCTGCCCGAACAGCACCGTCGGGATGTTGAAGGGCGAGAGCGAAACGACGGCCCAGCCGGCGAGCGGCAATCCAAGCAGCAACCCGTACAGGGCGAGGTGGGCCGCCGCGGCCGCCCGGCGCTCACGCGCCGGCATGCCGTCAGGATGGGGCGGCGGCTTTTGACCGAGACGCCACGCGAGACGCAGGACGGTCAGCAGGAGGACGGTGATGCCCACCGACTTGTGCCACTGGTACAGTTGGAACCGGCGCATCGGCGCCAGGTCCCCGTGCACCATGAGCAGGCCCATCCCGAGCAGGCCCAGCACGCAGAGCGCGCTGACCCAGTGCAGCAGGATCGCCACGCGGGTGTATCGCCGCGTTGCTTCCGACATGACCGCCCTCCGTCTCCCGGACCCAGGTGTCAGTCCTGACGCTCGAAGGCGCCCGCGATGGTGAGGTGAAGATCGTCGCCGATCAGGGGCACGTAGGTCTTCACGCCGAACTCGGAGCGCTTGATCGTGCCGGTCGCGTCGAAGCCGACCGTGTACTTCTTGCTCATCGGGTTGGCGCCGGCGCCGACCAGGGTGACGTCGAGCGTGACGGGCTTCGTGACGCCGTGCAGTGTGAGGTTGCCCAGTACCTTCGCCTTGTCCTTGCCCTGCGGCTCGACCTTCGTGGACACGAAGGTCATCTCCGGGAACTTGGCCCCGTCGAGCCACTGGTCGCCCTTGAGCTCGCCGGTGAGCTTGTCGCTGGTGGTCGAGACCGAGGCGACCGGGATCTTGATCGAGAGCTTCGACTGGGCCGGGTTCTTCGGATCGAGGGTCAGGGAGCCCGACACGTCCGAGAAGCCGCCGTGGTAGTTCGAGAAGCCCATGTGCGAGACCTTCCAGCCCACCTGGGTGTGGCCGGCGTCGACGGCATAGGTTCCGGCCTGGATCTGGGCGGGGTCGCGCGTCGGCGGTGTCTGGGCCAGGGCCGGGGCGGCCAAGGCGAGGGTCAGCGCGATGGTCGGGATGAGAAGGGTCTTCAACGTCGTTCTCCGGATGGGGGCGACGCTGGTCGCCCGGGGTGCGGGTCGGTCCCGAGACGGGGACCTCTGCGGCCCCTTCTTCTTCGATCACCGGGTCGTTCGATAGCCGGTATATATCGATGCGATCCATCGGACATGGCGATGGATCACGAAGGCGGCCTGGACCGGTCCGTGTCGCTCAGTTCGACAGGCGCTCCCGTCCCGAGGGCGCATCGAAATCGAGGTCGGGGCCGAGGGGGACGATGCGGCTCGGGTTCAGCCAGGGGTGGCTGCCGTAGTAGTGCCCCTTGATGTGCCCGAGATCGACCGTCGGTCGGATAGCCGGGTGCTGGTAGAGGTCGCGGGTGTAGGCCCAGAGCGCCGGGTACGTGACGAGCGCCCGGCGATTGCACTTGAAGTGGCCGTGATAGACCGCGTTGAAGCGCACGAGGGTCGTGAACAGCCGGATGTCGGCCTCGGTGAGCGCATCGCCGACCAGGAAACGCTGTCCGGCAAGGCGCTCCTCAAGCCAGTCGAGGGTATCGAAGACCCCCTCGATGGCGGCCTCGTAGGCAGCTTGCGTCGTGGCGAAGCCGGCTCGGTAGACCCCGTTGTTGAGGTTCGCGTAGACACGCTCGTTGACGGCGTCGATCTCGGCGCGGTGGGCCTCCGGATAGTAGTCACCCGCGGTCGCCCCGAGCCCGTCGAAGGCCGCGATGAACATCCGCAGGATCTCGGCGGATTCGTTCGAGACGATGCGACCGGTCGCCTTGTCCCACAGCACCGGCACGGTCACGCGCGTCGTGCAGTTCGGATCGGCCAAGGTGTAGAGCTGGTGGAGCGCTGTCACGCCGTTGACCGTGTCGGGGACGACCCCGGGGCCCGGCGCGAAGGTCCAGCCGTCCTCGCCCATCAGCCAGTGCACGACGGAGAGGCCGACCATCGGCGCGAGCCCCTTGAGGCTGCGCATGATGAGGGTGCGGTGCGCCCACGGGCAGGCCAGGGAGACGTAGAGGTGATAGCGTCCTGCCTCGGCCCGGAAAGGACCGTCGTCCGCGGTGACCCGGTCCCGGAAGACCGAGGGCGGCCGACGCAGCGTGCCGTCGGACAGCACGCTCTCGATCCCACCGGTGCGCCATACGCCGCCGATCAGCTCACCCATGGCTTGGCTCCCCCAGTGCTTTCTTGACGGCCGGCGACACCTCGGTGCCGAGCAGCGTGATCGAGCGCTGCATCGCCTCGGTCTCCAGCATGGCTGAGCTCATCTGGAAGGTGATGCGCGAGAGCCCGCCAAGCGCCTCGCTCGCCGCGAGGACCTTGTCGCGGACGGTGCCGGGCGAGCCGATCAGGAAGGCGCCCCCGGGGCCGCACATGGCGTCGAACTGGGCGCGGGTGACGCGGGTCCAACCGCGCTCGCGCCCGATCTCGGTGAACATGTGGGCCCAGCCGGGGTAGAAGGCGTCGCGGGCGGCGCGGTCGGTGTCGCCGACGAAGCCCATGGCGTGGACCCCGACCTTGAGCGCCTCCGGTGCGTGGCCCGCCCTGCGGCCGGCCTCGCGGTAGAGGTCGACGAGGGGGCGGAAGCGCTCGAAGCCGCCGCCGATGATGGCCACCATCAGCGGCAACCCTAACGTACCGGCGCGGGCGAAGGAGGCCGGGGTGCCACCGACCCCGAGCCAGATCGGGATCTGCGCCTGATGCGGCCGCGGGTACACGCCCTGGCCGTTAAGGGGCGCCCGGAAGCGACCGCTCCAGGTCACCTTGACCTCGTCGCGCAGCTTGAGGAGCAGGTCGAGTTTCTCCGCGAACAGGGCGTCATAGTCCTGCATGGCGAAGCCGAAGAGCGGGTAGGCCTCGCCGAAGGAGCCCCGCCCGACCACGATCTCGGCGCGCCCCTTGGCGATGAGGTCGACAGTGGCGAACTCTTGAAAGACCCGCACCGGATCGGCGGCGCTCAAGACCGTGACCGCACTGGCGAGGCGGATGCGCTTGGTACGCGCCGCCGCGGCGGCCAGGATGACCGTGGGGGCGGCATCAAGGAACTCCGGACGGTGGTGCTCGCCGATGCCGAAGACGTCAAGGCCGACCCGGTCGGCGGTCTCCACCTCGGCCAGCAGCGCTTCCAACCGGTCCGCCGGCGGGACCGTTCGGCCCGTCGCCGGGTCGGGAATCGTGGCGGCGAAGCTGTCGATACCGATTTCCATCGTCTTGTCCTCGGCGGGATCGGTCGGGCCGACCCGCGGTCGCTCAAGGCCGGCGATGCCGTCGGCCCTTCGATTGCCTGTCGGTGCCGGGCTCAGGCGGCGAGCGCCGCGACCTGCGCCTTGGCCTCGGCGACGGCGTGCTCCTTCGTCTCCCCGCCCTTCGCGAGGCCCTCGGCCCGCACGATGGTGATGTCGGTGAGCCCGATGAAGCCCAGCGCGACGCGCAGGTAGCTCTCCTGATGGTCGAGGCCCGCAATCGGGCTGTCCCCGGAGTAGGCGCCGCCGCGGGTCGAGGCGACGTAGACCGTCTTGCCCTTGACCAACCCCTCGGGGCCGTTCGGTCCGTAGTTGAAGGTCTTGCCGGCGACGCAGACCCGGTCGATCCAGGCCTTGAGCTGCGACGGGACCGAGAAGTTGTACATCGGCGCGCCGATGACGATGACTTCGGACGCGAACAGGTCGTCGACGTAGGCGCCGCCCTTGGCGAGATCCTCGCCGAGGGCCTGGCTGCCGACCTCGCCGCCCTGGAAGACCGCCAGGTGGGCGTCCGACAGGTGGAGGGTCGGGTCGGCGACGAGGTCGCGTCGGATGACCTCCGCGCCCGGGTGGAGCGCCTGCAGCCTGGCCACGATGTCGGCGGTGAGCGCGCGGCTGACCGAATGAGCGCCGAGGATGCTTGAATCGATGTGGAGGATTTTAGTCATGGTGTGGGCCTACGGGCGAACGATAAGGGTATCGGGGTCGATGGCGGGAAGCCGCCACCCCCGAGGACACGCTGATTAGACGACCCGCCCGGGCATCGAGGAAGCCAGTTCGTTGCGATGCTTACCATCGGGCGTGGCGATGGACGACGGTGGTGAACCCTGTGAGGATCGCGGCGTTCTCTCACAGGAACATGCCGCCGGAGACCTCGATGCGCTGTCCGTTGACCCAGCGGTTGGCGTCCGAGAGCAGGGAGGCGATGGCGGGGCCGATGTCGTCGGGGAGGCCGACGCGGCCGAGGGCGGTCTGGCCGGCGATCATCTTATTGAGCCCGTCGTTGTCGCGCACGACGCCGCCGGCGAAGTCGGTCTCGATGGCGCCAGGCGCAATGGCGTTGACCGCGATCCGTCGCGGTCCGAGCTCCTTGGCCAGGTAGCGGGTCAGCGTCTCGACGCCGCCCTTCATCGCCGCGTAGGCGGCGTAGCCCGGCAGCGAGAAGCGGGTGAGCCCGGTCGACAGGTTCACGACGCGGCCACCGTCGACGATGACCGGCAGCAGGGACTGGGTCAGGAAGAAGACGCCCTTGAGGTGGATCGACATCAGCCGGTCGAACATCTCCTCGCCGGTCTCAGCGAAGGGCGCGGCGATGCCGATGCCGGCGTTATTGACGAGGAAGTCGACGGTCTCGCGTGACCAGGTCTCCCGCAGGCCCTGCCGAAGTCTGTCGACGAAGGCCGGGAAGGATGAAACCTCCGCCGTATCCAGCCGGAGCACGATGGCCTTCCGGCCGAGTCCCTCGATCTCGCGTGCCACCGCGACCGCACTGCCCTCGTCGCTCCGGTAGGTGACCACGACGTCGACGCCGGAGCACGCGAGGGCCAGGGCCGTGTTCCGTCCGAGGCCTCGGCTGCTGCCCGTCACCAGGGCGATCTTGTTCGTGTCCATGGGCTTTCCCTTCGATGCGGCGGCATTCCGTCGGACACATTCCATGGCCGCGACCGCGATGGCACTCCGTACGTTTCGATGTTATCCATCGGCTTTCCCGATGGATCGCTCTCCCCATGCTCGACGGATTGTCTCTGGACCAGTTGCGGATCTTCGAGGCGGCGGTCGACGAGGGCAGCTTCTCGGCGGCGGCCCGAAAGCTTCGGCGGACGCAATCCGCGGTCAGCGAGACGATGGCCAACCTGGAGGCGCAGCTTGGGGTCGTCCTGTTCGACCGGAGCGCCCGCTACCCGCGCCTCACGACCGAGGGGGCCGTGCTGCTCGCCGATGCCCGGGCCATCGTCGCGGGCGTCAACGGCCTGAAGGCACGGGCCAAGGGCATCGCCGGCGGGTTGGAGCCCGAGCTCACCGCCGTCATCGACGTGTTCTTTCCCATTACCGCCTTCGCCGAGGTCGCACGGGAGTTCCGGGAGAGCTTCTCCGCGACCCCGCTGCGCCTCTACGTCGAGGCGCTTGGAGCAACTGTCCAACCCGTTATGGACGGGCGCGCGAGCTTCGGCCTGGTGGGTTCGCTGCCTACCTTGCCTGCCGGCCTCACGGCCGAGCGCCTAACCAGCGTGACCTTCGTCATGGTCGCGGCGGCGGATCACCCGCTCGCGGCGCATCGCGGACTCATTCCGAAGGCCGCGCTGGCCGAGCACGTACAACTCGTCCTGACGGACCGATCCGATCTCTCGGCCGGGCGCGAGTTCGGCGTGATGTCGCCCTCGACCTGGCGGCTGGGAGACCTCTTCGCCAAACACGCCTTCCTGCTGAGCGGCCTGGGCTGGGGCGGCATGCCGCTTCACATCGTACGCCAGGACATCGACGACGGCCGCCTCGTGATCCTGTCCATCGAGGATATTCCGGAAGGCGGCCTCTCGCTTCCGATGTCCGCGGTTTACCGGACGTCCGAGCCGCCCGGTCCGGCTGGCCGCTGGATGATCGAGCGCCTCAAGCAATGCCCGAACCAGGCTTTCGTCGAGGAAGCGGTTGACGAACCAGGAAATGTGTAATACCGACGGTGACACACCAACGGTTCAAACGCTCCGATGCCAACCAGTTCCCGCTTCGTCGTCGCCGTCCACGTCCTCGCCGCGCTTGCGGTCGGTGACGGAAAGCCGATGCGGTCCGAGGATCTCGCCTACTCCGCTAACACCGGGGCGGTCGTCATTCGCGGGTTGCTCTCTCGCCTGAACGACGCTGGCTTGACCAAGTCCCAGTTGGGGGCCGGTGGCGGCGCCCTGCTCGCCAAGGATGCCGCAGCGATCCGCCTCATCGACGTCTACGAGGCGGTCGAGGACACGGAATTGTTCACCCTTCACCGGACGGCGCCCTGCGCGAACTGCGCCGTCGGGGGCAACATCCAGGAAGCGCTCCGGCCGACCCTGGATCGGGCGCGCAAGTCGATGGAGGGCGAGTTGTCCGGGGTCACGGTCGCCGACATCGCCGCCGAGGTGGCACGACTGGGCAAGTTCACGATCCCTCTCGTCTGGTGAAGCTTTACCAAATTCTGTCGTAGCGACGACGACATACTATCATATATGTCATCCCGCGCGACCGATCATGGCGGGTCCTCGGCCTTCGGGGCGCCGACGACCCGTCTTCCCCAGCCCCGCATCCACACAGGAAACAAGTCCATGAGTATCGGCATCATCGGTTCGGGCGCCCTCGGTTCGAACGCGGCCCGGGCCTTCGCCGCGAAGGGCCTCGACGTCATCCTCTCGAACAGCCGCGGTCCGGAGTCCCTTGCGGGCCTGGTCCAGGAGATCGGACCGCACGCGAAGGCCGGGACCATCGCGGAGGCCGCGGGCGCCGACATCGTGCTGGTAGCCGTGCCGTGGGTCCACATCCAGGCGGCCCTGCACGGCCTGCCGGCGTGGAACGGCCGCGTCGTCATCGACGGCACCAACGCGGTCGAGTTTCTCGCCCCCGACTCCCCGGACCGGAACGACGCGAGCAACCCGCTCGCCGCCTACGGCATCAAGGCCATCGACCTCGGCGGTCAACATTCCAGTGCGGTGTTCAGCGAGTTCGTCCCGGGTGCCCGCGTGGTCAAGGCGTTCAACCACCTCGACGTCAATGTCCTCCCTGAGCCCGAGACGGCCGGCGGCAAGCGCGTCCTGTTCTACTCGGGCGACGACGTCGCGGCGAAGGGCGCGGTCCGCGACGTGATCGAGACCGCGGGCTTCTTCCCCATCGACCTCGGAACGCTGGACGTCGGCGGGCCCCTGGCTGGACTGCCCTTCGGGTCGCTCGCCACCCTGAACCTCGTAAAGATCTAGGTGGGCCGACCATCGACCTCGGGGGCATTGCTCCCTGGGGTCGATGAGAGAGGCTGGCGTCCGGACTGGCATGAACGTCCGGAGGCTTGCTGCCGACGCTCGCTATTAAGACCGCTGGGATTGACCGCCCTCCGGGCATCCCCCCTACTCACATTGGACGCGGCGAGAAGACGGGAACCCGATATGCCACTGGTCCACGTCAACGGTCTCTCCCTGAACTATGAGTTGACCGGCCCTGGCGGCGCGCCAGTCGTCGCCTTCTCTAACTCCCTTGGGACGACGATGGCGATGTGGGACGGCGTGGCGCCTCGTGTCGCCGAACGCTATCGGGTGCTGCGCTACGACACTCGTGGACATGGGGGCTCGGCCACCCGCGATGAATCCTGCGAGATCCTGGACCTGGCAGGGGACCTCCGCAACCTGCTCGACATTCTCGGCATCGAGCGGGCCCACTTGGTCGGCCTTTCGCTTGGCGGCATGACCATGCAGGCATTGGCGGCCGCCGAGCCGGAGCGGGCGTCGAGCCTGACCCTTATGGCGACCGCCGCCCATCTGCCGAGCGAGTCGATGTGGAACGAGCGGGCGGCGACCGTACGCGCGACGGGGATGGCGGCGATCATGGAGCCGACGTTCCAGCGCTGGTTCACGCCGGGCTTCGCGGAGCGATCTCCTGCCGTGTTCGTGCCTATCCGGGACGCCTTCGCCGCGTGCAACCCGGCCGGCTATGCGGTCGCGTGCGGAGCGATAGGCCGGATGGACCTGCGGCCCGTGCTGAACCGCATTACGGCGCCGACCCTCGTCGTAGCCGGACGCGACGATTCGTCGACGCCACCGGCGATGGCCGAGGTCATCTGCGAGGGCATCCCCCAGGCGGAGTTAATCCTGTTGCCGCGTGCCGCGCATATGCTGGCCGTCGAGCGACCGTATCCGACCGCAAGCCATCTGCTAGCGTTCCTTGATCGGCACATGAGTTGACAGTCAGATCCGATGGGATCGCTCTCTGCATGTCTGCTTTCGAGGGAAGGCCAAGTCCCTAACCTACGGCGTGGTTGGGTCGAGACCCGTCCGTCCGTTCTACGACCGGGTCAATTGGGAAGCGGAACGTACGCTTTACCAGTAGCGGGTCCATAGTCTTTGTAAAGCACTCGTGTTCACGGGCAATCTGGAATCCTTTCTATGCTGCCCGTTCATTGACACGTGCGCTGGGCAGCAGCGCGATGAGGGCTTGCAATGGCTCACTGGCCGCTCCGGGCCAGACGAGATGCGTGCGGTTGATGCGCAGGTGAGGCGGCAGCGAATGGCGCTCGACGGCCGTGCTCAGTACTGCATGATCCAGCACTTCCGCCGGCACGATCGCTGCCCCTGTCCCAGCAGCCACGCACGCCACGATGGCGTGATACGAACTCATCTCCAGAACACGCTGAGGTGATGCGCCTCCTTCCGTCAGCCACTCGATGAGGCGCTGACGGTAGGAACAGCCATGGGGAAACGCCACAACAGTCCGCCCACCCAACTCGACAGCGTGGCGGACTGTCGGCACCCCTCGGGCGGTAATCAGCACCAGTTCCTCGTCAAAGGCCGGCATCGAGGATAGATTTCCCCGCTCGAATGGTTCGGACACGAAGGCCGCTTCGACCTCAAACAGCTCCAGCTGGCGCAGCATCGCGCGGGTCGTACCGGTTTGCAGTTCGATGGTCACGTTGGGGTTCTGCGCATGAAAAGCCGACAGGATCGGCGGCAGCCGTGCACCGGCCGCGCTTTCTAAGGATCCAAGCCGGAGCACGCCGCGCACGATACCACTGCGCAGTTCCTGTTCGGCTAGGTCGGCCAACTGCAACAGCTTATCGGCATGCCCGAGCAGGGTACGTCCGGCATCAGTGAGGGTCAGGCTACGCCCTTCGCGTCGGAACAGAGCTACCCCAAGCCGCTCCTCGAACTGTTTAATCCGCGTGGTGACGTTGGAGGGCACCCGGTGCAGCTGGTGTGCGGCCCGCGTGATACCGCCTTCGCGAACGACGCTGCGGAAGATGTGTAGGTCGTTCAGATTCATCATTCTCATGCAGAGAACGATACGTCACGATAATTCATTTTCCAAGAAGTGGGAAAGGTGTTCAATCGGACCATCCAATGAGCACGACACACTCTGCTCCCGCCCAGCCCAGTCCCGCGACCCGGCCCGTGGTCGCCAGCGGACTCGTCGCACTTGCAATGGCGATGGGGGTCGGCCGTTTTGCCTTTACGCCGCTGATGCCGCTGATGATCCGTGACGGTACGATGGACGCTACCACCGGTACGGAATGGGCAGCAGCGAACTATGTTGGGTACTTCGTGGGTGCCCTGACCGCCTCGTGGTTCAGCGACAACCCGCGTCGTGGTCTGCTGCTGAGCCTGATCGGTGTCGCTCTCACGACCCTGGCGATGGTGGCAGTTGATGCCGTTCCCACCACCCTGCTCGGGGTCATGCTGCGCGGGGCAGCTGGTGTGTTCAGCGCCTGGGCGCTGGTGTGCGCGAGCAGCTGGTGCCTGGCCGAACTTGCCCGGCGTCGGGCCGGGCAACTGGGCGCGTGGATTTACACGGGTGTCGGTCTCGGCATTGCGATAGCCGGTGTGCTGGCTTGGCTCGGCGGACGCCAGCGGGCGGACTGGCTTTGGCTTGAACTGGGGCTCATCGCCAGTGCCGGAGCGGTGCTGGTTTGGACGCTGTCACGGGGGCAAAGCACGACCCCGGCCGAGATCGAAGAACGCGAGGCTACAGCAATCGCTCCGACGCGAGGGGGCGGGCAGTTGGCTCTGGTTCTCTGCTACGGAACGTTCGGGTTCGGCTACATCGTGCCGGCCACGTTCCTGCCGGCCATGGCGCGCGAACTAGCTCCCGATCCCCTAGTGTTCGGGTTGACTTGGCCCTTGTTCGGCTTCGCCGCCGCTCTGTCGGTCGCGGCCGTGGCCCGCTGGCTGCCAAGCACATCCCGTCAACGACTGTGGGCTCTGTCACAGGGCGTCATGGCGCTCGGCACCGCCCTGCCGCTATTCGTCCAAGCTCTCTGGGCTGTCGCGGCCTCAGCGGTCTTGGTCGGCGGCACGTTCATGGTCGCGACCATGGCCGGCTTGCAGCTCGCCCGCGAGGCGCAGCCGGACAATCCGACCCCGCTCATTGCGCGAATGACCGCTGCGTTCGCCGCCGGACAGATCGCTGGCCCACTGCTCGTCCGCGCGCTCGGTTCCGACCGCTGGGCCGGCTGGGATGCGCTCAGGTGGACGGGCGCTCTCGCTACGCTGCTGCTAGTGCTGACGGCACTATGGCTCTGGCGCAGCACCAAAACTTCCCTCAAAAGCCTGAGGCCCGTCTGATGCTTTCCAACCGTTCCGCCACCGCTACACCGTCCTTTCCTGAGGCCGGACTTCCCGAACGCCTTGGGCCACCAGCCACGCTCGATGCAGAGCAGCAGGCCGCTGCCGAAGAGTTAATCAACGGTCCTCGCCGGGGGGTCTACGGTCCGTTCCGCCCACTGCTGCACCGTCCGTCGTTACTCCAAGCGGTCGCCAAGGTCGGGGAGACCCTGCGCTATGCCGGGACCCTCGACGGCGCGTTGCGTGAGTGGACGATATGCGTTGTGTCGCGGGAGCTGTCCAACGTGTTTGAGTGGGACATGCACCTGCCGCTCGCGGGAGCAGCCGGTGTGCCGCCGGCTGCGTTGGCGGCGGTTGAGCGCGGTGCACCGCTCCCAGCCGACCTCCGGGTCGATCTAGTCCTAGCACATGCTGTAGCCAGCGAACTCGTCCGTCGGCATCGTGTAAGTGATGAAACGTATGCCGCAGCTCTTAGCACGTGGGGTGAGGCGATCACGGTCGAGTTGCTGACGTTGGTTGGCTACTTCGTGATGGTGTGTTGGCTGATGAACGTCGCCCGCACGCCGGGGCCTCAATAATACGGGTCTGCTTCGTCCGCTGCGGCCTTCAATCCGGACGTTTGCCTAGCGACTATCGAGCCGCTGCTTCCCATCCTGAGCCGAAGTTGCCGGACGTCCGACGAGCGGCCGCTTTCGGGAAGCGCCGACTGCTACTCGTACGGCTGGCTTGGGTCGGGTGCGGAACGTCGGCTTACGGATAGGCGGCCAGCTTTCGCTGTTGGGGCCGAGTGGAAGCCATTCGTGGCGCCTTCGAAAATAGTGCCGCTGTCGTATTTTTATACGGAAGCGTTCGGTTTACGGATGGCGACATGGACCGACTCGACGCCATGTCCGTGCTGCTCGCCGTCATCGAGGAGGGCAGCCTGTCCGGCGGCGCGCGCAGGCTGCGCCTTCCCCTCACCACGGTGAGTCGCAAGGTCTCCGATCTCGAACGCCACCTGGGAACTTGCCTCCTGAACCGGACGAGCCGCCGGATCGATCTGACGCCGAGCGGACAAGCCTACGTCACGGCTTGCAAACGCATTCTCGAACAGGTGCAGGAGGCCGAGCGGGCGGCTGCGGGCGAGTACACGACACCGCGCGGTGAACTCTTCGTCACTGCCCCAATCGTCTTCGGCCGTCGGCACGTCGTTCCGGTCGCCACGGAGTTCCTGACCGCGCATCCCGAGATCGACGTCCGGCTGCTCCTCATCGATCGCCAGATGAATCTCGTCGACGATCATGTCGACATCGCTCTGCGGATCGGCCCTCTAGCCGACAGCGCGCTCCTGGCCACGCGCCTCGGCTCGGTCCGCCGTGTCGTTTGCGCGAGCCCGGCCTACCTCGCGCGCCGTGGCGTGCCGAGCGCGCCCGAGGAACTGAGCACCTACGAAGCCGTGACGTTCCAGGGCTTTCCCGCCGCCCCGGAATGGCGCTTCCAGCAGGGCGCCAAGACGATCACCGTTCCGGTCCGCGCCCGGTTGACCGTCAATACCGCGGAAGCCGCCGTCGACGCGGCGCTGGCCGGTCTCGGCGTCACCCGCGTGCTTTCGTATCAGGTCGCCTCGGAGATCCGATCAGGCGCGCTCAAGCTCATCCTGGAAAGCTACGAGCCCGAGCCGTTGCCGGTCAGCTTCGTCCATCCGGAACAGGGGCTCATGCCGCTCAAGGTGCGGGCCTTCCTCGATTGGAGCGTTCCGAAGCTTCGAGCCCGCATGGCTGCCCTCTGACGACTGTCACAGCCTTCCATTTTTCGGAAGTGAAACTCCCGAACGCATAGGCTTATACCAAAATGCGGATGAGCCTAAATCTCTCCTCGAAAGCCGGAACGCATCACGCACCGGCCCTCTTCGAGGAGAATAACGATGACCGATCTGATCGTCCCGGCCCTTCTGTCGGCATCCGCCCTCGCCATACAGGCCGCGGCGTCGAGGAGATTGGCCCACCCGACCATCCCCGTGATCCATCATCGCACGGCTACGATCGACGGCGTCGACGTCTTCTACCGGGAAGCCGGTTCGGCCGATGCGCCGGTCGTCGTCCTGCTCCACGGCTTTCCGACCTCGTCGCACATGTTCCGCAACCTGATCCCGCTCCTCGCCGACCATTATCGCGTCATTGCGCCGGACTATCCGGGTTTCGGCGAGAGCGACGCTCCGGACCACAAGACCTTCGCCTACACCTTCGCGCATTTTGCCAACATCGTGGATGAGCTGCTCGGCCGCCTTGGAGCGACGCGCTATGCCCTCTACGTGATGGATTACGGGGCGCCCGTCGGCTATCGCCTCGCCCTCAAGCATCCGGAGCGCGTCACTGCCCTCGTGGTTCAGAACGGCAACGCCTACGAGGAGGGGTTGCTGGCGTTCTGGGACCCGATCAAGGCCTACTGGGCCGACGATTCCAAAGCGAACCGCGAGGCCCTGTCGGTCCTCGTCGCTCCGGGCACGACGAGGTTCCAGTATGTCGACGGCGTCGCCGACGTCTCGCGCATCGATCCCGATAACTGGCGCCACGATCAGGCACTTCTCGATCGTCCCGGCAACAAGGATATCCAGCTCGACCTGTTCCGCGATTACGGCACGAACGTTCCGCTCTATCCCGCATTCCAGGCGTTCTTCCGTGCGCATCAGCCGCCGACGCTGATCGTCTGGGGCCGGAACGACACGATCTTCCCGGCCGAGGGTGCGCATCCCTACCTTCGCGACCTGCCGGACGCCGAAATGCACCTGCTCGACACGGGACACTTCGCGCTCGAAGATAAGCTAGACGTCATCGCGCCGCTGATGCGCGACTTCCTTGACCGCAGCCTGTCGTCCCACTGAACCACCCATGGCCAGAGCGGCTGCCGACCGGGCCTGAACGGGCTCGGCCACGGCGCCGATTTGGCCCACGTCGCAGGAGGTCCGCGATGAGACACCGCTTCTTCGATCTCGCCTTCACTCCATCCGTCCAGGCGGAGCAGGCTCGCATGGGCTCGCGCGAGGCCTATGCTGATGCCGGCGCCGCGATGGTGCCGGACGATTCGCTTACCGCACGCGAGGGCGCCTTCATCGCCGCGCGCGACAGCTTCTATCTCGCCAGCGTTTCCGAGACCGGCTGGCCCTACGTCCAGCACCGCGGCGGGCCGATCGGATTCGTGACGCGCATCGACGACCGGACGCTGGGCTGGGCCGAGTTCGCGGGCAACCGCCAGTACGTATCGGTGGGCAATGTCGCTACGAACGACCGGGTGGCGATGATCTTCATGGATTACCCGAACCGGCGGCGTCTCAAGGTGCTCGGCCGCCTGCGCGTCGTCGACGGCAGCGAGCGCCCGGACCTCGCCGCTTGCTTGGCCGCGCCCGGCTACCGGGCGCGGGTGGAACGCTTCGCCCTCGTGACGATCGAGGCGTTCGACTGGAACTGCCCGCAACACATCACCCCGCGCTTCAGCGAGGCGGAAATCGCGACGGCCGTTGCCCCGCTCCATGCGAGGATCGCGGACCTCGAAGCGCAGCTGGCGAGAGCGCCCGCCGCCGTCGATTGATCGTCGACCTCCCCTATACGGAGCCTTCCCATGTCAGATGCTTCCTCGAAGCCGACGCCGATCGGTCTGCCGACGATTCCACGCATGGGTTGGCGGCAGCTCGATTACCTGCCGGTCGGCCTCTTCGCCTCGGTGATGGGGCTGACCGGTCTCAGCTTCGCCTGGCGCCTCGCCGAAGCCCACTACGGCGCACCGGCCTTGCTGGCCGATGCCATCGGCTGGGCAGCGGTGGCGGCCTTCGTCGTCATGACCATCGGCTACACGGTGAAGCTCGTCACCGCGCCGGACGCGGTCCTGGCCGAGTTCCGGCATCCGATCGCCGGCAATCTGTTCGGGACCCTGCTGATCAGCCTGCTTCTTTTGCCGATCGTGCTCGCGCCCATCCATCTCCGGCTCGCTCAAGGGATGTGGGTCCTGGGCGCTGTCGGCATGCTGGCCTTCGCCTGGGCGATTGTGACCCGCTGGCTGAGCGAACGCCAAGTCGCCGCCCACGCGACACCCGCCTGGATCGTCCCGGTGGTCGGCCTTCTCGACCTGCCGCTGGCCCTGCCCTCGCTCGGCTTGCCACATACCCACGGTGTCATGGTGCTCGGCCTCTCGGTCGGCCTTTTCTTCGCGGTTCCGCTGTTCACGATGATCGTGTCACGGCTTCTGTTCGATGCCCCACTGCCGTCCGCCCTGCAGCCGTCTCTGCTCATCCTCGTTGCGCCGTTCGCTGTCGGCTTCGCGACCTATGTGACGACGACGGGTACGGTCGATCTGTTCGCGGAGGCGCTCTACGCGCTCATGCTGTTCATGCTAGCGGTCCTTATGCCGCGCCTCAGACATCTGCCGCGCTCCTGTCCGTTCCGGGTGTCCTGGTGGGCGGTCAGCTTCCCGCTCGCAGCTTCTGCCACTACGGCCCTGAGGTTCGCGGCAGCCGAGCCCGGACTAGCGACGGACGCCGTCGCCGTGATGCTGCTAGCAGGCTCGACGATCGTCATCCTGGGGCTCCTCGCGCGCACTCTGCTCGGCCTAGCAAAAGGCGAGTTGCGCACGCTCAGCTCGTGAATGGACCGTCACTGCCTTCAGAGATCATGGACGATCCGCTACAACAGAACGTCAGCGAGTCAAACGACCGCTTTCAGGCTCCTCACGAATTCTCTGCAACGGCAAAGTTGGGTCGGGACCCGTCCGTCCGCTCTACGTTTAGGTCGGATGGGTTTGCGACTTTCCGCGGTCGAAAGCTGAAGGCATCGAAGCGGCCGTTCTCAAGCGTCGTCCACCTTCTCAAGACGAGGCATGGGAGTAGTCCATCCGCTCAAGGTCGGCCAGCAGGCCCAGTCCGGTCGGACGCCAGCCGAGCTGAGCCTGCGTCCAGACACTGGAGGCCGACATGTCATGGCCGGCGAACAGACCGAGCCACCCGAAGTGTCCGGCCACCTCTTCCGACGACAAGGCGGCCACGGGCACCTTCAGGCCGCGGCCGATGACCTCCGCGATGGCGCGGGCGCTGACACCCTCCTCGGCGACCGCGTGGTAGCGAGCACCGGCCTCAGCCCTATCCGCCGCGAGGCAATAGAGGCGCGCGACGTCAAGGACGGGACCTGCCGCCCACCGGTTCGCTCCGTCCCCGACATAGGCCGATACGCCCTTGGCGCGCGCGAGATCGACCAGGTAGGTGACGAGCCCCTGCTTGACCGTGTCATGGACCTGCGGGAGGCGCATCACCGATACGTTCACCCCCTCGTCCAGGAGCTTCGCTCCCGCGAGTTCCGAGGCCACACGGGGGTTCGGGTACTCGGCGTTGAAAACGTCCTCGCGCGCCGGCTGCCCCGGGGCCGAGCAACCGAAGCCGACCCCGGACGTGATCAGGAGAGGACGGTCGGACCCCTTGAGCGCCGAGCCCAGGGCATTGATGGCGCGCCGGTCCTTCTCGCAGTTGGCGACGAAGTTCGAAAAGTCGTCGTGGTCGAAGGCGGTGTGGATGACCCCATCCGCCAGGGCAGCGCCGCGATGGAGGCTGTCGATGTCCTCCAGGTTGCCGAGGAACGGTTCGGCGCCGGCTTCGACAAGGGCCCGTGCCCCAGCCTCTGACCGTGTCATCCCCAGGACCCGATGGCCCGCGGAGAGAAGTTCGGGGACGATGGCCGAGCCGATGAAGCCAGTGGCGCCGGTGAGGAAGATGAGCATGAGATGCAGTCCGATTGGGTCCAGACGCCAACTATCCGCTCACGGTCGATCCCGTTAAGTAGTGACCGTATCCCGGTATACCGACTAACAGGATCGCCATGCTTGCCAGCTCGGAAACCTCGCTCGGAGCATACCTGCGGGACAGGCGGACCAGGCTCGATCCTGCCGCATTCGGGTTCTCGGGCCGCCGGCGCACGCCCGGCCTGCGCCGGGAGGAGGTCGCCCAGCGCTCGAACATTAGCGCCACTTGGTACACGTGGCTGGAGCAGGGTCGTGGCGGAGCGCCCTCGGCCGACGTTCTAAACCGCATCGCGGTCGGGCTGATGCTGACCGAGCCGGAGCGCGAGCACGTGTTCATGCTCGCTCTTGGGCGTCCTCCCGAGGTCCGCTACACGCCGAAGGAAGGGATCACCCCGCGCCTGCAGCGGTTGCTCGACACGCTGGAGGTCAGCCCCGCGCTGATCAAGACGGCGACCTGGGACGTGGTGGCCTGGAACCGCGCCGCCGCCGTGGTGCTGACCGACTGGGACACGGTCCCTCCCAGCGAGCGCAACATCCTGCGCCGCATGTTCGGCGACCCACGTGTGCGGGCAGCTCAGCATGATTGGCTTAGCGTCGCCCGCTATGTCGTCGGCGCGTTCCGGGCTGACGCGGTGCGGGCGGGCGCCGCATCCGAGGTCAACGCACTGGCAGAGGAACTCAGTCGCACCAGCGCGGAGTTCGCAGCCCTGTGGCAGGAGAACGACGTCCGGGCGCACACGGACGGGGTCAAGCGGCTCCGGCACCCGATCCTGGGCTCCATCGAGCTGGAGTTCTCGGCCTTCTCCGTGGACGGCCGTCCAGATCTCGGCATGATCGTCTACAACCCCGTCACGCAAAGCGTTCGGGATGGAATTTGCGCACTCCTTCGGGGGTCTCACGATAGGGTCGAGACCGAGTACCCCCTTACGGAGCCCCACTAGGAGGGTATGGGCTGGTGGCAGTCCGGGACCTACTACTCTGCTCAACGTCCAGCCTGGGTGGATTTCTGCCATTCCGGTTTCGGGTGACAAAACAAGAAAGCCGACGTTCACTTCGATAGCGGCGCTAGGCAGCTCTGCGCCATGAGCAGACCTTCGACCGAAGACACTGGAATGGCCGCTTGGAGCCCAGCAGCTACCGTTAAGATGGCATCGTTGGTCCGGCGGCCATAACGTCCTGAATGGATAATCGCCCGAATGGCGTCCGCCCCGGCCACGACACGGACCCGAGATGAGGTGAGGCTTCGAACTCGAACGGGACTACCCGCAGGCGCGGGGGCAACGTAGGCTTCGATGCGCAAGCGTCCGAAATCAGATCAGCAAAAAACGATCCGTCTGGTCCTAAGCGTTGCTTCGAGACCTGCCGGAAAGCGGATTTGCGTCCTGATCACCTCGACCGAGCGGACCCAAATCGAGTTGTTTGAGAATCCTCATCAGCGTCATGCGGTTGATCTGATCTTCTGCATTTTCGAGCGCATCCTGGAGCACCAGACGAATATCCTCGGCTTCGACCTTCTCCATGTCCCAGTTCGGATAGAGACGCTCCCGCTCTTCCTGGCTCTGACTCAGCGAAACAATGTCATAATGGCGTTTGTCGCTATGGAGTGTCGCGATCAGTTTCTGTATTTCGGCGGCTGGCCCCTCGATCCACTGGAAGAAAACGCCGCTGCCGAAAACCAGCACCCCGGTTATGCCATTGGCAAGATTGTTGCGCTGAGACGTCTCGACGATGCGACAAACTTCTGATTCGTTGATTCCTTCAGCAGCACGACTGCAGTAGACGAAATGGCAGAGCTCGGGCAGCCGAGTCTCGTCAAAATCGGCGCGGTGCGGGATGCCGTATTCATCGAACATCAATGAGCTCTCTTCATGTCAGCAAAGAGTACCAAGGAGAATATTGCAGGACGGCAATGGTTAATTTAGCCGGCGGCCATCGCTCAACTAAGGATATTTGGCGCTAACTGCTTACAAATCTATCGGTATCATAGAAGACCTGCTAGGCGTCAACACGTTCAGGTTCATTCGAAAGCCGCTCGAATGTTTGCAGAACCTGCAGATCGGTGGCGCGCTCAATCGCTCCATTCGCAACTTCGGCTTGTGACCACATCCAAGAGCGGGCTGGATCATCGCGCATCGCCCAGCCGGGGAACAAACGGTTCGTTACGGTGTGATAAGACAACCGCCTGATCTCCAGATGCCGGTCATCCCTCAAGATTCGTGCATAGGTGGCGTCCAGCGCTTCGGCCGAGCCCTCCAACAACTGCATATAGACATCTGCCCTGCAAATGAGGGCGCCGGTGATCCCATCGCGCGAGTTGCATCGCCGCGATTGTGACAGAATGCCATTGAGGATCGCCTGATCAAACCCGAATGGGCGTGAGGCATAGATGAGCTGAACGAGAGACATTGCCGTTGGATCCTGTCAGGCCGTCGGATCGGTAGAAAAATCTACATTGGTTCGTTCGAAAGCTGGAAAGAGGTGTGATTGCTGATTTTGATCATGGCTTTGTCGGGCGTTCGGACTTCGCAGACGAGAGAAGTCTCTGCGCAAGGAGCACCGCGGTGGGGGCATCGACCGCTGAGGCATCGGCGCCGACCCGTTCGACGTATTCGGGATGCTCGAGGAAGACGGGCCCCCCGACCATGACGCCAATCGAAGGATTGAGCGACGCCCGTCGTACCGCCTGGATCGAGGCAGCGAGTTGATCGAGGTGGCCCTCCCGGCTCAGGGTCAGACCCACCACGCCGAACGGCTCCAATCCGACAAGATCCGCGATCTCCTCGGGGCTGGAGGCAAGTCCGCTCGCCACATGCCAGCCGGCCTTCCGCATGAATTGCTCGACGATCGCCAGGCCGAAGGTGTGGAGTTCGCCCGGTGCTCCCATCAGGAGGATACGACGCTCACTGTCGTAGGGCGCGATGCCTCCGTCCGTGCGGAACGTGGCCAACAGGAACTGGAGTTGGGCGAGGCCAGCCGTGACCTCGATGAAGTCGCACAGATCGTCATCCCACATGCGTCCCAGCAGGGCCGCCGAAGGTGCCAATAGGTCGAGGAACAGATCGTCGACGCAATAGCCTTTTGCGGTGAGCGCGGTGAAAGCGCTCATGAGGGCCGTGACGTCGTGCCCAAGGATCAAATCCGTGAAGCCCGAGACCGCTTCCGTATCGAGCTTCGGCAGAATGTCCGACCGGACTTGCCTCTCGCCGCGGTCGAGCAGCATCAGCCGGGGGATGATGTCCGTCTGAACGATGCGGCTGAGCGCCAGGGTTCGTTGCCGTGCCTCATTGGCGGACCTTCGTCGTGCATAGTCCTCGCGGACATTCGCCGCTTCAGCGATCCCCTCCGTGATCAGACCGGCCCACTCCCGGTGGGAAAATCCCTGACCCAGCATTGCCTCATCCCCATGGTCCGGGGTTGGCATCCCCGTTTGCTGTTGACCGTCGTCCGGCGAGTACGAGGCTCAACAGAGACGCAAATGCGCGAGTTGTAAAGCAGGCGACTTTCCGGATGCGTCCGGCCGATATCCGCCGTTCCTGACTATCGGCCGTTCCTGGCGCCAGGGAAATACGGCCCCCATCCGCCGGGATACGGGTCATCGAACCTCTGCCTCTCGTCGATTCCTGCGGAACGGACCGAATGCTCTTCGCCCCACGTGGACGTCCGGGAGAGAAATCAAGGACTGGAATTCCGATCCGAGGGGTGGAAGGCCACCCCGGCGGCCCAGTGCTTCGGGAGATGGCGGTAGGCGGCGATTGCGACGAACGCCCACGCGATGACCGGCAGGATCACGGAGACGGGGGCGACCATGCGGGTCGACCTGGGCCTCGGACGGGAGCGGAGCGACTCCGAGGGCAACGTATGGTGCGTACCGGCATCCGCGACAGGTTACGCATTTGGAAATGTTTGAGTCCGGCCGCGGTCGATTAGCCGATCAGGACAACGGCCTTTCGCACGGAGGTCGGCCGGTCGACCTGTCCGACGATGAAGTGGGCGACGTCGGCCCGCGAGATCAGGCCGTTCCGCCACGACGGTGGCTCTGTGAGGATCTTGTAGCGACCGGTCGCCAATCCGGGCGTGAGGACGCCGGGGCGGACGAAGGTCCAATCCAGGCCGCTCCTGCGGATGCGCATCTCCTGGGCGTCCTTGTCGTCGTAGGCGCGACCCAAGACGAGGCGGAACGGCACGCGCTGGAGCAGTCCAATCGCGTCGCGGCTGTCGCCGGTGCCGAAGCCGGTGACGGCGAGGATGCGTCGGACGTCGGCTTTCTCCATGGCCGGCACGAGCATGTTGGTCGCGTCCGAGAACAGTGTCACCGGGCCAAGCAGGTCCCTGACCGGCACACCGAGCGCCTGGACGACGACATCAACGCCGTCGAGGGCGGTGGCGACATCTCCAGCCTTCAGCGCGTTGCCCGTGAAACGCTCCAGACTCGCACCGGACAGTGCAATGGTTGTGGCCGAACGCGCGAAGGCCCGGACGCGATGCCCGGCCGCGAGCGACGCCTTCACGGTCTCCAGGCCGATACCCTTGCTGGCGCCGATGACGAGGACGTGGGCCATAGTCGTTTCCTGGATGGCGGGATGCGCGACAAGACCCAATCGACCGCGAACGCGCCATGCCGTCCCTTGACCGGCCGCTATACAATTCGACGACCGAGCTGCCCTGGAAGCCCAAGATTTCGTTGGCATGCCCCCGGGCATTGCTGAAGTCCCTCTGACCGAACGCGGCTAGGTGGAAAGTCTCAGGATCACTACGGACGACCCGACGATGTGCGCCAGGGTCACCAGGACCGACCCGGTATGAAGGATGCCAAAGCGAGCGCGATTGCCCATGTCGGTCGCCCCATTGATGGCCGGCATGAGGATCTGGCGCGCCAGGAGTGCCGTCACAGCAATCAGTCCCAGGATGAGCGCCGATGCCATATCGAGGGAGGCCGTCAACGCCGCGCCGCCGAGGGCGCACGCTATGACGAAGACGTAGAAATGCGGGAAGGCGCGGCGCAGGAGGGGGCCTGCCGCGTCGGCGGGCAGCGCGCTGAACAGGAACGATGCAAAGCCGAACGAGTACAGGACCATCCCGCCGAACAGGAGGGCCGTCACGAGGATAGCCGCTTGCGAGAGCATCGTTTCAAACCTCGATCACGTCAGCTCGCCCTCGTGGGCGGCATTCGGTTCGCTCGGCCGTGACAGCCGTTCCTTTTGTCGTGGAACGCTTCTCTGCTTCATGAGAGAGGTCAGGAGCGACGTCGCTCAGATTGAGTCTTCCGGTGTCCGCTTCGTGCAGGCCATGAACACTTCGCTGATCGTAAGGTCGGCATGCGCATTCATGCTCGCAGCATCATCGAGGCAGGACAGCACATCCTTGCGTGGAGCACCTCCATCGCTGGATTTCTCCAGCTGCTGCAGCAGGCGGTCCCGGTCCGCGCCCGTTGCGGCACGCCAGTCCCGCAGGGTGTCCTGCGGTTGCAAGGCCAAGGCTGGCATCGCAACCGATCCCAATATCAAAATCAGTAAATAGCGAACCGGCATCTTGGATGTCCCCCGATCAAGGTGGTCCTGGAGCAGTCAACGGTTACTTGATGATATCGCTTCAAAAGGCCTGATGAACGAGCATCAGGGCGGTCATCCGAGCCGGCAATCGTGTTGTCCGCCAGCACCCGCTGGTAGAAAGGCGTGACGTGCCGAGGACCGCCCTGGGCGGTGAGCCACGTTCCGGGGTTCACCGTTGCTATCTGTGAAGCCGAACTGCGTTGACGATGCGCCTTACCACCGCACGTGACCCCCACCGAGGCCTTCGCGCCGAATCCCGCCGCCAGCGCCTACAGATCCTCATGGAGCCGATCGATCGAATCTTATCCGCAGGGGCCTGGCTTCTATTGGCCGCATACGCTTTCCTCCAGGTCTGACCGGATCCGTTTTAGACTTGTTCTAGCGGCTCGAGTTCTGCGGTGTGGCCACCGGTCACGAGCGGACGTCGACTGCCGCACCTGGAGATCCACACCGATGCGTCCTCACCTTCTCGCCGCCGCCTTCGCAATCATCCTCCCCACCTTCTCCGCGCAGGCCCAGGATGCGGCTGCCGGCGAAAAGGTCTTCACGGCCTGCAAGGCCTGCCATGCCCTCGGGAAAAATTCCGTCGGGCCAAACCTTGTCGGGGTCGTCGGACGCAAGGCCGCTTCCTACGAAGGCTACAACTATTCCACCGCCCTCAAGGAGTCGGGCATCACGTGGGATGAGGCCAATCTCAAAGAGTGGCTGACCGGGCCTGCCGCCAACAAGGTCAAGGGCACCAAGATGGTCTATCAAGGCCTCAAGGATGAGAAGAAGGTCGCGGACGTCATCGCCTACCTGGCAACATTGAAGTAGGCGTCGCCGAAGCCCTTGCCGAACGACTTCACAAGCGGAGGCTCGGAAAAGGTCGGCCGCCGGCTCGCGCGCATGCCCGCCGATAGCGGTCATGCCGTCAGGTCGCTGCATCGCACGCCGGAACAGGCCGAGGGCCTCGCTGCCGTGGGAGCGATGGCGGTTCAGGGTGACCTGACCGCGACATCCCTCGATGCTCCGGCCGCGCTGATGGCCGGCAGCGACGCTGCGGTCTTCCCGGCCGGACAACCCCGTCGGCCGACATGCCTGACCTTGGACACCCGACTGCCGACCGCAGATCCCTCGCGTACCCCCCATGACCGAAGGATGCCTGGACCATGGACAAGCTCCTCTACTACCTCGTCACTCTCCTCGAGTCCGCGTTGTCGGTCGTGGGCATCCGCGGGACCTATGAAGAGCCGCGCTATGCAATCGTCGAGCACCTCGACCGTGGGGTCGAGGTGCGGGCCTACGAGGGACGCGTTGCCGTCGAGACGGATGCCGGGGGACAACAGGACGGGGAAGCGTTCGGCCGGCTTTTCCGCTACATCACCGGGGCGAATGGTGGCGGTCAGCGGATCGCCATGACGACGCCCGTTGAGAGCGAAGGCTGCCTGATCGCGATGACGGTCCCGGTCGAGCAGGGCGCCCGGGGAACCATGCGGTTCTACCTGCCGAGGACGGTGGTCGAAGCCGGTGCGCCGGAGCCCACGGAACCCGGTGTGAGACTGGTTCGCATCCCTCCGGAACGGTTGGCCGTCCTGCGCTTCTCCGGCACCGCATCGCCTGCGGCTCGGGACGAGCAGACCCGCATCCTGACGAATGTGATGGAAGCCGCTGGACGAAAGCCGGCGGATCGGCCCTTCTTCATGGGCTACGATCCGCCGTTCTCGGTGCCATTCCTGCGCCGGAACGAGGTTGCGGTGCGACTGCCGTCGCCCGCGTCGTGAATTGCGTCAACGGAGCGCCAAGCTTTTAGAAAGCTTCGACGGGGCCTGGGGGCTGAGGGGCCGGTGGCTCCGCCGGCGGATCGATCTCAGGGACCTGAGAACCGGGAGGCGGATCGCCGATGGGCGGGAGGAGATCGTCTCCGGGGCGTGGCGTATCGGACTGCATCATCCGGCTTCCGCGTCCTCCCGGCGAAGCGCACGCCGCCGGGAGGAAACGTGCATCGTACGGGATGGTCCCGTCGGCGCCGGCGGCGTCCGGCGGGACCGCCTAACGCGGGAAACGGGTCGCCGTCTGCGAGGATGAAATCAGGGTGTTGTAGTCGTTCATGATCCAGGTCGTGTCGATACGGCCGCGGCGTGCGTCGCCCTTCGCGCGGCCGAGCTTCTCGCGGAACTCGCGCAGCTTGCCGATTCAGGAAACCGGTCGGCCCTCGAAGCCGGAGAAGGAGCCCGGCTCGGCCGCGGCATACTCGTCCATGCTCCTGACGGCCGAGGCATAGGTGGCGAGTGCGGAGTCGAAGGCCGGCAGGTCGACGATGGGCTTGGCTTCGCGCGGGAGCAGTTCCACCACCGGACGCGTTCGGAGCATGACATTGGCGACGACCCAGCGGGCCTTGCGGCCTTCCCGCTTTTCGATCAGCGCGAGTTCGGCCTCGTCGCCCTTGAGCTTTTCCCGGGCGAAGAGCGGTTCGAGCTTCGCCCGTTCTTCCAGGAAGGCTCTGCCGGCCGGCGCCAGCTTGACATGCAAGGTCTTGCCCTCCGCCATCTTGTCGACCTTGTAATCCGCCCGCTCGTAATAGCCGTTCGCTTGCGCAATCAGCGGGGCGAGCGTTTCGTAGGCCGTGACGTACGGTGGGATGGCCGCGTCGAGCTCCGCCATGCGGGGTTCCGCATCGACGGCTGCCTTCGCCTTCGCGATCTCGTCGCGCACGTCGTAGAGTGAGTAGAGCCCGTACACGATGCTCTCATGACCTGTCGGGCCGGTGCGCATGTTCACCCAGCTTCTGTAACGCACCATCGACTCCGAGGCGCGGAGCGTCCGGTTCAGGAGCCCGACATAGGCGTTCAGCTTGCGGATGACGGCTTGCGTGGCGACCGTCTCCGGACCGGCCGGGACCGAGGTCTATGCAAGAGCCGGAACGCAGCCCACGATGACGGTCAGGAACACGGTGTGACGCGTCGGGAAGGTCATTGGATAGCCCCTTGTGATGAGGCGGGTGGGTAGCATTCCAGCCGAATCACCGAAAGCGACGGCAGGCGGTCGTGCGGCGCACCCCGCGGATGCCCTCCGGGCTTCTACCGTGGACCTGCCGGGCGACGCCGCCGCTGACGCGGGCGTCCCGCCTTGCCCATCGCATACGCAGGGTTAGCCGTCGGTTCGACGCGATGGGCCCGAGGTCGGCGCTGCCTGACAGGTATCATCGAAGGTCCGATGGTCCCGACCTCGGCCATCCCGCTGATGGCGGGACCATCGCGAGCGTCGCACGTTAGACGAAGGTGCCGCCCTGACGGTGCCGAATGAAGAGGAATGACTCGAATGCAGTCGGACACTCCGCGTCCAGGTGACGATCCTCTTCCGCCTATCGGCGACCCGGCTCCCGAGCCTCAGACGCCCGAGATCGATCCACCCGTCGAACCACCGGCTCCCCAGCCCCCCGGGCCCATCGACGGACGGTGAAGGCAGGCGTTGTTCGACCGGCAGCGGCACAGCCGAGTTAGACTCGATACTGTGGCAGGTCCCTATGAACCGCATTGAAATCGGTCGCAGGGTCGCTGCGACCCTGGCTTCAGAGAGCTAGGATCGTCCTGGTCGCGTGACCGATTTTTCCATGTCGGGACGATCCCGGTATTGCGATTGGTATCAGGGACGTTCCGCTCACGAAATCGCAAGGCAGGCCCTAGTCCGGGACGAGCCTTGCGATCGGTTCGAGTCCAGAGTGTAGCGTGTTAGCGCACCTGCTGCGGCATCAACGAACGAGCCTGCTGGACGGCATCGCGGCAGGACTGATCACCCTTGGCGTTGAGGTCGGTTGCGCGCTGCAAGGCCGTCTTTGCCTGCGAGATCTTGTCCTCGGGGGACAGGCTCGCCGAGGCGGAGGCCTCGCCGCCCTTGGACGCCTCGACGGCGGCAGTCGGCTTGTTCTCCGACTGTGCCCTGACATCGGCCGGCGAAGTGGCGATCCGCCCACTCACGACCGAGTCGGCCTGGCCGGTCCCGGTGGCGGCTGCGACGGGCCCCGAGACGCCGCCGACCGTGCCCGGCGATCCACCCGTCGCCTTGGATGCTCCGCCCTGCTGAGCGCGGTCCGTTTCGGCGTTCCCGACGGGCTTGGCCGTGGATGCCGTCGTGCCGGCGGCCTGGTCAGCCGAGCCGTCGTTCGGTCCTTTGCGCTGGCCGGTCTCGGGCTGCGAGACGGGCGCTCCCATGCCGACCTGCGTTCCGAGCTCCCGCTTGAGCTTGGCGATGTCATCTGTGCAGGGGCCGCCGTCCTGGGCGTAGGCAGCCGTGGTCATCAGGGCAACGGTGGAAAGGGCAGCGGCGCCGAAGATCTTCGTAAATCGTGACATTTGCGTCCTTTGATCAACCTGATCTTCAACGCAATCGCCCCTATCACGTTCAATTTGTCTGATCATATTTATGCGTATTTGGTTGGGCTTTAATGTAGTCCGTCAATGCAAAAACAAAACCAGTGCACCCGGATTGCTCCGTGTACACTGGTCCATGACTCTAGGTCGTCACGCCGGGTGGAGAGACCCAGGAATGCGTGGATCAGTACCCGTAGCCGTAGGCCGGATAGCCGTAGCCATAAGCCGGTGCGTAGCCGTAGGCGGGCGCGTAGCCATAGCCGCCATAGTACCCGACCGGACGGCCATACCCGTAACCACCGTAGCCGCCGTAGCTGTTCGCCACGATGGCGCCCGCCGCGAGGCCGGCAATGCCGAGGCCGATGGCAGCGCCTGGGCCAATGCCGCGGCGATAGCCGTAGCCGCGACCGTAGCCGCCGCCGTAACCACGGTACCCACCGTAACCACCGCGGAAGCCGACGCCGCGGTAGCCGCCGCCGTAGCCATAGCCGCCATGGCCGTAGCCACCGCCCCAGCCACGAGCCTCGGCGGGTGCCGATGCCAGCAGGCCGAGGCCGAGCAGCGCCGTGGATGCAAGTGCGAGCTTGCGCATTCGATAACTCCTGTTGTTCGGGATGTAGGCTAGAAACATCTTCGTCCGGTCGACCGTTCCAGCGTTTGACATGGTACAACACGTCACAGGGTCAGTAGCCGTTGCCCCCAAGATAGGCGTCGTAGCCTATAGCCGGCGCAAACCCGTTCGACGCCGTCGTCGGTCCTCCCCAGGTGTAGCTCTGACCGGTTCCATGAATCCTGGTCTGATCCTGACGGCGACCGGCATGAATGCGATTGCGGCTGGTTTTTTCTGAACTGGAACGGCTCGAACGCTTCTGCCCTGCACACACGGTCAGGATAGACGGCACGATACGCGTGGACGCCTCCGGCCTGAGCTGAGGGACCGGAAACATCCTCGCGACGATACCGGTCCTGCACCATCCCGTCAGCGCAAGGACCAAGGACCATCCCGTTCGAACCGGAGCTTTCCCTGGATGCCGCCGACCGAGGCCAAGCGTGACAGGACCCTCGAAGCCTGCAGCATCCTCATGAACTCGCCAGCATGCTGGTCGATTGAAGAACGACGATGACGAGCATGACGACGGCCGCGGCGGCGACGACATAGGTCACGGTCTTGGTGAATTTGGTCATGGTCCGATTCTCCTCAACCGCGTTTTTCGGCCTGAACGGCATCGATGGCGTCCTCGGCCGGCAGCACGAAGACCTGGCCGGGATAGATCAGGTCCGGGTCCCGGATCTGGTCCTGGTTGGCGTCGTAGATCGCCGTGTACCGGTCGCCTTCGCCATAGGTCCGCCGGCTGATCGCCCAGAGGCTGTCGCCGCGCTCGATCCGGGCGGTCCTCACCTCCGGGACGAAGACCGCGCCAGGGACGGCCTCGGGCAGGAGCCGATCGCGCACGGCATCCGATGATGGCGTGGTCGTCGGTATCGTCGTGGATTCCGAATCCTGCGGTCCGTCAAAGGCGCCCGCATTCCCGCCCTGCAGACCGAGCGCCGCCGGTGGAGATGCGTTCGACGCCACCTTCCCGCCGAGTGATGCCTCTGGTGATGCCGCAACCGGTCGGCCCGTCCCCGAAATCCGGGCCTCATCCGGAACCGAGAAAGGCACCTCCCCGCGACTGCGGACCTTTCCCGATGCGGCATCGACCTGATCGAGCCGGACCTTGTAATCCCCCGGCTTGACGCCTCGGCCTATGGTGAAGGTGACGGTTCCGTCGCGACCGACCGTGGCGGGGGCGATCAGGGTGTCGTTGAGGTAGAGTCGCACGGTCGCACCGGCGGGAGCCTGGCCGCTGACGTACAGCCGCCCGCCCTCCTGCGCGTCGACGCTGACGACCTTGGTGGGGGCCTCCGCCGATCCCGTCACGACCGCCCGCTCCGGTGGCGGGGCCTGAGGCGCCTCCGCAAAGCCGGACCCGGCCGCGGTGGATGCGGCGCGATCCGATACCGCCTCGTGGGCATCGCCATCGTTCCCCGTACGGCCGGACCGGCCCCGGTCGTCAGCGGCACCGATCCCCGGGAGGACCTCACCGGAGCCTCGCCGGGTCGGGGTTGCGGTGTCCGCCGTCGTCCGTCGAGTGGACGCAGCATCGGGAACCGAGCGGATCGCCGTCTGTGACGAGCCTGGTTGCGACAGCACCACGGTCGCTTTGTCGGGTGAGGTCAGGGCGACCAACGGCTTGGTATCGTGCGATGGCGCGACCGCCACCGCGACGCTATCCCGCGATTGGCGGACAATGCCCTTCCCATCGGTCACCCGAAGGCCGACCTCGCTGTTCCCGGCCGCAAGCGCCGGGGGAACGATGGCGAACTGACCGTTCGCATCCGCGACCACCTTGGCCGTCGGTTTGCCGTCGACCAGGAGTTCGACGGTGCCGTTTGGCGTCGTTCGCCCGGCGACGACGAGTTCCCCGTTCGGCTCGACGCGCACGGTATCGAACGTCGGCGTACGTGGGTCCCATGTTCCGGAAACCGTCGCTGAGCCTTGAGCGACCGATTCACCCGGAGCGACTACTTCCGAACTTTTTCCTCGGCCGGTGTCGACATCCCGCTGCGACAGGGCCGCCACCGCTCGCCCGCCCCCGCCGTCCGACGACGGGTGCGGCGCCTCGAACCGCCAGAGGGCACCGTTACCGTCGACCAAGGCGAGGATCAGCCCAGTCCCGAACAGGAGGGCAAGGAGCACGATGGCGGCCCCGCGACGTCGTGCCGGAGGCAGAGGCGGACTGGAAGGGACCGGAACGAGCGTCGTCACGCCGTTTCGGGGACTGCCCCGTCTCCGGAACAGGGCGGCGAGCAACCCCAAGACGACAAGAAGGAGGGTAGGGAACACCCGGAGGAAGGCGCGGCTCAGGCGGGTCAGCATAGCGTTCTCGTTTCCCATGCCGCCGTGACGATCGTCCGGGGCCCCCGGTCATCGGGTCTTCGATCCATCAGGGCCGGTGCCCGGCGATCATGCCCGGACCGGACTGCCCCCAGACCGGCAAGCCCGGGCGCCCGCCCGCATCGTTCCGTGGGTCAGTCGTCGGCCTCGCCGGACGTTTCCGCACGGGACCGTTCGTAGGCGGCGATGGCCTGCGAGCACCCCTGCGACAGATTTGGGCGATTGCGCTTGAAGCAGGCCTTCACCTCCGGCCCGCCCGGCTTCATGCCGGCGCATAGGCGAAGGTAATCGCCTCCGCAATTCGCCCGCATGGCCTCCATCTCGGGACCCTCCTGCGCCTCGGATGGCCGGGAAACGACCAGGGCCCCTGCGAGAGCGAGGGACGTCAGGGTGAGGATACGAATGTTCATCATGCGATCTTTGCGTGCGGTGGGACCTGGATGGACGACCCACGCGAGCGGTTGCCCACATGGGTCACCGTTGTCTCAGCGAGCCGGCTGGCTCGGTGCAGCGGCGGGCGGGTTGGCGAGTTGTTGACGGACCTCGGCGAGCTTCGCCTGGGCCGTGCTCAGGTCCTGCCGGGCCGAGGCCAGCCGCTCGTCGATGGCGGCCGCTTCCTTGTTGCGGGTGGCCAGGGTCTCGGTCAGCGTGGCCAGCTCGCCCTGCGCGTCGGTCTGACGCTTGCGCAGCGCATCGAGCGCGGCGGTCGCGGTATCGCGGTCGGCAGAGAGCTTCTGCAGCGCCTGCTCGGCTTGGCCGCGCTCAGAGACAACGCGGTCGCGCTGGGCCTGGGTCTCGGCGAGTTCCTTGCGGACGGTCGTCAGGGCATCACGTGCCTGTTGGGCGTCGCGGGTTGCCTGTTCGATCTCGGAGTTCAGCTTGTCCTTGTTGGCGGTCAAGGCGGCGACCGCCTGATCCGTATCCGTGCGCTGCTTCGTAGCCTGATCGGTCGCGGTCCGGGCGTCGGCCAGTTCCTTCTGGGCGGCGGCGGCGGCCTCGCGGGCGTTCTGCTGGCGCTCCTCCGCCTTGGCGAGGTCGGCGGTCTTGGCCGTCGCCTCCTGGGTCATGGTCGCGAGATCGGCGCGGAGCTTCGCTTCCTGCACCCGGGCGTCCTCAAGGCGACGTCCGACCTCGGCAAGGTCCTGGGTCCGGTCGACGGCGGCCTTCTCCGCGGTGGTGATGGCCTCGCGCAGCGGGGTCAGCTTACCCTCGGCCTGGGTGACCTGGGACTGAAGCTCGGTGAGCTTCTGGGTCTCGGCCTCGGCCGTCTTCTTCGCCTCGGTCGCCTTGGTCTCGGCCGCCTGCTGCTCCTTGGTCAGGGTCGCGGCGCGGGACTTCGCTTCCTCGGCGGCCTGGCTTGCCTGCTTGTCCTGCTGCTGTGCGGTGGCGATCTTGGCCTGGAGCGAAGTCAGGGTGCCGGCGGTCGAGATCTGCCGGTCGAGGTCGGTCCGGAGCGCCGTCTGCTGGGTCTGCAGGTCCTCGATGCGATGATCGCGCGCGCTGCGCTGACGCCCGGCGGCGATGGAGGCGACGATGAGCCAGACCAGCAGGACCGCGGCCACGACCGCGAGGCTGAAGGGCAGAGGTCTGCGAAGTTCTGAACGGTAGTCGATGGCCATGGGGGTCTCGCGATGTCTGGTGGTGGTGAATCGAACCCCGGCGCAGCGTCGCCCGGCGGCTTGAGTTGCCGGCGCCTGAAGGCGCCGGCCGTGTCGTGGGATCAGGCCGGCCGGCGGCCGTCGGTGGCGTAGCGGTCGATGGCCGAGGGCAGCTCGCGCGAGAGGCGGGACAGGAGTGCACCACGGCTCAGGCCGGTCTGCTGGGTCAGGTGGTCGAGGGTGTCCGGGCCGATGGCGCGTTCGAGGTCGGCCTCGGGGATGTCGCGGTTGGCGCCCTGGTTGACCCAGGAGTTCGCCGTCTCGCCGTGGCCGCCCTTGGTGAAGTGGTCGACGAGTTCGCTCAGGCCGCTGGCGATCAGCCCGCCGACGCCGGCCGTGCCGAGGCCACCCAGCAGGCTGCCGAGGTTGCCGATGCCGCCGGTCGAGCCTGTGTTGGACACCGTGTTCGGGATCGGCGGGACGGCGCCGTGATTGGGGCTCAGGGAAGGTGTCGACGGGGTGTCGTGACCTTTGAGGAGCTCGGCGAGCTTGTCGCGGTTCTGGTAACCGGCCACGGCTAGAAGGCCCAGCAGCGCGGTCATTGAGGGGTAGCCCTTGCTCATCGTATTCCCTTTCTCGTGTTGAACATGGTGCCGAATGGGGTCATCCGGGGTCTCGCGGTCAGCCCGTCGCGTCGGACGCGGAGGCTCCCGTCGATGTCATGCGCCCGGCCAAGTCGGGCTCGTCGCCCGATGGTTGTCCGGCGACGATGGTTCGCTTGACCGTGGAACGGGCCGCGTCGATGGCGATGGCAGCCGCCGACAGGGTCCTGGCCTCGGTCGGGCGTTCGAGCGCGTGCTTGGCGATGTCGCCGGCGAGGTCGTCGATCTCCCGGGCGAGCGCTTCGAGGCGTCCCGCGTCGGCGCCGTCCTGCGCCTCGCGGCGGATCTCCAGCAGCCGGTCGGTGGCCTCCTCTATGCGCTCGCGCCGGATGCGCGACAGGCGCTGTCCCACCCACGCCACCGCCGAGCCGATGCCGCCTCCGAGGAACGCGACGAGGTAGATCCAGGTCTCGTAGCGCTCGACGAAGCCCTGCTGCTCGCGCTCGAAGTAGTCGACGGCACCGGGATGGATCGGTAGCCGCGCGCTCGTTGCGGCCGCGGTGCTGTCGTAACTCGGCGCCTGCATGTAGTCCGCCGCCGGGGTCACGTTCGCCATGCCGCTGCGCAACTCGAACAGGTGCTGGGTCACGTCGGCCGCCACCGGGCGGGACAGGTTCGCCCGCGCCATCAGCCGATAGGAGGCACCTACGGTGGCCACGTCCTCCGCCGGCACCTTGGGGCTGCCGCCGAAGGTCTCTGCCGGCATGCTCACCGCCTGGAGACGCGGCAGCCGGGCGACGATGGCGTCGGCGTTCGCGACCGCCACGAAGGCCACTTTTCGATTCTTGCTCGCACCCTGCACGATGCCGATGATGCGTTGGGCGGCTAGCGATGTTGGCGAGATCACGGAAATGACCGCGTCGACGCGCTTCTTCGCGAAGGCTGCTGCCAGGTCGGCCTCGGGCATCTCGACCAGGGCGACGTGACGGGGTGGCAATGGTCCCTCGGGGTCCTTGTCGAGGAGGGTTAGGCCGTAATGCTCAACCATCGCCTTGATCAGGGCCTGATCGGCGTCGCGGTGGGCGAGGATGGCCAGGCGCTTGCGGTCGAGGTCCGGGAAGCTCGTCAGCCCGGACGCCTCGGGGGATGCGATGATCATCGCCTGGTCGCGCAGGATAGCGAGGGTCAGGCCGTTGTCGGGCAGGTCGACGTCCGGACGCACGACGGCGAGGTCGGCCCGTCCGTCCTGCAGCGCCGCTGCGCTGTCGCGTACGTCATCGAAAGGCAAAATCTTGAGGCGGATCTCTTTGTGACGCTTGGCCAGGGCGTCTGCGTAGGCCTGGATCACGGCCGGCTCGGTCCCGTCGCTAGGCGCCACGGCGATGGTCAGCACCGTGGCGCGGGACACCCAGTAGGCCGCCGCCGCCCCGAGCCCGAGCAGCACCGCGAGGATGAGAAACACGAACTCGCGGCGGAGGGCCAGGGACGTCATGGTCAACCGGACTTAGAAAACGGTCGGCTTGATGCCGGCCCGTTCCATGCGCTGCTCGGTCTCGCCCTCAAGCGCCTGCAGGCCCTGCCGCTGGGGCATCTGCATAACGGGATCAAGGGCACGGATCTTATTGTAGATGAGAGCCGCGGCGACGCTGCCGAGCAGGGGCGCAACGATGAACAGCCAGAGTTGGCTGATCGCCGCCCAACCCGCGAACAGGGCCGGTCCGATGCTGCGAGCCGGGTTCACCGAGGTGTTCGTTACCGGGATCGAGACGAGGTGGATCACTACGAGCACGATGCCGATGGCGACGCCCGCGAAACCAACCGGGGCCTTGAGGTCGGTGGAGCCCAGGATGGTCAGGATCAGGAGACCCGTCAGGATGAACTCGGCCATGAAGGCCGCCACGAGATTGTAATGCCCGGGAGAGCGCAGGTCGTAGCCGTTCGAGGCGAAACCGGTCGCGATGGCGTCGAAACCGGGACGTCCCGTGGCAATCAGGTAGAGGACGAGCGATGCCGCGATGGCGCCGAGTATCTGGGCGACCACGTAGGCCGGCAGACGGGCTGCATCGAACTTTCCGCTGATCGTCAGGCCGACCGTCACGGCCGGGTTCAGGTGGCAGCCGGAAATTGGTCCAAGGGTGTAGACCATTGCCACGAGCACGAAGCCGAACGACAGGGCCACCCCGGCGAAGCCGATGTGGTCTCCGGCCAGGACCGCGCTACCGCAGCCGCAGAAGACAAGGACGAAGGTGCCGATGAACTCGGCGAGATACGGATGCATGGGTGGTGACCCTTCGGATCGAGGTCGGGGATGTCTGCAGAGTGTCGGCAACACGAGACATCCGCGGATCCGCGAGGCGTCCGGGAGCTATGCCGTCATGGAACCGAGCCCGCCGCCATGGCGGGACCGGTGCTCCGTTGGATCATGGGCAAGAATGGCGGTCGCCGTCGTTGCCGAGGTAGGTCCCGCTCGACGCGTCGTAGGACCGGAAGCGACGGGCGCAGGCTGCGACGGCTTCCGGGCCCGGACCGCCCTGCACGACCGCCGGCGCGGCCTGCGCCTGCGAGTTGGCGATGGCGCCGCCGATGATGGCGCCCGCCGCGAGGCCGGCCACGCCCGCGCCGACCGCCGCGCCGACGCCGGGCCCGCGGCGATACCCGTAGCCGCGACGGTAGCCATAGCCCCGCCCGTATCCGCGTCCACCGCGCCAGCCGTGACGGTGACCGAAGCGCCGGTACTGCACGTAATCGGTCGGCAGGTCTCCGCGGACGAGCGCTTCGATAGGCGCTGCGGAGGCCGGTGCGGCATGGGCCGGCAGGCCGACGAGGGTGGCTGCAACGGTGGCGGCGAGGGCAAGGGTCAGCTTCATCGTGGATAGGTTTCCTGAGTCGGTTTCGGACGGCAGGGGAAGGTCAGTAGCCCCGGCGGTTCGGCGGGGTACCGGAGCGTCCGGAAAAGCGGCGACTGACGTAGGCGATGACCTTCGGGAGGAGGAAGGCTGTGAGTAGCTTGCGGATCATGGTGTGATCTCCGGTGTGATGGGTCAGCGCTTGGAGCGGGACAGCCAGCCCACCGCAAAAGCGACGGCGGCGAGGCTGAGCAGGGTCGAGGTGCGGTTGTCGTCGGCGTAGCGGGCGGCCTGGCGGCCATAGGTCGTGCCGCGCTTACGGGCATGACGGGCGAAGTCGCGACCGTCCGCAATTAGGTTTCCCGCGCGGTCGCGCGCCTCGTCGACGAGGTGACGCCCGTCCTCGATCAGGTTGCCCGCGCGATCCCGGACCTCGTGGGCGATGTCGCGCCCGTCGTCGATGAGATCCTCGGCGCGGTCACGGGCGCGGCCGTAGGCGTACTGAGCCCCACCGGCCACCTGGTTGACGGCACCGCGGACCTGGCGAGCCGGATTGCCGGTCAGGCCGCCGACGGCGGTCTGCGCGCGACCCTTGAGGTGGCGGGACGCGCCGCGGAACTGGTCACCGTTCATGGGATACTCCTGGGTTCGAATGATGGGGCGCAGGAACCCAACCGGGTCACCCACCGCCCTTATGGGATCAGCGCTCGCCGGTGACCTTGTCGACCAGCGACGACACGCCGTCCTTGGCTTCGCCGACGGTGCGCTGAGCCTCGCCCTTGAGTTCCTGCGCCTTGCCCTCGACGACGAGACCGTCGTTGCCAGTGACCTTGCCGGTGGCCTGCTTGACGTTGCCAGCGGCCTCGTTGGCGAGGCCCTTCAGCTTGTCGGTGGTGCTGCTCACGGGATGATTCTTTCGGTTCGAGGGGCGGGATGTCGGACATTGAGGACCGGCCGGTCGCGAGGACCGGCCGGGGACGGGCTCAGACGCGGCGAGTGTCGTAGGCGTCGGCGAGGGTGTGGAGCTTCGGAGCGCCGAGGCGGCCACCGAAGAAGCCCGCGAGCGCGCCGAGGATCAGGGCGAGCGCACCGTAGAACGCACCCTGGGTGGCGGCGGACTTGGCGACGACGGCCGCCTGCTCGGCCTTCACCTTGGCGGTGGCGACGGTCTCTTCGTACTGCTTCTTGTAGTCCTGGATCTGCGTCTTGGCCTGGTCGACCGGGATGCCCTGGGCCTTGGCAAGGGCGTCGGCGGCGCGGTTCTCGGCCTGGGCCTTCTGAGCCGGGTCACCCGTGAACAGGGCGCGGATCGCGGCGACGGCGGCGTCCTTGGCGGCCTGCGGGTCCTGGCCGGCGGCCTGGTTGCGGACCGACTGCTCGATGCCGTCGAAGGGGTTCGAGATCTTCGACAGCGACGGGGCCGCGGCCTGGGCTGCCGTCTGCACGGTGCCGCCGACGAGCGAGCCGGCGCCGCCGAGCGTGCTGGTAACCCCGGAGAAGGCGCCACCGATGAGACCGCCGGCCGCCGAGGTCAGCAGGTATAGCACAACCAGGGTGGTGACCGCCCAGGAGACGAGGCCGTGCAGGCCAGCCGCGCCGGTGATGGGCTTGCCCGAGAGGCGACCGGCGATGAAGCCACCCGCCAGAGCTGCGACGATGCCGGAGCCCACGAACCAGATGCCGGCGCTGAGCGACAGGGTCGAGGCGGCCGGATTGTCGGCGGCGTTCGCTCCGACGCTGGACAGGCCGACGCCGACGCCGACCATATTCAGGATGACCTGGGTCACCAGCGCCGTCGTGGCACCTGCGAAGATGGCGCCCCAGGAAACCTGGTTCAGCAGGACGGTGCGGGTATCGGCAGAGGCCGCGGTATTCTGGGTCGCGAGGATGGGGGAAGTGGACACGTTACTTGTACTCCGGGTCGTCGGTCGTCCGAGAAATTCGGTCGTTCGAGGGTTCAGTGGGTGGGGTGGAACGTCAGGGTCCGACCGCGCAGTCCCGGCGCGGTCGGACCAAGATCAGGGGTTGCGGGTCAGTCACGGCCGTGGATGAGCAGGCCGAGGCCGTAGCCGAGGAGGCCGGCAACGAGCAGAGCGGCGATGGGGTGCTCCGCGATCTGGCTGGTAACCTCTCGACCACCCTCACGCAGGTACCGGCCGCCGTTCTCATAGGCGTCATCGGCCCGGTCGTAGGCCTCGCGCCCGGCGCTGCGGACGGAGCGCTCACCGCGGTCGTAGGTGTCGCTTGCTGCACCCTGGGCGCGACGTGCGCGGTCCTCGACGTCGTCGGACCCAATCAGGTTGCCGACCGTATCGCGGACCTTGCCGCCGATGTCGCGGGCGGTGTCGGCGACGTGCTCGGCGGCGTTGCGCACGGTGTCCTTGGCCTGGCCGTAAAGGTTCTCGGCGGCGCCCTGCGCCTCGCGGGCACGGCCCTCGACCGAGTCGCGCTTCGACCCGGTGAGGTCACCTACCGTGCCCTGAACCTTGCCGCCGAGTTCCTTGGCGGCGCCGGTGATGCGATCCGTGTCAACCATGTCGTTGTTCCCGTGTTCGGAGATGATGATGTTCGTGAGGTGCGACGCGAAACCTTAACTACGGCTTAGAGGATTGCTTCGGTTTCGCGTCGGACTTCGGTAATTTCTGCTGAGATTTGCCCTCGGCCTCGACTTTGGGATCGCCGACCAACTTGCCGATGGCCTCCTTGATCGAGCCCTTGAGCTTGTCGGAGGTGTCGGTCGTCTTCTGCGCGGTCACGGGATGCTCCAAAGCCTGGGCGATTGACATACACATCAAGTGGCCCGCCATTTCCAGCAGGCAATGATGCAGATGTACCAGCTGAGGGGTTTTTATTTTTCAGGTTGAGACAGCGGAAACCTGTTATCCCGGCCCCAGACGATGGCCTCGGAGCGCTTGTGCACGTCGAGCTTCCGATAGAGCGACGCCGAGTGGTTGCGCACCGTGTTCTTCGACAGGTTCAGCCGTTTGGCGATGGCGTCGTCCCCGAGCCCCCGGCAGATCAGGTCCAGGATCTGACGCTCGCGCACCGAGACGTTCGGGACAATGCCGTCCTTATGGTCGGCACCGGGCCGACGCAGGTTGGCGAGCTTCTCGATGAGGCCGCGACTGAACCAGGAGGTGTCGGCCATCACCGCCTCGACGGCCTCGAACAGCTCGCGCTCCGTGCGCTTGCGCTCGGTGATGTCCTGCAGGACCAGGAGGGCGAAGGTCTCGGCGCCGATCTCCACCCGCTCGGCGGAGACCAGGCAATCGAAGTTGGTGCCGTCCTCGTGCTTGAGGCAGACCTCCAGCCCGAGGACGTAACCGGTACGGGCCACCGCCGACTCGAACTTGATGCGGGCGGCCTCGTGGACCCAGAGTCCGAGATCCGCCGGCGAGCGTCCGGACACCTTGTCCGCGCCATAGCCGAACACCCGGGTGAAGGCCTCGTTGACCCCGGTGATGGCGAAGCCGTCGGCGCGGGCCAACAGGGTCGGAACGGGGGTAAGTCGGAACGCCTTGGCAAAGCGCTCCTCGCTCTGGCGGAGGGCCTTTTCCGCCTTCCGCCTCAGGTCCAGGTCGGCGAAGGTGAACAGCATGCACGGCTCGTCGCCGAGCTCCATCGGCTGGCCGGCGACGATGACGTAGCGCGATCCGCCATCGGGGAGGTCGAGGCAGGCCTCCATCTGCGGGATGGTGCCACCGCTGTTCAGGCGCGAGATCGCGAGGTCGCGGCTACGGGCGCCGGCCAGCACGTCGACCTCGTAGACGCTGCGCCCGATCACGGCGTCGCGGGTGTAGCCGGTCATCTCCAGGAAGCCGAGGTTGACCTTGACGTGGCGCAGGTCCGAGAGCCGGCAGATCACCGCCGGGGCCGGATTGGCGTTGAAGGTGGTCTCGAAGCGCTCCTCGGCCTCGAACTGCTCCGAGACGTCCTTGAGGATGAGGGCGAGACAGCTCGGATTGCCCTCCCGGTCGGTGGCGACGAGGCTGCGCAGGGAATGGACGAAGTCGACCTCCGGCCGGTCGGTGCGCTTCACGTCGACGATGACATCGTGAAAGCGTTCGCCGGAGACGACCCGCTCCATCGGATAGTGGTTCGGGGTGTGGTTGTTGCGGTAGCGCAGGGCGAACCGCTCGCGATAGGCGTCCACCGTTTCGCCGAGTTCGCCGACGGTCTCCGCCCCGTGCATCGCGAGGGCGGCCGCGTTGGCGTAGGCGATGGTCTGGTCGGGCTCGACCAGGATCACGCCCTCGCTGAGGCCGGCGATGATCTGCCGAAGCTCATGCCTGTCGACGCCTACCGTCACCTTCGACCGCCTTCCCTGTTGCTTGAATCAAGCACGGCCGTAACAGATGGTTAGGGAGGACGGTTCCGGTGAAAACCGGCAGTTGGCTGGTATATCTCGATCATTGACGTGAACGTGAACGATCAGCCACAACCGGCTACGTATTTCCTACCGTAGAGGGCGGGCATATCCGGTCGTCGACCGGAAGAAGGTTGAATCTCCTCACATGTACTTAAGCATGATCTCCGACGAACCTTCGCCTGGCGAGGGACTGCCCCGTCATGTCCAAGACCTGATCGGACGGCAACTGGATGGGCTCATTCCCAGAATGGATACGGTCGACGCTGATACGCGCCTCGGCCGGGCCCTGCTTCGACTTCGGGCCGCCCTGCTCGACGCGGAGGCCGAGCGCCAGGTCACGAAGGCGTTCGGCGACGAACTCATTGCCCTGGTGCCACGCTTGCGCCGCTTTGCCCGCATGCGCACCGGGAATGCCGCGGAGGCCGACGACATGGTTCAGGCGACCCTGATGCGGGCCTGGGAGCGCCGGTCCCAGTTCCAGGACGGCACCAACCTCGTCGCGTGGCTATTCACGATCCTGCGCAATACGCACCTGAACCAGCGCAAGCGCCTGCGACGCGAGGTCGAGGACGTCGACGGGGCATTCGCAGGTGCGCTGTCCTCTGCTCCGGACCAGGAGCACCGCGTGGCCCTGTTCGAGTTGCAGGCCGCCCTGAACGACCTTCCCGAGGAGCAGCGCGAGACCCTGCTTCTGGTGACGGTGGACGGGCTCAAACACGAGGAGGTGGCCGCCGTCCTCGGCTGCCAGGTCGGCACCGTGAAGAGCCGGGTGAGCCGGGCGCGGGAACGCCTCGCCATGGCCCTGGGCCTGTCATGACGGCGCAGAGACCCACCGACCCGACCGAGGAGGGCGCCCTCACGTTCGATCTCGCCCTCCTCGCCGCCCGGGTTCGCGCCGTCCGGGACAGCCATCTGCGGGAACGCGCCCCGGACCAGCGCCTGGCGTTCCGGAAGGCCGTCGCGCTCGGCTATGGCGGCCTCTTCCAGGATCTGGCCGGATGTCCGATGCCGGTTCCGGCCGTGATGTCTCCCTGAAAGGTCGATTGCCTTTGTGCGCGACGACGATAACGCGTCGCGCCCGGTGTTTTACCACGTCGTCAGCCATCGAATTGATGCATCTGCATTATTGAGCGGTCTCCGGTCGAGCATATCTGATGGTCATCGCCGAACGCCTCGATGCCACCGGCGAGCGAAACCCGAGTTATGCCGGACCCCATGAGTCCCCCCGATCAGGTCCGGCATGGCCGCAGGGCCGGGCGTCGTGCCGCTCCGGGCGCACGTCCGGCCCGTAGGCCATCCATCACGAATGGCTATGGAGGATTCCACGATGGCCAATCCCAGCATGCCCGACCCCATTCCCGGGGGCGACATCCCCGCGGAGATGCCGCCGTGGCCGTTCCCCGGCGAGCGACCGCTGGGGCCGGACGAGCCGTCCGCCCCCTACGAGGACGCGCCGATCGACGAGCCGGTGGAGCCAGGCGTCGGCCCCGATCACCTGCCGGGGGCGCCCACGGACCCGGGGATACGCGCCTGAGCATGGTCGTGCAGGCCTACGAGACGCAGGCCATCCAGGAAGCCATCGAGTGCGGCATGGCACGTTCGGAGCTCATGCTGATCCTGGACGGCCTATGCGTGACGGATCTCGTCTCGCCCCATGCCGGCGAGCCGCCGGCGGACTATGCCGCCCGGGCCACGGGCGAACTCATGGTCCGCTACCTTGCCCATAACGAAGACGACACCGTGCCGCCCCCGACGGGCGGGCTGTGAAGAGGAGCCGATGCCACCCCACTGGAAAATCTCCGCGCTGACCCTGGCCATCGCATGCGCCACGCCCGTCCCGGTCGTCGCCCAGGGCAAATTCGACGGGCGATGGTCCGTCTCCGCGACGGTCGACGATGGCGGCTGCTCCGGACCGTATCGGTACCCCATCGTCATCCGTGGCGGCATCGTCGACGACGCGAGCGGCAGCGAGGCCGACGCCTCCGGACGCGTCGGCAAAAACGGACGCCTCGTTGGCTCCATCAAAAGCGGACTGGCCCGCATCGCCGTCGAGGGGCGACTCAGGTCATCCGACGGCTCGGGACGATGGGACCTCGCTGGTCCGATCTCCTGCAGCGGCCGCTGGACAGCGAGCAAGTCAGGGTAATGTGGGCCAACACGCTCGCCGCGACGGACGGACAGGCCATAAAAACCTCATCTGGGCCGAGGGTCATGGGCTACCTGTTCCTCGGCGCCTACGGCTGATTTCTCGTTTCGATATGCGTCGGAGGGGCAATCGGAATACTCGCAACGAGGATGCAAATCATGTCCGACCTGCTCTCTAGCATTGCAGCGGGGGGCTCGCCGACAATCCATCTCCACCGTGAGATGAAGTCGCGAAGAGGCATGCGAGCGAGCGCGTTTGATCGTTCGGCATTTGGGGTGGCTGGCATTGGTATCTCTTATTCGGCCCCTATTACGTCCCCAGCCCGAGCTAAATTTCATGCTTTCAAGCCCATAGTAAATCAAATTTTACCGTGTTTCATAGCTCGAAAGCGCTTTATATTTTCGCAATTTAACCCTCTAATAACTGACCGATATCATGCTACTTACTAACCAAGTTGCGTGCCGGCTCAACGTGAGATGGACGATTCTCACCGCCGGCCCGTGATCGGATCGGGCGGCGGGGCAGCCGTGATCGAGAGGTCACGGTCCATGCTTCAGGGGCCTCACGCTATGATCTGAATGCCGATCCCGATTTTTTGATCTGTGGGCAGGATTAGACGTCTTCTGCCGGCCAGACCAAAGATACATCTCTGCTGCATACAGCCCCGCGCTGCGGGGAGTAGTTCGGAGGTCACCATGCGGATTGCAGCCATCGGGACGCTCGCCGTCCTTTCCATTGCAATGGCCGGTCAGGCCGAAGCTAAGGGGTGCATCAAGGGCGCCATCGTCGGCGGGATTGCAGGTCACTACGCTGGGCACGGGGTCGTCGGTGCCGTCGGTGGCTGTGTTGCCGGTCGCGCCCTGGCAAAGCGCAACGCGCAGCAGGCACAGCAGCCGGTCCCCCACCAGGGGCATTAGATCAGGGCTTATGGGCGGTAGCATGTCGACTACCGCCCTTAAGCATCATTCAGCAACAACAGCCTTGCGCTGTCGTCATGTACGCTTTGGCTTTGCAACCACCAGCGTCTCAGCAACTTTCTCCTTAGCTTCAGCAGCCCTGGCTTGCGGCAACAAGCCACTTCAGCTCTTCACCCTCAGCCGAAGTTGCCGGATGGCCAACGAATGGCCGCTTATGGGGAGCGCTCATGGCAATCCAGGCGTCCGGGTTGGGTGGAGAACTGTCTGGCCGCTTTCGGGTACAGGATGTACCGAAGCGGACGGTGTCACCTGTTGTACGCTCAGGAAAGGAAGAACGAGGCCTTATCGTCTCCTGCATGGGGGCGTTTCAACAGCCTGTACAAATCGCTGCGCGGATGGCGCGGCTCAGACGCATGTCGGCCGTCGCTAAGTGCAGCGAGGTACCAAGGCGCTGATCCACGGGCGCGCCCAGCGGCTTGGTGGTTCCATTGGCAGCCACGTGTCGGAGCAGGGTCGTTGCCGTGGGAAGGAAGGTGCCCGCCGATGGAACGGCCGCCTCCGGTGTGCGGGCCACGGCGAAGGGCGCTGAGCTCGTCAGGGTGAGCGCGACGACGACGGGGCGAAGGATGGTGAGCATGGCGGGTCTCCAAGTACCGATACTTGGAGTTCGTGGCCCACGACGATGCGGAACCTGATCGACGGCCGGTTCGTGTGATCCCGTACCGACATCATGCCCGCCCTGAGAGGGTAAGGGCGGTGGCGTGCCGGCGAAACATCGCGTTCTCCACGGTTCCACCGCGTTCCGGCGTCAGGCGTTCCCCGACACGATGCCCGAGATCCGAATGCCGAGCCTCTCGGGACCACGCAGGGAGGCTCCGGGCCTGTAGGGCGGCGGGTCGGCCATGAGTCGGGGGGCGACGAGGCGGCGGCAGAGGGCGACCAGGGCGATCTCGGCCTCGATCCGCGCGAGCGGGGCGCCCATGCAGTAGTGCAATCCGCCGCCGAAGCCGAAATGCTGGTTGTCCTCCCGATCCGGGTCGAAACGGTCCGGATCCCTGAAGCGGGCCGGGTCGCGATTCGCGGCGGCGAAGAGCAGGATGACCGGCGTGCCCTTCGGAATGGTTCTGCCTGCGATCTCGATGGTCCCGAGAGCCTTGCGGGTGCGGAAATGCACGGGCGGCTCGTAGCGGAGCAACTCCTCGACCACGCGCGGCGCCCGCTCCGGATCGGCGCGCAGGCGCTCCAACTCTTGCGGATGGCGCAGCAGGGTCAGCATGCCGTTGGTGATGAGGTTCACCGTGGTCTCGTGGCCCGCCACCAGCAGCAGGATCGCCGTCGAGATCAGGTCGAAATCGCCCATCACGGCCTTCCCGTCGGGCCCCGGTGCGGCCAGGGCGCTGAGCATGTCGGCGGTGGGGCGTCGGCGCTTGGCGCGGATCAGGGCGCGCATGTAGCCGGAGATCGCATCGAAGGCCGCCACCGTCCGGTGCCGGCTGGCCTCGTCGTGGCGGGCATCGGGCTCGAGGGCGGTGGCGAGTTGCGTCGCCCAGGCCTGAAACTGCGGCTCGTCCGCCTCCGGCACGCCGAGCATGTCGCAGATCACCGAGACCGGGAGCGGATAGGACAGGTCCTCCACGAGGCAGACCTCGTCGCGCCCCCGGCAGACGTCGATGAGGGCGTCCACGTCCCGCACGACGCGCTGCCGCAGCGCCTGCACCCGCGCCGCCGAGAATTCGCGCATCACGACGTGGCGCAGGGTGTCGTGATCGGGCGGGTCGCGGAAGATCAGGGGGCGGTGGGCCGTGGCGATCCGGTCCTTGATCGGGTTGAGGAGCCAGTCTTTGAGCGGGTTGCCCGTGCGCGGGCGGTGGGAGGGCGGCAGATCCTCGGAGCTGAGGCGGGGATCGAAGATCAGGCTGCGGATCGCCGCGTGGCCGCTCACCACGATGCTGCCGTCGCGCTGGCGCGAGACCGGGTTCTCGCGAAGTCGCGCGTAGATCGGATAGGGATCGGCCCGGTTGGCGGGGTCCAGGACCTCGGAAAACAGCGTGTCCTCAGCCATGACGGGCCTCGATGCGCGTGGACGTGGCACGGGGCGGCGGGAAGCCCGGTGATTGGGAGAGGAACCCGCCCTGGTCGGTCGCCTCACGGATCGGCGGAAATGCCTGTCCGGCCGCGATCGCCTCGGCGTAGGCGGGGAGCCAGCGGGCCTGATCGAACGACACCGCCGCGATGCTGCGTCCGGCGCGGCCATAGACGGCGAGGAAGCGCCGTGACGCCCGCGAGCCCTGCACGATCGCAACCGCGTCGGCGCCCTCGCTCAGGCCGACGGCCTTGAGGTTGATCCCGAACTGGCTCGACCAGAAGGCCGGCAGGTGGTGGTAGGGCTGCTGGTCCTCGGCCGGCGCCAGCATGTTGCGTGCGGCGTGCGCGGCCTGCGCGACGGCGTTGCCCCAATGCTCCACCGACATCAGCCGGCCGCCGTAGAGGGGGTTCGGCCAGCGCGCGACGTCCCCGGCGGCGGAGATGTCCGGACACGGCGTCCCATCGGCGCCGAGCACCCGGCAGGCGCTGTCGCAGGTCACGCCGCCGGCATCGGCCATCAGGCCTGCCCCCGAGAGCCAGTCCGTGGCGCGCGTGGCGCCAAGCGCCACGATGACGAGGTCGGCCTCGACCGCGCGCCCATCCGCCAGATGGGCGCGAACGACCCGGCCCGAGGCGTCGCCCGCGAAGCGAAGCACCTGTGCGCCGGCTTGAAAGGTCACGCCGGCATCCCGCAGGCAATCGGCGATGACGCCGCCGACCCAGGTGCCGAGCGAACGGGCGAGCGGCGTCGGATTGGGGTCGACCAAGGTGACGGGCAGTCCGAGATCGCGGCAGCAGGAGGCCGCCTCGCAGCCGATCAGGCCGGCGCCGACGATGAGGACGCGCCGGGGCCCTTCGGACAATGCGCGTCGCAGGCGGGCGGCGTCGTCCCGGCCGCGCAGGGTGAAGATCCCGGCGAGCCCACCGCCCGAAGCGGCGGGCCAGGGGCGCGCCTGCGCGCCGGTGGCGACGAGCAAGCGCTCGTAGGCGAGCCCCGTCCCGTCCGCGAGGGCGATCGAGCGCGCAACCCGGTCGAGGGCGACCGCCGCATGGCCCAGACGCCAGTGGGCATCGAGGGCGACGAGTTCCGGCAGCGCGGTGGCATCCGGCGCCAATTCGCCCGACAGGACGTGCTTCGACAGGGGCGGCCGGTCGTAGGGGCGATACGGTTCGTCGCCCACGATCGTGAGCCGGCCGGCATAGCCGTTGCGGCGCAGGGCCTCCGCGCCCCGGAGGCCGGCGAGCGACGCGCCGACGACGACGATGCCGGCCGTCTCCCCAGTGCTCACGATGCGTCTCCGAATTCGACCTGAAGGCTGATGGCGCGGACGGGGCAGGCCTGGACGGCCCGCTCGATCTCTCCCCGCCTCGCGCGGGGCGGAGCCGGATCGTAGAACAGGATCTCGTGGCCTCGGACCTCGAAGGCACCGGGCGCCGCGTAGCAGCACTGCGCGTAGCCCTGGCACCGGTTGAGGTCGACCACGACGCGAAGCGGCGCGGCTTCTCCTGGGGAGGACTCGGTGGGGTCGGTCATGGCGATACCTCGCTGGCGCTCAGAGGCCGAGGAACGAATCGGACGGATCGTCGTCCTGCGGGATCAGGGTGGCGACCGATGTTGGGGGCAGGCCGGTCAGGGCAGCGAGGACGAGGGTGGCGGCGAACACGATCGGCCGGGGCGTTCGCCCGCCGTCGCGGTGCCGGTTCGCCGTCGTTCCAGCCAGGGCTCCGACGGGGGCAGGGCCGAAGATCGGGATGGCGCTCATGCGGCGATCCCCCGGAGGATCCAGCGGGTGCGAACCACGTCGTCGATGCCAGCGAGCATCGCTGACCCGGCGTCCAGCCCCGCGAAGGCGCGCGCCAGGGATGCGGCCCGTGCGCGGTAGCGGGATTGGACCAGCACCGTCTCGATCGCCTCGCGCAGCGCCGGGATCGACGGCGCGTTGGTCGCGAGATCGAGCCCAGCGCCCGACCAGCCGATGCGCGCGCCGATCTCCGCCTTGTCCTCGGTCAGCCCGGCCGAGACGATCGGCACGCCGGCCGCGAGGGCCTGCGAGACGCTGCCATATCCGCCATTCGTGACGAGCAGGGACACCTCCGGCAGCATCGCGTCGACGGGCAGGAACGGCGCCACCCGGGCATTCGCCGGAAGAGGGCCACGCAGGGCCTCGACGGGGCGCCCGCCCGTGGTCGCCACCACCAGCAGGTCGTCGCGGTCCGCCAGGGCCGCGAGGGTCGGCTCGATCAGTTCGCCAAAATCGGCATTCGCCAGGGTGCCCTGCGTGACCAGGACGACGGGCTTGGCCCGGTCGCGCGCCTGCCACCAATCGGGGAGCGCGACCTCGGCGCTCGGTGCCGGCAGCAGGCCGGTGAAGCGCAGGTTGGGCGGCAGCGTCCCGAAATCATACTCGAACTCGGGCACCGTCGGCTGGAGGAACAGGTCCGGGAGCACGGCGATGGAGTGCGGCAGCGAAGCCGGAAGGGGCGGCAGGCCGAGTTGGGCCAGCTGTGCGTCCGCGTAGGCGCGCACCGGATCGACGAAGGCGGCATCCATCCCGGCCTTCAGGACCGCGTAATGGGCGCGCTCGGCGTCCGTTCGGGCCGGCGGCAGGCCGAGGCCGACCGGCGCGTGGTCCGGCCGGTCGAGGAACAGGAAGCTGACGTTCAAGACGACGACGGGAGGACGCGGCCTGGTCCCCAGCAGCAGCGGCAGCACGCCGAGGAACAGGCTGCCGGCGACGATCACGTCGGGCCGCTCCGCCTCGACGAGGCGATGCAGGACCTCCGCCTGGACCGGGATCGGATCGATGAAACGGCGCACGAACTCGCGCCGATAGCGCTCGGGGCCGGCCGGCAGGTCGGTCTCGCGATACGCGGCGGCATCGCCGTCGTCGCAAGGCGAGAAGCGCAGGCCCGCCGCCTCGACCTTTTCGCGGTATCGCTCGGCGGTGGTCATGACGACGCCGTCTCCCCGGGCGGCGAGACGCCGGCCCAGGCTGAGAAGCGGATTGATGTGCCCGGTCAAGGCCGTGGCGGCGATCAGCACCTTCATGGTGGCGCGTCCTCGATGCGTCGGTTGCGATACCGAGACCATCGCTGCGGCGCACATCCGGGTTACGGGCGGGCGCCCGGACGGGTGCGCTGGCGCACCGGGTTTACCTCCTCGACTCATGGACGCGATCATCCGCTGCCCTCGGTCCAGGCGCGCAGGCGGCCTTGCGCGAGCGCCTCCTGCGTATGGCGGTACCCAATCCCCGCGATGGCCTCGAAGCTCGACCAGGCCCGCAAGTCGATGCCGGCGAGCGGCGGCTTGAGCAGGGCGGCGGCGTGGCCGACCGCCATCATCGATTGCGCATCGCCCGACACGGTCGCCGCCCGCAGCAGCAGGGGCGCGATGCCCGGCATGGCATCGGGGACCCCCAGCATCCGCCGGATCAGGCGTCCGCGCCAGGAGCGCGCCGGCATGTCGCCGAAGGCGCGGTCGCTGCCGACATCGACGGCGAGCACCGGTCCCCGCTCCAGGCCGGCCAGCACGTCGGCCGGCAGGTTGTTCATCATGCCCCCGTCCACCAGGACGCCGTCCTCGGTGCAGACCGGGGGGAGCAGGCCCGGAATCGCAATGCTGGCTCGTAAGGCGCCAGGCAGGTCGCCGCTGCGGTGGACCATCGCGGTGCCGGTCGTCAGGTTGGAGGAGACGCAGAGGAAGGGGAGCCAGAGATCCTCGATCCGGGCGCCGCCGAACCATGCGGCGAGACCCGCGTCGACCTTCGCCCCGCGGGTCAGCGCGTGGTAGGGCAGCGTGTAGTCGTTGAGGGGATTGTTGCCGACGAAGAACGCGACCGTCCGTGCGCGGATGCGGTCGATGCCGAGACCCATGGCGAGGCTGGCCGCGACCACCGCGCCCATGCTGGTTCCGCCGACGAAGTCGGGGGCGCAGCCGGCATCCTCCAGGGCCTGCAGCACCCCGAGATGGGCAAGGCCGCGCGCGCCGCCGCCGCCGAGGACGAGGCCCCGGGCCGAACCGCTCGCGAGGCGCGCGAGCCGCTCGAGATCGCTCACGTTGCCGGCCCGCACCGGAATGCGCAGGGCGGCGGGCAAGGCCGCGACATCGGGATGGACAGGGCGGGGCAGAACCGCATCCGCGTCCTGCGGGACGGCGAGATCCATCCGGATCCAGTCCGACCGCAGGCTCCCGAGCCAGGCGGCGGCCCCGTCGCGGGGCGGCCGGCCGGGCTCGGCGAGCAGCAGGACGTGGTCCGCGTGGCGCAGGCAGAGCCGGCACCACGGGCAACCGACCTCGTGGGCCACGAAGATCGTGCGGGCGTGGCGGGTCTCGTAGTCGTGGAACCAGGTCTCGTCCGCGCCCTCCGGCCAGCGTGTCAGGCAGCCGGTGCGGCCCGGCAGGGTGGCGTCGAAGGCCGCCGCCAGGGCGTTCCCGAAAGCCGCCGCATCGAGCCCTTCGGTGACGGCGAGCACGGCGAAACTGCGTGGCCTGTGCCGCACCGTCTCGCCCTCCTGGCCGGCACGGATGCGCTCGGTAAGAAGCCGCGCGAAGTAGAGCAGCATCCGGGGATGATGCGCGACCACCGCCTCGAAATCCGCGCGGGCCAGCCGCAGCAGATTGGAATCCCGCAGGGCCGTGGCGGTGGCGGATCGGGGGGCCGGCGAGAGCAGGGCCATCTCGCCGAAGCTCTCGGGCGGGTTCAACCGGGCGATCCGGCGGGACGGCCCGATGGCACCGTCGGTCGAGATCCCGATGGCCCCGGACACCAGGGTGTAGAGCGCGTCCCCGGCCTCGCCTTGCGCGAACAGCGTGCTTCCGCCCGCCACCGCCACCGGGACCATACGCGCCCGCACCGCGGCGGCGGCCTCCGGGTCCAGGCCGGCCAGGAACGGGATGTCCGGTGCCGTCATGGCTGCCGCTTGAGCATGGTGGCGGCCCGGGCATATCCGCCGTCGGCGCCATCGACGAAATGGACATGGTCGTCGCGCAGCACGGAGGGCGTGATGCAGGTCCCCACCGCGGCCTCCTGGCGGTGCAGGCCGTACCGCACCAGCCCTGCCGTCTGTGCGGTGGCGAGCCGCGCCTCGATCCGATCCGCCGTCGCGACCGGACAGGTCACGGTCAGGCGGAGCCCGTCCTCGTATTTCCGGAAGTCGGCATTGGCGGCCAGCCGCCGTCGATAGTGGCGCGGCGAGAAGCGGCCGAAGGGCACGCCGAGGCGGAACAACGCGAAGGTCGCGCTGCGCGACAGGAACAGGCTCGCCAGGCGAAGCCAGCGCGACCCCGCCAACGGATCTTGTCCGCGCGCGTCCTCCCGAAGGCCCGACCAGGGCGGCCGCATCGCGGGACCGGAATCCGGCAACGGGCGCCCCATGCCGGGGCTTGCCTCGACTACGGCCAGAACTTCGCCGAGGCTCGCGAGCACGGCGTTCCGGTCGGCGCCCGCCTCGGGCAGGACGATGAGGGAGAGAACCAGGCCACCCTGGGCCGGCACCGCCTCGAACCGGCAGGACAGACCGGTGAGGTCCGGCTTCGCGCCACTTGCGGCCGCCGGGATCGCGTGGAGCCCACCCTTCAGCGCAGCCTCCGCGTAAGCGAGGCCGCCGCCGGAGAACATCGCGTAATCGACTCTGGGAGAGGCGGCGTAGCGCGCGATCCGGAGGTCGTGTCCGGCGGCCCGCACCGCCGAGACCGGCATCAGCCCGGCCCGCAAGGTGAGGTCGAGCGTCTCGCCGACCCAGGTCACCGTCGCGGCCAGAACCGCCTCGACCGTCTGGCGATGCTCGGGTGAGACCAGCAGGGTCGCACCGTCGCCCCCGAAGACGAACGGCGTGTCGGCCTCCGGCAGGGCGTTGCGCACGCCCGCGATCAGGGCGGCCCCGGCGATGTTCACGGACCGGTAGCGCCCCTCCTCGATCGCGCGGGTGGACATCACCACGTCGCAGAGGGCGATCCACCACGTGTCCGGCACCGGGAAGTAGAAGGCTTCATCGAGCACGTCCGAGAACCGCGTCAGGCGCGGAACGGCGGCGTAGCGGAACGGGAGCGGGGCGAAGGTTTCCTCAGGCTCCATCGGCAGACCACGGGGCATGGCCGAAGCGGATACGCCGTCGGGGCGGACTTGCTGCGCAGGCATCGCCGAGCATCCCTTCTCCTCCGATGGTGATCGCCCCCCCCGGAGACCTTCGCAGGGCGAGACCTTCGCAGGGCGAGCGTGCGTCCCTGACGAGGTTTCGCCGACCGGCCCGTCACGGTTACATGGAAATCGGAAGTCCCACCCGCGTGTCGCGCGCGGCAGACGGAGATCCGCCGCCCGGACACGATTCGGTCAGCTTCGCTCGAATGCGTCGTCGAGAACAGCGTTACGGTTCTTTGACATCAGGACTTCGGCGAACCGGGCCCTGCGACCCGTACAGACCCACCGATAGACTGTAACCGGGCGTCGCCCGCGACGAATGACGGGTATCCCGCCGCGTCACGGAGTACGCCATGTCGTCCCGCCTCACGTCTCTTCTCCTCGCCCTGACGTCGGTCATGCTCGTGTCCGGGCCTGTGCTCGCCCGGCCCGTGGTGGTGGAACTGTTCACGTCGCAAGGGTGCTCGTCCTGCCCGCCGGCGGAAGCGCTGCTCGGTGAGTTGGCCGGTCGCGACGACCTTCTGGCACTGGGATTCCACGTCACCTACTGGGACGATCTCGGCTGGAAGGACACCGCCTCCTTCGCGGGCGCGACCGAGCGGCAGGCGACCTATGCGGGGCATCTCGGCGAGGGAAATTTCACGCCGCAGCTCGTGATCGACGGCCGCAGGAGCGTGGTGGGATCGCGCCGTGCGGAGGCCGCCTCGGCCGTCGCGGCGGCCCGGGCCGAGGTGAGCACCGGAACCGAGGTCGCGATCGCGCGCCGAAACGGCCGCATCGCCGTGACGGTCGGGTCCGGCAAGGGCAGCGCCCGGGTGATCCTCGTCGGCTTCGACCGGTCCCTGCGCACCCCCGTGGCCCGGGGCGAGAATAGCGGACGGACCCTGGTGCAGGCCAATGTCGTGCGCTCGCTGCGCACCCTCGGCACCTGGTCGGGCGAGCCCCTGCAGTTCAGCGAGGCGTTGCCGGCCGGGCAGGATGCCGCCGTGATCGTGCAGCAATCGGACGGCCGCATCCTCGGAGCCGCACGCCTCTCGCCAGGGGCTTGAGACATGCCCCTCTGGAACGACGAGCCAAGTCCTGGCGCCTTGCGTCATACCCGCCTGATCGACGCGCTGGCCCGGGGCCTCGTTCCCGCCCGGCGCCTGCGCTCACCGCTCCGGCGGATGCTCGGCTGGCTGCTGGTCGTCGCTCTCCCCGGCGCCGGCCTCGCGGCGGTCGCCGACCTGAAGGGGGCACTTTCACGCCACGCTGGCGAGCCAGACCTCGTCCTGGCAGCCGTCGGATCGATTGCCACCGCCGTCACCGCGGCGGCGGCGGCGATCCTCGCGACGCTGCCCGACCGTGATCCGCGCTGGGCCCTTTTACCCGCGCCGAGCCTTGCGCTCTGGATCGGGGCGAGTGTCTCCGGCGCAGGCGCGGAGCATGGAGCGCCGATCGCCCTGTCGGAAGCCTGCGCCTGCGTCGGATTCATCCTGGGGCTCGGCGTTCCCTTCGCGCTGCTTCTCGCCGCGATCCTGAAGGGCGGCTACGCCCTCCATCCATCCTTAAGCGGCGGCCTCGCGGGTCTGGCGGCGGCCTCCGCCGCGGCGTCGATCCTGGGCCTGTTCCACCCCTTCGCCATGGCGCTGAATGACCTCGCCCTGCACGCGCTCGCGGTGGCGCTGCTCTCCGGAGCCGGGGCCGGGTTCGGCCGGCGCCTGCTTCGCGCAAGTGCCTGAGGATGGTCCCGATCGCTCCCGTCCGGCGCAGTCTGCTCGCCTGCCTCGCGCCGCTCTTCCTTCTCGGAGCTTTCCCCGCGCAGGCGGCATCCACCGCGTGGATCGGCGACGACCGAGCGGCGGTGCGGCTCGTGACGGCCACGGACGCCGCGGACAACGGATCGCCCGTCGAAGCGGGCCTCGAGTTTCGGTTCGGTGAGGGCTGGCACGGGGCGTGGCGCAGCCCGGGCGATGCCGGCTTGGCCCCGACCTTCGACTGGAGCGGATCGGACGGGCTCGTGCTCGAATCCATCGCCTGGCCCGCACCGCGACGCCTCACCGTCGGCGACCTCCAGACGTTCGTGTACGAAGCCGGCGTCGTCCTGCCCCTTCGCTTCACACGGCGTGGCGACGGGGCCGCGCATCTGCGCCTGCGCCTCGTGCACGCGGTCTGCGGTGAGGTCTGCGTGCCCTATCGCGCGACCCTCGAACTCGCGCTGCCGGCGGGACCGGATCGCCCCTCGGCGGAGGCGGGACTGATCGATGCCGCCCGCGCGCGCGTTCCCGGGCCGCCCGAGGCTGCGGGCTTCGCCCTCGTCGGGCAGGCCCGGGAGGGACCGCCGAACGACCGGCGCCTGGTCCTGCGGGTGACCAGCGAACGCCGAGCCTTCGTCGCGCCGGATCTGTTCGTCGAGGGTCTGACGGGCGTCGTGACCGCCCCTCCGGAAATCGCCCTGGCCGACGGTGGCCGTGCGGCCCGGCTCGCCCTGAGCCTGCCCCCGGACGCTGCGGATAGCGCGCTGCGCATCACCCTGGTCGATGGCCTGCGCAGCGCCGAAGTCACGCTCCCGGCCACGACCGGCACCGGCTGGGGTGCGTGGCTCGCCATCCTGGCGACGGCCCTGCTCGGCGGTCTCGTCCTCAATGCGATGCCCTGCGTCCTGCCGGTCCTGTCCCTGAAGGCCTTCGCGTTGACGCGGGCAGCCGGAGCGCAGCGGGGGAGCGTCCGGGCCGAACTGCTCGCGACGGCGGCGGGCATCCTCGCGTCCTTCCTCGCCATCGCCCTGGCTCTGATCGCCGTGAAGGCCTCGGGGGCCAGCGTCGGCTGGGGCATCCAGTTCCAGGCACCGTGGTTTCTCGCCGGCATGGCCCTGCTCACGGCGCTGTTCGCCGCGAGCCTGTTCTCGTGGGTGACCCTCGGACTGCCCCGCCCGCTGGCCGCCCTCGGATCCCTGCGCGGGTCCGGGCACCTGTCGGAGGCCTTCCTCACCGGCGCCTTCGCCACCCTGCTGGCCACGCCCTGCTCCGCACCGTTCGTCGGAAGCGCGGTGGGCTTCGCGCTGACCCGGGGACGTTTCGAGATCCTGACGGTCTTCGCGGCGCTCGGCCTCGGAATGGCGCTCCCCTTCGTGCTTCTTGCGCTGAGACCGGGATGGACGCGCCTGCTGCCGCGACCCGGCCCCTGGATGATCCGGCTTCGAAGCGGGTTCGGCCTTCTTCTCCTCGGAACGACCGTATGGCTCCTGACGGTCTTCGCCGAGGTGGCCGGCATCCCTCGGGCGATGGGGTTGGTGGGCATCCTGGCCCTTCTGCTCGGCTGGCTCGCCCTGAGCCGACGGCCGCGCGTTCCCGATCGTCGCCGAAGCCTGGTCACCGCGGCCCTCGTCCTCGCGCTCGTCTCGGTGACGGTGTGGCCGCGCAGCTCTGGAATGACCCCGGTGGCTCAGGTGGGGGACGGACCCTGGCGCGCCTTCGCCCCCGAGGCGATCCCCGCCCTGGTGGCGGAGGGCAAGGTCGTCGTCGTCGACGTGACGGCGTCCTGGTGCCTGACCTGCCGGATCAACGACGTCACCACCCTCGATCGCGCGGAGACCCTTGCGCGCCTGTCGGCGCCCGATGCGGTCGCGATGCGGGCGGACTGGACCCAGGCAGACCCGGCCATCCTCGCCTTCCTGCGCCGCTTCGGACGCTTCGGGATCCCGCTTGTGGCCGTCTACGGGCCCGGCCTGCCGCGCGGCGAGGCCCTGCCGGAACTTCTGGCGCCGGCAACGCTACGGGACGCCATCGAGCGAGCGGAGCGCGAGAGCCCAGACAAGATCACGACGGATTTTTCGCCCTGACCTGTAACCGTCGTCGGCACCCCTTCGAAAGACAATCCAGTACCGCCAAGATTTTCGGTACACCCCAGAAGGATCGCCTCACATGAGCACTCTCTTCCGCGTCGCCGCCGCTCTCGTCCTCGCCACCGCCGTCTCCGGTGCTCCGGCTTATGCCGTCGATTCCATGGCCAAGGACGGGATGGCCAAGGACAGCATGTCGAAAGACTCCATGGCCAAGGACGGAATGAAGAAGGACGGGATGAGCAAGGATTCCATGGCCAAGGATTCCATGGCCAAGGACGGCATGGCCAAGGATTCGATGGGTAAGGACGGCATGGCCAAGGACTCGATGAAGAAGTAAGTTCGGCCTCATGCGGACGGTGCGGGTCGGCCATTCGGGCCGCCCGTTCCTCATGCCGGGTTCTTCCCGGCTCTCCCCGCAGCGTCCGGAATCCCCGATCCCATGCCCGTTCGATCAGCGGCCTTGTCCGGCGAGGCAGCCCTGTCCGCCGCGATGCAGGCGGCGCAGGTCGGCGATGCCGCCGCTTACCGGGCACTCCTGCGCGATTGCCTGCCGGTGATCTCCGCGATGGCACGGGCCAAGGGGGTTCAGGGAGCGGCGCTCGACGACGTGGTGCAGGACACCCTGCTCACCCTTCATCGCGCGCGGGCGACCTACGATCCGGCCCGGCCGTTCCTGCCGTGGTTGCGCGCCATCACGCAGCGGCGGGCCATCGACGCGTTGCGCCGCAAGGGGCGTCGTCCGCAGGAAGTCCACGAGCCGCTCGGCTATGAGGCGCGTGCCGACGACGGCCCTGGGCCGGGTGACGATCTGGAGCGTCGCGAGCGTGCAGCGATCCTCGCTGCGGCCGTCGCGCATCTCCCCGAAGGACAGCGGGAGGCGATCGAGCACATCGCCCTGCGCGAATTGTCCCTCGACGAGACCTCGACGCTCACCAGGCGGACCAAGGGGGCGCTCAAAGTCAACTTCCACCGTGGTCTCAAGGCCCTCCGCGTATCGCTCTCATCCCGCAAGGAAGACACGGATGTCTGATCCGGTCACCCAAGACCCGGTCACCCAAGACCCGGCCAGCCGAGACCTTTCCATCCACGATCTCGTCGAGGATCTGGCCCGGTCGCTGACGCCGGTCCGCCGGCTCCCGGGCCCGGGGCGCCGGACCCTGGTCTGGTCCGGCGCGGTGCTCACGGTGGGCCTCCTCCTCGTGCCGATGTCCGACGTCTCGGGATTGCGGGCGCGTCTCGGTGTGCCGGACCTGCACTGGGCGGCCCTCGGGGCGATCCTCACGGCCATCGCAGCTGCGCTGGCGGCCTTCCAGAGCAGCGTGCCCGGCCGAAGCGCGGCCTGGTCATGGCTGCCGCTCCCCCCGCTCGTCCTCTGGCTCGGCGCCAGTGGCCTCGGCTGCCTTCGTGGTTGGCTCGCGCCGGCCGCCAACCTCGCCGAGCCGGAGGAGATGCGGGGCTGCTTCGTGTTCCTGATGGGAGTCTCGCTGCCGCTGTCCGTCCTGCTGGTGCTGATGCTGCGGCGGGCCTGCCCGCTTCGCCCCAATCTCACGGCGGCCCTCGGGGGACTTGCCGCAGCCGCGGCGGCGGCGGCCTTGCTGGTGCCGTTCCATCCGCACGACGCCACCGCGACGGACCTGCTGGTCCACCTCGTCGCCGTCCTCATCGTCGTCGGCCTGAACAGTCTTTTCGGCGGCCGCCTCCTCGACAGAAATGCCGGACCGCGAGGCCGGCCTGTAACCGGCTCGATCCGCAAGGCGAATGACTGACTAGAGCCTCCGGCAAGGAGCCCGGCATCAAGGAACTCGGCACCATGGACCGCAGACAGATCCTCACCGCCGGCGTCTCGGCACTCGGCATCCTGACATTCCTTCGCGCCGCCGGAGGGGCCCTGGTCGGCGGCCCCGCCGCGGCCGAAACCTTCGCCGTCGCGAAGAGCGAGGCCGCTTGGCGGGCGCAGCTCGGGTCCGACGGCTACGCGGTCCTGCGCCGGCACGGCACCGAGCGCGCCGGCTCGAGCCCACTCAACGCCGAGAAGCGCGCCGGTCGTTTCGCCTGCGCCGGGTGCGACCAGCCGCTATTCGCCTCCAGCGCAAAGTTCGAGAGCGGAACCGGCTGGCCGAGCTTCACCGCCCCCCTCGCGGAGGCCGTGGGCACGACGACGGATTCCAGCCTGGGGATGAGCCGGACGGAGGTGCATTGCCGGCGCTGCGGCGGGCATCTCGGCCACATCTTCGCCGACGGACCCGCCCCCACGGGACTTCGCTACTGCATGAACGGCGTCGCGCTGCGCTTCGAGCCCGCCTGACCGATCGCGTCTTTACCGTCCCGCAAAGGACCACCCCAAAGGACCACCCCCATGTCCCAGATCGTTAAGCCCGCGACCGTTCCCCCGTATCGCTCGCGCCTGACGGGGGCTTTCGGCGGCGGTGTCCTGGCCCTGTTCGGCCTCGTCCTCTCCATGACGATCGAACGGGCCGGCGCCGAGGAAGCGAGCCGGCGCCTGCCGGCCGCCGCGACACCGGCGCGTGAACCCGCCCGGCTTCAGAGCGCGGTGTTCGCCGGTGGATGCTTCTGGGGCGTGCAGGGGGTGTTCCAGAACGTCCGCGGCGTCACCCAGGCGGTTTCGGGCTATGCCGGCGGAGACGGAGCAAGCGCGAACTACCAGGCCGTCTCCAGCGGGCGTACGCGACACGCCGAGGCGGTCCGGGTGACCTACGATCCACGCGTGGTCTCCTACGACACGTTGCTCCGGGTCTTCTTCTCCGTCGCCCTCGATCCGACGCTGGTAGATCGGCAGGGGCCGGATCATGGCCCGCAATACCGCTCGGCCCTGTTCCCGGGCAATGCCGAGCAGGGCGCCGTGGCCCGCGCCTACATCGCGCAACTCGACGCCTCCGGAGGCTACGGTGCGCCGGTCGCCACCCGGATCGAACTCGGTGCTCCGTTCTACCCGGCCGAGGCCTACCACCAGGACTTCATGGTCCTGCATCCCGGACACCCGTACATCGTCGCCAACGACGCCGCGAAGGTGCGCAACCTGAAACGCTTCTTTCCCGAATTCGCCGCGCCGGCTCCGGCCCTCGTCGGACACGACCCCGCCTGACGCGATCCCACGCCTCGGGCTCGACGGTCCGACAGCCACCACCTCTTCAGGACGGTCCCGATGTATCCCTCTTCGCCGCAGGCCGAGCGCCCGATCCACCCCCTGGTCGTTCGGATCACCCATTGGGTGAACGCCTTGGCCATGCTGATCATGATCACCAGCGGATGGCGCATCTACAACGCCTCGCCGATCTTCGGCGATTGGGCGTTCCCGAAATCGGTCACCCTGGGTGGCTGGCTCGGCGGGGCCCTGCAATGGCACTTCGCGGGGATGTGGCTCCTCGTCGCCAACGGCCTCGTCTACCTGACCTATGGACTGATCTCGGGCCACCTGCGCCGGCGCCTCACGCCCCTGCGGCCGCGCGAGATCGGGCATGATTTCGTCGCCGCCCTGAGGTTCAGGCTTCCCCACGACCCGGGCGTCTACAACGCCGTTCAGCGTCTCCTCTACGTCGCGGTCCTGCTCATCGGAATCGTCATCGTGCTCTCCGGTCTCGCGATCTGGAAGCCGGTCCAGTTCGCGCCCCTGACGGCGCTGATGGGCGGCTACGACACGGCGCGGATCGTCCATTTCCTCGCCATGGCCGGCATCGCCGGCTTCGTGGCAGTGCATCTCGCCCTGGTGCTCCTGGTTCCCAGGACCCTGCCGGCGATGATCATTGGCCGGGAGATCCATTTCGGCCGCAACCGCGTGGTGAAGCTATGACGCCCCTCGATCGCCTTCTCCGCCGCCCGCGTCCGGATCTCACGGTCCCTGGGACGCCCCTCGTCCGCGCCGACCGACGCCTGTTCCTGCGCGGCGGCCTCGTCGCGGCGGGGAGCCTCGCGCTCGGCGGTTGCGACATCTCGGACAACCCGCAGGTGGAGAGCATCCTTGGTGGGATCTCGCGGCTGAACGATCGCGTCCAGGGTGCCCTCTTCGGGGGCACGCGCCTGGCCCCGACCTTCGCTGTCTCGGAGATCACCCCGGACTTCCCCTTCAATGCCTATTATCTGGCGAGCAAGATCCGGGTGATCGACGGGTCGACCTGGAAGCTCGAACTCGCCGGTCTCGTCGCCGACAAGGCGCCGTGGACCCTCGACCGCCTGAGGACCCTGCCGCAGGAAGCGCAGATCACCCGCCACGTCTGCGTCGAGGGCTGGAGCGCCATCGGGCAATGGTCGGGGGTCCCGTTCCGGACCTTCCTCGAACGGATCGGGGCCGACACGACCGCACGTTACGTCCGCTTCGCCTGCGGGGACGATTATTGGACGAGCATCGACATGCCGAGCGCGCTTCACCCCCAGACGATCCTGGCCCTGGACTACGCCGGCGCACCCCTGCCGCCGAAATACGGCTTTCCGGTCAAGCTGCGCATTCCGACGAAGCTCGGGTTCAAGAACCCCAAGCACATCATGGCCATCACGGTGACGAACGATTACCCGGGTGGATACTGGGAAGATCAGGGCTACAACTGGTTTTCCGGGCTGTAGTGAGTCTGAACGTGAATCGCCCGATATCCGCCGATCGGTGTCATGTGGACCGCCGCTAAACGGGAGTTGCCGAGCGGTTTGGCGGCCACCGGCACGGAACGGCATGAGGTTTTGAAATGCTGAAATTCTTCTTCAACGGCTCTCCGAACCCGACGAAGGTCGCGTTGCTGCTGGAGGAGCTCGGACTGCCCTACGAGCCCGTCCCGATCGACACCCGCAAGGGTGACCAGTTCGCGCCTGATTTCCTGGCCCTCAATCCGAACGGCAAGGTGCCGGTCCTCGTCGACGACGCGGATGTGATCTTCGACAGCAATGCCATCCTGCTCTACCTCGCCGAGAAGACCGGACGATTCCTGCCGCCTTCGGGTGGCGACCGGGCTCAACTCCTGTCCTGGCTGATGTTCGTCGCGACGGGCGTCGGGCCGTTCTCCGGCCAGGCGGTCCATTTCCGGCACTTCACCCCGGAACAGGTGCCCTATGCCCAGGCGCGCTACAGCTTCGAGGCGCGCCGTCACTACGATATCCTGAACGCACACCTCGCCCAGCGCCGCTACCTCGTGGGCGACGCCTACACCATCGCGGACATGAGCGCCTGGGGATGGGCCCGCATGATCCCCTTCGTCCTCGGCGAGACGGCCTGGGCGGAGCTGCCCCACCTCAAGCGCCACCACGACGAGATTGCTACCCGCCCAGCCGCCGCGCGTGCTGCCGGCCTCAAGGACCGCTTCCCCTTCAAGCCCGAGATGGACGACGAGGCGCGCGCCAACATGTTTCGGCATCTCAAGTCCTGACAATCGTCTTTGCCCTCGAACTCCGCCGTTGCTGGGCATCGCCCCATCCGGCGGAGGCATCAGAGCGGGGATAGCTGACGAGCCCCTTCGACCATTTGAAACGGTGATCAAGCGACCAAGGGTCTACCCGGTCACACGCACCCGCACCCGGTGCCAGCAGGTGCAGAGGTAGCCTTTGTGGTTCCATGTATCGTCCGGTAGCGCCGGCTGCGTCTGGCTGGCCGCGTCCCAGGCGCGGACAGCAAGCTCGTGCTCGCCTGGGGGCAGGTCGAGGTCCACGCTCCAGAACGTCCAGGCGAACGGCGCATCCGGCTCGTGCTCCAGATCTGCCTGCAGCCAGGACCGGCCTCCGTTCCCGGAGACATCGACGCGGACGATGCCCCTGTCGCCGCTCACCGCGTAACCGCGAACCATGTTCCGTCCGGCCGTGAGTGCGGCTCCGCGTTCCGGCTCGCAGATCGCGGCGTTGAGCGGCATCGTGTCGATGGTGTGTCCCTTGGTCGGGTCCGCCGTCTCCGCGGTCACGTCGGACGGGTACAGCTTGTAATCGTCGGCCTGGATCGAGTTGTCGGACGGATGGTCCTGCACGGCGAGGCGCCGGAGCCATTTGGGGCTGCGCACGCCGGCATATCCCGGCACGACCGCACGGACCGGGAAGCCGTGCTCGGGCAGCAAGGCTTCACCGTTCATGGCGTAGGCAAGCAAGGTCTCGGGCGCCATGGCCTTGCCCAGTGGGATCGAGGCTCCGTACGGGTGACCTTCCACCATGTCGTGGCTCTCAAAGGCCACATGGAGATCCGCGCCATCCGCGACACCCGCCTCGCGCAGGATGTCGCCGAGGCGGACCCCGGTCCATTCGGCCGTCCCGATGGCACCGGCATCCCATGGGTCGCCGGAGACCGGGGCAACCGCTCGCATGTCGGCGCGCCGATTGCCGGCACATTGCATCGTTGCCGTGACCGTGGCTTCCGGGAAGCGGGTACGGAGGTCGCGCTGCGACAGCTCCAGCGTGACACCGGCTCCGCCCTCGACGGTCAGGCGCCAGGTGTCCGGGTCGAGGTCCGGTAGATCGCCGTGCGAGCGGACATAGAAGTCCTCCGCCGGCGTCCGGTAGGAAGCACGCAGTCGGCCAAGAGGCGGTTCGGCATTGTAGGGCTGATCGCCATGGAGAATCAGGCGAGCCTTTCGCTCGGATAGGCTCGACATCGGGACTCCCGTTCGGGTGAGGACACGGGAGTGAACGCGCCGGCGGCGCCAAGGCTCACTCGACGACCTGAAGGCAGCCGAGGCATATTCGTCATGCGCACGTTCACCCCATCCCGCAGATCGGATTCGGGCCTGGGAATCTTGGACGACTAGTTCGCGGAGTGGATGTTCGGCGGCCCGAGATGCTGGAGAAAATCCGGTTTGCCGAGGCTCACGCCAGCGCTGCGGAGGATGCCGTAGGCTGTGGTCACATGGAAGAAGAAGTTCGGAAGCGCGAAGCCGGTAAGATAGGCCTGCCCGTTGAAGCGGTATCCCATGCCGTTCGGGAACTTCAGTTCCACCTCGCGCTCCGCGCCTGAGGCCAACGCGGCCGGATCGATGCCCTCGACAAAGGCAATCGTCCTGGCACACCGCTCCTTGAGTTCGGCGAAGTTGGCCTCGACGTCTGGCATCGAGGGCGCTTCGATCCCGGCGAGCCGTGCCACCGCGTTCTTCGCGCTGTCGGACGCCATTTGATACTGGGCAGGCAGAGGCTTCATGTCGGGTGCCAGCCGCTGGACGAACAACTCGGCTTCCGGCTTTTCCGATGCCGCCTTGTCGAGCCACGCGCTCATGTTGCGTAGCGCGTTAACGAAGATCGGGACGCTGACGTCGTGGATGCTGATGCTCATCCAGGGTGGCTAAGGCACCTGCCATCGAAGACGCAGTGAGATGGCGCACACCGTGGAAGTGTGCTTCGAGCGAATGTGCCGGACGCCCGACGAACGACCGCTTCTGGGACGCGATGTGGATGGTCCGGGCGTCTGGCATGGGTCGGGACCCGCCCGTCCGTTCGACGACCGGGTCGGGTGGTAAGCGGTCGGTCAGCTTTTGTGCGCGAAGAACCAGAGTCCGGACACGAATGGATGCGCCGTATCGGCGGCGAACCATCCAAAAAACTCAGAGATCATCACCCTGCTAGAAGCTGATTGACGTTTAGTGCTGCATCTCTCGGAATTGCGAATAGTCGTATGGCATCCGAATGTCCCCGGATCGTGTGAAACCCTCGGTCGGTGAACCTTCTTACCGCCCCCTCACTTCCCTCGCTCTGCATGCGCCTGACAACAGCGTCCGTGATCAGGATCGAGGCCTTAGCTTCACGGCAGTGATGCTCGACGCGGCTCGCAACATTCACGGTATCGCCCAGGACCGTCAATTCGAGCCGGCTCTCGCATCCGACATCGCCGAGCACGACAGCGCCGTAATGGATGCCGATGGCAACGGCGACCGCTTCCAGTCCCGACGCCGCACGTTCATCGTTCCATGCCTGGAGCCTCGCCTGCATGGTCAGCGCACATCGTACGGCGTTCGTGGCACTCAGGTCGTTCACTACGGGCAGGCCAAATACCGCGATCAAACCGTCGCCCGTGAACTTGTCCACGGTGCCCTGGTGCTCGAACACACTGGCGCTCAAGGTGCATAGTAATTCACGAAGCATGGCGATCACGTCCTGCGGCTGCAGAACGCTGCAGAATTTCGTGAACCCGATCATATCGACGAACAGAACCGCGGCAGGCTCGTAGCGTGTCGTCGATAGCGCGATGTCGTTCGTAGCGATTTGCTCGACGATGGCAGGCGGAAAAAATCGAGCTAAGTTGTCTTTTTCCTTACCGACCATGATTAGCCGCTCACGAGTGGCGATGTTTAGCAGAGCCAGTTTTGTCGTGATCGCAATGGCGGCGAGGCTGATCAATGTCCGGGCCGAGGCAGCACTATCCAGATCTGCTCCGTGAGTGATGATGTAGCTCAGGCCCGTTAGAAACGCACAGAACGCCGCAGTTCTGATCGTACCAAGGCGCTTAAACCAAAGGGTCGCCAGAACCACGACGACGCTATATAGAACAGCAACGGCGAAATGTAATGGACTCCATGTGTCGAGTAGAAATATAACGATTGCGGATATAAGAACGTAACTCAACGAGGCGGAACCTCGAATAAATTCGAATACCCTTCCCTGCACACCTGCGAATCTCATCGGGGAGGAAACTTCAGACTGCACAGCAGATGCTCCCTCTGGATCGATCACAACCCAAATTACAGAAAAGCTAAATTCGCGATTATTTTGGGATTTCTTAATCCACAGACGCTCCCCGAGCAAGCTTTACAATTTTCTCGTACCGTCGATCTGAATGGGGACGGAATGACGGACATCTCGATGGGTCATGAGGCTTTGGTTGCCGCTCCGCTGCAGCGGGGCGACAGCTACATGACATCCATATGTCTCTTGCAGGGGTTCAGAATACCCGCCGCCGGTCTCAGCGTGCGATGAATCCGCCGTTGATGAACAGGGTCTGTGCCGTAACCCAACCGCTGCTCGGACCGGCCAAGAAAGCGATGAGGGGCGTGATCTCATCGATCTCGCCCAGGCGATTCTGGACGCTCATACCCTTCAGGAATTCAGTGGAATGCTCGGTTTCGGCCGGGTAGAAAAAGGACGTGTTCAAGGGACCCGGCGCGACTGTATTGACCGTGACACCCCGAGCGCCGATTTCCTTGGCCAGGGCACGGGTGAAATGTTCGAGGGGCGCCTTCGACCCTGCGTAGATCGAGTACAGTCCGGTGGTGGCGGCCTGTAGCGTCGTCCCTATGTTAATGATCCGACCGTGATCCGAGATGCGTTTCGCGGCCTCCTGCATGCAGAAGAAGGCAGCCTTGGTATTGACCGCGAAGCTTTGGTCGAAATCGTCCTCAGTGATCTCCACGAAGGGCTTTTTCACCACCTTGCCGACGGTGTTCACCACAATGTCCAGTTGTCCGAACTGACGGTCGATAGCATCGAAGAGTTCTGTCACTTCGCTGACCCGAGCAAGGTTCGCACTGACCAGGAGAGGGGTGCTGCCAAGGTGCTCGATCTCGGCGGCGGTCTCCTCAGCCTCGCCGCGCGAACGCTCGCCATGATAGTGAACCGCCACGCCGCGACAGCCATTCTGCGCTAGCATCACAGCATAGGCCCTGCCTTGGTTACGCGTTGCGCCAGTAACTAATCCGATCTTACCACTGAGATCCCCGCCTGAATTTGTATTTGTCATAGTCTTCCCTCTTTGTTGAGCAGAAGAAAACTAGCCGAAGCTCCCAAGCTTGGCTTTCAGAAATTGCGCGTTCGTAGTAGAAGCCGCGCATTCCGGACGGAAAGCGATCATGGATCAACTCGACCAGCCTGGCTTTCCCGACGTCGCCACCGCCGAAGATCCCGTGCCGAACTGGGGGCGGCTCGTCCGAACGGATTTCGGCACGGCGGCGTGGAATAAGCGAGATGCCGGGGAGATCAGCCAAACCATTCCCCATCATTTGGTATTGTTCTCGTTCGCGCCATTCGCAAATCGCGAGACGCGGTTAGGTGGGACGAGGATACGCACTGCGTCCGCCACCAGCGGGATGTGCGAGATCGTGCCTGCTGGTGCGGATTACTGGGCGCGATGGCACGAGCACAAGGAGGTCGCGGCTTTCGCCCTGTCGGAACGCTGGCTCGATAAGGTGGCGCAAGACAGCTTCGACTTGCCATCAGCAACCGTCATGTCAGACGCATTACCGGTCCTGGATCGCCGTGTGGCCATTCTAGGCGAAATGCTCCGTGACGAGCTCCGATGCGACGCCGATACGGGCATGCCAGACCTGCAATTGGACTCGCTGTTGAACCTTTTGGGGTTCCACTTGCTCAAGCAATATGGCGCCCGCAGCGTAAAACAGGTCGGTGCCGGTTTGTCCGACCGACAGTTCAGGCGGCTGCGGGATTACATGTCTGCGAATTTTGCCGGTACCGTGAAGCTTGACGACATCGCGAGCGTTGTCGGTCTCTCGTCCAGCCAATTGCTCCGCACCTTCCGGCAGCGCACTGGCACGAGCCCTCATCAGTACCTTACCCGCATGCGTCTCGATCATGCGCGTACACTCATCCTCGGTGGACCCATGACTCTGGCAGAGATCGCTTTGACATGCGGGTTCTCTAGCCAGAGTCACCTGACATCCGTGATGCGTCGGGAGGACGGCCTAACACCAGGGGCACTGCGTGCCTGAAGCTGCTCGTGGAGGTCCTTTGAGCGGTTTCGAGACCTTGCTTTCGCCTGTGCATCGAACGTCTTCTTTTGGATAATTCGAAGGGCGCGATGGATGGCCAGGTTGGGTCGGACGCGGTGGGGCGGCTTCTCAACCTGGCAGCTCCGAGACGCACATTTAAAACGTCGAGCCAATACTGCGCTGGCCACGTTCGCAGCGCCCTTTCTCTCCCGGCCGGCATCTGCCGGTTGGGAGATGAGAAATGGGACATTCAGAGTACGACCCAACCTTCAAGAATCGCCGACCGTGGAATGCAGGACGGAAGCTGGGCGCCAAACGCCCTCTCAAACCACAGCAGGTTTGGGCCATTCGCTTCTGGCTCGACGGAGAGCGGCGTGTACGCGACCGCGCTATGTTCGACCTCGCCATCGACAGCAAGCTGCGCGGTTGCGATATCGTCAAATTGAAGATCGGTGAGCTCGTGAGCGGCGGGCATGTACGCGCGCGCGTCATCGTCGTTCAGCGAAAAACTGGGCGGCCTGTTCAATTCGAATTGCTGGAACCAGCACGTACCAGCATTCTAACTTGGCTGGGGTGCCGAGGGGGCGGGCTCGACGATTACACCTTCCCGAGCCGGATCGACCACGAGGCTCACATAAGCACCCGGCAGTACGCCCGACTGGTGGATGAATGGGTCACGGGCATCGGGCTACGGCGCGAAGACTACGGTACGCACTCTCTGCGCCGAACAAAGGCGGCGTTGATCTACAAGCGAACCGGCAACCTACGCGCGGTGCAAATCCTGCTCGGGCATACCAAAATTGAGAGTACGGTACGCTATCTCGGCGTGGACGTTGAAGACGCGCTCGCTTTGGCGGAAGGGACTGAAATATGAAGCCCGGCCTCCTCGGCGGCAACGTCGAGGAGGCCATGAAGTCTCTATGACCGCAGCGCGTCCGGTGCAGTCGTTTGCCCCGTCAAGATAATGTCTTGGATATAGACGTTCTCTGACCAACCCCGCCTTTCCGCCTTGGGTGGATTTTTGCCGGTCCGCTTTCGGGCGTAAGGGTGGAAGAAGCGGACACCTGGCTGTGCTTTCGACGAAGACCCGGGGGCTCTCACAATGCGTTCTCGGCGCAGGCTGACCAAAGAACCCGGTGACCAGGGACAAGCGTCCCGTAGGACGCCTGTTTGTTGCTCAGCCAATCGTTGACCTCAGTTCGCCCGAGCAACCTCGACAAGGTTGTCCGAGAACGACGGAGCGTGGCCCATGTCGGTGAAGGCGCCCGACGAGATGCTGTTGACCGTACCCTCGTTGAGCTGACGCCAGTAGCCCAGCGTCGCCACCACGATGCCGGCCTTCACGTCCTCGGTGATGCGCGCTACGCCCTTGAAGGCGCCGCGGTCATTGGCGACCTGCACGCGGTCACCATCCCGGATGCCGCGGGCGTCGGCGTCGTGTTGGCTGATCATCACGAACTGCTCGCCTTGACCCTTCTGCTTGTCTTCCATGTTCGCGTAGCAGGAGTTCAGGAAGTAGTGGCTCTTCGGCGAGACGATGTTGAGCGGGAAGCGCTTGGCGAGTTCCGGGTCGTTGGCGTGGGATTCCCGCGGGCCCAGGTAGTCGGGTAGCGGATCAAGCGCCTCGCCGGGCTGGAAGCCCTCGTACATCTGCCGGAACGGTGGCGCGACGAAGTTCGTGGCACCCTCGACCATGAACATGCACTTGCCGGTCGACGTCGGGAAGTTGCCCTCGCGGTGGGGCGCCCGGTCGTCCGGCGTGCCGACCTTCAGGCGGGCGAAGCCGTGCTCGCGCATGTACTGGAGGTCGATGCCCTCGCAGGCCGGGGCGTTCCAATCGACGTAGTGCTCCAGGCACTCCGTGTCGGTCCACTTGAAGTTCTCTTCCTCGAAGCCGAGCCGGGCGGCGAGCAGGCGGAAGATCTCGTTGTTCGGGATCGCCTCGCCGGGCGCGTCGGCGCACTTGGTGTTGTAGGTGAGATAAAGGTGGCCCCAGGACAGGATCATGTCCTCCATCTCCGCGCCCATCGTGGCCGGGAGCAGGATGTCGGCGTAGGACGCCGTGTCGGAGATGAAGTGCTCGGCCGAGACCATGAACAGGTCCTCGCGCATCAGCCCTTCCACGATCTTGTCGGTCTCGGGCGCCTGCGTGACGGGGTTCGAGTTCCAGCACATCATCGACAGGATCGGCGGGTCGAGCTTCAGCTCGCCGGTAAGCGCGCGCCCGATCTGGAGGTTCGAGACGACGCGGGTGCCCTCCGGGATCAGGTCGGGCCGGCACATCACGTCGAACTTGTAGGGGTGCTCCCAGACGCCGAACTGGGTGACGCCGCCGCCGACGTGGCGCCAGGCGCCGGTCAGCGCCGGGATGGACGACACTGCCCTGATGGTCTGGCCGCCGCCGTAGTGCCGCTCCAGCGCCACTCCCATGCGGATGCCCACCGGCTGCTCGGTCGCCATCTCGCGGGCGAGCGTGCGGATGTCGTCGGCGGAAACGCCGGTGATCGCGGCGGCCCATTCCGGCGTGCGGGTGCTCGCCCGCTCCTTCAGCTCCTCGAAGCCGACCGTGTGGTTGTCGACGTAGTCCTGATCGACGAGCCCCTGTTCGATGATCGAGTTGATCAGCGCCATGGCGAGCGCGCCGTCGGTGCCGGGCTTCGGCGCGATGTGCCAGTCGGCGGCCTTCGCCGTGCGCGAGGCGTAGGTGTCGATGACGACGACCTTGGCGCCCTTCTTCTGGGCGTCCTTGACGATGGCCCAGTGGTGCAGGTTGGTGCTGACCGAGTTGCACGCCCAGATCACGATGTACTTGGAGTGGATGTAGCTGTCAGGGTCGAGCCCGGCCGTCGGGCCGACCGTCAGCAGCCACGCGGTGCAGGAGCCCTCGCCGCAGAAGGTCCGCTCCATGACCGTGGCGCCCATGCGGTTGAAGAAGGCGTCGCCGCCGTTCAGCCCGTGCACGAGGCCCTGGTTGCCGAGGTAGCTGTAGGGCGCGATGGCCTGCGGGCCGTGACTGTCGATGATCGCCTTCCAGCGGGTGACGATGGTGTCCAGCGCCTCGTCCCAGGTGATGCGCTCGAACTGTTTGGAGCCCTTCGGCCCGACCCGCTTCATCGGGTAGAGCAGGCGGTCAGGGTGGTAGTGGCGCTTCTCGTAGTCCTTCAGCTTCACGCAGAGGCCGCCCCGGGTCATCGGGTGATCCGGGTTGCCGCGCACGCCGAGCAGCTCCCCGTCCTTGACCTCGAAGATCATCGAGCAGGTGTCGGGGCAATCGTGCGGACACCCGCCGAAGAAGGTCTCGGTCAGGCTCTCGGCCTGGGCGACGAGCAGGGAGTCCGGCTTGACGATCTCGTTCATGTTTCCTCCACGGCCGAGCGTCTCGCCTTATTTTTCTGGCGGGCCGGCCCGGTGCGTCATCAGAATGCACTCTAGTGCTAACAATTCCAAATTTTGGTCCGGTGGAAGGGCCAAAAGAATGCCTCGTCATGGTACCAACCGTTTTGTCGCGGGTTTCCGGGAGTTCCTGAAACCGAGCACGACGCCGCTTGGATGGGGTACGCCGCGTCGAAGGGCCGACGCCCAGCAGGAGGGAACGTGTGGAACTGACGCTCACACTGGACGCCCGGTCCGATAAACCTCTTCAGGCGCAGGTGTTCGACCAGGTTCGGGAGATCATCCTCGATGGGCAGATCAAGGCCGGCATGGCTCTGCCTCCGAGCCGCCTGCTGGCCGAGCGGCTTCGAGTGTCCCGCAACACCGTGATGCTGGCCTACGAACGCCTTGCCGCTGAGGGTTACGTCAGGGCCCGCGGCACGGCCGGATTGTTCGTCGAGCCGATCCCCCCTGACAGCCTTTTGTTGATACAACAGGGCAGTCGGTCGCTCACGAACGGCCCGGTGCTGGACGCGTCGAGCGAGCCGCTGCTTTGCTTCGCCGGCTCGCCGGGCGGTGGCGGCGACCGGCCCGAACTCGACTTCTGGGTCGGGCGGTCCGATCCGGCCGGGTTCCCGCTGGCCATCTGGCGCCGGATCGTGATGCGGCTCCTGGCGCGGGAGACGACATACCTAACCGATTACTGCGATCCGGCCGGCCTCCCGGAGTTGCGCACGGCGATCAGCACGCACCTACGTCGGGCCAGAGCGGTGGCGGTGACCGAGGATCAGGTCATCGTGACCACGGGCGGGCAGGATGCCCTCAACCTCGTGTTCAACCTGCTTAAGGGACATACCCGGCAGCTCTGCATCGAGAACCCCTGCTACCTCGGAGCCTCGCTGATCTTCAGGAACGCCGACATGGAGATCCATCCGGTGCCGGTCGACGGCGAGGGTCTGCGAACCGACCTCCTGCCGCCGGCCAAGGGCAGCCTGCTCTACGTCACGCCCTCGCACCAGTTCCCCACCGGGGCCACTATGCCGCTGGCGCGGCGCCTGGCCCTGCTGCGATGGGCGGAGGAGACCGACAGCTACATCGTCGAGGACGATTACGACAGCGACTTCCGGTACGACGGGCCGCCGCTGACGGCCCTGGCCGGTCTCGACGGAGGCCGGCGCGTCTTCTACGTCGGGACGTTCTCGAAGTCCGTTGGCGCAGGCCTTCGCATCGGCTTCGCCACGGTTCCGCGCATGTTCTGGGACGAGGCGCGGATGCTGAAGGCACGTATGAGCAACGGTCAGGCCTGGCTGGAACAGGCCGCGCTCGCCGCCTTCATCGATGAGGGGCACTTCGACCGGCACCTGCGCCGCCTGAGGCAGGTCTACAAGGCGCGCCGTGACTCTCTGATTGGAGCACTGCGCAGGACGTTCGACGGGGCCGTCGTACTCGGCGGCGAGAGTGGCTTGCATCTGGTCTGGCGCCTCCCGTCCGGTTATCCGCCCGCACGGCAGATTCAGCACCTCGCACGCGAGCAGGGCATCGGGGTCTATGCCCTTTCAAGCGGAGCCGCCTATTATTTTGACCCCGGGGCACGAGATGACATGTTGGTCTTTGGATACTCATCGCTCAACGAAACGCAGATCGAGACAGCGGTCGGCCAGTTGCAGCGGATATTGCTTGGGCAAGCAGACCGCGACGAAGGCACGGGTTAGGTCTGCTTCAAAGCACCCGACGAGATGGCTTTTTGGGCGCAGTTGGGTCGATTTTTGTCTGTCCGTTCTTGGGCGATGCTCCGATCGAAGTAGACCATACGGTACGACAGGACTCCGCATTCCAGCCCCCTTTCCGTTCGCAATTTGAGCTGGACCGTCGCGAAGGTGTGTTCGGCAAGGAAAGTCTGGCGCGTCGAGCTTCGAAAATGCCGCTCAGACGAGCTTGAGTATGTCGTCGAAGACGTCATCCCACCCAGCTTGGTCCAATTCGATGAGGTTGAGGCTGCGTAGGTAGAAGGCGCCCTCTGCAGCGAGAAAGGCCGTCCTCGCGCGGCTCTCGGACGCCGAGCCAGGGTCGAACATACCAATCCATTCCGCGTACCAAGTGCGGGCGCGGTGCAGGTACCCGGGCGACTGCAGCAGCGTCACGAGCATCCCGGCCATCTTGGTCTGGGTAGCTTCATCGATCCGCTTGGATGCCACGACGTAACCGCGCGCGCGCGCGACGTTGTCAGCATCCGGCGGGGTGCTCCGTGCGACCTCGGCGTCAAATCTTGCCAACCAGCGCTCCACCATAGCGGCGATCAGATCGTCCTTGGTGCCGAAGCAGTACTGTACCCCCCCCTTGGTGATGCCCGAGGCTTTCGCCACGGCGTCGAAGGTCAAGGCCGTGGCCCCGTCCCGGCTGACGATCTGCTCCGCGACATCCAATACCCGGTCGCGGTCGATGGTCCTTGCGCGACCCATTCAGCCATTCCCTTTTTCATTCCATACGTATGGATTTAAACGCGGCGGTGTGCGATGCCAACCAGGAAGTCGCGGAACCGCAAGACCAGTCCGAGCGCGATCCGACGCCATCCACGACCCGTTCCTACCTGAGGTATGCCACAATATGAGACGGCCTGATCATCGGCGTCCGGTCATCGTCCGGCTCGTCTTGCCTTTCCTCATGGCGATGACCCTAACCGGCTGCAAGCCGGAGGCGAGCAATCCGGCCGCACCTGCCGCCGAGATGTCGCCCATGGATGTCTCGACCGTCGTGGCGGCGGCGGCCACGGTGCCGCGCACCCTCGACCTGCCGGGGCGCTTAGCATCGACGCGGGTGGCCGAGGTGAGGGCCCAGGTCTCCGGGATTATCCAGGAGCGCGCCTTCGAGGAAGGCAGCCTTGTCAGGAAGGGGGATGTCCTCTTCCGCATCGACCCGGCCGTCTACAAGGCCGAGGTCGATGCCAGGACGGCAGGCGTGGCGCGCGCGGAGGCGACGCGGACCCAGGCGTTGCGCCAGTCGGAGCGCACCGAGACCCTTCTGGAGAAGCAGGCCGCCAGCACCGCCCAACACGACATCGCCATCGCAACCTTGCGCCAAGCCGAGGCGGACGTCGCGAGCGCGAAGGCCCAGCTTGCGCGCGCCAGGATCGACCTGGACTACGCCACCGTGCGTGCCCCCATCGGCGGCCGCATCGGGCGGGCCCTGGTGACCGAGGGGGCACTGGTGGGCCAGGCGGAAGCGACCAAGCTCGCGCTCATCCAACAGGTCGATCCCATCTACGCCGACTTCAACGCGGCCGCCTCGGACCCGAGCCTGCTCGTTGAACAGGCAGCCGGGAAGGAAGCGGCGGAGGTGCGGCTCGTTCTTCCCAACGGGTCCCTGCACCCCGATGCCGGCCAGCTCCTGTTCACCGACGTCAGCGTCGACCCGGGCACCGGTCAGGTCAGTCTGCGTGCCACCTTCCCGAACGCCCGTGTCGCCCTGTTGCCGGGCACCTATGTCCGCATCCAGGTTCGGCAGGGAACGATTCCCGGCGCGGTCGTCGTCCCCGCCCAGGCCATCCAGCGCAGCAGCGCCGGGGGGGCGCAGGCCTATGTCGTCGTGGACGGAAAGACCGCGCTGCGGCCGCTCCGCACCGGCGCCCTGACGGGTGCGGGATGGATCGTGGAGGAGGGGCTGAAGGCCGACGAGGTCGTCGTCGTCGAGGGCTTCCAGAAGATCCAGCCCGGGATGCCGGTGAACCCGGTCCCCTGGAAGGGTGCCTGGTCAACCGAGGCATCCCGCAAGTCCTGATCCCCGTCCCAACAGCCGCGGTGCCGTCCCGGTATTCCGCTCGCGCAGGCGCATTCCCATGACCCGCTTCTTCATCGAACGCCCGATCTTCGCCTGGGCGATCTCCATCTTCATCATGCTGGTGGGCGCGATCTCCATCGCCTTCCTGCCCGTCTCGCAGTACCCGGACGTGGCCCCCGTTACGATCCAGGTGACCGCCGTCTACCCGGGTGCCCCGCCCGAGCGTCTCTACGACGGCGTGACCCGCATCATTGAGGAGGAGCTCAACGGCATCCCGGGGCTGATGTATTTTGAGTCTACCAGCGACACCTCGGGCCAGGCGCAGATCATGGCTTCCTTCGCGCCGGGCTCCGATCCCTCGAAGTCCACGGTCGCGGTCCAGAACCGGATCAAGCGGATCGAGGCGCGCCTGCCGCGGGCCGTGACGCAGCAGGGCGTCATCGTCGAGGAGGCCAGCACTAGCTTCCTCCAGTTCGTCGTCGTGAGCTCGCGCGACGGTTCCCTGAGCGAGAGTGATCTCGGCGACCTCGCCGCCCGGCGCATCCTGGGCGAATTGCGTCGCGTGCCGGGCGTCGGCCGCGCCATCCTGTTCTCGTCCGAGAAGGCGCTGCGCATCTGGATCGACCCGATGAAGCTCGTCGGCTTCAACATGACGCCCGGCGATGTGACGACGGCGGTGGGCGCACAGAACGCCCAGGTGGCCTCCGGTCTCGTCGGCGCCCAGCCTGCCAAACAAGGTCAGCGCATCGCCGCCAGCGTGCTGGTGAAGGGGCAGCTGACGACGGTCGCCGAGTTCGAGGAGATCGTCCTGCGCGCCAACCCGGATGGCTCGCTGGTGCGCCTGCGCGACGTGGCCGAGGTCGAGCTCGCGGGCCAGTCCTACACGATGCAGACCCGCCTCGACGGTCGCCCGGCCGCCGGCATCGGCATCCAGCTCGCACCCGGCGGCAACGCGCTCGCCGCCGCGACCGGGGTAAAAGACAAGATCGCCCAGCTCCAGCGCACGCTGCCCGCGAATGTCAGCGTCACGGTACCCTACGACACCACGCCCTTCGTCGAAGTGTCGATCAGGAAGGTGCTGATGACCCTTGCTGAAGCGATGGCGCTCGTCTTCGCGGTGATGTTCCTGTTCCTGCAGAACGTGCGCTACACCGTCATCCCGACCATCGTGGTTCCGGTGGCACTCTTGGGCACCTGCGGCGCGCTGCTGGCGGCCGGCTTCTCCATCAACGTCCTGACGATGTTCGGCATGGTCCTGGCCATCGGCATCCTGGTCGACGACGCCATCGTGGTTGTCGAGAATGTCGAGCGCATCATGAGCGAGGAAGGCCTCTCCCCGAGGGAGGCCACCCGCAAGGCCATGGGGCAGATCACCGGCGCGATCATCGGCATCACCTCCGTGCTGATTGCCGTGTTCGTGCCGCTCGCCTTCTTTCCCGGCTCGGTCGGGGTGATCTATCGGCAGTTCGCGGTCAGCATGGCAACCTCCATTGCCTTCTCGGCTTTCCTGGCCCTGTCGCTCACGCCCGCCCTCTGCGCGACCCTGTTGAAGCCCGTCGAGGCCGGCCATGGCCATGCTAATAAGGGTGGGTTCTTCGGCTGGTTCAATCGCCGCTTCCACTCCGGCACGCTGGCCTACCGGGCGGGCGTCGCCGGGATGCTGCGGCGGCCGGTGCGCTCGCTCCTCGTCTACGCCGCACTCGTCGCGGCGCTCGGCTGGGGATACGTGCGCATGCCGTCGAGCTTCCTACCCATCGAGGACCAAGGCTACGTCATCGTCGACGCGCAGACCCCGCCGGAATCGGCCACCGGCCGCACGCTCGACGTGGCTGAGCGCATCGAGGAACACTTCGAAGCCGAACCGGCCGTAGCGGCGCGCGTCACGCTGCTGGGTTTTGGCTTTTCGGGCCAGGGCCAGAACGCGGCCATCACCTTTGTCACGTTGAAGGACTGGAAGGAGCGTGGACCGAAGGACGGGGCCGGGGCGATCAGCGCCCGCGCCAACGCGGTGCTCGGCGGCCTGCCCGACGCCATCGCCATGGCGCTGTCACCGCCGGCTATCGAGGCACTCGGCAATTCGAGCGGCTTCGCCTTCCGCCTGCAGGACAAGGCGCAGCAGGGCTATGCCGCGCTAGCGGCTGCACGCGACCAGCTGCTGAAGGCGGCGAGCCAGAGCCCGGTCCTTGCGGGCGTCTACGTCGAGGGCCTACCCACGGCGCCGCAGATCGAGCTCTCCCTCGACCGGCAGAAGGCGAGCGCGCTTGGCGTCACCTTCGCCGACATCAACGACGCGCTTTCGACGAGCCTCGGCTCGGCCTACGTCAACGACTTCCCGAATCAGGCCCGCATGCAGCGGGTGATAGTGCAGGCGGAAGCCGGGCGCCGGATGAAGGCCGAGGATCTGCTCGACCTGCATGTCCGCAATGCGAAGGGCCAGATGGTGCCGCTGCAATCCTTTGCCAGCATCGCGTGGACCATGGGTCCCGCACAGGTGGTCGGGTTCAACGGCTATCCGAGTATCAAGATCTCGGGCAGCGCCGCCCCCGGCTTCGCCAGCGGCGACGCCATGGCCGAGATGGAGCGCCTTGCCGGGCAACTGCCCGCGGGCTTCGACTATGCCTGGACCGGGCAATCCCTGCAGGAGAAGCTCTCTGGCTCTCAGGCCGTGTACCTGCTCGCCCTGGCGTTATTCTGTGTCTTCCTCTGCCTCGCCGCGCTCTACGAGAGCTGGTCGATCCCGCTCGCCGTCTTGCTTGTGGTGCCGACCGGCGTGGTCGGTGCGGTCTTCGCAATGCTGCTTCGTGACATGCCGAACGACGTCTACTTCAAGGTCGGCTTGATCACGGTGATCGGCCTGACGGCGAAGAACGCGATTCTGATCATCGAGGTGGCCAAGGAACTCGTGGCACAGGGGCGGCCCGTGCGCGAGGCGGCCCTCGAAGCCTGTGAGCTGCGTTTCCGGCCCATCGTCATGACGTCGTTCGCTTTCATCCTCGGCGTGGTACCGCTGGCCGTCGCCACGGGCGCGAGCATGAACAGCCAGCGGGCCATCGGCACCGGCGTGCTTGGCGGCATGATCACGGCGACGGTGCTGGCCGTGTTCGTCACCCCGCTGTTCTACGTGCTGATTGCCTCTGCCTTCCGCGGCAGGCCAAGAGCCACGTCTCCGCGTGCGGCCGATGAAACGATGAGCTTGCCCTCGAACATCGATATGACGCGCGGTGTTCGATAATGAGTGACGGATTGCCGGAGGTTTGCCTCCGGCAATCATCGAACCCTACTTTCGCGCTCCCCAAGCAGCTCGGCTACAAACCAGAACGCACAGCACAACGACCGACCGCTTTCCGACTAGTCCCGACGAAGGAGTAGAGACCGGGTTGGGTCGTGACCCGCCCGTCCGCTCAACGACCAGGTCAGGTGGAAAGCGGACACTCGATCAGAAGGATCAGCGGTCGCGAACAGCGGTTGGCGGCTGCATGAACTCGATCGTCGCGCCGTCCGGGCCCACGACGTAGATCACCCGCGTTCCGGCCCGCGCGCCACCCGCGATCGGCTGCGGCGTGCCTTGTGCCTTCCAGCCGTAGGCGGCGATCCGCGCCAAAAGCTCGTCGATGTCATCGACCACGAGGGCGAGATGCGCGAAGCCCGGGTCGAACGGCTTGGCCGGTGCGCTCGGCCGATCCACGCCCTGATACTCAAGGAGTTCGATCGTCTGATCTGCAAGCGACACGATCGCCATGTGCACCTGCGCCCCATGCGCGCCCGTCACTTGGCCGAGGAACTCGCCTCCCATCTCGCCCGTGCGCACGAGCCGCGCGCCAAGCCCATCAACCCAGAACCGAAGCGCCTCATCGAGGGAGGCGACCACGAAGCCGACGTGGTCGGCACGCTGCACCTGGAAGGTTGTATGCTCGGTCATGCAGACTGTCCTACCGGCAAACGGGCTGCTCGTCTGCTATGGGTCGGAGTCGGAACGTCCGCTTTTGACTGACGCCCAACTTTTAATTTCCGTCATCCAAGCAATGCAACCAGAGAGTTTAACCGCCGAATTGGCATCATGACGCCGGCATATCGGTGGGGCTGAGCTACAGCTCGCTGGTGGCGATGAAGGGCGGATGTGGGCAGAAGGATTGGGTCGAGGGCCTCATATTTTCAAAGACTTAAACATGAGCGATTTCGCGAGAATCTTGAGATACTGGAGTTTGGGTGGTGGCGGCTTCGCTGCGCAATAAGCGGGCCGGAGCACGATATCGGCCGGATGCGCATTGGCCATGAAGGGTTGAGGGTTAAGCCGTGATTCGGCCCACGGCGGCAGCCTCCCGTGTGTAGTGGGACAGGGGCTTGTCGTGCTCGAAATGGGCGTCGCGCTCGATCGGCAAACGAAGGTGACCGCGGATGACCGCGAGGTCGCTGATGAGGACGTAGCCGAGCTCCGGGTAGCCATGGCCGAGGTCGCAGAGGCCGAAGGCACGGTCTGGCTCGTTCGGGTCCAGCTCAGTGAGAAGCCATGTACCGGGGCCATCCGGCATGAATAGCTTCACGACTGGCGCCGGGTCGAAGTCCGGGTCGTTTTGCGATGAACGGCCGTTGGCGAGCAGCTGGGTGCGATCGCTGTCGAGTAGGCGAAAGGTGGGCATGTGCGTGCTCACTTGTTGGGATGGCAGCAGGCGGCCGAGACCCTGGCGGTTGAGTGCCAGGGCCGGGTCCACTGCAGGGTGCTTGGATGCAGTAAATGGTTGTCGGCGACTGGCGTCAGGCGGCTGTCGCCGTACGGCGCTGACGCCTGGATGAACTGGTGCCGGCAGTGAACAGCGTTGATTCGGGCACAGCGTCCAACTGGAGTTCGCCGTCTACTCGCCAGAAGTCGGTGTAGCGTCGGTGGAGAGCCTGGGCATGTTCGGGCAGCCCGGCCGTGGCAATGGCGGCGATGACACGTTCGAGGGTCAGTGGGACGAATGGGATGCGTCCTGTGAGAGCCGAGTGAAGGTGGCGGGCGTAGGTTGTGGCTGCGGCCTGGGCCAAGTGGTTGTGCTGGGGGGCAATGAACGCGAGCACAGCGTATTCGGCGAGGCCTTGATCGAGGATCGTTGCCGCGAGGCAGTGCTGGCGGAAGAGTTGCTGGCAGGGGTTGGTTGTCAGGCTGGGGGCGGCGGCGTCGATGAAGAGGTCGGCGGCAGGGGCAATGGTTGCATATCGGTCTTCAAGCCGCGGCGCTGGCTCGTAGCCGCTCTCGCTGTATTTGACCTCGATCCCAATGAAGACCCGCTCGCCCGCTTTGGAGCGCCCGCGAATGGCTAGGTCGAAGGCCGTGCCGTCGGCGGTGAAGCGGTGGTCGCCACGGCCGGGGCTGTGCTCGAAGATGATTTCCTCGACCTCCGCAATGACGCCTGGGAGGAGGTCCGCGATGAAGCGTGCCGCGAGCGCTGAGTCGCGTTGCAGCAGGCCAAAAAGGTTGAACGTCAGTGGCTGCGAGGAGAGCAGGTTGGTTTTGAGGCGCTCCACATCATAGACGGCTCCGAGTTCGCGGTAAGCCAGAGCCCGGGCCACGACAGGCACGATGTCGGGATGAAGGAAGTTGGCCCCGTGGTCACCAGCTGCGGCATTGATTCGCGATCCAAGGCGGCGGCGCTTGCCCGTGGTGCTGGTCGAAAGATGGCCGATCGGCAGGTCGTGATCCTCGCGCCAGAGTGCCTGGAGGAAGCGGGCCGCGGCCTTGAAACGGTGATCTGCAGGAGTGAAGACGTGGTGGCCCCGGCGCTGGGCATCGGGAATGATCGGCAGGATGGGGAGCGGGCCGAGGCCGCTCGGATCGAAGACGTCGAGATTGGAGGAGGAAGGGTTGGGGCCGCTGGCGGCTGGCAGTGGGACGAAGGCGTTGTCGGCCATGAGGAGGGTCCTGACTTGCGGCCGCGGTGTTGCGGTCAGGTCAGGGTTCTCGGATAGGCTTCACAACTGAACCGAATAGGTCGATGGCAAGGAGCTTTGTGGGAGCAACGAAGGTCGGTGTAGGCGTGCTCGTTGAGTGAGCTCATTGGGGATATCCGCAGGGTGGGACTAAAGGGTCACGTCGCTGGTCGCCGCAATCGTAGCCGTCGTCGCTGTGGCTGTCTGGGGCGTACGTCCAGGTAGTGGTCGGCACCGCTGCCTACCGCCGGGCTGGCTGCCTACGCCTCGCTGCCTGGCGGGGGTGTTGGCGCAGAAGGAGCAGGTACAGGTAGTCCACCACCACCGCCAGCTGGCCGGCGTCTTCTCTAGTCTGGCTGGTGTTTTCGTGAAGATAGCGGGGCTGACAGCTTGGGTGCACTCCATTTGGTGCGTCAAAGAGCCGTCGTTCGAACTCTTCTTCCGAAATGCGCCAACAGCCGACATTGGGGCCGCGCCCGGAAGCGGACGCTCCAATTAGCGTCCCACTTCGGCCTTTCGGCAGTACCTACGCGCTGCTCCAAAGCGGACACACGGTTCGGCGTGATGCGGCGCTCGATCAGCTAGCGGAGAAGCCCTATCGGCGGGCTACTCAGGACGCCGATTGTGACGCAACGCGGACGCCGCCTCATAGCGAGGCGTGCATAGCTTAATCCGCTCTGGCATTCGGGTCAGGCCTCATGATGGGCCAAGGCTTTACCGACGCAAGGTCCGGATGCCGCGGCTCCGTTTCGGGTCTGCCGTGCTCATCTCGAGCTGAGTCGATGTAGTTCAGGTGGCGTGCTGCGTGGTCCGACGGCCCACCATCCGTCGTCATTGCGAGCAGCTTGCTGCGCAGTTCGGCGACGGGTTTTGGAACGATATTGTAGACATTCTGCCCGTAGCCGTTAGCAGGCACCCGGTCAGTCACGACGCTCTCGATCGTTCGCCAACCGACCAGCGACCCGTCCGTTTCCTGCTCGAAGCGGACGAGCAGCAGGAGACCCTCCTCGTCCGGGTCCTCCGCCACCGCACCGGTGAGAACGAGAAATCCTGGCATGGCCGGGCCACCTTTCAAGAGGCAGTTGTAGACGTGGCGACGCATGTCAGCATCGCCCGCCATCAGCTCGCTCAGACCACGCGAAAGCTGCCAACTGTCCGAGGACCTGCCGCTCAAAAGCCCCCCTGCCGCAAGGTCGAACAGGCGCCGCGCCGATGTAGGGGTTCCAAACCGCATTACGGTCGAACGCCAGTTATAGTCCTCATAAAGGTGGGGATCTTCCACGGCGAGTTCGAAAAGGAGCTCCTCGGCATCGCGCGAGCCGACAAGGCCGAGCCCCCGGATGATCTCTTCCAAGAGTTGGCGGTTACGCTGCACAGGAGCCAGCTCACGTATGATGCCAGGCACTTCGGACAGACGGTTTATGAAGGGCAGGATCCGGGTCCAGGCGCGGAGTTCGTAGGCGTCGTTATCGAGTATCCATCGCTCCTGTTGTGCCGCCTCAATGGTTTCCCTAATTCCTGCAGCGACGACCCTGGCGTCCAATGTCACACCCGACGACGCGAGGGCCGCCAGCAGCCCCGCCCGCGCGCGCCTCGGTGCTACAGCAACGAGCTTTGAGATGGTTCCGTCCCGCCGCCCATGAGGAAGGCGGCACGCCACCGATCCGAGCAAAAGGGCTAGTTTCCTTTGTTCTTCGGTAGCGTCGTCAGCCAGCAATTGATCGATAACGACGAAGATCGTCTCCGCCGCGTCACAGGTCCCCTTAGGATTGCCTGCCCTGGTTGCCCGCTTCGCTGCCACATCTGCAAACTCGTCCCTGCCGAAGGTAGCCTTTTTCGGCTGCGGCTCGTTCACTTGGCGCCACTGCCCCGCGAGCACCCCTGCAGCGAACTCGCCAAAATGCTCGTCTGCGAGATACTCTCGCATCATGGCGGTGGTCTCGGGCGACCTGATCGCCATGAAAGCGCGCTGAAACTGGTGGGTGTAGAGCGTGCGGGCTTCGTCCGCAGCATTGCCCAGCCACCCTTCAGCTTCGGCCTGCCTCCAGAACTCTCGATACTGCGCTAGTTCGTCGTCAAGCATGCGGCCGAGCAGCGGCAGCATTGCAGGAGAGGGCACGAGCCCCGCCAATCTGACGACCTCGGCCCTATCCCACCGGCGAACGTCACTTGCGGCGAGCAGGCGATTACCCCAATCCTCCACGAGGCCCTGAACCGTTGCAATGGCCTGTGGGTCGAAAGGCCGCCCCCGATCCGAGTCTTCGTCGTCGCGGCCCCGACCTAGAACATCCGCCACCAACGCGATCTGCTTGTTGTTCAAGGTTGAAGAACGGGCCGCGGCAGCAGCGGCCAGGCTTGCGCCGGGAACATGCGCAATAAGGCTGCGCAACTTGCTGCAGGCTTCGCTGGCCGTGCGGTCGGTGCGCTCCCGAGGCGCAAGCGCGAGGAAGTCCTCGATCAGCCGCCCAGCAGAAACCGGACCAAGTACGGAAGCGGCCGCCTCCGAGCGACCATCGCGACCTTCGGGATTCATGAGCACAATCTCGACGAGCGCGTCGTCGTCGAGAACGAGGCCGGATGCGGCGAGCAGGTCGTCCGTACCGAAGAAGATTGGAAGCCCGGCGCGAGTCCTGGCGAGCAGGCCAGCCGCAACGGCGTCCGGATATCGCTCGCGCGCCTTGTAGATCAGCGAAACCGCCGAGTTGTGCCGACCGTCGATCTCGATGGTGCTAATGATTCGGGTCAGCTCATTCGCTCGGGCGGCATCAACCGGCCCGTGAGCGAAGCGGCTAAGGCAATCATAGGGCGACTCGTTAGGGGCAATGCGCTGGCGCGCAGCTGCGACACCTTGACGAACCGCGAGATCCTGAACCTCGTCGATCAGTCCCCTACCGGCCACCAAGTCGAATGTAGCCTCGCTCGCGTCACTCAGGACCTCCGCGACATGGCGATCAGCGCGGCGGAATGCCATCGCTTCGATGACGGTAGCCTGCACATCGGGGTCGGGATCGCCCTTCGCGATGGCGGAAGCAAGATCGAGCCCGTCCAAACCCCCGTGCGACGCCATCTCGTGCAGCAGCACCTTGCGGGGATCGTGGTCGAGCGCCCTGATTTTTGCTTCGACGTCGTTGCCGAGGATCGAGGGTCGGAACCTCTCGCAACTGCGCAGGGCCTTCAGGCTGACCTGGTGGTTGCGGTCCGTAACGAGCGGCCAGATCCATGGCAGGAATTCGGAACGGCCCGAGGTCAGCATGAACCGAAAAGCCCGGTCGACCTTTCCGGTCGCGTGCCATTGGCCCACCAGGACTTGAATGGTCGGACCGATCTGCACCCATACCTCGTCCGTCGCGTGGGCAATCATCTCCGCGGCGAGCATAGGATCGGCCTCGAAGGCGGCCAGAATAGCCTTGCCGCAGGCCACGTTCTGGAGGGCGCTTCCGCGTGCAAGACGCTCCACCGCGAATAGGATGGATTCTTCCCAAACAGGCATGTCGAAGATTTCGGCCTTGAGCGTCTCGCGCGCTTTCGGGTCGTCAAGCTCAGCCAAGACCCGGCCCTCCACGCTGTGGGAGGCGTACCACTCCTGCAACTGCTGGTGCTGGAACGAGAACCCGGCGTCCCGCTCCCGCGTGAGCAGGTGGTTGCCCACAAGAACATCCAGAATGGCGTTCGGTTTAGGCCTGATCGTGATGAGGCCGTTCTCCACAAGCAGGGTGGCCGTACCCGAAACGGAAACCTGAGCGTTGCCCTCGGTTATGGTCGTATTGGCTGTTCTTATAGCGAATACGGCGAGTCCGTCGAGGTACTTGCGTTGCAACCCGTCTGCGACGCCTCGCAAGGCCTCAGCGTTTCTGGGAACTTTTTCATGGGCTCCCACGAAATGGCGTAGCACTTCCTCCTTCGTCGTCGGGAATGGCACACCCTCAGGGAGAGAGAGAAGGGCAGTCAGATAGAGGGGTATAGAAACAAGCTCGCGCACCCCCGGAGTGCGCCACGCATGGTCCACAAGCTCGGCACCTGCCTCGCCGCGCATATCCGTGGCGATCTGCATTTGCTGTTCTTCATTGAGTGGCTGTAATTCGAGGTGGGCCCCTCGAAAGGGAACGTCGAGGGCCTGCCTGCGGGTCGAAACAATGAGGCCAAGCTGGGGCAATTCGGCTTTAAGGTTTTCAATCTCAACGCGTACGCGTGCTGAAGCCCCAAGGTCCAACTCGTTCCAACCGTCGAGAAGAAGGACAACGCCGGGCTGACGAGCGACCTCCCGAATCTCATCCTCGGAAATGCCGCGAAATGCAGCTCGCCGGAGGATCGACCCCAGCACCGTTGCATTCCCGGTAGCCCAGTCGCCGAGGTGGACAATCAGCGGAATGCCGTTCCCGTTTGCAAGCACCCCTTCGGCAATTTGAAAGATCGTTGTTGTCTTGCCCATGCCGGGCGGAGCGACGAGAACCAAGTCCTGAAGAGCGGTACCGGCATCTGCGAGCGCCGTTGTCGTTAGCGGCTCAGGGAGGCCCTCCACCTTGACCATCAGAGCAACCCGAGTAGCGGGCCATTTGTCGGTCGCGCAATAGTTCTTGAGGTTCTCTGCGGCAGCGGTTCTTATCCGCGAAAACAAGGGTGCTGCTGGCGGCCTCGGCGATTGCGCAGCCCCAGAGCGGGTGACCTGACGCCAGGCTTCCTGTTCCGCTTGCCGCTTCCATTCCCGCAACAGGCCGGTGGGGAAAGCCTTCACGTCGGAGTCGATCGCCTTGCCGTGGTCACGGCAAAGCCAGATCGCATTGCTGGCAGCTGAGCGCTCGTCCGGCGACATTTTAACGTCGTAACGAGGACCTCCGCTGGCGGCAGCGCAGATGTGAGCAGCCGTGCCGATATTGATGATACCTTGACCGTCTTCGGTCGCGCCTACGGTGATGACCCGGCACCCCGGAAATGAACAAAGAAAGCCAGTCGCCTTTGCGACCTGGAGCTTGGTCTTTTCGGAGAACTCGTCTCTACTCACGGCTGCGGATCAACTTTCCCTTGCACCATTCAAGCAGGTCAATCGGCCCCGGGAAACATGGTTGCTTCGAGCTATTTGGACAAAAGTACAAATCGGGGAACAATGAGTTCCTATCGGCGAAGGACTCATTTTTGCTGGATTATTTCGGGCATAAGGCCTCGAATGCTGAAGCGCTTCAGTTCGGCTGCATTCGCTGACCCATGATTCGCTTGCGCGCCCGCGAATTCAATCGAGTGATTGTCCCCGTTGCGGCAAGTGGACCGCCCATCGTCATCCGCGAAAGCGGCCGGCGAGTCGAGTTGGCGCTTTCGCGTGCACCTCCCATTCAATGGGACCAGCATGACGAGCTGGACCCCGACGATGGCCACTCCCGTACCGTGGTCGAGGCGCGTCACGCCAGGAAAAAAGCCCCCGCAACATTCGGCGGGTCCGATGATTTAGGCGAGCTGTGACTCGCCTTATGAAGTTGCAGGCCTTTGCCGATCAAGAGGGCGTGCCAGGCGTTTTCGCGGGCGGCGAGAAAGGACCCTGAAAAGTTACACAGATCCTTGCACCAGACGCTTCCACTAGCCCTACGGGGCTCAAGACCTGCTGCGCATCGGCCTTGCAAGGGAGGTTGCGACGATCGCCTATGAGGCCCTCGGGTCGCGTCCCTAGGCGTGGTGTAGCTCGCTGAGAGCCACCACGATCGCCGGCTTGGGCCGGGCGGATCAGGCTGCCAAGGTGGGCAGGCTGACGAGGGGATCATCGCCGATTGGGGCGATGCTTTCCAGCGTCATGTAGCGGGAGCGCTGGACGGCCCATTCGTCATTCTGTTCGAGCAGGATCGCACCGACGAGACGGGTGACGGCAGCCTCGTTGGGGAAGATGCCGACCACCTCGGTCCGGCGCTTGATCTCGCCATTGAGGCGCTCCAGCGGATTGGTCGAGTGCAGCTTGACCCGGTGTGCTGCCGGAAAGCCCATGTAGGCCAGCACGTCGGGCTCGGCGGCGTCCATCAGAGCGGCGAGCTTGGGCACTCTGGGGCGGAGTTGGTCGGCCACCCGCCGCCACTGCTGACGGGCCGCCTCGGCATCATCCTGGGCGAAAGCGGTGGCGATGAAGGCGGAGACGACGCGCCGCCCGCTGCGGCCGGCATGGGCGAGCACGTTCCTCATGAAGTGGACGCGGCAGCGTTGCCAGGTCGCGTTCATGACCTTGGCCACGGAGGCCTTGATGCCCGCGTGCGCATCCGAGATCACGAGCTTGACCCCTCGCAAACCACGCCGGGCGAGCTTGCGCAGGAACGCCGTCCAGAACGTCTCGGCCTCGGAGGGCCCGACGTCCATGCCCAACACCTCGCGCCGGCCGTCGCTGTTGACGCCGACCGCCACAATGACGGCGACCGAGACGATGCGGCCCTCGCTCCTGATCTTCACGTAGGTCGCGTCGATCCAAAGATACGGCCACTCGCCCTCGATGGGACGGTCGAGGAACGCGCCGACTCGCTCGTCGATTTCCTGGCAGAGCCGCGAGACTTGGCTCTTCGACACGCCCGTGCCGCCCATGGCTTGCACGAGGTTATCGACCGAGCGGGTCGAGATACCCTGGATGTAGGCCTCCTGGATCACTGCCGTGAGCGCCTTCTCGGCCATGCGGCGTGGCTCCAGGAAGCCCGGGAAGTAGCTGCCCTTGCGTAGCTTCGGGATGCGCAACTCGACCGTGCCGGCCCGCGTCTGCCAGTCTCGGTCACGGTAGCCGTTGCGCTGGACCAGCCGCTCGGCGCTCTTCTCGCCATGAGCCGCGCCGGTCAGGCCGCCGACCTCCAGTTCCATCAATCGCTCGGCCGCAAAGCCGATCATCTCGCGCAGCAAATCGGCGTCGGCGCTCTTCTCCATCAGCCCGCGCAGGGCCATGATCTCGTCGGTCATCGGGGGTCTCTCAGGTTCGGGGTTGACTGTCGCAACCCAACCCTACCCGGCAACCGCCGATGACCACCCCTCAGCTACACCACCGCCTGGGACACGACCAGGCCCTCGCAGCCGCTGCATTGCTCCGCTCTGATCGCCCCGCGAAGCGGACCTTCCGGACTTCAGCTAAGGGTCAGGAGTTCGCATCATCGTCGCCCAACTCCAGGGAACATCGTACGGCTTTCTCGTGGGAGCGAGCTACAGGTCGTAGGCGTCGCAAAAGCCGGCATGTCGCTGTCACCGGGCCAGCGAGAGGCATCAAGTTTCAAACACTTGGCCTGTGGCGGATCGGCGTCGAAAGGTCGATGCGCTTGGTCGGGTGGTGTGACCAGGTTCGGTTATCGCGGGAGGCAGAGCAGTAGGGTTGGGCTAAGTCTGCGACAGTGGGATGCGGGTGGCGCCGGGGACTGCGTTTGGCTGCTATCATGCCGCTGGGAGCAGGGCCTCTTCGTCGTACCCGCCCCCGGGGGGATGTGTTTCCGAAGGATGTAGCTGCCGGGCCGCATGGTGCGGAGTTGCGGAGCCGAATAACCTTCGTACCGATCGTCGTGTTCCCGCTCGGTCGGACCGGGCTCACACCTCTGAGGAGCCACCCTGCAGCATGCGTCAGACCGGCACGCAGTTTGGGTCAAGCCGGGCGCGCCGTTCGTCCATGAATTGGCTGAACGAAGACACCGTCGACAAAACCGCATTGCCGATCGCAAGTCGCAGCCGCCGCTGGCTACTCTCCTCAATGTCGTCCGTCTCGCGTAGCAGGCGCTGCACACGGTGGAGGTCGACCGTGCCGCCCGCGATCAGCGCGGCAGCATTCATGGCATGGTCGGGGCCCTCGGTATGGCACCACAGCCAGAGCAGGTGCTCCGCGCTCGCCAGCCGCGCCGGCACGCCGAACCACGGGAGTGTAAGCCCCTCGCCCAACAGTTGAGTCTCGGTCGCGCAGGAGCAGGACCGCAGTGTTATGCTGATTGCCAGCCGAGACAGGTGCGGGTCCATGTACGAGGCGAACGCAGCCTGCGTCGCCCGCACGATCTCCGCGGCGCGCTCGTCCTCGTCCGCGCCGAAGTCGGCGACGATCTCGATCGCGCCGACGAAGCGGGCCTGCTCGTGCAGCGTCAGGGCGATGCGGTCGACTATGGCGTAGGCGAGCCCGGCTTCGTCGAGCCGCCCGACAATGTTGCGGAAGATCGCCGGCAGCATACTTGGGGTCGGGTTACCTGGGTCAATGACGTCGACCAGTAGCTCCTCGAGGTCGGCCGAGCTTCCGCCCATGGTGCGCTCCCTCCGGGTCAGGCCAGCGTGCGGTAGTGCGCGTCCGAGCGCACTGCATGGTGCTCGCCTGTCAGTCCAAACAGCCGGACGAGGAGGGCGATCGTGTCTGGCCGCTGCAGGCGGCGGTCAGCGTAGAGGGTGAACAGCACCGGCCCACGCATGTAGACCACCCGCCCGCGCGGGAACGCCTCATACTCGTGGCCTGCGATGGCAGGTGGCAACCCGCGACGGCGCAGCGCCGTGGCGCCGAGCCTGCGCCACGCTTCCCAGACCTCGTGGTGTCCGCGCGGGTGGGTGAGGCAGTCGCCGTAGGGTTCCGCCTCCACCAAGGTCGTGCGGTCAGTGACCAGCACCGTGCGCCCGCTGTCCAGCACGCCCCAGAAGATGCCGACGCACGGGGCGGGCGGCTCGCGGGAAGGGGTGTCGGGACACGGAGCGGTGATGTCCATGCCGGTGCTGATCGCGCTCATGATATCTGTCCCGGTCAGAACACGAACTTCCAGTCGATCCGCCGCACGGGAGCGCCCGCGTCGCCGAGAGTCGCCGAGCACATCGCGACGATGTCCTGCCGCACCACCTTCGCGCCGGCTCTTACCGGGCCTGGCTTGACTAGGAAGTATAGGCCCGCAGCTATCCACATTCGCTGGTGGGTTGGCCTGTCATAGGTCATCAGCGTCACGTTCGTTAAGCTCAACGCGTAGCCGTAAGCATTATCCATGTCGGGCGTCTGGACGGTGAACAGCGCCAGCACTGTCTTCGGGGTAGTCCTGCCGTCGCAGTAGCCAGTGACGAAGCTGATCTCGCGCTTGCCGTTGTCGACCAAGCGGAAATCGTGGTTGAAGGGGGCGGACTGGCCGTCAAGCTTGAGTTCGAGGCAGCCGCCGGACTTGGTCTCGTTGACCGGCGGGTTCGCCCCGGCCGAGAAGGCGGCTAGCAGCAACAGGGCAAGTGGCAGCATCGCGCGCATTATGGGGGTGATCCGTCAGGGAGATCGCAGAGGAAGGGCGGCGCGTTGTCCGGGCACACTGGGTGCGCCCGGCAATGGGCTTGCGGTCAGCGGCGGGTCAGCGCGCCGATAAAGGCGCAGGACGTTCCGTGGAATCCGTCGCAGCCATGCTCTTCGATCCGCACGCGCTTGCGGACCGGGCCAAAGCGCAGGGTGAGAATGCAGGCTTCCTCCGACCCCTTCTTCTTCCGGGTCAGCACCAGCGCTCCCACGCCGTTGGTAATGGCCAGGCCACGCAGTTCGCCGGTGCATTCGTTAGGGATGGCGGTGTCGGCGACGACGAAGTACGCGCCGCGACCGTCGCCAAGGTCGAACACCTGCAGGTTGAGCCGACCGTCGCCGCGGCCCTGGTAGCGCCCCTCGAACGTCGATTCGGCGTGGGCGGATGCCGCGACGAGGGCGAACGTAAGTAGCACGCCAAACTGCAGTGCGTTCGTGCCGGGTTGGGAATGCCCGCGTAGGTGCGGTGTGCGGCGGATGGGGTCGGCGTGACGGGATAGGCTGGACATGACGAAGGGGTCTCGCGGACGCTCCGGCGGAGCCTAAGATTGGTATTCCCGTTGCCGACCCCAAAATTTACCGCCTGACGCAGACTCCTGCCGCGCCAAGCGGTCGCACTCTGTCCGAAGTAGGACGTCAGGCTGCATCGGGCTTGGGGTCGGTGATCGAGTCTGTCGAGCGGCGGAAGGCATCCATTGTCCGCCCGCCGAGCCTCCTGACAGCGCAGACACGTAGCGGGTGCCGGCCGCGCAGTTCGGCGGTCACAGCCCGTATCGCACCCCCGCGCTGATCGGCGTCGAAGCCGAACACCAAGAGGCGCGGTTCGGAGTCGACCCGCAGCGTACGCGCGCCAGATGCGGTCTCGGCCAAGAGTGGGTCTCGCGGTGGCGCAGCGTCGAGACCGCGAGTGGCGCGCACTGCGTTGCGTAGCGCGTCGAGGCCGATGAGGTCGCGGCATAGCTCAAGGGTAGCCCGTTGCCAGCCGCGGCGCCTGCTCGGTCAGGCTCTTCCAGTAGCGGGCGACCTGCGTGACGATCACCGAGGTGGTCCTGGAACGAAGTCCCAGGTTCGCGGCGAGCTTAGCCACAGGGAACACCAGCCAGGCCTCGCCTGACACGCCTCGCTTCTCCAAGGAGTGGCTGGCTGCGGACGCAGGCGTTGATCGGGCATATCTTGGCGGTTTGGAGCGTCACGCGGAGAACCCGACGGTCGATCTTTTCGCCAAGGTCGCCGAGGCGCTGGCCGTACCGTTGAGCGAGTTTTTCATTGTATAAGTTGAAGGTCCTACGCCGTTCGTACCCCTTCCGGGCGGACGTCGCCGCTGAAAAGTAGTCAGTATATTCATGGGTTCTGGAGGACCGATTGGGCGGTGAGGTGCCACCGCTTGGCGGGTCGGCCGTCCTGTCGGGCACAGGCCCGAAACCATGTTTGCCAGCTGACACCGACTGGTTTTTTATTATAATTGTCGTATGATTCCAATGATATAGGGATGTATCCCGGTTATCCTTGCTGCTGCTGAGCGTGCGTAATGAAGCCCTTGGCCGTGCATTAGATAAAGGTATTTGTAATGCACGTTGACGACGTGGTGATAGGGTCGGTAGAAGCTTTGGAACTAGATCGGGCCGGGACTGGCGGGACGGCAACGTCGTCTTGGCGTCGCCGTCCCGCGGTGCGAGTTCGTTTAGGCGCGGAGCCGCGACGGGGCGTCCCAGCGTTTGGATCGGCGTTGCGGCATTCCGTAAGTGTCTTCTTGCGTCTTGGACGTCATGACGTAGTCCGTGCTGTGCTCCGCCGTCGTCTCCGTGATGATGAGGGCTCTATCGTCGATAAACTCGAGACGTAGCAGGGCGCTGCGTAGCGGCCGTATTGCGCGTAGGAGATCAGACACAACATAGCGGCCGATTTCGATTGCTGATGGCGCCACGTGCCGCGCAAGGATCTCTTCGGTATGCTTGCGGTCGGACGTGAGTGTTGGCGAGGGGGGTGGGCTCAGGCGCTCGCAGAGACTGCGGGCTTGCTCACGCTCTATCATGATACTGCGAAGGTTACCCCTGAATCGATCCATACCACTCTTGGGATGACGCCACGTCGCATCGGCCGTGAGAGCGATCTCACCGTCGATGAGGGCGACACGGAGATGAAGCTGAAGGCGCCTCTGGGCGTCCGGATCCGTTCGAGCGGTGAGGAAGGCTTTATTAACTAACTCTATGAGCTCCTTGTGCTCGCACTGCATTGCCAGCGTCGGCTGCAAAGACGAGCGGAGATTGATTACGGGGAGGGTGTCGACGGGCTGCGTGAAGCGGATGGTGAGCCGCGCGTCCTGGATCACGCACATCCGGCCCGCCGTGCGGAGCGTCGTTGCGGTTCGGTCCAAATGGCGCATGAGCGAGGTGAGCACTGAGATGTCTGTCGCTGCAACGCGGAAGGATAGTCCGGCGAGGGCAATGTCGCTGTGGTAGGCGTACATTCGTTCGTTAGACGCGCAGCCGACCCCATCTTCGATCGCGACTTGGCTTAGCTTGGGCAGAGCGTCGATCTTCGTAGCTGCCGCAGGCTTGGTGGCGAGCAGGGCGGTGCGGATCCGATCAGGGAAGATCTGGACTGGGTCACTCAGTCCGGGATCTTTTTCCAGCGGAGTGCTCGTATCAGCAGAAGCAGAAAAATTAAGCTTCGCGCCGTCATACAGTAGCTTGCCGTCCGATGTCCGCGGAAGGAATGTCCAGTGTGCTGGTTCGTCCGGGACACCCTGATAGATGGCGCGCGGCGCAAGACTACGGCTTGTTGCTTGAAGTCGTGCGAGAGCCGTTTTTGTCTTCGGTTTGTTCTTGACAACCTGCAGTGCTGCCAGTCGAAGGATCTGCGAAGGGATTTGAAAACGCCCATTGCCGCTCGACAACGTGCCTAGGGTGTATGGAACTCGAAGCTCGCAGCTGATGGAACCGTTGCAGAACGTGACGCGCAGCCCGTCCGGCGCGACTTCGCATGGTAATGTGTCGCCCACGGTATTCGCGCCCGGTTCGGCTGCAATCGGTGTAGCTAGCATCGTGGCAGTGATATCGCGCAGTAGCAGCAAGTCGCTGTAGTAGGTTTGGAAGTGGATCGCTTCCCCCGGTTCTCCAGCCAGCAGTACGGCCTCTCGCGGACCGCCGTCTCGTCCGCCTCGTAAACCTTCCCTGGTGGGGAGGGCTGGTGCCGATTGATCGGTCGGTGCGTCGATCGCGTTAGAGGTAGGGCTAAGCTCTACCGACCTACCCGATCCTAGCGATTCGGAAGCGTGCAGGGGTACGAATGACGGCCCGGGCTGATGCACAGGTGCTATGTCTACCGGGGTGGGACTAGTTGCGGAGGCGGCGACTGGGACCGCCGCTGCCGTGGTGTAGTGATCAGCGTCAGTCATGATCTTGCTCCATGCAGCAGAGTCATCGTGCAGGGCTCCTGTCGTCAAGAGCGGGTAGTTCGATCGCCGGCTGCAGCCGTCCGCCCCAGAATCGGGGCCGGTATTCAGCTGACCAGCGGCAGCGGGCCTCAAGATCGGCCAATTCTGCGGCTCGGCGCGCGGACACGAGGGTGTTGGGTTCAACGGGGTACAGGGCGTCTATGCGAGCGCGGGCCTCAACGCGTGCCACGCGCTCCGCCGTTCGGGCGTGGTACTCGTCGAGTTCCCATCCGGAAAAGAGCCAGGACCAAGCGCGGTCTTGCATTGGGTCGAGGAGGCCCATGCCATCCGCCTCCGCTGTACGTCTTGCTCCTTGGGCGAGCGAGTCCGAGGTACTGATGCGCTGCGCGGCGTCGATCGTGCCGATCGTCCGACGCTCCGACACGGGCACACCGAGTAGGTCGATCAGCGGCTGCCGGACATTCTGCTCGTCCCAGTCGTAGATGTTTGGATCGAGGCCACGCAGGAGCCGCCGGAGCGACGTGGCATGGTAGGCGACCCTCTCGGCCCGCGCTGTTGCGCGGCAAGCTCCGACTCGAACCCTGGGTGCGGTGCGGCGGCGGGTCGTCATAAAGTCTTCCTCTGCCCATGTCGTGAAGCGGGCGAGGCGCTGGTCTGGGGCGACATGCGCGGTGAGTTCGGTGACGAAGTGCCCTTCGGCGGTCACTACATGAACGGAGAGGAACGGAAAGTCGTCCTGGCCCCGGCGGTGGAGGAGAGCCCGAGCGCGACGGCAGAAGTCCGTGACGGCCTTACTCGCGTCGGCACCTGCATCCTGCTTGTCGAGCCCATGGTCGAACGTCACTCGGACGTTGAGCAGGCGTCCGGTTCCCTGCGCGAGAAAGGAGGCGGCTCGGTACAGGGCATGGGCTTGCGCAGCGTTGAGATACAGATGCCGCCGTCCGTCGTGCGAGCGTGCGTTCGCGCGCTCGTGCGCCGCGAGACTGCGACGACACCGGGGGAGGATACGCGATGCCTTCGGCGGGGGATCACGGTTAGCAGAAGGCCCGATCTGCTCCGATCCGTCGCGTATCGCGCCGAGTAGGTCATAGAAAGCGGTTATGCGGAGGATGAGTTCGTCCTGAGTCACCGGGATGCCCCCCAGAATCGCGCACAGTCCTCTAGGTAGGTTGCGAGAGACACGGACTGGGGGCGTCGAGCGTCGAAGCGCGCCACCAACGCCTGCCGTCGCTCCAGAGGAACGTCGCTCAGCGGGTCGTAGGGTGTCACGACGCCTCGGACGCAGGCGAGGCTGAGCCCCAATAGGAGGCTCTGCATCGCGGCCCGCTTTTCGTCGGGGGTACCAGGCGCCTCCACCAGGGCGGAGATGGCGCCGGACAGATCGTCGTCGAGAAGGGCTTCGGCGCTACTCAGGCACGCGGCGAGCGGGTCTGGGAACAGGCGGTCGACCGTGTCGGTCGTCAGGGGGCCGGCGGTGATACAGCGGTCGAGTGCCGCCGCGAGTTCGCGGTAGTTGGCACCGACTCGGACGGCGAGGCGCTCGAGTGCCGCTGGTTCGTAATTCTCGGGGGGCAAGCCCCATCCAACCTCGCATCGCCGGCGGAGGAAGTGCAGGCGGTCCGTCATAGAGGGTGGCCGCAGACGCACGTGGTGGCAGCGCGATAGGAGGGCGGCGCCGAGCTTGTCCGGTTCTGTGGTGGCAAGGATGTAGATTGCGTAGGGGGAAGGCTCTTCGAGGTCCTTCAGGAGTGCGTCTTTTCCCATGCGGGAAGCGCGATGCGCTTCGTCTGCGAAGCCCACCTTGAAGCGACCTAGGGGCGCGCGGCGCATCAGTGCCACGAGGTGCGACATCGCGTGGACGCCGGAGTATTCGGCTGCACTGATCTCGAAGTAGTCGTCGATGCCGCGCGGAGGGTTTTCCTGGAAGGCCTTGCAGATGGCGCAGGTGCCACAAGCTTGATGGCCTTCAGTCGGATTCCAGCACAGAGCGATGTTCCCCAGGATGCGCGCGATCGTCGTCTTGCCGATCCCCGCGACGCCGCTGAGAAGCAGTGTCCGGCAGCGCGGCTTCTGACGAGCTGGGTCGAGCGCGTCTTCGAGGAAAGCCTGGATGTCTCTGTCGGCGTCCTCTTGACCGGACACGTCCTCAAAGCGGCGTGGCCGACCGAGGACCGTGGGCTGTGCGGGGGTAGGTGGTTGCCACGCGAGACTGGAAAGATCATTCGACATGTCGGCTCGCTCCCGATGAGTTTGCGGCGCAGGTCGTCGACCGACGAACCACGGTGTGGGCGTCAGGGTGGGTGAGTGACCGCAGTGAAAGTCTGTGCGGATCGACGCAATGTCGTCCGCCCTGTACCGCAGTTCAGCGCGGAGGCGCGCCCGTCTTCGGCTCAGTCTTCCGGGTTACGCGAAAGTTCAGCCCGTTCGCGCCTGCGTGCGAGTAGTTCCGCGACGATCAGAGCTTCGTCCTCGGTCAGAGCGGCCACGAACCGCGCGAGCAGTTCATGGGACGAGGATCTCGGCGAAGCGGCCACCTTCCGGAAGAGGCCGCCTGTTGTGAAGATTGGGTCGTTGGTGATGCGGATGCGCTTGCCGGTTGCAGCGTACGCAAGTGTTTCGAGCTTGGCTGCGACCGCAACTCCGACGAATTGCTTAGTCTGCGGCGATTTGAATGTATCCAGGCCGAACTGGTCGATTAGGTGCCCGCTTATGGCGCCGACGGGTGGCTTGCCCTCAGACACGGCCGCCAGGAGTGCAGCTTCGAGAAGCTTCCCGGATATGAGTGTCTGAAGCTGAGCGTGCGTAGGTGAGGAGCGGGAAAGCTGCCTCGCGCGCTGCTTCATAGAGTACGCAGCCACGTTCATCTCCTGATGCTTGCACCGTACAAGGGTCTCAGAGACCTTAGATACGTACTACAGACGTGTCGAGTCTCGTGGCAGCGATTTTTAGGCTTTTGCCGCGGAGGGTCGGCTTGAGGTGGACCGCGACCCGTTGCCGGTCTCTGGCAGCAGATGGGCCAGGCCGAGCTCGATCACAATCGTCTCGATGGCTGCCTTCAGCTGGGATAAGGAAGAACGCTTGGTGTACCGCGCGGTCTCGCCCGGCGTGACGTGTCCTGTCACGTGGTCGATGACGGCGGTCGCTGTGCCGGCTTGGTGCATCAGCGTCGTCGCCGTGTGCCGGAACGAGTGGAAGTCGAGCCCTTGCCGGTAGAGCTTCACGTCGCGTCGGTAGCGGGTGAACCACTTGGTGAAGGCGTGGCCCAGTCGACCGTCGGCCCCTCCGGGTTCAAGCAGAGGGAAGACGCGGTCTTGCCGGCGGCGCCGCTGCGCGTCGACATGCGCGAGAAAGCCCAGGCGAATCAGCTGCGAGTGGATCGGTACGCGCCGGACCGCCGTCGCGTTCTTGAGCTTCCGCGGAGGTCGGTCGTTGATGTCGATGAACCAGATGCCCTCGTCCTGTCGGATGTCCTCGGCATGCAGCTGGCAGATCTCTTCCTGGCGCATGCCGGAGAACACGGCGATCAGGGGTAGCCAGAATTTCTCGTCGCGTAGGATGAGGGTTCCCGGTGTGGTTCGCCGGCCGGGGGAGGCGCAGCCTGTCCAGATTGGTGTTGCGAAGAGGCGGGCGAGCTCGTCCCGCTCCCACATGGCGCGTTGCTCGCTCGCCTTACGGGTATTGCTGAAGCGGAAGCCCAGGAAGATGTTCGCTGCCGCCTCGTCTCTTGCGACCGCGGCCGTCCAGAGCGCCGACAGGGCCGAGAAGTGCCGCTTCACGGTCCGCTGCGTGATCGGCTGTGTGCGCTGCTTGTCGGGCAGCGCCTCGTGTGCAGCTAGGATCTCGTCCACCGTGAGGTTTCGGTAGCGGGGATGTTTGCCGTAGTCGTTCGGTAGCCGTTCCACGAGGCTGCGGAAGTAGCCGGCGTCCTTGCGGGTGTAGGCGGCGAGGGGGCGGTCTCCGCAGGTGTCGACGAACAGGCGGAAGGTTGCGCCTGCTTGCGACGCGGTCTGGTTGTCCCAGGTGTTGGTGGCGGCCTGCGTGTTTCGGAACGCGGCAGCGACTGCCGAAAAAAGCTCGGTGGCGTGCGGCAGCACCGCTTCCTTTTTGGCCGGGTGGGGTGCCGTGTTCTCCGTGCGCGGGGCTTTCGGAGCCTCGTGGAGTGCCGCTAGCTGCATTTTGAGCAGGCGGTCGCGGGGCTCGAAGTTAAAGTCACCCTCGTAACGGGCCTTGAGTGCCTCGGCGACGTCGATGCCGGCCCGCAGCATCGCCTGCCGTGCCTTCGCGACTGCACGCGGCTCGAGATCGGCTGCAGCGATGCCTTGCTTGCGGAGCATCGCGACGGTGACGAACCCTGCCTCTTCCAGCCGGTTGCAGGCGAGAGCGTCGCGTGCCTGCGCTGCCATCATCTCGTACTGGGTGACGCGCCGCTCCCGCATATCGGCCGGGATCGCTGCGTACGTCAGTCGTCCCTGTTCATCCCCGTCGAGGATCGTTCCGTAGAAGTCCTGCACGAGGCGGGCGAGTTGGTCGTCGGTCAGCATCGGCATCGCGTACAGGGCCGTGAACAGGCTTTCTGAGGCGAGGTATACCCGACAACATCTCGCCTTGGCAGCACGAAGGTCGGTCGTCTCAAGGCTGCGCACCAGTTCCTTCAGGCGCAGCGTCGGTCTGAGACCGTCCGGCACACGGCGCCGAAAATGGAAGATTCGTCCCCGAAGGACGACATTGGCGATGGACCCCACTCCGCTCCCTCGCCGCCCGGGCGGGCGGCCTGTGTAGCAGCGGAATGTAGCAACCGGCTCACTCCGCAGGGCACCTACGCGAAATCGTGAGCGTTCTGAATGGGTTAGGTGAAGAATTGGCTGGGGCGCCAGGATTCGAACCTGGGAATGGCGGTACCAAAAACCGCTGCCTTACCACTTGGCGACGCCCCATCGGCGCAAGGCCGGGTGGTGTCTAGACGGAGTGGGGGAGGCTGGCAACAGGGGTGGGGCGGCTTTATGAGCGGGCGGAAACCGGAGCGGGTGGGCGGATGACGGGACGGATCGCGATGGTGACGGGGGCCGGGTCGGGGATCGGCCGGGCGGTGGCCCTCGGGCTCGCCGGGGCCGGGTACGCCGTGGTGCTGGCCGGGCGGCGGCGGGACCGGCTCGACGCCGTGGCCGAGGCGGTGCGGGCCGGAGGCGGCGAGGCCCTGGCCGTCGCGGCCGACGTCGCCGATCCCGACGCCGTGACCACCCTGTTCGGGCGGACGCGGGACGCGTATGGCCGCCTCGACGTGCTGTTCAACAACGCCGGCGTGTTCACGCCGGGGGTGCCCGTCGACGAGGTGACGCTGGCCGACTGGCGGGCGAGCCTCGACGTCAACCTCACGGGCGCCTTCCTGTGCACGCAAGGCGCGTTCCGGCTGATGAAGGCTCAGGACCCGCGGGGCGGACGCATCATCAACAACGGCTCCATCGCCGCCCAGGTGCCGCGGCCGAACTCCGCGCCCTACACCGCCACGAAGCACGCCATGACGGGCCTGACCCGCGCCACGTCCCTCGACGGCCGGGCCCACGACATCGCCTGCGGCCAGATCGACGTCGGCAACGCCGAGACCGAGATGACGCAAAGCTTCTCGCACGGGGTGCGGCAGGCCGACGGCAGCATCAAGCCGGAGCCGGTGATGGACGCCGCCCACGTGGCGCAGGCCGTGGTCTACATGGCCGGGCTCCCCCTCTCGGCCAACGTCCAGTTCATGACCGTGCTGGCGACCAAGATGCCCTATATCGGCCGCGGCTGACGGCACCCCGCAGCTTTGCGCTTCCCCCCGGAAACGCCTACACAGCCCCCTCGCGCAGGTCGCCGTCCGGCGGCCATCGTCCGCCCGCCGCGGACCCGGAACACCGTTGCCCGCCATGCTGATGCAGACCGACGCCAAGCCGACCGACGCGAAAAGAGACCCCGTCGCCCGGCGGCGTACCTTCGCGATCATCTCGCACCCGGATGCCGGCAAGACCACGCTCACGGAGAAGCTGCTGCTGTTCGGCGGCGCGATCCAGCTCGCCGGCGAGGTCAAGGCCAAGCGCAACCGCGTCTCGACGCGCTCGGACTGGATGGGCATCGAGAAGGAGCGCGGCATCTCCGTCGTCACCTCGGTGATGACGTTCGAGTACGGCGACTGCGTCTTCAACCTCCTCGACACCCCGGGCCACGAGGACTTCTCGGAGGACACCTACCGGACGCTCACCGCCGTCGATTCGGCCGTGATGGTCATCGACGCGGCCAAGGGCATCGAGGCGCGCACGCGAAAGCTGTTCGAGGTCTGTCGGCTCCGCGACATTCCCATCGTCACCTTCGTGAACAAGCTCGACCGCGAGGCCCGCGACCCGTTCGAGCTCCTGGACGAGATCGAGAAGGTGCTGGCCCTCGACGTGGCCCCCGTCACCTGGCCCATCGGCCGGGGCCGGAGCTTTGCCGGCACCTACGACCTCGGCAACGGCCGGGTCCGCCGCCTCGACGCCGCCGACGATGCCGGCACCGTGGCGGTGACGGGCGTCGACGATCCGCTGTTCGACCAGCTCCTGACCGAGCAGGGCGAGGTCGAGACCTGGCGCGAGGAGGCGGAGCTCGCCGAGACCGGCCTCAAGCGCTTCGACCTGCAGGCGTTTCGCGAGGGCCACCTCACGCCGGTGTTCTTCGGCTCGGCGCTGCGCAACTTCGGCGTGCGCGACCTCATCGACGGGCTCGCCCGCTTCGCGCCGCCGCCGCGCGGCCAGGACGCCGACAAGCGCCTCGTCGAGCCGACGGAGGCGAAGATGACCGGCTTCGTGTTCAAGATCCAGGCGAACATGGACCCGAACCACCGCGATCGCATCGCCTTCATGCGGGTGTGCTCGGGGCGGCTCAGCCGGGGGATGAAGGCCAAGCTCGTGCGCACGGGCAAACCCATGTCGCTCTCGGCCCCGCAATTCTTCTTCGCCCAGGACCGCGCCATCGCGGACGAGGCGTTCGCCGGCGACGTCGTCGGCATCCCGAACCACGGGACCCTGCGCATCGGCGACACCCTGACGGAGGGCGAGGAGATCGTGTTTCGCGGGGTGCCGAGCTTCGCCCCCGAGATCCTGCGCCGGATCAAGCTCACCGACGCCATGAAGGCGAAGAAGCTGCGCGAGGCCCTGCAGCAGATGGGCGAGGAGGGCGTCGTACAGGTGTTCCGGCCCCATGACGGCTCCCAGGCCATCGTCGGGGTGGTGGGCGCCCTCCAGCTCGACGTGCTGAAGGAGCGGCTCCAGGCCGAGTACGGCCTGCCCATCGACTACGAGCCGACCCGGTTCTCCATCTGCCGCTGGATCGAATCCGACGCGGAGACCGACCTCGACAAATTCATCGGCACCCACGGCTCGGCCATGGCGAGCGATCTCGACGGCGCGCCGGTGTTCATGGCCACCACCGCCTTCTCCCTCCGCTACGAGGAGGAGCGGGCGCCGGCCGTGCGGTTCACCGACATCAAGGATTACCAGAAGCGCGCCGCCTGAGACGCGCGCGCGACGCGGTCCTAGCGCTCGGCCCGCAGGCTTCCGATGAAGCGGCGCGCGACGTGGCGCACGGCCTCGTCGTCGCGCTCCGCGTCCGGGCCCTTGTCCCAGAGGTGATCGACGCTGGCGTCGAGGTCGTCGAGCAGTTCGGGATGGCGCTGCGCGAGGAAGCGCAGGGTGCCGAACAGCAGATGTTCGATGGCCATCTCGCGACGACGGGCGTCGACGATCTGCGGGTCGGATTCGGTTGTTGGCTGGCTCATGGCACCCCAACCGGCCGATGCGATCCCGGGTTCGCTGCCGACCGGTCTCCATGATGCCGCATGGGGCGTGTCCCGAGCGACGGACGCTCAGTTTGCCGCGTTCGACATGGCCTGCGAACCCGCCGACGACGATCCTCCACCGCTCCGCAAACCCGCACTGTCGGGGTTTTCGGATTCACACAAGTGCGAACGGGCCGATTCCGTGCAGCGGCATGCATCCGGAGGCGGGAGGCGCATCGGGGCTCCCTCTCCCGGAAGGCTACCGGATTTCACACATTGTCAGCGCGACGCGGCTCTCTTCCCCCTTGCGGGGAGGAGTTGGAGGTGGGGGTGGCTCCGCTGGCCTCCGAACCCCGAGGGTCACCCAACCACCCCCACTCCTAACCTCTCCCCGCAAGCTCGACGGATCTCGGGCAAGCCCGAGGTCCGCTGGGGAGAGGAACACGCTCTGCCAGTAAAGTAGCGGGCCATGGGGCGGTCGTCCGGTTCCTGAAAGCTGCGGAGACCTAAGCGTTCACTGTCTGTTCCCGTAATATGGCGTACTCGAAAAGGGGCAAGGGCTTCGCGCGCCGCATTCGGCGGTGGAATGCGGACCGTCCGGGAGCGCGACCACCCGGTACGACCATCGTTCCAGAAGATCGACGCGCCGGCCCGATCAGGTCCAGTACAGCAGGCGGGCCATGGGCAGGTGCCGCTCCACCAGGCCGGTGAGGGATGTCCGCAACTGGCGCATGGTCTCGGCGGGATAGACGAACTTGGTCGAGCCAAATTTCGTGAGTTTTCGCGAGCGGGCCTGCTCGTCGAGGTCGAGGTCGCTGCCCGGATACCAATCCTGCAGGACGGCCTTCGAAGCGGGCGTGAACCGGTGGGTGATGAGCTCCACCGTCAGGTCGAGGTCGGGGATGTCCGCGAGGACGGCGGCGGTTCGGGCGAACAGGTCGTCGTAGCCTGCCGGCCAGTCGGGGAACGGCTGGATCGGGGCCACCGTGAGCCCGATCCGGTAGCCGTCGCGGGCCAGGGCCCCGAGGGCATCGAGGCGGGCCTGGAGCGGGCTGGTGCCGCCCTCGTAGCGGATCAGGGCCGGCGCGTTCACCGACATGCGCACCCGGACCCGCCGTCCGTGGGGCAGGCCGAGCAGCGGCGCGGCATTGCCGAACTTGCTGGTGAACCGGAGCTGGACCGGCGCCTCCCAGCCTCCGAAGAAGCGCACCGCTTCGGCGAGACTGCCGGTGACGTGTTCGATGCCGAGGGGATCGGCGTAGCACGACCCCTCGAAGGTGGTGCCCTCGTGCGCCCGCGCGGGGGAGGCCGAGGTGACCTGGCCGGTGCCGAGATGGGCCGGCAGGCCCGCGAGGATCTCGTCCACGTTGGCGTAGACCCGCGTGATCGGCGGACCGCCCAGCGAACCGGCGAGGTAGCAGTACTGGCAATGGGCGTGGCAGCCCTCGGCGAGGTCGAACCGCCAGTCGGCGGAGGGCGGGATCGGCTGCAGCCGGCGCTTGCTCGGGGGCGCGACCACCACCGCCAGGGTTCCCTTGGCCGCGCGGTAGGCGGCGCGCGGGTCGTCGTGCTTCGGATTGGCGAGCCGGTCACCGGCCAGTTCGACCACATCGGCCCCGAGGGCGGCGGCCCGCTCGGCGATGGCCCGCCCGTGCGGGAAACCCCGCGCCGCGCGGGTGATGAGGACGGTGCCGGGCCGCCACAGGCGGGAAGCGGCGGGGGACACCGGCGAATCAGGCATGGATGTGGGCATGATCTTCGACAAGAGACCCGGCCGATCCCGGTTCCGTGCGGCGGCGATCAGCCGTGCCCCGGCCCCGCGGGGTAGCCCGTCGCCAGCCCGTCGAGGAAGCGGTCGGCCTCCGCCACCAGGGCGGCCCGGCGTGTCCCGTCCCACGTCGCCAGGGTCCGGTAGGGCATCGCCATGCGCTGGTTCCGCGACAGGGTGTCGGCGTTGCGGATCAGGAACGCCCAGTACAGGTAGTTGAACGGACAGGCCTTGGGGCCGGTCTTGATCTTGGGGCCGTAGGCGCAGCCGTCGCAGTAGTTCGACATCCGATCGATGTAGGCGCCGCCCGCCGCATAGGGTTTCGACGACATCACCCCGCCATCGGCGAAGAGCGCCATGCCGTGGACGTTCGGCAGCTCGACCCATTCGTAGGCATCGGCATAGACCACGAGGTACCATTCCTCGATCTCGGCGGGACGGATGCCGGCGAGGAGGGCGAAGTTCCCGGTGATCATCAGCCGGTTGATGTGGTGCGCGTAGGCGTGGCGCCGGGTGTTCTCGATCGCCTGGTGCAGGCAGTTCATCCCCGTCTCGCCGGTCCAGTAGAAGGTCGGCAGCCCGCGCTCCGCCCCAAGGGCGTTGCCGTCGGCGTAGTCCGGCATGCGCAGCCAGTAGACCCCGCGGACGAACTCGCGCCAGCCGAGGATCTGGCGCACGAAGCCCTCGATGGCGTTGAGCGGCACCCGCCCCGCCCGGTACTCGGCCATGGCCCGGTCGACCACCTCGCGGGCGGTCAGCAAGCCGGCGTTGAGGTAGGGCGACAGGGTGGCGTGGTAGAGGAACGGCTCGCCCGACCGCATGGCATCCTGGTAGTCCCCGAAGGCCGGAAGGCAGCCGGTGGTGAAATCCTCGAGGGCCGCCAGGGCGTCGGCGCGGGTCACGCCCCAGGTGAAGCCGTCGAGATCGCCGAAATGTCCGGCGAAGCGGGCGGCCACCAGGGCCATGACCGCCCGGGTGGTCGCGTCCGGCGCGAAGCGCAGGCGCTGCGGCGGCGCCCGGTCGGCCGGCCAGGGCTTGCGGTTGTCGGCGTCGAAATTCCAGCGGCCGCCCACCGGCGCCCCGTCCTCCATGAGCAGGCCGGTCCGGGTGCGCATGGCGTGGTAGAAGGTTTCCATGCGGTAGCTCGCCTTGCCCCCGGCCCAGGCGGCGAAATCCGCGCGGGAGCAGTAGAACCGGGTGTCGGGCCTGATCTCGACGGGGACGTTGAGACGGGTCCGCCAGCCGTCCATGGCGGCCAGGACCCGCGCTTCCCCGGGCTCCGTGACCACGATGGCGTCGGGCAGGTGCCGGCGGGCGGCGCGCTCGAGCTCGCCCGTGAACGACCCGGTGTTGTCGGGATCGTCGAGGGCCACGTAGTCGACCCGGATGCCCTCGGCGCGCAGGTCTTCGGCGAAGTGGCGCATGGCCGAGAGGATCAGGGTGATCTTCTGCTTGTGGTGCGGAACGTAGGTCGCTTCCTCCATCACCTCGACCATCAGCACCGTGTCGGTCCCGGGATCGAGGCCGTCGAGGGTCGGGAGGGTGCGGGTCAGCTGGTCGCCGAGGACGAAGCGGAGGACGGACGGGCCGGGGGCGGACGAGGGAAGGGCGGACACGATGGGGGCGGACTTGGCGGAGGTGGACATGGGCAACGGGTCTCGGGCGGGACGTCGACCGGGTGTACCGTTCCGTTTTTGTTCTGGATCGGACCGAAACGTCGCAGCCGCCATGGTCACCACCGCTTTTCCCCTACGCCGCGAGGAAGAGCGGGCTCAGGCCGTGCAGTTCACCGACAGCGAGGATGACCGGACGCGGGCGGAGGCCTGACGGGTCGGCAGGGCGTGTCCGGCGACGCCGCCCCGAGGCATCGGCTTGCCCCGAATCCGGCGCCCGCTTTGCAGTGCCGATACTCCAATCTTCGGCGCGCCGCATCCGTATAGCCAAGTTTCCGTCCATCGAATGGGGCGGACAACTCGCCGCTCCGGGTGTAGTCTACCGGCCATCTGCTCTCGACATCTGCGAGCGTGGTTCGTGTGTCTCGCCTGTGGACGGTCGCGAGCGTCACCCCGATCGAGGGCGAACAGCCATGGCGACCCTTCAGACATTCACGCATGGGCGCGACGTGACCCATCCGGCGATCCGTGAGATCGGCCTCGCGGATCTCAAGACCTCGCTCCGGCACGGCCTGGACGATTTCCTCGCCATGCCGAGCCACGTCTTTTTCCTCGGCCTGATCTATCCCCTGGCGGGGGTGTTCCTCGCCGGGCTCACCTTCGGCAACAACGTCCTACCGATGCTGTTTCCCCTGGCGGCGGGCTTCGCCCTCATCGGACCGTTCGCGGCGGTCGGCCTGTACGAGCTCAGCCGCCGCCGCGCGGCCGGCCTCGCCACGGACGGGCGCCGCGCCTTCGCCAGCCTGGGTCGGCACTCGGCCTTCGCCCTCGGTATCCTCGGCCTCATCCTGGCGGTGATCTTCGTCGCCTGGCTCATCGCCGCGCAGGGCCTGTACTGGGCGCTCTACGGCACGGCGCAGCCCGATACGGTGCTGGGCTTCGTCGCCGACATCCTCACGACCCCGCGCGGCTGGGCGCTGATCGTCCTCGGCAACCTCGTGGGCTTCGCGTTCTCGGTGCTGGTGCTGGCCGTCAGCCTCGTCTCGGTGCCCATGGTGGTGGACCGGCGCGTCGATGCCCTGACTGCCGTCGAGACCTCGCTTGCGGCCTTCCGGCGCAATCCGCGCACCCTGGTGGCCTGGGGCTTCGTCGTCGCCGGGCTGCTGGTGATGGGATCGCTGCCGCTCTTCATCGGCCTTGCCGTGGTCATGCCGATCCTCGGGCACGCCACCTGGCACCTCTACCGCCGCCTCGTGGCGGCCTGACGGCGTCCCGTCCCGGAGCGGCCTTCAAGCCGGAAGCCGTCCGTCAGAACGCGCCGAGTTCAGAATTTGCCCAGCATGGGGAAATCGACGCTGAGCGCCGATTCGGCGGCCAGGGGCGCCTCGCGCCGGCGCGGCTTGCGGTTGATGACCTGCTTCAGCTTCGATTTCAGCACCGACATGTCGAACGGCTTCAGGATGAAGGCGTCGGCGCCGGCCTGGTGGGCGAGGTTGATGTCCTCGAAGTCGAACGAGGCCTCGGTCAGGATGAAGGGCGTGTTCATCAGGGCATCGTCGGCGCGGATCTCGCGCAGCAGGGACAGGCCGTCCATGGGCTCCATGTCGAGATCGGAGATCACCAGGGCGTACTTGCGGCTGCGCAGGCGCTCCAGGGCGGTTGCCCCGTCGTTGACGCCGTCCACATCCGGGAACCCGAGGCGGTTCATCAGCAGGACGACGAGCTTCAGGAGCTTGTCCTGGTCGTCGACGATGAGGATCGGAGGCGTCTCGCTCATGAATCGTGGATCTCAGGCCGTGGCGGCGACAGGTCGTCCGGACGGGAATCGGCGTCTCTCGCGAAGCGCCCGGTCACCGCGGCTTCGCGCTCCGGGCGCGCGGGTGCGACGGGCGTTTCGTGGGAGGCGCTCAGACGAACAGGTGATCGATCCCCTGCTTCGACATGGATTCCGTCTGCAGTTGCATGGCCAGCGCGTGGATGCCGCCGGCCTTCGGCGTTCCGCGCTGGAACATCGGCATCAGGTTGGCCTTCAGGAAGATGGCGTCGTTGGCCGGGCCGCGGACGCCGGTGGAGAACGAGTGCACGAATTCCCGCTTCACGATCTCGCGCCACTCCACGATCTGCACGTCGCGGTGGCGCGAATCGGCGGCGATCCGGTTGAAGGTGTCGTTGACCGAGGTGCGCTCGCCCTCGATGATCTGGGCGGCGACGTTCTGCTCGACCACGAGGAAGCTGGTGATGACGGAGAATTCGTTCTTCTTCTGCGCGTGCCGGGTGATCTCGTTGAGCTGACGGGCGCGCGTCGGCGCATCGGCCGCGAGGTTGAGCCGGGAGAAGTAGATGAGGTGGACGAGAGTCGTCCGCTTGGCGCGCATGATCGTGGCCCGTGATGTCCGCGCCCCGAGCCTAGACAGAAGTGAGATAACGGGGCGTAAAGACCCGGGGGCGCGGACACCGTTCATCCTGCGACCCGTTCGGGGGGATTTCATGCCGGGAGCGTCGGCCACAGGGTTCCGCGTCGTCCTCGGACTGGGGATCGGCCTCGCCGGACCGGTCTCGGCCCGCGACCGGGCGGTCGCGCCCGCCGGGGAAGTCCGGCCGTGCCCGTCGCAGGGCGCCGGCTTCGTCCGGGTGCCGGGCACCACCACCTGCCTGCGCCTGTCCGGGCGGGTCGCGGCCGGACTTGCAGCCGGACTTGCAGCCGGACCCGCGGCGGAGCGGCGGAACCCCGCGCCATTGTCCCTGGGCCGCCTGTCCGTCGACACGCGCACCACCACGGATTACGGCCCCGTCCGCGCCTTCGTGCGCATGGGGACCGGCCGGCCCTGACCCCTCACAGGCTGCGCGACAGCACCAGGGACTGGCCGGCGCCCATGCCGGGGCGGGCATAGGGGGAGGGGGCATGCGCCGGGCGGCCGTAGATGGTCGATGCGCGGGCGCGGCCGACTTCCTCGGCCAGCGACTTCACCAGCCCCTCCGAGACGGCGCGGGCGGTGGCGAGCACCATCTGGTTGGCCTCGACCACCGCCGTGAAGCGCCGGTGGGCCGCCTTCAGGGCCTCGAGGCCCTCGGGGGCGAAGCGCGCCAGGGCGATGGCGTTGGCCTTGATGGTCTCGAGGCCCTGGAGGTAGGCCGCCGACAGGCCGGTCTTGCGCTCGGCCTCGGCCAGGCCCTCGCGCAGGCGCCCGACGCGGATGTGATCGCTCTCCCGGACCAGCACGCCCTCCAGGGCCTGGAGGCTCTCCATCACCCGGGCGACGAGGGCCCCGGCCCCGGCCCGGTCGACGATGCGCAAGGGGCTCTCAGTTGACGCCGCCATGGCTGCCCTCCTGCATCTTCATCATCTCGCGAAACACCTGATCGCCGATGCCGACGCCGCCGCTCTTCACGATCTGGCCGGCATATTCCTTGGTGAGCATCGAGCGGTAGACGCCGCCGCCGGTGCCGTTGTCGCCGAGCGGCCCCTCGGTGCCCTCGGACTGGGCGAGCCGGTCGAGGCTCTGCTCGAGGAACATGGTCTCGAACTCGTTCGAGGCCTTGCGCGCCTTCGCCTCGGCGGCACTCTTCGGGGCCGCCGTGGCGGCGGCGGTCTTCGACGCACCCGCCACGGTCTTGGCGATGTCGCCGACGATGGCCTTGCCGACGCCGAGGGCGGCGGAGGCGGCGAGGGGAGCGAACAGCATGGTCAACCTCTCGGGCTGGGGGAGGGGGGGAGCATCACATCACCTCGATATCGGCCTGGAGGGCGCCCGAGGCCTTGATCGCCTGGAGGATCGAGATGAGGTCGCGGGGCCCGACGCCCAGGGCGTTGAGCCCGTCGACGAGCTCGCGCAGGGTCACGCCCTCCTTGACCAGGGCGAGCTTGTTGCCCTCGCCGGTATCGACCTTCACGCCGGTGCGCGGCACCACCGTGGTCTGGCCGTTGGAGAAGGGGGCGGGCTGGCTCACCTGCGGCTGCTCGGTGATGGTCACGGTCAGGTTGCCCTGCGCGATGGCCACCGTGGAGACCCGGACGTCCCGGCCCATGACGATGATGCCCGAGCGCTCGTCGACGATGACCCGCGCGGTCTGGTCGGGCTCGACCTTGAGCTGCTCGATCTCGGTGACGAGGCGGATCATGTTGCCGTTGTACTTCGGCGGGATCTGCAGGGTGACGGTGGCGGGGTCCGTCGGCTCGGCGGTGTCGGCGCCCATGAAGTCGTTGATGGCGGCCGCGATCCGCTTCGAGGTCGTGAAGTCGGGGTTGCGCAGGGACAGGCGCAGGGAGCGCATGTCGTTCATCTTGAACGCCATCTCGCGCTCGATCATCGCCCCGTTGGGCACGCGCCCGTTGGTGGGCACGCCGCGGGTGATCTTGGCGGCGTCGCCCTCGGCCGAGAAGCCCGCGATGGCCACCGACCCCTGGGCCAGGGCGTAGACCTCGCCGTCGGCGCCGAGCAGGGGCGTCACCAGCAGGGTCCCGCCCTGGAGGGATTTGGCGTCGCCGAGCGACGACACGGTGATGTCGATGCGGTTGCCCTGCGTGGCGAAGGGCGGCAGGCTCGCCGTCACCATCACGGCGGCCAGATTCTGGGTCCGCATGGTGGCGCCGCGGGTGTTGACGCCGAGGCGCTCCAGCATGGCCTGGAGCGACTGCTTGGTGAACGGGATGTTGTTCAGGGTATCGCCGGTGCCGTTGAGGCCCACCACGATGCCGTAGCCGACGAGCTGGTTCTGGCGCACGCCCTCGATGCTCGCCATGTCCTTCACCCGCGACAGGGCGAAGGCCCGCTCCGGGACCGCCAGCGTCAGGACGCAGGCCAGGGCCAGGAGGCACCGGGCCAGGCGGCGAGGCGACCGCCAGGCAGGCCGAAACGTCGAGGAGGGCATCTGAATTCGCATGGTGCGCTTCGATGAGGGGTCGAGTTCCCCCAACGTGCCAGGAGCGTGCCAACCATGGGGTTTCTGTAAACCCTTGGAATTGAACGAATTATTCCAGGCCCTGCGGCGCACGCCATCGATCCGACCCGGCACGCTCCGTGTCGACCCGGCAGGTTCTGCCGGGATGTTCACGGATGTTTAACCATCCCGGCCGGATTCTGCCGTCTCGCACCGATCCTGGGTTCCCGCTTCGCGGGGACCGGATCGGCCGCCCTCCGGTGCCGCGCGGGTCCGGGGCGGATGGAGGGGCCGCGCGGGTTCGGAACGGTCGTCCCACCATGCGCATCGACCCCCGCTTCGCCGCGGCGCCCACGGGTGCGGCCGCCGCGCCGCGCCGCCCGGAAGGGGGCCCGGCCTTCGCCCTCGGACAGGCCCCGGCCACGACCACGAGCGCCGCCGCGACACCGGCCGCGTCGCTGGCCGGCCTCGACGCCATCCTCACCCTCCAGACCAACGCCGACACGCCCGAGGAGCGCCGCCGCCGTGCGACCCGGCGCGGTCACGACCTCCTCGACGGCCTCGACCGCCTGAAGGCCTCCCTCATCATGGGCCGGGTCTCGACCCGGGACCTCCAGGCCATCGCCGGGCGCCTGTCGCAGCGGAGCGGCGACAGCGGCGACCCCCGCCTCGACGGCCTCATCGCCGACATCGAATTGCGGGCGGCGGTGGAGCTCGCCAAGCTTTCGGCCTCCCGCGCCGCCTGAAACCCGCGACGCCCGCAGACACACGAAGGCCCTACCCGATCCTCGCGGATCGGGTAGGGCCTGAAGCCGCGTCTCGTCGTGCTGCGAACCGAGGATCAGCCCTTGGTCTTCGCCTTCGTGCCCTTGGCCGGCTCTTCCAGGTCATCGGCCTCGTCGGCCTTGGCCTTGCCCTTCGCCGCCTTGCCGCGCGGCGCGTCGCCGTCGGCCGCATCCGTCTCCGAGCCCTCCGTGTTGATCCGCTCGGCGATCTCGCTCAGGAGCGCGTCGGTCTTCTTCTCCTCCTCGAGGGTCTCTTCGAGGAGCTTCGCCGCGTCCTCGTGGCCGAGCTGGCGCGCCCAGGTCTTCAGGGTGCCGTAGCGGGCGATCTCGTAATGCTCCACCGCCTGGGCGCAGCCGATGAGCACGGCGTCGGCGGCAGGGCTGTCGCCGAAATCCTCAAGATCCTCTTCCATCTCCGAGGTGATGCCCTGCATCGCCTCGCAGGTCTTGGAACGGGCCGGCTTGCCGATGATCTCGAACACCTGGCCGAGCCGCTCGACCTGATGGGCGCTCTCTTCCGCATGCGCGGTGAAGGCCTGGCGCAGCTCGTCGTTCTCCGCAGCCTTGGCGGACTTCTTGAGGGCGCGGACGGACTGCTTCTCGGCGTAGTACACGTCCTTCAGGGTCTCGTAGAAGGCGTCCGCGAGGGTCTTCTGCTTGGCGGCCATGGGTTCGGTCTCTCTGAGGTTGGAGCGATGGATTGCGGCGCCGGATCTGACCTGCCCTCCGGCGAAGGGAATGCCGGCTCGTCGCACCAGAGCACGACAAGACACAAGCTTGCTACCGAGTTTTATAGATCAGTGCGATCCTTCGTGCGTATCACCGAAAGACGAGGGAAACTCAGTCGGCCGTGGCCCACTCGTCCTTGGCCTGCGCCGCCGTGCGATTGAGCGTGATGCGCCCGTCCGCGACCGATGCGATGGAATCGATGTGAAGATAATGGTGCTTACCGCCCGCATCTTCGTCAGTCTTCGTCATCTTGATACGCTGTCCCTCAAGATGATCGACGGTTCCGACGTGGACATCATCCGATCCGATGACGGGCATGTGCTCGCGAATGTCTTCGGTGCTCATGATCACCACTCTGTTTCAGCCGAGCCCAACGTGGCCCATCGGGCATGGTTCCTGGCCGCCGGCGGATGACGGGGGATGGGCGGATTCTGTCGCAGGACGGCATGGCCGCGTTCCCCGGCGGGGCTTGAACCGATGTGTCCGGCAGGCTTGAACAAGATCCCGGCCCGACCTGAATCGGCATCCTGGGCGGGGCCTGAAACGAGATCCCCGGCGGGGCTTGAAACGGGACCCCGGCGGGGCTTGAAACGAGATCCCGGCGGGGCCTGCCGTTGACGCCCCCGCGTCGATCCCCGACAAGCCGCACCATCCCTGAACCCGGACACGCGGACGGGCTGCGATCCGTCGCACCCGTGGGCCGGCGCACATGCTGTTCAACTCCATCGTCTTCCTGCTGGGCTTCCTGCCCGTCGCCCTCGGGCTCCACGCCGTGGTGCTGCGGTGGCGCCCGGCCGCGCGGCCCGACTGCCTGCTTCTCCTGTCGTTCGTGTTCTACGGATGGTGGGACCCGCGCTTCGTCCCGTTGCTGGCCGTGTCCATCCTGGCGAACTGGCTGGTCGCCCGGGCCTATCTCCGGAAGCGCCCGCACGGTCTGATCCCCCTCGCCATCGCGCTGAACCTCGCGGCCCTGGCGGTCTTCAAGTACCTTGATTTCCTCGCCGACCTCGTCGCCTGGATTCCCGGGGTGGACCTCGGCCATGCCGGCCTCGCCCTGCCGCTCGGCATCTCGTTCTTCACCTTCCACCACTGCATGTATCTCGCCGACCTCCGGGCCGGCCGGGCCCCCGCCTTCGGCCTCAGGGCCTATGCCCTCTACATCGCGTTCTTCCCGCAGGTGCTCGCCGGGCCCCTCGTGCGCTGGCGCGAGGTGATGCACCAGTTCGCCGAGCGCGCGCCCGTCGCGCCCGAGCGCGTCGGGCAGGGGCTGATGCTGCTCTGCCTCGGGCTGACGAAGAAGGTGTTCTTCGGCGATCCCCTCGCGGGGATCGTCAATCCGGTCTTCGAACTGGCGGCGTCCGGCGCCACCGTGACCGTGGCACAGGCCTGGCAGGCGGCGCTCGGCTTCACCTTCCAGATCTACTTCGACTTCTCCGGCTACACCGACATGGCCCTGGGGCTCGGCCTGATGTTCGGGATCGTCCTGCCGCCGAACTTCGACCGTCCGTATCGGGCCACCTCCCTGCGGGAGTTCTGGCGGCGCTGGCACATGACCCTGTCGCGCTTCCTGCGCGACTACCTCTACGTTCCCTTGGGCGGCAACCGCCGCGGCCTCGCCCGCCAGCTCCTCGCCCTCGGCGCCACCATGACCCTTGGCGGCCTGTGGCACGGCGCCGGCCTCACCTTCGTGGCCTGGGGCGCCGCCCATGGCCTCGGCCTCGGCCTCGGCCTGCTGTGGCGGCGGGCGGGGCTCGCCATGCCGGCGGCCCTCGGCTGGTGCCTCACCTTCGGCTTCGTCGCCGTGACCTGGGTGCTGTTCCGCGCCCCCGATCTCCCGACGGCGCTCCGGATCCTCGGCGGTCTCGTCGGACAGGCGCCCCTGGGCACCGGGCTGTCCTGGCGCACCCTGGCGCCGGCGGCGGCCCTCGCCTGCCTCGGCCCCACGGCCTGGACCGTCGTGCAGCGCACGCCGCCCGGCCGCCTCGCGGCCCTTGGCTTCGGCCTGCTGTTCGTCGCCCTGCTGCTGCGGATCGGCGAGGACGCGAACTACGCCTTCATCTACTTTCAGTTCTGATCCGACCGCCCGGACCCTTGGCCGGGAGGCGCCGGCACGCCCTACAGCCGTTGCGTGTTTGCCGCAGCGCACGCTCCATCTGTTACGATCCTGCCTCCCTGTGGTATCCCCGCGTTGTCGTGGACCGTTCCCTGCATTATAGCCACGCAAAATATCGCCGCAGACTGACCGCGACGGACTTGCGAGGGGCGCGAATGGCGAAGATCACACTCGAGGACGGCTACGTACCGAGCGAGAGCGAGCCTTTCATGAATGATCGGCAGCGCGAGTACTTCCGCCGGAAACTCTTGGGTTGGAAATCCGACATCTTGCGCGAGGCGCAGGACACCCTCGTCGCCCTCCAGAGCGAGAACGAGAACCATCCCGATCTCGCCGATCGCGCCTCGTCGGAGACCGACCGCGCCATCGAGCTGCGCGCCCGCGACCGCCAGCGCAAGCTCACCGGCAAGATCGACGCCGCCCTGGCCCGCATCGAGGACCGCTCCTACGGCTATTGCGAGGAGACGGGCGAGCCGATCTCCCTGAAGCGCCTCGACGCCCGTCCCATCGCCACCCTGTCCCTGGAGGCCCAGGAACGGCACGAGCGCCGCGAGCGGGTCTACCGCGACGATTGAGCTTTCGTCGGACAGGGCCGAAGGCGGCGCGGCGCCGGAATTCAGTCCCCATCAAACACTTGGCGCTGCGTGAGATCCCTTTTGATCGGGCGCAACGCGATCACTTCCTCGACGCAATCCGGTGACTTGACGAAGCCCGACGCAGGGGCGGTGGAACCTTAGGACTTCCAGCCGGCTTCCCGACGACAACAGAATCGTCCGGGAGACAACGCCATGAACAATGAAGTGCTCGTCCTCGTCCTCGCCGTCGTGACCCTCGGCCTCGTCATCGGCGTCGCCCTGTGGCAGCGCGCCCGCGTCGCGGCGAAGAAGAACGATCCCGAGCGCTCCGCCTTCGTCAAGGATCACGGCGAGGCCCCGCGCCCGAACCGTCCGGGTACGGAGCACTGAGCAGCCCGGCGGAGCGTCCGGCCGCAAACCGGCTCCGCCCTCGGCACTGGAGAGCCGGTCCCGACGAGCGCCTCAGAACGGCAGCAGCACGTCCACGATCTGCTGGCCGTAGCGCGGCTGCTGGACGTCGGTGATCTGGCCCCTTCCGCCGTAGGCGATGCGGGCCTGGGCGATCTTGGACGACTCGATGGTGTTGTCGGATTCGATGTCCTCGGGCCGGACCACGCCGGCGACGATGAGCTCGCGCACCTCGAAGTTGATGCGGATCTCCTGCTTGCCCTCCACCACGAGATTGCCGTTGGGCAGGATCTGCGTGACGATGGCGGCGATGCTGGTGGTGACGGTCTCGTTGCGCTGGACCGAGCCGGTGCCGTCGCTCGACGTGGTCGAGGTGGCGTTGAGGAGCTTGTCGGCGGCGATGCCGGCGGCGGCGATGCCGGCGCTCTTCTCCAGGCCGAAGGCGTTGGGCAGGCCGAACCCCTCGGCGTTGGAGCGCGAGCGCTTGGTCTCGTTGTTGAGGTTGGCCTTGTCGGTGACGTTGACCTTCACGGTCACGAGGTCGCCGATGCGGGCCGCGCGCTGATCCTTGAAGAACGCCCGCGATCCCGTGCGCCACAGGGAGTTCGGCGCGTAGGAGACCGGCTGGACCTCGGGCATCGGCAGGCGCACGGGCTTGTAGCCGGCCTGGGACGTCGGGTCCTCGATGGCCGACAGGGCCGGCGTCGCGCCGATCTGCGAGAGCCGGTCGGCGGTGTTGCAGGCGGCCAGGCCCGTGCACAGGAGCGCGACGGCGAGGGCGGGGCGAACGCGGTGGGTCATCGGGACCGTGCTGGAAGCGTTGTGGACCATGGCGATCACCGGGCGCCGTCGAGGGCGGCGTTGGCCTGCCGCTGGACCGGTGCGGGGGCCGGGCCGACGGAGACCCGGCCCGGTCCGGTGACGGTGGCGGGCAGCACCTTCTTCGAGACCGGATTGGTCACGGTGATCGTGGCGCCGAGGCGGCCGCTCTCGTTGGCCTGCCCCCGCAGGGACAGGGCGAGGCCGGGTGCGTCGAACACGATGGTGACGGCCTCGCCGCGCAGGACGAGGTCCGGGGGCGCGACATCGCCGCCGCGCAGGATCGCGCCGGTGCTCAAGGCCCGCTGCGCCACCTGACCGGGCAGGTCTGCCGCACCCGTCCGGGCATCGGTGGGGACCGCTTCCCTGGGCCGGCGCTCGAGGGTGAAGTCGGCGGCGGTGATGGCCTCGCCGCGATTGAGCTGCCGGCCGAGGACGACGACCTCGCGAATCTCCATGACGAGGCCGGTGACCCGGAGCGACGCCTGGCGCTCGCCGAGCGTCACCAGGGCGGCGAGCCGCCGCGAGCGCGGATCGTAGGTGAGGTCGAGGGCGGTGGCCTGGCCGTCGAGGTCGACGGGGGCGAGCAGCACCGGGGCATCGCCGTCGAGGCGGATCGCCAGGGTGCGGCCGTCGAGTCCGTAGGCCGTCTCGAGGGACCGTTTCAGGGCGGCCTCGATCTCGGGCTGGGCGACGCGCCGGGCCGCGCGCTGGACCGCGACCTGAACGCGCCCGCCGGTCTCGATCTCACCGAGCCCGAGGGCCGTTACGGCCTCGGCGATGCGCCGGGCCTGGATCGTTCCACTGGCCCCGAGTGACGGCGCGCGGAACAGCGGGCGCGCCGAGAGATCCGGGCTCGCACCCTCCACGAGATCGCCCAATGTCAGCACGTCGCCGCGCGCCGTGACGTCGCCGCGCAGGCGCAGGCGCTGCGCCGGCCCCTCCGCCAGCACCGGCAGGGTGAGAAGTCCAAGCGCCAGGAGCGCGAGTAGAGCGCGAACGACCATCGCCGGATTGACCGGCGCGACACGGGGTCGAATGGTCGGGTGAACACATCTCAGGGCGTACATGGCTGGAGCGCTCCCGATCAACCGCGGAACATCTGCGAGGTGGTGGACATCATCTGGTCGGCGGCGGTGACGACCTTCGAATTCATCTCGTAGGCGCGCTGGGCCGCGATCAGGGACGAGATTTCGGTGACCGCATTGACGTTGGCCTCTTCGAGGTAGCTCTGCTGCAGGTTGCCGAACCCCTCCGACCCCGGCGTCGCGGCAATGGCCGGTCCCGACGCGGCGGTCTCGATGAACAGGTTGTCGCCGATGGATTCGAGGCCGACCTTGTTGACGAAGCGCGCCAACTGGAACTGCCCTAGGGCCTGCGGCGCCGTCTGTCCCGGCACCGTCGCCTGCACCGCGCCCTGCGCGCTGATGGTCACGGACGTGGCGTTGTTCGGCACCGTGATGCCGGGATCGACGAGGTAGCCGTCGCGGGTGACGAGTTGGCCCTGCGCGGACAGGTCGAACGAGCCGTCGCGGGTATAGGCCGTGCGCCCGTCCGGCATGGTGACGCGGAACATGCCCTCGCCGCGGATGGCGACGTCGTAGTCCTTTTCCGTCGAGGTGAGCGTGCCCTGCGACATCACCCGGGCCGTCGAGGTGGTCTTGACGCCCGAGCCGATGGCCAGGCCCGCCGGGAGCTGGGTGTTCTGGTCCGAGGTCGAGGAGCCGGCCCGGCGCAGGTTCTGGTAGAGCAGATCCTGGAAATGCGGCTGCTGGCGCTTGTAGCCGGTGGTCCGAAGGTTGGCGATGTTGTTGGAGATGACCTGGACGTTGAGTTCCTGGGCCGCCATGCCGGTGGCGGCGGCGTAGAGCGCGCGCATGGGTGCTGATCCTTAAGCGACGTCGGCGAGGCGACGGATCGCCGTGCCGCGCAACTCGTCGAGGCGCGAGATCACGCCGGAAACCATGGTGTAGGTGCGATTCACGTCCATCAGCCGGGTCATCTCGATGACCGGCTTGACGTTGGAGCGCTCCAGGGCGCCCGACTCGACGCGACCGGCCAGACCCGCCGGGGTCGGCGCGGCGGTGGAGGCGTAGAGGTTGGCGCCTTCGTTGGTGAGGGCCTGCGGGTTGGCGAAGGTCACGAGCCGGACCCGGCCGCGGATGCCGAGGTTGGTCGAGACCGTCCCGTCGGGGCCGATGGCGATGCCGGTCTCCTGCGGGCTGATCTGGATCGGGCCGCCATCGCCCTGCACGGCGTAGCCGTCGCTGGTGACGAGGTTGCCCTGCGCATCGGTCTCGAAGGCGCCGTTGCGGGTGTAGCGGTCCCCCGAAGGCGTCCGCACGACGAGGAAGGCCTCGCCCCGCACCGCAATGTGGAGGGGATTGCCGGTCTGCTCGATGGGCCCCTGGCCGAGATCGAGGGCGGTACCCTGGTCGATGACGTAGGACACGCGCCGATCCGGCTTCTGGAACGAATCCGCGCTCGCCACCGGCATCAGGTATTCCTGGAAGCGCGAGTTGCGCGCCTTGAAGCCGTTGGTGGAGACGTTGGCCATGTTGTTGGCGATCACCTCCAGCTCGCGCTGAAGCGCGACCTGGCTCGAGACCCCCACGAACATTGCGTTCTGCATGACACGACCCAACTGCGACGAGCGGTAACTGGGGAACAGATCCGCATAGGCCGTGCCACCCCGAGCAACCGGAATTTCGTTTGTCTTTTCCGTAGGTTAAAGATACATCCGACCGGCACCATCGGCCGACGCCCGGTCCGCGCGGCAAGTCCGACCCGGCAGTTCTTGCCGCCTTAACGGCGCGTTAACCCTCGCGGCCGATATCTCGATCGCACGGGCATCGCGGTGAGGCGATCGCACCCGACGACGGCGTCGCAGTCAGGGCAGAATCGATGGCGAAGAAGCCCAAGAAGGTTGCCGTAGAGGGCGAAGAGGGTGAGGCCCCGGCCGGCTCGAAGAAGAAGCTCATCATCATCGCGGCGGTGGCCGTCCTGGCGCTCGGCGGCGGCGGGGTCTTCCTGATGAAGAAGAAAGCCGGCGGTGAGGGTCACGCGCCGGCCGTCGCCGAGGTCAAGGCGCCCATCGTGTTCCTCGACGTGCGGGAAATGATGGTCAACCTGTCGAGCGAAGCCGGTCAGGAGAAGGCCCGCGTCGCCAAGATCAAGATCTCCATCGAACTCAAGGACGCGAAGGTGGAGCAGGAGGTGAAGCCCCTGATGCCGCGTATCGAGGACGCCTTCCAGGTCTACATGCGTGAATTGCGCGCCAGCGATCTGGCGGGTTCCGCCGGCCTCTACCGCCTGCGCGAGGAACTCCTGCGGCGGGTCAACGTCGCGATCCACCCGGCCCGGGCCGAGGCGGTGCTCTTCAAGGACGTCATCGTCCAGTAGCCCTCGCCGACCCCTTTCACACCCGCATTCGGAACTTCCATGGCCGACGCCGACGAGGACGACTGGGCCGCAGCCCTCATCGCGCAGAACGAGGCCGGGGGTGATTCCTCCCTCGCCGACGAGTGGGGCGCGGCCCTGGCCGAACAGGGTACGACCACGCACGCCAGCGACGTCGCCGCCGAATGGGCGACGATGATCGAGGACGGGGAGACCGACAACCTTCCCGAGCTCAGCGGCAACGACCGCATCCTGAACCAGGACGAGATCGACGGCGTCCTCGGCTTCTCCTTACGCGAGCTGTCGGCCTCCGGGGCCGGCGGCGTGCGTGCCATCGTCGATTCGGGCGTCGTCCAGTACGAACGCCTGCCGATGCTGGAAATCGTCTTCGACCGGATGATCCGGTTGCTCTCGACAAGCCTGCGCAATTTCTTCCAGGACAACGTCGAGGTGACGCTGGACAACATCACGTCGGTGCGGTTCGGCGACTACCTCAACGCAATTCCCCTACCGACCCTGCTCGGCGTGTTCCGGGCCGATGCCTGGGAGAATTCAGGCCTCGTCACCGTCGAATCGAACCTCGCCTATTCGACCATGGACCTGCTGCTCGGCGGCAAGCGCGGCGGCAGCTCGACGCGCCTCGACGGGCGGCCCTTCACCACCATCGAGATGCAGCTCGTCCGCCGCCTCGTGGAGATCATCCTCTCCGACCTCGAACTGTCGTTCCAGCCGCTCTCGCCGGTGCGCTTCGCCATCGACCGGATCGAGACCAACCCGCGCTTCGCCACGATCACGCGTCCGGCCAATGCCGCCATCCTGATCAGCCTCAAGCTCGACATGGACGGGCGCGGCGGCCTGCTCCAGATCCTGTTCCCCTACGCCACCATCGAGCCGATCCGTGAACTGCTCATGCAGAGCTTCATGGGCGAGAAGCTCGGCCGCGACCACGTCTGGGAGAGCCACCTCGCCACCGAGATCTGGCAGGCCGACGCGACCATGGAGGCCGTACTCCACGAGACGATGCTGCCCTTGAAGAAGGTGCTGTCCCTGAAGGTGGGCGACACCCTGATGTTCGACACCAAGCCCTCCGACCTCATCTCCGTCCGCTGCGGGGACTGGGCCCTGACTCAAGGGCGGATCGGCCGGGTGGACGACAGTATCGCCGTGCAGCTGACGCGGCCGCTGCGCCGGTCCCGCACCACGTTCCAGGCTTTCGAGGCCTCCATGAACAACCGCAACGACGGGTGAGCCGCATGAGTCTCCTCGCCACCCTCGGCGCCGATATCCTCGTCGCCATCCTGCTCGTCGCCACGATCGTCTCATCCGTGCGGCTGAGCCGGCGGATCTCCCGGATGAAGGCCGACGAGGCGGGGATGCGCCAGACCATCGGCGACCTCGTGGTGGCCAGCGCCACGGCGGAGCGCGCCGTGGCAGGCCTGCGCGCCACCCTCGACGAATGCGACCGGACCCTCGCCGACCGCCTCGCCACCGCGGAGCGTTACGCCGCCGATCTCTCCGCCCACGTGACGGCCGGCGAGGCCGTGATCGGACGGATTTCGGCCATCGTCGCACAGGCCGGCGGCGCTCACGGCGGCGTCGCCCGCCCGGCACCGCGCCTCGCGGACGGGCCCGTCCATAGCGCCCCGCAGGCTGCAAAACCCCAGGCCCGCAACCCGCCGGAGGGTCCGAGCACCCCCAATGGCGAGCGCCTCGGAGCCGCCGCGGCTGCAGCGCTCGCCATGTCCGAACGGGCCCTCGAACGCCTGCGGAGCAAGGCCGCATGACCGGTCCGGTCTCCCCACGGCTTCCGGGACCGGCCAAGAAGACCGGGAAGCCGGGTCTGCGCGCGCGACTTCCACAACCGCGCCCGCTCAAGCTGCGTCTGATCGATGCCGTCACCCTCGCGGCCGTCGGCCTTCTCGTCCTGAAGCTCGCGGCGATCACGATCGAGGATTCGAAACCCGCGCCCGACGCACCCCTGCCGGAGTTCGCCCGCGTGCTGGCCAAGGCCCGTACGGGCTACGAGCCGTCCGATCCGGCCACCACCGGCTCGGTCACGGCGAAGGAGCCGGAGAAGCCGGCGCCCGAGCCCGAGAAGCCGGCACTCCGCCCCCCTCCGCCGCCGGAGGCGATGCCCGCATCCGAGCGCGCGATCCTCGAGCGCTTGGCGGGCCGCCGCGACACCCTCAAGCAGCGCAGCGACGCCCTCGACCTGCGCGAGCAGCTCATCGGCACCGCCGAGCGCAAGCTGGAGACCGGCATCGATGCGCTCAAACAGGGCGAGGGAAGTGCCGAGGGGGGCGCCAATCAGCGTGCCGAGGCCGAGAAGGCGGCCCTGAAGAACATCGTCACCATGTACGAGACGATGAAGCCCAAGGACGCCGCACGGGTGTTCGATCGCCTCACCCTCGAGGTGCTGGTCCCCATCGTCCTGGCCATGAACCCGCGCAAGATGGCGGAGGTCCTGGCGCTGATGCAGTCGGAGCCCGCCGAGAAGCTCACCATCGCCCTCGCGAACCGCGCGCGCGGGACCCAACCGCCGTCACAGGCTCCGTCGGTCGCCGGTCTCGGCCCCAACGAGCTCCCGGCCATCGAATCCACGGGCAGACTCGACCCGAAGCGCTGACGACCCAGTCTCAGCAAACCCTTACGGTTGCGCGCGTGGTGCGTCGGGGTTAGGCGGCAGGCTCAGAGGTTATCAGGTGTGACGCCCCCGATCGACAGCGGGTGGGGCGCCGCGTGAGAGTCTCCGATGCTCGAGATATCCCTGGAGGCCCCGCTTGCCGCTACCCTGCCCGCTCCGACCGCTCCCCGCCGCCGCGCTCGGCCTGCTCCTGACCCTCCTGCCAGCCGCCATCGCGCCGACCTTCGCCCAGGACGCCGCTGAGCCGGAAGCGCCGGCAGAAGCGGCCCCGAAGCCGAAGCCCAGGCCGAAACCCGTTCCCGCCGCCAAGCCCGCGCCGGCGGCGAAGCCTGCCGCCACGACGGCGGCCCCGGCCCCGGCATCGGCCCCGGCGGCAGTCTGGCCCGTCGGTGCCAGTTCGGTGAGCGAAGTCTACGGCGACTGGACCGTGGTCTGCGCGCGAGAGGGAGCCGGGCCGGTCACCTGTACCCTGATGCAGGCGCAGGGCTCGAAGACCGATGGACGCCGCTCCTTCGCCATCGAATTGCGCGCCCCGGCCGAGGGCCGGGCGGCAGGGCTGATCCTGATGCCGCTCGGCGTCAACATCGAGGGCGGCGTCCAGTTCAAGCTCGACGAGGCGATCCTGGGGCAGGGTGCGCCCTATCTGAGCTGCAGCCAGGAAGGCTGCATCGTCCCCGTCAGCTTCCCCACCCTCGCCACCGACACCATGAAGGCGGCGAAGGCCCTGACCGTGACGGCCACCAGACCCGATGCGAAGGAGCCCCTGGTCATCACCGTGCCACTCGGCGGCTTCGGGCCGGCGCTCGCCCGCGCGGCCGCCCTGACCGGCTGAGTTCCGCAGTCCGATCTCGAACGGCGGCGTGTCCCAAGAAACGTCCATCAACGAAGACGCCGCACCGACGACCAACCGTGAGGAAACGCCGATGAGAAGACTTCTGACAGCCGGCCTGCTGGTGGCCGCACTGACCGCGCCCGCCCTGGCCCAGACCGCGCCGCCCGACGCCGCCGCCGCTCCCGAGCCCCGCCCCCCCGAAACGAAGGCCGAGCGCCAACGCAACAGCGCGGCAAAGCTCGCCGGCCTGCTCTACTTCGTTCAGAATGCCTGCCCGGACCTCAAGCCCGACTACGCACGCTTCAAGGACGTCGTTGCCGGCCTTGGCGTGACCCTGGAGGATCTGTCCGCGGGCGATCTGCTGCTGCGCTCGCGCGCCTACACGGAGGTCTACACCAAGGATACACCCGGGAGCTGCGCCCGAGCCGACACCAATTTCGGTGCCGCGGGCTCCACGATTCCCAATCTCGTCGTCAAGCGCACGGCACCCTAGCGGCCCGCGGACGAGAGCGGCAGGCGGACGACGTCCCGTCGATCGGGTCGCGATGGCGGCCATCGATCGTCCTTCGGGGCGGCGCCGACCTGCCGAGACTCCATCCGCGGCGAGCGAGCGGATGGGGGTTCAGGCTCTTAAGCGCCCGTTAGCCCAGACCGAAGACAATGTCCGGACTGTGTGGCGTAAGGTGCCTCGCTCGCCGAACGGGCGGGGCGCCCCTCGGGTTTGGCGTATCCTTCGATGGGTCTGGGTGCCGGTATCGCGACTCGACGGCGTCGGCCCTGGGCCGGCCTCGCCGCAGCGTCGATCCTCGCCGGGCTCGTCCTGTGCGGTCCCGCCACCGCGGCCCGCCTGACGGCCGCCGCCGGGGTCCAGGCCGAGCGCTACGGCCGCATCACCCTGACCTTCGACACGGCCGTGACCGTGAAGGCACGCATCTCGGGGGCGGTCCTCGTCATCGCCTTCTCCGAGCGCAGCACGGCCTTCGCCGAGCGGCTCGCCGCGCAGATGCCCGACTACGTCTCGGTGGTCCGACGCGACCCCGATGGCACGGGCCTGCGCCTCGCCCTGCAGCGTCCGTATCGCATCAACGTGCAGAGTGCGGGCGAGACCACCTTCATCGATCTGCTGCCCCTCGATTGGTCCGGGCTGCCGCCGCCGCTGCCGCCGGAGGTGGTGGCCGAGTTGTTCGCCCGAACCCAGGCCGCCGAGGCTGCCCTGAGGGCCGCCCGGCCGAAGCCGCCCGAGCCCGCGCGCCTCTCCCTCGAACTCGCCCTGCGCCCCAACCTCGCACGCCTCAGCCTGCGCCTACCCGAATCCGCGACCGCACGATTCGAGCGCGACGGCGCGGCCACGCGACTCGACCTGCCCGGGGCCTGGCGGATCGACGACACCGCCACGCGCGGGCGCCTCAAGCCCGCCATCGCGGCCCTGTCCGTCGAGGAGGACGCGACCGGCGCGCGCCTCCTGGTGACCCCGGCCGAGGGCTACGAGATCAGGTCCGCCCGAGACGCGGACGGTGCCACCCTCGACGTGGTGCCGAGGGCGAGCGAGACCAAACCGGTCGAAGCGCGCGCTCCGGACGCGCCCGACGGTGCCAGGAAGACGGCGGGCGAGGCCGGGACCGGCCAGTCCGAGGCGAAGCCCATCGCACCGGCGGCGGTCAAACCGCCGGCATCGGCGTCGCATCCCGTGGTGATCCGCCCGGCCGGACCCGGATTGGTGTTTCCCTTCACGAAGATGCCGGCCGCGGCCCTGTTCGAGCGGGCCGGAATCGCCACCCTGGTGTTCGAGACGTCCGAATCCGTCACGATCCCGGCGGGCGATCCCGTCCTCTCGCCCTTGGGGTCCCCCGATCGGACGGGCGGCTTCGTCACGATACGCCTCCCCGTGCCGCGCGAGCGCCTCCTCGACCTCGTGCCGTCCGGCCCCGCCGACGCCCCCACGGGCTGGGAACTGGTGGCCGGGACCGATCTCTCCGCGAGCGAGCCCCTGTCGGCGACCCGGACGACCGGAGCGAACGGCCGTCTCGGCGTCGGCGTGAAACTGCCGAACCCCGGCGGGGCGACATGGCTCGACCTCGACGGCGAGCGCATCGCCGTCGTCACCGGATACGGCCCGAAGCCCGCCGGCATTCCCAAACGGCAGACATTCGTCGATTTCGAACTGCTGCCGAGCCGCCAGGGCGTCGCCGTCCTCGCACGGGCCGACGATCTGCTCGTGCGGCCCGATATCGACGGCGTCGCCATCGGGCGCGACGCCGGCATGGCGGTCTCCGGCGTCGCGCGCGCCGTGGACGTGCCGCTTGCCGGCATCGGCGACCTCGCCGTCGAGCGCGCGCCCTGGGAAGCGTCCCGCCGCGGCGACGTGCGTGATCTCCTGCGCCGTCAGCTCGAAGCCGTCACGGAGGCCTCCAGCGTCGCGCGCGGGCCCCTGCGCCTGACCCTGGCCAAGGGCTTCCTCGCCAATGGTCTGACCGTCGAGGCCTACGGCGTTCTCAAGGTGGCCGTGGCCGAGGACCCCGTCCTCGCCGCGCAGCGCGACGTGGCCCTCCTCGTCGCCATCGCCGCCGCCCGAATGGGGCACACCGCCGAAGCGCGGCACATCCTCGACGGCGACGGCCTCAAATCCGATCCCGAGGTACGCCTGTGGCAAGGGTACCTCGACACCCTGGCCGGGCGGTGGGGCAAGGCGGACGCCGCGTTCCGCGAGACGTCCGGTATCCTCGAGCGTTACCCAGACGACCTCCAGGTCCTCCTGCGCAGCGCCGCGGCGGAGGCGGCCATCGAGGCCGGCGACTGGGATTCGGCGAGCCGCCACCTCACCCTGGCGGGTGCGCGCTCGCCCGAAGCCTCCGAGCGCGACCGGCTCCTGCTGCTCCGCGCCCGCATCGATGAAGTGACGGGCCGGACCGTCGCCGCCCAGGAGAGCTACCGGCGCCTCACCGAGGCGGGCAGGGGTCCCGTAGCCGCCGATGCCGCCCTGCGGGCGGCGATCCTCGGCCATGCGTCGGGAAAACTGCCCCTCGCCGAGACCATCGATCGCATCGAGGCCCTGGCGCTCACCTGGCACGGCGACGAGATCGAGACGCGGGCCATCGCGGCCCTCGCCAACCTGTACAGGGACGCCGGCCGCTGGCGCCAGGCCTTCACCGCCGCGCGCCGGGCCGATGTCCTGCGCGGTCAGTCGCCCATCGCCCGCGCCCTGCACGATTCGGCCATGGCGCTGTTCGAGGAGCTCTACCTCGGCGAGCGCGGCGCGAACCTGTCCGGTGTCGAGGCCCTGGCGCTGTACTTCGACTTCAAGGATTTCGCGCCCATCGACCGACGCGGTGACGAGATCGTCCGTCGCCTGTCGGACCGCCTCGTGAAAATCGACCTGCTCGATTCCGCCGGCGATCTCCTGCAGCATCAGGTGGATCGCCGCCTGACCGGGCCGGCCCGCGCCGAGGTGGCCGCGCGTCTGGCCACCATCCGGCTCATGGACGAGAAGCCGCTCGCCGCGCTCCAGGTCCTCGACGCGACCTACCTGCCCGAACTGCCCGAGGACCTGCGCCGCGCCCGCGCGCTCCTGCGGGCCCGCGCCCTCTCCGACCTCTCGCGGACGGACCTCGCCCTGGAGACCATCGACGGCGAGCCCGGCGCCGACGCTGCGCGCCTGCGGGCCGACATCCTGTGGACCGGGCGGCGCTGGCGCGAGGCCGGCGAGGCGCACGAGACCCTGGTGGGCGATGCCTGGCGCCAGCGCGTGCCCCTGGACGACACCGCCCGCACGGACGTCCTGCGCGCCGCCATCGCGTATGGCCTGGCGAAAGAGACCCTCAGCCTGGAACGCCTTCGGGCGAAGTTCGCGAATCCCATGGCCGAGGGCGTCGACGCCCGCACCTTCGCGCTCCTGACCCAGCCCAACGCCGTGCGCACCACGGGATTCCGCGAGATCGCCCAGAAGGCCACCAGCGCCGAGACCCTGCGCTCGTTCCTCACGGAGTACCGCAAGCGCTATCCCGACAGCGCCGTGCCCGAGCGGGCCGGGCGCGACGGCGAGACCCGGGCCGACGCGGAGGGCGGCCCGGCGACGCCGCCCGGCTGAGGCTCAGGTGCCGTAGCTCTGCACCAGGGAGCCGGCCACCAGGGTCCAGCCGTCGACGAGGACGAAGAAGATCAGCTTGAACGGCAGGGCCACGGTGGCGGGCGGCACCATCATCATGCCCACCGCCATGAGGATCGAGGCCACCACGAGGTCGATGATCAGGAAGGGGATGAACAGCAGGAACCCGATCTCGAAGGCCCGGCGCAGCTCCGAGATCATGAAGGCCGGGGTGACGATCTCCAGGCCGATGGCTTCCGGCCCCGAGGGGGTGGGCACCTTGGCCATGTCGAGGAAAAGCTTGAGATCTTTCTCGCGGACGTTCTTCAGCATGAACGCCTTGAACGGGGCCGAGGCGCGCTCGAAGGCGACGCTCTGGGTGATCTGGCCGGCGATGAGGGGCTCGATCCCGGTGCGGTAGGCCTCCCGTCCGACGGGGGCCATGACGAAGGCCGTGAGGAACAGGGCGAGGCTCGTGACGACGGCGTTGGGCGGCGCGCTCTGGGTGCCGAGGGCCGAGCGCAGGATCGAGAACACCACCACGATCCGGGTGAACGAGGTCGCCATCACGAGGACGGAGGGCGCCAGCGCCAGGACCGTGATGAGCGCGACGAGCTGCAGCGCCCGCTCCGTGACGCCGCCGGCCCCGAGATCGACGGACAGGCTCTGGGCCGCGGCCCCGCCCGCCGCCAGGGTCAGGCCGAGGGCCGCGAGGATCGCACGAGCGGCGAGGCGCGGGAGGCGGAGCGGAGGACGAATCATCTGGTTTCCGACGGGGATAGCCTGGAGAATCGGGTGGGGCGATGCTCCAGGGCGAACCGTCTTCCGCCGGAAACCTGTCGGCGTGATGGCCGGGGATATGTCCGGAGCCGAGGGCCTCGGGTCAGTTCTTCTTGTCGAGGGGCCGGCCGAGGAGGCGGGCGAACTCGGCCTCGATCTCCTCGACGGAGAACGGATTGGGCGCCGGGTTCGGTCGGGCCGGACGGGCCGGCGCCGGGTCGGGCGGCGCCGGAATCGCGACGTCGGGCGCCGGTCCGTCCGGTGCAGGCGCGGACCGGTCCGCTTGGTTCATGGAACGGTCCACCGGGGGGGTGGAACGGTCCGCCTCGAACAGGTCGTCGGCCGGGACCGGGTCGGGGCCGGGCTCCTCCGCCGTCGCCGCCATGGCGGCGGCCATGGGATCGACCTGGTGATCGACATGAGAGTCCGCCTGCGAGTCGGCCTGCGAATCGACCTGAGAGGCGGCGGGCGCCGGCTCCTCCGGAACGGCGGTCGGGACCGGGGGCTCGACGAACGCCGGTTCGGCGGTCGCCACCTCGGCGACCGGAGCGACCTCGGGTTGCGGGGCCGTCTCGGCCAGCGAGGCCGGCGGCGGGGTCGGCACGGGGGCGGCCGAGGGGGCGACGGGGGCCGTCGCGGTCGGCTCGGGCGGCGGGGTCTCGGCCGGGGCGGGGCGGGCCGGCATCACCGCCGACGACGGACGGCGCACCGCCTCTTCGAGCTGGCGGGCCATGTCGGACAGGATCGCGGCGTCGAAGCTGCGCGCCGGCGCGGCCACAGGGTCCGCCAGCGGTCGGACCGTGGCCTCCCGAGCCGGAAATCCCGGAACCGGGGAAGCGGTGATGGGCGCCGCCTCGGGGCGGGGCTCCGGCGGGGCCTCCGGCGCCGAGGCTTCCTCGGCGGCGCGGGCGCGCTTGGCTGCGCCGGGGACGAGGTTGGCCAGGGACGGCGGCAGGCGCCGGGCCGGGCGCGACGGCGCGGCGGGCTCGGCCGGCGGGCGCGGGGGCACCGGCGCGTGGGACGACCGGGCGGCGGCGAAGTCGCGCGTCGCCTCGAAGTCCGGCTGCGGCTCGTAGATCTCCAGGGGGTCGGGGGCCCGCACCGGGTCGGTCCGATCGCCATCGGGCCCGGACAGGTCGAGGCGCCGGCCGACGCTCGCCGGCCGCGTCGTCGAGCCGGGCAGGGGCGGGGCCACCACCACGGGCATCTCGAAGGCGGGCTCGAAGGCCGGCTGGAACCGCGGCGGCTCGAGGGATTCGGCCGGCTCCGCCTCGGGCTCCGGCCGGGCCGCCTCGTCGGTGCCGAGGCGGGCGCCGACGCCGCGCGAGATGTTGCGCTCGATGACGACGTCGTTGGGGCCGCCGACGAGGAGCAGGTGCTCGACGTTGTCCCGGCGCAGCAGGATGAGCTGGCGCTGCCGGTCGAGCTCGTAGATGTCGACGATCCCGAGGCGCGGCTGGCGGCCGCGGGCCCCGAGCTTCGAGGACAGGACGTGGCCCCGTCCGGTCAGGCGGCGGAAGGCGAACACCACGGCCGCCAGCACCGCGAAGATGACGAGGAAGATGATCGCGAACTGGATCGTCGAGGAACCGTCTGAACTGAAGAACGAAGGCAAGACCGGGGTCTCTCGCTTTTAGGGGCCACCGGCCCGACGCAACGCTGATCTCAGCACTATCACGCCCCGGCCGGCCAGGGGCAATAACGTTAAGACTTCGTTAACAGCTCCTTGACGGGCGAGCGCAACGGCCGGTGCAGGCCGGATCTTAACGCGACGTTAACCATGGAGGCGGCAGATTTTGCCCATCGCCCGGCACATCCGACCGGGTGCGGGGTCTGGAGCCGCACCGTGTCCGTCACCGACCTGCCCATCCTCGGCATGCTGCGCACCCGGATGCAGTGGCACCAGACCCGCCAGAAGCTCCTGGCCGAGAACGTCGCCAACGCCGACATGCCGGGCTTCAAGCCCCGCGATCTGGCGAACCCCGATCTCGGTCGCGGCGCCGGCGCGGGTGCGGGCGCCGGCATGGGAGGGGCGGCGAGCTTCGGCGCCATGGCGCTGGCCCAGCCCGTGGAGGCGTCGGGCTCCGGCCTCGCCGTGACGAGCCCGTCCCACATCGCCCTGGCCCAGGCGGGGGAGGGGCCGGGCGCCGATCCGCGCCGGGTCAAGGGCTTCGAGATCCGCCCGAGCGGCAACGGCGTGAACCTGGAGGAGGAGATGATGAAGGCCGGCGACAACCAGGCCGACTATCAGCTCGCCTCGTCCATGTACCAGAAGAGCCTCGAGACCCTGAAGATCGCCATCGGCAAGCGCTGACCCGCGCCCCCCCGCGGATCGTCGCCCGAACCATCGAGAGCGCCATGGACTTCCTCAAATCCCTCACCACCGCCGCCTCGGGCCTCAAGGCCCAGTCGAGCCGCATGCGGGTCATCGCCGAGAACATCGCCAACGCCGAATCGGCCCCGACCACGCCGGGCGGCGACCCCTATCGCCGCAAGATCCCGACCTTCACCCAGCAGGTCGACCGCGAGACCGGGGCGACCCTGGTCGAGACCGGTCGGGTCCGCCGCGATTCCTCCCCGTTTCGGGTCAAGCACGATCCGGGCAACCCGGCCGCCAACGCCAAGGGCGACGTGAGCCTGCCCAACGTCAACGGGCTCATCGAGAACATGGACATGCGCGAGGCCCAGCGCTCCTACGAGGCCAACCTCAACATGGTCACCGCCACCCGCCGGATGGTGGCCAAGACCCTCGAGATCCTCAAGGCCTGATCCGCCTCCGCACCCCTTGCCCACAAGACCCCGCGCCCGAAAGACCCTCCGCCATGGCCACCAACGCCTTCGCCGCCGGCGCCTACGCCGCGATCCAGAACATCGGCGCTAAGGGCGCCATGGCGAAGGCGGCGCCCGTCGCCAACCCGCAGGGCATCAACTTCGGCTCGCTCCTGTCCTCCACCCTCGATTCCGTCGGTGCCGCGGGCCAGCGGGCCGATGCCCAGGCCCTGGCGGTGGCGGGCGGCAAGGCCAACGTCGTCGACGTGGTCACGGCGGTGGCCGAGAGCGAGACCGCCCTCCAGACCATGGTGGCCGTGCGCGACCGCATGATCTCGGCCTACGAGGAAATCATGCGGATGCAGATCTAGTTTTTTGGCATTGCGCGTTGCGCCTTCCGCTTCCCTCCCACCGGCATGGTCGGGGTGACACACGCGCTCGCCGACTGCCTTCGCAAGCCCCGATGGGTCGGCGTAAAGCGCGAAAGGCCCCCTCTCCTGGAAGGAGAGGGTTGGGGTGAGGTGTGGGACATCTCCGAAAGGTTCGCACACCTCACCCTGTCCCTCTCCTTCCAGGAGAGGGGACCCGCGCTACCCGCGGGAGACGTCAAAACGGTCGCCCTCGGCGGAGGGAAGGCATCCATGATCCCTCGGACACGAGAATCGAAAACAGCATGACCGGCCTCGCCATCATCGACGTCGCGCGCGACGGGATCTTCGTGTTCCTCAAGGTGGCGGGGCCGATCATGCTCGTCGCCCTCGTGGTCGGCCTCGTGATCTCCCTGCTCCAGGCCCTGACCCAGATCCAGGAACAGACCCTGATCTACGTGCCCAAGATCGTCGCCGTGTTCGCCACCCTGCTGTTCATGCTGCCCTTCATGGGCGACGCCATGGGCGGCTACATGACCCGCATCGCCGCCCGCATCGTCGCCGGCGGGTGAAGCCTGCTATGACGGGGCATGAACCTGCTCCTGCCCGGCATCGCGGCGGCCTTCCTGCTCACCTTCGCCCGGGTCGGCACCCTGGTGATGCTGATGCCGGGCGTCGGCGAGCAGCTGGTGTCGCCGCGCCTGCGGCTGGCCTTCGCCCTGCTGCTGTCCCTCGTACTGTTTCCCGTGGTGCGCCCCCTACTGCCGATGCAGGGCGGGGCCATCGCCGGGCCGGGACTCATCGCGCTGCTGTTCGGCGAGGTGCTGGTCGGCCTGATGCTCGGGCTCACCGTCCGGATGGTGCTGGCCGCCCTGCAGGTCGCCGGCGTGGTGGTGTCGCAGCAGCTCGGCCTGTCCTACGCCATGACCGTGGACCCGACGCAGGGCGGCCAGCAGACCGCCATCGGCAACTTCCTGGCCCTGCTCGGCGTCACCCTGATCGTGGCCACCGACCTGCACCACGTCGCCCTCTACGCCATCGGCCGCAGCTACGTGCTGCTGCCGCCCGACGGGGTGCCGGGCCTCGGCGAGGCCGCGACCCTCGCCCTCAAGGCCGTCGCGCGGGGCTTCGCCCTCGGGGTGCAGATTGCGGCGCCGTTCATCGCCTTCGGCATCCTGTTCAACGTCGGCCTCGGCGTGCTGGCCCGGCTGATGCCGCAGATGCAGGTGTTCTTCGTCGCCGTGCCGGCCTCGGTCCTCATCGGCATGCTGGTCCTGCTCGGGAGTCTCGGCGTGATGATGGGCGTGTTTCTCGACGATATCGGCCGCTACCTCTCGGATCTGGCCGGGCGGTGACGGGGCTTGTGTTTCCGCCCCTGGCAATGGGCTTCGTCGATCGGGCGGGCAGCACGGCTCCCTTTCCTTCCAGGAGAGCGAGCCCGTCGCGGGCCATGCCGGACGACGGTTCCCCGTGGATTGCGCGGGCGGCCCGTCGTGCCCGCGCGAACCCGCCAATCCATCGCGAAACGGTCTGAGCCATGTCCGAGGGCGCGGAGCAGGAAGACAAGACCGAGGACCCGACCCCGCGGCGCATCGAGAAGGCCATCGAGCAGGGCAACGTCCCCAACTCCATCGAGATCAACACGTTCTTCATCCTGGCGGCCTTCACCCTCGCGCTGGTGATGGCGTCGGGGTCCATCGCCCGCGACCTCGTGGCCGGCATGCGCGGCTTCCTCATGAACGCCCACGCGGTCCCGTCGGACCCGCACGTCTATGCCGCCATGGGCCTGCGCACGATGATGATCTACGCCCAGGCCCTGGCCGTCCCCATCGGCCTCGTGGTGGTGGCGGGCCTCGCCGCCGGCCTGATCCAGCACCCCCTGGTGTTCTCCACCGAGGCCATCGGCCTGAAATGGGAGCGGGTCTCGCCCATGGCCGGCGCCAAGCGCATCTTCGGCATGGAGGCCCTGTTCCAGTTCATCAAGGGCCTGGCCAAGCTCGCCATGGTGGGCATCGTCGGCGGCACCATCCTGTGGGGCGAGCGCGACCGCCTCGAAGTGTTCGTCCGCCTCGATCCGTCGGCGACCCTCGCGGCGATCCTGTCCCTGTGCCTGAAGCTCATGGGCGGCATGCTGGCGGTGTTCGTCGCCATTGCCCTCGGCGACGCCGTCTATCAGCGCTTCAAGTGGCGCCAGAAGCTGCGCATGTCCAAGGAGGAGATGAAGCAGGAGCACAAGGAGAGCGACGGCAACCCCGAGGTGAAGGGCCGGATGAAGCAGATCCGCGCCCAGCGGGTGAAGAAGCGCATGATGGCCGCCGTGCCCACCGCCACCGTCATCGTCACGAACCCGACCCACTACGCCGTGGCCCTGCGCTACGAGGCCGGGATGCAGGCGCCGATCTGCGTCGCCAAGGGCGTCGATTCCCTCGCGCTGCGCATCCGCGCCATCGCCAAGGAGCACGACGTGCCGGTGCTGGAGAACCCGCCGCTGGCCCGCGCCCTCCACGCCACCGTCGACATCGACGAGGAAATCCCCGCCGAGCATTACCGCGCGGTGGCCGAGGTCATCGGCTTCGTCATGCGCCTGCGGCGCCGGGCGGCGTAGGACGAACGCCACGGTTTATGCACCTCTTTCACCGTAATCTTTCGAAAGCCGTGGCGGGATGACCCTTGCCGCACGGGCGGGCCGGGCGCTAACCGGGTGTCACAAGACAGGTGGATCGACCCGGGATGGCTGAGTTCAGCGGACCAACCAAGGCCGCGCCGAACGCGATCGACCGGTCCGAGCGGCCCGGCCGCGTCGGGCTGCTCCTCGTTCTCGCCGGACTCCTCGTCGGCGCCGCCGTCGGCCTGTCCTTCGTCGCCAACGAGCAGGCCCAGCCGCTGATCCTCGGCCTCCTGGCGCTGCTGGCCATGGCGGGCGTGTTCTGCCTGTTCGCCCTGGCCATCGGCGCCCTTCAGCTCGCCGGCCAGACCGGGCGCGACGACATCACCAAGGCCATCGTCGACGCCTCGCCCGAGGGCACCATCGTGGTGGAGGAGGGCGGCCGGCTCATCTACGCCAACGAGGCCTACCTGCGCATCGCCGGCGGCGAGACCTTCGCCAACCTGCGCCCCGTGGAGCGGGTCTTCGTCGGCTCGCCGGAGGTGTCGGAGGCCGTGTACCGCCTGGCCCAGGCCGCCCGCGAGGGGCTCGGCCACGGCGAGGAGATCCGCATGGCGCCGCCCCCCGACGGGGCCGGCGACCGGGCCTTCGCCTGGTACCGCATCGCCGTGCGGCCCATCGACCGGCCGCGCCGGTCCGCCGCCCTGTGGAGCGTCTCCGACATCACCCACGAGCGCGAGCGCCAGGAGAACGTCTTCCAGGAGCTCCAGCACGCCATCGACTACCTCGACCACGCGCCGGCGGGCTTCCTCTCCATCGATCCGGCCGGGTCCGTCGTCTACATGAACGCGACGCTGGCGGCTTGGCTCGGCTACGACCTCGCCACCGTGGGCTCCGGCGGCCTGCGCCTGCCCGAGATCGCGCCCGGCGCCGACGTGCTCACGGCCACGGGCGGCCTGCCCGGGGAGGTCCGCACCGACCGGTTCGACCTCGATCTGCGCCGCCGCAACGGCCATCCGCTCCCGGCCCGGCTCTACCACCGCGTCGCCTTCGGCCAGGACGGCCGGCCCGGCCCGTCGCGCACCATCGTCCTCAACCGCTCGGCCGGGGCCGAGACCGATGAGCCCCAGCGCGCCGCGGAGGTGCGCCTCGCCCGCTTCCTCAACAACAGCCCCATCGCCATCGCCACCGTGGATCACGGCGGCCACATCGCCCGGGCCAACGCCTCGTTCGCGCGCCTGTTCGGCGGCACCCCGCGCCAGGCCATGCCGGACGGCCAGGGGAGCCTGGAGGCCGAACCCACGGTCTGCGACGCCCTGGTCGAGCGCGACCGCGCCGCCCTGGAGACGGCGCTTGCCAAGGCCGCCGAGGGCCTCGCCGCCATCGAGCCCATCGAGGTGATGCTGACGGGGCCCGGCAACCGCTCGGCCCGGGTCTGGCTCAGCCCGGCCGGCGTCGAGGGCGCCGCCGAGGGCGGCCGCCCGGACGAATCCGGCGACCGCGAGCGGGTGATCCTCTACGCCCTCGACACCACCGCCCAGCGCCAGCTCGAGCAGCAGGTGGCCCAGGCCCAGAAGATGGACACGGTGGGCCAGCTCGCCGGCGGCATCGCCCACGACTTCAACAACGTCCTGCAGGCGATCATCGGCTACTCGGACCTGCTGCTGGCGAGCCACCGGCCCACGGACCCGGCCTTCCAGGACATCATGCAGATCAAGCAGAACGCCAACCGGGCCGCCAGCCTGGTGCGGCAGCTGCTGGCCTTCTCCCGCCGCCAGACCCTGCGGCCCGAGGTGATGAGCGTCGGCGAGGCCCTGTCCGACCTCACCCTGCTGCTGAAGCGGCTGCTCGGCGAGCGCGTCGACCTCGACCTCAAGCACGGGCGCGAGATCTGGCCGATCAAGGCCGACGTGAACCAGTTCGAGCAGGTCATCGTCAACCTCGCCGTCAACGCCCGCGACGCCATGCCGGAGGGCGGGCGCCTGCTCATCCGCACGGCCAACGTGGTCCACGACGCCACCCCGGCGGAGGCCCGCCTCGGCATGCCGGCCGGCGACCACGTCCTCATCGAGGTCAGCGACACCGGCCAGGGCATCCCGCCCGACGTCATGGAGAAGATCTTCGAGCCGTTCTTCACCACCAAGGAGATCGGCAAGGGCACCGGCCTCGGCCTCTCGACGGTGTTCGGCATCGTCAAGCAGAGCGGCGGCACCATCGACGTGCGCTCGACGGTGGGCGAGGGCACCACCTTCCGCATCTACTTCCCGCGCCACGAGCCGGTGGCGGAGCCGGAGCCCGCGCCGGACCTCGTGGCGGGCAACACCACGGCGGAGGTCGCCGCCAAGCGCCTCAAGGGCACGCCCGAACTCGCCGGCCCGTCCCCGCGCAAGCCGGCGCCCGACCACACCGGCCAGGGCGTCATCCTCCTCGTGGAGGACGAGGACCCCGTGCGCGCCGTCAACAGCCGCGCCCTGTCGGCCCGCGGCTACACGGTGCTGGAGGCGGCGTCGGGCCTCGACGCCCTCAAGATCATCGAGGACAAGACGCAGGTCATCGACCTCGTCGTCTCCGACGTGGTGATGCCCGAGATGGACGGGCCGACGCTGCTCCGCGAACTGCGCAAGCACCACCCCGACCTCAAGGTGATCTTCGTCTCCGGCTACGCCGAGGATGCCTTCCGCAAAAACCTCCCCGACGGCGAGGACTTCAACTTCCTGCCCAAGCCCTTCAGCCTGAAGCAGCTCGTCGAGACGGTGAAGGAGACCATCGCCCGCTGATCTTTTGCGGGGCTTTTTGCCGGCGTTCGCGGGAATCCGTGGGCGCCGGCCTTGCACAATGAGAACAAAACAGGTACATCAATCGTCATCCAGGGCGCATTGAGCCTTGCTCCCACCCCATGCATAAGGATGCCGACGAATGGCCCAGCCCGCGCTGAAAGTTGTGGACGCTCCCATGGTGGACAAGGACAAGGCGAAGGCGATCGACGCCGCGCTGTCGCAGATCGAGCGGGCCTTCGGCAAAGGCTCGATCATGCGGCTCGGCAAGAACGCCCAGGTGGCTGAGGTGGAGGTGGTCTCCACCGGGTCCCTGGGCCTCGACATCGCGCTCGGGGTCGGCGGCCTGCCGCGCGGCCGCGTCATCGAGATCTACGGGCCGGAATCCTCGGGCAAGACCACGCTGGCGCTGCACACCATCGCCGAGGCCCAGAAGAAGGGCGGCGTCTGCGCCTTCGTCGACGCCGAGCACGCCCTCGACCCGATCTACGCCCGCAAGCTCGGGGTCCAGCTCGACGACCTGCTGATCTCGCAGCCCGACACCGGCGAGCAGGCGCTGGAGATCACCGACACCCTGGTGCGCTCGGGTGCCATCGACGTCCTCGTGGTCGATTCCGTGGCGGCGCTGACGCCCCGCGCCGAGATCGAGGGCGAGATGGGCGACAGCCAGCCCGGCCTCCAGGCCCGGCTCATGAGCCAGGCCCTGCGCAAGCTCACGGGCTCGATCTCGCGCTCCAAGTGCATGGTCATCTTCATCAACCAGATCCGCATGAAGATCGGCGTCATGTACGGCTCGCCGGAGACGACGACGGGCGGCAACGCCCTGAAGTTCTACGCCTCCGTGCGCCTCGACATCCGCCGGATCTCGACCCTGAAGGACCGCGACGAGGCCATCGGCAACCAGGTCCGCGTCAAGGTGGTGAAGAACAAGGTCGCCCCGCCGTTCAAGCAGGTCGAGTTCGACATCATGTTCGGCGAGGGCGTGTCGAAGGTCGGCGAGCTCATCGACCTCGGGGTCAAGGCCGGCATCGTCGAGAAGTCGGGCGCCTGGTTCTCCTACAACAGCCAGCGCCTCGGCCAGGGCCGCGAGAACTCCAAGGGCTTTTTGCGCGACAACCCGGACATCGCCACCAAGATCGAGGCCGCGATCCGCCAGAATTCCGGCGTCCTGGCCGACAAGATCCTCGACACGGCCAAGCCCACCGAGGACGATCTGGACGAGGGCGAGGCCTGAGTTCCTGCCGCATGTCGCTTGAATGAGAAAAGCCGCCGGGTCCGTGACCCGGCGGCTTTTTGTTTGTTCAGACCTCAACGACCTGCAGTGGCGTCCGACCTCACGTTCATTGCCCGGCGCCCAGACGATAAGCCTTGATCGAACGCGACGATCATTACATCATCATACTCATGTAATGAGGGGCTGAGATGGCGACCACCTTGAACGTCCGCAATCCGCGGGCCCACGAACTCGCCCGGGAACTCGCCCAGCGCCGCAGGACCGGCATCACCGAGGTCGTGATTCAGGCCCTCGAGCATGAACTCGAGCGCGAGCGTTCCACCACCCCGCTCGCCCATCGCCTCACGGCCCTCGCGGATCGCGCACGGTCCAAGGCAGGCCCGAATCCACGTCCCGTCACGGAGGCGGATCGCGACGCCCTTTGGGAGCGCTGAGTGTTCATCGACACATCGGCGTTCGTGGCCATCTTCTGCGGCGAGTCCGATGCCGACATCCTGGCCACCTGTATCGAGCGCGCCGAGCGACGCTGCACCTCGCCGATGGTGCGCCTCGAAACCTGCATGGTCCTGGCGACCCGCCTCGATCGCGACCCCGTCGAGGTCCAGGCGGATTTCGATGCGTTCCTCACGGAAGCCGGCATCACCGTCCTGCCCATCGACGACGGCATCGGCCGAGGCGCCGTCGAAGCGTTCCGGCGCTACGGCAAGGGCCGCGGCCACCCCGCGCAGCTCAATCTCGCCGATTGTCTCTCCTATGCCTGCGCCCGCGCCGCACGGGCCCCGATCCTCTTCAAGGGACGAGATTTTACCCACACGGACCTGACGAGCGCGCTGTAATCGGCAGCATGGCACCTCCGACGACCGGCGACACTGTCCGAGACAGCACGGGTTTCCCCCCCTTGTGGGAGGGCGATCGCAGATGGCATTTGGGGACCGTTTGACGTCCCGCAACGCTGTGTCATCCCGGGGCCGCGCAGCGGAACCCGGGAACCAGAACCACCGGTTTTGCAAGGTTTTGCGCTTTCGGCGGTTCTGGATTCCGGGTTCGCCTGCGGCGCCCCGGAATGACACCGGTGGTCATCTGCGATCGCCCTGCCCTTGTGGGGAGGATTAGGGGTGGGGGTGGCTCCGCCAGCCTCCGCAGGTGACGGGCTCGCTCCCGCGATCCCTTCGTGGGCGCTGAGGGTCTCCCAACCCCCCCCACCTCCCACTCCTCCCCACAAGGGGGGGCCGCATCGCGCTGCGATGGGTGGGGATTACCCGTCGCGGGACGGAACCCGCACCCCTCGCGAAACCGCCCGTAATCGTCCGCGAAGCCTCAGCGCGACGCGAACTCCGCGTAGGCGTCGTCCCTGGCCAGCCGCAGGAGGTTCTGGCCGTAGGCGGTCTTGGCGAACAGGTTGCCGCGGGCGATGAGCTGTTCCTTGTCGATGAAGCCCTGGAGGTAGGCGATCTCCTCGAGGCAGGCGACCTGCAGGCCCTGGCGGTGCTGCAGGGTGCGGACGAACTCGGCCGCCTCCAGCAGGCTGTCGTGGGTGCCGGTGTCGAGCCAGGCGTAGCCGCGCGACATCCGCTCGACGTGGAGCTGGCCGCGTTCGAGGTAGGCCTGGTTGACGCTCGTGATTTCGAGCTCGCCCCGCGGCGACGGAGTGACGGCGGCGGCGATGTCGAGGACCTGGTTGTCGTAGAAGTACAGGCCGGTCACCGCCCACGGGCTCTCGGGCTCCGGCGGCTTCTCCACGAGGCGTAAGGGGCGCCCGGCCTTGTCGAGGGTGACGACGCCGTAGGCCGCCGGATTGTCGACGTGGTAGGCGAACACCGTGGCGCCGCTCGTGCGGGTCCGGGCGCGGGCGAGGAGTTCGCTCATGCCGTTGCCGAAGAACAGGTTGTCGCCGAGCACCAGGGCGACGTCGTCGGTCCCGACGAAGTCGCGGCCGATGACGAAGGCCTGGGCCAGACCCTCGGGGCGCGGCTGGATCGCGTAGGAGAAGCGCAGGCCGAACTGCTCGCCGGTGCCGAACAGGCGCTTGTAGTTGTCGAGGTGTTCGGGACTGGAGATGATCAGGATCTCGCGGATGCCGGCGAGCATCAGCACCGAGACCGGATAGTAGATCATCGGCTTGTCGTAGACCGGCAGCAGCTGCTTGTTGATCGACAGGGTGGCCGGGTGCAGGCGCGTGCCCGATCCGCCGGCAAGGACGATGCCCTTCATGCCCGGGTCTCCGTGTTCTGGGTGGACGGCCCGACGAGCCGGTCGAGGATGTCGTCGAGGGCGGCTTCCCAGGGGCGCGGCGCGATCCCGTAGGCCGCCGTCAGGCTCGCCGTCGACAGCCGGGAATTGGCCGGGCGCCGGGCCGGGGTCGGATAGGCGCTGGTCGGGATACCGGTGACGGGGATCGCGCGGCCGCCGCGGGCGGCGGAGCCCGCCACGATGGCTTCGGCAAAGCCGCGCCACGTGGTAGAGCCGGCATTGACGCAGTGGAAGGTGCCGGTGGGCGCATCGGCGTCCGACGCGAGTCGCAGGGCGATGGCGGCGCAGGCCTCGGCCAGATCCGTCGCCGAGGTCGGGCAGCCGTGCTGGTCGTCGACCACGGTGAGCGCGTCGCGCTCGGCCGCGAGGCGCAGCATGGTCTTCACGAAGTTGCCCCGGTGCGGGCTCACCACCCAGGCCGTGCGGAGAATCGCGTGGCGCGGGTTGGCCGTGCGCACCGCCATCTCGCCCGCCGCCTTGCTGGCGCCGTAGACGCTGCGCGGGTTCACGGGGGCGTCGGGGGCGTAGTCGCCCGCCTCGTCGCCGGAAAAGACGTAATCCGTCGAGACGTGAACGAGGGGAATCTTTCGTAAGTGCGTGGCGGCGGCGAGGATCGCCGGGGCGAGGGCGTTGAGGCGCCAGGCCGCGACCACGTCGGATTCGGCCTTGTCCACGGCGGTGTAGGCCGCCGTGTTGATCACGGCCGCGTAGGGCTTGGCGTCGAGGGCGCGGGCCACGGCCTCGGCGTCGGTGATGTCGAGGGCCGCGCGGTCCGGCGCATCGACCCGCACGCCGTCGGGCCAGGCATGGGCCCGCAGCTCGGTGCCGACCTGGCCGGCGCCGCCGAGGATCAGGATATCCATTCAGGACGTCTTCGCGGCGGATGATTGCGTCGCAGACGCCGGCGCGGCGCCGAGGCCGAGGCGCTCGCCGGTGTAGCGGCCCTCGCGGATCGGGCGCCACCACGCCTCGTTGTCGAGGTACCAGCGCACGGTCTCTTCCAGTGCCGTCTCGAAGTTCTTCGTCGGCGCCCAATCGACCTCGGCTTCCGCCTTCGACGGGTCGATGGCGTAGCGGCGGTCGTGGCCCGGCCGGTCGGCCACGTAGGTGATGAGGCGGTCGTGCGGCGCGTGCTCGGGGCGCAGGCGGTCGAAGGCGGCGCACAGCCCCTTCACCACCGCGAGGTTGTTGCGCACGGAGCGGCCGCCGAGCAGGTAGGTCTCGCCGAGGCGCCCGTTGGTCAGCACCGCGACGAGGCCGCGCGCGTGGTCCTCCACGTGGATCCAGTCGCGCTCGTTGAGACCGTCGCCGTAGACGGGCAGGTTCCTGCCCTCCAGGGCGTTGAGGATCATCAGCGGGATGAGTTTTTCGGGGAAGTGGCGCGGGCCGTAGTTGTTCGAGCAGTTGGTGATCAGCACCGGCAGGCCGTAGGTCTCGTGCCACGCCCGCGCCAGGTGATCCGACGCCGCCTTCGAGGCCGAGTAGGGCGAGCGCGGGTCGTAGCGGCTCTCCTCGGTGAAGAACCCGTCGGGCGGGAGCGAGCCGTAGACCTCGTCCGTGGAGACGTGGAGGAAGCGGAAGGCGGATTTCGCCGCGCCCTGGAGCGTATCCCAATAGGTCCGGGCGCCGTCGAGCATCACCTGGGTGCCGACCACGTTGGTGCGGATGAACGCGCCCGGATCGGTGATGGAGCGGTCGACGTGGCTCTCGGCGGCGAGATGCATCACGGCGTCGGGCTGGAACTCGGCGTAGAGGGCGTGGACCGCCTGCGGGTCGCAGATGTCGGCCTCGGCGAAGCGATGGCGCGGGTCCTCGGCCAGGGGCTGCAGGGAGATGGGATTGGCCGCATAGGTCAGGGCGTCGAGGGTCAGGACGTCGTGGCCCAGATCCTGAACCAGATGCAGGACGAGGGCGGAGCCGATGAAGCCGCAGCCGCCGGTGACCAGGATGCGCATGGGATGGAACGCTCTCTCGCGGAGTCGGATCGGGCTGGGCCCGGTTTCAGAACATCTCAGAACAGGGGCGGAAGCTCGGCCAGCCGCGGTGCGATCCTGTCCTTGGCCGACAAGTGCGCGTCGGCCTCGCCCACGGGCCAGTCGATGCCGAGATCGGGATCGTTCCAGAGAAGGCCGCCGTCGTGCTCCGGACTGTAGATCCCGCCCGCGACCTTGTAGGCCACCATGGTGTCGGGCACGAGGGTACAGAAACCATGCCCGAATCCGATCGGAACATACAGCTGCTCACTGTTCTGGGCATCGAGCCGGACGGCCACGTGCCGGCCGTAGGTCGGCGATTCGCGGCGCAGATCCACGGCGACGTCGAGGATGGCGCCGGAAAGGACGCGGATGAGCTTGGCCTGGGCCATGGGGCGACGCTGGAAATGCAGTCCGCGCACGGTGCCTTGCGGCGCGGAGAAGGACTGGTTGTCCTGGATGAAGACGTCGTCGATGCCGCCCGCGGCCAGGACATCGGCCCGGTAGGTTTCCGAGAACCAGCCCCGCTCGTCCCCGAAGCGCTTGGGAACGACGCGCTTGACCGCGGCGATCTCCGTTTCGATCACCCGCATGGTGAATGCCTTCCGCAAAATCGAACCGTCCTAGGCCGGGGTTCGCGCCGGGTTGTCAAGGCTGGGACAGGACTTGAGCGGTTTCGCGGCGCGCTTGCCGAGGGCGTCGGGCCCGCGCTATGCCGCCCGCCCGCGCAGGGCGTTTCAAGGGAGATCGCACGATGACGACGACGAACCGGACGGCCTGCGCCTGGGCGGGCGCCGTTTTTCTCGGCCTCGCCGGGTCCGCCGCGGCCCAGACGACGCCCGACGCCAGCGGCCTGTGGCTGACGGAGACCGGCGGCTCCCGGGTCCGCATCGCCCGCTGCGGCGCGGGCTATTGCGGCACCCTCGCCAGCGTGTCCGGCCCCGGCCTCGACACCCAGAACCCCGACGCCGCCCTGCGGGGCCGCAGCCTCGTCGGCGTCCGGATCATGACCGCCGACCGCGCCAAGGGGGACGGCTTCGAGGGCGCGCTCTACAACCCCAAGGACGGCAAGACCTACGCCGGCAGCCTGACCCTCAAGGGCGCGGACGTGGTCGAGGTCTCCGGCTGCGTCATGAGCGTGTTCTGCAAGACCCAGACGTGGAAGCGGGTGAACTGAACCGCCGCGGGTCGCGGGGCAGGGGGCCGTCGCGGGGACGGGCGGTGTCCCGCCGGTCCGCGTTTCGTGCGTCGCGGTGCCTCCGCGACGCCCCCGCACCGGCCTACAGGAAGACCGTGCTGCCGACGGGAATGGACCTCAGGGGGCCCGGACGGGCACGGTCGGGGCCGCGGGCCCGCACCGTGCGGTTTCGGCCGCCGGCCTTGGCGGCGTAGAGGGCCGCGTCGGCCCGGCCGTAGAGGTCCGCGGCCTCCGCGTCGCCATCGCCCGCGGACGCCGGACCGCCCGTCGCGGCCAGGCCGATGCTCACCGTGACGGCGTCGGTCCCGGCGGTCCCGGCCGCGAGCCCCGGAATCCGGGCATCGAGTCCGGCGATCCGGGCGTGCACGGCCTCGGCGATGCGGAGGGCCGAGGCTTCGTCGGTCTCGGGCAGGAGCAGGGCGAATTCCTCGCCGCCGACCCGGCTCACGAGGTCGTTGGGGCGATGCACGCTTTGCGCGAGGCCCTGCGCCAGACCCTTCAGCACCGCGTCGCCGACGGCGTGGCCGTAGCGGTCGTTGTAGCGCTTGAAGTGGTCGGCATCGACGATGAGGAGCGCCAGGGGCCGGCCCGTGCGGCGGGCGCTCTTCCAGGTCCGCTGGAAGACCTCGTCGAACCGGCGGCGGTTCGGCAGCCCGGTGAGGGCGTCCGTGTACGACAGGTGGGCGAGTTCGGCTTGCATCGCCGCCCGCCGGTTCAGCTCGCGCCCGAACAGCAGCGACAGGCCCATGGTCAGCCCGCACAGGGCCAGGACCGTCGCGCCGAGGACGAGGGCCTTGGCCCGCCACTGCGCCTCGATATCCCCCGTCGCCAGGGCGACGTTGAGCACGAGCGGCAGGTCGCCGACCTGGGTGAAGGCGTAGTGGCGCTCGATCCCGTCCCGGACCGAGGTGCCGACGAACGTGCCGCTGCGCGCGGCGAGGAACCGCCGGAAGGTCGGGGCGCCGGCGATGTTCACGCCGATGTCCGTCGCCTCGTAGGGATAGCGCATGACGCGGGTGCCGTCGCGCAGGTAGAGGTTGATCGCGCCGTCGCGGCCGAGGCCGATCCGGTCGAACAGGTGCGCGAAGTAGCTGAGCTTCAGGCTGCCCAGCACCACGCCCCCGAACGTGCCGTCCGGTTTGGCGACGCGCCGGCTGAACGGCAGCATCGGCTCGCCGGTGAGGCGCGAGACGATGGGCGCGCCGACGAACAGGCCGAGGTCGGTCCGGTCGCGGTGGACCCGGAAGTATTCCCGGTCGGCGTAGCTGCCCTTGCGCGGCGGCACGGCGCCGATGTCCTCGGTGACCTGGCCGTTCTCGTCGATGACGAGCATCACGCCCATGTCCCGCGCGGTGGCGGCGCGGTCGAACAGGACGAGCTGGCGCAGGGCGGGGTCGAGGGCCCCGAGGCCGGGCGCGTGGAGGTTCTCGACGACGGCCCGGAGCGAGAGGTCGAACATCTCGGCGTTGCGGGCGATGTCGCGCTCGATGACCTGCAGCAGGTTGCGCGACGTCTGCTCGGCCTTGTCCCAGGCATCGCGGCGCAGGTCGAGCAGCATCAGACCGGACACGGCCAGCATCCCGAGGGGCGCCAGGATGCCGAGGACGATCCAGGTGCGCGCCGAGTGAACGTGACGCGCGAGGCGCGGCGGGAGGACCATCGGCGAGCGTTCCGGGCTTCGTCGTCGTGACCCGATGTTTGGCATGCCGAAACCTAATGGCACGCTAAAGCGCGCTCCACCGGACCGCCGCCCCGGTTTTCCCGCAGAACGTGTCGTCATCGGGCACGGTCAGGCCCGATGGTTTTATCATTTGATGTTTGGCGGCTCCCCCCGCGATACGGATTTCGACTTTCGCCGGACGCCGCGCGGGCCTCCGGATACCATCCTGGCCTCGCTCGATCCGGGACGATTCAGGCGGATACGGACTCGGCCGGCCTCCGCGCGGGGGTCCCCATCGCCGAGGCGGCCGCGGGGTAGCCGGGCGGCTGCGCCGGGCATCAGCGCGCGGTCCGGCTCGGCCCCGCGACCGCGCCGACCGCAGCGTCGATCACCGTGCCTGAGAGCCCGGCCCCCCTGAAAGAGACCAGGGAGTCGGTCTCCCTGTGGCGGGTCATTCACGGTGGGATCATGCACCGGTGGGATCATGCCGAGCCATCGCGTACCCGGCCCCTCACCGGAGCCCGGTCGCCCGACGCCCCGTTCCGCGGCGCGATCTCGCGACGGAAGGCGTTAAGAGCCGGCCACGGCCGCCCGGATCGCGTCCAGGGCCGCCTGCGCCCCCGTGCCCTCCGGGCCGCCGGCCTGGGCCATGTCGCGGCGGCCGCCGCCGCCCTTGCCGCCGAGGTGGCCCGCGCCCGCCCGCACCAGGGCGACGGCGTCGAAGCGCTCGGTGAGGTCGGGGGTGACGCCGACGACGAGGCCGGCCTTGCCGTCCGGCGCGACGCCGACCAGGGCGACGATGCCGGAGCCGATGCGGGACTTGCCCTCGTCGGCGAGACTCTTGAGGTCGCGCATCTCGACGCCCTCGACCACGCGGGCCATGAGCTTGACGCCGCCGACCTCGGCGACCTCGTCGCCGCCCGAGCCGGCCCCGCCCATGGCGAGTTTTTTCCGCGCGTCCGTGAGTTCGCGCTCCAGGCGGCGGCGGTCCTCGATGAGGCCGGACAGGCGCTCGGGCACGTCCGCCGGGGCGGCTTTAAGCAGGCCGGCGATCTGCGCCAGGGTCCGGGCCTCCTCGGCGCGGAAGCGCCGCGCCGAATCCGCCGTCAGGGCCTCGATGCGGCGCACGCCGGCGCCGACGGCGCTCTCGCCCACCACGGAGACCTGGCCGATCTCGCCCGTGCGGGCCGCGTGGGTTCCGCCGCACAACTCCACCGAGAACGCCTTGCCGCTGCCCTCTCCGGGCAGGCCCATGGAGACGACGCGGACCTCGTCGCCGTACTTCTCGCCGAACAGGGCGCGGGCGCCCGACGCTACGGCCTCGTCCTGGGCCATGAGCTTCGTCACCACCGGGGTGTTCTGCAGCAGCACGGCGTTGGCGATGTCCTCGACGGCGCGGATCTCGGCCTCGTCGAGGGGCTTGGGGTGGCTGAAATCGAAGCGCAGGCGCTCGGCCGAGACCAGGGAGCCCTTCTGGGCGACGTGGTCGCCGAGCACCTGGCGCAGGGCCTCGTGCAGGAGGTGGGTCGCCGAGTGGTTGGCCCGGATGGCGGCGCGGCGGCCGCCCTCGACGGCGAGCTCGACGGCCTGGTTCAGGGACAGCCGGCCTTCGTCCACGGTGACGTGGTGGACGAAGAGGTCGCCGAGCTTCTTCTCCGTCGCGGTCACCCGCGCCTTGAGGCCGGCGGCCGTCAGCGTCCCGGTGTCGCCGACCTGACCGCCGGATTCGGCGTAGAACGGCGTCTGGTTGACCAGCGCGAGGCCGGTCTGGCCGGCCTCCAGGGTCTCGACCTCGGCGCCGTCGCGCAGGAGCGCCGTGACGATGCCCTCGGCGGCCTCCGTCTCGTAGCCCAAAAATTCCGTGGCGCCGGTGCGCTCCTTGAGGCCGTACCACACGGTCTCGGTGGCGGCCTCGCCGGAGCCGGTCCAGGCCGCCCGCGCCGCCTTGCGCTGGCGCTCCATGGCGGCCCCGAACGCGTCGGTGTCGACGCCGATGCCCCGCGCCTTGAGGGCGTCTTGGGTCAGGTCGAGGGGGAAGCCGTAGGTGTCGTAGAGGGTGAACGCCGTCTCGCCCGACAGGTTCTGGCCTTGCGCGAGGGTTCGGGTCTCGGCGTCGAGGATGGCGAGCCCCCGTTCCAGGGTGCGGCGGAACCGGGTCTCCTCGAGGCGCAGGGTCTCGCCGATGAGGGCTTCGGCGCGGGTGAGCTCGGGGTAGGCCTGGCCCATCTCGCGCACCAGGGTCGGGACGAGGCGGTACATCACCGGCTCGCGGGACCCGAGCAGTTCGAGGTGGCGCATGGCCCGGCGCATGATCCGGCGCAGGACGTAGCCGCGGCCCTCGTTGCCCGGCAGCACGCCGTCGGCCACGAGGAAGGACGCGGCGCGCAAATGGTCGGCGATGACCCGGTAGGAGGCGACGGTGCCGGGTTCGGGCGGGCGGCCGACGGCATGGCTGACGGCGTCGATGAGGGCGCGGAACAGGTCCGTGTCGTAGTTGCTCGTCACCCCCTGGAGGATGGCGGCCATGCGCTCCAGGCCCATGCCGGTGTCGATGGAGGGGCGCGGCAGGGCGAGGCGGTTGCCCGGCTCCACCTGCTCGTACTGCATGAACACGAGGTTCCAGAATTCGAGGAAGCGGTCGCCGTCCTCGTCGGGGGAACCGGGCGGCCCGCCCTGCAGGCCCGGCCCCTGGTCGATGAAGATCTCCGAGCACGGGCCGCACGGGCCGGTGTCGCCCATCTGCCAGAAGTTGTCCGACGTGCCGATGCGGATGATCCTGTCGTCGGAGAAGCCGGCGATCTTCTTCCACAGCGTCGCGGCCTCGTCGTCGTCGGCATAGACCGTCACCAGCAGGCGGTCCTTCGACAGGCCGAACTCCTTGGTGATCAAATCCCAAGCGAGTTCGATGGCCTGCGGCTTGAAGTAGTCGCCGAAGGAGAAGTTGCCGAGCATCTCGAAGAAGGTGTGGTGGCGGGCGGTGTAGCCGACATTGTCGAGGTCGTTGTGCTTGCCGCCGGCGCGGACGCATTTCTGCGCCGTGGTGGCGCGGTCGTAGGGCCGCTTCTCGACGCCGGTGAAGACGTTCTTGAACTGCACCATGCCGGCATTGGTGAACATCAGCGTCGGGTCGTTGCGCGGCACCAGCGACGAGGACGGCAGCACCGTGTGGCCCGCCGCTGCGAAGTAGTCGAGGAAGGTCGACCGGATCTCGTTGACGCCGCTCATCGCTGTAATGACTCTGTCGGTTGGCCCTGCCGGGTCGGTGCGGGCCGCCCCGAAGGCCGGAGCGCCCGCGCAACGGCTCGCCGCAAGGCGAGCCGACCGCGCAGGCGTCTCATACGGAGGGTTCCGGCTCAAGTCACGGGCGGTTTCACGTTTCGCACCGGCGGGTGCCCCTCGTCGGCGCAATGCTTTAGGGACGGGAGATCACCGTTCACGAAGGACACACCGCACACATGCCCGTCGAAATCCGCCTCCTCGCCTGGTCCTGCTTCCTCGGCCTCGTCCACATCATCGCCGCCTCCTACAGCGGCCTGCAGCAGCGGGGCGGGTTCACCTGGGCCGCCGGCAACCGCGAGGGCAGGACGCCCGAGGTGACCGGGGCCGCGTCGCGCCTGGAGAAGGCCTCGAAGAACTTCTTCGAGACGTTCCCGATCTTCGCCGCCCTGGTGCTGGCCTGCGTCGCCACCGGCCGCCACAACACCGCGGTGGTGCTGGGCTCCTACCTCTACTTCTTCGGCCGCCTCGCCTACCTGCCGGTCTACGGCCTCGGAATCCCCAAGGTCCGGTCGATCCTCTGGGGCGTCTCCGTGGTCGGCATCCTGCTCGTGCTGTGGGGCCTGTTCGTCAAGATCCTGCCGTACTGAGTGTCCCTCACGAAACTCCCGCGGCCCCGTCGTGCCCAGGGCGAGAACCGGCGGGGCCGGGCGTTTAGCAAGGCACTCTGACATCCGATGACGGGCTGTCCCTCGCGGGACGGCCCCGCCCGTGTGAGACGGCCGAAAGGCCTCTGACCCCAACCCCCTCCGTCCAGGCTACGACATTCACACATCTCGCGGGATGCTCGGGTCCCCTCTCCTGGAAGGAGAGGGACAGGGTGAGGTGTGGGACTTATCCGGAGAGTTCACACACCTCACCCCAACCCTCTCCTTCCAGGAGAGGGAGCCCCGGTGCGCCTCCCGCCCGCATCCGGATGCCTGCCGCTGCATGGAATCGGCCCATTCGCACTTGTGTGAATCCGGTAGCCTTTCAGGAGAGGGTGATCGCGGACGAGGGTCGCGGTCTGAAGCCGCCGCCGAATGGCGTCGTCGAAGCAGCGCCCCCCGTGCGCATCCCCTCGCCCCGCCTGCGGGGAGAGGGACGCGTCTCCCCCCTGTCGGGGAGCGCGTCGAGGCGGCAGCCGAAGGTGAGGGGGCGAATCCGGAAGAGGCTCCTCCGACGCAGCCCCCTCACCT
>NZ_LMMU01000007.1:0-474127 GCF_001422375.1 Methylobacterium sp. Leaf99 | reverse complement strand
AGGTGTGCGAACTCTCCGAATAAGTCCCACACCTCACCCTGTCCCTCTCCTTCCAGGAGAGGGGACCCGTGCTACCCGCGAGATGTGTGAATGCCGTAGCCGCAGGCGGGGAGAGGGGGATGCGCGCAGACGCTCAGCACGAAGGAGCAAGGGCCGGCCCAAACGCATGCACCGGGCCTTTCGGATGCCGGCATCGCCATCGCGGTGCCGCCGCCGGGGTGGGCGGCGGGCCGGCGGTCAGTCGAGGCACTTTTGGAAGTAGAGCTGCCGGATGCGTTCCATCGCCTCGAACCCCGCGGCCCTGGGGCTGAGCAGTTCCGGCCCGTCCGGGACCCGGCCGAAGAAGGCGTTCGACAGGTCGACGACGAAGCCGCGCTCGCCGGTGTAGAGGTCGTCGCGGTTCTTGACGTTGACCGATCCGCAGACCCACGGGCCGTCGGCCCGGCGCAGGGCCGTCACCTTGGGGTCGAGGGCCCGGAAGCGCTGTCCGACGAGATCGAGGACCGTGTGCGTGTCCGCCCGGCCGAGCACGGCCTCGGACCCGTCCTCGACGATCTGCGCGCGCGCCGCGCACAACCCGCCCACGAGGGCGAGACACGCCCATACCGCGACGCGCCTCATCGGTCCGTCCCGGAGCGTGGCCATGAACGTGGGTGTGGGATTGGGCGTATGCCGAACCGCATGGTCCCGGCTCAGCCCCGGCCCCGCGCGGCCCGCCGGCCCGGTGTCCCGGCCTTCGACGCCGGCGCCGATCCGGCGATGAGGATGTCGAGGGACCGCCGCACGATCTCCACGGCGGCGACGCCCTCGGCCTCCGCCTCGGCCTCGACCCGGGCCCGCTCCGCCGCGGGCATTCCGTCGAGCAGGACCCGTGCGACCCCGACCGACGCGTCCTTGTGATGTCCGCCCATTGTGCTTGCGCCGATCTCTGTTCCAGGTCGCATGATCGGCACTGAGCTTATGAAATTCTCATGAGATCAGCACCGAAGCCCGGCCTCATCTTGACCGGGACTGTCGCCCTGTCCAGCCCCCGGGCGACGGCGGCTCGGCTTCGCTCAGGCGCCGTGCCCCCACGACAGCCCCAGGACCGCCCCGAGATAGGTCTCGTCCACCTCGCAGAACGGCACGCCGTCCGGCGTCGCCAGGACGGCCGCGACGGTGAACAGGGGGGTATCGGCCGCGGGCGACGCCGCGGCACTACCCAGGGGGTGCACCGCGAGGGTGCGGCGGGTCGGCAGCAGGGCCTGGACCACCCGGCCGAACGGCACCCCCGTGGCGGAGAGGTTTTGGTTCATCGCCGGGGTCAGGCGGCCGGGCACGTACCAGTTGTCGGCCACGGAGAGGACGTGCGGGCCGCAGACGAGGCGGACGCGGCGGTAGCGGGCGGTCTCGTCGGGCCCGAGGCCGAGGCGACGGCGCTGGACGTCCCCCAGGGGCTTGTCCGGCCCGGGGATGCGTTCGGCCACCAGGGCCGCGTCCGGCAGGCCGCGCTCGGCGCACCACGCCTCCAGCACGGCGGTGGCGCTCGGCCCCACCAGCAGACGCGCCGTGAGGGCGGCGATGAGTGCCTGCGCCTGCCCGTCGAGGGCCGGCGGACCGGCGGGCGACGTCATGGACGGAGGCTTGGGCGAGGGAGGTCCGAGGATGGGAACCGGGTCGGCATGATCACCAACGAGCGAACGAGCCTCAGCATCGGGGCGCGGGGCCCGCGGCGGACATCCGCCGGGCCTGCATCCTCGTCACGGCCGGACCGGAGAGGCGGACAACATCTTTCCAAGGATTGGATCGTCCGACGACGGACCGGACTGGTGGAGCCTAACGGGATCGAACCGATGACCTCTTCCATGCCATGGAAGCGCTCTCCCAGCTGAGCTAAGGCCCCACATCTTGTCGTCTGGTCGTCTTCGTATCAGGTCCGAAAGACCTGATTGGTGGAGCCTAACGGGATCGAACCGATGACCTCTTCCATGCCATGGAAGCGCTCTCCCAGCTGAGCTAAGGCCCCACTTTGCCCCGAAACCGGCCTGGGGGGCCATCTCCGGGAGCGTTTCGACCGGCCTCCGCGGTGACGGCCGGCGATGGCGGTTCTATATTCGGCCCCCGCTCGGGCCTCAACCCCCTTTCTCGCCGGCCGGCAAAGTTTTTTGCCGACCCGGTGGAGGGGAGCCCGCGGGGAGGGGGCTCAGCTCTCCTCGTCGTTCTCGATGTCGCCGTCGATGAGATCGGCCACGTCGTCATCGCCGGCATCCTCCTCCTCGAGGAAGGTGTCGTCGGCATCGGCCGTATCGGACTCGCTGTCGTCCGTGGAGGTGTCGGCCTCGTCTTCCGCCGCCTCGACCTCGTCGAGGGACACGATCTCGGGACCGCCCTTCTCGGCGTCGGTGTCCTCGTCGTCATCGGCCGGCACGGCGGCGGCGCGGGCGGCGAGGGCCGGGGCGGCGACGCGGCTGGTGGAGGCGATGGCCTGATAGATCGTCCCGCATTTCGGGCAGGTGGCCGGGTCCTTGTCGAGGTCGTAGAACTTGGCGCCGCAGCTCATGCATTGACGCTTCAAGCCGAGTTCCGGTCTGGCCACGGGCAACCTCTAGAGTCATTTTTCGGGGAGGGGCCCCGTTAGTCGTGCGCAACGCTCCTGTCAAATACCCGTGACGTTCCGCGGGCCGGGGGCGTTTTCCTGCGGTGATCCCCGCGACGGCGGACGGCTCGGATGACGCGGCCCCGCCTGCGTGATAACCGGCCTGTCACGAGCGGGATCAGCGATCCCGCCCCCCGGAGCGGACCACACCCCGCGAAGCCGAAAAGTCCCCAGCCCGTGTCACACGATTCCGCGCCTCAACCCCTCACCGCCACGGCGGGCCTCGCCCTCCAGGGCTCGCTCCGGCCGCCGGGCGACAAGTCGATCTCGCACCGGGCGATGATTTTGGGATTGCTCAGCATCGGCGAGACCCGGGTCGAGGGCCTGCTCGAGGGCGACGACGTCCTGCGCACGGCCGCGGCGGCGGAGGCGCTGGGCGCCACGGTGGAGCGCCTCGGCGAGGGTCGCTGGCGCATCGTCGGCGTCGGCCTCGGCGGCCTCGTCGATCCGGCGGACATCCTCGATTTCGGCAATGCCGGCACGGGCTCGCGCCTGATGATGGGGGTCGTCGGCGGCCAGCCCGTCACCGCGACGTTCGACGGCGACGCATCCCTGCGCAAGCGCCCCATGCGCCGCATCCTCGATCCCCTGGTCCGCATGGGAACGGAAGTGGTGAGCGAGCGGGAGGGCGGGCGCGTGCCCCTGACCCTGCGGGGCCCGCGCGAGGCGATCCCCATCACCTACGAGACGCCGGTGGCCTCGGCGCAGATCAAGTCGGCGGTGCTCCTCGCCGGCCTCAACGCGCCGGGCATCACCACGGTGATCGAGGCGGCCGCCACCCGCGACCACACCGAGCGGATGCTGCGGCTGTTCGGCGCCCATGTCGAGGTCACCGCCCACGGGCCGGAGGGCCACGGCCGCACCATCGCGCTCACGGGCCAGCCCACCTTACGCGGCACAGACGTGGTGGTGCCGGCCGATCCGTCCTCGGCGGCCTTCCCCCTGGTGGCGGCCCTCATCGTGCCGGGCTCGGAGGTCGTCATCGAAGGCGTGATGATGAATCCCCTCCGCACCGGCCTCATCACCACGCTTCTCGAGATGGGCGCCGACATCGAGCGCCTGCGCGAGCGCGACGAGGGCGGCGAGACCGTGGCGGACCTGCGCGTGCGGGCCAGCCGCCTGCACGGCGTCGACGTGCCGCCCGAGCGGGCGCCGGCGATGATCGACGAGTACCCGATCCTGGCCGTCGCGGCGGCCTTCGCCGAGGGCACCACCCGGATGAACGGCCTGCACGAGCTGCGGGTGAAGGAATCCGATCGCCTCGCGGCGGTGGCCGACGGGTTGAAGGCCAACGGCATCGCCCACATCGTCGAGGGCGACGACCTCGTGGTCCACGGCGACGGCACGGCGCCGAAGGGCGGCGGCACGGTGGCGACGCATCTCGACCACCGCATCGCCATGGCGTTCCTCGTCCTCGGCCTCGCCACCCGCGAACCCGTCACGGTCGATGACGGCGCCATGATCGCCACGAGCTTCCCGAGCTTCCTGCCGACCATGCAGGCGCTGGGCGGACGGATCGCCCCATGAGTGATATCCCCCTGGTCATCGCCATCGACGGGCCGGCGGCCTCCGGCAAGGGGACGCTCGCCAAGCGCATCGCCGCCCATTACGGCCTGCCGCACCTCGACACCGGCCTGCTCTACCGGGCCGTGGCGCTCACCGTCATCGACGCCGGCTGCAACCTCGACGACCATCAGGCCGCGGCGCGGGCCGCCGCCGGCCTCATCGCCGACCGCCTGGCCGACCCGCGCCTGCGCGACCGCGCCATGGGCGAGGCCGCCTCGCGCATCTCGGCGGTGCCGGCCGTGCGCTCGGCGCTGCTCGCGTGGCAGCAGCGCTTCGCCGGCAACGGCACCGGCGCGGTCCTCGACGGGCGCGACATCGGCACCGTCGTGTGCCCCCAGGCCCGGGTCAAACTGTTCATCACGGCGGCGCCCGAGGAGCGGGCGCGCCGGCGCCACCTCGAATTCCAGCGCCGGGGCGAGACCACCAGCCTCGGGGCGATCCTCGACGACATCGTCGCCCGCGACGCCCGCGACGCCCAGCGCTCCACCGCCCCCCTCAAGGCGGCGGCCGACGCCGTGGTGCTCGACACCACGGACCTCGACGCCGACGCCGCCTTCGCGGCGGCGCGCGACGTGATCGACCGCGCCCGGCCGCATTAGGCTGTCATTTGCGGGACGGAACGGCTGCGCGCCGGGGCTCCCTCTCCGGGAAGGCAGGGCGATCGCATATGGCGTTTAGGACCTTGAGAACGTCCGCAGCGCTGTGTCATCCCGGGGCCGCGCAGCGGAACCCGGGACCCAGAAACACCGGTCTCGCAAGGCTTTGCGCTGTCGGCGGCTCTGGATTCCGGGTTCGCCTGCGGCGCCCCGGAATGACACCGGAGGTCATATGCGATCGCCCTGCCTTCCAGGAGAGGGGACCCGTGCTGTCGGCGCGAGGTGTGCAGACGAGCGCTCCCCTGGCGCGGCGAGGGCCTGTGCGCGGAGCAATCGTTCATAAGACGGATCGCGTAGGAGAGACCCGGTCCGAATGACGTTCGTCCCCGTCCTCCGCAGCACCGAAGCGGTTGGGGCCGGGCGTGCCGCGCCGCAGGACGGTCTCCAGGAAGAACCACACCGAGTAGGCGAGCATCGCGAGCAGCAGGCCGATCACCGGGAGGGGGTCGGTCTCGACGAACCGGTCGAGGGGCGCGAAGCCCAGGGCCTGGGCGAGGACCCAGACGGCGAGCCACCCGGCGGAGCGGTCGCGGTCGTGCAGGCGCCGAGCCGTGGCGGCGAGGGCCATGAGCCCGATCGCGGGAAGGGCCGCGACCGTGAGGATCGCCGGCCAGCGGGCGCCGAGGGCGGCGAGCCAGATGGCGAGGCAGAGCAGGACGGCGCCGGTCAGGATCGTCCGCACCACGAACCGGCGATAGGCCGCCACCGACATCCGCCCGCGCGGATCGAAGGCGCGCCCGAGAACGCCGAAAACCCTCACGTGCCGCGCGGCTTCACCCGCCGGGTCGGCGGTTCGGCGACGGGGTCCTCGGGCCAGGGATGGCGCGGATAGCGTCCGCGCATCTCGGCGCGCACGGCGCTCCACGAGCCGCGCCAGAAGCCGGGCAGGTCGCGGGTGATCTGGATCGGCCGCGAGGCCGGCGAGAGCAGGTGCAGCACCAGGGGTACCCGGCCGCCGGCGATCGACGGGTGGCGTTCGAGGCCGAACAGCTCCTGCACCCTGACCGCCAGCACCGGCCCGCCCTCGGCGGCGTAGTCGAGGGGGATGCGCGAGCCCGTGGGCACCGCGACATGGGTCGGCGCCTCGGTGTCGAGGCGGGCGCGCAGGTCCCACGGCAGCAGGGCGTGCAGCGCCCGGCCGAGATCGTCGGCGGTGACGGAATCCACGGTCAGGCGCCCGACGATCTCGGGGGCGAGCCAGTCTTCGACGGTCGCCGCGAGGGCCGCGTCCGACAGGTCGGGCCAGGACGCATCGGCCGCGCGCAAAAAGCGCAGGCGGGCGAGCCATTGCGACAGGGCCGGAGTCCAGGGGAGGGCGGCAAGGCCGATCTCCGCGATGCCCCCGGCCAGGATCGCGGCGGAGTCGGCGTCCGGCGGGACCGGCAGGATGCGCTCGCCGAGGGTCAGTGGGCCGAGGCGGCGCAGGGCCCGCGCCCGCAGGGCCCGGGCGTCCCGGTCGAAGGCCACCTGGGTGATGGCGGCGATGCGCTCCGGAAACAGGGCCTCGATGGCCTCGAGGCCGATGGGCGCGGCGGCCAGAATCCGGGCCTTGGCGGCGGTGCCGACGATGTCGGCGACCACGAGGAAGGGTTCGCGGGCAAGGGCGATGGCCGGGTCGAGGCGCCCGGCGCGGCCGTTGGCCATGACGAACTCGCCGTCGCGGCCCCGCGCCCGCGCCACCCGGTCGGGATAGGCCAGGGCCAGGAGGGGGCCGGGCTCGGTGAGATCGGCGGGGGCGGCTTTGACCTCGGCCACGAAGGCCTGCGCCTGCTTCGCCCAACCCTGGGCCAGTCGGCGCATATCCTGCGCGCGGGGGCCGCGGTCCCTCATGTAGCGGTCGACCCGGTCGCCGAGGTCGACGGCGTCGCCGCCGAGGCCGCGCTCGACGATCACGGCGGCCAGATCCGCCGCCTCGCGCGCCCGCCCGTGCCCGGCGGCACCCACCACCATCCGGGCGAGGCGCGGGGGGAGGGGGAGGGCGCGGAGCGCCGTGCCCGTGGCGGTGAGGCGGCCGTCGCCGTCGAGGGCGTCGAGGTCGCGCAGCATGGCGCGGGCCTCCGCCAGGGCCGGGGCGGGCGGGGAATCGAGGAACGCGAGGGTGGTGGGGTCGGCGACCCCCCAGGCGGCGCAGTCGAGCAGGAGTCCCGAAAGGTCGGCGGCGAGGATTTCCGGGCGCCCGAACGGCTCGAGGGCGTTCGTCGCCGCCTCCGACCACAGGCGGTGGCAGACCCCCGGCTCCGTGCGGCCGGCGCGGCCCCGGCGCTGATCGACGGAGGCGCGCGAGGCCCGGGCGGTGACGAGGCGGGTCAGGCCGATCCCCGGCTCGTAGACCGGCACCCGCGACAGGCCGGAATCGACGACGATGCGCACGCCCTCGATGGTGAGGGAGGTCTCGGCGATGCTGGTGGCGAGCACCACCTTGCGCCGGCCGGGCACGGCCGGGGACACGGCGCGGTCCTGCTCGGCCGGCGGCAGGGCGCCGTACAGGCGGGCGACGTCCGTGCCGTCGTCGAGGCGGTCGGCGAGCAGGGTTGCGACCCGGCGGATTTCGCCCTGACCGGGAAGGAAGGCGAGGACCGACCCCGGATCGGCCCGGAGCGCCCGCAGGATCGCGTCCGCCATGGCCTCCTCGATGCGGCGGTTGGGGTCGCGCTCGGCGTAGCGGGTCTCGACGGGGAAGGCGCGGCCCTCCGATTCGATCACCGGCGCGTCGGCCAGCAGGCGGGCGACGCGGGCCCCGTCGAGGGTCGCCGACATCACCAGGATGCGCAGGTCCTCGCGCAGGCCGGCCTGCGCGTCGAGGGCCAGGGCGAGGCCGAGATCGGCGTCGAGGGAGCGCTCGTGGAACTCGTCGAACAGCACGGCGCCGATGCCCGCGAGTTCGGGATCGTCCAGGATCATCCGGGTGAACACGCCCTCGGTCACCACCTCGATGCGGGTGCGGGCGGAGATTTTGGAGCCGAGGCGCACGCGCAGGCCGACCGTATCGCCGACGCCCTCGCCGAGGGTCCGGGCCATGCGCTCGGCCGCGCCCCGCGCGGCGAGGCGGCGCGGTTCGAGCAGGACGATCTTTCGGCCCGCGAGCCATGGGGCGTCGAGGAGGGCGAGGGGCACGCGGGTGGTCTTGCCGGCGCCGGGCGGGGCCACGAGAACGCAGGCGGCGCGGGCCGCGAGGGCCTCCCCGAGGGCGGGCAGCACCGCTTCGATGGGCAGATCGGGCATGGGGGGCACGGACATCGCCCATGCTGGTGCCGCGAACCGGGCGTTGCCGCAAGCCGGCGGAGCGGACGACGGCGCGAATCGGCCGCGGACGCGTCCCGCTTCAGGCCGCCCGCACGGTGGCGAGGAAGCGTCCGACCTCGCCGGCGAGATGCTCGGATTGCCGCGACAGTTCGGAGGCCGCCGACAGCACCTGGCTCGCCGCCGCACCGGTTTCCTCGGCGGCGCGGGCCACCCCCACGATGGTGCCGGTCACCGCGCCCGTGCCCAGGGACGCCTGGGTGACGTTGCGGACGATCTCCCGCGTGACCACCCCCTGCTCAGCGACCGCCGCCGCGATGGCGCTGGCGACGCCGTCGATCTCCCGGATGCGGGCCGCGATGCCGTCGATGGCCGAGACCGCCCGCGCCGTCGCCCCCTGGATGCGGCCGATCTGGCCGTTGATCTCGGCGGTGGCGCAGGCGGTCTGGCCGGCCAGGTCCTTCACCTCGGTGGCGACCACGGCGAAGCCCCGGCCCGCCTCTCCGGCGCGGGCCGCCTCGATGGTCGCGTTCAGCGCCAGCAGGTTGGTCTGCCCGGCGATGGCGGCGATGAGGGTCACCACGTCGCCGATCCGCGTCGCCGCGCCGTCGAGGTCCTGCATCAGCCGCGCCGTCTCGGCCGCCTCGCCGACGGCGACCTGGGTCAGGCCGGCCGATCCCCGGACCCGGCGGGCGATCTCCTCGACGGACGCGCCGAGTTCCCCGGCGGCGGCGGCCACGGAATCGACGTTGGCGGCGGCTTCCTCGGCGGCGGCCGCCACGGTGCCGGATTGCCGGGCCGTCTCGGTGGCCGTGCCGGCCATGCCTTCCGCGGTGCCCTGGAGTTCGGTGGCCGCCGACGCCACGAGGCCGACGATGCCGCTCACGGCGCGCTCGAAGCCGTCGGCCATCCCCCGCACCGCCGCCTTGCGCTCGGCCTCGCCCCGGCTCCGGGCCGCCGCCTGCGCGCGGGTCAGGCCGTCGTTCTCGACCATCTTCGCCTGGAAGATCGCGAAGGCCCGCGCGATGGCCCCGATCTCGTCCCGCCGCTCCAGGCGCGGCACGCTCACGGAAAGGTCGCCCCCGGCCAGGCGCTCCATCGCCCGCGCCATGGTCCGGAGCGGCCCGGACATGCGCTGCCCGACCCACCAGGACAGGGACGCGGCGCACAGGATCGTCAGGCCAACGATTGCCCAGAGCAGGTCGGCGAACCGGGCCCGCGACGTCGCGCTCTCGGCCTGCGCCCGCGCGTAATCGGCCTGCCCCGCCCGCTTCACCTCGGCGACGAACGGCTCCAGGCGTCCGTAGATCGCCGCGAGATCGTCCGCCTCTTCCCGGAGGCTCGAGGCGCCCGCCGCATAGGCGAGGAAGCGGCTCTCATACGCCTTGATCAGGCCCGCGATCTCGGTTTTGACGGACAGCGCCAGGGACGAGGCCGGAAGCGCGGCCTCGAATTCCGACACCCGCTCGCGCAGCTCGTCGGCGTACCTGTCCTCGCCGCGCAGCATGAAATCCTTCTCGTGCCGGCGCATCATCAGCATCAGCACGGACAGGCGAGGCTGGTCGAAGGCGAAGAGGCGCTGCTCCACGGCGTGCACCGCCGCGCGCAGGCCGTTCTGCAGGCCGTCCCGCTCGGTGAAGCCGAGGGTGCGCTGGGCGGCGGCGACGTTCTGGAACCGGATGGCGTAGATGTCGAGCCCGGCGCGGATCACCTCGGCCTTGCGCAGGGGATTGTCGGCCGGAAGCGACGCGACGAGGCCCTCGACGGCGCCGAGGCGCTCCCCCGCCCGGGTGATCAACGCCTGCCGCCGGGTGATGAGGGCGTCCCGGCGGCGCAGCAGGAACTCCGTCTCGATCTGACGGGCGGCGAGGAGGTCGTCGGCGACGGCGGAGATCTGCTCCTGCAGGTGCAGGCTCGCATCGGCGACCTGCTGGTAGCGCGCCTGCGCGTGCGCGGCCACGAACGACACGATGCCGAGGGTCAGTACGCCGCCGACGCCGAGGGCGGCGATCTGGAACCGCAGGTCGAACCGGAGGGCGGGCAATCTCATGGCGGCGGCAAGTCCCTGAAACCAGCGGGACATTAGACGGATAACAATTAATTTTCCGCCGATCCGACGCGCTTTATTTCGATCGCCATCGATAGAAGATCTCGCTCTATTTCGTCACGGACGACAAGGAAAGACGAAGAAGACTTTTTGACCGACAAACGACGTCCCCGCCCAGTCCTGCGGATGACAGCGAGCTTTTCCCTTCTCGCCCGACCACGCGAAACAGTCCTCGCCGTCCGCATCCGCGCGGGTGCGCGCATCCAAAGCCTTCCGAACCGTCGCGTTGTTGGGGACGACGGTGCCACCGGCCGCATCGGCCCGACGGACACGCGGCCCGCGCCGCGACCCGCTGGTTCCGGCGCGGCCGTGGCGGCGGGATTCGGCGCCAAAACCGCGGCGGAGTACTTAATCCCGCGTTCACGACGAAAAAATTCAGTGGTTTCAGGCCGTTGGCGTCGATTCGCGAGAGAATCGCCGGGAACGGAATCCGGAACGGCGACTTGATGCCCCGACGCCCGCGGGGCGCATCGACGAAAGACGAACCGCATGACCAAGATCGCCATCGCACTCGCCGCCAGCACCCTGCTCGGCGCCTTCGGCATGACCGCCGCCTCCGCAGCCCCGGCCATGCCGGTCGGCGCCGCCATCGTCGCCGGCGATCACTCGGTCGACGAGGCCGCCTACCGTCACCGCCACTACCAGGGCATGCGCCACCGCGGCATGGGCCACGGCCGCCACATGCGCCGCATGCCGGCCTCGCGCATGAGCAGCAACCCGAATTCGCGCAACCCGCAGCAGCCGGGCTTCATGCAGCAGAAGGGCCAGACCACGGGCGGCCCGCGCTACTGAGTTTTTAGACATGCCGACTGGCTTGGTCGGATAAACGGGGCCGGTGCGCGAGTGCCGGCCCTTTTCGTTGGTCCCTTGTCCACCCTTCTCCCCAGGGCAGTGGGGCGCCCGCGCTGATCAGGCCCGCCCGGGTCTGCTAGGCTGGCGCCATGCAACAGCGTCCCGCCCGCTCCGTGCCGAAGACCGGCTCCGCCCCGTCGGACTACACCACCAGCGCGGCGGTGCTCGATACGGCCGGCGCCACGCCGATGATGGCGCAGTACATCGAGATCAAGGCCGCCAACACCGACTGCCTCCTGTTCTACCGCATGGGGGACTTCTACGAGCTGTTCTTCGAGGACGCCGAGATCGCCTCGCGGGCGCTGGGGATCGTCCTGACGAAGCGCGGCAAGCACGGCGGCGCCGACATCCCCATGTGCGGCGTGCCGGTGGAGCGCTCTGACGACTACCTCAGCCGCCTCATCGCCCTCGGCCACCGCGTCGCCGTCTGCGCCCAGACGGAGGACCCGGCGGAGGCGAAGAAGCGCGGGCCGAAATCCGTGGTCCGGCGCGAGGTCGTGCGCCTCGTCACCCCCGGCACCATCACGGAGGACCGGCTCCTCGATCCGGCCCGCGCCAACGTCCTGCTCGCCATCGGCCGGACCAGGACCGGCAAGGGCGAGGCGGATCACGTCTACGGTCTGGCCGCCCTCGACATCTCCACGGGGCGGTTCGGCCTGAGCGAAGTGCCGGCCGCCGAGCTCGCCTCGGCCATCGCCCGGCACGAGCCCCGCGAGATCGTCCTGTCGGAGACGATCCACGCCGATCCGGCCCTCGCCCGCCTGTGGCGCGAGATTCCCGCTCCCGTGACGCCGCTGGCCCAGGCCGAGCTCGAGCCGGCGGCGGCCGAGCGGCGGATCAAGGCGCAGTTCGGGGTGTCGACCCTCGACGGGTTCGGCCAGTTCGGCCGGGCCGAGCTCGCGGCGGCGGGCGCGGCCCTGCTCTACATCGAGCGCACCCAGATCGGCGCGCGCCCGACCCTGTCGCCGCCGACCCGCGAGACCGCCGGGGCGACCCTCGCCATCGACGCGTCGACGCGGGCCAACCTCGAACTCACCCGGACCCTGTCGGGCGAGCGCCGGGGCAGCCTCCTCGACGCCATCGACCGCACGGTCTCGGCGAGCGGGGCGCGGCTGCTGGCCGAACACCTCGCCGGCCCGCTCACGGACCTTTTCGCGATCCAACGGCGGCACGCCGCCGTGGCGTGGCTGACCGAGCAGGGCGTCTCGCGAAAAACGTTTCGCGAGATCCTGGCGCGGGCGCCCGACCTCGCCCGCGCCCTGTCGCGCCTCGGCCTCGGGCGCGGCGGCCCCCGCGACCTCGCCGCCCTCCGCGACGGCCTCGACGCCGCGCAGGGCTTGGCGGCGCAGCTCGCCGCCCTCGACGGCCTGCCCGACGACCTCGCCGCCCTCGGCGAGCGTCTGGCACAGGTCGATGCCGGCCTCGTGGCTCACCTGAGCGCCGCCCTCGCCGACGACCTGCCCCTCAAGCGCACCGATGGCGGCTTCGTCCGCGAGGGCTATTCGGCGGAGATCGACGAGACCCGCGTGCTCGGCCAGGATTCCCGCAAGGTCATCGCGGCGCTCCAGGCGCGCTACGCCGAGGAAACCGGTTGCCGGACCCTGCGGATCAAGCACAACAACATGCTCGGCTACTACATCGAGGTGCCCCAGGCCGTGGGCGAGGGCTGCCTCAAGGGGCTGATGCGCGAGACCTTCATCCACCGCCAGACCATGGTCGACGCCATGCGCTTCACCAGCGTCGAGCTCGGCGATCTGGAAGGCCGCATCTCGGGCGCCTCCGACCGGGCGCTCAAGCTCGAATCGGCGGTGTTCGACGCGCTGTCCGGCGAGGCCCTGGCCCAGGCCGCCGCCATCGCCTCCGTGGCCGAGGCCCTGGCGGCCCTCGACGTCGCCGCCTCCCACGCCGACCTCGCCGTCGAGCGCGACTGGCGCCGCCCGGTGGTCGACGACGGCTACGGCTTTGCCGTCACGGGCGGGCGCCACCCCGTGGTCGAGGCGGCCCTGCGGCTCTCGGGGGCGCCGTTCATCGCCAACGCGTGCGACCTGTCGGGGGAGGGGCGCGGCCGCATCCGCCTCGTCACCGGCCCGAACATGGGCGGCAAGTCGACGTTCCTGCGCCAGAACGCCCTCATCGCCGTCCTGGCGCAGATCGGCGCCTTCGTGCCGGCGGCGTCAGCCCATCTCGGCCTCGTCGACCGGCTGTTCTCCCGCGTGGGGGCCGCCGACGATCTGGCCCGCGGGCAATCGACGTTCATGGTCGAGATGGTCGAGACCGCCGCGATCCTGAACCAGGCGACCCGGCGCTCCCTCGTGATCCTCGACGAGATCGGGCGCGGCACGGCGACCTTCGACGGCCTGTCCATCGCCTGGGCCTGCCTCGAACACCTGCACGAGAAGAACGCCTGCCGCGCCCTGTTCGCCACCCACTTCCACGAGCTGACGGCTTTGGGCCAGCGCCTGTCGCACCTCGACAACGCCACCCTGAAGGTCGCCGAGCACAAGGGCAACGTGGTGTTCCTGCACGAGGTGGTGCCGGGGGTGGCCGACCGCTCCTACGGCCTCCAGGTCGCGCGCCTCGCCGGCCTGCCGCCGGGGGTGATCGCCCGGGCCGGCGCCATCCTGAAGAACCTCGAAAAGTCCGAGCGCGACCGCCCGACCCGCCCGCGCATCGACGACCTGCCGCTCTTCGCCGCCCTCTCGGCCCCGCCCCTGGAAGAGGCCCCGCGCGAGGACGGCCTGCGCCGGGTGCTCGACGAGATCGACCCCGACGCGCTCACCCCGCGCGAGGCGTTGGAAGCGCTGTATCGCCTGAAGGCGGCGCGGGACGGGTGATCGACTCATCAGCTGCAGGACAAATTCTCAAGTAAAGCAACGATATACCTATCCTATTTCAAGATAAATTTTTATCTATATCGTCGTGTCCAAGAGATGGCGGGATGCTCGGGTCCCCTCTGCTGGAAGGAGAGGGACAGGGCGAGGTGTGGGACTTATTCGGAGAGTTCGCACACCTCACCCCAACCCTCTCCTTCCAAGAGAGGGAGCCCGTTGCGCTTGGCGAAGACGTTCCGATGACGGTCCAAAACGGGATTTCTCGACCCGCACGTCGGAATCGATCCAAGACCTTCAGACAGACGGCACGGCTTGCTTAATGCTGAACCATCGGACATTGTTGTGACGCCCGCCTTACGGACGTATGGACGACTCTCATCTGGAAGCGAGAGGATGCGTACCGCTAGATCACTTTCACCGGCAGACGGGGTGACGCGAAGTCCTGATCAAGGCGTCTGATAATACGAGGATCGCGTGAGGGTTGTAGATTACAACCTTCTACGGAGCAGATTCGTGTTCTAATATGGTATTTTTAAATGTCTTCTTTGTTTTCGTACTCGCATGCTGAATACCACGACAAGGTTGTGGCACTAAACGAAGGATGGCTGATAAGATACGCAGCCATGGCGACCATGGGTCTTCTGGACTACCAGGACTCCCAGGGTACGCGCGGCGTCCTGTTCGAGATCGGTGTTTGTGCAGGGCGATACTTCTCGGTCCTGATGCGAAGCGGCCACAGAAGTGGTGACCCTGTGATCGGACTAGATCCGTTCCTCTGGATTGACGAAGCCACTGTAAACGACAGGCTGCATGCCAACGTGCCGGGCGCGCCGTATCGTTTCATCAACGCCTACTCGACGGCCTACACCGCCAGGACTCTGCTCGACGAATTCGACGGCAAGCTGGCCCGGTTTATCTCCGTCGACGGATCTCATGAAGCGTCGGATGTTCTGTGGGATCTGCGTCTGACCGAGGAAATACTACACCCGGACGGTTTCGTGGCAGTGGACGACTTCTTCAATCCCGTCGCCATAGGTGTGAATGAGGGCGTGCATCGGTTCTTCAACAATCCGAGAGCGCTCGTGCCGTTCGCGATGTTTTCAAACAAGCTCTTCCTATGCCGTCCGCACAAGCTCGAATCCTTCAAGAAGGCTATAGCCGAATACGCCGAGTCGGATCAGTCCGAAGATCGGCCGAGGTTCTTCATCGAACACAGGAACAGGGGCGACAAGGCCATTGAGCAGACGCTTTGGGGCACGAAGTTCTACAGCTTCGGGTAGGTCGATCCGATCAGGAAAAGCCGGCCACCAGGGCCGGCTTTTCATTTGCCTTCCTGCAAGCCCTCAGGCAACGCGAGCTGAGGAGATCGAGACCCGAGGTTTCTCCCCTGCCCTCCACCGGCCGTCCTGCAGCGTGAGGATCGACCGGGCGCCATCCTGGTACGGCACGACGTGGCTGACAGCCCAGGTGCTCGGTCCCTTGTTGTACCCCTGCTGGAGCCGGAGCGCGCCGCCGGCATAGACGCCCTCGTTGATCTCCGGCGAGTGAACGCGCCCGATGGTCATCGTCCGGCCGGTCTTCGCGAGGCCCTGAACCGATGCCTTCGACCCGTTGACGCCGCGGAAGCCATGGTGCCCGACGTCGATGCCGTCGAGCAGTCGGCTGGAGCCGTCATAGGCCCATGAGACACCCTTCGGATCACTCACAGCACCCCGTATGGCATGCTCGACCAAAGAGAAGCGCGGTGCGCCTGATCGGCGTCCAAGGCGACGGCGACCTGTGCGCGGTGATCCAGCATCGCATCTTCGAGCTTGAGGCCCAGGCGGATGTTCGGAGCGTCGTGCCGGTCGCGGCCCTCTCGGATGTATCGGTCCAGGCCGATGTCGTGGTTGGCCTCCACGACGATGATCTCGCGGTCGTCGTTGGCGACCCGCTCCAGATGTTCGATCCCGGAGTTTGATGGAGCACGCTTCACGTCGGAGTGGAGGGACGCGCGATGGGCCGACCATCGGCCGTAGGCCCGAGCCGAACCCAGGAAACCCGAATTTAGGAAACCCGACCCCAAGAAACCGGCACCCGGCGCGAAACTGCCCTCAGTGGTGCAGCCGCTCCGACCCGTCGGCGGCCAATCGAAATCCGTCGAGGCCTTCGAGGCTCGCGGCGTGGCCGGCGCGGCGGTCGGCGACGTAGCGCAGGGCCCCGGCCACCACCCGCTCGGAATACGGCTTGGCGATCACCCCGAGGGCCCCGGCGAAGTCGTCCGGGATGCGCTTGGCGTTGGCGGTCATGAACACCACCGTGGTGTGCGGGTCGGCGCTGAGGGCCCGGGCCACGGCGACGCCCGTGGGTCCGTCGATGAGGTGGATGTCCACCAGGGCGACGTCCGGATGGGTCGCGAGACCGAGGGCGATGGCCTCCTGCGAGGAGCCCGCGACCCCCACGGTGACGTGGCCGAGGTCGTCGAGCAGGCATTCGAGCTCGAGGGCGATGAGCACCTCGTCCTCGACCACGAGGATGCGCAGGGGCGGCGTCGGGGTCACGTGGCCCATCGGGGAACCTCGACGTCTGGATCGGGCACGGCCTCGCTGAGGGAGATCGCGTCGAGGGGCACGTTGATCTCGACCCGGGTGCCCGGCGCGGTCTCGCTCCACGCGATGGTGCCGCGCAGCTGGCGCACCACCATCTCGACGAGGGAGCGGCCGAAGCCGGCCGGATTCGGGACGGTGGCGGACAGGCCGACGCCGTCATCCTCGATGAGCATGTGCAGCGCCCCGTCCCGGCGCCGGGCCGTGATGCTGACCCGGCCGGCCCGGTTGTCCGGGAAGGCGTGGCGCACGGCGTTGGTCGCCAGTTCGTGCAGCATCAGGGCGAGCGGCGCCGCCATGGCGGCGGAGACCGCCATGGAATCGATGGCCGCGCTCACGGCCGTGCGCTCGCCGTCGAGGCCGGCGACGAGGTCGCCGAGGAAGTCGTCGGCGAATTCCTGCAGGTTGAACCGGGTCACGTCGCCGGCGGAGTAGAGCATGCGGTGCACCGTCGAGAGGGCGCCGATGCGCTCGGCCATGCCGTTGAGGGCGGCGCGGGCCTCGCCCTCGGGGGTGCGCCGCGCTTTCAGCAGCATCAGGGACGAGATCACCTGGAGGTTGTTCTTGACCCGGTGATCGACCTCGTGGAGCAGGGCGGTCTTCTGCTCCAGGGCAGCGCGCAGGTCCGCCGTCTGCTCGGCGACGCGGCGCTCGAGATCGTGGTTGGCGTGGGTCATGGCGACTTCGAGGCTGTGCTTGCCCGTCATGTCGGCCTGCGCCGCGTAGTAGTGGGTGATGGCGCCGGCGCCGTCGCGCACGGGCGAGAGGGTCATGCCGTTCCAGAACGACGACCCGTCCTTGCGGTAGTTCACGAGCTCGGTCTCGAAGGTGCGCCCCGCCGCGAGGGCGGCACGGATGCGCGCCACGGTCTCGGGGTCCGTCTGCGGCCCCTGGAGCATCCGGCAATCGCGACCGACGATTTCGTCCCGCGCGTAGCCCGTCATCGCCAGGAACGCCGCGTTGACCCAGACGATGGCGTGGTCGCCGCCGCGGGCTTGCGTCAGCACCATCGGCGTCGGGCTCTCGGCGAAGGCGGAGACGAGGGTCATGCCCTCAAGGTGCGAGTGGCCCTCGGGCGAAGTCCGGCCCTGGGGCGAATCAGGTTGCTGCGACGGGCCCTGGGTGTCGAAGGTGCGACCGTCCGTCATGGCCGGCTCGACGTCGGCCGGATGGGTGCGGGATGCGGGAGACGGTTCGTCACATGGGGCATCCCGGTCAAGCACGGCGTCGCACCGCCGACGATCGGACTGCACCCCACGGACGGACCGGGGCGCAAGGTGCCGATTGGCAGACGGACAGTTTGAACGCACCCTGTTAACAAGTTATCGGCCATTTCTATGGTTGGTCCGGCGACCGCGGCCGGAACGGCCGCCCGACCGCGCGGCTGGTCATGGTCGCAACCCGCGACGCTCGTCCGAAGTAAGCGTCGGGCCTGACAGGAGTTCCATCCCATGGCGACCAGCCGAGTGCGTAGCTCCCTGCGCCTGCGCGATCTCGCCGCGGACCCGCGCATCGGGCTGATGCTGGCCCTCGGCTTCTCGTCGGGCCTGCCCCTGCTCCTCGTGCTCGGCACCTTCTCGACGCGGCTCGCCTATTCGGGCGTGGACATCAAGGCCATCGGCCTCTTCAGCTACGTCGCGCTGCCCTACACCCTGAAGTTCCTGTGGGCGCCCCTCATCGACCGGTTCGACGTGCCGGGGCTGACCCGCCGCCTCGGGCGCCGGCGGGCCTGGATGGTGATGACCCAGGCGGCCGTCGCCGCCGCCCTCGCCCTGATGGCGTTCGCCGACCCGGCGACGAGCCTCGTGCTCCTCGGCCTCGGCGCCTTCCTCCTGGCGTTCTGCGCCGCCACCCAGGACGTGGTCATCGACGGCTGGCGCATCGACGCCGCCGGCACCGACCTCCAGGGCGTCCTCGCGGCGACCTCGAACCTCGGCTACCGCTTCGGCCTCATGGCGGCGGGGGCCGGCGCCCTGTTCCTCGCCGACGCCTACGGCTGGCGCGCCGCCTACCTGCTCATGGCGGCCCTGATGCTCGTCGGCCTCGTGGCCGCACTCCTCGCCCCGGCCTTCGACCGCACGAGGGACGAGGCCCGCGCCGCCGCCGCCGTCGAGGCGGCCGCCGGGCGCCCGGCCAAGGTCTGGAGCTTCCGGGGCGCGGTGCTGGAGCCCCTGGCCGAACTGCATCGGCGCCTCGGCGTCGGCCTGTGGGCGATCCTCGTCCTCGTGGCGTTCTACCGGATGCCGGACTTCATCTCCGGCGTGATGGCGAGCCCGCTCTACTTCAAGGTCGGCTTCACCCTCACCGAGATCGGCGCCGTGTCGAAGCTCTACGGCATCTGGGTCGGCATCGCCGGCGCCTTCGTCGGCGGCTGGGCGATGCAGCGCTTCGGCCTGTTCCCGACCCTCGTGGTCGGCGCCTTCCTCGGCGCCGCCTCGAACCTCGCCTTCTCGTGGCTGTCCTTCGGCGGCCCGGAGGTCTGGCGCCTGACGGCGGCGATCTCCATCGACAATTTCTGCGGCTCCTTCGCCGGCATGGCCCTCATCGCCTACATGTCGAGCCTGACCGCACCGGGCTTCGCCGCGACCCAGTACGCCCTGTTCTCCTCGCTCTACGCCCTGCCGGGCAAGCTCGTCGCCGGCACCTCCGGCTACATCGTGGCGGCCTACGGTTACCCGGTGTTCTTCGCCCTCACGGCGGCGGTCGGCATCCCCGTGGTGATCCTGTGCCTGTTCGTCGGCCGGGCCGGCGAGCGCAGCGCCGCGCGGGCGGCGGAGGCCGCCGCGACGGACGCCGTTCCGCCGGACCCGGCCGAGCCGGACGCCTCCGGCGGGAACCATCCCGGCGGCCCCGGGCTTGCTCCTCCCGACCGCCGCGGCGTTTCGGCGCCCGGCCCAGGCATGAGACCGCAGACGTGAGCAACATCTCCCCCGTCGACACTTCCTCCGACACCGTGCCCGTGCCCGCCGGCGACGCGGCCTTGAGCGACGCGGACGCCGCCGCCCTGCGCCGGGCCGTGCGCACCCTCGAGAATCCGGGGCTGGCCGCACGCCTGTCCGCCGCCGCCGGCGCGCCCCTCGACATGATCGGTCGCGCCCTGCCGGAGGCCGTCACCGGCGCCGTGTCGCGGGCCACCGAGGGCGCCATGCACACGGCCCTGCGGGTGGCGCTCGCCACCCTGCCTGAGGCGCAGAAGACCCTTGTGCCCGCCGGCATCGACCTCGTGGACACCGTCGCGGCACCGTCGAGCACGGCGCGCCGCCTCGGCCGGATGCTGCCGTCGAGCGATTTCGCCCACAAGGCCATGGCGGCCGTCTCGGGCGCCGTAGGCGGCGCCTTCGGCCTCGCGACCCTGGCGGTGGAACTGCCCCTCTCCACCACCCTGATGCTGCGCTCCATCGCGGGCATCGCCCGCGAGGAGGGCGAGGATCTGGCCGACCCGGAGAACGCGCTGGCCTGCGTGCAGGTCTTCGCCCTGGGCGGACGTGGGAGCGAGACCCCGCTCACGGAGAGCGGCTACTTCGCCGTGCGCGCGGCCCTGGCCAAGACCATGGCGGAGGCCGCCCGCTACGCCGGCAACCGCGCGCTCCTCGACGAGGCCGCCCCGGCCCTGATCCGGTTCTCGGCCCAGATCGCCGCGCGGTTCGGGGTCGTCGTCTCGCAGAAGGTGGCGGCGCAGGCGGTGCCGATCCTCGGCGCGGTGGGCGGCGCCGCCGTCAACGCCGCCTTCATGGACCACTTCCAGGCCATGGCCCGGGCGCACTTCACCGTGCGCCGCCTCGAGCGGACCTACGGCGCCGCCCTCGTGCGCACGGCCTACGAGGCCGAGAAGTCCGCCACCGCCGCCGCCTGAGCCGGTGGCGGTTCAGGCCGCCGGATACCGCGCCGCCAGCAATGCGTGGACGAGGCGGGCGGTCTGCACCTCGCCGCCCTCGGGCCGGCCGGGCTTGGTCGACGGATTCCAGCCGTACAGGTCGAAATGCACGTGCGCTTTCGTGCCGGGGGCGAAGCGGCGCAGGAACAGGGCGGCGGTGATCGCCCCGGCGAAGGGGCCGCCCGGCGCGTTGTTGAGGTCGGCCACCTTCGAGTCGAGCAGGCCCGCATAGGGCGCGTGCAGGGGCAGGCGCCACACGGGATCGGCCACCGCCGCGCCCGCCGCCGCGACGGCGTCGGCGAGGGCGTCGTCCTCGGTGAAGAAGGCCGGGAGGTCGGGCCCAAGCGCCACGCGGGCCGCCCCCGTCAGGGTGGCGAAATCGATGAGGAGATCGGGCGTGTCCGCATCCGCCAGGGCCAGGGCGTCGGCGAGGACGAGGCGACCCTCCGCGTCGGTGTTGCCGATCTCCACCGTGAGGCCGGCGCGGCTGCGGATCACGTCGCCGGGCCGGAAGGCCGCGCCCGAGATGGAATTCTCCACCGCCGGGATGAGGACGCGCAGGCGCAGGCGCAGACCCGCCCCCATCACCATGGCGGCGGCGGCGAGGGCCGCGGCGGCCCCGCCCATGTCCTTCTTCATGAGCAGCATGCCGGCGGACGGCTTGATGTCGAGGCCGCCGGTGTCGAACGCCACGCCCTTGCCCACGAGGGTGACGCGGGGGGCCGCCGGATCGCCCCAGGTGAGGTCGATGAGGCGCGGCGCCCGCGGGGAGGCGGCACCCACGGCGTGGACCAGGGGAAAGTCCTTCTCCAGGGCGTCGCCCGACACCACGGCGACGGCGGCGCCGTGGGCCGCGGCGAGGGTGCGGGCCGCCGCCTCGATCTCGGCGGGGCCGAGGTCGTTGGCCGGGGTGTTGACGAGGTCGCGCCCCAGGGCCACGGCGGCGGCGATGCGCATCACCGCCTCGGCATCGACGCCCTCGGGGGCGACGAGGCGGGGCGGGACGCCCGCCGGACCGGCGGCGCGGTAGCGGCCGAAGCGGTAGCCGCCGAGGAGCCAGGCGAGGCTCGCCTCCGTGCCGTCGACGGGGCCTTCGAGGCGGTAGGTGCCGGCGGGGAGCGCGCCGGGCAGCTTGCCGACGAGCAGGCGGTCGCGGCCCGGTCCCGGCTCGCCCAGCCCGAACAGCACCCGGGCGAGGCCGCCGTCCGGCCCCGGCAGCAGGGCGAGGCGGCCGGCCTTCGGCGCGAACTCCGTCGCATGGGCATAGGCGGCCTCGCGCGGATCGAGGCCGGCTTCGACACCGGGCCAGTCGGGACCGCCGACGCAGGTGACCGGGATGAGGTGCGTGGAATCCGGCGCGCGGGCAATCAGCTGGGACAGGGTCGGGCTCCTCGGAGGCGGGGGCGGGGTTAACCGCCGCTTAGGGTTAACGGTCTATCACCGGCCGACCGGTGGCGGGAAGCGCGCCGGCCGTGGGGAAGCGGAGTCGCGTGATGGTCAGGCCGCGTTTGGAAGCGTCTCGCAGGGCCGTGCGGATCGGCGCCGTCGTCGGACTGGCCGTCCTCGCCAGCGCCTGCAACCGGTCGAGCGGACCCGAGACCACGGGCTCCATCGGCGGGACCGAGTCCTCCGGTGGCACGAATTCCCTTGGAGGACTCGGCCTGCCCGGTTTCGGCCGCAAGCCGTCCAACGTGGTGTCCCGCCGCGACGTCGAAGCGCTCGGCGAGCGCTACACCGCCGATCCCGGCGACGTCGCCCTGGCCCTGCGCTACGCCCAGGCCCTGCGCGCCACGAGCCAGCGCTCCCAGGCCGTGGCGGTGCTGCAGCAGATCGCCCTGCGCAATCCCAAGAACACCGCCGTGCTCGCGGCCTACGGCAAGAGTCTCGCCGAAGCCGGCCGCTTCGCCGAGGCCGCCGACGTGCTCCAGAACGCCCACACGGCGGCCCAGCCGGACTGGCGCGTGCTCTCGGCCCAGGGGGCGGTGGCCGACCAGCTCGGCGACCACACCCGCGCCCAGGAGCTCTACGAGGCCGCCCTCAAGATCCAGCCCGACGATCCGGTGATCCTGTCCAATCTCGGCCTGTCCTACGCCCTCGCCAAGCGCCTCGACGCCGCCGAGGCGACCCTGCAGCGCGCCGCCGCCCAGCCGCGCGCCGATGCCCGCGTCCGCCAGAACCTCGCCCTGGTCTACGGCCTCCAGGGCAAGTTCTCCGACGCGGAGGCCGTGTCCCGCCAGGACCTGTCCCCCGACGAGGCCGCCGCCAACACCGCCGCCCTCCGCGCCGTCGTCGCCCAGCCGAACGCCTGGAAGGCCATCAAGGCCTCGGACGCGAAGGCCAAGCCCGCCGGCAAGCCCGCCGGACGGGGCTGATCCGTCCGGCGGCCGTGCTTGCAGGCTCCCCCTGGTGGCGCGGGTGCGGATGTCTTCCGGTTCGATGCCAACGGTGGGAGTGATGTGATCTCGGATTTTGTGCCCGGCTCGGATAAAATCGTGATCGGCCCCTCGATCACGAATGCCATCCTCTACAATTATCGAGGGTCCGCACTGCTCGAATTCGACAATGCGTCGAACGTTCTTCTGTCCGGCGTCTCACCATCCGCGATCAGCGCGACCGATCTCGTGTTCCTGTAAAACGGATCGATCCTGCACAACGCGTGTTGTGCAGGATCTTCATACGAAGTGAAATGAAAATACGGAAGTTCTCGTCAGGAATCGGAATTCCGCGAGAAAAATCTATAGGGTTCTGTATTTGTAGTATCGTAGATATCATCATCGACCGCGTGTTCAGCGAGATACTTTTCTGTCGCAGCCTTCAAAGCCGGCAGAAGAGTTCCAGACTTGAGGCCAAGAAAAAGATCTGATTTATAATATTCGTCGGCTTCAAGGGAGCTTTTTTTCATCTGAGAGACCCGATTCAACCATTCGGTCTTCTGTCCATCATTCATCGTCCTGTCCGTTCGGATGCGCGCTTCCAGCGCTTCCCAGGAGTCGAAACGCTCGACGACCTCGCCGCCGCCTATGCCGGACAGGACAATGGCCCGCTGGGGCTGGGGCTTCTGCGCCTCCTCCCATACGGCCTGGCTGATCGTGAAGGTGAAGGCGACGCCCGAAACCTGCTTGGCTGCGTCACCCCAATTGGTCGCGATGCCGTTTGCAGACTTGACGATCTCGATGGTGGCGTCGGACTGGGTCTTTGCGGAATTGGTCGGGCTCGCCTGCAGCAGCATATGGGCTGTGCTGGGCCGGGCGGAAATCTGGCTCAGGGACATGGTCGCTCCTCGTTGCAATCCCTCGATGGTTCGCTTTATCAAGTCCCATTCTCGCGATCATGATATAAGATCGTGTTAATCGATCAGGATAGTCAGTCGAGGCCACGGGTCTTGTTTGCACTGAGCTTGAAGAACGGCCGCGATGGCGGCGAGCCGCCGCATCAGGGCCTCGGCGCATCCATGGATGTCGACGATGGCGCGGCCGGTGGGCACCGCGCGCCGCGCCGGCCGGTCGGGCGACCTTCGTCGGGCCGGCGGGCGTTTTCGGAGTCTTCCGCGGCTCGGACACCTTGGGACTCTCGGTCGGCCCCTCGATCGCGAATGCCAACGTCTACAATCATCAGGGGGCCGCACGGCTCGCATTCGACGATTGATCGCGCGTTCTTCTGTCCGGTATCGTACGCTCCGCGAGCAGAGCGAACGATTTCAAAGTCCTACAACAGGAACAGATCCTGCACGGCGCGCCTCGCACAGGATTTTCCTATTGAATGACATGAGAATATATAAGTCCTCGTCAGGAACCTAAATTCCGCGAGAAAGAATCATAGGGATCTATATTTGCAGTATCCCTGATATAGATATTGGCTGCTTGTTCCGCAAGATGCTTTTGCATCGCAGCCTTCGCTGCGGCCATGAGAGCTCCAGATTTTATGCCAAGAAAAAAATCGGATTTATAAAGCTCGTCGGACTCAAGGGACTTTCTTTTTAGATCAGCGGCCCATTTCAACCATTCGGTCTTCTGTCTGTCATTCATCGTCCTGTCCGTCCGGATGCGCGCTTCCAGCGCATCCCAGGATTCGAAACGCTCGACGACCTCGCCGCCGCCGATGCCGGACACGACAATGAGACCCATCGGCTCGGCCTTCTGCGCCTCGTCCCGTTCCGCCTGGCTGATCGTGAAGGTGAGGGCAACACCAGAAGCCTGCTTGGCTGCGTCACCCCAATTGGTCGCGATGCCGTTTGCAGACTTGACGATCTCGATTGTGGCGTCGGACTGGGTCTTCGCGGAATTGGTCGGGCTCGCCTGCAGCAGCATATGGGCTGTGCTGGGCCGGGCGGAAATCTGGCTCAGGGACATGGTCGCTCCTCGTTGCGATCCCTCGATGGTTCGCTTTATCAAGTCCCATTCTCGCGATCATGATATAAGATCGTGTTAATCGATCCGGATAGTCAGTCGAGGCCACGGGTCTTGTTTGCACTGAGCTTGAGGAACGGCCGCGATGGCGGCGAGCCGCCGCATCAGGGCCTCGGCGCATCCGTGGAGGTCGCCGATGGCGCGGCCGGTGGGCACCGCGTGCCGCGCCGGCCGGCCGGGCGTTCTCGGGCATCCTGGTGTTCTCGGGGACGGCGGCGCCGGGCGGAACAGGACCCGTCTCCCCCGCGCGGGCCCTCCCGGATTCACACATCCGCCCGCTGGCCGACAGCGAGGGCCACGATGCGCCGGCATCAAGCGCGCCGGCCGGGGCGCTACCCCTCCGCCGCCACCTGCAGAATCTCCACCGGCCCGTCCTGCGCGTCCGAAAACACCCCCGCCGTGAGGGTGCCGCCGAAGACGCAGGCGGTGTCGAGGTTGGTCCGGTGTGCGCGCAGGTCCGGCCGGCCGCTCAGTTGCGGCGTGTGGCCGTGGACGACGTGGCGGCCGAAATCGTAATCCGCCGACAGGAACGGCTCGCGGACCCACAGGCGGGTCGGCACGTCCGGGTCGATGCCGGGCCGGCCGGGGCGGAAGCCGGCATGGACGTAGTAGCGCCGCGAGTCCTCCGAGACCGTCGGCAGGGCCGACATCCAGTTCAGGACGTCGTGGGGCAGGGCCTGCGGATCGCGGGTGCCGTAGGATTTGAGGGTCGCCACCCCGCCGTTCTCGAGCCAGGGCGCGGTGCCGAAGCCGTCGCGATAGGCCGCCAGCATCAGGCTCTCGTGGTTGCCCATGAGGCAGGTGACGGCGTCGGGCTCGGCGGCCTGGAGGGCCCGCAGGATCGCGACGACGCCGGCGCTGTCGGGGCCGCGGTCGATGGCGTCGCCGAGGAACACGAGGCGGCGCGGGGCGCCGGCCCGGTGCGCCTCGATGGCGGCGAGCAGACGCCGCAGGGCCCCGGCGCATCCGTGGATGTCGCCGATGGCGTAGGTCAGGCCGGTGGACACGCCGCGCCGGTCAGGCGACCTTCGTCAGGCCGGTCGTTTTCGGGGTCTTCTGCGCCTCGGGCGCCTTCTGAGCCTCGGGCACCTTGGGACTCTCGGGCGCCTTGGGACTCTCGGGCACCTTGGGACTCTCGGGCACCTTGCCCAGGGCGGCGCCGGGCGGAACGGCGGCCGTCTCCACCGCGCGGGCCGGCACGGCGGTTTTCGCGGGGTCCGGCTTCGCGGGGACGGCGGCGGCCTCCGCCGCCGTGAGGATCGGCGTCGGCTTTTCGCCCGCCTCCAGGACCTCGTCCGTGTGGACGTCGAAGCGCAGGAGCAGGGCCGTGGCGAAGCTCGTCGAGATGGCGACGTCCGTGGCGTCGCGGCCGCGGGCGATGACGATGCGGCCGATGCGGCGGCGGTTGTTGCGGGCGTCGAAGGTGTGCCAGGCGCCGCCGAGATAGACCTCGAACCACGCCGAGAAGTCCGGCGGCGGCACCACCGGCACGCCGATGTCGCCGAGGTAGCCGGTGCAGTAGCGGGCCGGGATGTTGAGGCAGCGGCAGAACGCGACGGCGAGGTGGGCGTAGTCGCGGCAGACGCCGCGCTGCTGGGTGTAGGCATCGTGGGCCGAGCGGGTGGCGTCGGCGTCCTGATAGTTGAACTTGATGTGTGCGTTGACGAAGTCGCACACGGCCTGGACCCGGGCCCAGCCCTCCGGTCCGGCGCCGAACAGCTCCCAGGCGATGTTGGAGAGCTTGTCGGTGTCGCAGTAGCGGCTGCCGAGGAGGAAGCGCATGGCCTCGTCGGGCAGGTCCTGCACCGGATGCTGGACCGCGTCCGCCACCACGGGGTCGAGCTCGCCGGAATCGTGGACGAGGAAGTCCGTCGATACGGTGATGCGGCCGGCCGGCGCCAGGATGCGGGTGGTGACGTTGCCGAAGGCGTCGCTGTACTGGTGCGCGTCCACGGGGGGATCGAACGTCATCACCTCCGGCGTGAGGATGTCCGCCGCCCGCGAGGGATGGACGCTGAGAAGGAACATCATCGGGGTCGGCTGGAACGTCTCGTACGTGATGGCATAACCGGTCCGGATCTTCATGATGGCCGCTATGCTCCAGTGCAGGCCCGAGACGGACCTGTCGAAATCAGGGACAGAACAGAAAACGCCCGCAACAGATCTTCGTTGCAGCGACGCCACTGAATCGTTCGTAGGTCGGAGACTTCTCCGAACACCCGGCCCAGCGTGAATCCCGGCAGGATGCAGAGCCCGCCGCCCCGTGGCAAGCCGGCGTTGCACCGTGCCGGTTCACGATCCGTCGTCCGTTGTACCGGGCGCATGCAGGAAGGGGGCCAGCCCACCCGGCCCCGCAGGCGCCGTCAGCCCCGCAGGCGTCGCCAGTCCCGCAGGCGTCGCACGGCGTCGACGCAATCGGCGTGCGAGCCCGCGAAGGAGAACCGGACGTGGTGGTGGCCGTCCACGGCGTCGAAGTCGAGGCCCGGGGTCGCGGCGACACCGGCCTCGTCGAGCATGCGCCGGCAGAAGCCGGCCGCGTCGTCGGTGAGGTTCGAGACGTCGGAATAGAGGTAGAACGCCCCGTCCGCCGGATGGGTGCGGCCGAGGCCGAGGCCGGGGAACGCGTCGAGGAGCAGGGCGCGGTTGGCGGCGTAGCCGGCGCGCACGGCCTCGACTTCCTCCACCGCGTCGAACGCCGCCACGGCCGCCACCTGCGACAGGTAGGGCGCCGAAATGAACAGGTTCTGGGCCAGCCGCTCCACCGGGCGCACCAGCCATTCGGGCACCACCATCCAGCCGATGCGCCAGCCGGTCATGCACCAGGTCTTCGAGAAGGAGTTGATGACGACGGCGTCGGGTTCGTAGCGCAGCGCCGTGTCCGTCGGCACGCCGTAGCTCAGGCCGTGGTAGATCTCGTCGGAGATGAAGCGGAGGCCGAGGGCGCGGGCCGTGGCGCAGAGGTCGGCGAGGCGGTGCGGTTCGATGACCGTGCCCGAGGGGTTGGCCGGGCTCATCACCAGCACGCCGGACAGCGCATCCGTCGCGTGGAGGGCGCGCAGGCCCGCGCTCGTCGGGGCGTAACGGTCGGCCTCCGCCAGGGGCAGGGCGGCCGGCACGAGGTCGAGGGCGTGCAGGATGCTGCGATAGGCGGGATAGCCCGGCTGCGGCACGGCGATCCGGGCGCCGGCATCGAACAGGCCGAGGAAGGCCAGGATGAAGCCCGCCGACGAGCCCGTGGTGACGACGATGCGCCCGGGCGGCACGGCGATCCCGTGGGTGTCGGCGTAGTGCCGGGCGATGCGGGCGCGCAGGGCCGGCAGTCCGAGCGCCTGGGTGTAGGGCAGGGCGCCGCCGGCAAGCGCGCCCTGGGCCGCCGCGATCACGGCCCGCGGGGCGGGCGCCGAGGGCTGGCCGACCTCCATGTGGACGACGCCGTCGCCCCGCGCCTCGCGAGCGGCGGCGGCGGACATCACGTCCATGGCGAGGAACGGCGCGACGCGGGCGGCGCGCTGCGAGGGCGAGGCGGGGGGCAGGCCGGCGGAGGGGGATTGCGAAACCGTCATCGCATCCCCGTAAAGCCGTTTCGCGCGGGACGGAAACCGCGCCGCGCGGCCGTGCGCGATTGACCGGCCGCCGCGAAAACGCCTAACCCCGCCGATAGACGCACCCGATCTCGTGTCCGATCCTCTCCAGGCCGGCCGCGTTTCCCATCCGGTCGCCCCCGCGAGGACGCATGCCCCTGCTCCGGTCCCTTCTCACCTCCGTCGTCCTGTTCGGCGCCTCCGCCGCCTGGGCGCAGACCACCCCGCAGAACGCCCCGGCCGCGGCGACACCTTCCCCGGCCACGCCGGCCCCGGTGTTCTCCGACACCCAGCGCCAGGCCATCGAGGCCATCGTCAAGGATTACCTCGTCAAGAATCCCGACGTGCTGCAGGAGGCCATCGCCGAGGGCGAGAAGCGTGCCCAGGAGACCCAGAAGCTGGCGCAGTCCGCCGCCCTGAAGGAATCCCGCGAGACCCTGACCAATTCGCCCCACGGCGTCGTCGTCGGCAACCCGGCGGGCGACATCACCGTGGTGGAGTTCTTCGACTACAATTGCGGCTACTGCCGCAAGGCGCTCGGCGACATCCAGACCCTGATTAAGTCCGACCCGAAGCTGCGGGTGGTCCTGCGCGACTTCCCCGTCCTCGGCGCCGAATCCCTCGAGGCCAGCAAGCTGGCCCTCGCGGCCAAGCAGCAGCTCAAGGCGGACAAGATGTTCGACTTCCACGTCAAGCTCTTGGAGACCAAGGGCCGGGTGACGGGCGAGCGCGCCCTGGCGGTGGCCAAGGAGATGGGCCTCGACACGGCCCGCCTCGCCAAGGACGCGCAGGGCCCCGAGGTCAAGGCGGCCCTGGCCGAGAACGTGAGTCTCGGCGACAAGCTCGGCCTGTCCGGCACCCCGGCCTTCATCATCGGCGACGAGATCATTCCCGGCGCCGTCGGCGTCGATCCGATCCGCAAGACCATCAGCGACGTCCGGCAGTGCGGCCACGCCAGCTGCTGAACTGACAGAACCCGCGCGCCCCGACGTCGGGAGGCCGCTGGTCTCCCGATCTCAGAAACTTCCAGCCTGACGACGACCGAGCCGATGCCCAAGGAGCCGATGTCCAAGAACGATCCCTTCGATCCGGAGCTCGTGCGCGAGCTCGCCAAGCTCATCACCGAGACGGATCTCACCGAGATCGAGGTCGAGAAGGGCGACCTGCGCATCCGCGTCGCCCGCCGCATCGAGCCCGTCCACGTCCAGGTGGCGGCCCCCGCCCCGGCGCTGGCCGCCCTGGCCCCGGCGCCCCAGCCCGTGGCCGGTCCGGGCGCCGTGCCGGAGCGGGCCCGGGCGGGCGCGGGCCATCCCGGCGCCGTGCCCTCGCCCATGGTCGGCACCGCCTACCGCCGGCCGTCGCCGGACGCCAAGGTGTTCGTCGACGTCGGCTCCAAGGTCGAGGCGGGCGAGAAGGTGCTGCTCATCGAGGCGATGAAGACCTTCAACGAGATCGTGGCCCCCCGCGCCGGCACCGTCACGGCCGTCTTCGTCGAGGACGGCCAACCCGTCGAGTTCGGCGAACCCCTCCTCGTCATCGAGTGAGGCGCGAGGCATCATGTTCGACAAGATCCTGATCGCCAATCGCGGCGAGATCGCCCTGCGCATCCTGCGCGCGGCCAAGGAACTCGGGATCGCGACCGTCGCCGTCCATTCCACGGCCGACGCCGACGCCATGCACGTGCGGCTCGCCGACGAGAGCGTCTGCATCGGCCCCCCGGCCGCCCGCGACAGCTACCTCAACATCCCCTCCATCATCGCCGCCTGCGAGATCACGGGCGCGGACGCCGTCCATCCGGGCTACGGCTTCCTGTCGGAGAACGCCCGCTTCGCCGAGGTGCTGGCCCACCACGAGATCGGGTTCATCGGCCCCAAGGCCGAGCATATCCGCATCATGGGCGACAAGATCGAGGCCAAGCGCACGGCGAAACGCCTCGGCATCCCGTGCGTGCCGGGTTCGGAGGGCGGGGTCGAGGACCCGGTGGAGGCCAAACGCATCGCCGCCGAGATCGGCTATCCCGTGCTGGTGAAAGCCGCGTCCGGCGGCGGCGGCCGCGGCATGAAGGTGGCGCGCACGGAGGCCGACCTCGAAGAGGCCCTCGGCATGGCCCGCCAGGAGGCGAAGGCCGCCTTCGGCGACGACGCCGTCTACCTCGAGAAGTACCTGGAGAAGCCGCGCCACATCGAGGTCCAGGTGCTGGGCGACGGCCAGGGCAACGCCGTGCACCTCGCCGAGCGCGACTGCTCCCTGCAGCGCCGGCACCAGAAGGTGTGGGAGGAGGGCGGTTCGCCCGTCCTCGACGAGGCCATGCGGGCCGAGATCGGCGGCATCTGCGCCCGCGCCATGCAGGAGCTGAAGTACCTCGGCGCCGGCACGGTGGAGTTCCTGTACGAGGACGGGAAGTTCTACTTCATCGAGATGAACACCCGCATCCAGGTCGAGCATCCGGTCACCGAGATGATCACCGGGATCGACCTTGTCAACGAGCAGATCCGCGTCGCCGCCGGCCTGCCGCTCTCGGTGACCCAGGACGAGATCCGGGTCTCGGGCCACGCCATTGAGTGCCGGATCAACGCCGAGCACCCGGCGACCTTCCGACCGTCCCCCGGCCTCATCACCTACTTCCACCCGCCGGGCGGCCTCGGCGTGCGCGTCGATTCGGCGGTGTTCCAGGGCTACCGCATCCCGCCGCACTACGATTCGCTCATCGGCAAGCTCATCGTGCACGGGCGCACCCGCAACGAGTGCCTCATGCGCCTGCGCCGGGCCCTCGACGAGTTTGTGGTCGACGGCGTCGATACCACGCTGCCCCTGTTCCGAACCCTGGTCCGCAACGCCGACGTCCTGAACGGCGCCTACGACATCCACTGGCTGGAGAACTTTTTGGCGGCGGGCGGCCTCGACGAGCCGTAAATCTTCGCTTTCGATCCCGAATGGCTGGTTTGAGCGGGAACGGCGCAAGTCGGCGTTCGTTCGTTATCGAACGTTGGTATACCGAGATGGACAGATCCATCCCCGGTGCCGCGCCCCCTCACAGCCACCGAGGATCTGTTCATGCGCCTGTCCCACCTCCTGATCGCGTCGGCCCTGCTCGCCACCCCGGCCCTGGCGCAGTCGTCCTCCGGCAATGTCGGCCAGCCCGAGCGCGGCGTGCCGCAGGCCGGCAACACGGCGGGCGGCCCCATCGACAAGCCCTCGACCCGCGATATGGCCCCGGCCCGGACCGGATCGATGCCGGCCGGCGAGAACGGGATGTCGCCGGGCGCCGGCGCCGTCGATTCGGCCAAGGGCGGCAACGCCGAGGAGAACGACCGCATGGTGCCGAACACCGGCGGCACCGCGGGCGGCCCGGCCCGGTAGGTTTTTCGGGTTCTCAAACCGATCGATGCGGCGAAGGCCGGTCCCACGGGGCCGGCCTTTTTCGTGTGCATCAGGCCCCGGGATACGCGGTCATACCAACTCCGGCCTCTCCTGTTTGGGAGAGGGTTGGGGTGAGGGTCGTGGACTCTCCGGAGAATCCACACACCTCACCCTGTCCCTCTCCTTCCAGGAGAGGGGACCCGCGCCAGGGGAGGAGGGGACCCGCATGGCACCGCGTCACCGACCGGATCAGGCGGAAACCGTATCAGGCATTCCGCCTCCTGCCGACCGGAGCAGCCGATCCACACGGACAGGATGCAGGAGTTGCGTCCGTCCGAAGCTCCATGTTGCATCGAACGACGAACGTCATCGGGCTTTCGCTCCATCAGTTCGGTCTCTTGTGCGAATCGCCGGATGTCATTCCGGGGCGCCGCAGGCGAACCCGGACCCGGAGGGCCGCGCCGGAGGCGTGCAATCCAGAGCCGCCGACAGCGCAAAGCCTTGCCAGACCAGAGTTTCTGGGTCCCGGGTTCCGCTGCGCGGCCCCGGGATGACAAAGCGTTGCGGGAACTCCCAACGCCCCAAACGCCAACTGCGATCGCCCTGCCTTCCAGGAGAGGGAGCCGGTCGCGACCGTTCCAGCCGAAGCGATCGACCGGTCTCGGACTCCATTGATCGGAGATCGTTTTCTCGACGGGGTTGCGATCCGGGTGCTGCGCGAGGGCGGCCGCCATGATCTCCCACCGGTCGACCAAGAAACCGAACGCCCGGAAGAACACCGATTTCGGACCACCGAGCTTGTGGGTGGGGTTGAGCAGATAGCGAGTGATTTTCGCCTGTGCGACGGCGCGCGGCGGGACCGTCGCGCTCACGCGTCGGCCGGTGCCCGCGACAGGCTCGGTGCCGGAACCGTCACCACGGCCGGGAACGGAGCGACGAACTCGACCATGTAGGCTTCCCCGTCCGCCCAGACGGCGACGATGGCACCCTCCGCGCCGACGGGAAGGGTCCGCCCATCGTCCAAGTCGACGGGAGCGGACAGCGTCACCATGCTGAATCCCGGCATGGGCGTCCGGGCAACGTCGGAGGCGCCACTCTTACGGAGCGTGGATCGCGTGGACGGACCTGGGTGGGGAAGTGGGGGCATCTTGCACCTCGGTTCGCCATCGAACATAGGCGCCCGCCCGGTGCCTGTCAGCCACCCGCCGCAATCCCGATTTCGCATGACATTTTGCCGACGCAATTATTCTGGGAACTGATTGCGCACAATTGAATTGCCCAATCACACCGGACGGAAGACGATCGTTCTTCCAGCCGGGGCAAACGCTCCGCGCCACCCGGACACATCCCAAGACATCCCACCCAAGACATCCCGCCCAAGACATCCCACCCAAGACATCCCGAAAGACTCCCATGCGTTCCGTCACCCTCGCCGTCGCCGCCCTCGCCCTGTCCGTCACCGGCGCCCTGGCCCAGTCCCCGTCCGGCAATGTCGGCCAGCCCGAGCGGGCCTTCCCGCAGGCCGGCAACACCACCCGCGGCCCCCTCGACAATCCGTCGGTCACCGGCGCCTACCGCAACGCCGACACCGGGCTCCTCGACCTCGACGCGACGGGCAGCGTCGGACCCCGTCCCCTGCCGTCGAACAGCGAGGCGATCATCGTGGACTCGGCCAAGGGCGGCAACGCCGAGCAGATCAACCGCACGGTGCCGAACCTCGGCGCCACCTCGGGCGGCCCGGAGTTCTGAAATCACCTGCGAGACTTGAATCGAACAGCGGCGAGGCCCTCGGGTCTCGCCGTTTTGCATGGCGGCGGCGGTTCCGCCCTGGCGTTCGAGCGCCGGCCGCGCCACAGTCCCGGCATGCACGACGCAGACCGCGTGGACATCACGCCCGAGATCCTGCTCAAGGCCTACGCGGCGGGCATCTTCCCCATGGCGGAGGATGCCGACGATCCGGCGATCTACTGGGTCGAGCCGAAGGCGCGCGGAATCCTGCCCCTCGACGGCTTCCACGTCGCCAAGCGCCTCGCCCGCACGGTGCGGGCGGACGGGTTCGCGGTCCGGGTCGATCACGACTTCGACGCGGTGATCGCGGGCTGCGCCGCCCCGCGCCGGGACGCCGAGAAGACCTGGATCAACGCCCGCATCCGCGACCTCTACGGCGCCCTGTTCGACGCCGGCCACGCCCACACGGTGGAGGTCTATGCGGAGGACCGCCTCGTCGGCGGCCTCTACGGCGTGTCCCTCGGCGCGGCCTTCTTCGGCGAGAGCATGTTCCACACCGTGCGCGACGCCTCGAAGGTGGCCCTGGTCCACCTCGTCGCCCGCCTGCGGGCCGGCGGCTACCGCCTCGCCGACACTCAGTTCGTCACCGACCATCTCCAGCAATTCGGCGCCGAGGAGGTGCCGCGCCACGTCTACAAGCGCCGTCTCGCCGACGCGATCGGCCACACGGCCGACTGGAACGTGTGGCCGCGTGACGTGATCATCGATGGCAGCACGGCGCTGGCGGCGCTGGCGGCGCCCTGAGCGCTCCGAATCAGCGGAACAGCGCGTCGAACAGGTTCTGCGGCGGGGGCGGCGGGGCCGGGGCCGGGCCTTCGTTGGTCGGGAAGAATTTTCGCGAGGGCTTCTGCTTGGGCTGGACCGGCACGCCGCGGGGCGCCTCGACGTCGACCTGGCCGTTGGGGTTGACCTGCTGGGCCGTGCGGGTCGCGTCCTGCCCGCCGCGCTGGCGCCGGGGCTTGTCGGACTTGGAGGCCAGGACCGGCACGTCCTCCTGCTCCTTCGCCTCCGCGATCACGTCGGAGCCGCCCTTACAGTCGACGAGCCAGACGTCGTAGATCGGGTGCTCGATGGCGTGCAGGCCGGGGCTCGCCGCGAACATCCAGCCGGTGAAGATGCGGCGGTACTTCGAGTCGAGGGTGACCTCGTCGACCTCGAGGAAGCCCGTGGTCTTCGGGCTCTCCGTGGGCGGGCGGCTGTAGCACACGCGCGGGGTGAGCTGGAGGGCGCCGAACTGCACGGTCTCGTCGACGGCGACCTCGAACGACACGATGCGGCCGGTGATCTTGTCGAGGCCGGAGAACACCGCCGTGGGGTTCTTGATCTTGTCCGCCTGGGCCGGGAGCGCGGCGAAGGCCAGGGCCAGGGCCGCGAAGAGGCCGGATCGCGAAACGCGTGCGGTGCTGCGGCTCACGGCTCGCTCCCTTGTGACGGCGCGCCACGAGGCGATGACGACGCGACCAGCGGTTAAGCGTCTAACATTGGTGGAAAAAGGGCCGTGTCCGGCGGATCGATCAATCGCCGGGGGTCCACGGCGCGTAGTCGCCCGTGGCGGCGGGGCGCTGGCCGGTGCTGAGCTGCGAGCCCTTGGGGCGGTAGGCGCCGAGCGTCCCCGTCAGGTTCTCGACATGGGGTTTCTGCCAGGCGCGCGGGGTGTAGGCTTCCTCGCTCGGCGGCACGTCGGCGTTGTGGCACAGCCACGAGCGCCAGCCGGGCGGCACCTTCGAGGCGTCGGCGTAGCCGTTGTAGACGACCCAGCGCCGCTCCGGCCCCACCGACCGGTCGATGAGGGGCCCGAGGGCCCGGTAATAGGTGTTGCCGCCGTCATCGGTGCCGACGCGCTGGCCCTTCCGCGCGGTGTAGAGGGCGAGCGACATGGTCTGCCCGTTCCACCAGGTGAAGATCCGCAGGAGCGTGTCCTTGAGAGCCATCGCGTTCGCCTGAAAGGGGCGGTGTCGGCCGCCGGTCCGTCATGTGCGCGGGACTATGGTGAGGCGCCGTCCTCAAGTCCAGTCGGCGGGCCCGCCTGCGCCCGGATTGTCACACCCCGGCCGCGTTAACCATGGCGCACGCCTGGCCCCATCGGCCCCAACCTGTGGGCTCCGAAAATTTTCGCGGCGATTCCGCGAGCGCCAAAGAGCACTTATCCGAAAGCCTCGGATATCCACAGGATTTAGGGTGCCGACACAACATCTAGTCAGGAACATAGCCGACGCACACAAGTTGTTGACGTGAGGGCCCTCGACGCGCTAGCTTTCGGATGTCGCCGAAGCGATCCGGTCCCTCGGCGGTTCATCGATTTTGTCTGGTTTCGACAGCGCGGCGCGGGCGTTCGCGGTCGCTTGTCCGCACCAGTCCAGCATCACAGCGCCGGCGCCATCGCGCCATGGGCGGGAGACAGGTTTCATGCGGTTCGAGCGTCGCCTCACCACGGCCGGGCAATCCCCCTACGCCACCATCCCCTTCCGCAAGACCCTGAGCGAGATCCGCAATCCGGACGGCTCGGTGGTGTTCCGCCTGGAGGGCATCGAGGTCCCCGAGAGCTGGAGCCAGGTCGCCAGCGACGTGCTGGCCCAGAAGTATTTCCGCAAGGCCGGCGTGCCGGCCCGCCTGAGGAAGGTCGAGGAAAACGACGTCCCGTCGTTCCTGTGGCGCTCCGTCGCCGACGAGGCGGCTTTGGCCGAGGTGCCGGAGGCCGAGCGCTACGTTTCCGAGATCTCCTCGACGCAGGTGTTCGACCGCCTCGCCGGCTGCTGGACCTACTGGGGCTGGAAGGGCGGCTACTTCACCTCCGAGGAGGACGCCTCCGCGTTCCTCGACGAGCTGCGCTTCATGCTCGCCCGCCAGATGGTGGCGCCGAACTCGCCGCAATGGTTCAACACCGGCCTGCACTGGGCCTACGGCATCGATGGCCCGGCCCAGGGCCACTACTACGTCGATTACCGTTCCGGTGAGCTGACGAAGTCGGCCTCGTCCTACGAGCACCCGCAGCCGCATGCCTGCTTCATCCAGGGCGTACAGGACGACCTCGTCAACGAGGGCGGCATCATGGACCTGTGGGTCCGGGAGGCCCGCCTGTTCAAGTACGGCTCCGGCACCGGCTCCAACTTCTCCATGCTGCGCGGCGAGAACGAGAAACTCGGCGGCGGCGGCAAGTCGTCGGGTCTGATGAGCTTCCTCAAGATCGGCGACCGGGCCGCCGGCGCCATCAAGTCCGGCGGCACCACGCGCCGCGCCGCCAAGATGGTCATCGTCGACATCGACCACCCCGACATCGAGACCTACATCGACTGGAAGGTGAAGGAGGAGCAGAAGGTCGCCGCCCTGGTGACCGGCTCCAAGATCGTCTCCAAGCACCTCCAGGCGGTGATGAAGGCCTGCACCCAGTGCGAGGCGGAAGGGGACGCGTGCTTCGATCCCGAGCGCAACCCGGCCCTGAAGAAGGCCGTGAAGGCCGCCCGCAAGGACATGGTGCCGGATTCCTACACCAAGCGGGTGATCCAGTTCGCCAAGCAGGGCTTCACCAAGATCGAGTTCCCCGTCTACGACACCGACTGGGATTCGGAAGCCTACCTCACGGTGGCGGGCCAGAACTCCAACAATTCCGTCTCCCTCACCGACGACTTTTTGCGCGCGGTGGAGAACGACTCGGCGTGGGAGCTCAAGGCTCGCACCACGGGAAAAACCACGAAGACGCTGCCGGCGCGTGAGCTGTGGGACAAGATCGGAGAGGCCGCCTGGGCGTCGGCCGATCCGGGCCTGCACTTCAACACCACCATGAACGACTGGCACACCTGCCCGGCGGGCGGGCGCATCCGCGCCTCGAACCCGTGCTCGGAGTACATGTTCCTCGACGACACCGCCTGCAACCTGGCGTCGGCCAACCTGCTGACCATGTACGACCGGGCCACCAACCACTTCGACGTCGCCGCCTTCGAGCACCTCAACCGCCTCTGGACGGTGGTCCTCGAGATCTCGGTGATGATGGCGCAGTTCCCGTCGAAGGAGATCGCCGAACTCTCGTTCCGCTACCGGACCCTCGGCCTCGGCTACGCCAACATCGGCGGCCTGCTCATGAGCATGGGCCTGCCCTACGACTCGGATCAGGGCCGGGCACTGGCCGGATCGCTCACCGCGATCATGACCGGCGTGTCCTACGCCACCTCGGCCGAGATGGCCGGCGAACTCGGGGCCTTCCCGGCCTACGAGGAGAACGCCGATGCCATGCTCAAGGTGATCCGCAACCATCGCCGCGCCGCCTACGGCGAGGCCGAGGGCTACGAGTTCCTGTCGATCGCCCCGGTGCCGCTGGATCTGGCCAACATCCCGCAGGCCGACCTCGCCGACCGCGCCCGCCACGCCTGGGACCGCGCCCTGCAGCTCGGCGAGGAGCACGGGTTCCGCAATGCCCAGGCGACCGTGATCGCGCCCACCGGCACCATCGGCCTCGTCATGGATTGCGATACGACGGGCATCGAGCCCGACTTCGCCCTGGTGAAATTCAAGAAGCTCGCCGGCGGCGGCTACTTCAAAATCATCAACCGCGCCGTGCCGGACGCCCTGCGGACCCTCGGCTACCGCGAATCCGAGATCGCCGAGATCGAGGCCTACGCCGTCGGCCACGGCTCCATGGGCCAGTCCCCGGCCATCAACGCCGGGAGCCTGCGCGCCAAGGGGTTCACGGACGACAAGATCGCCGCCATCGAGGCCGGCCTGAAGCAGGCCTTCGACATCAAGTTCGTGTTCAACCGCTGGACCCTCGGCGACGCCTTCCTCACGGACGTCCTCAAGGTGCCCGCCGACAAGCTGTCCGACCCGGCCTTCGAGATCCTGCCGTTCCTCGGCTATTCGAAGAAGGACATCGAGGCCGCCAACACCCACATCTGCGGTGCCATGACCCTCGAGGGCGCCCCGTTCCTCAAGGTCGAGCACTACGCCGTGTTCGACTGCGCCAACCCGTGCGGCCGAATCGGCAAGCGCTACCTCTCGGTGGAGAGCCACATCCGCATGATGGCGGCGGCCCAGCCCTTCATCTCGGGCGCCATCTCCAAGACCATCAACATGCCCAACGACGCCACCGTCGAGGATTGTAAGAACGCCTACAAGCTGTCCTGGACCCTGGCCCTGAAGGCCAACGCCCTCTACCGCGACGGCTCCAAGCTGTCCCAGCCCCTGAACTCAGCCCTCATCGCCGACGAGGAGGAGGATGCCGAGGAGGCGATCGAGGCGCTCACCGCCCAGCCGGCCACGGCGAAGGCGGCCCAGCTCGCCGAAAAGATCGTCGAGCGGGTGATCGAGCGCGTCGAGCGCATCCGGTCCCGCGAAAAGCTGCCGGACCGGCGCAAGGGCTATACCCAGAAGGCCGTGGTCGGCGGCCACAAGGTGTATCTCCGCACCGGCGAGTACCATGACGGCCGCATCGGCGAGATCTTCATCGACATGCACAAGGAGGGCGCCGCCTTCCGCAGCCTGATGAACAACTTCGCCATCGCGATCTCCATCGGCCTCCAGTACGGCGTGCCCATGGAGGAATACGTCGACGCCTTCACCTTCACCCGGTTCGAGCCGGCGGGCTTCGTCCAGGGCAACGACGCCATCAAGAACGCCACCTCGATCCTCGACTACGTGTTTCGCGAGCTGGCGATCTCGTACCTGGGACGGATGGACCTCGCCCATGTCGACCCGTCCGAGATCGGCAACACGGTGATGGGCAAGGGCGAAGGCGAGGGCGCCCGCGGCGACAGGCAGTCCGACCCCGTCGCCGCCAACGTGGTCTCCCGCGGTCTTCTCCGCGGCTCGGCCGACCGTCTCACCCTGATCCAGGGCGGCCCGGCCGGCGGCACGGTCGGGGTCGGCGCGCCGAGCGCCGGCGTCTCGGCCCCGGCCGGCGGCGTGGTCCATGCCCTGCGCGGCGCCACGGCGCTGAAGGCGGAGCCGGTCCCGGCCGGACTCGCCGAGACCCTGGTCGAGGCACTGCCCTTCGCCAAACCCGAGCGCACGGTCTCCGACCGCCGCGCCGAGGCGAAGATGAAGGGCTATGTCGGCGAGGCCTGCCCGGAATGCGCGAACTTCACGCTGGTCCGCAACGGAACCTGCCTGAAGTGCGACACCTGCGGCTCGACCACCGGCTGCTCGTGATCGAAGCGCGGCCGCGCATGACGGCCGGCGACGTCCGCAAGATGACGCTTCGCTAGTCCGCACGAAACCAGCAGGCGAACGGATGGGCCGCTCCCCCGGGGCGGCCCATTCGTGTGAGCCGCCCGGGCGTCGAACCCGATCCCGGCAGGATGTTACGGACCGGCGGGTTCGCTGGAGGTCCGCCCCGGCGGGACGGCAGTCGCCGAACCCCCAGGCCGGTCCGCGTCGAGGCTACGGGCCGGCGATGAGCTCGCGGATGCGCGAGGCCAGGGCTTCCATCACGAAGGGCTTCGTCAGGACGGCCATGCCGGGGTCGAGGTGTCCGTTCCCGACGACGGCGTTCTCGGCGTAGCCGGTGATGAACAGCACCTTCAGGCCCGGCCGGCTGACCCGCGCCGCATCGGCGACCTGACGCCCGTTCATGCCGCCGGGGAGACCGACATCGGTCACCAGCAGGTCGATGCGCACGTTCGAGCGCAGGACCTTGAGACCCGCCGGGCCGTCGGCCGCCTCGATGGCGGTGTAGCCGAGATCCTCCAGGACCTCGGTCACCAGCATGCGGACGGTGGGCTCGTCGTCGACGATCAGCACGGTCTGCCCCTGCTCCGCCCGCGGCGCGTCGCCGAGGGAGCCCATGGGGTCGGCCTCCTCCGCGGCGCCGTAGTGGCGCGGGAGGTAGAGGCACATGGTCGTGCCGTCTCCGATCTCCGAGTAGATCCGGACGTGCCCCCCCGATTGCCGGACGAAGCCGTAGATCATCGACAGCCCGAGCCCGGTGCCCTGGCCGATAGGCTTGGTGGTGAAGAACGGGTCGAAGGCGCGCTCGATCACCTCGGGCGTCATGCCGGTGCCGGTGTCGGACACGCAGAGGGAGAGGTACTGGCCCGGGGGCAGGTCGCGTTCCTTGCCGCCCCGGTCGTCGAGCCACTTGTTGGCGGTCTCGATGGTGATGCGGCCGCCGTCCGGCATGGCGTCGCGGGCGTTGATGCACAGGTTCAGCAGGGCGTTCTCGAGCTGCGGCGGGTCGACCAGGGCCGGCCACAGGCCCGAGGCACCGACCACCTCGACGTGGACGGACGGCCCGACGGTGCGGCGGATGAGCTCCTCCATGCCGGCGATGAGGCCGTTCACGTTGGTGGGCTTCGGGTCGAGGGTCTGGCGCCGGGAGAAGGCCAGGAGCCGGTGGGTGAGGGCCGCGGCCCGTTTCGAGGCGCCCTGGGCGGCGTTGATGTAGCGGTCGAGGTCGGTCAGCCGGCCCTGCGCCATGCGGGTCTGCAGAAGCTCCAGGCTGCCCGAGATGCCGGCGAGCAGGTTGTTGAAGTCGTGGGCCAACCCCCCGGTCAATTGTCCGACCGCCTCCATCTTCTGCGATTGCCGGAGTTGCTCCTCGGCCCGGAGCAGGGCTTCCGCCTGCTCCTTCTCCGCCGTGACGTCCCGACCGACCGCGTTGATCAGGGTCTCGTCGGGACGCGTCGACCACGAGACCCAGCGATAGCTGCCATCCCGGTGGCGATAGCGGTTCTCGAACCGGGCCAGGGACTGGCCCTCCGACGAATTCCTGGCCCCGGCGATGGTCCGCTCGATGTCGTCGGGATGGAGCAGGTCGAACAGGGAGGTGCCGACCAGTTCGCCCTCGCGCCAGCCGAGCATCGCGGTCCAGGCCGGGTTGACCGCGACGATCCGGCCGTCGAAGGCGCAGCGGAGCATGATGTCCGTCGACAACTGCCACAGGGCGTTGCGGTCGGTGGTCCGCTCGGCGACCTGCCGTTCGAGGGTCGCGTTCAGGGCCGCGAGCTCGGCGGCCTGGGACCGACGCTCGTCGATGTCGGTGTTGGTGCCGACCCACTGGACGATGGCGCCGTCCGGGGACCTGACCGGTTCGGCGCGGACCAGGAACCAGCGATAGGCGCCATCGAATCGCCGGATACGGAACTCGGTCTCGTACACCGCGCCGGTGGCGAGGGACTCGGCCCAGGCCTCCCCGGCCGGCGGGAGATCGTCGGGATGGACGATGCGGCTCCATTCCGCGACGCCGTCCAGGGAGCCGGGTTCGGCGCCGGCATAGGCATAGGCCTGCGCGTTGAACCAGTAGAGATAACCGTCGGGCCGGGCCGCCCAGACCTGGTTCGGGATGGCCTGCGTGAGGATGCGGAACTGCTCCTCGCTGGTCCGCAGGGCCCGCTCCGAACGCAGGCGCTCCGTCGCCAGGCGGACCCGGCCGGCGACCTCGCGCATGAACGCGATCTCGCCCTCCGCCCAGGAGCGCGGCACCGCGTGGTTCGCGTAGAACAGGGCCACGGACGAGCCCTGCTCGACCAGGGGCATGTTGACGAACGCCGCGGCGCTGATGCTCTCCAGGGCGTCCGCGTTGGCCCGGGTGCGCGGGTCCGCCGACGCATCCGACACCACCGCGATCTCGCCCCGCTTGAGGTCCTCGATGTACGACCCGTAATCGCGGAACTGCAGGACGCCCGCGAGGCTGCGGATGCCGGGGGCGTTCCAGTCGCGCTCGATGGTGATGGTCTCGGCCACCGTGTCGATCACACCGTACCCGACCCGGCTCACCCCGAGGACGGTGCCGACCACCGCGCAGGCCGTGTGGGCGAGGGCGTCGGGGTCCTGAATGTCCCGAAGCCGGTCGTTCAGTTCGAGGAGCGTCGTGCGTCGCTTCTCCTCTTCCCGCCGGGCCAGATCGGCCTCGGCGCGTTCGGTCACCTCGCGGACGATGCCGACGGCGCGCACGCATCGACCCTGATCGTCGAAAATGCCCCGCCCCTTGGAGGCGAGCCAGCGCACGACCCCGTCCTCCCGCCCGACGATGCGGTACTCGATGTCCAACGCCGCCCGGAGGGTGGGATCGAGCATGGCGGCGAGGGCCGCCATCGTCGCCGCCCGGTCCTCGGGATGCAGTGTCTCGACGAAGGTCGTCAGGTCGTAGGCCGCATTCGGCGAGAGGCCGAACATCGGTTGGGTTCGGGGCGACCAGATCAGGGTATCGGTGACCGCGTCCAAGTCCCAGGTCCCGATCTCCGCTGCCTCGGTGGCGAGGCGCAGGACCGTCTCGCTGAACTGCAGGCGGTCGGCGCTGGCGGCCCGTTCGGCGGTCAGGGCATCGTTCCTGCCCCTGAGGGCGGTCAGTTGCCCCATGTCGGCGGTGACGTCGTACTGGCTCGCGAAGAAGTAGGCGACCTCACCCCGGGCATCCAGGACCGGCGCCAGGAGCAGCTGGTTCCAGAAGGTGGTCCCGTCCTTGCGGTAGTTCAGGAGCGCCAAATCGATGCCGCGCCGCTCGGTGACGGCGTCCCGGATGCGGGCGACGTCCCGCGGGTCCGTGTCCGGACCCTGGAGGAAGCGGCAATTGTGCCCGAGGATCTCGTCCGGGGCGTAGCCCGTCAGCCGCCCGAACGCCGCGTTGGCGAAGATGATCGGATTGTCGTGCTGCCGGGGGTCCGTGATGATCATCGGCATGCGGGTGGCACGCACGGCGGCGGCGAACGGATCGGTGAGCCCGTCGCCGCCCGCGATTTCCGAAAGGATGCGGTCCGTATCGATCCGGACGATTTCGGAGGACGGCCGGGATGTCGGGTCCGGAGGGGTGAGACTTTTCACGCTGGTCGCTTTCACCGGCCTTGCCGCCCCATCTCGAACGCGTGGCGACAACCGCGCCTCGGCTCGACCGAGCGGACGGTCCGCCCGCGCTTTCCGCCGGCCTAGACGATTCCGCAAAATCCCGGAAGGCATGGGCGTCGCGTCAGGACCTTCCGGATGCCCGACCCGTCGAATGACGGGTCGAAAAGATCCCCGATGCCGTGCGCGTCATGCGGCGTGCTGGATCGCGGCCACCACCTCGGACGCGCTGTAGGGCTTGGGCACGAAAAGGCCGTGGTCGGGAACTTCCCGGTCGGCGAGGCGCTGGCGCCCGGAGGTCAGGATCAGACGGATCTCCGGCCACGCCTCGTAGACGCGTTCGGCCAAGGTCACCCCGCACATGGAGCCCGGCATGTCGACATCGGTGAAAAGCACACCGATGTCCGACCGCCGGTGCAGGACCGACCAGGCCTCGTCGGCATGACGTGCCTCCACCACGCCGAACCCGGCGTCTTCGAGCATCTCGACGGCACAGAACCGTACGAGATCATCGTCCTCGACGACGAGGACGAGCGATGTTTCCGGGGAGCGCTTCATCGTCATGGCGTCCCAACAGGCAAGCCGGGGATGAGTTGCCGGTGCCGAACGTGATTGTGAAATGAGCGCGTCCGGCCCCGTCACGGTCATCCCACTTGCCCCGGGCGCGGAGCAAATTCCCGGACGGCGGGTTTCCATTCCCGGTGATGCGCCCGGTGATGCGGCAGGCGTCGCCGAGGCTCCGGATAGACCTAGGGAATGCATGGCCGCCGATACCACGCCGACCGAGTACGAGTGGACACTCGCGAGCTTCACCGAAACCATCCACCGGGGCGGCGTCGCCCTGTGGGCATGGTCGCCGAGCCGGCGGTTGGCCCAACTCGACGACCTGTGCCGGGAGTTCTGGGGCACCTCCAAGACCGTCGTTCCCATCGACGAACTTTTTGAGAAGGTGTGCGCCGAGGATCGGCACGGAATGATGCGCGACTGGGATGCGAGCGCGACCGATCCGGGACCCTACAGCTTCGACTTCCGCATCGGGGACGGTGCCGACGCCCGCTGGATCTCGGCACGCGGCGTCGGCGGCGACGCCGGTCAGGTCGGCGAATGGGTGCAGGCCATCTTCCTCGACATCACCGACCGCAAGCGCGCCGAGGAGGCAGAGCACCTTCTGACCGCGGAACTCGAGCACCGGGTCTCGAACATGTTCACCGTGGCCCGGGCGCTCACCGCCATCGTCGCCCGGGACGCCAAGTCGACGCCCAACTTCGCCGAGGATCTCTCCCGGCGGTTCGGCGTCCTGCATGAGGCGACGAGCCTGGCGACGCGCTCGCACAGGCACGACCAGGGTGACGTCAGGCTGCAGGATCTCGCCGAACGGATCCTGTCCCCCTACGGCGATGGAGCCAACATCAGCATCGCGATCGACGCAAGCGCGACCGTGCCCCCGGACCGGGTCAACGATTACGCCATGATCTTCCACGAACTCGCCACCAACTCGGCCAAGTACGGGGCCCTCTCGGGGGGCGGAACCCTGAGGCTGCAGGGTCGCGCCGATGGGCGCGAGATGCGGCTGACCTGGAAGGAAGGCGTGGCTCCGACCAAGGCCGACAAGGCCGACGGGACCGGCTTCGGCTCCCGCCTCCTGCGGCAGACCATCGAACGGAGCCTGCGCGGCCGCTTCCAGCGCAGCATCGACGGGAGCGGACTGCACTTCGAGATGGTGGTCCCGACGGAATAGGGGGCGCATGCCCCGGCGGGGTCGTGGGGATGACACCGGCACGACCGGCCACGCCGGCCGATCGTAGTTGCGAACACCGGGGAGACCGCGGCTCCCCCGGTGTCCGCGATGGCTACGCGGCCCTGGCGGTGACCTTGGCGAAGGTGCCCGTCGCGATCTGGTCTTCGAGCTGCGCCTTGAAGTCCGCGATGCCGAGGACCTGGACGGGGTGGCCCGCCTCGTCGAGGAACTCGTAGAGGGCGTCCTCGATGTTGCGGTTGCTGAAGAACACGATGGCATCCTCGTCGCCGCCCCCCTCCATGTGCGGATCGCCGTTGGCGACGCCCGAGACGTAGCTGCCCGTCGGACGGATTTCCTTCAGGGTTCCGTCCTCGCGGTAGAACCGGAGCTCCCCCTGCATCACCAGGGTCACGTAGGGGCTCTTGTGCCGATGCAGCATCACCCGCTGGTTCGCCGCGAACTTGAACACCACGTCGACGATGCGGTTCTCCTCGTCGACCTTGTAGACGAAGAACGCGATGTGCGGGAGCCAATCCAGGGTCCGCCAGGTGATGTTGCTTTCGTCGAACAGATGGTTGGGCATCTGGTTTCCTCCGGTTCCCACGTCCGACCGGTTTGCGGCCGGCGCACGGCTTTCCGCCGCGTCACGGAGGGTAAGGTAGGGGCGAGGCGCCCGGCGGCGAATCGACGATCCCGGGGCCGGTCGCTCGGGTGTTCCGGCCCGGGCCCGACCGGCGTGCCGTCGGACGACGCCGGAGGCGCGTGGTCGAGCAGGCGACCGTGCCCTCGAGGTTCGGGGTTCAGGCCGTGCGGCCGACCGGGGCCTGCCGCGCTCGCGCCACCGTCAACCACACGGCCGATACGAGAAAGTAGAAGGCGCCGAACGCGGCGTAGGGCGCGATGTCCCTGATCCCCGGCGTCGCGGCACCCGTCGCCTGTTTGAGGAAGAAGCCGCCGGCGAGGGCCGATTGCGCCCCGCTCAGGACCATCGCCCACTGGGCACCGGCCTTCCAGCGACGCAGGCCGGTGGCGAGTTGCAGCAGCCCGGAGAGAATGGCCCAGGCCCCGAACACCGCCACGACCGCGTGGGGACCCTGCCCGAGCGCGACGGCGACCGCGACCGCGGTGACGACGCTCACGGCTGCATTGCCGGCCTGGCTGGGATTGGACCTGAGGCCGCCGCTGCGCCGCGCATCGAGGAGATTGGCCGCCGCATCCCATGCCGGGTAGGCGACCAGCAGGATGGCGATGCCCGCCGGCAGGCCCTCGCCGAGGGTGAACGCGGCTGCGACCCAGGCGGCGGCAACCCCGGCCCGCAGGACATAATAAAACCTCAGCCAGCGTGCGTCGGTGTGGTGTGTCATCTCTTTGTCCTCAACTGTAGAAATGCCGTGACCCCGTCGGGCCGCCGTGACGGCGGATCGGCAGACCCGTCGATCATGCGGGGAGAGGCCGGGATGGAGATCCGATCCCGCGAAAAAGGGCTGTTTCCCCATGGGGATGCGCCCCTCCATGGCGGTCTGAGTACAGCCCCCGATCGGCCGGTGACATGACGGAAACCCGGGAGAACTTGACCGATCTTCCGGATGATGGTCCGCGCGGTGCAGCAACGGACGATCTGCTCTCACACGTCCTGGCGCAGATCCGCCTCACCGGGGACCATGTCGATTCCCGGACCGTCGCGCAGTCGGAGCGGCTGAATCTGGAGGCTGGGGCGGCCCATATCCTCATCGTCGCCGAGGGCGCGCTCCACGTCGGTGCGGGCGACCTCGGACCCGTCTCCATCGACACGGGCGATCTCGTGCTCCTGCCCCGCGGCCCGGGCGCATCGCGCCTCGTGGCGTCCGGGGGCGACGCGCGGGTCATCGTCTGCCGGTTCCGCTTCGACCCCTACAGCCTGCGGGGCATGATCTCCGCCCTGCCGCGCTGCCTCCACATCCAGCGTGCCCAGGGTGCGGAATGGCTCGACGGCATGGTCCACTTCATGATGCGCGAAACCGTCGACGCGCAGCCCGGCGCGGCCCTGATGATCTCCCGAATCATCGATCTGCTCGTCATCCGCACGCTTCGGACCTGGGTCCACCTCGGGCATACGTCAGGGTGGTTGGGCGGCCTGTCCGATGCGCGCATCGCGCGGGCGCTCAAGGTCATGCACAGGAGACCGACGCAACCCTGGAGCCTCGACGCGTTGGCCGAGGTCGCCGGCATGTCCCGTTCGAGCTTCGCCGAGCGGTTCACCGAACTCGGCGGCCGGGCACCGCTGCGCTACCAGAACGAATGGCGGCTCGGCCTCGCCCGCGACATGCTGAGGCGGCGCGACGCGCGCGTCGGCGAGATCGGGCTCCGGGTCGGCTACGAGTCCGAGGCCGCGTTCAGTCGCGCCTACAAGGCGTTGTTCGGACATTCGCCGCGCGACGAAGCGTGAGATCGCCGCAGGTTCCCGCTCCGGGCACACCGGGTCAGCGGGCGTTCCGCGAAAACCCCTTGGTCCGAAGCGTGATGCGCGTCAGCTCGGACGGAGGACCCAGCCTCAGGGCGAAGCCCGGCCACAGCCCCGTGCCGTTGTTGACGTAGAGGGTCATCCCGCCGACCGCGTAGGCGCCCGAGACGAACCCGTTGTTCGCCCGTGCCACCAGGCGGTCGAGGCCCCGGATCATCCCGCCATGCGTATGCCCGGAGAGCTGCAGGGCCACGCCCCGCGCGGCCGCCCGGCCCGCATCCCTCGGCTGATGGTCGAGGAGAACGATGGGGACGTTCGGCGGCGCACCGGCCAGGGCCGCATCGAGGTCGTGGACCGGCTGGCCGGACTGCGACGCCGACAGGTCGGTGACGCCGGCCAGCACCACGGCATCGGCACCGCGCCGCAGGAGCGTATGCCGGTTTTCGAGCACGCCCATGCCGAGCCCGGCATAGTGACGCATCCACGCCGCGTATTCGAAGAAGTATTCGTGGTTGCCGGGGATCACCCAGACGCCGTCCGGGGCATGCAGCCCGCGCAGGGGCGCCACGTCGGCGCGCCGCGATGCCAGGGACCCGTCGATGAGGTCGCCGGTGACCACGACGAGGTCGACGCCGAGGGCGTTGGACCGCGCCACCACCTCCCGCGCCCATGCCTCCGGAAACAGGCGGCTGAGATGCAGGTCCGTGAGTTGGAGCAGGGTGTAGCCGTCGAAGCCGGCCGGAAGGTCGGCGATCTCGACGGTGACGTCCTTGAGCGGCGGCACCCGCACGGCCTGCTGCACCGCCACCGCCGCCAGGAGCATGGCCAGGGCCGCCTCGGCGTAGCGCCACCCGGTGGGAATCGCCCAGCCGCCACCGGGCAGGAGCTTCGAGGCCAGGGCCGCGACGTCGAGGGTGAGCTGCATGGCCGCCAGGAGGACGATCGCGCCGAAGGCCCAGTTGAACAGCACGATCAGCCCGCGCGGGAATTCGGGCGCGAACACCGAGCCGGACGAGAGGCGGCTCCACAGGTGATACTGCGACGCGATCAGCAGGAGGATCGCGACGATCGCCTTCACGGCGAGCGGCCAGGGCAGCGGCCACAGCACCCGGGTGACGACGTACAGGCAGGGCAGGCCGAAGATCAGGTGGAACATGCTCGCAGTTCGGCGACGGTGGACGACCGGTACGGGGCCGATCCGGCTCCCGGATCGCCCGAGGCCCTATCACCGACCGCGTGCCGAGGGATGCGTCGATCCACTTCCACGGCGCCGTCAGGTGCCGCCGAGCACACCCGCACGCGTGGTCGACGGTGTCCGCCCATCCGGGTCGCGCGGCCCGCCCGGTGACGAGAATCCGCATGGACGACCGGATTTGGTTTATCCTGTTCGGGGTCGGGCTTGTTCGGGGTCGGGCTTGCCCGGCCGATCACCTGCACCGGCCCGCGGCGGCTCTCGACCAAGCCGGCATCGGTGACCTGGGTCACAGCCGGTCCGACCGGTGATCCATACCCTCGTCGCCACTGAACAAAACCCGTCCGGCATCACCGTGAGGAAGCACAGGCTTTCGACGGGCCAGGGCGAAACATCGGGAGACACCATGCGCCGCCTCGCCCCCCTTCTGCTCGCCACCGTCCTTCTGGCCGCCCCGGCCCATGCCGAGCAGGATCTGCTGCTGGGCGCCGACATGGGCTCGGCCGCGATGACGACGGCCGAAATGACCCGCGGCGATGTGGAGGCGCTGATCGCCGAGGCGGACGGCAAGCCCATCGACCTCAGCGACAGGGCCCTCGCCGGCCTCGACCTGTCCGGCCTGAACCTCAGGGGCGCGAACCTGCGCACCGCCCGCCTCAACAAGGCCAACCTGCGCGGCGCCGACCTGACCGGGGCGAACCTGGAGCAGGCCTGGTTCATCAAAGCCGACCTCTCGGGGGCCAAGCTCGTCGGCGCCAAGATGTTCGGCATCACCGCGCGCGACGCCAACCTCAGCGGGGCCGACCTCAGCCGCTCCATGCCCATCGGCGACTTCAAGGGCGCCAACATGGCCGGGGCGACCCTGGTCGACCTCAAGGGCGGCGCCGACATCAAGAACCAGTCCATGGGTCTGATGCGGGCCGTGTTCGTCTCGGTGAACCTCAAGGGCGCCAACCTGAAGGGGGCGAACCTCGGGCGCTCGCGCCTGGAATACGCCGACCTCACCGACGCCGACCTCACCGACGTGGTGCTGATGGGCTCGGACCTGTCCGGAGCGAACCTCACCGGCGCGACCGTGTCGGGCGCCGACTTCAAGAACGTCGACGTCAGCGGCGCCCGCCTCGTCTCCCTCAAGGGCCAGGACAGCGCCAAGGACTGGTCGTCCCGCGTGAACGTCGACCGCGCCATCACGCAGTCGACCGACTGACCCTCGTCGCCCCGCATGGACGCCCCATCGGGTGTCGGATGCGGAGCGCCTCGCGCTCCATCGTACCGGCGAGCCGGGGATCGGCGGCGACCGGGAACGCCTGCGGTCCCGGTCCATTGCCTTCGGGCGATGGGTGGGGGCGAAGTGAGGTGGCGGTCGTGCGTAAGCTGATCCTGAGGGCGATGACGTGAGTGGCTCGACCGAGGTCGTGCTGGCGGGCGGGACCGGGGGTCTCGGCCTGCGGATCGCGCGGGCGCTTCGGCAACGCGGTGCGGGCGTGAAGGCGGTTGTGCGGCGCGGCACGGCGGCCGATCGGGTCTCGGCCCTGCGGACGTCCGGGGTGCGCGTTGTCGAGATCGACCTCGACGACCTGTCTCAGGTGACGGCGGCCTGCGTCGGCACGGACTGCGTCGTGTCGGCCCTGAACGGGCTGCGTCCGACGATCCTCGGCACGCAGTCGGTGCTTCTGCAGGCCGCCGTCGCGGCTGGGGTGCCCCGGTTCATCCCCTCGGACTTCTCCCTGGACTTTTCGCGGACGCCCCCGGGGTCGAACCGCAACATGGACCTGCGACGGGAATTCGCGAAAACCCTCGACGGGGCGCCGATCCGGGCGACGTCGATCCTCAACGGCGCCTTCATGGACATGCTGACCGGGCAGGCGCCGTTCATCTTGTTCGGTCCGCGGCGGGTGATCCACTGGGGCGATGTGGACGAGGCCGTCGACTTCACGACGATGGACGACGTGGCGGCCTACACGGCGGCCGCGGCGATGGACCCGACCACGCCGCGGTGGCTGCGGATCGCCGGCGAGGTGACGAGCCCGCGCGGCCTGGCGGCGGCGGCAAGCGACGTTGTGGGCAAGCCGTTCAGGACCTTTCGGGTGGGCGGCATCGGGATGCTGGAGGCGATGATCAAACTCGCCCGGCTCGTGGCGCCCGGAAAGGGCGAGGTCTTCCCGCCGTGGCAGAGCATGCAGTACATGCGGGACATGTACAGCGGCGACGGCAAGCTCGGCCCCCTCGACAACGACCGGTATCCCGGGATGCCATGGACCGGGGTGCGGGAGGTGCTCGCGATGCGGTGACGGGGGCGGTGCGCCTGAGCCCGCGTATCGGCGACCCAGGAAGCGAAGGCGGCCGTTGCCGAAACGACCGCACCGGCGCGAAACGACGGCATCGGCCGGGTCAGGACCGGCGCCCCTGCCGCGCCAGGCCCGCGCGCAGCGCCCGCGCGACCTGGCGGGCCGAGTAGGGTTTGCGAACGAGGTCGAACCCGTGGGTGTCGTCCCGCGCCAGCACGTCGCTGTATCCGGTGGTGAGGATCACCGGCATCCCCGGGTGCTGCGCTCGCAGGCGCCGTCCGAGCTCGACGCCGCCCATGCCCGGCATCACCACGTCGGAGAACACCGCGTCGAAGCGGGACGGGTCCCGCTCCATCTCGACCAGCGCCGCCTCGGCGTTGTGGGCCCAGACCGTGGTATGGCCGAGATCTTCCAGGAGCTGCATGCAGAAGCGCCCGACCTCGAGGTTGTCCTCGACCACGAGAACCCGCAGGCCGGGTTCCCCGGTCCGCTCCTCGGGCGCATCCCCGTCCCGCGCCTCCGCCCGCCCGGGTGCGTCGACCTCGGGCAGGTAGAGGGTGAAGTGCGTGCCGCGCCCCACCGCGCTCGTCACGTCGACGTCGCCGCCGGACTGCTTGGCGAAGCCGATGACCTGGCTGAGGCCGAGGCCGGTGCCCTTGCCCACGGCCTTCGTCGTGAAGAAGGGTTCGAAGATCCGCGCTAGCAGGTCCGGGGCGATGCCGGCGCCCCCGTCCGCAACGGACAGGGCCACGAAGGGCGCGGAGGCGGGGGCATGGCCACGGATGGCGGGAAGGCCGACCCCGCAGGCGAGCGTCAGGGTCAGCGTGCCCTCGCCGTCCATGGCGTCGCGCGCGTTCACCACCAGGTTGACCAGGGCGGTCTCGAACTGGCTCGGGTCGCACCGCACGTGGCAGGGCTGCGCCGGCACCTCGGTGACGATGCGAATCCGGGCCCCCGTCACCGCATTCAGCATGTCCGAGACGCTGCGGAGGCGCGCGCCGACCTCGAACACCACGGGCGTCAACGCCTGCCGACGGGCGAAGGACAGCAGCTGGCTCGTCAGCTTAGCGGCCCGGTCGACGGTGTCGCTGACCGCCGCGAGGTAGCGGGTGCGGCGCTCGTCGGCGAGGTCGGGCCGCTGCAGGAACTCGACGGACGAGCGGATGATGGTCAGCAAATTGTTGAAGTCGTGGGCCACGCCCCCGGTGAGCTGACCTACGGCCTCCATCTTCTGCGCGTGGTGCAGGGCCTCCTCGGCCCGCGCGAGCCGCTCCTGGGCGCGAATCCGCTCCGAGATGTCCTGGGCGTACTGGAAGGCCCCGATGCGCCGCCCGTCCGGATCGCGCAGGGTCGTGAACTTGAGCTCGTAGCAGGGCCGCTTCCGGTCCGGGTCGCCGAACTCCTCGACGACGGTGAACTCCTCGCCGGCCAGGGCCCGTCCCCAGGTCGCCCGCACGGGATCGGCCAGTTCGGGTCGGTGGGACAGGAGGCCGAGGATGTCGTCGCCCAGATGCGGCCGGACGCCGAACACGGCCTCGAACTCCTCGACCCAGGCCCGGTTGGCGGCCAGGAGCCGGAAGTCGGTGTCGAGGGCGCCGACGAGGGCGTCGGTGGTCTCGAACACGTCGGCCCAGAGCTTGCGCTGGACGAGGACCTCCTCGACGCGCCGCTCCAGGGTCTCGTTCACCTCGCGCAGGCGCGCTTCGGCGAGCTTCTTGTCGTGGACATCCTCGACCACCCCGTACCAGCGCACGATGGCCCCGCCCGCGTTCCGGCGGGGCCGGGCCCGGGCCCGCATCCAGCGATACCCGCCGGTGGCCGCCATGCGCAGGCGATAGTCCACGTCCACCGGCTCGCCGGACGGCAGGCAGGCCGCGAACACCGTCAGGGTCCCCGCCACGTCGTCCGGATGCAGGGCCGCGATCCAGCCGGAGCCGTCCGGTTCGCCCGGCGCCTGCCCGGTGAGGTCGAGCCAGCGCTTGGAGTAGGAGGTGATGTTCCCGTCCGGGTCGCAGGTCCACGGCACCTGCGGGTTGAGTTCGACCGTCTGGCGGAAGTGCTCCTCGCTCTCCCGGAGCGCCCGGTCGCCGAGGACGCGCGCCGTGGTCTCGTTGGTGAAGATGAACAGGCCGGCGACGGCGCCGTCGCGGTCGAGCACCCGCGAGTAGGAGAACGAGAACCAGGTGTCGGCGGCACCCCGGTCGGTGCCGAGCTTCCAGGGCAGGTCGTCGAAGCGCCGGCTGCGGCCCGCGAAGGCGTCGTCGATGATCGGCTTGGCCTGGTCCCAGGCATCGGCCCAGACCACGTCGAAGCGCTCGCCCATCGCCCAGGCCAGCCGCGGGCCGAGCAAGGGGAAATACGCGTCGTTGAAGAAGAAGTGCAGGTCCGGACCCCAGGTCAGGATCATGCTCTCGGGCGAATTCAGCACGAGGCTGAGGGCCGTCCGGAACTCCGGGGACCAGGTCTCCGGCGGTCCGAGGGGATGCCCGGTCCAGTCGCGCCCGCGGATCATGCGGGCGGCCTCGCCGCCGCCCGCCAGGAAGGCCAGGCCGTCGCTCACCCGGTCACGCTCCGGCGGCGGTGCGCGGAGGCACGGCGACGCCCGGCGTCTCGGAGATCCCAGGAACGACAGGTCTGCGGAGGGGCATGGGGGCGTGTGGCTTTCGATGTCCGAACTTGCAACGCGGTGACCTGCCGCAAGGCTGCTCCTCCCGAGGGTCGGACGCGGAACGGATGTTTTCGGTGGGACGCGCGATCCCGAACGGGTTCGACGCCGGGTGTGTTCCAGCGCCGGGGACGCGGTCTCGGACCGGGGCGCTGCGCGGACGACCGGTCCGACGAGACCGTTCCGAAGTCCTTCCGATGTCGTCCCGGACGTCCGACGACGATTCAGCGTCGAGAGGTACGGGTCGATCATGGCTCGACAAGAAGAGGTGCCCGCGCGCCGAGCGTCCTTTGCCGCCGCAGGGACGGAAATCCAGGGGTCACCCCCCGCGTTGCATCGGACAACGCACAGGCATCCCCGCCGTCCGACCGAATTGTGGGATGTCGCCGAATTGTATTGCTTTCCGCAAGGCGCGCCCCTACCCGGAATACATGACGGCTGGCGGGGTCTGCGATTGAAAAAGCCCCTCGCCATCCGGATCGACGCCGACCTCCTGGCGGCGACGCGGGATTGTGCCCGCCGTGACCACCGGACCCTCACCAACTTCATCGAGACCGCCCTGCGGCGGCGCGTCGACGAGATGATGGGCGATGCCCCCGAACCGGACACGGCGACGAGCAAGGGACGCAAGGCGTGACGGCAGAGGCATCCATCCAGACCGTGCTGGCGAAGGCCCCCACCGGCATCTCCGGCTTCGACGACGTGACCTTCGGCGGCCTTCCCACCGGGCGTCCGACCCTGGTCTGCGGCGGCGCCGGCTGCGGCAAGACCCTGTTCGCGGTCACCTTCCTGGTGAACGGTGCCACTGAGTTCGGCGAGCCAGGCGTGTTCATGAGCTTCGAGGAGCGGGCGGAGGACCTGTCCGCCAACGTCGCCTCCCTCGGCTACGACCTCGACGGTCTGGTGGCGGACGGCAGACTCGCCATCGACTACGTCCGCGTCGAGCGCAGCGAGATCGAGGAGACCGGCGAGTACGACCTCGAAGGCCTGTTCATCCGGCTCGGCCACGCCGTCGATACCATCGGCGCCAAGCGCGTGGTCCTCGACACCATCGAGACGCTGTTCGCCGGCCTGAGCGACGCCGCCATCCTGCGGGCCGAGCTCCGGCGCCTGTTCGGCTGGCTCAAGGACCGCGGCCTGACCACGGTGATCACCGGCGAGCGCGGCGACGGCGGCCTGACCCGCCAGGGACTGGAGGAATACGTCTCCGACTGCGTGATCCTGCTCGACAACCGGGTCGAGGACCAGATCACCACCCGGCGCCTGCGCGTCGTCAAGTACCGCGGCTCCGCCCACGGCACCAACGAGTATCCCTTCCTCATCGACGCGGACGGCATCAGCGTCCTGCCCGTCACCTCGGCCGACCTCGATTACGGCACCTCCGACGACATCGTCCCGACCGGCATCGCCGGCCTCGACGCCATGCTGAGCCCGGGCGGGTTCTTCCGCGGGTCCAGCATCCTGATCTCCGGCGTCGCCGGCACCGGCAAGACCACCATCAGCTCCTACATGGTCGATGCCGCCTGCGCCCGCGGCGAGCGGGCGATGTCGTTTGTGTTCGAGGAGAGCGGCGCCCAGATCTGCCGCAACGCCCGCTCGGTCGGCCTCGACCTGTCCCAGCACGTCGAGGCCGGGCTCCTGCGGTTCGAGGCGGCCCGGCCGACCCTCTACGGCCTGGAGACCCACCTCGCCCGGATGCACCGCGACATCGAGCGGTTCGACCCGAGCCTCGTCGTCATCGACCCGATCTCGGCGCTGCGGGGGCCGGCGACCGAATTGCAGGCCACCCTCCTGCGCATGGTCGACATGCTGAAGAGCCGCGGCATCACGGCGGTGTTCACCAGCCTGCGCACGGACGGGGGCTTCGACGAGCGCGGCGACCTCGGCCTGTCGTCGCTCATGGATGCCTGGATCAAGCTGCTCGACATCGAGGCCAACGGCGAGCGCTCGCGCACCCTCTACGTGATCAAGGCCCGGGGCATGAGCCACTCGAACCAGGTGCGCGAGTTCCAGATGTCCGCCGCCGGCGTCAGGCTCGTCGACGCCTATGTCGGACCGGCGGGCGTCCTCACGGGGACCGCACGGGTCGTGCAGGAGGCGCGCGAGCAGGCCGAGACCCTCCGGCGTGCGCAGGAAAGCGACCGGCGCAAGCGCGAGGTCGTCCGGCGGCGCGAGGCCATCGAGCGCCAATTGGCCGAGCTGCGCGCCAGCCTCGAAGTCGCGGAGGAGGAAGAGGCCGTCCTGCTCGGCGAGGACGAGAGCCGCGAGGCCCTCCTGGCGACGGAGCGCCGGGCCATCACCCAACGGCGGAGCGCTGCGGAATGAGCCAGGACACGAGCGGCCCGGCCGTGGACCCGTCCACCGGCGCCGAGATCGACGGCGGCCCCTACCACATGCGCCTGTACGTGGCCGGCCAGACCACGAAGTCCATGGCGGCGATGGCGAACCTCAGGCGGATCTGCGAGGAGCACCTGCCCGGGCGCTACGACATCGAGGTCATCGACCTGCTGAAGAACCCGCAGCTCGCGGCGGGCGACCAGATCCTGGCCATCCCGACCCTCGTGCGTCGCCTGCCCGAGCCCCTGAAGCGGATCATCGGCGACCTGTCGAACACCGAGAAGGTCCTGGTCGGCCTCGACATCCGGCCTAAGGCCAAGGGAATTTGAGCCCGACCGTCCCCCCGGGCCCGCGCTACGTCCTGCGCCTGTTCGTGGCCGGCATGACCCCGCGTTCGCGCCGGGCCATCGAGAACCTGCGGCGCATCTGCGACGGCTCCCTGTCGGGGCGGGTCGATCTGGAAACCATCGACATCTACCAGCAGCCCCATCTGGCCGAGGTGCATCAGGTCGTGGCCGCCCCGACCCTGCTCCGGCTGGAGCCGCTGCCCGTCCGCCGTCTCATCGGCGACCTCTCGGACGAGGCCCGTGTCCTTCGCGGCCTCGAGATCCAACCCGTATCCGATCCCGGACGCGATGAGCGCTGAGCCCCTGCCGGACGATTCCGACCTGAGCGCATCCGAGGTTCGGGTGCTGCTCCGCGACGCGCGCCTGAGGCTGCACGAGGCGGAAGAGACGGTGGCGGCGATCCGGCGCGGCGACTTCGACGCGGTCGTGGTCGAGGGTCCGGAGGGCCGGCGCTACCTCTACACCCTGGAGGACGCGGACAGGCCCTACCGGGTGCTGATCGAGCAGATCCAGGAGGGCGCCTTCACCCTCGGCGCCGACGGCACCGTGCTCTACTGCAACCTCCGCCTCGCCGAGATGCTCGGCGTGCCGCAGGAACGCGTCACCGGCCTCGCCCTGCAATCGTTCGTCCTCCCCGACGACCGGCCCGCCTTCATGCGCCTCCTCGCGGGCGCCTCGGAGGGCGTCGTGCGCGGCGAGATCACCCTGAGGGCCGCGGCGGGGGCGGGGCTTCCGGTCAACCTGTCCCTCAGCCAGCTCCACCGCGAGGAGGTCACCCCCCTTCTCTGCGGCGTGCTCACCGACCTGAGCGAGCAGCGCCTGCACCTGCGCGACCTCGCCGACGCCAACGACCGCCTCCGGACCGAGGGGGCGGAACGCGAGCGGATCGAGGAAGTCCTCCGGCAGGCCCAGAAGATGGAGGCCGTCGGCCAGCTCACCGGCGGCATCGCGCACGACTTCAACAACCTCCTGACCATCATCAAGTCGTCGACGGACCTGCTGCGGCGCCCGGACCTCGCCGAGGACCGGCGCCGGAAATACGTCGACGCCATCGCCGACACCGTCGACCGGGCCGCCAAGCTCACGGGCCAGCTCCTGTCCTTCGCCCGGCGGCAATCCCTCACGCCCGAGGTGTTCGACGTCAACGAGCGGGTCGTCCGCATCACCGACATGCTCGGCACCATCGTGGGCGCCCGCATCCGGATCGAGTCCGTCGCATTCGACGGGCCGTGCCGCGTCGAGGCCGACACCAGCCAGTTCGAGACCGCGCTCGTGAACCTGGCGGTGAACGCCCGCGACGCCATGGAGGGGGAGGGCAGCCTGCGGCTGCGCGTGCATTGCGGCGCCGCGATGCCCGGAATCCGGACCCACCGCGCCGATCCGGGGTCGTTCGTCGCCGTCTCCGTCTCCGACACGGGCTGCGGCATCCCCCCGGACCGCATCGGCCGCATCTTCGAGCCGTTCTTCACCACCAAGGCCGTCGGCAAGGGCACTGGCCTCGGCCTGTCCCAGGTGTTCGGCTTCGCCAAGCAGTCGGGCGGGAACGTCGACGTGGCGAGCGTCGTCGGCCACGGCACCACCTTCACCCTGTACCTGCCGCACGTGACCCGCGACGCCCCCGAGGCGGAGGCCGGCGAACGGGCCCCGGTCAGCATGGCCTCCGACGCGGGCGGCGGCCGGCGCGTGCTCGTCGTCGAGGACAACGCCGAGGTCGGGGCCTTCTCGACCCAGCTCCTGCGGGACCTCGGCTACGAGACCACCTGGGCCGCGAGCGCCGAGGAGGCCGTCGCGATCCTGGACGCCGGCGCGGGACGCTTCGACGTGGTGTTCACGGACGTGGTCATGCCGGGCATGAACGGGGTCGAGCTCGGACGCCTCATCCGCGGACGCTGGCGGCACCTGCCGGTGATCCTCACCAGCGGATACAGCCACGTCCTCGCCGAGGACGGGCGCCACGGCTTCGACCTGCTGCGCAAGCCCTACGCCGTCGAGGAGCTGTCGCGGGTGCTGCGCAAGGTGGTCGGAGAACGCCCCGGCGGAGCGGGCGGAACGCCCCCGGCGTAGCTGAGACGACGGGCCCGGCGTCGCCGCATCGTCCCCGGATCGGGCCGCGACGGCACCACGCACCGCCATCCCCAGGCCGATCGGCAACCGATGTCCGGTCCGCCGGTTGCCCCTGCGGGCCCCCTCGAGTGGCCCGGACGGGAGACGGTCTTGCTTGAGGACGATGAGGCGAGACAGGTCCGACCCGATCCGGGCGTGCTCCTTGCCGCGGTCGAGGCGACGGGCGAGGCCATCCTCATCACCTCGGCCGAACTCGACGAGCCCGGACCGCGGATCGAGTACGCCAATCCGGCCTTCACCCGCATGACCGGCTACGCGACCCGCGAGATCCTGGGCCGTTCCCCCCGCTTCCTCCAGGGCCCCCTGACCGACCGGGCCGTGCTCGACGGGATGCGGGCCGCCTTCCTCGCCGGGGAGCCGTTCCGGGGCGAGGCGGTCAACTACCGCAAGGACGGCACGACCTACGTCGTCGAGTGGCTGATCACCCCCCTGCGCGACGCGGACGGCCGCATCACCCGCTGGGTCTCGACCCAGCGGGACATCACCGACCGGCGCGCCGCCGAGGACCGCCAGGCCCTCATGGTCCGGGAACTCCACCACCGGGTGAAGAACACGCTGGCGACCGTCCAGGCCATCCTCAACGCCAGTCTCCGCTCGGCCGGGGGCCTGGCCGAGTTCCGCCGAGCCTTCACCAACCGGATCGCGTCCCTCGCCCGGACGCACGCCCTCATCACCGAGGATGCCGGCCAGGCCGCCACCTTCGAGGAACTCCTGCGGACCGTGCTGGAGGCCTACGACGAGCCGGGACGCCGGCGGGTGATCCTCGACGGCCCGAGGGTCCTGCTGTCGTCCGATCAGGCGGTGCCCCTGGGGATGGCCCTGCACGAACTGTCCACCAACGCGGTCCGGCACGGGGCGCTGGCCAGCCCGGCCGGCCGGCTCGACGTGCGCTGGTCCCTGGAGGACCGCTCCGGAGAGGACCGTCCCACGGGGCGGGTCCTGCGCTGGACGTGGAGCGAACGCGGCGGATCGCCCGTCTCGCCGCCGGCGCGCGAGGGCTTCGGCTCCCAGCTCCTCAACCGCGTACTGAAGCTGCAGGTCGGCGCGGAGGTCGACGTCGCCTTCGAACCGGATGGCCTGAGCGTCACCGTCACGCTTCCGCTTCCGGACCGGGGATAGGCGGCCGGACCACCCGCCCACCGGCGCCGGCCGGTCGTGACCATATGACAAAAAACGGCAAAGGTCGGATTGTGGCTCGAAATGGCCTGTGGCATAGGCCGACGACGCTCAACGCGCCGCCGGCCGCGAACCCTCCATCCCATGTCGAGCCATCCCCCCCATCCCTTCGAGGGCAACCTGCTCCTGTCCGCCCTCGCCCCCCGGGACGCGGCGCTGCTGGAGCCGCACGTCGTGCGCCGGGACCATCCCCGCGGGGACACGCTCTTCGAGGTGGACGAGGACGTCTCGCACGTCACGTTTCCCCTCGACCGGACCGTGGCGACCCTCGTCGTGCCCCTGAGCGGGGACAGGACCGTCGAGACCGCCACCGTCGGGCACGAGGGCGCCATCGGCGGCGTGGTCAGCCAGGGCTACCTGCCCGCCTTCACCCGGTGCGTGGTCCTCGTCGAGGGCTCGGCCCTGCGCATGGACGCCGACCGCCTGCGGCAGGCCAAGCAGGACTCGCCGACCCTGAACGACCTGTTCGTGCGCTACGCCGACTGCATGCTCGCCCAGGTCCTGCAGTCGGTGGCCTGCAACGCCGGCCACCCCATCGAGCAGCGCGTGCTGCGCTGGCTGCTGGGCCTGCAGGATCGCCTCGGGACCGACACCCTGCCGGTCACCCAGGCGGTGCTGGGCAACATGCTCGGGGTCGGACGCTCCCACATGACCGGGGTGCTCGCCGGCCTTCAGCGCCGCGGCCTGATCCATCTCGGCCACGGCCGCATCCACATGCTCGACCGCGCGCGGACGGAAGCGGCCTGCTGCGACTGCCATGCCCGGGTCCGCCGCCATTTCCGGACCGTGCTCGGGGCCGTCTACGCGCCGGACGGCGAGATCGTCGCCGTCGAGGCCACGGAGCCCTGGACGCCGCCGCGCCCACGCGCCGAGGCCATCGTTCCGGACGTCCGGGGCGTATCCCGATGACCGCGTTCCTCGCCGGAGAGGGCGAGATGGCGACGCGGATGCGCGCCTTCGACTGGTCCACGACCTCCCTCGGCAGCCCGGAGGGCTGGCCGGCCTGCGCACGGCCATCCGCCTGCTGCTCAACAGCCATCACCCCATGCACGTCTTCTGGGGGCCGGAGGCGATCTTCTTCTACAACGACGGATTCGTGCCCTCGGCCGGCCCGGAGCGCCATCCCTCATCCCTTGGGCGACCCGCTTCGGAAAGCTTGGGCGAGATCTGGCCGTTTATCGGGGCGGAGGTCGACAAGGTCCGCGAAGGCGGCGGCCACACCTGGTACGAGGACCGGCACGTGCCGATCCTGCGCGAGGGCCGTCTGGAGGATGCCTACTGGACCTACGGTTTCAGCCCCATCGACGACGAGACGTCGCCGGACGGCATCGGAGGGGTCATCTCGATCCTCACGGAGACCACCCGGCGCGTGGGGCTGGAAAGCAGCCTGAACGGGGTCAACCGCACGCTCAGGGCCGAGGGTGAACGCCTTCGCGAAATGTTCGAGCAGGCCCCGAGCTTCATGGCGGTGCTGCGCGGGCCGGACCACCGCTTCGCGCTGACCAACGATGCCTATCGGCGCCTCATCGGCGGCCGCGACGTGGTCGGCCTCACCGTCCGCGAGGCGCTCGCCGACATCGACGGGCAGCCGTTCTTCGACCTGCTCGACCGGGTCCATGCCACCGGCGAGCCGTTCGTCGGACGCGGCGTCGAGATCTGGCTGGAGCGCACGCCCGGCGCGCCGAGCGAGCGGCGCGTCATCGACTTCATCTACCAGCCGATCCGCGACGGGGCCGGGACCGTGACGGGCATCTTCGTCGAGGGCACCGACGTCACCGAGATGCATGCGGCCATCGAGGATCTGCGCGAGCGCGAGCAGCGCCTGAGCCTCATCGTCGAGGCGGCCACGGACTATGCCATCCTGACCCTGGACGCCCGGCGGGTGGTCACGAGCTGGTCCGCCGGCGCGGCGCAGATCTTCGGCTACGCCGCCGGGGAGATCGTCGGGCGCAGCGCCGACGTGCTGTTCACGCCGGAGGATCGCGCCGCCGGCCGACCGGCCGGGGAACTCGCCGATGCGCGCGCGAACGGCCGATCGCCGGACGTGCGCTGGCACGCGCGCAAGGACGGCGGCCGGGTCTTCCTCAACGGCTCGATGCGGGTGCTGCGCGACGCCGCCGGACGGGAACTCGGATTCCTCAAGATCGCCCGCGACGAGACCGAGCGACGGCGGGTCGAGGAGGCGATGCGGCAGGGCGAGGAGCGCTTCCGGACGATCCTCGATACGGTCCAGGCGGCCTTCGCCATCGTGCAGGTCAAATTCGATGCCGACGACGTCCCGGTGGACTACCTGTTCGTCGAAGCCAATCCCGCCTTCGAGCGCGAGGCCGGCGTCAACCTGCGCGGCAAGTGGGTGACCGAGTTCGCCCCCGACCTGGAGCGCTTCTGGTTCGAGACCTACGGCCGCGTCGCGCGGACCCGGCAGCCCGAGAACTTCGAGAGCTACGCCAAGGCGTTCGGGCGCTGGTTCGACGTCCGGGCCGTCCCCGTCGGGGACGCGTCCGATCATCAGATCGCGCTCATCTTCAACGACGTCACCGAACGGCGGGATGCCGAGGAACGCCTTCGCGCCAGCGAGGCCCGCGCGCGCGAGAATGCGGAGCGGGTCCAACTCGCCCTCGCCGCCGGCGCGATCATCGGGACCTGGCACTGGGACCTGCCCACCGACCGCTTCACCGTCGACGAGGCCTTCGCGCGCGCCTTCGGCCTGGACCCGGCCCTCGGTCGGGAAGGGATTCCCCTCGCCCGCATCGTCGAGACCGTCCACCCCGAGGACCAGGCCGGCTTGGCGCGGGCCATCGCCGCGGTCATCGCGCAGGGGGGCGCCTACGCCCATCAGTACCGCACCCGGCGCGCGGACGGGCACTACTACTGGCTGGAGGCCAACGGCCGCGTCGAGCACGCGCCGGACGGCACGCCGCTGACCTTTCCCGGCGTCCTCCTGGACGTGAACGACCGGCGCGCCATCGAGGCGGAGCGCGACCGTGCCGCGGCGGAACTGCGGGTGCTGAACGAGACCCTCGAGCAGCGCGTGTCCGAGCGGACCGCCGAGCTGATGACCGCCGAGGAGGCCCTGCGCCAGAGCCAGAAGATGGAGGCCGTCGGGCAGCTCACGGGGGGCGTGGCCCACGACTTCAACAACCTGCTCACCATCATCCGCTCGTCGGTGGATTTCCTGCGTCGGCCCGAACTTCCCGATGCGCGCAAGCAGCGCTACCTCGACGCGGTGTCGGAGACCGTCGACCGCGCCGCCAAGCTGACCGGGCAGCTCCTGGCCTTCGCCCGGCGCCAGGCCCTGAAGCCGGAGGTGTTCGACGTGGGCGCCAAGGTGCGCGGGGTGAGCGACATGCTCGATACGGTGACGGGCGCGCGCATCCGCGTCGCGACCTTCGTCCCGGATCACCCCTGCTTCATCCGCGCCGACCTCAGCCAGTTCGAGACCGCCCTGGTCAACATGGCGGTGAACGCCCGCGACGCCATGGACGGGGTGGGGACGCTGACCCTGCGCCTCGCCGGCAATGTCCCGATGCCGGCGATCCGGGGCCATGCCGGCTCCCTGAGCCCCTTCGCGGCGGTCTCCGTCACGGACGAGGGCACCGGCATTGCCGTGGACCAGCTCTCGAAGATCTTCGAGCCGTTCTTCACCACGAAGGAGGTCGGCAAGGGCACGGGCCTCGGCCTGTCCCAGGTGTTCGGCTTCGCCAAGCAATCGGGCGGCGACGTCGACGTCGCCAGCGAGGTCGGGCGCGGGACCACCTTCACCCTCTACCTCCCCGAGATCGAGGTCGAGCCGGTGGCGGTGCAGGCCGTCGATCCCGAAAGCCTGCTCGCACCGGTGGGAACGGGGCAACGCGTGCTGGTGGTCGAGGACAACGTCGAGGTCGGGCGGTTCTGCACGCAGATCCTCGACGACCTCGGCTACGTGACGGCCCTGGCGCCCAACGCGGAGACGGCCTTGGAGATGCTCGGCGCGGACGGAAACGGGTTCGACGCGGTGTTCTCCGACGTGGTGATGCCGGGCATCGGCGGGGTCGCCCTGGCGCGGGCCCTGCGCGACAGGCTTCCGGGCCTGCCGGTGGTCCTGGCGTCGGGCTACAGCCACGTCCTCGCCAGCGGGGACGATCACGGGTTCGAGCTGCTGCACAAGCCCTACTCGGCCGAGCAATTGGCCCGCGTGCTTCGCCGCGTCACCGCCAAGCGGCGTATGGTCCCATCGCGGGAGGCGGAGGCGTGAGGCCGTTCCGGGACCCGGCGATGCCGAACGGGACGGGGCCGGCGAAGGCCGGCGGCAGGGGCCGGCCATGTCCCTGACCACCCGCATCCTGCTCCTCGTCCTGCTCGCCCTGGCGCCCGCCCTCGCCATCCAGGGCTACAACGAGCACGCCCTGCGCGCGTCGCGGGACGACGCCGTGCGGGCCGACACGATGGCCACCGCCCGCACCGTCGCCGAGGACCTCGCCCAGGTCGCCGAAACCCTCCGGCAGGCCCTGAACTTCGTCGCCCAGGACGCCTCATACGGGCCCTGGAGCCCGCCGGCTGCACCGAGTACCTGCGCCGGGCCGTCCGCGACAATCCGCACCTCGCGGTCCTGGCCCTGACCCGGCCGGACGGCACCGTCGTCTGCAACAGCGTCGGCTCCGCCGCCGGCGCCTACGCGGTTCCCGACCGGGCCTACCAGCGCCGGGCCGTCGCGGAGAACGCCTTCGTGATGGGCACCTACGCCCGCGGCAATGCCTCCCGCAGGGACTCGCTCCACTTCGCGCAGCCCCTGCACGACGCGGATGGCGGGACGGTGGGTGTCCTCGCCGCGGCGGTCGACCTCGGCTGGCTCGACGGCTACCTGAGGCGAAATTTGCGCCTGCCCAGCACCTCCGTCACCGTGGCGGATGGGGACGGGACCATCCTGGTCCGCTACCCCGACGGGGCCGGCTGGGTCGGGAAGCCGGTCCCGCCGGAGCGCCAGCGCATCCTCCTGACCCGCGGCGAAGGCGTGCGCGTCGATTTCGGCATCGACGGCCGCGAACGCGTCCTCGCCAACGCCCGACCCGTGGGCACGGCCTCGGCCGCCTGGGTCACGGTCGGCCGCGACCGGGACGTCGCCTTCGCGGATGTCGACGCCGCCAGCCGGCGGGGGCTGGTGCTGATCGCCCTCGGGGCCGTCCTCGCCGTCGCGGCCGCCCTCCTGGCGGGGCGCGCCTTCATCCGGCGTCCCTTCGACCGCCTGCTGCGGACGGCGTCGCGGTGGCAGGCCGGCGACCTCGCCGCCCGCAACGGCCTCGAGGGGAGCGACGAGTTCGGCCGCCTCGGGCGCAAGCTCGATGCGATGGCGGCCACCCTCCAGCGCAACGAGACGGAGCTCCGCGAGGAGATCCGCAACGGACGCGCCATGCAGGAGCGTCAGGTCACGATGCTGCACGAGCTGAACCACCGGGTGAAGAACACCCTCGCCACGGTCCAGGCCCTGGCGCGGCAATCGACGCGCGGGGGCGATGCGCCCGGCGAGAGGCTCGAGGCCCGCATCCTCGCCCTGTCGAAGACCCACGACCTGCTGACGCAGGACGACTGGTCGGGCGCGCCGTTGCGTGCGGTGCTGGAGAACGAGATCGAACCCTACCGCGGCAGCGATGTCCGCTTCGTCATCGACGGCCCCGACGTCGACCTGCCGCCCCGCCACGTCCTCTCCCTCGGCATGACGCTGCACGAACTCGTCACCAACGCCGCCAAGTACGGCGCGCTCTCCGTGCCCGGCGGCGAGGTCCGCGTCGCCTGGTCGGTCGCCGGCGGCGAGGGCGGCGACCGGCGCCTGCGCCTCGACTGGATCGAGGCCAACGGGCCCCCGGCCGTTCCGCCGGAGCGTCGCGGCTTCGGCACGCGCCTGATCACGGTGAGCGTCGAGCGCGAGCTCGACGGACAGGTGACCCTCGACTTCGCGAAGGCCGGCCTGCGGGTCGGCGTGGATGTGCCCCTGACCGGAACCGGTGCCGTCCACCTGAGCCCGCTGGCCACCACCCATTGACCGCGACGCGCGGCCCGGTGCCGTCCCGACCCGGAGCGTGCCGGAGACCTGGAAAGGCCCGGAACAGGGTGCCGGACGCCGCGAAACATCCGGGCGGTCGACGCCGTCGCGGCGGGGCCGACCGGTCCGCCTCCGGCGGGCGGTGCGACCGCGGACGGTTTGCCGTCCGGGGACGCGGTGCCCTCGGCGATGGAACGGGGCCGCGTACCCCCGGGACTGGACAAGGGTGCCCGGATGCGATTGCCTCCGGGTTCGGCATCCCATCCAGAGGACCCCTTCCGGCCGCCCGAGCCCACCCTTCACATGGATCGCGCCACGATGAGCGATGAGGAGGTCGAACGCCTTCGCGCCCTCGACCGTTACCGACTGCTGGACACGCCGCGCGAGCAGGACTTCGACGAGATCGCCGAGGCCGCCGCCGATCTGTGCGAGACGCCCATCGCGGTGGTCAACCTCGTCGGCGACGGGCGCCAGTTCTTCAAGGCCGAGGTCGGCCTCGGCGTGCGCGAGACGCCCCTGGAGAGCTCCTTCTGCCGGCAGGCCCTCCTCCAGGAAGAGTTCCTCTGCGTCCCGGACGCGCGCCGCGACCCGCGCTTCGAGGGCAATCCCCTCGTCACCGGCGATCCCGGCCTGCGCTTCTACGCCGGCGCCCTGCTGAGGACGGGGGACGGCCATCCCGTCGGCACCGTCTGCGTCCTCGACACCAAGCCGCACGACCTCACGGAGCGGCAGCGCAAGGGTCTGATGCGCCTCGCCCGGCAGGCCATGGGGCAGATGGAGCTGCGCCGCTCCCTCCGGGAGCAGGCGGAGCAGCGCCTGCTCAACGAACGCATCCTCGACGGCGCCAGCGACTACGCCATCGTCGCCACCGATCCGGAGGGACGCGTCACCCGCTGGAACGCCGGCGCCGAGCGCATCATGGGCTGGAGCGAGGCCGAGATGCTGGGCCGGCCGGTCGACGCCTTCTTCACGCCGGAGGACCGCGCCGACGGGCGGCCGGCGACCGAGATGGGACTTGCGCGGGATCGCGGGCGGGCCCCGGACGAGCGCTGGCACCTGCGCCGGGATGGCAGCCGGTTCTGGGCATCGGGCGAGATGATGCCGCTCCGGGACCAGGGCGGCGACACGATCGGCTTCCTCAAGATCCTGCGGGACCGCACCGCGGAGCGCGAGGCCGGGGCCGCCCTGCAGGCGAGCGAGTTGCGCTACCGCTCCCTCGTCGAGGTCAGCCCGCAGGTGGTCTGGTTCGCCGACGCGGACGGGGCGGTCTCCTACTGCAACGCCTACTGGTACGACTACACCGGCCTGCCGGCCGGCGAGACCGGGGAGGCGAGCTGGATGGGGGTGATCCATCCCGATCATCGCGCGGCGACCCGTGCCGCCTGGCTGACGGCGGCGGCGGGCGGCCGACCCTACGAGGTCGAGTTCCCCCTGCGGCGCTTCGACGGCGAGCACCGCTGGTTCCTCTCCCGGGCCCAGCCGGTGCGGGACCGGGATGGAACACTGCGCAGCTGGATCGGCACCTCCCTCGACATCCACGAGCGCAAGGTCGCCGAGCAGCGCTTCCAGGCCCTGACGACCCTGGCGCCGGCCGTCATCTGGTTCGGCAACCCGGACGGCAGCCTGAGCTACCTCAACGACCGCTGGTACGCCTATACCGGCCAGACCCCCGAGCAGGCCCTGCCGCTCGGATGGGGCGAGGTGATCCATCCGGAAGACCTGCCCGGCCTGCTGCAGGCCTGGGACCATGCCCGCACGCACGCCGTGGTCTACGACACCGAGGCCCGGCTGCGCCGCCACGACGGGGCGTACCGCTGGTTCCTGATCCGGGCCGAGCCCATGCGCGACGGCGGCGGGCCCGTCGTCGGCTGGCTCGGCAGCAACAGCGACATCCACGACCGCAGGCAGGCCGAGGAAGACCTGCGCGGCACCCGGGAACAGCTGCGCCTGGCCGTCGAGGCCACCGGGACCGGCATCTTCGACTACGACCTCGTCGCCGACGTGCTCGTGTGGGACACCCGCACCCGCGCCTTCTTCGGGCTCGGACCGGACGATCCCGTCAACCTCGAAGTCTACCTCGCCCGCCTGCACCCGGACGACCGCGAACGGGCCGACCGGGCCGTCGGCGCCGCCCTCGATCCCGCCGGCGGCGGCACCTACGACATCACCTACCGCACCATCGACCCGAACAGCGGAATCGAGCGCTGGGTCTCGGCCCGGGGCCAGACGCTGTTCGAGGGCGACCGGCCGATCCGCCTCATCGGCACGGCGCGCGACGTCACCGAGAGCCGGAGGGCGGAGCAGGTCCTGCGGGAGACCGAGGAGCGCTATCGCCTCGCCGCCCGCGCCACCAACGACGCGATCTGGGACTGGGACCTGACCACCAACCACGTCCTGTGGAACGAGGCGCTCCAGACCGCCCACGGATACCGGCCGGAGGCGGTGGAGCCCACCGGCGACTGGTGGATCGACCACATCCATCCCGACGACCGGGCCCGCATCGACGCCTCCATCCACGCGGTCATCGACCGGACCGGCACGACCTGGACCGACGAGTACCGCTTCCGCCGGGCCGACGCTTCCTTCGCCGACATCCTCGACCGCGGCTACGTCATCCGGAACGAGCAGGGGCGTGCGGTGCGGATGATCGGCGCCATGCTCGACATCAGCGAGCGCAAGCGGGCCGAGGAGCACCAGCGCCTGCTGACCGGCGAACTGCAGCACCGGGTCAAGAACACCCTCGCCATGGTCCAGGCCATCGCCAGCCAGACCTTCCGCAACGCCGCCGACCTGGAGGCCGCCCGCGAGGCGTTCTCGGCGCGCCTGATCTCCCTCGGGCGGGCGCACGACATCCTGACCCAGTCGAGCTGGACCCAGGCGCCCATCGCCGACGTGGTGGACGGCGCCCTGGCGGTCCACCGCGGCGAGGCGGCGTCGCGCATCCGCGCGAGCGGTCCCAACGTGCCCCTCTCCGCCAAGGCCGCCCTGGCCCTGGCCCTCGCCCTGCACGAGCTCGCCACCAACGCCGCCAAGTACGGCGCCCTCGCCAACGAGGCCGGCACCGTCGACCTGCGCTGGCACGTCGTCCACGAGGGTGCCGCACCCCGCTTCTGCATGACCTGGTCGGAGCAGGGCGGCCCGCCCATCCTGGTGCAGCCCTCGCGCCGCGGTTTCGGATCGCGCCTGATCGAGCGCAGCTTCGCGGCCGAGGTCGGCGGCGAGGTCAGGTTGACCTACGCGCCGACGGGCCTGACCTGCCGCCTGGAGGCGTCGCTGGCCTCCATGCAGGAAGCGAGCGACGAGGCGGCGGCCTGACGGCGCGACCGGGCTCCTTCGACCTCAGGGCCGAAGCGCGGAGACGGGCCGGCGCGGGGACGGCGCCGGAAGGCACCCGCCGCGCCGGACGGGACCGACGGTCCGGAGGGCGCCCTGCGGTCTAGGCGGTTCCGTTGCCGCCCGTGGCGCCGTAGACCTCGCCGGTGACGAAGCTCGCCTCCTGGGAGGCCAGGAACACGTAGATCGGCGCCAGTTCGACCGGCTGTCCCGGCCGGCCCAGGGGCACGTCCGACCCGAATTGTTCGACCGCCTCCTGCGGCTGCCCGCCGGAGGGCTGCAGGGCGGTCCAGAACGGGCCGGGGGCCACGGCGTTCACGCGGATGCCCTTCGCGATGGACTGCTTGGCCAGGGCCTTGGTGAACGCGATGATGCCGGCCTTGGTGGTCGCGTAGTCGACCAGGATCTTGGGCGGGCTGTAGGCCACGACGGACGCCGTGTTGATGATGGACGCGCCGGCCGGGAGCAGGGGCATCGCCGCCTTGGTGATCCAGAACATGGCGTAGAGGTTGGTCTTCAGCGTCAGGTCGAACTGCTCGTCCGAGATGTCGCCGATGTCCGTCTGGTTCGTCTGCTTGCCGGCGTTGTTCACGAGGATGTCGAGGCCGCCGAGGGCGACCACGGCCTTGTGCACGAGGGTCTCGCAGAACGCCCTGTCGGTGATGTCGCCGGGCAGCAGGACCGCCTTGCGTCCCTCCGCCTCGATCAGCTTGGCGACCTCGTGCGCGTCGGGCATCTCGGCCTCGACGAAGCTCAGGGCGACGTCGGCCCCCTCGCGGGCGAACGCGATGGCGGCGGCGCGACCGACGCCGCTGTCGGCCCCGGTCACCAGGGCCTTCCGGCCCGCCAGGCGGCCATGGCCGCGGTAGCTCGTCTCGCCGTGGTCCGGCTTCGGGTCCATCGCCCCGGCCAGACCGGGCGCCGCCTGCGGCTGCCGCTTGAACGGCGGCTGCGGGTACTGGGTGCGGGGGTCCTGCATGGTCAGGCGATGGGTCGCGGCATCCGTCATTCTGAAATCCTGAAGGGGTCGGCCGGGGCTCGTCGGCCGCGGGGGGGCGTGAGCGCTTCATGCCCGGACCTGTGAGAATCCCGCCGCCGTGACGAGGGTTCCCGTCCGCGGGGCGCGCGCCATCGTCACCCACCGGTCGTCCATGACGCCGGGGCATGGGGACGGGGCATGGGGACGGAGCATGGGGACGGGCCATCGACGGAACGTCGCGGGATCGCCCGCCTTGAACCTGGGGCCCCGGTCGTCTAGGCATGAAAACCGAAGCCCGCCAATGATTTAGTGTGATTCCAAACAACCGCCCGGACCCCCTGCCATCGACGATCCGGCCGGCGGTCGGCCGATGCGCGCGGGGATGCCCCGGCGGGCGGGAATGGTGATGGGCGCCTTGGCCTTCGCGGACCGGATCGGGGCGGGCCTCGCGGCCCTGCGGCCCCTCGCGCCGTTCTTCTGCCTGTACGTGTCGTTCGGGGCGACCCTCGGCTTCCTGTCGGGCGGGGCGCCCCTGATCCTGCGGGCGCGCGGCCTGGAGCTCGCCGAAATCGGCCTGCTGCAGCTCATCAACCTGCCGGTGGGCCTCACCTTCCTGTGGGCCGCCGCCCTCGACCGGGTCCGGCTGCCGTTCCTCGCGCACCGCGTCGGCTGGATCGCCGCCGCGCAGGCGACGACGGTCGCCCTGCTGCTCGTGCTCAGTCTCGGCGAGCACTGGCCGCTCCCGGCCCTCCTGGCCCTGGCCATCGTGGCCTGCGCCGGCAGCGCCACCATGGACATCGCCCTGGAGGCCCTGGTGGTGGAGACCGTGCCGGCGGAGCGGCGGGCCTATGTCGCCTCGGCGAAGCTCTGCGGCGCCTCCCTCGGGGGCATCCTCGGCGTGGGCATCCTCGTCGGGTCCTACGACAGGATCGGCTGGCACGCGGCCATCCTGGCCTGCGCCGCCCTGAACGCGGCGGCCCTGGTGCCGATCCTCGCCTATCCGGAATGGCGCCTGCACGGGGCCGGGGGCGCGCCGGAGCGGTGGTCGGGGTCGCTCGCACGCCTGCGCGCCCTGGTGTCGCGCATCCTCGTCCTCGGGGCCTACTTCGCCGCCGCCTACCTCATCTCGGGGCCCAACACCCTGGCGCTCCTCGACCTCGGGGTCCCGCTGCCGCAGGTCGGCTTCCTGACCGGCACGGTCCTGCCCGGCGTCAACCTCTGCATGGCCCTGGTGGCGGGCGGGCTGGCCGCGCGCTTCGGCACCGTCGGCCTCATCACCGTCGGCGGGCTCGGCGTCCTCGCCTCCGGTGGCCTGATGGCCGCCGCCTGCGCCGCCGGGGCGGTGGGGCTCGCCGTGGCGGCGACGGTCCTGAACTTCGTCTGCGGCGGCCTCCTCGGGGTGCCGGTGTTCAACATGATCTACCGCTGGGCCCAGGGCCCCCGGCCGGCCACGGACTACGCCCTGCTGTTCGGGGCGGCCTTCTTCGCGGCGATGCCGCTGCGCGTGGCGTCCCCGGCGCTCGCCGGCTGGCTCGGGTGGCCGGGCTACTTCGCGGCGGCGCTGCCGGTCTACGCCGCCGCCGTCGTCGCCCTCGCCGCCATGGTGGCGCGGACGCGGCCGGTCGCCGCGGCGCCGGCGCCGTGACCGGCGGCACGCTCATCGCCGCGGTCGCCGCCCGCGTGCCCGACTCGCTCCGGGCCTACCGCGACGGCGTCGCGGCCGGGCCCGCCGGCCCGCACGCCCGGCCGCTCAGCGCGCTCCGCGACCCGGCGGTGTTCGACGCCACCCTCTCGGCCTTCGCGGCGGGGCTCGGGGCCCGATCCGAGGCGGCGGACCGGCGCATCCTGGTGTCGTACTGGAGCCAGTTCTACCTCGCGGCCCTGGCGACGCCGGCCCTGACCGCCCTGGTGCGCCTCGGCCGGCCGCTCCCGCTCGCCTTTTCGGCGACGGGCCTCGAACTCGACGGGGCCGGCCGGCCCGCCCGGCTCGTCGTGGCGGGCGACGGCGACCCGTCGGCCCGCGTGGCGCCCGGCCTCGCGGGTCTGGTCGAGGGCCACCTGCGCCCCTTCGTGGAGCTGTGCCACGCAAGGAGCGGCGTCGCGCCCCGAGTCCTGTGGGGCAACGCCGCCGTGATCCTCGGTTACGTCGCTGGCGAACTCGGCGGCGGCGACGCCCCCGCCGGCGCCGAGGTGGCAAACTGCCTCGGATGGTGCGGGGGCGCCGCCTGCGCTAGGACCCCCCTGGCGCAGGCCCTGTGCCCCGGCGCCGGGGGCTGCCGGCGGCGGCGCGCGTGCTGCCTGCGCCATCGCCTGCCGGGCGTCCCCTCCTGCGGGGCGCTCTGTCCCCTCGAACCCGTCGCCGACGCGTGAACCGGTCCCCGATGCTGAAAGCCTTCCTCGCCTATTACAGGCCGCACCGGACCCTGTTCCTCGTCGATTTTGGCTGTGCCGTCCTGTCGGGCCTGCTCGAACTCGGCTTCCCCATGGCGGTGAAGGTCTTCGTCGACGTGCTGCTGCCGCGCCAGGACTGGCAGCTCATCCTCCTTGCGGCCCTCGGCCTCGGCCTCGTCTACGTCGCCAATGCCGGCCTGATGGTGGTGGTCACCTACTGGGGCCACGTCCTCGGCATCAACATCGAGACCGAGATGCGGGCGCGGGCCTTCGATCACCTGCAGACCCTGTCGTTCCGGTTCTACGACAACCAGAAGACCGGCCACCTCGTCGCCCGCGTGACCAAGGACCTCGAGGAGATCGGCGAGGTCGCCCATCACGGGCCGGAAGACCTGTTCATCGCCGTGATGACCCTGTTCGGGGCCTTCGGGCTGATGCTGTACGTCCATGCGCCCCTGGCCCTGATGACGGCGGCGATCCTGCCGGTCATCGCCTTCGTGACCCTGCGCTACGGCGGCCGCATGACCCGGAACTGGCAGGCGCAGTACGGCCGGGTCGGCGCCTTCAACGCCCGCATCGAGGAGAATGTCGGGGGGATGCGGGTGGTCCAGGCCTTCGCCAACGAGCCCCACGAGCGGCGCCTCTTCGCCGGCGACAACGCCCTCTATCGCACCACCAAGCTCGAAGCCTACCGGATCATGGCCGCGAGCCTGTCGATCAACTACCTCGGCATGCGCCTCGTCCAGATCGTGGTGCTGCTCGGCGGCGCCGCCTACGTGGTGCGGGGCGAGCTCAGCCCCGGCGGCTTCGTCGGCTTCCTCCTGCTGGTCGGCGTGTTCTACCGGCCGCTGGAAAAGATCGGCGCCGTGGTCGAGACCTACCCGAAGGGCATCGCCGGCTTCCGGCGCTACGCCGAGCTCCTGGCGACGGTGCCGGACATCGTCGACCGCCCCGGCGCCGTGGCGGCGGGGCCCCTGCGCGGCGACATCCGGTTCGAGAACGTCGGCTTCGGCTACGCCGCGGGCCGGCCGGTCCTGTCCGGCCTCGACCTCGCCATCCGGGCCGGCGAGACCGTGGCGTTCGTCGGGCCCTCGGGCGCCGGCAAGACGACCCTGTGCTCCCTGATCCCGCGCTTCTACGAGGTCGAGACCGGCCGGATCACCATCGACGGCACCGACATCCGCGACCTCACCCTGGCCTCCCTGCGCCGCCAGATCGGCATCGTCCAGCAGGACGTGTTCCTGTTCGCCGGCACGATCCGGGAGAACATCGCCTACGGCCGCCTCGACGCCGACGACGGGGACATCCGGGCGGCCGCCGGGCGGGCGCGCCTCGACGCCCTGCTGGCCTCCCTGCCCGACGGCCTCGACACCGTCGTCGGCGAGCGCGGCGTGAAGCTGTCGGGCGGCCAGAAGCAGCGCCTCGCCATCGCGCGGGTGTTCCTCAAGAACCCGCCGATCCTCATCCTCGACGAGGCCACCTCCGCCCTTGACACCGAGACCGAGCGCGAGATCCAGCACGCCCTCGCGGACCTCGCGCATGGCCGCACGACCCTCGTCATCGCGCACCGCCTCGCCACCATCCAGCAGGCCGACCGCATCGTGGTGGTGGGGGAGACCGGCATCGTCGAGCAGGGCCCGCACGAGGCCCTCCTCGAATCCGGAGGCGCCTATGGCCGCCTCTACGCGGCGCAGTTCGCGTCCGGGCGGCGCTGAGCCCGGTCGGGGGATGGTTTTCGCGGCGCGAATCAGCGCCTCTTCCGGGGTCGGGTCGCGGCTGGCCGTGTCCGACCGAGGGGGAGCAGGCGGGCTTGGCGGCACGGGGCGCGGATGGGGCTGAGGTGGCGACGGATTTCACAATCCGGCGCGTGACGCGCGAGCTCCGCCGGCTGGAAGCCCTGGCCGCGCGGCGGCGCCTGCGCGTGCGGGTGCTGCGGGCCCTGCGCGGCCTCGGCGGTGCCGGCGCGACCTTCGCGGCCCTGGTCAAGCTCAAGCTCGCGGCGTCCCTCGGCCTGAAGCTCGGCCTCGCCGTCCTCGTCGGCCTCGGCCTCGCCTGGCCGTTCGTCGCCCTGGCGATCCTCACCCTCATGGGCCTCGTGGTGGCCATCCTCGGCCTGATCGCGGGCAGCGGCGAGGCCGGCGACCTCTTCTGTCCCGAGCCGTCCGGCTGCGACAGGCGCGAGCGCCGGGCGGCCCGGCTGAAGCAGCTTATCGCGACGCGGCGGGCCTGGCTCGACGCGGCGGCGGACTCGCCCCGGCCGCCGGCCTGATCGGCGCGGATGCGACATCGCGGACGGCCGGGGCCACGTCCGCGGGGCCGGCTTTAATCCCCCGGACGGCAACGATGTGGCATGGCTCCGGTTGTCGTCGGCGCAGGGTGAGGGGCACGGGTCTGGACATGGAACGGTCGAACGACTTTGCCGGGCACGATGGCCCGCATTCCGAGCCCGACGCGGTGGAGACCGTCGGGGATGCCGAGGCCGTGGTCCTCGAACCCCTGGCCGACTACCCCCGGATCGACCTGCGCGGCGCCGGCGAGCCGTGGGAGAAGCGCCGCGCCGCCGGCAAGGTCCTGCGCGAGACCGTGCCGCACGAGAGCCACGCCCCCCTGTTCCTGCCGCCGGACCGGCCCGATCCCGTGAGCCTCGTCGAGGGCGCCCATGACGGGCGCCAGGCCCACCTCGTCCCCCTGCGGGTGGCCCGCATGGCGAGTTCGCCCTTCGCCTTCCTGCGCGGGGCCGCCCACGTCATGGCCTGGGACCTGGCGCAATCGCCCCGCAGCGGCATCCTGGTGGCGATGAACGGCGACGCCCACATCTCGAATTTCGGCCTGTTCGGCACGCCCCAGCGCGACGTGGTCCTCGACCTCAACGACTTCGACGAGGTCACCATCGGCCCGTGGGAGTGGGACCTGAAGCGCCTCGTCGCCAGCATCGAGGTGGCGGCGCGGGGCGACAACGTCCCGGCGCCCGAGCGCCGCGCGGCGGTGATCGCGGCCGTGGGCGGCTACCAGCACACCATGACGGATCTGGCGCCCCAGGGGCCCCTCGACGTCTGGCAGCAATCGGCCCGGGCCGACAACCTCGATTTCACGGGGTTCCGCATCGACGCGGAATCGCAAGGCGTGGTGCGAAAGGCTGTCGAGAAGGCGCGCAAGCGCACCAACCAGACCCTGCTGGCGCGGGTCGGCGAGCGCCGGGTCGACGGCGGCTGGCGTTTTCGCGAGGACCCGCCGATCCTCACCCGCGTCGACGACGCCACCCGCGACGCCGTGATCTCCGGCCTCGAACACTACGCCGACACCCTGCCGCGCGAGCGCCGGTTCATGCTGAGCCGCTACCACGTGGTCGACGTCGCCCACCGCGTCGTCGGCGTCGGCAGCGTCGGCACCCGCGCCTACGTGGCGCTCCTGTGCGGCAACTCGGATCAGGACGTGCTCTTCCTCCAGGTGAAGGAGGCCGTGCGCCCGGCCCACGCGCCGTATCTTCCCGGCATGCCCGAGCCCTATGCCAGCCACGAGGGCGAGCGGGTGATCTACGGCCAGCGCCTGCTCCAGGCGGTGGGCGACCCCCTGCTCGGCTGGACCACCATCGCCGACCGGCCGTTCTACGTGCGGCAGATGAAGAACATGAAGGGCGAGATCCCGGTCTCGTGCATGACCGGCCAGCCGCTCCTGTACTTCTCCTGGGCCTACGGCGCCCTGCTGGCCCGGGCGCACGCCCGCACCGGCGATGCCGCCGCCATCGCGGGCTATTGCGGCAAGGACCGCCACGCCGACCTGCGCGAGGCCCTGGCCGACTGGGCCGACGCCTACGGCGAGCGCAACCAGGCCGATTACGAGATCTTCCTGGCCGCCATCGCCGACGGCCGCCTCGAGGCCGCGCCCGATCCGCATCTGTGACGATCCGCCGGGCCCGAGCGGTGGGTGGAGCCGTGCGGGACGCTTGATTCTCGGGGGCGCCCCCCGGAGGGTGGGGCATGGCGCGCCGCATTCACCGGACCACGGATTTCCTCGCCGACGCCCTGCACCGGCTCGGCATCGCGGCGGGCGCCGTGGACCGGGACGCCCTGCGCGAGCGCCTCGGCCTGCCGGAACTCGGCGGCGTCTGCGAGGACGACGCCGTGGCCCGCGCCCTGCGGGCCTCCGACGCCCGCCGCGACTTTCTGCGCGACGGCGTCCCGGTCCTCGCCCAGGCGATCCCGGCCCTGCGGGCGGAGGCCGATCCGGACGGAACCCTGCGCTGGCGCGTGCGGGTGCTGTGCCCGCTGCTGGACGACAACCGCCTCGACCTGCGCATCGACACCGCAATCGATGCGGACGCCGCCGAAATCCTCGACGAGATGACGCTCGGCAACGATCCGGCGTGGCGCCGCGACGCCCTGCGGGCGCGGGTGACCCAGGTCGCCGGCCGCACCCGCGGCGCCCTCAACCGCACCATCCTGCGCCTGCGCGACCAGATCCGCGCCGACATGGCCGAGACCGGGGCCGACGCCGTCACCTACATCGCCCACCTCGACCGCTCCCTGCGCTCGCGGGTCTTCACCGACGGGCCGGACGTGGCCGCCGCCATCCTCGACACCCTGAAGGGCGTCCGCGCTCGGGGGCGGGTGGTGGCGCAGGAGGCCTCCGGCACCCGGCGCCTGCGCGACCGGGCGGGATTCGGGTCCTACATCGACAAGTTCTCCGCCGCCCGGCGCCTCGGCCGACGCATCGTGTTCCACATGGGGCCGACGAATTCCGGCAAGACCTACGCCGCCCTCGAAGCCCTGGCGAAGGCCGGCACCGGCACCTACCTCGCGCCCCTGCGGCTGCTGGCCCTGGAGAACTACGAAAACCTCGCGGCGCTCGGCCTGCGTGCCGGCATGGTCACGGGCGAGGAGATTTTGGGCGAGCCCGACCCGACCCACACGGCCCGCACCATCGAGACCGCGGACCTGCGCCGGCCCATCGCCGTCGCGGTCATCGACGAGATCCAGATGCTGTCCGACCCCGACCGGGGCTGGGCCTGGACCAACGCCCTGTTCGGCATCCCGGCCCGCCTCGTCATCGTCTGCGGCGCCGAGGACGCCCTCTCGGCCGTGCGGCGCGCGGCGGAGGCGGCGGGCGAATCCCTCGACGTCGTCACCTTCACCCGCAAGACGCCCCTGGTCGCCCTCGACGCGCCCGTGCCCCTGGAGGCGGTGGAGCCGGGCGACGCCGTCGTGGCGTTCTCGCGCCGGGCCGTGCACGAGAACCGCGAAATCCTGGTGGCCGCCGGGCGCTCCGTCGCCACCATCTACGGCGCCCTGTCGCCGGAGGTGCGCCGCGCCGAGGCCGGGCGGTTCCGCGACGGCGAGGCCGAGGTGCTGGTCACCACCGACGCCATCGGCATGGGCCTCAATCTCGGCCCCCTCAAGCGGGTGATCTTCGCCGCAATCGCCAAGTGGGACGGCACCGCCGTGCGGGCGCTGACCAACGCCGAGATCCGCCAGATCGCCGGCCGCGCCGGCCGCTTCGGCCATCAGGAGGCGGGCTACGTCGCCGCCACCGACGACGACGGACTCGGGCCGATCCGCGACGCCCTATCGGGCGCGCCGACGGCGCCCGCCGCCGACACCCGGTTCTTCGTCCGGCCCGACCTCGCCGCCATCGAGGCGGCGGCGGCCGAACTCGGCACGGAGTCCCTGAGCACGGTCATGGCGCACTTCTCCCGCGCGACCTTCTACGACGGCTCGCCGTTCCAGCCCTCGGCCCTGGAGGAATTTTTGGGGGCCGCCGAGGCGGTGGACGGGGTCGCCCTGCCGATCCGCGAAAAATTCGCCTTCGCGGTCACGCCCATCGACCGGCGCGACCCCATCGCCGTCGACGTGGTCGCGCGCTGGGTCCAGGCGCGGGCCCTCGGCGCCACCGTGCCGGCCCTGCGCGCCGATCCCCAGGGCGACCTCGTCTATCAGGAGCGCACGGTCCGCCTCGCCAGCGCCTACCTGTGGCTCGCCCGGCGCTTTCCGGAAACGTTCGATGACGTCGCCGCCATGCGCGCCGTCCGCGAGCGCGCCAACGCCTCCATCGAGCGGACGCTCAGGGAGACGGCGACGCTGAAGGTCGCTCGGCGCAGGGATCTGGAAAAGGCCTTGGCGAAAGCGGACTGAGAGCGGTCGCCAACCGGCCCTCCTCCCCCTTGCGGGCTACGGCATTCACACATCTCGCGGGATGCTCGGGTCCCCTCTCCTGGAAGGAGAGGGACAGGGTGAGGTGTGGGACTTATTCGGAGAGTTCGCACACCTCACCCTAACCCTCTCCTCCCAGGAGAGGGGGCCTGTCGCGCCTGATGCCGGCTCATTGCGGCTCTCGATATCAGCCACCGGGCGGATGTGTGAATCCAATAGCCCCCTTGCGGGGAGGAACTGGCGGTGGGGGTGGTTGGGTGACCCTCAGCTTGCGGAGGCCGGCGGAGCCACCCCCACCCTCGATCCCTCCCCGCAAGGGCAGAGCGATCGCAGCTGATGGTCGCGGTCTGAAGCCGCCGCAGAAGAGGGTTGTCGAACAAGCACGGCCCCCGTGCGCATCCCCTCGCCCCGCCTGCGGGGAGAGGGACGCGTCTCCCCCCTGCCGGGGAGCGCGTCGAGGCGGCAGCCGAGGGTGAGGGGGCGAATCCGGAAGAGGCTCCTCCGACGCAGCCCCCTCACCTTCGCTGCGGCTTCGCCTTCGCTCGCCGCAGGCACGACGGGGTGCCTGCGGCCCNGGTGAGGGGGCGAATCCGGAAGAGGCTCCTCCGACGCAGCCCCCTCACCTTCGCTGCGGCTTCGCCTTCGCTCGCCGCAGGCACGACGGGGTGCCTGCGGCCCTCTCCCCGCAGGCGGCTATAGGATTCACACAACTGCGAATGGACCGATCCCGTGCAGCGGCAGGCATCCGGATGCGGGCGGGAGGCGCACYGGGGCYCCCTCTCCTGGAAGGAGAGGGTTGGGGTGAGGTGTGCGAACTCTCCGAATAAGTCCCACACCTCACCCTGTCCCTCTCCTTCCAGGAGAGGGGATCGCTGCGGCTTCGCCTTCGCTCGCCGCAGGCACGACGGGGTGCCTGCGGCCCTCTCCCCGCAGGCGGGGAGAGGGGGATGCGCGCAGACGCTCTGCACCAAGGGGCAAGGGCCGGCCCAAACGCATGCATCCTTCTGCGATCGCCCCGCCACAAGGGGGAGGGCGGTCCACCCCCCCCAAAAAACTCACTCCACGCGCTGCCAGCCCGGTCCCATCAACCGTTCCTGGGGGGTGAACTTCGCCTTGTAGTCCATCTTACGGGAGCCCTCGACCCAGTAGCCGAGGTAGAGGTAGGGCAGGCCGAGGTCGCGGGCGCGGCGGATGTGGTCGAGGATCATCAGGGTGCCGAGCGAGCGGTGCGCCTCCGCCGGATCGTAGAACGAGTAGACCATGGACAGCCCGTCGGAGAGCACGTCCGTGAGGCACAGGGCGATGGTGGGGCCGACGCCGCGCCCGTTGATGGCCGTGTCGGGCCCGCGCCGGCGATAGGCCACGAGGTGGGTGTCGACGTGGCTGTCCTCGATCATCATGGCGTAGTCGAGCACGGTCATGTCGACCATGCCGCCGTCGCCGTGGCGGGCGTCGAGGTAGCGCCGGAACAGGGCGTACTGCTCGGAGACCGGGCGGTTCGGCTCGGGGGCGCCGACGAGGTCGGCGTTGCGCTGGAGGATGCGGCGCTGGCTCGCCGAGGGCGCGAAGTCGGCCACCACCACCCGCACGGAGATGCAGGCCCGGCAGCTCTCGCAGGCTGGCCGGTAGGCGATGGTCTGCGAGCGGCGGAAGCCGCCCTGGGTCAGGATCTCGTTGAGGTCGCGGGCGCGGCGCCCGACGAGGTGCGTGAACACCTTCCGCTCCTCCTGCCCCGGGAGGTAGGGGCAGGCGGACGGCGCGGTCAGGTAGAATTGCGGTGTGTCGCGGGAATGGCTCGTCACGCGGTCGGTCGTCCACAGCCTCGGGACGCGCCGCGCGGCCCTGGAACCGAGTGTAGCCACAACCTCGGCCGGCTCAACACCCGCGCGGGCTCACCGGCACCGATTTTCGCGCCGCGGCCTCAGGCCGCCCGCACCACGGCGAGGCCGAGGAGCAGGTCGTGGCCGAGGCGCCGGTCGGGCCGCACGAGGCCGATGACCACGTCGAGGGCCCAGAGCAGGAAGGTCGAGATCGCCACGTAGAACAGCAGGGCGTGCACGGCCGCCGTGATCATGTCGACCCGCGTGCCGGCCTGGTTCACCACCCGCAGGCCCATCATCCGCATGCCCCAGGTGCCCTGGCCGGCGCCGCCGACCGTCACGGCGCTGTAGAGGATGCCGCTCGCCGGCAGCACCGCGAACAGGGTCCAGCCGAGCCCGAACGTGAGGGCGCCGACCACGGTGATCAGCAGGGTCAGGAGCGCGGTGAACCCGAAGATGAACAGGATGTCGAGGAGGTAGGCGACGAAGCGTGCGCCGAGGCTCGCCCGGACCACGGGCAGGGCCATAGGGGCGCCGTAGGCGGTCTGGGGGCGGGTGGCGTAACCGGTGGGGGATTCGAGCATGGGGCGCTCCTCGGGCGGGGCGGCGTTCGGTGGCTTCCAGATGGGCGCGGGACCGGCGAATCTCAAGATCGCCGTTCCAGGCGCGTCCCGTCACGGTCCGCCCGACCCCGGATCGGCGGCGGCCGCCTCGGGGGTGTCGAGGTAGTAGTGCTTCAGGAGGTAGAGCGCCGCGCCGTTGAGCGGCCCGTTCTCCGTGGTCACCGCCAGGAGCTCGGCGCCGGGCCCGAACCCGCACACGACCCAGCGCTGGCGCGCGGCCCGGGTCGCCGGCCCGGTCACGGCGTAATCGACCCGCAGGTCGTCGGGCGTCGGTCCCGTACCGATCCGCAGGATTTTGGGAATGGTGCCCGCGGGCGCGAGGGCCGGCACCGCCCGGCGGCAGGCTGTGGCCCGCTGGCGGTCGACGGAACTCTCGCAGGCCGCGAGGGCGAGGAGCGCGAGGAGCCCGAACCTGGCCCGCTTCACGCCCCGGCGCGGAGCCGCTCGGCGACGAGGGGCGCGTAGTAGGTGAGCACACCGTCGGCGCCCGCGCGCTTGAACGCCAGGAGGCTCTCGACCATGGCGCGGTCGCCGTCGAGCCAGCCGTTGCGGGCGGCGGCCTCGATCATCGCGTACTCGCCCGACACCTGATAGGCGAAGGTCGGCACGCCGAATTCGTCCTTCACCCGGCGGATGATGTCGAGGTAGGGCAGGCCGGGCTTCACCATCACCGAATCGGCGCCCTCGGCGAGGTCGAGGGCGACCTCGCGCAGGGCCTCCGACGAGTTGCCGGGGTCCATCTGGTAGGTGCGCTTGTCGCCGACCAGAGCCGCCTGGGTGCCGATGGCATCGCGGAACGGCCCGTAGAAGGCGCTCGCGTACTTGGCCGCGTAGGCCATGATCTGCACATCGCGAAACCCGGCCTTGTCGAGGCCGGTCCGGATGGCGCCGACACGCCCGTCCATCATGTCGGAGGGGGCGATGATGTCGGCGCCCGCCTCCGCCTGGATCAGGCTCTGCTCGACGAGGAGCGCCACGGTCTCGTCGTTGAGGATGGCGCCGTCCTGGAGCAGGCCGTCATGGCCGTGGCTGGTGTAGGGATCGAGGGCGACGTCGGTCATGAGGCCGAGTTCGGGCACGGCCCGCTTCACCGCCCGCACGGCCCGGCACACGAGGTTTTCGCAGTTGAGGGACTCGGAGCCGGTGGCGTCGCGCAGGGCCGGTTCGGTGTAGGGAAAGAACGAGATCGCCGGGATGCCGAGGCGCGCGGCGCGCTCGGCCGCGCGCACGATCTCGTCGACGCTCAGGCGCTCCACGCCCGGCATCGACGCGATGGGCTCGCGCCGGCCGCTGCCCTCGATGACGAAGAGCGGCCAGATCAGGTCGTCCACCGTCAGGGTATGCTCGCGCACGAGGCGGCGCGACCACGCGGCCTTGCGGTTGCGGCGCGGACGCTGGGTGATGCCGAGGCCGCCCGAGGGACGGGCACTCTCCGCCGCGGCTTCGACGGCGAGGGGACGCGGGGTCGGCAGTTCGTCGGGCATGATCTTCGGACTCGCGGCATCGCCGGGCTTGTCGGGTCCCGTGATCTATCACAATCGCAAGTCCCGACAATTCGAGCCCGCCGCCGCAGGCCGATCCGACGCAGGGATCGTGCGGGAGATTGACGGGCCGGGCCGAAACTTCGTCTAAGCGACCCATCCTGGGACGGAAGGCGGGCGATGGCGGGCGGGCAAGCGGACAGGCAAGCGGACAGGCAAGACGAAGACATCCTGTTCGCGCGCCGCGGCGCGGTCGGCCTCGTGACCCTGAACCGGCCGCGCGCCCTCAACGCCCTGTCCCTGGCGATGATCGCCGCGCTGCACGCGCAGCTGCGGGCCTGGGAGACCGACGCGGCGATCACCCGGATCGTCCTGCGCGGCACCGGCGGCCGGGCCTTCTGCGCCGGCGGCGACGTCCGCGCCCTCCACGCCCTGGCCAAGGCCGGCCGGCATGCGGAGGTCGACGCCTTCTGGCACGGCGAGTACGGCCTCGACGCCTGTATCCAGGCCTACCCCAAGCCCATCGTCTCCCTCATCGACGGGCTCTGCATGGGCGGCGGCAACGGCCTCTCCCTGCATGGCAGCCACCGGGTGGCGGCGGAGGGCTACCGCTTCGCCATGCCCGAGGTCGGCATCGGCTTCTTCCCCGATGTCGGCATGACCTACGCCCTGCCGCGCCTGCCCGGCCGGACCGGCACCTACCTGGCGCTCACCGGCGCCACCCTCGGGCCGGGCGACGCCCTCGCCCTGGGACTCGCCACCCATCACGCCCCCGCCGGGCGGTTCGACGCCATCGTGGCCGACCTCGCCGGGGGCGGCGCCATCGACGCCGTGCTGGCCGGGCATGCGGAGCCGCCGCCGCCCACGGGACCCGTCACGGCCGAGCGCGCCGTCATCGATGCCTGCTTCGGCGAACCCGGCGTCGCCGACATCCTCGCCCGCCTCGACGGCGCGGCGGGCTCCGGGTTCGCCGCCGACACCGCCGCCCTCCTGCGCACGCGCTCGCCCACCAGCCTGTGCATCGCCCACGCGCAGATGCAGCGCGGAGCGACCATGACCTTCGCGCAGGCCATCGCCGTCGAGACCCGTCTCGCCGCGTGGCTGATGGACGGCCACGATTTCTTCGAGGGCGTGCGCGCGGCCCTCATCGACAAGGACGGCGCCCCCGCCTGGAGGCCCGCGACCCTGGAGGCCGTCGACCACGCGGCCATCGCGCGGATGTTCGAGGCCCCGTTCGCGGCAACCGGCGGCCCCGCGCCGCGCTCCGACACATGAGGACAGGTGCGTGCGCAGTTTGACGAAGGTGGGCGCCAACCGGCGCGCGGGCGAGGGCGGCGGCGACCGCATCGAGCGGTCGCCGCGCCCGAACCAGACCGGCTGGGACGTGGTGCTGGTGTGGTTCATGCGCGCCACCGCCCTGGTCTGGCTCGCCAAGGCGGTGGCGACCTGGGCGTCGATCCTCGACGTGCTGCCCGGCGCCCGGCCGTTCGAGGCCGAGCCGGTCACCCGCCAGACCGTGATCGTCTACTTCGCCGTCATCGACGCCATGGCGGCCGTGGGCCTGTGGCTCACCAGCGCCTGGGGCGGCGTGGTCTGGCTGCTCGCCGCCACCAGCGCCCTGACCCTGGCGATCCTCACCCCGCATCTGCTGCCGATGTCGTTGCCCTACCTTGGACTACAGGCAAGCATCGTGGTGATCTACTTCATCCTGTCCTGGCTGGCGGCGCGGGAAATCCGGTGAACGGAGCCTTACCACAATCGTTTCATCTTGCATTTACCCATAGAGGTAAATCGCAAATTCATCCTATCGCTTAAACCGTCTTTCATCCGTGGCGCCTAGGTTGGGTTCATGAGCGGTGGCGAAGAACACCGGCCCTGCAACCCGAAGATCTGACGAGGCCCGCGATGAAGTCCCAGGCAGCCAAGGTTATCGAGACGAACACTGCGCCCGAGACCGGCACCGTGCACGGCTCGTACCTCGAAGCCCTCCACCTCGTGGAGCGCCTGCACCGCCGCCTCCTCGACGTGATCAAGGACGAGTTCGAGCGCCGCGACCGCGAGGACGTCAACAGCGTCCAGGCCCTGCTGCTCTACAACATCGGCGACAAGGAGCTCACCGCGAGCGAGCTGCGCACCAAGGGCTACTACCTCGGCTCCAACGTCTCCTACAACGTCAAGAAGCTCGTCGAGGCCGGCTACCTCCACCACGCCCGCTCGACCACGGACCGCCGCTCCGTCCGCATCAGCCTCACCGACAAGGGCCGGCAGATCCACGACATCATCCAGGGCCTTTACGACAAGCACGCCCGCACCATCCAGCCCATCGGCGGCATCTCGGACGACGATTTCGGCCGCATGAACGTCGCGCTGGGCCGCCTCGAGCGCTTCTGGACCGACCAGATCCGCTACCGCCTTTAACGACGGAGCACGCTTCTCCATCGGCCGCGCCGTCGGGCGAGCGCCACGGGCCCCGTCGCTCGGAAGGCGACCGAGTTCCTACATCCGCTCAGTGGCTGTTTTCGAAAGTCACACTGGGGTGGCGCGAGATGCACCAGGGCTCCCTCTCCTGGAAGGAGAGGGTTGGGGTGAGGTGTGCGAATTCTCCGAAAAGGTCACACACCTCACCCTGTCCCTCTCCTTCCAGGAGAGGGGACCTGCGCCCTCTCCGGATGTGCTTCACCGGACGAATCCAGAGACCTCGATCGCCACGCGAAAAGGCCCGGACGGGATGCCGTCCGGGCCTTTTCGCGTTCGGGGCGGCGCAACGAAAAAGGGGCGCCACCCTTGCGAGCAGCACCCCTTTCCAGGCGACAACCTTCTAAGCAACTATCGCTTAGTTGAAGGTGTCGATCTCGGCGGACTCGTAGCTGGTGACTTCCATGCCGACGCAGATTTCCTGGACGATGGGGGCGGACCACTTCATGGTGTTTCTCCTGAGATTGAGGTTGGTTGGCTTGCGCTGACGTCCCGGGGGACGCCGATCCCTTAGTTGAAGGGATCGATTTCTGCCGACTCGTAGCTGGTGACTTCCATGCCGACGCAGATTTCTTGAACGACGGGGGCGGACCACTTCATGGCGAAACTCCTTCGTGTTCGACGCCCCTGATATGTCGATACATTGGGCACAACACAAGTGGGCGCTACACTTATATTTCTCATAGGACTGGGCGGGGGACCGGAATCCGGTGGATCGGCGCGGCCGGTCCGGGCCCTCGCCCCGTCCCGGTGATATGGTTCCACAACGCGGCGCGCGCCGATCCGTTCGCCTTTCGGGGGTGACGGGCCGTCGAAGCACCTGGCGAAGCACCTGGCGAAGCACCTGGCGAAGCACCTGGCGAAGCACCTGGCGAAGCACCTGGCGAAGCACCTGGCGAAGCACCTGGGAAGCACCTGGCGAAGCACCTGGCGAAGCACCTGGCGAAGCACCTGGCGAAGCACCTGGCGAAGCACCTGGCGAAGCACCTGGCGAAGCACCTGGAATGCCTGGCCGATTCGGCTTGACGCGCGCGTGCCGGAGGCGCACCCACGCGCCGCCCGGTCTCCCGGGCACCCCTCAAGTCAGCCGATGCCCAGCGATACTCCCCGACGATCCACGCCCTGCGCGGCCGCGGGCGCGACCCGTCCGACCCCCTGACGCGGGATCTTGGGCGGCGCCCCGCCCCGGCCGTCCATGGCTCCATGCCCCCGGCCCTCGGCTTCAGGCCCCCGGCCGTGCGCCCCCGCGCGAGGTGAGCCCATGAACGCGACCGTTCCGTTTCCGGCCAAGATCGATCCCTCGGTCCTGGCCGCCCGCCTGTCGGACGAGCGCGCGCCCGACATCGTCGAGGCCCTCAACGCGGAGGCGCCCGAGGTCGCCGCCGCGATTCTCCTCGGCCTGCCGCACGAGCGCGCCGTCGAGGTCCTCGACCAGCCCGAACTCGACGACGCCGCCGACATCATCGAGATGCTGCCGCGCGACCGGGTCGCCTCCTACCTCTCGGGCATGTCGGCCGACCGCATCACCGACCTGTTCCGCGAGATCGAGGAGCCCGGACGCTCGGACCTCCGCGCCCGCCTCGATGCCGAGACCCGCGGCGCCGTCGATCGCCTCAGCGCCTACGGCGAGGAGAGCGTCGGCTCCCTGATGACCACGGAATTCGTCACCGTGCCGGGCGACTGGACCATCCGCCAGACACTCGACCACGTCCGCCAGGTCGAGAAGACCCGCGAGACCATCTACTCGATCTTCGTCCTCGATCCCCGCACCCGGGCCCTGACCAAGGCGGTGCCCCTGCGCCGCCTCATCTCGGGCGACCCCGACGACAACGTGCTCTCCGTCGCCCCGGGCCGGCGCCCGCTGGCGGTCTCGCCCACCGCGAGCCGCGAGGAGGCCGCGCGCCTCATCTCCAAGTACGATCTCCTGGCGCTCCCCGTCATCGACGCCGTCGGCCACCTCATCGGCATCGTCACCGTCGACGACATGATCGACGCCATGGTGGAGAAGCAGACCCAGGACGTGCAGCGCTTCGGCGGCATGGAGGCCCTGCCCGAGCCCTACATGGAGATCGGCTTCTTCACGATGATCCGGAAGCGGGCCGGCTGGCTCTGCGCCCTGTTCCTCGGCGAGATGATGACCGCCACGGCCATGCAGGGCTTCGAGGGCGAGCTGGAGAAGGCCATCGTCCTGACCCTGTTCATTCCCCTCATCATGAGTTCGGGCGGCAACTCGGGCAGCCAGGCGACCTCCCTGCTCATCCGTGCCCTGGCGCTGCACGAGATCCGCCTGCGCGACTGGTGGCGGGTGGCGATCCGCGAGGTGCCCACGGGCCTCGTCCTCGGGACGATTCTGGGCGTCATCGGCATCGTCCGCATCGTCGTCTGGCAGAAGACCGGCCTGTACGATTACGGGGTGCACTGGCCCCTGGTGGCCGCGACGGTGGGCGCGGCGCTGGTCGGCATCGTCACCTTCGGCTCGCTCACGGGCTCGATGCTGCCGTTCCTGCTCCAGCGCCTCGGCTTCGATCCGGCCACGGCCTCGGCGCCGTTCGTCGCCACCCTCGTCGATGTCACCGGGCTGGTGATCTACTTCTCCGTGGCGATGCTGATCCTGAAAGGGACGCTCCTGTGACAAACGCCGCCGGATGAACTTCCGGTGACGCGGGGTCGCATTGCAAAAAATTGCCGGAGGGTGCTTGCCTCCGGCGGGCTGACTTTCCTTCGAAAGCCTCTAATGTCCCGCCCGGCCACGGCGCGCCCCGCGCGCCCCGGCCGTGCCCGTATCCCCGGCTCGGAGTCCGACACTTGGCGAACCACGCGGCTACCCCCTCGGCCACCACGGCCGTCAATGCCGACGGCACCGTACCCGGGACGGACGGCACGCGGCGCGACTTCATGTTCCTCGCCACCGGCGCGGCGCTGGCCGTCGGCACCGGCGCCCTGGTCTGGCCCTTCGTCGCCTCCATGGCGCCCGATGCCGAGACCATCGCGGCGGGCGCCCCCCTCGAGGTCGACCTGTCGCCGATCCAGGAAGGCCAGATCGTCAACGTGTTCTGGCGCGGCAAGCTCATCTTCGTGCGTCACCGCACCGAGAAGGAGATCAAGGAGGCCGCCGCCGTCCCGATGAAGGACCTCATCGATCCGCAGGCCGACGCCGCCCGGGTGAAGGAGGGCCACGCCAAGTGGCTCGTGGTCTACGGCAACTGCACCCATCTCGGCTGCGTCCCCATCGGCCACCAGGGCCAGTACGAGGGCTGGTCGTGCCCCTGCCACGGCTCCCTCTACGACACCTCCGGCCGCGTGCGCCGCGGTCCCGCCCCGACGAACCTTCCGGTTCCGCCCTACGCCTTCGAGACGGATGCCAAGATCCGCATCGGCGAAGAGGGCGGCAAGGCCGCGGCCTGAGGAAGGGCGACGGGATTTCATGCAACAGTCTTCGAAGCGGGTAGCCCCATGAGCGCACACGCCAACACCTACGTTCCCAAGAGCCGCGTGGCGAAGTGGTTCGAATCGCGGCTGCCCCTGGTCGGGCTGGTCCACTCGTCGTTCGTCGCCTTCCCGGTGCCGCGCAACCTCAACTATTTCTGGACCTTCGGCGCGATCCTCATCGCCATGCTGATGTCGCAGATCGTCACCGGCATCTGGCTGGCGATGCACTACGACCCGTCGGCCGCCAACGCGTTCAACTCCGTCGAGCACATCATGCGCGACGTGAATTACGGCTGGCTCCTGCGTTACATGCACGCCAACGGCGCGTCGATGTTCTTCGTCGCCGTCTACATCCACATGTTCCGGGCGCTGTATTACGGCTCGTACAAGGCCCCGCGCGAAATCCTCTACATCCTCGGCGTGATCATCTACCTCCTGATGATGGCCACCGCCTTCCTCGGCTACACCCTGCCGTGGGGCCAGATGAGCTTCTGGGGCGCCACCGTCATCACCAGCATCCTGGGTGCCATCCCCATCGTCGGCGAGACGGTGCAGAGCCTGCTCTGGGGCGGCTACTCGGTGGGCAGCCCGACCCTCAACCGGTTCTTCTCGCTCCACTACCTGCTGCCGTTCATGATCCTCGGCGTCGTCGTGCTCCACGTCTGGGCCCTGCACGTCACCGGCCAGAACAACCCCGCCGGCATCCCGATCAAGTCGAGCAAGGACGCGGTGCCGTTCACGCCCTACGCCACGGTCAAGGACGTGTTCGCCACCGTCGTGTTCGGCATCTTCTTCGCCTACTGGATCTTCTACCAGCCGAACTACCTCGGCCACGCCGACAACTACGTCCCGGCCAACGCCGCCGTGACCCCGGCCCACATCGTGCCGGAATGGTACTTCCTGCCGTTCTACGCGATCCTGCGCGCGGTGCCGGACAAGCTCGGCGGCGTGATCCTGATGTTCAGCGCCGTGATCATCCTCGCCTTCGCGCCGTGGCTCGACACCTCGCGGGTGCGCTCGGCCAATTACCGCCCGATCTACCGTCAGTTCTTCTGGCTGTTCGTCGTGGTCACGGTTCTGCTCGGCTGGCTCGGCGCCAAGCCGCCGGAGGGCGGCTACGTCATCGCCGCCCGCCTGTGCACGGCCTACTACTTCCTCCACTTCCTCGTCGTGATGCCCCTCGTCGGCCTCTTCGAGACGCCCGACCGCCTGCCGGACTCGATCCTCGAGAGCGTCACCGGTCCGGGCAAGCAGGTCTCCGGGTCCGGCATGCCGGCCGGGGCCGCGGCCGCACCGCAGTCCAAGGGTTGAGGGCAGGGGACTTTTGAGAACCATGAAAACCACCCGCCTCCTCGCCGCGACCCTCGTCGCGGCCACCCTCAGCGTCACCCTGGCCTCGGCGGAGGAGGAGCACGGCGCTCCCCAGCCGCCGCGCCAGGCGTGGAGCTTCGCCGGCATGTTCGGCCGCTTCGACCAGGCCCAGCTCCAGCGCGGCTTCCAGGTCTATCGCGAGGTCTGTTCGAGCTGCCACGGCATGAGCCTCGTCCGCTTCCGCAACCTCGCGGAGCCGGGCGGCCCCGGCTTTTCCGCCAGCCAGGTCAAGGCGCTCGCCGCCGAGTACAAGGTCAAGGAACAGAACGATTCCGGCGAGGACGTCGATCGGCCGGCCCGGGCCGCCGACGCCTTCCCGTCGCCGTTCCCCAACGAGAAGGCCGCCGCCGCCGCCAACGGCGGCAAGGCCCCGCCGGACTTCTCGGTGCTGGCCAAGGCCCGTACCTTCGAGCGCGGCTTCCCGAAGTTCCTCACCGATGCCCTGCCCATCGTCGGCTACACCGAGCACGGCGTCGACTACATCCACGCGGTGCTCGACGGCTACGAGGACCCGCCGGCCGGCAAGGAGGTCCCCTCGGGCACGTACTGGAACAAGTACTATCCCGGCCACCTCATCGCGATGCCGAAACCCTTGAGCGACGGTCAGGTCACCTACGCCAAGACCGACAAGGGCGAGCCGGTGGTGCCGGAGACGGTCAGCCAGTACGCGACCGACGTCGCCGCGTTCATGGCCTGGACCGCCGAGCCGCACATGATGGCGCGGAAAGCCCTGGGCCTGCGGGTGATCCTGTTCCTCATCGTGCTCTCGGGCCTGCTCTACTACGTCAAGAAGAAGATCTGGGCGAAGGTCGGCGGCGAGGTCCACGGCCTCCAGCCGGAACTGCACAAGACCTACTGAACCGATCGGACCCGACCGAGCCGATCGAACGCGGCGGGGCTCGACACGGGCGCCGTCCTCACCGAAACACCACAGCGCCGGCGTCCCACACGGGGGCGACCGGCGCTGAGTTTATGGAGCGACGGATGACGCAAGCGGTGCTCGGCGTGATGGGCGGCTCGGGGGTCTACGACCTGCCGGGCCTGGAGGATGTTCGCGAAGAGGCTGTGCGGTCCCCCTGGGGCGAGCCCTCGGACGCCCTGCGCATCGGCCGGATCGGCCGGACCAAGGTGGTGTTCCTCGCCCGCCACGGACGCGGCCACCGCCTGTCGCCCACCGGCATCAACTACCGCGCCAACATCGACGCGATGAAGCGGGCCGGCGTCACTGACCTCGTCTCGCTCTCCGCCTGCGGCTCGTTCCGCAGCGAGCTCCATCCCGGCCTGTTCGTCCTCGTCGACCAGTTCGTCGACCGCACCCATGGCCGCGAATCCTCGTTCTTCGGCAACGGCTGCGTCGCCCACGTGTCCCTGGCCCACCCCATCGGCCCGGCCCTGCAGGGGCGGATCGCCGACGCGGCCCAGGCGGAGGAGATCGCGGTCCATCGCGGCGGCACCTACGTCTGCATGGAAGGCCCGCAATTCTCGTCCTACGCCGAGTCCACCACCTACAAGGCGCAGGGCTACGACGTCATCGGCATGACCAACATGCCCGAGGCCAAGCTCGCCCGCGAGGCCGAGATCACCTACGCCACCATCGCCATGGTGACGGATTTCGACTGCTGGCATCCGGGCCACGACGCCGTCGACGTCGCCGCCGTGGTCGCCGTGGCCCGCGCCAACGCCGACAAGGCCGCCCGCCTCGTCGCCCGCCTCGCCCGCGATTTCCCGGAGGCGCGCGAGGCCTGCCCCGTCGGCTCCGACCGGGCCCTCGACGGCTCCATCATGACCGCCCCGGCCCAGCGCGATCCGGCCCTGCTCACCAAGCTCGACGCCGTCGCCGGCCGCGTCCTGAACGGGTGATGCTCGGGTTCCCTCTCCTGGAAGGAGAGGGACAGGGTGAGGTGTGGGACTTATTCGGAGAGTTCACGACCCTCACCCCAACCCTCTCCCAAACAGGAGAGGGGGTCCGTCGCGCTTCGTGCCGACGCGTCGTGGCTTTCGAAAGCAGCCGCCGGGCGGTGGCGTGGATGTCGTAGCTTTTAACGGGAGGGGACCCGCGCTCGATATCGAGCTTGAGGGACAGACGGGATCGGCCGAGCGAATGGCCCGGAAACCGAGTGAATCGCGGGCCCGCTCCCTTCACAGGCGGGCCCCGTTGGCACTAGAAGGCGGGCTCGACCCCGGAATTCGACCGCACAAGAGCAAATTTCAGGCATGCGCGCCGCCAGCATCGACCGCCGCACGGCGGAGACCGACGTCCACGTGGCGGTCAACCTCGACGGGACCGGCCGCGCCACCATCGCGACGGGCGTCGGCTTCCTCGACCACATGCTCGAATTGATGGCGCGCCACGCCCTGTTCGACATCGAGGTCTCGGTCACCGGCGACCTCCACGTCGATCAGCACCACACCACGGAGGATGCCGGCATCGCGCTCGGCCAGGCCTTCGCCCAGGCGCTGGCCGACAAGAGCGGCATCGCGCGCTACGCCGACATCCACCTGCCCATGGACGAGGCCCTGACGCGGGTCGCGGTCGACATTTCCGGCCGGCCGTTCCTCGTGTTCCGCACCGCCTTCAAGGTGGAGAAGATCGGGCAGTTCGACACCGAACTCGTGCGCGAGTGGTTCCAGGCCTTCGCCATGAACGCCGGGATCACGCTCCACGTCGAGACCCTCTACGGCGACAACGCCCACCACATCGCCGAGAGCTGCTTCAAGGGTCTGGCCCGCGCCTTGCGGCAGGCCGTCGCCGTCGATCCGCGCGAGGGCGGCCGCGTTCCCTCGACCAAGGGCTCGCTCTGACTGAACGGGGTCGCACGAGAGGACACGCCATGCGCACCTACACGCTGCACCTCGATCGGGACGCCCTCGCGGGCGAGGTTCACGGACTCGAGCGCGCGCACCTCGTGCCCGACGGCTTCTCGTGGGCGGCCTTCGCCTACGGGCCCCTGTGGTTCCTGTTTCATCGCCTGTGGCTCAGCGCGCTGGGCGTCCTCGCCCTCCTGGCCGCCACGGCCTATCTCGGCCACGCGGCCGCGCTGAACCCGGTCGCCGGCTTCGTCGTCGCCTTGCTCGTGCAGCTGCTCGTCGGCCTCGAAGCCTCGTCCCTGCGGCGCTGGACCTATGCCCGCCGGGGCCGCCCGGTGCGGGATGCCGTGCTGGCGGGCAGCCTCGAAGAGGCCGAGATGAAGGCCGCCGCCCGCTGGCTCGACGGCACCGCCCCGGCGCGCCCGACGCTGGCGCCCTACGCCAACGCCCCGTCCCGCACGGGCGAGGCCGCCATCGGCATGTTCCCGTTCAGCGAGGGCCGGCGGTGACGCCCGAGACCGTCGCGATCATCGATTACGGCTCGGGCAACCTGCATTCGGCGGCCAAGGCCTTCGAGCGCGCCGCCCGCGAGGCCGGCCTCGACAGCCGCATCGTGCTGACGTCGGACGCCGAGATCGTGGCGAGCGCCGACCGCGTCGTGCTGCCGGGCGTCGGCGCCTACGCCGATTGCCGCGCCGGCCTCGATGCCGTGCCCGGCATGGTCGCGGCCATGACCCACGCGGCCAAGGTCCGGGCCCGTCCGTTCCTCGGCATCTGCGTCGGCATGCAGCTCCTGGCCACCCGCGGCCTCGAATACGCGACGACGCCGGGCCTCGACTGGATTCCCGGCGATGTCGGCCCGATCCGCCCCGCCGATCCGGCGCTCAAGGTGCCGCATATGGGCTGGAACACCCTGACGGCCGACCGCGACCACGCGCTGCTCGCCGGTATTCCCCTCGGCGAGGACGGCCTGCACGCCTACTTCGTCCACAGCTTCGCCCTGCAGCCGTCGCATCCCGCCGACACGGTGGCCCACAGCGATTACGGCGGGCCCGTCACCGCCATGGTGGCGCGGGACAACGTCGCCGGCACGCAGTTCCACCCCGAGAAGAGCCAGCATCTCGGCCTCGCCCTCCTGGCGAATTTCCTGGCATGGCGGCCGTAGGCCCCCACCCCGCCCAACGTACAGCCCGAAAGCGAACCGACGCGTGATCCTGTTCCCGGCCATCGATCTCAAGGAAGGGCGCTGCGTTCGCCTCGTGCAGGGCGACATGGCCCAGGCCATCGTGTTCAGCGACGATCCGGCCGCCCAGGCCGCCGTGTTCGAGGAACAGGGCTTCCCCTGGCTGCACGTGGTCGACCTCGACGGCGCCTTCGCGGGCGCGCCGATGAACGCCGACGCCGTCGACGCGATCCTGGCCCGGACCAAGCTGCCGGTGCAGCTCGGCGGCGGCATCCGCGAGATGAAGACCCTGGAGGCGTGGCTCGCCAAGGGGGTCAGCCGGGTCATCATCGGCACCGCCGCCGTCCGCGACCCCGCCTTCGTCCACGAGGCGGCGCGGCTCTATCCCGGAAAGATCGCCGTGGGCATCGACGCCAAGGACGGCCGCGTCGCCGTCGAGGGCTGGGCCACCACGTCGAGCATGACCGCCGAGGAACTCGGGCGCCGGTTCGAGGATGCCGGGGTCGCGGCCCTGATCTACACGGACATCGCCCGCGACGGCATCCTCAAGGGCCTCAACATCGAGATGACCCTCGGCCTCGCCCGCGCCGTCACCATCCCGGTGATCGCCTCGGGCGGCCTCGCCTCCATCGACGATGTCCACCGCCTTCTCGAGCCCGACTGCGCCCTGCTCGCCGGCGCCATCACGGGCCGCGCCCTCTACGACGGCCGCATCGACCCGCGGGAGGCGCTGGCCGCCATCGCCAGGGCGAAGGGTCAGACACCCGGCGGCCGGGCGGCCTGACCGCACCGCGACCGCGAAAGGGACTTTCGTGCTCAAGACCCGCATCATCCCCTGCCTCGACGTCAAGGACGGCCGCGTGGTCAAGGGCGTGCAGTTCCTCGAACTGCGCGACGCCGGCGATCCCGTGGAGGCGGCCAAAGCCTACGACGCCGCCGGGGCCGACGAGCTCTGCTTCCTCGATATCACCGCGAGCCACGAGGACCGCGGCACGCTCCTCGACGTGGTGAGCCGCACGGCGGAGGCCTGCTTCATGCCGCTCACCGTCGGCGGCGGCATCCGCACGGTGGCGGACATCCGCACCCTGCTGCTCGCCGGGGCCGACAAGGTTTCCATCAACACCGCCGCCGTCGCCGATCCCGACTTCGTCGCGCGGGGGGCGGAAAAGTTCGGCAGCCAGTGCATCGTCGTCGCCATCGACGCCAAGCGCACCTCCGCGCCGGGCGAGCCTGAATCCTGGCAGATCTTCACCCATGGCGGGCGCAAACCCACGGGCCTCGACGCCATCGCGTTCGCCCGCACGGTGACGGTGCGCGGGGCCGGCGAGTTGCTCGTCACCTCCATGGACCGCGACGGCATGCGCTCGGGCTACGACCTGGCGCTCACCCGCGCCATCGCCGATGCCGTGAGCGTACCGGTGATCGCGTCGGGCGGGGTCGGCGGCCTCGACGACCTCGTGGCCGGGGTCCGCGACGGCCATGCCAGCGCCGTGCTCGCCGCCTCGATCTTCCATTTCGGGCAGCACAGCGTGGCCGAGGCCAAGGCCCACATGGCGGCGGCGGGCCTGTCCATGCGCCGCGACGCTTGACGCCGGGTCCGGAAGCGGGTTTGCCCCATGATCAGAAATGCCGCCGCCCCCGCCGGGTGGCACGATAAGTCCGGACCGCCGGACTCCAGGACCGTATGACCCAGTTCACCCTCGCCGACCTGGACGCCCTCGTGGCGGACCGCGCCAAGGCCCCGGCCGACCAATCCTACACCGCCAAGCTCCTGTCCGGGGGTCCGGCGAAACCGGCGAAGAAGCTCGGCGAGGAAGCCGTCGAGGCCGCCATCGCCGCGGTGCAGGGCGACCATGACGGCCTGGTGAGCGAGGCGGCGGACGTGCTCTACCACCTCGTGGTGCTCCTGCGCGCCGGCGGCGTCGCCCTCGACGAGGTGATGGCAGAGCTCGAACGGCGCACCGCCCAGAGCGGCATCGCCGAGAAGGCCGCCCGGAGGCACACGTGACCGGGGCCGCCGTCGCGGCGCCGCACCCGGAACGCGACCCCGCCATCGGGCAGGACCCCGTCACCGGCCTCGGGCCCGAGCGGCTCTCGCCCTACCGCCTGTTCGCCCGCGAGGAGTGGGCGCAGCTGCGCGCCGACACGCCCCTCACCCTCACCGCCGAGGACGTGACGCGCCTGCAATCCCTCAACGACCCGATCTCGGTGGAGGAGGTCGAGGCGATCTACCTGCCCCTGTCGCGCCTGCTCTCCCTCTACGTCGCGGCGACGCAGGGGCTGTTCAAGGCGACCCAGCGCTTCCTCATGGCTGAGCGCGAGGCCAAGGTGCCGTACATCATCGGGGTGGCCGGCTCCGTGGCGGTGGGCAAATCCACCACGGCGCGGGTGCTCAAAGCCCTGCTGGCGCGCTGGCCCAACACCCCGAAGGTCGATCTCATCACCACGGACGGCTTCCTGCTGCCCAACGCCGAACTCCGGGCCATGGGCGCCATGGAGCGCAAGGGGTTTCCGGAGAGCTACGACACGGCGGCACTCCTGCGCTTCCTCACGGACATCAAGGCCGGCAAGAAGCAGGTGGCCGCCCCCCTGTACTCCCACCTCGTCTACGACGTGGTGCCGGGGGAGGAGCGGGTGGTGGATTCCCCCGACATCCTCATCGTGGAGGGCCTCAACGTGCTGCAGCCGGCGCGCCTGCCCCGCGACGGCACGGCGATCCCGTTCGTGTCCGACTTCTTCGACTTCTCGATCTACCTCGACGGCCACGAGGACGACCTGCACCGCTGGTACGTCAACCGCTTCCTGCGCCTGCGCCAGACGGCGTTCCGCGATCCCCTGTCCTACTTCCGGCGCTACGCCGAGGTGACGGAGACCGAGGCCCTCGAGATCGCCGACACCCTGTGGACGACCATCAACCTGCCGAACCTGCGCGACAACATCCTGCCGACCCGCCAGCGCGCGAGCCTGATCCTCGCCAAGGGCGCCAGCCACCGCATCGAGAGCGTGGCGCTGCGCCGGCTGTAGGGTTCGGGCCGAGACGCCCGGCGCGTCTGCCTCATATTGCTGCGGGCGGACCGCCTGAGGCGATTGGCCCCGTGGGGCACAACTGTTAGATCTCCCGCCACGACCCGTGGCGGTGGAGACGACGATTTCCGATCAAGCGTGGGCAACCGGCCTCGGCCTCGTTGCCGTCCTCGTCCTCGTCCTGGCCAACGGGTTCTTCGTGGCCGCCGAGTTCGCCCTCGTCTCGGTCCGCAGGAGCAGGGTGTCGGAACTCGTCACCGAGCGCCGGACCAACGCCACCGCCCTGCAGCGCGCCACCGACCAGCTCGACGCGCACCTGGCCGCGACGCAGCTCGGCATCACCATCTCGTCCCTGGCGCTCGGCTGGGTCGGCGAGCCGGCCCTGGCCCACCTCATCGAGCCGCTGCTGGCCTGGCTGCCGTCCTCCGTGAGCGCGGTCGCCACCCACACCATCGCGGTGGCGATCTCGTTCGTCATCATCACGGCCCTGCACATCGTGCTCGGCGAGCTCGCCCCGAAAAGCCTCGCCCTCCAGCGCAGCGAGCGCACGGCGCTCGCCGTGGTCCGGCCGCTGAGCCTGTTCCTGTTCGTGTTCCGCCCGGCGATCCTGTTCCTCAACGGCCTCGGCAACGGCGTCGTGCGCCTGTGCGGCCTCAAGGCCGGGCACGGCGAGGGCTCCCTGCACTCGACGGCGGAACTGAACCTCCTGATCCAGGCGAGCCAGGAGGCCGGCCTCATCCGCGAGGCGCAGCAGGAGGCGGTGGAGCGCATCTTCTCCATCGGCGAGCGCAAGGTCCGCGACATCATCACGCCGCGCCACGAGGTCGAGTGGGTCGATGCCGACGACGACCGCGAGGCGATCCTGAAGGCCGTGCGCGAGTGCGACCACGCCCAGATCGTGGTCAGCCGGTCCCAGGTCGACGAGATCGTCGGCGTCGTGCGCAAGCAGGACCTGCTCAACCAGGTCCTCGACGGCGGCACCATCGACGTCCTGGCCGCGACCCAGCCGCCCACCGTCGTCCACGAGAGCCTGTCGATCCTCGCCGTCCTGGAGATCTTCCAGGCCCAGCCCGTGCGCATGGCCATCGTGGTGGACGAGTACGGCAGCCTCGAGGGCATCGTCACCCAGACCGACCTGCTCGAGGCCATCGCGGGCGACATCCCGGAGATCGGCGACGAGCCGGCGGTGGTCGAGCGCGGGGACGGCTCCCTGCTCATCGACGGGATGATGCCGGCCGGTCAGGCCTTCGAGCGCCTCGCCTTCGTCGAGCGGCCGGACACCGAGGACTTCGCCACCCTGGCGGGCTTCGTCATCTTCCAGCTCGGCCGCATCCCGTCCGCCGGCGACCATTTCGAGACCCACGGCTGGCGCTTCGAGGTCGTCGACATGGACGGACGCCGCGTCGACAAGGTGCTGGCGACGCCCATTCCCGCCTGACGGGGCGGACCGGGCGGGCCCCCTCGGCCGCGCCGGGTTCGACGGCGCGTGCCCGTTCCGTCTCGGCTCCCACGCTTCGGATCGCGGCGTCGCGGCGGGCTGAACGCCTTCCATGCCGAACGATCGCGGGCGGTCAGCCGACTTCGTCGGACTCCGAATCGCCGGGGCGGCGCAGGGTTTTGCCGCGGCGCCCCGATCCGGAGCGATTCGGCGCAGGGTCGGTTTCGCCCCCCCGAAGGCCGCAGGCCGGCCCGGGCGCCGCCGGGCGAGGGCGGGGCACGCCGGCGGCGAATCCGCGAGCGCGCGGCCGATTCCCCCATCCGACGGGTTCCGGACATCATCGCCCCCCTGCCATCGAACACGTCGTTCAAGCGACACCATCGGCGATTCTGAGGGTTTTCGGCTCGAAGAGCGCAACGATTCCGCGGAAATGAGCCGGACGGAGCGCGGACCGCCGCGCCGGCCGGGCCGCCGCGCCGTCCGCATTGATCCAAAAACCCGCTTCGTTTCAGATATTTAGCCGCCCAACCTGCGTTGCAACGCCGCAACACGGCGGGGGAGTTGCGCGCGCGATCACGTTTTCGTGTTGCCCCCTCGAACAGGCTTGCACAAAGTCAGTAAGCACTGGGCAAAATCCAGTGCAACACCGTGCAAACAGGCTAAAATGCCTGACATTTACAAATACAAAGACGACAAAGGTCGGTGTCCTTCGGACCGCTATCTCTGAAGTCGCCTATCCCCTGGGTTTCGAAGATTTTGGAGATATCAATGAAGCTCCTGAAGAGCTCGCTCCTCGCGTCCGCCGCATTTCTTGCAGCCGTCGCTGGAGCACAGGCCGCCGATCTTCCGATCAAGAAGGCCGCCCCCATCGAATACGTCCGCGTCTGCTCCGCCTACGGTAACGGCTTCTTCTACATCCCCGGCACCGATACCTGCATCCGGCTTTCGGGGCGCGCCCGCTTCGAGGTCGGCTATGCACAGACGGACAGCCGCACCGGCGGCAGCGGCGACACCACCGGCTACCGCGGCCTGGCCCGGATCAACGTCGATGCCCGCACGCAGACCGCCTACGGCACCCTGCGCGCCTTCACCCGCCTCGAATTCGCCTCCCGCACCGGCTCCACGCAGGGCATCCGCTCGGGCACCCAGGAGCGCATCGGCAACGCCTTCCAGGCCCTCGGCCAGGATCAGGTCGGCCGCGTCCAACAGTTCGTGAGCACCGAGAAGGCGTTCATCCAGTTCGCCGGCCTCACCGCCGGCCGCGCCTCGTCGTTCTTCGACTTCTACGCCCACGACTTCGAGATCATGGGCGGCACGGGTGGTTCGGACCTCGCCTCGACCAACCTGCTCGCCTACACGACGAAGCTCGGCACCGGCGGCCTCTCGGCAACAATCTCCCTCGAAGATCCCAGCTTCCGCCGCAACACCATCTTCTCGCAGGAGGCGCAAACCTCCCCGGCGCCCCAGCGCGTCCTGATCAGCACCGATGCCTTCGGCCGCCCGGTCTTCGGCGCCGTCGACGTGTCCCAGCGCAACCGCGTCCCCGACTTCGTCGGTGTCCTGCGCTACGACGCCGCCTGGGGTTCGGCCCAGCTCTCGGCCGCCGCCAAGGAGCTGAACACCGCCAACTTCATCCAGGGCTACGCAACACCATCTACTCGCAGGAGGCCACCACCTCCCCGGCGCCGCAGCGCGTCCTGATCAGCACCGACGCCTTCGGCCGCCCGGTCTTCGGCGCCGTCGACGTGTCCCAGCGCAACCGCGTCCCCGACTTCGTCGGTGTCCTGCGCTACGACGCCGCCTGGGGTTCGGCCCAGCTCTCGGCCGCCGCCAAGGAGCTGAACACCGCCAACTTCATCCAGGGCTACGCCGCGGGTGCTCCCCCGTCCGGCGTGCCCATCGCCAACTTCGCCGGCTTCACCCAGCGCCCCGCCTCCGAGTTCGGCTGGGCCGTTCAGGGCGGCGTGAAGATCAATCTGCCGTTCATCGCCCCCGGCGACACCCTCTACCTCCAGGGCGCCTACGGCGAGGGCGCGACCCTCTACACCGGCTACTCCGCGTACAACGGCTCCTACTCCTCGCGCACCAGCACCATCAACGGCGCCGCCTTCGACCCCTACATGTCGGATGCGACCCTCAACCCGCTCACGGGCAAGATCGAGCTCTCGACCTCGTTCACCGTCGTCGGTTCGTTCCTGNGGCGCCGCCTTCGACCCCTACATGTCGGATGCGACCCTCAACCCGCTCACGGGCAAGATCGAGCTCTCGACCTCGTTCACCGTCGTCGGTTCGTTCCTGCACTACTGGTCGCCCCAATGGCGTTCGGCCGTGTTCTCCAGCTACGGCGAATTGAAGTTCGCCCCCGGCGCCCGTGCCGGCAACGCCCTCGCCTACGCGACGGGCGCCGCCGGTGGCAGCGCGGCCGCCGTCAATGCCCTGGCGGGTTCGCAGTTCACCGGCGTCGTCGGCCAGACCTCGTTCGGCGTCAGCCCGGTCCTGCGCGACACCTATCAGATCGTCGCCGGCGCCAGCCTGATCTGGTCGCCCGTCAAGGATCTCGATATCGGCGTCGAGGGCCTCTACACCAAGGTCGGCGTCCAGAGCGGCCGCGTCGTCGATCAGACCCGCTCGCGCGGTGCCGTCACGGCGGCAAACATCGCCAACGGCAACGTCAAGACGGTCACGGCCGACGACACCTACCAGCTGCGCATGCGCATCCAGCGCGACTTCTGAGGCGACGCGAACCGGTCGGGTGTCGCCGGGATACCCGACCGTTCACGAAGGCCGTCGCGACCCTGCTGTCCGTGCCTCGAGCGACGCCCGGCGAGACGGTGCCGGCCCGGCATTCCGTCCACAGGCCGCCGCCAGCCGGGCGGGACGGGCGGCGGCCCCGGATCGGAGTTCGCGGGGCTCGCACACCCGAACCGAGGGTCTTCAGAAATAATCCCGCCCCTGCCTATGAATACATCGTTCAATATACCAAACGGGCACATTCAGCCGTTTTCACGCCGAAACGTGGAATCATTTTGCCGAAATGGGCGGAAACGCAGCACAGTCCGACCGACTGGGCGGAGCGGGGCGGGGCCGGCCGTCGCCCGGAAATCGTGCTCTTCCTCATACGCTTAGCCGCCTGTGCAACGTTGCACCGCCGCAACACGGGGGCGGAACCGCAGTACCGATCACGTTTTCGAGTTGCCCGACGGAACCGGCTCGCACAGAGTGACTGGGCACTGGGGGCATCGCCAGCGCAACACTTCTGCAAACCAGCGAAAACGCTCGGCTGTTGAAAGATAAGGACGACACGGGTCGGGTTCCTTTCGGATCATCGTGCCTGCAGTCGTCCATCCCTCGGGTCTCGAAGCTTTTGGAGATATCAATGAAGCTCTTGAAGAGCTCGCTTCTTGCCTCTGCTGCGGGTTTCGCAGCCGTTGCCGGAGCACACGCAGCCGACCTCCCGGTCAAGAAGGCTGCCCCCATCGAATACGTCCGCGTCTGCTCCGCCTACGGCGCCGGCTTCTTCTACATCCCCGGCACCGATACCTGCATCCGTCTCTCGGGCCGCGCGCGCCTCGAAATCGGCTACCAGCAGCAGGACAGCCGCTCCGGCAGCAACGGCGACACCACCGGCTACCGCGGCCTGGCCCGTATCAACGTCGACGCCCGCACGCAGACCGCCTACGGCACCCTGCGCGCCTTCACCCGCCTCGAATTCGCCTCCCGTACCGGTTCGACCCAGGGCCTGCGCTCGGGCACCCAGGAGCGCATCGGCAACGCCTTCGGCGCCACCGGTCAGGATCAGTTCGGCCGCGTCCAGCAGTTCGTGAGCACCGAGAAGGCGTTCATCCAGTTCGCCGGCCTCACCGCCGGTCGCGCCTCGTCGTTCTTCGACTTCTACGCCCACGACTTCGAGATCATGGGCGGCACGGGTGGTTCGGACCTCGCCTCCACCAACCTGCTCGCCTACACCACCAAGCTCGGCACCGGCGGCTTCTCCGCCACGGTCTCGCTCGAAGATCCCAGCTTCCGCCGCAACACCATCTACTCGCAGGAGGCCACCACCTCCCCGGCGCCGCAGCGCGTCCTGATCAGCACCGACGCCTTCGGCCGCCCGGTCTTCGGCGCCGTCGACTTCGTCGGTGTCCTGCGCTACGACGCCGCCTGGGGTTCGGCCCAGCTCTCGGCCGCCGCCAAGGAGCTGAACACCGCCAACTTCATCCAGGGCTACTCGGCCGCTACCTTCGGCGCCCCGGCCGGCGTGCCCATCGCCAACTTCGGCGGCTTCACCGCCCGTCCCGCCTCCGAGTTCGGCTGGGCCGTTCAGGGCGGCGTGAAGATCAACATGCCGTTCATCGCCCCCGGCGACACCTTCTACCTCCAGGGCGCCTACGGCGAGGGCGCGACCCTCTACACCGGCTACTCCTCGTACAACGGGTCCTACGCCTCCCGCCCTACATGTCGGATGCGACCCTCAACCCGCTCACGGGCAAGATCGAGCTCTCGACCTCGTTCACCGTCGTCGGTTCGTTCCTGCACTACTGGTCGCCCGAGTGGCGTTCGGCGATCTTCGCCAGCTACGGCGAGCTGAGCTTCGCCCGCGGCGCCCGCTTCAACAACGCCCTGGCCTACGCCACCGCCACCGGCGCCCCCGGCGCCAGCGCCGCCACCGTCAATGCCCTCGCCGGCTCGCAGTTCACCGGCATCATCGGCACGCCGTCCTACAACGTCAGCCCCGTGCTGCGTGACACCTACCAGGTCGTCGCCGGCGCCAGCCTGATCTGGTCGCCCGTGAAGGATCTCGATATCGGCGTCGAGGGCCTCTACACCAAGGTCGGCGTCCAGAGCGGCCGGGTGGTCGATCAGACCCGCTCCAACGGTGCGGTCAACGCGATCAACCTCGCCAACGGCAACGTCAAGACGGTGACCGCCGACGACACCTACCAGATGCGCATGCGCATCCAGCGCGACTTCTAAGTCGACGCCGACCGGTCGGGTGTCGTCGCGACATCCGACCGGTGGAGACCATTCGAGCTTCGAGACCTGTGAACTGGCCCGGCTGCGAAGCCGGGCCTTTTTGCGTCGGTCATCCCCGCCGACGGCAAATGCATATCCGGCGGCGGCACGTGCATTGCTAGTCGGACCCCGGCGCGCGAGCCCCCGCGCATTCCTCGCGATGCGTGGAAAACACCGATTGCGTCGGTGAGCACCGCCGCTAACTTGCTATAGGTACCTTGAGCGATGGCCGTCGCGGCGATCGCCCCCCGGAGTCAGCCTGCCCATGCGTTCGCGCCACTCAAGATCCGCCGTCACGGCGGCGTTCGTCGCCCTTGCGGTCTCGGCCACAGCCACGGGCGCCGCCCGGGCGGAGGACCTGACCGGGACCCTGAAGAAGATCAAGGAAACCAACCAGATCACCATCGGCTACCGCGACGCGTCGGTGCCGTTCTCCTACCTCGACAATGAGCAGAAGCCCGTCGGCTACGCCTTCGAGATCTGCAAGAAGGTCGCCGAGGCGGTGAAGGTCCACCTCAAGCTGCCGAACGTCGAGGTCAAGCTCAACCCGGTCACCTCCGCGACCCGCATCCCGCTCATCGCCAACGGGACCATCGACCTCGAGTGCGGCTCGACGACGAACAACCCCGACCGGCAGAAGCAGGCCACCTTCACCAACACCCACTTCCTCACGGCCACCCGCTTCGTGTCGAAGAAGACGGCCAAGCTCGACAAGCTCGCCGACCTCAAGGGCAAGACCGTGGTCTCGACCTCGGGCACCACCAACATCCGCCAGATCAACGAGGCCAACACCGCGGGCAACCTCGGCATGACCATCCTGCCGGCCAAGGACCACGCCGAGGCGTTCCTCATGGTCGAGACCGGCCGCGCCGTCGCCTTCGTGATGGACGACGTGCTCCTCGCTTCCCTGGCCGCCAGTTCCAAGGACCCGGGCGCCTACACCATCTCGAGCGAGGCCCTGTCGAAGCCCGAGCCCTACGGCATCATGCTGCGCAAGGACGACGCCCCGTTCAAGGCGGTGGTCGATGCCGCGACGGCCAAGCTCTACAAGAGCCCCGAGGGCAAGGCGCTCTACGACACCTGGTTCACCAAGCCGATCCCGCCCCGCGGCATCAACCTGAACCTGCCCATGAGCGAGGCCATGGTGAAGACCTTCGCCAACCCGAGCGACAGCCCCGATCCGGCCGCCTACTGAGGCCGACCGCCCGATCCGATGATTTGGGAAGGGGGCTCCGGCGAGGCCGGGGCCCCTTTTTCATGGTCGACCGACGATTCGATGGGCGCGAACTGCGAAAACCGGGCGTATCCTTGCGTGGATCGCCGCCGGCGAATCGACAGTGGGGAGACGTCCGTGAGGATCATCTGCACCCTTGCCGCCTGCTTCGGCGCGACATCTGCGTTTGCGCTCGAGCCACAGGATATCTCCGGCACCTGGAGACTTGCCGCGGCGACGCGAAAGCTCGTCGAGTCGAATGAGGTGATCGAGGCCTATGGTGGCCCTCGGCCCACTGGCTGGCTCACCTACGGCAAGGACGGGCGAATGACGGTCATCTGCGCCTTCGAAGGGCGCGCGAGGCCGGTCGCCAACGACAAGATGAGCGATGAGGACCGCATTCATTTGCACAAGACGTTCTTCGCTTACGCGGGCACGTATCGGATCGATGGAAACAAGGTGACCCACGACATCGATACGTCGTGGAACGAGGTCTGGTCGGGGACATCCCAAGTCAGGGACGTGGAGTACGACGGCAGGACGCTGACCCTCAAAACCCCGCCGTTCAAATTCAACGTCGACGGGAAGATGAGCGTCGTGACGCTCCTCTGGGAGCGCTATCCCTGACCGTCACCGCGGGACGGTGGCGCCCCGTGGGGTCAGCTCTGCCACACCCGGGGGAGGGGGACGCCCCGGTAGCCGACGAGGACGGCCTGAGCGAGCGCCCGCAGGGCCGCCGGGTCGGCCCCGAGGAAGCGCACCACGAGGTGGCCGTTCCAGGCGCTCGCCGCCGCCCCGACGCCGTCCCGCGCACCCGCTTCGAGCAGGGCCCGCATGGTTTCGAGGCGGCCTTCCGCGCCCGGCGACACGTCGACGAGGGTCGCCATCGCCCGCGCGTCGCCGCCGATGGCGGCCCGCCTTAGGGCGTCCGCGATCGCCCCGTCGAGGCGGATTGAATCGGCGTAGGCGAGGCGGCCGTCGCGGCGGATGCGCCAGTGGTCGTGGAAGCGCCCGTCGCGAATCCGCTCGCCCCGCGCCACCCGCCCGAAGGTCACGGCCTCGAAGGCGAGCAGGCCCGCATCCCCCGCGAGATCGACGGTGAGGCTGCGCCGGAGGCTGACCCCGTCGAACAGGATCGTCTCCTGCGGCAGGAAGGCGAGGTGGCCGCCCGCCGCCACCGCGGCCGTCGTTTCGATCACCGTGCCGGGTCCGTCCGAGCGGTAGACCTTCTCCGCCGCCGTGGTGGTGAGGACGAGGCCGGCGCCGGCGCCCACGGCGACGGACACGGTGAACCGGTCGCCGCAGGCGATGCCGCCGGCGCTGTTCAGGAGCACCGCCTCGCACGGCCCCGCCGGCCCGCGCGGCAGGCGCACGCGCAGGGGACCGGATTCGGCGATGTCGAGGATTCGGGTGTCGGCCCCCATCCGTCCGACGCGCAGGTGCACGCGCCCGTCCGAGCGCTGGCGCGTCGGCGGCATGGAACGGTCGGGGAGCGTCACGTCGGGGCGTGGAACGGCGCGCGCCGACACCTCACGCGCCGGTGGCCACGGGCCGCGCCGGGTCCGCGCCCCAGTCCGACCACGACCCGTCGTAGAGGGCGCGGGCGGGCCGGCCGAGGCTCTCCAGGGCCAGGGAGACGATGGCGGCGGTGACCCCCGATCCGCAGGTGGTGACCACGGGCCGGTCCGGATCGACGCCGTTCTCGGCAAACACCGCCCTCAGGGCGTCGGGGTCCTTGAGCCGTCCATCGGCCTGCAGCGCCGCGTAATGGACGTTCAGGGCCCCCGGCATGTGACCGGGGCGGACGCCGGGGCGGGGCTCCGCCTCCTCGCCGCGGAAGCGCGGAGCGGAGCGCGCGTCGACCACCTGGGCTGAGCCGGATTCGAGAGCGCGGGCAATGTCTTGCGCGTCCGCCACCGCGCCGTTGTCGAGGCGAGCGGTGAAGTGGCGGCGCTCGCGCGGCCGGCCCTCGCCGTCCTCGACCGCCCCGCCCGCCGCGACCCAGGCCGGAAATCCGCCCTCCAGCAGCGCCACGTCGCGCACGCCGAACACCTGCAGCATCCAGCGCACCCGGGGCGCCGAGAACAGTCCCATCCCGTCATAGACCACGATCTGCGCCCCATCGCTGACGCCGAGCGCCCGCATCCGCGCGGCAAAAACCTCCGGGCGCGGCAGCATGTGCGGCAGGCCCGAGGTCTCGTCGCTCATGGCGTCGATGTCGAAGCGGATGGCCCCCGGGATGTGCCCGGCCCGGTACTCCGCAGCCGCGTCGCGCCCCTGCGCCGGCAGGTACCAGGACCCGTCGAGGACGACGATGTCGGGGGCCTCGATCCGGACTTTCAGCCAATCCACGGTCACGAAAGGCGTCGTCGCCATGATGCTTGGGTCCATGCACGTGAGGGAGGCGCCACTGAACCATATCCCGGCGCATGTTGCATCCGCCGGGTGACTTGTATCGATCGGCCGGCAAGGGTGGAGGCGGACGGTCGGGAAACGCGCCTTTCGCGCGCCCGATCGCCACCGATGCCCTATGTGAGCCATCGCCCCATTCGAAAAGGCCGGAGCCGCCTCGCCCTTGACCCCACGCGAAACCTTCCACATCGAGATTCTCGGGCCCGACGAGCCCGGCGAGGACCCCGTGCGCCAGCGCGTCTCCGTCCGCGTCGGCAGCCTCGACGCGGCCATGGAGCGGGCCCTGGGCCTGTTCGCCCGGGCCCGCGCGCCGCAGCGCAGCGGCGGGCCGGCCGAAGCCGTGCGGGTCATCGACGGGGCCGGCACCGAGGTGTTCCGCCGAAGCCGCTTCGACGAGCCGGCCTGAGGCGATCATGGGGCGCCTCCTCGTACCGGCCCTGGTCCTGGCCTTCGCGGCCCTGTTCCTGCGCAGCTACAGCCTGCCGCCCGCCCCCGACCGCCGTGGCGGCACGGTGATCGTCCTCGACTGGCCGAACCGGCCGCTCTTCGGAAGCCCGCGCGGCGATTGCCTCGGACGGCCCGATTCGGAAATCCCCATCGCCTGCCTCATCGGCTCGGTTGCCCGGTCGCGGGAGGGGATCGTGCTCGCGAGCCTGCCGTTCTGCGTGACCTGCCACGACTGGTCGCAGCGCCTCGCCGCCCTCGGCCGCGATCCCAGGGCCGTCGCGGCGGCCCAGGCGCGGATCAGTCGCTTCGGCTGGTAGGGGCGTCCGGCGCTCCGGCCGCGCGGGCGCCCTTGCGGCCCTGCGCCCAGGTCCGTCGGGCGAGCATCCGGCTCATCCGGGCCCGCAGGCCTTCGAGCCTCCGGGCGAGGCCGAACAGCCGGTCGCCCCCCGGCGCCGCGATCAGGACATGCGCCAGGGGCATCCGTTCGGCCCAGAACGTCTCGGCGAGGCGGAAATCCGGGGGCGCGCAGGAATCGGCACCGTCGAGGGCGGCGTCGGCGATGAGGCTCCGCGTCAGGTGATGGAGCAGCTGCGCGCCGGGGGAGTCGCGGGCCTCCGCCTCCAGGAAGGAGATCTTCAGGCACCACGCCCGTGCGCCGCCGACGAAGGTAACCGCGCTCGCCAGGGTCGTCCCGTCGCGGCGCAGGCGGTCGATGCGCACCCGGCCGAGGGCGCCGAAGGCGGCCACGGACGCGTGCAGGAACGCGCTCTCCCCGGGGGCGTCGCCGATGGCGGTGCCGGCCCGGCCCTTCCAGCCGGAGCCTTCGAGGGCGATGTAGTCGTCGAGGGCGGCGCGGAGATCGGCCGGATCGCGGACGGTCTCGAAGATCAGGGGGGCGAGGCGCTCGGCCGATTGGCGCAGGCGCCGGCGCCGGCGGGGCGAGAGGTGGTCGAGATAGGCGGCGCGCTCGGGGCCCGTGCGATCCGACAGGTCGAGGACCGCCCGGGCATGCTCCCAGAACTCCGCGCGGGCGAGGCCGTGGCGCCGGCAGGCCCGTGCCAGGAGGTCGGCGAAAGGCCCGTTCGTCGGAACGTAGGGCAGCATCAGGCGGGGACCGGCGAGGCGAGCGGCCCCGCGCAGGAGGCCGTCGAGGGCCCGGTCCGGGGCCTCGGGATCGAGCAGGGGAACGCCGAAGACGCCAAAGCCGTGCATCCACCCCAGGGTGAGGCGCAAGGGAACGCCCCAGCGGCCGCGCCCGCGCCGGCACGGCCACACGGCGGCGAGGCGCAGGCCCGGCTCCTCCGGCGGCCGGTCGCCGACGAGGAGGATGTCCACCCCGTCCCCGAAGGCGTCGAGCGCCGCCAGGGCGAAGTCGGGGTCGTAGAACAGGTTCTCGACGAAGGGTCGCCGGCTCAGGTCACGCCAGGCCGGCAGCCACGGGGCCGCCGGATCGAGGGCGCGCAGGGCGGCGACGCCACCGTCGGCCAGTCGCACCACGGGGCCGTGACCGGGCGCGCGCATCAGGCCGCGCGCCGGCGCCGGAGCAGGCCGGCGACCCCGAGGATGTCGAAGCGCCACGCCATGGCGCCGACGCCGAGCCCGAGGAGGGCGAGTTCGACGGCGACGGACGTGGCCGTGCGTCCGGCGCCCGACGCCTCGATCCACGCGATGGCGATCCGGCAGGCGAGGGCGGTGGCTCCGATGGTCGCGACATCGCGCCAGGGCACCGGCATGCGCAGGCCGGTGCGGTCGCCGAAGACGAAGACGAGGCAGGCCAGCGCCTGTCCGAGTACCACGGCGATGGCCGCCCCGGTGATGCCGTAGGGTGGGATCAGCACGGCCGAGAGGCCGCTAATGGCGACCAGGAGGGTGACGGAGGCGACGGCATCGAGGCGGCTCGACGCCGAGAAGTAGATGATCTGCCCGAAATAGTACGACCGCAGCATCAGGAAGACGCTGGCGGCCACGAGCAGGGGCGCGACGCCGAGGGCGGCGGCCCGGTAGTCGGGCCCGAGCAGCACGGCGACGACGAGGTCGTCGAAGGCGAGGAAGAACACAGCCCCGAAGGCCGCGATGAGGGCCATCAGGCGGGCGGCCCCTTCGAGGACGGGCCGGGCGGCCGCCATCCCGCCGTCACGGGCCTCGCGCTTGGCGATGGAGACGAGGGCCAGGGCGATGCTGTCGCCGAACACGACGAAGCTCTGGCGCAGGAAGTCCGAGAAGGCCCCGTAGGCGCCGAGTTCGGCCACGCCGACGCTCTGGCCGATGATGAGACGGTCGATGGTCTGGGCCAGGGCCGCGGCGGCGAAGGACAGGACCAGGGGCCAGCCATAGGCGACGAGGCGACGGGCCTCCGCCCAGCTGCCGCGCCCGCGCAGGAGCGATCCGAGGGCGGCGAGGGGCGGCACGGCCGCCAGCACGTTGGCGAGCGCCGTGGCGAGGAGCAGATCGACGGCGTGGCCGGTGAGGAGAAGGACGCCGCTGCCGAGGCCGAGGACGAGGACGGCGCGCAGGACGATGGCGGAGGCGACCGCGCCGACTTCGAGACGGGTGCGGGCGATCTCGCAGGCCCCCTCGAACACCATCATGCCGAGGACCGCCGCCACGATGGCGGCGGCGGCGGCGGGCGCGACGATCCCGAGCCAGGCGCCGAGGGCGGCGGCCAGGGCGGCGAGCCCGATCATCGCCCCGAGGAGGCGCACCACCGTACCGACCTGATCCGGCGCGCGGGCCTCGTCGTAGAGGGCGAAGAATGAGAATTTCGGCCACTGGCAGGTGGCGCCGTAGAGGACCAGGGCCCAGGACAGGATCAGCAGGTAGCCGCCATAGGCCTCCGCCGGGGCGAGCCGGGTGAAGACCGCGAGGGACGCCATGTTGAGGGCCGCGGCCACCCCGCGCGAGCCGACATAGGTCAGGGTGTGGCGGGCGATCAAAGCCGGGCCGCCGGGGGCGGGTCACGTCCCGGACCGAGGGGGGATCGCGTCGCGTTCACGTGCAACTTTCGCTTGAGTCCGCGCCGCCGCCCCTTGGCCGAGGCGGTGGCAAAGACCTAGCATGCGGCCGTTGCCGAGGCGTCAACACGGCCGGGGCCCTCAGCCGAAGGGGGTCCCTTTCGCGGTCCGGCTTCGCTACACAGCCGGGTGCGAGCGCCGATCCGGTGCGCCCGCGGGAAGGGAGACGGCCGGTCACATGCAGGATTCGTCGCGATCCGATCCCGCGTCCCCCCTCGTCGATCCCGACGTGCACGTGGAGAGCTTTCGCCAGGCGCGCGAAGCGCGACGTCTGGAGCTGGTGGAGGATTACGTCGAACTCATCGCCGATCTCATCGGCGACGGCGGCGAGGCACGCCAGGTCGACATCGCCGCCCGCCTCGGCGTGGCCCAACCCACCGTGGCCAAGATGCTCAAGCGCCTCGTCGAGGATGGCTTCGTCCAGCAGCGGCCCTATCGCGGCGTGTTCCTCACGGCGGCCGGCCAGGCCCTCGCCGTCCAGAGCCGCGAGCGCCACCGCATCGTCGAGAAATTCCTGTGCGCCCTCGGGGTCAGCGCCGAGACGGCCCGGCGCGATGCCGAGGGCATCGAGCACCATGTGAGCGCCGAGACCCTCGAAGCCTTCCGGCTGTTTTCGGAAAGCAAATCCTAGGCATCCACCCCGGGCCGCCACGGCCCGATCGCCGTCGCCCGCCCGCCATCGACCAGGATCTCGGCCGGCAGCGGGTGACTGAGAAAACCCGTCGGGCTCGCGGTGAGGCCGTAGGCGCCCGATTGCAGCACGGCGACGAGGTCGCCGGCGGCGAGGTCGGGCAGGGGAGCGGCGCGGGCCAGCATGTCGAGGGGCGTACAGAGGGGCCCGACCACGGCGGCGGGCGTGCGCACGGAATCCGCGGGCTCCACGACGGCGACCACCGGATAGTCGCGCTTGACGATCTGTCCGAGGTTGCCCGAGGCGGCGAGGTGATGGTGCATGCCGCCATCCGTGATCACGAAGCGCTGCCCGCGCGAGATCTTCACCGCCCGCACCCGCGCCACGTAGAGGCCGGCGGGCCCGACGAGATAGCGTCCCGGCTCCAGGACGATGCGGGCGCCGGCGAGGCCGGCATCGGCGTCGACCGTCGCCCGCAGGGCCGGGATGCCGGCGTGGATCGCGTCGAGGTCGAGGGCCGCGTCCCCGGCAAAGTACGGGATGCCGAGGCCGCCGCCGAGATCGACGGTGTCGAGGGGGCGCCCGATCCGTGCGGCGGCCCGGGACGCCAGTCGCAAACCGTAGGCCCATTGCCCGAGGAGCACGGCCGCCGACAGCCCCTGCGTTCCGGCGAAGAGGTGGAGGCCGGTCAGGCGCAGGTGCGGCTCGGCCGCGACCCGGTCGACGACGGCGTCGAGTTCTTCCTCGTCGAAGCCGAAGGGCGAGGGCTTGCCCCCCATCCGCATGGCGCCGCCCTGGGCGTCCGGCCCCGGATTGACCCGGATCGCCACGGCCGCGCGCCGCCCGTGACGCGCGGCGGCGGCGGCGACCCGCGCCATCTCCTCGATATTCTCCAGGTGGATCTCGCCGATGCCGCCGGCCACGACCCGGTCGAGATCGGCGTCGCTCTTGCCCGGCCCGGCGAACAGGATCTTTTGCGGCGCGACGCCAGCGGCCAGGGCCGCGGCGAACTCGGCGCCCGAGGCGATCTCGGCGCCGGCGCCCTCGTCGGCGAACACGCGGATCACCGCCGGGCACGGGTTGGCCTTGACGGAGTAGTCCACCGTCGCGAAGCCCGCGACGGCCCGCGACAGGGCGCGGTAGGCCCGGCGCATGAGGGCGGCGTCGTAGACGAAGAGGGGCGTGCCGTGGGTCCGGGCGAGGTCGGCCAGAGCGAGGCCGCCGACGCGGATCGCCCCGTCCAGGCGGGAAAAGTTTTCCGCGATCAGGCGTCGGGCGAGGTCGTCGGCCTCAGGCATCCCGGCGCTCCGCGGCGAGGCGCTTGTAATCGACCTTGCCGTTGGGGGTGACGGCAAGCGACGCCACCGCCTCGACGGAGCGGGGCACCAGGTGCGGCGCCAGGGTCTCGCGCAGGGACCGGAGGGCCGCCTCCGGCGTCGGGCCGCCCTCGGCGGGGATGACGACGGCGTGGATGCGCTGCCCGAGGCTCGCGTCGGGCAGGCCGATGACCGCGACGGCCCGGAAGGCGCCCGTCGCCATCAGGGCCGCCTCGACCTCGCCCGGGCTGACGCGAAACCCCGACGTCTTGATCATGGCGTCGTCGCGCCCGACGAAGGTGAAGTAGCCGGCCTCGTCCTCGACCACGATGTCGCCCGAGCGGCACAGGGGCGGGCCGCCGGGGGCGCGGGGATCGGGCACGAGCACCCGGGCGGTGTCCTCGGGCCGGTTCCAGTAGCCGAGGGACACGGTGGGGCCGCGATGCATCAGGATGCCGGGCTCGCCCGGCCGCGTGCGCCGGCCGTCGGCGGCGACGGCGAAAATCTCGGTCTCCGGGATGGCGCGCCCCATGGAGCCGGGCCGGGCGTCGAGCTCGCCGGGGGGAAGCCAGGTCGAGCGAAACGCTTCCGTGAGCCCGTACATCAGGACGATGTCGGTCCGCGGCAGGGCGCGGCGCAGGCGCGCGACGGTCTCCACGGGCACGGCGCCGCCGGAATTGGTGAGGTAGCGCAGGCTCGCCAGATCGGCCGTGGCCAGACGGGGGGCCGCCCGCGTCAGGAGGGTCCACAGGGTCGGCACCCCGGCGAGCCCGGTGATCCCGTGGGTCTCGATGGCGCGCACCACCTCGTCGCCGAACCGGACATCGAGGAGGACGAGGCGGGCGCCCTGCTCGACGGCGGTGAGGAGCTGGTTCAGGCCGTAATCGAAGGCGAGGGGCAGCACCGACAGGATGCGCTCGTCCGGCGTGAGGCCCAGGTAGGTCCGAACGATGCGGGTGCCGGCGAGGAGGTTGGCGTGGGAGAGCATCACCCCCTTGGGCAAACCCGTCGAGCCCGAGGTGTAGAGGATCGCCGCGAGATCGGTCGGCGGAGCGGGTCCGTCCCGGCGCTCCAGGGTGAGGAGCAGGAGGGCATCCTCGCTCCCCGGCGCCTCGAATTCCACCGCGAGGCTCTCGCCCAGGGTGGCGCGGAGGTGGGCGTCGGTCACCAGGGCGCGCGCGCCGCAATCCTCGACGATGTGGCGCACCTGGGCCGGGCGCAGGCTCGGATGGATGGGCACGAAGGCGCCGCCGGCCCGCGCGACGGCGAACAGGGCCACGCATTCGCCGATGGATTTCGGCAGCCAGACCGCGACCCGGTCGCCCGGCTCGATGCCGGCCCCGATCAACCGGTCCGCCAGGGCCGCGACGCGGGTGCGGAAGCCGGAATAGGTCAGGTGCTCCGCGCCGGCCACGAGGGCGATGCGGTCGCCGGCCGGCCCGTCGAGCAGGTCCCGGACGTGCGTCGGCGCGCTCATGGGGTCCTCATGGCGTCAGGCTTGGTGCCGCTTCGACACGACGTAGGCCGCCAGGGCGTCGATGCTCTCGAAATGTTCGACGGCGAACGCGTCCTCTTCGATCTCGAAGCCGAAGCGGTCGCCGAGCTCCATCATCAGGTCGAGGACGCCGATGGAATCGAGGGCGTCGCTGGTCACCAGGGAAGTCTGCCCGGTGACGGCTTCCGGCGCGAGGCCGGGACTGCGCCCGAGGATGAAGGCGCGGATCGCCGCACGTGCGTCGTCGAGCGACGCACCGTCCTGTGTCTCGACCAAGGTTCCCACTCCACCGGACGTCCGCCGGGACGCGAGCCGCGCTGACAGCCCTCCCGACGCAAGCCGCGCTTAAGCCATGGGGGGCGCGCCTGTCCATGCGCCCGCGGCGGTTCGACGACGGGGGCTCAGGCCGGCTCCGCCTCCACGGCCGGGGCGTGCTCGGGCATCGGCTCGCCGTCCGGTACCACGTCGACCTCGACCTTCAGCTTCTGCGCGCCGGAGGAGGAGACGATCCCGTCGATGGGCGAGACGTCGGTGTAGTCGCGCCCGCGCGCCACGACGATGTGGTCGTCGCACATGCCGATTCCGTTGGTGGGGTCGAGGCCGATCCAGCCCTCGCCGCACCAGACCGAGACCCAGGCGTGGCTGGCATCCGCCCCGCGCAGGCGCGGGCGTCCCACGGGGGGAATCGTCCGGAGATAGCCGCTGACATAGGCGGCCGGAATACCGAGGCCGCGCAGGCCCGCGATCATGATGTGGGCAAAATCCTGGCAGACGCCCGCCCGCAGGGCGAAGGATTCGGCCAGGGGCGTCCGCACGGAGGTCGCCTTGGCATCGAACCGGAAATCGGCCCGGATGCGCAGCATGAGGTCGAAGGCGCCGCCAAAGGCGCTGCGTCCGGGCGGGAAGCTCGCGCGCGCGTAGTCCGTCACCTCGGGAGCGAGGGGCACGCGGATGCTCGGAAACAGGTAGTGCACCGGCGCGTCGGGGGCGAGGGACCGCCGGGCCAGGGCGTCGTCGCGCACCCGCTCCCAGGACGGGCCGGATTCGGGATCGGGCAGGGGCGGGCGCTCGACGAGGACCCGCGACAGCGATTCCACGCGCAGCTCCGTGTGGGGCGTGTCGATGGTCACCGCCACCACGTCGAGGCCGAAATAGTCGCGGCGCACCACGCGCTGGCGCGGCTCGGGCGAGATCGCGAGGATACTCTCCAGGACCGTCTGGCCCTCGCCGTCCGTCGGCCGCAGCCGCAGGCCGCAGCGGGCGAACGGCACGGGCCGGGCATAGCGGTAGGTGGTGAGGTGGCGCAGCGTGTAGATCACCCGAGACCCACGAGCTTTTCCGGCCGCAGGGCGTGCGGGCCATTGGGGAAGTAGCGGGTCGCGATGGCGTCGGCCAGGTGCTCGAACTCGTTCTCCAGGCGCGCCAGGGCAGCTCCGTCGAACTCGGACGCTTCGCCCGTGGCGAACTCCGCGGCCAGCTTGGCGGCGAGGCGCTGGTGCGGCTCGGGCAGGCCGTCGACCCTCAGGACCGGCAGGCTGGCGAGATGGCGCTCGATGGCCTCGACCTGGAAGGCGACGGAGCGGGGATTGAACGGATCGAGGAGCACCATGTCGCGCACGGGATCGAGGGCGGCCCCCTGCATGTAGCGCGCGCCGAAGGCGATGTGCGAATCGCAGAGCGACAGCATCACGCCGAGATCCTCGGCGGTGGCGCCGTCGCCGACGAAGCGCGTCGCGAAGGCGCAGGTGTTGATCACCCGCTCGATGCGCCGCCCGAGATCGACGAAGTGCCAGCCGGCCGTGCGGTTCATGTTCTCCTGGGCCAGCCCCGCCAGGGCGGCGATGAGGCCCAGTGCCCGCTCGGCGACGCCGACGAGTTCGGCCTCGGAATAGGCCCGCTCCGTGCCGATATCGAGGATGTCCTTGAGGTCGGCGAGCACCCGCCAGGCCTCGCCCGAGAGGCGTTCGCGCAGGATCGCGGCGTTGCTCCGCGCGGAGAGGCCGTGGCTGAGGGCCGAGCCGTAGACCTCGCGCCCGCTCAGGGCTTCCCGGGCCAGGGCGGCGGTGGGCAGGTCCGGGGCGGAGATGGCACCCCATTCGTCGAGGAGGGCCCGGATGCGCAGGGAGGTCGGCGAGTTGGCGTCGCCGGGCAGGTCGGTGATGACGGCGGCGCCGACGCTGCCGAGATGCGCGATCACGAGGCGGATCACCGCCTCCGCCCGCTCGACGTAGCGGCCGAACCAGAACAGGTTGTCGGCGGCCCGCGAGGGCAGGTGGCCGGCGATCCGCCGGACCTTCTGGGCGGCCGGCTGGATCAGGGGGACCGACTCGACGGGCCCGTCGGACAGAATCCACACGTCGGCGGCCTTGATGCCGGCGCGCATCTCGATGGGATCGACGTCGGCGCGCTCCGAGATGCGGCAGAAGCCGCCCGGCATCACCCGCCAGCCGTCCGGCGTCAGGGCGGCGAACACCCGCAGGGCGAAGGGACGGGGCACGAGGCGCAGGGCGCCGCCGGTCCGGTCCCAGCCGGGCGTGGTCGCCAGGGGGGCACGCTCCTGGGCGACGTAGTCGAACGGCCGGTCGCGCAGGGCCGCGACCACGCGTTCGCGGTCGGCCCCGAAGGCGAGGGGTCCCATGATCGCATCGCGGGCCATGCCCTTGGGCGGCGTCGCCACGGGCCGCAGGGTCAGGGCGTCCAGGTTGTCGCGCACATGGGCGAGGCTGTCGGGATCGCCGCACCACCACGTGCGTGGGCCCGACAGCCGCGGCTCGCCCCCGAGGACCCGCTTGGCGATGCCCGGGAGGTAGGCGGCGAGGGCGCCCGATTCGAGGATGCCGGAGCCCGGCATGTTGCCGACGACGAGACTGGCGTTGCGCAGGCCCTCGATGAGGCCGGGCACGCCGAGGCGGGAGGCGGGGTTCAGTTCGAGGGGATCGACGTAGTCGGAATCGATGCGCCGCCACAGGACGTCGGCCCGCTTCAGGCCCGACACGGTGCGGACGTGCAGGGCCCCGTCCTGCATCACGAGGTCGTCGCCCTCGACGAGGAGCAGGCCGAGATAGCGGGCGAGGACCGCCTGCTCGACATAGGTCGAGCTGAACGGCCCGGAGGTGAGGAGGCAGATGCGCGGGTCGCTGCGCTGCGCGCCGAGCGCCAGCCCCTGCCGGAAGGCCTGGAAGAAGGGGGCCAAGCGCTCGACGTGGAGATCGGTGTAGAGATCCGGGAAGGCGCGGGTCAGCACCATCCGGTTCTCCAGGGCATAGCCCGGACCGGAGGGGGACTGGGTGCGGTCGGCCAGGACCTGCCAGCGCCCGTCGGGCCCGCGCGTGACGTCCGCGGCGTAGAGCTTGAGGAAGCGCCCGCCCGGCGGCGCGATCCCGGCGACGGGCCGCATGAATTCCGGGCTCCCGGCAACGACGGCGGCCGGGAGCAGCCCGTCGGCCACGAGGCGGCCGGGGCCGTAGATGTCGGCGAGGATCGCCTCCATCAGTTCGGCGCGCTCGACGATGCCGGCACTCAGATCCTGCCAGTCGGCCGCCTCCACCACGAAGGGGAGGGAGCCCAGCGGCCAGGCGTGATCGCGCTTGTCGCCGTAGATCCGGTACGAGATGCCGGTGTCGCGGATGTGGCGCACGGCCGAGACGAAGCGGGCGGCGATGTCCACTTCGGTGAGGTCGCCGAGGCGGTCGAGAACCCGCGTCCAGGCCGCGCGCGGCGTGCCCGACGCGTCCATGAACGCGTCGGGCACGCCCGGATGCGGCCGGTAGCCGGAGGTCCAGCGCGCCAGCCGTTCCGCCCGCCCGGAGACCTCCGCCTCGGCCGCATCACTCATCGCGGGCCCGGGCTCCGCAGATCGAGGGTCATGGGGAACTCGCGATTGGTCTCTTCCACCGGCATCTCGATCCTGCCGGCGGTGTGGCCGTGGGCCTGGAAGCGGGCGAGGCGGCGCCCCTCCGCCTCGTAGGTGTTGACCGGGAAGGTCTCGTAGTTGCGCCCGCCCGGATGGCTGACGTGATAGCGGCAGCCGCCGAGGGACCGCCCGCTCCAGGCATCGAGGATGTCGATGGTGAGGGGCGCGTGCGCGGGAATCGTCGGGTGCAGCGACGAGGCCGGTTGCCACGCCTTGAACCGCAGGCCCGCCACCGCCTCGCCGGAGACGCCGGTGCCGGTCATCGGCAGGCGGCGGCCGTTGCAGGCGATCACGTGCCGGCCGGGGACGAAGCCCTCGACCTTCACCTGCAGCCGCTCCACGGAACTGTCGACGTAGCGCACGGTCCCCCCGATGGCCCCTTCTTCACCCAGCACGTGCCAGGGCTCCAGGGCCTGGCGCAGCTCCAGCTTCACGCCGCCATGCTCCACGGTTCCGAACACCGGAAAGCGGAACTCGCGCTGCGCGACGAAGGCGGCGGGGTCGAAGTCGTAGCCGGCGGCCCGGAGATCCTCCAGCACGCCGAGGAAGTCGGCCCACAGGAAGTGGGGCAGCATGAAGCGATCGTGCAGGCCCGTGCCCCAGCGGACACAGCCGCCCTCCTGCGGCTCGCGCCAGAGCCACGCCACGATGGCGCGCAGCAGCAATTGCTGCGCGAGGCTCATGCGCGGGTCCGGCGGCATCTCGAAGGAGCGGAATTCGAGGAGCCCGAGGCGGCCCGTCGGGCCGTCCGGCGAGTAGAGCTTGTCGATGCAGATCTCGGAGCGGTGGGTGTTGCCCGTCACGTCCACGAGGATGTTGCGGAAGATGCGGTCCACCAGCCAGCGCGGGATGTTGGGCTCGTCGGGCTTCGGCACCTGCGCCATGGCGATTTCGAGCTCGTAGAGCCCGTCGTGGCGCGCCTCGTCCATGCGCGGGGCCTGGCTCGTCGGACCGATATAGAGGCCGGCGAACAGGTAGGACATGGCCGGATGGCGCTGCCAGTACAGCACCAGGCTCTTCAGGAGGTCCGGCCGGCGCAGGAACGGCGAGTCGTTGGGCGTCGCGCCGCCGAGCACCACGTGATTGCCGCCGCCGGTTCCCGTGTGGCGGCCGTCGGTCATGAACTTCTGCGCGCCGAGGCGGATCTGGCGGGCATCCTCGTAGAGCTCGGTGGTGATGGTCACCGCGTTGCGCCAGGACGGGGCCGGGTGGACGTTGACCTCGATGACGCCGGGGTCCGGCGTGACCTTGATCACGTTCATGCGCGGGTCGAAGGGCGGCTCGTAGCCCTCGATGTGCACGGCCTGCTTCAGCGCCGCCGCCGCCGCTTCGAGGTGGCCGAGGAGTTCGAGGTACTCGTCCACCCGCTGCAGGGGCGGCATGAACACGTGGAGCACGCCGTCGCGCGGCTCGACCGCGAAGGCCGTGCGGACGGCGACCCCGGTGACGCCCGAACCGTTGACCGTCTCCGTGCCCGGATGGCCCTCGGGCAGGGCATCGCGCTCTTCGAGGGGGTCCTGCGGCTGGTAGTAGGGATAGTTCGCGGACGGCACGTAGGGCAGGGACGACAGGGGGAGCCGGTAGCCGACGGGGGAATCCCCGGGGGTGAGGAAGGCGTGGCCGCGGCGGAAGTCCCAGGCCTCCGAGATCCAGACCCGATCCGCCGCCCCATCCTCGCCGAGGGGCAGGCTCGCCAGGGGAAGGGCGTAACCGGCGGCCTCGCCCAGACCGCGCTCGAACACCCGCGCCATCCGGGCATTGGTCTCGGGGTTCGGGAACATCGGTTCCGAGGTGGTGACGTTCACCGGCAGCTCGTCGCGCCTCTCGGTCCAGTAGACCGGGTCTTCGAAGGCGGGGAACACGTAGGGGCCGAGGCCGAGGCGCGCGGCGACGCCGTCGATGAGGGCCTTGGCCTGGGTCGAATTGGCGGTGCGCGGGCCGTCCTCGGCGGCGATGAGGCCGGCATCCTTCCACACGGGCACGCCGTCGCGGCGCCAGTACAGGGCGAAGGCCCAGCGCGGCAGGCTCTCGCCCGGATACCACTTGCCCTGGCCGTAATGCAGCATGCCGCCGGGCGCGAAGCGGGTGCGCAGGCGGCGGATGAGCTTGTCGGCGAGGCCCCGCTTGGTCGGTCCCACGGCAGCGGCGTTCCATTCGGCCGATTCGAAATCGTCGATGGACACGAAGGTGGGTTCGCCGCCCATGGTCAGGCGCACGTCCTGTTCGGCGAGGTCCACGTCGATGCGGTCGCCCAGGGCGTCCATGGCCTCCCAGACCTCGTCGGAGAACGGCTTGGTGATGCGCGGGGCCTCGGCCACGCGGGTCACGGTCATCTCGAAGCCGAATTCGACCTCGGCCGGCTCGGCGAGACCGGAAATGGGCGCCGCCGAGTTGTAGTGCGGCGTCGCGGCCAGCGGAATGTGGCCCTCGCCGCAGAGGAGGCCGGAGGTGGCGTCGAGGCCGATCCAGCCGGCGCCGGGCAGGTAGACCTCGGCCCAGGCGTGCAGATCGGTGAAATCGGTGGCGGTGCCGACGGGGCCGTCGACGGCGGTGGTGTCGGGAACGAGCTGGATGAGGTAGCCGGACACGAAGCGGGCGGCCATCCCGAGGCGGCGCAGGATCTGCACCATCAGCCACGCCGAGTCGCGGCACGAGCCGCTCTTCAGGGTCAGGGTCTCGGCCGCGGTCTGAACGCCCGGCTCCATGCGGACGCCGTAGGTGATCTCGCCCGCCACCTGGGCGTTCAACGCCACGAGGAACAGCACCGTGTTCGGCTCGGCCGGCAGGCGGGTGAGGAAGTCGTCGACCTCGGGCGCCATGGCGTCGTCGAGGACGAGGTAGGGCTTGAGCTCCGCCGTGAGGTCGTCGGCATAGGTGAAGCCCCGCGCCTGGGCGTAGTCCTCGACGAAGAAGTCGAACGGGTTGATCACCGACATGTCGGCGGTGAGATCGACCTCGATCTTCAACTCGCGGGTCTTCTCCGGAAAGATCAGCCGGGCGAGCCAGTTGCCGTTGGGGTCCTGCTGCCAGTTGATGAAGTGATTCTCGGGCAGGACCTTCAGGGAGTAGGCCGGCACGGCCGTGCGCGTATGCGGCGCCGGCCGCAGGCGGATCACCTGCGGACCCAGCGCGATCGGCCGGTCGTAGGTGTAGTGCGTGACGTGGTGCAGGGCGGCTTTGATCGACACGGGGACTCCCGCAGTACCAGGGCGTGGAGCCGCGTGGGCGATGGGACGCCCGGTGCGGCTGCGAGGGGCCGGGCCACCGCCCTGCGGTGCACCCGGGGATGCAGTGTTCCAGCCATACGCCAACGGTCTCCCGCGGGCGATGGGGTCGGTGATGGTGCGCCGTCGCGTCGGGCTCGTGGCGCGAAAGCACCGCCGCACACCGACGTCGCATCGAAGCGAGTCCGTAAGCAAGTTCCGTGCATGATCGAGCCACAGCGAACCGGGCGGGAACTTAGCCGGATGGGACGGCTTTCCTCCCCTTGCCGGGGGCGGAGCGCCCGCGGCGGGATGCGGCGCGCAGGGGTGGCAGGGTTCGGGCATCGAGACGGCAGCATGAAGATCTTCCAGTGCCAGGCCTGCGACCAGCCGGTCAGCTTCGAGAGCACGGATTGCGAGAGCTGTCAGCGGCGCCTCGGCTACGTCGGCGAGATGCACGAGATGTCGGCGCTGGAGCCCGTGGGCACGCATTGGCACGCCTATGCCAATCCGGCCCGGAAGTACCGGTTCTGCGCCAACGCCGCGCACGGGGCCTGCAACTGGCTCGTGCCCGAAGACATGCCGGAGGCGTACTGTACCGCCTGTCGCCACAACCGCGTGGTGCCCGACCTCGGCGTCACCTGGAACCTCACGCGCTGGCGCCAGATCGAGGCGGCCAAGCACCGGCTGTTCTACTCCCTCCTGCGGCTCAACCTGCCGCTGATGACGCGGGCGGAGAATCCGACCACGGGCCTCGCCTTCGATTTCCTCGTCGATCCGTCCGAGAGCTATCGCATCGGGCCGCCGGTGCTCACGGGCCACCGCGGCGGGGTCATCACCCTCAACATCGCCGAGGCCGACGACGTCGAGCGCGAGCGCCGGCGGACGCTGTTCGGCGAGTATTACCGCACGCTCCTGGGGCATTTCCGCCACGAGATCGGGCATTACTTCTGGAACGTCCTGGTGCGCTTCGACCAGAGCCTGTGGACGTTCCGGTCGCTGTTCGGGGACGAGCGCGACAATTACGGCCGGGCGCTCCAGCGGCACTACCGCGACGGCGCGCCGGAGAACTGGGAGGAATCCTACGTCAGCGCCTACGCCACCAGCCATCCGTGGGAGGATTTCGCCGAGACCTGGGCGCAGTATCTCCACATCGTCGATACGGTGGAGACGGCCGGCACCTTCGAGCTCCACGTGCGGCCGCGCCTGCGCAACGGGCCGGCGGACCCCGTGGTGATCGACTACGATCCCTATCAGATCCCGGATTTCAGCCGCTTGGTGGAAGCGTGGCTGCCCCTCACCTACGCGGTGAACTCCCTGAGCCGGAGCATGGGCCAGCCGGCGCTCTACCCGTTCAAGCTGACGCCGGCGGTCATCGCCAAGCTGTCCTTCGTCCACGAGCGCATCGTGTCCATGCGCTCCATCGGGCACGGGATCGACAGCGACGAGGCCGGCTCGGAGATCCTGAAGGCCGTCATCACCGGCCTGCGCAAGCGGGTGGCGGCGCCGAACGTGTGAACGTTCGGCGTCAGCTCCGCAGACCCGGCGCCTCCTGGCCCGTCCGGGCGACGTATTCCGTGTAGCCGCCGCCGTACTGGTGGATGCCCTCGGGGGTGACTTCGAGGACCCGGTTCGACAGGGCCGCCAGGAAGTGGCGGTCGTGGCTCACGAACAGCATCGTGCCCTCGTAGGCCGAGAGCGCGGCGATGAGCATCTCCTTGGTGCCCATGTCGAGGTGGTTGGTGGGCTCGTCGAGGACGAGGAAGTTCGGCGGGTCGAACAGCATCAGGGCCATGACGAGGCGGGCCTTCTCGCCGCCCGACAGCACCCGGCAGCGCTTCTCGACGTCGTCGCCGGAGAAGCCGAAGCAGCCGGCGAGCGCCCGGAGCGAGCCCTGCGCCGCCTGCGGGAACGCGTCCTCCAGGGTCTGGAACACCGTGCGCTCGCCGTCGAGCAGGTCCATGGCGTGCTGGGCGAAGTAGCCGAGCTTGACGCTGCCGCCGACGGAGACGGTGCCGTCATCGGCCTGGGTCGAGCCGGTGACGAGCTTCAGCAGGGTCGACTTGCCGGCGCCGTTGATGCCCATGACGCACCAGCGCTCCTTGCGCCGGATGGCGAAATCGAACCCCTCGTAGATCCGGCGGCTGCCGTAGCTCTTGTGGACGTTCCTGAGCATCACGACGTCGTCGCCCGAGCGGGGCGGGGCCTGGAACTCGAACGCCACCGACTGCCGGCGCTTGGGCGGCTCGACGCGCTCGATCTTGTCGAGCTTCTTCACCCGGCTCTGGACCTGGGCGGCGTGGGAGGCCCGAGCCTTGAATCGCTCGATGAACTTGATCTCTTTCGCCAGCATGGCCTGCTGGCGCTCGAACTGGGCCTGCTGGTGGGTCTCGTTGAGCGCCCGCTGCTGCTCGTAGAAGCCGTAGTCGCCCGAATAGGTGGTGAGGGTGCCACCGTCGATCTCCACCACCTTGGTGACGATGCGGTTCATGAACTCGCGGTCGTGCGAGGTCATCAGCAGGGCGCCCTCGAAATTCTTCAGGAAGGCCTCGAGCCAGATCAGGCTTTCCAGGTCGAGGTGGTTGGAGGGCTCGTCGAGCAGCATCACGTCGGGGTTCATGAGGAGGATGCGGGCGAGCGCCACGCGCATCTTCCAGCCGCCCGACAGCTTGCCGACATCGCCGTCCATCATCTCCTGGGAGAAGCTCAGGCCCGCCAGCACCTCGTAGGCCCGGCCCTCCAGGGCGTAGCCGTCGAGTTCCTCGAAGCGCGCCTGGACCTCGCCGTAGCGCTCGATCAGCGCCTCCATCTCGTCCAGGCGATCGGGATCGGCGAGCCCCGCCTCCAGGGCCTTCAACTCGGTGCCGACGACGCTCACGGGGCCGGCGCCGTCCATCACCGCGGAGACCACGGAGCAGCCGGACATCTCGCCGACATCCTGGCTGAAATACCCGATGGTGATGCCCTTGTCGGTGGCGACCTGACCCTCGTCGGGCTCCTCCTCGCCGGTGATCATCCGGAACAGGGTGGTCTTTCCGGCGCCGTTGGGGCCGACGAGGCCGACCTTCTCGCCCTTCTGCAGGGCGGCGGACGCCTCGATGAAGACGATCTGCCGGCCGTTCTGCTTGCCGATTTTTTCGAGGCGGATCATGCGCGCGCGGGACCTTGCTTCAAGTCCCGCGCCTTTACGGCATGGCGCGCGCCAGCGGAAGGGAAGGGCGCGCGCGAGGGGAAGGGAAGGCGGTCTAATCGACCGGCGGCGCCGGGAGATCCACGGCGCGCGGCCGCCCGGCATCGTCGATGGCGACGAAGGTGAAGGTCGCCTCCGTCACCTTCTCGCGGACCTGCGTGCGGAAGCGCCGGGCCCAGGCCTCGACCTCGATCTTCATGGAGGTGCGGCCGACATGGCCGACGCGGGTGTAGACGCAGAGCACGTCGCCGACGCGCACCGGCCGGATGAAGGTCATGGCGTCCACCGCCACGGTGACGACGCGCCCCTGGGCCCGGTCGACGCCCGCGATGCCGCCGGCCTGATCCATCTGCGACATCACCCAGCCGCCGAAGATGTCGCCGTTGGCATTGGTATCCGCCGGCATCGCGCTGGTGCGGACCGTGAGGTCGCCGCGCGGACCGCCATCTTCTTCCACCGTCATTCCAGCCCGCTCCCGACGCAATTCGCCCGACCCTACGCGAATTCCGCACCGCCGGCAGGCCGGATCGGTCCCGTCACGGCAGGATACCGAGGAAGGCCAGGCCGCCGGCGAGGATGACGGCGGCGACCGACACGAGCAGGTCGATGGGCATCGATCGCCAGAGGTCGCGGGCCGGCGCCGCGGTCGCTGCGAGTTCGGTCATGGCGTACCTCCGGGCAGGGCCAGGATGGACCCGCCTAAACCTACAGCACCATTCTGCACATCTGCGAACCAATTGCTGCATTTTCTTGCAAAAAAGCCTGGCGGCTCGGGATGAGCTGCCAGGCTTTGGGGCAAACCGGGTAGGCCGGCGATGCGGTGCCGCCGCAGGGCGGCACCGGAACCGCGCTCAGTAGAAGCGGCGCGGGCCGTAGAACGGACGCGGGCCATAGAAGCGGCGCGGACCGCCATAGAACCGACGCGGACCGTAGAAGCGGCGGCCGTAGTACGGACGACGGTAGAAGGGGCGCGGGCCGTAGAAGCGACGGCGGTAGCCGTAATACTGCACGGTCTGCGCAACCGCCGGCGCGGCCTCGCTCTGAAGGGCGAGGGCGGGACCGATGGGGGCGGCGGAGGCGCCTTGCGGTGCCGTCGCGGCAAATCCTAAGGCCAGCAGCGCGGCCAGCACGAGTTTCCTCAGCACGTTCTCAAACTCCTTGAGATAGGTCGGCGGGACGTGAGGAGCCGACGGGTCCGGGCACGGTTCCGGGTCTTGCCCGGTCGCATCAAACGCATGACGGCACGAAGCGTTGCCGGTGCGGATTCGTCTCACCGGAAAGTGAGTCAACGAAGCCTGACGGGTGGCTCCCGCCCCTCAGGCGATCTTCAGGGTCATGTCCACGGTCGGCGCAGCCGCGCTGCCCTTCACCAGGGCGATGCCGTGCTCGCAATCCTCGCGGCGCCCGTAGCCTTCGGCGGAATCGGCCACCACGTTGCCGTTGGTCGCCCGCAGGCGCCAGCGCCATTCGCCCGCCGCGTCCCGGTAGAGTTCGAACCGCATGGTATCCTCGCGCATCGACGTCGTTCCCTGAGATGGCGCGGCGCACCGGTGCGGCAATGGGCGTTCCGCACGCGAAAACGCCGCCCCGGAGGTCCGGGACGGCGTCATCGTCATGACGGGATGGAGGGCTCAGCGCGGGAAGCGGTCGAGCCAGCCGATGGCGCGGCCTTCACCCGCACCGGCGCCGGCGCCCTGCGGGCGCGGGGCCCGCTGGCGGTTCTCGCCGCGCGGCTCGGACCGGTTCTCACCGGCTCCGGCAGGACGACGCTCGCCGCGACCGTCCTGGGGCCGGGCGGCCCCATCGGGACGGGCGTTGCGACCGGGCGCGCCCTGGCCGCCGCGACCACCGTCGCTGCGACCCTGGCCGGGGCGTCCGCCACCGGGACGGCCGCCGCCGGGGCGCTGGCCCTGGCGCTGACCGGGGCGCTGGCCCTGGGGCGCCGGACGGCGCTCCTCGGCCTGAGCGGCGTCCATGGCCTCCTGGCGCGACGGGGGCGTGAAGCCCTCGGGGAAGGCGCCGACGGGGATCTTCTGGCGCGTGGTGCGCTCGATGTCGCGCAGGTAGGCCTTCTCCTCGTCGTTGCAGAACGAGATGGCGAGGCCGTTGGCGCCGGCGCGGGCGGTGCGGCCGATGCGGTGGACGTAGCTTTCCGGCACGTTGGGCAGGTCGTAGTTGATGACGTGGCTCACGGCCTCGACGTCGATGCCGCGGGCGGCGATGTCGGTGGCGACCAGCACCCGGCACGAGCCGTCCTTGAAGGCGGCCAGGGCCCGCTCGCGCTGCGGCTGGGACTTGTTGCCGTGGATGGCGGACGCGTTGATCGTCACCTTCTCCAGGCCGCGCACCACGCGGTCGGCGCCGTGCTTGGTCCGGGTGAAGACGAGGACGCGCTCGATCTTCGGATCACGCAGGATGTGGTTCAGGAGCGCCTGCTTCGCGCCGGTATGGGCGAAGATGACCTCCTGGGTGACGCGCTCGGCGGTGGTCGCCACCGGCGTGACGGCGACCTGCACCGGATCGCGCAGGTACTGGTCGGCCAGACCGGCGATGTTCTTCGGCATGGTGGCCGAGAAGAACAGGCTCTGGCGCTCCTTCGGCAGCATCTTCACGATGCGCTTGAGGGCGTGGATGAAGCCGAGGTCGAGCATCTGGTCGGCCTCGTCGAGGACGAGGATCTCGACGGCCTCGAGGGTCAGCGAGCGGCGCTCGATGAGGTCCATGAGGCGGCCCGGCGTGGCGACGAGGATGTCGACGCCGTTGGCGAGCGCCTTCTCCTGGCGGGAGATGGTGACGCCGCCGAACACCACGGTGTTGGTGAAGGACAGGTGCCGCCCATAATCCGAAAAGCTCTCGGCGATCTGGTTGGCGAGTTCGCGGGTCGGCGAGAGCACCAGCACGCGGCAGCCGCGGCGGATGGCCTTCCGCGGGTTCTGGGCGAGGCGGTGGAGGATCGGCAGCGCGAAGGCGGCCGTCTTGCCGGTGCCGGTCTGGGCGATGCCGCAGAGGTCGCGGCCTTCCATGGCGGGGCGGAGGGCCTGGGCCTGGATCGGGGTCGGCGTCTTGTAGCCGGCCTCCTCCAGCGCCCGCAGCACGGGCTGGGCGAGGCCGAAATCAGTGAATTGGGTCAAGTCGAATCTTTCAAGGCAGCGGGACCGTGGCGCACGCCATCCAACGATGGTCGGTGCGCAGATCGATGAGAATCGGTCCGTTGAGCTGGAGCCGCCCGCGTGCCGGGGCAGTCCGGGTGCATGCACGTTGAAGAGAGGGGCTCAGGTCGGTCGGAATTCGCTTGAAGCGACCCGTCGATCCGTCACGCAGCCCTCTCAAGCGGAACCATGACGGCCGCTGACGCTGCCACCGCCATATGCGTCTTCGCAGGTGCGAAGTCAATCATCGAATCCGATCAGGCGGTTGGCGGGGTGCGCAGGTGCGCGACGAAGTCCCGTGCGAAGGCGGGAAGGGCGGCGAGCGCCCGCACGCAGATGGTCAAGTCCCGCACGGCCCAGGGGTCGAGGAGGGGCACCACCGCGATGGCCATGGTGCGCGCCGCCCGCGCGGCGGTGGTCTCCGGCACGATGCCGAGGCCGACGCCGCATTCGACCAGGCGACAGACGGCATCGAAGCTGCGCAGCTGCACCCGCAGCCGCATGGGCCGCCCCGTGCGCGCGGCCTTGTCGGCGAGGAAGCGGGTCAGGGCGGAGGTGCGGTCGAGGCCGACGAGGTCGTGCTCCAGGACGTCGGCGAAGGCCACGGACGGGGACCGGCTCAGGGCATAGCCGGCGGCGGCCACGACGACGAAGCGGTCCTGCCGGAACGGGTAGGTCTCCAGGGCCCCGGTATCGACGGTCCCGGCGACGATGCCGAGGTCGGCGGCGCCCTCGGCCACGAGGCCGACGATCTCGTCCGAGGTCCGTTCCTCGATGTCGACACTGACCCCGGTCTGGCGGGCGAGGAACGCGCTCAGGACCTCGGGCAGGAATTCGGTCAGCGCGTTGGTGTTCGACAGGACCCGGATCTGCCCGACGGTGCCGCCGGAGAAGGCCGCGAGTTCGCCCTGCATCCGGTCGACCCCGTCGAGAAGATCCCGCGCATGGGCGAGCAGCGCGCGCCCGGCCGGCGTCGTGGTCACGCCCTGGCGGCCGCGGGTGAGGAGGGCGGCCCCGAGGGACACTTCCATGGCGCGGATGCGGGCGGACGCGGCGGCCAGCGCCAGGTTGGCCCGTGCCGCCCCATGGGTGATGGAGCCGGCCTCGACCACGTGGCGGAACAGGCCGAGATCGACGAGGTCGAACCGCATCATCGCGCCATGTCCCCGCACACGCTTCGTCGAAGGACTTTCTTAACCGTGCGGCGCGATGCTTCCCCCATGGTGATCCGTCGTCGCGTCCGTTCCGTGCTGATGCCCCTGGCGTTGTACGCCGTCTCGGGGCTCGTCGTCGGCTATTTCGTGCATCAGGCCGAGGGCGGCAATCGCGGCCTCGAAGCCAAGCGCGCCCTCAAGATCCAGGCCTACGGGCTCAATCAGGAACTCGCCGCCGTGAAGGCCGACCGGGCCGAGTGGGAGCACCGCGTCACCCTCCTGCGCAGCGATCAGATCGACCGCGACCTCCTGGAGGAGCGCGCCCGCGTTGTCCTCGGCCGGGTGCACGCCAACGACGTCGTCATCATCAACCCATAGCCCGGTTTCGTCGCCTTGCCGGGCGGCGATCCGGCGCACCTGACAACGGTCCCGATCTGTCGGCGGGCCGGCCTCGCTTTCCCAAAACGCGTGTCCTAGAACCTCGGGGGAGAACAGACGGTCCCCGGGGAGAAAGCCGATGGATTCCGCAACCGAGGCGGGCCAGCCCAAATCCGACCTGTCACCGTCGGAGGCCGCCCACGCGCCGGCTCCGAACACACCCCAATTCACCCGCGACGAAGACCTCCACGCCTACCACGAGATGCTGCTCATCCGCCGCTTCGAGGAGAAGGCGGGGCAGCTCTACGGCATGGGCCTCATCGGCGGGTTCTGCCACCTCTACATCGGCCAGGAAGCCGTCGTCATCGGCATGCAGATGGCGTCCATCGACGGCGATCAGGTCATCACCGGTTACCGCGACCACGGCCACATGCTGGCCTGCGGCATGGAGCCGAAGGGCGTGATGGCGGAGCTCACCGGCCGGCGCGGGGGCTATTCCCGCGGCAAGGGCGGTTCGATGCACATGTTCAGTCGCGAAAAGCAGTTCTTCGGCGGGCACGGCATCGTCGGCGCGCAGGTGTCCCTCGGGACGGGCCTCGCCTTCGCGGACGCCTACCGGAAGAACGGCCAGGTCAGCCTGACCTATATGGGGGACGGGGCCGCCAACCAGGGACAGGTCTACGAGAGCTTCAACATGGCGCAGCTGTGGAAGCTGCCCGTGGTCTACGTCATCGAGAACAACCGCTACGCCATGGGCACCTCGGTGGCCCGCGCCTCGGCGCAGACGGACTTTTCCCGGCGCGGCATCTCGTTCGGCATTCCGGGCGAGCAGGTCGACGGCATGGACGTGCGCACCGTGCGCGAGGCCGCCGCGCGGGCCATCGAGCATGCCCGCTCGGGCGAAGGGCCCTACATCCTCGAGATGCAGACCTACCGCTATCGCGGCCACTCCATGTCCGATCCGGCGAAGTACCGGACGAAGGACGAGGTCTCGAAGATGCGCGACGAGCACGACCCCATCGAGATGGTGCGCAAGCGCCTGATCGAGGCCCACGGCGTGCCCGAAGCCGACCTCAAGGCCACCGACGCCAAGGTGCGCGAGACGGTCAACGACGCGGCCGAGTTCGCCACCCACGATCCCGAGCCCGATCCCGCCGAGCTGTGGACGGACATCCTTCTGGAGTCGCGCGCCTGAGGCCTGATCTCAAGAGCCGCCCACTTCCTCCTCGATCGACGAGTCTTTCATGGCGACCGACATCCTGATGCCCGCCCTGTCTCCGACCATGGAGGAGGGCAAGCTGTCGAAATGGCTGAAGCAGGAGGGCGACCCGGTCAAATCCGGCGACGTGCTGGCCGAGATCGAGACCGACAAGGCGACCATGGAGGTCGAGGCCATCGACGAGGGCGTGCTCGCCAAGATCCTGGTCGCGGAGGGCACCGAGGGCGTGAAGGTCAATACGCCCATCGCCGTCATCACCGCCGAGGGCGAGGATATCTCGGCGGCGTCCGCCCCGAAGCCCGCCACCGATGCGCCCGCCCAGGCCGCCCCGACCCCGACCATGCAGGCGGAAGGACAGGCCGGCGCCCCCGCGGCGACGGGCAAGACCGCCGACGATGCGCCCAAAGCGCCGGCGGCACCCGCCATCATCACCAACAAGGCGCCGGCGCCGGTGATGGCCGAGTTCCCGGAAGGGACCGAGATGGTCACCATGACCGTCCGCGAGGCCCTGCGCGACGCCATGGCGGAGGAGATGCGCGGCGACGAGTCCGTCTTCGTCATGGGCGAGGAGGTCGCCGAGTACCAGGGCGCCTACAAGATCACCCAGGGGCTGCTGCAGGAATTCGGCGCACGGCGCGTGGTCGACACTCCGATCACCGAGCACGGCTTCGCCGGCATCGGCGTCGGTGCGGCGTTCACGGGCCTGCGCCCCATCGTCGAGTTCATGACCTTCAACTTCGCCATGCAGGCCATCGACCACATCATCAACTCGGCGGCGAAAACCCTGTACATGTCGGGCGGCCAGCTCGGCTGTCCCATCGTGTTCCGCGGCCCCAACGGCGCGGCGGCTCGGGTCGGCGCCCAGCACAGCCACGACTACTCGGCCTGGTACTCCAACGTGCCCGGCCTCAAGGTCATCGCGCCCTATACGGCGTCCGACGCCAAGGGCCTGCTCAAGGCCGCGATCCGCGACCCGAACCCGATCATCTTCCTCGAGAACGAGATCCTCTACGGCCAGAGCTTCCCGGTGCCGAAGCTCGACGATTTCGTCCTGCCCATCGGCAAGGCCCGCATCCACCGCCCCGGCACGGACGTCACCATCGTGTCGTTCTCCATCGGCATGACCTACGCCCTCAAGGCCGCCCAGGCGCTCGCCGAGCAGGGCATCGAGGCGGAGGTCATCGACCTGCGCACCCTGCGCCCCATGGACACCGACACGGTTGTGGAATCGGTGCGTAAGACCGGCCGCTGCGTCACCGTGGAGGAGGGGTTTCCGCAATCGGGCATCGGCGCCGAGATCGTCGCCCGCCTGATGGTCGACGCCTTCGACTACCTCGACGCCCCGGTCCTGCGCGTCACCGGCAAGGACGTGCCGATGCCCTACGCGGCCAACCTCGAGAAGCTGGCCCTGCCCAACGTCGCCGAGGTGATCGAGGCGGTCAAAGCCGTCTGCTACCGCTAGGGTGGCCGAAGACGTCCCCCGGTGTGAGGTGGGACCAACCCTTTCGTTCGGACAGGACATGACGAAGACCTTCGTGGAACTCTCCGCCCCTCCCGATGCCATCGAGAACGGCGGCATCGAGGTCCTGCGCGCCGCCGTCGTCGACGGCGCCGTGAGCGTGGCCCTGCGCCGTTCGTTCGACGATCCGGCGACCTGGGGCCGGCTGCTCATCGAGCTCGCCCGGCAGGCGGCGCATACCTATGCCCTGGAGACCGAGATGTCAGACGCGGAAGCCTTCGAGCATATCCGCGCCGGGTGGGAGGCCGAGGGCCTCGATCCCGGCGATCTGAACTAGCGGGGGACCCACCATGGCCGAGGCCGCCTTCCGCCGGGCCACCTACGCCGATCTCGAAGCCGTGCCGGACCATCTCGTGGCCGAGATCGTCGACGGCGCCCTGGAGACGCATCCGCGGCCGCGCCCGCGGCATGCGATGGCGGCGGCGGGCTTGGCGGCCGAGCTCGGCCCGCCCTTCGGTCGCGGCCGCGGCGGACCGGGCGGCTGGATCTTCATGGTCGAGCCGGAACTCCACCTCGGGTCCCACGTCGTGGTGCCGGATCTGGCCGGCTGGCGCCGCGAACGGCTGCCCGCCGAGCCGGAGACGGCCTATCTCGAGACTCCGCCGGACTGGGTCTGCGAGATCCTCTCGCCCGCCACCGCCCGCCTCGATCGCGGCCCCAAGCGCCGCATCTACGCGGAGGCCGGTGTCGGCCATCTCTGGCTCCTCGATCCCGGTGACGGGGTGCTCGAAGCCTTCGCACTCACGGGGCGCCAATGGCTGCTCCTCGGAACCGTCGCGCGCGGCGAGGCCGTCGCCCTGCCGCCCTTCGACGCCGTCCCGTTCCCCCTCGACAGCCTGTTTCCCTTCGACGATCCGGCCGCCCCGCCGTCCCCCTCGCTCGAGACCTGATGCCATGCCCGTCAACGTCCTGATGCCCGCCCTGTCGCCGACGATGGAGAAGGGCAACCTCGCGAAATGGCTCAAGAAGGAGGGCGACGCGGTGAAATCCGGCGACGTCCTCGCCGAGATCGAGACCGACAAGGCGACCATGGAGGTCGAGGCCATCGACGAGGGCATCCTCGCCAAGATCCTGGTGCCCGAGGGCACGGCCGACGTGCCGGTCAACGACCTCATCGCCATCATCGCCAGCGAGGGCGAGGACCCGGCGAGCGTCCAGGCCGGCGGCGCTGCGAAGGCGGAGGCCCCCGAGGATGCGCCGAAAGCGCAAGTCACGAAGGACCCCGTCGGCGAGAACGCGACGCCCGGCGGCGGCCAGATGTCCTACGCCCGGGTGAACGAGGCACCGGACGGCGCCCGGCCGGCCCCGGCGCAGGGGGAGGGGGGACGGGTCTTCGCCTCGCCCCTGGCCCGCCGCATCGCCAAGCAGGAGGGCGTCGACCTCGCCTCGGTGACGGGCTCCGGCCCCCATGGCCGCGTGATCGAGCGCGATGTCCGCGCCGCGAAGGCCGCCGGCCCGGCGCCCGCCAAGACACTCGCCAAGACACAGGCGCCCACGGATTCACCGGCGCCCGCCGAGGCTCCGAAGGCTGCGCCGGTCGCCGCGGCGCCCAAGGCCGCGAGCCCGGCCGGCCTGTCCGTCGATCAGGTGCGCGGCTTCTACGCCAAGGGCACCTACGAAGAAGTGCCGCTGGACGGCATGCGCAAGACCATCGCCAGGCGCCTGACGGAGGCGACGCAGGTGGCGCCGCATTTCTACCTCACGGTGGATTGCGAGCTCGACGCCCTCATGGCCCTGCGCGAGCAGCTCAACCGGAGCGCCGGGCAGGGCAAGGACGGCAAGCCGCTGTTCAAGCTCTCGGTCAACGACTTCATCATCAAGGCTATGGGCCTCGCGCTCATGCGGGTGCCGGCGGCCAACGCCGTCTGGGCCGAGGACCGCATCCTGCGCTTCGACAACGCCGAGGTCGGGGTGGCGGTGGCCATCGACGGGGGGCTGTTCACCCCGGTGATCCGCCGCGCCGATCAGAAGACGCTCTCCACCATCTCCAACGAGATGAAGGACTTCGCGGCCCGGGCGCGCGCCAAGAAGCTGAAGCCGGAAGAATATCAGGGCGGCGTCACCTCGGTGTCGAATCTCGGCATGTTCGGCATCAAGCACTTCACGGCGGTGATCAACCCGCCGCAATCCTCGATCCTCGCCGTGGGTGCCGGCGAGAAGCGGGTCGTCGTCAGGGACGGCGCCCCGGCCGTCGCGCAGGTGATGACGGCCACGCTGTCCTGCGACCACCGGGTGCTCGATGGGGCTTTGGGAGCGGAGTTGATCTCGGCGTTCAAGGCGCTGATCGAGAGCCCCATGGGCATGCTGGTCTGAGCCGAGGCCGCCCCATCTGAACCAACCCCGGCCCGTTCCCCCAGGGGGGAGGGGCGTAGGAGCGTATCATGGCCGACACCTACGACATCCTCGTCATCGGCGCGGGCCCCGGCGGCTACGTCGCGGCGATCCGAGCGGCGCAGCTCGGGTTCAGGACCGCGGTGGTGGATCGCGAGCATCTCGGCGGCATCTGCCTGAACTGGGGCTGCATCCCGACGAAAGCCCTGCTGCGGTCGGCCGAGATCTACCACTACATGCAGCACGCCGCCGATTACGGCCTGTCGGCGGACAATGTCGGGTTCGACACCGCCGCCATCGTCAAGCGCTCGCGCGGGGTCTCATCACGCCTCAACGGCGGCGTCGGCATGCTGCTGAAGAAGAACAAGGTCGATGTGATCTGGGGCGAGGCCACCATCGAGTCCGCCGCGACGGGCAACGAACCCGGCCGGGTCACGGTGAAGGAAACGAGCCGCGCGCCCGCCCCGAAGGGCGCCCTGGCGGCCGGCGCGTATGCGGCCAAGCACATCATCGTCGCCACCGGGGCACGGCCCCGCGCGATCCCGGGCATCGAGCCCGACAAGAAGCAGATCTGGACCTACTACGAGGCCATGGTGCCGGAGGCGATGCCGAAGTCGCTCCTCGTCATGGGCTCGGGCGCCATCGGCATCGAGTTCGCCTCGTTCTACCGCACCATGGGCGCCGAGGTGACGGTGATCGAGCTGCTGCCGCAGATCCTCCCCGTGGAAGACGCCGAGATCGCGGGCCTCGCCCGCAAGCGGTTCGAAAAGCAGGGCATCAAGATCCTCACCGGCGCCAAGGTCACGAAGGTGGAGAAGGCGGCGGACTCCGTCACGGCGACCATCGAAACGGGCGACGGCAAGACACAGACCCTGACGGCGGAGAAACTGATCTCGGCGGTGGGCGTCGTCGGCAACATCGAGGGGCTCGGGCTCGAGGGCCTCGGCGTCGCCATCGACCGCGGCATCGTCGTCACCGACGGCTTGGGGCGGACCAACGTGCCCGGCGTCTACGCCATCGGCGACGTCGCCGGCCCGCCGATGCTGGCCCACAAGGCCGAGCACGAGGGCGTGCTCTGCGTCGAGACCATCAAGGGCCTGCCGACCCACGCCATGGACAAGGCCAAGATCCCAGGTTGCACCTACTGTCAGCCGCAGATCGCCTCCGTGGGTCTCACGGAAGCGAAGGCCAAGGAACAGGGCTTTTCCGTCAAGGTCGGCCGCTTCCCCTTCGCGGGCAACGGCAAGGCCATTGCACTCGGCGAGCCGGACGGCCTGGTGAAGACGATCTTCGACGCCAAGACCGGCCAACTGCTCGGCGCCCACATGGTCGGCGCGGAAGTCACCGAACTGATCCAGGGCTACGTCGTCGCCATGAACCTCGAGACCACGGAAGAAGACCTCATGCACACGGTCTTCCCGCACCCGACCTTGAGCGAGATGATGCACGAGAGCGTGCTGGACGCCTATGGTCGTGTGATCCACGCCTGATCGGACGAAAAAGGGCCGCCCGCGCTCGACGCCGGACGGCCCGTTCTGAACGGGGTCCGGTCCGCCCGGGGCGGACCGGACCGACCGGTGCTTACTTCTTCTTGCTGTACTCGAAGGCCGGGGCGGACTTCAGGGTGTCCTTGTCGGTGTCGACGAGGGCCCGCAGGGTGTTGTCCTTACGCGACAGGGTGATGCTCGACGGGCTGACCGAGACGTAGCGCTCGCCGAGACCCAGGAAGCCCCCGACGCCCAGCACCACGGCGCTGACCGTCTTGCCGTCAACGATCACGAGATCTTCGATCTCGCCGACGGTCTCGTTGTTGTTGTTGTAGACATTGAGACCGATGAGCTTGGACGACAGGACGTCCGCGGGCTGCGTGGCGACGAAGACCACCTTTGCGACGGCCTTGTCGGCCATCAGCATGCCCGTCCCGGCGCCGGTGCCGGCCGCCGCGGGGGCGGTCGTCGTCGGGGCGGTCGTCGCGGGCGCCGGCTTGACGGTCTCCTGGGCGAAGGCGAGCGTGGGCAGCGCCGCGACGAGCGCGACGGCGAGAACGGACTTCAGGGCCATGGGATTTCCTTGGATGGGCAGCCCGCGCCGATGATCGGAGCGGAAACGCCGTCTGTAACGGCAGATTCCAGGGTGAGTTCCCCCCAATCGCGGCAAATTGCCTGCGAATGAGGCAATGCATGCCGGGCGTCCAACCGGGCTGACAGATCTTCCGGGTCGTAGCCCGAGGCAGCGACCGCAGTTTGCGATGGGGGCACCGAGGTCTTAGATCATCACGGTGGCGATTATCACGGTGGCACCTGCCGTCGTGGGCGCACACAAACGGTGTGACATGGCCGTCGTCCTCGATCTTCTGCGCAACGATCAGCGTCCCCGGCATCCGGAGAAGGCGCACCGGCCCGACAAGCCGATCCAGCGCAAGCCGGACTGGATCCGCGTCAAGGCACCCGGCTCCCCCGGCTGGGCCGAGACCAGCCGGATCGTGCACGAGCACGGCCTCGTCACCGTGTGCGAGGAAGCCGGCTGCCCGAACATCGGCGAATGCTGGGAGAAGCGGCACGCCACCTTCATGATCATGGGCGACACCTGCACGCGGGCCTGCTCGTTCTGCAACGTCCGCACGGGTCTGCCGAAGGGCTTGGACGCGGACGAGCCGGAAAAACTCGCGGATTCCGTGGCGAAGCTCGGCCTGCACCACGTCGTCGTCACCTCCGTCGACCGGGACGACCTCGCCGACGGCGGCGCCGAGCATTTCGCCCGGACCATCCGGGCGATCCGGCGCATGAGCCCCGCCACCACCATCGAGATCCTGACGCCCGACTTCCTGCGCAAGGACGGTGCCCTCGAAGTGGTGGTCGCGGCCAGGCCCGACGTGTTCAACCACAACATGGAGACGGTGCCGGGCAACTACCTCACCGTCCGCCCCGGCGCCCGCTACTTCCACTCCGTGCGCCTGCTGCAGCGGGTGAAGGAGCTCGACCCGACGATCTTCACCAAGTCCGGCATCATGGTGGGGCTGGGCGAGGAGCGGAACGAAGTGGTCCAGCTCATGGACGACCTGCGCTCGGCCGACGTCGATTTCCTCACCATCGGGCAGTACCTCCAACCGACGAAGAAGCACCACGAGGTGGTGCGCTTCGTGCCGCCCGACGAGTTCAAGGGCCTGGAGACCACGGCCTATGCCAAGGGTTTTCTGCTCGTCTCGGCCACCCCCCTGACCCGCTCGTCCCACCATGCCGGCGAGGATTTTTCGCGACTGAAAGCGGCGCGGCTCGCCCGTCTGGCGCCGGAGGCGGTGCCGGCTTGACGCATCGGCCGGAAAACCGGTTCCCACCCTCGGGAGCGATGCTGTAGAAGCCCCGCATGCCGTCCTTCCGTATCGACCGCCTCGTGCGGCACAGCCCGCGCGCGATGTACGACCTCGTCGCCGACGTGGAGCGCTACCCCGAGTTCCTGCCACTCTGCGAGTCCCTGCGCATCCTGCGCCGGCAGCCGGGGGAGAATGGCACCGAGATTCTCGTCGCCGAGATGGGCGTCGGCTACAAGGCCATCCGCGAGCGCTTCACCACGCGGGTGACCCTCGATCCGGCGAACCTCAAGATCGTGGCCGAATACATCGACGGCCCGTTCCGCCACCTCGAGAACCGCTGGCTGTTCAAGGAAGCGGACGGGGCCGGCTGCAACGTCGATTTCTTCATCACCTACGAGTTCAAGAGCCGGACCCTGGGCCTCCTCATGGGGACGATGTTTGACCGGGCGTTCCGCAAGTTCACCGACGCCTTCGAGGCGCGGGCCGACCGGGTCTACGGCGCCGCCGCCTGACCGAAGCGCCTCACGCGTCGGTCGAGCTCCGTCCCATGGCGCGCAGCGCCCGGACGGCACCGTGCCATCCCGCGAGACGGCGCACACGCTCCGGCTCGGGCATCGACGGCGTGAAACGGCGCTCCAGGCTCCAGGTTCGCGCGAATTCCGCCGGCTCGGGATAGAGGCCGGCATTCCAGCCCGCCAGGTAAGCGGCCCCGAGGGCCGTCGTTTCCCGCACCATCGGCCGGTCCACCGGTAAGCCGAGGAGATCGGCGAGACGCTGCAGGGTCCAGTCCGAGGCGGCCATTCCGCCATCGGCCCGCAGGACGGTCCCGGTCTCGGGGCTCGGCCAGTCGGCCCGCATGGCCTCCAGGAGATCATGGGTCTGGTAGCAGACGCTCTCCAGGGCCGCGCGGGCGAGGTCTTTCGGGCCGGTATCGCGGGCGAGCCCGAACAAGGCGCCGCGCACGTCGGGCTCCCAGTAGGGCGCGCCGAGGCCGACGAAGGCGGGCACGAGATAGACCTCCGAGGACGGATCGGCCTGGGCCGCCAGCGGCCCGCTCTCGGCGGCGTCGCGGATGAGGCCGAGGCCGTCGCGCAGCCACTGGACGGCCGCGCCCGCCACGAAGATCGAGCCTTCGAGGGCGTAGGTGCGCTGCCCGGCGAACTGGTAGGCGATGGTGGTCAGGAGCCGGTTGCGGGAGGTGCGCGCGTCCGGGCCGGTGTTGAGGAGGGCGAAGCACCCGGTGCCGTAGGTGGCCTTGACCATACCGGGCGAGAAGCACGCCTGCCCGATGGTGGCCGCCTGCTGGTCGCCCGCCACGCCGCGGATCGGGATCGCGGCGCCGAACAGGTCGGGCCGGGTCGCGCCGAAATCCCCGGCGCAGTCGCGGACCTCCGGCAGCATGGCGCGGGGGATCCCGAACAGGGCGAGCAGATCGTCGTCCCAGGCCCCGCGATGGATATCGAACAGGGCGGTCCGGGCGGCGTTGGTGGCATCCGTGGCGTGGAGGCCGCCGGTGAGGCGCCACAGCAGCCACGAATCCACCGTACCGAAGGCGAGGTCGCCGCGCTCGGCGCGGGCACGGGCGCGCGGCACGGCGTCGAGGACCCACGCGATCTTGGTGGCCGAGAAGTACGGGTCGAGGATGAGGCCGGTGCGGGCGGTGACGCGGGGCTCGTGGCCCTCCGCCTTCAGGCGCGCGCAGTGCCCAGCCGTGCGCCGGTCCTGCCAGACCAGGGCCGGATGGATCGGCGCGCCCGTGGCCCGATCCCAGATCAGGGTGGTCTCGCGCTGGTTGGTGATCCCCAGCGCCGCCACCGACGCCGCCGTCGCTCCGGCCCGCGCCAGCACCGCCCGCACGGTGGTGAGCACGCTGGCCCAGATGCCCTCCGGATCGTGCTCGACCCAGCCGGAGGCCGGATAGGCCTGCGCGATCTCGGCCTGCGCCACCCCCGCCACCGACAGATCGGGCCGGAACAGCATGGCGCGCGTCGAGGTGGTGCCCTGGTCGATGGCGAGAACGAACGTCGTCATGGGGCGAAGCTCCGTTCCGGGGTCAGGCCGCGCAGGTCGCGCGGGCGAGGTGGGCTTCGAGGGCGGCGATCTCGGCGGGCCGGAAGCGCAGGCCGAGCTTCGAGCGGCGCCACAGGACGTCATCGGCGGTGCGTGCCCATTCGCGGGCCACGAGGTGATCGACCTCCGCCCGGGTCAGGTCGGCCCCGAAGACGCCGCCGAGATCGGCGAGACTTTCCGCCTCCCCGAGGATCGCGGCGGCGCGGGTGCCGTAGGCGCGCACGAGCCGCGCGGCGTGGTCCGGCGCGAGCCACGGATAGGCGTCGCGGAGGCGGTCCACCACGGCGCCGTACCCGTCGCGGGGGAAGTCGCCGCCGGGCAGCGGGCTCCTGGCGGTCCAAGGGGGCCGGTTCAGGCAGGGGAGGTGGGGGGCGAGGCGCGCCAGGGCGTGCTCGGCGAGGCGGCGATAGGTGGTGATCTTGCCGCCGAAGATCGACAGGAGCGGCGCCAGGCCGTCCGGTGCGTCGAGGTCGAGGACGTAGTCGCGGGTCGCCGCTTGCGCCGCGCCGGCCCCGTCGTCGTGGAGCGGGCGCACGCCGGAAAAGCTCCAGACCACATCCTGCGCCCGCACGGGCGCGCGAAAGTGCTCGCTCGCGGCCGCGCAGAGATAGGCGACCTCCTCCGGGCCGGCCCGGACCTCGGCCGGATCGCCGACATAGTCCCGGTCGGTGGTGCCGATGAGGGTGAAGGCGCCCTCGTAGGGGATCGCGAAGACGATGCGCCCGTCGCGGTTCTGGAAGAGATAGGCCTGATCGTGCGTGAACAGGGCCGGCACCACGATGTGACTGCCCTGGACGAGGCGGATGCCGGCGGCGGCGTTGCGCCCGGTGATCCGCGACGACACGTCGGCGACCCAGGGACCGGCGGCGTTGACGAGGGCGCGGGCCCGCACGTGGCCAGTCGCGCCATCCGCCGCGCGGGTCGCGAGGGTCCAGAGGTCTTCGCTTCGCCGGGCCTGCACCACCTTCGTGCGGGTGCGGATCGCGGCACCGCGCTCGGCGGCGTCGACGGCGTTCAGGACGACGAGGCGGGCATCGTCCACCCAGCAATCGGAATACGCGAAGGCGCGCGACGGGCCGTCCCGCAGGGGCGCCCCGGCCGGATCGCGCGCGAGATCGAGGCTGCGGGTCGGGGGCAGGTGACGGCGGCCGCCGAGGTGGTCGTAGAGGAAGAGGCCGAGGCGCAGGAGCCAGACCGGGCGCCGCCCCGGCGTGTGCGGCAGGACGAAGCGCAGGGGCCGGACGATGTGCGGGGCCATCCCCCACAGGATCTCGCGCTCGACCAGGGCTTCGCGCACGAGGCGGAATGAACCGTGTTCGAGGTAGCGCAGGCCGCCATGGATGAGCTTGGTCGAAGCCGACGACGTGGCCCCCGCGAGATCGCCCTGCTCGAACAGGACCACCCGCGCGCCGCGCCCGGCCGCATCGCGGGCGATGCCGCAGCCGTTCACCCCGCCGCCGATGATGGCGAGGTCATACGCGTCGGGCGAATCGGCGGCAGCCGTCACGAGCGCTCCGAGGTGGGACGTTCCCCGCGATCGGTGTCGGACGCGAAACGGCCCGGACCGCGCGGCATCCTTTCACACCGGAAGCAGGATCGTCCACCCGGGACGGGCCGGCCCTCACGCGGCCAGGGGCAGGTCCGTCTCGGCGGCCGGCGCGGCCACGGCGGCGCGGGGCCCGAACAGCTGCGCGTACAGGGCCGTCGGGCTGTGGCTGCGGCCACCGGAATCGACGATGCGGACATCGGACATGCCGGCGGTGAGGAGGGACAATCCCTGCTCCAGGGCGCCCAGGATCGAACCGTGCTGATAGGAGAGCGCGCGCAGCGATACCCGCGCGTGGACGGTGAAGCTCACGGTTCAGATCCTGTGGTTGCCGCCAAGCCGACGCTGGGCCGGATGCGGACGATGGGGGCGATCGGGGGAGGTCGGTCGATGACGGCCTGTCCGATCCTGGGGATCATCGCGGCGGCCACCTGAGCGTATGATTTCGAATAATGACCAAGTCTTGACGGAGTGTTAGCCAAATCGCGACGGCGGCCGGCAAGACTTCACAAAAAACGGTTTTTGTCAGGGTCCGGGCATGGGGTGGGACGCCACGCCGCTCGCGCCGACGGGACTGCCGCACCCCCTTCGAACGTGTTCGCGGCGATACAACCGTTCGGCCTTTCCTGTTGATCGCACAGGAACTTTCGCCCCTGCGCGGACGTCATCGACCGCAGATCGGAGTGAACGATGCAGGTGACGGCCGAACCGACGATCCGCGTCCTCGACGCCCCCCGGTGCCATCTCGGGGAGGGCCCGAGCTACGATCCGGCGACGGACACGGCATGGTGGGTCGATATCCTGGAGTGCCGCCTGTACGAGCTGCCCCTCGCCGAGGGCGCCGGTCCCGCCCGGGTTCACGAACTCCCGTTCATGGCGAGCGACATCGCCGCCATCGACGGCACGCGCCAACTCCTCGCCGCCGAGGACGGTCTCTACATCCGCACCCTCGCGGACGGGCGCCTGACGCGCCACTGCGCCCTCGAGGCGGACGATGCCGGCACGCGCGCCAACGATGGCCGGGTCCACCCGAGCGGCGCCCTGTGGATCGGCACCATGGGGCGCGACGCGGAGCGGGGCCGGGGGGCGATCTATCACGTCGCCGGCACGCGGGTGACCCAGCTGTTCGCCGGCATCACGATCCCCAACGGCATCGCGTTCTCGCCCGACGGCGCGACCGGGTACTTCGTGGACACGAAGGCGGGCGTGCTCCAGCGCGTCGCCCTCGATCCCGCCACGGGCCTGCCGGCGGGCGAGCCGGAGACGCATTACCACCACGGCGACGGAGCCGGCGGTATCGACGGAGCGGCCGTGGACGAAGCGGGGCTGATCTGGACGGCGCGGTTCGGCGCCGCCTGCCTCGACGCCTACAGTCCGGCGGGCGACCGGGTCCGCACCGTCCCGGTGCCGCCGCACCAGCCGACCTGCCCCACCTTCGCGGGGCGCAGCCTCGACCACCTCCTGGTCACCTCCGCCTACGAGGGCATGGACGAGGCCGAGCGCGCCGCCGATCCCGCGCACGGGTGCACCCTCCTCGTTGGCATCGGCGCGCGCGGCCTGCTCGAACCCGCGTTCCGCCTGACCGCCTGATTCGTCCGTCGCAGCAACAACCGTTCCTCAATCATGGGGGTGGCCGCGTTCCGGCGCCCCAGGAAAACTCTCCATGACAGTGTCCGGCGACCGGCCCTATCAGCCCATCGAGGCCTATGCGCTCATCGGCAATTGCGAAGGCTGTGCCCTGGTGGCCCGCGACGGCGCCATCGACTGGGCCTGCCTGGAGCGGTTCGATGCGGACCCGGTCTTCTCGCGCCTCCTCGACCGGCGGCGCGGCGGCTGGTTCACCATCCAGCCGGCCGGGCGGTTCGAGACGGCGCGGCAATACGTGAGCCGGACCAACATCCTCGAGACGACGTTCAGCACGCCCACCGGCCTCGTCACCCTGCACGACTTCATGGTGCCGAAAGCGGCCGGCGCCGACCGGCCCCGCCTCGTGCGCCTCGTCACCGGCATCTCCGGTTCGGTGCCGATGGTGGCGCTGTACCGGCCCCTCGACGGCTTCGCCGAGACCTTCGCGCCCCTCGAGATCCGGGGCGGCCGGGTCACCGCGCCGGACCATCCGGGCCTGATCTCCGATGTCGAGTTCGCATCCGAGGACGGCGCGGCGGTGGCCCGATTCACCCTGGAGGCCGCGCAGGACCGCAGCTTCGCCCTCACCCTCGGCGCGCCCCCGGAGACCGTGCCGGACCTGCGAGCCCTGCTGGAAGAGGCACGCCGGGCCTGGGCGCTCTGGACGCGGGACGCGACCTATCGCGGTCCCATCGCAGACGAACTCGTGCGCTCGGCCCTGGTCCTGAAGGCCCTGACCTACGAGCCCACGGGCGCCATCGTGGCAGCGGCCACGACGTCCCTGCCCGAGGAGATCGGCGGCATCCGCAACTGGGACTACCGGTTCTGCTGGATTCGCGACGCGTGCCTGTCGTTCTACGTCCTCAAGAAGTTCGGCATGGTCAGGGAGGCGGAGGCGTTCTTCGGCTTCGTCGCGGATCTCGCCGACCGGACCACCGGCGCGCTGGCGCCGCTCTACAGCATCGCCGGCGAGGTGGATCTGACCGAACACACCATCGCGCATTTCGAGGGATGGCGCGGCAGCGCGCCCGTGCGCCACGGCAACGAGGCGGCCGAGCAGCACCAGAGCGACGCCTACGGGCAGGTCCTCGACCTCATCTATCTCTATGAGCGCCTCGGCGGCACCCTGAGCGAAGCGATGCGCGCGCACGGCGCGCAACTCGCCGACTTCTCCGCGGCCCACTGGCACGAGCCCGATGCCGGCCTGTGGGAGCCGCGCAAGCCCGAGGAGCGCTACCTCCACGCCGCGATCATGAACTGGGTCGCCCTCGACCGGGCCATCCGCCTGTTCGGCGAGCGCTCCGACTGGTGCCGGGAGCGCGACCGGATCGTCGCCTGCGTCAACGGCGAGGCCGTCCACGCCGACGGATACTATCCGCAATACATCGGCAGCGACGACGTCGATGCGGCCCTTCTCATTGCCCCGATGGTCGGTTTCCCCGTGGACGAGGCGGTGTTCGCCCGCACGGTGGACGCGATCATCGCGCGCCTCGGGCACGATCACCTCGTCTACCGCTACCGGAACGACGACGGCCTGCCGGGCCACGAGGGCACGTTCCTCATCTGCGCATTCTGGCTCGTCGACGCCCTGCTGTGGCTCGGCCGCGACGGCGAGGCGCGGACGCGCTTCGAGGCCCTGCGCGCCCTCCAGAACGATGTCGGTCTCTACGCCGAGGAGGCGGCGGAGGACGGGACGTTCCTCGGCAACTTCCCGCAGGCGTTCAGCCACCTCGCCTTCATCCACAGCGGGCTCATGCTCGACCTGTTCGCGCATGGCGGGCGGGCGGCCCTGCGCGGCACCTACGCCGACCGCGCCCTATGCGAGACCGAGGCCCGCCGGGCGCCCCGGATGCCCACCACCTGATGCCGGGCCCCGGCATCAGGGTCGGTCACGTCATCGCGTGTTGCCGCTCTGCCTGTCCCGCACGGACGCGCGCGGCCTCCGCGGGCGCGGTCCGCCGCTTCGGGCGCGGTCCTTCGTAGCGGCCGATCTTGCGGGCGCAGACGGCGAACAGGGCCGCGAGGGCGACGAGGACGCCGTCGAACCACAGGAACAAAGCCGGCTCGCCCGCTCCGAAGCGAAGGGGATGGCCGGGAATCGTCAGGACGTCGATGACCGGGACCGCGAGGGTGAGGGCGGCCAGAGCCGTCATCGCCTCGACCCAGGCCCGGCGCTGCGGTCGCGCCAGGGGCAGAAGGGTGGCGAGGACCCAGACCGCGAAGAACGCGCGGACCTCCCAGTCGGCGCGGTCCGCGAGGCCGACGGGCAGGAGGCGGTTGGCGAGGAAATAGGCCGCGATGCCCGCCGGCAGGCCCGCCACGGTGCCGATGTTGAGGGCCTGGACGATCCGCAGGCCGAGGAACGGCCGCGTGCCGGGTTTGGGCAGGCGCGCCACCGACCACAGGATCAGGCCCGACGCCACCATGGCGCAGCCCATGAGGCCGCACACGAAGAACAGACCCCGCAGGGCCGTGCCGGCGAAGTGCGCCTCGTGCAGGCCGACCATGGTGGTGAAGGTCTTGGCGGCCGGCTTCAGGCCGCCCTGCAGGACCTCCACGACGGCCCCCGTGGTGCCGTCGAAGGCGATCTGCGGGTGGGCGTGCGACAGGCCGTGCGGCTCCTCGAACACCGCCACCACCGTGGCGTTGGCGTCCTTCGGGTTGACGACGGACAGGCGCTCCAGGGGCTCTGGCACCATCGCCACGGCCCGGGCCACCATCGGCCCGATGGGCGCGAGCTGTCCCGGCCGGCCGAGGGCGGGGCGCTGGGCGGTGATCTGGCCGCTCTCGGCATAGAAGGCCTGGTTGTCGCCGCGATAGGCCGTGGTGATGCCCCACGGCATGTACATCACCGCGAGGGTGACGACGCCCGTGTAGGTGATCATGAGGTGGAACGGCAGGGCCAGCACGCCAGTGACGTTGTGGGCGTCGAGCCAGCCGCGCTGGGCCGCCTTGTCCCGCCGCAGGGTGAAGAAATCCGAGAAGATCCGCCGGTGGGTGATGATTCCGGAGACGATGGCCACCAGCATGATCATGGCGCAGATGCCGACGATCCAGCGGCCCCAGAGGGGCGCCATGTGGAGCTCGAAGTGGAAGCGGTAGAGGAAGTCGCCGCCCTTGGTGTCGCGCACCGTCGCCGGGGCGCCGGTCTGCGGATCGAGGACGGCGTGGCCCGGCGGGGTGCCGGGCTTCGTGCGCCAGAACAGGTCGAGGACCGGGCTCTCGGCCCGGGGCAGGCCGATGAACCAGGTCCGCGCGTTCGGCGCATGCTCGGCCATGTGGGCGACCCCGATCTCGGCGGCCCGGGCCAAGGACGCCGGATCGGTGGAGGCGGCGGCCTGATGCAGCTCCGGCCGCATCCAGCGCGAGATGTCGGCCCGGTAGTAGCTCGCCGTGCCGGTCACGAAGACCGCCAGCAGCACCCACCCGACCACGAGGCCGGCCCAGGTGTGGAGCCAGGCCATGGATTGGCGAAAGCCGTTCTTCATGTCCGGCTCCTGACCTCTTACCAGCGGTAGCGCAAGGTCGCGTAGACCGTGCGCGGCAGGCCGTAATAGCAGCTGGTGTAGCCGTTGCAGCCGCTGACGTAGCGCTCGTCGAGGAGGTTGTTGGCGTTCACCTGCATGGAGAAGCCCTGGAGCTTCGGATCGAGGTACTTCAGGTCGTAGGAGGCCGTCGCATCGACGAGTACGCTTTCGGGCACCTTGAAGGTGTTGGCGGCATCACCCCAGGACGGCCCGAGGTAGCGCACGCCGCCGCCGATCTCGAGGCCGAGCATCGGCCCGTCGAGAAAGCGGTAGGTCGCGAGCAGTGAGGCGGTCTTGTCCGGCACCAGCACCGGGCGGCGACCCTCCAGGGCCACGTTCTGCTGCGTCAGGTCGTTCAAGGTCCGGCCGTCGTCGCGGACGTTGCGGGCGTCGAGAAGAGAGAAGCCGCCGACGAGGGTCAGCCCCTCCGCAAGATTCGCCCGCGCCTCGAACTCGACACCCTGCACGCCGACCTGGCCGGTCTGCAGAACGAACCCGGGAGCACGGCCCGCGGTCGTATCGGCCGTCGTCCGGTTCGACTGGCGGATGTCGAACGCCGCTGCGGTGAGAAGGATGTCGGTGCCGGGCGGCTGGTACTTGATGCCGGCCTCGTACTGGTCGCTCAATTGCGGATCGGGGATGCGGCCGACGGTGCCGAAGGCGGTGTCGAAGACCCGGCCGGCGACGATGGGCTCGAACGCCTGACTGTAGGACACGTACGGCGCCACGCCGGAATCGAACAGGTAGAGCAGGCTCGCCCGGCCGGTGAGGGCGTCGGCCGGCGCGTCCTGGAGCGTCAGGGTGCTGGTGTTGGCCGCGAGGTTGAAGGTCCGGGTCGGACCGGTCTGACTGGCGACGTCGTAGCGTCCGCCGACGGTCAGGACGAGGCGATCAAACTTCGCCTGATCCTGAAAGTACACCCCGGTCTGCTGCGCATCGACGCGGGACGCCGTGTTGAAGGCCGGGAACGCGATGTTCATCGCGTAGTCCGGCGCCAGGGCGTTGAGGCTCGGAGCCGTCGGAAAGGGGGTTCCGAGGGTGCGCGTGCTGAAGGTACGGTGGTCCACGCCGAGCAGCGCCGTATGGGCGATGAAGCCGGTGTCGAAGGTCGCCACCGCGTTGCTGTCCATTGTGAAGGCTTCGGCATCGACGTTGGTGCCGATGACCGCGCGCGGCAGCAGGGGACCGGAGGCCGTGGGGCCGTTGAGCGGGCTGAACGCGCTGTAGACGCTGCGATAATCGCCCTGCGTCCGGAGATACCGGCCCGCGGAGTGGAACCGGAGGTTCTCGTTGACGCGGTGATCGAACAGATACTCGATGGACGCCTGGGTCCGGTCGGAGCGCTCGATGTTGCGGTCGCCGTCATAGAAATTGACCGGCAGACGGCCGATGACGCCACTGCCGAAGTTGCGCGGGAATACCGTGCCCACGGCCGGGAAGCCGCCGTAGAACCCCGAGAACGGGTCGCGCTGATAGTTGCCGATGATGGTCAGCGAGGTGTCGCTGGAGGGGCGCCACGTCACGCTCGGGTTGATCAGGACGCGCTCGACCCGCGTCGTGTCCACAGGGCCGTCGCCGTTCCAGCCGAAGCCGACGATCCGGTAGGCGAACTGGTCGGCGAGTCCCGGGACGTCCGAGTGGATCGGGCCGCCGACGTCGACGCCGCCGCGCACCTCGTTGAAGCCGCCGCCTTGCACGAAGATCTCGCCGTGCTCCACGAAGCGCGGCACCTTCGAAACCAGATTGACGATGCCGCCCGGACCCGACTGGCCGTAGAGCACCGAGGCCGGCCCCTTGATCACGTCGATGCGTTCCAGGCGGTAGGGGTCGACGGACGCGTTGGCGTCGCGTCCTCCGAGGAGCGCCATTCCGTCAAGGAAGACAGGGGCGCTGAAGCCGCGGATGAGGAACTGCTCCAGGCGGGTCGATCCGGCGCCGCCGCGCTGCTCGGTGGTGACGCCTGGGGTATAGCGCAGGGCCTGATTGATGGTGAGTGCGTTGCCGTCCTCAATCTGCTTGCGTCCGATCACCGAGATCGACTGGGCCGTCTCGAGGATCGGCGTGTCAGTCTTCGTCGCGACGGTGCTGCGCGATGCGACATACCCTGGCACGGCGCCGAGGGGGCCGCCCCGGTCGGTTCCGGCGACGCTCGGACCACGCCCTGCGCCCTCGACGGACAGGGTGTCGAGGGTGACGGTCTGGGCGGCGTCCTGGGCCACGGCCGATCCGGCACCGAGGCCACAGATCGCCACACTCGACAGCAACGCCAAGACGACCATGCGCTGGTCGCTGTGGCGGGACGGAAACGCGCAAGACTTCGCGGGAGCGTTATGCACGGGATTGGTGACTCACACTGGAATTCAACATTCATCGCTCCAGATTAGAAAAGTTCTACTTTCTTATCCGGCGCACTCAACTCATTGGCAAAGGGCTGCGGAGGCGCGCAAGAATTATGTTCTGGATTTATTCTAAATCCATAATTCGCCGAGCGCCCACGAATGGCGTCGCCGGTTAATCCGAACCCTGGCCGATTTTCGAGGCGCATCGCCGAATGGGCGCCGCCCGGATTGCTGCCGGAACACCGATTCCGATGACGGGCCACAGGCGAAGGCCCGGCTGGCTGCAGGGGAGCCATGTCCGACTTACCTGCATCCCACGGGCGAGACGGCGTGCGTCCGACAACGTGACGACGCATGGGAGGCGAAAATCGGAATGCGGTTTTCCCGCCGGGCGATGCGTTTATGCATCGCCTCGCCGCGCCGGATACCGATGCCTGTGATGTGGACAACTTCGGCAGGAGCGGCTCGGACGCCGGAGATCTGGACGTCGAAGACCTGGACGTCGGCGATTTGCACCGCGTGGCGTCGCACGGCGCATCGGATACAGAACGAGAGCTTCATGCCACCGACGGTGTCGCGGGGGGCGCCGGTACCAATCGAATCCGGCATGTCACGCATCGGTATCTCACGGATTTCGACGACGCTCCTCGTGTGGGGACCCTGTTCGCGCCCTCCGTCGCCCACGCCGACCCGATCACGATCCGCGAGGTGCTGAAGCGGTCCTGCACGGGCGGCCACCGCGAAGTTGGCAGTGACCACGCACCCGGCGGCCCCGAGGACGAGATCTGCTTTCGCAAGAACACGAGGCACCTGTCTCCCCCCTGCGCCTCGGCGGTCACGGCGTACGAGCGCGAGCAGAAGCTGAAGCGGGTGACGGAGGTTCGCTGACACCGGAGCCCGCCGGCCGCATCCGAGCGCGCGATGGCCGACCCCACGGGCAGCCCGTTAACCGGGCATGTGCCTTCCGTGTGACGCGCCGTGGCACGGCATTTGAAGAGCGGCGGACCTCCGGACGCCGCCGCCATGAACCGCCCACCATGGACAGCTCTCGGCGCGGCGCCCGTGCACCCAGGAGACGAGTATGAAGCGCGAAGACCTCACCGAGAAGCTCCTCGACATCAAGCGCGAGAAGGGCTGGACCTGGAAGCACATCCAGGCCGAGATCGGCGGGATCTCCCCGATCCTCATCACCGCCGCCTGCATGGGCCAGATGAAGCTGCCGAAGGCCCAGGCCGCCAAGGCGGCCGCCCTGTTCGGCCTCACCCAGGCCGAGGAACGGATGCTCAACGAGGCCCCGTATCGCGGCTCCATCCCGCAGATGCCCCCGACCGATCCGCTGATCTACCGCTTCTACGAACTGGTGATGGTCTACGGGACGACGTGGAAGGAGCTGATCCAGGAGGATTTCGGCGACGGCATCATGTCGGCCATCGATTTCAACATGACCATGGAGCGCGAACCCAACAACAAGGGCGACCGGGTGAAGATGAACCTCTCGGGCAAGTTCCTGCCATACAAGTACTACGACAACGAGGACGGCGTCCCGGAATACGGGTTCAAGGAAGGCTGAGCCACCGGCCGAACATCCCGGTCCGTCGGCGCCGGGCCCGAGACCGCCGCCTCGCTCGAGGGGCGGTCTCAGGCGGCCCGCCGCGACGGACCGGTCGCGATCAGCCGCACGAGGCCCTCGGCCGGCAGGGGCGGGCTGAAGAAGTAGCCCTGGACCTCGGTGCACCCCTCCGCCCGGACCAGATCCAGCTGGTCCCGTGTCTCGACACCCTCGACGGTCACGCGGGCTCCGAGGTTCTTCGCCAGTGCCACGATGGCGCGCATGATGGTCACGGTCCTGGGGCTCGTCATCGCGACGACGAAGGAGCGGTCGATCTTGACGGTGTCGATATCGAACTGGTGGAGATAGCTCAGGCTGGAATAGCCCGTCCCGAAATCGTCGAGGGCGATGCGGACGCCGATGTCCCGCAGACGCCGGATCGTCCGGGTGACCGCCTCGGTCTTCTGCATCAGGATCGTCTCGGTGATTTCGAGCTCGAGCCGGTGCGGCGGAAGTCCCGAGCCGGCCAGCGCGCGCAGGACGGTTTCCTCCATGCTGATCTGCTGGAACTGGATCGCCGAGACATTGACGGCGATCTTGAGGGGGGCCGGCCAGGAGGCCGCCTGGCGGCAGGCTTCCTTCAGGACCCAGGCCCCCAGGGGAATGATCAGGCCGGATTCTTCCGCGAGGGGAATGAACTCGCTGGGCGCGATCTCGCCCCGGAGCGGATGCTCCCAGCGCATCAGGGCCTCGAAGCCCGCGATGGTGCCGGTCTCCAGCTCGACGATGGGTTGGTAGAGAAGCTGGAAGTCCCCGCGCTTCATCGCCTCCCTCATCTCGGACTTCAGCGATCCGGGCACCGCCCGCGCCGTCTCGGCCGAAGGATTGTGAAAGCGGTAGGTATTCTTTCCGGCGGCCTTGGCCTGGTACAGGGCCGCATCGGACTGCCGGAAGAGAGCGACGGCATCGTGCGTGTCCCCGGTGCCGAAGGCGATGCCGACACTGGCGCCGACGCTCATGGTGTGGCCGTTGAACGCCATGGGCCGGTTGACCGCCTCGATGATGCGCGTCGCCATGGTGCCGGCATCGTGGGCGTGCCGGATTCGGCTGAGGATGATGGCGAACTCGTCGCCGCCGAGGCGCGCCACCGTATCGACGTTGCGAACGACCGCGAGAAGCCGCGCCGCCACGGTCTGCAGCAGGAGGTCGCCGGCGGGATGGCCGAAGCCGTCGTTGATGCCCTTGAAGCCGTCGAGGTCGCAGGTCAGGACCGCAAAGCGGGTGGCGTGCGCCGTCGCGTGACGGATCTCGTCCGTCAGACGCTCCCAGAACAGCGTCCGGTTGGGCAGGTCGGTCAGGGGATCGTGCAGGGCGAGGTGGGCGATGCGCTGCTCGTCGGTCTTGCGCCGGGTGATGTCGATATGCGTGCCGACGACGCGCAGGGGAACGCCGTCGGCGGTCCGGCCGACCACCTTGCCGCGGGCGAGGATCCAGATGTAGTGCCCGCCCTTGGCGCGCAGGCGATACTCGCATTCGAACGCGGCGGTCCGCCCGTCGAAATGATCGGCGAGCGTCCGGCGCGAATGCTCGACGTCGTCCGGATGGATGAGGGTGTACCAGGAGCTGATGTCGGGCACGATCTCGCTGCGGTCGTAGGCCAGCATCGAGGCCCAGTGATCGGACAGCTTGACCTCGCCCGTCACGACATCCCAGTCCCAGAGGCCGTCGCTGCCGCTGTTGAGGGCGAGGGCGAGGCGTTCCTCGCTCAGGCGCAGGGCATCCTCCACCGCCTTGCGTTCGGTGATGTCCCTCAAGGAGGTCACGTAGCCGGTCGGGCTGTTGGTGACCGGATCGCGCGCGAGGCTCTGCGAGACCTCCATGGTCACCCACGCGCCATCCTTGCGGCGGTAGCGCTGGCAGGTGGACGCCTGATCGATGCGGGCACGGGTCAGGTCGTCGAGAACCAGTCCGTAGGCTTCGGCATCCTCGGGATGGACGAAATCGAGGGGCTTGGTCCCGACGAGTTCGTCGGGTTCGTAGCCGAGGACCGTCCGGATGGCGGGCGAGACGTAGCGGCGGGTGGTGTCGAGATCCGACCAGATGATCACGTCGGTGCTGGTCTCGGCGAGGAGGCGGAAGCGTTGTTCGCTCTGCCGCAGGGCGCCTTCCGCCATGAGTCGCCGGGCGGCATCGGTCTCACCGGTCACCCGTGCCTCGTGCAGGCGCAAGTGGGCTTCGACGATGACGGCGAGCTCCCCGAGCAGCCGCGTCTCCCGCGCGCCGAAATCGGGGCGCGGTGTCCGGTCCATGATGCAGAAGGTGCCGAGGTTGAGGCCCGAACGGAGGGCCAGGGGGACCCCGGCATAGAAGCGCGCGCGGGGCTGCCCGACCACGAGCGGACTGTCGGCCGAGCGCGGATCGCCCAGCAGATCGGGAATGACGAGGGGAATCCCCGCCTGCCCCTGGATCGTGAGATCGCAGAACGCCCCCTCGCGGTCGATCCCCTCGCCCTCGACGCCCCATCGGGCCTTGAACCAGATCCGCGTCTCGTCGACCAGCAGCACGAGGACAATCGGGACGGCGAACAGTTCGGCGGCGATGCGGCAGACCGCGTCGAGGTGCGGTTCGGGCGTCGAACCGAGGATACGCAGGGCGCGCAGGGCATCCAGTCGCTCCTGCTCGAGGGTGGGGTGGGGCATGGAATCGATCTCCTGCCTTACGCGGATCGCGATCGGACCACAGCCTGGATGCGAACTGTCGTCCCGGAACGTTGTGCGAGGATGATAGGGAGAAGTTCTATAAGAAAAACTCGCCTCTCAGTTGATTTTTGAAGGTGGTTTCGAATGCGCTAACGCGGCGCCTCCGGGTCGATCGTCGGACCCCCCATGCTCAAGGGCGGCGTTCCTCGGCGGGGTCAGGTCGAGGCGTGGACCGCCGGGTCCGGTGCCGCGACTCACACGCCCGGGGTCGTCGCGGACGACGTCCCGTCGCAAAGTCCCGAGTCCGGGACCACAGACTCATTCAATTTTCGCGGCCGAGTTCGCGACGTCGCGACACTGTCGATAAAATGACAATCACCAGGATCTTACGGAAAACCTACAGGTAATACTTCTATTAATTTGAACTCTAAAATATAATATCAGAAAAAAATCTCAGAAAGATACCGAGCACGAGCCAACTACCGGTTACATACATAATTCATCTGATGGATACATAAAATAAAAGAATAATCGGGTGCCTCAAAAATAAATTACCGTCTGTCTCCGCGATAATCAAGCCTAAATATTTCCGACAACTACCATTGATGCCGCTCCATATTTGTCCCAAAATCTCGCCTGCACTGTGATCATCCTGGATTACGACAAGTGAATTTCGCCCCTCAATACTGTTTGGTCGACACCTTTGGATTGACCTTGGCCGAATGATGGGCGAGCGCTGAGCGCCAAATCACTAAAGATCGGTTCAGGCCTACGTTTGTCGATCCGTCGACTTGGGTTATGGTCCATCACCCGCAGGCGAACAATTTAACGTGACGGAGGCGGTGGATTGGCGGCCGATCGTATTTCGCATAAACAGGCGATCGATTCGCCTCGTCGGGGATATGCGGGGGCGCGGATGAGCGGGATGAAACGGTTCGGCTCACCCCGATGCGGTTCATAAGATCAATGATCATGAAGAAGATCGAGCAAGACCTGATGGCCGAGCCAAGCAGAGACAATGCAACGCGGGAGATCGGTCCCCGCATCAAGTCCCTGCGCCGTTCGGCCGGCCTGAGCCAAGCCAATCTCGGCAGCGCCCTCGGCGTCACGTTCCAGCAGGTTCAGAAATACGAGAGCGGCCGCAGCCGGATCGCGGCGGACAAGCTCCACCAGATCGCCCAGACGATGGGCGTCGACATCAGCTACTTCTACGACACCAAGACCGAGGGAAGCGTGCCCGAGAAAGGTGCGCCCGCGGTGTCGGCGGCCGGGCGGACGGAAGACAGTATCTTCAAGGAGGCCTTCGACCGGATCAAGGACCCCCGCGCGCGCTATCTTCTGTCGGAACTTGCGCGGGTCATCTGCGAGATCGAAGCCGGCAAGTAGCCTCCCGGACCCGGCCGTCCCCGATCGGGGCGGAGACGGGATCGGCAGACCCGGGCGGCACCCGAGCCACGGCCGTTCTCGGGCGTCGCGAAGCGGTGGGCTGCACGCCCTGGGACGTGCCGGGTCGCGGGTTTACCGCTCCCGCCACGCCTTCGCGATCTGATCGGCGAGGGGCTTCAGAAGGTACGAGAGAACCGACCGCTCGCCGGTCTGGATGTAGGCCTCCACCGGCATGCCCGGCACGAGTCGCACCTTCCCGAGGCGGTCGCGCTGGTCCTCCGGCACGCGGATGCGGGCGGTGTAGTAGCTGAGGCCCGTCTTGATGTCCTGGCTCACATCGGCGGAGATCCGGGTGACGAGCCCGTCGATCTCGGGCGTGACGCGCTGGTTGAACGCGGGAAACCGCAGGACGGCCTCCTGATCGAGATGGACGTTGTCGATCTCCTGCGGCTGGATTCGCACCTCGACGGCGAGGCTGTCGGAGTCGGGCACGATGAGCATCGCCGGCTCGCTCGGCACCACGAGACCGCCGACCGTATGGACGGTCATCTGGTGTACCACTCCGTCCTGCGGCGCCCGCAGATCCGTGCGCTTGAGCTGGTCGAGGGCGGCGACCCGCTTCTCCGCCAGCTCGGACCAGCGCCCACGGATGTCGGCAAGTTCCTTGCCGACTTCGCCGCGCATGTCCTGGTCGATCTGAAGGATCTGCAGCTCCGTCTCGGTGATCTTGCCGCGCGCCTGGGCCTGGGCGGCCACCAGCTGCCCGCGCTCGCCGTGGAGACGGGCAGCGTCGCGCTCCAGGGCCGTGACCCGCGAGAGGGCGATGAGATTCTTCAACCGGAGCTCGCGCACGCCGACGAGTTCGTCGGCGATGAGCGCGATCTCCTGCGCCTTGGCTTCGGCCTGCTCGGTCAGCCCGGCGATCTCCTGGCGGATCTGCAGGACGCGCTGCTGAAGCTGGGCCTTCTGGCCGTCCCGTCCGGACCGGCGCGTCTCGAACAGCCGCATCTCGCCGTCGAGGAGTTGCGCGACGACGGCGTCCGAGGCCCGGCGTCCCCCGAGATCGGCGGGAAAGGCGATGGACGCGGTTCCGTCGCGTTCGGCCTCGTTCCGGGCGCGCCGGGCGCTCAACTCGTCCATGGCCTTGAGGACGATATCGAGGTTCGCCCGGATCTGGGTCTCGTCGAGGGTGATGAGAACGTCCCCGGCCGAGACGCGCGATCCGTCGCGGACCCGGATGGTGCCGACGACGCCGCCGGTGGGGTGCTGGACCTTCTTCACGTCGCTCTCGACGACGAGCTGGCCGGACGCCATCACGGCCCCGTTGATCTGGGTGACGGTCGCCCAGCCGCCCATGCCGAAGACGAGGACGGAGATGACGCCCGACACGCCGAGGAGGTGCAGACCGATGGAGCGGTCCGCCTGGAACGGTCGCGCGGCAGGGGGGGCGGGGGGAGTGAGGGCAGGGGAGCGAGGGACGGGGGGGTTGAGGGCGGAGGTCATGCGTGTGCCTTCAGGTTCACCTTGGGAGCCGGCTCCGTCTGGGCCGCGGGCGTTCGCCTGGGGGCCCGGACGCTGGGCACGGCCGTCGGGCGCATGATCTGCTTCATGATCTCGTCCTTGGGGCCGAACGCCCGGGCCCGACCCTCTTCCATGACCAGGAGGAGATCGACGGCCGCGAGGGCGCTCGGGCGATGGGCGACCACGACGACGATGCCCCCGCGCTGGCGGACGCTCAGCATGGCGCGGGTGAGGGCGAGTTCGCCCGGCTCGTCGAGGTTGGCATTGGGCTCGTCGAGGACGACGAGGAACGGATCGCCGTAGAGGGCGCGCGCCAGCCCGATTCGCTGGCGCTGACCGGCCGAGAGGTTCGCCCCGCCCGGACCGATCTGGGTCTCGTAGCCCTCGGGCATCCGCAGGATGAGGTCGTGCACGTCGGCCGTCCGCGCGGCGGCGATCACCGCCTCCGCGTCGGGGGAGGGGGCGAGCCGGGCGATGTTCGACGCGATGGTGCCGGCGAAGAGTTCGGCCTCCTGAGGGAGGTAGCCGATGTGGCGGCCGAGACTGTCCGCCGACCATTGGTCGAGGGTGGCGCTGTCGAGGCGCACCGATCCGCGCGCCGGGGTCCAGACCCCCACGAGGGCGCGGGCGAGGGTCGATTTTCCGGACGCGCTCGGTCCGATGATTCCGACGCCCTGGCCGGCCTTGAGGCCGAAGTTCATGTCGGAGACGACCACGCGCTGGGTTCCGGGTGGCACGAGGGACGCCTGCTCGACGGTGAGGGACACCGAGGGCGCGGGGAGTTCGAGGGCTTCGGCCTCGGGACCGAAGCGGTCGAGGATGTCGTTGAGCCGCGCCCATCCCTGCTGGGCCGCGACGAACCCCTTCCAGTGGGCGATGGCGATCTCCGCCGGAGCCAGGGCCCGGGAGACGAGGATGGACGAGGCGATGATGATGCCACCCGTGGCCTGCCCCTGGATCACCAGATACGCGCCGAGCGCCAGGACGCCGGATTGCAGGATCATGCGGAAGACCTTCGAGGCGGTCCCGAGGCTTCCGGCGATGTCCGCGACCCGGCGCTGACGATCGAGGTAGGAGCGGCTCTCCGTGGCCCAGATCCGGGCGAGGTTCCGCTGCATGCCCATGGCGTGCAGCACCTCGGCGTTGTGGCGGCCGGCATCGGAAATCTCGTTGCGGCGCGCGCCGTGCCGGGTCGCCTCCCGCTGGGGCCGGCGCGTCAGGCGATCGGTCAGGAGGGTCAGCAGGGCCAGGATCACGGCGCCCACCAGGGCCGCCAAGCCGATGAGCGGATGAAACAGGAAGCAGATCGCCAGGTAGATCGGCAGCCAGGGCAGGTCGAAGAACGCCGTCGGTCCGAGGCCGGAGAGGAAGCTCCGGATCTGATCGAGGTCCCGCAGGGGGAGGAGTCCATCCCCCCCGGAGGGTGACTTCAGCGGGTAGCGCACCACCGCATCGAAGACGCGCTGGGACACCGCCTCGTCGAGGGAGCATCCGATGCGGGCGAGAACGCGCGCCCGGATGACCTCGATCACCCCCTGGAACAGGAACAGGGCCAGGGCGAGGGCGCCGAGGCCGACGAGGGTGGGGATGGAACGGGCCGGGATCACCCGGTCATAGACCTCGAGCATGAAGAACGAGCCGGTCAGGTAGAGAACGTTGACGACGCCGCTCATGACGGCGACGCCGAAGAACGCCCGCCGGCATCGCAGCAGAGCCTGCTTCAGCTCGGACTTCCTGTGATCCGCCCGCATCGGAGCTCGCCTCTCTTCAGGGATGAATATGGCCCCAGGCGATAGTACTCGCCTCTAAGTCTGTTAAGGCACAGCTAATGGTAGAGACGTTTCGCCAAAGGGAAGCCTCACCGGATTATGCCGGTCGGGAATGCGTTACACAAACCTTAACGAGCATGAATGATAGACGAATAAAAATGTTCGATTTTGCGCTCGATCTCATAAATTTACCGACTGTTTACAATAAAATTAGCTAGTAACGGGGGTCATGCTGCGGAAGCTGCAAAATAACGGCCCGATCCCGGAACACCCCTTGAGACGCGGCAGTTCTTCTATAGGTTGATTTATACAACCCAGCCGACGGAGCTCGTCGGCCCTTCGACACAGACATCAAATTCATCGGGCGGGACGCCGGCGCGCGGAGCTACCTTCGCACCGTCCGCGCGCGCTCGCCGAAAAGACGGGACACGCAGATGGCCGGCACCCTCGCTCCCCTCGTCCTCGGCCTCTCGCCGTTCAGCGACACGGGCGTTCCCCTCGACGGCCTCACCCGGCGCAACAGCGTCGACATCAGCATCGTCGGGCTGAATCTCCTCGGTGGTCCGATCACGATCTTCGACGACCGCGATGGCAACGGGCTCGTGGGGTCCGGCGAAATCCTGACGACGATTCCGGCCGGTCTCCTCGGCTCCTCGCTCGGCGCCGTGCGCGTCAACCTGGCGGAGGGGACCCACAACCTTCGTGCGACCCAGTCGAGCATTCTCGGGACGGCCACGTCCCTGCCGCTCCAGGTCCGCATCGACAACACCGGGCCGACCATCCTGGCGGTGAGCCAGCTCGACACGCCCGATCCCCTCGGCCTCCTCGACCTCCTCGGGGTGCTCCGCTACGAGGTCACCTTCTCCGAGCCGGTCCTCGGCCTCTCCGCCGACCTGTTCCAGGCCACGGGAACGCTTCCGGGCATCCACCTCGTCACCCTGCTGCCGTCGCTGACCAAGCCCAACACCTACATCGTCAGCGTCGGCCTCGGTCTCGACGGCGTCAGCCTCGACCAGCGCGCCGGCACCCTCGGTCTCGCGCTCAACCCCTCGAACCTGTCCGGCGTCACCGATCTCGCCGGCAACGGCCTGCGCGGCGCCGACTTCGCCCTGCTGGCTCCCGTCAGCATCGGCCCGGCCCGCGAGACCGCGACGGCCGACTTCAACGGCGACGGGCTCGGCGACGCGGCCTTCCTCGTCAACGACACCGTGGTGGTGACCCGCGGCACCGGCACCGGATCGCTCGGCGCCGCCCAGACCATCGCCGTCGCGGCCGGACAGACCACCATCGCGACGGGCGACGTCACCGGTGACGGCCTCGTCGATATCGTGACCGCCGGCAACGGCCGGGTGCAGATCCTGACGCAGGGGACCGGCGGCAGCTTCACCTTGACCAACCGCACCACCCCGGGCACGGACGGCGCCCTGATCGCGGACGTGAACGGCGACGGCTACGCCGACATCGTGGTCAAGAGCCTCTCCGGAACCTCGGCCACGGTGCTCGTGAACAACGGTACCGGCACCTTCACGACCGGGACCACCGCGTCCCTGAACGTCCGGCCCGACGCCCTCGTGTCCGGCGATTTCAATGGCGACGGCCGCATCGATCTCGCGGCCCTGGCCAATGGCGGTACGAGCCTTTCCGTCCTGACGCAGGCGGCCAACGGCACGTTCGTGCGCTCCACCCTCGCGGTCGGTGCCGGCGCGGGCGGCCTCGCGGCCGGCGACCTCAACGGCGATGGACGCTCCGAGATCGTCTCGGCCGGGACGGCGGGCACCCTCGAGATCCGCGGCTCCACCGCCGCCGGCGCAACCATCCAAACGACCCTGCAGGCCGGGGCCGCCGCCACCGACATCCGCATCGGCGACACCAACGGCGACGGCAAGCAGGACATTCTCTACGCCGGCACGGACGGCAACGTGCGGGTCGTCTACGGCGACGGCGCCGGCAACTTCTCTGCCCCCGTCATCCTCGAGACCCAGGCCGGCCTCGGCGCCCTCGCGCTGCTCGACATCAACGGCGACGGGCGCCAGGACCTCGCCCTCGCGAGCGGCACCACCGGCACCCTTCAGGTCGGCACCGGCATTCCCCTCGCCGGGGTGCTCGGCACGGCCTATGATCTCGTCGCCCCGGCGCCCGTCCAGACGGTCACGGCCGTGCGGGTGGCGGGCGACAACATCGTCAACATCGCCGAGGCTGCCGCCGGGACCGTTCCCGTCACCGGCACCCTCTCCGGGCCCCTCGGCACCGGCGAGTCCCTCGCCGTCCGGATCGGCGGGATCGTCACGCCGCTCGCCGCCGCCGTCGTCGTCACCACCAACGGCGTCACCACCTACGCGGGCACGATTCCCACCCTCCAGGCCTCGGGCGATGTCGCGGTCCTCGTCCAGCGCACGGACGGCGCCGCCTCCGTCGCTCTGACCCAGGCGGTCACCGTCGACCTCGCGGCGCCCACCCTGGTCAGCGTCACCTCACCGGACGGCGCGGTCACCAAGGATACGGTGATCGACTTCACCCTGACCTTCTCGGAGCCCGTCAGCGGGCTGACGGCCGCCAATCTCGGCCTCACCGGCACGGCGGCCGCCGGCCTCGTCCCCTCCGTCGCCACCACGGATGGCGGGCGCACCTACCTGGTCACGGTGCCGGCCGCGACGGCCGAAGGCACCCTCGGCCTCACCTTCAATCCCGCCGGTGTCCGGGACGCCGCCGGAAACCTCGTGCCCGGCGCCGGAATCCCGGCGCCCGTCGGCCCCGTCCTGACCCTGGATCGCACCGCCCCCGTCCTCACCCTCCAGCCGATCGCCGGCGACGGCATCGTCTCCCAGGCGGAGATCGCCGGCGGCGTGGTGCTCGCCGGCACGGCGACCGGCCTCGAGGTCGGCGCCAGCGTGATGGTGACGGTGACCAATGCGGCCGGCACGCCGGTCCTGACCACGACGGCGACGGTCGCCGGCGGCAACTTCTCCCTGCCCCTGACCGGGAACATCGGGACCCTTCTCACCGACGGGTCCTACGTCGTCTCCGTCGCCGCCATGGACGCCGCCGGCAACGTCGCCGCACCGGCTGTGACCAACCTCACCGTGGATCTCACGGCCGATGCCGGGGCACCCGTCGCCATCGCCCTCGGCAACGGTCGGCCCATCGGCCTCGCGGGCGTCGCGGCCGTTCCCCTGGCGGTGACCGGCCTCGACGCCGGTGCCACGGCCATCGTCACCTTCACGGATGCGGGCAACCACGTCGTCACCAAGACCATCGCGGTCAACGGCAACGCGTCCGTCGATCTCAGCACCCTGAACGGCGCGGTGACCTCGTCGATCCAGATCACCGACACCGTCGGCAACACCGCGACCCTGCCGGGTCCGGCCGCCCTCATCGACACCGTCGCGCCCCTCGGCAACGGCCTGCTCGCCTCGGGGCAGGCGCCCGGAACGGTGCGGTTCGACGTCACCTTCCCGGAGGCCGTGACCGGCCTCGACGCCGGCGATTTCCAGGTGGTCGGAACCGGCACGGTCCTCGGCAACGTCACGCAGGTGGTGGCGAACCAGGGCGGCTACACCGTGGTCGTCGGCAACCTCTCGGGGGCCGGCACCCTAGGCTTGGCCCTGTCGGCGACGTCCGACATCATCGACGCCGCCGGCAATGTCGCGACCCTCGGTCCCATCACGCCCGTTTCGCTCGATCTCGTCCCGCCGCCGAGGCCCATCATCACCGGGCTCGTCAGCGATGGCGGCGTTCCGGGCGGTTTCCTGACGGCGGACACCACGCCCACCCTCGCCGGGACGGCCGAAGCGGGCAGCACCGTGACGGTGAGCTACCAGGGGGCCGCCGGCGCGACCGGCACCCTCACGGCGGTGGCCGGCGTGTCAGGCGCCTGGACCGCGACGGTACCGGGAGCCCTGGCGGACGGTTCCTACGCCTTCACGGCGACGGCCGCGGATGCCTCGGGCAATGTCAGCCTGCCGGCGTCCACCAAAATCGTCACCGTCGAGACGGCGACGGGCATCCCGTTCACCCTCGCGGTCGATTTCGGCGACGGACTCGTCAACGGAGCGGAGGCAGCGGCCGTCACCTACACCCTCGGGGGATTGCCGGTCGGCGCGAGCCTGTCGGTGGTGTTCACGGATGCCGACGGGACGACGGCCTCCGCGAGTCTCACCGACCAGGGCGGAACCCTCAACCTGTCGGGCCTCGACGGTCCGGTCACCTCCGCCCTGACCTACGTTCCGCCCGTCGGGCAGGCGGTGAGCCTCGGGGGGCCGGGCGCGACCTTCGACACCGTTGCGCCCCTCGCACCGACCATCCTGGGCTTTGCCAGCGCCGGCAACCTCCCGGTCACGGTCACGAACGACACGACCCCGATCCTCATCGGCACCGGCGAAGCCGGCTCTACTGTAACGGTGGCGGTGGGCGGCCAGTCCCTGTCGGCCGTGGTCGATACCGGCGGCACCTGGCGCATTCCGGTGACCACGCCCCTCACCGACGGAACCGTGACCCTCACCGCCTTGGCCCAGGACGCCGCCGGAAACAGCAGCACCGTCCGGCCGGGGGTGCCGGTGACCATCGACCTTCAGGTCGATGCCGATGACGCCATCGTCGTCGGCCTCGACCTGCCGCCGGACCGTCTCCTCAGCGCCGTCGAGGCGGCCGCCCTCACGGGCACGGTCTCGGGCATCGATACCGACGCCACCGCGACCCTCACCTTCACGGGATCGGGCGGGACCGTGACCGTCCCCCTCGTCAACGGTCAGCTCGCGCCCGCCAATCTCTCCGGCCTCAGCGGAGCGGTGACGGCGAGCGTCTCCGTGGTCGACTTCGCCGGCAACCGCGCGACCCTGCCCGTCGGTGTCTTCACCGTCGACGCCACGGCACCGGCCGCGACCATCGTGGCCGCTCCGGCTGCCGCCGCGGCCACCAGCACCACCTACACGGTCACCTTCCCGGAGGCGGTGGCGAACCTGACCATCGATGATTTCGCCTTGACGCGCACGGGCACGGCGGCCGGCACCCTCTCGACCGTCACCGAGGTCGGCGGCGTCTACACGGTGACCGTCACGGGCATCACCGGGACGGGCTCCCTCGCCCTCGGCCTCGCGGCCGGATCGAACATCGCCGATCTCGCCGGCAATCCCGCCATCGTGGCCCAGGCCGGCCTGCACCTCGTCAACATCCCCGTCGTGGTCCCGCCGGAGAGCCTCCCGGTCATCACGGGCATCACCGAGGACACCGGCGTCGCCGGCGACTTCGTCACCTACGATGCCAGCCCGGTGGTGAGCGGCACCGCCCTGGCCGGCGCCACGCTCACGCTGACCTACACCGGCCCGACGGGCATTCCGGTGAGCCAGACCACCACGGTGGACGGCGCCGGACAATGGTCGGTGACGCTGCCCGTCCTCGGGGACGGGCCCTACACCCTGTCGGCGACGCTGACCGACGGCGCCAACACCGTGCTCGGCGTCTCCCCCAGTCGCGCCCTGGTGATCGACACCGCCGCCGACGCGGGCGCGCCCATCGTCCTCACGGTCTCCGGAACGGCCGACAACCTGGTCAATGCCGCGGAGGCGAGGGCGGTGTCCTACACCGTGGCCGGACTCGACGCCGGCAGCACGGCAACAGCCCACTTCGTCGCCGGGGGTCTCGTCAAGGATGTGCCCGTCGCGGCCGACGGCAGCTTCACGGTGGATCTGTCGGGCTTCAACGGCGTCGTTACGACCAGCCTGATCGTCAGCGATCTCGCCGGCAACGCCGCGACCATCCCGGGCAATTCCATCCAGGTCGCGACCGCCGTTACCGCCCAGCCCAGCGTCGGCGCCGTCGTGAACGACTCCGGCGTGGACGGCGACGGGATCACCAACGACACCAGCCCGATTCTGTCCGGCAGGGCGGAGGCCGGGTCCGCGGTCGTCGTCACCGTGAACGGCCCGGCCGGTCCGCAGACGGTCCAGGCCACGTCCGATCTCCTCGGGGCCTGGACCGTGTCCGTTCCGACCCTCGCCGAGGGCGCCTATACGGTCACCGCCTCCGCCACCGGTTCCAGCGGCTTGCCGAGCCCGGCTTCCAACCCGTTCGCGCTCACCATCGATACGAGCGCGGACACGGCCCCGCTCGTCGCCGTGCAGCTCGCCTCCGCCGATACCCGCCTGGGGGCTGGCGAGGCCGGCGCCGTCGGCTTCACCCTCACGGGGCTCGATACCGGCTCCTCGGGGGCCATCGCCTTCACCGACGGCCAGGCCATCGTGTCCGTCCCCGTCGGCACCAACGGGACCTACACGGCGAACCTCTCAGGCCTGTCCGGGTCCATCACCGCCGAGGCGATCCTCACCGACGTCGCCGGCAACACCGTCACGGCGGACCTCTCCCTGCCGGCCGGTCTCACGGTCGATACCCTCGCGCCCCGCGGCTCGGCGGTGGCCGATGTCGCCGGCGGAACCACCGTCGCGAGCTTTACCTACGCGGTCACCTTCCCCGAGGCGGTCGCCAACGTCACGGCGGACGACTTCGTCCTGACGGGCACGAACGGGGTCACCGGCGAGGTCACATCAGTGACGGGATCGGGCGGCAGCTACGTCGTCACCGTCGCGGGCATCCGGGGCAGCGGCAGCCTCAGCCTCGGGCTCGCGCCGGGCTCCGACATCGCCGACCTCGCCGGCAACCTCGCGACCCTGGTGCCGGCCGCCCGCGCCGTCACCGGCGTCGCCCCGGTCCTGCCCGTGATCACCGCCTACTCCGTCGATAGCGGCGTGCAGGGTGACGGCATCACCTCGGACCCGACGCCGACCCTGTCGGGAATCGGGCTCGCCGGCGCCACCGTCACGGTGGCGTACGCGACCACCGCAGGGTCACAGACCGCCACCACCACCGTCGCCGGCGACGGCACCTGGAGCGTCGAGATCCCGACCCTGACCGACGGCGCCTACAGCTTCACCGCCAGCCTGACCGCCAACGGCAACCCGATCGGCACGTCCCAGCCCCTCGCGCTCACCATCGACACCACGGCCGATGGCGGCACGGCCGCGACCCTCACGGTCGCCGCCACGGCGGACGGGATCATCCGAGCGTCCGAGGCGGTGGCGGTGACCTTCACCGTCGCGGGCCTCGATGCCGGAACCTCGGGCATCGTCACCTTCACCGATGGCGCCGGCGCCCTCGACGTTCCGGTGACGGCGGACGGCGCCTACGTGGTCGATCTCTCGGCCTTGAACGGCACGGTCACCTCGACCCTCGCCCTGTCGGACGCCGCCGGCAACACGGCCGCCATCGTCGGCAACCCCGTCCCGGTCTTCACCGCCCGGCCAGGCGCTCCGACGATCGGCGGGATCAGCGACGATACCGGGATACGGGGCGACGGGATCACCAGCGATCAGACCCCGACCGTCACCGGGACGGCCGAACTCGGCAGCCTCGTGCACGTGACCTACACCGGCGCGACCGGTCCACAGGTCCTCGACGTGCCGGTGGGCCTCGATGGCCGGTGGACGGCGCAGTTGCCCACCTTAACCGACGGCGCCTACACCCTCACGGCCACGGCGACGGGCCCGGGCGGGATCGAGAGCCTCGCATCCGCGCCCGTGACCGTGACCATCGACACGGTGCTGGACGCGGCCCCCGCCGCAACGCTCACGGCGGCCGCCAATACGGGCCCCTTCGATGCGACCGAGGCCCGGGGCGTCGGCCTCACCGTGGCCGGTCTCGATCCCGGCACCACCGGTACGGCCCTGTTCTTTGACGGTTTCACGACGGTCAGCGTGCCAGTCACCGGCAACGGCCCGATCCTGGCCGATCTGTCGAGCCTCAACGGCGCGGTCACGGCGACCCTCGCCCTGAACGACGCGGCCGGCAACTTCGGCACGGTGCAGACGGGGCTCGCCCTCGTGGTCGATACCGTGGCGCCCCTGGGCTCGGCGGTGGCCGATGTCGCCGGCGGCACCACCGTCGCGAGCTTCACCTACGCGGTCACCTTCCCCGAGGCGGTCGCCAACGTCACCGCGAACGACTTCGTTCTGACGGGCACGAACGGGGCGACCGGCCAGATCACCTCTGTGACGGGTTCGGGCGGCAGCTACGTCGTCACCGTCGCGGGCGTCCAGGGCAGCGGCATTCTCAGCCTCGGCCTGGCACCGGGCTCCGACATCGCCGACCTCGCCGGCAACCTCGCGACCCTGACACCGGCCACCCGCGACGTCGTCGGTGTGGCCCCGGTCCTGCCCGTGATCACCGCCTACTCGGTCGATAGCGGCGTACCGGGCGACGGCATCACCTCGGACCCGACGCCGACCCTGTCGGGGATCGGGCTCGCCGGCGCCACCATCACGGTGGCGTACGCGACCGCCGCGGGGGCCCAGAGCGCCACCGCCACCGTCGCCGGCGACGGCACCTGGAGCGTCGAGATCCCGACGCTGTCCGACGGCGCCTACAGCTTCACCGCCAGCCTTACGGCGAACGGCAACCTAGTTACGTCCCAGCCCCTCGCGCTCACCATCGACACTACGGCCGATGGCGGCACGGCCGCGACCCTCACCGTCGATCCCACCGGCGACCAGAGGATCAACGCCACGGAGGCCGGCACCGTGGCCTACACCGTCGCGGGCCTCGACCCGGGTGCCGTCGGCCGGGTGACGTTCACGGATGCGTCCCACGGCATGACGGTCATGGATGTCGGCAACGGCACCTACAGCGCCGACCTGTCGGGCTTTTCCGGACCGGTGACCTCGGTCCTCACCATTCAGGACGCGGCCGGCAACACCGCCACCCGCGCCGGCACCCTCGTGACCGTCGATACCGTCGCCCCCACGGGCACCGCGACACCGTCCCCGCAGGGCGGCAGCGGCGCCACCACCTTCACCTACGCGGTGGCCTTCTCGGAGACGGTCGTCAACGTGACGGCGGACGATTTCGTCCTGACCGGCACCGGCGGCGCATCGGGACGGGTCGACTCCGTCACCGCCGCCGGCACCGGCTACCTGGTGACGGTGACCGATGTCGCCGGAACCGGAAGCCTGGCCCTCGGCCTCGCCGCCACCGCCGACATCGCCGATGCCTTCGGCAACCGCGCGACCCTGTCGGCGACGCCGCGGGCGGTGGATGTCGGCGGAGCCCCGCAGCCAGCTCCCACGCTCATCACCGGATTTGGTGACGACACCGGTGTCCAGGGCGACAGGATCACGTCCGACCGCACCCCGGAACTCTCGGGAACGGCCGCCGCCGGTGGAACCGTCACGGTCGCCTATGCGGAGGCCGGCATACTCAAATCGGTCAGCGCTCCGGTCGATGCCACCGGCGCCTGGACCGTCGAAATCCCCGCCCTGCCGGACGGCAGCTACAGCTTCACCGCCTCGGCCGTGACGGCCGGGGGGGCGCCCTCCGGGACATCCGGCCCCCTGGCCCTCACCGTGGACACTGTGGCGGATGCCGTCCCCCTCGTCTCCCTCACCGTCGGCGGACAGGCCGGCGGGACCCTGACCCCGGCCCAGGCGGCGGCCGTGACCTTCGTGGTCGCGGGCCTCGACGCCGGTTCCGCCGCCGCCGTGACCTTCAGCGACGGGACCCGCACGGTCCGGGTCGAAGCCGGCGCGGACGGCACCTATCAGGCCGATCTGTCGGGCCTGACCGGACCCGTGACCTCCGCCTTCGTCGTGTCCGACGCCGCGGGCAACAGTGCCGTCGGAACCGGGAACGGCGTCGTCATCGGCCAGACCGGCACCTCCCCCGGAGACCCGCCGCCCACCGGAGGACCCGCGCCGGGCCAGGACGCGCCGCCCCTCGCCGCGCCTGACGGCGCGCCCGTCGTCACCGGCCTCCAGCCCGACACCGGTATTCCGGGCGACGGCGTTACCAGCGATCCGTCACCGACCCTCACCGGGACGGGCACGCCCGGCGGCAGCGTGACCGTCAGCTACGGCAATGCATCCGGCTCCCAGAGCGTCACGGCGCCCGTCGGCTCCGATGGCGCCTGGGCGGTCAAGCTGCCGACGCTGCCCGACGGCGCCTACGACGTGGTGGCGACGGGTCGCGACGCGGCCGGCACCGCGACGCCGGCCGGCCAGCCGTTCCGGGTCGTCGTCGATACCCTGGCCGATGGCGGCACGCCCGTGGCCCTCGCCGTCGAGCCGACCGGCGACGGCGTGATCAACGCCGCCGAGGCCGTCGACACGGCCTATCGCGTGACCGGCGTCGACGCCGGGTCCAGGGCGACGGTGACGTTCACCGACGGCACCCACACGGTCACCACGCAGGTGGCGGGCGACGGTCGCTACACCGTCGACCTGACCGGCCTGAACGGCCCGGTGACGAGCACGATCCTCGCCACCGACGCCGCCGGCAATGGAGCCCAGGCCGCGGGCAACACCGTGACCCTCGACACCGTCGGCCCCGCCACCGGCGCCAACCTCGCACCGAACGCCGTGCACGACGCCATCGCGACGGCGACGCACGCGGCGGCGGTAACCGGCAACGTGCTCGCCAACGACAGCGATCCCAACGCGGGCGACGTCCTGCACGTGACGGCGGTTCGCTTTTCCGGCGGGATCACCGTGGACGTTCCCAGGGAGGGGACCGTCACGGTCCTCGGGGATCACGGGACGCTCCACCTCGCCGCCGATGGCCGCTACAGCTACCAGGCCATCGGGTCGAGCAACCTCTCGACCGACGCCCACGTCGCCGAGCTCTTCACCTACACGGTCTCGGACGGGAAGGGCCTTTCGGCTCAGGCGGGGCTCGCCGTGTCCCTCGACGGGGCGGCACCGGCGGCGGAGGCCTCCTTCGGCTTCGCCTTCACCGAGGCCCGGGTGGAGCGCCTCGGGGAGACCCTCGTGCTGACGGGTCCGGACGGGGTCCCGCACGATATCGGCGGGATCGGCAGCCTTCACTTCGCCGACGGGTCGATCCAGCAGGACGACGGCCACGCTCTGGTCGACGACGTCTGGTACCTCGCGCACAACCTCGACGTCTGGAAGGCGGGTGTCGATGCCGACACCCACTACGAGACCTACGGCTGGCACGAAGGCCGTGATCCGAACGCCTACTTCTCGACGCAGACCTACCTCGCGGCGAACCCGGACGTCGCGTCGGCGGGGGTCAACCCCCTGGAGCACTACGCCCAGTACGGCGAGCACGAGGGCCGCAGCCCGAGCCCGGACTTCTCGGGGGAGGCCTATCTGGCCCAGTACTCCGACGTTGCGGCCTCCGGCGAGAATGCCCTGGAGCACTACCTGCACTACGGCCTCGGCGAAGGCCGCAACGTTCAGGACGGAAAGGGAAACGCGGGCCATATCGGCGCCTTCGACCCGGCCTTCTATCTCGCGGAGAATCCCGACGTGGCCGCGGTGGCGGCCGAGGCGAGGCCCTTCACGCTCTCGGCGCCGGACTACGCGTTCCACCACTACGTCACCTACGGTGCCGACGAAGGGCGCGCGCCCAACGCCCTGTTCGACCCGGACTTCTACCTGTCCGCGAACCCGGACGTGGCCGCGAGCGGACTCAACCCGCTCCTCCACTACGAGGAGTATGGTTGGCGCGAGGGCCGGGACCCGGGCCCGGGCTTCGACACCAATGCCTACCTCGAGCACAACCCGGACATCGCCGCCGCCGACATCGATCCCCTCCAGCACTTCCTGGACTTCGGCATGAAGGAAGGCCGTCTCCCGGTCTGACCCCGACCCCGGCTCCGAAGCCCCGGCGGCGAACCGCCGGGGCTTCGGAGCCGAATTTTCGCAAACGCCAGTTGTTCTCGAACGCGAAGCGTTCGCATCAACACCACACCGCCAGAGACACGTTTTCCTGTTACGAAATCCGCGCTTCGCCGACGGGACCGAACCGCCCAATGGCACATGAAGATTTCAACACCATATCGGCCTCGAAAAATTCAAACAATAGAAGCAACAAACACGGTTACAACTTTATCTTTAACCAATACCGAACGTGTTATGGCACAAAATAACACGAGATAACTTATAGAATAGGCACCTCCATCGGTTTAGGCGCCGCAAAGTCAGGGTACCCCATCCGGAGTTCGACAATGCCGTACTCGATTTTCGTCAGGGCAATCGATTCGTCCCGCCGCTCCGCCCCGGAGATCCTCGCCTGCGAGATCGAGAACGAGGGCGAAGCCTCCAGGATCGTGCATGGTCTGGCGAGTTCCTACGGGGAGTTCGGCCTCGACACCCGGAGAAGCGTGTACTGGTTCCGCAGCCCCCGTGGCCTGCACGAAATCTGGTCCGCGGCATCGGATTGACGGACTCGGCCGGGACGGTCCCGGTGAGGGACACGTCGCCGAAGACGTGGCTCCGTCCCCGCGGCCGTCCGATCGGACGAGCCTCGTTTGGGACCGAGACCTACGGACTGTGCTGGCGGGCCAGGATCCGCCCGATCCGGAACAGGAGCATCTCCACCAGGACGGCCAGATAGGTGTCGCCACTCCGCCGGATCGCCGCATGGGCCCGCATGCAATGGTCGGCGGCGAGATGGAGCGGGTCGGCCTCCGTCGATGCCGCGAAGGGTGGAACGAAGGCCGATTCCCGCCGCGTCTCCGTCGTGTCGATATACGCCCCGTAGCCCCGCATCGCGCCCCTGGTGTCGGGGGTCAGGTAACCGCGATTGAGAATCCAGCGGATCTCGCCCGTCGCCGCCAGGACGCGAAACTCGATGGCGATCGGCCCGCCCGTCTGACGAACGCGGCGCACCGCCGCGAACACCCACTCCCGGTCGTCGGGGTGGATACGCCCGAACGCGACGTCGAGGGGGATCGGCTTGCCGGCGAGGGCCCGGTTCCCGGCCAGGAGCGTAGCGGCGCCTTCGTCCAGCAGGGACAGCCCCGCCGGAACGTCCGTGTCCCAGGTGCCGACAATCCCTGCCGCGTGCAAGGCGGACATATTTGTCGAATTGGATAACATTCTCTCACCCAGGATCAGATGATTTTACAACAGATCGATGGCACCCAAGACCGTCGAATTTTCGTACATTTACTTTCTTCAGACTATGTATTCGCTCTATATCAAGTATACTTCATATCAGATCGATCTTATTTTTGGGACAGGCACGGTTCTGATCTTCGCATGCCGACGTCGCCTGGACGACGCGCGCCACCGGCCGAAGCATCGCATGTCCAGTGGACGGCCTCCCCACGCAACATCCCGTCATGCCCTCGCAACTGTAAAAATTGGTCATCATCGGCGAACGCATCGTCAACGTAAGAAATGGCATTCCGTTTCCGTACGATAGCGCGCGCGGGTTTGACAAACTGCGTATTTGGGAAGGTATTTTTGTATAAACAACCGATTCCGCTCGTGAGGATGTCGGTGCTCCCGTGCCGACGAAGGGCAGGATCCGGTGCTCCATTGGTCACCGGACCCGCGAAAACCCGCTTCGAGATCTTCGATGTGCGGGAGGCCGGCACGTGATTGACCAGGCGTCCTCGCCCGGGCGTATGGGTCCGGCGAGGTCCGGGGGGTCGCCTCGGGATGGCGGAGTTCGATGGCGCGCCAAGTGCCGCGCCGGCCCGCCGAGATGCTCCCGGGTTCTCGTGACGGAACCGACGATCGCTCCCACCAGCCCCGCTCAGGGCCGCAGGGCTTCCGAACGGTCGGTTCTTTCGAGAAGACGACCGCCCAGGAGGCCGTTGAGGCCGACCACCAGCAGGACGGCCACGAGGTGGACCAGCAGATCCGTCGCGGTGGCATCGTGGGGATGGAACGGCACACCAGCAGCGCCCCTGCCGCCGCCGCCGCCGCGAGCCCCCCGAGGGCGGCCGTCAGGTTGGGGCGGAGCGGACAGGCCCGGCGCAGCATCAGCACCAGCAGGACGGAGAGCGGCAGCGACACGCTCATGAGGAAGACGAAGCAGCCGCGCATCTCCTCCGGTGCCGCGAGGCTGGACCCCGGCGCGATCCACCCGCGCAGGCAGCCGAGGCCGCCAACGCCGAGCCAGAGGACCAGGGGCGGCAGCGGCAGGAGGGCCCAGGCCGGGCTGCGTCCCGGCACGCTGCTCTGGAAGGCGGCGAACGCGGCCGCGACGGCCGTCAGGACCGCGCCCAGGGCCGCGTAGCGCAGGTCCGGCACGCCGAGGCGCCCCAGCAATCCGGCGCCATCGGACAGGGGCAGGAGGAGGGCGCCGAGGGCCAGCACCGCACCGGACCACGCCAGGGTGCGGCGTCCGGGCCCCGGCAGCCGGCGGACGGGCGTGAGCGACCGGGCCAGATCGTCGACCAGGTCCGCGACGCGATGGGGGTTCACGGGATCAGACATCCGTGCCCTCCCGGGCGGATGAGAGGGACGCCCGCAGGGCCTTGAGGGCCCGGTGGAAATTGACTTTCAGCGCCCCCCTGGTCCGCCCGGTGGCGGCGGAGGCTTCCTCCAGCGACAGCTCGCGGAGGGCGATCTGCTCGATGGCCTGCCGCTGCCCCTCCGGGAGATGCGCGACGGCCGCCGCGAGGGTTTGGCGACGCTGATGGAGCGCGAGGTCGTGCCCCGGCAGGGGGCCTTCGTCGGCCTGCGCCGCGTAGGCGAGCGGGTCGTAGACCTCCCGTGGATGACGGCTGGCCCGGCGCAGGGCGTCGATGGCGCGCCGCTGCGCGATGGCGCGCAGCCACGGCAGGAAGGGCCGCTCCGGATCGTAGGTGGCCCGCGCCCGGTGGACGGTGAGCAGGGTGTCCTGAACCACGTCGTCCACGGCCGCCCCGCGCACCCCCCTGGCCCGCGCCATGGCGGCGATGACGGGCACGCAATCGCGCAGGAGCGCGCGATAGGCCGCGGCATCGCCGGCCTGGGCCGTCCGCATCGCCGCGGCCAGGGCGGCCTCGCCGGACGATGCCATCGGTCGAACGGGCATCGTCACGGTGCACCCGGAAGCCGCGGTGGAGGCCGACGGAAAGAACGGGCGAGCCGGATGGGCTGTCCACACCGTGACCATGACCCGAGCCTAGGTCCTTCGCCGGTTCTTGACCATCCCGGCCGTCGAGGTGGACCGGGCCGCAAGCTCCGGAGGGGCTGGGGGAAGGCGGGGGGCGAACGCAACAGACTGGACCGGACTCAAGCGAAGCCCCTTTCGTGGGCGGCCATTTCAAGGGTGGTGCCACGAAAGAGTTCGCCGGGAGCCGGCAGAGGTTACGTGTCCGGAGCGGCTCTTCGTTGCCATCGGGCATCGCAGGACTTCGAAATCCATGGCCCCGACCCGGCGGCCCCGCACCTCCGATGTCCCACGCCATCGAGAGCTGTCCGTCCGGCACGGCCACGGCACGAGCGGCGGAGGCGGAACGCGCGTTCCGATCGCGGAAAGTGCCGGCCCGTCCCGGCGGGCGCGCAGGGTCACGCCGTTCCGGATGACGCGCGCACGGATCATCGACAGGACAGGATCGTCGGAGGTCTTCCAGCGCCCGGCTCGACGGCAGGCCGCGATGTCGTGCCTTGGCGGAGAAAAATTTGGCGCACCCGACACGATTCGAACGTGTGACCTTTGCCTTCGGAGGGCAACGCGTCAGGATGTGCTGCAACTAAGTCTCCGCGAAGGAGCGTCAAACCGTTCCCTTTGCATCAACTACTTAACGGCAAAATCGTATGCGCCTATGGTCACAGTGGTCAAGAGGTTTGTGCCGCCTCCACACGTCGCAGTGTGACCGATTTGGGACCAACGACCTGGCTCATATTGCGGGCAATCAACACTCAGATCACCTACGACAATCGCTCTGGCTAAGTACAAGCGTAGCGCAGTTTCAGCACACAAGGGCCTACGGGGGACATACAGATCCAGAACACTTAGATACCCCCGAACAAATTTGTTATATTTTGATCGTTTCTATGTACAAGTCGTGAAACGCCATCACTTTTTGAGAAAATCTATGGATTTCCGATATGGCAATTATTAGTGGACAGCGTATCGATTAGATAGGCTGAGACCTTCTCATGGATGCCCTAAGGAACTTGTTGAATTTATATCAAACTGTTATTGAAGCAGAAACAACTTACGGCCACAGGCGTGGCAACGGAGCACTCGCCGCAATAGGGCTCCGGACAGCGAACGCGCATTTCAGGATCATCGAGCCGCGCTACAAGCCTCATACACAACAGGGAATGCGATTTAGACTCCACGTGCCCGTGGGAGGTTCGCATATGGGAAGAACCCGTATCGCCTGAGGATGCCTTCACCCAATCCCAGGCTAAGCGACCAGGCTCCCGGATTGGTGCTTCTCTGGCCTAGGAGGCTCACCAGCGGCCGCTGACGCTATGCGGGCAGGAGAGTGGGCGCCATCGCCACGACGGCATCACAAACCTTTATGGCGTGCGCTCCGCAGCCCTGCTGGTCCCGATCCAAAATGCACCACGACTGAGACGAAAAAATGAGATCGAATCGAGTCTATACGGCAACCTCCTCAGACACTGATCTTCACATGACACAGCCACTGCCATCTTCAATCAGGTGAGTAGGCGGCACCGTCATACGCCCAGAGCCTCCGTAATGAGGTAGATTCAGAGCGAACACATGTTCTCCCTCGAGTTCGCTAAAAGGCTGGCTCGTTAGGAAAAGTTCAATCAGATCTTGAGATAAATGAGACTGCGTCCATCCTCCGTGGTTGCGGCAAATTGCAGTATCGAAATAGATGAGTAAAAACGATGAAGCTCTCGCCCTCTGATCCCGATATTGACACAGTGATCAAGCGCATTACGCAAAAAGATCTAAACTTACAACCCGATTTCCAGAGAGGAGAGGTTTGGTCCATAAACAAAAAACGCAAACTTATTGATAGTGTTCTACGTAATTGGTATATTCCACCTATACATACGATTGTAATACCAGAAACTAACAAACAGGACGTCCTGGACGGACAACAAAGACTGGCGACCATCAGGGATTTTGCTAAAAACAGGTTTACAGTCGATGGCTATATCGCGCCATTGAGCAACGAAATAACGAAATTGCATGACATGTACTATGAGCAATTGCCCGATGATAAACGTAGGATATTCGATAATTTCACTCTAAGAATCATCCGTATAAGCGATTACGCTCCTGAGGAGCCCGGCGAGTTATTTTATCGCCTAAATACACTGACAAGCATCACTGCAGCAGAGCAGAGAAACGCTTTCTATGGACCTGTAAGGAACCAAGTTAAAAATCTGAGAGATGCATTCGAGTCTTTGGGCAGCAGTCAGGAAACTATAGGGTTTTCTAATGCAAGAATGGCTTATGATGACGTATTATCAAAACTACTTTGCACTATTGAAACTAGAGATCTAACTAAAAAACTGACGGCAGGATCGATATCCGATCGATTTAGATCAGATGTAGAATTCAGCACGGACGTTTTTGACCTCGCGACTAAAACAATAACTGCTTTTACGGAGCTGCGCAAAAAATCCCAAACGGTACGGCACAACAAGGCCTCTTTGCTGTCCTGGATGATACTTGTTGCAACTTACATTTCGGAACAAAAGATAGGTAATTTATTTTCCACAAATATACCACTGCTTGAAATGTTCGAATCAAAACGATCAAAGTTGCAAGCTAATAATAACGAAGCACTGGAATTTTACGCTCCGATACCGACATGGTCCGAGCTCCTATCTATCTATACAGATAGGTCTACATCGCGTGTGTCAGACGTAAGCTCTGTAATATACCGAGATTTCATACTTAATTTCTTCGTAGCCGCTGAGCTCGGCATTAAGCCAGCGGAACTTCCGTTTACAAATAAAAGGGCGACGACTTTCGAAGCAGTTAAATTAAAACTGGCTTCTCAAACACTTGAAAGCGCAGAAGAAATACTCGAGACTTACCTTAACCTCGAAGCATGGGGGAGGTTCTAATGCGTAGCGCGCAGATAAGCCGTGCGTATGAAGATCTTCGGAAGCGCGGGACGCGAGCCTCTAGGATGGTTTCCATTCGTTATGAAAGGATCGCGGGCCTTGCAGATGCGGCCATGTCCTTCGATGCGCCAGTAACTGCCATTTGTGGTCTGAACGGAGTTGGAAAAAGCACTCTTCTAAACATCATGAGACGCGCATTTGTAAGTACTGAAGCGCAGCTGGAGAAAGCACGATCACACGACCGGACCGGCACCGGGGCAATCACTATCGACTTACTTGTTCACAACGAACAGCACACATTAACCATCGTAGATGGGATCGTAACTCAAGTACCAGGCAAAACAATTAAAGCGATCTTTGTTGACACCTCTCTGGAAGCAATAGAGCAACAGCAGTTCTTCCGCCACGAGATTGTAAGCATAGATGATACGATAAATGGCACAGACCCAATAGCCTTATCGGACGGCGAACTATCAATGCTGTCATACATTACTGGAAAAGTCTACACATCAGCCGAAGTTTACGAACTCGAGGGCTTTGTTCCGCTAAAATATTACATCAAAGTGTGCGAGCGGGATACCGTCTATGACATACGGACGATGAGTCTCGGAGAAATCTCATGTGCCTTACTAATGTTAGCGCTAAAAAAGGCGCCGAGAAATAGCCTGCTAATCGTGGAAGAACCGGAGACATACATCTCTCCGGTTGCTCAGGCCGCTATGATGAACTTCCTTGTAGTGCAGAGCGTAGAGAAAGTTTTATCGATCGTACTTACAACACACTCCCCGAACTTCGTGCGCAATTTGCTAGAAAATGAGTTATTAATACTATACCAAACTTCAAACGGATCGCAACTTGCAGAGAAATCAGACCACCCGGACTTACTTCGTACGATCGGACTCGAGTCAAAAGCAACCCCTATACTTGTTGCAGAAGATCGACTCGGGCGAGAGCTCACTAAATATCTTTTAGGGAAATTCGATCTTTCCTTGCTTCTGAAATCTGACCTACTCGACATAGGAGGCGAGTCGAAAATCACGTCAATTAGAGAGCTGTTCCCAAAGTACGCACAGCGAGTTGTTCTTGTAGGTGTTTATGACGGTGATCAGAAGAAACAAACTGAGGAAGCTGAGAGCCTTTGGCCAGCGGTGTTCCTCCCCGGAGCGATCCCGATGGAAGAAGCACTTAAACGAATGGCGTTCCAAGAGCCGGAGAGGACTGCACGACATATCGGTATTACATCACAAAAGTTCAGCATCGGAAATCATTCACTACAAGGCCTTGATCCACACGATTGGATATATGACCTCGGCAATAACCTCGGACTTTCGTTCGATCAATTACTCAGAGGATTGCTCGAGGCATGGCTAGAGGACGAGACTAACTTCAACCAAGCGGAGGAATTCATACGGTCGTTACGCGCAGTCACGAGTTAGCGCCGTTTATACATTCATCAATCAAATAAGGCCTCATAAGGTAATTTGGAGAAAAAATACAGTTCATGTAATACTCAAAAGTAAGGTCAGTAAAACAGATACAGGAGTGGATGGACGGGGCACTAGGCCCCGCCCTTCTTCTGGTTTTCTCGTTTCCATAAGGGTTGCAGATTTGTGAACTGACATAATTCTATTAGCTCGACCTCAGACTTAGCTGCAGAAAGAGGTACGATATGATCTACCTCCCACTGTCCATATTGTGCCCACACCATGCCTGCCTTGAAGCGAGATGATATGTGCTCACGGAGGGTTGCAAGATTGCACTTCAGGGCTTCTTTGGGGCTGTGCCGCCCCTTAAGCACCTGACCAGTCCTACGTTGGACATTGCGATACATCCGATAGGATGGGTCATCCTGAGAACGCCTGCGCTCACGCATGCGAGCCTCGTGGATATTACAGGCGACACACTGCCGGTTGCTCACGTATCTCTCGGCAAGATGCCCCGCCTTGCATGGTCTTCCTGTCCGGAAGCGAGAGTGGTCCCGTTCAGCGGCCTCTTCTCGGCTGATTATGAAGGTTTGGCTGCTCTCCAGTTTCATACAGAATTCGGAGTTTCCTTCATAAACCCCGAGAGCTTGCCCCTTCCTGGATTATGAATGTAACGTACACCATAGAGGCGTAATTGCTTACTCTCTGTGGATTCATCGCTCTTGAAATCAGAAATGATCCTGTCGTAGGTTGATTTCGAAACATCTAGTTTGTCAGGTAAATCTTTGTTCGTGTAGATGCCATTTGGTGCATCTCGCAGAAACTTAAAGACACGATCTTTGCTCGGCGCCCCTCGTTCCTTCCGGGTTCGAATCTGTATCGGCCATTCGCGTGTTTGCAAGCCCGGCATCTCAGCCTGCAACATACCGACAAGTGTGTTCCCTTCTGTACCACTTGGTAAAAGCAGAATAATATCGGTACGTTCGCAGTTTCCGAAGGTATCGCTCGTTCTTCTGCACCGGACACGGTTTACCGCTTGAATCACACTGACAGCCAGATGACCCATCTTCAGTGCATCGAGGATATCATCATGTTTATTGAATTTTCTGCATGCTGGCGACTGCAGCCAGTCATTGTTAGTTGCCCCCTGCATTCCCAGAAATGATTCTGTATTTGCTGAGCGATTCAGGTAGTTCAATCCAAATATAACTACCGTATCGTAGTATTGCCAGTCATTTTTTCCAGCAATTGCGCCCCAGTGCGCATACGCTGTCTGTGCAAAATGGGTCTGTACGCTCTCAACTCGATCCCTTACATCCTTATGGCAGCAGACAAGCACCTGTCGATCAAACCCGAGCTTCTGCTGTATTTGATTAGCAAGCGGCGCCCAACGTTTCCAGCCACCTTCGATGGCCATGTAATCCTTACCGACACGTTGGTCTGGTACCATCCATAGCGTTACATTACTGTAGTCCCTCACCCCGCGAACTGCAGCAGTGATCTGAGCTTTGCTTTCAATCAATTCGTACCTGGTATCTACCCCTGCAGTCGCATCTAGGATGACACCCGGCCGCGATTCCAGTCCAAGCATATTTTCGGCAGCAGAGATTGTAACAATTTTCCCACGCTTTGTAATCCAAGCATCACCCACCCGGGATAGACTACGAATAGTCTGCATAGTCCGGAGGCACTGACGTTTCATATCCCCGCCAGCAACGCCGTTATCAAATCCGAATCGGATGTTGCCTTCAGAGATGCCGTCAAGCTCCTCCCTCAAAGATTCAGTGTCGATCCCATGCAGCGCATTCATTTCGAATTCGGACAGGTAGCGTTCGCGATAACCTTCAAGTTCAGTTAAAGTGCAGATAGAGGTGCACAGCTCTTCGATGCACTTGAGATTCCCACGGTTTTTAAACTGAATGAGATGCTGTACTGCTCCTATGAAAATCGATAACTCCTCTAGAGTTACTTTGTAAGTTTGGTGCATTTCGATGGATTCATCCACCACACGCAACAAACGTTCACCCCTAGCCCACCTTGTAATATTGAGAAACTTGTGGTGGGACTCGGATCGCTCAGCTAACCCTTGTAGCGCGCTGAGATATCCCGCGTGGGTGATAGCAAGTACAGGCGCCTGATGCAGTTGCGAGACGTTATTCTGATTATCAGTATGATGCGAAATCGCTATTTTTGCTGCCGCAAAGTCATTAATCCGCATGCAGATGCTATCAGCCTGTTCCTTCAGAGGAGTTACGATAAGGACCCCGGGATGGCGTTCGCAGTTTAGCATCGAACAATACAGGGCGAGACTCTCAGTTTTTCCTGAACCAGTTGGAAGTGCAAGCACATCCCAAGATTCATTGAACTGCTCTTTGATCCTACGGTTGTACGTACTAGCGATTCCCTCCCAGGTCTGACGCAAGGGAAAACTAAGATGATTGTTCATCTCTTGCCAATGATGGGACATACGATCGGCGAAAAATCTCGGGTCTACTATAGGTGCCTCCTTTTTTGTACAGAAGATAGGTATTTGGTGATTTTCATTGGAATTTCTCTGAATTGCTTCAGATGGTCCTAAAGAAACTGAAGGAAATTATCTGAGGTCATTCTTTGCGCTTCCCTGAGTTGCCGTCCGGATGTCAGCGAGTGGGCAGCCGGCGTTATTCCAAATGGGAAGTGGAAAGGATTTAAAGCGGTAGAGTCCGCCTGTTTTGAATTTAATTATCGGGCACACAGCCTAGATTGGAGACTCGTTCAGTATTTCTCTCGAAAATGCCTTGTCGCTTTGATCAAGGGTGATGAATCGTCCGTACAACAATCATTATACAAAACTGATTTAGCGTACCGTTTGTTATAAACATTCGTTAAAAATGTCTTCGAGAAGGTTTCATTACCTGCATCCGGATCAGTCAAGGGAAGTTTAAATTCCGGATTAAAACCGAGTACGTTGGTATCCAATTAATTCAATACCCCATGGACTCTAGTTGCTTGACTTCTCTTCATGAAGCAGCCCGTGTTTTGATATGTTCTAAACGTTGATTTAGTTAATGCCCGCTTGTTTCCGAAATTTCTCAACAATGCTTTCTGGTTTTAAATGGGTGTACCGAAAAAGCATCCGCATATCCCTATGTCCGCTAATCAGTGCAACCTCTACGGTGCTCAAACCAAGTTCAAAGAACCGACTGACTGCCTCATGGCGAAGATCGTGGAAGCGGAGATCGACAATATCGGGTTGGGATTGAGAAGCCCGTAGCTTGCATCGCTGCCAGGCCAATTGGAAGGCATCGGGATTAATCGAGAACACGCGTCCCTCGTTCCGTGATTCTGCAGCGTGTTGTCTCTCTGTGAGGATCGAGACAGCCTCTAATGTGAGCGGAATGCGTCGGGAGATACCGGTTTTTGTTCGAGGGATCGTCAGCAGCCCGTTTTGGAGGTCAACGTCGGACCAGTTAACGTTGAGGAGTTCACCCCGCCGCATCCCGGTCTCGATGGCGAGTTGAATTGCAGCTTTAAGCCATATGGTGCGACCGATCGAACTCGGCTTCAGTAGGTTGTCTAACTCGCCTTCTGCGAGCCGCCTCGTACGTCCCTCCGGTGCTGTTGGCTTACGTACCTTGGCGACAGGGTTTGCGGGCAGAGGTACATCCCACTCGTCTCGGGCCGTCTCAAATACGGAGCGGAGTAGGCCGAGTTCACGGATGATGGTCCCAGGACTCACATGCTCGGTTCGGTCATCGCGGTAGCGACTGAACACCTGAGGCGTAGCGTGTGTTAGGGGTAGGGTAGCCCAGGGCTGGCCCAGGAAGGCGTTCAGCCGGTTGATCTCTGGGATGCGCCCGCGCTTACGAGGCGTCGCTGTGTCCCTGTAGCGCGTCAGCAGGTCCGCGATTGTCGTACTAGCGAGCAGCTTGGAACCGGCTTGTGCTTCCGTGACCGGCTGTGTTTCAACCGCATCAAGCTCAGCCTCGACGCCGCGGATCCAGCGATGAGCCTCGGGTTTGGTACTGAAGCTTCGGGCTCGCGACGGATGCCCCGTCCTACGGACCTGTGCCTGCCATTTGTCGTTCCGCTTCCGAACGGTGGCCATCGGATTTCCTCACAGCTGGGACCAATTTGGGACCGGCTGATGCTGAGGAGCTTGTCTGATGCTCAAGCCAAGGCGCTAAGGCCTTGTTTTTCCGAAGAGACTTGTTGGCGCACCCGACACGATTCGAACGTGTGACCTTTGCCTTCGGAGGGCAGGGGAATGGGTTTCCCCCGTGCTACCCCAGATATATTTACGTTGACGAAACAGTGCCTTGAGACCTATGACCCTTGCCTGAAGTTCCGGTAAAGGGCGGCGAATTACCCCCGCCGTGCTACCCCGGTGCTACCCGGAGGCTTGAGCGTTGGCGGATCGGAAGCTCACGAAGTCGGTCGTCGAAGGGCTTGAGGTCAGGCCCACGGACTATGTCGTTTGGTGCGCCAAGCTTCCGGGCTTCGGTTGCCGCGTGCGGCCGTCGGGGTCGAAGTCCTTCATCGCCTTCTATCGAGTCGGCGGCCGGAACGCGGCGGTGCGGAAGGTCACGATCGGGGCGTTCGGCAAAATCACCGTCGAGGAAGCTCGGAAAGCCGCAACGGAGATCCTAGCGAAGGCCGAACTTGGGGTAGACGTGGCCGAGGCGCGTACCCGTCAGCGGGCCGAGATGACCGTCGCTCAGCTATGCGACGAGTACTTGATCGAGGGCGTCGAGACGAAGAAGGCGAGCACGCTCGTCACCGACCGTGGCCGGATCGAGCGCCACATCAAGCCGTTGCTCGGGCGGAAGCGCCTCGGTGAAGTTACGAGCGCCGATATCGAACGGTTCGTGAAGGACGTGGCGAACGGGAAGACCGCGGTCGACGTGAAGACCGGCAAGCAAGGTCGGGCTCGGGTCACGGGCGGCAAGGGGACCGCTACGCGAACCGCTCGGCTGCTCGGCGGCATCTTCACTTATGCGGTTAAACGGAGATACATCGCCGCTAACCCTCGGCAGGGCGTGAAGCTCTATGACGACAAGAAGGGCGAGAGGTTCCTATCGGAACCCGAACTGAAGCGCCTCGGCGAGACCCTGCGCGAGGCCGAGACGGTCGGGCTGCCGTGGCAGTTCAACGAGGGCAAAGCCGAAAAACACCGGCCGGTGAGCGCCGAGCATCAGCGCGAAGTTATTTCACCGTTCGCGGTCGCGGCGATCCGCCTGCTGATGCTGACCGGCTGTCGCCTCGGTGAAATTCTCGGGCTCCGATGGACCGAGGTCGATCTCGAAAACGGCCTTCTTCATCTTCCCGACTCGAAGACCGGCGCCAAACGCATCATGATCGGTGCTGCGGCCGTCGCCGTACTCGGGAGCATCCCCCGCACTGGCAGATACGTGATCGCGGGCGCTAATCCTGACAAGCCCCGGTCGGACCTGAAGAAGCCGTGGTCGCGCATCACCGCCCATGCCGATTTGAACGGGGTCAGGCTTCATGACCTCCGGCATTCGTACGCGTCGAAGGGGGCTGCGTCAGGGATGGGCCTCACAATCGTCGGTAAATTACTAGGACACCGTTCGACGGCCACGACAGCCCGATACAGCCACTTCGCCGACGACCCGCTCAGACGGGCCTCTGACGCGATCTCAGAGGCTATCGCCGCGGCGATGGGCGCCTCCGTTCGGATCGAAACCCGCGAGTCGAACGATGGCTGAACTTCCCCCGAACTGGGCCAGCTTCTTCGCCTCTATCGAGGGGCGCCAAAGCACCTTCTCGGCCCCCATGCTCGACGGAAAGCCGACATGGGGGATCGAGGGCATCGCACCGGACGCCCAGCAAAACTTCAGCATCCTTGTCGGACTTCTTAGGGGGGACGCTCCTCTACCGCCCGAGGTTCGAAGCTGGCTCGCCGACCTCTTCGACGAACGGTCTGATAGCGAGTTCCAAATCAAAGGGCTTGCACGCCGGCACCGCGGCAAGCCGCCCGCCGCGCCGGGGCAGCATTTCGAGGCGGTGCGCCGTTTCCGAGTGATGATTGAAGAGGGGATGGATCGGCAGAAGGCTCTATGGGAGGCCGGCAAGGACGATGAGAAAGACGCCGTGCCAAGGATCATGCGGAGTACGATGGAAAAGGCCATCGCAGAGTTCGAAGAGGCTGAGAGAGTCGGCCACGCGGACGCCTGGGACGACGAGACGTAATTCTCCTATTATTTTGGACCAACGAAATCACACCCGCCGCGCGGCATGTGAGAAATAGACGGTCATCCGGCGCCACCGCGGCGCCTTACCAGGGATGACTATATATGCCGACCGCAGAGAGTTTCCTTCGCCGCACCGATGCAGCCGCTTACCTGAAGGCGCGGTATGGGGTCGGAACGGCAGCGACACTGGCAAAGCTTGCCTGTCACGGCGGCGGGCCGTTGTATCGGAAGCTCGGACGCTTCCCCGTGTACGTCACTGCCGATCTCGACGCATGGGCGCAGTCTCGTATCTCTGACAAGATCGCGAGCACGTCTGAAGGTAGTAATTTTCCGTATCAGCACAGATAAATAACGAGTGTCGGCTCAACGATATATTACATAGATAGTATTTCTAGGCGCCATCCCTTTCAATGGTGCGGCGAGACTGAATAGCGTTTTCGATCAAATTAGATACCGCCCGTCGGGCGCAACCGGACGCACCTCGTGCGGCCGCAGGGGGGACTTATGTCTGAAACTGAACACGCCGCTGCTCTAGCCGACGCGATCGAGGGCACTGACGACGCTTGTCTCGGGCCGACCGACATTGTGCTCGTCGTGAAGGCGCTTCGAGCGCTTGTAGAAACGATCTTCTCCGTGACCGCCTCCGCGGACCTCGAACCCGCTTAGTGGCGACTCAATCGACCTCCCTGAGAGCGACAGCCCGCGCTCATGTGGGGCCGCCCGCGACCGTCTGAGACGGTCTTATCAACGAGGTTTCCATGGGTGCTTTTCGGATCAACGTCCTTGCGAAGCTTGGACCCTTCAGTCGCGCAAAACTATTTCGCGACATTGCCGCGGGGCGTCTCGTCGCCCGCAAGATCGGGGGCTCAACAATCGTGCTGGAAAGCGATTGGAACCGCTACCTCGAAGGTCAGCCGAGGTCGATCGGGTAATTCCCAAAAGCTGAAGGCCCAGCGTTGCAGCGCCGGGCCTTCGAAAACATCAGGAAGCGAGATATGTCTAGCTTAAACATCGCTGAATCGCAAGAGATTTTCGTAACTTACGAGGATGGAGCAGTCGCGCCTGAGGAGCGAATCCAGTCGCTGATCCGTCCGCTGCTCAGTGGTGACGCGAAAATCTTCGAGGCGTTCCCCGACTGTTGCTACATCGTTCGAGATTGGAAACCGCGTGACGCGCTGACCCCCTCAGAGGAAGCTAACGCTGACGACATGTGGGGCATCGTTATTGCCTTCAGGAACGGTATCCACGAACACTTCTGGCTTTCCGTGCCCCTGCACGGCTGCAAGCCGAAACGTCTTCCGTACGTTTCTGCTATCGGTATCGCCGAACGAATGCTGCGAGAAGAGCCGTCGCTGACGGAAATCGCGGCTCTGCGCGATGCCTCCGTGTCCGATTCCGTGCGGGTGTACGGGACGGAGAACGACCCCGCCCGGATCGAAAGCAGTCGTCGTTCCCGTTGCGCCGCCTGACGCAGAGAGCAGCGAAGCATGTACGGCGACGACCTCCCCCGAGCGGGGGTTGCCGGTCTCGACGCCACCGCCGTTCGGCGGTGGATGCTGTCGAATGGCTGGCCCTCGCTCCCGATTACCCCCCACGACGGCAAGCGCAAGGGCGACGGCAAGCGGCCCGCGATTAGATCGTGGGAGATATTCGCCGTCTTTGAGCCTGAGAGTCGCGAAGGTTTGTCATCCGAGGCCGTTAAGCGCCTGTCGAACGCCATCGGGTCGTGGGGGCGCACTCATTCCCAAGCGCAGGGGACCGGCATCCCGTGCGGCCTTTTTGTCGGCATTGACCTCGACGTGACCGATCCGGCGCTCGTCGAAGAGATCGAGGGCATGGCCTACTCGGTTTTCGGACCCACGCCCTTCGTACGCGAGGGACGCGCGCCGCGACGCTTGCTTGTCTATCGCGCGGCCGAATCGATCCAGAAGAAGGGCCACAAGGCCCTGAACGGCACGGATAACGGGATAGATATCCTTGCGGTCGGCTCGCAGTTCGTCGCGTTCGGCATTCACTCTGGCACCGGCCGCCCGTATCGATGGGTGGGCGCAGAAAGCCCGCTGACGGCCGCGCCGAGCGAAGCGCCCGAGATCACGGCCGCTCAGATCGACGCCTTCCTGAGCCTCGTAAATGCCGTGCTGCCGCTTTCCGCGTCCGGAGCGGGCCGGCAGAGAACCGGCGGCGGCGGTTCGGCAGCCGTTGTGCGCGACGACGAGGGCTTCGTCTTCGACGGGCGTGAGCAGCACCTTGCGAACACGGTATGGCGAGCGGCCTGCCGGATCGCAGAGAGCGGCGTGTCGCCGACTCTGGCGACGCTCACAGATGCCGCGTGGGCGCTCTTCAAGGCGACCGCTCGGATCATCGTCAACGGCCGTGAATGGACGCGGACTGACGCGGAGTTTCACGCCCGGACGACCCTCGATCGGGTGAAACGTGGTCTCGCCACCCTGCCGCCGAAGCTTCAGGCGGTCGCCCTGACCTATCCGAGCACCGACCTTCCGCTTGCCGAGGCCGAAGCTGCCACTCGCGCCGGTATCGAGCAGTTCTTCGCTCGCTATGCGGTCGAGCACCGCAACGCCTTGGCGAATTTTAAGATGGGAGGCGTGCTCCTCATGCCGACCCCACGGGGGAAGCTGTCTCGGATCGCTACAGGGATCGGCAAAACCGACGCCGCCAGCATCGCGGGCGCCCGTTCCATTCGCTCCGGCCTGAGCATCGCCTTCGCCGTGCCTCGCGTCGATCTCGGCGACCAACTCGCGGCGAGGCTTGCTCGCGAGGGGATCGCGGCGCGCGTTTGGCGAAGTCGCACTCAAGACGATCCTGAGAACTTGGCGGGGAAAATGTGCCTCAACCTCAGCGCCGTGGACGATGCCCTTGCAGCCGGCGCGTGGAGCGTCACGGATGCCGTGTGCGAGAGCCGCGATCTGAAGGCTCGCCGCCTCGTGCGCTGCCCGCACTTTGCGGCTTGCGGCTACATGCGCCAGCGAGACGCCGCGCCTGAAGTTTGGATCGTGACGCACGCGATGCTGTTCCGGGCCAAACCGGCGGCGCTTGGGCCGCTCGACGCCCTCGTGATCGACGAAGCCTTCATCTCGGGTGCATTTCCTCAGAAGCCGACCTCGCGCGCGTTCGACGAGATCGAGAGCGCGGGCCTGCTGGATAGGGCCGAGAGCGCCGACAAACTGCAGGCGTGGCGTGAAGCGCTTATCCGCGCGCTTCGGGCATCGGAAGACGGCCCGGTGAGCCGTTCGGTGTTACTCGCGGTGGGGCTGACGGCCTCAGACGCTGACGAAGCTCGTGCGCTCGAAGAGTTTCTCATTGTCGATCCGGGAATCACGCCCGTCATGGAGTCTCGTGAACGCGCACGGAGGGCCGCCGATACCGGTGCCGGCAACCGCCTTGCTCGTGACCTTGCCGCTATATGGCGCGAGGTCTCGATTTTCCTCGAAGGTGACGCGCCCGCGAGCGGTCGCTTGACGCTCGCCCGCGATGAAAAGACCGGAGCGCGGATGGTCGAGCTTCGTGTGCTGACAACCGTCGATCTCTCGTGGCGCGTGCCGACCCTTATACTCGACGCAACGGCGCCGCCGCCGAACGTGATCGAGCCGGTGATTGGCCTGGAAGTCGACGAGATCGCCTCGATCGCGGCCGAGTGGAGCCCGCACCGTCGCATTCGGCAGATTGTTGACGCGCCGGTCTCGTCGACGAAGCTCGGGATCACCGGGAGCGGCAAGGGCAACGTCCGTACCTTCGCCGACCTTCGGCGGCTGATCGTGCTGCGCGCTGCGCTCGCCTATCCCCGGAAGATCGCTGTCGTCGCTCAGGCCGCGGCGGAAAAGCGCCTTATCGAGATGGGCCTACCGCCGAACGTTCTGACCGGGCACTTCAACGCCCTGTCCGGTCGGAACGACATGGAGCGAATTGCGGGCATGATCGTGATCGGTCAGGCCATGCCTCCCCTTCTCGCGATGGAATCCGATGCCGGGTCACTCACGGGTGTCCCCATTGAGATCAAAGCGACCGATCCGGGTGAACGACGGTGGTATCCCCGTGGGCCGGGCGCCATTCGGCTCAGGGATGGGTCGGCGTTCCCGGTTCAGCACTGCCGGCACCCCGACCCAATTGTCGAGGCGTTGCGGTGGCAGGCGTGTGAGGGGCAGATGATCCAGGCGATCGGTCGACTTCGCCCGCTTCGTCGCACAGCCGCCGAGGGTTTCTTCCTCGACGTAATCTCAGACGTGCCGCTTCCGCTTCAGGTGGATCACGTCGACAGATGGGAGGCCGCGCGCGTCGGGGCTTGGGCTGAGATGGCCGTTGAAGGCATCGTCCTCACGAGCGCCGCTGATATCGAGGCGGCATTTCCCGAGCTTGCACCGAGCCGGAAGATCGCAAGAGCCCTCTCGGAGGGCGCGACGTTGGCCCTAACGTCTAATAAGGACTCTCAATTAGACGTTAGGGCCAACGTCAGGCGGATCGAGCTCAAGCGCGAGGGACGTTTCGCGCCTACGACCGCGATCGTGCTGCCAAACGGGCCTCAGACGCTCCGCGGGGTGCAACGATGGCTCGCCGAACGGCTTGGCCCTGTCGCTTCAATCACTCTCGTCGAGGGCGAAGCATGGGCGCCGTGTGCCTTCGAGCGCATTGGGCGCGGAGTGGCGGTGAGCCTCGATCAGTTCGCCGGCTTGCTCGCCATCTGCGCGGAGGCCGCAAACAGACATGCGAATGAAACATAGTTCGCCGACCTGAAAAGCTCCGATATGCGCTTGGGTCCTTCCGGGGGCACACCCCTTACGGGTAACGCGCGATCCCGAAAGGTTCGCAGATACCGCTCCAATCATGTTGATTTTTGACTCCCGCAACAGGAAGAAGAGATACAAATTCACTATCGCGCCGTGAAAGTGTCTTTACCCGCATGAGCAAAATCCCCCCAACGCTAGGTGCAGATTCATTCAATTGCCCTCATTGCCGGGCTCTAGCCCATCAGAGTTGGTTTCGCGTATTCGCTGACGCATATACGGTGGGAAAGAAGCCATCTGTAGCAAGCAGTGAAATGTTGAGGCTTATTTCCGATGCTTCATCTGATCGCGACACCGCAGAACAGAAACGTCTTGCTCGCTTTGCAGAACTCGCATCAAAGGGTAAGCCATTTAGATGGCGCCATCAGGGCGGCAGCTTTGCAGAAGTAAAAGTTGAAAATCTATATATGTCTATCTGCTACGCCTGCGGTGATATTACCGTTTGGTGCAGAGATATCGTGATATATCCAACAACAAGTATAGATGTCGATCCCGCTGCTGATATGCCTGATGACGTACGAGGCGAATTTATCGAGGCCGCCGCTATTGTACAGCAATCTCCACGAGGCGCAGCGGCTCTTTTAAGACTCGCAGTGCAGAAATTGATGCCGCACCTTGGAGAGAATGGCGGCAATATAAATGACGATATTCAAAGTCTTGTTGCAAAAGGTCTGAAAACATCGGTTCAGCAGGCATTAGATATTGTGCGTGTTACTGGTAATAATGCCGTCCATCCCGGTAAGATGGACTTAAAGGATGACTATGATACTGCATATAAGCTATTTAAACTTGTGAATATGATCGTAGAATCAATGATCACCGAGCCACGCCAGCTTAAAGACATGTTCGGCGCGCTTCCGCCAGGAGCTCTAAAAGCAATTCAGAAACGAGACTCGTAGTAGCAAGCTCGGCTCGGGGCTACCGAAACACTCTCCCTCCCGTGACGGCGATCTTCATGATCGCCCCATGCCCGCTATTCAGAAGCACTCTCGCCGCCACCCTCAGCCGCGCCCTCGACGGCCCTCTACCGTCACGGTCCCCGAGCGTGCCGGCCCTCACGTGAAGCTGATTTTCACTGAGATGAGGCGCCAGAACAAAACCTATGACGCCGTGGAAGCCGGTTCGGGCGTGAACCGCCCGACGCTGAAGGCTTGGCGTCATAGAAACGTTCCCACGCTTACGTCTTGTGAAGCTGTCCTCGGCTTTCTCGGATTTGAGTTCGTTCCGATTCCGACCGAGCGCGCTCTACCTCCCGAACTCGTCGCCGAACTTCGTCCGATCGCTGAGCGCATCGGCCTGGATATGCCCGCGGCCGTGCGGCTTGCGGCCGAGATCGCCTATCGGGATCACCGCAATTTTTCGGTTCCGGCCTAGCGGCGCTCGACGCTAGGCTGAAGAGAACGGGGCGGGGGAGTTGGCTTCACCCCCGCCCCGTTTTTTATTTCAGGGGTACGGGATTGCCCCTGACCCGTCCGGCGAGTTGCGCCACAGTCTGTCTCTACCTGAGTGAACTCAGCGGGCCGCCCTCGGGCAGTCCGTCTCTACGTGTTGAATGGCGACCAAAAGGCCCTCCATACCGAACCTCTGACGGGCGAACCTCTCGTCGTCGGCCCTGAGCCGATGTCGGAATTTTCCCATGTCCCTCAATGCCAATTCCACCTTGACCGACGCCGCGGGGCGTCATCGGCACCGGCCCCATGCTGGGCATCGCCTTGGATGGGCGGCCGTTGAGTTGGAGAGCGTCAAGCGCGCCCTCAGCGGTCGTCAGTTCCTTATGTTCGCCGATATCGTCGAAGTACGAGAGCGGATCGCGGATGCTCAGGCCGAAATCGCCAAGGCGTCGGCCTCTCAGACTGCGGGGGTGCAGTCGTGAGCCTCCTTGATAAGCTGCTCGGGCGCCGGCCCCGTACCGCCGCCAACATCGCCGCCGAGCTTTCTGCTCGGGGGGCCGAGTTGACGGCCGCTAAGGCGCGTATGGCCTCCGCTGTCATGAAGCGGGCCGCCGCGCTCGATGCGCAGGATGCCGTTGCCTTGAAGGCCGTAGACGACGAGGCGGCCGCGGATGGGCTCACTGCCGAACTTGCGGCTCATGCGATTGCCGCCCTCGAAGCCGCGCACGCGGAGCGGATCAAGGTCGAAGAGCGGGAGCAATTCCGCGCCGATGTGGCGAGCGCCGAGCGTGAAGCCGTTGCTATGACGGCCTCGCTTCAGGCCGAGTATCCCGAAGCCGCCCAGCGGCTCGCCGCCATCCTCGATCGGATGGCGAAACACCGTGCTAACGAAGACAGCCTTCGTGAGCGAGGCCGCAAGCTCGGCGAGAGCGTCAAAATCTCGAACGCCACCGCGTTCCGCGACGGGCCTCAGCGTTGGCGTGTGACGTGGCCCGGAGAGAGCGGAGGGCAAATCGTTGGTTCGCCGGAGGATGCGCCGCGCGGCTCGATCCGTTGGGTTGGGGGTAAGCCCGTCGCGGCTCGCGATGGCGTGACCGTCGAGCCCCGGCGCGTCGAGTCTGCGGACTCCCTTCTCGACGCGATCAAGTACCTCCCCGGCCTGCTCTATGGCGATGCCCCGTACTACCGGGCGTCGGAGCCTTGGGTGCCGCCGCCGCGCATGCCGGTCTGACGCCCGCCCTCGACATTTGTCGAGCTTCGTAAATGCATCCTCCCGCCCGAGCGCCGATATGAGCCTTGCCCTGACTGTAAGCCTCGCATCGGCGTGGGCGATGGAGAAAGACGCTCTTGCGAAGCTCTTCGAGATCGTTTCGCGCGAGCCGTCGCCGGTCGCCCTCGAAGCGTACCGCTCGCAAGCTCTGGCGCGTGCCGAGCGCGCGAGCGTGCGCGACGGCGTGGCGATCATCTCGGCCGAAGGCCCGCTCTTTAAGCGCGCGAACTTCATGACCGAGTTTTTCGGCGCCACGAGCTATGACGTGCTGCGCCGGGACCTTCAGGCGGCCGTCGACAACGGCGGCGTGCGGGCGATCCTGCTCAACATCGACTCCCCCGGCGGCGAGGCGGCCGGCATCGGCGAGCTTGCGGCGGCCGTGAAGAGCCTTCGCGGTCAGGGCAAGCCGATCGTCGCCTATGTCGGCGACCTTGGCGCCTCGGCGGCCTATTGGCTTGCCTCGGCGGCCGACTCGATCGTCGTCGGAACCTCGGCCGCCCTCGGCTCGATCGGCGTGCGCGCGAGCTACGCCGACACGAGCGCCCGCGACGAGCGGTCGGGCGTGCGCCGTTATGATTTCGTCTCGTCGCAGTCCCCCTACAAGGTCACGGACCTTCAGAGCGACGACGGCCGCGCCCGCGTTCAGGCGCGCGTCGACACCCTCGCTCAGGTCTTCATCGAAACCGTCGCCGAGAACCGGGGAGTGACCGTCGACCGCGTGCTCGCGGCCTTCGGTCAAGGCGACGTGCTGATCGGAAGAGCCGCCGTCGATGCCGGAATGGCCGACACGATCGGCACCTTCGAAGGAACCCTCGCCGCGCTCGCGGCGGGCAAAGTAATTTCTCGCCCCCCTCCGGTCGCGCGTCCGATTGCTTCGAGTGTGCCGGTGCGGTTGGCTCCCGTGAAGCCGCTCGCCCCGCCGCCGTCCGCGGCCGTCGTCGCCGAACGGACTCGAGCGCGCGGAATTTCAGCCCTCACGCCTGCCGGGGCGGAAGCTGATCGAGACGAAGCGATTCGCTCGGGTATGTCGGTTGAAGCGTTTCGCGGCGTGCTCGCGGCTCGCTCGATCATTGCCGCGGTACGGCTGGCGCGGGGCGAGCGGTAGCGCGGCCTATCGGCGTCCCGTCTTAAGGTCAAAATCTAGTCAGCGTGAGCCTCGGAGAGTCCGCTTCCGACCCTTCGCAGCCCCTTGGAAGGTCCGCTACGCGGCAGCTTGGTGAGGATGACCTACGTCCGGGTCGGGTAGAAAGCGGCCACTCTCATGATCAGTCTATAAGGCCGTTATAGCTTCGTGAGCTTGCCTATGCGCGTGCTCGGCTGATCCTTGACGACACGTTTGACGGCCTCTTTTCCCACCTCAAACAATAGAGCTCGAGCAAGAACCTTCATTTCAGGGGTTCCGTTTTCGGATACTACTCTGAAAGCATCAATACAAATATCAACCACCTTCACAAAATTCTCATCTTCATCCATTGCATATATATCTCTGAGTGTCTTCTTGCTTATGTATGAAACCATACAATTAGTGGCAACCTTCAGAGTACTTAAGCACATTACTGGCCCAAGCATCAAATTTTGACCTGTATCCATAATTCGCGTTATGTGCGGTATCGCGCATAAGGAAATTCTCATGGCTAGCGCTGATGAAATCAGAGACGGTACCGATCGTTCAACTCATCTAACGCTCAAAATTGCTCAACTTCTGGGCTGCTCGTTAGATGCATTTTCGAACCCCAGTTCCCCTAAGATCGACCAGACGAGCGAGCTACTACAGGCTTGGCTCATGATTAGGCATGAGCAGGACCGGAAAAAGGTGCTGAGCTTCGTGCGAATGATCGCGGATCAAGCTGATGTTCGGCGGGAACCCTAACGTGCCCGTCCGTTAGCATAATTGGCAATCTGGCACGGCGTAAGTCATCGCAGCGTCCGTTCTGGGTCGGGACCCGTCCGTCTGCTTTATGGCCGGGTTAGGTGGGGAGCGGACCATGACCCTTCGCCCTGAAACGGACGTTCTGCCTCCGACCCTTCCTTGAAGTCAGGACATTCCGCTTTCGGGCGCTTGGCTGGAGCAGCCCTAACGCCTGAAGCCATCGGCCCACTCGACAAAGCTCGTGTATGTGCTTTGTACGCAGCAGACCTCCATCCTTTTCCGCGCAATACTCGCCAGAAATAGGGAGAAAACGATGCGAAAAAATCTTATCGCGACCTTGATCCTCGCTTTTGTCGTATCCGGTTGCTCGACGACGAATACGGGTGGTCGGAACCCGGATCGCGACAACGCATCCTCCCTTGATTCTAGCCGATCGAAGTCGTGTTACGGCGGTCCTGTCTACGTACCCTGTTAGCTGTTCCGCCAACCAGCAAAATTGGCGTTCGCAACCGCAATGTTCGCTTGAAGGCGGAATGTCGGCTTCTGGCCGAAGGGCTGAGGTCCGTTTGCCACCCTTTGAAGCCCTTTGCGGGGTCAAGCTGATTGAGTTTTGACCCTAGGCTTGGCCGATGCGTACTTTTGGGTGGCCCCGCGGACCGCCTTCGCTACAAAGGATCGGCGGCGATCCGCGGCTTCGCGGCGGCTCAGGTCGCCGTCGCCGTCGCCTTGATCATGCTGCTTCGCACGGCCCTCGTCGGTCTCATGCTGCTCGGCTCCGTCGGCGGCCGTGGCGCGGTCTTCGGCGCCCTGGCGCTCGGCGCTCGCGCCCTGCACAATCTCCTGAAGCTCGTCGCCGCGGGAGTTGCGGATGCTTCGCTCGCGATCATCGGCGCGCTCGTAGGCGCCCTGAAGGGGGCCGCTCAGTCCGCGTGGAATATTGGGAAGGGCGTCTTCCGCGGTCGTGGCGCGGTATCGGTCGAAATGACCGCTGTTAGATACGGCTTTCAGTTCGCGTGCTACCCGGGTGCTACCCGGACAAATCCGCGACCAACTATTTTTCAGCTAAGTCATTGAAAATGTTGGCGCACCCGACACGATTCGAACGTGTGACCTTTGCCTTCGGAGGGCAACGCTCTATCCAGCTGAGCTACGGGTGCTGACCGTGCCGATTTCCTAGCCCAAGCCGCGCCGGGGCGCAACGGGTTTGCGCGCGGATGCGTGCGGAGGGGACGCTCGGGAAAGCCCTCGCCATCGGCCCGGCCCATCGCCGGCGGGCGCGCACGAAGGCACCCGGCGCTGGAGGGACCGGAGGGATATCACGCCGTTCGAGGGGGTTTGGACGACAGGGCCTAGAGGAAGGGGGCCGGGTCCTTCTCGCGGCGCGGGGGCCGGACGTCGTTGCGGTTCCACCAGCCGCCGCCGAGCGCCTGGAACAGGGCCGCCGTGTCGGCGTACTGGTTGGCGCGCGCGCCCGCCGAGGTCACGATGGCCGACAGGTAGGATTGCTGGGCGATGAGCACCTGCGTGCTGTTGATGGCGCCGGCCGAATACTGCTTGCGGATGAGGTCGAGGCTCTGGCTCGTCGCCTTCTCGGCGGCAGCCGCCGCGGCCACGGCCTGAGCGTCGGATTGCAGCGCCCGCAGGGCGTCGGCGACGTTCTGGAAGGCGCCGATGACCACGGCGCGGTACTGGGCCTGGGCCTGGTCGAGGGTCTCCTCCGCCGCGCGCTGGCGCCGGAACAGGGTGCCGGCGTCGAAGATCGGCTGGGCCACGGTGCCGACGATGCCATAGAAGCTCGCCGCCGAACTCGCGAGCTGCGCGATCCGCACGGCGCTCGATCCGCCGTTGGCCGTGATGTTGAACTGCGGCAGGCGGTTGGCGACGGCGACCCCCACCAGCGCGCTCGCCTGCTGCACGTTGGCTTCCGCCGCCTTCACGTCGGGGCGCTGCTGCACGAGGTGCGACGGCAGGCTCACGGGGAGCCGGGTCGGCAGGCGGAGCGACGCGAGGGTGAAGGTCTGGGTGACCTCCTCGCTCGGGAACCGCCCGACGAGGGCGGTGAGCAGGTTGCGCTGGATCGCGAGCTGCTTTTCGAGCGGCGGCAGCAACTGCATCGACACCGAGAGCGCGGCCTGCTGCACCACCACGTCGGCCCCGGCGATCTGCCCGAGGGAAAGCTGCTTGTTGTAGAGGGTCAACACCTCGGTCTGGGCCTGGATCACCCGCTTCGTCGCGTCGATCTGGGCGCGGAGCGACGCTTCCTGGATCGCCGCCAGCACCACGTTGGCGGTGAGCGACAGGTAGGCGGCCTCGAGCTGGAAGCGCTGGTTCTCGGCCTGGGCTTCCAGCGATTCGATCTGGCGCCGGTTGCCGCCGAACACGTCGGGGGTGAACGAGACCGTCACCTGCGGGGTGTAGAGGCTGTAGAACAGCTGGCGTTGGTCGTTGAGCGGGCTCTGGAGCTCGCCTCCCGGCACCTTCTGGCGCGAACCGAGGCCGTTGAAACCCACCTGCGGGAACAGGGTGCCGCGCTGGGCCTCGACGTTCTGCTGGGCGATGCGCAGGGCCGCCTGGGCGGCGTCGAGGTTGGGGTTGTTGGCGAGCGCCTCCTCCACGAGGCGGTTGAGCGCCTTGGAGTGGAACAGCGTCCACCACTGGCCCGGCACGTCGGCGCCGGCGATGAAGTTCTGGTCGGCCGAGCCGCCCTGCCGGGTCGTCACCTTGTCGGTGGCCGTCGGGTTGGTCAGGGGCGCGCGGGTATAGCGGCTCACCGGCGGATCGGCGGGCGGCACGAAATCGGGGCCGACCATGCAGCCGGCGAGGCCCGCTGCCAAACCGGAGACGAGGGCGGCGGCGCAGGCCGTGCGCAGGAGCGCCATCCCGGGTCCGTTCGTGGTGCGTCGCATGGTGTGGCCGATCCCGCCGGGTGCCCGTCGCGCGTAGAGGCGACGGGGGCCTTCGGGAGTCAACGTGACCACATGCGCGGGACCAACGCTTTCACCCCCCTGTGTCGCGCGCATCACGCGTACGCCGCCCGGGCCGCCGCGTGCGCGGCCTCCGGCGGGCGCACCCCCGGGGCCGGCTTGCGCCGCGAGAACAGCCCGATGAGGATTGGCACGATCACCAGGATGAGGTTGGGGGCGAGCATGATGCCGCCCACGACCACGAGGGCGAGGGGCTTCTGCACCTGCGAGCCGATGCCCGTGGAGACGGCCGCCGGCAGGAGGCCGACGCAGGCGGCCACACAGGTCATCATCACCGGGCGCATGCGGACGTTGGCGGCGTGCCACACGGCGGCGCCCCGCTCCCAGCCCTCGTCGAGGAGCTGGTTGTAGTACGAGAGCAGGATCACGCCCTCCATGGTCGAGATGCCGAACAGCGCGATGAAGCCGATGGCGGCCGAGATGGAGAACGGCGTCAGGGTCAGCGCCAGGGCGAAGATGCCGCCGATCATCGCCATGGGGATCACGCTGAGGGTCAGCAGCATGTCGGTGAGGGAGGCGAAGTTGACGTAGAGCAGCAGGGCGATGAGCGCGATGGTGATGGGCACCACGACGCTGAGGCGCGCCACGGCGTCCTGCAGGTTGGTGAACTGGCCGACCCATTCGAGGTGGAAGCCCGCCGGCAGGGCGACCTCCTGGGCGATCCGGCTCTGGGCCTCCAGAACGGCTCCCCCCAGATCACGTCCGCGCACCGAAAACTTCACCGGGATGTAGCGCTCCTGGTTCTCGCGGTAGATGAAGGCCGCGCCCGAGGTCAGCGCCACGGTGGCGATCTCGGAGAGCGGCACCTGGATCACCCCGCCGGCGGGGTTGGGCGCCCCGATGGTGATGTTGCGGATGGTCTCCAGGCTGCGGCGGTACTCGGGTGCGAGGCGGACCCGCATGGGGAAGTGCCGGTCGGAGCCATACTCGTAGAGATCGCCCGCGGTCTGGCCGCCGATGGCCGCCTGGACGGTGGTGTTCACGTCGCCCGGCGTCAGGCCGTAGCGGGCGGCCTTGCGCCGGTCGATGTCGATGCGCACCGTCGGCTGGCCGAGCGAGGCGAAGACCGAGAGGTCGGCGATGCCGGGAATCCGGGCAAGCGACGCCTTCACCGCCTCGGCCGTGCGGGTGAGCTCGTTGAGGTCGCTGCCGTAGATCTTGACGGAGTTCTCGCCCTTCACCCCCGAGGCGGCCTCTTGGACGTTGTCCTCGATGTACTGGGAGAAGTTGAACTCGATGCCGGGAAACGCCTCGTCGAGCTGCTTCGACAGGGTGCGCACGAGGGTGTCCTTGTCGAGGTCCTTGCGCCACTGGTCGATGGGTTTCAGGGGCGCCAGGATCTCGACGTTGAAGAAGCCGGTGGCGTCGGTGCCGTCGTCGGGGCGGCCCTGGTGGGACAGGACGGTGACGACCTCGGGCACGTCGGAGACCATCTTGCGCAGGCGCTCGACATAGGCATTGCCAGCCTCGAGCGAGATCGAGGCCGGCATGGTACCGCGGATGTAGAGGTTGCCCTCCTCGAGCTTGGGCAGGAATTCGAGGCCGAGGGTTTTGGCGGCGATGGCCGAGGCGCCGAGCATCGCCGCCACCACGAGGAGCGACAGCAGCTTGTTGCGCAGGCCGAAGCGCAGGATGAGCACGTGGCCGAAGCGCAGGAGGCGCACCACCAGGGTGTCGCGCTCCTCCACGTGCTTGGGCAGGATCAGGGCCGACAGGGCGGGCGAGACCGTGAAGGTGGCGAGCAGGCCGCCGATGAGCGCGTAGGCGTAGGTCTTGGCCATGGGGCCGAAGATGTGGCCCTCGACGCCCGTCAGGGTGAACAGCGGCAGGAAGCCGACGATGATGATGGTGGCCGAGAAGAAGATCGCCCGGTTCACCTCGGCGCCCGCGATGGCGATGGTGCCGAGCCGCCCCGTGAGGCCGCCCGGCGCCGCCTGGCCCTCGCTGTGCTCCGGTTCGGCCACGTGGCGGAAGACGTTCTCGACCATGATCACGGTGGCGTCGACGATGAGGCCGAAGTCGATGGCGCCCAGCGACAGGAGGTTGGCCGAATCCCCCCGGAGGACGAGGATGAGGATGGCGAACCCGAGGGCGAAGGGAATCGTCGCCGCTACGATGATGGCGCTGCGCAAGCTGCCCAGGAACACCCACTGCACCACGAAGACCAGGACCACGCCGAAGACGAGGTTGTGCATCACCGTGTGGGTGGTGGTGTGGATCAGCCCGCTGCGATCGTAGATCCGCTCGACCTTGACGTCGGGAGGCAGGATGCCGCTGGCGTTGATCCGGTCGATCTCGGCCTCGACGAGCTTCAGGGTCGGCAGACTCTTGCCGCCCCGGCTCATGAGCACGATGCCCTCGACGATGTCGTTCTGGCCGTCATGGCCGACGATGCCGAGACGGGGCGCGTTGGAGACGCGGATGTCGGCGACGTCGCGCACGAGGACCGGCACGCCGCCGACCTGCGTCAGCATCGTGTCGCGGATGTCGTCCATGTCGCGGATGAGGCCGATGCCGCGCACCACCGCCGATTGCTCGCCGACGTTGAGGGTCTGGCCGCCGACGTTGATGCTTGAATTGTTCAGGGCGGTGATGAGCTGAACCAGGGTCAGCCCCTGGGCCTGGAGGCGGTTGAGATCGACGGCGATCTCGTATTCCTTGGTCTTGCCGCCGAAGGCGGTGACGTCGACCACGCCGGGGATCGCCTTGAACCGGCGCTGCAGCACCCAGTCCTGCAGGGTCTTGAGCTCGGTGGAGGAATAGCCGGCCGGCCCCGTCACCTTGTAGCGCATGATCTCGCCCACGGGACTCGTCGGCGAGATCTGCGGCTGGGCGCCGTTCGGCAGGGGCGGCAGCTGCGACAGGCGGTTGAGCACCCGCTGCAGCGCTTCCTGGTAGGTGAAGTTGTAGTTGAACTGCACCTTCACGTCGGACAGGCCGAACAGCGAGATGGTCCGCACCACCGTGGCGTTGGGGATGCCGGCGAGCTGCACTTCCAGGGGAATCGTGATGTAGCGCTCAATCTCGTCGGCCGACTGCCCGGGATTCTGCGTGATCACGTCGACGAGGGGCGGGACCGGATCGGGATAGGCCTCGATGTTCAGCTGCGTGTAGCTGGCGTAGCCGAGCCCCATCATCGCGAGGAACATCAGGAACACCAGCACGCGCTGGCGCAGGGCGAAGACGATCAGACTGTTCATCGCGCGCGGGTCATGGGTCGGCCGTTCGGGGCTGGGAATTCTTGGTGCGGAAGAGCCGTGCGGTCCGGCTCAGGACGCCTTGTCGCCGCTGACCGCGCGATCCATGAACAGGGCGCCGCGGGTGACGATCTCCTCGCCGACGCCGAGTCCCTCCACCACCTGCACCATGCCCTGTCCGGCGAGCCCGAGGGTCACGGCGCGGGCCTCGATGGCGCCGTCCGGGCGGGCGACCCAGACCTGCGCCCGGCGGCCCTCGTAGACGATGGAAGAGGGCGGGATCGCCGGCGCGGTCTGGCCGGGGCCGGTGAAGATCGTGAAGGCGGCGAACATCTCGGGCTTGAGCACGCGGTCGGGGTTCTCGACCTCGCTGCGCACGGACAGGCGCCGGGTCGCCGGATCGAGGCTGGCGGCCATGTAGTCGACCTTGGCCTTGAAGGCGCGCTGGCCGAAGCCCGCCACCCGGGCCTCGACGTCCTGGCCGATGCGGATCTTCGGGATCTCGCTCTCGCGCACGTTGGCGACGAGCCAGACCGTCGAAAGATCGCCGATGACGAAGACCGGTTCGGCCGAGGAGCTGAGATACTGCCCGATGCCGACCTTGCGCTGGACGATGGTGCCGGCGATGGGCGCGCGCAGCTGCGTCTCGGGGCTCATGGTGCCCTTCTTCTCGTAGGCGGCGATGTCGGCGTCCGACTTGCCGAGGATGCGCAGGCGGTTCTTGACCGCCTCCAGGCTCGCCTCGGCGGTCTTCAGGTCGCTCTGGGCGCCGATCACATCGTTCTGGGCGGACTGGTAGTCTTTCAGGGCCACGGCTTTCGCCTGGAACAGCTCCTGCTGCCGGGCCGCGATGATGGTGTCGAGCTTCAGCAGGGCGGTGGTCTTGGCAATGGTGTTCACGGCGGCCTGGTAGTCGCTCTGGGCCTGGACCATGTCGGTGGCCTCCATGGTGAGGAGGACGTCGCCGGCCTTCACCTCGTCGCCCGCCCGCACCAGCACCTTGGTGACGCGGCCCGAATAGGGCGAGGTGACGGGCACGTTGTCGTCGTCGTTGAGGGCGATGCGCCCCTCCGCCGTGCCCTCGGGCCGGAACGTCAGGGCCCGGACGGGGGCGATCTCGAGGGCGGCGCGCTGGGCCGGGTTCGGGCGGAACACCCGCGCGACGGGAGCGGCGCGGCCGCCGCCGGTGTCGGAGGCTTCCTCGGACGGGCCCGAGACCTGGGCGAGGCGCTCGCGCACCGTCGTGAGCACCCATCCGGCGAAGGCCGAGTCGCGCTCCGACCAGGCAACGGCCCCGAGGCCGGCGCAGATCACCAGCCCGAGCAGGACGATGAGCTTGGAGATGCCCTTCCGGGGACCTGTGGACATGGCGGTACTTTCCGGCGGTCGGCGCAAGAGGCTCTTCGGTGACGTGAGGCTGACTTTTCAATCCACCGCACCGGGGTGCCGTGGAAGGACTATCGAGGGGAGGTGGTGGCCTCGTGGCGGACGCCGATCGTTCGTCGTTCTGTACATTTCCAAGGTCGCGGCGCCCGCCGGCTAGGTGAACTGCCTTGCCCGGTCGAAGCGATGACGACGGTGCGTACCGCATCGGCAAGTCACGCTAGCCAACTCCGTCCCTTCGACGATCCCTGTGCTGCGGCCTCTCCAGAGGGCCGAATTCATGTCGCGAGAATGACTGTGTAACGGGAACGCGAACACAAGGCCGTGATCGGCGGATGGAAGCATGGATGAGATCGTATCGCCGCCGGCTGCTTATCACCGGGACTCGGCCTCTGCGACAACAAACTGCGCCCTCCAGGGGGCGGGCGCCTCCGGGCCGTCGCGGATCGCGGTGCGGAATCCGCCTCCACATCGCCTTCGGCCGGAGCGGTCCGCACGCTCAGAAATCCGCGTGGAGGCGGGTGCCGAAGAAGTGCGCCGGGCCGCGGTCCCGGTTGTAGGCGGGGTTGGCGACGAACTGGTAATCGGCCGTCAGCACCAGGGCCTTGCCGAGGCTCAGCGCATAGTAGGTCTCCACCGCCCGCTCGGGCGCGTAGGTCAGCCGCCCGTCGCCGATGAGCAGGCCGAGACCGCCATTGGCGAAGTAGGCGCGATGCGACGGCGAGAGCTGGTTCATCGACGTGCCGAGGCCGATCGTATCGTCCGGCCGGCCCCATCGCGCGCCTTTCAGCGAAACGCCGCCCGAAAAACTCCGGTCGATGTCGGTGAACGACAGGTTCTCGTTACGCCCGTCGGCGGCGCTGGCGCGGGCGAACACGCCGAGATCGGCGGTGACCGCCTGTTCGAGGTTGATGTAGACGCCGCTCTTTCGCCGGGGCCGCCGGGTCGCCGCCACGGCGTCGTTGATGTCGTCGAAGGCGCCCGCCTGGGTCAGGCCCACCACCTCGCGGTAGCGCGCGCTGTTGCCGACGTTGGAGAAGGCCCCCAGCCGCAGCTTGCCCGGCTGATCGAGGAACGGCAGGACGTGGCGCTCCTCGAACTCCACGGTGAAGCCGCCGCGCTCGAACACCCGCGGGTCGAGGACGTCGCTGGAGGGTTCCTTCGGCACCTGGGTGTAGGCCGCCCGCACGGCGAACGCCGCGCGGTTGTACTCGACGAGGACGCCCTGCGTGTAGCCCGGCAGGTTCGCCGGAAAATCCCACGCCGCCGAACTCCACAGGCCCCAGTTCGCGAAATCCACGCGCGGATCGTGGGCGTAGCGGTTGCCGTCGAAATAGTCGCCCATGGCGAACTTGCCGGCGATGACGGTGATGCGCTCGACGTCGTAGGTGTTGGCGATCTGGTTGGGACCATCGGGCAGGGTCTCGGTCTCGCCGCCCAGACCGAAGGTCTGCTTCACGAAGTAGCGGGCGGAGCGCAGCTTCGGGAACGGGGCGCCCGCCTTCTGCGCCTCGCCGTTGGTGAAGCCCGCGACCCCGAGGGTGCGGCTGAGGCCGAAGCCCTGGGAGAATTCCGGGTTGTAGTAGAGCTCCGTGCTGTCCGTGAGCTTCAACCCGAGGAACAGCGTCGCCGTCGTCGTCGCCTGCGCCTGGTTCGGCACGAGGCTGTTGGGGCCGCTATAGGGCGCGCGGAACCCCGACACCGCCTGGTTGAAGAACGTGGTCTGGCCGTGGAGCGAGAAGCGCTCGCCGAGAACCGGGCCGGAATCCTCCGCCTCGTCGGGCAGGCGCAGGCCGGCGGGATGCCAGATCAGCCGCGCCATCACCTCGTTGGCGATGAAGCTCGCCCGCGTCGAGACCGGGCCGCCCGCCGCGCCCGGCACCGTGCCGAGCTCGAACCGGCCGCTGCCGCCGAGGTCGTTGTAGCGGTAGTCGATGCCGAGGCTGAGATGCTCGTCGACCGCGAACTGCACGCCGGCCCCGAGGGTGAAGCCGAGGAAGCCGCGGTCGCGCCGCGCCGTGGCGACGAGGCCCGTGGCGAGGTCGGGATAGGTGGCGAGGAACCGCGCCTCGGCCCCGGCGAGCCCGAAAGTGGCGTAAATCAGGGACCGCTCGAACGCGTAGCCGACGCGCGCCCGCACCGCCCCGAACGCATCGGACTTGACCCGGATGAGGCTGAAGGCCGGATCGACGGATTCGGTGCCGAAGCCCGGTGCCGTGGAGGCGACGGGCCGCTTCAGGTTGCTGCCGAAGACATCGGCCTCCACGCCCGTGAGCCACGGCCCGGTCTGCCAGTTGTAACCGGCCAAAACCCCGCCGACGGCGGTTGTGGCCTCGCGGCTGCGATCCGCGCGGCCGGTGGCGTCGCCGGTCTTGAAGGCCGGGACGGAGCGGCCCCCGACGGAGGTCGGGCCGAAGTTGAATGCGCCGAACGAAGCCCCGGCGCTGCCCTCGAGGCCGAGGTAGGCCCCGCTCCAATCGATGAAGGCGGGCGATGGCGCGGTCCGTGATGCGGCGGGGTCGGCGGCCTGCGCGGTCTGGGCGAGCCCCAAACCGACGAGAAGCGCCGCTGTCCGCGAAACACCAGGGATCGAGGGGGCGAAAAATCTCGGCATCGGACGGGTCTCGGACGGCGTGGGTGTCATGTGCTCCCGCCTCGCTCGCCACGCCGAACGACGTCGCCATGTCGGGTCGAGGGCCTTGGCCGGGCCGAGGGACCTGGCTCGCCGGCGGTGCCGGTGGGCATGCCGGGGTCGGGTCTCGGTGACGCGGCGTATCGGCAGAATGGCGTCGTGCATCGTGAACCGGCGCGACGTGCGGGTTCGGGAACTTCGATACGCGAGGATGCGGGCCCTGTCCCCTGGGGCCGGACCACGGCGCGGGCTCTCTCACCGTCCTTAATCCCGGAGACGGACACGCCGTGCCGGGACGTGGCATTCGAGCCACACGCCGACCCGTGCCGGCGCGGCGGTCGTCGGGGGGCGGGAATGTCCAACGGGGCGGATCACCGATTCCCTTCGACGCCGCCCGTCCCGCACGGAGCCGGAAATCCCGGCGCACGCCTTCGGATTCTTCGCGTTGATTCCGGACGGATGGGGGCTCGACCCGGCCCTCCATATGAGGTTAACCAACCCTTAAGAACGCACGGCCTAGGTTGAAGGCGCGGGAATCCGGCGGGGCGTTGGACCCGCCGGGAGGGGAGACGGCGTGCGTTGGGGGGCTGATCGCTGGCGGTTCTATCGGCTGATCGGCCGCGAGGTCGCGCAGACCGCGCGCAATGCCTATGCGGGCGCCACCGGCCGACCCGACCTCCTGGCGGGCGCCCGCGTCACCGGCCTCGTCATCGCGCCCCACGATCTGCGCACCAGCGACGCCACCTTCGCCGACGATATCTATGCCGGGCTGTTCGTGTTCGCCGGGCGCTCGCTCTCGGTCAGCGGGCGCTCGCCCTTCGACTACGCGCCGCCGTCGCCGGAATGGGCCGACGCCCTCTACGGCTTCGGCTGGCTGCGCCACCTGCGCGCCGCCGACACGGCCTTGGCCCGCGCCAACGCCCGGGCGTTCGTGGCCGATTTCATGGCCGGACGCGGCGAGGCGGCGCTGGCGAAGCCGACCCCCGTGGCCGCGCGCCGGCTCATCGCCTTCCTGTGCCAGTCGCCCCTGGTGCTGGAGGGGGCCGACCACGCCTTCTATCAGACCTTCCTCAAGACCATCGGCCGGACGGCGCGCGACCTCGAACGCGACCTGCGGCGCGGGATCTCGCCCCAGACCCGGCTGCTCGCGGCGGTCGCCCTCTGCTACGCCGGACTCTGCTGCGAGGGCATCCAGCCGATCCTGCGCCGAGCCACCCGCATCCTCGTGCGCGAGCTCGAACGCCAGATCATGCCGGATGGCGGCCACCGCAGCCGCGATCCGCGCTTCGCCATGGAGCTGCTCCTCGACCTGCTGCCCCTGCGCCAGAGCTTCCTCGGCCGCGGCATCGATCCGCCGGAAGCCCTGCTCCGCGCCGTGGACCGGATGCTGCCCCTGCTGCGGCTCCTGCGCCACGCCGACGCCTCGCTCAGCCACTTCAACGGCATGGGTGCCACCGCCGCCGACCATCTGGCCACCCTGCTGGTCTATGACGGGGCCATGGCCCAGCCGCTCATGCACGCGCCGAATTCCGGCTACGAGCGCCTGGAGGCCGGCCGCGTGCTGCTGGTGGCCGATGTCGGCGCGCCGCCGCCGCTGGTCGATTCCATCAATGCCGGCGCCGGCTGCCTCTCCTTCGAACTGTCGAGCGGCCCCCAGCGCATCGTCCTCAATTGCGGCCTGCCGGCGAGCGGACCGGAGCTCCGGCGGCTCGCCCGCAGCACGGCGGCGCATTCCACGGCGACGATCGCCGATTCCTCATCCTGCCGGTTCCTCACCGGGGGCGGCGCCTGGTACGAGCGCTGGGCCGTGCGCTGGCTCGCCGGGCGCATCGGTCCCGTGGTCCTGCGCGGCCCGCGGGCGGTCAAGGCCGAGCGTACCCTCGACCCGGACGGCACGCGGGTGCTCGCCGCCCGCCACGACGGCTACGTCCCCGATTTCGGCCTCGTCCACGAGCGGCGCTGGCGCCTGGCCGCCGACGGTTCGGTGGTGGAGGGCGAGGACGCGTTCGTGCGGTCCGGATCGGCACGCGCGAAGCCGCACGAGGTCGCCATCCGCTTCCACCTGCACCCGGCCATCGCCGCCCGCGGCCGGGAGGAGGGCGGCCTCGAACTCGTCTCGCCCATCGGCGAGGTCTGGCACTTCGACGCCGAGAATGCGCAGATCGCCCTGGAGGAGAGCGTCTACTTCGCCGGCCTCACCGGCGCGCGGCGCACGGACCAGATCGTGCTCTATCTCACGGTGCCGGAGGATACGCGGGTGCGCTGGCGCTTCGCCCGGGCCGTGCCGCCCGACGCCTGACGCGCGGGCCGGACCGGGGTCCGACCCCGGCCCGACCCTGGTCCGCACACCGGATTTCGTGTTAGGCGCCCGGCAGTTCCATCGCTTTCGACCGGACGAACCTCCATGTCGCATGATCAGGTGCGGGTGACCCGTGCTCTCCTCTCCGTCTCGGACAAGGCGGGGCTCGTCGATTTCGCGAAGGCCCTGAGCGCGCGTGGGGTCGCCCTCGTCTCCACCGGCGGCACCCACCGCGAACTCGTGGCCGCCGGTCTGCCGGTGACGGAAGTCGCGGATCTCACCGGCTACCCCGAGATGATGGACGGGCGGGTCAAGACCCTGCATCCGGCGGTCCATGGCGGCCTGCTCGCCGTGCGCGACAACCCCGAGCATCAGGCGGCGCTGGCCGCCCACGGCATCGGCGCCATCGACCTCCTGGTGGTCAACCTCTACCCGTTCGAGGCCACCATTGCGCGCGACGCGTCGTTCGACGATTGCGTCGAGAACATCGATGTCGGCGGTCCGGCGATGATCCGCGCGGCCGCCAAGAACCATGCCGATGTGGCCGTGGTGGTGGAGGTGGCCGATTACGCGGCGATCCTCGCCGAACTCGACGCCCAGGACGGCGCGCTCTGCATCGGCACCCGCCGCCGGCTCGCCCAGAAGGCGTTCGCCCGCACGGCCGCCTACGACGCCGCCATCGCCAACTGGATGGCCGGCTCCGTCGGGCAGGGCGCCACCCCGGCCTTCCGCGCCATGGGCGGCCAGCTGGCGCAGAGTCTGCGCTACGGCGAGAATCCGCACCAGAGAGCCGCCTTCTACCGGGCGCCGGGCCGCGTGCGCCCCGGAGTCGCCAGCGCCCGCCAGCTCCAGGGCAAGGAACTCTCCTACAACAACCTCAACGACACCGACGCGGCCTACGAGTGCGTCGCCGAGTTCGATCCCGCCCGCGTCGCGGCGGTGGCGATCATCAAGCACGCCAACCCGTGCGGAGTCGCCGAGGGCGCGACCCTCGTCGAGGCCTACGAGCGGGCGCTGGCCTGCGATCCGACCTCGGCCTTCGGCGGCATCGTCGCCCTCAACCGCACCCTGGACGCCGAGGCCGCAGCGAAGATCGTCGAGATCTTCACCGAGGTGATCATCGTGCCCGATGCGAGCCCCGAGGCCATCGCCATCGTGGCGGGGAAGAAGAACCTCCGGCTCCTCCTCGCCGGCGGCCTGCCCGACCCGCGCGCGGCCGGCGAGACGGTGAAGACCCTGTCCGGCGGCTTCCTCGTGCAGGGCCGGGATGCCGCCGTCATCGACGACATGCCGCTCACCGTGGTGACGCAGCGCGCGCCGACGGAGCGGGAATACGCCGACCTGCGCTTTGCCTACCGCATCGCCAAGCACGTCAAGTCGAACGCCATCGTGTACGCGCGGGACGGCGCCACCGTCGGCATCGGCGCCGGGCAGATGTCGCGGGTGGATTCATCGCGGATCGCCGCCTGGAAGGCGGGGGAGGGTGCGGCGCGCATCGGGGCGGCCGAGAGCCTGGCCAAGGGCGCCGTCGTCGCCTCGGACGCGTTCTTCCCCTTCGCCGACGGCCTGCTCGCGGCGGCGGAGGCCGGCGCCACGGCGGTGATCCAACCCGGCGGCTCCATGCGGGACGCCGAGATCATCGCCGCCGCCGACGCGGCCGGCCTCGCCATGGTGTTCACCGGGCACCGCCACTTCCGGCACTGAACTTGCGCAGCGCGCGGCGGATGCCGTGCGCTCCGTCCGACCCGAGGCTTCCTTCCATGACCGACACTCAGACCTCATCCCGCCGCACGGAGCGCCGGGCGGCGGGCAAGCGCCTGCGGGAGGCCGTGCCGCGTGAATCCCACGCCGCGTGGCAGCCGGCGGAAGGGCGCGATCCCCTGGCGATCCTGCGGGCGGGGGACGCCGGCCGGCTCCTCGAACTCGTCCCCCTGCGCCGCGAGCGGATGCGCGCGAGCCCCTTCGCGTTCCTGCGCGGCAGCGCCGCCGTGATGGCCGCCGACCTCGTCGGCGCGCCTGCGCCGGGCATCCCGGTCCAGGCCTGCGGCGATTGCCACATCGGCAATTTCGGCGTGTACCGCAGCCCCGAGGGGCAGACCCTGTTCGACATCAACGACTTCGACGAGACCCTGTGGAACGTCGATTTCACCGTCGACGTGAAGCGCCTCGCCGCCAGCATCGCGGTCGCCGCCCTGCCGCAGGGCGAGGACAAGGCGCGCCGCGCGGCCCGGGCGGGCGTCCGTGCCTACCGCGAGCACATGCGCGACCTCGCGATCCTCGGCCCCCTGGCGGTCTGGCACAGCCGGATCGACCTCAAGCACGAGATCGGCCGCCTCGGCGACGGAGACCTGTGCCGGAATCTCCTGGCCAAGGCCGCAGCCGAGACCTCCGACGGCCTCAGCCACGGCGATGCCCCGGACCTCGACCCGAGCACCCAGCACGCCGATCCGGCCCAGTGGCGCATCGCCGACAAGGCGCCGACGCTCTTCCATGGGGGGCCGAACGGGCTGACCGAGGCCGTCGCGGAGGCGAAGGCGGCGTTGCTCGCTTATCCGCAGAGCCTCACCGCCGACCGCAATCTCCTCGTCCTGCGCTACGAACAGCGCGATGTGGCGTTCAAGGTCGTGGGGATCGGCTCCGTCGGCACGGTCTGCGCCGTCGGCGTCTACGCCGATGCCGACGGGGCGCCGCTCTTCCTGCAGATCAAGGAGGCCCGGCCCTCGGTCCTGGCGCCCCTGGCCCTCAGGCCGTTCTTCCTCGCCTCGGAGGGCCAGCGCGTCATCGACGGCCAGCGCATCATGCAGGCGGCGAGCGATCCTTTCCTCGGCACGGCCTATTTCGAGGCGAGCGGGCGCTCCTACTACGTGCGCCAGCTCAAGAACAAGAAGCTCTCGGCCGTGGCCGAAATCCTCGCCGCGAGCGGGGCGAAGGCCTATGCGCAGCTCTGCGGAACCACCCTGGCGCGCGCCCATGCCCGCTCGGGCGATGCAGCGATGATCACCGGCTATCTCGGCCGGGGCTCGGCCTTCGACGAGGCCGTGGCGGACTTCGCCATGCTGTATGCCGCGCAGACGCAAGCCGACCACGCCGCGCTGCTCGACGCGACGGCCTGATCCCCGGCGTCCCGCCGTTCCCGCAGACCGGGTCCTGAGTTCGCGCAAGAAGGGCCCCGTCTCGCGACGGGGCCCTTTTGTCCTTTCGCCGTCCCGCGCGACACGGGAGCGACAGTTACACCGGATCGGGCTCAGCGCGCGGGCGCCTCGTCGTAGGTGAAGATGTCGCGATCCTTGGTCTCGGGGATGAACAGGGCCCCGATGACCGCGGTCGCGAGGGCGATGACGATCGGGTACCAGAGCCCGAAATAGATGTCGCCGGTCTGGGCCACCATGGCGAAGGCGGTGGCGGGGAGAAGGCCGCCGAACCAGCCGTTGCCGATGTGGTAGGGCAGGGACATCGAGGTGTAGCGGATGCGCGTCGGGAACAGTTCGACGAGGGCCGCCGCGATCGGGCCGTAGACCATGGTCACGTACAGGACGAGGATCGTCAGGATGGCGATGATGGTCAGTTTCTGGGCCGAGAAGATGTCGATCATCTTGGCGAAGTTCGAGAGGCCGTCCTTCGGGTCGATGACGATCTTCACGATGCTCGGGTTCGTGGCCGTGGGGTAGCCGGCAGCGGTGAGTGCCGCACCGACGTCCTTGGCGAAGGCCGGATCGGCGGCGGCGAACTCCTTGCCGGCGACGGTGACGGTGGCCTTGGTGCCGGGGGCCACCGGCTCGGTGGTGTAGTTCACCGCGGACCGGGCGAGCAGTGCCTTGGCGATGTCGCAGGAATTGGTGAACTTGGCGGTTCCCACCGGATTGAACTGGAACGAGCAATCCGCCGGGTCGGCCTTGACCACCACCTGCGTGTTCTGCTGGGCCGCGTGCAGGGCCGGGTTGGCCGCCGCGGTCAGGGCCTTGAACAGCGGGAAGAACGTCAGCGCCGCGATCACGCAACCGCCGAGGATGATCGGCTTGCGGCCGATCTTGTCGGAGAGCGCGCCGAAGAACAGGAACCCGCCGGTGCCGAGGATCAGCGACCAGGCGATGAGCACGTTGGCGGTGAACTGGTCGACCTTCAGGATCGTCTGCAGGAAGAACAGCGCGTAGAACTGGCCGGTGTACCAGACGACGGCCTGGCCGGCGGTGAGGCCGAGCAGGGCGAGGAGCGCCCACTTGGCGTTGCGCCACTGGCCGAACGCCTCGGAGAGCGGCGCCTTCGAGCCGGTGCCCTCTTCCTTCATCTTCTTGAAGGCCGGGCTCTCCTGCATCTGCAGGCGGATCCAGACGGAGACGCCGAGCAGCACGATCGAGACCAGGAACGGAATGCGCCAGCCCCAGGCGGCGAACGGCGTGATCGTCCCTGCGGAGCCATCGGCCAGGGTGGTGGCGACGGGGGCGTAGTTCGCGTTCACGTAGATCTGGGTGAACAGGATCACCATCAGGGACAGCAGCAGCCCGAGGGTCGCTGTGGTCTGGATGAAGGCGGTGTAGAAGCCGCGACGGCCGCGGGGCGCGTGCTCGGCCACGTAGACCGCCGCGCCGCCATACTCGCCGCCGAGGGCCAGACCCTGCAGCATGCGCAACGCCAGCAGCGCGACGGGGGCGACCCAGCCGACGCCGTACTCGTTCATGGTGGCGTAGGAAGGCAGCAGGCCGACGACGAAGGTCGAGATGCCCATGATCAGGATGGTGATGAGGAAGGTGTACTTGCGGCCGACGAGGTCGCCGAGGCGGCCGAACACGAGGGCGCCGAAGGGACGCACGAGGAAGCCGGCGGCGAAGGCCAGGAGCGCGAAGACGTTGCGCGTGGCTTCCGGGTAGGCGGAGAAGAACTGCGCCCCGATGATCGCGGCGAGCGAGCCGTAGAGGTAGAAATCATACCATTCGAAGACGGTGCCGAGCGAGGAAGCCAGGATGACCTTCTTCTCGCCGGCGCTCATCGGCCGCGTGGCCGACTCGCTGACGGGCACTGCACTTGACGCAACCATAACGACGTTTCTCCAGCATTTCGATTGCCCGGGCGTTGTCCGCCTGTAGCTGTTGGACCCTTGTGCGTATCCAAGTTGTCGTGGGCCGGTGACAGGATCCATCGACCCCGCGCGCCCGAACGACACCCCCTGACCACGTCGGGGGCGATGCTAAGCGACGCCATGATTTCGCCCAATAGGGATGACGGGCGGAAAAGTACCGAATTCAGAAAAATTCAGCCAAAGACCAATTATTTTTCTGATCTCTCTGAGGATTAAAGGCCGTCGACACGCAAGAAGGGGCGCGGCTCTCGCCGCGCCCTTCCGCTGTCAGGTCCGCCCGATGCCCGGAGGCTCAGTGCGCATGCGCTCCCTCGGCACCGATCCCGGTCTCCGAGCGGACGAACTGCGCGTCGAACAGGGCCCGCTCGCGCTTCGCCCGAGCCGTGTTGTCGAGCTTCGACACGACGTAGATCGTCAGGAAGGCGAGCGGCATCGAGAACAGCGCCGGGTTGTCGTAGGGGAAGATCGCCACGGGGTTGCCAAAGGTGGTGACCCAGACGGCCTTCGACAGGACGACCATGCCGACGGCCGCGAACAGGCCGACAAAGCCGCCGATGAGGGCGCCCCAGGTGGTGGTGCCCCGCCACAGGATCGACATGGTGAGGACGGGGAAGTTGCAGCTCGCCGCCACCGAGAAGGCGAGGCCGACCATGAAGGCGACGTTCTGGTTCTCGAAGACGTAGCCGAGGTAGATCGCCACGATGCCGATCACCACCGCCGAGATCTTGGACAGCCGCACCTCGGAGGCTTCGTTGGTGCGCCCGCGGGCGATGACGCTGGCGTAGAGATCGTGGCTGACGGCCGAGGCGCCCGCCAGCGTCAGGCCGGCCACCACGGCCAGGATGGTAGCGAACGCCACCGCCGAGATGAACCCGAGGAAGTACGGTCCGCCCACGGCGTTGGCGAGGTTCACCGCGACCATGTTGGTTCCGCCGACCATGTCCTTCAGCTTGTCGAAGGCGCCGGCCGGGCCGAGCTTGAAGTAGACCGGGTCGGACATCAGCAGGGCGATGCCGCCGAAACCGATGATGAACGTGAGGATGTAGAAGTAGCCGATGAGGCCGGTGGCGTAGAACACCGACTTTCGAGCCGCCTGGGCGTCGGACACCGTGAAGAACCGCATGAGGATGTGCGGCAGGCCGGCGGTGCCGAACATGAGGCCCATTCCGAGGGAGATCGCCTCGATGGGATTGTTGACGAGGCCGCCCGGTCCCATGATCGCGTCGCCCTTGGGGTGCGTCGCGACGGCCGCCGAGAACAGGGCCTCGGGATTGAAGCCGTATTTGTAGAGCACCGCGCCGGCCATGAAGGTGGCGCCGCCGAGCAGCAGGCAGGCCTTGATCACCTGGACCCAGGTGGTGGCCTTCATGCCGCCGAAGGCGACGTACACGATCATCAGCACGCCGACGATGACCACGGCGTAGAGGTAGGGCAGGCCGAACAGGAGTTGAATGAGTTTCCCCGCTCCGACCATTTGCGCGATGAGGTAGAACGCCACCACCACCAGGGTTCCGATCGCCGAGATGATGCGAATGGAGGTCTGGTCGAGGCGGAAGCTCGCCACGTCGGCGAAGGTGAACTTGCCGAGATTGCGCAGGCGCTCGGCGATGAGGAACAGCACGATGGGCCAGCCGACGAGGAAGCCGGTGGAGTAGATCAGACCGTCGAAGCCCGAGGTGTAGACGAGGCCCGAGATGCCGAGGAAGGACGCCGCCGACATGTAGTCGCCCGCGATGGCGAGGGAGTTGGTCCCGGCCGAGATACCGCCGCCGGCGGCATAGAAGTCGGCGGCCGACTTGGTGCCCTTGGCGGCCTTGTAGGTGATGCCGAGGGTGAAGAGGACGAAGAAGCCGAACATGCCGATGGCCGGCCAGTTCGTGGCCTGCTGGGAGACGGCACCGAGATCGGGGCCGGCGGCGAAGGCCGCCCCGACGGCCAGCGCCGCCATGGCGCTCCCGAGAAGAACAGGATGGTTGAAGCGGCTCATCGGGCGAGATCCCGGTTGAGTTCGGCCGTCAGCGCATCGAAGCGGCCGTTGGCACGCTGGACGTAGATGCCCGTGAGGATGAAGGCGAAGACGATCACGGCCACGCCGAGGATGAGGCCGAGCGACGTGGTCGCGCTGCCGACCTTGGTGGCGAGCAGCGCCTTGTCGAAGGCGATGAGGCCGATGAAGCCGAAATAGACCACCAGCATCGCGCCGGTGAGGATCCAACCAAACCGCGTGCGTTCGTGCACGAGTTCCTTGAACCGCGGATTCTGCGCGATCCGCGCAGTGACAGGATCAGACATGGCGCAGCTTTCCCCGTGAGCCGGCTCCTTCTCCAGGATGCCGAACTCAGATGTTGATGATGCCGTGGAAGTCGGTGGTTCGGCGAGCGTCGAGGGGACGCCCGCCTTGTCCGCCGTTCGATCGCGTTCAGTGCGTCCGGTTCTGGCGGTTCTCGATGAGATCCTCGACGACCGCCGGCTCGGCGAGGGTCGAGGTGTCGCCGAGCGAGGAGAACTCGTCCTCGGCGATCTTGCGCAGGATGCGGCGCATGATCTTGCCCGAGCGGGTCTTGGGCAGGCCCGGCGCGAACTGGATCAGGTCCGGCGACGCGATGGGGCCGATATCCTTGCGGACCCAGGCCACGAGCTCCTTGCGCAGGGCGTCGGACCCCTCTTCGCCCTCCATGAGCGTGACGTAGGCGTAGATGCCCTGGCCCTTCATGGAATGGGGGTAGCCGACCACGGCCGCCTCGGAGACCTTGGCGTGGGCGACCAGGGAGGATTCCACCTCCGCCGTGCCCATGCGGTGGCCCGAGACGTTGATGACGTCGTCGACGCGGCCGGTGATCCAGTAATAGCCGTCGGCATCGCGCCGGCAGCCGTCACCGGTGAAGTAGGTGCCCGGATAGGTCGAGAAGTAGGTCTGCTCGAAGCGCTCGTGGTCGCCGTAGACCGTGCGCATCTGGCCGGGCCACGAATCCTTGATGCACAGGTTGCCCTCGCAGGGTCCGTCCAGGGCCTTGCCCTCGGCATCGACGATCATCGGCTGCACGCCGAAGAACGGCCGCGTGGCCGAGCCGGGCTTGAGCCGCGTGGCGCCCGGCAGGGGCGTGATGAGGATGCCCCCGGTCTCCGTCTGCCACCAGGTATCGACGATGGGGCAGCGGGAATCGCCCACCACCTTGAAGTACCAGTCCCAGGCCTCCGGGTTGATGGGCTCGCCGACCGAGCCGAGGACCCGCAGGGACGACCGCGAGGTCCGCTTCACCGGCGCCTCGCCGCCACCCATGAGCGAGCGGATCGCGGTGGGCGCGGTGTAGAAGATATTGACCTTGTGCTTGTCGACCACGTCCCAGAACCGGGAGTTCGACGGATAGGTCGGGATGCCCTCGAACATCAGGGTCGTGGCGCCGTTGGCGAGGGGCCCGTAGACGATGTAGCTGTGGCCCGTGACCCAGCCGACATCGGCCGTGCACCAGTAGACCTCGCCCTCGCGGTAATCGAAGACGTATTGGTGCGTCATCGAGGCGTAGACGAGGTATCCGCCGGTGGTGTGGACCACGCCCTTGGGCTGGCCCGTGGAGCCGGAGGTGTAGAGGATGAAGAGCGGGTGCTCGGCCTCGACGGCCTCGGCCGGGCAGTCGTCGGTGACCTGGGCGGCGGCCTCGTCGTAATAGACGTCGCGGCCCGGCTCCATGGCGACGGCGGAGCCGGTGCGGCGCACGACGACGACGTGGTCGACGGCGTCCTTGCCGAGGCGCGCGATGGCGGCGTCCACGTTGGCCTTGAGCGGAACCTTGCGCCCGCCGCGCAGGCCCTCGTCGGCGGTGATGACGAGCTTCGAGGCGCAGCCTTCGATCCGGCCGGCGAGGGAATCCGGCGAGAACCCGCCGAACACGATGGAATGGATCGCCCCGAGCCGCGCGCAGGCGAGCATGGCGTAGGCGGCCTCGGGGATCATCGGCAGGTAGAGGGTGACGCGGTCGCCCTTGGAGACGCCGCGATTGCGCAGCACGTTCGCCATCCGGCAGACTTCGGCGTGAAGCTGGCGGTAGGTGATGTGCTTGGATTCCGTCGGGTCGTCGCCTTCCCAGATGATGGCGACCTGATCGCCGCGGGTCTCGAGATGGCGGTCGACGCAGTTATAGGCGACGTTGGTACGGCCGTCCTCGAACCACTTGATCGAGATGTTGCCCGGCTCGAAGCTGGTCTCCTTCACCTTCGTGAACGGCGTCGACCAGTCGATCCGCTTGCCGTGCTCGCCCCAGAAAGCCGAGGGGTCGTCGACGGAGGCCTTGTACATCGCCTGATACTTGGCGTCGTCGGCATGGGCACCCTCGGCCCACTCGGCGCGGACTTCCACCACCTTCTCGTCCATGGCGTTTTCCCTTGCGGTGCCCGATCGTATCGCGATGATCCGCGCAGCCGGGACTTCCTAAAAACCTTCTTAGGCGCAGGGAGATATCCACGGCAAGCGCCCAGCCCACTATACTTCGGGACGGGGTGCCCGAAGATGATGCGTCACAGCATTCCGATGCAGCCGGGGCGGATTCCCGCCCGATCTTGCGGTCGAGGGTGCGCGCCTGCCGGGTCGCCTGTGACGATTCCCGTCGGGGCTCGCCGTCCGGGGCACGGCCCGGGAAGAAGCGGGTGGAGACGGTCTGCAGCATGGGGCCCGCCCGGTTCGACGGGTCGCGCACCGCCCCGGTCGTTCGCCCGGTCAGGCGCGCCGGCTGGCCTGGGCCGCCGGAAACAGCATCTCCACCAGGGTGCCCTCGTCCTTGCGGCTGGTGATCCGGAACTCGCCGTGGTTGGCCTCCACCAGGGCCTTGATGATGGGCAGGCCGAGGCCGGTGCCGCCGCCGGGGCGCGGTCCCTGCACCGCGGCGGCGCGGTACGGCTCCAGCAGGGCGTCGACCTCGTCGGGGGACAGTCCGATGCCGGTGTCGCGCACCCTGAGGGCGATCTCGCCCCGGTCCGCCATGGTGGTGGAGACGATGACCTGACCGCCGGCTTCGGTGAAGCGGATCGCATTGGCGATGACGGTGAGGGCGGCCTGCCGCAGGGAGCGCTCGTCGGCGACGAGGGGCGCGAGGTCGGCGGAGAAGCTGGTGCGGACCACGATGCGCTCGCGGGCGGCCTCCGGCTGCATCTGGGCGACGCAGCGCGAGACGAGCTCGTTCAGGGGAATCTCGGTGAAGTCGAGATCGAGGCGCCCGGCCTCGATCCGCGCGAGATCGATGAGGTCGTCGATGAGGCCGACGACCTCCGCCCCGGACGTTCGAATGTCGTCGAGGTAGTCACGGTAGCGCTCGCTGCCCAGCGGACCGAACGGCTCCGTCAGCATCAGGTCGGTGAACCCGAGGATGCCGCTCATCGGCGTGCGGATGGCGTGGCTGATCCGGGTGAGGAACTCGGATTTCCGGGCGCTCGCCGTCTCGGCGCGGCGCAGGGCGTCGGGATCGGACGCCCGCGGATCGTCCGTCGTTGCGGCGTCCTTCGCCGGAACGGGCCGGAGGATCGCGCAGAGACGGGGCTCGGCCGTGCCCGGCACGGCCCGGACGTCGAGCCGGAGGGGGAGGGGGCCATCGGGCCCGCGGGCGATCACGTCGCGTGCCGCGCCCTGCGGCACGCCGTGGGCCACGGCCAGGACATCGACGGTGCTCTCGGGGGCGAACAGGCTCAGGAGACTCTCACCCACCACTTCGCGCGGATCGGCGCCGAACAGCGCGGCGGCGGCGCGGTTGAGGCCGAGGATGCGGGCGCTGCCGTCGAGGGTGACGACCCCCTCGTCGAGGGCATCGAGGATGCCGATGGCGTCGTGGGCGCGATGCGCGGCGAAATCCCGTGCGATCCGCTCCGCCGTCAGCGCGCGGGCCGGCTCGTCCGCCACCGCGTCGCGTGCGAGGAGGATCTCGGCCGGACGGCCGCACCAGTCGATGTCGGATCGCTGGAGGTCGACGCCGCGACGGTCACCCTCCCGCGTGGTGAGGATCGCCGGCGCATCGCTCGCGGTCCGCTCGTGGGGCGGCAGGCCCTGGAACAGGTGGGCGATGCCCCCGGCCGCCGCGAGGGCGTCGAGGTCCGCGAACCCCGCAAGGTCGAGGAGGGTCCGGTTGGCGAACAGGACGTCCGCGCCGCGGTAGACCAGAACGCCGGTGGGCAGGCGCTCCAGGGTGGCGACCAGGGCCGCCTCCGGCGCAGGAGGTTCGGGCGCGAAAGCTTCGGGTGCAGGCGGTTCCGGCGGCCTTGGCGGCGGCCCGGGAAACGGCATCACGGCGCCGCCCGACGTCCCGCGCTCATCCTCGGGCGACTCGGCGGACTCGTCGCCGGCGAAGCGCGCGCCGAGGGCACGGGCGATCTCGCGGAATGCCGCGTGCTCGTGCGTCGTCAGGGACGCGTCGACCTCCGGCTCCGGTAGCGTCGGCACCCCCTCGGGGTCGGAACGATCCCGGGGGAGCAAATCCGCGACCGCCGCCGGGGGAAGCGCTTCGTGGGACCCGAGCTCTAGCAACGTTTCGGGAGAGGAAGCTTCAGGAGATGAGGCTTCGGAGACGCTCACGGGATCGGCGCGGCGCACGACGCCGAAGCCGGCAAACCCGCGCATCGCCTGCCCGGCGGGCGCGAGGGGAACGCCGGACAGGTCGAGATCGACGATCCGGTCCGGGTCGTCGAGGCGGATGCCGAGGGGGATCGCGCGGAAGGTCCGGTGGGCGTCGAGGACCGCGATCAGCCCCTCGGCGTCGCGGGCGATGCCGGCCCGCGACAGGGCGGCCCAGGACCGCCCGAGGAGCGCACCGCGCAGGAGCGCCCCCGCCGGGCCGCCGAGCCGCACCAGGATTCCGGCCGCATCGGTCTGCCAGGTGAACCGCGGAACGGCGCCGGGTCCGGCGGCCGCGTCGTGGACGTCCGACCGGTCCACGGCCCCTTCCGCCGGCGCAGGCACCGGCACGGTCCCGACGGATTCAACAGGGCGAAGGCGCGGGGCAGGCTCCGTCAGGACCAGGACCAGGACCACGCGACCGTCGGAGACCGGTGCCCGCACGACGAAGCAGGTCGTCGGCGTGGCGAGGCCGCGGCGATCGAAGCGGATTCGCGCGAGGGTGGGCTGCGCCGTCGCCCGGATCTGCGCGTCGAGGCGAAGGCCGGCGGCGACGGCGCCATCCGCCCCCGCGATGGCGCGGGCCACGGGGGCGGCCGCCCGCGAGGCGTGGACGAGGCGCGTACCGGTCCCGTCGAGGATGATCAGGGCGCGATCGGGCCCGCGCAGGAACGGGCCGAGGCGCGGATCGCCGTCCAGGCCCCGCACCATCGCGTCCAGCGCCGCATCGTCCCTCAGGCCCGGCCCTTCGACCCCGTTTTCGAACATTCGCACCCAGTTCACGTGGCTGGCCTATGGAGAGGATGTTTTCTCTTTACCCCCGGCTGGGTGGGGAGTGGACATCAATCGGCGGCGCCACACGTTTACCTGTTGTCAATCTTAACGCACCCGCACAGGGTGGCATAGGGCGGACAGTGTGTTATTGTGCAGCGCACAACGAACGATCAACAAGTAGTCCAAGAGGAGAGGATGATGACCAGCACCCCGAATTATGAAGTCCCCGCCGAGATGCGCGACTTCGCCGAAAAGAGCGTCGACCAGGCGCGCAAGGCCTTCGACTCGTTCATCGGCGCGGCACGCCGCACCGCCGACACCGTTCAGGGTTCGGCCGAGACCGCCCGGACCAGCGCGCACGACGTGTCCGCCCGCGGCTTCGAGTTCGCCGAGCAGAACGTGACGGCGGCCTTCGATCTCGCCCAGAAGCTCGTCCGCTCGCGCGACCTCCAGGAGGCCATGCAGCACCAGGCCGAGTTCGTCCGCAGCCAGTTCGCGGCGATCCAGGCCCAGGCCAAGGAGTTCGGTGGCCTCGCCCAGACGGCGATGCAGCAGAGCGCCGAGAAGGCCAAGGGCGTCATGCAGGAATCGGCCGAGCATGCCCGCAAGGCCATGGAGCAGGGCGCCGAGGCCGCACGCAAGGCCGGTGCCGACACCGAGCAGGCCATGCGCAACGCCGGCAACAACTGAACGCCCGGCTTTCGAACCGTCCCGACGGCCCGTTCCGCCTCCGGCGGGGCGGGCCGTTCCATGTCGGAATGCGACGCGAAGCGCGGAGCGCGGGTCCCGCCCCGGACCGTTCCGGCCACGGGTTTTCGCGCCGGCCCCGCGGCAACCGGATTCCACTTCCCGGGGCGATGCTTTAACGGTTGCGCCCAGTCGGGCGTCCCGCCCGAGACGGACCGGATGGATCGAGGAGCGCGTATCCCATGCGACCTGCCTATCGAATCAGCGTGATGGTCGCGGCCCTGGCGGCAGCGCTCGGCTCCCAGGGCGCCAGCGCGCAGTACTACGACGACGGCTACGACCGGCCGCCGCCGCGCCGCTACTACGACGATCGCGGGCCGCCGCCACGGCGCGCCTACGGCGATCCCTACGCCCGCCCGGCCCCGCGCCGCGCTGCCACGGGTCTCAACTGCGATGCCGTCCAGTCGGGCCTCACCGGCTTCAAGCCGTATTCGTGCCCGCTGCCGGGACCGCGCCCCCTCGGGGTCCGCTGCTTCTGCGACATGCCCATCGCCTCGTTCAGCGCCCCGCAGACCGCCGTCGGCCGGGTGGTCCCGTAGGGCCACCGCCACGGCGAACGCGAAAGAGCCGCCCCGTCGGAAGACGGGGCGGCTCTTTCGTTTCCGGACGGGTGGTTCCCAGATCCGAAAAGATCAGTTCAGCACGACGACCTTGGCACCGACACGGACGCGCTCGTACAGGTCAGTCACGTCCTCGTTGGTCATCCGGATGCAGCCCGATGACACGGCCTGCCCGATGGTGTCCGGCTCGTTCGAACCGTGGATGCGGTACTCGGTGCTGCCGATGTACATGGCGCGGGCCCCGAGGGGGTTCTCGACGCCGCCGGCCATGTAGCGCGGCAGGTCGGGACGGCGGGCGATCATCGCGGCCGGCGGGGTCCACGACGGCCACTCCTTCTTGGCCGTCACGGTCTTGGTGCCCGACCAGGTGAAGCCGGGACGGCCGACGCCGACGCCGTAGCGAATGGCCTCGCCGTTCGGCATCACGAAGTATAGACGCCGCTCGGCCGTGGAGACCACGATGGTTCCGGGCTTGTAGTCGCCGCGGAAATCCACGATCTCGCGCGGGATCGGGGCGACCTGCGCCTGGGGGGCGGCCTGCACGCCCTGGCCGACGGTGCCCTGGTAGCCGTAGGGGCTGGCGCCGGTCTGGCCGTAGGCCGGGTCGGCGTAATAGTCGTCGCCGGCCTCGGTGCCGAAGGGATCGTAGGGGTTTGCCAGCACCGGACCGCTGGACAGAACACAGACGCTGAGAATGCCCGCGAGGGCGGAGGCGAAGGTCTTCATCGTGGATGCCTTACCTGAAGCGTAACCTTTGCTATACAAGCGTAGGCGTAGGCCGCCGGTTCCACGAGGCCCTGAAGATTTCGTTTCCCCGCGGGTCGGGCCCGGTCAGAACACCTCGTCGGTGTGCACGTCGAAGCGGGCGAGGTGGGCGTACCCGAAGTTCGTGGTGATCGCGACGTCCGTGGCGTCCCGGCCCCGGGCCATGACGATGCGGCCGATGCGCGGCGTGTTGTGGCGCGCGTCGAACGTGTACCAGCCGCCGTCGAGATAGACCTCGAACCACGCCGAGAAATCCATCGGGTCGGGGACGGGCGGGATGCCGATATCACCGAGGTAGCCGGTGCAGTAGCGCGCCGGGATGTTCATGCACCGGCAGAAGGCGACGGCGAGATGCGCGAAGTCGCGGCACACGCCCTGGCGCTGCATGAAGCCGTCCCAGGCCGTCCGGGTGGCATCGGCGCACATGTAGTCGAAGCGGATGCGCTCGTGGACGTAGTCGACGATGGCCTGCACCCGGCCCCAGCCCATGGGCGTCCCGCCGAACAGGGACCAGGCGGTCTCGGACAGCTTGTCGGTGTCGCAGTACCGGCTGCCGAGGAGGTAGACGAGGACGTCCGCCGGCAAGTTCTGGACCTCGATCTGCTGGGCGTAGGGCGCGTAGACGTCGGGCTGCCCGGAATCCTGCACGATGAAATCGGCCGAGATGGTCAGCCGGCCCACCGGCGTCACGATGCGCGTGAGGATGTTGTCGAACACGTCGCGGTACTCCTGCGACGGGATCGGCGGGTCGAAGGTGATCATGTGCGGCGTGAGCAGATCGGGCATCCGCGAGGGATGCACGCTCAGCGCCAGGATCATGGGTGTCGGCTGAACCGATTCGAAGGCGATGTCGAACCCAGTCCTGATCTTCATGATGCTCACCTGATCTCTCGAACCTGGAATGCCGTGCCCCGGAAACGATCGGGGGAATGCAGTAATCGGACCGTCAACGCGCGAGCATGGGATCAGGAACCCGGGCGTCGCTGGCGCTCGGCTCGACCTCGTCGACGGCGACGCTGACCGTCATGCCGAGGTCGTCGGCGGGAAATCCGAAGAAGGAGCCGTGCAGGGGGACCGCCTGGCGCGGGTCGCGGGCGACGGCGACGCGGATGAGGTCGCGGTTGCCGACGATGCCGTTGGTCGGGTCGAACTCGATCCAGCCGGCCCCCGGCAGGTAGACCTGGACCCAGGCATGGGTGGAGCCGCCTCCGACATGGCGCTCACGGTCGCCGCGCGGGTTGTAGAGGTAGCCCGAGACGAACCGGGCCGCCATGCCGAGGGCCCGCACCGCCTCGATCATCAGCACGGCGAAGTCGCGGCAGCTGCCGCGCTTGAGCCGCAGGGTGGTGACGGGGTCCTGCACGCCCTTCTCCTGGCGGGCGAGGTAGGCGAAGTTGCGCCGCACGCTGCGGGTCATCTCCGCGAGGAGCTCCTGGGTCGCGATCCGTCCCGTGGAGGGGACGAAGCCGCGGGCCCAGGCATCGACCTCGTTGCGCGGGTCGGGGTGCTGGCGCTCCATGGAGCGGCTGAGATCGGCGATGTCGTCGGCACCGTAGCCGAACGGATAGAGGGCCGCGTGCGGCGCCAGGGGAAAGTCCGGCGCCAGTTCGGGCGTGTGGTCGAGGGTGATGCTGCAGTCGAAGACGAGGGTGGAGGCCCGGCCCTGGAAGGCAGCCACGGCGACGCAATTGCCGAACACGTCGTGCATCCAGCGCAGGGAGACCGGCTCGGGCGTGATCTTGAGGGCCGCCGCGATGAGGCGCTGGTCGTAGCTGTCCCGCGGCCGGAACATGATCCGGTGCTCGCCGAAGCCCACGGGCTGACGGTAGCGGTAGGTGGTCATGTGGCGGACGGACAGGATCGGCACGGATCGGCTCCGCCGCGCCGGACAGCGCGGTCTCGTTTCCGATTAATGCAAGAGGTGCGCCCAGGCGAGATGGTGCGCTGCAAAATACGACGTCGTCAACGCAGGACCGGCTGCGGCTCGGTGCGAGCGCGTTCCGCCTCGCCGAGGAGGTCCAGGGGGCGCCAGGGCTTGGGAATGAACACCGCCTGCGGCGCAAGGGCCCCGGGGCGCTGGGTCCGCTGGCCGGATGTCACGACGAGGCGGGTCGTCGGCCACAGGAGGGCGATGGCGGACGCGAGCTGGACGCCGTCCATCACGCCGGCGAGATGCACGTCGGCGAAGACGAGGGAGACGTCGCCACCGCGCTCGCGCATGATCGCGATGGCCGCCTCGGCGCTGTCGCACCCGACCACGCCGAGCTCGGTTTCCTCGAGCAGGGCCTCGGCCAGGGCGCGGGTGGCCGCGTCGTCCTCCACCACGAGGGCGAGCTTGCCGGACTTGGCGGCGACGGGGCCGGCGGGGGGCACGGGCTCGGGCCGGCGTTCCTGCCGCTCGGGCTGGCGCACCTGCCGCACGAGGGCGGCCAGATGCTCGGGCACGCCCTCGGCGATGAGGTCGTCGTAGAACGAGGCCAGGGCCTGTCCGATCCGATCGAGGGACAGGCTGGGATTCAGGGTTTCGGCGGAACCGGGACGGCGTCCCACGGGCGTGAGCGAACGCGGCGAGCCGTTGATAGGGACCTCAGGATCGGCCAAGCGAAGCCTCCGGCGTTGGTGTCTGGGGGGGCCCGGACATCGGGCTCCCGGACAGTAAAGCCGGGACGGCGCCCTCAGTTGCCAGAAAATCCGATCCTCGGATGTCCGCCGATCCCGGGGATCACTCGGCCGAGGCGTCCGCGTAGGCCATGATTCCGGCCACGGAGCGGACATCGCGGTAGCGGGCGCCGCGTGCGCTCATCATCGCCTCGAACTTCTCGTGGACCTGGGCGACGGAGAGGCTGGTCGCCTTGCGGCGGCCGCGCTGGGCGGCGAAGAAGATGGTCTTGTTGGCCCGCGCCGGTCCCGGCAGCATCTGGGCGGCGGCGGCCTTGGGCTTGTCGGCGACGGTGGCGAGGAATTCCTCGGCATCGTCCGGTCCGAGGAAGTGGGCGAGGTAGACCTCCCCCAGGGACAGGTCGCGGCCGATGCGCAGGGCGATGCGGGCGGCGTCGCGCTTGAGCATCTCGCCGGCCATGAGGGCGGAGAGGTAGGGGTCGCGGCGCAGTTCGAGGATGCGGGTGCGCTCGGCGGGGTCGGCGACGGCGGGGCGTCCGTTGTCGCCCGTCACCACGAGGGCGGCGTCCTGGGTCAGCCCGTGCTTGGGACCGAAATCGCGCACCACCCCGAGCCAGGTCCGCTCGATGAACTGGAACAGGCCCGTGGCCGAGGAGGTCTGCGCCTGGACCTCGGTCTTGAAGCTCGATTCCTTGTCGGCCACCGCCATGAGCAGGACGGGGTCGGTCTGCACGGCCTGGGCGGCGCGGACGATCTTCTGCACCAGGTGGCGCCGGATCTTCATCGGACCGAATTCGAGGACGTCGTTGGGGTCGCCCACCGCGCTTTCGGTGATGAGGAAGTCGTAGGACACCCGGTCGACGGCGTTGGAGCCGAGTTCGGTGTCGAGGTCGTGGATGGGCGCGAAGGCCGCCGACGCCGTCAGGACGCTGGCGGGCGCGCCGAGAATCGCGGGGGGACCGACCTGGACCCGGGGCCGGGGCATGGCGACGGTGGTCATCGCCTGGGCCGACTGCACCACGCCGCCGAGGCCGGACCCGTTCGGACCGACGCCGTTGAGCAGGGCGACACTCAGGCCGCCGGCGAGCAGGGTCACCGACAGGACGGAGCGGATGAGGGCGGTGCGGCTGCCGTGCTCGCGGCCGACCCGGCCCCCGAGGGTGAGGGCGTCCGAGGCCGGAAACGTCGCGTTCGCGGTCGATCGCCCGCGCAGGGGACCCCTGACGGGGCCGGTGGCGAGGGCAGTCCGTGACGATCCGACCGTGCGACCCTGCATGTGCTCTTCTCGTCCCCGCGGCTGGTAACTCCGGGGACGGATTAACTTGACAGATGTGGCGACAACACGGCCCCGCCCGTGGCGAAGCCGTGGCGCCGGACTTTTCCTCAGCCGATGCGGGCCCGGAGGGCGGCCACGACGGCGTCGCCCATGCCGGCGGTGCCGAGGGCCTGCGTTCCCTCGGCGGCGATGTCGCGGGTGCGGGCCCCACTCGCGAGGGCATCCGTGATGGCGCCGTCGAGGAGATCGGCGGCCTCGCCGAGGCCGAACGAGTAGCGCAGGGCCATGGCCAGGGACCCGATCATGGCGAGCGGGTTGGCGAGGTCGCGCCCAGCGATGTCCGGGGCCGAACCGTGCACGGGCTCGTAGAGGGCTTTTCGCGAGCCCTTGGCATCGACGGCGCCGAGGGACGCCGACGGCAGCATCCCGAGGGACCCGGTGAGCATGGCCGCCACGTCGGAGAGCACGTCGCCGAACAGGTTGTCGGTCACGAGCACGTCGTACTGCTTGGGGCGGCGCACGAGCTGCATGGCGCAATTGTCGGCGAGCACGTGCTCCAGGGCCATGTCGGCGTAATCGGTCTGGTGGACGCGGGTGACAACCTCCTTCCACAGGACGCCGGACTTCATGACGTTGTGCTTCTCGGCCGAGGCGACCCGGCCCGAGCGCTTGCGCGCCAGATCGAAGGCGACGTGGGCGATGCGCTCGATCTCCCCCGTGGTGTAGACCTGGGTGTCGACGGCGCGCTTCGAACCGTCGGGGAGGGTGGTGATCTCCTTCGGCTCGCCGAAATAGACGCCGCCCGTGAGCTCGCGCACGATCATGATGTCGAGGCCCTCGACGAGCTCGCGCTTGAGGGCGGAGGCGTCGGCCAGCGCCGGGTAGCAGATGGCCGGGCGCAGGTTGGCGAACAGGCCGAGATCCTTGCGCAGGCGCAGCAGGCCCGATTCGGGGCGGATCTCGTAGGCGACCTCGGCCCATTTCGGACCGCCCACCGCGCCCAGGAGCACGGCGTCGGCGGCGTCGGCCCGGGCCAGGGCCGCGTCGGTGAGCGCCACCCCGTGGGCGTCGATGGCGCAGCCGCCGACGAGGTCGTGCTCGGTCTCGAACGCCGCGATGCCGGCCTGGCCGAGAAAGCCGATCACCGTCTCGACCTGCGCCATCACCTCGGGGCCGATGCCGTCGCCGGGCAGGAGGAGGAGCTTGTAGCTGGTCATGGGATGCACTCGCTTGGGCCAAACCGTATCGCGGGGCTGTATCCAGACCATCGGGGCATTGGCAAGCGCGTGACGCACGGCATAAAAACAGGGGTTGCATCATCGAGCCCGGTTCAACCCAAAAACGAATGTCTCCTGTGGCGATCCGCTTCTGAAGGTCGCTGCAAATCGTAGCCCATGGGCCACATGCATGGTAGATGTTCGACGAACGCCCGAGTTCGACCAGTGGCTCAGGCATCTGCGCGATATCCGGGCGAAAGCGCGGATCGCGCTGCGGATCGATCGGCTGATGCTGGGGAATCCCGGTGACGTGAGGCCCGTCGGCGAAGGCGTCAGCGAGTTGCGGATCGATGTCGGGCCCGGCTACCGCGTCTACTTCGTCCGTCGCGGCGATCTTTGGATCATGCTGCTGTGCGGAGGCGACAAGGGCGGCCAGGAACGGGACATCCGCCGCGCGAAGGCCCTGGCGAGCACCGTTTGAGGAGATACCGGCATGAGCGAGACGCAGCCCTACGACTCGGCGGACTATCTCGATACGAAGGAAGCCGTAGCGGAATATCTGTCAGCCGCCATCGAAGACGGCGATGCCGCCCTGTTTCGGACCGCTCTCGGCGTTGCGGCGCGGGCCTGTGGCATGACGCAGATCGCGCGGGAGGCCGGACTCTCCCGCGAAAGCCTCTACCGGGCGTTGTCCGATGACGGGAACCCGAGCCTCGACACCGCCCTGCGTGTCCTGAAAGCCATGAATATCCGGCTGTTCGCCCGCGCCGGAACCCTCGCGGACGCCGGGCAGCCCTAAGCGGCCGCCACCCACCGGCCCAGACACCGATGGGCGGGGCACGGTTGAACTCAGACCTTCCGCGCCACGGTGAACCGCGCCGCATCCCTAAGGATCTGCGCCCTGTCACCCCAGGCCGAGACGGCGTCCTCGCAGACGCCCACCAGCCGGTCGCACTCGGCGCGCGCGCCGTCGAGGCCGAGGCGGTCGACGAGGGTGGCCTTGCCGGCGTCCTTGTCCTTGCCCGTGGCCTTGCCCATGGCTTCCGCCGAGGCTTCGCGGTCGAGGATGTCGTCGGCGATCTGGAAGGCCTGACCGAGGGCGTGGCCGTAGCGCAGGAGCGCGCGGCGCTGGTCCGGCGTCGCGCCGCCGACGATGGCGCCGGCTTCCACCGAGAACGCCAGGATCGCGCCGGTCTTCATGGCCTGGAGCCGGAGGGTGTCGTCGACGGTGAGGGAGACCGGGCCGAAGCGCCCCTCCGCCCCGAGGTCGAGGAGCTGGCCGCCGACCATGCCGCCGAGGCCCGAGGCCTTGGCGAGGCCGAGCACGAGGTCGGCGCGGATGGCGGGGTCGGGCTGCCACGCCGAATCGGCCAGCACCTCGAAGGCCAGGGTCTGGAGCGCATCGCCGACCAGGATGGCGGTGGCCTCGTCGTAGGCCTTGTGGACGGTGGGCTTGCCGCGGCGCAGGTCGTCGTCGTCCATGGCCGGCATGTCGTCGTGGACGAGGGAGTAGCAGTGCACGAGCTCGATGGCCGAGCCGGCGGCGAGGGCGCCGGCCTCGGGCCCGCCGAGCATGCGGGCGGTCTCGACGGCGAGGAACGGCCGCAGGCGCTTGCCGCCACCCAGCACGGCGTGGCGCATGGCCTCCATGAGCCGCACGGGCCGGGTGATCTCGCCGGCTTGCGTCTCGGCGGTCAGGCGGTCGGCGAGCCAGGCCTCGACGGCGTCGGCCACCGTGGCGAGCCTGTGGGAAAACGCGTCGACCGGGGCATCCGCCTTGACCGAAGCGTGAGAACCTTGCGTTGACGTCATGGTCGGGCGGGCCTTCGGAAGTGGGAACGTGGCGCGAGTGCGGGAGGTTCGAATTCAGGACGAGGCGGAGCGAGCCGAACAGCCCCTGCGCCGCCGGTCGCCGCAGGCGGCCGCACGGCCGGCGCGCGGCCGGAGCCTGCGCCGGATCGTCGGCCTCGTCCTGCTGCTGCCCGCCCTCGCCCTGGGGTTCCTGCTCGCCATGGCGCTCGTCTATAGCGCGGTGACCCCGCCCTCAACCCTGATGCTCGGGCGGTGGGCGGTCTTGAAGCCCGTGGACCGGCAGTCCGTGGCCCTGGCGGCGATCTCGCCCCACCTCGTCCAGGCGGTGATCGCCTCGGAGGACCAGCGCTTCTGCCTGCATGCCGGCGTCGATTGGGGCGCCCTGCGGGACGTGGTCGACGACGAGGAGGGCCCGAGCCGGGGCGCCTCGACGATCTCGATGCAGACGGTGAAGAACGTGTTCCTGTGGCCGGGCCGCTCGGTCCTGCGCAAGGGCCTGGAAATCCCCCTGGCCCTGGCGACGGACGCCCTGTGGGGCAAGCGCCGGATGCTGGAGGTTTACCTCAACGTCGCCGAGTGGGGGGAGGGGGTGTTCGGGGCCGAGACCGCCGCGCAGCGCTGGTTCGGCAAGCCCGCCCGCGACCTGACGCGCGGGGAGGCGGCGTTGCTCGCCGCCGTGCTGCCCAACCCGATCCTGCGCAATCCGGCCCTGCCGTCACGCGGGGTGCGGGCCCAGGCCGCCCGCATCCAGGCGCGGATGAACGGGGTCGGCGGCCTGATGGGCTGCCTCAAGCGGTAGCCTCCGGCCCCCGTGTCGCCGGAGGGGAAGTCGTGTCATAGAGCCGTTCGAAACCGAGGACCCGGCCCGATCGCCAAGGGCCGCATCAGGGACGGACAGCACGTTGGCCGACGCGAACACCTTCGAACTCACCCTGGAGCGCATCGCGCTGATCCGCCGGATGGTGGTGGCCTGGAACCGGGAGGGCGCCGGCGCCCCCATCGTCCACCCGGACGCGCCCTACGGCAGCACCGACCGGGACGGCGACATCTTCAACGTCACCGGCGACGACGACGGGGCGGACGAGGAGCACCGGGCGCTCGGCGACGGCCTGGCGGTGTTCTGCGCCAACGCCGTCCTGAAGCCGGGGCGCTACGCCTACCACAACACCCTGGCCAAGCTCGATTCGTCGGATGTCGGCGACGTGTTTCGCGACGACGCCACCGGCGAGACGCCCGAGCACGTCACCTTCGACGTCACGGCGGAGCACATCGCCCTGGTCCGCGGCCTCGCGATCCGCTGGGATGCGAGCCGCGACGTGCCGGCCGTCGATGCCGATGCGCCCTACGGTGCGCGCACCGGCCTGCCGGAGCAGCACCACGAGATGCAGCCGGCCCTCCAGATCTTCCTGCGCTACGCCGACCTCGGCCCCGGCGCGTTCCGCCGCGCCGCCGAGGGCTGGCGACCGGTCTGACCCCGCGGCCGGGCCCGGCGGAAAGGACGCAGCCACGAACGTCCGGTCGGCACGGACGTTAGCGAGGGGAATCGTGCGGTGGTGCGCCCGATCGTGCCGGGGATGTGACGGATGATGCAACGCTGGCCGAGCCGGATCTGGATCGTCCGCCACGGCGAGAGCGCCGGCAACGTGGCCCGCGATGCGGCCGTCGATGCGGGCCTGACGCGGATCGACATCGCGGAGCGCGATGTGGACGTCCCCTTGAGCGATCGCGGCCGGCAGCAGGCCACGGCCCTCGGACGCTGGTTCGCAGCCATGCCGGACTCCGAGCGCCCGAACGTCGTCCTGACCTCCCCCTACGCGCGGGCCCGGCAGACCGTGACCGGCATCCGGGACGCCGGGGGCGTCGCCGGCGACGCGTCCCGGGATTTCGTCGACGAGCGGCTGCGCGAGAAGGAGCTCGGGCTCCTCGATCGCCTGACCCGCACCGGCATCGAGGAATTCCATCCCGAGCAGGCGCAGCTGCGCGCGCGCCTGGGCAAGTTCTACTATCGCCCCACCTGCGGCGAGAGCTGGTGCGACGTGATCCTGCGCCTTCGCGGGGCCATGGACACCGTCTCCCTGCATCACGGCGAGAAGCGCGTCCTCATCGTCGCCCATCAGGTCGTCGTGCTCTGCCTGCGCTACCTCCTCGAGAACATGACCGAGGCGGAGATCCTGGGGATCGATGCCGAGGGCGACGTCCTGAACTGCTCGGTCACCGAGTACGGATTCGCGGCGGAGGCCGGTTCCACCGGGCGACTCGCCCTCGAGCGCTACAACTTCGTGGCGCCGATGGAGCAGGCCGGCGCGCCCGTCACCGCCGAGTTCTCGAAGGAGGATGCTCGATGACCGGGACCCGGCTCACGGCGGAGCGGCTGCGGGAGCTTCCGCTGTCGACGCCCGAGGCGGGCAGCAAGGACGACCGCGGCAGCGTCCTCGTCCTCGGCGGCTGTGCCGAGGTGCCGGGTGCGGTGTTCCTCGCCGGCATCGCGGCCCTGCGGGCCGGCGCGGGCAAGCTCAAGATCGCCTCCGTCCGCAGCGTCGCCACGGCGATGGCGCTGGCCGTGCCGGAGGCGATGGTGATCGGACTGCCCGAGACCGAGGCCGGGGAGATCGATCCGCACCCGTCCGCCGCCAGGGTCGTCGAGGCGGCCGAGCCTTGCGACGCCGTCCTCGTCGGCCCCGGGATGAACACCTGCCCGAACACCACGATCCTGGCCTGCGCACTCCTCTCGGATCGGCCGGACACCGCCTACGTCCTCGATGCCGGGGCGATCTGCGGCCTCGACCCCGAGATCGTGCGCGCCCTCGGCCGGCCTCCCATCATCACGCCCCATGCCGGCGAGATGGCGCAACTGCTCGGCTGGGGGCGGGATGCCGTCGAGGCAGACCCCCTGCGGGCGGCGCGCCATGCGGCGGAGCGGCTGCGGGCCGTGGTGATCATGAAAGGCGCCGAGAGCTGGATCGTGGCCCCGGACGGCACGTGCTGGAACTATGGCGGCGGCGGGGTCGGCCTCGCCACCTCCGGGTCCGGCGACGCCCTCGCGGGCATCGTCGCCGGCATCCTGGCGCGGGGTGCCGACCCGTTCATGGCCGCGCTGTGGGGCGTCTACCTGCACGGCGAGGCGGGGGCCCGCCTCGCCGCCTCGGTCGGGCCGGTGGGCTTCCTGGCGCGCGAGATCTCCGGCGAGGTCCCGCAGATCCTGCGGACCTTCGCCAAAACCGCATCGGCTTAGCCGGCTCTTCGCGGACGGGTCCCCGCCCGGGGCGGGGACCCGACGCGCGGGGGCCTTACGCGCCGAGCTTCTTCTTGCGCTGGGCCAGGGTGCGCAGGCGGAGCGCATTGAGCTTGATGAAGCCCGCCGCGTCGCGGTGGTCGTAGGCGACGGCGCCCTCCTCGAAGGTGACGAGGTCCTGGTCGTAGAGGGAGTTCGGGCTGGTGCGGCCGATGACGTGGATGCCGCCCTTGTAGAGCTTCAGCCGGACCTCGCCGGTGACCATCTCCTGGCTCTTGTCGATGAGGGCCTGGAGCATCTCGCGCTCGGGGCTGAACCAGAAGCCGTTGTAGATCAGCTCCGCGTATTGCGGCATGATCTGGTCCTTCAGGTGCGCCGCGCCCCGGTCCAGGGTGATCGACTCGATGGCGCGGTGGGCCGGCAGCAGGATGGTGCCGCCCGGCGTCTCGTACATGCCGCGGCTCTTCATGCCGACGAAGCGGTTCTCGACGAGGTCGAGGCGGCCGATGCCGTTGTCGTGGCCGAGCTGGTTGAGCTTGGCCAGCAGGGTCGCGGGCGACAGCGTCTCGCCGTCGATGGAGACAGCGTCGCCCTTCTCGAAGCCGATGGTGACGATGGTCGGCGTGTCGGGCGCTTCCTCGGGCGAGAGGGTGCGCGAAAACACGTACTCGGGCACCTCGTCGGCGGGGTCCTCCAGCACCTTGCCCTCGGAGGAGGCGTGCAGGAGGTTCGCGTCGACGGAGAACGGGCTCTCGCCGCGCTTGTCCTTGGCGATGGGGATCTGGTGCTGCTCGGCGAAGGCGATGAGCTGCTCGCGGCTCTTCAGGTCCCATTCCCGCCACGGGGCGATCACCGTGACGTCGGGCTTGAGGGCGTAGTAGCCGAGCTCGAACCGGACCTGGTCGTTGCCCTTGCCGGTGGCGCCGTGACAGACGGCATCGGCGCCGAGGCGCTCGGCGATCTCGATCTGCTTCTTGGCGATGAGCGGCCGGGCGATGGAGGTGCCGAGGAGGTAGACGCCCTCGTAGACGGCGTTGGCGCGGAACATCGGGAAGACGTAGTCCCGCACGAATTCCTCGCGCAGGTCCTCGATGAAGATGTTCTCGGGCTTGATCCCGAGAAGCTCGGCCTTGGCCCGCGCCGGCTCCAGCTCCTCGCCCTGGCCGAGATCGGCCGTGAAGGTGATGACCTCGCAGCCGTAGGTGGTCTGAAGCCACTTGAGGATGATCGAGGTGTCGAGGCCGCCCGAATAGGCGAGCACGACCTTGTTGACGGGCTTCGGATTCGCGTCGGTCATCGGACTCGCTTCGGGTTGGAACGGGTATCGGAAGGGGCTGGTCGCGGCTTATCAGCGGACCGCCGATCGGTGCAACCGTCGTGCCGCGGGCGCGTTCGCTCCCGGTGGACACGGCTCCCGCGGCCTTGCTGGAACCACCGTGACGGGCGAAGCTCGTCCCCTCACCAAATCCGGAGTTTCGACGTATGCCGCGCCGGCCGACCCTCGAATTCTGGTACGAGTTCGCGTCCACCTACTCCTACCTCGCGGCCATGCGGATCGAGGCCCTGGCGGATGCGGCCGGGGTCGAGGTGCGCTGGCGCCCGTTCCTCGTCGGCCCGATCTTCGCCGCGCAGGGCTGGAATTCGTCGCCGTTCAACCTCTACCCGGCCAAGGGCCGCCACATGTGGCGCGACGTCGAGCGCGAGGCCGCGCGCCTCGGCCTGCCGTCGGTGACGCGCCCCGATCCGTTCCCGCAGAACAGCCTCAGCGCCACGCGGGCCGCCACCTACGGCATGGACCACGACTGGCTCGTGCCGTTCTCCAAGGCGGTCTACGAGGCGGCGTTCGCCCGCGGACAGTCCATCGCCGAACCGCCCGCCGTGGTGTCGCTCCTCAACGGCCTCGGCCTCGACGGGACGATCATCCTGAAGCAGGCGGCGGCCGAATCGAACAAGGGGCGCCTGCGCGTCAACGGCGAGGAGGCGCGCTCGCGCGGCATCTTCGGCGCACCCACCTTCCTCACCGGCGACGGCGAATTGTTCTGGGGCAACGACCGCCTGGAACAGGCCCTGGCCTGGGCTGCGGGCGACCGGCCCGGAGCGATGCGCGAGTAGACGTTTCGTCCCGGGCCGATCGGGACTAGAAACCGGGCCGATCGTTCCTCGCTCCCGGGCCACCCCATGCGCTTCGACCGCCGGCACTTCCTCGCCTCCACCGCCGGCCTCGGCCTCGGCCTCCTCGGGGCCGGCCGGGCCTCCGCCCAGGGCTACGGCCAGGCCTACAAGGTCGACAGCGACGAGGGTCGGCCCGTGGCCAACACCCGTCTGCCGGGCGAGATCGTCGGCGAGATCCCGGGGCTGAAGGGTGTGACCTATGTCGGACCGGCCGAGGCCGAGACGACCCTGTACGAGTTCTTCGACTACAATTGCCCGTACTGTCGCAAAGCCGCCTCCGACATGGTGTCGCTCGCCGAAAGCGACCCGACCCTGCGGATCGGCCTCGTCAACAATCCGATCCTGTCGCCGCAATCGGCCCAGGCCGCCAAGGTGGCCCTGGCCGTCCAGCGCAAGCTCGGCTCGGCCGCCGCCTGGAGCTTGTACAGGACCCTGCTGGCCGGGCGCGGCACCATCGACGGGACCGGGGCCCTGAAGGCGGCGGCCAAGCTCGGCGTGCCGTCGGCCGAGCTGGAGGCCATCGGCGACAGCGAGGAGGTCCGCCTCGCCCTCAAGGCGCAGATGCGGATGGCGGCCGATCTCGGGCTGGCCGCGACCCCGTCCTACGTGCTCGGCAACACCGGACTCCTCGGCCATCCCGGCGCCAAGTCCCTGGCCCGGATGATCGCCGCCACGCGGCGCTGCGACCGGATCGCCTGCTGAACCCGCCTCACCTTCGCCACCGTTTGGCGCGACCGATGCCGTCGCGTTCCGCCGCACTGCACAAGCCGGCGCGTCCCCGTCCGGGCCGCGCTGCGCCCTCCCGCCGTCCCCCGCCAGCGTGGCCGTTCGTCTTGCGCCCCCACAACCCGCATGCTAGGCCCTCGCCGCGCCGGAAGGGCGGGTTTTTCCATGACCCGCGCAGACCGGCACGTTCCCAATCCTGACGGTTTCGCACGCCTGCGCCGGACACGGTACACGGCGGCCGGAACCCTAGGGCCGGATTGAAGAGAGAGCGGCGCGTGGCGCAGAACGGTTCCGAGGCGGCTTCCCCGGTTGCAGGCGTGGCGGCGCGCTACGCGTCGGCCTTGTTCGAGCTGGCACGCGACGAGCGCGCCGTCGATGGCGTGGCGGAGAGCCTGGAGCGCTTCGGCGCCCTGCTCAACGAGAGCGCGGATCTGCGCCGCCTCGTGCGCAGCCCGGTCTTCTCCGGCGCCGAGCAGGAGGCCGCCATCGGGGCGATCCTCGACAAGGCGGAGATCACGGGTCTCGGCGCCAACTTCATTCGCCTCGCCGCCGCCAACCGCCGCCTGTTCGCCCTGCCGGACATGATCCGCGCCTTCCGCGTCCTGGTGCGGGACTCGAAGGGCATCGTGCGCGCCGAGGTCAGCGTCGCCGAGCGTCCCTCCGATGCGGTGATCGAGGAGATCAAGGCCAGCCTGCGCGACGTCGCCCGCGCCGAGATCGACCTCGACCTCCGGATCGACCCGAGCCTGATCGGCGGCCTCGTCGTCAAGATCGGCAGCCGCATGGTCGACGCGTCCCTGCGGACCAAGCTCAACGGTATTCGCCTTGCCATGCGGGAAGCCCGGTAGGACCCCGCCAGGGTTCCTCCGCTCCCGTCCCAGACCCATTCCTAACGACAACGACAAGAGGCCCGACGATGGACATCCGCGCCGCCGAGATCTCCGCGATCCTGAAGGATCAGATCAAGAATTTCGGCCAGGAAGCCGAAGTCTCCGAGGTGGGCCAGGTCCTGTCCGTGGGTGACGGCATCGCCCGCGCCTACGGCCTCGATAGCGTCCAGGCCGGCGAGATGGTCGAGTTCGAGTCGGGCGTGCGCGGCATGGCCCTCAACCTCGAGCAGGACAACGTCGGCATCGTGATCTTCGGGTCCGATCGCGACATCAAGGAAGGCCAGACCGTCAAGCGCACCGGCGCCATCGTCGACGTGCCCGTCGGCAAGGCGCTGCTCGGCCGCGTCGTCGACGCCCTCGGCAACCCCATCGACGGCAAGGGACCCATCGCCACCACCGAGCGTCGCCGCGTCGACGTGAAGGCCCCCGGCATCATCCCGCGGAAATCGGTCCACGAGCCGATGGCCACGGGCCTCAAGGCCATCGACGCCCTGATCCCCGTCGGCCGCGGCCAGCGCGAGCTCATCATCGGCGATCGCCAGACCGGCAAGACCGCCATCGCCCTCGACACGATCCTGAACCAGAAGCCGGCCCATGCCGGCACCGACGAGAACGCCAAGCTCTACTGCGTCTACGTTGCCATCGGCCAGAAGCGCTCCACCGTGGCGCAGTTCGTGAAGTCCCTGGAAGACAACGGCGCCCTCGAATACTCCATCGTCATCGCCGCCACCGCCTCGGACGCGGCGCCGATGCAGTTCATCGCGCCGTTCGCCGGCTGCGCCATGGGCGAGTATTTTCGCGATAACGGCATGCACGCCGTGATCGTGTACGACGATCTCTCCAAGCAGGCCGTGGCCTACCGCCAGATGTCCCTGCTCCTGCGCCGCCCCCCGGGCCGCGAGGCCTATCCCGGCGACGTGTTCTACCTGCACTCGCGCCTGCTCGAGCGCGCCGCCAAGATGGGCGACGCCGCCGGCAATGGCTCGCTGACCGCGCTCCCGGTCATCGAGACCCAGGCCAACGACGTCTCGGCCTACATCCCCACCAACGTGATCTCCATCACCGACGGCCAGATCTTCCTCGAGACCGACCTGTTCTACCAGGGCATCCGCCCGGCCGTGAACGTCGGCCTCTCGGTCTCCCGCGTGGGCTCCTCGGCCCAGACGAAGGCGATGAAGAAGGTCGCCGGCAAGATCAAGGGCGAGCTCGCCCAGTACCGCGAGATGGCGGCGTTCGCCCAGTTCGGCTCGGACCTCGACGCCTCGACCCAGAAGCTCCTGAACCGCGGCTCGCGCCTCACCGAGCTCCTGAAGCAGCCGCAGTTCTCGCCGCTGAAGATGGAAGAGCAGGTCGCGGTGATCTATGCCGGCGTCAACGGCTACCTCGACGCCCTGCCGGTCTCGAAGGTCCGTCCGTTCGAGGACGCCCTGCTGTCGACCCTGCGCACCAAGCACGCCGACCTGCTGACCAAGATCCGCGACTCGAAGGATCTGTCGGACGACAGCGCCAAGACGCTCAAGGGCGTCGTCGAGGGCGTGGCCAAGTCGCTGGCTTGAGCCTGAACGACCCTCGGCCGGTCCCCACGGACCGGCCGAACGTCAGTGTGAACGAGGCGCCCGGAAGGCCGGGCCCTCTTCGAGCCGCAGCGGATGGATCTGGAAGACACCCATGGCGAGTTTGAAGGATCTGCGTAACCGCATCGCTTCGGTGAAGGGGACGCAGAAGATCACCAAGGCCATGCAGATGGTCGCCGCCGCCAAGCTGCGGCGCGCCCAGATGGCCGCCGAGAGCGCGCGTCCCTACGCCGAGAAGATGTCCCAGGTGCTCGGCAACCTCGCCGCGAACCTCGTCGGCGGCGTCCAGGGTCCGAAGCTCCTGTCCGGCACCGGCGCGGAGAAGACCCACCTGCTCATCGTCTGCACGGCCGATCGCGGCCTGTGCGGCGGCTTCAATTCGTCCATCGTGCGTCTGGCCCGCGAGCACATCCGCCGGCTCACCGCCGAGGGCAAGACGGTGAAGATCGTCACCGTGGGCAAGAAGGGCTACGACCTCCTGCGCCGCCAGTACCGCGATCAGATCGTCGAGAACCGGGACCTGCGCGGCAACAGGCCGGTGGATTACGAGTTCGCCGCCGAGATCGCCGACAGCGTCATCGCCCGCTTCGAGGCCGGCGAGTTCGATGTCGCGACGCTGTTCTACTCGCGTTTCCGCTCGGTGATCGCGCAGGTGCCCACCGCCCAGAAGCTGATCCCGGCCGAACTGCCCGTGACCGGCGCCACCGCCCCCGACGCCGCCCTGCAGTTCGAGCCGAACGAAGAGGCGATCCTCGACACCCTGCTGCCGCGCAATCTCACGGTGCAGGTGTTCCGGGCCCTCCTCGAGAACGCCGCCTCCGAGCAGGGCGCCCGCACGGGTGCCATGGACTCCGCCACGCGCAACGCCGGCGAGATGATCAAGAAGCAGACGCAGATCTACAACCGCACGCGTCAGGCCATGATCACCAAGGAACTCATCGAAATCATCTCGGGCGCCGAGGCCCTCTAGGCCGCTCCGGCACCCTGACCGCAACATCGTCGAAGGACCCGTATCATGGCGAACACCGCTACCCCCGGCGCCGGCTCCAACAAGGTCGGCCGCATCACCCAGGTCATCGGCCCCGTGGTCGATGTTCACTTCGACGGCCACCTGCCGGAGATCCTGAACGCCCTCGAGACCAAGAACAACGGCAACCGCCTCGTCCTCGAAGTCGCCATGCAGCTCGGCGAGAGCACCGTGCGCTGCGTCGCCATGGACACGTCGGAAGGCCTCGTGCGCGGCCAGGAAGTCACCGACACCGGCGAGGCCATCAAGGTCCCCGTGGGCTTCAACACCCTCGGCCGCATCATGAACGTCATCGGCGAGCCCATCGACGAGGCCGGCCCTATCGTCTCCGAGACCCTGCGCGCCATCCACCAGCCGGCGCCGTCCTATGCCGAGCAGTCCACCGAGTCGCAGATCCTCGTCACCGGCATCAAGGTGGTCGATCTTCTGGCCCCCTACGCCAAGGGCGGCAAGATCGGCCTGTTCGGCGGCGCCGGCGTCGGCAAGACCGTGCTGATCATGGAGCTCATCAACAACATCGCCAAGGTGCACTCCGGCTACTCGGTGTTCGCCGGCGTCGGTGAGCGCACCCGCGAGGGCAACGATCTCTACCACGAGATGATCGAGTCCAAGGTCAACATGGACCCCAAGGAGAACAACGGCTCGGCCGAAGGCTCCAAGTGCGCCCTCGTCTACGGCCAGATGAACGAGTCGCCGGGCGCCCGCTCGCGCGTCGCCCTGACCGGCCTCACCATCGCCGAGGATTTCCGCGACCAGGGCCAGGACGTGCTGTTCTTCGTGGACAACATCTTCCGCTTCACCCAGGCCGGCTCGGAAGTGTCCGCGCTTCTCGGCCGCATCCCCTCGGCCGTGGGCTACCAGCCGACGCTCGCCACCGACATGGGCGCCCTGCAGGAGCGCATCACCACCACCACCAAGGGCTCGATCACCTCGGTGCAGGCCATCTACGTGCCGGCCGACGATCTGACCGATCCGGCGCCCGCCGCCTCGTTCGCCCACCTCGACGCCACCACCGTGCTGTCGCGCTCCATCGCCGAGAAGGGCATCTACCCGGCCGTGGACCCGCTCGACTCGACCTCGCGCATGCTCAACCCCGCCGTCCTCGGCGAGGAGCACTACGCCGTCGCCCGTCAGGTCCAGCAGACCCTGCAGCGCTACAAGGCCCTGCAGGACATCATCGCGATCCTGGGCATGGATGAGCTCTCGGAAGAGGACAAGCTCACCGTCGCCCGCGCCCGCAAGATCGAGCGCTTCTTCTCGCAGCCGTTCTCGGTGGCCGAGATCTTCACCGGCTCGCCGGGCATCCAGGTCCCGCTGGCCGACACCATCAAGGGCTTCAAGGGCCTCGTGAACGGCGACTACGACGACCTGCCGGAGGCGGCGTTCTACATGGTCGGCACCATCGAGGACGCCAAGGAGAAGGCCAAGAAGATCGCCGCGGCGGCCTGATCTTGAACACCAGGATCGGACTTCTCCTCGTCGGCCTCGTGGTCGGCGGCCTCGTCGGGTACCTGACCCGGCCCCAGGCCGCCGAGATCAAGATCGGTGACTTCAGCCTCGAGGTTCAGGGGGACAAGCCGGCCGGTACGGGCGGCGGCTCCCTGACCACCGGCCAGATGCAGCATATCGGCATCTTCGCCGTCATCGGCGCGGCTCTCGGCCTCGGCGCCGGCTTCGTCGCCGGTCGCGGCCGGGCCTGAACCGTTCCACGGCGCACGGCCCCGGGCCGCGCGCCGTCCCTCAACGACAGACACCCCGAACCGGGATTCGCGACGTCATGGCCACCTTCCAGTTCGATTTCGTCGGTCCCGAGCGGACGGTGTATTCCGGCCCCATCGAGGCCGTTCAGCTGCCCGGCGTCGAGGGCGAGATGACCGTCCTGCCGGGGCACGCCCCCGTCCTGACCGCCCTCAAGGTCGGCGTCATCGTCATCAACGAGGCGGGTCACACCGGCAAGCGCGTGCTGGTGCGCGGCGGCTTCGCCGATATCGGCCCCACCTCCGTCACGGTCATCGCCGAGCGGGCCAACCCGTTCGAGGAGATCACGCCGGAATCCCTCGATCGCGACATCGCCGCCATCGAACTCCAGCGCGACGCGACGACGGATTTCGCCAAGAAGGACGAGCTCAACGGCCAGATCGTCCAGCTTCAGGACGCCAAGGTCGCCCTCGCGTTCTGAGACCGGCGCTCCGAGGCTCAGTCCAGGGCGCGGGCGAGCAGAATCCTGCGCGTGCCCGCATCGGCCTGACAGCCTCCGGCGAGCCAGACCGCCCGGGCGCGGCCGAGCCGCCGCCCGATCTCCGGCCCGGCCGGGATGCCCAGGGCCATGAGGTCGCCCCCGGTGAGGGGGAAGACCGGGACGGGCACGTCGCCCCGCACCATCCGCCCGAGCAGGTCGCGGGCCTCCGCCGTCAGATGCACCCGGTCGCCGCCGTCCAGAGCGGCGAAAGCGAGCGCGAGCGCCCGGATTCCGTGCACCACCGTCAGGCTGCGGACGCCGAAACCGTCGATCTCGGCCCTGTCCTTCACGGCGACGAGCGCCCCGGCATAGGCCACGAGCCCGTTCTGCTCCGCCTTCGACAGGCGCAGCCGCTGGGCCAGCCGCTCGGCGTCGTCCACCGAGAACACCGCGAGGGCCGCCAACCGTGCGGTCTCGTCCCAATTCGGCCGCGCCACCCGTTCGAACCGCCGCAGGTCGCCGATTCCGCCGACAAGGCGGCCGAGGAGCCCGGTCTCGCTCAAGGTCGTCATCGCCGGCACCGCACCGGGGGCGAGGAGCAGCTTCAGGAATTCCGCCCGCACCCGCTCGCGCGACAGGCCATCGAGGGAAGCCCGCGCGCCGATGCAGGCCGCCAGCCCCTCGGGATCGGGCGCCCCGGCGCCGTAGCGGGCCTGGAACCGGAAGAACCGCAGGATGCGTAAGGCATCCTCGCGGATGCGGGTCGCGGCCTCGCCGATGAAGCGGACGCGGCCGGCCGCGAGGTCCGCCAAGCCCCCCGTCGTGTCGTGCAGTTCCCCGTTCGCATCGACCGAGAGGGCGTTGATGGTGAAATCCCGCCGCGCCGCGTCGAGGCCGAAATCGCGGCCGAAGCGGACCACGGCGTGGCGCCCGTCGGTCTCGATGTCCTCCCGCAGGGTGGTGACCTCGAACGTCGCCCCCTCGGCCATGAGCGTGACGGTGCCGTGCGCAATCCCCGTGGGGATGCTGCGCAGGCCGGCGGCACGGGCGCGGGCGATGACGGCCTCGGGCAGGAGCGTGGTGGCGAGATCGATGTCGTTGGACGGGTGGCCGAGGAGCGCGTCGCGGACGCAGCCGCCGACGAGGCGGGTGTGCTCGCCCGGGACGCTCAGGGCCGTCAGCACCCGGGCGAGGCCGGGCGCCGTGAGGAGACGGCCCGGTCCATCGGGATCGAGGCGGTGCCCGCTCACTGGAACTGGCCCGGCACCACCACGCCGTTCTCCATGTGCGGGGGCACGTAGCCGCCGCGATGGCGCTCGCCGAACAGGCCCGTCGCCACGAGGGACAGGATCACCAGAACGATTCCCGCCAGGGTCAGGCGGAAGACTTGGCCCTGCCAATGGGCATGGTGCCGGGGATGCCGGCCGCTGAGGGCGAGATACCCCGCGAACAGCAGGAACGGCAGGAGGAAGATCAGGACTTCCTCGACGAGCTTGCGGATCATGACATTCTCATTCGGGCCGGCGCGCGGCGCGCCGGATCAGGGATACAGGCGCTCGTGCAGGTTGTTCACGATGCCGGCCGTCACGCCCCAGATCCGATGGGCGCCGTAGGCGATCACATAGTAGCGCCGGGTGCGTCCCCGCCAGATCGCACTCTCGATCCGGCGTCGGCCCGGGTCGAAGAGGTAGGACAGGGGTGCCTCGAAGGTCTCGGCGACCTCGTCGGGGTTGAGGCGCAGGGTGGCGTCCGGATCGACGAGGCCGAGCACTGGCGTTACCAGGAATCCCGTGGCCGAGAGGTAGGGATCGAGGTAGCCCAGCGTCCGGATCGCGCCGGCCGCGAGGCCGATCTCCTCGTGGGCCTCGCGCAGGGCGGCGTCGGCGGGCGTGGCGTCCGTGGGGTCGATCTTGCCGCCCGGAAACGCGATTTGGCCGGAATGGTCGCGCAGGTGCGCCGAGCGGACGGTGAACACGACGCCGAGCCCATCGGGCCGCGGCACCACCGGCACCAGCACCGCCGCGTGCCGGTGCGGCCCCTCCGGCACCACGTCGATGCCGTCGAGGTCGTGGTCGCCGCGCGGGTTGGCCGTCGGGTCGCCCGGCCCCGGCGGTTCCGCATCGAGATACCGGGCGGCGCGCCGGACGAGATCGGCGACGGCAGCATCGCTCATGCGACGCCGCTGGGCGCGATCCGGTGGAACGTGCCGCCGGCCGCGATGCCGAGCCAGCCGTCGCGCTCTTCGGCCAGGGCGACGAGGTCGTAGGTCAGAGCCCGGGTGACCAGGGCCCACAGGCCGCGCCGGACGTGGACGTAGGGGCGCAGGCCCCCGGCCTCGTCCTCCTCGAACCGCAGGGCGTGATCGGAATCCACCGCCACGAGGTCGTCGACGTTGGTGCGGAGCGCGATGCGGCGGCCGTCGCCGTCCCCCTCCACCGCCATCTCGACGGCGACGAAGGCGGCGTCCTCCACGGTGATCCCGACGCTCTCCACGGGCGTCACCAGCACGACGCGGCCATCGGGCTCGCGCCGCAGGATCGAGGCGAACAGCTTGACGAGCGCCGGGCGCCGGATCGGCGCGCCATCGTGGAACCACGTCCCGTCGGCGGCGATGCGCATGTCGATGGGCCCGCAATAGGGTGGGTTCCACTGCTCGACGGGCGGCGGTCCGCGCCGGGGCAGGTCACCGAGGGCGGCGCTCAGGCGGTCGATGGTCGGATCGGATTGCGACGGCGTCATACCCATCAAGATAGCGCTTGGGGACGGCTTGGGAACGCCCGCGACCGCAATCGGCGCGATGGGCGCCTGCGTCCGATTCGCGGCCGGAAAGGCACTGTCAAACGCAAGGCGCCGCCTGCGTCGTCGCGCCGACCTTGCCAGGGTGGCGCAAACGGCGCCACACTTGTCGCTCACGGCCGGCCTCCGGCCGATCCCATTTCCCCGCCATCGACCTCAAGACGTCGAAGCGGACCGCGAGGACCGACACCGCATGACGCAGGGCTCCCAGCCGGCCACGACCCTCGACGACGGCATCGTCGCCACGGCGGAGGCGTGTCTCGGGGCCGTGGGCGGCGCACGCGAGGCGGTCCACAAGGTCATCTTCGGCCAGGAGCAGGTGGTCGATCTCTCGCTGATCACCATCCTCTCCGGCGGCCACGGCCTGCTCGTCGGCCTACCCGGCCTCGCCAAGACCAAGCTGGTGGAGACCCTCGGCACCGTGCTCGGCCTCGACGGCCGCCGGGTCCAGTTCACCCCCGACCTGATGCCCTCGGACATCCTCGGCACCGAAATCTTGGACGAGGACGCCAACCGGCACCGCTCGTTCCGGTTCGTGAAGGGGCCGGTCTTCACCCAGCTCCTCATGGCCGACGAGATCAACCGCGCCAGTCCGCGCACCCAGTCGGCCCTGCTGCAGGCGATGCAGGAGCATTTCGTCTCCGTCGCCGGCGAGCGCCACGACCTGCCCCGGCCCTTCCACGTCCTGGCGACCCAGAACCCCATCGAGCAGGAGGGCACCTATCCGCTGCCGGAAGCCCAGCTCGACCGGTTCCTGCTGGAGATCGACGTCGGCTATCCCGACCGGGCCGCCGAGCGCCGCATCCTCATCGAGACCACGGGTGTCGACGACCACAAGCCCCAGGCGGTGATGACGACGGAGCAGCTCCTCACGGCCCAGCGCCTCGTGCGCCGCTTGCCCGTGGGCGATGCCGTGGTCGATGCGATCCTCGACCTCGTGCGCTCGGCCCGCCCCGAGGGCGGCGACCCGTCCCTCAAGGGCAAGCTCCTGTGGGGACCCGGCCCCCGCGCCAGCCAGGCCCTGACCCTGGCGGTGCGTGCCCGCGCCCTCATCGAGGGCCGCGTCGCGCCCTCCATCGCCGACGTGAAGGCTTTGGCCGAACCCGTCCTCAAGCACCGCATGGCCCTGAGCTTCGCCGCGCGCGCCGACGGCGAGACCATTCCGGGTCTCATCGCCGGGCTCGCGGCCAAGCTCTAGCCCATGGCCATGGTCCCCACGCGGATGGCCCCCACGCGGGTGCTCGCCGCCGAGGCCCGATCGCCGGGGCGGCGCGAGACCGAGAGCGCCCTCTCCCTCGCCGAGCGGATGCCGCGCCTGATCCTCGAGGCGCGCCGCGTCTCGACCACCCTGGCCCACGGCCTGCACGGCCGCCGCCGGGCCGGACCGGGCGAGAGCTTCTGGCAGTTCCGCCCCTTCGTCGCCGGCGAGGCCGCCGCGCGCATCGACTGGCGCCGCTCGGCCCGCGACGACCGGCTGTATGTGCGCGAGCGCGAATGGGAGGCGGCCCACAACATCTGGTTCTGGATCGACCGCTCCGCCTCCATGGGCTTCGCCTCGCACCTCGCCCAGGCCCCCAAGGTCGAGCGCGCCCTGGTCCTGGCCTTCGCCCTCGCCGACACCCTGGTGGAGGGCGGCGAGCGCACGGGGCTCCTGGGCCTCACCCGCGCCGTCACCTCGCGCCGCATCGTCGAGACCCTGGCCCAGGCCCTCGTCGGCGACCGGGCCGGCCTCACCCGCGACACGCCGCCCCGCGCCACGCCGGGCCGCTTCGACGAAGCGATCCTGATCAGCGATTTCCTGTCGCCGCTGGCCGACGTGCGCGCCGCCGTGGAGACCATCGCGGCGCACGGCACCCACGGTCACCTCGTGATGATCGTCGATCCCGTGGAGGAAACCTTCCCGTTCTCGGGCCAGGCCGTCCTGCACGACCCCGAGACGAGCCGGAGCCTCGCCATCGGCGATGCCGGGGCCTGGGGCGAGGCCTACCGCGCGCGCATCGCCGAGCACCGGGCCGGCCTCTCCGAGGTCGCCCGCGCCCAGGGCTGGACCCTGACCATCCACCGCACCGACCGACCGGCCAGCGAAGCCGCCCTTCGCCTGCTCACCCTCGTCGCCGCCGCGCGCGGGACCGGCTGAGGATCGACACCGTGCTCGGATTGCCCCTGACCTTCGCCGCGCCCCTGGCGCTCGCCGCGCTCATCGCCCTGCCGGCCCTGTGGTTCCTCCTGCGGGTGACGCCGCCGCGCCCGCGCCGCATCGACTTTCCGCCCCTGGCGATCATGGCCGACCTGCTGCCCAGGCGCGAGACGCCGGCCCGCACGCCGCCCTGGCTCCTGATCCTGCGCCTGCTCGTCGCCGCCTTCCTGATCCTCGCCGTCTCCGGCCCGGTCTGGAATCCGTCGGGCCTCGGCGGGGAGGCCGGCCGCACGCCCCTCGTGGTGCTGATCGACAACGGATTCACTGCCGCCCACGACTGGCGCAAGCGCCTGAGGGTCGCCGACGACGCCGTCGAGACCGCCGCTCGCGACGGGCGGCCCGTGGCCCTGGTGGCCCTGGCGGAACCGGCCGCGCCCATCGAGGTGCGCGTGCCCGCCGACGCGCTCGAACGCCTGCGCGCCATCGCGCCCCGGCCGCATCTCGCGACGCGCGGCGCGCATCTGCCCGCCCTCGCGGCGTTCTTCGACCGCAGCCCCGGTGCGGCCGCCCTGTGGATCAGCGACGGCGTCGCGGGGCCGGGCGAGGACGCCTTCGCCGGGGGCCTCGCCGACCTCGTCCGCAAGCACGGCACCAGTCTCACCATTCTGAGGGCCGACCGTCCGCCGGCCCTCGCCCTGTCTGCCGCCGAATCCGGCGGCCGGCTGACCGCCCACGCCCTGCGCGCATCGCCCAATGGCCGCGACGCCGGAACCGTGCGCGCCCTCGATCAGAAGGGCCTGCCGCTCGCCGAGCAGGGTTTCACCTTCGCGGACGGTGCCACGGAGGCCGAGATCGGCTTCGACCTGCCGGTGGAACTGCGCAACGGCATCAGCCGCCTGGAGATCCTCGGCGAGCGCTCGGCCGGTGCCGTGACCCTCGTGGACGAGCGCGGCAAGCGCCGCCGCGTCGGCCTCGTCTTCGGCGGCACCAGCGATCAGGCCCAGCCGCTCCTGGCCCCGACCCACTACCTGTCCCGCGCCCTGGTGCCCTTCGCCGACGTGCAGGAGCCGCGCGGCGTCAAGGGCGTCGCCGAATCCGTGGCGCAGATGCTCGACGGGCAGGTCTCCGTCCTGGTGCTGGCCGATGTCGGGGCCCTCGACGCCGCCACCCTGGAGCGCGTCGAAGCCTTCGTGGACGGGGGCGGCCTGCTCCTGCGCTTCGCCGGGCCGCGGCTCGCCGCCGGCAACGACCCCCTCGTGCCCGTGCGCCTGCGCCGGGGCGGCCGGACCCTCGGCGGCACCCTGTCTTGGGACAGCCCGAAGACCCTGGCGGCCTTCGCCCCCGAGAGCCCGTTCGCCGGCCTCGTCTCCCCGGCCGATATCGGGGTGCGGCGCCAGATCCTCGCCGAGCCAGACGGCGAGCTGCCCGGCCGCACCTGGGCCTCCCTGCAGGACGGCACGCCCATCGTGACGGCGCAGAAGCGGGGCCAAGGCCTCGTGGTTCTGTTCCACGTCACCGCCGACACCACGTGGTCGAACCTGCCCCTGTCGGGCCTGTTCATCGACATGCTGCGCCGGGTGGTGGCGCTCGCCGGCACCGGCGCGGCCCCGGCCGGCGACGTCGCCCGTCCCCCCGCCGCCGTGCTCGCCCCGCGCCTGACCCTCGATGGGTTCGGGGCCCTCGGCACGCCGCCGGCCGGCGCCACCGCCGTCCCGGGGGATTACGCCGAACGCGGCTCGTTCGAGCATCCGCCCGGCTTCTACGGTCCCGCCGATGGCGGCGTCGCCGTCAACGCCCTGACGGCGGCCGACCGCCTCAAGCCCCTCGACTTCGCCCCCCTGGCCGCCGCCCGCACGGGGTCGCTCGCCGGCGCCGAGACCCTCGATCTCCGCGCCACGCTCTTCACCCTGGCCCTCATGCTCCTTCTGCTCGACACCCTCGCGGGCCTCTGGCTCGGCGGCTTCCTTCGCCGCGTCGGCGGCCGCGCCGCCACGGCCGCCGCCGTCATCCTCTGCCTCGCGGCACCGAACCTCATGCCGGCGCGGGCCCAAGCCCAAGCCCAGAGCCAACCCCAGGCGGCCGGACGGCCGAACGGCATCGACTCGGCCCTCGCCACGCGTCTGGTCTTCGTCGTCACCGGCGACGAGGCGGCGGACACGGCGAGCCGCGCCGGCCTCGCCGGCCTGACGCAGGTGCTCGCCAACCGGACAGCCCTGGAGCCGGGCGACCCCATCGGCATCGACCCGGCCAAGGACGAGCTCGCGTTCTATCCGCTGATCTACTGGCCCATCGTCGCCGGCAGGCCCCAGCCAAGCGCCGTTGCGATCCGGCGCATCGACGCATTCATGCGCAACGGCGGCACCGTCCTGTTCGACACCCGCGATGCGCTCACCGCACGCCCCGGCGGGCCGCCGACGCCGGAAGCCCTGTATCTCCGCACCATGCTCTCCACCCTCGAGGTTCCCGAGCTCGAGCCGATCCCGGCCGACCACGTGCTGACCAAGGCGTTCTACCTCGTGGACACGTTCCCCGGCCGCTACGCCACCGGTCAGACCTGGGTCGAGGCACTGCCCCCGGCCGCGGAGGGCACCGAGCGTCGCCCGGCGCGGGCCGGGGACGGGGTGTCGCCCATCGTCATCACGGGCAACGATCTCGCCGCCGCCTGGGCCGTGGGCAAGCGCGGCGAGCCGCTCTACCCCGTCGTCGGCGGCGAGGAGCGCCAGCGCGAGATGGCGTTTCGCGGGGGGGTCAACTTCGTGATCTACACCCTCACCGGCAACTACAAGGCGGATCAGGTCCACGTGCCGGCCCTGCTGGAGCGGTTGGGTCAGTGAGGCGGCGGGTGCGACCACGCCGGGGGAGGCAATCGCCCCGATTTGTGATATCGAAAAGCGATACTATATGAACTTGAGCGGCAGGCATCGCGCGACCCTCGAAGCGATCTTCGCCGAGCCGGTTCGGGCCGGCATCGCCTGGTCGGACATCGAAGCCATGCTGAGGGCCTCCGGCGCGCAGATCGAGGAAGGCCGGGGCTCCCGCGTGCGGGTCGCCCTGAATGGTGTGCGGGCGGTCTTCCATCGACCGCATCCGCAGAAGGAAACTGACAGGGGTGCGGTGAAATCCGTGAGGCGCTTCCTCACCGAGGCGGAGATGACGCCATGACGATGATGCGTTGCAAGGGTTACGAGGCCCTCGTCGAATACGACGAGGAGGCCGATCTGTTTCATGGCGAAGTGATCAACTTACGCGACGTGATCACCTTCCAGGGGCGATCCGTCGATGAGTTGAAGCAGGCCTTGTCCGACAGCATCGACGATTACCTCGCCTTCTGCGCCGAGCGCGGCGAGGAGCCGGAGAAGCCCTATTCGGGGCAGTTCGTCGTCCGCGTCGAGCCGGTTCTTCACCGGGCCGTCGTCTCGGCCGCCAAGCGTGCCGGGATCAGCCTGAACAAGTGGGTGGCCCGCACCCTGGAGCGGGCGACCGCATGACCATGGCTCGGGAGGCCACACGCCGATGCTGAGCCTCAGCTTCACCCCCCTCGTGCCGTGGCCGGTGCTCGTCGGCTTCGGAATCCTCGTGGCGGTCTTCGCCGTGCTGGCGCTCCTGGCGCGGGGCGGGACGGCCCTCCTGCGCGCCCTGGCGCTGGCCCTGGTGCTCCTCGCCATCGCCAACCCGGCCCTGGTCCGGGAGGATCGCGAGCCGGTGAAGGACATCGTCGCCGTGGTGGTGGACCGTTCGGGCTCGCAGGGCCTCGGGGACCGGCCGGCCATGACCGATGCCGTGCGGGCCGAGCTCCAGCGCCGCTTCGGTGCGCTCACGGGGATCGAACCGCGCTTCGTCGACGTGCCCGACGCCAAGGACAGCGACGACGGCACCAAGCTGTTCACCGCCCTGTCGCAGGCGCTCGCCGACGTGCCGCCCGAGCGGCTGGCCGGGGTGGTGATGCTCACCGACGGCGTGGTGCACGACATCCCGGCCTCCGCGGCAGCCCTCGGCATCAAGGGGCCGCTCCACGTCCTCGTCACCGGCCATCCGGATGAGCGCGACCGCCAGATCAGGCTCATCGAGGCGCCGCGCTTCGGCATCGTCGGGCGCGATCTCACGGTCCGCGCCGAGGTGATGGAGCGCGGCGGCACCGGCAACGCCGTCGTCACCGTGCGCCGGGACGGCGAGGAAGTGGGACGGCGCACCTTCCCGACGGGACGGCCGTTCTCCCTGACCATGCGGATCGAGCACGGCGGCCCCAACGTCGTCGAGATCGAGGTCGAGCCGCTGCCCGGCGAACTCACCGTCGTGAACAATCGCGCCGTGCTGCCCATCGAGGGCATCCGCGAAAAACTCCGGGTGCTGCTGGTCTCGGGCGAGCCGCACCAGGGCGAGCGCACCTGGCGCAACCTGCTCAAATCCGACGCCAACGTCGACCTCGTGCACTTCACGATTCTCCGGCCGCCGGAGAAGCAAGACGGCACGCCGATCTCGGAGCTGTCGCTCATCGCCTTTCCGACGCGGGAGCTGTTCGTCCAGAAGATCAAGGATTTCGACCTGATCATCTTCGACCGCTACGCCAATCAGAGCGTGCTGCCGCAGGCCTATTTTGACAACATCGTCCGCTACGTCCGCGAGGGCGGGGCGCTCCTCGTGGCGGCGGGACCGGAATTCGCGGGCCAGGCGAGCCTGTCGCGCACCCGGCTGTCGGCGATCCTGCCGGGCGAGCCCAACGGCCGCGTCGTCGAGCAGCCCTACAAGGCCGGGCTCACGGGCATCGGCACCCGCCATCCCGTCACCCGGGCGCTGCCGGGCTCGGAGGCGTCGCCCCCGGCCTGGGGCGACTGGCTGCGCATCGTCTCGGCCCAGGTGAAGCCCGGCATCCAGCCGATCCTGCAGGGTCCGAACGCCCTGCCGCTCCTGGCCCTGTCGCGCGAGGACAAGGGCCGCGTCGCCCTGCTGCTGTCGGATCATGCCTGGCTGTGGGCGCGGGGCTACCAGGAGGGCGGTCCGTACCTCGACCTCCTGCGCCGCCTCGGCCACTGGCTCATGAAGGAGCCGGCCCTGGAGGAGGAGGCCCTGCGGGCGCAGACCACCGGGCGCGGGCGCGAGGTCCGCGTCGAGCGCCAGACCATGGCCGACACCGTCGAGCCCGTCACCGTCACGGGCCCCACGGGCACAGAGCGCACACTGACCCTGGCGCAGGCCGAGCCCGGCCTGTTCTCGGCGACCTTCGAGGCGGACCAGCTCGGGCTGCACACCCTGCGCTCGGGCGGCCTCGTCGCCTTCGTCAGCGTCGGCCCGCCGAACCCGCGCGAACTCGCCGACGTGTTCAGCGACACCGAGCGCCTCAAGGCCCTGGCCGAGGCCACGGGCGGCTCGATCCGCCGCGTCGCCGAGGCCGGCGGCACGGTGGTGCCGCGCCTCCAGGCCGTGCGCGGCGGGCGGGCGAGCGGCGCCGACTGGATCGGCTTCCGCCCGAGCGACAGCGCCAACATCCGCGGCGTCGCGGTCTATCCCCTCGCCCTCGGCCTGTGGGCCCTGGCGGCGCTGGCAGCCGCGGTGCTGGCCATGTGGCTGGTGGAGGGCCGGCGCGGCCGGACGGCGTGACGCCGGCGGTCAGGGACGGGAAACCACGTTCCGTCGACGGGCGGTGCGTTTAAGGTCCGCGAAGGGCGAGGATTGCATACGGTATACGATCGCCCCGCGTGCCCCGGACCGAACCGAGCCCATGCCCCTGACCCTCGTCGACACCGCCGCGCCCTCCCAGGTCGAAGCGGACAGCATGCGGCTTTCGGAGCTTCTGGGCGCCCTGAGCCACGCCCTTGACCTCACGGAGGGTCAGCCCGTGGGCCATTGCGTGCGCGCCTGCTGGATCGGCGTCCATGTCGGCCGGACCATGGGGCTGCCCGATCTGCAGCTCTGGGAGCTGTACTACGCGATCCTGCTGAAGGACCTCGGCTGCTCGTCCAACGCCGCCCGGATCTGCCAGCTCTATCTGGCCGACGATCTCACGTTCAAGCACGACTACAAGACCGTGAGCGACCGCCTGCCCCAGGTGCTCGGCTTCGTGTTCTCGCATACGGGCCTCAACGCGGGACTGGCCGACCGCTTCCGCGCCATCCTCAACATCCTGCAGAACGGCGGCGAGATCGCCCAGGAACTCATCGAGACCCGCTGCCAGCGCGGCGCCGAGATCGCCCGGCAGATGCGGTTTCCCGAGGCCGTCTGCGGCGGCATCCTGGCCTTGGACGAGCACTGGAACGGGCAGGGCAAGCCGAACAAGCTCGAAGGCCCGGCGATCCCGCTCTATGCCCGCATCGCCCTGCTGGCGCAGATCGTGGACGTGTTCCACCGCTCGGCCGGCCGCGACGCGGCCATGGCGGAGATCCGCTCGCGCACGGGCACGTGGTTCGATCCGCAGGTGGTGGCGGCCTTCGAGCGCGTCGCCGGATCGGAGGCGTTCTGGACGGTCCTGGCGTCGGACGATGTCGAGGACGCGGTGTTCGCCCTCGAGCCGGCCCGGCGCCAGATCGTGGTCGATGCCGACTACCTCGACGACATCGCCCGGGCCTTCGCGCAGATCATCGACTCGAAGAGCCCGTTCACCTCCGGCCATTCCGAGCGCGTCGCGGTCTATGCCGACCTCATCGCGGAGGAACTCGGCTTCGATTGCGAGCGCCGTCGCTGGCTCAAGCGCGCCGCCCTCCTGCACGACATCGGCAAGCTCGGGGTCTCCAACGCCATCCTCGACAAGAACGGCAAGCTCGACGACGCCGAATGGGTGGCGATGCGCAACCACGCGGCCCTCTCCGAGAACATCCTCGGCCGGGTCATCGCCTTCCGGGACATGGCGCGCATCGGCGGCGGGCACCACGAGCGCCTCGACGGCAAGGGCTATCCCCGGGGCCTCGCGGGTGAGGCCATCTGCATGGAGACCCGCATCGTCTCGGTCTCGGACGTGTTCGACGCCCTCACGGCCAACCGCCCCTACCGGGCGGCGATGCCGATCCCGAAGGCCCTCGGGATCATGCGGGCCGAGGTCGGGACGTCGTTCGACCCGCGGTGCTTCGCGGCCCTGGAACGGGCGCTGTCGAAGCTCGACGCGCTCCGGGACGCGGCCTGACCGCCCCGCCGGGGGCCGACCTCACGCCCCCCGGCCGGCGAAGAACCGCGCGATCTCCGCCGCCGCCCGGTCCGGGGCCTCCCGATGCGGGAAGTGCCCGACGCCCTCCAGGGGCGCGAGGTCGAGGTCCGAAAACGTCTCGCCAAGGCGGTCGGTCCAGGCGTAGGGGAACAGCGGGTCGGCGGTGCCCCAGCGGATGCAGGTCGGCACGGCGATGGGGGCCTGGGGCGGGGCCTTGCCTTCGATCATGGCGAGGCGGCCACCTTGCGCGCTGACGTACCAGTTGAAGCCGCCCTGGAGGTTGCCCGGGGCCATGAAATTGTCCGTGAAGGCGTCGAGCACGTCGTCGAAGGCGGCCGGGTTGCCGCCGGCCCAGTGCCGCAGGAAGTGGCCGATATGGAGCCGGCAGGCTTCGCGCGAGGTGCCGACGAGGGCGGCGGCGAACGGCTTCACGTGAAACGACTGGTACCAGATCTCGGCGAGCATCTCGGGTGCCGCCAGGCGCGGGCCGATGCCCGGATAGGGGCAATCGAAGAAGAACAGGCCGGTGAGGCGCTCGGGGGCGCGGCGGCCCAGGGACTGGCCGACATAGGCGCCGACATCGTGGCCGACGAGTCCGGCGCGTTCGATCCCGAGGACGTCGAGAAGTCCCAGAATGTCGGCGGCGTGGACGTCAGCGCCGGCCTTGTCCGAGGGGCCGGGATCGGGCTTCTCGCTGGCGCCGAAGCCCCGCAGATCCGGGACGATGAGGTCGAAGCGGTCGGCCAGCCGGGTCATGACCGGCTCCCAGGTCAACCAGAATTCCGGCCAGCCGTGCAGGAGCACGAGGGGCTGGCCCTGTCCCGCGCGCGCGACGTGGAGGTCGATGCCGTTGGCGCGCACGGTCTCGTGGCGGATCGTCGAGGGGCTGTCCGTCATCGTTCGCTCCCGCGCGGCCGTCGCGCGGAGGGTCAACGCGTGCGCACCGCGCTCACGTTCCCCGCAACCGTCTCGGCGGCGCCGGGCACGAGTTCGCACCACAGGAAGCGGGCGGGATCGACGGGGCCGGGCGGGATCAGCCGGCCCGGCGGCACCGGGCTGAAGCCGAAGCGGCGGTAATAGGGGGCGTCGCCCACCAGCACGACGAGGCCGTGGCCGGCGGCGCGGGCGGCGTCCAGGCTCGCCCGCATCAGTGCGCCGCCGATGCCGCGCCCCTCGAAGCTCGGATCGACGGTGAGGGGTCCGAGCACGAGGAGCGGGCCTTGCGCCTCCGCCGGCCCGAGGCGCACGGAGCCGACGAGGTAGGTGCCGACCAGCGCCGTGAAGCACAGGTCGGTCAGGGGCGTGGCGCCCTCGCGCAGGCGGTAGGCGGTGCGGGCGAAGCGCCCCGGCCCGAAGGCGCGGGCATGCAGGCGCTCGATGGCCTCGGCGTCCCCGGGATGCTCCGTCCGCAGGATGAGCGGCAGGGAGGTCACGTGGCCCGGGCCGAGAAGTCGATGCGCGGGTCGATCCAGGTGTAGATCAGGTCCGACAGGAGGTTCACCGCGAGCCCCACGAGGGAGAAGATGTACAGGGTCGCGAACACCACCGGATAGTCGCGCCCGACGATGGAGGTGAAGGACAGGAGCCCGAGACCGTCGAGGGAGAAGATCGTCTCGATGAGGAGCGAGCCGGTGAAGAAGGCCGAGATGAACGCCGCCGGGAAGCCCGCGATGACGATGAGCATGGCGTTGCGGAACACGTGCCCGTAGAGGACCCGGCGCTCGGACAGGCCTTTCATCCGCGCGGTGAGCACGTACTGCTTGCGGATCTCGTCGAGGAACGAGTTCTTCGTCAGCAGGGTCGAGGTGGCGAAGGCCCCGAGCACCAGGGCGGCCAGCGGCAGGGCCATGTGCCAGGCGTAGTCCACCGCCTTGCCCCACAGGCTTAAGGTGTCGAAGTTCTCGCTGGTGAGGCCGCGCAAGGGGAAGATCTGGAAGAACGAGCCGCCGGCGAACAGGATGATGAGGGCGATGCCGAACAGGAAGCTCGGGATCGCGTAGCCGACGATGACGACGCCCGAGGTCCAGAGGTCGAAGCGCGAGCCGTCGCGCACGGCCTTGCGGATGCCCAGCGGAATCGAGATGGCGTAGGAGATCAGCGTCATCCACAGCCCCAGGGAAATCGAAACCGGCAGCCGCTCGCGGATCAATTGCAGCACCGACACATCGCGAAAGTAGCTGTTGCCGAAATCGAACCGGGCGTAGTCCCAGATCATCTTCAGGAAGCGCTCGGGGGCCGGCTTGTCGAAGCCGAACTGCTGTTCGAGCTTCTTGATGAAGGCCGGGTCGAGACCCTGCGCCCCGCGGTAGCGCGCGCTGCCCTCGCCGCCGCCGCCGGCCCCGGACTTGGCCGCCCCGCCGAGGTCGCCGGCCCCGCCGGTCACCCGCGACAGGCTGCCCTCGCCCTGGCCCTGGAGCTGGGCCAGCACCCGCTCGACGGGCCCGCCGGGGGCGAACTGCACGATGACGAAGGTGATGAGCATGATGCCGAGGATGGTCGGCACCATGAGGGCGAGGCGGCGCAGGATGTAGGAGAGCAAGCGGGGGACCTCAGTTTCGGCCGATGCGCCGGGCCTTGGCGGCATCGTACCACCACAGGGCGGGCGCGCCGAGGTCGTAGGCGGGACCCTTGGCCGGGCGGCCGTAGACGTCCCACAGGGCAAGGCGATGGTCGGCCTTGTACCACATGGGCACCCAGTAGCGCCCGGCCCGCAGGGTCCGGTCGAGGGCGCGGCAGGCGGTGACGAGGTCGGCCCGCGAGGCCGCGTTGGCGACCTTGTCGATGAGCCGGTCGATGGCCGGACTGGCGATGCCCGCGAGGTTGTTTGAGCCGGGCGTGGCCGCGCTCCCGGAGCCGTAGGCCTCGCGCAGCTCGGCGCCCGGCGTCATCCCGCTGGCGTAGCGCCGGGAGGTCACGTCGAAGTCGAAATCCTTGAGCCGGGACTGGTACTGCGAGGCGTCGACCACCCGCATGCGGGCCTTGATGCCGATGAGGCCGAGGTTGCGGATGAACGGGTGCGTCACCGGCTCGAACACGGGATCGCTGTCGAGGAACTCGATCTCCAGGGGCTTGCCGCCGGGGAGCCGGACGATTCCGCCGTCGCGGGTGCAGCCGGCCTCGCGCAGCAAAGCCACGGCGCGGCTGAGGTTGGCCCGGTCCTGGCCCGAGCCGTCGGACTCCGGGGGGCTCCAGGCCTCGCCGAACACCGCAGCCGGGAGGTCGGCGCGGAGGGGATCGAGGAGGGCGAGCTCGTCGGGGTGCGGCGTGCCCGTGGCCTTGAGGTCGGAATTCTCGAAGTACGAGGCCGTGCGGATGTAGGCCCCGTAGAACAGGTTCTTGTTCGACCAGGCGAAATCGAAGCACAGGCCGATGGCCTCCCGCACCCGGGCATCGCGAAACGCCTCGCGGCGGGTGTTGAGGAACCAGCCCTGGGTACCGGAGGGGCGCGCGTCGGGCACGATCTCCTTGCGGACCCGGCCCTCGGTGACGGCGGGAAAATCGTAGAGCGTTGCCCAGACCCGCGACGTGAATTCCTCGCGAAAGGTGAAGGCGCCGCTCTTGAACGCCTCGAACGCCACCTGCCGATCGCGAAAATACTCGTACCGGATCGCCTCGAAGTTGTTCTGGCCGACATTCACCGGCAGGTCCGCGGCCCAGTAATCGGCCACGCGCTGCAGCTCGATGAAGCGGCCGGGCTCCAAGCGGCCGACCTGATACGGGCCGGAGCCCAGCGGCGCCTCCAAGGTCGAGGCCTCGAAGTCGCGTTTGTCGTAGTACGCCGCCGAGAACACCGGCAGGCCGGCCACGAACAGGGGCAGGTCGCGGCTGCGGCCGGGAGCGAAGCGGATCATGACGGTCTCGTCGCCCTCGGCGACGGCCTCGCTCATGTCCCCGAGCATCTGGGCGATGCTCGGATGGCCCTTGGCCTTGAGGATCATGAGGGAGAAAGCGACGTCGCGGGCGGTGAGCCGGGAGCCGTCGTGGAACCGGGCCTGGGGCCGCAGGGCGAAGCGGTGGGTCAGGCCGTCCTCGGAGATCTCCACCGAGCGGGCGAGCAGCCCGTAGAGGGCGTCGGGCTCGTCCAGCGCCCGCACCATCAGGGAATCGAAGGTGAGGTTCATGCCGGCCGCGCCGTCGCCGCGCAGGACGTAGACGTTAAGGGTGTTGAAGGTGTCGCTCGCCTGATTGCCCAGGGTGGAGGCGAGCTGCGCCGAGAAACGCCCGCCGCGCGGCGCCTCCGGGTTGACGTAGTCGAAGCTCCGGAAGTCGGCGGGGTACTTGAGTTCGCCGAAGCTCGACAGGCCGTGGCGGGCCGTCCCTTGGGCCCGGCCGAGCCCCGGCAGGGCGGCGGCACCGGCGAGGGCCCCGGCCCCGAGGACGAGGGTGCGCCGGCTCGGGCCGCTCAACGCGGGGCCCCGGTCTTGGCGGCGAGGGTTTCGTCGTACCACCACGTGGTCGGGAAGCCCGAGCTGCCGTAGGTCGGCAGGATCCTGGGGCGGGCGAACCGGTTCCAGCGGATCGTCCGCGAGACGTTGGAGGCCCATTGCGGCACCACGTAATCGTGGGCGAGCAGCACCCGGTCCAGCGCATGGGTGGCGGCCAGCACGCCCGGCCGGTCCTTCGCGTAGACGACCTTCTCCACCAGGGCGTCGATACCCGCGTCCTTGATCCCGATGAGGTTGCGCGAGCCCTCCTTGTCGGCGGCGGCCGAGCCCCAGTACTCGCGCTGCTCGTTGCCGGGCGAGAGGGATTCGGGCCACGAGCTCGTGGTGATGTCGAAGTCGAAGGCGCGCAGGCGGTTCTGGTACTGCGCCTGGTCGATGACCCGCAGGTTGCTCTGGATGCCGATGAGCTTGAGCTGGGCCGCGAACGGCAGCACCACCCGCTCGAACACGCTCTGGAACTCGAGGAACTCGACGGTCAGGGGCTCGCCGGTCTTGGCGTTGACCATCTGGCCGCCGCGGAGCTCGTAGCCGGCCTCCTTCAGGAGGCGCACGGCCTCGCGCAGGTTGGTCCGCACGGCATCCGGCGTCCCGGCGACGGGGTTGGTGTAGGGCGTGGTGAAGACGGAGGCCGGGACCTTGTCGCGGACGCTCTCCAGGATGGCGAGTTCGTCGCCCTGGGGCAGGCCGGAGGACGCGAGTTCCGAGCCGTAGAAGTACGAGTCGATGCGCTTGTAGAGGCCGAAGAACAGCGACCGGTTCATCTCCTCGAAGTTCATGGCGAGGTTGAAGGCCCGGCGCACGCGCGGATCGGCGAACTTCGCCCGGCGGGTGTTGAAGGCGAAGGCCTGCATGTTGCCGTTGCCGCGATCAGGGAACTCCTCCTTGAGAAGGCGGCCCTCCTTCACGGCCGGGAACTCGTCGTAGGCCGTGGCCCAATTGCGGGCGACGTTCTCGGCCCGGAAGTCGTAGAGGTCGCCCTTCAGGGCCTCGATCTGCACGGTGGAATCGCGAAAATACTCGAACCGCATGGTGCCGAAGTTGTTGCGGCCGACGTTCACGGGCAGATCCTTGCCCCAGTAATCGGCCACGCGCTCGTAGGTGGCGCTGCGGCCGGGCTCGAACTTCGCGAGGCGATAGGGACCGGAGCCCAGCGGCATCTCCAGGGTGGTCTGCGTCACGTCGCGGGGGCGCCCCTGCGCGTCCGTGCCCGTCCACCAGTGCTTTGGCAGCACGCGCAGCTGGCCGATGACCTGCGGCAGCTCGCGGTTGCCGGCCTCGGCGAAGCGGAAGGTCACCTCGCGCGGGCCGGTAACCTCGGCCCTGGTCACGCTGTGGTAGTAGGCGGCGAGCGACGGGCTGTTCTCCTTCTGCACGGTGAAGGACCACACCACGTCCTCGGGGGTGATCGGCTTGCCGTCGTGCCAGCGCGCGCCCTCGCGCAGGCGGTAGGTCACGGCCGAGAGGTCGTCGGCGAGGCGCAACCCCTCGGCGACGAGGCCGTAGGACGAGAACGGCTCGTCGGCGGATTCCGTCGTCAGGGTATCGTAGAGCTGCGCAATGCCGTTCTCGAGGTCGCCCTTGCGGCCCGCCACGACGATGTTGAAGTTGTCGAACCCGCCCTGCGCCCCGAGGCGCACGAGGCCGCCCTTGGGGGCGGCCGGGTCGGCGTACTCGAAATGCTTGAAGTCGGCCGGGTACTTCGGCTCGCCCATGAGGGTGACGGCGTGGCGCCAGTCGCCGGAGGGGGCTTGTGCCACCGGATCGGGGGCGGCGCGCGCCGCGGGCGCCATCGCGCCGAGGGCCAGGGCGGCGGCCAGGGACAGGGCGAAGGATCGTCCGATCAGGGCGTGTCGCATCACGATGGGGCGGTCTTTCCGGTTGGTCCAGGGCCTCCCGCATGCCGTCCGCGCGACGACAGCAGGCCGCCGTTCTAGGACGGACGGAGGGGAGGCGCCAAGAGCGCGCGTCCGCGCAGTGGAGTGTGCGCGTCCGCGCAGGGCAAGGGTGCGCCTCCTCGCAGCTCTCCCTGACCCCCAAACGAAGAAGGCTGGGACTGAGCCCGGCCTTCGCGATCGTGATGGGATTCGCCGACCTACTCGGCCGGCTTCGGCGCCGGGGCCGGCGGAGCGTCGGCCGGGGGCGCCGGCGGGGCAGGGGGGGCGTCGGCCGGGGGAGCCGGCGGGGCGGGCGGCGTCTCGGCCGGGGGCGCCGGGAGCTTTTCGGACGCGGGCGGCTTCGCCTCGGCGGGCTTGTCGGCCGGCTTCGCAGCATCGGGCTTGGCTTCGGCCGGCTTGGCTTCGGCGGGCTTGGCCTCGGCCTTCTTCTCGGCCGCCGGCAGGGGCGCCGGGGTGTCGGCGAGGGTGCGCAGATACGCGATCACGTCGGCGCGCTCGGTGGGCGAGGTGATGCCCGCGAACGCCATCTTGGTGCCGGCGGCGTAGCCCTTGGGGCTCGTCAGGAAGTGGTCGAGGTCGTCGTAGGTCCAGGCGCCGCCCTTCTCCTTGAGGGCGGCCGAGTACTCGAATCCGCTCTCGTGGGCCTTCTGGCGCTCGACGACGCCCCAGAGATGGGGACCGACCTTGTTGGGGCCGCCCTTGTCGAAGCTGTGGCACGAGGCGCACTTCTTGGCCGCCGACTGGCCCTTGTCGGCGCTGGCGCTGGCGAGCCGGATCGGCAGGGGCTCGGCCTTCGCCTCGGGGGCGCCGCCGCCGGCGGCCTTGGCCTGGGGCTCGGGCAGGGCGTAGCCCGCGGCACCGGGGGGCTTGGGATGATAGATCAGCTCGGCGACGAACCCGGACCCCACGGCGAACAGGAGTGCGCCGAGCGCAGCACCCGCGACCTTGTTCAGCTCGAAAGAGTCCATTCTCGACAACTCCGATGCGTCCGGCTGGGCGCGCTTGCGGGCGGGTCCGGACACGAAGGCGTGTCGGACTTTGGAAACAGTCGAGGGTGCTTAGCCGCTGGAGCCCGATCTTGACAATGGCGGGCGGGGACGCCGCGTAGTCGCAGAGGCCGATCCGTCACCGGTGTGGCCGCCGGGGATCGGCCCGGCGCATGACAACATCCCCCCCCGCTGCTAAGCGACGGGCCTCGAACGCGCCGCGAACGGGCCTCTACGAGACGAGACCCGCGGCGGCCAGCCGGAGCGATGGGCGAAAACCATGTCCGACCCCCTCGTGCTCATCCCCGCGCGCCTCGCCGCGACGCGCCTGCCGGACAAGCCGCTCCTCGATCTCTGCGGCGCGCCGATGATCGTCCATGTCTGGCGCCGGGCCGTGGAGGCCGGGATCGGCCCCGTGGTGGTGGCGACGGACACGACGGCCATCCGCGACGTCATCGAGGCCGAGGGCGGCATCGCGGTGATGACGCGGGCCGACCATCCGTCGGGGTCCGACCGCCTCGCCGAGGCCCTGGAGATCATCGATCCGCAGGGCAACCACGACATCGTCGTCAACGTGCAGGGCGACCTGCCGACCATCGATCCGGCCATCATCGGCGCCGCGATCCTGCCGCTCGCCGACAAGGCGGTGGACATCGCCACCCTGTGCGCCCTTATCACCGACGAGGCGGAGCGCGACGATCCCAACGTGGTCAAGCTCGTGGGTCATCACCTCAGCCCGCACCGCCTACGGGCGCTCTACTTCACCCGGGCGCGGGCGCCGTGGGGGGAGGGGCCGCATTACCATCACATCGGCCTCTACGCGTATCGCCGCCGGGCCCTGGCGAAGTTCATGGCCCTGCCGCCCGGCACCCTCGAGGTCCGCGAAAAGCTCGAACAGCTGCGGGCGCTGGAGGCCGGCCTGCGCATCGACGCCATCCTGGTCGACGACCTGCCGCTGGGCGTCGACACGCCGGCCGACCTGGAGCGGGCGCGCGCCGTGCTCTCGGCCCGGCGCCTGAACTGAGAAGAATCCGATGCCCCACCGCACCATCTCCTACCAGGGCGAGCCCGGCGCCAACTCGCACATCCTCTGCGCCCAGGCCTATCCCGACTGGACGCCGCTGCCGTGCCCGACCTTCGAGGACGCCTTCGCGGCGGTGAACGAGGGCCGCGCCGACCGGGCGATGATCCCCATCGAGAACTCCATCGCGGGCCGCGTCGCCGACATCCACCACCTCATCCCCACGGCGCGCCTGCACATCGTCGCCGAGCACTTCCTGCCGATCCACTTCCAGCTGATGGTCCTGCCGGGGACGAAGGTCGAGGCGCTGCGATCCGTGCACAGCCACGTCCACGCCCTGGGCCAGTGCCGCAAGATCATCCGGCGCCTGGGGCTGCGCGCCGTGGTGGCGGGCGACACGGCCGGGGCCGCCCGCGAGGTCGCCGAGGCGAACGACCCGAGCCGGGGCGCCCTGGCGCCGGCCCTGGCGGCCGAGGTCTACGGCCTGGAGATCGTGGCGCGGGACGTCGAGGACGAGAGCCACAACACCACCCGCTTCGTGGTGTTTTCGCCCGAGCCGGAGCCCCTCGGCGCCGGTGCCGGCCCGGCGGTGACGAGCTTCATCTTCCGGGTGCGCAACATTCCGGCCGCCCTCTACAAGGCGCTGGGGGGCTTCGCCACCAACGGCGTCAACATGTCGAAGCTCGAGAGCTACATGGTCGAGGGCCAGTTCTCGGCGACCCAGTTCTACGCCGAGGTCGACGGCCACCCCGACGAGCCGGGCCTCGCCCGGGCGCTCGAGGAGCTCGCCTACTTTTCGCGGGAGGTCCGGATCATCGGCACCTATCCGGCCGATCCCTATCGCGAGGTGAGCCGGCTGGCGGCGGAGTAGGCGCATCGCTCGAACGAGACAGAGCGAACCGAATGGAAGCGGGATGCCCGACACCTCAGACACCACGCCTTGCCTCTTCGAGATCCACCATGGCTCGACCGTCCTGCGGATCGGGGAACCGGACAGCTGATCCGGCCTCGGCGCCATCAACGCGAAGGCGGATCGAACTGGTTTCCGACGCGATGGCCGCTTTGCGTCACCCGAGGGCCGGCCGGGACGCAGTCTCGAAGCCGGGTTCGACCCGGCGGGAGCGGCCCTAGCCGCCCCGGCTGGTGCCGGCCAGCCCCGCCGTCCGGCAGATGTCCTTGGCGGGTTCGTTGAGGATGGTCTGGGCCGCCGGCACGTCGCGGTCGGCCTCGACCATACGGGCCTGGATCGGCGAGACCGCCGGGGAGGCGGACGCGTAGGCCATGGCGGTGGTGGGAACGCTCGGGGCCGCGGGAGCCCCCGGCTTGCGCTTCTCGTAGAAGGCGTTGCCGCCCGCCACCGCCACGTAATGCATGTTGTTGTAGGGGAAGCGCAGGCCAGCCGTGTGGAAGTGCATGGCCCGGCCGACCTTGGGATGGCGCTGCCCGTCGAGCACCGCGTCCGTCACCTCGGCGACGCGCTGGAGATCCTTGGCCTCCATGGATTTCGTCAGCACGCCGGGCGCGAATTGCCGGGGCTGGCCGACCACGGAGCAGATGCCGCTGCCCTGGGGCGCCGATTGCACGCGGTTCATCACCACGGTGCCGACGGCCAGCAGCCCGTCGCGGTCGCTGCGGTTCGATTCGAAGTACATGGCCCGCCCGAGGCAGTCGCGCTCCGCCTCCGTGGCGGCGACGGGCTGGACGAGGGAGCCCGTGGTCTGGCCGGGAATCAGGGTGGAATTGCAGGCACCGAGGGAGGGGATCGCCACGATTAGACCGAGGAGAGAACCCGTTTTCGCCGCCCAAGAACCCTGCATGCCGTCTCGCTCCATGGTGATGTGTCCGCCGTGGCGCGGGGCCGGGGCGATGGGTGACGGTCAGGCTTGGCCGTCATTCGGGTCTTTTTCGGGCAGCGCCCGAGGTCAGGCGGCTTTCGGACGGGCTGCGGCGCACGTCGCCGGCGACTGTGCCGTATCGGCCTCACCCGGGACGGGGGCCGGCGGAAACTCGAGGATGCGCAGGACCGCCGTGGCGGATGCCTCCGGCTCGGGCGCGGCAGACTCTGACGGGGTCGGCTCGGGGAGCAGGGCCTCGTCAACGGGCGCCGGGCGCGACCGGGCGAACAGGTCGGCGCCCGCCTTGGCGCCGGCCGCCTTGATCAGGGTGGCCTCGCCGCAGGTGCCGGCCATGCGCTCCCCGAGGTCGAGGAGGCGCTCGCGCTCGACGCAGTAGGCCGCCACCCGGGCGCGGGCATATTCCGGCATGCCGGCGATGAGGGCGTCGAGCTCGGCGCCCCGCGCCCGGTACAGGGTGGTGATGAGCTCGACGGGGATCGGATACTTCGCCAGGGTCGGCGCGGTCGGCCGGAGGGGAGAGGCTGCCATCGCGGGTCCAGTCACTGTGCGGAAGCACCAGTTCGGCCCGATTTGGTTAACGGAGGGTTACTCGCGCTTGATCAGCCGATCGACCACGAGGTCGGACCAGAAGCCCGGGCGGAAGTCGCGCTTCAGGGCCTCGGGGTCGTAGGCCGTCTCGACCCAGGTGAGGAAATCGAGGCCGCGCGCCTCGCCCTCGCGCAGGTAGGTGGCGAAGAACGCGTCGAGGATGCCGGTCTTGGCGAAGCGGAAATGGCCGTAGCGGGCCGAGAGCTGGCCCATGGCCTCGGCGACGGGCCGGCCCTCGTGCAGGATGAGGTAGAGCACCGCGCCCATGCCGGCCCGGTCGGCGCCCGACTTGCAGTGCATCATCGCCGGATATTCGACGCCCGCGAAGAAGTCCCTGGCGGCCAGGATCGTCTCGCGGGACGGGGCCTCCCGCGAGCGCAGGACGAATTCCACCAGGGTCAGGCCCTGGCGTTCGCAGGCCTCGCGCTGGAGCGGCCACGAACCGTGCTCGCGCCCGCCCCGCAGCGAGATCACCGTGCGCACGCCCTGGCGCTTGAACCAGGCGAGCTGGTGCGGCGTCGGCTGGGCCGAGCGCCACAGCTTGCCCTCGCCGACCCGGTGGCGGTTGAGATAGGCCAGCCGGAACACGCCGTGATCGACGAGCAGCATGTTGGCCCAGGCCTTCGCCCGCGAGACCGGGCCGGCGATGGGCCGCTCGAACCGGGCGATGCGGGCCATGCGCCGCGCGTAGCGGGTCTCTGGCTTGAGGAAGCGCTTGAACACGGGGCGGGGAACGTCGCGGCTGTCTGGGGGGAAGGCCCCGCGTCTAACAGGCGGGCATCGGCCGGGCAAACCGCCGGGCAGGCGATCCGGCATCGGCGCCACCGGAGGGCACGAGCCATCCGGCATCGGCCTTGCCTTGTCTTTGCCCGGATCGTCATCTCCGATACCGTCGTCGGAGCGATGCCGTCGAGCGCGGGGACCGTCATGAGCACGAGCACCACCAGCATCCGCCGCGCCCGCCCCACCGATGCCGACCGCCTGTCGGACGTGTTCGACGAGACCTGGCGCGAGGCGTATCGGGGGCTGATTCCGGGCGTCTCCCTGGAACGGATGATCGCCCGGCGCAGCGCGCAATGGTGGCTCGGCGCCGCCCAGCGCCGGCGCCCCCTCGTGGTGGTGGAGACGGGCGAGGGCGTGGTGGGCTACGCCGTCTACGGACCGGCCCGGAGCCGCGGCCTCGGCACGGAGGGCGAGATCGACGAGCTCTACATCCGCCCGGAGCACCAGGGCCTCGGCCTCGGCCGCCGCCTGTTCCGCGCCGTGCGCAACGACATGCACGACCACGGTCTCCACACGGTCGGGGTCTGGGCGCTGGAGGGCAACGACCGGGCGGAGACGTTCTATTTAGGGCTCGGCGCCACCGTCGCCGGGCGGGGCACCGACAGCATCGCCGGCTCGGTGCTGCCCAAGGTCGGCTATCGCTTCGCCTGACGCCGCCTCGCCAAACCGCGATGGCCTCCCCACCTGAAGCCCGGGCCGGGTCGCCGGCCGGAGGGAGAGCCGATGGACGCCACCGGGCACGAGACCGTCACCGCGCGGGACTGGGACGACCGCGTCGCGCGGCTCACGGAGAAGCTGCCGGCGCGCCTGGGCCGGGCCCTCGACTGGCTGCGCGAACCGTCGCGGCGGATCATCCGGATGGTCGCGGCCGGCCTGTTCATCCTCGGCGGGGTGTTCTCGATCCTGCCCGTCCTCGGCCTGTGGATGCTGCCCGTGGGCCTCGCCCTCCTGAGCGAGGACATTCCCGGCCTCAAGGTGCCCCTGGAGCGCAGCGCGCGCTGGATCGCGGCGACCTGGGCGCGCGCGAAGGCGTCCTTCAAGCGATAGACGTCCTCCGGGTGGTCGGGATGTTGCCGGCGGACGCGTGATAATCCCCGCCAAACGTAGCCGGGCAACGGAGCCGGCGATTTCCTTGGTGACGCAACGGCCCTAAGACACGCCGGGAGAGGCCCTGGCGGCCCGGAAAACGCGGGAGAAACAGCTCATGATCATCGACAACGTCTCGATCGGAAAGAACGCGCCCGACGACGTGAACGTCATCATCGAGGTTCCCATCGGCGGCGACCCGATCAAGTACGAGATGGACAAGGAATCCGGCGCCCTCGTGGTCGACCGGTTCCTCTACACGGCGATGCACTACCCGGGCAATTACGGCTTCATTCCCCACACCCTCTCGGGCGACGGCGACCCGTGCGACGTGCTCGTCGCCAACACCCGCGCCATCGCGCCGGGCGCCGTCATGAGCGTGCGCCCCGTCGGCGTGCTGGTGATGGAGGACAATGCCGGCGAGGACGAGAAGATCATCGCCGTGCCGTCGCGCCACCTCACCATGCGGTACGACCGCGTCGAGAACTACACCGACCTGCCCGACATCACGATCCACCAGATCCAGCACTTCTTCGAGCACTACAAGGATCTCGAGCCCGGCAAGTGGGTCAAGATCGTGCGCTGGGGCGACAAGACCGAGGCCCACCGCCTCATCCTCGAGGGCGTCGAGCGCGCCAAGGCCAACAAGGCCAAGTAGGCTCGAAAAGGCCAAGCAAGCGCAAACGGGCGCGGGCGGCTACAGGGCCTGCCCGCGCAACAACCTCGGCAGGGTGCCGCGCGCGGCGGCGGCCTGCCCGATGAACAGGCGCTTGAGGCCGGGCAGGCGGTCGACGAGGCCGAGGCCGAGGTCGCGCGCGAGGCGCACCGGCAGGGCGTCCGTGGAGAACAGGCGGTTGAGCCCGTCCGTCATCGCCCCCATGGCGAGGGTCTCGAACCGGCGGTCGCGCTCGTAGGCCCGGAGCACGTCGGGCGCGCCCGGATCGAGGCCGAGGCGCAGGGCGTCGGTGACGGCCTCGGCGAGGGAGGCCGCGCCCGCGAGCCCGAGGTTCAGCCCCTGGCCGGCGATGGGATGGATGACGTGGGCGGCGTCGCCCAGCAGCGCCAGCCTGTCGGCCCGGAACCGGCGCGCGATGCCGAAGGCGAGGGGATGCGCGCTCGGGCCCGCCTCCAGCACGATCCGGCCGAGGCCGTGGCCGAACCGGCGCTCGATCTCCGCCAGGATCTCGTCCGGGCCGCCGCCGAGGAGGGCGGGGACATCGGCCGCCCGCTCGGTCCAGACGATGGACGAGCGGTGCCCGGGTTTCCCACCTCCAAGGTCGCCGCCGTCGACCAGGGGCAGGATGGCGAAGGGGCCGCTCGGCAGGAAATGCTCCCAGGCGCGGCCCCCGTGCGGGCGCTCGTGCCCGATGGTCGCAACGATGCCCGCTTGCGGATACGACCAGCCGACCCAGCCGATGCCGGCCCCCTCGCGCAGGCGCGAGCGCGCCCCGTCCGCCGCCACGAGGAGGGTTGCGGATTCGGTCCGTCCGTCCGTGCGCCGGAGTTCGATGGCTTCGGGGCCGGGATCGGCCGCCGCGATCCCGACGGCATCGAGGACCACGCCCGCCGCCGCGCAGGCCGCCAGCAGCGCGTCGACCAGGGGCTCGGCCTCGACCATGTGGGCGAAGGGTTCGCCGGCCTGCGCGTCCTGTGCGGAAGCGTCTTGAGCGGAAGCCTCTTGCGCGGAAGCCTCTTGCGCGGAAGCCTCTTGCGCGAAGGTGAGGAAGACCGGGCGGACCGGGTCGGCGAGGCGGCTGTCGCTCACCACCATGTCGCGGATCGGCTCGGCCGCCGCGAGCACCGTGTCCCAGACCCCGAGGCGTTCGAACATCCGCCGCCCGCCCGCCGCCACGGCGAAGGCCCGGCCGCGGTGACGCGCCGCGCCGGAGGCCAGGGCCGGATCGCAGACGGTGACGGAGAGGGCCGGGCCGTGGGCCTGCTTGAGGGCGAGCGCCAGGCTCAGACCCGGAATCCCGGCCCCGGCCACCACCACCCTGCGCTGCCCCGATCCCGCCATGTCGCGTCCCCGTCCCGATCCGCCCGGAGTGCCACTCCCCGGACCTCAGGGCAACGCACGGAGGCCGGCCGCGGCATCGTCGCCGCCCGCAGGGATCACGCAACATGGATCGCGCCACCCAAGCTTGCTATGGCGGCCGGATCGTCCGTTCCACCACCGGGGGTCCCCATGGCCGGCATCGTCGCCGAACTCCTCGACATCCTCGATCTCGCGCCCTTGGGGGCGGATCGCTTCCGGGGCGAGAGCCTGCAGACCGGCTGGTTCCGGGTGTTCGGCGGGCAGGTGGTGGCGCAGGCCCTGGTGGCGGCCTCGCGCACGGTGCCGGAGACGCGGCCGCCGCATTCCCTGCATGCCTACTTCCTGCTCGGCGGCGACCCCAAGGCCCCCATCGACTACGCCGTCGAGCGCATCCGCGACGGGCGCAGCTTCGCCACCCGCCGGGTGGTGGCGACCCAGCACGACCGGGCGATCTTCGCCATGTCAGTGTCCTACCACGATGCGGAGGAGGGGGCCGTCCACCAGGCGACGATGCCGGACGTGCCGCCGCCCGAGGACGTGGCCGAGGCGCCGGCCGCCGCCGCGCAGGCGGCCCGCGACGGCGCGGTGATCCCGGCGCCGATCCTGTCCTACTTCGGGCGCCAGCGTCCCATCGAGCTGCGGCCCGTGGAGATCGAGCGGTATCTCCGCCGCGCGCCCCGCGATCCGCGCTTCCACGTCTGGATGCGCGCCGTCGACCGGCTCCCCGACGATCCGGCGATCCACCGCGCGGTGCTCGCCTACGCCTCCGACATGACCCTGCTCGACGCCACCCTGATCCCGCACGGGCAGACGGTGTTCGACGGCGAGATCCAGTCGGCGAGCCTCGACCACGCCCTGTGGCTGCACCGCCCGTTCCGGGCCGACGACTGGCTGCTCTACGCCCAGGACAGCCCGAGCGCCGAGGGCGCCCGCGGCTTTGCCCGCGGCCAGATCTTTTCCCGGGACGGCACCCTGGTGGCCTCCGTCGCCCAGGAGGGCATGATCCGGCCACGTCGCCCGAAGGCCTGAGTTTCCGCCACGGAGGCGGGTCCGCCAGCCCCGGGTTTGCCGGTTTTTACGGCAACATGCCCTCAAAGATTGCAAACTTGGCTGGAATCACGCCTGCATCGGCGGCAGGGGACGGACAGTTTCTGGGCAGAACCGGCCATGGGGAAAAAGTTCCCGTTGGCATAGTCCTTGAATGAGGCGGTCGAGCGTCAGGGTCATTCCGATCCGCGCGGAATCAACCGGACCAGCCGGGTCGCGACGCGAAAGCGCGCCGGCCGGGTGACCACTCGGGACAAGGGGGCGCCGCCCATGAAAATCGTGATGGCTATCATCAAGCCGTTCAAGCTGGAGGAGGTCCGGGACGCCCTGACCGGCATCGGCGTGCACGGGCTCACCGTCACCGAGGTCAAGGGCTACGGCCGCCAGAAGGGCCATACCGAGATCTACCGCGGTGCCGAATACGCCGTGAGCTTCCTGCCCAAGCTGAAGATCGAGGTGGCGGTGGCCTCCGACCTCACCGGCAGCGTCATCGACGCCATCGCGGCCGCCGCCCGCACGGGCCAGATCGGCGACGGCAAGATCTTCGTCCTGCCCCTCGAGAAGGCGGTGCGCATCCGCACCGGCGAGACCGACGTCGACGCCCTCTGAGGGCCGGCCGCTTCCACCGCGCGCCCGTTTCGACGGGCCTGGGGAGAGTCGGGCCACAGGCCCCCGCCCTTCTGCCCGTCCTTCTGATTGTCCCCTTCAGCACCGCACAGCGACCGGGAGTCCTGTTTCCATGAAACTTCGCAATGCCCTGGCGCTCGGAATGGGAGGCGCCGCCCTGGCGCTCCTGTTCGTCGAGCCATCCCTCGCGCAGTCGCCGACCACGGAGGCCGTGCCGGCCGCCGCCAGCGCCGCGCCCGTCCCGAACAAGGGCGACACCGCCTGGATGCTCATCTCCAGCGCCCTGGTGCTGCTGATGGTCGTGCCCGGCCTCGCCCTGTTCTACGGCGGCCTCGTGCGCACCAAGAACATGCTCTCGGTGCTGACGCAGGTCTTCGCCATCGCCTGCATCTCCAGCCTCCTGTTCGTGATCTTCGGCTACAGCCTCGCCTTCACCAACGGCGGCGGCCTCAACGATTTCGTCGGCGGCTTCTCCAAGGCCTTCCTCAAGGGGATCGACGCGAACTCCACCGTCGCCACCTTCTCCAACGGCGTCGTGATCCCCGAATACGTCTACATCTGCTTCCAGATGACGTTCGCGATGATCACCCCGGCCCTCATCGTCGGCGCTTTCGCCGAGCGGATGAAGTTCTCGGCCCTGGTCGTGTTCATGATCCTCTGGACCACGCTCATCTACTTCCCCATGGCCCACATGGTCTGGTACTGGGGCGGCCCGGATGCCGTCGGCAACGCCGCCAAGGCGCTGGCCGCCGCCACCGACGACGCCTCGAAGGCGACCGCGCAGGCGGCCCTCGACGCCGTGAACGCCGATGCCGGCCTGCTGTTCAAGTGGGGCGCCCTCGACTTCGCCGGCGGCACCGTGGTGCACATCAATGCAGGCGTCGCGGGCTTCGTCGGCTGCCTCATGCTCGGCAAGCGCATCGGCTACGGCCGTGACCTGCTCGCGCCGCACTCCCTGACCATGACGGCCATCGGCGCCTCCCTGCTCTGGGTCGGCTGGTTCGGCTTCAACGCCGGCTCCAACCTCGAGTCCAACGGCACCGCCGCCATGGCGATGCTGAACACCTTCGTCGCCACCGCCGCCGCCGCCCTCTCCTGGCTGTTCGTGGAGTGGATGCTGAAGGGCAAGCCGTCGCTGCTGGGCATGCTCTCCGGCGCCATCGCGGGCCTCGTGGCCGTCACCCCGGCCGCCGGCTTCGCCGGCCCCATGGGCTCCATCGTCCTCGGCCTCGTGGCCGGCGCCGTCTGCTTCGTCATGTGCTCCACGGTGAAGAACGCCCTCGGCTACGACGATTCCCTCGACGTGTTCGGCGTGCACTGCATCGGCGGCATCCTCGGCGCCGTCGCCACGGGCATCCTGGTGAACCCCGATTTCGGCGGCGTCGGCCTGCCGGACTATGCCTCGAAGCCCGGTGAACTCGCGGTGGGCACCTACGAGACCGCCGCCGCGCTGCTCTCGCAGCTCAAGGCGGTGGGCTTCACCATCCTGTGGTCCGGCATCGGCTCGGCGATCCTGTACAAGCTCGTCGATCTCACCATCGGCCTGCGCGTGACCCAGGACGAGGAGCGCGAAGGCCTCGACATCGCCGATCACGGCGAGCGCGCCTACAACTACTAGGACGAGCGTTCGGGCCCGCCCCTCGGGGCGGCCCGAAACGGCCTTTGGCGGAAAGCCCCGGATCGCGCGATCCGGGGCTTTTTTCGTCCGTCGGCCCGCTCCGAAAGCGCCGGGAATGTGCTACTCGAGTAGCACAGTGTTCGAGGTGGAGCGTCCGTGGCAGCCGTATCGAGAGTGCGCAAGCAGGGTGGCGCACGCATCATTACCCTGCCAGCCGCGATCCTGGCACAGGTGGGCGCCGATACGGGGGCGGCCTTCGCCTTCTCCGTTCGGGATGGGGCGATCGTCGCCACGCCGGTTCCCGATGCCGCGGCCGCGCCGGGGCGGCGCTACACCCTGGCCGAGCTTCTGGTCGGGGCCGAGCATCTGCCGGAGGTCTCTGCCGGCGTGGCCGGCGCCCTCGACGGCGATCCGGTCGGCCACGAGGCCGGCTGATGGGCCCGAAGCCGAAGATTCCGAAGCGGGGCGAGATCTATTCCGTCGATCCGAACCCGGTGGCGGGCCGGGAGATGAAGAACCGGCACTACTGGATGGTGGTGACCCCGGAAGCCATCAACGCCCACGGGGTCTCCATCGTGGTCGTGATCAACACCGTCGCGCACGGCGCCCGCGCCGCCGGACTCACCGTCCCGGTGAGCGGCGGCGGCGTCACGGGCGTGGCCGTCTGCAACCAGGTCCGGAGCTTCGATATTCGGGCTCGGATGGCGGACGGCAGCGCCACCTATGCGGGCGAGGCCCGGCCCGAAGTCGCGGCGGAGATCGCCGCCCGGGTCGCCAGCGTCATCGATCCGGCGTGAGACGGGGCACTTAAACCCGCATTAACCGCGTGCCCGTTAGCGTTACCGGACCGTTTCCCCATCGCGTCTGGTACAGCATGCGCTCGCTTCGCCGTTCCGCATCGCCCTACGACACGTTCGTCGACAGCTTTCGCCCGTTCCTGGCCAAGCGGATGACGGAGTTGGGCGGTCTCATCCTGTTCGCCTCTGCCATGGCGCTCACCGTCGCCCTGGCGACGTGGTCCATCGACGACCCGAGCCTGAACCACGCCACCGACCACGCCGCCCACAACGTGCTCGGCACCAGCGGGGCGGTGATGTCCGACCTCGCCATGCAGCTCCTTGGGCTCGGCTCCCTCGCCTTCGTCCTGCCGCCGGCCCTGTGGGGGGTGCAGCTCATGCGCTCCCGCGCCCTGCCGCGCGGGGGCCTGCGCATCACGCTCTGGATCATCGGCTTCTTCTCGGCGAGCGCCGTGGCGAGCGCCCTGCCGTCGACGGCGCGCTGGCCCCTGCCGACGGGCCTCGGCGGCGTCGCCGGCGATGCCCTGATCCATGCCGCCCGCACCATCGTGGGCATCGTCGCATCCCCGGCCGCCGCCCTCGTGGGCTTCGTCTTCGCCGGCCTCGCCATCCTCAGCCTCACCGGCGCCTGCCGCGTCGGCGAGGTCCCGGACGAGGAGGAAGAGCCCGTCCATCCGGTCCGGACGGCGTCCCGCGCCCGCGCCGACGACCGCTACGAGGACGACGAACCGAGCCTCGGGATCGTGTCCCTGGGCGCCCTGGCGCAGATGCTCATGGGCGGCCGCGCGGCCCTGGCCTCGCGGGTCGAGACCTGGCGCGAGGGCCGGGCCGCCCAGGCGGTCCTGGCGCATGACGGGGCGTCGCCGGCGCTCGCGGCCCGGCGCGCCTTCTCCGACGATGCGGCGCCCTGGGAGGCGCCGGCACCGCACGACGCGCGCCGCGAGCCCGTCTTCGAGGCCGTGCCCGGAACCGCCCCCGCGCCCGCGCGCCGGGCCGCCCCGGTCCTGCACGACGACGAGCCCGACGACGGCGGCGAAGAGCCGGTTTTCGCGCCGGCGCCGCAGCCCCCGGCCGCGGATGCGCGCTCGCGCGTCGCGGCCCCGCCGGCGCCCCCCGTGCCCCAGCGCCGGCCCGCGCCGGCGCCGCCGCACGATCCGGGCTCCTACGCCCATCCGGCCCTGGGCCTCCTGGCCGAGCCGCCCCTTGTCTCGCCCTCGGCCCAGGTCTCGTCGGAGGCCCTGGAGCAGAACGCCACCCTGCTCGAAGCCACGCTCGGCGATTTCGGCGTGCGCGGCGACATCCTGGCCGTGCGCCCCGGCCCCGTCGTCACCCTCTACGAGCTGGAGCCGGCCCCCGGCACCAAGTCGAGCCGCGTCATCTCGCTCGCCGATGACATCGCCCGCTCCATGTCGGCGGTCTCGGCCCGCGTCGCCGTGGTGCCGGGCCGCAACGCCATCGGCATCGAGCTGCCCAACGCCCGGCGCGAGACCGTGTACCTGCGCGAGTTGCTGGCGTCCGTCGATTTCGCCGAGACCAAGCAGAGCCTCGCCCTGTGCCTCGGCAAGAACATCGGCGGCGAGCCGATCATCGCCGACCTCGCCCGCATGCCGCACCTGCTGGTGGCCGGCACCACCGGCTCCGGCAAGTCGGTCGCCATCAACACCATGATCCTCAGCCTGCTCTACCGGATGACGCCGGAGCAGTGCCGCCTGATCATGGTCGACCCGAAGATGCTCGAACTGTCGGTCTACGACGGCATCCCGCACCTGCTCTCCCCCGTGGTCACCGACCCTAAGAAGGCGGTCATCGCCCTCAAATGGGCCGTGCGCGAGATGGAGGAGCGCTACAAGAAGATGTCCAAGGTCGGTGTCCGCAACATCGATGGGTTCAACGCCCGCCTCGCCGAGGCGCGGGGGCGCGGCGAGGTCCTGACCCGGACCGTGCAGACCGGCTTCGACCGCAACACCGGCGAGGCCGTCTACGAGAACGAGGAGATGGACCTCACTCCGCTGCCCTACATCGTCATCGTGGTCGACGAGATGGCCGACCTGATGATGGTGGCCGGCAAGGACATCGAGGGGGCGATCCAGCGCCTCGCCCAGATGGCGCGGGCGGCGGGCATCCACCTCATCATGGCGACGCAGCGGCCGTCCGTCGACGTCATCACCGGCACCATCAAGGCGAACTTCCCGACCCGGATCTCCTTCCAGGTCACGTCGAAGATCGATTCGCGCACCATCCTCGGCGAGATGGGCGCCGAGCAGCTCCTGGGCCAGGGCGACATGCTGTTCATGGCCGGCGGCGGACGCACCACCCGCGTGCACGGGCCGTTCTGCTCGGATTCGGAAGTCGAGAGCGTGGTGGCCCATCTCAAGCGCCAGGGCCGGCCGTCCTACCTCGAGGCGGTCACCGCCGACGATGGCGAGGGCGGCAAGGGCGAGGGTGGCAAGGGGGCCTCCGACGAGGTCGAACTCGACGGCGCCGTGTTCGACCAGGGCAGCTTCGGCGAGGCCGGCGGCGACCTCTACGCCCAGGCCATGCAGGTGGTGCTCCGGGACAAGAAGGCCTCGACCTCCTACATCCAGCGCCGCCTGCAGATCGGCTACAACCGCGCCGCCTCCCTCATGGAGAAGATGGAGATGGAGGGCATCGTCGGCCCGGCCAACCACGCCGGCAAGCGCGAGATCCTGGTGGAGGCGGAGGCCCACGCCGGCTGATCCGGCGCCATCGTCCCCATACGAAAACCGCCCCGGAGGGACACCCCGGGGCGGTTTTCGTTGTGCGGGACCCGATCTCGAGGCGGGGCCGGGTCCCGCCTCGCGCGGCGAAAACTAGACGCGGCTGACGCTGGCGGCGTTGATCTCGGCGATCTTCGTCGCACCGACCTGGCGCATGATCGTCTCGAACTCGCGCTGCATGAGGGTCAGCACCATCTCGACGCCGGGCTGGCCGAAGGCGGCGAGGCCCCAGGCGTAGGGACGCCCGACGCAGACGGCGGTGGCGCCGAGCGCCAGGGCCTTGATCACGTCGGTGCCGCGGCGGAACCCGCCGTCGATGAGGACCGGGACCTTGCCGTTCACGGCCGACACGATCTCGGGCAGGACGCCGATGGTCGATTGCAGGCTCTCCTCGGCGCGGCCGCCGTGGTTCGAGACGATGAGCGCGTCGACGCCGTATTCCAGGGCCTTCTTGGCGTCCTCGTGGGTGACGATACCCTTGAGGACGAGCTTGCCCTTCACGATGCCGCGCAGGCGCTTGACGTAGTCCCAGGTCATGCCGGTGCCGTAGAGGTTCGTCACCTTCGACACGTCGAGGTCGTCGAACATCGGCTTGCGGCTCACCTCGTTCTTGAAGCCGGGGGTGTGGCAGTCGGTGCAGGTGCGGGTGTCGCTCCGGCGTTCGCGGAACAGGGTCTCGGTGTTGCGGCCGCCCTGGCGGTCGACGGTGAGGACGATGGCGGGGGCGCCGGCCTTCTCGGCGCGCTTCACCAGGGCCTCGGTCACGGCCCAGTCGTCGGTGGGGTACAGCATGTACCAGACCGGCGCGCCGCGCTCCTTGATCACGTCCTCGATGGAGGTGCTGCCCACGGTGGACAGGATCATCTGGTGGTTCTTCGCCTTGCAGGCGCGGGCGACGGCGCCCTCGGCCTCGGGGTGGAACGCGCCCTGGCTGCTGATGGGTGCCAGGGCGATGGGGCTGCCCCAGGTCTCGCCGAAGATCTTCACCGTGGTGTCGATCTTGCGCACGTCGATGAGGCGGCGGGCGCGGATGGCGATCTTCTCGAAGCCGTCGCGGTTGGCCTTCAGGGTCTCGTCGCCGTCGACGCCGCTGGCGAGGTAGCCGTAATGGGCCGGGGGCAGGGCCTTCTTCGCCACCGCCTCGAAATCGAACACGTTGAGGGCCTGGGCCGGATTGGCGATGAGGTCGCCGTCCATGACGGGGGCCTGCCGGAGGACGTCGTAGCTCTGGGCCAGGGCGCCGGACGTGCCGGCGGCGAGGAACCCGGCCACGGCGCTGACGGCACCGGGCGCCAGGATCGGGCTGGCCGACAGGAACTCCAGCAGTTTCCTGCGATTGAGCGTGGTCGTCTCGCCGTTATTCTGCTGAGTGGGTCGTGACATAGGAAATATCTATCTCGCTGGCCGAAGTCGATCAATTGTCGTTTTGATCTATTCGAATTCCAGGGCCAACCTACCGCAGTGCAAACCAGGCATGTTGCAGTGCAAATTTCTGGGGTGTGTCCCGGCTGCATCCCGAGGTTGAGACGCCCGTCAGGCCCGGGGCCCGTAGAGGATCACCCCGGCGCCGGCGAGGCACAGGGCGGCCCCCAACCCGTCGAAGCGGTCGGGTCGCTGGCCTTCCGCGCCCCACATCCACAGGAGCGAGGCGACGATGTAGAGGCCGCCATAGGCGGCGTAGGCGCGGCCCGCCGCCTCGCTCTCGACGCGGGTGAGGAGCCAGGCGAACAGCCCCAGGGCCACGGCCCCCGGCACGAGCCACCAGGCCGAGCGTCCGAGCCGCAGCCAGGCCCAGACCGAGAAGCATCCGCCGATCTCGAACAGGGCGGCGGCGGCGTAGACGAGGACCGTCATCGGACGGTGAACCGGTAGGTGGTGAGGGCCGCGAACCGCTCGCCCGGACGCAGGGTGGTGCTCGGGAAATCCGGATGGTTCGGCGCGTCGGGAAACCCCTGCGCCTCGAAACACACGGCGTCCCCGGCGCGGTAGAGCCCGCCGCCCGAGCCCGTCACCGTGCCGTCGAGCATGTTGGCGGTGTAGAGCTGCAGGCCCGCCGCGGTGGTGGCGACGGCGAGGTGCCGGCCGCTCGACGGATCGTGGGCCGTGGCGACGGGGCGGAGGGTACCGGGGTCGCGCAGGACGTAGGTGTGGTCGTAGCCGCGGCCCCGGATCAGCTGGGGGTCGGCCGCGCGGATGCGGGCGCCGAGGGCCGTGGCCGCGCGAAAATCGAAGGGGGTGCCGGCGACGGAACGGCGCTCGCCCGTGGGGATCTGGCTCTCGTCGACAGTGAGATACGCGTCGGCCGCCACCGTGACCGCGTGATCGAGCACGCTGCCCGCACCCTCGCCGGCGAGGTTGAAGTAGCTGTGGTTGGTCAGGTTGAGGATCGTCGGCCGGTCGGTCGCGGCTGCGTAGGCGATGGACAGGGTCTCGTCGTCGGACAGGCTGTAGGTCACCCGCACGTCGAGGGTGCCGGGAAAGCCCTGGTCCCCGTCGGGCGAGCGGTGGGCGAGGGTGAGCGCCGTGCCGGTGGCCGCCTCGACGCGCCAGACCGCGCGGTCGAACCCGCGCGGGCCGCCATGCATGGTGTTGCGGCCCTCGTTGCGGGGAAGGTCGTAGACTTGACCGTCGAGGCTGAACCGGCCGTTCGCGATGCGGTTGGCGTAGCGCCCGATGAGGGCACCGAAATGCGCGTCGCTGGCCTCGTAGCCGGCGAGGTCGGCGGCGCCCAGGACCACGTTGGCGATCCGGCCCGCGCGGTCGGGCGCCTCGATCCGGGTGACGATCCCGCCGTAATCGAGGATCTGCACGGTGAGGCGTCCCCGCGCGAGGGTGTAGCACGAGACGGCGTGTCCGTCCTTCGTGCGGCCGTAGGATTCTTGAGTCATCGGGTCCGGCCCTCCGCCGCGCTTGCGATGGGGTGAACGCGTTCGGCGCCCGTTCGCCTCAGGGCGCCAGGGTCTCGTCGGGCGCATCGCCCGAGAGCTGCATCCGGTGCAGGCGGGCATAGGCGCCGCCGCGGCGCATCAGGTCGTCGTGGGTGCCGGTCTCGGCGACGCGGCCGGCCTCCATCACCACGATGAGGTCGGCGTCGCGCACCGTCGAGAGGCGGTGGGCGATGACGAGGGTGGTGCGCCCGCGCATGAGGCGCAGGAGCGCGGCCTGAACGAGGCGCTCGGATTCGCTATCCAGCGCGCTCGTCGCCTCGTCGAGGAGGAGGATCGGCGCGTCCTTGAGGAAGGCGCGGGCCAGCGAGATGCGCTGGCGCTCGCCCCCCGACAGGCGCCCGCCCGCGGGGCCGACGCGGAACTCGTAGCCCTCGGGCAGGCGCGCGACGAAGCCGTGGGCCGCCGCCGCCTCCGCCGCCGCCTCGATCTCGGCCCGGCTCGCCCCCGGTCGCCCGAAGCCGATATTGGCCGCGATGGTGTCGTCGAACAGCACCACCTCCTGGGACACCACCGCGACGGCCCGGCGCAGGGACGCGAGGGTGACGCCGCGGATGTCCTGCCCGTCGATGGACACCGCCCCGGCCTCGACGTCGTAGAGGCGCGGCACCAGGTTGAGGAGCGAGGACTTGCCCGAGCCCGAGCGCCCCACGAGGGCCACGGTGGCGCCGGCCGGCACGGCGAGGTCGATGCCCTCCAGGGCCGGCGCGTCGGGGCGATAGCGGAAGCGCACGTCGGTGAAGCGGATCGCCCCGCCCGCGACCTGCAACGCCTTGGCATCCGCCGCCTCGCGGATCAGCGGCGCCTCGTCCATGAGGGCGAAGTAGCGCTGCAGGGCCGCGCCCGCCTCCTGCAGGATGGCGTTGAGGGTGCCGAGCGCCCGGGCCGGCTGGGCGGCGAGCAGGAGGGCGGCGACGTAGCCGGTGAAATCCCCCACCGTGCGCTCGCCCGACATCACCCGCTGCCCGACCAGCACCAGCACGGCGGCCACGGCGAAGCCGCCGCCGATCTCAAGCAGGGGATCGAGGCGCCCGCGCGCGTTGGCGGCCTTCATCTTGAGGCGCCGCACCTCGTCGAAGGCGCCCTGCGCCCGGCCCTTGAGGTAGCCTTCGAGGGCGTAGGTCTTGGCGATGCGCGCACCCTGCAGGCTCTCGGAGATGAGGCTCGCGGTCAGCCCCATCTGCTCCTGCGTCGTCGTCGAGACCCGTCGCAGCTTCTTGCCGACGCGGCCGATGGGTCCGGCGACGAACGGCACGGTGACGCCCGCCACCAGGGTCAGGAGCGGGTCCATCCAGACGAGCGCCGCCACCAGGGCGATGAGCATGGCGATGTCGCGCAGGAGCACCGTGGAGATGCGGGTGAGCGCCTCCTTGATGAAGGCGAAATCCGTGGTGAAGCGCTGGGTGAAGGCGGCCGGGCTCTCGCGGCCGAGCTGGGCCAGGTCCGAATCGATGAGGTGGGCGTAGAGCGCCGCCTGCATGTCGGCCTCGACCCGCGTCACCACCCGGTTGGTCAGCACCGTCTGGCCGAACAGGGCGAAGCCCCGGATCGACGTGATGGCGATGACGATGAGGGGACCGTAGGCGAGGGCCGCCGTGTCCTTGCCGTCGAAGGCGTCGAAGGCGCCCTTGATCAGGGCCGGGTAGAACCCCGTCGCGGCGCCCACGATGGCGATGAGCACGAGGACCACGGCGAGGGTCGCCCGGTGGGGGCTCAGCCATTCGCGCCAGACGCGGCCGAGGAGGGGGAGGGTGTCACCCCTCAGGAGCGGCCGACGCGCCATGCTTTTTCGTAAGTCCCAATGCCCTTGCACACAGGCCCGGCCGGTGTTTGCGGCCGGGGGGGCGAGAGATCAAGTCGAGGCATCCAGGCTTGGCAATGTGATAATGTTACATTACTGGCTGAAATACCCTGAACCGAGGACTTTTGCCGATGCCCCGTGGACGCCCCTCGACCGGACTGCCGATGGCGTTCGTCCTGCTGCTCGCCGTCCTCTGCGGCGTGCGGCCAGCCCTGGCGGACACCGAAAAACTCGGCGTGGTGGCGACGTTCTCGATCCTGGGCGACCTCGCCGCCCAAGTCGGCGGCGACCGCGTGCGGGTGACGACCCTGGTCAAGCCCGATGCCGACGCCCACGGCTACGCCCCTGCCCCCGGTGACGCCCGCACCCTGGCGGCGGCCGACCTCGTCGTCGTCAACGGCCTCGGCCTGGAGGGCTGGATCGACCGCCTGATCAAGGCGTCCGGTGCCAAGGCGCCCGTGGTGGTGGCCTCGAAGGGGATCAAGGCCATCGAGGAAGCAGACGACCACGGCCACGGCCATGCCCACGACCATCACGCCGACCCGCATGCGTGGCAGAGCATCGCCAACGCCAAGGTCTACGTCGCCAACATCCGCGACGGTCTGGCCAAGCGCGATCCGGCCCATGCGGCGGACTACGCCGCCCGCGCCACGGCCTATCTCGCCGAGCTCGACGCCCTGGAGGGCGAGGTCCGCGCCACCATCGCGAAAATCCCCCCCGCGCAGCGCCGGATCATCACCACCCACGACGCCTTCGGCTACTTCACCGCCGCCTACGGCCTCACCTTCATCGCGCCGCAGGGGGTCTCGACGGACAGCGAGGCGAGCCCGCGCGACGTGGCCCGCATCGTCCGGCAGATCCGGGCGGAGAAGATTCCGGCGGTGTTCCTCGAGACCATCGCCGATCCGCGCCTCATGGAGCAGATCGCCCGCGAGAGCGGGGCCGCCATCGGCGGCAAGGTCTATTCCGACGCCCTGTCAGGCCCGAACGGACCGGCACCGACCTACGTGGCGATGATGCGCAGCAACCTGAACGCCTTCGCCAAGGCGCTCGGCCCGCGCTGACGCTCCTGAACGCCGCGGGATTTCGGCATCTCACGGGATGCTCGGGTCCCCTCTCCTGGAAGGAGAGGGACAGGGTGAGGTGTGTGACTATTCCGGAGAGTCCGCACACCTCACCCCAACCCTCTCCTTCCAGGAGAGGGAGCACCCGTGAGCCTCACGCCCGCATCCGGATGCCGTCAGGTGCCCTGTCTCTGCACGAGATCGGCTCGTTCGCATTTGTGTGAATCCAGTAGCCTGGAAGGAGAGGGAGCCCGCCGCGCCCCACGCGTCGGTCAAAACTGCTACGGGATGGTCGATCTCAGCGCCGCGATTCGGCGGCCATGCGCAGGGCGAGGCCGGCCAGCACCGTGCCCATGAGCCAGCGTTGCGCCACCTGCCAGGCCGGGCGGCCGCCGAGGAACGCGGACACCGATCCGGCACCGACGGCGATGAGGGCGTTGACGCCGACGCTCACCACGATCTGGATCGCGCCGAGGATCAGCGCCTGGGCGAGGACGCTGCCCCGCGCGGGATCGATGAACTGCGGCAGCAGCGACAGGTACATCACCGCGATCTTGGGGTTCAGCAGGTTGGTGACGAACCCCATGGCGAACAGCCGGCCGGGGCCATCATGAGGCAGGGAACGCGCCGCGAACGGGCTGCGCCCGCCCGGCCGCACGGCCTGCCAGGCGAGATAGAGCAGGTAGGCCGCTCCGGCCCAGCGCAGGGTGTCGTAGGCGAACGGCACGGCCAGCAGCAGGGCGGTGATGCCGAAGGCCGCGCACAGCATGTAGACGACGAAGCCCAGCGCCACGCCGCCCAGCGAGATCAGACCGGCGTGGGGCCCCTGGGCGATGGAGCGCGAGACGAGGTAGATCATGTTCGGCCCCGGCGTCAGCACCAGGCCGAGGGAGACGAGGGCGAAGGCGAGGAGGCTGGACAGGTCGGGCATGACCCAAGGCTAAGCTCGCAGCACGCTCCGGGCCAGGGACAGTTCTTCGCCGTTGCGCCGGACAGTCAGGGCCGGCCGAGACTTTTCGCGAGCTGCGCGAGGAGGGGGCGGGACTCCCGAAATTCGAGGGTCACGGGCAGGATCGCGACACGGCCGGAAAAAGCCGGCGGCAAGCGGACATGGTCCTTGTGGGTGGTGACGAGGTCGGCCCCGAGGCGCGCCGCCTCGGCCGAGAGGGCATCGAGCTCGGCGCGCGTGTAGGGATGGTGGTCGGCGAAGGCGCGTGTGCCGGCGAGGTCGGCGCCGGCCTCGCGAAGGGTCGCGAACATTTTTTCGGGTCGGCCGATCCCGGCGAAGGCCAGGACCCGGCGCCCGGCCCAGTCGCCTCCGGGGACGAGGTGGGCGCGGTGCACCGGCAGGCCGCGCCGGGCGGCTTCCCCGGCCACGGCCTCGCCCCCTGCGCCGTCGCCGATGAGGACGAGGCCGTGGATGTGGCGCCATTGCCGGGCCAGCGGCACCCGGAGGGGGCCGGCCGGGAACACGAGCCCGTTGCCGACGCCCCCGCCGGCATCCACCACCGCGAGGGCGAGATCCTTGGCCAGCGCCGGGTTCTGGAGCCCGTCGTCCATGACGATCACGTCGGCGCCGTGGGCGACGCAGAGGCGCGCCCCGGCCGACCGGTCACGCGCCACGATGGTGGCAGCGTGGCGGGCCAGCAGCAGGGGCTCGTCGCCGGTGTCGGCGGCTCCGTGCCGGTGGGGATCGACGCGGACCGGGCCGGCGAGGCGCCCGCCGTAGCCGCGGGTCAGGAAGGCGGGAGCGGCGCCGAGGCCGCGCAGGAATCCGGCCAGGGCCAGGGCGGTCGGCGTCTTGCCGGCGCCGCCGAGGGTGAAATTGCCGACGCACAGGATGGGGCAGGGGCCGGCCGCGCCCGGCCGGTCCATCCGCGCGGCGCTGCGGCGGCCGTAGAGGGCGGCGAGGGGCGCCAGCGCCCGCGCGGCGGGGTGCCCCGGTCCGGCATGCCAGAAGGCCGGGGGCCGCATCAGGCCGGGCTCACTGGGCCGCCAGGGCGGTGAGCCGCATCTGCGCGATGAAGGGATCGAGCACCGCCAGGGTGCGGTCGACGGCGCCCTCGAACGGCGCCAGCGCCGCCGCCCCCGCCCGGACCATGGCGTCGATGCGGGTCGGATCGGCGAGGAGGTCGGCGAGGGCCGCCGTGAGCTCGGCCTCGTCGGCGACGCAGCGGGCGCCGCGGGCCCCGTCGAGGGCCCGGTAGACCTGGGTGAAGTTGAAGATGTGGGGGCCGTGCAGGACGGCGGCGCCCAGCCGCGTCGGCTCGATGGGGTTCTGCCCGCCCCGCTCCACCAGGGAGCCGCCGAGGTAGACCAGCGCGGTCAGGCGGTAGAACAGGCCGAGCTCGCCGAGGGTGTCGGCGACGTAGAGGTCGACGTCCCCGTGCGGGCGTCCGCCCTGGGAGCGCCGGGCGCTGCGCAGGCCTTCCGTCGCGGCGCGGGCGACGACGTCGCCGCCGCGATGGGGATGGCGCGGCACCACGATGGTGAGGAGCGTCGGCCAGCGCCGTTTCAGGGCCGCATGGACGCGGGCCGCCACGGCGTCCTCGCCCGGATGGGTGCTGGCCGCGACCCAGACCGGGCGGTCGCCGACGCAGTCGCGCAGGTGGGCCAGCTGCTGCTCGTCCACGGGGGGCACGTCGGAATCGTATTTGAGGTTGCCCGAGACGCTGACCCGGGGGGCTCCGAGCCGGGCGAAGCGCGCCGCATCCTCGTCCGTCTGCGCGAGGCAGACGGCGATGCGCGACAGGAGGGCGCGGGCCGTGCGCGGGCTGCGGCCCCAGCCCTTGTACGAGCGCGCGGACATCCGCCCGTTGACGAGGATGAGGGGGATCGCGCGGGCGTGCAGGCCGACGAGGGTGTTGGGCCAGATCTCGGATTCGGCCACGAGGGCGAGGTCCGGGCGCCAATGGTCGAGGAAGCGCCCGACCCAGCGCGGCGCGTCGAGGGGCACGTACTGATGCACGGCCCCGGAGGGGAGGCGGCTGCCGATGAGGTCGGCGGCGCTGCGGGTGCCCGTGGTGACGAGGACGGAGAAGCCCCGGGCGATCATGCCGTCGACGAGGCCGACGAGGGAGAGGATCTCGCCGACGCTGGCCCCGTGCATCCAGACGAGGCGGCCGATGGGGCGGGCGCGTCCCGGCAGGCCCCGGCGCTCGGGCAGGCGGCCGGGGTCCTCCTTGCCCTGACGCGAGCGCCACGCCAGCAGGCCGGCCACCGCCGGCTCGCCGACCATGAGGCCGTAGCGATAGAGCTTCAGGATCGCCGTCAGGGGCGGGGCCTTGGTCACGGGCGGCTTCATGCGGGAGGTCCGACGCGGTCGGGGCGCCCCACGAGGGTGTAGGCGCGGTCGTGGACGCGGTTCATCTCGGCCTCCACCGCCAGGCGCAAAACCTCGAACGCCTCGGGCTCGGCGTCGCGCGGCACCCGGATCGGCGTCCCGAACACCATGGCGCCCCGGCCGAACGGCAGGCCGAAGCAGGCGCGGTCCCAGCTGTTGAGCCGCAGGTGGCGGCTCGTGACCACGGCCACGGGCACGATGGGCCGGCCGGAGAAGCGGGCCAGCGTCAGGATGCCGGCGTCGCACCGGCGCGAGACCTTCGGCACGTCGGCGCTGAAGGCGACGGATTCGCCGTTCTTCAAGGCCCGCAGCATGGCACGCAGGCCCTCGGCCCCGCCCTTGGCCTTGACGTCGCGCACGGGCCGCCCGCGAGCCCCCGACGCGCGGATCACCCGCACACCCATGCGCTCCAGCGCGATGGTGTTGATGTTGCCGTCGGCCGAGCGGGAGATGATCGTGGCGATGCGGTCGTGGGGCCGGCGCATGAACGAGATCATCGTATGCTGGCCGTGCCACATGCCGGCGATGAACGGCCCGAGATCGTCGAGCCACGGATCGGGATCGGCCGGCTCCACGGCAAAGCGGTTGGTGGCGCGCACGAGGCGCAGGTAGCCGCCGGCGACACGGCCGAGGGCCTGCTGGACCGCCGGGGCGCGGCCGATGCGCTTGAGGACACTCATGGAGATCGCCTTCGCGGCGCCGCTCGCGACCCACCCGGTGCGAGGTCCGGAGAGGACTGCCTCCGGCCGGCGCCGGGCGGTGTCTAGCGCCGTTCCCCGGGCCGACGCAACGCCGTGCACCCGCCCTGCGCGGGTGGCGGACGCCCTTGCAACCCTCAAATCCCGGCCACCAAGGGTAAAACCCCATTGTTTGTAGCTGTTCCAATCTATAGATTAGAACAAATACAAACTGGAGTCCGTCCGATGATCCTGGATGCCGGCGCCGCGCCGCCCTTACCGACCCTCGCCCTCGACCCGGGGAGACTCCGCGATCCGAGAACGGCCCGCGACGAAAACCCCGCCCTCGACGCGGCCGCCGAGGCCCACCGGGCCCATGTCCTGCGTTACGTACAGCCGGCCCTGGCCGGCCTCATCGACGGCTCGGTCTCGACCCTTGCGCCGATCTTCGCCGCGGCCTTCGCCACGCACAGCAACGGAGCGACCTTTCTTGTCGGGCTCGCGGCCTCCCTCGGCGCCGGGATCAGCATGGGCTTCACCGAGGCGCTGTCGGACAACGGATCGATCACCGGGCGCGGCTCGCCGTGGATGCGCGGCCTCGTCTGCGGGGCGATGACCGCTTTGGGCGGCCTCGGGCACACGCTGCCCTACCTCATCCCCGATACCTGGCCGAACGCGTTCGCCCTGGCGACGGGCCTCGCCATCGTCGTGGTCGTCGTCGAACTCGCCGTCATCGCCGGCATCCGCACGCGCTACATGGCCACACCCTTCTGGCGGGCGGCCATGCAGGTGGTGCTGGGCGGCGCCCTCGTCCTGGCGGCCGGCGTCGTGATCGGAAGCGCGTGACGGGAGTCTGGGTTGACCCCGGGGACGCGAGTGGCGATGCGGAGGAAATTTCCCAGCCGAAACGGACACGCATGTTCCGCCTCGCCCACATCACCGACCCGCATGTCGGGCCGCTGCCGCGCCCGCGCCTGCGCCAGCTCTTCAGCAAGCGCGCCACCGGCTACGTGAACTGGCGGCGCGGCCGCAAGCACGCCCACGACATGGATCTGCTCGCCGCCCTCGTAGCCGATCTCCAGGGCCAGCCCCACGACCACATCGCCTGCACGGGCGACCTCTGCAACATCGGCCTGCCGAGCGAGTGGGCGACCTCGCGGGTGTTCTTGGAGGCCCTGGGCAACCCGGACGCCGTGAGCTTCGTGCCGGGCAACCACGACGCCTACGTGCGCGGCTCCCTCGAAGGTCTGCTCGCCGCCTGCGGCGCCTGGACCACGGACGACGACGGCGCGCCGGGGGTGTTCCCCTACCTGCGCCGGCGCGGCCCCGTGGCCCTCATCGGCCTGTCCTCGGCGATTCCGACGAAACCCTTCGTGGCGAGCGGACGCCTCGGCCCGCCGCAGATCGTGGCGGCGCGCGGCATGCTGGAGCGCCTCGGCGCCGAGGCCGAGCCGCCGTGCCGGGTGGTGATGATCCACCATCCGCCCCATCCGGGCGGGGCCTCGTCGGGGCGGGAACTGAAGGATGCCGCGGCGTTCATGGCGATGATCGCGCAGGCCGGGGCCGATCTCATCCTGCACGGCCACAACCACGTCGGCAGCGTGCATTTCGCGCCCGGTCCGGGGGGCCGGCCCGTGCCGGTGGTCGGCTGTCCCTCCGCCTCGGCCCGCGAGGGCGGTCCGACCCGGCGGGCGAGCTACTACCTCTACACCATCGTCCGGGGCCCGGACGGGTTCGGCATCACCGGCGCGGCGCGGGGCCTCACGGAAGCCGGCCTCATCGCCGATCTCGGTCCGGTGCGCCTGACGCCGTCGTGAGCGCCGCCCGCGTGCGGGCGACGCGTGAAAATTCTTTGTCCGCGAAAATTTCTTTTCAGGCGGAGAGCGTGGCCGGCCCCCGTGCGGCGGCGAGGGACGGAAGCAGGCCGAGGCTCGCTTCGTAGTGCTCGGCCTGCGGGCGGGTGAGGCCGCTCACCAAGACCTCACTGCCACGATAGACAGTATAGGTGCCGTCGTGGGTCGGCTTGACGCGAATCGTCTGGGACATGGCGAACACCTTGTCTCGAGGGGTAGACGTCGAACGCTGTGGAGGCGCCGATGGTAACCCATCCTTAATCGGAGGCAAGCGCTGCGACAGAACGCGCACAAGACTTTCGATGCGGCAGCGCGCCATCGGGGCAGCACAGGGCCGGGTCGATACCGAATTTCGCAAGGTCCTGGGGGCGCTTGGACGTTTCGCACCGCGTCATGCGGGCGGCATACGATTTCACCGAGCTTGACCGGCCCAGGAGATACTTAGCCACATACAAAGTATGATTGCCAAGCCCTCGAACACATCTGGAATTCCAGTATCGTGGATTGGCGCGCCCACGGGGAATCGAACCCCGGTCTGATCCGTGAGAGGGACCTGTCCTAACCGCTAGACGATGGGCGCGGTCTTCAATCCTACGCGACACCCGTCGGGTGCCTGCGTCGCTTCCGGGTGGTTCCGATCCCGTGGGACCGTCCGGCGGGGGAAGCTTCCCGGCGGTGTGGCGATCGTATAGCGACGGTCCCGCGAGGGGGCAAGTGCCCCCGGACGTGATTTTACGTGGCCCGTCCGGGTCGCGATCTTCGAGGCGGAGGGACGATCGTTGCAGCAACCAGAGGACCGTCGGGCGACGCTCGCCGACGATGTGACGCCGGAGCGCCTCGACCGCGCCCTGGCGCGGGCGTTTCCCGATGTGTCGCGGGCGCGCCTTCAGGAACTCATCCGAACGGGCCAGGTGACGCGCAACGGAACGGTGGTGCTCGACCTGTCGGTGAAGGTCGGGCCGGGCACGGAACTCGCCGTGACGATCCCGACGGCGATCGCGCCGACGCCGCGGGGCGAGACCCAGGACCTCGTCGTGGTCTACGAGGACGACGACCTCATCGTCATCGACAAGCCGGCGGGCCTCGTGGTGCATCCAGCGCCCGGCCACGATTCCGGCACCCTGGTCAACGGCCTTATCGCCCATTGCGGCGACAGCCTGTCGGGCATCGGCGGGGTCCGGCGTCCGGGCATCGTCCACCGCCTCGACAAGGACACCAGCGGGCTCCTGGTGGTGGCCAAGAACGACCGGGCCCACAAGGGCCTGACCGAGCAGTTCGCCGATCACGGCCGCACCGGGCCCCTCGAGCGGGTCTACCGTGCCCTGGTCTGGGGCGTGCCGGAGCCGCGCGTCGGCACCATCGACGCGTTCCTCGCCCGCAGCATCCGCAATCGCGAAAAGATCGCCGTGGTCCGAGGCGAGACCGGGCGCGAGGCCATCACCCACTACCACGTCGAGGAAGCCCTCGACGCCACGGGCCTCGTCGCCCTGGTCCGGTGCGAGCTGGAGACGGGCCGCACCCACCAGATCCGGGTGCACATGAGCCATCGCGGCCATCCGCTCCTCGGGGACGCCGTCTACGGCAGCGCGTTCAAGACCAAGGCGTCCCGCCTCGGGGACGAAGCCCGCGCGGCCCTGCTGTCCCTCGGGCGGCAGGCCCTGCATGCCAGCGTCCTCGGCTTCGCCCATCCCCGCACGGGGGAAACCCTGCATTTCGAGAGTCCGCTGCCGCCGGAAATGGAAGCGCTCCTGGCGGCCCTCCGGAAAAAGGGGGCGACGACCTAGGGCCGGCGTGGCCCATCGGCCACGGTCAAGCCTCGGCCCGGTGGGGGTGCGGAACGGCACCGCCGGACGCGGCGTTTCGTGCCACCCATGACCGAACGGCGACATCGCGCGTTGACTGCGATGTTCGTGCACCGGACCGGCTTCCGGCGTTTCGCGTTTCCCGGTAGAAATGGGGAATCGGAACGCCGGCTCAAGGGAGCGGCGGTTCGAATCGGGTCCGCCCCGTCGGGGGACCATTCAGGGAGATAAGACCATGGCCGGCGCATTGCCCGTGCTCGCCACCGAGGGTGGCCTGTCGCGCTACCTCGATGAGATCCGCAAGTTTCCGATGCTGGAGCCGAACGAGGAGTTCACGCTCGCGAAGGACTGGCGGGAGAAAGGCGACCGCGGCGCGGCCCACCGCCTCGTGACCTCGCACCTGCGCCTCGTGGCCAAGATCGCCATGGGCTATCGCGGCTACGGCCTGCCCATCGGCGAGGTCGTGTCCGAGGGCAATGTCGGCCTGATGCAGGCGGTCAAGCGCTTCGAGCCCGACAAGGGCTTCCGGCTCGCCACCTACGCCATGTGGTGGATCAAGGCGGCGATCCAGGAATACATCCTGCGCTCGTGGTCCCTGGTGAAGATGGGCACCACCGCCAACCAGAAGAAGCTGTTCTTCAACCTGCGCAAGGCCAAGGGCCGGATCTCGGCCCTGGAAGAGGGCGACCTCAAGCCGGACCAGGTGGCGCAGATCGCCGTCAAGCTCGGCGTGCCCGAGCAGGAGGTGATCGACATGAACCGTCGCCTCTCCGGCGACACCTCCCTCAACGCCCCCCTGCGCGAGGAAGGCGAGGGCGAGTGGCAGGACTGGCTCGTGGACAACAGCCCGAGCCAGGAGACCGTGCTGGCCCGCGAGGAAGAGGGGCAGAACCGCCTCACGGCCCTGCGCGACGCCCTCTCGGTCCTCAACGCCCGCGAGCGCCGGATCTTCGAGGCGCGGCGCCTCGCCGACGACCCCATCACCCTGGAGGATCTGTCCGGCGAGTTCGGCGTGTCGCGCGAGCGCGTCCGTCAGATCGAGGTCCGCGCCTTCGAGAAGATCCAGGAGGCGGTCAAGCGCAACCTGGCGTCCCGCGAGGCTCCGCGCGCGGCGGCCCACGCCTGAGCCTCGCCGTTCGAACGGAGGGCGGCCCGATGCGTCGGGCCGCCCCCGTCCGTCAGCGCCACTGGGCGAAGGCTTTCTCCAGCACCTGCGTCCCGGCGGCGCCCTTCTCGAAGTTGAGGATCGCCCGCGAGCCGCTGCTGAACTTCACGGCGAGCTCCATCCAGTTCCGGTGCAGCAGCATGTCGGTGTTGCGGTCGATGTCGTTGCGCAGGGACGACAGGCCGATGAGGAACAGGTTGTCCCGGACCCGCACGGGCAGTCCCGAGACCGGCGAACCGCGGGTGTTCTCCTCGTCCTTGGTCTGAAGCAGTCCGATATCCTGCACCGTCCGGCGCGCGGCGTTGGCGCTGTCCGTGGTGAAGACGAGCTCGATGGTGTGCGAGGCCGGCAGGGTCGCGTCGAGGTTGCGCTTGAGGGTCATCGCAAGGCTGATTCCGGCATCCGGAAACTCGACATTGGCCCGCACGGCCGTCTCCAGGGGCTGGCCACGCTCGCCGTTGACCGTCTCCAGCCGCCACTGGACCCGACCCGGGATCGTCGTCGGCTGGGCGTTGGTGGCGGAAGTGTTCTCCTCGTAGAGGACGGCGCGCTGCGCCACGGTGACGTCGGGCGCGGCGGCGTTGGGGCTCGCCGGCGTCGGCGCGACCCGCGTCGGCGCGGCCGGCGGGGTGACGGCCTCGCCGCCGATGCGGTCGGCGTACTTGCTCTCGGCCCCGTCCGGTACCGCGTCCTGCTGCTCGGCGGCGACGGGCTGCAGGTCCGCCGGCTTGTCGCGCAGGAGGAAGGCCGCGACGGCGATGAGGCCGATGACCGTGAACAGCACCGCGCCCACCACGGCGTTGCGCAGCAGGCGCGACCGGCCGGCGCGCGGCGAGACCACGTCGATGCGCGGGCGCTGCCGCCCGCCGGAGGGATCGGCCACGAGGTCGGCCCCCGTCGGCTCCGGCGGAGCGGATTCGGCCGGCGCCTCGACAAGTTCGGGCGCGGCGGGCGAGGCGGCCGAAGGCCGGCCCTTGCGGGCCTGGATCGGGATGATCGGCGGGCCGGCGGGCGGCTCCGGCGCCATGAAGGGCGTCGCGCCGAGGTCGGGCGGCGGCGCCGGGGGCAGGAACGGCGGCGCGGCCGGCTCGGGCGCTGCGGCCGCGGGAAGGGGCTCGGGCTTCCGTTCGGGCTCGGGCTCGGGCGGCGTCGCTTCGGGCAGGTCCAGCGGGGTCTCCACCGGGACGGGCGGAGCGGGTTCGGGGAGCGGCTCGGGCTCCCGCACCGGCTCGGGCGGCGGGGCGTGCTCGGTCTCGAGGCGGTCGATGGCGGTCTCGAGGGCCCGGGCCTCGAGATCGATATCCGCGTCCGACAGGGGCGGGTCGAGGGAACGGAGCTGGCCGATCAGGGCGCTGCGCGCGCGTTCGTAGACGGCCTTGCGCAGGGCCGGCGAGCGATCCGGCATCGCTTCGAGGGCGCGCGCCAGGAGGGGATAGTAGTCGGCCATCGTGACTGGGGTCCGCTCGCTCTCGGGCGGGACGGCGCCCCCCGCCCGGGAGCGGATGCGCCGCCCATCCTCTCAGACGCGTTAATCCTCGAAGGGGCTGTGCATCAGGATGGTGTCGTCGCGCTCCGGCGAGGTCGAGAGCAGCGCCACCGGCGCGCCGATCAGTTCCTCGATGCGGCGCACATACTTGATCGCCTGGGCCGGCAGGTCGGCCCAGGAGCGGGCGCCGGCGGTGGTGCCGGTCCAGCCCTCGATGGTCTCGTAGATGGGCTCCACCTTGGCCTGAGCCGCCTGGTTGGCGGGCAGGTGGTCGAGGATCTGATCGCCGAGGCGGTAGCCGGTGCAGACCTTGATGGTCTCGAACCCGTCGAGGATGTCGAGCTTGGTCAGCGCGATGCCGTCGATGCCCGAGGTCTTCACCGTCTGGCGCACCAGCACGGCGTCGAACCAGCCGCAGCGGCGCTTGCGCCCGGTGTTGACGCCGAACTCGCGGCCCTTGGCGCCGATGGTCTCGCCGATCTCGTCGAACAGCTCCGTGGGGAACGGGCCCTCGCCGACGCGGGTGGTGTAGGCTTTCGCGATGCCCAGCACGTAGCCGATGGCGGACGGACCCATGCCGGACCCCGTCGCGGCCTGGGCCGCCACGATGTTGGACGAGGTCACGAACGGGTAGGTGCCGTGGTCGACATCGAGGAGGGCGCCCTGGGCCCCCTCGAACAGGATGCGCTTGCCGGCCCGGCGCTCCTCGTCGAGGAGCTTCCAGACGGTGTCGGCGTAGGGCAGGATGGTCGGCGCGATGGCCTTCAGCTCGGCGAGGAGGGCGTCGGCATCGACCTCCTCGATCCCGAGGCCGCGGCGCAGGGCGTTGTGGTGGGTCAGCACCCGCTCGATCTTGGCGGCGAGCGTGCTCTCGTCGGCGAGGTCGACGACCCGGATGGCGCGGCGGCCGACCTTGTCCTCGTAGGCCGGGCCGATGCCGCGCTTCGTCGTGCCGATCTTCAGGCCCGCATTCGACGTCTCGCGAAAATGGTCGAGCTCGCGGTGCAGCGGCAGGATCAGCGTGGCGTTGTCGGCGATGCGCAGGGTCTTGGGCGAGATCTCGACGCCCTGGGCCTGGAGCCGGGCGATCTCGTCGACGAGGTGCCACGGATCGACCACGACACCGTTGCCGATGACCGAGAGCTTGCCGCCGCGCACCACGCCCGAGGGCAGCAGGGCGAGCTTGTAGGTCACGCCGTTGATGACGAGGGTGTGGCCGGCATTGTGGCCGCCCTGGAAGCGGACCACCACGTCGGCCTGCTCGGAGAGCCAGTCGACGATCTTGCCCTTGCCTTCGTCACCCCACTGGGCGCCTACGACGACGACGTTTGCCATTCACCCAAGACCTGTCCGGAGGACCCGCGCGAAGACGGCCCGGCCTGAGGCCGGACCATCCCACGATCTCCGGGTCTTTCCGCGATCCGCCGGCGGAAATCAAGCAAGGGGCCGATCCGGGCCCGAATCGCCGGGGGACGAAGCCTACTTCGCCTCCGTGCCGGGCTCGCGGCCGGGCAGGTCGCCGGGCTTGATCACCGGCATCGAGCCGGGGCTCGGGTCGGGCGGGCGCACCACCATGCCGGGGGCGGTGTTGGACGGCGGCTTGATCACGCCGTCGTTCTTCTCGAGGCGGTCGCTCAAGGTGCCGCCGGTGCCGGGGGGACCGGCATCGGGCTGGATCTTGTCGGGCACGGTGCTGTTCGGCGCGGTTACCTGGGCGAAGGCGGCGGTCGCCAGCAGGCTCAGGCCGGCGGCCAGGGTGAGGATCGAACGCATATCGTACCTTCAATTTCAAAGTTGCGATTTGAAAGAAAACATGTCCGACACTCAAGCGTTCCAGAGCGCACTTGAGAGATAGGATTTTCAACGGCGCACGAGGCGCCAAATGCTGCGCCCCGCCGCACAAAACAGACATCCCTTAAAAAGATTTCACTTATACAAAAATAGTAAAACGGCGTGGCATTGTTGGATAAAATATATCTGCTCACCATGAATGCTGAAATAGATTATACTCATTGTCTTCTAACTGGAAATCGAATAGTAAAATACAAATACAAACACCTCATAGTGGAGTTTTAATCATGACTAATATAATCGGCAAAAATTCCGGATTCATTACTGTTTTTGTGATATACTTATTTAATCTATTGAAATTTGTGTCTTTAATGAAAATTCTATCTTTCTTTATACCAGCGTATAAAAGCCGGGGAGAATTAAACGAGAGCGAGTTTAGAAACAGCGCATTCACCCATAAAAGAGCCCTCTTAATCGACCTCTATGTATCATTCTGGATTTTTTTCTCAATTATATCTTTTATATTTTTGTCGCTACTTCAACACAGCTTTTTGCCTTGTTATTTAAAAGAATTTATACTAGTCTTTTCTTTAATTAGAATAATAGAAATTTTGCAGGTGAACATCAATCTTACAATATTTGATAACATTAAAAGGCCAGATCAAATCGTGGCGAACAGCCACCGAGCAGTAATTATGATTGTAATCAATTATGCATAATTGATATTATTATTTGGAAATATGTACTCATCAAACTTGGAGCATCTCCTAAACGCAAAGCACTCTATCGATGGCTATTACTTTAGCGCGATCACTCAGTTTACAATTGGCTATGGCGACATATTACCAATTGGCTTCCTTAAGATACTTGTTGTATTTCAGAGCTTTATATCGACTATTTTTGTAATAATTATTTTCGCAAGAGTGCTAAGCTTATTTTCTCCAATAATAAGCCTGAAAGATACAGATAAACCATAAGCTAGCCACGCAAATCTTGAGATATATCCAATTTTTATTCTTATAACCATATGTAACTTATTTATACGCCCGCGCGGGCCAGTTCCAGGTAGAGCTCGCGCAGGCGCAGGGTGTGGGGACCGGGGGCGCCGGTGCCGATGGGTTTTCCGTCGAGTTCCACCACCGGCATCACGAAGGCCGATGCGCTGGTGTAGAACGCCTCCGCCGCCGCATGGGCCTCGGCCACGGAGAACAGGCGCTCCTCCAGGCCGAGGCCGGATTCGGCGGCGAGACGCAAGACCGCCTGCCGGGTGATGCCGGGCAGGAGCGCCGTGGAGAGCGGGCGGGTGACGAGGGTGCCGCCGGCGGTGACGATGAAGGCCGTGGAGGACGAGCCCTCCGTCACCGCGCCGTCCTCGACCATCCAGGCCTCGGCCACGCCGGCGGCCGCCGCCTGCTGCTTCGCCAGCACCTGGGCGAGCAGGGCGATGGACTTGATGTCCCGGCGCTTCCAGCGGAGATCCGGCACGGTGATGACCCGCGCACCCTTGGCGGCCAGGGGATTGGCCGCCACGGTCTTGGCCTGCGTGAACATCATCACGGTCGGCTGGGTGCCGGCCGGCGGATAGGCGAAGTCGCGCTCGTACACGCCGCGGGTCACCTGCATGTAGACGAGGCCCTCGGTGACGCCGTTGCGGGCCACCAGCTCCGTCTGCAGGCCGACCCACTCCGCCAGCGTGTGCGGGTTGGCGATGTCGATCTCACCGAGCGACCGGTCGAGACGGGCGAGATGGGCCTCGTTGTCGACCAAACGCCCGTCGAGGATCGCCGAGACCTCGTAGATGCCGTCGGCGAACAGGAAGCCGCGATCCATGATCGGCACCCGCGCCTCGTCGAAGGGCAGGAAGTCGCCGTTGAGGTAGACGATGCGGGGGTTCGACACGGGGCGGGACCTTTGAATCGCTTAGAGGAAGACGCGCGACGCAGGATTCGTGCGGTTCGGCTCAGGCCGCCCCAAAGACTCGTGAAAAAATCGTGTCGACGTGCTTGAAGTGGTAGCCGAGGTCGAAGCACGCCTCGATCTCCGCCGGGCTCAGGGCGGCGGTGACGTCGGTGTCGGCCTTTAGCAGGGTGAGGAAGTCGCCCTCGCCGCGCCAGACCGGCATGGCGTTGCGCTGGACCAGCCGGTACGAATCCTCGCGCGAGACGCCGGCCTGGGTCAGGGCCAGGAGCACGCGCTGCGAGTGGACGAGGCCGCCGAGCTTGTCGAGGTTGCGCTGCATCTGCTCGGGGTAGATCAGCAGCTTGTCGATGACCCCGGTGAGGCGGCCCAGGGCGAAGTCCAGGGTCACGGTGCTGTCCGGGCCGATCATGCGCTCCACCGACGAGTGCGAAATGTCGCGCTCGTGCCACAGGGCCACGTTCTCCATGGCGGGCAGGGCGTAGGAGCGCACCATGCGGGCGAGGCCCGTGAGGTTCTCGGTGAGCACGGGGTTGCGCTTGTGCGGCATGGCCGACGAGCCCTTCTGGCCCTCCGAGAAGAACTCTTCGGCCTCCAGCACCTCCGTGCGCTGGAGGTGGCGCACCTCGATGGAGAGGCGCTCCACCGAGCTCGCCACCACGCCGAGGGTGGCGAAGAACATGGCGTGGCGGTCGCGCGGGATCACCTGGGTCGAGACCGGCTCGGGCGACAGGCCCATGGCCTTGGCCACGTACTCCTCCACGCGCGGGTCGATGTTGGCGAAGGTGCCGACCGCCCCCGAGATGGCGCAGGTGGCGACCTCTTCGCGCGCGGCCACGAGGCGGGCGCGGTTGCGCTCGAACTCGGCATAGGCCTGGGCCAGCTTGAGGCCGAAGGTGACGGGCTCGGCGTGGATGCCGTGCGAGCGGCCGATGGTCGGCGTCATCTTGTGTTCGAAGGCCCGGCGCTTGATGGCGGCGAGCAGGGCGTCGACATCGGCGATGAGCAGGTCGGCGGCGCGCACGAGCTGCACGTTGAAGCAGGTGTCGAGGACGTCCGACGAGGTCATGCCCTGGTGGACGAAGCGCGCCTCGGGGCCGACGATCTCGGCGAGATGGGTCAGGAAGGCGATGACGTCGTGCTTCGTCACCGCCTCGATGGCATCGATGCGGGCGACATCGAACACCGCGTCGCGGCCCTTCTCCCAGATCGTGTCGGCGGCGGCTTTCGGCACCACGCCAATCTCGGCGAGCGCCGTGGTGGCGTGGGCCTCGATCTCGAACCAGATCTTGAAGCGGGTCTCGGGCGACCAGATCGCGGTCATCTCGGGGCGGCTGTAACGGGGGATCATGGACGCCTCGGGTCAAACGCAGCAGCGGAGATCGGGTGTTTCTCACGAACCGTGCGCCGCGCCGTCCTGGTCGGCCCGGGGCATGGCCGGCTTCGGACATGACCCGCTTCGGACCCCGGCGACGGGGAATCGTTTCGTGAAGCACCGGGCCGGCGCCTAGCATGGGCGGCGGCCGCGCTCAACGCGAACGGGCGGATCCCGGGCGCGAGCCCCCTGTGTTGTTTTCGCACCACCGCGAACCGTTCGCCCCGCCGGCGCGCCGCGGCCAAAGCCGCCGTGCGGGGAAAAAGCCCTGGACCGCGCGACACTTGATCAATGACCGAGAATTATTACCATTCTCAACAAGACCTGAGACGGACTTTTATCAGCTGATACCGGTTCATTTATCAGAATAGCATGCCTAAGCATGAATCACGTGCGTCGATCCAAAGGATAGGACGCCGATCGAACGAACCATAATTCGTTCCGGAGAGATCGCCCCGTCATGCATGGAACTATAAATCGAAGATCCTTCGCGATCCTGGCCGGAAGTGCCGGCCTCCTGTTCGCCGGTGGGGCGAGCGCGCAAGGACGGGCGGCGGCCGAGACCGCCCAGGCGGAAGTCAACCTGGAGCAACTCAGTGTCGAGGGGGTCGGCGGCCCGAGCGGCTACCGGACCACGCGGGCGCGCAGCGCGACGAAGACGGACACGGCCCTCATCGACACCCCGCAAGCGGTGACCGTGGTGACGCGGGAGCAGATCCGCGACCAGGGCTTCCAGGGCGTCACCGAGGCCCTGCGCTACGTGCCGGGGGTGTTCCTGCATCAGGGCGCCGCCAACCGCGACGAGGTCGTGATCCGCGGCCAGACCTCGAGCGCCGATTTCTACGTCAACGGCATCCGCGACGACGCGCAGTACTTTCGCGATCTCTACAACGTCGAGCGGGTCGAGGTGCTGAAGGGCCCGAACGCGATGATCTTCGGGCGCGGCGGCGGCGGCGGGGTCGTCAACCGCGTGCTCAAGCAGGCCGACGGCCTCCCACTGCGCGAGATGGTCGTTCAGGGCGGTCAGTTCGGCACCCGGCGCATGGCCGTCGATGTCGGCGACCGCCTCTCGGACACGGCGTTCGTCCGGCTCAATGGCCTGTTCGAGGACAGCGGCACCTTCCGGGATCACGTGGATCTGCGCCGCTGGGGCTTCAATCCGACGGCCACCCTGCTCATCGGCCCGGACACCACCCTGAAGCTCTCCTACGAGTACTTCCACGACGACCGCACCGCCGACCGCGGCATTCCCTCGCAATTCGGACGGCCCTACCGCTACCGCCGGAACATCCGCACCTTCTTCGGCAACCCGGACCTCAGCTACGCCCGGGTCGACGCCCACATCGCGACGGCGACCCTCGACCACCGGTTCGCATCGGGCGTCGAGCTGCGGAGCCAGGTCCGGTACGCCGACTACGCCAAGGCGTATCAGGTGGTCTATCCGAGCATCCGGGCGGGCGGCGCCGTGAACGCGGCCGGGACCACCCTCGAACTCAGCGCGTTCAACAACGACACGCCGCGGACGAACGTCTTCAACCAGAACGACTTCACCTACCGGTTCACCACCGGGCCCCTGGCCCACACCCTGCTCGCCGGGTTCGAACTCGGCCGTCAGGAGGGCATCACCTACCGGGAGGACGGCGTCTTCGCGACCACCGGGACGCAGAGCCTCATCGTCAACCCGCTCTCGCCCCTGTCGCGGGTCCCGGTCAGCTTCCGCAACCTCGCGTCCGGCGCCAACAACCGCTACGATCTCGGCCTGGCGGCGGTCTACGCCCAGGATCAGATCGAGATCGGGCCGCATCTGCAATTGATCGGCGGCCTGCGCTACGACCACTTCGACTTCGCGTCCACGGACCGGCGCAGCGGCATCACCAGCACGCGGGTCGACGACCTGCTGTCGCCGCGGGCCGGTGCGGTGTTCAAGCCGGTAGAGACCCTGGCGTTCTACGGCAACGTCAGCGTGTCCTACCTGCCGTCCGCCGGCGACCAGTTCGGCGCCCTGACGCCCGGCCTCGCCATCGCCGAGCCGGAGCGGTTCGAGAACCGCGAGTTCGGCGCGAAGTGGGACGTGTCGCCCACCCTCCAGCTCACGGCGGCCCTCTACGACCTCGACCGCTTCAACCAGCGCCTGGCGGACCCCAACCGTCCGGGGTTCTTCCTCACCAGCGGCCAGACCAACGCCAAGGGGATCGAGATCGGCGCGAACGGCACTCTCACCGATTGGTGGCAGGTGGCGGGCGGGTACAGTTTCACCGATGCGCGCATCGTCAGCGGCTTCGGCTCCGCCCTCATCGTTCCGGGCAACCAGATCGGCCTCGTGCCGTTCAACGCCATCACCCTGTGGAACAAGTTCTCCGTGACGCCAGACTTCTCCGTCGGCGTCGGCGCGATCCACCAGACGCACACCTTCGCGTCGGCCGACAACACCGTCCGGCTGCCCGGCTACACCCGGTTCGACCTCGGCCTGTTCTACCAGGTCGGCGATGGGCTGCGGGCACAGCTCAACGTCGAGAACCTCCTCGATCGCGCCTATCTCGCCAGCGCCGACGGCAACAACAACATCAGCCCCGGCGCGCCGCGCCTCGTGCGGTTCCAATTGGTGGCGAGCTTCTGACCCCGCGGTGGGACGCCGGCCGCGCCGCCGGCGTCCATCTCAGGCCGTGAGCCCCGCCAGCCAGGTCCGGACCGCCGCGAGGTCGGCCCGGGACAGGCCGTGCCCCGCGGGCAGCACCGTGTGCTGGACCACGGCGCCGGATGCGCGAAAAGGGTCGGCGAGCGCCCGCGCATTCGCCTCCGGCACGATGGGGTCCAGGGCCCCCGAGAGCATCAGCACGGGCAGGCCCGTGAGGTCGGGCTCCGGCAGTACGGCCAGGGGCCGCATCGGACGCAGGAGCACGGCCCCGGCGAGGACGCCCGGATGCAGCAGCAGCACGGCGGCGGCGATGTTGGCGCCGTTGGAGAAGCCGAGGGCCACGGGGGCGGGGAGACCGTAGGCCGTCCGCGCCTGACCGACGAAGGCCGCGAGATCGGCGGCGCGCCGGCGGACGTCGTCCTCGTCGAACACGCCCTCGGCGAGGCGCCGGAAGAAGCGCGGCATCCCGTTCTCCAGCACGGGACCGCGCGGCGACAGCAGGGCCGATCCCGGCGCCACTTCGCGGCCGAGGGGCAGGAGGTCGGATTCGTCGCCGCCGGTGCCGTGGAGGACGAGCAGGGGCGGGCGGTCCGCCACCGTCGCCGCCTCGAAGCGGTGGACGAAGGCGAGGGATTTCGGGGCGGACGCGGTCATGGCGGCTCTCCGGGGCGATGCATTTGGCGGGGGCCGGCCCGCAGGGGATGCGGGCCGGGGGGTTCAGGCGAGGGGCGGCAGGGCGGCTTCGATTTGGGCGCGGTGCGGCTCCAGACCGGCGGGCAGCTTCAGGCCGGTGCCGAGGTCGGCCACGGCCTCGTCCGCGTCGAAGCCCGGCACGTCGGTGGCGATCTCGAACAGCACGCCGCCGGGCTCGCGGAAGTAGACCGAGCGGAAATAGGCCCGGTCGCGCTGCTCGGTGACGCCGAGGCCGTGGCGCGTGGTCAGCGCCGCGACCATGGCCGCCTGCGCGGCGTCGTCCGCCGCCCGGAAGGCGATGTGGTGGACGGAGCCCGCCCCCTGGCGACCGCGCAGGGACTCGCCGACCGCCCGCAGGGTGACGAAGCCGCCCTCCGTCGCCCCGCTGGCGTAGCGGGTCGAGGACCCTTCCCGCGCATCCTCGGTGAAGCCGAGGATTTCGGTGAGGATCGCGGCCGTCGGCTCCGCCTCGCCGAGCAGCAGGGTGACCCCGTGCAGGCCCCGGATGGCGTGCTCGGCCGGGACGTCGCCGCCGGTCCAGGCCGCTGCATCGTCCAGATCAGGGACGCCCACGAGGGCCAGCATCATCCCGTCGGGATCGCGCAACCGCAGGGTCGGCTCACCCATCACCGCGACGGGGGCCTCGTGGACGACGCCCGCCTCGACGAGGCGCTGCAGCCACCAGCCGATGGAAGCCCGCGGCACCCGGAACGCCGTCTCGCTGGTCTCGCCCACACCGACCCGGCCGGGGGCCGCATGGGCGATGGGGAAGAACGTCAGGATGGTGCCGGGCCGGCCGGTCTCGTCGCCGTAATACAGGTGGTAGGTGCCGGGATCGTCGAAATTGACGGTCTTCTTCACCAGCCGGAGGCCGAGGGTCTCCGTGTAGAAACCGAGGTTGCGCGCCGCCGAGCCGGAAAAGGCGGTGACGTGGTGGAGGCCGTGATGGGTCATGTCGCTGGCGGTCATGGGTCCGTTTCCTTCTGCTGGAAACAACATGGCCCTTGCCGACACGCGCGAAAACGGAAACGATGGAAACACATCGTTTCCGGAATGCGCATATGAAGCTCCCCGATTTCGAGGCCTGGGCGGTGTTCGCCAAGGTGGCCGAGACCGGCTCGTTCGGGCAGGCGGCCCGCGACCTCGGGGTCTCGCCCGGCACCGTGTCGAAGGCGGTGGGACGCCTGGAGGCCCGCATCGGCGCCCGCCTGTTCCACCGGACCTCGCGCAAGCTGGCGCTGACGGAATCGGGCCTCGCCGCGCGGGACGGCGCGGCCCGGCTCCTCGCCGAGGGCGAAGCGGCGGAGGCTGAGGCCCGCGACGGGGCGGCGGCCCCGCGCGGGCGGGTGCGGCTCGCCGCGCCCATGTCGTTCGGGGTGACGCACGTGGCGCCCCTGCTGCCGGACTTCCTGGCGGCGCATCCGGGCCTAACCATCGACCTGCATCTCAGCGACGCCCTCGTCGACCTCGTCGGCGGCGGGTTCGACATCGCGTTGCGCATCGCGGCGCTGGCCGATTCGTCCCTGCGGACGCGCCGGCTCTGCACGGTCCACCGCTCCCTCGTCGGCGCGCCGGCCTATCTCGACGCGCAGGGCCGGCCGACGCATCCGCACGACCTCGCCCGCCACGCCTGCCTCGGCTACGCCTACCTGCCGAGCCCCGACCGCTGGCGCTTCCTCGGCCCGGACGGCACCGAGGCCGTGGTGATTCCGGGCGGGCCGCTACGCGCCAACAACGCCGATGCGTTGGCGCCGGCCCTGCGGGCCGGGCTCGGCCTCGCCGTCCAGCCCGACTTCATGCTGTGGGACGACCTCGCGGCCGGGCGCCTGGAACGGGTCCTGCCCGGCTGGTCGGCCCCGCCCATCGCCCTCCACCTGATGACGCCGCCCGGCGATCCGCGCCCGGCGCGGGTCACGGCGCTCGCCGACTACCTCGCCCGCGCCCTCTCGGCCGCGCCCTGGGCGCAACCGGAACGACCTTCCACGCAGGGATTTCCGAACGAGACGCGGGTCCCTTCTCCTGGAAGGAGAGGGACAGGGTGAGGTGTGTGGATTCTCCGGAGAGTTCGCACACCTCACCCCAACCCTCTCCTTTCAGGAGAGGGAGCGCGTCGCGTCTGACACCGGCCGGTGCGCGCTTCCGCTGAATAGAACCGATGTCACGCCGCAGCACCGGGCAGGCGAAACCCCTCGATCCCCTGGCGTTCCGGGTTGATGGCGGCCAGCGCGCGCTTGGCGGCCTCAAGGGGGTGCTCGGATTCGATGCGCACGCCCTTGAGGTCCGGGCTCTTGTAGACGGTGACGATGGTGTCCATCACCTCGGTGAGGGTCGTGCGCTTGTCCTCGGGCGCGGCGATGAGAAGCTGCAGGCCCCAGGCCTGGTAGAGATCGACCAGGGCCTGGGAGTTGCGCACGTCGAGCTTCGAGAACGCCTCGTCGAGGAGACAGAGGCCCAGCCCCGGATTCTCGTCGCCGGGCCGGTCGCCGGGATAGTAGGCCGAGGCGAGGGAGGCCGCGATGGCGACGTAGAACGGCGCCTGCGCTTCGCCGCCGGAGCCGCGCAGGGCCCGGTTCGACATGGTGGTGCGGTTGCCGGCGGCGTCGCGCATGCCGATCTCGTAGACGAAGTAGTTGCGGTAATCGGCCAGCCGCGCCGCGCTCTCCTCGCCGGCGATGAGGGCGGAGATCTCCTCGATGGCCGCCGAGAGCGGGCCGTCGGGGGGCGTCGTGCCCTCGCCCGGCAGGATTGCCTGCGCCGCGTCGGGCGAACGCGCGACTTCCGTGGCCAGCGCGTGGACGGCGGCGTAGCGGCGGTCGACGGCGGCCTCGAAGGCGTAGGTCTGGCCGGTGAAGGTCTGGCTCGACAGGCGCTCGTTCAGGGCGTCGAGGCGGGCGCGGACGCGCTCGAACTTGTCGGCGAGGCGCGTCAGCAGATCCTCGGTCATGAGGCGGCGCATCTCGCCCTCGGCGCGCACGGCCTGGTCGCGGTAGCGCCGCAACTCGTGGCCCGCGACCTCGTCGTAGGCGCGCCGGGTCCAGCCGTAGCCGAACGAGGCCGGGGCGTCGCCGCGCCCGAGGGGATTGTCGATGCGCCACTGCACGCAATACTCGGCGAGATCCCGCTCGGCGGTGCGCCCTTGCGTGCGGGCCGTCTCCAGGGCCTCGCGGGCGGCGCTGCGGGCGGCCGCGGCGGCGGCCCCGAGTTCCTTGGCGTCGAGGCCGGCGAGGTCGGCGCGCGCCTTCGCCACGGCCCTCGGATCGAACCCCTCGGGGCGCACCAGCCGGATGCGGACGGTGTCGCCGCCGACCCAGCGGGCATGGGCCGAGCGCCGGGCACCGAGCGCCGCGCGCGCGGCCTCGCGGGAGGACGCGACCTTGGCCTTCAGGCCGGCTTCCTCGCCGAGCAGGGCGTCGCGCTTGGGCTCCAGCACCTGCACGAGCTCGGTGAGGTAGGCCGAGCGCTCCTTGGCGAGTTCCTTGAGCTCGGCTTCGAGGGCGCCGGTATCGGCCTTCTCGACGCTCTCGCGCTCGGTGGCGAGGCTGCGGCGACGGCCCTCGAGGGCGTCGCACTCGGCCCGCAGGGCCGGCAGATCGATGGGCGCTTCGGCCAGACGGAGCCTGAGCCCGGCGGCGATGCGGGCGGCCTCGCGCAGGACCCCGGCCTCGCCGCGCAGGCGCCGCGCCTCGGCCACCGCCCGCTCCATGGCCTCGCGGCCGGCCTCGGTCGGGCCGCGGCTGCCCCGCGTCATCATGAGCTGGACCGGGCGGACGACCGAATAGGCCATGCCGGAGGTCGAGCGCCCGCTCGGGGCCACGGCGCGGCTCATATGGGCAAGGGCCGCATCGTCGGGGGCGAGGTCGTAGCCCCCCAGCCGCGCCGCGAGGAACGCCTCGGCATGGGGATCGCGGGTCTCGATCATGCCGAGGGGGCCGTCGTCGTAGCGTCCGCCCCGGCGCCGGGCCGTGTCCGTGGTCTTCACCAGAAGGCAGCGGTAGAACTGCGCCTTGCGGGCTTCGAGATGGGCGAAGGCCTGGTTCAGGCGGTCGGGCTGGACCACCAGGGCCTCGCGGGCGCCGCCGAGCAGGCCCTCCAGGGCCATGCCCCATTTCGGCTCGACGATCTCGGCGAGCTCGCAGACCGGCACGGCGTCGATGCCGAGGCGGGCGAGTTCGTCGCGGAACGCCGCCACGTCGGAGGACAGGCGCGCGCCCTTGGCCGCCCCGCCGCCGGCGAAGGGCGCCGACAGGGCCTGCGCCTCCGTTTCCGCCGCGCGGGCGCGCAGGGCCATGTCCTCGGCCGCCGTGTCGAGGGGACCGGCGATGTCGGGCAGGTCGATGAGCCCCGCCACCAGGCCCCCGAGGGGACCGTCCGAGCGCAGGGTTTCCTCCGGCGGGGCCTCGCGGCGGAGCCCCGCGCGGGTGCAGGCCTCGACGAAGCGGGCGGCCCCCGCGTCGATGCGGCGGATTTCGCCGATCACCGCCGACAGGCGTGCTACGTCGTGGATCAGGCCAACGAGGCCGGTGACCCGCAGGGTCAGGTCGCGTCGATCGCGGGTGAGAACGGACAGGCCGGCATCGGAGGCGGCGAGGCGTCCCTGCGCGTGGGTCCCGGCCATCATCGCCTTCTTGGCGGCGATCTCGCCGTCGATGTCGCGCACGAAGCCCTGGCTCGTCGTCACGCTCTCACGGGCGATGCGCAGGCGTTCGGCCACATCGGCGAGGCCGGTGCGGGCGGTGGTGTGTTCGACCACGCGGCGGCGGAGATCGGCGCCGGCGGCGCGCAGGTCGTCGAGGGCGGCCGACAGGCTCGCCTCGGCCCAGGTCTCGTAGCGGGCGAGGATGCGGCCGAGATGCGACAGGCGCCGCTCCAGCTCCTCGATGGTCTCGAGCAGGCGGCGCCAGTTCTCCACGGACTGGCGGATGCGGGCGACATCGAGGGGCTCGGGCTCCAGCACGAAGGAGCGCACGAAGGCGGAGGAATCGAAGATCGGCTTGAACGCCACGGCGTTGGAGAAGGTGCGCAGGAAGTGGCGGGGTTCCGGCACCGGCGCGCCCTCGCGCAGGAGCCCGAGCACCTCCGCCGTGAAGCGCTCGCCCGAGGCACGGAACTCCTCGAACGTTTCGGAGCGGATGCGCAGGTCCTTGGCGATCTCGGTCCAGGGCGCGACGAAGGAGCCGTCCGGGGTCTCGCGGACGTAGTCGGCAATCTCGAAGCGGTGGCCGGTGCAGACGAAGCGCGACAGGGTGGTCTCGCGGCTGTCCTCGGCCCGTGCCGCGAGCGCCAGCCCGACGGAGACGACGCGGCCCGAGACCGGGTTCTCGAACACCAGGACGATGAGGGTCTCGCAGGCCTCGCGGGTCGGTCGCCCGCCCTCGGCCGGGTCGCTGATCCAGCCGAGGCAGTAATCGCGCACGGTGCGGGCGGAGCGGCCGGACGCCGAGGCGTTGAGGGCCAGCCGGCTGGCGTTGTTGCCGGCCAGCACCGTGCCGACGGCGTCGAAGATCGTCGACTTGCCCGCCCCCGTCGGCCCGACGAGGGCCGTCGCGCCGCGGATGCGGATCTGCTCGCGCCGGATCAGGTACCAGTTCGAGAGGGCGATGTCGGTGAGGCGATACACGAAGGCCGGATCGTCTTGTCACGCAGCGAAGGATCGTCGGGCCTTCGGTCGCATGGGCGGGGGCGGCGAGGCAAGCCGGCCGGACCGATCAGGCCGCGTCATCCCCGGCGGAAGCCCAGGCCCGGACATGCTCCATCCAGGCGTCGGGCGAGAGCACGCCGATGCCGGGCAGGACCATCAGGGGCGTGAGCTTTTCGGTCTTGTCGCGCTCGCCCAGGCGCAGGGCGCCCTTGCGGGAGAACAGGCGCAGAATCTCCAACAGGCGGGTCTCTTCCGGAGGGTCGCTGCGGGTGGCGGTGCGGATCGATTCGGCGATGTCGTCGGTGGTGCACTCGACCACCCCCTCGGTGGTGACGCGGTGATCGCGCAGGCCCTCTTCGTAGGCGAGCCGCAGGGCGAGCAGCACCAGGGTCTCGTCCTTACGCAGGCGCTCGGCCTGGCCGTCGTGGCGCACGCCGTCCGCGGGCACGCGCAAAAACACCATCTGGTCGCGGTGCGAGACCTCGAAACCGTACCCGAGGCAGGCGAAGTAGCCTTGGAAGAACGGCGCGTAGTGGCGGGCGAGGTCGTAGGTCCGGCCGATGCCAGGGGTGCCGGAATAGACGCACTGGCTCTTCAGCAGCACCTGCAGGGCGCGGGTCAGCTCCTCGTCGGAGGGCGCGCGGGCGCCGGGCGGCGGCGGCTCGTCGCCGTCGACGATGGCGCGGAAGGGTTCGAGCATGGCGGTGGTCCGGGACGCGAACGGAGCGCCGTGTCTATCCGTCCGGGCGGCGCGGCGCCAACGGGTCCCTCTCCTGGAAGGAGAGGGACAGGGTGAGGTGTGGGACTTATTCGGAGAGTTCGCACACCTCACCCCAACCCTCTCCTTCCAGGAGAGGGAGCCCCGGTGCGCCTCCCGCCCCCGTCCGGATGCCTGACGCTGCATGGAATCGGCCCATTCGCAGTTGTGTGAATCCTGTAGCCTTCCAGGAGAGGGGGGACCGGGGCGCTTCACGCCAATCGAGGAAGCCCTTCCCTCGCCCGAGGTAGGACGCCGCCCGGCTCAGGCGGCGGCGGCTTCGGCCTTGAACAGCGAAATGCTCTTGGTGTCCCGGTGCATGCTCAGGATCGAGGCGCGGTCGAGGGACGGATTGGCGGCGAGCACCCGGCGGACCTCGGCGACGATGCCGTCGTAGCGGGCGGCGTCGTAGTTCTGCTCCAGGGGGCTCACGGCGATGTAGGTCTCCACCACCAACACCCGCTCGCAGCGCTCACGCCCGACCTCGACGGCGACCCAGGCGGATTTGATCAAGCACTTGCCGGACACCATGGCCCATCTCCCGAAGACGCCGCATCCTTTCGCGGGTCACCGGCAGGATGAACCCTGTCTTCGCAGATGCCAAGGGCAGTCGTCAGACGAAAGGCCGAAGTCTCAGCTATCGCCGTTATTGCAGCGCACCAATCAGCGGGTCCGCTCCAGCAGGAAATCCGGGCAGTCGAGCCAGCCGTTGGCGACCCGGCCCTCGACGCGGGACAGGCGGTAGCGCCCGCTCAGGCTGCCATCGAACAGCACGTCGATCTCGCGCAGGCGCTGGAACACCACGAAGGCGTCGACGTCGGCGATGGGCATCTGCGAGCCCCGGATGGCGCCCTTGCGCCCGAGCCTGTCCTCGACGAAGTCCGCCATCCGGTCCGGCGTCACGGCGACACGGTGCCGGAACGCGTCCTTGGCGGCGATGAAGGCCTCCACGGCCGGATCGAGGAAGAGTTCCGGCAGGGGCTCGCAGTCGATGGGCGGGCGCTTGAGGCGCGGCGCGTAGAGATGCACGGCGCCGATGGGCGGGCGCAGGAGCGAGATCCCGGCGGGCGGCATGTCCGCCATCGCCTCGGGCGCCCCGGCGACGGCGCGGAGCGCCGCGGCCGTGCGCTCGATCCGGTCGGAATCGCGGTGGTCCATGTAGCGTAAGGCCGCCGCGATCCGCCGCTCCAGGCGGGCGACGATGTCGGCGACCGCGTCGAGGTGGCGGTCGAGGCCCTCGAAGATCGCCAGGATCTCGGCGAGATCCGCGCGCACGGCCCGCTCCGCCGCCTCGACGTCGGGCGCCCGGCCCTCGCGCAGGCCCGCCTCGGCGAGGGCCCGCAGGGTGAGGGGGTCGCGCAGCGCCCGGCCCGCCTCGCGCACGATGCCGGAGCGGAACCGGAACGGGTTCAGGCGGGTGTGCAGGGTGCGGTAGTCGCTGACGATGTGGCGGGCGACGAACTCGTCGAAATAGAGCCGGAAGGCGGCGCGCTGGTCCTCCTGGGCCAGGATGCGGGCCTCGATCTTGCGCATGGAGCCCGCCAGCGTCCGCAGGTGGCTGAGGAAGGCCCGCGACGCCTTGGCGGCGTTGACCAGGGCCTCGGAGCGCTCGGCCGGGTTGGCGGTGGCACTCTCCAGGCTGCCGAGCACGTCGAGGACGGCGCCGCCGTAGGAACGGGTCTCGCCCCGGTCGAGGCGGGCCAGTTCCTCGATGAGGATGCGGGCCTCGGGATCGAAATCCACCACCGGCACGTAGCGCTCGCGCCGCTCCACCAGCCAGCCGGCCTCGAGCAGGCGCCGATAGACGGCGGAGCGCCGCTCGATGGGATCGACGGGGGTGGTCTCGTCGTCGGCGATCTCCCCTTGCGCGTAATCGGCGGAGAAATCGCCGATGGCGGCCAAAAGTTCGGTCTTGCGCAGGGCCTCGGCCGTGTCGCCGAACACCCGCGCGTGCAGGTGCAGCAGCAGGGCCGCGTTGAAGGCCCGGCTCGGGGAGGCCAGCGGCCGGAACAGGTCGTCGGAGAGGCGGGTGAACAGCATGACTGGGGCGGACGACAGCCCGTCCGGGCGGCGGCTGTCAATCGATCCGGAGGCCGCGACGGGACCGATCGGGCGCTATCCCGGGGGGAAGTGCGTCCTGGGGGGAAGTGCGTCCCGGGGGGAAGTGCGTCCCGGGGGGAAGTGCGTCCCGGGGGACTTGGGTGGCGGGCACGCCGTTATGCTAGGAGCGGGGCAAGGCGCCGCGCGAAGGCGTCGCGAAAACATCACGGGAGACCCCATGCCGAAGCCGGATCGCCAAGAGTCCCGTCCACGTCAAGAGCCCCGTCCGCCCGAACTGGCGACGCCGTGGCGCACGGAGGCCCGCGCCGCCCTCCAGGCCGAGGCCCGGGCCTTCGCCCGCGACGTGGTGATGCCCATGGCCGACGAGCTCGACCGGCAGAAGGCCGAGATGCCGCGCAGCCTCATTGAGGCCATGGCCGAGAAGGGCTGGTTCGGCATCACCATCCCGAAGGAGCATGGCGGCCTCGGCCTCGGGGTGTTCGAGTACTGCCTCGTTTCCGAGGAACTGGCGCGGGCGTGGCTCTCGGTCGGCAGCATCCTGGCGCGGGGACAGGGCCTCGGCACGCAGGTCCTCGACGCCGCGCGCCGGGCCGAGCTCCTCGCCCGCTCGGCGCGGGGCGACTGGATCGGCAGCATCGCCCTGTCGGAGCCCACCGCCGGGTCGGACCTCGCCGGGGTTCAGACCCGGGCGGTCCGCGAGGGCGACACCTGGGTGCTCACCGGCACCAAGCGCTGGGCGGGGTTCGCGCAAGGGGCCGACTTCGTCGAGGTCCTGGCCCGCACCCGCGATCCGGAGCCCGGCGAATCCCGCTCGGCCGGCCTGGAGCCGTTTCTCGTGGTCAAGCAGCCGGGCACCTTCCCGGACGGCATGACCGGCCAGGTCATCGACAAGATCGGATACCACGGCTTCCTCACCTTCGAGCTCGCCCTCGACGGCGTGCGGGTGCCCGAGAGCGACCGGCTCACGGGCCTCTACGGCGACCAGGGGGCGGATGCCGATTCCGGCGGCTTCGCCTCGGTGCAGCGCGGCCTCAACATCGCCCGCGTGCACACGGCGGCCCGCGCCGTCGGCGTCGCCCGGGCAGCGGTGGAGGATTGTCAGCTCTACCTGCAGGAGCGCGAGCAGTTCGGCCATCCCATCGGCGACTTTCAGGCCCTGCGCTTCGCCCTGGCCGACATGGCGGCCGAGGTCGCTCAAGCACGGGCGTTCTGGCAGCAGGTGGCCCACCTGCTCGACGCCGGCGAGGCGGCCGAGAGCGAATCGGCCATGGTCAAGCTGCTCGCCACCGAGATGGCCGTGCGGGTGACCAACCAGGCGATGCAGCTCCACGGCGGCAACGGCTACACCACCGAGCGCCGGGTCGAGCGCTACTGGCGCGACGCCCGCCTCACCACGATCTTCGAGGGCACGAGCGAGATCCAGCGCCGGATCATCAGCGACCGGATGCTGCCCCGGCCGTGAGCGCGCGGCCGGGGCGGGGGTTGTTGCCTCATGCGGCGTCCGGCTGATCGCCTCACTTCGAACTTCGAGTTGCCGGTCGCCGCCAGATGACGCGGAGCGCGGGTCCCCTCTCCTGAAAGGAGAGGGACAGGGTGAGGTGTGGGACTTATTCGGAGAGTCCACACACCTCACCCCAGCCCTCTCCTTTCAGGAGAGGGAGCACCCGTGAGCCTCACGCCCGCATCCGGATACCGTCAGGGGTCCTGTCTCTGCACGAGATCGACCCATTCGCGATTGTGTGAATCCAGTACCCCAAACAGGAGAGGGAGCACCGGTACGCTTCAGGCCCGCATCCGAATGCAGTCCGATGCCCCGCCTCCGCACGGGATCGTGCCATCCGCAGGTGTGTGACCCAGTCCCCTTCCAGGAGAGGGAGTCTGTCGTCCTCTGCGCCGACTTATGAAGGCTCGCGAAAGCGGCCCCAAGTAATGTGGATCGGGCCTACCCCTTCCAGCCCTTCAGGGCGGCAAACGGGCTGCTCGACGGGTCGGGCGGGGGCGGGTTGAGGATCGGCTCGACCTGGGCGACGGCGTCGGCGAGGGAAAAGGCCGAGCCCGTGGGCAGCTTGCCGCCGGCGGCATCCTTGTGGCCGCCGCCGCGGAACCGGCGCGCGCCTTCGAGGGCCGTCTCGTCGTTGGAGCGGAACGACATGTTGCCCGTGCGCTGGACGTTGAGGACGCGCTTGGCCTTGCCCGCGTCCATGATGAGGTCCGAGACCCGCTGGAACGTCCCGGAATCGAGGCCGAACGACAGGTAGGTCCCGTCCGAGAGCGGCTGGAACAGGTCGGAGCGGGCGAGCACCCGGGCGATACGCATGCGGGTGGTGAGGCGGGGATCGTCGGTCCCGTCGCCGGCGAGGTAGCCGTCGACGATCCCCGTGCGGATGGCCCCGACCGCCGCTTCGAGTTCGGCGGGCGAGGCCCCGGCGCGCAGGCGGCCGGCGAGGGCGACGAGAAGGTCGCTGACGAAACGGTCGTGCCAAGCGTGGCCGATGGGTACGAGGTTGGAGACGTTGTCCCAGAACACCTCGTCGAGGGCGTGGCCGCCCGGGAAGGTCGGCCGGTCCTTGCGCCACAGGTCGACGGCGTCCACGGCCTCGACGAGGGCGAGGAGGTCGGCGTCGCCTTGCGTCGCATCCGGCGCATAGAGGGTGCGGCGGTGATAGGCGAGCTTCGTGGCGCAGCGGCCCTCGTCGATGAGGACGACGATGGCCGGATCGTCGAGGTCGAACCGCATCACGCCGGGGTCGTCCGGCTCCGGCACCGGTTCGAGGGCCTGCTCGCGCAGGCGGTCGATGGAGGAGGCGTGGTGATCGAGGACGATGAGGCGGTGCCGCTCGGCCTCGGCCCGGCCCCGGTTCATCGCCGCGAAGTTGCGGATGAAGGTCACCGCCACGGGCTCGAGGCCGAGATCGGTGAGGATCAGGGTCTCGGGCTGGCGCGTCCGGCCGAGGCGCTTCAGCTCGCCCTCGACCACGGGACCGACGTCGCTGTAGCGCGGCACGTGGACGATGCGGGAGACGGGCACGAAGCGGCCGACGATGGTGGAGGCGCCGTAGCCGTCGAGGTCGTGATGGGTGATCTGGGTGACGGTCAAGACGGGGTCCTCGGCGAGCGGCGCACCGGGCTTATGACGGGTTTTCCCGCCGGCCGCGACCCGAACCGTCGCGGCCGACGACCCGAACGGCTCAGGTGGTCTGCTTGCGGGCGAACACGGCGCCGGCGAACAGGACGGCCGCGCCCCCGGCGATGAGGCTGATCATGAGGAGGCGGCGGGGCTGCTGGGCGGATTCGGCCTTCACCGGCTGGACGATCATGCTGAAGAACTCGACCTGCCGGCTGGCGATGATGCGCGAGCGCTCGTAGGCGGACAGGACCTTGGCGAAGTACTTCTCCGCCTCCTCGCGGTCGCTCTCGAAGGCCTCGAACTTGGTCAGGGCATCGGCCAGGATGCGACGCTGCTCCGGGTCCTCGCTCGCCGACTGGCTCTCGATGCGGGCGATGGCGTCGTCGAGATCCTTGATCTGGGACTTGATGTCCACGATGCGGCGGGATTCGGGCCCGAGGTCGCGCTGGCCGAGGCTGAGCTGGACCGCGAGGTTGATCCGCGCCGTGCGCAGCTCGCCGATCACCTTGAGGTTGCCCTCGTTGGTCTTCTTGGCGTCGAGGACGCCCTCGCGGTTGCGCAGGCTCGCCAGGGCGAGGCGGATCTTCGTCATCCGCTCCTCGGCGAGCTTCAGCTCGCGGGCGCTCTCGGCCACGGCGTCCGCCCGGGCCCGGTCGCTGAGCGCATTCACCATGCGCTCGCTCTCCTTGAGGATCGCCTGGGTGAGGGCCAGGGACTCGGCCGGGTCGAAGGCGTTGACCGTCAGGCTGATGATGCCGGAGCCGCTCTCGATCTTCGTGGCGACGCGCTCGTTCCAGTAGTGCACGAAGCGCTCGATGGGCTTGTCGGCGTTGAAGCGCGAGAGGTAGTCGATGCCGTCCCGGGCGAACATCTCGCGCACGGGCAGGTCCTTCTCCAGGACCTCGATCATCGGACGGCTGTGGATGTAGTTGATCGCCACCAGGCTGTCCTGGGCCACCATCTGGGAGACGACGCCCTTGCTGGTGCCGACCTGATCGGACGAGGCCTTCTCGGTGGAGCCCAGGGCCGGCCGCAGGGCGAAGCGGGCCTCGGTGACGTAGCGGTCGGAGGCGAGGAGTCCGTAATAGATCACCCCGAGCAGCGTCGGCAGGGCGAAGCAGAGGGCGAACAGGATCGGGATGACGGGGTCGGACTTGTTGTGGCTCTGGTAGGACCGGATGCCCTTCTTGCGGTCGGCGAAGCGCGAGACGCGCGCGACCTGGCGCAGGGACTCGGCCACGGCGTGCGAGCGGTCGGCGGTGGTGACGGGCTGGCCCGTGGGGGTGCGGATCTCGACGCTCATGTCTCGACGCTCATTGGGCCTTCGCCGTCCGTTCCGTTCGGGGCGCCGCCCTCCGCCGCGCGCCGATGATCCCTAGTCCGCCGCCGAAACGGCGAAAGCATGTCCGAGGGCGCGCCGCGGCGGGCGGGACGGCCTCAGGCGTTGAGGCGGCGATAGACCTCGATGGCGTCGTTGACGTCCTCGTACAGGATGGCGCGCCCGTTGATGAGCACGATGCCCTGCTGGCACCAGGTCCGGATCGTCTCCATGCCGTGGGAGACCATGATCACGTTGGAATTGACGCGGCGGGCCGCGAAGGCCTCCTCGCAGCGCTTCTGGAAGCGCGCGTCGCCCACGGCCGTGACCTCGTCGATGAGGTAGCAGTCGAACGGGATCGCCATGCTCATCCCGAAGGCGAGGCGCGAGCCCATGCCGGAGGAGTAGGTCCGGATCGGCACGTCGAGGTAGCTGCCGAGCTCGGAGAAGTCCTCGACGAATTCGAGCACCTTCTTCGGGTCCTCGCCGTAGATGCGGGCCACGAAGATGATGTTGTCCCGGCCCGTCATCTGCGGGTGGAAGCCGCCGCCGAAGCCGAGCGGCCACGACACTCGCATGGTGCGGTTGACGCGCCCGCGCGACGGGGCCTCGGTCCCGGCGATGAGGCGCATCATGGTGGACTTGCCGGCGCCGTTGATCCCGAGGATGCCGTAGCTCACGTTGGGCTTGAGCGTGAACGACACGCGCTCGAGGATCGTCCGGCGGTGCCCGTCCGTCCGGTAGATCTTGGTGACGTTCTCGAAACGGATCACGGTCGGCTTGGCGCTCCGGCGGGCTCGTGCCCGGGGAAGCCGGACCCGCGAACGATCGCCGACGAAAACGGCGAATCTGAGGGCCCCCGGTCCCGGCGCGCCCAGGCGCGGCCGGCCAAAAATCGTCACGTCGCGCCCTGAACCGTGGAATCGCGCCTTGCACCCCGCCGAGACGGCTTGTACAGCGTGCCACCCGCGCCATCGCGGCGACCCTGCAGGCCCCCGGTTCAACCACCCGGACGCCGTCGGTCGCGATGCGGGGGCTGGAGGGGTGGCCGAGTGGTTGAAGGCGCACGCCTGGAAAGTGTGTATACCGGAAACGGTATCGCGGGTTCGAATCCCGCTCCCTCCGCCACGCCTCAACCGCACCACACGATGAACCGGCCGGACGACATCCCGGCCCGGCGATCGGCGTAATCGCCATGCCGGCCTACCGCTTCACCGTCACCATCGACGATCACGCGCCGCACGAGCCGGTGTTCCGGCATCTGCGCGATGCCGATCAGGCCTTCGACGAGGCCGGGCGGCTCGCGCGGGAGATCTGGGCGGCGAGCGGCGACCAGCGGCTGATGCGGGCCGTCGTCGTCGTCACCGACGCGGAGGGGGAGATCGTCCTCGAATTCCCCTTCACGGAAGCCATCACGGGGCCCTGACATGCAAACGGCGCCGGTGGCAGGAGCCGCCGACGCCGTCCGCAGTGAACGAAAAAAACTCAGTCGAGCTTCGAGGCTTCTGGGCAGGCGGCCCGGATGGTCTCCGGCAGGGCGGCGAAATCGATGTAGCCGGCCTCGCGCGCCATGGCGTCGAGGGCCGCCACGGCATCGGCGGCGCTGCCGGTCCACAGGACGGCGCCGTTGGTCTTCTGCTTGATCTGGAAGATGCTCATGATGCGTTCGCCCAGGCTGCTGCGGGATGCTTGAGGTCAGAACGCGCGAGGGCTGCCGCGGTTGCGGCCCTGCGCCCGCGCCTTCGTTTTTCCCGCCGCGTCGCCTATGATCGCGGGCCGGAACGATGCGGGAACGCCTTGAAAAGGTCCGTGTCGGGCGTCACGGCTCCGGGCCTACATCACCGGCCCGGTGGGCGCAGAACGAGCGAATCCAGAGCCCCATGCGCGCGCGACAGCTTCTGCCGGTCCTCTTCCCCGTCCTGTTCTTCCCCATCCTGTTCGCGATCCCGTTCGCCGCGCAGGCCGCCGAGACCGCCGCCGTCCCCGACGCGGCGGCCCTGGCCCCCGCCGTCACGGTGGTGCCGGCCGAGGCGCGCGAGGTGGTCGAGCGGGCCGTGGTCACCGGCACCCTGGTGCCCCGCGACGAGATCCTGGTGGCGCCCGAGATCGAGGGCACCCGCATCACCGAACTCCTGGTGGAGGAGGGCGCACGGGTGGAGAAGGGCCAGCCCCTGGCCCGCCTGTCCCTGGAGATGATCGTCACGCAGGAGGCCGCCAACGCCGCCGCCCTGGCCCGGGCCGACGCCGCCATCGTCCAGGCCCGCAGCCAGATCGTCCAGGCGGAGGCGGCGCAGACCGAGGCCAACCTGGCCCTCGAGCGCGCCCGCAGCCTGGTGAAGACCGGCAACGCCACGGCCGCCGTCCTGGAGCAGCGCGTCTCGGCCGCGCAGGGCGGGGAGGGGCGTGTCGCCGCCGCCCGCGGCGGACTCCAGCTCGCCGAGGCCGACCGGGCCACCGCCCGCGCGCAGGGCTCCGAGATCGCCCTGCGGCGCGCCCGCACGGACATCCGCGCGCCGGAGGGCGGCATCGTCAGCCGGCGCACCGCCCGGGTCGGCGCCACGGCGAGTGCCGTCGGGGAGCCGATGTTCCGCCTCATCGCCCGGGGCGAGATCGAGCTCGAGGGCGAGATCCCGGAAGTCTCGATGCCGCGCCTGAAGCTCGGCGATCCCGTGACCCTCGAGGGCGAGGAGGGCCGGACCCTCACCGGGCGCGTCCGCCGCATCGACCCGGAGGTCGACCGGATGACGCGCCTCGGCCGGGTCCGCATCGCGCTTTCGCCCGACCCGTCCCTCCGCATCGGCGCTTTCGCCCGCGGCAAGGTCGAGGTGGCGCGCCGACGCGGGATCGGCGTGCCGCTCTCGGCGGTGCTCTACGCCACGGACGGGGCCGCGTCGGTGTTCGTGGTGAAGGACGACCGGGTCGAGGCCCGCCGGATCGTGCCGGGACTCGCCGCCGACGGCATCATGGAGGTCCGCTCGGGCGTCGAGGCCGGCGAGGCCGTGGTGGCGCGCGCCAGCTCGTTCCTGCGCGACGGCGACCGGGTGCGGGCGGTCCAGCCGGCGACGGCCGCCGCCGACGCCGCGCCCCGCTCAGACCCGCCGCGCTGAGATCGGACCCGACGCCATGCGCCTCAACGTCTCCGCCTGGGCCATCCGCAAGCCGATCCCGTCCATCGTGCTGTTCCTGGTGCTGGTGGTGCTGGGCCTCGTCAGCTTCCGCGCCCTGCCGATCACCCGATTCCCCAACATCGACATCCCCATCGTCGCCGTCACGGTGACGCAGGCCGGCTCCGCCCCGTCCGAACTGCAGACGCAGGTGACGAAGGTGATCGAGGACGCCGTGGCCGGCGTGAAGGGCGTCAAGCACACCATCTCGGCCATCACCGAAGGCATCTCCACCACCACCATCGAGTTCCGCCTGGAGACCAACACCGACCGGGCGGTCAACGACGTCAAGGACGCCATCTCGAAGGTGCGGGTGAACCTGCCGCGCACCATCGACGAGCCGATCATCAACCGCGTCGAGATCGCCGGCCTGCCGATCATGATCTACGGCGCCGCCGCCCCGGCGATGACGCCCGAGGACCTGTCCTGGCTCATCGACGACGTCATCGCCCGCCAGATCCAGGGGGTGAAGGGCGTCGGCGGCGTCGAGCGCCTCGGCGGCGTCGCCCGCGAGATCCGCGTCACCCTGAAGCCCGACCGCCTGCTGGCGCTCGGCATCACGGCGGCAGACGTGAACCGGCAGCTGCGCCTGACCTCCGCCGACATGGCCGGCGGGCGCGGCGAACTCGGCGGCCAGGAGCAGTCGATCCGCACGCTGGCGGGGGCCGCGAGCCTCGACACCCTGGCGCAGACTTCCATCATCGTGCCGGGCAACCGCAAGGTCCGCCTCGACGAGCTCGCGACCCTGGTCGACGGTTCGGAGGAGCCGCGCACCTTCGCGCGCTTCAACGGCGAGCCCGTGGTCGCCTTCGCCATCTCGCGGGCCACGGGGGCGAGCGACGCCGAGGTCGCCACCGCCGTGGCGAGGAAGATCGACGAGCTCCGGGGCAAGCATCCGGGCGTGCGCTTCGACCTCATCGACACCTCCGTCACCAACACCGTCGGCAACTACCACTCGGCCATGCTCAGCCTCGTCGAGGGCGCGGCGCTCGCCGTCATCGTGGTGTTCCTGTTCCTGCGGGACTGGCGCGCGACCCTCATCGCCTCCATCGCCCTGCCCCTGTCGGTGCTGCCGACGTTCTGGATCATGAACACCCTGGGCTTCTCGCTCAACGCCGTCAGCCTGCTCGCCATCACGTTGGTCACCGGCATCCTCGTCGACGACGCCATCGTGGAGATCGAGAACATCGTCCGGCACATGCGCATGGGGAAATCGCCCTACCGCGCGGCCCTGGAGGCGGCCGACGAGATCGGGCTGGCCGTCATCGCCATCACGGCGACCATCATGGCGATCTTCGCCCCCGTGTCGTTCATGAGCGGCATCGCCGGGCAGTACTTCAAGCAGTTCGGCCTCACCATCGCGGCCGCCGTGTTCATGTCGCTGCTGGTGGCCCGCCTGATCACGCCGCTCCTCGCCGCCTACTTCCTGCGCGACCACGGTCCCGAGGACGAGCGCGAGGGCCCGGTCATGCGGGCCTATACCCGCGTGGTGGCGTGGTCCGTGCGCCACAAGTTCATCACCCTGGTGGTCGGGCTGGCGTGCTTTGCCGCCTCGATCCTGTCGACGCGCCTCCTGCCGGCGGGCTTCCTCCCGGCCGAGGATGCCGCCCGCACCATCTTCGTCGTCGAGCTCCCCCCGGGGGCGCGCCTCGCCGACACCACCCGGGTCAGCGACGGCCTCGTCGACCGCATCCGGACCCTGCCGGAGGTGCGCAGCGTCTTCGTCGACGGGGGACGGCAATTGCCGGGCAAGAAGGAGGTCCGGCTCGCCACCTTCACCATCAACCTGACGCCGAAGAACGCGCGGGCTCGCACCCAGAAGGAGATGGACGTCGCCATCGGCGCCCTCCTGCGCCAGGAGCCCGACATCCGCTCCTGGGCCCTGCGCGAGAGCGGCCAGCGCGACCTCACCCTCATCATCTCGGGGCCGGACAAGGCCGTGGTGGCCGAGGTCGCCGCCCGGCTCCAGCGCGAGGCGGCGACGGTGCCCCACCTCGTCAACGTGCTCTCCACCGCCCCCCTCGACCGCACGGAAATCCGCATCCGCCCGAAAGCCGGGGTCGCGGCCGATCTCGGCGTGTCGACGGACCTCATCGCCGAGACCGTGCGGGTCGGCACCATCGGGGACATCGGCGCCAACCTCGCCAAGTTCAACGCCGTCGACCGGCAGGTGCCGATCCGCGTGATGCTGCCCGAGCGCCTGCGCGGCGACCTCTCGCAGTTGGAGACCCTGAAGGTGCCGGTGAAGGGCGGCGCCTCCGTGCCGCTCTCGACGGTGGCCGACCTCAGCCTCGGGCGCGGCCCCACCGCCATCGACCGCTACGACCGCGCCGTCCGCGTGGCGCTGGAAGCCAACATGGAGGGCTCGGACGCCCTCGGCTCCCTCATCGCCGCCGTCCTCGACCTGCCGGCGGCCAAGGACCTGCCGCCGGGCGTCGTCATCCGCCAGACCGGCGACGCCGAGGTCATGGGCGAGGTGTTCGAGGGCTTCGCCCTCGCCATGGGCGCCGGCCTGATGATGGTGTTCGGCGTCCTCGTGCTGCTGTTCGGCAACTTCCTGCAGCCGCTGACCATCCTGTTCTCCCTGCCGCTCTCCATCGGCGGAGCGATCCTCGGCCTGCTCATCTTCAACAAGCCCATCTCCATGCCGGTGGTCATCGGCATCCTGATGCTCATGGGCGTGGTGACGAAGAACGCCATCATGCTGGTGGACTTCGCCCTCGAGGAGATGGCCAAGGGCGTCGACCGGGCCACCGCCATCATCGACGCGGGTCGCAAACGCGCGCGGCCCATCGTGATGACCACCATCGCCATGGCGGCGGGGATGGTGCCCTCGGCCATGGCGCTCGGCATCGGCGGCGAGTTCCGCGCCCCCATGGCCATCGCGGTCATCGGCGGCCTCATCGTCTCGACGGGCCTGTCCCTGATCTTCGTCCCGGCGATCTTCGTCCTCGTCGACGACCTCTCGCGCCTGTTCGTGCGGCTGTTCGCCCGCTTCATCGGCCGCAAGGACGAGCCGGAGGACGGCCCCTTCGCCCTGCCGGCCGCGTCGGCCAACGACCGCAAGGGGTTCTCGCCGCGCATCGCGGCGGAGTGATCGTTTTTCGGTTCGCGTTCCCCTCGCGGCGGACCGGGGTCACGGGCCCGCCGAGGCATTGCCGCGCGAAGACTGAAGGCGTGAGGCGCGACGGGCTTCCTGTCGTTCCAGGCGACGACATTCACATCTCCCGCGGATAGCGCGGGTCCCCTCTCCTGGAAGGAGAGGGACAGGGTGAGGTGTGCGAACTTTTCGGAGAGTCCACGACCCTCACCCCAGCCCTCTCCCAAACAGGAGAGGGGGCCCGTCGCGGTTCATCTGCCATCGCCCTGCCGCCAGGGGGAGGGGGGACCCGCGCCCTATCGGAGCGATCGGCGATCTCGCCGCTGTGTGAGACCGTTGGCCTGGGAGGCGAGGGGGTCCGCGCCCGGCCCATCCCCGAGCCGATCAAGTGAAGATCCTTTGAAACGAAAACGGCCCGAACCAAAGGTCCGGGCCGCACACTCACATCGAAAAAACCGAAAAAAGCTCAGGCGCGCTCGGCGAGGCGGCTGGCGGCGAAGCAGAGGCCGCCGGCGATGATGAACAGCACCACGAAGGTCTTCACGGTGGAGTAGAACAGGGCCGGCTCGATGCCCGTATCCGTGTAGAGCAGCAGGCCGATGGCGCTGATGGGCAGGAGCAGGAGAGCCAGGATCGGGGTCAGCGGGTTCATGGGGACACTCAGCCTCAACGCGGACCCGGTGCACCGGCCCGTCGGATCATGATGACGTCCACCCCCTTAGCACTCCGGGGTGCGCGGCGCCAAGGGTCGCATCAGGCCGGAATCCGCACGGTGGCGCGCAGGCCCCCCAACGGAGAATCGTGCAGGCTGACGTCGCCGCCATGCGCCCGGGCGATGTCGCGGGCGATGGAGAGGCCGAGGCCGGAGCCGCCGGCATCCTGGCGCGCGTCGTCGAGGCGCACGAACGGCTTGAACACCTCCTCGCGCTGGTCGAGGGGAATGCCCGGCCCGTCGTCGTCGATGGAGACGAGGAAGCTGCGGACCTCGCGCCGGCCCACCACCGCGACGGTGTCGCCGTAGCGCGCGGCGTTGGCCGCGAGGTTGAACAGGCAGCGGCGGATGGCGTCGGGCCGCAGGGTGACCTCGGCCTCACCCTCGATCTCGACGGCCTCCACGTGGGCGCCGAGGCGCTCCACGTCCGTGCGCAGGTCCTCCAGCAGGGCGCGCATGTCGGTGGGCACCGCCGCCTCGCCGGAATCGCCCCGGGCGAAGGCGAGGTAGGCTTCCAGCATCCGGCTCATCTCGTCGACGTCGCGCTGGAGATCCTCGACGTCGGCCGTCTGGTCGATGAGCGCCAGGGTGAGCTTGAACCGGGTGATGATGGTGCGCAGGTCGTGGCTCACGCCGTTGAGCATGGTCGTGCGCTGCTCCATGGCCCGCTCGATGCGGCGCTTCATCTCGATGAAGGCGTGGCCGGCCTGGCGGACCTCGCGGGCGCCGCGCGGACGGAACTCGATCTCGCGGCCCTTGCCGAAACTCTCGGCCACGGCGGCGAGGCGCAGGATCGGCTTGATCTGGTTGCGCAGGAACAGGATCGCGACGCCGAGCAGCACCAGGGACGAGCCGCTCATCCACAGGAGGAAGATGTGCGAGTTCGAGGCGTAGGCCATGCTGCGCCGCGCCGTGACCCGCAGGACCCCGTCGGGAATCGCCACACGGATCTCGATGAGGCTGGAGCGGCCCACCGTGTCGATCCAGTACGGCCGGCGGATCTGGCGCTTGATCTCGTCGGACAGGACCTCGTCGAGGATCGAGAAGAACGGCCGCGGGCCGGCGACGGGCAGCGTCGCGCCCTTCAGGATGTCGAGGTCGAGGTTGAGGCGCGTCCCGGCGATGCGGGTCAGGGTCTCGGCGTCCTTGTCCTGGGGGTAGCTCTCGTAGACGTCGATGAGGGCGGCGACGTCCGCCGTCACCGCCGCCGACAGGCGACGGGTCACGAGCTGCCAGTGCCGCTCCATGAAGGTGTAGGCGATCACCGATTGCAGCAGCACCACGGGGGCGATGATGATGATGAGCGAGCGCGCGTAGAGGCCCTTGGGCAGCACGTCGCCGATGGCGCGGCTGAGGAGCCGCCACAGGCGGCGCGGCGGCGGCATCCGGGCGAGGGCCGCGAGCAGGCGGTTCAGCGGGCGCGCCTGCGGCATGGGCGATCAGTCGACGGCGAGGCGGTAGCCGACGCCCCGCACGGTCTGCAGGAACAGGGGGTTGGCCGGATCGACCTCGGTCTTGCGGCGCAGGCGGTTGATCTGCACGTCGATGCTGCGCTCGGCCGCCAACCCGCCGGCGCCCGCTAGGGCCTCGCGCTCGACATTGGCGCCGGCGGCCTGCGCCAGGACGGTGAGAATCTCGCGCTCGCGCTCGGTGATGCGGATGGTCTCGTCCTCGCGGCGCAGTTCGCCCCGGTCGATGCGGTAGGAAAACGGGCCGAAGGTCACGGTCTCGAGGCCGGGCTCGCGGGCCGGGGACCCTTCCGCGCGCCGCTTGATGATGTTGTTGAGGCGCAGGATCAGCTCGCGCGGCTCGAAGGGTTTCGGCAGGTAGTCGTCGGCGCCGATCTCGAGGCCCATGACCCGGTCGTTAGGGTTGGAGCGGGCGGTGAGCATCAGGATCGGCACCCGCGAGGTCTCGCGGACCTGGCGGGCGTAGTCGAACCCGCTCTCGCCGGGCATCATCACGTCGAGCACCAGGGCGTCGAACACGAAGCACTGCGCCTTGGTGCGCGCCTCGGCGACGTTGGCGGCGGCGGTGACCCGGAAGCCCTGCTCGTAGAGGAAGCGGCTGAGGAGCTCGCGCACCCGCCGGTCGTCGTCGACCACGAGGACGTGGGGCGCGTGGTCGGGCAGCTCGACGCTGGCCTTCAGGCCGGGGAGGGACATCAGGCGGCGCTCCGGGCTCGGCGGGCCATGAGGCGGCGCACGGTGGCGCGCTCCTCGGGCTCGATCATGGCGAGCAGGAAGTTCTGGGCCGAGACGGTCCCGCCCTCCGAAGATTTTCCGGATGAAGCCCCGCTCGCCGAAGACTTGTCCTCCGAAGTCCCGACTTCCAAAATCCCGTCCTCCGGATCGGCCAGGGCCCGCGTCACCCGGCGGGTCTGCACGCGGATGAGGTCGCCGGCCAGGGCGGTGCCGCGTTCCGTGCAGAACAGCAGCCGCTGGCGCCGGTCGCTCGTCCCGGTCTTCTGGACGATGTAGTCCTGCTCGATGAGGTCCTTCAGCACCCGGTTCAGACTCTGCTTCGTGATCCGCAGGATATCGAGGAGTTCGGCGATGGTCAGGCCCGGATAGCGGTCGACGAAGTGCAGCACCCGGTGGTGCGCCCGGCCGAACCCGTATTGCGCCAGGATGCGGTCGGGGTCACCGACGAAATCGCGATAGGCGAAGAACAGCAGCTCGATGAGGTCGTCGCCGGGGCTCTCGGTGGCGGGGCTCTCGATCGCGGCGTTCTCCACCGCGGTGTTCTCGGCCGGGGCGTTCTCGGTGGCGGGGAGGGTCACGTCGGGAGCGGCCTCGGTTTATGTCAGTGTTATTGACATATTTCAGGCGCGTTGCTACCCGTCAAGCCTTCCGGTAGGGCGTCCCGACCCGCAGCCTGTTCCGATTCCGGGCTCGTTACGATTCCCGGCCTGTTCCGCCGCCCGACCTCCCCACACCCATCTGACGCCGGCTTCGAGGGCAAGCCCGCGTGTCGAGGAAGCCGACCATGTCCCTGATCCCGTTCGACGCGCGCGAGGGCACCATCTGGTACGATGGCGCGATGGTGCCGTGGAAGGACGCCAAGATCCACGTGCTTTCCCACGGCCTGCATTATGGCTCGTCGGTGTTCGAGGGCGAGCGGGCCTACGGGGGGCGCATCTTCAAGAGCCGCGAGCACGCGGAGCGCCTGCTGCGCTCGGCCGAACTGCTCGACTTCAAAATCCCCTACACGGCCGACGCGATCGAGGCGGCCAAGGACCTCGTCCTCAAGACCAGCGGGCTCACGGACGCGTATCTGCGCCCGGTGGCCTGGCGCGGCTCGGAGATGATGGGCGTGGCGGCCCAGAACAACACCATCCACCTCGCCATCGCCGCCTGGGAATGGCCGAGCTACTTCGATCCCGAGACCAAGATGAAGGGCATCCGCCTCGACATCGCCGATTATCGCCGGCCCGACCCCCGCACCGCCCCATCGAGCTCGAAGGCGGCGGGCCTCTACATGATCTGCACCATCTCCAAGCACCGGGCCGAGAACAAGGGCTACGCCGACGCCCTCATGCTCGACTGGGAGGACAACGTCGCCGAGTGCACCGGCGCCAACGTGTTCTTCGTCCGCGACGGCGTGCTGCACACGCCGCTCGCCGACCGCTTCCTCAACGGCATCACCCGCCAGACGGTGATCGAGCTGGCCCGCCGCCGCGGCGTCGAGGTGGTCGAGCGGCGCATCCTGCCGGCCGAGCTCAAAGGCTTCTCGGAATGCTTCATCACCGGGTCGGCCGCCGAGGTGACGCCGGTGTCGGAGATCGGCCCGTACCGGTTCGTGCCGGCGTCCCTGACCAAGACCTTGATGGACGACTACACCGCCGAGGTTCAGCCGAAGGCCGTCGCGGCCTGATCGCCTCCGTTCCGCCCGGCTCCGAATGGGCCGGGCGGACCGGAACCTCGGCCCCGGGCCCGCGTTCGCTTGGAACATTCCATGAACGCGAGGCGACCATGACCAAGGCTGCGCAGAAGGCCGTCGACACCGACGAGACCAATCCGAAGATCGACCCGAAGGACACCTCGAACCAGATCAAGGACCCGAGCGAGTGGACCACGGGCGGCGAGCCGATGACGGGCGCCCAGGCCTCCTACCTCAAGACCCTGTCGGAGCAGGCCAAGGACCCCGACGCCTTCGAGCCGGACCTTGACAAGGCGGAAGCGTCCCAGCGCATCGACGCCCTGCGCAAGGAAACCGGCAAGTAGAGTGAGGCTTGTCGAGGCGCGGATCGCCCTTCCGGCCACCGTGCGCGAAACCACCGCCGGGGCGCCGGCGGGGTGTTTCGCTAAAGGTGCGAAGCCGGCTTTCGCAAGCCGGCTTCCGACGAATACGGCCAAGATTCCAGGATGGGCTTAAGCCCCCGGCAACGGACCGCGGCCTATGGTCGGCGGCTTCGATCTGACTGGGGAACCTTCGAACGATGGCACGCGGATCGGACGAAGGTGAGGGCGCCCTCGGCGCTGGTGGGACCCGGTCGGTCCGGCGAACCCACGCACGGTTCGCCGGGGACGAGGGCGGCACCACGGCGGTGGAATACACCCTCATCGCCGGTTTCATCGGCCTCGCCCTCATCGCGGGCATGCGGATCTACTCGGACAAGATAGTTCTGGTCTACCAGACCCTCGCCGCAGCGCTGACGCCGCCCTGATCGGACCGCCTCAGCGGTCGCGGCCCCCGACCTTCGGCGACGGGCCGCCGTCCTGTCCGCCCGTGCGGTCCCCCTCCTGCCAGAACGTATCGAACAGGGACTGCATCGCCTTGGCGTTCTCCTGTTGAACGTCGAGGCCGGTCTGGAACATCTGCTGGAACAGCTCGAACGGGGCCGCGTCGTTGGTGGGCCGGGCGGCGGGCGACGCGCCGAGCCGCGTCGTGCGGGCGGCGCCCCGTACCGGTGCGGGCCGGGCGGCGGGCGATTTCGACGCGGCGGGTTTCGGCGCGAGGGCGCCGCCCGCATTCATGAAGGCGTTGACCATGTCGGTCCAGTAGGGGTTCGGGGGGAATCCGAACGCGTTCGGCGCGGGCGCCGGAGCGGCGGCCTGCGGCGTCTGGTTGACCATCACGTGGACGATGCCGGCGACGATCATCCCGGCCATCACCGGCAGCATCTGCTTGAGGACCGGCGTGGCGATGCCGCTCGCCCCCGCCGCCTGCTGGAGGACCGCCTGGCTCAGATGCGGCGAGCCGAAGAGCTGGCTCACCAGCATGTCCATCTGCGGCGAGGCCGAGGCGCGCGGTGCCGTGGCGCCGGCCCCCGCGAGGCTGAACAGGTGCGCGAACCCCGTCGGGTCGTTGGCGGCGTTGCGCTGGAGTCCCATGCTGAAGGCGGGCAGCAGCGCCTCCATGGCCCGCCGGGTCTGGTCCTGCGACAGGCCGAACTGCTGTCCGAAGCCCTGAGCGCCCGGACCGGCCTGCGCCTGGAGGATATCGAACAGGTTGAACATGGGGGCCTCGTGGACGGACGGGTGGCGCCGCTCCGGGTCGGGTTCGCGGTCATGCGGCCCCAAGTCTGTCGCATCGCCGGTTGACTTACCAGCCCGCCGGCGGCGATGCCCCCTCCCGAACGCCGGGAATGACCGCCCAGGCCGGGATTTCCGGCCGAAATCCGCCGCCGCCGTTCGATCAGGTGATCCGATGCGCTTTCCCGCGCCCCTCATTCCCGCGCGCCTGGTGCGGCGCTACAAGCGCTTCCTCGCCGACATGGAGCTCGCGGACGGCAGCGTGGTCACGGCGCATTGCGCCAATCCGGGGGCGATGCTCGGCCTCCTGGCACCGGGCGCCCGCACGCTCCTGTCCGCCTCCACCAACCCCGCGCGAAAACTCGGCTTCTCGTGGGAGCTCGTGGAGGCCGACTTGGCCGGCGGGCGGCAATGGGTCGGCATCGACACCCAGCGCCCCAACGCCCTGGTGGCGGAGGCCTTCGCGGCCGGCGCCCTGCCGCAGCTCGCCGCCTACACGAGCCTGAAGCCGGAGGTCCGCTACGCGAAAGCGAGCCGCGTCGACTTCCTGGCCCAGGGGGCGGGGCTGGTGCCCTGCCACGTCGAGGTGAAGAACTGCCACCTCCTGCGCACGCCCGGGCTGGCCGAGTTCCCCGACTGCACGGCGGCCCGCAGCGCCCGGCACATGGCCGATCTCGCCGGGGTGGTGGCGGAGGGCGGCCGGGCCATGCTCATCGTCGTGGTCCAGATGCGGGCGGAGCGCTTCGACGTCGCCCGCGACATCGACCCGGCCTTCGACGCCGCCTTCCGGGCCGCCCGCGCCGCCGGCGTCGCGGTCCACGCCCACCTCTGCCGGGTCGATCCCGACGGCGTCACCCTCGCGGAGGCGATCCCCGTCGTCGGGTGACCCGCCTCACGCACCCCGCTCAAAGATGAGATTCAGGCGGGTGCGGGCCAGGAGCCGATAGCCGTTGGCCTCCAGCAGGGCCGGCAGGTCGATCTGCCACTGGGCGGTGCCGTTCTCGACGAGCAGCAGGCGCGGATGCAGGGAGACCGGCGCGCTGCGGAAGAACGGCTCGAGGATGAGGTCCTCGGCGCCCTCGACGTCGAGCTTGATGGCGTCGATGCGGGTGATGCCCTCGCCCTGGGCGAGGTCGAGCAGGGTGACGGCCGGCACGCGGATCTGCGCGCCCTCGTTGGTGCCGACGATCTTCAGGCTCGATTCGCCGCGGTTGCGCGGATCGACGAACAGGGTGAGCTCGCCGGCTTTGTCGGCCACCGCGCAGGCCACGGCCTTGACCGTGCCGAACGGGTTCTGGGCGATGTTGTAGGTCAGCCGGTCGAACACGTCGGGCTGGGGCTCGACGGCGAGGATGCGGGCGCGGGGGCCGGCGAAGGCCGCCACGAACAGGGCGTAGGCGCCGATGTTGGCGCCGATGTCGAGGAAGGTGCAGCCGGGTTCGAGGCGGGCCCGGAGAAGCGCGCGCTCCTCGGGATCGAAGAATTGCGGCGTGAACAGCACCTTCTTCTCGCAATTGTTGTTGTACGGGTAGAGCCGCATCCGGGCGCCGTAGCGCTCCACGTCGAGGGGGCGCCCGCGCAGGAGGCCGATGCCGACCCGGCGCAGGAACAGGGCGAGGCGCCGGGCGCCCCAGCTCCCGTAGGAGAGGCGGCCCGTGCGCTCGGCGATGCGCGCGACGAGGCCGGTGGGGGCATAGGTGCCGTAGGGCTGGGTGTCCTTCATCGCCGGGGGTGATGCCAGCCCGATCCGGCCGGGGCAAGCGCCGGCTCCATCCTGGGGCTTCCCTCCATCGCCGGGGCGGACCAAAAGGGCATCAATCCCACCCGCTGCCGTACCCCGAGCGTGCCATGCAGACTTTCCTCTCCGACGGCGTCCGCATCGCCTACCTCGACACGCCCGCCGAGCATGGCGCCGGCGATCCGATCCTGCTGATCCACGGCTTCGCCTCGAACCACGCCGTGAATTGGGTCAACACCCAGTGGGTCAAGACCCTGGCGAAGGCCGGGCGCCGGGTCATCGCCCTCGACAATCGCGGCCACGGCGAGAGCCAGAAGCTCTACGATCCGGAGGCCTACGGCTCCGACCTCATGGCGCAGGACGCGGCCCGGCTCCTCGACCATCTCGACATCGCACGGGCCGACGTCATGGGCTATTCCATGGGCGCGCGCATCGCGGCCTACCTCGCCCTGGACGACGGTCCCCGCGTGCGCTCCCTCCTCCTCGGCGGCCTCGGCCTGCACCTCGTCGAGGGCAGGGGCCTGCCCGACGGCATCGCCGAGGCCCTGGAGGCGGAGCCCGGCGCGCCGGCGCCGAACCCCACGGCCGCCGCCTTCCGCACCTTCGCCGAGCAGACCAAGAGCGATCTCCGGGCGCTCGCCGCCTGCATGCGCGGCTCGCGCCAGACCCTGTCGCGGGCCGAGGTCGCCGAGATCCGGGCGCCGACCCTGGTGACCGTCGGCACCCTCGACACCGTCTCGGGCCCCGGGCCGGCCCTCGTGGCGCTCATGCCCAACGCCCAGTCGCTGGAGCTGCCGAACCGCGACCACAGCACGGCGGTGGGCGACCGGGGACATCGGACGGGCGTGCTCGCGTTCCTCGACGGGCGGCCATGATCGTGGGCTCCCGCGAAACGCCCGGGCGTTTCGCGGGGACCACTCAGCTCTTCAGACGATACCCCGTGCGAAAGATCCAGGTGACGCCGGCGAGGCACAGGGCGAGGAAGACCAGGGCCATGGCTAGGCTCACCCCGATGCTCACGTCGGAATTGCCGAAGAACGCCCAGCGGAACCCGCTGATGAGGTAGACCACGGGGTTGGCGAGGCTGAGGGTCCGCCACACCGGCGGCAGCATGTCGATGGAGTAGAAGCTGCCGCCGAGGAAGGTCAGGGGCGTGACGATGAGCAGGGGCACGAGCTGCAGCCGCTCGAACCCGTCCGCCCACAGGCCGATGAGGAAGCCGAACAGGCTGAACGTCACCGCCGTGAGCAGCAGGAAGCCCACCATCACGAACGGGTGCTCGATGCGGATGGGGACGAACAGGGTCGCGGTGGCGAGGATGATCAGGGCGATGAGGATCGATTTCGAGGCCGCTGCGCCGACGTAGCCGAGCACGATCTCCAGGGGCGACACCGGCGCCGACAGGATCTCGTAGATCGTGCCGGCGAAGCGCGGGAAGTAGATGCCGAACGAGGCGTTGGCGATGCTCTGGGTCAGGAGCGACAGCATCATCAGGCCGGGCACGATGAAGGCGCCGTAGGCGATGCCGTCGACGGAGGCCATGCGCGAGCCGATGGCCGCGCCGAACACCACGAAGTAGAGCGCCGTGGCGATGACCGGGGCGACGATGCTCTGCAGGGCCGTGCGCCAGAAGCGGGCCATTTCGAAGCGGTAGAGAGCGCGGACCGCGTACCAGTTCATGCGCGTTCCTTCACGAGGTCGACGAAGATGTCCTCCAGGGAGGATTGTTTGGTGTCGAGATCGCGAAAGCCGATGCCAGCCCGGGCGATGTCGGCGAGCAGCCCCGTGAGGGCCGCGTCGGCCTTCGTGTCGTAGGTGTAGACGAGGTCGCGCCCGCCTTGCGTCAGTTCGAGGTGGTGGCCGGACAGGGCAGGGGGGACCTCGGACAGCGGGGCGTCGAGGTGCAGGGTGAGCTGCTTCTTGCCGAGCTTGCGCATGAGCTCGGCCTTGTCCTCCACGAGGATGATCTCGCCGTTGCGGATGACGCCGACCCGGTCGGCCATCTCCTCGGCCTCGTCGATGTAGTGGGTGGTGAGGATGATGGTGACGCCCTGGTCGCGCAGGCGGCGCACGAGGCGCCACATGTCCTGGCGCAGCGCCACGTCGACGCCGGCGGTGGGCTCGTCGAGGAACAGGATCTGCGGCTCGTGCGCCAGCGCCTTGGCGATGAGCACGCGCCGCTTCATGCCCCCCGACAGGGTCATGATCCGGCTGTCCTTCTTGTCCCACAGGGACAGGTCGCGCAGGACCCGCTCGATATGGGCCGGATCGGGGGGAAGGCCGAACAGGCCCCGGCTGAAGCCGGTGGTCGCCCACACGGTCTCGAACGCGTCGGTGGTCAGTTCCTGCGGCACGAGGCCGATCTTGCGCCGGGCGGCCTTGTAGTCCGTGTCGATGCAGTGCCCGTCGACGCGGATGCTGCCTTCGCTCGCCGTGACGATGCCGCAGACGATGCTGATCAGCGTGGTCTTGCCGGCCCCGTTGGGGCCGAGCAGGGCGAAGATCTCGCCCTTGTGGATGTCGAGGGAGATGGATTTCAGGGCGGCGTGCCCGGTGGCGTAGACCTTGGACAGGTTGGCGATGGAAATGATCGGCGGCATCGGGTCTCCGCTGGGGGGCGTGCGCGTCGGCCGGCTTCTAGCACGCCCGGCCGGGGGCGTCCGACAAACGAAAAAGCCGCCTCGCGGCGGCTTCCTCGTCGATCGATGGAGCTGGGGTCAGGCCTGGAGGCGGGTGCGGACCTCGCCGAGGCTCCGGCGGACCAGATCCTGGGCGGCGTCGCCCTGCATGCGCTCGCGCAGGATGACTTCCGAGACCTTCACGGCCGCGTCGGCGGCGGCGGCGCGGACCTGGGCGGTGGCCTGGACCTCGGCCTGGGCGATCTTGGTCTCGGCGGACTTGGTGCGGCGGGCGATGAACTCGTTCAGGCGGGCATGGCCCTCGTCGGCGATGCGCTGGGCCTCGGCGCGGGCGCCCGAGACGATGGCCTCGGCCTCGGCCTCCGCGGACGCGCGACGCTTCTTGTAGTCGGCGAGCACGCCCGCCGCTTCCTCGCGCAGGCGGCGGGCCTCGTCGAGCTCGGCGCGGACGCGCTTGGCCCGGCCGTCGAGGCCGTTGGTGATCTGGTTGAAGCCACCGACCTTCCAAACGAGGGCCATGAACAGCACGAAGGCGACTGCGACCCAGAATTCGGCTTCCAACAACATGCTCGTCGTCCCAACTCGCTGGCGCCCGAACCGGAGGACCGGCCTGGGCGAAGCCGTCACGGGCCCCGAGGGGCCGCCGGCCGGTAAGGTGTGTGGTGAGCGGACCCGCTCAGTGCGGGAGCGCGACGCTGTCGAGGGCCTTGGCGAGGGCGGCCTCGTCCGGCGAGCGGCCGGTCAGGCGCTCGACGATGGCCGAGGCCGTCTCGCCGGCGATGCCGCGGACGTTGCCCATGGCCTCGGCCGTGCGGCTGCGGATGGTGGCCTCGGCGCCGGCGATCTTGGCGTTCAGCTCGGATTCCAGCGCCTTGCGCTTGGTCTCGGCCTCCTGCGTCAGGGCTGTGCGGGTCTCCAGGGCGATGGCCTGGGCCTTGGCCTGGGCGTCGCTCAGGGACTTCTCGTAGGCGGCGCCGGCGGCGTCGGCCTCGGTCTTGAGGCGCTGGGCCTCGTCGAGGTCCGTCGACAGGCGCGTGGCGCGATCGTTCAGGATGGACTGGATGCGCGGCAGGGCGATCTTGTCCATGAGGTAGTAGAGCAGCCCGAAGGCGAGGGCGAGCCAGATGAGCTGGGACGCGAAGGTGTGGCTCTCGAAGGGCGGGAAGCCGCCGCCATGCTCGGAGGCCGGCGTTGCGGCGAAGCCTTCATGCGTTGCGGTCGGATGAGCCGGCTGAGCCATGACGTCCTTCGGTCGAATCGGGGGCGGTCAAATCAGGAAAGTGGGACCGGACGCGTCTCGCATCCCCTCGGGGGCGCCGCATCCCCTCGGGGACGCCGCGTCCGGTCCGGTATCGGTTCGCGGTCTTAGACGGCGAACAGGAGCAGCAGGGCGACGAGCAGCGAGAAGATGCCGAGCGCTTCCGTGAGGGCGAAGCCGAGGAGCAGGTTGCCGCGCTGGCCGTCGGCGGCCGACGGGTTGCGCAGGGCACCGGCGTAGAACTGGCCGAAGAGGTTGCCGAGGCCGATGGCGGCGCCCGCCATGCCGAGACAGGCGAGGCCGGCACCGATGTACTTGGCAGCTAAGGGATCCATCAAATTGCTCCTGGGGTCGGTTCGGTGTTGCGTGGAGAGAAATCCGGTCCGCGAGGGCGCACCGGGGACGGAAGGGGGCGTCCCGGCCTGGGGCCGGGATGACCCGGCCCTAGTGGCCGGGATGCAGCGCGTCGCTGAGGTAGATCGAAGCGAGCGTGGCGAAGACGTAGGCCTGCAGACCGGCCACGAGGAATTCGAGGGCGGTGACGGCGACGCTGAGGGCCAGGGGCAGGGGCGAGATCGCCCCCCAGGCGCCGGCGGCGAGCAGGGCCGGCACGAAGCCCGCGAAGATCTTGAGGGCAATGTGGCCGGCGAGCACGTTGGCGAACAGACGCACCGCGAGGCTGATGGGGCGCGAGATGAACGACACGATCTCGATGGCGACGATCATCGGCAGGAGCCAGCCGGGCACGCCGGAGGGCACGAACACCTTCAGGAACTTGGTGCCGTGGGCCATGAACCCGTAGACGATCACGGTGCCGATCACGAGGAAGGCCAGGGCGAAGGTGACGATGATGTGGCTGGTCACCGCGAAGGCGTAGGGGATCATGCCGAGCATGTTCAGCACGAGCACGAACATGAACAGCGAGAAGATCAGCGGCATGAACCGCTCGGAGCCGTGGCCGGCGGACTGGCGCAGGGTCGAGCCGATGAACTCGTAGAACACCTCGGCCATGGACTGCATGCGGCCCGGCACCACCGAGCGCTGCGCCGTCGCCACGATGGTGATCAGCGCGATGATCCCCACGGCGGCGAACATGTACAGGGACGACTGCGTGAACGCGATCTCCTGGTTGCCGATATGACCGAACGAGACGAGCGGCTTGAGCTCGAACTGGTGGATCGGATCCATCTTTACGGCCATTGCCGCTCCCGTCCTTCTGAAACCGAACGGGCCGAAGGCCCGCCACCACCGATTAGCCGCGCGAGCGGCGTTGTTGATCGCCGCGCGAGCGGCGCTCTTGATAGCCGCGCGAGCGGCGTTCTTGCCAGAACCGCTAGCGATCCTGTTCCTTCGTCGGCGCCTTCGAGAGGGCTCCCGAGACACGCATGACGTTGTAGACGCCGGTCAGGAAGCCCAGCATCAGCAGGACGATCAGGCCCCAGGGTTTCGTCCCCAGGAAATGATCGCACATCCAGCCGAGAATGCCCCCCGCCAGGACACCGGCGATGAACTCCGTGGAGAGCCGCATCGCCTGACCGAGAGGAGAGGGCCCGGTCGACGAACCGGAACGCGATGACGGACCGGGAGGGGCACTGGGCCGCTTCCGTTCGATCTGCGTCTCGAGACGTTTGAGCCTCTGGGAGAGGTCGTCGTCCCGCGCTTGCTCCCCGCCGGTGCCGCGCCCGTCCCCTGCGTCGTTGCCGCTCATACGCGAAAACTCACATTGGCGGGAGCGGAGGAACCGGCCGGGACGCCTCCTCCAAGCGGGCGGCAACATAGTTTCGCCCACCTTGAGTGTCAAGGCGACCCCGACTTGACTTAACGCATTGCACCCGCTGGCGAATTCGTCGTTTTGCCCCGGCGCGGAAAAAGCGATGGGTCAGGCGCCGAGAATCGGCTTGATCACCTTCTCCATGCCGTCGATGGACATCTCGCCGGTGTAGCGCTCGCCGTTGATGAAGAAGGTCGGCGTGGAATCGACCTTGAACGTGTCCATGCCGCGCTGCTTGACCGTGTTGATGGCCCCGTAGAGCTTCTGGTCCTTGAGGCAGGCCTCGAACTTGTCCTTCGAGAACCCGGCCTGGCGCAGCATCTGCTCCAGGGCGTCCACGGGCGATTGCGGCTTCTGCACGTAGGCCCAGGCCTGCTGCTGATCGAACAGCAGGTCGGTGATGGGGTAGTACTTCGCGTCGCCGTCGCAGCGCGCCAGCATGAAGGCGGCGGTGGCCAGGGGATCGAGGGGGAATTCCCGCAGGGTGAAGCGCACCTTGCCGGTGTCGATGTAGCGCTCCTTGAGCACCGGATACGTCGTCTTGTGGAAGGCGGCGCAGTGCGAACAGGTCATCGAGGCGTACTCGATGATCGTCACCTTGGCGTCCTTGGGGCCGAGCCAGACGTCGCCCAGGGGCCCGGGCTCCATGAGGGTCGAGAGATTCGCCCCGCCCTGCGCGAATGCGTCGAGGGTGAACCGGGGCAGGAGGGCCGCCGCGCCGATGGCGAGGCCGGTGGCTTTGAGGGCGTCGCGCCGGGTGATCATGGTCGTGACAGGCTCCGCGTGCGGGCGAACGGTTCGTCTGACGCCTGCGGTAGAATCTGCGGGCCGTCCTGACAAGGCGCGGGCGCCCGACTCCGCGTCCGACTCAGCGCCTGGGCACGGCTTTGTGGGCCGTGGCGACCACCGCCGTGCCGAGGCGGTCGAGGGCGTCGCGCAGGGCGTCGTCGTCGATGGTCCGGACCGCGAGCGCCACTTCGCCGCGGCGGACGGGATCGACCACGGGCGGCGGCACCGTCCGGCCGATGCGGTCGACCCGGCCCTGCCGCATGACGATCTTGGCGACGCAGGCCCAGCCGTAATGGGCGTTGACCCGCTGGATCACGATGGGAGCGAGGTGCTGGAGTTCGAGGGCGAACACCCCCTCCACCCGCACCACCAGGGTGCCGGGGTCGGGCCGGCCCTCTTCCTCGCGCCGGCGCCGGCGCGGCCATTCGAGCTTGGACGGCTGGCAGTAGCGCGCCAGGCGCTCGCCGACGATCTCGGGCCACGCCGCGAGGATGTCCGTGGAGGCGAAGCCCTGCGCGGCGAAGGCCGGGCCGATGCAGGCATCGAGCAGTTCGGCCAGGGGCTTGACCCGCGCCATGCGCACCTTTCCGCTCTCCCGCCGACGATCCACCCGGTATCGCGCCCGAATGGTTAGCACGGCGTTCCCTCACGCCGAAGGACCGGTTGGAGCCGTTGACCGGCCGGGGTAAGGACGGGCGCCCATGCCAGTGCCGAGCCCCGTGACCGACGCACGTTTCCCGAGCCCCAGGGCGCAAGATCTGCAAGCGCCGCAGGCCAAAGATCTGCTCGCCTGGTACGACCGGCATCGCCGCGTCCTGCCCTGGCGCGCCCTGCCGGGGCAGGCGCCGGACCCGTACCGGATCTGGCTCTCGGAGGTGATGCTGCAGCAGACCACCATCGCGGCGGTCAAACCCTACTTCCACAAGTTCCTGGAGCGGTTTCCGAGCCTCGACGCCCTGGCGGCGGCGCCCGAGGAGGCGGTGATGTCGGCCTGGGCCGGGCTCGGCTACTATTCGCGGGCGCGCAACCTCCACGCCTGCGCCAAGGCGGTGGCGGCGGCCGGAGCCTTCCCCGACACCCTGGTGGGCCTGAGGAAGCTTCCCGGCGTCGGCGCCTACACGGCCGGGGCCATCGCGGCCATCGCGTTCGACCGCCCGGAGGCCGCCGTCGACGGCAACGTCGAGCGGGTGATGACGCGGCTCTTTTCCATCGAGACCCTGATGCCCGCCGCCCGCGCCGAGGTCCGCGTGGTGACGCAGGATCTCGTGCCGACGGATCGGCCGGGCGACTTCGCGCAGGCGGTGATGGATCTCGGCGCCACCATCTGCACGCCGAAGCGCCCGGCCTGCGCTCTGTGCCCGTGGATGGCCCCGTGCCGGGCCCGCGCCTCGGGGACGCAGGAGACGTTTCCGCGAAAGCTCAAGGCGGTGAAGGGAACCCTGCGCCGGGGCGCGGCCTTCGTGGCGGTCCGGGCCGGCGACGAGGCGATCCTCCTGCGCACCCGCCCGCCGGAAGGCCTGCTCGGTGCCATGGCCGAGCCGCCCATGAGCCCGTGGGAGCCGGATTACGACCCGGCCCAGGCGTTGTTGGACGCGCCCCTCGACGCCCGCTGGAAGCGTCTGCCGGGCCTCGTCCGCCACGGCTTCACGCATTTCCCCCTGGAGCTGACGGTGTTTTTTTCCCGCGTGGCGCTGAGCACCCAGGCCCCCGCCGGCATGCGCTTCACGCCTCGGCGGGATCTGGACGACGAGCCCCTGCCCGGCGTGATGAAGAAGGTGCTGGCCCACGCCTTCGATCCGAAGCCGGACCCGCTGAAACGCGGGCGCCCGAAGGCCATGCGGGCAATGGCCGATACGCCGCTCTTCGCCGAGCCGGAGGACGAGGCGCCGCCGCCCCCGCCGAGCTTCCGCCCGGTGCCGAAGCCGGCGCCCCGCGCCGTCGCGGCAGCGCCGGCCGAGGACGGGGAGGGGTTTTTCGAGGACCCGGACGAGGCGGCCCCGCCGGCGGTGGCGCGCAAGCGGGGACGGCCGAAGACGCGCGGGCGGTAGGGGGCGAACCCTCCCCCTTTGCGCGCTGCGGCCTCAGGCATCTGCCCGACAACTGTATCCGAAAGCCTCAGGAAGACCGCTTCAAGCACGCCGTGCTCCCTCTCCTTTCAGGAGAGGGGACCCGCGCTGCCTGCGAAATGTGTGAAGACGACAGCTTCCGTAGGGGAGGGTGGTCGCGGAGCAGGCGGGCCGGGACGAAGTCCCGCAAGAGGGAGCGACCTCTCCGGAACCGGCGCTCCCCTCATCCGACCCGCTGCGCGGGCCACCTTCTCCCGCAGGGGGGAGAAGGAACCCGCGACTCATCCGGCTGTCGTTCAGGCGGCCGAACCCATGGCCGCCCGCATCCGCGCCCGGAACACGTCGATGACCACGGGCTTGCCGTCGCGGGTGGCGTGCCAGAAGTCCCAGCCGTTGCAGGCGGGCAGGCCCTGGACGAGGGCGCCGATCTTGTGGATCGAGCCCGAGGCCGGGCCGGCCATGATCGTGCCGTCGGGGCGGACCACGGCGCTGTGCCGGCCGCGCGCGTCCGTGAGGGTCTCGCCGGCGCGGATGTGGCCGGCCTCGAGAACGCTGAGGAAGGCGACGCGGGGCTCGGCGCGCTTCGTCGGCGCCACCATGAGGGCCGCCTGGGAGAGCGGCTCGACGGCGTCGATGCGGGCGCGGGCCGCGTCGGCGTAGACGGTCTCGCGCTCGATGCCGATGAAGCGGCGGCCGAGGCGCTTGGCCACGGCCCCGGTGGTGCCGGTGCCGAAGAACGGGTCGAGGATCACGTCGCCGGGATTCGTCGCCGACAGGATCGTGCGGGCGAGAAGGGCTTCGGGCTTCTGGGTCGGGTGGACCTTGAGGCCGTCGGCGCCCTTGAGGCGCTCGTCGCCGGTGCAGAGGGGGATGAACCAGTCCGAGCGCATCTGGACGTCGTCGTTGCCGCCCTTCAGCGCCTCGTAGTGGAAGGTGTAGCCCTTCGATTCGGCCGAGCGCGAGGCCCAGATCAGGGTCTCGTGGGCGTTGGTGAAGCGCTTGCCCCGGAAGTTCGGCATCGGGTTGGCTTTCCGCCAGACGATGTCGTTGAGAATCCAGAACCCGAGGTCCTGCAACGCCCCGCCAACGCGAAAGATGTTGTGGTAGGAGCCGATGACCCAGAGGGTCGCGTTCGGCTTCATCACCCGGCGGGCGGCCGTGAGCCAGGCGCGGGTGAAGGCGTCGTAGGCGGCAAAGCTCGAGAACTGGTCCCAGGCGTCGTCGACGGCGTCGACGCGGCTCTGGTCGGGCCGCAGGAGCGAGCCCTCGCCGAGTTGGAGGTTGTAGGGCGGATCGGCGAACACGCAGTCGACGCTGCCCGCCGGCAGGGCGTTCATGGCACTGATGCAGTCTCCGACGAGGATTTCGTCGAGGGGGAGACGCTGGACGGAGGGTACGAGACCCATCCGCGGCGCCGACACGAGCCGCCCGGTACGCGAGACATTTTTCCGGGCGGCGGTGCCGGCAACCACGGTACGCGGGGAAGCCATGGCAAACACCGGTTACGCGACTGACAAGACGGACCATGGGGCCGTTAACGTAAAGGGCGGGTTGCCGGGTTGAGGCGAATGCGTCTCGATTTGGGGCTGCAGTTTTTGCCGGGTGCGTTGCCATTGCCACCCGCAGGCTAGAGTTGTCCGCCCTGCCGCACGGTGATGCGCTTTCTCCAGGTTTTCGCGAGACTTTCTTGGTGAAGTCGGAGCAATCCTCAAGTCGAGGCGACAGGGAGGGACGGGGACCTGACCGGGTCCGACGCGTGAGATCGCCCCTGCAACACGGCGGCCGCAAAAAATTCTTTCGTTCGAGCCGCCCCAAACGCGGCACATGGCTGGGTCTCGCTCCGTGCAGGGCGGTTTTATTCCGCGCTGACGGGGCGCGGCGCCGGACCTGCGGCTCGTCAGTATTCGCCTGACACCACTGGCGTTTCCGACTTCCCCACAGCGATCCACACTACATCGCGGCACACCCTGAACTAAGCCCGCGGCTCTAGCCTCATATGCGGCGGATAGTGCCTCATTGTCAGCGGTCTCATTTTGGCCCCGTTCGAACTCATTTTGCCGGCCATCCGAAACAACCGAGCAAGATCGAATGAACATCAAGCCCGTTCGCGTAGCCGCCGCCCTCGTTGGAACCGCCGTGACCCTCGCCAGCCTGCCCGCCGCCGCCCAGAGCGGTGGCGCCTCGTGGTACGGAAGCGGCCGTCAGACGGCCAACGGCGAGCGCTTCAATCCGAACGGGATGACGGCGGCCCATCGCAGCCTGCCCTTCGGCACCCGGGTGCTGGTTCAGAACAAGCGCAACGGCCGCTCCGTGGTGGTGCGCATCAACGACCGGGGCCCGTTCGTGCGCGGCCGGATCATCGATCTCGCCAAGGGCCCGGCCCGCGCCATCGGCCTGGGCGGGGTGACCCACGTGGCGCTCAGCGTCGTGCATTGACCGGCGCAGGCTGAACCGTTCCGAAAATGGGTCGATCGGCGGCCGCCGGCGTTGTCTCGCCGGTGGCCGTCCCCATGTCGGGGGTCCGAGCCGAACGTGCAGGACCCCCATGGCCAAGCCCCTGATCGTCGAAATCCCCCATGAGCTCGGCCTGGCCGAAGCCCGCCGGCGCATCGCCGACGGCATGGGCCAGGTCCAGGGGCTCCTCGACAAGACCGGGGTCGCCGTCGACAAGCTGGCCTGGACCGACGACCGCCTCGACTTCGCCATGGCGGCCATGGGCCAGAAGGTGGACGGGCAGGTGGATGTCGGCCCCCAGACCGTGCGGGTCGAGGTGCGGCTGCCCCTGCTGCTGGCCCTGTTCGCCGAGCGCATCCAGAAGAAGCTCGGCCAGGAGGGCAACCTGTTGCTCACGAAGAAGTAAGGCGGAACCGGCGCGCCGGGCGCCCGTTCCTCACGCCCGACCTTTTCGCGAGGCCCCCATGTCGAATCCCGGTGCCCCCGTTCCCGAGACGCCCTACGAGGCGCCGCAGACGCCGCCGCCCGGCCCCGATCTGCCCGCGCCCGAGTTCCCCGGCCACATGCCGACGGAGGCGCCCGACGTGACGCCGGACGAGATCCCGGTGAACGATCCGGGCGTCGGCCCCGATGTCGGCCCCGCGCCCACGGGGCCCGCCAACCCGGTGATGTAGGCTTTCCGCACACGGCGCCCCGAACCATTTGTTCGCGGGCGCCGGCACTGCCATAAGCCCGGCCATGGCCGCTCCCCCGCTTCTCACCCTCCAAGACGTCGCCCTCACCTTCGGCGGCACGCCCCTCATCGAGCGGGCCGAACTCGCGATCTCGCCCGGCGAGCGCACCTGCCTCGTCGGCCGCAACGGCTCGGGCAAGTCGACGCTCATGAAGATCGCCGCCGGCCTGGTCGAGCCCGACAAGGGCGTGCGCTTCGTCCAGCCCGGCACCACCATCCGCTACCTCGCCCAGGAACCCGACTTCTCCGGGTTCAAGACCACCCTCGACTTCGTCGAGGCCGGCCTCACCCACGGCGACGAGGCCTACCGCGCCCGCTACCTGCTGGAGAGCCTCGGCATGACCGGCGAGGAGGACCCGGCCCGCCTGTCCGGCGGCGAGGGCCGGCGCGTGGCCCTTGCCCAGGCCCTCGCCCCCGAGCCCGACGTGCTGCTCCTCGACGAGCCCACCAACCACCTCGACCTGCCGGCCATCGAGTGGCTGGAGGCCGAGCTGAAGAGCGTGCGCGGCGCCCTCATCCTCATCTCCCACGACCGGCGCTTCCTCTCGGCCCTGTCGAAGACCACGGTCTGGCTCGATCGCGGCACCACGCGGCGGATCGAGCAGGGCTTCTCCACCTTCGAGGCGTGGCGCGACGCGTTCTTCGAGGAGGAGGAGCGCGACCGGCACAAGCTCGAGCGCAAGATCGCCGACGAGGAGCATTGGCTGCGCTACGGCGTCACGGCCCGGCGCAAGCGCAACGTCCGGCGCCTCGGCAACCTCCACCAGCTCCGCAAGGACCGGCGCGAGGACCGCCGCCCCGTCGGCACCGCCACCATGAGCTCGACGGAGGCCGATCCGTCGGGTGCCCTCGTGGTCGAGGCCAAGGGCGCCGCCAAGGCCTACGGGGAGCGCACCATCGTCACCGACCTGTCGATCCGGGTGATGCGCGGCGACCGCCTCGGCATCGTCGGCCCCAACGGCGCCGGCAAGACCACGCTCATCAACCTGCTCACCGGCCAGCAGCCGCCGGATTCCGGCACCATCGCGCTCGGCACCAACCTCAAGATGATGCTTTTGGACCAGACCCGCGCGGTGCTGGAGCCGTCGATGACGGTCACCGAAGTGCTCACCGGCGGCAGCGGCGATTCGGTGACTGTGGGGGGCGTGAGCCGCCACGTCATCGGCTACATGAAGGACTTTTTGTTCGCCCCCGAGCAGGCCCGGACCCCGGTCAGCGTGCTGTCCGGCGGCGAGCGCAACCGCCTGCTCATCGCCCGGGCGCTCGCCCAGCCCGCCAACCTGCTGGTCCTCGACGAGCCGACCAACGACCTCGATCTCGAGACCCTCGACCTCCTGCAGGAGATGCTCACGGACTATTCCGGCACCCTGATCCTCGTGAGCCACGACCGCGACTTCCTCGACCGGGTGGTCGGCAGCGTCCTCGTCAGCGAGGGCGAGGGCGCCTGGATCGAGTATGCGGGCGGCTACACCGACATGATCGCCCAGCGCGGCGAGGGCGTGCAGGCCCGCACCGTCGCCTCGACCACGCGGGCGGGCCGGGCCGAGCAGCGCGAGCGCGGCAAGGCGCAGGAGGCCGCGAAGGCCGACGCCGCCCCGCCCAAGGGCAAGCTCAACTTCAAGCACCAGCACGAGCTCAAAACCCTGCCCGAGCGGATCAAGAAGCTCGAATCCGACATCGGCAAGCTGCGGGCGGTCCTGGCCGACCCGCAGCTTTACGCCCGCGATCCGGCCCGCTTCTCCAAGGCGTCCGGGCTGCTCAGCGAGGCCGAGACCCAGCTCGGTGCGGCGGAGGACCGCTGGCTCGAACTGGAGATGCTGCGCGACGCGTGACGGCCTTCATGATGCCGTGAAGGCGATGTGGTGTGGTTCGCTTCGCGAATAGCCGCATCGCGAAAAGCCGCCTGCCATCGGGATCGAACGTGTCCGCCTCTCCCTCCGCCCCCATCCGGCGCTTCGGCTGGCTCGTCGGCCTGCCCGGCCTCGCCGCGATCCTCGGCGTCGCCGTGCCCCTGGTGACGCCGCCCCTGGAAGCGCGCCTCGACGCGGAGGCCGGCGCGGTCGTGCGCGGGACGGCACGGGCGGGGGCCGAGCCGTGGCTGCGCGTGACCGCGCGGGGGCGCGACCTCGTGATCCTCGGCGAGGCCCCGGACGCGGCGGCGCGCGACGACGCCCTGGCGCGCCTCGCCGCCCTGCCGGGCCTGCGCCGGATCGATGGAACCTTGGGCCTCGTCGAGACCGCCGCCCCGTTCGTCTGGACGGCGACGCGCACGGGGCCGGACCGCATCGCCCTCACGGGCAACCGCCCGGCCGAGATCGGCCCGCACGCCCTCGCCGACCGGCTGGCCCCGGCGCTCCCGGCCGGCACCCGCCTCGACGACACCGCCCACGCCGCCTACGGCGCGCCGGCCGAGTTCGGGCCGGCCGCCGCGGAGGCGGTCTCCGCCCTGAAGGCCCTGCAGCCGGGCGCCCGGGCCGAACTCGCCGACACCCGCCTGTCGATCCACGGGGAGGCGATCTCGACGGAGGACGAGGCGCGCCTGCGCGCGGCCCTCGCGACCCCGCCGGCGGGCTTCAGCCTCGGCACCATCGAGATCCTGCCGGCCAAGGTCCCGGATTTCAGCTTCGGCCTCGTGCGGGCCACCGGCGGCGCCCTGACCCTCACCGGCCACGTCGTCTCGGAAACCGCCCGCGCGGCGCTCCGCGCCCGCGCCGCGGAGATCGCCGAGGGCGCCGGCATCCTCGACGAGACCCACACGGCGCGCGGCCTCGACGCCCGCATCGATCCGGCCGGCCTCACCGCCTTCGCCCTGCGCCTCGTCGCCCTGCTGCAGGAGGGCGGCGTCACCTTCGCGCACGGCGCGATGGCGGTGACGGGGATCGCCCTCGACCCGCAGGCCGTCGACGAGATCGCCGCCCTCCTGCGCGACGGGCGCCCGGCCGGCGTCGAAGCCGGCCCGGCGACCCTCGAGACCCGGCCGCTCAAACCCTACCGGGTCCAGCTCCGGCGCGAGGCCGACAGCGTGACCCTCGGCGGCCACGTGCCGGATGCGGCCACCCGCGACCGCATCCTCGCGGCCCTGCGCCCGAGATTTTTCCGCGAGCGGATCATCGACCGGAGTCGCGTGGCGGAGGGCGCGCCCGACGGCCTGACCGGCGCCCTGGAGGCGGGCATCGCCACCCTGGCGGTGCTGGCGCGGGGCGAGGTCCGGGTGGCCGACCGCGCCCTGACGCTCACGGGCGACAGCCTCTATCCCGAGAGCGCCCGGCGCATTGAGGCCGATCTGCCCCGTGCCCTGCCCGCCGGCTGGCGGGGCGAGGCCGCCATCGCGGTGCCGGGCGTCGCCACCGGCCCGGCCCCGGAGGCCTGCGCCGCGCGGTTCACCGAACTCGAGCCGCCCCAGGCCCTGCGGTTCGTCCCCGGCAGCGCCACCCCGACGGCGGCGTTCTATCCCTTCCTCGACACCGTGGCGGCCTGGGCCAAGGCCTGTCCGACGGGACGCATCGCGGTCACGGGCCACGCCGACCCGGCCGGCGCGGCGGCCCCGAAACCGGTCCTCGACAGCGCCGTGGAGAGCACGGCGTCCGTCGATGCGAAGGGCACGGACGCGAAGGCACCGGCGAAGCCGGGCAAGACCAAACCCGAAGCGGCCAAATCCGAGGCGGCCAAACCCGAGGCGACCAAGCCCGCCAAGGCTGCGGACGGCAAAGCGGCCCCCGACAAGACGCCCGCCAAGGCGGACGCGCCGGCCGAGCCCGAACCGGACCTGCCGCGGCAGCGCGCCCTGGCGCTGGTCGACTACCTGCTCCAGGCCGGCCTGCCGCCGGACCGGGTCACGGCCGATCCGGCCACGCAAGCCCGCCCCCCCGCCGAGGGCATCGGCCTGGCCCTGCGGCCATGAGGAGTCCGTCGTGATCGCCCTGCTGACGCTGATCGGGCCGGCCCTGGTGCTCGGCTTCCTGCTCGGGGCGGTGGTGGGCCGGCTGGCCGGATGGCCCCGCACGCGGGCGAGCGTGGCGGGGACCTTCGTCCTGATGCTCGCGGCGGCCCTCGCCGGCGGCCTGAGTGTCGCCGGCCTCGTCCCCGGCCGGCCGGGCCTGTGGGTCGAGGTCGGGGCCCTGATCCTCGCCGCCTACCTCGCCGGCGCCGGCCTCGGGGCGGTCTCCGTCGGGCGACAGGCGTCCGCCTGAACCGTCGCCGCGTGGTCGAAGTCAACACTGGGGCCCCGTCCGCTCACGACCAGACCTCGTCGTACAAACCACCCGGCGCCATCCGCGGAAAGGCCGTCGTTCGTCGATCCGTGATGGCGGCGGCAGCGCCCATCTGTGGGCCTTCTCCCGCAAGCGGGAGACGGGCCGCCTCCGGTGCAGGCGTGAGCCCCGATGCGGGTGGCCTCGACGGCGTCAGGTCGAAGTCGCCCGCTTGTCCAAGGTCGCGATCCGGTTCGGCGGCTTCCCGCCCGAGGGCTGAAACTTCTCGCGGACCGGTTCCGTAACGATAGCCGAGAACAGGATCGCGCCCAGGCCGAAAGCCTTGATGTGAGCGCGGAATTTCTATTGCAAAATCATCATAGTATAGGAAAGTCATTCTTTATTTTCGAGGAACAACGATAGAATAATACCGTTGTCCTGTGGGTTGGATAAGATGTTCACCTCCACAGGAGATCCCACATGAAGAAGTTCACCCTTGCGCTGACCGCCTTGACCGCCCTCGGCGGCATCGCCCTCGCCGCCGGTTCGGCCACGGCCGCCCCGATGTCCGTCAACGGTCTTCAGTCCGAGAGCGGCGTCACCCAGGTCCGCATGGACCGCGGTGAGCGGATGATGATGAAGAAGCGCATGATGCGGAAGAATATGATGAAGCGCCGCATGATGAAGAAGCGGATGATGAACCGCGGCATGTGATCTCGAACGTCTGACACTTTCGGAGGTCCCGCCCCAGGGGCCTCCACCCCGACGGCCACGACTTCGAGGAAGACCGTTTGGCGCGAACCGACCTCACCCGTTCCGCCCCCGAGATCGGCGAGATCGAGCGCCGCCGATGGATGTTCAGGCACCCCGCCGTCATCCGCATCACCCACTGGGTCAACGCGGTCTGCCTCCTGGTCCTGCTCATGAGCGGCCTGCAGATCTTCAACGCCCACCCGGCCCTGTACTGGGGCAACGTCTCGACCTTCGATACGCCGCTGATGGCGATGTCGTCGACGGAGGACGAGCCGCCCAAAGGTGTGACCACGGTCTTCGGACGCGGCTTCGAAACGACGGGCTGGCTCGGCTCGTCGACGGGGTCCAACGGAGAACCGGCCGACCGCGGCTTCCCGGCCTGGGCGACCCTGCCGAGCGACCAGGACCTCACGGGCGGCCGCTCCTGGCACTTCTTCTTTGCCTGGGCCTTCGTCCTGAATGGGCTCGCCTACCTGCTCTACGGGCTGGTCAGCGGACAGCTTCGGTTCCGCGTGATCCCGTCGCGCGATCAGCTCCGGCATTTCGGCGCCTCGGTGCGGGAGCACCTGACGTTGCGCTTCCCGCAAGGGGACGAGGCCAAGCGCTACAACGTCATTCAGAAGCTCACCTACCTCGTCGTGCTGTTCGTGCTCCTGCCGGTGCAGGTCCTGGCCGGCCTCGCGATGTCGCCGGCGATGAACGCGGCCTTCCCGTTCCTGCTGACCCTGTTCGACGGACGCCAATCGGCCCGCACGGTGCACTTCGTCGTGGCGGCCCTGCTGGTCCTGTTCGTCGTCGTGCACGTCGCCCTGGTCCTGCTGTCGGGCTTCTGGAACAACATGCGCGGCATGCTCACCGGCTGGTTCGTCATCGAGCGCAAGGTCGAGCCGGCCGGCGCCACGGAGCAGCCGCGGGCATGAGCCGTCTTCCCAGCCGACGCGCCCTCCTGACGGGGGCTTCCGCCACGGCCGCGGCCGCCATGCTCGGCGGATGCGACCGCCTCGGCAACGCGGCGTGGTTCCAGCGCACCCTCAAGACCGGCGAGGATGCCAACCTCTTCGTCCAGCGCCTGCTCCTGACCGAGCGGTCCCTGGCACCGGAATACACGGCGGCCGACCTTTCGCCGTGGTTCAAGCCGAACGGCACCGAGGACCCGCCGGACAAGGACTACAAGGCCCTGGCGAAGGGCAAGTTCGCCAAGTACCACCTGGAGGTCGGCGGCCTCGTCGAGGCGCCCTTCCGGCTGTCCCTAGCCGAGCTTCGCACGCTTCCCGCCCGCACCCAGATCACCCGTCACGATTGCGTCGAGGGCTGGAGCGCCATCGGCCAGTGGACCGGGGTGCCGCTGGCCGACCTCCTGACCCGGGCCAAGCTGAAGCCGGAGGCGCGCTACGTGGTGTTCCACTGCGCCGACACCATGGACCAGGGCAATCCCCTCGAAGGAGGGGGCGACGGCGCGGAGACGGACGCGGCGGCGCCCGCGGGCAACGCCAACCCGGCCATGACCAAGCAGTCGGGCGACGGCGAGAGCCGGACGGATTCCGGCGGCCAGCAGGCGTCGGAAGAGAGTGCGGTCAGCGGCGGAGCGCCGGTCCGGTACTACGAGAGCATCGACCTCGTGGACGCGTTCCACCCGCAGACGATCCTCGCCTACGACCTGAACGGCAAGGCGCTTCCCGTCTCGAACGGCGCGCCCCTGCGCCTGCGGGTCGAACGCAACCTCGGCTACAAGCAGGCCAAGTACGTGATGCGCATCGAGGTGGTCGAGGGCTTCGCCCATCTCGGCGAGGGCAAGGGCGGCTACTGGGAGGACCAGGGCTACGCCTGGTATGCCGGCATCTGAGCCGTCCGCGTGCTCCCGGCTTCGAACGGTGACCTCGATCAACGTCTCACGAGCGGCGGCGGACGGTCGAAACTTCGCCGACGAGTAGCGGACGGGCAGAACCCCACCCGGCCCGGCCTCTCCGAACGGATCTCACGCGTCGGCTTCCTTCCACCGGCCGCGACGCTCTCCCCTCAGCGCGCCCCGCGCTGCAGGTCGCCGTCGATGAGGAGCGCGCTCTTGGTGTCGAGGCGGGTGCGGTAGATCTGCAGGTTCTCCATCACCCGCTGGACGTAGTTGCGGGTCTCGGTGAACGGGATGCGCTCGACCCAGTCGATGGGGTCGACGCCGGCTTTCCGCGGGTCGCCGTAGGCGTCGATCCACTTCTTCACGTTGCCGCCGCCGGCATTATAGGAGGCGAAGGCGAGGATGTAGGAGCCGCGCCAGTCGTCCATGAGTTCGCCGAGATGGGCCTGGCCGAGGCGGGCGTTGTAGGCGGGATCGCTGGTGAGGCGGTCCTGGTCGAAGGCGGCGCTGACCCGGCGGGCCGTGCGCTGGGCGGTGGCCGGCATCATCTGCATCAGGCCGCGCGCCCCGACGCTCGACTGCGCCAGGGGGTCGAACTGGCTCTCCTGCCGGGCGATGGCGAAGACCATGGCCTTCTCCACCAGGGGCACGGCGGCGGACGCCTCGTAGGCGGGAATCCCGATGGTCGGGTAGGCGTGGGCATCCAGGGGCAGGCCGCGCTGCACGGCGATCTTGCCGATGGCCACCAGGGCCCGGGCGTTGCGGACCTCGGCGGCGATGTTGCCCAGGGCGTCGAGTTCGGCCGGGTCGGTGAGCTTCGTCGCCGCGTCGATGTAGAGCGGCAGGGCCAGGTCCTTGAGGGAGGCCGCCTCCAGCATGCGCAGGGCCCGGACGGAGAACCGGTCGGCGAAGGCGACTTGGGCCGGGGCGTCGAGCTCGGGGATCGAGCGGAGCGCCAGGCTGGTGCGGCCGAGCTTGGCCCGGGCGAGCTGGCCGTAATAGGCGATGGGCTGGAGGGCGGCGCGCTCGTAGGCAGCCTTGGACGCGTCGGTCCGCCCCTCGGCCTCGGCGGCGCGACCCTGCCAGTAGGCGGCGCGGGCCTGGGAAATCGGCGTCTCGGCGATGGCGGCGGCGGCGTCGAAATGACGGCCTGCCGTCGCGGAATCGTCGAGGAAGCGCAGGGCGATCCAGCCGGCGTGGAACTCGGCCTCGATGCGCTTCTCCACCGTGCGGGCGCTGTGGCGGCCGGCGACGACGTAGGCGGTGCGGGCGTCGCCGAGATCCACGAGCTTGCGGGCGACGATGCGGCGCTCGACCCACCACTCGTCGCCGTCGACGAGGACCTCAGGGTTCGTCGGCGCGACGGAGAGCAGGGCGGCGGCCTCGGCGTACTTGTCCGTGCGGCGCAGGTGCTGCGCCCGCGACAGGATGTAGGACGAATCGCCCCGGAGCGACGGCGGCACGGCGTTGAGGGCACTGGGCGCCGACGAACTCTTGTCCTCCACGGCACGGCGGGCGCGGACCAGGGTGGCGTAGCCACCGCCCGCGAAGGCGGCGGCCCGGCCGGCGGTCTCGTAATCCTCCTTGAGGAGGGTGCGCTCCATGCGGAAGCGGTGGTCGATGCGGGTGAGCACGCCCGGGAAGGCGTCCATCACCTTGCCCTCCAGGCTGCGCCCGAAGGTCTCCGAGCGCCACAGGTCGCGCACCAGGGCGGCGGCGTCCGCGTCGAGCCCGTCGGCGCGGAAGGCCAGGGCCAGGGCGAATTTTCCCGGCGCGCTCGCGGGCTTCGACGTGGCGAAGTAGGCCCGGACGATGGCCGGCCCCTTGCGCTCGATGAGCAGGGCCTCTTCCGCCCGGCGGCGCAGGAGCGGGCCGGCGGGCCAGTCGGGGTTGGCGCGGGTAAAGGAAATGGTGCGCTCGAAGCCGATGCCGGCACCGGCCCGGATGGCGACCCATTCGAGGAGGGCGCGGGCGGCGGGGTCCCTGAAGCCGTCGCGCAGGCGGTCACCCTCCGCGACCTTGCCCTTGCGGTAGGCGTCGATGGCCTGGCGCAGGGCCGGCACGTCGATGTCGGGGGCGATGCGCGCGGCCCGCGCCGGGTCGGGCAGTTCCGGCACGGGGGCCACGGGCGACACGGCGGCGTCGGGCAGGGGGAAGGCGATGCCGGCTTCCGGATCGGCCGAGGCGTAGGCCTTGGCGGAGACGGGCAGGGACGAGGCGGGGGCCGCCGCCGCGGGGGTCTCGGCGCTCTTGGCCTCGAGCTTCAGGGCGTCGGCCGCCACGGGATCGGGGGTCCGGGTGTCGGAGAGGGCCCGCGACGGGGCGGCGGCGTCGCTCACGGGCAGCGGTTCCGAGCCCGCCGCGAACACGCCGGACGCGACGAGCGTCCCGGTCAGGGCCGTGCCCGCCAGAACGAGGGCCAGGGCGGCGCGATGCGAACACGTCCGGAACACCATGGTCTCACGAATCCCTGAGAGTGCGGGCGTCGTTCAAACTCATCCAGAGGGCGTTAAGAAGGCATTAACCCCGTCAAAGCAGCGTTTGCGCCCGTGCGGCCGAGGCCTTATGTCTCGCCGCCTGATGCGGGGCCGGTCCGGGCCCCGGCGCATGACGAGCCCCCGGGGCCGGGAACGCCAGGATGACCGACACCAGGATGACCGACACGACGACCCGGCGCCTGAAGGGCGCGATGACCGCCCTGGTGACCCCGTTCCGCGACGGCGCCTTCGACGAGGCCGCGTTCCGCGCCTTCGTGAACTGGCAGATCGAGCAGGGCATCCACGGCCTCGTGCCCGTCGGCACCACGGGCGAGACCCCGACGGTGACCCCGGCCGAGCACGACCGCGTCGTCGAGATCTGCATCGAAGTGGCCGCCGGGCGCGTGCCGGTGATCGCCGGCGCCGGCTCGAACTCCACCGCCGAGGCGGTGGAGCGCGCGCGCCACGCCGAGAAGGCCGGTGCCGACGCCGTGCTGGTGGTGACGCCGTACTACAACAAGCCGTCCCAGGCCGGGCTCTACGCCCACTTCAAGGCCGTCAACGACGCCGTCGGCATCCCGATCATCGTCTACAACATTCCCGCCCGCTCCATCGTCGACATGAGCGTCGAGACCATGGCGCGCCTGTACGAGCTGAAGAACATCGCCGGGGTGAAGGACGCGACGGCCAAGCTCGACCGGGTCAGCCTCCAGCGCCAGGCCATGGGGCCGGACTTCATCCAGCTCTCCGGCGAGGACGCGACGGCCCTCGGCTTCAACGCGCAGGGCGGCTGCGGCTGCATCTCCGTGGTGTCGAACGTCGCCCCGCGCCTGTGCGCCGACCTGCAGGAGGCGACGCTGTCCGGCGACTACGCCAAGGCGCTGGCCCTGCAGGATATCCTGATGCCGCTCCACACCGCCATGTTCATCGAGCCGAACCCGGCGCCGGCCAAGTACGCCCTGGCCCGCCTCGGCCGCATGCGCGAGGACCTGCGCCTGCCGCTCCTGCCCGTGGGCGACGCGAGCAAGGCGGCGATCGACGCGGCGCTCCGCCACGCCGGACTCCTCGACGGCTGAATACCGTCTGGCGCAATCGGCCCGGACGGACCATATCCCTCGGCCCGGCCGCGCCCTGCGGCCGGCCTGAAACGACGATGTGATGGCACCCAAACCCGATCCCGACCGCCGCGTCGTCGCCGACAACCGCGCCGCCCGCTACCATTACGAGATCACCGACACCATCGAGGCCGGGCTCGCGCTCACGGGCACCGAGGTCAAATCCCTGCGCAAGGGCAAGGCCACCATCGGCGAGGCCTATGCCGGGCCGTCGGGCTCCGACCTGATGCTGTTCAACGCCTACATCCCGGAATACGTCGAGGCGAACCGCTTCAACCACGAGACCAAGCGCCCGCGCCGGCTCCTGCTGCACCGCAAGCAGATCAACAAGCTCATCGGCGCCACCCAGCGCGACGGCTTCACCGTGGTGCCCCTCAAGATCTACTTCAACGAGCGCGGCCGGGCGAAGATCGAACTCGGCCTCGGCCGCGGCAAGAAGCTCCACGACAAGCGCGAGGCGACGAAGCAGCGCGACTGGGAGCGCGACCGCGCCCGCATCATGCGCGACCGCGGCTGATTTTTTGAGATTGGTGGCCGGGCCGACGCCGCCCGGACCGCAGCGCCGGTCATCGCCCGGCTCGACACGGGGCGTAGACCCGTTGTCCCGGACGCCTGCAGCGTCGCGGAAGGCGAGCCGGGACCCAGCGCAGGACGCGCCGCGTCAGCGGCTCGATCTTGGCGGCACCGTCGATAACGACGCGTCGCGACTTTTCGTGCCGGCCCCCGGATCGGGTTCCGCTGCGCTCCACCCGTCCGGGGAAGGGCCGCAGGGCGGCCCGTTCGTCCCTACCCCTCGGGGTTTTCCTCGCCCTGGCGGATGCCGTAGCGGGTCTCGAGGGCGGGGCTCGGGCGGGCCGAGCGCTCCGGGGTCTCGCCGCGCGAGCGGGTGCCGGTGTCGCCGGGGGCCGACCGGTCGGGCGCGGACCGGACGTTGCGCTCGCCCGGGTCGCGGCCGACGCGGGGGATGAGGTGGACGAGGTCGAGGAACTCGTCGGCCTGCCGGCGCAGGTCGTCGGCCACCATGGCGGGCTGGGTCTGGATGGTGGAGACCACGGTCACCCGCACGCCCTTGCGCTGCATGGCCTCGACGAGGGAGCGGAAGTCGCCGTCGCCGGAGAACAGCACCATGTGGTCGATGCGGGGTGCGAGTTCGAGGGCATCGATGGCGAGCTCGATGTCCATGTTGCCCTTGATCTTGCGGCGCCCGGCCGAATCGACGAACTCCTTGGCGGGCTTGGTCACGACCCGGTAGCCGTTGTAGTCGAGCCAATCGATGAGCGGACGGATCGACGAGTATTCTTGGTCCTCGACCATGGCAGTGTAGTAGAAGGCCCGGATGAGATTGTCGCGCGCCTGGAACTCCTTCAACAGACGACGGTAATCGATGTCGAACCCGAGGGCCTTGGTCGCGGCGTAGAGATTGGCCCCGTCGATGAACAGGGCGCTGCGCTGTTGTGCGCTCATGAAACGATCCAATTTTCCGATACGAAGTCAGGCCGCGGCCGCTTCGCGCATCATGATCTCTGTCGAATTTCGCAATCTAGAGTCTGTCTTTCGACCGTCTTCGACCGGATTTTAATCAACGAAATCGATAAAATGGCGACGGCTCGCCGGCGCGCGGCGAAACAGCCGCGCGTAGTAGGGCACCGAGGCGATTTATGTCAAGCTTGACCAGTATTAAGTGTAGAAATTCTAAGTTTCCCGGACTGGTTTAGTCGAAATTCTACCGAAACCGGAAATAAATCTCTCCTCAAGCCGGGCCGCCGTCTTGGCCGGCTCGATCCCGCTGCGCCGGAGCCATGCGACGGCCTCAGGCCTTCGGCACGACCCGGCTGCCGGGCTTGACCGCCGGCAGGGCCGCGAGTTCGGGCGGCAGGGCGTCGGCCGGGTAGGCCGGGATGTCGAGGGTCACGAGGGTGACGAGGGGCAGGCCGATCTTGCCGCGCCCGCCCGAGCGGTCGATGAGGCAGGCCGCGCCGACGATTTCGCCGGCCTCGCCGGAGAGGGAGGCGAGGCATTCGCGGGCCGAGAGCCCGGTGGTGACGATGTCCTCGACGATGACGGCCCGCGTCCCCGCCGGGATGCTGAAGCCGCGCCGCAGGGTGAAGGGGCCGCCGGGATCGCGCTCCACGAAGATGGCGCGGGCGCCGAGGTGCCGCGCGGTCTCGTAGCCCGGCACGATGCCGCCGATGGCCGGCGAGACCACGATGTCGATGGGGCCGAACCGCTCGGTGATCGCGGCCGCGAGGGCCTTGCACAGGCGCTCGGTGCGGACCGGATCGGAGAAGATCGCCATCTTCTGGAGAAAAACCCCGGAATGCAGGCCGGAACTGAGGACGAAATGCCCCTCCAACAGGGCGTTCGCGTCGCGGAATTCGGCGAGCACCTGCTCAGGGGTCATGGTCGGCTCCGGTCTTCTTCGCGGTCTTCGGAAATCGGTCCGTGTGTAAGCAGGGGCGGAGGACGGGCGCAAGCCGGGGCTCACCCGTTCACCCGGTCCACCCGCGCCACGGTGCGCTTGGCGCGCAGCTCCGCCACGATGGCGTTGAGGTGCTTCAGGTCCCAGACGGCGAGATCGATGACGATCTCGGTGAAATCCTGGGTCTTTCGCTTCATCGACAGGTTGTCGATGTTGCCGTCGTGGTCGGCGATGACCTGGGCGATGGAGGCGAGCACGCCGGGCTCGTTGATGGACTGGAGGGCGAGGCGCGCCGGGAAGCGCTCGCTGGCGCCGGCCTCGACGTCCCAGCGCACGTCGAGCCAGCGGTCGGGCTCGTTGTCGAAGGCGGCCAGGGCCGCCGACTGGATCGGGTAGATGGTCACGCCGATGCCGGGGGTGAGGATGCCGACGATGCGGTCGCCCGGCACGGCGCCGCCATTGGGCGCGAAGCTCACCGGCAGGTCGGTGTCGAGGCCCCGGATGGGGATCGCGTCGGGCCGTCCCGCCTCGCCCGGCCCCTCGGGGAAGGTCAGACGCATGGTCTGGTCCTTCGAGAGGCTGAGGCGGCCCGCGCCCCCGGCGGCGGGCTGCTGAAGGGGGGAGGGCACCGGGCGGCGCTCGTCCTTATGGTCGGGATAGACCGCCCGCACCACGTCGCCCGAGAACATCTCGCCCCGGCCCACCGCGGCGAACACGTCCTCGGTGGAGGTCCGGGCGAGCCGGGGCAGGGCGCCGCGCAGCTTGTCCTCGGAGAAGCTCTTGGCCGCCCGCTCGAAGGCGCGGTCGAGGATCTGGCGCCCGAGGCCGGCATATTGCCGCCGCACGGCCGAGCGCGTCGCCCGGCGGATGGCCGCCCGCGCCTTGCCGGTCACCACGAGGGATTCCCAGGCGGCCGGGGGCGACTGGCCATCGGCGCGGGCGATCTCGACCTCGTCGCCGTTGACGAGCTCGTGCAGGAGCGGCGCCATGCGGCCGTTGATCTTGGCCCCCACGGCCGAGTTGCCCACATCGGTGTGGACCGCGTAGGCGAAGTCGATGGGGGTGGCGCCCCGCGGCAGGGCGATGAGCCGGCCCTTCGGCGTGAAGCAGAACACCTGGTCCTGGAACAGCTCGAGCTTGGTGTGCTCCAGAAATTCCTCCGGGCTGTCGCCCTCGGCGAGCAGCTCGATGGTGCGGCGCAGCCACTGGTAGGCGCCGCTCTCGGTGGCGAGGCGCGGCGGGGCGCCGGCGTCATCCTTCCCACCGCCGTCCTTGGCACCCGCCTCCTTGTAGAGGGCGTGGGCGGCGATGCCGTACTCGGCGATCTCGTCCATGGCGGCGGTGCGGATCTGCAGCTCGACGCGCTGGCTCTTCGGGCCGATCACCGTGGTGTGGATCGAGCGGTAATCGTTCTGCTTCGGGGTCGAGATGTAGTCCTTGTACCGCCCCGGCACCATCGGCCAGGTGGTGTGGACGACGCCCAGCGCCCCGTAGCAGTCGGCGAGGGTCTCGACGATGATGCGAAAGCCGAAGATGTCCGACAATTGCTCGAAGGCGACGGACTTGCGCTCCATCTTGGCCGAGATCGAGTAGGGCCGCTTCTGACGCCCCGTCACCGCGGCGGTGATCCCCTGCGCGGCGAGGCGGGCGGTGAGGTCCTGCTCGATGCTCTCGACCAGGCGCTCGGATTTCGCCGAGAGGTCGGCGAGGCGCTGGGCGATGGTGGCGTAGATCTCGGGCTTGAGGTTGCGCAGGGCCAGGTCTTCCAGCTCCTCGCGCATCTCCTGCATGCCCATCCGGCCGGCGAGCGGCGCGTAGATGTCGAGGGTCTCCTCGGCGATGCGCTCGCGCTTGTCGACGCGCATGTGGTGGAGGGTGCGCATGTTGTGGAGGCGGTCGGCGAGCTTCACCAGCAGCACGCGCACGTCCGCTGCCACGGCGAGCAGCAGCTTGCGAAAGTTCTCGCCCTGGGCGGCGCGCTTCGAGACGAGGTCGAGGCGCTTCAGCTTGGTCAGGCCGTCCACGAGGGCGCCGATCTCGGGGCTGAAGATCTCGCGGATCTCGTCGAGGGTGGCGGCGGTGTCCTCCACGGTGTCGTGCAGCACGGCGGCCACGATGGTGGCGTCATCGAGCCGCAGGTCGGTGAGGATGGCGGCGACTTCGAGGGGATGGGCGAAGAACGGATCGCCGGACGCCCGCTTCTGGGTGCCGTGGGCGCGCATGGCGTAGACGTAGGCGCGGTTGAGCAGGGCTTCGTCCGCGGCGGGGTTGTAGCGCTTGACCCGCTCGACAAGCTCGTATTGGCGCATCATCCGCGAGTGAGACCCTTTTTGCGACTTCGACGCCCGCATCACACGGGCCGGAGCGCAATTTGTCCCGCATCGCACGCGCCCACGCCAGCCCGAAAGCGCCGCAGGCCGGCATTTAAGGCGCCGCAGGACGGGTTCTCGGCCGGTGGGAGGCAAGAAAAAACCCGGCCGCGGGGCCGGGTTGCTGGTCGCGCGCCGTGAAGGCGGCCGATTACTCGGCCTCTTCGTCCGTCTCCGTCGGCGGGGCGAGGTTCTCGAGGCCGCGCAGAAGGTCTTCCTCGCTCATGCGGTCGAACTGCACGTCGTCGCTGGTGGATTGCGGGGCGACGGCGGCGGCGGCGGGCGAGCTCGACAGCAGGGGCACGGTCTCGGCCTCGGGCTCGTCGACCTCGACGTATTTCTGCATCGAGTGGATGAGCTGTTCCTTGAGGTCGTCGGCCGTGATGGTCGCGTCGCCGATCTCGCGCAGGGCGCAGACGGGGTTCTTGTCGCGGTCGCGGTCGATGGTCAGGGGCGCGCCGGCGGCGAGCAGGCGGGCGCGGTGACTGGCGAGCAGCACGAGCTCGAACCGGTTCTCGACCTTGTCGATGCAGTCTTCAACGGTGACGCGAGCCATGGGGGCGGCTCCTTCCTCGAACAGGGTTTAGGGAATTGAACCGGCCTCTTACACCCCTTGACGCGCGGCAACAAGACGTGCCTCCGGGAGGGGGACGGGGCCAAGCGGAGGACGGGGCGGATGACGCGGGGATCACACGTCCGGGCCGTGGTGGCGCTGAGTGTTCTGCTCGCCGGCCCCGCGCGGGCCGAGGAGCCCCCTTGCGATGCCGCCGACATCGCCGTCGCGACGATCCCGGTGCCGCCCCAGAGCGCGACGGCCTACCGGCGCGCCGAACTCGTCGGGCGCGCCGCCGCGCAGGCGCCGGGCGCAGGAATCGTGCTGCTCGGCGACAGTCTCACGGAGCTGTGGCCCGAGGCCCTGGCCCGCGAGACTTTTGGCGATGGCCTCCTCAACCTCGGCGTCGGCAGCGACCGGACCCAGAACGTGCTGTGGCGCCTGCAGGACGCGCGTTACGCCCGGCTCGCGCCCCGGACCGTGTTCCTCATGATCGGCACCAACAACCTCGGCTACGGCGACAAGGCCTGCGCCATCCTCGACGGCATCCGCCGGATCGTCGACCGGATCGACGCGCTCTGGCACAGGCCCGCCCTCGTCGTCGTCGGCACCCCGCCGCGGGGCAGGAAATCGGCGTTCCGCGATGACGCGCGCACGGCCCTGAACCGCGCGGTGGCGGAGCTCCTGGCGGGGCGGGGCGGCGCCGTCCTGGTGGAGGGCGCCGACGCCGCCCTGCGCTGCGCCGACGACCAATGTCCGACCTTCCTGCCCGACATGGTCCACCTCACGCCGGAGGGATACGCCGCCCTCGGCGCCGCCATCCGCGCCCGGCGGGCCCCGGCGCCCGCCCCGTGAGCGCCCGCCCTGGGGCCGCCCGGTCCCGACCACGTCCCATCCTCCCTTCGGATCGCCCATGACCATTTCCAACGACGGCGACCTCGTCCTCCTCGAAGAGATCGGGCGCATCGTCGCCAACGCCCTCGCGGCCATGGGCGCGGCCCTCGAGCCCGGCATGACCACGGCGGAACTGGACCGGATCGGCCGGGGCATCCTGGAGGCCGCCGGGGCCCGGCCCGGACCCGAGCTGTCCTACGGTTTCCCGGGGGCGACCTGCATCAGCGTCAACGAGGAGATCGCCCACGGCATCCCGGGCCCGCGCCGGATCGGGGCCGGCGACCTCGTGAACATCGATGTCTCGGCGGAGAAGAACGGGATCTTCGCCGATACGGGCGCCTCCTTCGCCGTGCCGCCCGTGACGAAATCCGTCGAACGCCTGTGCCGGGACGGGCGCCGGGCCCTGTGGACCGGCATCCGGCAGGTCGGGGCCGACCGGCCCCTCGCTGGCATCGGGCTGGCCATCGGCGACTTCGCGCGGAAGAACCGCTACACCCTCGTCCGCAACCTCGCGAGCCACGGGGTCGGCCAGTCCCTCCACGAGGAGCCGAAGGAGATCGCCACCTGGCCCGACCGCTCCGAGCGGCGGATCATGGGCGAAGGCCTCGTCTTCACCATCGAACCGTTCCTCTCCCTCGGCAGCACCTTCGCCGACGGCGGCGACGACGGCTGGACCCTGTTCGGCGACCCCAGGGCCCCGACGGTCCAGTACGAGCACACCGTCGTGGCGACGCGCCAGGGCGCCCTGGTGGTGACGCGGCCGGGGTGATCGGGGGACGGAGGCCCGCCTCCGATGGGGACGGCTCTCCAAGATGGAAAGCAGGCTTTCACTTAAGGCCACTTCCGTGCAATTCTGATGGCATGAAATACGAGCGCGCCACACAGACGCCGTTCGAGGTCCTGGACGGGCTGCGCGAGGTGGGACGGGCCCTCAGGGCCGCGCGCCTGCGCCGACGTCAGCCCGCAGCCGACCTCGCGGCCCGCGTGGGGGTGTCCCTTCCGACCCTGCGCAAGCTCGAGAACGGAGACCCGACGGTTTCGCTCGGCGTCTTCGCCAAGGCCGCCTGGGTCCTCGGCCTCCTTCCGGCCGTCCGGCACGCGGTCAGTCCCGAGAACGACCACCTCGCCGCCGCCATGGAAACCGCCCGCCTTCCCAGCCGTGCGCGTCGCCCGCGCGAAGCGAATCTCGATGACCTCTGAGGTCTATGTCCATGTCCGCCACCGGGGCGGCGCCACGGACCTCGCCGGCCGGTATCGCCGCGTCGCGCCGGCGGCCGGGCAACCCTACGGCGAATTCGCCTATGTCGGGTCCTGGTTGAGGAACGATCATGGCCGGGCCTTCGCCCTCGACCCGGAACACCTGCCGCTTCAGCCGGGGCCATTCAGGAGCACCGGCCGCGGCCGGCTTCCGGGCGTCCTGGCGGATGCCACCCCGGACCGCTGGGGCCGGCGGCTCATCGCGCATCGGCGGCCGGTCGACAGGTCCCCGATGACGGCGGGCGACTGGTTGCTCGCCACCGGGGACGAGCGCGTCGGATGCCTCGCCTTCTCCGAAACCCCGGCCCCGCCGCCACCCCATCCCGGCTACGCGGTCACTGCCGACCTCGACGGCATTGCGGACGGGTTCGAACGTCTGGAACGCGGTGAGGCGGTCGAAGGGCTGGCGGCCCGCCTCTGGAGCGCGGGGGCAAGCATGGGCGGCGCCCGGCCGAAGGCCGTCGTGGAACACCAGGGCACCCTATGGATCGCCAAGTTCCAGCGGCGGGACGACACCTACGACCAATGCGGCGCCGAGCATGCGACGATGCGCTTGGCATCCCGGTGCGGGATCGACGCCGCCGAGACCAAGCTGCTCCCTGTCGGGCCGCGCAAGGTCATCCTGGTCAAGCGCTTCGACCGCGATCCGGTCACGCACGAACCGACGGCCCATTACCTGAGCGGATTGACCGCCCTCGGACTGGACGAGACGTCCGATTCCGGCTCCTACCCCGAACTCGCCCTCTTCCTCCTCCGGCACGGCGCGCGGAACGTATCGGACCGCCATGAACTCTTCCGCCGCATGGTGTTCAACGTCCTGTGCGGCAACCGGGACGACCACCTCAAGAATCACGCCGTCCTACGGCGCGACGGCGCGTGGCGGCTGTCCCCGGCCTTCGACGTGGTTCCTCAACCGGACATGGATCCGCAGCAGGCCATCGGGGTCGGCCGATCCGGGAGCTACCCGACGATCGGCAACGGCCTGACCCGGGCCGCGGATTTCGACCTCTCGCAAGACGATGCCCGCGGACTTGTCGCCGACCTCGCTGCCCGCATGCGATCCTGGCGGCAGGATTTTGCCGCCGACGGCGTCGACGCGGTCACGATCGGGCGGCTCGCGCGGGCCTTCTCGACGGAGCTGGAGCGTCCCGGGTGATCCCCGGCGCCGCGTCGGACGCCGCGTCGAACGCGCGCTCTTTCCCCGGCGTCCCGTCTTTCTCCACCGGACGCCGGCGTTCGGTCTAGCCGGGGTTGGCGACGGCCCAGCGGCCGTTCTGGGTGCGGCCGCCGTAGCCGTAGGTGTCGCCGTCGACGGCGTGGACGAAGACGTAGCATTCCGGGTGCAGCGGGCCGATGAGGTCCGCCATCCCGTCGAAGGCGGCGCGGACGAAGGCCGTGGTCTCGGCCTTCGTGTTGGTCCCGGCGGTGATCTTGATGTCGAGCCAGAACGCCGACAGCCCCGCCTCCGTCGGGCGCGTCCCGGCGATGAACCAGCCCTGCGGGTCGGCTTCCTCGACCAGCACGGCCGTGACCTCCGGGTCCTTGCCGAGCCGCTCGGCCCCGAGGCGGGCGGCCAGGCGGGCGATGTCCGACCGGAGATCGGGCCGCGGCGATGCGGTGACGTAGCGGACGGTGATCATGGGCATCGAAAAACCTCCTCGGCATGGGTGCGGAGATCAATCTGCCCCTGGTTCCATCTCCGTGGAACGCTATGATGCACACTCCTGATCATAGCGGTTCGGTATCATGCTCGACCTGGCCTCGGTCCGCCTGTTCATCCTCGCGGTGGAATTCGGCAACCTCACGCGGGCCGCGGAGGCGGCCGGGACGGTGCAGCCCGTGGTCAGCACGCGCCTCAAGGGCCTGGAGGCGGCCCTCGGTCGCAAGCTCCTCGAACGCACGCCCCGCTTCGTCCGGCCGACGGAGGATGGCCTGGCCTTCCTCGCCAAGGCCCGGGCGCTGATGGCCGCGCACGACGCGGCCACGCGGTTCGACGACGCGCCGACGGCGCGGTTCGCCATCGGCGCCAGCGATCACGCCCTGGGGACGGGGCTGGAGGACGTGATCCGCCACGTCCGCGCGGCGCTGCCGCCGACGAGCGCCCTCGAACTCCGCCTCGGCGTGTCCCAGCAGGTCCGTGCCCTGTTCGACGGGGGCGACCTCGATGCCGTCATCGTCCGGCGCGAAGCGGGCGGCGCGGACGGCGAAGTGCTCGGCACGGACCCCCTCGGCTGGCGGTGCGCGGACGGGAACGCCGTCGCGCCGGACCGTCCCCTCCCGCTCGTCACCCTCGGGCCGGCCTGCGGGGTCAGGTCCATGGCGATCCGGCGCCTCGAGGCGGCCCACCGGCCGTGGCGGGAAGCCTTCGTCGGCGGGAGCTGCATCGCCCTCGCGGCCGCCGTGAGGGCGGGGCTCGGCATCGCCCCCATGGGAGCCGTCGCCTCCGGGCGCATGGGCGACGCCGGCGCGCGCCTCGGTCTCCCCGACCTGCCGCCCTCGGAGATCGTGATGTTCGCCCGCACCGGGTCCCCGACGGCGAGCGCCGCCGCACGGGCCCTCGAAGCGGCGGTCCGGACCATGCTGCGGACGACGTGACGGCCCGGGTCGACAGCCCCCCGCGCACGTTCGAGGGGTGCGTCTCAATCCGTTCGCCACCCGCCGCAACTTACCCCGGCGACAACGCCGCGGACGCCCCCTATCGTCGCGCGGGCCGGTCCCGTGCAGAGACGGGGTCCCGGAAGGCATCCGGATGCGGGCGTGAAGCACATCAGTGCTCCCTCTCCTGTTTGGGCTACGGCATTTACACATCTCGCGGGATGCTCGGGTCCCCTCTCCTGGAAGGCTACTGGATTCACACAATCGCGAACGGGTCGATCTCGTGCAGAGACAGGGCCCCTGACAGCAACCGGATGCGGGCGTGAGGCCCATCGGTGCTCCCTCTCCTGGAAGGAGAGGGTTGGGGTGAGGTGAGAGGTCTCTCCGGAAAGGTCACACACCTCACCCTGTCCCTCTCCTTCCAGGAGAGGGGACCCGCGCTGCCCTTGAGATGTGTGAATGCCGTAGCCTGGAAGGAGAGGGAGCCCCGGTGCGCCTCCCGCCCGCATCCGGATGCCTGCCGCGGCACGGAATCGGCCCATTCGCAGTTGTTTGAATCCGGTAGCCTGTAAAAATATGACTATCATCGCGCGAGACCGGACAAGCGGAGCCCCAAGCCCATGAAGACCTTGCTCAGCCGACGCAGCCTGCTCGCCTGCGGCTGCGGCCTCGGCGCCGCCTGCTTCGCCGCCACCGGCCTACCAAACGGTGCGTTCGCCGCGAGCCCATCGACGAAGAAGACCACGCTCACCGCCGACGAGGCCCTGGAGACCCTGAAGCAGGGCAACCGCGCCTACCAGACCGACAGCCCCGTGCGCGCCGTGCAGGGCCGCGAGCGCCGCATCGAGATCGCCCTGGGCCAGACGCCGTTCGTGGTTCTGGTGAGCTGCTCGGATTCCCGCGTCTCGCCCGAGATCCTGTTCGGCCGGGGCCTCGGCGAACTCTTCATCGTGCGCAACGCCGGCAACTGCGTCGACACGGCGGCCTTGGGCTCCATCGAATACGCCGTGTCGCAGCTCGGCGTGCCCCTGGTGCTGGTGATGGGCCACAGCCGCTGCGGCGCCGTGGAGGCCGCCATCGATGTGGTGAAGAACAACACCGTCTATCCCGGCTCCATCGGCCGGATGATCGAACCCATCGTGCCGGCGGTCCTGTCCCAACGCGAAAAACCCGGCGACTTCGTCGAGAACTGCGTCCGCGCCAACGTCGACCGGGTGGTGGCCCGCCTGCGCGGCGCCTCGGAGCCGAGCCTGATCGACCCCCTCAAGGCGGGCAAGCTGCGCATCGTCGGCGCCGCCTACAGCCTCGACACCGGCACGGTGGATTTCTTCAACGAGGCCTGACCCGGCCCAGGGGCCTGACCCGGCCCAAGAGCACGATCAACAGCGCCGCGGGGACCGCTCACGGGTTCGCCGCCGGCGCCTTCGAGCGAACGCGCGCGGCGGCGGAGCGGAGTTGCACGACGGCGGTGCGCAGATGCGCGGTGGCATCGGTCAGGGCCTGTTCGCCGCGGCGGAAGACCGTGCTGCGCAGGGCGAGGAAGCGCGAGGCCACGTCGCGGCCCATCTTCATCCGGCGCATGCGCAGGCTCTTGCCGACGGAGAGCTGATCGGCCGCGACCTTGTCCGGGTCGGTGTAGAAGGCCGCGATCTTGGCGCTGTCCATGCCGGGGGTGGCGAGCCAATCCGGCAGGTGCCGGATCAGCACGGTCACGTCCGAGAGGGCCTTGGTGATGCCGGTGCCCCAGCCGGGGCAGGTGGTGCAGAAGGCGTCGCCGATCACCACCACGCCGTCGCGCACGGGGTTGGCGATCTCGACGATGTCGATGGGGCGGTGCTGGACGGGGCCGACGGCCTCGACCGCTCCGTAGGTCCGGGTCAGGCCCGGCATCAGGCGCTGCAAGGCCGCTGCGGGATCGGCCAGGAAGGCCTCGGCGGCGGCCCCGCCCCGGGGCCAGTAGGTGAACAGGTTGGCGCGGACCTGGGTGCCGAGGGGGAACAGGGTGAGGTAGGCGATGCCGTCGCCGCCGCCCTCGGCGCTCCAGATCAGCTGCTCCCCCGCGAACAGGGCGTAGCTGCAGGCGGTGTTGAAGCCGTAGACCAGGGCGTGGCCCTGGCTCACCACGCGCCGCTCGAAACCGAGGGAGCGGGTCAGCGCCTCGCCGAGGCCGGTGGCGATGACGAGGAGCCGGCCCGCGTAGCGCCGGCCGTCCGCCAGGGTCAGGGTCTGGACCTCGGCCCCCGTCGTCATCCCGGTGATCCGGCCCGTCACGTTCCGGACGGTGTCCGGCATGGCGGCGCGGACGGCATCCACGAAGTCGGGATAATGGACGGCGTATTCCCGCGACGGCACGCGCTTGATCAGCCGGCTCCAGCGGCCCTCCACCACCGTGTGGATCTGCGTCGCCGCCGTGCGGGCGCCGGCCCCGAGACCGAGGCGATCGAGGACGTCCATCTCCCGGCCCGAGAACTTCTCGGCGCGGAATTCGCGCGGATGCGCGTCCCGGGCGGCGACGAGGAGGACGCGCCGCCCCTCGCGCGCCGCCGCCGCAGCGAAGCTGAGGCCGGCGATCCCGGCGCCGATCACCAGGGCGTCGTAGAGAATGGGATCCATCGACTGGACGGTCGGCGCGACGGAACCTGGGACTGGATCGGCGGTTTCGGGCTGGGACATGGCGGGACGGCTCCTGGGTCGCCGTGGCAGAACGAAACGCTCTGGAACATCGCGGCGGCCGGACGGGGGGCTCCGCGCAAATCCCGTGCGCGGCCCCGGACGAGGTGAACCGTGCCATTTTGCGACGCGTGATTGACTTGCGCGTCCCGCGATGCGAGTGGGCCGCCCTTTCCGGGACGGGGAATCCATGGCGCGCGCACTCATCTTTCCGGGCCAGGGCAGCCAGGCCGTCGGCATGGGCAAGGCGCTCGCCGACGGCTTCCCGCAGGCCCGCGCCGTGTTCGAGGAAGTCGATGCGGCGTTGGGCCAGAATCTCTCGCGCCTGATGTTCGAGGGGCCGGTGGAGGAACTCACCCTCACGGCCAACGCCCAGCCGGCCCTGATGGCCGCGTCCCTCGCGACCCTGCGGGTACTGGAGGCCGAGCGCGGCCTCGACCTCCGGCGCGACGTGGCCTGCGTCGCCGGCCACTCGCTGGGCGAGTACACGGCCCTCGCCGCCGCCGGCACCTTCTCCATCGCCGACGCGGCGCGGTTGCTGCGTATCCGCGGGCAGGCGATGCAGGCGGCGGTGGCGCCGGGGGCGGGCGCCATGGCGGCCCTCATCGGCGCCGAGATCGAGGCCGCCCAGGCCATCGCCGAGGAGGCGCGGGAGGGCGCCGTGTGCGATGTCGCCAACGACAACGGCGGCGGCCAGGTGGTGCTGTCGGGCGACCGGGCTGCCGTGGAGCGCGCCGTGGCCCTGGCGCAGGCGCGCGGGATCAAGCGCGCGGTGATGCTCAACGTCTCGGCACCGTTCCACTGCCGGCTCATGGCCCCGGCCGCCGAGGCCATGCGGGCCGCTCTGGGCGACGTCGCCATGCACAGTCCCGTGGTGCCGGTCTACGTTAACGTGCTGGCCGCCCCGGTCACCGACCGCGACGCCATCCGCGACGCCCTGGTGGCCCAGGTCACCGGGACCGTGCGCTGGCGCGAGGGCGTCGCCGCCATGGCGGCGGCCGGCATCGACATCTTCAACGAGATCGGCACCGGCAAGGTGCTCACCGGCCTCGTCAAGCGCATCGCGCCGGGGGCGGCGGCGAGCGCCGTCGGCACCCCCGAGGACGTCACCGCGTTCCCCACCTTCTGAGCACAGGACGACCCATGTTCGATCTCACCGGCCGCAGGGCCCTCGTCACCGGCGCCACGGGCGGCCTCGGCGGCGCCATCGCCAGGACCCTGCACGCGCAAGGGGCCACCGTAACGGTGTCGGGCACCCGGCGCCCGGCCCTCGAAGCCCTCGTGGCCGACCTCGGGGGGGAGCGCCTCCACATCGTCGAGTGCGACCTCTCCGACAAGGCGGCGGTGGAGGCCCTGGTGCCGGCGGCGGAGGCGGCCATGGGCGGCCTCGACGTGCTGGTGAACAACGCCGGCATCACCCGCGACAACCTCGTCCTGCGGATGAAGGACGACGAATGGGACGCGGTCATCGCCGTCAACCTCACGGCCGCCTTCCGCCTGTCCCGGGCCGCCGTGAAGGGCATGATGAAGCGCCGCCACGGCCGCATCGTCAACATCGGATCGGTGGTCGGCACCACGGGCAATCCGGGGCAGGTGAACTACGCCGCCGCCAAGGCCGGCCTCGTCGGCATGACCAAGGCCATGGCGGCCGAGGTCGCCACCCGCAACCTCACGGTCAACTGCATCGCGCCGGGCTTCATCACCTCGCCGATGACGGATGCGCTCAACGACAAGCAGCGCGAGGGCATCCTCACCCGCGTGCCCATGAACCGCCTCGGCACCGGGCCTGAGATCGCCGCCGCCACCCTCTACCTCGCCTCCGACGAGGCCGGCTACGTCACCGGCCAGACCCTCCACGTCAACGGCGGCATGGCGATGGTGTGAGGGCAAGCTTTGCTGCACCGCACACCCGCAAAAGCCCCGGGCGGGCGGAAAAAGCCACGGCGATGAACGGCTTGTGAACCGGGCCTCGCCAGGGCAGGAACCCTGTGTTAACACCCCGCCTGCCGTGCGAGGGGGGTTGACGGTTCGGCGTGTTGCGGAGATTCCCATAACGATGTGGACCAGGTCGAGGACCACTCGCCCGAGGGCCACCCGAAACGCGCGCGAGCGAACACACCGGCCGCATCCCGGACCAGCACAACCGGTCACGGGCCGGCGGCCACGGCGACACCATCACGACTCTTGAAGAGCTAAGGACCAAGACCGATGAGCGATATCGCTGAGCGCGTGAAGAAGATCGTTGTCGAACACCTCGGCGTCGAGCCGGAGAAGGTGGTCGAGGGCGCGAACTTCATCGATGATCTCGGCGCCGACAGCCTCGACACCGTCGAGCTCGTGATGGCGTTCGAGGAGGAATTCAACGTCGAGATCCCCGACGACGCCGCCGAGACCATCCAGACGGTCGGCGACGCGGTGAAGTTCCTCGAGAAGAACTCCGCCTAATTCACACCGAGACGAGGCGCCGGATGCGGGGTCGGCCAGACCCCGCGCGCCGTTCGTTTCACGATGGGACCGGTTCGGGATAGCGCGATGCGTCGGGTAGTGGTGACGGGTTTGGGCATGGTGACGCCGCTGGCCAGCGGGGTCGAGGCCACCTGGAGCCGGTTGATCGCGGGTGAGTCGGCGGCCAAGGTGGTCACGGCCTTCCCCGTCGACGACCTCGCCTGCCGCATCGCCTGTTCCGTGCCGTTCGGCGACGGCTCCAACGACACCTTCGATCCGGATGCCTGGATGGAGGCGAAGGAGCAGCGCAAGGTCGATCCGTTCATCGTCTACGCCATGGCGGCCGCCGGCCAGGCCCTCGACGACGCCGACTGGCACCCGAAGAGCCACGAAGACCAGTGCGCCACGGGCGTGATGATCGGCTCGGGCATCGGCGGCATCGGCGGCATCTACGACGCGTCCGTGACCCTGCACGACAAGGGTCCGCGCCGGATCTCGCCGTTCTTCATCCCCGGCCGGATCATCAACCTGGCCTCGGGCCAGGTCTCCATCGCCCACGGCCTCAAGGGCCCGAATCACTCCGTCGTCACCGCCTGCTCCACGGGCGCCCACGCCATCGGCGACGCCGCCCGGCTGATCCAGTTCGGCGATGCCGACGTCATGGTGGCGGGCGGCGCCGAATCACCGGTGAACCGCCTCGCGCTCGCGGGCTTCGCCGCCTGCCGCGCCCTTTCCACCGGCTTCAACGACGACCCGACCCGCGCCTCGCGCCCCTACGACCGGGACCGCGACGGCTTCGTCATGGGCGAGGGCGCCGGCGTCGTCGTGCTGGAGGAGTACGAGCACGCGAAGGCCCGCGGCGCGAAGATCTACGCCGAGGTGGTCGGCTACGGCCTCACGGGCGACGCCTACCACATCACCTCGCCGGCCCCCGACGGCGACGGCGCCTTCCGCTGCATGAGCGCCGCCGTCAAGCGCGCCGGCATCCGGGCCTCCGACATCGACTACATCAACGCCCACGGCACCTCGACGCCCATGGGCGACGAACTCGAGCTGAAGGCCGTGGAGCGCCTGCTCGGCGACCACGCCGCCAACGCCGCCATGTCTTCCACCAAATCCGCCATCGGCCACCTGCTCGGCGCCGCCGGCGCCGTGGAAGCCATCTTCTCGGTGTTGACCATCCGCGACGGCGTCCTGCCGCCGACCCTCAACCTCGACAACCCGTCCGTGGTCACCGCCATCGACCTCGTGCCGCACGAGGCCAAGCGCAAGCGCGTCGATGTCGTGCTGTCGAATTCGTTCGGGTTCGGTGGGACGAATGCGAGCTTGGTGATGCGGCGGGTGGATTGAGGCCAAAGCCTCCCATCAGTCCGATCTCTGACGACTGATCAGAACCTCTTCGGACGCTGTGCTTGCCCGAAAGGGGTGCTTGCCTCTTCGAGACCATCCCCGACGATTCAGTGCGGCCCATCGCCTAGACCGCTGCGGTATGAGGTGCAGCGCGGGTCCCCTCTCCTGGAAGGAGAGGGGGCGCGTCGCGGCCGCTCGATCCGCGATGGCGTCCTGCCGCCGCCCCTCAACTTCGACACCCCCTCGGTGGACACCGCTAACGGCCGCGTACCGCACGAGGCCAAGCGCAAGCGGGTGGATGTCGTGCTGTCGAACTCTTTTGGATTTGGTGGGACGAATGCGAGCTTGGTGATGCGGCGGGTGGATTGAACACGACTATCGGTCAATAATGCAATTTTATACCGCTTAGCATTGCAGTCCTATTATTTGACGCAAATGTTGCCTCCATGGAGGCACGGAGAGCCGATACTGCGTCGAACGCAGTATCATTTACTTTTATATTTACAATCTTACGCCGCGCAACGATCTATCGCTGTGCAACTTGAGCGCAGTGTTCCCGCCAGGGCCAAGCCGATGCTGTCCCGCCTGCTACAGGCGCAGTGAAGGTGGACGGGTTTGCGCATCCTTCGTCGGCGTGATGGGCTTTTTCGGCGCGAAGGCTACCGAAAGAGCTACAAGAACGCTCAAAATAAATACAATCGCCCGAAGAACATTGATGTGCCTGATTGCAAATGTAATTGGGGCTGACTTTTGAAGATGCGCCCCATTCTTGGTGATCAAATACAAAAAACTGCCCATACCCATTAAACAGCTAAAAACATATACAATTATAAACGCCCCGTTATCACCCGGACAACCTATCGGTTGTCGTGCGATCAAGAATACTAACATGATAAAGAACGGAGTCAGCAAAAATCCAGCAATGATGTTTCCGCGTCTCATCTCGATGGTCCTCATACCTTCAAGAGGGATCGTCTTCGTTTAGATCATACGGGCACGACCTTGACCATGAAAGAAGCCTTCCCGACCCCTGTCTAGGTCCGCGATAGGCGGAAGGGTATCGTGGGCGGCGGGTCAGAAACGTCGCCACTCGGCCGCGTCCGAACATCGGAGGGCACGCGCACGCCGTGTTCCTTCGCCCCTTCCGCAAATCCCCCATTTCGCCACAAAACCGACTAAGCTCGCACGCTTAACGGTCAGCCCCTCGCGCCCGCCCGGCGTCGCGCGAGCATGCCCCATGCCCTGCAAAGGACGGGGGGAGGGGGCCCTAGGCCCGAACAGGATGTCCATGTTCTTCCGCAAGCGCCCGAACCCCGAGCCCGTGCCGGCCGCCTCCGAGGAGCGGGCTCTGCCCCAGCGCGCCCTGCCGCGCAGCCCGAGCGAGGCGATCAAGCCCACGGCCGCGCCGCCGCCGCCGGACCTGCCCGAGCGCCGCCGGGGCGGCCTGCTCGCCACGGTCTCCGGGCTGCTCACCCTGTCGGTGGTGCTGGCCATCGGCGTGATGATCGGCATGACCCTGTTCGAGCGCCAGGTGAAGGAGCCGGGGCCGCTGCCCGCCGACAAGGTCGTGGTGATCTCGCCCCGCAGCGGCACCTCGGAAATCGGCGAGGCCCTGTCGCGCGAGGGCGTCATCACCCACACGGCCCTGTTCGAGTGGGCCGCCCGCCTGAGCGGCAAGGCCCTCAAGGCCGGCGAGTACACGTTCAAGGCCCATGCCAGCATCAACGACGCCATCGAGACCCTGTCGTCGGGCCGGCAGGTCCAGCACGCCGTCACCTTCCCGGAGGGGCTGACGAGCGAGCAGATCGTGGCGCGGCTCAACGACAACGACATTCTCTCCGGCGACATCAACGAGATCCCGGCCGAGGGCGCGCTCCTGCCCGACACCTACAAGTTCGAGCGCGGCGCCACCCGCCAGCAGATCGTCAACCTCATGCGCGCGAAGCAGCGCGAGGTGTTGGCCGACATCTGGAAGCGCCGCTCCGCCGAGATCCCGGTCAAGACCCCGGCCGAGATGGTGACGCTGGCCTCCATCGTCGAGAAGGAGACCGGGCGCGCCGACGAGCGGCCCCGCGTCGCCGGGGTGTTCGTCAACCGCCTCAACAAGCGCATGAAGCTGCAATCGGACCCGACCATCGTGTACGGGCTGGTGGGCGGACGCGGCACCCTCGGGCGCGGCATCCAGCGCACGGAGATCGAGCGGGCCACGCCCTACAACACCTACGTCATCGAGGGCCTGCCGCCGGGCCCCATCGCCAATCCGGGCCGCGCGGCGCTCGAAGCCGTCGCCAACCCGTCGCGCACCAAGGACCTGTTCTTCGTCGCCGACGGCACCGGCGGCCACGCCTTCGCCGAGACGCTTGAAGGCCACTCGCGCAACGTCGCCCGCTGGCGCCAGGTCGAGCGCGCCCGCCAGGCCCCGACCCCGGACGCCGCCGTCGACAAGGTCGAGCCGAATCCGGACCCCGGCCGCGCCTCGGCCTACGCCCCCGCCGACACCAACTTCGCCGGCGGCGCCGATCCGTCCGCGCCGCGCCCGAAGGCCTTCGACGCCTCGGAGGGCACCCGCCTCGACCCCCTGCGCAACAAGACCTTCGATCTGAATTCGCCGAAGAACGTGCCGGTGCTGAAGCCGCAGTGAGGGGGGGCGTGTGCATCCCCTCGCCCCGCTTGCGGGGAGAGGGCCGCGACGACCCCGTCGTCGGCGCGGCGAGGCGGCAGCCGACGGTGAGGGGGCGGCTCCGAACGAGCCTCCACCGGATAGACCCCCTCACCCCCGCTTCGGCTCCGCCTGCGCTCCCTGCCTGCACGCCGGGGTGCAGGCAGGCCTCTCCCCGCCCGGCGGGGAGAGGGGGGCGGCAACCGGTGTGGCTTTCCTCCGAACACGGTCCCCCAAAACCATGATCCTCTCCAGCATGACGGGGTTCGCCCGGGCCACGGGCACCACCGGGCCGGTGCAGTGGGCCTGGGAGGTCCGCGCCGTGAACGGGCGCGGCCTCGAGGTGCGCCTGCGGGTGCCCAACGGCTACGATGCGGCCGGGGAGGTCGCCCGGACCGCGTTGCAAAAGACCCTGGCGCGGGGGCAGTGCCAGCTGTCGCTCAACCTCTCCCGCCCCGACGCCGCCCCGCGCATCAGAATCAACGAAGGGCTGCTGGCCGAGCTCGCGGCGGCGGTGGCGCGGGTGCCGCGGCCCGAGGGCGTCGCCCCGGCGACCCTCGACGGGCTCCTGGCCCTGCGCGGCGTCATCGAGACCGAGGACGAGGCGGGCGTCGACGCCGACGCCCTCGCCCGCGACCTCGCCGCCGGGGTGGTGCGCCTCGTCACCGACCTCGTCGAGGCCCGCCGCGCCGAGGGGCGCCAGCTCCGGGGGATCATCGAGGGTCAGCTCGCCGAGATCAGCCGCCTGACCCGCGCCGCCGAGGAGTGTCCGGCGCGGAAACCCGAGGCCGTACGGGCGCGCCTCGCCGCCACGGTCTCGACCCTCGTCGCCATCGGCAACCTCGACCCCGACCGCCTGCACCAGGAGGCGGTGCTCCTCGCGGCCAAGGCCGATGTCCGGGAGGAACTCGACCGCCTCGGGGCCCATCTCGCCAGCGCCGCCGACCTCCTGGCCCTGGGCGGCGCCATCGGGCGCAAGCTCGATTTCCTCGCCCAGGAGCTCGGCCGCGAGGCCAATACCCTGTGCGCCAAGGCGGGCGACATCACGCTGTCGCGGATCGGACTCGACTTGAAGGCCGTGGTGGAGCAATTCCGCGAGCAGGTTCAGAACGTCGAGTAGGTTTTTTTGCGATGCAGGCGACGGCCATCGAGCGGCGCGGGTTCATCCTCATCCTGTCCTCGCCCTCCGGCGCGGGCAAGACCACACTCACCCGGGCCGTCGCCGGCGATCCGAAATGGGGCCTCGACCTCTCGATCTCGGTGACCACCCGCGCCCGCCGCCCGTCCGAGATCGACGGCAAGCACTACAACTTCATCGACCGCGAGGCGTTCGATGCCCTCCGCGCCGCCGACAACCTGCTCGAATGGGCCGAGGTCCACGGCAATTTCTACGGCACCCCGCGCAGGCCCGTGGAGAAGGTGCTGGGGGCCGGCCGGGACATGATCTTCGACATCGACTACCAGGGCACCCGGCAGGTGCGGGCCAAGCTCAGCCACGACGTGGTGACGGTGTTCATCCTGCCGCCCAGCCTGGCGGAACTCCGCCACCGCCTGGAGCGCCGGGCCGAGGATTCGCCCGACACCATCGAGAAGCGCCTCGCCAACGCCCGCCTCGAGATCCAGCGCTGGAGCGAGTACGACTACGTCATCGTCAACGACGACCTCGACGACGCCTTCCGCTCGCTGGAGGGCATCCTCATCGCCGAGCGCCTGAAGCGCGACCGCCGCACCGGCCTGACGCCGTTCGTCGAGGGGCTTCTGGCGGAACCGGACTGATCCTAGTCCGGCGCCACCACCGTGGCGCGGCGCGCCTCCAGCATCTGCCAGGCGATGAGCGCCGGCACGCCCAGCACCACGTCGGGCACGCGTTTCGCCAGGGACAGGGCGAGCGCCGTGCCGGGGTCGAGGCCGAACAGGCCGCCGAGCAGCACGAACCCGCCCTCCTGCACCCCGAGGCCGCTCGGCACCGGGAACGCCGCCGACTTGATCGCCTGACTCAGCGCCTCGATCACCAGGATCTCGGTCCAGCTCACCCCGGCGATTCCGATGCAGGCGAGGGCGATCCAGATCTCCACGGCGCCCATGCCCCAGGCGAGGAGGTGGAGCCCGAACCCGGCGGCGATGTCGCCGCGCCGGCCCGGGGCCCAGACCGCGTCGAGGGCGTCGTACACCCCGCCCGGCGCGCCGTTCCGCGGTGCCACGGCCGCGCCGGCCCAGCGGCGCATCCGGCCCGTGGACCGGCGCACGAGGTTACGGGCCGCGCCGCTCCGCTGGACCGCGAAGAAGGCCGCGACGATCACCGCCGTCACGGCGAGGGCCCCCGCCGTCCACGTCGCCAAGGCCTCGGCGGTGCCGCCGCCCACCCGCGTCAGCAGCACCACGCCCAGCAGCGCGAACAGCCCCTGCGTCGCCACCTGCATCAGCATGTCGACGAGGATCGAGGCCGCCGCCAGGGGCCCCGCCACGCCCCAGAACGTCAGCAGCCGCCCGCCCACCACGTCGCCCCCCACCGAGGCCACGGGCAGCAGCACGTTGATGCCCTCGCGCACGAACCGCAGGATGAGGAACGCCCCCGCCTCCACTTTGGCGAGGCCGCCGAGGAGCCGCTGCCAGGCGAGCCCGCACACGGCGACGATGGCCGCCCGGACGAGGACGATGCCGATGAGGCCGACGGCGCCGATCCGCCCGAAGGCGTCGGCCACCGCATGGAGGTCGTGGGTCACCACGAGCCAGATGCCGAGCCCGAGGCCCAGCACCGTGCCGAGCAAGGGGAGCCGGCGCAGGATCGCCCGGCCGATCCGCCTCCGTCCGGTGGCGGGCGGGGTCATTCGGGGCGATCCTGCCGGATCGAGACGCTACGAACGGGCTTCATCGCGGACGCCGCCAGCCTCCGGTTCAGGGGATGCGCGACCCGGACCTGTCATCCTCCGGCGCACCCGGCGGCGTTAGCGTGGCTTTGGGGCCGAAATCGGGGAGGAGGGCGTCGAGGATCGCGTCCGGATCGCCGGACGGATCGACGAGGACGATGCGCCCCTGCGCGAGGCTCGCCGTCGTCGCCACCGCCACGGCCCGTTTCGGGCAGGGACCGAGGCAGCCCACCTCGACGAGGCGCGGCTTCGGGATGCGCCCCTTCGGGATGCGCTCCTCGAACGCCCCGGCACGCGCCTTCAGGGCCTGCTTGAGGACGGTGCGGATGTAGCCCTTCGGCAGGCCCTGCCGCTTGGCGCATTTGGTGCAGACGAGGACGACGTCGCCGAATTTCGCCCTGGCGTAGCGGATCTTCTCGGGCGCCCGCGGCGCGGCTTCGGTGCCGGCGCGCTTCGCCGTCCGCGATTGCGCGCGCCGGGCCTTCGAATCCGCACGCGTTTCGTCGTTCGGGTCTCGTGTCATCGGGGTCCTCGGCGGGGTGGCGTCCCCGGCGTCTCCGCCGCCCACGCCTTAAAAAGGGCCGAAAAACGCGGGACTCGGCAGGGTAACGGCATGGGGTCGAAAGGGCTCCGCGCCGCGCCCGAGCGCGATGCGGCACCGGATGCGCGGCGTGGGGCCGCGTTCGCGCGCCGAGCCTTCAGGAACCCGATGTGATGAATGTCGACGAGGTCAAGCAGTCGGAGCGCCTGCGCGGGGTCATCGACCTCGCCCTGCGGGCGGTTCCGGACCTGCGGCGCAACGCCGAGACCGTGGCGCCGATCCCGTCCGGCCGGGCCCCGGCCTTCCTGCGCAAGGCCGGCGAGCGACTCGACTGGCGGCGCCTGCCGGGCCTGCGCCCGGCGTCCTCGAAGCCGCCCAACCTCACCATCGACCTGATCCGCAACTTCGGCGTCTTCGTGTTGCTGCCGACCCTGATGCTGGCGATCTACCTCTACGGCTTCGCCTCCAACCAGTACGTCGCGGAGGCACAGTTCACCGTCCGCGGCAATGTCGAGCCCATGGAAGAGGCATCGGTCGGCCAGTTCGCCGACCTGATCCAGAAGCACAACAGCCAGGACAGCTTCATCGTCAAGGACTACATCCAGAGCCAGACCCTCGTGGCCAAGATGGAGGAATCGCTGAAGGTCTCGGCGATGTTCTCCCGCGACGAAGCCGACTTCTGGAGCCGCTACCGGCCGCCCCAGCCCATCGAGGATCTGACCCGCTACTGGCGCAAGCACGTGGTCGCCCGGATCGACGTGATCTCGGGCGTCATCACCCTCACGGTCCGCGCCTTCACCCCGCAGGACGCGCTGACCATCGCCAAGGCGGTGATCGCCCGCACGGAGGTGCTGATCAACCAGATCTCGCGCAACGCCCAGAACGACCTCATCGCCCATGCGGAGGCCGACGCGGTCCGGGCGCAGACCCGCCTGCGCGAGGCCCACCTCGCCCTGCAGACCTTCCGCAACCGCTGGGGCATCATCGACCCAGTCAAGGCGGCGGAGGCGACGCTGACCACCCTGGCCGGCCTGCGCAAGGATCAGCTCAAGGCCGAGACCGACCTGCAGGTCCTGCGCGGCTCGAACCTCGACGAGAAGTCCCGCAGCATCCAGACCCTCGTGGCCAACCTCGCGGCGATCCAGCAGCAGACCAAGCGCCTGCAGGATCAGCTCACGACGGAAGGGCTCTCGGGCTCCGATCCGTCGAACAACATGACCCGGGCGCTGCTCGAATACGAGGGCCTCCAGGTCGAGAAGACCATCGCGGGCAAGCTCAACGAATCGGCCAATCTCATGGTCGATCGGGCGCGCATTGCGGCCAACAAGCAGCAGATCTTCCTGGCGACGTTCGTACCGCCAGACGTGCCCATCGCCTCCATGTACCCGCAGCGGGGCTACGCCCTCACCGTCGGGTTCTTCTGTTTCCTGGTGCTGTGGAGCTCCATCGCCCTCATCGTCGCCGGCCTGAAGGACCAGCGCCTGTAGGCCGGCCCTCCCACACGCCCCCGCGTCGGGTCCGAGGAACCATGTCCGAATTCGCCGACCTCATCGCCCGTGCCGTCAATCCGTCCATGACCCGGGAGGCGCGGGAATCCGTCTACGGCGTGGTCAAGGAGGCGGTCCAGCGGCTCCAGACCCGCGACGGGATGGAGCCGGACGATCCGCGCATCGCCCTGCAGCAGCACCTCGTCGAGGAGACGATCCGCGACGTCGAAGCCGATATCGCCCGCTTCACCTCCCTGGAGAAGCTCGAGCGGGCGCACGCGGCGCAGGTCGCCGACGAGGCGGCGGCGGCGCGGCGGCGTTGAGCCTCAACCGTAGGCCGCAGCCGCCCGCACGCTGCCGGGCTCGGCCACGCTGAGGCCCGCATCGACATACTCGTTGAGCTTGTTGCGCAGGGTCCGGATCGAGATGCCGAGGATCTTGGCCGCGTGCGTCCGGTTGCCGAGGCAATGGTCCAGAGTGTCGAGGATGAGGTCGCACTCCACCTGCGCCACCGTCTGGCCGACGAGGCCGCGGGTCGCGGCCTCGGCGACGCGCGCGGCGCGCTCGGCCGGGCCGGCGGCGGCCCCGCCGATGCTCTCGCCCTCCGGCGTCAGGATCGCGTCCGGGCCGATCTCCGGGCCGGACGCCAGCAGGACGGCGCGGTGGAGGGTGTTCTCGAGCTCGCGCACGTTGCCGCGCCAGGGGTTGGCGCAGACCAGGGTCTGCGCCGCGCGGCTGAGGGGCCGCACGGGGACGCCGTTCACCTCGGCGTATTTCCGGGCGAAGTGGCCGGCGAGTTCGAGGATGTCGGCCGGGCGCTCGCGCAGGGGCGGCAGCTTCAGGTGGACGACGTTGAGGCGGTAGTACAGGTCCTCGCGAAAAGTGCCCTTGCGGACCTCGTCGAGGAGGTTGCGGTTCGACGTGGCGAGCACCCGGATGTCGACCTTGACCGGGGCCGAGCCGCCGACCCGGTCGATGACCCGCTCCTGCAGGGCGCGCAGCAGCTTCGCCTGCAGCCGAACGTCCATCTCCGAGATCTCGTCGAGGAGGAGCGTGCCGCCGCTGGCCTCCTCGAACCGACCGATGCGGCGCGCCACGGCCCCGGTGAAGGCGCCCTTCTCGTGGCCGAACAACTCGGATTCGAGGAGCGCCTCGGGGATTGCCGCGCAGTTGACGCAGACGAAGGGCTTGGCCGTGCGGTTGGACTTGCCGTGGACGTGGCGGGCCAGCACCTCCTTGCCGGTTCCGCTCTCGCCGGTGATGAGCACGGAGGCCTCCGAGCGGGCGACCTGATCGGCGAGCTTGACCACGCGCTCCATGGAGGCGTCGCGCCAGACGAAGGCGCGCCCGTCCTCGGAGACCGCCTGCAGCACCGCGGCGATGAGTTCAGGATCGGGGGGCAGGGGGATGTATTCGCGGGCGCCCGCCTGGATCGCCGCCACCGCCGCCTTGGCGTCCGTGGCGATGCCGCAGGCGATGACGGGGGTGCGGATGCGCTCGTCGGTGAGCGCCGTGACGAGCTCGCGGATCGGCAGGCCGACGTCGATCATGATGAGATCGGCGCCCTTGGCGCGCAACACAGCCAGGCCCTGCGCCAGACTCTCGGCGTTGGTGACCGCCGCGCCCCGGTTCATGGCGATCTTGGAGGCGGTGACGAGTTCGCCGTTGAGGCGTCCGATGATGAGAAGCCGCATGGCTCAAGGTCTCCGTGTCGGGGCCTCGCGCGGGCGCGCGGTGGGCCGGGATGGGTCAGTGATCGTTCTTGATGATCTCGGTCATGGTCACGCCGAGGCGGTCCTCGACGAGGACGACCTCGCCGCGGGCGACGAGGCGGTTGTTGACGAAGATGTCGATGGCCTCGCCGACCTTGCGGTCGAGTTCGAGCACCGCGCCGGGCTGGAGCCGCAGCAGGTCGCCGATGGGCATGCGCGAGGAGCCGAGGACCGCCGAGACCACCACGGGCACGTCGAAGACCTGCTCGAGATCGGCCGCGCTCTTCGGAGTGGTCGGCGCCTCGCGGATCGATTCGGTGCCGAGCCCGTCGAAGGAGGCATCCATTCCGTTGAGCTGCGGCAGGGTGAAGTCGTCGGACATCGGGGACTTTCAGGGACGTGGAACGGGCGAAAACTCAGGTCGGCGGATCGATCAGGTCGGTATGCCGAGGGCGTCGAGCACGGCGGCCTCGATGCGGGCGCGGTCGCGCACCACGCCGCCATCGGCCCATTCCATGCGGGCGTCGCCGGGGGCGAGGTCGGGTTCGCCCAGCACCACGAGCCGGCCCTCGAACCCGCGCTCGCGCGCCAGGCGCTTCACCAGGGTCTCGACCTCGTCGACGAGGCTCTCGTGGACGCGCACCACGAGGTGGGGCACGCCGCGCAGGTGCTGGAGGGCGGCCCGGGCCGCGTCGCCGATGGCGGCGAGGGGCTGGGCGTCCAGGGCCTCGCCGGCGAGGCGGCGGGCGAGCGCCACGGCGAAGTCCATGGCCTCGGCATCGCGCTCGGCGTCGCGGGCATCCGACTGGCCGAGAAGGCCGGCGGCGGCGAGGCCCATGCGGGTGAGGGCGTCGGCCATGCGAGCCTGCGCCTGCGCCTCGGCCTGGGCGCGGCCCTCCTGCATGCCCCGGGCGTGGGCTTCGGCCACGGCGGCGGCCAGGGACAGGTCCTCCTGAACCGTGGCGGCGCTGCTCGGGCGAGGCCGGAAGTCGGTGTCGAACAGGAAGGGGCGGGCGTTCAATAGACCAGCTCCTCTTCGCCGCTCGACTTGGCGATCATGATCTCGCCCTTCTCGGCCAGCTCCTTGGCGAGTTCGGTCATCTTGGCCTGGGCCTCATCGACGTCCTTGAGGCGGATCGGCCCCAGCGACCCCATCTCGTCGGTGATGTTCTTGGCCGCGCGGGTGGACATGTTGCCGAGGAAGAAGCCGCGGACGCGCTCGTCGGCGCCCTTCAGGGCCCGGCACAGGGTGTCGTTGTCGACCTTGCGCAGGAGGGTCTGCACGCTGCCCGGATCGAGCTTGAGCAGATCCTCGAAGGTGAACATGAGCTGGCGGATCTTCTTTGCCGAACCGCGATTGGCCTGATCGAGGGCGGAGAGGAAGCGCCCCTCGGTCTGGCGGTCGAAGGCGTTGAACACGTCGGCCATGAGTTCGTGGGCGTCCCGGCGCGTCGTCTGGGCGATGGTGGAGACGAACTCGACGCGCAGGGTCTCCTCGATGTGGCGCAGGGCCTCCTTCTGCACCGTCTCCATGCGCAGCATTCGGTTCAGGACGTCGATGGCGAAGTCCTCGGGCAGGATGGTCAGCACCTTCGCGGCGTATTCGGAGCGGACCTTCGAGAGCACCACCGCCACCGTCTGCGGATACTCGTTGCGCAGGAACGAGGCGAGGATCTCGGGGTCGATCTGGGTCAGGCTGGCCCAGACGCGCTTGCCCGAGGCGCCCTTGATCTCCGCCATGATCGAGGAGACCTGATCCTGCGGAAAGATCTTGAGCAGGAGCGACTCGGTCCGTTCGAAGTTCGAGGTGATGCCGCCGCCCGACGACAGGCGCGAGACGAAATCGACGATGAGCTTCTCCACGGTCTCGGCTTCGAGGGAGCCGAGCTGGACCATGGCGTGCGAGACCTTCTTGATCTCGTCCTCGTCGAGCATCTGCCAGATCGGCGCGCCGTCGGTGTCGCCGAGCAGCAGCAGCAGGGCCGCGGCGCGCTGCGTACCGGGCATGGCGGCGAAGGCCGCACTCCCGGTATCGGTCAGCGCCGATGCGATGTTCAAACCCGAGGACATGGCCTCAACTCCCAGGACGACGCACGAAGGACAGGCGGACGAATCTCAGTTGTCGTTGATCCAGTTGCGCAGGACCTCGACGGTCTCGCCCGGACTGGCGCGGACCATATCGACCACGCGCTGCACCGTTTCGGCCTGGACCTGACCGTTGATCTTGGCGAAATCGACGAGCCGGGCGGTGGGGTTGTCGCGCGGCGCCAGCATCCCATCCAGGGCCGGGTCGCCGGTGGTCGCGGACGGGCCGGCCACGAGGGCGATGGCGACGGGCTCGGTGGTGAGCACCTTGCGCAGGAGCGGCCGCACCACGGCGAGCAGCACGATGAGGGTGAGCATCGCCAGGACCGTCAGTTCGACGATGCGCATGACGTCCTCCTTGGAGGGGGACATTAGGGACTGGAGAAGGCTCGGCTCGACGAATTCGGGCGTGGCCGGCGATTCGGCGAAGCGCAGGTTGACCACCTCCACCTGATCGCCCCGCGCCTTGTCGAAGCCGATGGCCATGCGCACGAGGGTGGCGATGCGTTCGACCTCGGCCGCCGGGCGCGGCTGATAGGCGAGCTTGCCATCCGCCCCCGGGGCGTAGGCCCCGTCCACGAGGACCGCCACGGAAAGCCGCTTGACCCGGCCGCCCTCGACCACCTCGGTCTTGGTCACCCGCGAGATCTCGTAGTTGGTGGTTTCCTCGTTCTTGTTGGTGGAATCCTTCTGGGCCGGGGCGGCGCCCGGCTGGTTGGCGCCCGGCAGCTCGTTGCCGACGCTGACCGCCCCCTCCGCACCCCCCGTCAGGGAATTCTCCGTGCGGGTCTGGGTGGAGCGCACGACGCGGCTCTCGGGGTCGAAGCTCTCGGAGCGGCTCTCGATGCGGTTGACGTCGAGCTCGGCGCTGACCTGGACCCGGGCGCGGCCGGCACCGACGATGCCGGCGACGATCTCCTCGATCTGCGACCGCAGGCGCCGCTCGAGACCGACCTGCTTCTCCTCCAGGCCGAGGCCCTTGTCGGCCTCGGCGTCGCGGGCCCCATCGGCCAGGAGCCGTCCGCGCTCGTCGACGATGGAGACCCGCTCGGGCTTGAGCCCCTCCACCGCCGAGGCGGTGAGGTGGCGGATGGCCCGGACCTGGGACGGGTCGAGGTCGCCCATGAGCTTGAGGACGATGGCGGCGCTCGGCACCTCGCGGTCGCGCTCGAACAGGCGCCGCTCGGGGATGACGAGGTGGACGCGCGCCGCCTGGACCCGGCCGATGGCGCGGATCGAGCGGGACAGCTCGCCCTCCAGGGCCCGAAGGTGGTTCACGTTCTGGACGAAGTTGGTCGACGAGAAGGCGTCGCCCTTGTCGAAGATCTCGTAGCCGACGCCGGCCTGACTCGGCAGGCCCTTGCCGGCGAGATCCATGCGCAGGCGGGGCAGATCGGCGCGCGGGGCCATGATGGTCTGCCCGGCGTCGCCCTTGGTCTCGTACTTGATGCCGCGCGCATCGAGGTCGCGGATCACGGCGGAGGAGTCCGACATGGACAGGTCGGCGAACAGGACGCCCATATCGGGCTTGGAAACCCGCAGGATCACGAAGGCGAAGAAGCCGATCAGGGTCATGGTGACGGCGGCCATGGCGGCCAGCCGCGCCGGCCCCAACTTCGTCACCAGTTCGAGAACCGACTTCACCGCGCGACGCACCCAACCGAACCGGCGTGGCGGACCGCCCGCCTTCGCCCGGCAAAATTTGCCCAGGCCGTGGTTAGCGGCCGGTTAACGAATGGGCGGGCACCCCGGAAAACCGGGGCCCGCGGCACCCTGAATGCGAAAAGACCGCGCCCCGGGGAGGGCGCGGTCTTTCGGGGGATCACCGGGGGTCTCCGCCGCTGATCCAGGGGGCGATGGCGGTGGCCTCGTGAGCCGTGACCATCGCAGCGGCGGCGGGCTCCGTCAGTGCCGGTAGTGCTGGATGCGCGTGGTGCGCAGGCCGGCCAGACCGTGCTGGTCGATGGAGAACTGCCAGCTCAGGAACTCCTCGGTGGTGAGGGTATAGCGCTGGCAGGCCTCTTCGAGACTGAGCAGGCCACCCCTCACGGCGGCGACCACCTCGGCCTTGCGACGGATCACCCAGCGACGGGTGGTCGTCGGCGGAAGATCGGCAATGGTTAATGGACTACCATCAGGCCCGATCACGTACTTCACTCTCGGGCGGCTTGGTTCGGTCATGATACGCTCTACAACTCGACTGACCTGTCGAGATTGGAAGCTACTTGCGCCCACTTAAAATATGTTGAAGCGGAACGATCGCATCTGATTCGTCACGACGCTCATGTGGACAACCCTGTTCCGATGCTCCGCACGCTGCCGATGGGCACCCGGGCGGAGTCGATGAGGAGCACCGGCGCGGTGCCGCTGAGATCGACGCCGTCGACCTTCCCGGTGATCTGCGTATCGACGCTGACCTGGGTGCCGGTGGCGTCGCGGGCGTCCACCTTGATGGAGTAGGTCCCCGCCGGCGCATTCATGCCCGTGGACGCCCGCCCGTCCCAGAGATAGGTCTGTGCCCCGGCCGGCATGGCCTTCGACTGGGTCGCCACCACGTTGCCCTTCGCGTCCGTGATGGTGATGGTCGCCTGGGTGGCGGCGCGCGAGGGCGTCAGGGTCCAGGTGGCCGACCCATCGGCCAGATCCGCCGTCTTGCCATCGGCGGTGACGGTCTGACCGATGAAGCCCGTGGCCGAGGCCGAACTCGACGCCTTGGCGTTGGTCAGGATCGAGTCGAGGCGGTCGTTCGACTTCAGCTGCTGTTCGACGCCGGCATATTGCACGAGCTGCTGGGTGAACTGATTCGTGTCCATGGGGTCGAGGGGATTCTGGTTCTTGAGCTGCGTGGTGAGCAGCGTCAGGAACTGGGTGAAGTTGCCCGCGATCTCCTGGGAGGAGGTCTTGGTGGCGGAACTCGCCGAAGCGGCGGCGTTCGCGACGCTGCTGATGCCGGATGACATGATGGGGTGCCCCTCAGATTCGGATGTCGAGGCCGGTCAGGCCCCTCAAGCTGCGCACGGGAACGGGCGCGAGGGCGGCGCGGCCCTCGGGCTGGCCGGGAAGGCCCGGACCGCCCGGACGGCCATCGGGATGGCGTCCGTCCGATCCTTGGCCGTCGGCGCCCCGGCCGCCGGATTGCGTGTCGCTGCGCAGGGAAACATTGATGTTGGCCTCGGACGCGTCGAGGCCGGCCTGCGACAGGGCCTGCTGCAGGCTACCGGTGTCGCGCTGGAGTAGGGCGAGGGTCTCGACGCGGTCGACCACGAGGTGGGCCATCACGGTGCCGCGCTCCTTGTCGATGTCGAGGCTGACGTCGATGCGGCCGAGGTCTCCCGGATCGAGGCGGATCTCGAAATGGTTCGAGCCCTGGAGCGAGCGCAGGCCGATGGTCATCGGTACGGCGCCGAGGGGGACCGCGGCCGCCGCCGGCGCAGGGGGCTGGGTCGCTGCCACCGATGGCGCTTGGGTCGACGCGGTGGATGCCACGGAGGCGCCCGGCAGCAGGGAATCGAAGCTCTCCCGAACCTGCGGTAGGCCATCCGGCAGGGCGATCTCTCCGACGGCGGCCTTGGCGTCGTGCACCGCCACCGCCGGGTCGGCCTTGCCCGCCGTGGCAGCCCCAGGCCGAGCGTCGGCGGCGGCGCCTGGCCCTTCGCCCTGCGATGGCCCGAGCGCGCCGGCCGGGGGTTGGACCGCGCCCGACGAGGATGGAATTGGATTGGCGGGCGCCTCGTCCTCGGCGGTCGAGGCTTGAGCGCCATGGTGCACCGGGCTGTGCGGCACCGGACTCGGGGGAGGGGGCGGTGGCGGGAGGAAACCGAGGGCGAGGAGCGAGGCGTCCGGTTCTTCGATGGAGGCCTCCGCGGCTTCGCCGTCGTCCTCCGTCCCGTCCGTGACGGTTTCCTCCGCGGCGCCGGTCTCGACGGTCGTTCCCGCACCGGCGATCACCGTGGCCGCCACGGCCGCCTCGGGCGACCCCGTCGTGCCGGCTGCCGCGGCAGCGGCTCGGTCGCGCGCCGCTCCTGTCACCTCGGCCCCGGTCTGATCCAGGGGAGCCTTGCCCAAGCCTCCTTGGCCCAAAGAGGCTTGGCCTAAGGAAGCTTGGCCTAAGGACTTCTGCCCCAAGGACACCTGGCCCGACGGGTCCGCATCCGTCGGCGCCGTCGCCGTCTCAGGGGAGGCGGGTCGGTCGCGGGCGATCCGCTCCGGCGCAGGGGGCCGCTCGGATCGGACCGACTTGTCCGGGCGGTCTCGCTGCGAACGGACATCCTCGGTTCGCGCATCGCGTGATCGCACGTCCTGCGTTCCAGTATCCCGGGTTCGTAAGTCTCGGGCACCCGTGCCCTGGAAGGAGCGGTCCTGGGTGCGGGTCGTCTGTGCGCGGATCTCCTGCGACCGCGGCTGCGTTCGGTCAGGCTCGGGATCGCGGATCGCGAAGACGGGCCGTGACGCCGCCGGCGCCTGGGCACGGGCCGGGGTCGGCGTCGCACGGCGCAGGAGGAAATCCGTTTCGAGAAACGCTTGCGCCATGGGTCCGAGGTCTCCTTGGCCAGGGTGGAGCAAGGGCCGAGCCACACCGCTCGACCGGTCAATCCTCTGATCCATATGGATATTTCCGACATCGTCGGCGGACGGTCCGGCCGAACCTGCCCGGCGCCCGGCAGGATTTGCCGGGTCGCCCCCCGGGAGCGCGGGACGCCTCCCTGGAACTCGGACGCGAGGACCGCTATAGACTCGCGCCCGGGACCGGATCGGCCCCGCCGGCGAAACTGGGCGCGATGAATTCCCTCGATCTTCCCAAGGCCCCGCACGAGACGCGCGTCGTCGTCGCCATGTCCGGCGGCGTCGATTCCTCCGTCGTGGCCGGGCTGCTGAAGCGCGAGGGCTACGACGTCGTCGGCATCACCCTCCAGCTCTACGACCACGGCGCGGCGACCCATCGCAAGGGGGCCTGCTGCGCCGGTCAGGACATCCACGACGCCCGCCGCGTCGCCGAGGCCCTGGGAATCCCGCACTATGTCCTCGATTACGAGGACCGTTTCCGGGAATCCGTGATCGACCGCTTCGCCGAGAGCTATCTCGCCGGCGAGACCCCGATCCCGTGCGTCGAGTGCAACCGCTCCATCAAGTTCCGCGACCTCCTGGCGACGGCGCGCGACCTCGACGCGGACGCCCTGGCCACGGGCCATTACGTCGCGAGCCGCGCCCTGCCGCAGGGCGGGCGCGGTCTCTACCGTGCCCTCGATCCGGCCCGCGACCAGAGTTACTTCCTCTACGCCACCACCGCAGAGCAGCTCGACTTCCTGCGCTTCCCCTTGGGCGAACTGCCCAAGGACGAGACCCGGCGCCTCGCCCATGAACTCGGCCTGTCGGTGGCCGAGAAGGCCGACAGCCAGGACATCTGCTTCGTGCCGCAGGGACGCTACGCCGACGTGATCGCCCGCCTGCGGCCCGACGCGGCCCGGGCCGGCGACATCGTCGATCTCTCGGGGCGGGTACTGGGCCGCCACGAGGGCATCATTCACTACACCGTCGGTCAGCGCCGGGGCCTGCGCCTCGCCGTCGGCGAGCCCCTCTACGTCGTGCGCCTGGAGCCCGAAGCCGGCCGGGTCGTCGTCGGCCCGCGCGAGGCCCTGGCCACCAGTCGTATCCGGCTGACGGACGTGAACTGGCTCTCCGACCGGCCGCCCGTGGATCTGCCCGTCGCCGTGCGGGTGCGCTCGACACGCGAACCCCGCCCGGCCCACCTCACCCTCGACGCCGCCACCGGCACCGCCGAGATTGTCCTGGCGACGCCCGAGGACGGCGTCTCGCCGGGACAGGCCTGCGTGATCTACGCCGATGACGACCCCCGCGCGCGCGTCCTCGGCGGCGGCACCATCCGGCGGGTCGACGCGTTGCAGGCTGGGGCCGCGCAGGCGGCCTGATCCACCCTTCACTCCCCTACAGGACTTCGAGATCGACATGCTGAGCGAGCCGCGGGAGGCCGGTCCGAGCACGGCCCTGATGCGCAAGGCCTATGCCCGCTGGGCACCGGTCTACGACGTCGTCTACGACAAGCTGACGGAGCCCGCCGCGCGCGATGCCGTGGAGGCGGCCGTGGCCTGCGGGCCCCGCATCCTCGAGGCCGGCGTCGGGACCGGCCTGTCGCTCGGCTACTACCCGCGCACCAGCTTCGTCTGCGGGGTCGACCTGTCCGAGGACATGCTCAAGCGCGCCCGCGCCAAGGTGCGTCGGCGCGGCCTCACCCACGTGCGCGGTCTCCAGGTGATGGATGTCTGCCGCCTCGGCTACGCCGATGCCAGCTTCGACGCCGTGGTGGCGCAGTTCCTCATCACCCTGGTGCCGGACCCGGAGGGCGCCCTGTCCGAGTTCCTGCGGGTAGTGCGCCCGGGCGGCGAGATCGTACTCGCCAATCATTTCGGGCAGACCGACGGCCCCATGGCCAAGGTCGAGGAGATCGTCGCCCCGCTCTGCACCAAGATCGGCTGGTCGTCGGACTTCAAGTCCACGCGGATCGAGGCCTGGGCGCGGGCACACGGCGTCGAGTTCATCGGCGTCGCCCCGACCTTCCCGGGCGGCTTCTTCAAGATCCTGCGGATGCGCAAGCCCGGTTGAGGCCGCGCCCCCGCGCCCCCGAAGGTCGAGCCCGGAGCGTTCACCGCGCCCCGGGCTTTTTCGTGCCGTCGCCCTGGAATTTCATCCTCTCACGAGCCTCCTCCACGCGGTGCATCCGGGCCGAAGCGTGGCTGTGGCGAGGTCGCAACACCCCAAAACCATCCAGACTTTGCCTTGGGAGGCGCCTGCCCCCGCCGCGATCCCGCCATAAACCGGGACCACCTCAGGCCGTGCGGTAAACGGTAGTCCCCCCAACGCTTTACCGCAGAGTTCCGAGTCATTCCGAGAGTGATCCACGTGGGTTCGCGCGCCGTCCGCTGAGGGCTCGCGCGCCCCGTCGGGACGCCGGACGACCGGACCTCACGGTTGAGCGTAGCAGGCCGGGGCGGCGAGATTGACCATGGACGCGCGCAACACCGACAAGTCCAAGCTCCCGAGCCGTCACGTGACGGAGGGACCCGAGCGCGCGCCCCACCGCTCGTACCTTTATGCCATGGGTCTCACCAAGGAGCAGATCCATCAGCCCCTCGTCGGCGTGGCATCGTGCTGGAACGAGGCGGCCCCGTGCAACATCTCGCTGATGCGCCAGGCGCAGGCGGTCAAGAAGGGCGTTTCCGCCGCCCACGGCACCCCGCGCGAGTTCTGCACCATCACGGTCACCGACGGCATCGCCATGGGCCATGCCGGCATGCGCGCCTCCCTGCCGTCCCGTGAGGTCATCGCCGATTCCGTCGAGCTGACCATGCGCGGCCACGCCTACGACGCCCTGGTTGGCCTCGCCGGCTGCGACAAGTCCCTGCCCGGCATGATGATGGCCATGGTGCGCCTCAACGTGCCGTCGATCTTCATCTATGGCGGCTCGATCCTGCCCGGCTCGTTCCGCGGCCGGCCCGTCACCGTGCAGGACCTGTTCGAGGCGGTCGGAAAGGTCGCCGTGGGCGACATGAGCCTCGACGACCTCGACGAGTTGGAGCAGGTCGCCTGCCCCTCGGCCGGCGCCTGCGGCGCGCAGTTCACCGCTAACACCATGGCCACCGTGTCCGAGGCCATGGGCCTCGCGCTGCCGTACTCGGCCGGCGCCCCGGCCCCCTACGAGATCCGCGACAGATTCTGCATGACGGCGGGCGAGAAGGTGATGGAGCTCATCGCCAAGAACATCCGTCCGCGCGACATCGTCACCCGCAAGAGCCTCGAGAACGCGGCGGCCGCCGTCGCGGCGTCGGGCGGCTCCACCAACGCGGCTCTGCACCTGCCCGCCATCGCGCACGAGTGCGGCATCAAGTTCGACCTGTTCGACGTCGCCGAGATCTTCAAGCGCACGCCCTACATCGCCGACCTGAAGCCGGGCGGGCGCTACGTCGCCAAGGACATGTTCGAGGTCGGCGGCATCCCGCTCCTCATGAAGACGCTCCTCGACCACGGCTTCATGCACGGCGACTGCATGACGGTCACCGGCCGCACCATGGCCGAGAACATGGAGCGCGTGCACTGGAACCCCGACCAGGACGTGGTGCGGGCCGCCAACACCCCCCTGACCCCGACCGGCGGCGTCGTCGGCCTGCGCGGCAACCTGGCCCCCGAGGGCGCCATCGTGAAGGTCGCGGGCATGCCGGCGGAGGCCCAGGTCTTCACCGGTCCGGCCCGGGTGTTCGACGGCGAGGAAGCCTGCTTCGAGGCCGTCCAGAAGCGCACCTACCGGGAGGGCGAGGTTCTCGTCATCCGCTACGAGGGCCCGAAGGGCGGTCCCGGCATGCGCGAAATGCTCTCCACCACCGCAGCCCTCTACGGCCAGGGCATGGGCGACAAGGTCGCGCTCATCACCGACGGGCGGTTCTCGGGCGCGACGCGCGGCTTCTGCGTCGGCCATGTCGGGCCGGAAGCCGCCATCGGCGGCCCCATCGGTCTCCTGAAGGATGGCGATATCATCACCCTCGACGCCATCAACGGCACCCTCGACGTCGCCGTGAGCGACGCGGAGTTCGCCACGCGCCGGGCCGCGTGGACGCCGCGCACCAACACGGCGACCTCCGGCTACCTGTGGAAGTACATGCAGACCGTCGGTCCCGCCGTGGACGGCGCCGTGACCCATCCGGGCGGCGCCCAGGAGACGCACACCTATGCCGACATCTAGGACCGCCCTCGGCCGCCCCGCGCGGCCGGTCCGGGCCGCTCCGGGTCGGCCCACGCGCGGACGGCTGCGCGTCGCCATGGCGGCCGGGCTCCTGCTCCTGTGCGGAATTCCCGTGGAGGCGCTGGACGCCACCGCACGCACGCCCGTGCCCCCGGCGGGCTACCGCACGGCCCGCGAGGCCCTGCGCTCCGGGGTTCGTGACTACAACGCCGGCGACAAGGAGGGCGCCGCGCGCGCCCTGGAATACGCCGCCGGCCAGGGCCACGCCCTCGCCCTGTGGAAGCTCGGCCGCATGTACGCCGAGGGCGACGGGGTGCCCCACGACGATCTCAAGGCGTTCGAGTTCTTTTCCCGCATCGCCGACGACACCACCGACGACGGCCCGGACGCCCAGAACTCGGGCGTGATGGCCAGCGCCTTCACGGCGTTGGGCGCCTACTTCCTCGACGGGATCAAGGGCACCTACGTTCGCCCGAACCCGGAACGCGCCTACGACATGTTCAACTACGCGGCGTCGTATTTCGGCGATCCGAACGCCCAGTACAACCTCGCCCGGCTCTACCTCGACGGCACCGGTGTCGAGGCCGATCCGCGCCAGGCCGCACGCTGGTTCAATCTCGCGGCCGAGAAGGGCCACGCTCCGGCTCAGGCGCTCCTCGGCGAACTGCTCGTCAACGGCCAGGGCGTGCCGAAGCAGCGCGCCCGCGGCCTGATGTGGCTGTCCCTGGCCCGCGAGGCGGCGCAGGGCCGCAAGGACGACTGGATCGTCGCCCTCTACGACAAGGCCTGGACGGCGGCGAGCGAGGACGACCGCCAGACCGCGCAAGCCCAGGCTTCGCAGGCCCAGACCCAGGTGACGGGCTCGGCCCGACGCCGACGCTGAGATAACCCTCCCAGCGTCGGCCGATTGATCTTACGGATTCGTGCGTGCGGCGAGCGACGTGACGAAGGACGGACGCTCCAGGGTCGCGGCGACGTACCGGGCGAGCTTCGGCCAGCGGCCGGCATCGACCGTCTCGTCGGCCAGATGCAGGTTGTGGAAGCCCGTCGCCACCGAGATGTCGGCGATGCTGAAGGCGTCGCCCACGAGGTACGGTCCGTCGATCTGCGCCTCGAGGTAGTCGTAGATCTTCGGCAGATCCTGTGTCAGCGCCTTCGTCACGGCGGCCTCGTCGCCGGGCTGGCCCAGGAGTTTGGGCTTCACGATCCGGTTGGCGAACGGTGCGATGATCACCGGAAACATCTCGGTATCGCCGAACTTGTCGAACCAGATCGCGCGGCCGCGGGCCTTGGCTTCCGTCGGCAACAGGGCCGGACTCGGGTGCTTCGCCTCGATGTAGAACAGGATCGCGGACGAATCGGCGAGGAGGAAGCCGTCATCGTCGATGGCCGGGATCTTGCCGAGCGGGCTTGCGGCCTGGAACGCGGCATCGGGATCATGGAAGAACAGCGGGATGTGCTCGGCGCTCACGTCCTTCTCGGCGAGGGCCACGAGGACCTTGCGGACGTAAGGGGAGTAGCCAGTACCGTAGAGTTTCACGTGGGAAGGCTCCTTTTGCCGGGGGGATGGCGTGCCAACCCATGACGGGCCGCTTGGTTCAGGAGGGGCCGCCCCGCGTCAGGCGAGTTCCACCGTCACCGCCACGTGGTCGGACGGCTTCTCCTGCCCGCGCAGGTGCTTCTGCACCGAGGCCGAGACGAGGCGATCGGCGGCCTGCGGCGAAAGCAGGAGGTGGTCGATGCGGATGCCGGCATTCCGGTTCCAGGCGCCGGCCTGATAGTCCCAGAAGGTGTAGAGGCCGGGCTTCGGATCGCAGGCGCGCAAGGCCTCGGTGAAGCCTTCGGCCAGGAGGGCGCGGAAGGCCGCCCGTGTCCGGGGCAGGAATAGGGCGTCGTTCACCCAGGCCGCCGGATCGGACGCGTCCTCGGGCTCGGGGATCACGTTGTAGTCGCCGGCGAGGACCACGGCCTCCTCGCGGTCCAGGAGCGTGCGGGCGTGCCGGCGCAGGCGCTCCAGGAAGGCGAGCTTGTAGGGGTATTTCGGGCTGTCGACGGGATTGCCGTTGGGCAGGTAGATCGAGGCGACGCGCACGGGTGCCGTATCCTCCCCCGAGACCAGGCCTTCGATGTAGCGGGACTGCTCATCGGCCTCGTCGCCGGGCAGGCCGCGCCGGACCTCACCGAGGGTGAGGGGCGCGCGCACCAGCAGGGCGACGCCGTTATAGGCCTTCTGGCCGAGGGTCTCGACGGCATAGCCCGCCGCCTCGATCTCGGCGCGCGGGAACGCCTCGTCCTGGCACTTCAGCTCCTGCAGGCAGACCACGTCGGGCTTGGCCCCGTCGAGGAATCCCACGAGATGGCCGACCCGCTGCTTGATGGAATTCACGTTCCAGGTGGCGATCCGCATGGGGGCTGGGTGTCCTGAACTCTCGGCATGCCCGTCATCGTGGCTTCGCGGGGCGGTGGCAAGCGGGATGGGTTTTTCGCAGGGGGTGGGGCCAACATGGATGAGACGTGGTTCGCGCCCGTCTGCGCCTATTGCGAGCGAGCGGATGGCAGCTTCTGGGCCGAGCCCGTCAACGCGCTGTCGAATGCCGCCTTCCTGATCGCCGCCGGAGCGGTCGCCTGGCGGGAGCGCCGGGCACCACGGCGCGATCCCGTTGTCCTGGGGCTCGCCGGCCTCGTCGCCGTGATCGGCCTCGGCTCGTTCCTGTTCCACACCCTCGCCGTGCGCTGGTCGCTCCTGGCCGACGTCATCCCCATCGCGGCGTTCATCCACGCCTACTTCTTCCTGGCCATGCGGCGCTTCTTCGCGTTCGGGCCCGGACCGGCGCTGGCCGCGACCCTGCTGTTCGCAGCCTTCGGCTTCGGCCTTGAGCCGGCGCTGGACATCCTCTTCGGCCCCGCGCTCGCGGCCGCCACCAACGGCTCCCTCGGTTACGCTCCGGCGATCCTGGCCCTCCTGGGCGTCGGGACCGGTCTGCTCATGCCCCGGGGCGGCGGGCACGACCCCGCGCGCCGTGCGGCCGGCGTCAGCCTGCTCGGCCTCGCCGGCCTGTTCGCCCTGTCACTGGCGTTCCGCACCCTCGACCGGAGCCTGTGTGCGAGCCTGCCCCTGGGCACGCACTTCCTCTGGCACGTCCTCAACGCCGGGGTGCTCGGCGGTCTCCTCGTCACGGCGCTCCGTTACCGGGCGCGCCGAGGCTGAACCCCACCGGCGGATTTGTTGCACCCCCCTGGGATTCGTTGCAGAAGAGCCCGCCGCTCCCCGACCGGAGCGAACGGAACGACCCGTGGACGGTCGCCCCGTACCGGGCCCGCCCCGGACGGCCCATGGAAGATGACGGATCGCGCGCCATGAAACAGAGCCTCCGCCTCGGCGTCGCCGGCCTCGGCACCGTCGGTGCCGCCGTGGTCCGCATGGTCGCCCGCCGGGCCGACGCGCTTGCCGCCGCCAGCGGCCGCGAGGTCCGCATCACCGCCGTGTCGTCCCGTGACCGGGGCCGCGACCGGGGCCTCGATCTCGCCGGCGTCACCTGGTTCGACGATCCCGTGGCGCTCGCCGCCAGCCCGGACATCGACTGCGTGGTCGAGCTCATCGGCGGTGCCGAGGGCCCGGCCAAGGCCACGGTGGAGGCCGCCATCGCGGCGGGCAAGCACGTGGTCACCGCCAACAAGGCGCTGCTGGCCAGGCACGGCGCTGCCCTGGCCCGGGCGGCGGAAGCGAAGGGCGTCAGCCTCGCCTACGAGGCGTCCGTCGCCGGCGGCATTCCGGTGATCAAGGCCCTGCGCGAGGGCCTCACGGGCAACGCGGTCTCGCGCGTCTACGGAATCATGAACGGCACCTGCAACTACATCCTTACCCGGATGGAGCGCGAGGGCCTGACCTTCGAGGCCTGCCTCAAGGACGCGCAGGCGCTCGGCTACGCCGAGGCCGACCCGACCTTCGATGTCGAGGGCTTCGACACCGCCCACAAGCTCGCCATCCTCACGAGCCTCGCGTTCGGGGTCGAGATCGACGCCGAGGGCGTCTCCGTGGAGGGCATCTCGGCGATCCAGCCCCTCGACCTCACCATGGCGGAGGAGCTGGGCTACCGCATCAAGCTGCTGGGCGTCGCCCAGGTGGCCGAGGGCGGCATCGAGCAGCGCGTCCACCCGACCATGGTGCCGAAATCCTCGGCCATCGCCCAGGTGATGGGCGTCACCAACGCGGTCACCATCGACGCCGACGCGGTGGGCGAACTCACCCTCATCGGGCCCGGGGCCGGCGGCGAGGCCACGGCCTCCGCGGTGGTCTCCGACATCACCGACATCGCCGCGGGGGTGAGCCGTCCGACCTTCGGACGGCCCCATGCGGAGCTCGGTCCGGCGCAGCGCGTCGCCATGCAGCGCCACGAGGGCGGCTACTACATCCGCCTCACGGTCCATGACCGGCCGGGCGTGGCCGCCGGCGTCGCCACCCGCATGGCCGAGCGCGACATCTCCATCGAGAGCATCCTCCAGCGCCGCTCGGAGAGCGCCGCCTCGAAGGACCCGCACGGCCGCTCGGGCCAGCCGGTCCCCCTGGTGCTGATCACCTATGCGGCGACGGAGGGGACCATCCGGGCCGCCCTCGACGCCATCGCGGCCGACGGGCTCCTGGCCGAGGCGCCCCAGCTCATCCGGATCGAACGGGAATAGGCGTCCCGCGCAGGATTCCGCCGGACCGCATGAAGAAATCGCCCCGAATGGTAGTGTTTCTCGAACTTTAGTTCATAGAGAGCGCACGAACGGCGAAAGGCGCGGACAGGTCCATGGCGTATGGCAAGACAACCCCCGGCGGTACCGTCGATCGCACACTCGCCCTGGAGCTGGCGCGGGTGACCGAGCGCGCCGCCATCGCCGCCGCCCACCTGCGCGGCCAGGGCAAGGAACGTGAGGCCGATCAGGCCGCCGTCGACGCCATGCGGGCCGAGCTGAACAGTCTGCCCATCGACGGCACCGTGGTGATCGGCGAGGGCGAGCGCGACGAGGCGCCGATGCTCTACATCGGCGAACGCCTCGGCACCGGCACCGGCCCGAAGGTCGACATCGCCGTCGATCCCCTCGAAGGCACCACACTGTGCGCCAAGGACATGCCCGGCGCCATCGCGGTCATGGCCCTCGCGGAATCCGGCTCCCTGCTCGCCGCCCCCGATGTCTACATGCAGAAGATCGCCATCGGCCCCGGCTACCCGGCCGGGCTCGTCGATCTCGACGCGAGCCCCGCCGACAACATCGCCGCGCTGGCCCGTCACAAGGGCATCGACCCGGCCCAGATCACCGCCATCATCCTCGACCGGCCGCGCCACATGGCCCTGGTCGCCGCCGTGCGGGCGACGGGGGCCGGCATCCGCCTGATCTCGGACGGCGACATCGCCGCCATCATCCACACGACGAGCCCGGACGAGACCGGCGCCGACATCTACCTCGGGATCGGGGCCGCCCCCGAGGGCGTCATCGCCGCCGGGGTGCTCCGCTGCATCGGCGGCCACATGCAGGGCCGCCTCATCCTCGACAGCCACGACAAGCGCGAGCGCGCGGCGCGGATGGGCATCAGCGATCCGAACCGGAAATACGAGCTCCACGACATGGCGCGCGGCGATGTCATCGTGGCCGCCACCGGCGTCACGGACGGGGCGCTTCTCAGGGGCGTGCGGTTCAAGCAGGGCCACGTCGAGACCGAGACGGTGGTCTATCGCTCGGCCACCGGCACCGTGCGCCGCATCATCGGCGAACACCGGCGGATGCAGCCCTTCGAGGGCTGACGGAGGCGGGGATCAATCCCGGCACCCGTTGCGCTGTTCCTCACGCACGATGTCGGCGACCTTCTCCCGATCGCGGGCGGAGAGCGGCACATCGCGGAGGCCGTCGTAGCGGCAGTTGGCGTTGCCGAAGGCCTTGATGGCGCGGACCGTGCGGAAGCAGTAGCCGGCCTCGGCATAGACGGCGTTGCGCTCGCCCCAGCGTTCATCGCACGGGAAGGCGGCCTGGGCTGGCGCGGCGGGCAGGATCACGAGGCAGGCGAGGGCGAAGCGGCGCATTCAGGGAACTCCCGGAGATGGGCGATCCTGGCGGGTTTTTCACCCGCCGCAAGGTGTCCGGCGGCCAATCCCGAGGGAAGCCCGCCGTCGGACGGCGGGCGTCGCGTCAGTTGAACAGCGAGCCGACGCCGCCCTGCACGCGGCCGAGACCCTGCTTGGCGATGGCGTTGCCGGGATCGAGCTGAGCGGCGCGCTGGTAGCTCTCCATCGCCTCCTTGCGACGGTTGGACTTCTCGTACGCCACCCCGCGATAGGCCCAGGAAGTCGCGTCCTTATTGTTGACGTTGAGGGCCGCGTTGTAGTCCTCGATGGCCTTGTCGAACTGATTGGTGGCGATGAGGCTCTGGCCGCGGGCGGCGTAGGGGGCGGCCACGAACGGGTTGCGGTCGATGGCGGCGTCGAAATCGCCGATGGCCTGGGTGTTCTGGTTCTGCTTCTGCCGCACGAGGCCGCGGGCGTGGTAGGCTTCGGCCGATTCCGGCGTCAGGCGGATCGCCTGGTTGAGGTCGTTGCCGGCACCGTCGAGGTCGCCCTGGGCGCGCAGGACGTTGGCGCGGCCGATATAGGCCGGGCCGTAATTCGGGTCCGCCGCGATGGCCTTGGAGAAATCGCCGAGCGCCGCGTCGTTGCGGCCGATCTGGCGGTTGGCGAGCGCCCGGTTGTTGTAGGCCGAAGCCGAGTTCGGATCGATCTGCACCGCCTTGGTGAAATCGCCGATGGCGTCGTTGAACTGGCCCGAACGGGCATAGGCGGCGCCGCGGGTGACGTAAGCGGCGGCGTCGTTGGGGTTGCGCTGGATCACTTCGCTGAGCGAGGCGATGTTCACGTTGGTGGCGCCCGTGGTGTCGGTCTCCAGCACGGCGAACTGCTTCGGCGCACCGGCATTGCCGTAGGTCTCGCACCCGCCGAGCGCGGCCGCCACGAGGGCGGCCCCGATCAGCCCCGCCTTCGATGCCCGCAGCGTCAGAACCGTCATGAACCCGCTCCCCCCGGGCGTCCGCGCACGGCACGGCCCCGCCCCATAAACCTGTGCCCGAACCCGGACCGCCCCGATCCGCGCGTCCGCGCCGGAACGGTCGCGCATCGCGGTGAACGCGCGCTTAAGACGGCGCCGTTCCCGACCCTCAAGCCCGCCCGTGTGGCGAACATATGGCTCCCGGCGACGATCGGGCCCGGGGAGCCGCGGCGCCGGGCAATCGCTTCCGGCGTGTGGTGCCGGAGCCGCAGATCCGGGCGGCCGTCAGGCTTCCGCCGCCTCGATGGCACCGCTGAGGTCGAGCCATTCCTCCTCGGCCGATTCGAGGGCGCCGGCGGCATCCGAGCGCATCTTGGCGAGTTCCCCCGCCTTGGCGGCATTGGCCTGGAAGGCGGTGCCGTCGGCGAGCGCGGCATCGATCTTGGCCATGGCCTCGGCGAGCTTCTTCATACGCGCCTCCACCGCCTCGATCTTCTTGCGCAGGGGCGCGAGGGCCACCCGGCGCTCGGCGTTGGAGCGCCGCTCCACCGCCTTGACCCCGCCGACGGTCTCGACCGCCTCCTTCTCCGCCGGACGCTCGGGGCCGGCGAGCACGAGGCGGCGGTAATCGTCCATGTCGCCTTCGAATGCCTTCACGCTGCCGTTGGCGACGAGCCAGAGTCGGTCGGCGCAGGCTTCGACCAGGAAGCGATCGTGGGAGACGAGGATGACGGCGCCCTCGTAATCGTTGATCGCCTCCACCAGCGCCTGCCGGCTCTCGATGTCGAGGTGGTTCGTCGGCTCGTCGAGGATGAGCAGATGCGGGCCGTTGAAGGCGGCGAGGCCCATGAGCAGCCGGGCCTTCTCGCCACCGGAGAGCTGCGAGACCGGCGTCTCGGACTTGGTGCCGGAGAAGCCGAGGCGCGCGGCCGCCGCGCGCGCCTTCGATTCCGGCACGTCCGGCATCAGGTCCCGGACATGGGCGTAGGCGCTCTCGGCGGGGCGCAACTCGTCGAGCTGGTGCTGAGCAAAGTAGGCGACCTCCATTTTCCCGGAGCGCCGCATCTCGCCGCTGAGCGGCGGCAGGCGCCCGCCGATGAGCTTGCAGAAGGTCGACTTGCCGTTGCCGTTGGCGCCGAGCAGCGCCACCCGGTCGTCGGGGGCGAGACTCAGGTTGAGGCCTGACAGCACGATGCGGTCGGGATAGCCGGCCTGGACCCGCTCCATGGCGACGATGGGCGGCGAGAGCGGGCGCTCCGGGCTCGGCAGGCGGAACGCCGGCACGTCGTCCTCGATCACCGAGGCGATGATCTCCATCTTAGCGAGCCGCTTGACGCGGGACTGGGCCTGACGCGCCTTGGTCGCCTTGGCCTTGAACCGATCGACGAAGCTCTGGAGATGGGCGCGCTCGGCGTCCTGCTTCACCTTGGCCTTGGCCTGGAGCGTGCGCTTCTCCGCGACCTGTCGGGCGAACGAGGTGTAGCCGCCGCGGTAGATGGCGAGCTTGCCCCGGTCGAGGTGCAGGATGTGATCGACGCACTCGTCCAGCAGGTCGCGGTCGTGGGAGATGATCACCGCCGTGCGCGGATAGCGCTCGAGGTAGTCGTAGAGCCAGATGGTGCCCTCGATGTCGAGGTAGTTGGTCGGCTCGTCCAGCAGCAGCAGGTCCGGCTCGGAGAACAGCACGGCGGCGAGCGCCACGCGCATGCGCCAGCCGCCCGAGAAGTCGGAGCACGGGCGGCCCTGCGCCGCGGCATCGAAGCCGAGTCCGTGCAGGATGGCCGCCGCGCGGGCCGGCGCGGAATGCGCCTCGATGTCCACGAGCCGGGTCTCGATCTCGGCCCGGCGCAGGCCGTCGGCATGCTCGGCCTCCGCCATCAGGCGCGCGCGTTCGGTGTCGGCGGCGAGCACCACGGCGTGGAGGGTCTCGGGCCCGGCCGGGGCCTCCTGCGCCACGGCGCCGATGCGCATGCCCTTGGGCATCGACACGGTGCCGCCCTCCGTCGGCAATTCGCCGAGGATCGCCCGGAACAGGGTGGTCTTGCCGGCGCCGTTGCGGCCCACGAGCCCGACCCGGGCCCGGTCCGGAATCACGAAGGTGGCGCCGTCGAGGATCAGGCGTTCGCCGATGCGGTAGGTGAGGTCGTTGACGCGCAGCATGAGCGGCGTTCTGGCGCCGTGCCCCGGCCGTGGCAAGCGGCGTATGGCGGTTTCCGGGGCGTGAGGGCCGCCGGGCCGCCCGGATCAGACGCGTTCCCAGGTGGCGGGGTCGGCGAGGAGCGCCGCCACGAGGGCGTGGTTGAGGGTGTGGCCCGTATGCCGGGCGGTGACGTGGCCCAGCACGGCCACGCCCGGAAAGGGTGAGGGCCGCACCCAGGGTGGCCTGGGCCAGGCCGGCCGACGAGGCTCCCGCCCGAACCAGATCGAGGGAAACAGTGCCCTCATCCGGATTAAAAAGTATAGTTCCAGATTATGATTGGATTGTCATTGCGAAATTCCACCCCGATCCGGCGCGATACGTGCTCATCGGGGACAAATTCGGCTATCATCCGATTTAATCTTGGCAAGCGGGCGAGGAGCGTCCGTCCTCATTGGCCGCTGTTTCGCGTCGAAACCGGGACGCCAAGGCAACAGCCCGGCGCGGCCACTAAGCCTATCCACGTCCATCGGGAGGCTACGGCTTGACCGGCCCGGACCCGGCCGTCACGATCGACCGATTGGATCGTCGGACGTCCGATGCATCCGGGAGCATGGGCCTGCCGTGGGCTGGGTTGGCGCGCCGGATCGGCAGCGATCCCCGCGGGGTCAGGATCGGGCGCAGGGCGCCACCAGGAGTTTTTCGATGAGTCGGCTGGCGACAATCCCGTTCTTCAAGGAACCGGGAATCGAGTTGTCGTCCTACGAGACGCGCTGCCACTGGCGCAGGTTCGACGAGAACGAGGTTCTGGTCGATTACGACGACGTCTCCACCGACGTGTATTTCCTGGCCTCCGGCGAGGTGCGCATCCTCAACCGGTCGCAATCGGGCAAGGAGGTGATCCTCGGCGAGATGCGCGGCGGCGCGTTCTTCGGGGAGCTCGCGGCCCTCGATGGCATCGGCCGCTCGGCCAACGTCACCGCCCTGACGCGGGGCGAGGTCTGCGTCGTGCCGGCCCCGATCTTCCGTCAGATGATCTTCGCGTCCGAGGCCATCGCCGACCGGCTGTTCCGCCTGCTGGCCAAGCGGGTCCGCGAGCTCAACACCCGCATCATGGAGCACGCGCTCCTCGACCTGCGCCATCGCCTCTACGCCGAGCTGCTGCGCCTCTCGGTGCCGCGCACGGGCGGGGACGGTGCCCGCGTCGTCACCCCGCCGCCCTACCACCACGTGCTCGCCGCCCGCATCGGCTGCCGCCGCGAGCAGGTGACCCGCGAATTCACCGTCATGGCCGCCGACGGCCTCATCGACCGCACCCGCGGCGCCCTCGTGATCCGCCGGCCCGACCTCCTGGAGGCCCGCGTCGCCGAGGCCCTGCGGGAGGACAGCTGAGCCTTGGACGGGACGGATCCGGCGCCGCGCCTCGATCTCGAAGGCGTCACGAAGCGGTTCGGTGACGGCGTTGCCGTGGCGGATGTCTCCCTGGCCCTGTCGCCGGGCGAGTTCTTCTGCCTGCTCGGGCCGTCGGGCTGCGGCAAGAGCACCCTCCTGCGCCTCGTGGCGGGATTCGAGACGCCGAGCGCCGGTCTCATCCGCGTCGACGGGCGGGATCTGGCCGGGCTGCCGCCGCACCGGCGGCCGGTGAACATGATGTTCCAGTCCTACGCCCTGTTCCCGCACAGGGATGTCGCCGGCAACGTCGCGTATGGCCTCACGAACCTGAACCGGGCGGACCGGGCCGGCCGGGTGAGGGACCTTCTGGCTCGCGTGCGCCTCGACGGCTTCGGGACGCGTCGGATCGACACCCTGTCGGGCGGCCAGCGCCAGCGGGTGGCCCTGGCCCGGGCACTCGCCCGCGAGCCGGGCGTGCTGCTCCTCGACGAGCCCCTCGGCGCCCTCGACCGGGGCCTGCGCGAGGAGACGCAAGGCGAGCTGCGCGCCCTCCAGCGCCGCCTCGGAATCACCTTCGTAATGGTCACCCACGCTCCCGGCGAGGCGATGGCGCTGGCCGACCGCATCGGGGTGATGGACCGGGGCCGCCTCGTGCAGGTGGGGGACGCCGCCGCCCTCTACGAGCGCCCCGCGACCCGCTTCGTCGCCGGGCTGCTGGGCGACGTGAATCTGATCCCCGGCCGGGTCAGCGGGCGGGACGGCGATTGGGCCGTGGTCGAGACCGGGTTCGGTCCGGTGCGCGCCCGCGCGTCCGGCCCCACGCCGGGGGAGGGGGAGGCAGCGACCCTGGTCATCCGTCCGGAACGCGTCGGCCTCGGCGCCGGGGTGGGTCCGGCCGGCACGATCACGGACGTGACCTTCCTCGGCGAGCGCATCCGCCGACAGGTCCGCATGGCGGACGGCACCCTCCTGCGGGCGAGCGGGCCGGCGGGCGGACACGCGCCGGACCCGCATGGGGTCGGCGCCGCGATCCGCCTCGACCTCGACCCCGAAGCCTGCCGGCTTCTTCCGGCATGAAGCGGCCCGCCCGCCTCATCGCCGTCGTGCCGGCCCTGTGGCTCGCCGCCTTCGTGCTCGTGCCCGCCCTGATCGTCCTCAAGATCAGCCTGTCCGCGGCGGCCACCGCGCAACCGCCCTACCTGCCGGTCCTCGACTGGAGCGCCGGACCGGTGGGCTGGGGCAGCTTCCTCGAAGCCCTCGATTTTACCAATTTCGAGACCCTGCTGGGCGACGCCCTCTACCGGGATGCCGCCCTGCAATCCCTGTGGCTCGCCGGCCTCGCCACCCTGATCCTGGCGCTCCTCGGCACGCCCCTGGCTCACGCCATGGCGCGGTCTCCGGCGCGACTACAGCCGCTCCTCGTCGCCCTCGTCATCGTGCCGTTCTGGACGAGCTTCCTCATCCGCATCTACGCCTGGATCGCGATTCTGAAGCCGGAAGGGCTCCTGAGCGCCGCCCTCCTGCGCCTTGGCCTCATCGATCGCCCCCTCGAGATCCTCGGGACGCAGGCCGCAATCCTCGTCGGGCTGACCTACGCCTACCTGCCGTTCATGGTGCTGCCGCTCTACGCCGTGATGGTCCGCCTCGATCCGAACCTGCGCGAAGCCGCCGCCGATCTCGGCGCCTCGCCCATCCGGGTGTTCTGGAGCGTGACCCTGCCCCTGGCCCGGCCGGGCCTCGCCGCCGGGGCGCTCCTGTGCTTCGTGCCGATGGTCGGCGAGTTCATCATCCCGGATCTGCTGGGCGGCTCCGACACCCTAATGCTCGGGCGCGTGCTGTGGAGCGAGTTCTTCTCCAACCGCGACTGGCCCCTCGCCTCTGCGGTGGCGATCCTCATGCTCGCCCTCGTGGTCGTGCCCCTCGTCCTCCTGCGCGAATCCGGCACGCCGGACCGGAACGCGGTCCGGTGAGCCATTTTGGTCGCCTCTCCCTCGGCCTCGGGCTCGCATTCCTGTACGGGCCGATCCTCGTCCTCGTGGCGTTCTCGTTCAACGCCTCGGCCCTCGTCACGGTCTGGGGCGGATTCTCGACCCGCTGGTACGGGGTGCTGTTCGCCGACGGTCCGCTCCTGGCCGCCGCCCTCGTCTCCCTGCGGGTCGCCCTGGCGGCGGCGGCACTCGCCACCCTGTTCGGCACCCTCGCGGCCCTGGCCCTCGATCGTGGCGGGCGCTTTCCCGGCCGCTCCGCCTTCACCGGGCTCCTCTACGTCCCCATGGTGATGCCCGAGGTGATCACCGGGCTCGCCCTCCTGCTGCTCTTCGTCGCCACCGGCTTCGAGCGCGGCCTCGTGACCCTCGTGGTGGCGCACGCCACCCTCGGCCTCGGCTTCGTCGCGGTGATCGTCGGCGCCCGGCTCAAGGGGTTCGACCGCACCCTGGAGGAGGCCGCCGCCGACCTCGGCGCGGGCCCGCTGCGGGTCTTCGCCACCGTCACCCTGCCCCTCATCGCCCCGGCGGTGGCGGCGGGCTTCCTCCTCGCCTTCACCCTGTCCCTCGACGACCTCGTCATCGCGAGCTTCGTTGCCGGGCCCGGGGCCACCACCCTGCCCATGCGGCTCTACAGCCAGGTCCGTCTCGGGGTGAACCCGGAGATCAACGCCGCCTCGACCCTGCTGGTGGGCGGCGTGACCCTCATCGTCCTCGGCGCCTCCTGGCTGTCGGCGCGCGGAGGCGACCGGTCCCATGCGGGCACCGCTTGACCGCGGCGCGAGGGCGGAAAATCAAGGGTCCTCGGCGCCGTCCGAACGGCCCGATAGCCGTCACAGCGCCGTTTAAGTGAACGCGGTCTCAGGGCGCGTAGGCGCGAGCCGCCGCCGGCAGGCCCGGTCTGCCGGCGGTCCCGGGGCGCAGGGCACCGGTGGATGTCAGGCCGCCGCCATCCTCGGGGGCGGCCTTGCGGACCACGACGGCGTCCCAAGGGCCCGCGATGGCGTAGGTCGGTCCCGGGCGCGCGGTGCCGTCGGCGGCCGCGCGCGGCAGGAGTTGCGCCCGCGCTTCGAAGCGGCGCTCGGGCAGGACCACGGCACCCGTCAGGGTCCCGGTCAGGGCGGACGTCCGCAGGACGCCATCGGCGATCTCCCCGACACCATCGACGACGCGCAGGGTCAGGCCGGCATGCTCGAAGGCCGTGCGGCCGTTGCGGCGGGCCAAGGCTCCGGCCGCGGGGGTTCCGTTGCGATGGACGACGTCGGCGAGATCGATCCCCGCCAGGGCGCCGCCGTCGACGGCGAGCGTCGCGCGTCCGTCGAGGTGTCGCATGAGCACGTCCGGCGTCGCGCCCGCGCCCTCCAGGGCGACCTGCCCGCGCGCGGCCCCGAACACCCAGCGGTCCTGGCCGAGATCGACCAGGACGGCACCGAGGTCGAGGCCGTCGAAGGCGCCCTGGAGCCTGACCTCGGTCCTGCGCGGATCGTCCGCGGCAGGGGTGAGGCCGAGGCGCCCCTTCACGAGGCCGCCCTGCAGGGTCGCGCGGCTCAGGGCCGCCTCGATTCCGCCCCGGCGCACCAGGACACTGGCGGCGACGTCCTCGAACAGCAGCGGGCCCATCCGGGCGCCGCCGGCCGAGACCCGCAGATCGAGGTCGCCGCCCGTGAGGGGATGCAGGGCGAGGCTGCGGCCGCTCCAGCCCGCCGCCTCGGCCTCATCGAGCCCGAACAGGCGCAAGGTCTCGGCGACGAGGGGCGCGAGGTTGAGGGTCTCGGCCGCCAGGGTCGCCTGAATGGCCGGACGTCCCCCCGCCAGGGCGACGGAGCCGGCGCCCTCGAAGCGATTGTCGCCGACGTCGAGACGCAGGCTCGGCAGGAGCAGGGTCCGGTCCCGCACCTCGAAGGCGCCGGCAAGGGCGAACGCCTCGATCATCGGCGACAAGGCCAGATCGCCGCCCATCCAGCCCAGGGTCTCGGGCAGGGACCGGGTCCGGAGGCTGGCGCTTCCGGTGAGGGCCAATCCTCCGTCCGGGGAGCCGCTGCCGAGCGAGCCTTCGCCCTCCACGGAGAGGCTGCCCGCCGGCCAGTCGGCGGTGGCGGCGAACGGGCTGCGCGCACCCGTGGCGAGGTCGGCGACCCGCAGGCCGGTGAGGGTGAAGCGGGCCGGGACCGCGTTCCACCGGAACGCGCCGGCCACATCGACCTGCGCGCTCCAGCTGGGCCAGGACACGGTGAGATCGACCTCCCGGGCCGTCTGCACCCGGCCGTCGCGCGGGTCGCGTCCCGTCACCGTGACCTGGCTCAGGGTGAGGCGACGGGGATGGGCGGATCCGGGCTCGACGAGGCGGGCGGCCTGGGCCCTCGGGGCGGCCCAGCGCGCGTCGTCGTCGCGGGTGGGCAGGCTCACGGTCCCACCCTCCAGGGAGGCGGTGTTGACCTCGATCCGCCCGGCGAGGAGGGCGAACAGGTTGAGCTGGAGCTTGAGGGCCCCGCCCTCGGCCAGGGGCGCGGCATCGCCCGCGGTCGCGGCGAAGCGGACGCCCCCGAGGCTGAGACGGGGCAGGGGCAGGAGCGCCACCTCCGCCGGGCCGGAAGCCGTCAGGGCGATGCCGTAGCTCTGGGCCAGGGGACCACCGACGAAGGCGACCGCGCGCTGCGTCGGCACCGTCCAGGGCAGGCAGGCGCCCGCGAGACCGGCCGCGACGGCACCGAGGCCGAGAAGGGGAACGAGACGTCGCAGCGACTGGGCACTCCGTGCGGAGGGCGGGCCGGACCCTTCCGGCACGTCCAGCCGATGGTCGTCGCGGGCGCCCCCACCCGGCGACGAACGCTGATGCGATCCAAACTCCTATCCGCTCCGGAGCGGTTTGTCTCCCGGGGCGGACGGCCGTGCACCGGTCGATGTCGGGGCGCGGGTTGGCGTCCGAATCGGGTGACACCCGCACGGACCTGTCGGGGAGCACCGTAACCCCCCGCTGGTCATCACGAATTGCTTGGCGTAACCGCAACGAAGCGCGATGCTGACGGCAGGCTCGAGAACCGTTGCCGGAGACCTTTGGGGGAGGGCGTTCATGAAGAAGGTACGCAACGATGCGACGGAGGCCCTGGCCGGTCTCCTCAAGGACGGAATGACGGTGATGGCCGGGGGGTTCGGCCTGTGCGGCATCCCCGACGAACTCATCGACGCGATCCGCGAATCGGGGGTCAAGGACCTCACGGTGATCTCGAACAACGCCGGCATCGACGGCGTCGGCCTCGGCAAGCTCCTTGAGACCCGCCAAGTCGCCAAGATGATCTCGTCCTATGTCGGCGAGAACAAGGAATTCGCCCGGCAGTACCTCGGCGGCGAGCTCGCCATCGAGTTCAACCCGCAGGGCACCCTGGCCGAGCGCATCCGCGCCGGCGGAGCCGGCATCCCGGCCTTCTTCACCAAGACGGGTGTGGGCACCCTCATCGCCGAGGGCAAGGAGGTCCGCGAATTCGACGGCGAGAGCTACGTGATGGAGCGCGGCCTGTTCGCCGATCTCGCCATCGTCCACGCCTGGAAGGGCGATACGGAGGGCAACCTCGTCTACCGGAAGACGGCGCGCAACTTCAATCCGATGATGGCCACCGCCGCCAAGGTGACCGTGGCTCAGGTCGAGCACCTGGTGCAGCCCGGCGAGATCGACGGCGACGCGGTCCACACCCCGGGCATCTTCATCAAGCGGATGATCCACGTGGCGATCCGCGAGAAGCGCATCGAGCAGCGCACGACGCGCACGCGCGGCGAGCCCGCCATCCCCCCCGCCGCCGTCTGACGAGAACGCAGGAGACACACCCCATGGCCTGGACCCGCGAACAGATGGCGGAGCGCGCCGCCAAGGAACTGCGCGACGGCTTCTACGTGAACCTCGGCATCGGCATTCCAACCCTGGTGTCGAATTACATCCCCGAGGGGATGTCGGTGCAGCTGCAATCGGAGAACGGCATGCTCGGCATGGGCCCGTTCCCGTTCGAGGGCGAAGAGGACCCCGACCTCATCAACGCCGGCAAGCAGACCATCACGGAACTGCCGACCACGAGTTACTTCTCCTCGTCGGATTCCTTCGGGATGGTCCGGGGCGGGCACATCAACCTGTCGATCCTCGGCGCCATGCAGGTGGCCGAGAACGGGGACCTCGCCAACTGGATGATCCCCGGCAAGATGGTGAAGGGCATGGGCGGCGCCATGGACCTCGTGGCGGGCGTGAAGCGGGTCGTGGTGGTGATGGAGCATGTCGCCAAGGGCAAGGACGGCTCCGAGGCGCCGAAGCTCCTGGCCGAATGCGACCTGCCGCTCACCGGCACCCACGTGGTCGACATGGTCATCACGGATCTCGGCGTCTTCACCATCGACAAGAAGGGGAACGGCGGCATGACCCTCGTCGAACTCGCCGACGGCGTCACCGAGGACGAAATCCGCGCCAAGACGCAGGGCGCCTTCACCACGCGCCTCGCCTGATCCGCCTCGTTTCGGGACGCCGGGGCCGGGTCCGGCGCCGGCATGGCTAAGCGGCCGTTAAGCCGAACCGTCGAAGTGTCAGCGCAGGCCGTGGACCGATCGTTCCCCGGCCTGCGTTGCGTGAGACGAGGGTGACGGCGTGATGGATAGCGTTCCGGCAAGGATGGACAATGTCGTGCCGTTCCGGCGGGCGGCCCCGCCCCCGGCCCAGCCCCGTGGGGCGAGCCCCCCGCGCAAGGCCACCAACGCCACGCGCCGCGGCGACCAGCGCGCGGTGATGGATGCGGTCTACGCCACCGGCACCCTGGCGGTGGCCGCCGGCGACCGCGAGACTAAGCTCATCGCCGCCCGCCTCCAGGTCTACGGCTTCCTGACCATCGAGGAGATCGACGCGGACGGCGCGCTCCGGCGCCTGCGTCCCTCCGAAGCCATCCGCGCCCGACCCGAGCGTCCCTGGCGCGTCACGAAGGCGAGTTACGGCGCCAGCCTCGCCGTGACGATTCCGGCCGTCGACGGCTTCCTGTTCGAGCAGCCGGCCTGACCAGGGTCCGGAAGGTCAGCCGATCGGGGGCCACCGCCTTCGCCTGGGAGCGCGAAGTGCAGCCGTTGCCCGAGCTCGCGCCATCACGCGACGATCTCGATCGGCTGCTCGCAAGCCACGCTGGTAAGTCCACCGGCGGGCGGATGACGCCGATCCGGATCTACGAGGCGCTGCGCGGGCTCGGCTGCGATGCCGTTCGGCGCCATGCCAAGACCTGGAAGCGCGAACGCGCCGACAAGTGCCGCGCAGATGTGCTCGCACTGACTTCGTTGCGCCAAGCCCTGACGGCAGCGAGGTCCCGAGCGGCAGGGCGACGTCGGCTGAGTTCTGCAGGGCCTCGTGTTGCGCGCTCGCGTGTCATGGTGGCGATGGTCTCGCCGGCTGCCGGGGCTTCGATCCCGTCGTGGTCGCGAATTCGCGCGTTCGGCGGACGATGGTCTCGGTGACAAACGCTGACAAGTTGGACCTGCCCGCGCCGGCGAGGTTGCCTTGTCGGCGCGATCCGTTCGACCGGCCGGGCGGTGGATGCTCTGGGCCTCAAAGCCGGCGTCGGACTGGCAAGCGCCCCCTGGGTTCGGGCGTTCCGGACGACCGTTCACGTCTGATTGAAGCGCGTGCGAACGAGGAACGGACGGAGGCGAGCGCGGTTTTTTCGCTGTCAGGAAAAATTCTGGAGTTCGGCATCTTGCAAGCGCCTGTCCGCTACAGCCCCGACGTCGAGGTGGTGAAACCCGATGAAGATCAGACCATCGAGGGGCTGAACCAGACCTTCGATACCATCCTGCAGACGGTCGCCGACGATTCGGGCCACGCCGTGAGGTCCGTGCACGCCAAGTCGCACGGGATCCTTGAGGGCATCCTCCGGATCGACCCGAGCCTCCCGCCGGAACTGGCCCAGGGGCTGTTCGCGAAGGCCGGCGAGCACAAGGTCTTCATGAGGCTGTCGACCAACGCCGGCGACATCCTGCCGGATGCCGTCTCGCTGCCCCGCGGCCTCGCCCTGAAGGTCCTCGACGTGGACGGCGAGCGCCTGCCCGGCGCCGAGGGCACGACCCAAAACTTCATCATGGTCAACGGGACCGTGTTCCAGGCGCCGGACACCAAGAAGTTCCTGGGCAGCCTCAAGCTGCTCGCCAAGACCACCGACCGGATGGAGGGTGTGAAGGTCGCCGCCTCGGCGGTGCTGCGCAACGTCAACACCGTGCTCGGGATGGTCGGGATCGAGAGCCCGACCATCGGATCCCTCGGGGGTGCGCCCAATGTCGATCCGCTCGGCGAGACCTACTACAGCGTCACCCCGTTCCGGTACGGCGATTACATCGCCAAGTTCTCGATCGCGCCCGTCGCGCCGGGGCTGACCGCGCTGACCGGCACCGAAATCGACGCCTCCGGTCGCCCGAACGCGATCCGCGAGACGGTGCAGTCCGAGATGGCGGGCATCGAGGGCGTGTGGGAGTTCCGGGTGCAACTCTGCCGCGACCTCGAACGCCAGCCCGTCGAGGACCCGACGGTGGAGTGGAAGCAGGACGAGGCGCCGTTCCAGCGGGTCGGCCTGATCACCGCCAAGCCGCAGGACAGCTGGGACGCGGCCCGGGTTCAGGCGGTCGACGAGGAGATGCGCTTCAGCATCTGGACCGGGCTCGCCGCCCACCGGCCGCTGGGGAACATCAACCGCGCCCGCAACGCGCCCTACAAGCACTCGGCCGAGTTCCGCCAGCGCTTCAACGGCTGCCCGATCCACGAGCCGGGTGCGGGACGTTGAGGCTGTAGACGACGATGCGAAGCGTCATCGCGGAGGGGGGCAGGACGCTTCCCGTCGCCTTCACCTGCACGAAGGTCGAAGCGCGCTGAGGCGACGCCGGGGACCGGCGGGCATGCATAAACCCACCGCAAGACCGCACGGCAGCCTGTCCGACATCGAGAGGCCCGTCGACGAGGTCACCCGATCCATCCGATGGGCCGAGGACCATCAGAGGCGGTCGGCCCGGCCCTTCGAAGATCCAGGGCTCCCGGGACGACGCGAAGCCGCCTTCCCCAAGGGGATTTCGTCACCGTGGCGCCGAGCGCGGTCGGCGAAACCTCACCCCGGATCGCGGGCGCCGTCCCGGATGGCCGGACGCAGGCTTGTGCCTCACGACTCCGCCGGATCGGCAGGCGCGGATGATCATCGTCGGTGCGTTCGACCGGTGCGGAGGAACCGGCGCGCCATGGCGGTCTTGAATGGAGCGAGGACGTCTCGCGTCGATTCCCTACGGCACCGTCGAGGCCGCCGCGCGGGATCGGCGCACAGGCGATGTCCATCACCGGCAGGGCCGTGTCCGCGACGGGATCGTCTCGGATGGCCCCAGGCGGATCACGACATCGAACGCATCACGCGGCGGGAGGGCGTCTCGGCCCTCCGTCGACACAACGGGAACCCCATCATGGCGAACACGAACTCCACCTCGGGACAGCGGCTCCACGAGACCCAGAACGACACCAAGTCCAACGCGAAGAAGGTCTCCACCGACGCGCTCAACGCGCGCCTCTCGGACGGGATCGATCTGGCTCTGGCGGTCAAGCAGGCGCACTGGAACCTGAAGGGCCCACAGTTCATCGGCGTCCACCTGATGCTGGACGGCTTCCGCGACGAACTCGACGACTACAACGACAAGGTGGCCGAGCGCATCACGCAGCTCGGCGGAACCGCGCGCGGCACGGCGACGGCGGTCGCCGCCGCATCGCAGCTGGCGCCGTACCCGCTCGACGCCTACGCCATCGCCGACCATCTCGCGGCGTTGATCGACCGCTACGCCGTCTATGCGAACGCCGTGCGCCAGAACATCGACGACACCGACGAGGCCGGCGACGCTGGCACGGCGGATCTCTTCACCGAGGTCTCGCGCGGCGTCGACAAGCAGCTCTGGTTCCTCGAAGCCCATGTCCAGGAGCCGACCGGTGCGATGCGCGACGGCGACCACGCCGGGAAGCGCTGAGCGGGACTGAGCCCTCCGATCAGGGCGGGGAGGCGCCGTGTTTCGGCGCCTCCCCGCCCGAACGCCACCGCCCGACACGCGCGGATGTGAGCGAACCCACCCTATTCCTGCTGCAGCGGCGCGGGGCGCCGAAACCTTGACGGTCGCCTCGGAGAACGTTTGGAGCTGGGCTCGCCCCCGGGCATGGCCGTCTGGGCGCTTCGCCCGCCGCGGGTTGCGATGGGCGGCAACGAACCGTCGCGGATCACGTTGAAGCGCACGGCCCGCCGTGCGGTCCGCCGGCATCGGCCGCGTCGTCGTTGCCGGTGTTGCCCCTGAAGCGACCGTCTCGCCGACCGCGATGGTTACGAATCGACCCAAGCCTATCGCTGTCGGGCTTGGTCGATGTCGGGCCTGGCGGCACGCCCGCTTCGGGCGGTCCGGAACGACACGGTATCGGTCGTCCGCATCCCGCCCGAAATTCGGGCCCGGCCGACCACACGGGAAATCCGTTCCGTTCTCCAGGAGTCGTTGCGCGTGTCGAAGCCCTTTCCCCGCACCGGCGGGTCCGTTGAACGCCAGAACGGCTATCTTCCCCTGGAAGCCTATGCGGCCCTCGGTGAAGGGCGCTCGGTGGCGCTGTCGGGGGCCGACGGGTCCATCGACTGGTGGTGCTGCCCGAACCTCGATTCCCCGCCGCTGTTCGACCGCCTGCTGTCTCCGCACGGGGGTGGCTACTTCGCCGTGACCCCCGATGCGCCGTTCACCGTCGAGATCGGCTATCGCGACGGCAGCAACGTGCATGAGACGGTCTTCAGCACAGCGACGGGCAAGGCCCGTCTGACCGAGAGCCTGAACAGCGGTCCCGCCGGTCGCCTGCCGTGGGCCGAGCTCGCCCGCCGCATCGAGGGATTGGAGGGGCGTGTCCGCTTCCGGATCGATTTGGTCTTCGGAACCCGCGGCGACACGGTCGGCCCGTTCCTGTCCGCGAATGCGAGCGGCCACGCCTTCCATGTCGCCGGCCTGATGGGACTGTTCCGATACAGCGCCGGCGTCCGACTCGACGCCGCGGACGACCATGCGATCACGGCGCACGTGGAGGTGACCCCCGGCAAGAGCGAAATCGTCGCTATCGTCGCCGGCGAGCACGAGCCCCTGGTCGTCGTGCCAGTCGCGGACATCGACCGACGCATCGAGGTGTCCTGCGAGGCCTGGCGCAACTGGACCGAACGCCTCGGCTACGGGGGCCGGTACCGGAGGCAGGTCGAGCGCAGCGCCCTGGCGCTGAAGCTCCTGCTCTACTCGCCCACCGGGGCCATCGCGGCGGCGGCGACCACCTCGCTGCCCGAAGGCATCGGCGGGGAGAAGAACTACGACTACCGCTACGCCTGGATCCGCGACGCAGGCTACGTCATCAAGGCCTTCCTCCGGCTCGGGGCGCACGCCGAAGCCAGTGCGGCGCTGACGTGGCTCCTGCGTCGCCTCGAAGAGCATGGCGCCCAGGTCCTCTACACCCTGAACGGCGAGATCGTGTCCGCGGTGGAGGAACTCGAGCTTCCCGGCTACCGCGAATCCCGTCCGGTCAGGACGGGAAATGCCGCCTCCGGGCAGCATCAGCACGGCATCTACGGCGACATCTTCGAGACGGCGGCGCGCTTCGTCACCGGCGGCGGCATGCTCGATCTGCGCAGCGGCGCCCTGCTGGCCCGCCTCGCCGACGAGTGCGCCGAGACCTGGAAGCTGAAGGATGCCGGGATCTGGGAACTGCCGGAACAGCAGCACTACACCGGATCGAAGATCAGCTGCTGGCAGGCGCTCAGCCGTGCCGTCGAGATGGCCGAGAACGGCCATCTGCCCGGCACGTGCAAGGACCGTTGGGCCCGCGCCCGGGACCGCATCGCAGACTGGATCGAGGAGCATTGCTGGTCGGAGGCGAAGCAGGCCTACGTGATGCATCCGGGATGCGACAGGCTCGACGCGTCGTTGGCCCTGGCGGTTCGCTACCGCTTCGGCAGGGCCGACCGCCTCACCGCCACCTGCAAGGCCATCGACCGCGAACTCGGTCGCGGTCCGTACCATTACCGCTACACCGGGGCGGATGCCGAGGAGGGGTGTTTCCTCGCCTGCACCTTCTGGCTGGTGGAAGCCATGGCCTTGCTGGGCCGGACGGACGAGGCCGCGCGAACGTTCGAGGCCTTGGTCGAGGCGCTCGACCGCAACTCCGGCACCTACTCGGAGATGGCCGACCCCGACACGGGCGCGTTCCTCGGCAACCTACCCCAGGGCTTGACCCATCTCGCCCTGATCCAGGCGGCCGCGACCTTGTCGGGTCAGGAACTGTGAGCTTGTGCGGCGAATGTCGGCTTTCCGAGGCGATTTAGATGATTGATCCCGGGGCAGGTCGCGATCCTGAACGGTGGCCGGCATGTCAGCGAGCGCCAAACGCGGCCTTTGGCATCGACCGGGGCCACGCGTAGGCGTTGGGCCGAGCCAGTCGCTCGGCGCTGTTCTCGCCATGGGCCGCGCCGGTCATCCCGCCAACCTCCAGCTCCACCAGCCGCCCGGCGGCAAAGCAGATCATCTCACGCATCGGATCGGCGTTCGTCTCTTCCCAGTACGCCACGAAGGCGCCTCGTCTCGTCGGTCATCGGGGGCCTCTCGGGTTCGGGGTTGGTCGTCGCAACCCGACCCGGCCCTCGCCGAGGACCACCCCGTGAAAAATCCCCCCTGCGACAGTGCCGTGAGGCGCGCACAAGCGGGATCCCTCGCCACCGTCAAGCTCCACCACCATCAGGGACACGACCCACTGGACGAATGGGTGGCTTTCCCTCTACGAAAATGGGCGTGGGGCCTGTAGCTCAATGGTTAGAGCCGACCGCTCATAACGGTCTGGTTGCAGGTTCGAGTCCTGCCGGGCCCACCACCATTTCCCGACGAAATCGCCCCCACCGCACACCGCGCACCGCCCTTGGAACTCAAGGGATGTGCACCCCTCGCCCCCCGAGCGCGAGATGACGACGTACCCGGACACGACGGCACCCGCCTCCTGACTGAGACCCTGCCCACGCGTGCGGGAATGTTGGTGACGCGACTGGCCGCTTCCACGCCGACCGCCGTGTCGGGCCGCGGGCGGTTATCGCCGCGGCGGCCGCCCGATGCCGGGACCGGACAAGGGCCGGACCCGCTTGTCGGGAGCCGCCAAGGCGGTCCTTGGCAAGGCCTGCCTCGAGTCAGCGCCCGCCAGACCGACGACATCGGCGGTGCGTTCAGAAGTCGACCGTGGCGGAGACGAGGACGGTTCGGGGCGTGCCCTGGCTCAGGATGCCGCGGCCGGTGGACGCCCAGTAGTTGTTGCCGGTCACGTTCACGACGTTGGCCCGCAGGGTCAGGGGGCGGTCGCTCAGGGTCGTGGCGTAGCGCACGCCGAGGTCGAGGGTGGCCCAGTCGGGGATCTTCTGGCTGTTGGCGAGGTCGTAGTATTGCGAACTCGTGTAGATCACCCGGCCGGTCAGGCTGAGGCCCGGTGCGAGGGCGGGCGGCAGGTCGACCTCGCCGTAGAGGTTGAGTTGCACGCTCGGCACGCCGACGGCGACCTTGCCGACATTCGCGGGGGACTGGGCGGCGACCTGCACGCCGTCGAGGAGACTGACGCCGCCGAGGATGCGCACGCCCGGGACCGGTTCACCGAACACGGTGAGTTCGACGCCGTCGTTGCGCTGGCGCCCGTCCACGGAGAACACCAGGGTGCGCGGGTCGGTGAAGCCGAACGGCTGCTCGATGCGGAAGGCGGCGAAGCCCACGCCGACGGTGCCGAAATCGTACTTGGCGCCGATCTCGGTCTGGCGCGACACGGCGGCCGGGAAGGCGGCCGAGGCGTTGACCGCGTTAACCGGTGGGGCGGGGGAGGTCAGGCCCTCAATGTAGTTGCCGTAAACCGACAGGCGCTCGAGGGGTTTGACCACGAGGCCGAAGCCCGGCGAGAAGGCGCCGCTGTCGCTCGCTCCCGTCCGCAGGCCCGTGGTCGGGCTGATCGACTTCACGTCGATGTCCTGCCAGCGCCCGCCCAGGGTGAGGAGCACCCGGTCGTCGAAGAACGACAGGGTATCGGCGATGGCGAGGCTGCGGTTGATCCGCATGGCGGTGGTCGGGGTCAGGCGCGACAGGGCGGCGGGCGAGCGCGGCGCGGCGATCACCGGATCGTAGAGGTTCGACACGATGGTCGGGCCGACAGTGACGCCGGGAACCTGGGACAGGTCCTGCCAGAACCCCACGGCGGCGATGCCGAAGCTGTGCTTGACCGGGCCGGTCTCGACGGTGCCGCGCAGGCCCACCTCCGCCGTCTCGTTGGGGATGCGGAACGGGATGAAGGAAATCGGGTCGCGATAGTCGCCGCGCGCGTTGAAGATCTGCAGCACGCCGCCGAAATATTCCTGCCGGAAGTTCGCCATGCCGTAGGCGGCGTAGGCGGTCAGGTTCTCGGTCAGATCGTACTCGACCCGGAAGGCGGCCGACTTGTTGCTGCTGGTCCGGTACTCCCACGGCTGATGCTGGTTCAGGGTGAGGTCGGGCGCGCGGGGAATCGGGAAGCCCGACAGCACCGAGCGGTTGCGCAGGGGCGAGGTGAAATCGAGCTGCTGGTAGCCGAGATCGGCACTCGCCCGCAGGCGGTCGCCGCGATAGTCAAGGGCGAGGGCGGCGACGCCGAAGCGCAGGCTCTGGTTGTCGATGGGGGTGTCGCCGTTGTTGAGCGCGCCGTTGAAGCGGATGCCCCATTCCTTGTTGTCGCCGAAGCGCCGGCTGACATCGACGGCCTTGTAGATCTGTGCGTCGGACGAATAGCCAACGGTGACGCGGTTCAGGGGCTCGTCGCCCGCGCGCTTCGGGATCAGGTTGATCACGCCGCCGATGTTGCCGAAGGGCGGGATGCCCGAGAGCAGGGTCGAGGGTCCGCGCAGGACCTCGACGCGCTCGATGGGCTCGATGGCGGGATTGAAGGCGTCGGCCACGCCGAAGAGGCCGTTGAAGCCGATGTCCTGGGCGAAGACCGGGAAGCCCCGGATGAAGAAGCCGAGGATGCCGCTGAAGGCCGGGACGTTGGTGCGGATCGAGGGATCGTTGTTGACCACGTCTTGGACGTTGCGGGCCTGCTGATCCCGGATCAGCTTCTCCGTGTAGCTCGTGCTGCTGAACGGCTGGTCGAAGACGTTGCGGTTGCCGAGGAAGCCGAGCCGGGAGCCCGACGCCACCGCGCCGCCGGCATAGGGCGGCGGCGGCGGGCCGACGACGGCGTTGGGGTTCGCCGGCGCGCGGCCCCCGGTGCCGCTGCCCTGGACCGAGAGTTCGTCGAGCCGGACCGCCTCCTGGGCCGGCGCCATGCCGGGGGCGGCAACGACGGCGGCCGCGAACAGGCTGGCGGCGGCTCCGAACCGGCGTTCCGTACGGCGGGGTGCCGTTGAGATCTTTGGCATCGGACGACTCCGGCGGCGACGCGAACACGCTGCATTCCCTCGGAATGCGACCAGGAGGCGAGCATTCGAATGCCCCGCCTCCGCGGGTTTCATCGTCGAAGATCGACGCGGCGGCAAGGTCAGATCCGGCTGTATAGCTTCTTATGAAAAGCATCGTTGCTGGATCAGCACATCTATACATTATAATAATTCCAGGAATATGGGATATTTTATTCTTTGGTTCGGGTCGATCCGGCAAACTTCTGCCAGTCCTCGCGGCGCGCCTTCGCGATCCGTCCCCTCCGGCGCCCTGAGATTCAGAATCGCCTCGGTGGAAATGGACCATCGAAGAGTGACCGATGAACGACGAGCAACAAATCGTAATTTTTGGTTCTTTTCTAAAAAATTCACGGTGTTCATTTGAATTTTTCCAATGATATAGCTTTATAATTTTGAATTTTATCCGGGTATGATCTTGATAAGCGCCGCGGATGTCCTCAATCAGCGCCGATGCCGACCGGTCGGAGCGCACGAAGAGTCCGATCTCTTCACGCGCTCCCTCTCGGACACAGGACAGCAACGGAGCAGCAGCGATGATGCCGAATGCCGGACCGCCCGTCGGACAGACGCCGCTCGTGGCCCTGGATCGCCTGTTCCCGCCCGAGATCGTGCCGGTCTTCGCCAAGCTCGAGATGCTCAACCTCGGCGGCAGCGTGAAGGACCGCACCGCCAGCCACATGGTGGCCGAGGCCGTCGCGGCCGGTCGGATCACGGCCGGGAGCCATCTGGTCGAGAGTTCCTCGGGCAACCTCGCCGTCGCCCTGGCGATGATCTGCAGCCGCCATGGGCTGCCGTTCACCGCCGTGGTGGATCCCAAGATCGCGCCGGCCAACCGGCACCTCATCGAGGTCTTCGGCGGCCGGATCGACATGGTCACGCGAGCCGATGCCCAGGGCGGCTACCTCCAGACCCGGGTCCGGCGCGTCGCGGACCTGGTCGAGACCCTGCCCGGCGCGGTCTGGCTCAACCAGTACGCCAATCCCGACAACTGGCGGGCGCATTATCACGGGCTCGGCGCCGAGATCGTGCGGGAGATGCCGGCGGCCCCCACCCATGTGGTCGCGGCCGTGAGCACCTGCGGCACCCTGATGGGGCTGGCCCGGCGCCTGCGCGAGCGCTGGCCCGAGATCGAGGTCGTCGCCGTGGACATCGAGGGCTCGGTGATCTTCGGGGCCAAGGGCGGCTCCCGCGACATTCCGGGGATCGGCGCGAGCCGCGTGCCCGAGCAATTGTCCCTGCCCGAGGTCGACGCCGTGATCACCGCCACCGACTGGGAATCCACCCTCGGCTGCCGCCGTCTCGTGGCGAGCCAGGGCATCCTCGCCGGCGGCTCCTCGGGCACGGTGGTGGCGGCCATCGCCAAGCTGATTCCGACCCTGGCGGCCGGCTCGCGCATCGTCACGCTGCTGCCGGACCGGGGCGAGCGCTACCTCGACACGGTCTACGCCGAGGATTGGCCGGCCCCCGAGCGCCGCGTCACCCGGCCCTTCGCCGCCTCCTACCGCCGCCTCAGCCGGCGCGCCGCCTGATCGCGCGGAGCGCATCCCCGGCCCGACGCCTCCGCCGGGACCGCCCGCCCATGCCCATCCCCGTCCCCCGCAACGGAATGCTCCGATGACAGCAGCGACCCTGCGCTACCTCTCGCGCTCCGACATCGCCGGCCTCGGCGGCGACCGGTCCGATCTCTACATGGAGGCCGTGGAGGCGGGGTTCCGCCTGCACGCCGCCGGCGATTTCGTGCAGCCGCTCAAGCCCTACCTGCGCAGCCCGCGCACGGACCACATCGCCGACCGCATCATCGCCATGCCGGCCTGGATCGGCGGGGCGCAGCCCATGGCCGGCCTGAAGTGGATCGGCTCGAAGCACGACAACCCGTCCGCCCGCGGCCTGCCGCGCGCCAGCGCGGTCATCGTGCTCAACGATCCCGAGACGAACTATCCCATCGCCGTGATGGAGGCCGGCCTGATCAGCGCCATGCGCACCGCCGCCGTGACCGGGCTCGCCATCCGCCACCTCGCGCGCGACGGTTTCACCGAGGCCGCCATCATCGGCTGCGGCCCCATCGGCGAGCGTCAGGCCGCGATGCTGGCCGAGCAGTTCCCGAGCCTGATGCGCCTGCGCCTGTTCGACCTGCGCCCGGAGGCCGCCGAGGACCTGTCGGCCCGCATCCGGGACCGGTTCCCGCACCTCGCCGTCACCCTCGCGCCGAGCGCCGAGGCCGCCGTGCGCGGGGCGCCCGTGGTGATCACCTGCACGGTGACGGACAAGCCCTACCTGCCCTTCGCCTGGCTCGCGCGCGGCACGCTGCTCGCCAACGTCTCGATCATGGATGTCGAGCGCGCGGTCTTCCTCCAGGTCGACAAGGTGGTGGTCGACGATTGGGACCAGTCGAACCGCGAGAAGAAGATCATCAACCTCCTCGTGGAGGCAGGCGAGTTCTCCCGCGAACGCCTGCATGCCGAGCTCGGCGAGATCGTCGTCGGCCGGAAGCCCGGCCGGGAGACGGACGACGAGATCATCCTGCTCAACCCCATGGGCATGGCCATCGACGACATCGCCTGCGCCCACGCGATCCTGGCCCGTGCCGAGGCCGCGCAGGCCGGCATTCTGCTGCCGCTGTTCTAGGGGGCACGGTGCTGGCATTTCTCGACCACCGGCCGAATTTCGCGCGCGACCTCCTCACCGAGACCTTCGATGCCCTCTGGATCGAGGATATCGGCGGCCTCAGGACGCGGGCCGCCCTCGGCGACCCTCGGGGCGCGGACGGCGCGCGGGACTACGCCCTGGTCCTCGGGGCCGGGCACCTGCGGGCGCGGATGGTGCCGGACGGCTGGCGCCGGGGCCTTCGCCTCGCCGGATCGGTCCGATACGAAGCGGCCGCCGGCGCGCGGGACCTCGACGCGGCCGACCTCCTCGCCCGCATCCTCGCATTCGTCCCCGATCTGCCCGAAGGCAGCGCCCGGCGCACCGTCGCGCAGGGCCGCGCCATCCTCGACGGGGCTGCCCTCTGGGTCGATACGGCCGAGGCGCTGGAGACCGCGGCGCTCGGTGGATCGGCCCTTGCCGGATCTGCCCTTGCCGGATCGGTCCTTGCCGGATCGACTTTGGCCTTCGAGCGCCTCGCGGCGTGGCGCGACCGGCCGTTCCATCCCCTCGGGCGCGCCCGCCACGGGTTCAGCCCCGACGAGGCCGTCGCCTACGGCGCCGAGCACGGCCGCCTCTTCCCCCTCGATTGGTACGCCGTCGCGCGCGGTCGCGTCGCCGCGGCGCCCGGTGCCGATCCGGCCGGCCCGGCCGCCGCCCTGCTGGAACCGGGCCAGCGCGCGCATCTCGACGCCGAACTCGGCCGGCGCGGCCTCGGCGCCACGCACGTTCCCCTGCCGGTGCATCCCTGGCAGGCGGTGCACATCCTGCCGGGACAGTTCGCCGACGAACTCGCCGATGGCCGCTTCATCCCGTTGACCTTTCAGGGGCCGCTGGCCGCCGCCACCTCGTCGCTGCGGACCCTGGCGTTCCCGGCGCGGCCGGGCCTGCACCTGAAACTGCCCCTGGACGTGCAGACCCTCGGGGTCCGGCGCACCCTGCCGCCGCAATCCCTGCACAACGGCCTGCACGGCGCCGGTCTGCTCGCCGCCGGCCGCGCCCGCGACCCGTGGTTCGCACGCCACGTGGCCCTGGCCGACGAGGCCGCGTTCTGGCACGTCACGGAGCCCGACGGCGACCTCTACGCGAACCGCCCGGCCCAGCTCGGCTGCGCCATCCGGCGCCTGCCGACGGAGGGCGCCGTGCCGGTGCCGCTCGCGACCTTCGCCGTGGCGCCGCTGGGCGGCCTGCCACCGGTGGTGCGCGCCCTCGGCCTCGGGGCCGCCGATCTGCCCGTGCTGTTCTCCGACCTCGCCGACCTCGTCGTCGGCACCGCCCTCGGCGGGGCCTGCCTCGGGTTCGTGCCGGAACTGCACGGGCAGAACGCCCTCGTGCTGATGGCCGGCGGGGTGCCGGCGCGCCTGCTGCTGCGCGACCACGACACCGTGCGCTGCGCCCCCGCCTGGCTCGACGAGGCCGGCCTGCCGGTGCCGGCCTACCTGATCACCGATCCGGTGCGGAACACCCTGCTCCTGCGCCGGCCGGAGGATCTTCTCGCCTACGTGCAGACCCTGGCCATCGATGTCGCCCTGCGGGCCGTCGCCGAAACCTTCGCGGCGGCCGGTGCCGGGTTCACCCTGCACTCCGCCCGCACCATCCTGATCGCCACGGTGGAGCGGGTGCTGGCGCGGGCGGACATCCCGGCGCCGCGCCGCGACGGGATCGCCGCGCGGATGCTCGGGAGCGAGACCGCCCCGTTCAAGGCGGTGCTGGCGCCGCTCCTCGCCGCCGGTACCCTCGGCACCGCAATGCCGAGCCACGTCGGCACCGCGCCGAACCCGCTCTGGCGCGGGAGCCCGCCATGAGCGGTCCGGCGCCGGGCGCCGCCGCCCTCCTCGCCCTGCAGGTCCTGGTGACGGCGGTGCCCCTGGCGCTGCTGCCCTTCCTCGGCCTCACCGTCGCCCGGATGAGCGCGTCGCCCGCCCTCTGGACCGCCCTGGCGCTCGCCGCCCCGGCCGTCACCACCCTGGCCCTGACGCCGGTCTGGACGCGGCTCGCCCACCGCGCCTCCCTCGGGAGCCTGCTGCTGTGGACCGGCGCCGTGAGCGGGTTGAGCTGCGCGATGATCGCCGTGGCGGAGCATCCGGCCCTCCTCGTCCTCGCCCGTCTGATGCAGGGGGCGGCGGGGGGCGGCGTCGTCCTGGCCCTGGCGTTCCGCGCCACCGGCCGGACCTCGGGCGCGGGCTTCACCCGGATGCAGCAGGCATCGGCCGCCGGATGCCTCGTCGGGCCGGTGCTCGGCGGATTCGCCTTCGAGTGCGATCGCTTCGGCGCGCTGATGCTCCTCGGCGGTGGGCTGACTGTCCTCGCAGCGCTCCTGGCCGCCCCGGCCCTCCGTGCCGTGCCGCCGGAGCCCGCCGCCGCGGAGGGGGCCGGCCGGATGCGCGGAGGGCCGCTCCTGTTCGCCGGCATGTGCGGAAGTGCGAGCGCCTTCGCCTTCGTGGCGTACTTCCCCGCCTGGGCGACGGCGCACGATCCTGCGCTCTACACCCCCGGCCTCATCGGCGGCCTGCACAGCCTGAGCTGGCTCGCCGCCCTGCTGATCCTCCCCGCCTGGGGCCGGGGCATCGACGCCGTGGCGCCGGTGCCGGCCCTGGCGCTCGCCCTCGTCGGGGCCGGGCTCGCCTTCGCGGCCATCCCCCTCGGCCCCGGCCTTTCCGCGATCGTCGCCCTGCGCCTGGCCCAGGGGGGCCTGTACGCGGGCCAGGCCCCGGCCCTGTTCGCCGCCATGGACGCCGCCGGCCCCGGCCGCGTCGCCGGCATCGCCCGGGCGCGGGCCAGCCTCACCGTCGGCCAGCTCGTCGGCCCGCTGGCGGGCGGGCTCGTGCTCGCCCCGTTCGGTCCCGGCGGCGCCCTGTGGGCGGCGGCCGGCCTGTCCCTCGCCGGTGCCGTGGGCCTCCTCGCCGCGCGCACCCGTCCGATCCCATCAGCCCGGAGCCGTGCCCGATGACGCACCCTCTCACCGAACCGCGCCCGGACCCCGTCGCCGCCACCTGGGCCCGGCTCGGTCTCGAACGCCTCCTCAACACCTGGCTCCGCGAAGCGGGCGATGGCCCCGACCCCGTCGGGGGCGAGATCCGGGTGATTCCCATCGGCGCGGACACCGTCCTGGCGCCGTGCCTACGCGCTTCGCCGGGCGGGTTCCATGCCTGGGGCCCCTTGCGCCTGCGGGCGGCGGACGGGCGCACGACGCCCCTCGACGACCCGGCCGACCTCGCCCGCCGCATGATCGACGCCCTCGTCCCCGAGGCGACGCCCGTGCGCGAGGCGACGAAGCGCCGGGTCCTCGACGGGCTGGAGCGCGCCCGTTCCCATGCCGCAGCCTGCGCCGGCCGCGCCGCCGACCGCACCCCCGCCGGGCTGGAGCAGAGCCTCTGGCACGGTCACCCGTTCCACCCGCTGGCGAAGAGCGTCGACGGCTTCACGGACGCCGACGCGGCGGCCTACGCGCCCGAGCGGGGGGCGGCCTTCGCCCTGCGGTGGTTCCTCGCCGATCCCGATCTCGTCGCGGGCCAGTGGCGCGAGGCCGGGGCGGAAGCGGCGACGCAGGAGGCCCTGACCGCCCTGTCCGGCCTGTCGCCTGAACGGATCGCCGGCCGCGTGCTCATCCCGAGCCATCCCTGGCAGGCGGCCCGGCTCGCCGCCGACCCGACGGTGACGGCCCTCATGGCCGAGGGCCGCCTCGAACTGACTCCGCCCGGCGGTGCGCCGGTGCGCCCGACCTCTTCGGTCCGCACGGTGTTCAGCGAAACGGCGAACCTGTTCCTCAAACTGCCCATCGCCGCGCGGATCACCAACTTCGCGCGCACCAACAGCCGCGAGCACCTGGCGCGCAGCCTCGCCGCCGCCCGCGCCCTCCGGGCCGTCGCGGGCGCGGTGGCGGAGGCCGGCCTCGACATCCTCAGCGAGCGCGGAGCCCTCGCCCTCGACGGTCCGGAGCTGGAGGCCGTCACCGGCGTCCTGGTGCGCGAGGGCCCAGGGCGAACAGCCTTCGTGGTCGCCGGCCTCCTCGAACCCTCGCCGCGGGACGGCCGGCCGATCCTCGCGGAGATGGGCTGCGACCTCACCGGTCCGGCGGCTGCCGCGGCCTGGATCGCGGCTTATGCCCGCGTCGCGATCCTGCCGCCCCTCCGCCTGTTCGCCGCCACCGGCATCGGCCTGGAGGCGCATGCGCAGAACAGCCTCCTCGCCCTGGCGGACGGGCTGCCGGCCCGCCTCGTGGTGCGTGACCTCGAAGGCGTGAGCATCGATGCCGCGACCTTCGCCCGCGCCGCCCCCGGTCACGCCCTCGATCCGACGGTGCGCTACACGGGGGAAGCGGCATGGGCGCGCCTCGTCTACTACCTCGTGGTCAATCAGGTCGCCCACGTGGTCGCCACGGTGGCGCGCGCCGCCGGGATCGACGAGGCCCCGCTGTGGACAGGCCTCGGCCGGACCCTCGCGACGGCCGACGAATCCCCGGAGGTCCGTGCGCTCATCGACCGCCTCCTCGGCGCCGAGACCCTGCCGGCCAAGGCCAACCTCGCGAGCTGCCTCGCCGGGCGCGGCGAGCGCCCGGACTACGTGGCAATCGCGAATCCCCTGCGTGTCGGCATCCGCGCGCAATCCCACCCGGACGAAACGGCTTGCGAGGACATGACCTGGGACAGGGCTTGGGACGGGACTTGGGACGGGGCCTGGGACGAGGCCGGCCGGCGCGTCGCCGGCCAATTGCTCGGCGCCCTCCTGCACGAGGATCTGCTGCCCGGTTCCGTCGTCCGGCTCGTCGGACCCGACACGGCCCTCGCGGTGAGCCTCGCGCCGTCCGGCACCGGACGCCGCTACCGGGCCCGTGCTCGCCGCATGCACGCCTACGGGCGGGTGCTCATCGAGCCCGGCAGCCTCGCGACGGAGGACGGCCCGGTGACGCGGGCCGCCGCCTTCCTCGAAGACCTCCTGCCCGACCTGCCGGGCGGGGCCGCCGACCACGCCCGCTTCGCCGACGAGCTCGCCCGGACCCAGCACAACCACGCCGACGCCCTGCTTCACGGCGCCGGCCGGACCCTCGCCGATCTTCCCTACGACGACCTCGAAGGCGCGCTGCCGGACGGCCATCGCTACCATCCCTGCTTCAAGTCCCGCATCGGCTTCAGCCCCGCCGACAACCGCGCCTTCGGCCCCGAATTCGGCGCGCCGATCCATCCGGTCTGGATCGCCGCCCACCGGTCGATCGCGGAGGCGACGGCGATGGGCGTGCCGGACGGGCAGGACGCGGATCTCATCGCCCTCAGCCTCGACCCGGAGACCCGCGCGGCCTTCGCCGCCCGGATCACCGAGCGCGGCGGGCGGCCTCGGGACTACCACCTGGTGCCGGTCCATCCCTGGCAATGGCAGCGGCTGGGGGAGGCCGCGACGGCGCCCCTGCGCCGCGACGGCACGCTCGTTCCCCTCGGGCCCGCCCGCCACGCCTATTCTGCCCAGCAGTCGATCCGCACCCTCGCCGACCGCACGGCGCCCCATGCGCCGACGCTGAAGCTTGCGCTCTCCATCCGCAACACCTCCACGGCCCGGACCCTCGCGCCCCACACGGTGCTCAACGCCCCCATCGTCAGCGCCTGGCTGGAGGCGGTGAGGGCGGGGGACCCGTTCCTGCGGGGCTCGGGCACGATCCTGCTCGCCGAGCGCATGGGCGTCGCGGTGACGGTGCCGCCCGAGGCCGATCGCGACGGCGCCCTCTCGGCGATCTGGCGCGATCCCGTCGCCCCCCATCTCGGCACCGAGGCGGCGGTACCGTTCACCGCGCTCACCCACCGCGACGGGGCGGCCCCGCTGATCGCGGACTGGATCGCCCGGCATGGCGCCGAACCCTGGGTCGACGCCCTGCTGCGGGCAGCGCTCCTGCCGGTGATGCACCTCCTGCTGGCGCAGGGCATCGCCGTGGAAAGCCACCAGCAGAACATGGTGCTGCTCCACCGCGACGGCTGGCCGACCCGCGTCGCCCTCAAGGATTTTCACGATGGGGTCCGGTTCGTGCCCGAGCTCCTGGCCGGCCCGCGCCCGCTGCTCGTGCCGACGCCGGCCGAGCACGCCCGGATCAACGCCAATTCCTACGTCGAGGCGCGGGACGTGGAGGATGTGCGCGACTTCGTCCTCGACGCCCTCCTGGGCGTGAACCTCGCGGAACTCGGCTGGTGCCTCGACCTCTGGTTCGGCTACCCCGAAATGCGGTTCTGGGACCGGATCGTCGACGCCCTGCGCCTCCACTGCGCCGCCTGGCCGGCGGCGCGGGCGGGCGCCCTGCGCTACCGCATCGCCGCCGAGACCCTCGTGGTGGAGGATCTCGCCCGGCGCCGCCTCGATCCGGCCGGGGCCGCCGGGCGCCGGCGCCCCAACCCCCTGGCGCCCCTCGCCCGGAGCCTCCCGGCATGAGCGCGCGCCTGCGCCTGCGGCGCTGCCTCGATGCCGAACGACCGGCCGGGGGCCTGTTCGTCTCGATCCCGGCGCCCGAGATCGTCGAGATCGCCGCCGTGGCGGGGTTCGACTTCGTCCTCGTCGACCTCGAACACACCCTCATCGACGGCGCCGCCCTGGACCATCTCCTGGCCGCCGCCGACCGGGCCGGACTCAGCGCCCTGGTGCGGGTGCCGGACGCGCGCTCGGAACGGACTCTCCAGTGCCTCGATGCGGGGGCCGCCGGCATCGTCGTGCCGCGCGTCGGGGGCGTCGCCGACGCCGAGGCCGCCGTGGCCCGCGCGCGTTACGCCCCGCGCGGCCGGCGCGGGGTCAATGCCGGACGCCTCGGCCGCTACGGCGATTGCGACCTGCCCGACCTCGCGGCGCGCCTCGACCGCGAGACCCTGGTGATCGCCATGATCGAGGACCCGGACGGACTCGCCGCGGCCGGCGCCATCGCCCGCCTCGACGGGATCGACGGACTGATTCTCGGGGCGGCCGACTACGCCCAGACCATCGGCCGGCCCTGGCAGACCCGTGCCCCGGCGGTGATGGCGGCCGGGACGGAACTCGCGGAGGAGTGCCGGGCCGCCGGCACCCACGCCTTCGCCATCGCGCGCGACGCGTCCGACCTGCCCCGCCTGCGCGCCGAGGGCCACCGCGGCCTCGTCCTCGCCAACGACCGTGGCCTCCTGCGCCGAGCCCTCGCCGAGACCCATCGCGCCTGGCGCGAAACGGAGCCGTCCGCGCCATGACCCCGTACCGTCCGACCCCCGCCCAGATCGCCGCCGCCACCGGAGGCGAGGCCCCGGCCTGCGCCTTCCTGCACGACCTCGACGCCCTGCGGCGCCAGGTCGATGCCCTGCGCCGGCCCCTGCCGGCGGCGGTGGATTTCTTCTACGCCGTGAAAGCCAACAACGACCCGCGCATCCTGCGCACCCTGGCACCCCGTGTCAGCGGGTTCGAGGTCGCCTCCGCCGGCGAGGTCCTGCGGGTGCGCGAGGCCGTCGGCGCGCAGGCCCGCATCGTCATGGGCGGGCCGGCCCGGACCGCGGACGACATCCGCCTCCTCCTCGCCAACGGCGTCGAACGCCTGCACGTGGAGAGCCCCCACATGCTGCGCCTCGCCGATGCGGTGGCCCGGCAGGCGGGCGCGATCCTGCCGGTGCTGCTGCGGGTGAACCTCACCGGTCCGGTGCCGGGCGCCACCCTGACCATGGGCGGGGCCGCGACGCAGTTCGGGATCGAGCAGGGGATGATCCCGCAGGCCATCGAGATCCTGCGCGATTGCCCGGGTCTGCGCTTCGAGGGGTTCCACTTCCACACGGTCTCGAACGACCGGGACGCCGCCGGCCACGCCGCCCTCTGCGCCGCGCAGCTGGGCCTCGCCCGCGATTGGGCGGCGACGCACGGCCTCGACCTGCGGATCGTCAACCTCGGCGGCGGCTGGGGCGTGGACTACGCCGACCCCGCCTGGCGCTTCGACACGGAGGCCTTCGCCCGGGCGCTGTTTCCCCTCGGGGTCGGCGCGCCGCGCGTGCAGTTCGAGTGCGGACGGATCGTGGCGGCCTATCACGCCGCCTACCTGTGCGAGATCGTCGACCTCAAGCGGTCGCACGGGCGCGCCTTCGCGCTCCTGCGCGGCGGCACCCATCATTTCCGCCTGCCGAGCTCCTGGGGGCACGACCATCCCTTCGTCGTCGTGCCCCGCGACGCTTGGCCCCATCCCTGGCCCCGGCCGGAAATCGCGGGGGAACGGCTGACCCTGGCCGGCGAATTGTGCACGCCCAAGGACATCCTGGCCCACGACGTGCCGGTGGAGCGGGTCCGGATCGGCGACCGCGTCTGCTTCCTCATGGCCGGTGCCTATGGCTGGGACATCTCCCACCACGACTTCCTCCGCCACGCCCACCCGGACCGCCACTTCTTCGACGCCACCGACCGGAGCGGACACGCCGCATGACCGGCACCGACCTCATCCTGATCTCCCCTTCGGACCTGCGCCCGACGGAGGCGTTTCACCCCGATCGGGTCCGTGCGGTGATCGCCCTCATCGTCGCGGGGCAGGCCTGGACGCAGCCCATTTGCGTCGAGCGCGCGTCGCTGGCGATCCTCGACGGGCACCATCGCCACGCCGCCGCGCTGCAGCTCGGCCTTGCCCGCGTGCCCGTGCGGATGTTCGATTACGAGCGCGTCGAACTCGGCTCGTGGCGCCACGATTGGTGCCCGACCCGCCTGGAGGTGCTGCGGCGCGCCCGCGACGGCGACCTGTATCCGCCGAAGACCACGCGCCATACCTTCACGGCCGGGGAAACGATCTCCATCGCACTCGCTCGCCTGACCTGACGGGCGCGCCGGTCTCGGACCGAGGATGACCCGTGCCCGCGCCTCCGATCCGGGCGCAGGGGCTTGAGCCCGAAGCGCTTGGACAGGGGCAGAGCGCTCGGGCAGGGGAAGGAGTTCGTCGGGCGCGACGCCTTGCCCAAACCCCGGGACGATGAAATCCTCGCCGGACCGAAGACCGATCCCCGACGGATGTCCGTGCGAGCCCGAACGTCCGATCCCCCTCGAGGAGGCGGCCGCGAGGCCGAATCAGCCATGCGCCGTCACCGCCACGCCAAGATCGTCGCCACCGTCGGTCCCGCCAGTTCGGCACCCGACAAACTCCGGGCCCTGTTCCTCGCCGGCGTCGACACCTTCCGCCTGAACTTCAGCCACGGCGTCCAGGCCGATCACGCCGCGGTCCACGCCGCGATCCGCGCCCTCGAACGGGAGGTCGGCCGACCCATCGGCATCCTGCAGGACCTGCAGGGTCCCAAGATCCGCATCGGGACGCTCACAGGCGGCCGCCTCGACCTCGTCACCGGCGAGACCGTGCGCTTCGTCCTCGACGGCAGCGACGGGGATCGCCGGTCGATCCCCCTGCACCACCCCGAGATCTTCGCGGCCGTCGTGCCGGGCCAGGATCTGCTGATCGACGACGGCCGCGTGCGGGTTCGCGTCGTCGGCCTCGAGGCCGGAGCGATCGAGGCCGAGGTGATCAACGGCGGCCCGATCTCGAACCGGAAGGGCGTCAACCTGCCGGGCACCCTGCTCGACCTGTCGCCGCTCACGGCGAAGGATCGCGCCGACCTCGCCTTCGGCCTCGACCTCGGGGTCGACTGGGTGGCCCTCTCCTTCGTCCAGAAGCCCTCGGACGTGATCGAGGCCCGCGCCCTCATCGGCGACCGAGCCGGCATCATGTCGAAGATCGAGAAGCCGCAGGCCCTGGAGCGCATCGACGACATCATCCGGCTCTCCGACGCCGTGATGGTGGCGCGCGGCGACCTCGGCGTCGAGATTCCGCACGAGGACGTGCCCGGCCGCCAGAAGGAACTCATCCGCGCCTGCCGGCTCGCGGTGAAGCCCGTCATCGTCGCGACCCAAATGCTCGACTCCATGGTCGGCGCCCCCGCGCCCACCCGCGCCGAGGCCTCCGACGTCGCCACCGCGATCTACGACGGCGCGGACGCCGTCATGCTGTCGGCGGAATCGGCGACGGGGCTCTATCCCGTCGAGGCCGTCTCGATGATGGACCGCATCATCCGCAGCGTGGAGGGACACAAGCTCTACCGCTCCATCGTCGCCGCCTCGCAGCCGGGCGAGGCGGAAACGCCGCCGCACGCCGTCGCCACCGCGACGGCGGTGCTCGCCGAAGCCGTCCATGCCAGCGCCATCGTCACCTACACGACGAGCGGGACGACGGCGGCACGGGTGGCCCGCAAGCGTCCGGCCGTGCCGATCCTGGCCCTGACGCCGAACGTCGCGACCGCGCGGCGGTTGAGCCTGCTCTGGGGCACCCATCCGGTCCACACCGACGACGTCGATTCCTACGAGGAGATGACGGCCAAGGCCGCCCAGCATGCGCGCGACGAGGGCTTCGCCAAGCCCAACGACATGATCGTCACCACCGCGGGTATCCCGTTCCACACGGTCGGCAACACCAACAACATCCGGGTCATCCAAATCTGACCGGCCGCCGGGACTGCGGTCACCACATCCGCCGTCCGCCCGGATTTCCGCTCCGTCGGCGGGATGCGGCTTGCGCTTTGGCATCGACATCCGGACGGTATCCATCCAGCCTTTGAGTTCAACGCGCCCTCCTGCCCGCGCGCAGCTTCGGCCTGCACAGGGTCCTGAGAGCATGGACCACCACCCGGTCGGCGACGCCTGAAGCCGAAGGGGGCTCCGGGGCAGGGCCCTCGGGGGGCCTTCGAGCCGACCCGCGACATGGTGCATCCGCCGAGGGGTGCGCCCGTGTCCATCCGCGCGTAAGACGGTCGCCTCACGGAATGGATGCCCCGTCGATGATGCCCGGAAGGCCGAAACCCATGCGGATTACACTGATCGTCCTGGGCCTATGGGCCGGCGGCCTCGGCGTCACGGCCCAGGCACAGGGCCTCGCGCGCGGAGCACAGGATGGGGCCGAGCGCGGCGGCAACATCGCCGGTCCCCTGGGGGCGGCCGTGGGAAGTGCCATCGGGGGTGCCGTCGGAACGGCCAACGAGATTCTCGGGATCGACCGGCGGGAGCGTTTCCGCATCTACACGCGCGGGGAGCGGCGGCCGTCCTTCGCCCATGCGGGGGCCGTCCGGGTCGGGACTGTGCTGCCGGAGGGCGGCGTCGTGTACTACGACGTGCCGCCCGAATTCGCCCTGAAGGGCTACAACTACACGATCGTCAACGACCTGCCGGTCCTCGTGGACCCTGCGACCCGCCGGATCGTCGAAGTGATCGACTGACCCCCGGGCTGGTACGACCGGCGAATGCAAAAAACTCGGGTGGCAAGATGCCGCCCGAGTGATTGGGATCGACGATGCGGCCCCGGATACCCGGAGCCGACCGTGGATGGCTCAGCGGTCGCGGCGCTCGCGCCGTTCCATGCGCTCCTCGCGCCGTTCCATCCGGTCCTCGCGACGGTCCGGATCGACGCCGAGCACGCCGCCGACCGTTCCGGTGGCGGCACCGACCGCACCGCCGACGATGCCGCCAACGGGTCCGGCGGCCCGGTTCCCGTCCTCGACGCCCCGCTCCGCACCCCGGATGGTACCCTGAGCCTGGGCCGTTGCGGACAGGGCCAAGGGCGACAGGACGAGGGTGGCTGCAACGATGAAGGTCTTCATGGATGGCTCCGTGATGTCGGGTTCAAAAGTCCCCCGGCGCAGCGCGTCGGTGGGAACAGCTTGCCGGGTCAACGAACGAGAGCCGAATTGGTCGCAACATTCCTCCCTCTTCGGTCCGCGCCTGCCCTGAGGGTACCTCCGGGGAGCCCCAAGTCCGGACCGTTCCGCCCCGGCCGGGATGCGCGCTGGCCGCTTCGAGGCGCACCCCCGTCTTCGTCGTGACCCTATCGTTTTCGCGGTGGCGACAGGCGGCGCTGCTGAACCGAGGCCGGGGGCCGTCCGGGCGACAGGAATTCCAGTTCGCCCGGATGACCTTCGAGCAGCCTCAGCCTCCGAGCGCCGGATTCATCGGGCGGAATGATCTCGACATGAATTCGTCGGGCCGGGGCCCGCCGGACCGGGGGCCGTCGCGACAGTAGCCAGAGGCAACCACAGGCGATCAGGCACAGGATCGCCAGACACGTCGCGTTCCAGTTCGGTCTGTCCTGGACCATCAGCACGACGAGACCGCAGAAAGCCAAGATTGCGGCAAGGTTTTTCGTCGTGAGATGGTCCCCGGTCATACCGTACGATTGGACGGATCTTTCGACATCCCGTGAAACAACTCGATCAACTCGTCCGTATCGCGCCATTTTCCATGAATCTGGCGCCTCATGCGCGTGGTTTCTTCCGCTTTCCCGCAAGGCGGCTGGACGGGCCGGCAACGACCGGTCCGACCTTTCATGCGAAATCGATCGCACCAAAGCTTGGAATGCACGGATCACTGTCGTACAATAAGGACAAATACAATATAATTACTGTGAAACGATAAGATCGAAGCAGACATAACCATAAAACGATCTTCGGAAGAAAGAAATCACTCACGGTCCGGATCTCGCTCCCGCGGGTCCGGCACAGGGAGACGACACCATGGTTCAGGGCGATCAGGTCGTGTTCGCGAGGCTCGACGTGGCGGAGGTGCTGGGCATCTGGCGCCATGCCACGGGGCGGGTCGTCGGCATCCATCCCGCGCGGGGCGAGCCCCTCGCCGTCGATGTGGAGTTCGCCGGGCACGGCGTCCTCGTCGGCTACATCGCTTCGCTGTTCACGCGGGTCGCCTGAACGGCCGCCCATCCGCCACAGCCCCCATCGCAGGATTGGATCGAATGACGAGCGCCCTCCAGGCCGGCATCGCCCGCCCCGGCTTCACGCGGCCGCCCCTGCGCAACACCAGCCACACCACCGCGGAAGCCGAGGTCTGGCGGGCCATGCGGGCGGAAGCGGAGGCGGCCATCGTCGAGGAGCCGCTCTATGCCGGCATCCTCCAGGCGACGATCCTGGATCAGCCCAGCCTCTCCCACGCCTTCGCGTATCGCCTCGCCCACCGCCTCGGCGACGGCGACCTCGCGCGCCTGTCCATGCGCGATCTCTGCCTCTCCGCCTTCGAGGCGGACCCACATGCCGGGGCGCACGCGGTGCGCGACCTCGTCGCCATCCGGGAGCGTGATCCGACCTGCCGGCGCTACCTCGACCCGTTCCTGTTCTACAAGGGTCTGGCGGCCCTGGAAGGCTACCGGGTCGCCCACTGGCTCTGGCACCAGGGCCGGGCGACCCTGAGCCTCCACGTCCAGAGCCGGATCTCGGAGGTGTTCGGCGCCGACATCCATCCGGCCGCGCGGATCGGCTCGGGGGTGTTCATCGACCACGCCACCGGCGTGGTCATCGGCGAGACCACGGTGATCGCCGACGACGTCTCGATCCTGCAATCGGTGACGCTGGGCGGCAACGGCAAGGAGAGCGGCGACCGCCACCCGAAGATCGAGCGCGGCGTGCTGCTCAGCGTCGGTGCCAAGGTGCTCGGCAACATCCGGGTGGGGGAGGGCGCGAAGGTCGCGGCGGCGGCCGTGGTGCTGCACGACGTGCCCGCCCACACCACCGTGGCGGGCGTGCCCGCGCGGGTGGTGTCGCGGATCACGACCGCCGAAGACCCGGCCATGAGCATGGATCAGTTCTTCGGCGACGGAATCTGAAAGAATTTTCCGGCGGAGCCCTTCTACGAAACACACCGGGCCCAGGCGGATCTTCTCTCAAGGCATTCCAAAAGAAATCGATCCGGGTGCAAGCCGGCAAAGACGATCGATGTGTTCCATGAATCTCCTTGAATACAGAAATTCGTTTCGTTGACCCGGCCGAACTCTGGAAGCTAAACCGGTGCCGCTTCCGAAACGAATGTTCTTTGGATCGGCAAGTAAAACCAATCGAGCAAAACCAATTCAGCCACTGAGCGGGCGCGCGGCGGGCGCGGTTCCGATGCGACCCATGTCGCGTCGCGGCCGCCCCATGCCCTCGCCGGAACACGGAGACGAAATCAATGAGTGGACCAGGTCTGAGCGTGAGCGCCTCCGCGGCACGTAATCTCGCCACCGCGACCGTCACCTCAGTCCAGAACGCGGCCAACACCCCGCGCTGGTTCCACCGCCTGCTGCCCTTCGTCGACGTCGCCGGCGGCGTCTACCGGGTCAACCGCCGCGCCGTCGTACTGGCCAAGCCCGGCCGCATCGAACTCACCGCCGACGGTCAGGAGAAGGGTGGCGCCCGCACCGTGCGCCCGGCCTCCCTGCGCCGCATCCCCCTGTTCAGCCGGCTCGGCGACGCCGAGCTCTCGGCCCTGGCCTCCCGATTCACGGCCTCGCAGCACAAGGCCGGCGACGTCATCGCCGAGGAAGGGTCCTCGGATCGCAGCCTCACGGTGGTGGCCGACGGCACCGTCGAACTCACCCTGTCCGGCCCGTTCAAGGGTCGCCTGCGCCAGGGTCTGGCCACGGGCGGCGACTATTTCGGCGACGGCGACCTCGTCGGCGAGAACACGCCGGCCCCGGCCGTGAAGGCGCTGTCGGCGGTGACTCTGCTCACCCTCGACCGGGCCGCCATCGAGGACGAGGGCCTCCGCTCGCGCATCACCCAGTACGTGGAGGAGCGTGACCGGCTGAAGGGCCACACCAATTCCCACGGCGAGCAAGGCATCGAGTTGCTCGCGGTCCATACCGGCGAGCCGCGCCTGCCCACCACCTTCGTGGATTACGAGGAGGACCCGCGCGAGTACCACCTCTCGACGATCCAGACGATCCTCCACACCCACACCCGCGTCACCGATCTCTACTCCAACGAGATCGACCAGCTCCGCGAGCAGATCCGCCTCACGGTCGATGCCGTGAAGGAGCGCGAGGAGTGGGAGCTGTTCAACAATTCCGAGTTCGGCCTGCTCCACGAGGTCAGCCAGCGCCAGCGCATCCCCACCCGCGGCGGCCCGCCCACCCCGGACGACCTCGACGAGCTCCTGACCCTGGTCTGGAAGAAGCCCGCCTTCTTCGTCGCCCATCCCCGCGCCATCGCGGCGTTCGGCCGGGAGGCGACCCGGCGCGGGGTGCCGCCGGTGGTGATCCACCTGTTCGGCTCGCCCTTCCTCACCTGGCGCGGCGTGCCCATCGTGCCGAGCGACAAGCTGCCCATCGACATCGATCCGGTGACGGGGGCCCAGACCACCTCGATCCTGCTCCTGCGCGTCGGCGAGCACGAGCAGGGCGTGGTCGGCCTGCAGAAATCCGGCGTCACCGGCGAGATCGAGACCGGCCTGTCGGTGCGCTACATGGGCACCAACGACCACTCCATCGCGTCGCACCTCGTGACCCGCTACTTCTCCGCCGCCGTCCTGGTGGAGGATGCCATCGCGCGCCTCGATAACGTGCTCCTGGGCAATTACCATGACTACGCCTGACGCGCCGTCCGTCGGCTTCCCCACGGGCGTGTTCGGCGATGCGGCGCATTCCGATCTCGTCGGGCGCCTCGCCCGCGAGATCCACGGTCAGGGGCAGGCGGCGTCCGCGCCCCTCACCCCAAACCTGCCGCAGACCCCGCAAGTACCGCAGGCCCTGGAGAACCTTCCCCAGGGCTTCGGCCACCCCCTGGTGCCCAAGGCGGATCCGGCTACGCCCTCGATTCCCTCCGGTTCGGCGCCGTCGGGTCTCCAGCCCGATGCCGCGAAGCTCGGGGCGCGCTCGTTCGGCGCGCCGCCGGTGGGCCTGCCGGGCCTGACCGGGCCGGGCTTCGCCCAGCCGCCGGGCTTCGCCCAGCCCTCGGCGTTTCCGTCCGTCCATCCCGAGGCCGGGAGCCCGGGGCGGGCCCTGCCCGAGTTCTTCGTGCCGAGGGTGCCCGAGGTGGCCACCGCCATCCCGGGCGGCGTCGACCTTCACCGCACGATCGCCGAGGACCATCCGCGCGCCAACGGCTTCGCCCACGGCCTCGCCCCGTCGCTGGTTCCGGCGTCGCCCGGCAGCCACGGCAAGGACGAGGCCCAGGAGACCTTTTCGCGCACGGGCCGGCTCTCTCCGGACGCGGCCCGCCGGGAATCACCCCTCGAACAGGAATCCCCCCACAAGATCGAGATCGCCGACGAGCCGTTCTCGCAAGGCGAATACTACTTCCTCGCCGACCGCAGCCGGCCGGGCAGCGCGTCGCCCCGGGTGGAGCCGAGCCACGGCCAGGGTCACGGGCATGCGCCGCATGTCGCGACGCAGGGGGCGAGCCCCGTCGCCGCGCCCTTCGACGTGGAGCGCGTCCGCAAGGACTTCCCGGCGCTACACCAGAGCATCAACGGCCATCCCCTGGTCTGGCTCGACAACGCGGCGACCACGCACAAGCCGCAGAGCGTCATCGACGCCACGTCGGCGTTTTACGCCCGCCACAACTCCAACATCCACCGGGCCGCCCACACCCTGGCGGCGCGCTCCACGGACCTGTTCGAGGGCGGTCGCGAGAAGGTGCGGCGCTTCCTCAACGCACCCTCCAAGGACGACATCGTCTTCCTGCGCGGCACCACGGAGGCGATCAACCTTGTGGCCAATTCGTATGGCCGCGCCAATGTCGGTCCGGGGGACGAGATCATCGTCAGCCAGATCGAGCACCACGCCAACATCGTGCCCTGGCAGCTCCTGACCCAGGCCACCGGCGCCACCCTGCGGGTGATCCCCGTCAACGACCGCGGCGAACTCATCTTCGAACAGTTCGCCGCCCTGCTCTCGGGCCGGACCAAGATCGTCTCGGTGACCCACGTCGCCAACGCCCTCGGCACCATCACCCCCGTGGCGGAGATCATCGCGCTCGCCCATGCCTACGGGGTTCCGGTGCTGGTGGACGCGGCCCAATCCTCGCCGCACATCCCCCTCGATGTGCAGGCACTCGACGCCGACTTCCTCGTCTTCTCCGGCCACAAGGTGTTCGGCCCCACCGGCATCGGCGCCCTCTACGGCAAGACGCACCTGCTCGAGGCGATGCCCCCCTGGCAGGGCGGCGGCCACATGATCGAGGACGTTACGTTCTCGAAGACCGTCTACAAGGGCGCGCCGGAGAAATTCGAGGCGGGCACGCCCGACATCGCCGGGGCCGTGGGTCTCGGCGCGGCGCTGGACTACCTCGAAAGCGTCGGCCTGCCCGGCATCGCCGCCTACGAGCACGACCTCCTCGAATATGCGCAGGCCGGCCTCGCCGAGGTGAAGGGCCTGCGCCTCATCGGCACCGCCCGGCAGAAGGCCAGCGTGATGTCCTTCGTCGTCGACGGGCACGCGAACGAGGCGGTGGCCCACCACCTCGACGCCCGCGGCATCGCCGTGCGCTCGGGCCACCACTGCGCCCTGCCGGCCCTGCGCCGGTTCGGCGTCGATCAGTCGGTGCGGGCGTCGCTCGCCTTCTACAACACCCGCCACGACGTCGATGTGTTCCTGAAGGCGCTGCATTCCCTGCCGCGCCGCTGAGCCCCCAACCGGCGGCGGCCCGCGGGCCGCCGCGATGAATGAGCGAGCGTCCCATGCGTCATCTCAAATCCGTTCCGCGCCGCACGTTTCTGGCCGCCGCCTGCGGTGCCCTCGCGCTCCTGGCGGCACCGTGCCTGGCCCTGGCCGCCGAGGTGAAGGAGGTCCGCCTCGACTGGGCGACCTACAACCCGGTGAGCCTCGTCCTGAAGGACAAGGGCTTCCTCGAGGAAGCCTTGAGGGACAAGGGCATCGGCGTGCGCTGGGTGCAGTCCCTCGGCTCCAACAAGGCGCTGGAGTTTCTCAACGGCGGCGCCATCGATGTCGGGTCCTCGGCCGGAGCCGCCGCCCTGCTCGCGCGGATCAACGGCAATCCGGTGAAAGCCGTCTACGCCTTCTCGCAGCCCGAATGGACGGCCCTGGTCACCCACAAGGATAGCGGCATCGCCAAGCCCCCGGACCTCAAGGGCAAGCGCATCGCGGTCACCCGCGGCACCGATCCGCACATCTTCCTCATCCGCGCCCTCCAGGGCGCCGGCCTGACGGAGAAGGACGCCAAGCTCGTCCTGCTGCAGCATGCCGACGGACGCACGGCCCTGGAGCGCGGCGACGTCGATGCCTGGGCCGGCCTCGACCCGATGATGGCGGCCGCCGAGATCGAGGGCGGCAACGTCCTGTTCTTCCGCGATGCCGCCGCCAACACCTGGGGCGTCCTCGACGTGCGCGAGGACTTCGCCCGGGATCATCCGGAGCTCGTCCGCACGGTCATCGCCGCCTACGAGCGCGCCCGCACCTACGCCCTCGCCAATCCAGCCGCCGTCCAGCAGGCCCTGGTCACCGCCACCAAGCTGCCCGACGCCGTCATCGCCCGGCAATTGACGCGGACCGATCTGAGCCAGCCCATCATCGGACCGGTCCAGGCGGAGAGTATCCGCGCCGCCGGCCTCGCCCTGCAGCAGGCGGGCGTCATCCCGGCCGAAACGGACGTGACGGCCGCCGTCGATGGCCTCATCGACACGCGCTTCTCGCCCGCAGCGGCGCAGCGCTGAGCATGGCCTCGGGGCTGGCCGGCGCGGCCGAAGCGGATACCCGGGACGCGCCCGCGTCGGGGTCCGGACCCATCGTCCGTGGGGATAGCGCGGCCCGCGCCCTGCTGGCGCTGGTCCTCCCGCTCTGCCTGGCGATCGGGTGGGAACTGGCCGTCCGGGCAGGCCTCGCCCAGGGCCGCCTCGTGCCGCCGCCGAGCCGGGTCCTCGCCACCCTGGCGGCCCTCGCCGCGTCGGGCGAACTCCGGGTCCACGTCGAGGCCACGCTCCTGCGCGTCGCCTCCGGCTTCGCCCTCGGGGCGAGCCTCGGCATCGTGCTCGGTGCCGTGACCGGGACCCTGCCGCTGGCGCGCCACCTCCTCGATCCGGCATTCCAGGCCCTGCGGGCGGTGCCGTCGCTCGCCTGGGTGCCGCTGTTCATCCTCTGGCTCGGAATCCTGGAGACGCCCAAGGTGGTGCTCATCGCCGTCGGCGTGTTCTTTCCGGTCTATGTCGGCGTGTCGGGGGCCATCGCCTCCGTCGACCGCAAGCTGGTGGAGGTCGGGCGCATCTTCCGCCTGTCGAAACCGGCCCTGGCCCGGCGCATCCTGCTCCCGGCAATCCTGCCCGCGACCATCGTGGCCCTCCGCACCGGCCTCGGCCTCGGCTTCCTGTTCGTGGTGGCGGCCGAGCTGATGGGGGCGTCCGAAGGACTTGGCTATCTCCTTGTGGACGGCCAGCAATTCGGCAAGCCGGAGCAGATCCTGGCCGCGATCCTCGCCTTCGCAATCCTCGGCAAGGCGGCCGACACGGTGCTCGTCGTCCTCACCCGGCCGCTCCTGCGCTGGCAGGACGTGGCGCGCGACATCCTCTGAGGCCGCGATGCTCACCTTCCGGAACGTGTCCAAGACCTACGCGGACGGAACGCGGGCGCTGGCCGGCATCACCCTGTCGGTGGCGCCGGGCGAGATCCTCGCCCTCGTGGGCGGCTCGGGCTGTGGGAAGACCACGCTCCTGCGCCTCGCCGCCGGCCTCGATACGGCGAGCGGTGGGGCGATCCACCTCGACGGCGAGGCGCTCGACCGGCCCCATCCCGGCGTTGGGCTCGTGTTCCAGGAACCGCGCCTGCTGCCCTGGCTCACCGTGGCGCAGAATGTCGGCTTCGGCCTCGCCGGGCACGGCGCCCCGGAGCGGCGCGCGCGGGTCGCGCACGCCCTCGACCGGGTCGGCCTCGCGGAACATGCCGACCGCTGGCCGCGCGACCTGTCCGGCGGCCAGCAGCAGCGCGCCGCCATCGCCCGCGCCTTCGTGGCGCAACCGAAGGTGCTCCTCCTCGACGAGCCGTTCTCGGCCCTCGACGCGGTGACGCGGCAGGATCTCCACGGCCATCTGCTCGGCCTCTGGGCGGAGACGCGGCCGACCATCGTCCTCGTCACTCACGATGTCGGCGAAGCGGCCGTGCTGGCCGACCGGGCCGTGGTCCTGCGCCCGAAGCCGGGTCGCATCCACGCGATCTTCGACATCGCGACGCCCCGGCCGGACGATCCGGAGGCCAATGCGGCGGCGACCCGCCAGCTCAGGGCGGCCCTCGGCGCCTCCCTGCGGGAGAACGCGTGAGGGCAAGCGTCCTACGGGTCGGGCGGGGCGTCGGCGTTGCCCTCGGCCCGGTCGCGGTAGGTGGCGGCGCGGCCGAGCAGGATCAGGGTGACGGGCGTGGTCACCGTGAGGAACAGGCCGATCAGGAGGTCGCGCAGGACCAGTCGTCCCTCCGTCACCGAGAAGAACACCACCGAGGCCGCGACGATCAGGGCCATGCCGAGGGTCGCCCCGAGGGTGGGGGCGTGGACGCGCTCGTAGAAGGTCCGCAGGCGGATGAGGCCGGCGGCGCCCGTGAGCGAGAAGCCGGCGCCCGTGAGCGCCAGGGCGACCACGAGCCAGGCGCCCCAGGCGGGCAGATCAGCCTTAGTCACTGGATCACCTCGCCCTGCATCAGGAACTTCGCCAGCGCCAGGGTCGCGGCGAATCCGAGCAGGCCGATGACCAGGGCGGCCTCGAAATAGAGCCCGCTGCCCGTGCGCATCCCGTGCACCACGATGGCGAGCATGCCGTTGAGGTAGAGCGTGTCGAGGCCGAGCACGCGGTCCTGCGCGCGCGGACCGCGCAGGACTCGCCAGGCGGCGAGCGTCATGGCGAGGACCAGCATGGCCTGAGCCAGTCCCAGACCATAGGTGAGGACGAGCGTCGGGCTCACGAAAAGACCTCCATCAGCGGGCGCTCGTAGCGATCCTTGACCCGGCGGACCCACGCGTCGCCATCGACGAGGTCGAGGACGTGGAGGAGCAGGCGGCCGGTGTTGGACTCGTACTGGATCCAAAGGGTGCCGGGCGTCGCCGTGAGGATGATCGACAGCACGGCGAGGCCGTAGGGGCTGCGCAGGTCGAGGGGGATCGAGACGAAGCCGGTGCGGCGGGTCCCCCGGCGCAGGCCCAAAATCACCTTGGCGACGTCGATGTTGGACTGCACCACATCGACGAGAACGTGCCCCGCGAGTCCCAGGATCACCCCCGGCGCCCGCACGCGCACGGCCTCGGGGCGCAGGGCCCGCATGACGAAGGGCACGAGCCATCCGACGGTCACCGCGAGAAGCCCCGTCGCCGGCGTCAGCGGCGGGTTCAGCAGCAGCCACGTCGCGAAAAGGCCGAGGGAGAGCAGGGGGTAGGGCAGGAGCCGGTTCAGGGGGTGCCCCCATCGAGGACCGCGCGGACATAGGCGGCGGACTGCGCCAGCCACTCCACCGTGCGGTCGGTGTAGGCGAGCCCCGCCCCGCCCCACAGGGTGAGGCCGAGGCAGACGGCCAGCAGACCCGCCAGCGCGGCGAATTCGAGCCGGCCGATCACCGGGTCGGGACCGTCGTGCGGTACCCAGAACCCCTGGATGCCGAGGCGCACCAGGGGCATCAGGGTGCCGAGGCTGGAAAGGGTCAAGACGAGGACGAAGCCCCAGGCCAGGGGCGTCATCGCCCCGCCCGCCAGCCCCGAGAACATCGCGAGCTTGCCGATGAAGCCGGCGAGCGGCGGCAGGCCGGCGAGCATCAGGGTGCAGAGCAGGAAGCCGCCGCCGACGATCGCCACGGCCGCCGGGATCGCGCGGCCGGTCTCGGTGGCGCCGTCGTCGTCGAAGGGGTCGTGGTACTCGTCGGCGAACACGGCGAGGGAGGCGGCGGCCGGGTCACGGCCGCGCTGGAGGATCTCGCCCAGCAAGAACAGCGCCCCCGCCGCGAGGGTCGAGCCGACGAGGTAGAACAGGGCCCCCGACAGGGCGGCCGGGCTGCCGGTGCCGAGGGCGGCGAGCACGGTGCCGGACGAGATCATCACCGCGTAGGAAGCCGCCCGCGTGAGGTCGCGCGCGGCGAGGATCCCGATGGTGCCGTACGCGACGGTCGCGAGCCCGCCGGCGAACAGCCAGCCCTGGCCGAACCCCGCCGAGGCGCCGGTGCCGAAGAGCAGCAGGCTCAGGCGCACGACGACGTAGAGGCCGACCTTGCTGAGGATCGCCAAGATGGCGGCGGCGGGTGCGCTCGCGGCGGAATAGGTCGGGGCCAGCCAGAACCCGAGGGGCCAGGCGCTGCACTTGATGAGGAAGGCGATGCCGAGCACGGCGCATCCGGCCTCGAACAGCCCGGCCTCGGCGCCCGCCGGGGTGGACAGGCGCCGGGCGAGGTCGGCCATGTTGAGGGTGCCCATGGTGCCGTAGATCAGGCTGACGCCGACGAGGAAGAACAGCGACGCGATGAGGTTCACGGCGATGTAGGTAAGCCCGGCCCTGATCCGGGTCTCGCCGGAGCCGTGCAGCACCAGGCCGTAGGAGGCGGCCAGCATCACCTCGAAGAACACGAACAGGTTGAAGAAGTCGCCTGTGAGGAAGGCGCCGTTCACCCCCATCAGCAGCAGCAGGAACAGGGCGTGGAAGCGCGGTCCCGCCCGGTCCCAGCGGGCGACGGCGAAGACGAGGGCGGCCAGGGCGAGAACGCCCGTCAGCACCAGCATGAGCGCCGAGAGCCGGTCGGCGACGAGGACGATGCCGTAGGGGGCAGCCCAGTTGCCCAGGCGGTAGACCTGGGGGGCCTCCATCGCCCCGCGCGCCAGGAGGAGGGCGGTGACGAGGAGCACCGTGGTCGTGGCGAGGCTGATGGCCGCCTTGAGGCCGCTGCGGCGCTCGTCGAGGAGCAGCATCAGGCCCGACGCCGCGATGGGCAGCACGACGGGCAGAACGATGAGGTGGTCGGCTCCCGAACTCATGCGCCGGGCTCGCGGCCATCGACGTGATCGCTGCCGGTGATGCCCCGGGCGGCGAGGAGGACGACGAGGAACAGGGCGGTCAGCGCGAAGCTGATGACGAGGGCGGTGAGCACCAGGGCCTGGGGCACCGGGTCGGCGATCCGTGCCGCATCGGCGCCGGCTTGAAGGACCGGCGGGGCACCCACCGTCAGGCGGCCCATGGCGAAGATGAACAGGTTCACCGCATAGGTCAGCAGCGACAGTCCGAGGACCACCTGGAAGGTGCGCGGCCGCAGGAGCAGCCAGACGCCCGAGGCGGCGAACAGGCCGATCCCCAGGGACTGGACGATCTCCATCAGCGCTTCGTCTCCATGCAGGCTTCCGTCTCCATCTCGGCCGCCGCCTCGCGGGCGCGGCGCAGGGATTGCCGCGCCAGGGCGACGAGCATGAGCACGCTGGCCCCGACGACGAGGACGACGACGCCGAGATCGAAGGCCACGGCGCTGGCCAGGGGGATTTTCCCGAGGACCGGCACGTCGGCGTACTGGAAGGCGGCGGTGAGGAACGGGCGGCCGAACAGCCAGGGCACGGCGCCGGCCAGGACGGCGACGAGGAGGCCGAAGCCGATCCACGCGATCGGCTGGATGCGCAGGCGCTCTTCGACCCATTGGGCGCCGTGGGCCATGTACTGGAGCACGAAGGCGATGGTGAGCGCGATGCCGGCCGCGAATCCGCCGCCGGGCCAGTCGTGCCCGCGCAGGAAGAGGTGCAGGGCCAGCACGCAGATGAACGGGAACAGCCAGGTGATCACCACGCCGGGGATCAGCATGGCGTCGGCGGCGGTGTCGCCGACGCTGCGATCCTCGTGGGCGCGATCGGCGGCCTCCTGCCTGAGTTGCTGCTTCGGACGCTCAAGGCTGTCGGCGGCCGGGCGGAACCGGCGGAGCAGAGCGAAGACCGTAAGACCGACGATTCCGAGGACGCAGATCTCGCCCATGGTGTCGAAGGCGCGGAAATCCACCAGCAGGACGTTGACGACGTTGCGACCGCCGGCCTGGGGATAGGCTTCGTCGATGAACCAGCGGGCGATCCCCTCGGGGGCCGGCCGGGTCATCACCGCGTAGGCGAGGGTGGCGAGCCCCGTCCCGACGGCCCCCGCGACGGCGAAGTCGGTGAAGCGGCGGCGGCGCGCGCGGCGGTGCTCGGCGGCCGGCGCGGGAATCGCCGCGTCGCGCTTGGGCAGCCAGCGCAGGCCGAGCAGCAGCAGCACCGTGGTGACGATCTCGACGAGGAGCTGGGTGACGGCGAGATCGGGCGCCGACAGCCAGACGAAGGTGAGGCTGCCGACGAGGCCCGCCCCGCCCGTGAGGATCACGGCCGATAGGCGGTGGTACTTGGCGCGCTCGGCCGCACCCACGGCGCAGGCGCCGCCCACCAGCCACAGGAGCGCGAAGGCGGGATCGATCCCGGAGAGGTCGGGGACGGGCATCGGCGGAAGGCCGCGCGCGAGGACGGCCGACAGGCCGGCGATGATGGCGACGAGGAACAGGGTGCGCAGCTGTACCTGAACCCGCGTCGCCCCGAGGCTCCGCTCGAGCCAGCGGGCCGCGTGGACGAGGCCGGTCATGGCGCGCTCGAACATCCAGCCGCCGTCGAGGCGGTGCAGGAGCCAGGGGCCGCCGCGGGGGTTGGTGTTGATGCGCCGGCCGAACGCGAGGTAGAGGCCGACACCGCCGGCGAGCGCCCCCATGCTGAGGGCGAGGGGCGCGTTGAAGCCGTGCCAGATGGCGAGGTCGTAGGCCGGGCCGGCCTCGCCGAACACGGCGCGCGACGCCGTCTCCAGGGCCGGCCCGATGGTGAGGTTCGGGACGAGGCCGACACTGATGCAGGCCAGGACCAGGATCTCGATGGGCAGGCGCATCCAGCGTTCCGGCTCGTGCGGCGCCTTCGGCAGGTCGTGGGGCGGCGCCCCGAAGAAGGTCTGGCGGATGAAGCGCAGGGAATAGAGCACCGTGAAGGCGGAGGCCACGGTCGCCAGCACCGGCAGGGCGAGCTGGAGCGGGTGGTCGCCGACGTTGTCGACGGCCTCCGACAGGAACATCTCCTTCGACAGGAAGCCGTTGAGCAGGGGCACGCCGGCCATGGCGGCGGCGGCGACCATGGCGAGGGTCGCGGTGTAGGGCATGGCCCGCCACAGGCCGCTGAGGCGGCGCATGTCGCGGGTCCCGGTCTCGTGGTCGATGATGCCGGCCGCCATGAACAGCGACGCCTTGAAGGTGGCGTGGTTCACCGTGTGGAAGATCGCCGCGACCACGGCCAGCGGCGAGTTGAGGCCGAGCAGAAGCGTGATCAGCCCGAGGTGGCTGATGGTGGAATAGGCGAGCAGGCCCTTGAGGTCGTGCTGGAAGATCGCGCTCCAGGCGCCGACCAGCATCGTCGCCATGCCGGCGGTGCCGACGATCCAGTACCAGGCGTCGGTCTCGGCCAGCACCGGCCAGAAGCGGATCATCAGGAAGATGCCGGCCTTCACCATGGTGGCGGAATGCAGGTAGGCGCTGATCGGCGTCGGTGCCGCCATGGCGCGGGGCAGCCAGATGTGGAACGGGAACTGCGCCGATTTCGTCAGGGCCGCCGCCAGGATCAGGACGAGGGCGGGCAGGTAGAGCGGGCTCGTCCGGATGGCATCGCCGGACGCCAGGACCACGGCAAGATCGTAGCTGCCGACGATGCGGCCGACGAGCACCATGCCGACGAGGAGGCACAGGCCGCCGAAGGCCGTGATGGTCAGGGCCATGCGGGCACCGTCCCGCGCCGCGCGGTTGTCGTACCAGTAACCGATGAGCAGGAACGAGAAGACGCTCGTGAGCTCCCAGAACACCACAAGCTGAATCAGGTTGCCGGCCAGCACAATGCCGAGCATCGCCCCGACGAAGGCGAGGAAGAACGAGAACAGGCGCGGGACGGGGTCCCGCGCCGACATGTAGTAGCGCGCGTAGAGCACCACGAGGGCGCCGATGGCGAGGACGAGGACGGCGAACAGCCAGGCCAACCCGTCGAGCCGGAGCGTGAACGCGACGCCCAGCGAGGGCAGCCAATCGATGGTCTGCACCACCGGCGCGGCGCCGACGCGCGGAGAGAGCGCACCGACGCAGGCGAGGCTCGCGAGCGTGACGAAACCGGCCAGCAGGGCGGCGGCGTTGCGCGCGTCCCGGGGCAGCAGGGCCGCCGCCACGCTGCCGAGGAAGGGCAGGAGCGCGGCCGCAACGAGGAGGGGCTCGGCAGGCATCAGGGGCAGGGGCCTCGAAAACGGGGTCCGGCCGCGTGCTCTGGACGATTTTTCGCAGTTTGTCGCCCCGGCATCCCCGACGGGGCCCCGATGAACCGAACCGCACGCCCGAGCATTGACACGTCGAGGCCTGCGTCACGGCCCCCTGGAGTCACCCATGAAAACCTATCGGTGGAGCGCCGTGCTCCTCGCCGCCTCCCTGTGCGGGCCGGGCACCCTGGCCCTGAGCGCATCCGCGCGGGCCGCCGAGGACGCCGGTGCAAGCCGGGAGTCCCGGTTCCCGACTGCTCCGGCGCCGGGCACCATGCGGGTCTCCAAGATCATCGGGGTCGGCGTCATCGGCATGGATCACGTCCGCGTCGGCACCATCGAGGACGTACTTCTGGCGGCCGATGGCCGGATCGAGACCGTCGTAATCGGCGTCGGCGGCTTCCTCGGCCTCGGCGAGAAGTACGTCGCGGTCCCCTTCGACCTGCTGGCCTGGAACGTCGGCGACGTGCCCCTGACGGCGGGACCGACCTCCGTCGCCACCCCACGGAACGCCGCGACCACGGCCGAGGCCGCCCAGGCCGGCCCGCAGACGATGCCGGGCAGCGACACCACCCGCGACGTCCTCGGCGCCGTCGAAGACAAGCACAGCGGCCGGGTCACCGACGCGACCGGATCGACGGAGGCGCAGAAGCCCACGGGCGAACAGGCGACCGTGCTGGCCGGCGCTTCGGGCAACGCACCCGTCCGGGCCGAACTGCGGCTGACGAAGGCGGAACTCGCCGCCGCCCCCGCCTTCCGATTCGACGGAAAGCAACCGTGAGGACCGCGCGATGAACAAGGTTCTGGCCGCCCTCTTCCTGATCGGGGCTGCAGGCGACGCCCTCGCCCAGGCCATGAACCCGGCGCCGCCGATCCCGGAGACCGGGCCGGCGGGCTCCAATTCCGCCGCCAACACCCTCTCGTCGATGGACTTCAACTGGGTCTGGGCCAGCCTCGTCGTCATCGGTCTCGGCGCTGCGCTCTGGTACCTCGTGCGACGCCGGGCGCGGTGAGGGTCACGGGGCGCGAACGGCCCCGGCACTCGGGAAGAACAGCTGCTCGCCGCCGATCCTGTAGGCGGCGATGGAGGCCTGCCCCTCCGGCGAGACGAGCCAATCGATGAAGGCCTGCCCCTCCTTCACCTTCACGGCGGGGTGCTTGTCCGTGTCGACCAGCATCACGCCGTAGGGATTGAACAGGCGCTTGTCGCCCTCGACCAGGATGGCGAGATCGCCCCGGTTCTTGAACGCGAGCCAGGTGCCGCGATCGGCCAGGAGGTAGGCGTCGAGGGCGGAGGCCGTGTTCAGGGCCGGCCCCATGCCCTGGCCGACGTCGCGGTACCATTCGCCCTTCACGGCGGCCAAATCGATCCCGGCCTCCTTCCAGGCCCGCAGCTCGGCGCTGTGGGTGCCGGAGCGGTCGCCCCGCGACACGAACGGCGCCTTGGCCGCCGCCACCTTCCGGAGGGCTGCGGTGATGTCGGTGCCCCTGGCGCCGGCCGGGTCGCCCTTCGGCCCCACCAGCACGAAGTCGTTGTACATCACGTCGAAGCGCGCCTTGGCGAAGCCCTGCGCCACGAAGGCGTCCTCCGCCGGCCGGTCGTGGACGAGAACCACGTCGGCATCGCCCCGGCGCGCCGCGTCGAGGGCCTGGCCGGTGCCGAGGGCCACCACCTTCACGGCGATGCCGGTCTTCGCCGCGAAGGCGGGCAGGATGTGCTTGAACAGGCCGGACTGCTCCGTCGAGGTGGTGGAGGCCACGACGATGGAGGCCGGCTCGGCGCTCACGGGGGAAGTCCCCAGGAGTGCGAGAAGTCCGAGGGTCAGGAAGCCGCGGCGAGGGAAGTCCAAGGCAGTTCTCCATCGAAATAGGCACGCGCTTCGGGCGTGCGCGGGGACAGCAGGGTGGTGCGGGTCGGGCCGTGCTCGACGGCGCGGCCGCGCGCGAGGACGATCACGTCGGCGGCGAGCCGCGCGACCTGCGCGAGGTTGTGCGACACGAGCACGACCTTGGTGCCCACCGCCGCCATCTCGGCGATGAGCGCTTCCACGAGGTCGGTTGCGCCGGGATCGAGGTTCGCCGTCGGTTCGTCGAGGAGCAGGAGATCGGGCCGGGCCGCCCAGGCCCGGGCGAGGGCAAGGCGCTGCTGTTCGCCGCCGGAAAAGCGCGTGGCCGGGTCGCCGGCCCGGTGGGCGAGGCCGACCCGGGCCAGGGCCGCGCGGGTGCGCTCCCCGCGCTCGGCTCGGGGCAGTCCGAGGCGCGCGAGGCCCAGCGCCACGTTGGCGGCGGCGCTCGCCCGGATGAGGGCGGGCTTCTGGAACACGAAGGCCCGGCGCGCCGCACCCGGCACCCGCAGGCTGCCGCTCGTCGGGACGAGGAGGCCGTCGATCACCCGCAGGGTCGCGCTCTTGCCCGCCCCGTTGGGACCGACGAGGGCGGTGATGCCGCCGGGCGGGATCGCGAGGCTCAGGCCATCGAGGATCGTGGTGCCGTTCAGGATCAGGCGGATGTCCGTGAGGGTGATGCCCGCCATCCCGCTCACCCGTAGGCGCGGGCGGCGTGGCCGCGCAGGAGGGCGGCCACCGCATTCACCGCGATGACGAGGGCGATGAGGACGAGCCCGAGGGCCAGGGCGAGGCTGAGATCGCCCTTCTGGGTCTCCAGGGAGATCGCCGTCGTCATGGTGCGGGTGTGCCCGTCGATGTTGCCGCCCACCACCAGCACGGCGCCGATCTCGGAGATCGCCCGCCCGAACGCGGCCAGCGCCGTCGTGACCAGAGAGAAGCGGGTGTCGTAGATCAGCACCCATGCCCGGCGCGGCGCCGACAGGCCGAGGGAGCGCAGCTGCTCGCCGAGATGGTCTTCGGCATCGGCGATCACCTGCCGGGTGAGGGCCGCCACGAGGGGGGTGGCGAGCACCGCCTGCGCCGCCACCATGGCGCCGGGGGTGAACAGCAGGCCCAGCGGCCCGAACGGTCCCGAGCGCGACAGGACGAGGTAGAGCACCAGCCCGACGATCACCGGCGGCAGCCCCATGAACGCGTTGAGCAGCCCGACGATCGCGGGCCGTCCCCGGAACCGCGCGACGGCGAGGAACGCGCCCAGGGGGATGCCCAGGAGCAGGCCGATGGCGACGGCCGACAGGCTGACGCGCAGGGACAGCCACGCGATGGCGACGACGTCGCGGTCGAGGGTCGCCAGCCGTGAAAACGTCTCGTGGAGGGTCTCGGTCATGCGGGCCGGATGCGGAGGGTCCGCTGCGATGCTACGCCCGGCCAGACAAGATCAATAGGCAGCCCACTTCCTATGTGCCGGACCTAGACGATCGATGACGCGCAGGGCTACCAGAGCGTGGCATGCGGATAGTACGCGAGGGTGTCGCCGGGCGCGACGCCGATGGCCTCGTCCGGCAGTTCGGCGAGGCCGTCGCTCCCGGTCAGCGACGTGAGGAGGCCGGCGCCCTCGCGGGGGAAGTTGCGCGCTTCCATCACGCCGTCGGAACCGGGCGCTACGGTGACGCGGACGAATTCCCGGCGTCCCGTCTTCTTGCGATAGGTGAAGGCGGCACGCACCCTCTGGGGAACCACCGGCACGGCGCTTTCGCCGCTCAGGCGCGCGAGCAGGGGACGCACCACGAACAGCAGGGTCACGTAGACCGCGACGGGATTGCCCGGCAGGCCGACGAACGGGGTGCCGTTCACGAGGCCCATGGCGACGGGGCGGCCGGGCTTGATGGCGAGGCGCCAGAACAGGAGCTGGCCGACCGCCTCCACGGCGGTGCGGACATGGTCTTCCTCGCCCGTCGAGACGCCGCCCGAGGTGAGGATGAGGTCGTGGTCGCGGGCGGCGTCCGCGAGGCGTGCGGCCAAGGCCCCGGGTTCGTCGCGCAGGATGCCGAGATCGTCCACCTCGACCCCGAGGCGGACCAGGAGGGCGGCGAGCATCACCCGGTTGGAATCATGGATGGCGCCGACCCCGAGGGGGGCGCCCGGCTCCACCAGTTCGTCCCCGGTGGAGAACAGGGCGACGCGCAGGCGGGTGCGGACGGGCAGCCGCGCATGGCCGGTGGCGGCGGCGAGCGCGACGTCCTGCGGCACGAGCCGGCGGCCGGCGGCGATGATGCGCTCACCGCGCGCGACATCCTCGCCGGCGGCGCGGGCGTTGGCCCCGCGCTTCAGTCCCTGCGGCAGCAGGACCGCGGCGCCGTCGCGGCGCACGTCCTCCTGCATGAACACGGTGTCGGCGCCGGGCGGCAGGGCGGCGCCCGTGAAGATCCGTACGGCGCCGCCGGGGGTGTCGATACCGTCCGGCACGGCCCCCGCCGGAAGCCGGCCCCGGACGGGCAGGCGGGTCTCGCCCTTCGCCTGGAGATCGGCATAGCGCGCGGCGTAGCCGTCGACGGCGGAATTCGCGAACGGCGGAACGTCGTGACCGGCGATGACATCTTCGGCCGCCACCCGCCCGTCGGCCCGGGCGAGCGGCACCCACTCGGTCCCGGCCAGGACGGGCAGGCGCGCGGCGATGAGGCTCGCCGCGTCCTCGATCCGCATCAGGGCCCCGCCGAAGGCGAAGCAATCGTCACTCAGCTGCGCCATGTCGCCTCCCAAGCCTGTCCAGGGTCGCAGCAAAGGGTTCGGAACGGGCGAGGACGAGGTCGGCGATGGCCGCGATCGCGTCGAGGCCCACCACCGGCACGCCCGCCTCGGGGAAAACCGTATCGCTCGCGACCCCGACGATGCGCGGATCGCCGGGATGGAGCGGCGGCCGGCCGTTGGCGGCGCGGTGAACCTCGAGCTTGGCGTGCGCCTCGCGCTTGAAGCCCTCGACGAGGACGAGGTCGCACGGCGAGAGCCTTTGGAGGAGATCGGCCAAAGTCGCCTCCCGGCCATCCGCCACCTCGTGGATCTGGACCCAGCGCCGGGCGGACGAGACGATGACCTCGCCGGCCCCCGCCTCGCGGTGGCGGTGGGAATCCTTGCCCGGCTGGTCCACGTCGAACTCGTGATGAGCGTGCTTGAGGGTCGCCACCCGCAGGCCGCGCGCCACGAGGGCCGGGATCAGCCGCGTCAGCAGGGTGGTCTTGCCGGCCCCGCTCCAGCCGGCGAGGCCGATGATCCGGGGCGCGGTCATGGAACCTCTCCGACGCGGAAGCCGAGGTCGCGAAGCGCCGCGCGGGTCCGTTCCTCGGCGAGCGCGTCAAGGAAGGCCGCGAGCGCCGGCGTGTCGCGCTTGTCCGCCGCGTAGGCGAAGTCGTAGCGCTCTTCCGTGAGCGGCAGGAAGCCGAGGCCGTAGGCGCGGGCCACGGTGGAGATGGCGACGCCCCAGTCGGCCCGCCCCTGCGCCACCGCCGCCGCCACGGCGTTGTGCGAGCGCGGCTGGTTCCAGAACCCGGCGGGCCGGCTCCCCCGCAGGAGACCGTCGACGAGCGCGCGGGTGCCGGAGCCGACGTTGCGGTTGACCATCACGGCCTCGGGGACGGCGAGCGCGGCGGCCACCGCCGCCCCGGCCTCGCGATCCGCGAACAGGGGATCGCCGCGCCGGAACACCACCCCCTGGAGACGGCCCCAGCCGGGGGCGAGACGGAAGCCCTCGGCGAGGAAGGGGCTGTTGTAGAGGCCGGTCGCGGGGTCGAGGAGGTGGAGGGCGGCGAGATCGCATTCGCCGCGCTGGAGGGCGGCGAGGCCGCCGGCGGAGCCGACCCAGAGGGTGCGGGCCCGCAAGCCCCGTTCGGCCAGGAGACCGACGACGCGGTCGAGGCCGACGCAGTGGCTGCCGATCAGGGTGAGGTCGGGCGGGCGCACGCCCGCCCCGAGCCGGGTGACGGACACGGTCTCGCCGGCCTCGACGCCCGAGCGCGCGGCGGGGACGGCGAAGAAGCCGTCGGCCTGGGAGAACGCCGTGACGGAGCCCGACCCCTTCGACACGGGCAGCGCGACCATCCCGTCGGGCGTCTCGGCCAGGGACGCCATCACGAATTCCGTCCGCCCGAGTTCGGAGGCCACGCGCTGCGGCAGCACCGCCGCGACGGCCTCGTCCTCCCGCGGCGGCAGGCCCGCCATGGCGCGGATGAGGGGCACGACGAAATCGTGGAACGTGAAGATGGCCGAGGTCGGGAAGCCCGGCAGCACGATGACGGGCTTGCCCTCCGCCACGGCGAGGCACAGGGGCTTGCCGGGCTTCAGCGCGACGCCGTGGACGAGGATGCCGGGGGCCCCGATGTCCTTCAGGATGCGGTGGGAGACGTCGCCCGCCCCCTTCGAGGTGCCGCCCGAGAGGATGACGATGTCGGTCTCGGTGAGCGCCCGGTGCAGGGCCTCCCGCAGGGCCGCCGCGTCGTCCCGGACGATACCCAGCGGCACGGCCTCGCCGCCGTTCTCGGTGACGGCGGCGGCGACGATCGGCCCGTTGGAATCGTAGATCGCCCCGGGGGGGAGGGGCGCACCGACGGCGACGAGTTCGTCGCCCGTCGAAAGCACCGCCACGCGGGGCCGGCGCACCACCGGAACACGGGCAAGGCCACAGGCGGCCAGCATGCCGATCTCGCGGGCGGTGATCCGCAGGCCCTGGCGCAGGACCGTCTCGCCGGCGGCCATGTCGGCCCCGGCATAACCGACGAACTGGCCCGGCCGCGCCGCCTGGACGAGGTCGATGGCGAGCGCTTCACCCTGAAACTCCGTCTGCTCGACCATCACCACGGCGTCGGCGCCGCGCGGGATGACGCCGCCGGTGGCGATGGGGGTGGCGGTGCCCTCGGCCACGGCAAGGCGCGGTGCGACGCCGCAGGCGAGGATTTCGGGGTTGAGGATCAGGCGCCGGGGGCTCGCGGAACGCGAGCCCTGCGTATCCGTGGCCCGCACGGCGAAGCCGTCCACCAGGGCCCGGTCGAAGGGCGGCACGTCGATGGGGGAGGCCACATCCCCGGCCAGGACACGGCCCAGGGCCTCGGCCAGGACGACGGACTCGGACGGCAGGGTCCTGTGGGGTACCGCCGCCCGGAAGCGCGCCGACGCCTCCTCGCGGCTCACCACGGTCAGGAACTGCTCCTGCCGGGCCGCCGCCGCGAGGCGTTCGCGGAAAGGAAGATCGCGCTCCGTCATCGTCACAGCGGCAGGATCCCGAGTCTGGTGCCCTCCGGATAACCCTCCCGCTCCGGCGGCACCAGGATGGCCGCATCCGCCTCGGCGAGGTGCGACAGGGGAAGGTCCGCCCCGCCGAGGGGCTCGAGGCCATCGGCGTGGCGGTGCACGAACACCACGTCGCTGGTGCCGATGGTGGCGGTGACCTTGCGCAGCAGCGTGCCGCCCTCGGGCTCAGGCACGCGAACGCCGGACAACGCCGCCAGCAGGGGACGCCCGAGGGTGAGGAACACCGCGAGCGCCGCCTCGGGGCGGCCCGGCAGCAGCAGGACGGGACGGCCCCCGGCGCGGCCGAAGGCAGCGGTTTCACCCGGGCGGAGCGCGATGCCGTGGGCCAGGACCTCGCCCGCCAGGGCCAGGGCGGCGACGGCGTGGTCGGTCCGACCGGGACCAGTGCCGCCGAGGACCAGCACGGCATCGGCCCGCGCCGCGCGGATCGCGGCGGCGATGCCGTCGAGGGTATCGGGCGCGTCGATGCGCTCCCCCAACTCGACGCCCTCGCGGGCGATCAGGACCGAGAGCGTATCGGTCGAGGGCGTCGCGGCGGCGATGAGGGCGACGCGCGGGACGCGCACGGCGACGGACTCGACGCCGGCCGCCGCCAGGGCGAGGAGATGGCGCGGGGCGACACGCATGCCGGCGGCGAGGAGGCGGGTGCCGGCCGCGACGTCTTCGCCCCGTTGGCGGACGCCGTCGCCGGGGGGAGCGTCCGCGACGATCGCCCGGCCCTCCAGGGCTTCGGGCGGGAGCACGGTGTCGGGCCCCTCGGGAAGGTGTTCCCCCGCCTCGACCCAGACCGGCGGAGCGCTCGGAAGGATCGGCGAATAGGCCGAGGCCCCGGTGACGGCATCGGCTCGCACCGCCCAGCCGTCGCGCAGGGCCGTGGGGCATTCGGGCCAGCCGCGTTCGGCGATGACGTCACGGGCCGCCGCGAGGCCGAGGGCCGCACGGGGGGGCAGCTCGCGCTCCGCCACGGGCGAAACGCCCGCGATCAGGCCCGACACCGCGTCGGCCAGGGGCATCAGGGCGGCTGAAGCGAACCGCGTCACGCCGGTCTCGCGAAGGCGCGCCGTCGGCCGATCCCGGCTTCCGTCAGGGCGAGGAACGTCATGCGCCATCGCATGCGGCATCCGTCCGCGTTGATCAAGCGCGGGCGGTCTTCCTACCCGGCGTGTTCGCGCGCGGCACAGGGCCCCAGGGTGGAGCTCGGGACAGGACCTGCGCACCTCGTCTAAGGTCCAGCCGAACCGGCGCCGGGCCGGGGGACCGGACCTGGAGAGCGATGCGGCGCCTGCGTTTCGTGCGATCCGTCCTTGGAGTGTTCGGCCTGCTCGCCGTCCCCCTCGTAACCCCGCCGGCCCTGGCGCAGATGCGCGGCCATGGCGGCCCGGTGCGGGCGCTCGCCGTGGTGCCGGGCGGCGAGATCGCGATCTCGGGCGGGTTCGACCAGGCGGTGATCGTGTGGGGGATCGCGAACGGCACCGCGCTCAGCGTCCTGCGCTTCCACGAGGGCGCCGTGAATGCCGTCGCCACCCTGCCCGATGGTGGATTCGCCACGGCCTCGGAGGATGGCCGCATCGCCCTGTGGCGGATCGGCCGGCCGGAGCCCGAGCGGACCTTTGCCGAGCATACCGGGCCGGTGGCCGGGCTCGCGGTGTCCCCGGACGGGCTCAGTCTCGCCTCGGCCTCCTGGGACGGAAACGCGCGGGTCCGGCCCCTGGCCGGCGGACCGGCGCGGGTGCTGGCGGGGCATGCGGGCCCCGTCAACGCCGTCGCCTTCCTGCCCGACGGCCGGATCGCCACGGCGGGCTACGATGCGACCCTGCGGATCTGGCCGACGGAGGACGCGCCACCCCGCGTCATCACCCTGCCGACGCCGCTGAACGCCCTCGCGGTGGCCCGCGACGGCGAGATCGCCGTGGCAGGCGGGGATGCGATCGTGCGCTTCCTGCGCCCGGACGGAAGTGAGCGGACCGCCAGCGAGGTCGGGCCGAACCCGGTGATCGCGCTGGCGCTCTCGCCCGACGAGACCCGCCTCGCCGCCGCCACGGCGGGGGGCACCGTCGCGGTCATCGACCGCGCTACGGGTGCGATCCTGCGCCGCCTCGTCGGGCCCGGCCTGCCGGTCTGGTCCGTGGCCTGGCGCGGCGACGAGCTCGTCACCGGCGGGAGCGACCGGCTGGTCCGGCGCTGGAACGCCATGACCGGCGAGCCCATCGGTGCGCTCAGCCTGCCCCGCCCCGCCGACACCCTGGCGACCTTCCACGGGGATCGCGGCGCGGAGGTCTACCGTGCCTGCGTCGCCTGCCACGCCCTCAGGCCGGGGGACGGACCGCGCGCCGGCCCGAATCTCGCCGGCATCATCGGCCGCCGCATCGCGAGCGAGCCCGGCTACCGCTATTCCGAGGCGCTGAAATCCATGGACCTCGTCTGGGATGCCGCCGCCATCGCCCGCCTGTTCGAGGTCGGTCCGGCCCGCTACACGCCGGGCACGCGGATGCCCGAGCAGACCATCAACACCGCCGAGGACCGCGAGGCACTCGTGCGCTTCCTCGAAAAGGCGACGGCCCTGCCGTGAGGCGCCCCCGTCAGGGGTGCCGGATCATGTAGCGGGCGTCGGGTCCGTAGCCCGCGAGCTTTTTCGCGAGCACCGGATCGCCCGTCGCCTCGCAAAACCCCTGCGCCGCCCAGAAGGCGGATGAGCCGTTCACGGCGACGAGGGCGATGGGCGTGGCGCTGGCGTGCGCGACGAGGTCGGCGACGGCCCGACGGGCATAACCATGGCCCACGGCGTCGGGATGCAGGCCGAGATCGTGGAGGTAGATCGCTCCCGCAGCGCCGAGGGTCTTCGGCAGGGGCCGGTTCAGGGGCGGAATGCGGCCGAGCGGCCAGGGATAGGCGACGCAATAGCCCCGGATCGGCCCGTTCTCGCGCGCCAGCACCCGGCACAGGGCGGGGCTCGCCCGGAGCCGTTCGGCGAAGCGCGCGGGCGCCTCGTAATGGTCAGGGAACAGGTCATCGGCGAGGGCGACGACGGCCCCGAGATCGGCCGGCACCATGGCCCGCCAGCGCAGGGCCTCCATGCCGTTGCTCAGACCGCCTCGCCCCGCTCCGCCCGCTCGCGAAGGTAATCCTCCGTCGTGCGGGTGCGCGTCCGCTCCGGCCCGGCATGGGGGTCGAAACCCTGGTTCAGGGCGGATTCGACGCGGCAATCCTCGCACATCATCAGGGCGTTGATCCGCTCAGGCCCGCCGGACCCCGAAAACATCCAGTGGCGCTCGCGCAGCTTCTCGACGACCCGCTCGATGGTGCTGCGGGTGCCGAACGGCTTGGCGCACGCGATGCAGCAGAACGGCTCCTCCTCCTTCACGATGCGGCGCGGCGCGGTCCAGGCCTCGAAGTCGAGCCCGGGGCGGAGATCGATGACCGATTCCGGGCAGGTGGCGGCGCAGAGGCCGCACTGGACGCACAGGCTCTCCTCGAAGGCCAGCAGCGGCCGGTCGCTGCTGTCCGACAGGGCGTTTGTCGGGCAGGCGCCGACGCAGGCGAGGCAGAGGGTGCAGTCCTCGGTACGGAAGTCGAGGCCGCCGAAGGGGGCCCCCGCCGCGAGGGGCACGAAGGCCGTGGGCCGGGGCGCCACCTCGTACATCTCGCGGAAGGCGAAGCGCAGCACCTCGCGCTTGCCACCGACGGGCATGAACCGGCTCGGCCGTGACGACGCCGTGCCGGAGCGGACCTCCGCCAGGGCGGCCCCGAGGGCCTCGGGATCGTCGGTCTCGATCACGGAGACCACGGGCGTCCCAGCGCCGTATCCGAGGGCCTGGGCCAGGGTCTCGGCCAGGGCCACGCTCCGGTGGAGGCTGTCGAGGTCGTGATGGGGCCGCGCCCGGGCGAGCACGCGCACGCCGGAGGCGCCAAAGGCGAACAGGGCCGCCATGGCCTCGGGGCCGAGCTGCGTGATCTCGTTGAGCCGCACCGGCAACACATGGGCCGGCAGGCCGTCGCCGTGGCGGGCCAGCGCATCGATGAGCGGCTCGCCGTGATCGCCGTCGTGGAACAGGATCGTAGCACCCCGGCCCCCGGACTCCCCGTAGGCCAGCATCAGGCTCCGCAGGCGCCGCATCAGGGCATCGGCGGGGGGCAGGGCGTAGGCCGCCGCCCCCGTCGGGCACACGGCGGCGCAGTTGCCGCAGCCGGCGCAAATGTAGGGATCGATGGCCACGGTATCGCCCGCCGACGCGATGGCCCCCGTGGGGCAGACCTCGAGGCAGCGGGTGCAACCGGTGATGCGCGAACGCGAATGCGCGCAAAGATCAGCGTGGAAGGTGACGAACTTCGTCTTGTCGAAGGTGCCGACGAGGTCGGCCGCCGCCGTGATGGCGCGCTCCACCGCAGCCGGATCGCGCGGGTCGGCGCGAAGGTAGCCGCTGCGCAGATCATGGGCGGGAAACAGCGGCGTGCCGCCGGTGAGGTCGAGGACCACGTCGCAGGTCGAGGTGGCGCCGTTACGGGGCGGACCGAAGACGAGATGCGTGCGCGACGAGGGGGCGGGGAGGGCGTAATCGTCGATCCGCAGCTCGAACGCCCCGAGCCGGCCGGTGGCGCCCGCCACGGTGCCCTGGAGCACGGGAAAGTCGTTGCGCTGGGGCGGCTCGACGGCGTCCGGACGGGTCAGCAGCACAGTGACGTCGAGACTGTCCGAAAGCCGCCGCCCGGCCTCGATGGCGACGGCGTCCCGGCCGTAGATCAGCGCGATGCCCTGGCTCTCCATGGAGACGGTGCCGGCGTCGGGGACGGGTTCGGCGGCGGCGGCCAGGAGAGCGGCCATCTTCGGCCCGGCCGCTTCGGCCTCGGTGGACCAGCCCGCGGTCTCGCGGATCTTGGCGTAGGTGACGCGGTCCTCCGCGCCCAGCTCCTCGGCGACCTCGTCGAACAGGGGCGCCTGCAGGGTGCAAGACACGGTGACGGGCCCGCCCTCACCCAAAGCTTCGCGAAAGCGGTCGAGCTCCCGCCCGCAGAGCTGGTCGGCGGTCCGCAGGGAGCCGCCACAGCCGCGCGCGATGGCGCTTGCGTCGAGGGGCATGGTCCCCTCGCAGGAACAGGCGAACACGATGCGATCGGACACGTTTGACCCTGAGGCATTGGGAGCGGGCGCGGCCCCTTCGCGGGGCCGGACGCATCCGTTATATAATCGAACGGTTCGAAACTACGAACGGACCAATTGACCGCACCGGGGACGGGCCGCACGCCGGACCGGCGGCGGTTTCGGTCCCATCGCGAAGGTTCTCGACATCACGGCACCACCCATGACCCAGTCCTTCGTCCATGAGCCGGTCGTCCAAGGGCCGGTCATCCCCGAGCCGGCCGCGCCCGTGCTGCCGCCGGCCTTCCGCTGCGTGCTCGCGCCGGCGGCCGACGATGCCTTTTCGCGCGCCCGTGCGCTCGCCGAGGACGAGGCCGGCGACGCCGCGGGAACCCTGGTGCTGGTCGAGCGCGGGGACATCCTCGATCTCGCCGTGATCCTCGCCCCGGACGAGCCCCTGGCTTCGGCGCGGCGGGCCTTTCTCGTCGGCATTCTCGCCCTCATCGATGCGGTGGGCACCCACGCCGCGCCGGAGATGCCCATCACCTTGCTCTGGCCGGACACCCTGATGTTCGACGGCGCGCGCCTCGGCGGCGGGCGCCTCGGCCAGCCGGAGGGCTGCGCCGAGGACGCCGTGCCGGACTGGCTGGTCTTCTCGGCCATGCTCGTCGTCTCCAAGACCCGGATCGGGGACCCCGGCCTCACGCCGGATTCGACGGCCCTCGATGAGGAAGGCTTCGCCCCCGGCATCCGCCTCGCCCTGGTGGAGAGCTTTTCCCGCAACCTCATGAAGGCGTTCGCCGTCTGGGAGGAGGATGGCTTTGCCGGCATCGGTGCGCGCCTCCTCGCCCACCTGCCGCAGGCCGGCGGCGCGAAGGCGGAGATCGATCGCCACGGCGATGCGCTGCTGGAGCGGGACGGCACGGTCGGGCGACTTGCCCTGGCGCCCGGCCTGTCCGAGCCGGCCTGGCGCGACCCCGCCACCGGCACGGTGCGCCTGTGAGCCCCCTCAAGCTGCCCCGCACCCTGCGGCTCGACCCCTCCGACAGCTTCGTGTTCGCGCGGGCCGCCGAGCCCGGGGAATGGGCCGTCACCGGCTCGTTCCTGTTCTGGGACCGGGATCCGGCGAGCCTGACGGGCAAGGAGCGGGTCGCCTTCCGCTCGGGCTTCCTCGGCGTGCGCTCGTTCGGGTTCTCGACCCTGGTGGTGGTAAGCGAGGCGAGCGAGGGCGAGCGTGAGGACGCCGCCGCCAGCCTGGCCCGCCATCTCCAAGACCACCTCGGCGCCCCGGACCGCGCAGCGGCCCTCGCGGCGGCGCGGGAAGAGATCGATTTCGCCGCCTCGCTCTGCGATCTGCCCGTCGGCACCGTCGTGGCGCTGCATCGCACGGAGACGAACGGCGCGATCGCAGAAGCGTTTCGCACGTTGCACCAGAAACCCGGCGGTGAAGATCGCCTCCATGCCGGCGCCCGCGCCTTCCAGTTCGTCGAGACCGACGACGACGGGCCGGAGGAACACGCCGACCTCATCGGCCTCGCACGGAGCCGGACACCGTGACCGCACGCCACGCACACGACAGGGACCGTCGCGCATCATGACCGAGTTCTGGGTGTCGAGCGGCCACCATCTCACCCGGCGCACCGAGGGCGGCGGCCTCGGCGTCACGGACGAGCTCATCCTGGCCTATCTGGCGCGGCCGGAACTGATCCCGCCGGCGGAGGCCTGCGCGGCCGAGCGCGCCCTGTACGCGGACCTTCGCGCCGAGCCCCGCCGCGCCATCGCACCGGAGGCGGTGGCGGCCATCGCGGACGCCGATGCGCGCGAGAACTGGGCGGTGCTCCTGGCGTTCCGCGACCGGCTGCTCGGCGCGCGCTCCATCGAGGCGGCCTACGTCGGTCTCGTGCGCGAGGGTCTGCAGGGGACCCCGTCCCTGTTCCTCAACCAGCTCGTCCACCTCATCCTGCGCAACGCCCTCGACGGCTGCGACGACCCCTACGTCCTGCGCGCGGCCGAGCTGTTCTTCCGCACCCAGCGGGTGAGCCGGCACGAGGGCGCCGTGCTCCTGGCCGATGCCGAGGTGATCGAGGCGCGCGAGGGCTCCGCCCCGCTCTCGCCCCTCGTGGCGATGCTCGGCAAGGAAGCCGCCAACGAGCTCGACGTGCTGAACGACGAGAACGCCTGGAGCTACTGGAGCCGCTCCGACGCGTTCTCCATGGCGCTCAACCTCGGCTCGAGCCCGAAGAGCCGGGCGGCGCTCGCCCGCGTCATCGAGGTGTTCGTGCGCCACCTTCTCAACACCGAGGTGACGGTGACGCCCCTCGACCGGCTGGAGGACACGGACTGGCGCTGGTTCGTCGGCCTCGACGCGGAGGGCACGCGCATCGGCAACGCCCTGTGGCGGGGAGAGGCCATCGACGCGGCGACGCAGGAGCGGGTGGTCGCCCTGTTCGCGCTGACCTTCCTCGACCCCACGCGGGTCGATCCGAACGTCGGCGAGCGGCCGGTCTACCTGCTGCTCGCCGGCACGGCCGCACATCTCGTCCAGGTCAAGCCGCAGAACATCGTCGCCGGCCTGCCCCTGCGCGCCGCGTACCCGGCGGCCTGAGGAACTCCACCATGTCAGAGCCCGCCCCCCTCCAAAAACCCGACAACCACTTCGAGGTCGGCGTGGTGGTGGAGAAGCGCCGCCTCAAGGGACCGTGGGCGACCCATGCCTGGCTCCCCGTCGCCGTCCTGCCGGCGGCGCCCGCCGCACCGCCGGGCACGCGCCTCTCCGGCACGGAGGACGAGGGCACCTACTATGCTGGGGCCTACGACGTGCACCTGCACCCGGCCGAGACTGCGCATTACCGGGACAACCTCGTCTCCGGGCGTCCCGCCCTGTGGGTCGCCCTGCGCAAGCTCGGCGAGGGGGAGTACGAGGTCGCCACCGTGACGGCCGATCCCTACGAGGGCGAATCCATGGCCGAGGGCATCGGCGAGGTGGTCGAGGCGGTGCCGATGCCGCCCGACCTCCAGGCCAAGCTGCTGGCCTTCTTCGAGGCCCACCACATCGAGCGCGTGTTCGAGAAGCGCAAGCGCGACCGGGCCGACCCCGAGGCCCTGGCCCGGCAGGCCGGAGGCGCCGAGACCGGCCGCAAGGGGAGGCGGGAATGAGCGACGGCTTCCTCGCGCGCTGGGCCCGGCGCAAGCGCGACGTTCGCGAGAGCGAGCGAACCGAGACTCCGCCGGCGGACATGGAAGCCGTCGAGACCGCAGCGGTGCCGGGCGACGACGCCGTCGTACCGGAAGCGGCCGGCACCGAGGCGGAACTCGACCTCCTGGCCGAACTCCCCTCCCTCGACGACCTCACGGCGGAGACCGACCTGCTGCCATTCCTGCGCGCCGGCGTGCCGGCGGCCCTGCGCAACGCCGCCCTGCGGAAGATGTGGTCCGTCGATCCGGCCATCCGCGACTTCGTCAGCGAAGCGCGGGAATACGCCTACGACTGGAACACCCCCGGCGGTGTACCGGGCCTCGGTCCGCTCCTGCCGGGCGACGACGTGAAGGCCATGCTCGGCCGGCTGTTCAATCGCGACCCGTCCGAAGCCGCCGAGGCCGAAGCCGGTGCGCCCGAGGTCGACCGGGCGGACGTCGACCGGGTGGACTTCGATCGGGCGGAGGTCGATCGAATGGATTTGGTGCAGCTCGATCCGGACATCACGTCGGACCCCGAGCCCGGCCGGACGCTCCCGACGACATCGATACCGGCGCCTGGTCCTGCAGATTTTCCGGAGCGGACCTCCGTAACATCCGAAACGACAGTTGCGACGGCACGCCTGCGACGCCATGGCGGCGCAATGCCCAGCTGAGCCGTGGAATCGCGATTGCGCCAATCTCGAACGCTTTTTATCCTAGCTCCAATGTAGGCGATCCGCCTAAGATACGGCGCTGGTCAGAGTTCGGGTTCAAGGGTGGGATGGGTTCCGTCGCAGTGGCTATCGAGCATGCGGACGAGGGGCCTCGAGACGGGTTCGCTTCGGTGAGCGGAACCGTCGATGCGGTCGATCTGGAGCGTGCGCAACATTACGATCTCCTCGCCGTCCTCCTCGGGCGGGCGCCGGATCGTGACCTGCTGGTGACGCTCGGTGGTCTTCGCGGTGACGACAGCGTCCTCGGCCAGCCCGTCGAGGCCGTGGCGCGCGCGAGCCGCACGGCGGCACCGGACACGGTGGCGCGCGAATATCACGACCTCTTCGTCGGCGTCGGCCGCGGGGAACTGCTTCCCTACGCATCCTACTATCTCACGGGCTTTCTCAACGAGCGGCCCCTCGCCCGGGTGCGTGCGGACCTCGAGAGCCTCGGGATCGAGCGGGACCTGAGCATGACCGAGCCGGAGGATCACCTCGCGATCCTCCTCGACTGCATGGCCGGCCTCGTGGCGGGCCGGTTCGCGTCGGAGCCCGACGCCGCGCGCGGCTTCTTCGCGAGGCATCTCGAGCCGTGGGCCGGGCGCTTCTTCTCCGATCTGGAAGGGGCCAAGGCCGCCCGCTTCTACCGGACCGTCGGCGGCCTCGGCCGCGCCTTCATCGCGGTGGAGGCGCAGGCCTTCGCCATGGACGCGTGAGCGCCCGCGACCATCAGAATCCCGGATGCGCCGAGCGCGCATCCCCCGCCGTTTGAGGAGTGCCGATCATGCGACAGGACCAGAAGGACCAGCTCGGTCGTCGTCAGTTCTTCCGCGCGCTGGGCGGCGGAACGGTGGCGGCCGCCGTGGGCGTGGCGGCGACGCCGATGACGGCGACGGACGCCCAGGCCTACGACCCCGGCCAGGACGAGACCAAGGGGCGCTACCGCCTCACCGACCACGTCAAGGCGTTCTACCGGACCAACGGGTACGAGACGCTCAAGAACAGCACCAACGACGCCGGCAAGAAGTGAGGCAGCCATGCTGACGAAGCGTAAGAGCGGCACGGCGAGCCGCACCAAGCATCAGGCGGTGGCTGCGGGCCTCGCCGCCGGGATGCTCGACCGTCGCGGCTTCCTGCGGAAATCCGGCCTCGCCGCCGGTGCCCTCGCCGCCGCCGGCTCGATTCAGCTCGGCTCCGTGCGGCAGGCGCGCGCCGCCGGTACCTCGGCGGTGGGCCCCGAGACCGTCATCAAGAAGAACGTCTGCACCCACTGCTCCGTGGGCTGCACGGTGACGGCCGAGGTGGTCAACGGCGTCTGGGTCGGCCAGGAGCCGTCCTACGCGAGCCCGATCAACCGCGGCACCCACTGCGCCAAGGGAGCGGCCATCCGCGAGCTCGTCTCGTCCGACCGCCGCCTGAAATACCCGATGAAGCTCGTCGCCGGGCAGTGGCAGCGCGTTTCCTGGGATCAGGCCATCGACGAGATCGGCGACAAGCTCGCGGCGATCCGCGAGAAGAACGGCGCCGACTCGGTCTACTGGCTCGGCTCGGCCAAGTTCACCAACGAGGCCGCCTACCTCATGCGCAAGTTCGGCGCGTTCTGGGGCACCAATTCCGTCGATCACCAGGCGCGCATCTGCCACTCGACCACCGTGGCGGGCGTGGCCAACACCTGGGGCTACGGCGCCCAGACTAATTCATACAACGACATCCGCAACGCCAAGACGATGATCATCCTCGGCGGCAATCCGGCCGAGGCTCATCCGGTCTCCATGCAGCACCTGCTGTCGGGCAAGGAGATCAACCGCGCGAATATGATCGTCATCGATCCGCGCTTCACCCGCACGGCCGCCCACGCCACGGAATACGTCCGCATCCGCTCGGGCACGGACATCCCCGTCGTCTGGGGCATCCTGTGGCACATCTTCCAGAATGGCTGGGAGGACAAGGAGTTCATCAGCCAGCGCGTCTACGCCATGGACGATGTCCGTCGCGAAGTTGCCAAGTGGACCCCGGAAGAGGTGGAGCGCGTCTCGGGCGTGCCCGGCGAGCAGCTCAAGCGCGTGGCGGAGAAATTCGCCAAGGAAAAGCCCGCGACCCTGATCTGGTGCATGGGCGCGACCCAGCACACGGTCGGCACCGCCAACGTGCGCGCGCTCTGCATCCTGTGTCTCGCCACCGGCAACGTCGGCAAGCCGGGCACCGGCGCCAACATCTTCCGCGGCCACACCAACGTGCAGGGCGCCACCGATCTCGGCCTCGATGTCACGTCGCTGCCGCTCTACTACGGCCTCGTCGAGGGCGGCTGGCGCCATTGGGCCCGCGTCTGGGACGTGCCGTACGAGTGGCTGCAGTCGCGCTTCGACGAGGTGCCCGCCACGGCCGGCCGCAAGGCCCGGACCCGTAAGGAGAACATGGAATCTCCGGGCATCACCTCGACCCGATGGTTCGATGCCGTGAACCTGCCGCCCGAGCAGATCGACCAGCGCAGCCCGCTGAAGGCCTTCATGGTGTTCGGCCACGGCGGCAACACCGTCACCCGCCTGCCCGAGGCGGTGGAGGGCATGAACAAGCTCGAACTGCTGGTGGTGGCCGATCCGCACCCCACCACCTTCGCGGCCCTGGATGCCCGGCAGGACAACACTTACCTCCTGCCGATCTGCACCTCCCTGGAGATGGACGGTTCGCGCACGGCGTCGAACCGCTCGATCCAGTGGGGCGAGCAGATCGTGCAGCCGGCCTTCGAGTCGAAGAACGACTACGAGGTACTCTACCGACTCGCCGTCAAGCTCGGCTTCGCCGACACGCTGTTCAAGGGCATCAAGATCGAGAACAACATTCCCTCGGCGGAAGACCTCCTGCGCGAGATCAACCGGGGCGGCTGGTCGACGGGCTATTGCGGCCAGAGCCCGGAACGCCTGAAGGCGCACATGCGCAACCAGGCCAAGTTCGATCTCATCACCCTCCGCGCCCCCAAGGATGACCCGGAAGTCGGCGGAGACTATTACGGTCTGCCGTGGCCGTGCTGGGGCAAGCCCGAGCTGCGGCACCCCGGCTCGGCGATCCTCTACAACACGTCGTTGCACGTGAAGGACGGCGGCAGCACCTTCCGGGCCCGCTTCGGCACCGAGCGCAACGGCGAAACCCTGCTCGCCGAGAACTCCTTCACCAAGGGGTCCGACCTCACCGACGGCTACCCCGAATTCACGTTCGGGGTGTTCAAGAAACTCGGCTGGGACAAGGACCTCACGGAGGAGGAGCGCGCCACCATCCTCAAGATCGGCGGCGAGAAGCCCGACACCGTGAGCTGGGCCACCGACCTGTCGGGCGGTATTCAGCGGGTCTGCCTCGACCACGGCGTGATCCCGTTCGGCAACGGCAAGGCCCGCGCCAACGCCTGGAACCTGCCCGACCCGGTGCCGGTGCACCGCGAGCCGATCTACACGCCGCGCCCCGATCTCGTGGCGAAGTACCCGACGCGCCCCGACGAGCGTCAGTTCCGCATGCCGAATATCGGCTTCTCGGTGCAGAAATCGGCGGTGGAGCGCAACGTCGCCCGCGACTTCCCGATCATCCTCACCTCCGGCCGCCTCGTCGAGTACGAGGGCGGCGGCGAGGAGACGCGCTCGAACCCGTGGCTCGCCGAACTCCAGCAGGACATGTTCGTCGAGATCAACACCGGCGACGCCACCGAGCGCGGCATCAAGGACGGTCAGTTCGTCTGGGTGACGGGCGCCGAGAACAGCTCGAAGGCCAAGATGAAGGCGCTCGTCACCGACCGCGTCGGCAAGGGCGTCGCCTTCATGCCCTTCCACTTCTCGGGTTGGTACGAGGGCCGCGACATGCGGGACTACTACCCTAAGGGGACCGACCCGGTGGTGCTCGGCGAGAGCTCGAACTCGGTCACCACCTACGGCTTCGATCCTGTGACGGGCATGCAGGAAACGAAGTGCACCCTATGCCAGATCAAGGCCGCGTGAGAGGAGCGCATCCATTATGGCCCGTATGAAGTTCCTCTGTGACGCCGACCGCTGCATCGAGTGCAACGCCTGCGTCACCGCCTGCAAGAACGAGCACGAGGTGCCCTGGGGCATCAACCGCCGGCGCGTCGTCACCCTCAACGACGGCAAGCCCGGCGAGCGCTCTGTCTCCATGGCGTGCATGCACTGCACCGACGCGCCCTGCGCCGCCGTGTGCCCGGTGAACTGCTTCTACACCACGGCCGACGCCGTGGTGCTGCACTCCAAGGACATCTGCATCGGCTGCGGCTACTGCTTCTACGCCTGCCCGTTCGGCGCGCCGCAATATCCGCGCGTCGGCAATTTCGGCTCGCGCGGCAAGATGGACAAGTGCACCTACTGCTCGGGCGGACCGGAGCCCGACCTGTCGGTGGCCGAGTACGAGAAGTACGGCTCGAACCGCCTCGCCGAGGGCAAGCTGCCGCTCTGCGCCGAGATGTGCTCGACCAAGGCCCTGCTCGCCGGCGACGGCGAGATGATCGCCGAGATCTACAAGCAGCGCGTGGTCAAGCGCGGCTACGGCTCCGGCGCCTGGGGCTGGAAGACCGCCTACCGCGAGACCGTGGCGATCTGATCGCCGCTCCGGGGCCGCTGCCCACGGGCGGCCCCACCCGTACGAGACGACTTCGAAAGGAACGCCGATGCGGCGGGCAGTCACGCTCTTCAGCACCCTCGTCCTCGCGGCGACGCTCCTGGCCGCTCCGGGCGTGTTCGCGCCCGCGCAGGCGCAGAGCCCGCAACAGCAGGACGGGCTGAACCCCATGGGCACCAAGCCCACGGCGGATTCGGTCAACGAGGAGTTCCTGTTCAAGCAGGCCGACAAGATCACCGGGCGCGTCAGCATCCCGGACCAGAAATCCGCCAACCTGATCCAGCCGCAGGGCCGCGAATACCGTGCCTTCCGCGAATCCTGGCTGCCCTGGATCGGGGCGCTCGGCATCCTCGGCATGATCGGGGCCCTGGGCGCCTTCTTCATGTGGCGTGGGCGCATCCTCACCGACGACACCCAGGAATCGGGCAAGAAGATCCTGCGGTTCAACGCTTTCGAGCGGTTCGCCCATTGGATGACGGCGACGTGCTTCATCGTCCTGTCCCTGTCGGGCCTGAACTACATCTTCGGCAAGCGCCTGCTGATGCCGGTCATCGGCCCCGAGGCCTTCGGCACCCTGGCGCAATGGGCCAAGTACAGCCACGTCTATCTCGCGTGGCCGTTCATGCTCGGCGTGGTGATCATGGTCGCCGTCTGGGTGAAGGACAACATCCCGAACCGGATCGACTGGGCCTGGATCAAGGCCGGCGGCGGCTTCATCGGCCACGGCCATCCCCACGCCGAACGTTTCAACGCCGGCCAGAAGGGCGTGTTCTGGATGGTCGCCGGCTTCGGCGCCGCCATGGGCGTCACCGGCCTGATGATGCTGTTCCCGTTCACGGTTCTCGACATCAACGGCATGCAGGTGATGCAGGTGATCCACGCCCTCATCGGCGTCGCGTTCATCGTCGGCATCCTGGCCCACATCTACATCGGAACGCTCGGCATGAAGGGCGCCTACGACGCCATGGGCAGTGGCGAGGTCGACCTCGCCTGGGCGCGCGCACACCACGACCTCTGGGTGGAGAAGGAGCAGGCCAAGACCTTGAGCGGTCCGCAGCTCAAGGTCCGCCATCCCGCGCCGGCCGAGTAGAATCGACCAGAAAGAACCGATCATGAAAGCCTTCGCCATTGCCGTCGCCGCCGCCATCGCGCTGGGCGTGCTGGCTATGCTCGCCCTCACCAGTTCCCAGAAGTTCGCCTATCAGGCCTTCGCGACCTCGGGCGCGCGGGTGTCGGAGCCGGGGACGAACCTGGTCGGCTCGAAGTGGAACGGCCTTCCGGTCCTCGGCGAGGCCACCGTCGAGGATCACGACAAGGTCAAGGGCGAGGCCTCGCATCCGAAGCGGTCCTGACCGCGCGAAGTCACTGCCGGGCCGACCCGGCCGCTGGGTGAAGGGGTCGTGCCAACGACCGGGAAGGGTTGAGGACATCAGCATGTGGACATCCCCGTCGCGCGTCGCGCTCGTCATGGCCGCCGGCCTGCTCGCGCTGCCCGCCCTCGCGCAGGATGCGGCCCCGCCGGTCGCCGCGGGCGGCCCGGCCAACCTATGCCAGGAACTGAAGGCGTTCGTGACGGTGCCGGAGGCGAAGAAGCAGGAGGCGGCCACACCGCAGTCCCAGGCGACGGCGGTGTCGAACCCATCGGGCAAGAGCGACGCGAAGCCGTCGGGTTCCGGCGGCGAGCCGCAGCAGAAATCTGGCCTCAGCGGCGCAACGGGATCGGCGGACACGGTGGCCCCCGGCGATCGGAAGGCGGCCCTGGCGCAGGCGAACGCCTCGGCCAAGGCGGCGGCCGCACCGGCCGCATCGCCGCCGCCCCCGAAACCCGATGCCGCCACCGTGGCTCGGATCGAGGCCGCGGCCGCGACCAACGATCAGGCGAGCTGCCGCGCAGCGGCCCTCGTCATGCGCAAGGCCGGCGTCCCGATGCCGCCACCGCTCCTGGCGCTGGCTGCCCTCGATCTCAAGTTCCAGACCGGCCAGGAGGCCCCTCGATAGCGGTGGCGTGACGGGTCTGGCGATCGACCTCGTCGCGGACCCCGCGCCCGGCCATCAGGATCTCGGTGAGGAAGGCCGCGATGGCCGCCACGGTGCAGACCAGCGCCACGCCGAAGCATCCGAACAGGACCGAGGCGGTGGCGGCGTCGCGGAGCGCTCCGACGAACAGCGTCAGCACCGCGATCCCGGTCATGATCCCGCCCGCCGAAGCCAGCACCACCGCGCCGTCTAGCACGAACGAGCGCCGCCGCAGGTATGACAATTGCCGCGACAGGCGGACGGCCTCGTCCGGGCTGGCGCCCCACAGCCGGGTCGAAGCGGCGTCGACCTTGTCGGCCACGCGCCCGAGGCGGGTGGAGAACACGTTCAGCAGCGTCGCCAGGGCCGTCAGCAGGAAGGCCGGCGCGAGGGCGATCTGAATGACGTGGGCGATGTCGTCGGGGGCGACGGGCGGCGACGGTGCGAACATGATATCCGTTGACGATCAGTCGCGGACGTCGGCGACCGGCCGCGGCGCGAGGAGGAGCACGAGGGCGCCGGCGACCATGCAGCTGACCGAGCCCAGGAGCACGCCGACCTTGGTCTCGGTCTCCAGGGCCGGGGTCTCCGCGAAGGCGAGGAGACCGATGAACAGGCTCATGGTGAAGCCGACGCCGCACAGGAGCGACAGGCCGTAGAGCTGCCACCACCCGGCCTGGGCGGGACGCTGGGCGAAGCCGAGCCGGATCGCGGCGACGACCGTACCGAACACGCCGATCTGCTTGCCGAGGAAGAGGCCGAGGGCGACGCCGAGGGTGACGGGTTCGAGCAGCATGGCGAGGGAGATGCCCCCCAGTGCGACGCCCGCATTGGCGAAGCCGAACACCGGCAGCACGAGGTAGGACGACCACGGGTGGAGGGCGTGCTCCAGCCCATGGAGGGGTGAGGTCGGATCGTCCGGCCTGGCCGGCCTGGTGCGCAGGGGGATCGTCAGGGCGAGGACCACGCCCGCGATGGTGGCGTGGATGCCGGATTTGAGCACGAGGACCCACAGGACCGCACCGAGGAGCAGGTAGGGCGTCAGCCGGGTCACGCCGGCCCGGTTCAGGCCGGATAGGAACGCGACGATGAGCCCGGCGCCGGCCAGCATCGGCAGCTGCAGGTCGGCGGTGTAGAAGGCCGCGATGATGAGCACCGCCCCGAGGTCGTCGAGGATGGCGAGCGCCGTCAGGAACACCTTGAGGGAGACGGGCACCCGCGATCCGAGGAGCGCCAGGATGCCGAGGGCGAAGGCGATGTCCGTGGCCGTCGGGATCGCCCAGCCGCGCAGGGTGTCGGGCGAATGCCGGTTGACCATCCCGTAGATCAGGGCCGGGACGACCATGCCGCCGAGGGCCGCCACGCCCGGCAGGACGCGGTCCGGCCAGGTGCGCAGGCGGCCGTCCAGCACCTCGCGTTTGATCTCGAGGCCGACCAGCAGGAAGAACACCGCCATCAGGCCGTCGTTGACCCAGTGCAGCACGCTCAAGGGCCCGACATACGTGCCCACCAGGGCGAAATAGTCCGGAGCCAGGGGCGAGTTGGCGACGAGCAGCGCCAGCACCGCGCTCGCCATGAGCACCAGCCCGCCGCCGGCGTCGGTCCGCAGGGCGGCCCGAAGGGCGGAGACCGGGCGGCGGATGGCGGAGGAAACCTTCATGCCGCGACGCGTGCCAGCGATCGAGGATGCGGGCAACCCGTCGAGGGCGCGCGCCGCGCCGCCGGAGGCCGATCCGGCCGGCACGGTACAGGGGAGGCGGCCGCCGGGGCGACGACTTCAGTCCCGCAGGAGCTTGCCCGAGTAGACGATCGGCCCCGTCGGCGCGCCGCTCGGCGAACCGCCGGGCGGCTCGACGGTGACGGCCAGGAGGGCAGTGTCGAGGCGGGCGTCCTCGCGGGCGGCCTCCGGCAGGGCGAGGCTGGCGCGCCCGGCCTCGACGAGGCCAAGGGAGCGCGGCGTGCCGCCGCCGGCGATGTACCAGAGCTCCAGGCTCTTCTCCCGGGGCGTATCCGCCGCCACGGACCGTACCTGCGCGAGCCCGCGCCGCGTATCCACCCGCACCACCAGGGCCGGCAGCTCGCCGCCGCGGTTGACCACGGCGACGTACTGACCCGCCTCCGGGTCCGCCGGCGGCAGGAACCGGCCGAGGCCGAGCGCCAGGGCGAGGCCGGCGGCCAGGGCCGAGGCGCCGAGGGCCCCCAGACGCCAGCGACGCAGGCTCCGGGCGAGGCTTTGCACACGCGGGTCTTCTCCGGCGGGGCTCAGGGCCGCCCGGATGCGCAGCCAGAGGCCCGCCGGGGGAGCGACCTCCGGAACGGTGTCGGCCAGGGGCGTCAGGCGGATCTGCCAGCGCGCCACGGCCGCCTGCAGATCGACCTCCGTCGCCAGGGCGCGCGCGAAGGCGAGGCGCTCGGCCAGGGGCAGGGTGCCGAGGACGTACTCGGCCGCCTGGATGTCGCGGTCGGGCGGGCGGAAATCGGCGGGGCCATCGCTCATGCGTTGGCGTCCAGGCAGGAGCGCAGGTTCGCCAGTCCGCGGTGGAGCCACGTCTTGATGGTGTTCACCGGCCGCTCGAACCGGGCCGCCAGTTCCTCGCGGGAAAATCCTTCGCAATAGGCCAGCACGAGGCATTGCCGGTGCATCGCGTCGACGCGGCCGAGGCAGAGCGCCAGGGCGCCGCGATCGAGGATGTCGCTCTCGCCGTCGTGCGGATCGGGCACCTGATTCATCCAATCCTCGCCTTCGACGAGATCCGTGAGGGTGGTTTCCTTTCGGGCGCGCACCACGTCGATGGCCCGATTGCGGGCGATGGCGCACATCCATGTGATCGGGCGGCCGGCCGTGGGGACATACGCCCCGGCATTCTGCCAGATCCGGAGATAGACATCCTGAAGCACGTCCTCGGCGGCTTCACGATTGCGGAGGATACGGAGCACGAGCCCGAATAGTTTCGCCCCCGTCTCGTCGTAGAGCGCCTTGAGCGCCGCCTGATCCCCGCCCGCGATGGCGGTCAGGCGCGCCTGGAGCAGATCATCGTCAGGCACGCGGCACCGCCACCGAACTCACCATTCCCCGTCCCCCCGGCCGTGCTCCAAGCATCGAAACCTCGGCATCGACGCCAGGTCGCGGCTTGTTCGGCATTCTTAGCGATCCCTTAAAGCAGCGCGGACCGCACGAAGCACCTCATAGCAGATCTTTCCTGAAACTTTCATTCCGAACGCGCCGTAAGTCACCCCGATTGTCCCGCCCGGGACATCCGAGGAGACAAGAAATCGATGCATAATCTTACCGCACGCCGTCCGCTGGTCTCCAAGCTGGCCGCCTTCGGCCTCAGCCTCGCCATCGGCGCGGCGCTCCCGGCCGCCGCCCTCGCCAAGAACCCGACGGTCGGCGGCGCTCCGATGTACGCCTCGAAGACCATCGTCGAGAACGCCGTCAACTCGAAGGACCACACCACCCTGGTCGCCGCCGTGAAGGCCGCCGGCCTCGTCGAGACCCTGTCGGGTCCCGGTCCGTTCACGGTGTTCGCCCCCACCAACGCCGCCTTCGCCAAGCTGCCGGCCGGCACCGTCGAGACCCTGGTGAAGCCCGAGAACAAGGCGACGCTCACCAAGATCCTGACCTACCACGTCGTCCCGGGCACCTACACCGCAAAGGACCTGATGAAGCTCGCCAAGGACGGCGGCGGCGAGGCCCAGCTCAAGACCGCCGCGGGCGAGCCCCTGACCGTCCAGACCAAGGGCAAGAAGGTCTACGTGACCGACGCCAAGGGTAGCACCGCCACGGTCACCATCGCCAACGTCATGCAGTCGAACGGCGTGATCCACGTGATCAACGGCGTCCTCCAGCCCTGATTCCTTCGGGGGTCTGCCCCTCGGCCGAACCGTGATGAACGCCTCCCGGCCCTCGGCCGGGGGGCTTTTTCGCGAAGGATCGGCGTACAGGTCCGGCACCGTCGTATCCGCCGGTACCACCGCGCGGCATGCGAGTGTGGATGTTGCGGCCCGAGCGCACCCGATCACGGGGACCCGCGGAAGACCGGCTTCACCCCGTCCGCCCTATGGCGCCACCGCCGTCATGGCATCGCCGAAGCACCGCACGAGACCGGATTCGAGCTTCGTGTCCATGCTCTCGAGGACCGCGAGGGCGTCGCGCGTCGGCATCGGCTCCTTGTACGACCGGCGCTCGGTCAGGGCCGCGTAGATGTCGCAGATGGTCAGGAGCCGCACGGTGTCGCCGATGGCCGACCCGACGAGGCCGTCGGGATAGCCCGACCCGTCCAGCATCTCGTGATGATGGCGCACGGCGCCCAGGGTGGCGTCGTCGCAGCCGCTGTCGCGCAGGATCTCGTAGCCGATCACCGGATGGGTGCGCATGATCGCCATCTCGTCGGCGTCGAGGCGACCGGGCTTGTTGAGGATCGCCTGCGGGATACGGGCCTTGCCGAGGTCGTGCAGCAGGGCCGCCCGGACGAAATGCTGCCGGTCCTGCTCGGGAAATCGCAGGAAGTTGACGAACTGGGCGGAGACGCCGGCCACCAGCAGGCAGTGCTGATAGGTGGCGTCGTCGTGGGTCCAGACGGTATCGAGCCACCGGGTCAGGCCCCCCTCGCGCACGGCCGCCAGGATCGGCGTCAGGCCCGCTTCGACCACGCCGAGGGTCACGCCGCCGACGCGAGCCCCGGCGAACAAGCCGGTGAGCGCCTCCGTGGCCCGCACGATCCCCTGGCCCGCCACGCCCCTGGCGGTCTCGTCCCGCGCGGCGACCTGATCCCGGATCACCTGTGCGACGACGTGCGGGGACGTGTAGGCCGGCAGGCAGACCGTGGCCCCGAGATCGCGCGCCTGCCGCAAATCTCCGTCCGAGGTCGAGCGCATGAGGCAGATGACCGGAATGCGCCCCGCTTGACCGGCCACGGGGCCGGGCCCGGGGCGGGCGGCCTGACCGGAGGGCATCAGCGCGCGCAATCGTCCAACGGATTCCCGCCGGCTGAGGGTGAGATCGGAGACGATGGCGACCGGTGCGCCCGGCGGCGGCGTCTCCTCGCCGGCCACGACCGCGCAGCGACCGACGGTGTTGAGAATCGTTTCGAGGGCCGCGCTGCGATCGGGACGATCGGTCAGGAGGAAGATCGCGCCGTCAGTCATTCCCGTGCGTCCAAGCCCCTATCCCATGCGTCGAAGACCCTACCCCGTGCGTCCAAGGTCCTGCGTCTTCCACGCCCGCGTTGCCGGAGGATCGCGCCGAACCGGACGCGTGGCTCCCGGCGTCGTACGGAAGCTGCGCGCGGCGCTGCAAGAAGCCCGGAACTCGCGTATAGATTATCCGCGTCTTTCGTGTCCAAGGAAATACCCATTCCTTCCAATCGGGCACCTGCACACACCACCCGGAGCCGTTGTCGACCGCGGTCCTCGAAGAAGAGTCCCCGAAAAAGAGGACCGCCATGCCGTGCCGGAGACTGCGCCATTTCGGTCCAGAACGAGCGATCACTTTAGCAAGATTCGGTCCTTCAAAGGGCCGCCCCGGGGATCGCACGGCCCGTTGCTTCATCATCGCACGCGCGAACCATCGGTCGCGACGGCATGAATCTCCCGTCTTGGTGCATCGCAGCACTGCGCAGGCGCGTCGTCTCGAGGGCCACGGGCACGCGGCCGCACGCGGGGTTGACCAGGAGCGGCCCCCATGGCTTCTACCAGCCCTGGCACTCCGACTCCGTAGCTCAGCTGGATAGAGCAGCCGCCTTCTAAGCGGCAGGTCGTTGGTTCGAGCCCAACCGGGGTCGCCAAAAATTAGCCTGTCAAGTCAATGACTTGGCGGGTTTTTTTTGGCTATCGCTCGTCATTCGGTGTTGCAACATGCTGCAACACGTTCCGTTATTTTACAATGAGTTACGACCCGGCGCAGGCAGGTCCGTGCAACACGGATGGAACACGAAAGCCCCCAGGTGGAGGAAACGGCCGCCCATGGCTTCGGGGGTCGGAAGCGAGCTGAGGCGCGAGTTAAGCGCGACCACGTTCGTGGGATCGGCCGGCGGCTCTGCCGGGTTAGGGAGGTCGGCGGGAGGGGCAGGCTCAGCGGGCGCCTCGGGCTCGGGCATCTCGGGCGGCCGGCGGCCGATGGCCGACGTCCGCATCTGCGTGACGTTGCCGTGCCGATCCTGATAAGTTCGGGGCTCGGCCTCACTGGAATTTCTTCCAGTGACCAAGGCGCGAAGGCCGGCGACAAGCGGGTGTCCAACGAAGCAGCGTCGAGCGATTTCACGGTCCGCCCACTTTGACCACTCCTTATCCTCAAGGAGGAGTTGGACCGCTCGCCGCTTGTCGGCGTTCGACCGGCGCAGGCCGTGGGTCGTGTTGGCCCCGGCGGAGTGCAGGATCGCGTCCCGGATGGTCCCGGTGCGGACCTCGCACGCAATCGTCTCAAGCTCAGCTTCCCGAGCTGGGGCGAGCCGGTGGAAGCCCTCCTCGCGGATGAGTTCGGGAGTTGAGGGGGCGGTAAGCTCGTAGAGGACGGTCGCCGGCAAATTCGGAACTGTTCCGAGTTTGGAGTAGCAGTCGGCAACACGCATAAAATTGTGCGCGGTATCGACGCTCATCCCGAACTCGGCCTCGATCCACGGCAGGAAGTGGCCGTGGCCGAGCTGGCCCTTGATCTCGATCAGGTCCCGCCCGATCTCGATGATGTCGGCCGCCGTGCGTGGGCCCGAGGGGAGGCAACTTCGTTGCGCGTCGTTCAAATATTCTGCGGCTCGCCAGGAGCCAAGGGCGCCGTCGACCTCTCCCCCAAAATTCTCTTGCCGGCCCTCGCTTCAATATTAGCGACTGCAAGCCCACTCCAAAGCAGTATCAGAGATATAACAATCCTATTTTTCGGCTCAAAGTCATGAGCATTCCAGAAATTTAGTCGTTTAGTACTGGTTGGATAGATCCTATGGTATGCTTCTTGGAAGTATTCTATACCATGCTCTTTAAGGGCAATATTGAAGCTGTCGGCTTCTTGTTTGCCAATTGTAACACCCAAATTATGGGCAAATTTATTCCGCAAATTTCCTGCATAACTAAGCGGTGCCTGCAATGCCCTAGGCATTCCAAGGACTTTTGCAAGCTTACACTTTTCCTTGTAACCAAGGCTTAATGCATCAACCGCATTGGGTGGGGAAAGGCGTATCTTAATGAACTCGATCAGTTCATTCTCAACATGAATATGCCCTCTGATAACAAGTCCTAGATCGTCCTCTTTGAAAAGGGTGTCGTGGAAAGCATTCCGCCTTGCTTGAAGGTTTTGCTCTGCTGCTGTGTCCATACGGCCCCCGAAATTCTGCCCGAACACCGGGTCCGCAAATCAATGCACCTGTCGAATGAGAACGTAGACGAGGGCTCCCCCGATGGCGATCACCAGAACTAGGAGGACGTAAACGAGGCGCGTCAGTTGGTGGACCCGGTTGAGGATTGAGGTGGTGTTAGCGAGGGCGTGGGCCCCGTCCTGGCGACCGTTACGAAGTATCTTGTCCCGCGTCGCATCGGTCAGGACGTAACCGATCTGGCCGTCATCGTCCTCAATCTCATGCTGGGTAGTGAGCAAGCCGACTGCCCAGTTGTCCCAGTTGTCGCCTTTCATCCCCAGCGCGCGGTTGGCCTGGATTTGCTCATGGATGCGTTGACCGACCTCGCTCATAACTCTCTCTCGCTGACTAGCTGGCCAAGCGGCGCTACCAGGGGGCATGCGGCGCCGGGGCGCGAACTAAGAGATGGCGAAAGCGAGGGCCAAGATGCCACTTAGGAACATCCCATAGGTTGCTACCACGGCGGCGACCTCGCGGTGTTGATGCAGGACGGTGCGCGAGGCGAGCAGCATGGCAGAGGACCGGGAGCGCGTGTGCCCTCAATGTGATCCTCTGTCCCTCCAGAAGCGAGGCCTTCGGGGTGGGGAACGAAGGGAAAACATCGGGCGTAGCGCGGCGGTCACATAGCCGGCGAGGAGGCGCCCTCGTCACTCCGCTTTGACGCTAAGTGCCCGATGCACGGAGCCTTTGCCGATGCCGAGCCTCGCCGCGATCGCGGCCATAGATAGGCCCTCAGCGGCTAAGGCCCTGATCTCTGTGGTCTTGGCCCGTGCGGTAGGCTTTCGCCCTTTGTAGACGCCTTCAGCCTTCGCCTTCGCGATCCCCTCGCGCTGCCGCTCCAGCATCATCTCCCGTTCGAACTGCGCGACGCCGCCGAGGATGTTCAGCATCAGCTTGCCCGTTGGGGTCGAGGTATCGACCCCGAGATTTTCAATCCGCAGAGCCACGCCCTTGGCCCCAAGATCGGCGAGGATCGACCCCAGGTGCGTAACGGAGCGGGCGAGCCGGTCGAGCTTCGTCACCACCAGCGTGTCGCCGCTGCGGCAGAACGAAAGAGCCTCCTGCAAGGCCGCACGCTGCCCAATAGAGGAGACCTGCTCCTTGTACAGTCTTTCGCATCCGAGAGCCGTCAGATCGCGAATTTGAGCCTCAAGGCCGGCTTCCTGTTCCAAGGTTGACGTGCGGGCGTATCCACCGAGCATGCTTCCGTCCCACTAGGTTCTATGACCTCCTGACTCGGATCGTTCCAAATAGCAAACACCATGCTTGCGGAACTGTCTCGAAGGGCGGTGGAACGTTCCACAGGGGCACGCCCTATTGGAATGGGCAGACTCTTTCGCTCAGTAGACTGCCGCAACGATACAACCCGTACTGCGCATACTTTCGCATAATGCGCTTTCACCAGAGAGTGGGCGCAAAACCGTCTGTCGTAGTGCTGTAGAAGCTTGAGCTGTCTTCGATACGCTCGTGTTCGAAGTTTTTGTGAAGGGAACCTGCCCATTTGCGCGGGGCAGGATCTTGAGAGTGAAAGCCCATTCCGGGGAGATGCGGCCCGAAAGGCCGGTGAAGGCGGGGGCGCGATTCGATGCGAGGGAGCCTGGCATCAGGGTCGCAGTGAGGCCCGCCGGCGCCCATTCGTGGGCGTCCCGGCCGGTGATTGCCCGGACGTAGTTGCGCGTCTCGAGGGGGAGCCCGCTCTGGCCCGACAGCCATGCCCGCACCCGCCCTTCGCCGGCATTGTAGGCAGCCGCCGCTAGGCCCTGGTTGCCGAATCGGCGATGCAGGGCCGCCAGCAGCTCGGCGGACTTCGGCAGGGCCTTAGCCGGATCGAAAGGATCGTCTAACCCCATCATCGCCGCCGTACCGGGCATGAACTGGGCGATGCCCTGTGCGCCAGCCCGGCTAACGGCATTTGGGTTGTAACCGCTTTCTTGCCGGATGAGGCGCTTGAAGAAGTCTATGCCAACACCATAACGGCTCGCGGCGGCCTCTGCCAAAGGCTCGAACACCGTAGGTGCGCTCGTTCGCGTAAAGCGTGGAGCTGCGGCTATCACCGACCCAGCGACTGATACTGTATTAAGAAGCACAAGACTTGCGTCAGACTGTTCTACAGTGGTACGCATCTGGGTCAAGAGTTCGGCCTCTCCTGCACCGGATAGGGCCCGGCCGCTAGCAAAAGCACTTCCTCCAAAAATAAGCATGCCAATAACGGCTACAAGCGCGTACATTTATGCCCCTCGAACTTCGCCCTTTTTCAGAGCTTGTTATCCATTATTTAGTAAGTTTTCGTTTTCCAAATGCAATTCTAGCTTTCCGAGAGTAATGTTTACAATCTTGCCTCCGCTCACCCGCGCGGTCCTCTGAATCGTTTTCAAGTAGATTAATGCTGTGGGCGGATGGAGCACGCCTCCCTAGCGTGTCGATCCAGGTTTCGGGACCACCTGCCGTACCTGTGTTTCTGATGGCTCATCGATTTTCGGCTTCACAAACGTCGATTTGACAGCCGCTTGCCCCGTTGTTGCCGCTGCCGAGGATGTAGCAGTTGCTTCAGGAGGGCGCTCAGAGATCTTTTTTGGTGGTCCCGCCAACGGTACTGTAGCAACGGGGCTAGTTTTTGGTTTACCAAGCCGGCCAACCTTCACAGTCAGTGATACGATACGACCGCTTGCTGAGTCCCAACTGCACTCGTAGTTAACCCGGATCCACTCTTTCTGAGAATTCTGGAAGCGAATGGAATCCCCCCGATAGCGGACCACACTCGATCCGGATCCATCGGAAGTGTTTGCTTCTTGAAAAATGCCAGTTTGAGGCCGGTAGATCCAATCGAAATCGTCGGGTGCCTGTGCCTCAATCTGGGGAGCACAAGCCTGGGCAGCCCGTTCGGAATTCAGTCGAACACAAGATGCATCACAGTTGGATGCAAGTGGTGGGGAAACTGGCGAGGAAGGGGGGGGACCTGCTGACGTTCGTTCGCTTGTCGCAACGGTATCATTGATCGCAGTTCCAGATAAAGGCGGAACAGCATTCTCGGCCCAAGATGTAGCAGACATCACCGTAAAGGCGGAACTCGCACCCAAAGCGGTCCAGAAAATGATAAGTGGATATGCTAATGACATTTTCTTAAGCAAAATGCCGAGCCCTCAGCTTTCTATGTTTGGGTATAAGGTTTCTGGCTAGAACATTAACAATTTGCTATACAACCAAGGCGATGCAGGGGAGAATATTCCCCCTGCATCGCATTATGGTTATCGCTGGCGGATCATTGCCACGTTGGATGTGCCGTACTGGCTGGAATAGGCAGAGTTATTGTTGCCGCCCTGATCAACTGTCAAGCGGTGAGTAAATCCAGTCTGCATACCAATGAACTGGTTGTTAAAGCCAGACTGATCAATCTGAGCATATTGCGTATTTCCATCCTGTACCATGTTGGTCAAGAGGAGACCGCCATTTTGGTTTACAGTAAGGTTATGGTTGCCACCAGTTTGGACTGCCGTCACTTCATTCCGGGCGCCAGTACCGTTCTGGGTAATGCTGAGGACACTCGTAAGTCCGTCTTGCGTTGAATTTGCAACATTGTTAGTCCCAGTCTGAAGGACAGCAAGTCTGTTCTGTGCGCCGTTCTGAGTAGAAGTTACCTTCGAATCATTGGCGTATTGGCGAATGGATGCAAAGTTAGCACCATCTGCGCTGATGCTAGACGTCTGGGTGAGATTAGCGGAAGAATTGAAACCAGATTGATCGAAGACTGCAACATTTGGGTCTTTGCGGCTGGTCTGATTCAGAGTTATGTTGCCACCATTTCCGACCTGGTTCACGAAAAGAAGATTTCCAACAATATTGGAACCTTCGTTAGTCTGTTTTAAGTCCAGTTTATTAAAGCTGCCGTCTTGCTGAACTACGTTTCCAGTAGTGGTTATGCTGGTAAGATTGGTGGCAAGGCCAAGCTCGCCATTCCCATTCCCATTGCCGTTCTGCCGGAACTGGGTAGTGTTGTTATTTCCTGCCTGACGAATATTCAGGGTGTTTCTGTTCCCAATCTGATCAGAAACGTTGATGGAGCCATTCGAACTAGTATCCGCAGCGCCAACCGTATTGTTATTGCCACTCTGATCGATCTTGAGGTAGTTATAGTCACCAGATTGGTAAGCACTATTGCTACCTGGAATGCCAATTTTGCCGCCATTACCGGTCTGATTAGCATCAAATTCGTTTTTTAAGCCGCTCTGATAGAGATTAACGTAATTCCCCTCAGCAAATGCGGAGGTCGAAAAGGCGAGCGTAGCAACGCTTATGGAGAGGGCAAAAAGATGCTTATGCATAGTAGCTGAACCCCTGTGCGGAGTAGAGGCTCACGCCCCCTCCCAAGTGTCGATTAGCGGACTTACGCCGCTGTTGCCGTTTGAGGATTTGAGCGCTCGTTTCAACCGGCGTCCGATCCTTAACGGTTTGTTAGCTACACCGTATGCAGGGGGTTCGCATCATCCAATTGAATGATGTTTTAGATTTTGTTTAGGATTGAGGGTGTCGAGGGTGCGCCAAGCGATTGTTAAGCTTAATCATCTGAATGGATGATGCGCCGGGTAGGCCCAAGGCGTTACAAGGAATGATTCAGACGGGCAATCGGCCTGTCCTTTTGATTGGCGTTTCGCTGTCATGCCGCATGTGACGTCTCAGGTGATTAGCGCAGCATCGGGCTTTTATCACGAGAGCGGCTATCTCGTGTGGGTTCGTAATCACCTCGCTGCCCTTCTCGTTGAAGCGGATGGCGGGTGGTTCTTACAGTTTGGGCTTGGACCATTCGAAGCGGAGGGATTGATCTTCGCGTCTGTAAGCGATGCCGAAGATTGGATCCGCACCTGCATCCCGTCCGGGTGGGCAGATGGCTCATGAAGGTGAGACCTCATTCATTCGACCCTCCAATGCACTACTTCGCAAAGGGCATTATCCTTATAGGTGATAATGCTACGCATTCTATCCGCAGTTTTCATCGGGGATATTTGTCGGCTGTTAAGCGAAGACGTCTTAATAAAGGTAGACGTTCCATTCTAAGAGTGCTGAGCACTCTAGAAACGCAGGTAAGTGATCGTGAGTTCGCCCTACCCCCTTCTGCAGTTTCTCGATCGGATGAGTTGCGGGGCGATTGTTGTCGATATGAAAGGGGAGCCCATCGCCTCGAATACGATGGCGATTCGTATTCTTGGACGAGAGGGCGCGCCGACGCTCGGTTTGTCGTCCCTGGCCGAAAGCGGGCGAGTCCTTCGCAACCTGCTTATCCAGTCGGGTCAAGACCTTCAGATAAACAGCGAATGCTGGGTGACCATTTCACGGGACTGCGGCGCTCCACTGGTCCTACACACCGTTCCTCTAGGGGGACCAGGAACGACAGCTGCGAGCACGATCGTCATCCTGATCGATTTGCGATACAATCCGCGCCCAACTGTAAGCGTTTTACAGAAACTCTTCGATCTCACACCAGCCGAGGCACGGCTTGCCATCGAGATCGCCAGTGGGCAGATGTTGTCAGAAATCTCGTCCAAGATGAGGCTCAGCAGCGCGACGCTGCGCACACAACTCTCGGCGGTGTTCACCAAAACGAAAACGCGTCGGCAAGCCGAACTTATCGCGGTACTCACACGGGTCGCTATCTTCCCCTAAAATGTGCGGTCCCCCTCCGCCTTAGCGCGATCGCTTGCACCATCTTTTTGGTCTTCGCTTCCGGAGCAAGTAGCATGGGGCCGACATACGAAGCGCTTGCAGAAACGTCTATCCGTTGTCGCATTCAGCGGGAAACTACAAATGACATAACGACACTGCGTGGGATCGCCTTTGCAAAGACGGACACTGCAGGTGGTTACACTCTGCTGGTGGTCAAGACCGGCCCCGGGGGTACGTCGCGCCTCTCGCAAGGTGGGCGGTTTCAAGCCGCGGCGGGCGCCCAGACCGGACTCGGTGAGGTCGGTTTCAACCTGGAGCCGAATGCCGGATTCGAGGCAACCCTAACGCTTGAGGTGGAGGGCCATCGTATTAGCTGCGAAGCCAGCGTTGCCCCCACGACACCTTTATGAGGTCTAACTGATGACAGTCTCCTATTCCAAGCATGTCCTGGCGGTACTCCTCGGCTTTGGCCTCACAGCTCCCGCCGCTGCTCAACAAGGCGTCTATATCACTCAAATCGACCCGACGGCTGCAGTGCCGGCTCCGCGTACTGGGAATCAGAATGCGGTCGATTCCCGTCTCCTAGCTACGAACCCAGCTGTCACTGGCCTACCAATCGCCAGCCCAGCGACCAGTAACAGCCTGTCTGCGATCGTTACTGGAGCCGGCCAGTCTGGGCCGATGACGGCCGGTCAACTCAGAAATATCGCCGAGATTAATCAAACTGGTTCAGGTAATCGTGGTACTATCAATCAGTCGGGTTCCGATAACAACAGCATAATATCTCAAACTGGCCAATTTAACAATTCATTTTCCACCACATCGGGAATAAGCAATAATACTTATCAAAGACAGGAAGGCATATATAATCAATCAAGCCTACGGGCCAGCGGTGAAAGCAACATTTTAACAAATATTCAGACCGGTAATTCAAATTCCTCAAATATTTCTGTGGTTGGTTCGGGGTACAATATCAAAAATATACAAGATGGGTCGGGACTTTTTTACAATTTCAACTCAGCATCCACAAATCCTGGTGATAAATATATCACAATTGAGCAGAGAAGTATTTCAGCAGCGGCCGCAGCAGGTACAATTGGGTTGTCGTCACCCACTGGCGGTGCAATCTCTACACGTCCAACGCGGTGACATTCATGCTTTCCTAGAAAGGTATGTCGCCACGGTTGATGATTGGGGATGGCGATGCCTTTGCGGTTGTGTTCGCGTGCTGTGCTTGCCTTGATCGCTCTGGCGATGCCCGTCTCGGCGAGCCCGCTCAACTACCAGCCGGTGAAYCCGTCGTTCGGGGGCTCTCCGCTCAACGGGAACTGGCTCCAGTCGCAGGCGACGGCGCAGAACATCTTCGTGCGCAAGCGCCAGCTCGCGGACACGGTCCCGTCGTTCGGGGGCTCTCCGCTCAACGGGAACTGGCTCCAGTCGCAGGCGACGGCGCAGAACATCTTCGTGCGCAAGCGCCAGCTCGCGGACACGGTGGCCCAGCAGATCGCGCAGCAGCAACAGCAGGCGAACAACACCCCCTCGACCGCCTCGAACTTCGCCGCCGTGATCAAYGCGCGCCTGCTGGCGGCCGTCGCCGACCGCATCACCAACGCGATCTTCGGCGAGAACGCGCAGCAGAGCGGCACCTTCGTCGTCCAGGGCACSACGATCCAGTTCCAGCAGGCGGGTCCCAACGTCCAGATCACGGTCAATGACGGCGCGACCGTCTCCACCGTGACGGTGCCCCTCGGGTTCTRAGGGACCAACCYGCGCGAAACCCGGCTTTCCGGCCATTCCGCCTTCTCGTCGTAGCGTAGGACCGCGTGGGGCCTCMGGCGCGATCCCATCCGAGCGGCCTGCCGCCCCTCAAGAATCTCCCGGTGTTTCCTCGGATGATCCTGTTTCCACAGCGCCTGTTCGCCGCCGGTCTGGCCTGCCTGATTCTGGYCGGGTGCGAGACGACCYTGGGRCAGCGCGAAACCCTGGCGGAAGCGCCGATCCTYACGCCCGCCTCGCCCACCGGCATCGGCCTGGAGACCTTGCCGCCGCCGGAGCGGGCCATCGACGTCGCCATCTACGCGTTCCCCGACCTTACCGGTCAGAACAAGCCGAGCGACAACTTCGCCGAGTATTCGCGTGCGGTGACCCAGGGCGGGTCGGCCTTCGCGGTCGATGCCCTGCGCAGGGCCGGCGGCGGCAAGTGGTTCAACGTGGTCGAGCGCGGCGGCCTGCAGTCGCTGCTTCAGGAGCGCCAGCTCATCCGCGCCACGCGAACGGAGTTCGAGGGCACCAACGCCAAG
>NZ_LMMU01000006.1 GCF_001422375.1 Methylobacterium sp. Leaf99 | reverse complement strand
TGGTTCAACGTGGTCGAGCGCGGCGGCCTGCAGTCGCTGCTTCAGGAGCGCCAGCTCATCCGCGCCACGCGAACGGAGTTCGAGGGCACCAACGCCAAGTCGCTGCCGCCCCTGCGCTTTGCCGGCCTCATCGTCGAGGGCGGCATCCTGGCCTACGACGCTAACACCGTGACGGGGGGGCTGGGCGCGCGCTACCTCGGCATCGGCCTCGACACCAAGTACCGCCGCGACATGGTCACCGTGGCCATGCGCGTGGTCTCGGTCCAGAGCGGGCAGGTTCTGCTCAGCGTCACCACGACGAAGACGATCTACTCGGTCCTGCTGTCGGGCAACATCTACAAGTTCGTGGCCCTCGACCGCATCCTCGAAGGCGAGACGGGCTTCTCGCGCAACGAGCCGACGCAGCTCGCCGTCCGCGAGGCGATCGAACTCGCCGTCTACTCGCTGGTCATCGAGGGCGCCGAGCGCAAGCTGTGGAAGTTCAAGAACAGCGCCAGCTCCACCAGCCTGATCGACCGCTATCGGGGCGCCCCCGTGGTGGGCGCGAAGGCCGAACTGGCCCCGCCGACCCAGTACACGCATCTCGAATTGCCGTCCTCCCCGGCGACCGCCGCCGGGTCCGTCGCCCCCGTCGTGGCCTCCGCTCCCCCGTCCGATGCGCCGCCCCGCGCTGGCGACACGCCCCTCCGCTAGACCCCGTGCGCCGCACCATGCTCGCCACTCAGCCCACCCATCGCCGCCTGAGCCGACTGGCCCCTGCCTGCCTCGGTCTCGTCCTGGGAGGCTGCGTGTCCGGCCAGAACCAGGCCCCGCCGGTGGCCATCGTGACGGATCTCGCTGCGGTCGCAGCCTGTGCGTTCGTCGCTCCCGTCGGCGCCCCCCCCTTCACGCCGGGCTACCGGCTGGATTTGGGATACAAGGATTTCCAGGATGCCCTTCGCCGGCGTACGGCCGCCCTCGGCGGAACGCACCTCTACCTCACCAATCCCTCCGCGGGCTGGGGCGGCGCCAGCGCCATCGGCAGCGCGTATCGCTGCCTCTATGTGTTGCGCTGATCTGAGACGGACATGATTGTTTGAGATATGAGCCCCGCACAGAATTAAGTGGAGTCGACACAAGGCCGTTGAAGCGTAGGCAACTAAAAGCCATGACTTTACATAGACAGCCGTCCGAATGGATCGAACACGGACGTTCCCGATGCCAATCCGGCGTGAGCACCGCTTCTTCTACCCGATCGACTGGCCGCAGCTCTCCGCGATGATCCGCTTCGCGCGCGCCAAGGGGGCGTGCGAGCAGTGTGGCCGACCACACGGCAAGCTCGCCCTACACCTGGGCGACGGCCGGTGGTGGGACGCGGCGGCTGGGCGGTGGCGCGATGGCGCTGGCCGGCCCCTCAAGGCACAGCCGGCGGCAAGCGAGGTGGCCGCGGTCGTCCGCCGGACCCGGGTGTACCTGGCGACGGGGCACCGGAACCACGACACGTCCGAGAACGGCCCAGGCAACTTCGCGGCATGGTGCCAGCGCTGCCATATCCTCCACGACGGGCCTGAGCACCGCCGCAGGCGGCACGCGACCCTTCACAGGCGGCGAGCCCTCGGGGATCTGTTCCTCGGCGCCTACGGACGACCCTAGAGCACGACGACGTTGCCGTGCCGGTGCTGATAAGTGCGGGGCTCGGGCTCACTTCCAACCGTTGGAAGTAAGGGCGGCTATCTGTCATTCGTTGACAGATGGTCGGCCTCAGTCCTCCATCTCGAACAGGTTCCGGGCTGCCCTATGTCGGAAGCTCTGAGCGGATAGGAGTGAAATCACAGTTATGCAGAGAACGGCGATGACGGTGTAAGTCTCAGACGGGTCCAGCGAGGCAAGTCCACCGGAATTGTATTTGTGGACGATCCCATAGGAGTTGAGAGAGAACACGACGGCCGGCGTCCAATAGCCTGCGATGGTTAGACCGACTGCCACGCTGTTATTGTAGGCCGCGTCGATCTTCCTGATCTCGTTCCTGGCCGTTTTCGTCCGCGCTGTCATCGTGGGGTCGCTCCGGTTCCTGAGCCCACCGTACAGCATGAGTTAGGCGGGGACGCCCCGAAGGCGTCCCCAGCCCCTTCCGCTGCTCCGGTAGCTCGCCAAAGTCCCAGCAGCGGGTCGCGACGTGTGCGGGGCCCGGAGGCCGGCAACTGCGACGCGCGTCATCCAACTACCCCGCCGCCCCGGCGCCGGCCAAGGGCTCACGTGGGGGCCGAGGGGTCCTCGGGACGCTTATCCCCCGGATCAGCCCGTACGCCGGACCCGCTCGGCCTCAGCCTGCCAGGCGTCGCGATCCCGTTCGGCCTAGGCGAGCCGAGCCCGCAACGCCTCGATCTCGGCGTGCAACTCGCCGCCGTCGACGGCAAGCTCAACGCACTGATCCTGCACGTCAGCGAGCTGTTGGCGCAGCTCAACGTTCTTTGTCACCACGGCCAGGAAATCGTTGGAGCGCTGGCCGTGGTTGGTCGCCGGTGGTTTAGGTCAGCCGGGCGAGCGGCGCCACCGCGGGAGCTGCGGCGCCGGGGCGCGGGGCGTGATCCAGCTCACGGCGTTCCTGTGAACCCGGGCGGCAATCCGCTGTCGGCGAGGTTCAGTCGGGCATTGGCAAGATCGCGGACTATGCTCCACGCGATTTTTCCGTGCATCTGATCGCACTCATCAATGAGATCTTGAAAGGGGGTTTGATGCATTGAGTTCAGCAGGACGATACAGCGGAGCTTTGTGTCTAAGCCCCGGTCATCTTGTGTGATGTATTTCACAATACTAGAAGCAAGCCTCTCAGCATAATCCGAAAGCATTCCGCCTTCTTCGTCTGATTGCTCTCCCTCCATATCCGGTATTCTTCTGTGTTTCAGTTCATGTTCCTGCCAAGCGTTTTTTAGGGCAATAACCTTATCTAAAAGAATTTCCGGTTCCAATTTGTTCTCATCGTATGCAGTATTCCCGTACATTTGCTATATCTCATCCAGTTTCTACCGAATGTAGACTTAACATTAATTGGAGAGATTGGTAGCTATTGCTGAGGCGCGCCTATGCACCCTCGGTGCGACAAGTTGACTCCCGTTGGCAAGATGCCCTCAACGCTGGGCACTGGAAACAGCGATCTAGCGTTCGCCAGTGAGCGATCATTCAACTCCCAGGGCTGGCCTGGTTCGTGAGCGCCGGCCTCAACGCGAAAGCGGCAGGGCTTTCACCCTGCCGCTACGCTGTGACTGGATCACCCCAATCTCGAGGGGGGTCAGGCCGACCTAGCGAGCCGAGGCGTCAGCAACGACGCGCCGGGCCGTAGGCGCCCGCGGGGTCAACGAGGGCGTGGTCGTCAATTCGGAAGCCGGACGCACCGCAGCGGTGACGCGGGCCTGCTCACGATAGAGCGTCGGCGTGACGGTGATGCGCTCATCAGCGATTGCGGTACCCACCAGGGTGCCGAATGCCAGGGCGGCAAGGACGAAAGTACGGACGGTCATGGTGTCGATTCCTCTGATGGGCCGGGGCCTGCCCCGTTTGATGAGAGGAATATGCTTCGCACTGCACCATCATTCAAACAGATACGGTCGATAGTTGGTATCGATACGGTCAATGCATTCGGCCTCGTAACCAGGGTGTGAGATCACCGTGCCCCTCGGCCGAGACGAAAATTGGCGAGGCTTTCGCCCCGCCGTTATGTCGTCTGGAATGTTGATGTGGCTGCGGCTTTACAGGCCCATCATCGCCTGCGCCGCGCCGACGACAGTGTAGATCAGGCCGGCCACGAAGACACCGGCCATGAGATACGAGAACCCTGTTAACGCCATCGAGAAACCCTTCCTCACGGTTCTCAGCAGCGGTTGCCACCCGAGGTCTGGCCGTACTGCTGAACCGGGAAGGCCTGCTGGTTGGCGTTGCCCTCAGCTGCAGAGCTCATCGGACAATTGAACGGCGACCGGGCCTCCGGCGCAGCGTAAACTGAACCAGTGGTCTCAACCTGAGACCCGAACGAGGTATAGCGGGACGACGGACGCTCAGCGGCCATGGCGGACGAGATCGAAGCAACGCCAAGGATAAAAGCTGCGGTGGCGGTGGCGATACGGGTCTTCATGGCTAGTCTCTAAGCTCCTTCACAGGACTGACCTGGGATCAGGTCTGTTTCTCCCTGTCTGAAACTAATATGGGGAGCCTTTTCCATTCTGGACGTGCCAACGCACACGCGCAGTCGCGGATTAAGCGGGAGGGGCGTCGTGCGCACCATCAGCACGGTGATGGGTAGAGCGCGTTTCTCAAGCGCCCCTCAGCTCGCCCAAACCGGCCGCTGCGAAAAGTAAGCTCTCATAATCGATCCATACCGAAAGTTGCACAGCGCATGCGGTCCTTGCCACAGGGCCATTCAGGGCCGCCAATGTGAGCCAGCAAATGGAAATTATTCATCACATTTGTTTGTTTTCGGCCAAGTGTGATTGATTTTTCCGTCCTGTTGCGCCTTAGAAAAACAACGCAGCGTAATACGGAAATAAATCAATGACTGACATCGAATCGATTCAACAAGCCGACTTTCTTGAGCTGAGCGCCGACATCGTTGCGGCCTACGTATCTAACAACTCCTTACCCCCGACCGATATTGGCATGCTACTGGCTGGTGTGTACGCAGCCATTAAGGGCCTTGCTAAGGGTGGCTCTGCCGCTCCGGAAGAAGATAACATTGCGAAGGCCACCCCGGCGCAGATCAAAAAGTCGATCACGCCGGATGGCCTCATCAGCTTCGAGGACGGCAAGTCCTACAAAACCATGCGTCGGCATCTCACCTTGCGTGGCCTAACCCCTGAGGGTTATCGCGCGAAATACGGCCTTCCAGCCGACTACCCCATGGTCGCTCCAAGCTACTCGGCGGCGCGGTCCGCTATCGCTCACTCTTTTGGACTTGGGCAGCAGCGGAAGGGTTCGGGCAAAGCGACTGAGGCCAGGGCCGCTCAACCCGACAAGACGGTTTCCAAGGCTTCAACCGACGTAAAGCCAAAGCGTGCAGGACGCCCGCGCAAGGCTGCCGCCGCTTGACGCTGATGTGGTCAGTCACCTCAGGCGTCCACAACTTCCGCGTATTGAACCCATCGACTGCCGCTTCTTTCACCTTGCGGAATTAGCATAGAGACGCTCTTTGCAGGGAGATTGCCCTTGCTGGTCCTCGGGCACCTCACACTGAAACTGACAGCCCGCGGCATCTGAGCAAGCGGGCTGTTTTTTTGGAACCAACCGTAGGGTTGCTCGTTATGTCGCCCGTTCCAAATTCATAAGTAAACACCAAGTAAACTCCTTTTGATACTCGTGCCGCTTTCGATCTATTCTCGGTGTGGCCGAAATGCACTAGAAGCGGCGGGCCAGAGGTTGCTAAGTCTCAATCACACCGCACCGAGAGTGCGCCTCTGATTTTCGGCAGCCGCCCCATGTTCAAGACGCTCTTCCTCGCCAGCACCGCAGCCGCCCTCCTCGTGGGCGCCGCCTCGGCCGCCGACCTTCCGCGCCGCGCCGCCCCGCCGGTGTTCGTGCCGGT
>NZ_LMMU01000005.1 GCF_001422375.1 Methylobacterium sp. Leaf99 | reverse complement strand
GTAGTCGGCGTGGCCGGGGCAGTCGACGTGGGCGTAGTGGCGGTTGGCGGTCTCGTACTCGACGTGGGCCGTCGAGATGGTGATGCCGCGGGCCTTCTCCTCCGGCGCCTTGTCGATCTGGTCGTAGGCCGTGAACGTCGCCCCGCCCGTCTCGGCCAGGACCTTCGTGATCGCCGCCGTAAGCGACGTCTTGCCGTGGTCCACGTGACCGATCGTGCCGATGTTGCAGTGCGGCTTCGTACGAGCGAATTTCTCTTTGGCCATCGTAGCCTCCGTCTATCTCAGTGTTTCAGGTGATGCTGCTGCGGTCCGGAAAAGGCGGGAAGCCTTAAGCGTACTTCGCGACGACCTTCTCGGCCTCGCCGCGCGGCACCTCTTCGTAATGGTCGAACTGCATCGTGAAGTTGGCGCGTCCCTGGGAGAAGGAGCGCAGCTGGTTCACGTAGCCGAACATGTTGGCGAGCGGCACCATCGCGTTGATGACGTTCGCGTTGCCGCGCATGTCCTGGCCCTGGATCTGGCCGCGGCGGGAGTTCAGATCGCCAATCACCGAACCGGTATACTCTTCCGGCGAGACGACCTCGACCTTCATCACCGGCTCGAGCAGGACCGATCCACCCTTCTGCAGGGCCTCACGGAGGGCTGCCCGCGACGCGATCTCGAAGGCCAGGGCCGACGAATCGACGTCGTGGTAGGCGCCGTCGATGAGCTCGACCTTGATGTCCACCACGGGGAAGCCCGCGAGGATACCGGCGCCGAGCACCGAGTTGAGGCCCTTCTCGACGCCCGGGATGTACTCCTTGGGCACCGTGCCGCCGATGATCTTCGAGGAGAACTCGAAGCCCTTGCCGGGCTCGTTGGGCTCCACGACGAACTTCACCCGGGCGAACTGACCGGTACCGCCGGTCTGCTTCTTGTGGGTGTAGTCGATCTCGGTGCGCTTCGTGAGCTTCTCACGGTACGCGACCTGCGGTTGGCCGATATTCGCGTCGACCATGTAGGTGCGGCGCAGGATGTCGACCTTGATGTCGAGGTGGAGCTCGCCCATCCCGCGAAGGATGGTCTGGCCCGACTCCTGGTCCGTCGAGACCCGGAACGAGGGGTCCTCGGCGGCGAGCTTGGCCAGCGCGATGCCGAGCTTCTCCTGATCGGCCTTGGACTTCGGCTCGACGGCGATCTCGATGACGGGCTCGGGGAACTCCATCTTCTCGAGGATCACGGCCTTCTGCGGATCGCAGAGGGTGTCGCCCGTGCGGGTGTCCTTGAGGCCGGCGAGGGCGACGATGTCGCCCGTGAAGGCTTCCTTGACGTCCTCGCGGTTGTTGGCGTGCATGAGAAGCATGCGGCCGACACGCTCCTTCTTGTCGCGCGACGAGTTGATGACGTTGGCGCCGGACTCGGTCTTGCCCGAGTAGACCCGGCAGAACGTGATCGTGCCGACGTGCGGATCGTCCATGATCTTGAAGGCGAGCATGGAGAAGGGATCGCTGTCGGACGGGTGCCGGACGGTCTCTTCCTCGGTCTTGAAGTCGATGCCCTTGATCTCGCCGCGATCGGCGGGGGACGGCAGGTACTCGACCACGGCGTCGAGCAGGGGCTGCACGCCCTTGTTCTTGAAGGCCGACCCGCACAGCACCGGGTGGAACGCGCGACGCTGGACGGCGGTGCGCACGAGGCGGTGCATGGTCGCGACATCGGGCTCGACGCCGTCGAGGTAGGCCGCCATGGCATCGTCGTCCATCTCGACGCAGGCCTCGACGAGCTTGATGCGGTACTCCGCAGCCTGCTCGGCGAGATCGTCGGGGATCTCGGTCTCGGCGAACTCGGCGCCGAGCTTCTCCGAGGTCCAGACGATGGCCTTCATCTTGATCAGGTCGATGACGCCCTTGAACGAGGTCTCGGCGCCGATGGGCAGCTGCAGGCACACCGGCTTGCCGGCGACGCGGTCGATGATATCGGCCACGCACTTGAAGAAGTCGGCGCCGATCTTGTCCATCTTGTTGACGAACACGACGCGCGGCACATCGTACTTGTCGGCCTGGCGCCAGACGGTCTCGGTCTGGGGCTCGACGCCCTGGTTGCCGTCGAGCACGCACACGGCGCCGTCGAGGACGCGGAGCGAGCGCTCCACCTCGATGGTGAAATCCACGTGGCCGGGGGTGTCGATGATGTTCAGGCGCTTGTCGCGCCAGAAGCAGGTGGTCGCCGCGGAGGTGATCGTGATGCCACGCTCCTGCTCCTGCGTCATCCAATCCATCGTCGCGGCGCCGTCGTGGACTTCGCCGATCTTATGGGACTTGCCGGTGTAGTAGAGGATCCGCTCGGTGGTCGTGGTCTTGCCGGCATCGATGTGAGCCATGATGCCGAAGTTGCGGTAGTCCTCGATCGCGTGCGTGCGGGGCATCGGATTGCTCCTGAAAGGGTCCGGGTCCGCTTACCAGCGGTAGTGCGAGAAGGCGCGGTTGGCTTCCGCCATTCGGTGCGTGTCTTCCCGCTTCTTCACGGCGTTGCCGCGGTTGTTGGCGGCGTCGAGGAGTTCGGCCGAGAGCCGCTCGACCATGGTGCGGTCGTTGCGGCCGCGGGCGGCCTGGATCAGCCAACGGATGGCCAGCGCCTGGCGGCGCTCGGTGCGCACCTCGACGGGGACCTGGTAGGTCGCGCCACCGACGCGGCGGGAGCGGACCTCGATGGCCGGGGCCACGTTCTCGAGGGCGGCGCGGAACACCTCGATGGGGTTGGCGCGGGCGCGGTTCTCGACGATGTCGAACGCGCCGTAGACGATCCCCTCGGCGATGGACTTCTTGCCCTCGTACATGATCGAATTCATGAACTTGGTCAGGACGATATCGCCGTACTTGGCGTCCGGGATGATTTCGCGCTTCTCGGCAGAATGGCGGCGGGACATCGCTCGCTCCGTCTATAATCTAAGATCTTGAAACCACCCCGCGCAGGCCGCCTTGAGCCCATCGGGGCCGGCGACATCCTTGCGGGGTGCGCGAATAGCTTGCTTCGGACGCAGTTCTTATTTCGGACGCTTGGCGCCGTACTTGGAGCGGCGCTGCTTACGACCCTTGACGCCCTGCGTGTCGAGCACGCCGCGCAGGATGTGGTAGCGAACGCCGGGAAGATCCTTCACGCGGCCGCCGCGGATCATCACCACGGAGTGCTCCTGAAGGTTGTGACCCTCGCCCGGGATGTAACCGATGACTTCGAAGCCATTGGTCAGACGAACCTTGGCGACCTTGCGGAGCGCCGAGTTCGGCTTCTTGGGCGTCGTCGTGTAGACGCGGGTGCAGACGCCACGCTTCTGCGGGCAGGCGTCGAGCGCCGGCACCTTGTTGCGGCTCTTCTGCGCCTTGCGCGGCTGAGCGATCAGCTGGTTGATCGTCGGCATGCCAATCCTCTCGAAACGCGTCGCCTGCGTCGGCGACCGTCGAAATCCAAATCTCGTTTGGCCCGCCCCGTCGCCGCACGCGCTGTGCGATGAAACGCAAAACCGCGCCCCAGGCTGATTTCAGCCTTTGGCGCGCCGTTGCAAGCAGAGGATCACCTGCATCGAAGCAAGCGATCATGCCGGGCTGACACGTGTTCGTCTGTTGAAGTCGGATGCGTTTAGGAAGCTTGGATCCGAGCGAGACGCTCGTGGATCAGATGCTGCCTACGGCCAGCCGTTCAATGAGGGCCTGATAGAGGTGGATTCGCCCGCCGTCAACCCTTGTGTAAGGAAGCCGTTGGTTTCGCGCCCCTGGTTTTCGCAGTCGGGATCGCGCCGGTCCCCGGCCCTCTCGCCGCGCCGGTGGCCGTGGGTGCGGCCTCCGCCCGGACGGCGAATCCCCGGGCCCCGGCGAGGAGGGCGACGATTTCGGCCTGACGGGATGTCCCGGTCTTGCCCATCACGTGCCGGAGCTGGGTCCGCACCGTGGCGAGGGAGGTTCCGGCCGCGGCCGCGATGTGATCGAGGGTCCGGCCCTCGGCCAGACCGCGGGCGACGCGGGCCTCCGCGGGCGTGAGGTCGAACAGGCCGCCGAGGAGGTCGGCATCCGGTGCGGCGCCCCCCGTGAGCGGGGTGACGACCACGAGGGTGTGGGCATTGGCGAAGAGATCGCGCGCCATGCCGCGCATGGGCAGGACGTGGGCGACGGCGGGCGGCCGTTCGTCCAGGGCCGGGAGCGGGATCGACGAGCCGCCGGCGGCCGGGTCTTTTCGCGAGAGGACCGCCTGGAGAAGGGCGTCGGCGGCGGGCTCGTGGAAGCCGAGGCGGCCGAAGGCGCGGGGGATCACCTGGCCCTGGAGGGCGTCCAGGAGGGCGTTGGCCGCCACCACGCGCCCGCTCACGGTGAGGACGGCCGCCGGCAGGCCGATGGTCGCCAGCAGGGCGACGCTCGCGCGGATGCGCTCCAGCTCCAGGCGCGCGGCCATGAGGGCGGCGCGTCCGAGGTGGGGCCGGAGCCCGTCGAGGAACGCCTTGCCGGCCGGACCGATGGGGCCGGCGGCACGGGCCCGCTGGATGTCGAACACGCCGAGATCGCCGCTCGGCAGGAAGATGCCGGTTCCGGCGGCATGGCCGAGGCCGCGCGGGTGGTAGAACCCGAGATAGTCGGGTTCGCGCAGGAGTTCCTCGGGGGTGTAGATCTCGGCTTCGGTGACCCAGCCGGCCCGCTTCTCGGCGAACATCCGCGCCGGGCGGGTGTTGCGGGCCGGCCAGCCTTCGCGGATCCAGTCCGTAACGATGGGGGCGGCCCCCTCGCACGCCGTCCACCGCGACACCGCCTGGTGGTTGGTCACGAACAGCATGGCGCCGATGCTGCCCGTTCTCCCGGCCATCTGCCCGAGCACCGCCGGCCACAGGTCGGGGATCAGGGCCGCCTCGTAGATCTGATCGACGAGGTCCTCGTCGGCGTGGCTCGGCATCGTCGGCATTCCCGGGTCAGGGCCTGAGTATGGCACGGCGCCGGACAAGGAAAAGGCCGCCCTGCGGCGGCCTTTTCGGATTGCGCGTCGGTGTCCGATGGACCCTCGGGATCACTCGGCGGCGGGCGGCAGCTCGGCGAGGGGCTTGGCGCCGCTCTCGGCGGCCTTCTGCTGGAGGATCATGGCGTCGCGACGCCGCGCCACGGCGCGGATGTCGGCCGCCATGGAGCCCGTGCCGGCCGGGATGAGCGAGCCGACGATGACGTTCTCCTTCAGGCCCTCGAGGTAGTCGATCTTGCCGTTGACGGCCGCCTCCGTGAGGACGCGGGTGGTCTCCTGGAACGAGGCCGCCGAGATGAACGACTTCGTCTGCAGCGACGCCTTGGTGATGCCGAGCAGCACGGGCACGCCGACGATGGGCTTCTTGCCCTCGGCGAGCAGCTTCTCGTTCATGTCCGCGAGCTCCGTCCGGTCGATCTGGTCACCCGTGAGGATGTCCGAATCGCCGCCGTCGGTGATCTCGACCTTCTGCAGCATCTGCCGGACGATGACCTCGATGTGCTTGTCGTTGATGGCCACGCCCTGGAGCCGGTAGACTTCCTGGATCTCGTTGACGAGGTAGGCGGCGAGCTCCTCCACGCCCTTGATCGCCAGGATGTCGTGCGGCGCCGGGTTGCCGTCGACGATGTAGTCGCCGAGCTCCACCACGTCCCCGTCCTGCAGGTGGATGTGCTTGCCCTTGGGGATGAGGTACTCGACGGCGTCCGAGCCGTCGTGCGGGGTCAGGGTCAGGCGACGCTTGTTCTTGTAGTCGCGCCCGAACTGGATGGTGCCGGACTTCTCGGCGATGATCGCCGCGTCCTTGGGCCGACGGGCCTCGAACAGCTCCGCCACCCGCGGCAGACCGCCGGTGATGTCGCGGGTCTTGGCCGAGTCGGTGGAGACGCGGGCGAGGATGTCGCCGGCCTTCACCCGCCCGCCCGGATCGTAGCCGATGATGGCGTCGACGGGCAGGAAGTAGCGGGCGTCGGAGCCGCGCGGCAGCTTCATCGGCTTGCCGTCGGCGTCGAGCACCAGCATCGCCGGCTTGAGGTCAGCGGTGCGGGCGGTGCCGCGCCAGTCGATGACCACGCGCTTGGCGATGCCCGTCGACTCGTCGGTGGTCTCCGTGATGGACTGACCGTCGATGAGGTCCTCGTAGGCGACGATGCCGTCCGTCTCGGTGATGATCGGACGGGTGTAGGGGTCCCATTCGGCCACGCGCTGGCCGCGCTTGACCTTGTCGCCCTCGTCCACCCGCAGCTTGGCGCCGTATTGCAGGCGGTGCACCGCGCGCTCGGAGCCGTCCGACCCGACGATGACGACGGCGACGTTGCGGCCCGTGGCGATGAGGTCGCCGTCCGTGTTCCGGGCGAGCGCCCGGTTGCGAATCTTGATGGTGCCCTCGAAGCTCGACTCGATGAAGGACGAGTCGGCGATCTGCGCCGCGCCGCCGATGTGGAAGGTGCGCATGGTGAGCTGGGTGCCCGGCTCGCCGATGGACTGGGCCGCGATGACGCCGACGGCCTCGCCCATGTTGACGGGGGTGCCGCGGGCGAGGTCGCGCCCGTAGCAGGTGGCGCAGACGCCGCTGCGGGTCTGGCACACCAGCACCGAACGGATCTTCACCTCCTGGATGCCCGCCGCCTGAATGGCCGGCAGGTGCTTCTCCTCGATGGTCTCGTTGGTCTTGACGATGACCGTGCCGTCCTGGGCGACGAGGTCCTCTGCCGTGGCGCGGCCGAGGATGCGGATGGAAAGCGGAGCCACGACCTGGCCGGCATCGACGATGGCGCGCATGCGGATGCCCGAGGTCGAGCCGCAATCCACCTCGCGGATGACCGCGTCCTGGGCGACGTCGACGAGACGGCGGGTCAGGTAGCCGGAGTTGGCGGTCTTCAGCGCGGTGTCCGCGAGGCCCTTACGGGCGCCGTGGGTCGAGTTGAAGTACTCGAGCACGTCGAGGCCTTCCTTGAAGTTCGAGATGATCGGCGTCTCGATGATCTCGCCCGAGGGCTTGGCCATGAGGCCGCGCATGGCGGCGAGCTGCTTCATCTGCGCCGGCGAACCACGGGCACCGGAATGGCTCATCATGTAGATCGAGTTGATCTGCTTGTCGGCGCCGTTCTCGTCCTTCTGCACCGTGGAGATGCGCAGCATCATCTCGGCGGCGAGCTTGTCCGAGCACTTGGCCCAGGCGTCGACCACCTTGTTGTACTTCTCGCCCTGGGTGATCAGGCCGTCGTTGTACTGCTGCTCGTAGTCCTTCACCAGGGCGCGGGTGTCGTCGACGATGGGCCACTTGTTGTCGGGCACCACCATGTCGTCCTTGCCGAACGAGATGCCGGCCTTGAACGCGTGGTTGAAGCCGAGCGCCATGATGCGATCACAGAAGATCACCGACTCCTTCTGACCGCAGTGGCGGTAGACGGTGTCGATCATCGACGAGATCTCCTTCTTGGTCATCAGCTTGTTGACGACGTCGAAGGGGACGTTCTTGTGCAGCGGCAGGGCGCCGGACAGGATCACGCGGCCCGGGGTGGTGTCGTAGGTCTTGGTCAGGGGCTCGCCATCGGGACCGATGCCGTTCCAGCGCCAGCGGATCTTGGTGTGGAGCTTGACGGTCTTGGCCGCGAGCGCGTGCTCGAGCTCGCCGACGTTGCCGAACACGCCCTGCATCGGGTTGGTCTTGCTCGTCGGATCGAACGCGCCGATGGCGCCCTCGGCGACGATGGAGAGGTAGTACAGGCCGAGGACGATGTCCTGCGACGGCACGATGATCGGCAGGCCGTTGGCGGGGTGCAGGATGTTGTTCGTCGACATCATCAGCACGCGCGCCTCCAGCTGAGCCTCGAGGCTCAGGGGGACGTGCACGGCCATCTGATCGCCGTCGAAGTCGGCGTTGAACGCGGCGCAGACCAGCGGGTGGAGCTGGATCGCCTTGCCCTCGATGAGCTTAGGCTCGAACGCCTGGATGCCGAGGCGGTGCAGCGTCGGCGCGCGGTTGAGCATCACCGGGTGCTCGCGGATCACCTCGTCGAGGATGTCCCAGACCTCGGGCTTCTCCTTCTCGACGAGCTTCTTCGCCTGCTTCACCGTCGCGGAAAAACCCTTGGCGTCGAGGCGCGCGTAGATGAACGGCTTGAACAGCTCCAGCGCCATCTTCTTCGGCAGGCCGCACTGGTGCAGCTTCAGCTCGGGGCCGACCACGATGACCGAACGGCCCGAATAGTCGACGCGCTTGCCGAGCAGGTTCTGGCGGAACCGGCCCTGCTTGCCCTTGAGCATGTCGGCGAGCGACTTCAGCGGACGCTTGTTGGCGCCCGTGATGACGCGGCCGCGGCGGCCGTTGTCGAACAGGGCATCGACCGCTTCCTGAAGCATGCGCTTCTCGTTGCGGATGATGATGTCGGGGGCCCGCAGCTCGATCAGCCGCTTGAGGCGGTTGTTGCGGTTGATGACGCGGCGGTAGAGGTCGTTGAGATCGGACGTGGCGAAGCGGCCGCCGTCGAGCGGAACGAGGGGGCGCAGGTCCGGCGGGATGACGGGGACCACGGTGAGGATCATCCACTCGGGCTTGTTGCCCGACATCTGGAAGGCCTCGATGATCTTCAGGCGCTTGAGCAGCTTCTTCGGCTTGAGCTCGGAGGTCGTGGTGGCGATCTCTTCACGCAGCGAATCGGCGATGCCGTCGAGGTCGAGCTCCTGGAGGATGCGCCGGATGGCCTCGGCGCCGATCATGGCGGTGAAGCTGTCCTCGCCGTACTCCTCCTGGGCGCGCAGGTATTCCTCCTCCGACAGGAGCTGGCGCTCCTTGAGGGGGGTGAGGCCCGGCTCGATGGTGACGTAGGACTCGAAGTACAGGATCCGCTCGAGGTCCTTGAGGGCCATGTCGAGCAGGAGGCCGATGCGGGACGGCAGCGACTTCAGGAACCAGATGTGGGCGACGGGGGCGGCGAGTTCGATGTGGCCCATGCGGTCGCGCCGCACGCGCGCGAGGGTAACCTCGACGCCGCACTTCTCACAGATGACGCCCTTGTACTTCATGCGCTTGTACTTGCCGCACAGGCACTCGTAGTCCTTGATGGGCCCGAAGATTCGCGCACAGAACAGGCCGTCGCGCTCGGGCTTGAACGTGCGGTAGTTGATCGTCTCGGGCTTCTTGATCTCGCCGAAAGACCACGAGAGGATCTTCTCCGGCGACGAGATCGAAATCTTGATCTGGTCGAAGCTCTGGGGCTGAGCCTGCTGGTTGAAAAGATTCATGACCTCTTGGTTCATGGATCGACTCCTGCTGACGGGGCGCCCCTCCGCCGAGGGGCCACCGCGTGCTGAAAACTGGTCGGCGCCGCGACTGTCTCAGTCGCCGCTGGCCGTCATCATCCGGGAGGCGCTTCCCCTCCCCGCTCGGACCGCGCCGGCAAAAGAGCCGGCGCGGGAGCGTGGTGCGGTGGTTACTCGGCCGCCTCGGCGGGCGGCTCGATCTGGTCGTTGGCCGACTTCTTCGAGGAGGTGAGCTCCACGTTGAGGCCGAGGGAGCGCATCTCCTTGACGAGCACGTTGAACGACTCGGGGATGCCCGCCTCGAAGGTGTCGTCGCCGCGCACGATGGCCTCGTACACCTTGGTGCGGCCGGCGACGTCGTCCGACTTCACCGTCAGCATCTCCTGCAGGGTGTAGGCGGCGCCGTAGGCTTCGAGGGCCCACACCTCCATCTCGCCGAAGCGCTGACCGCCGAACTGCGCCTTGCCGCCCAGGGGCTGCTGGGTGACGAGGGAGTACGGGCCGATGGACCGGGCGTGGATCTTGTCGTCCACGAGGTGGTGCAGCTTCAGCATGTAGATGTAGCCCATGGTGACCTTGCGGTCGAAGGGCTCACCCGTGCGGCCGTCATAGAGGGTCGACTGGGCCGACCGGTCGAGACCGGCCATTTCCAGCATCTGCTCGATGTCGGCTTCCTTGGCGCCGTTGAACACCGGGGTGGCCATCGGCACGCCGCGGCGCACGTTGTTGGCCGCCTCCGCCATGTCCTCGTCCGACAGGCCTTCGAGCTCCGACGGCGAGTAGATCGCCTCCATCTCCGCCTTGAGGGGGGCGATGTCGTTGCTGCGGAGATAGGCGTCCACGGCGAGCCCGACCTTGCGGCCGAGTCCGGCCGCGGCCCAGCCCAGGTGGGTCTCCAGGATCTGACCGACGTTCATGCGCGAGGGCACGCCGAGGGGGTTCAGCACGATGTCGGCATGGGTGCCGTCCTCGAGGAACGGCATGTCCTCGATGGGCACGATGCGCGACACCACGCCCTTGTTGCCGTGGCGGCCGGCCATCTTGTCGCCCGGCTGGATCTTGCGCTTCACCGCGACGAAGACCTTGACCATCTTCATGACGCCGGGGGGCAGCTCGTCACCGCGCTGCAGCTTCTCGACCTTGTCGAGGAAGCGCTGCTCGAGGCGCTTCTTCGACTCGTCGTACTGCTTCTGCATCGCTTCCATCTCGGTCATGAGACGGTCGTCGATGACGGCGAACTGCCACCACTGGGAGCGCGGGTACTCGGAGAGACCCTCGCGGTTGAGCACCGTGTCCTTCCGGAAGCCCTTCGGACCGGCGATGGGCGCCTGACCGATGAGCACGCCGGAGAGGCGGGCGTAGGTGTTGCGGTCGAGGATCGCCTGCTCGTCGTCGCGATCCTTGGCGAGGCGCTCGATCTCCTCGCGCTCGATGGCCTGGGCGCGCTCGTCCTTGTCGACGCCGTGGCGGTTGAACACCCGGACCTCGACGATGGTGCCCGTCACGCCCGGGGGTACCCGGAGCGACGTATCGCGGACGTCCGACGCCTTCTCGCCGAAGATGGCGCGCAGGAGCTTCTCCTCCGGCGTCATCGGGCTCTCGCCCTTCGGGGTGATCTTGCCGCACAGGATGTCGCCGGCGTGGACCTCGGCACCGATGTAGACGATGCCGGCCTCGTCGAGGTTCTTCAGGGCCTCTTCGGAGACGTTGGGGATGTCGCGGGTGATCTCTTCCGGACCGAGCTTGGTGTCCCGGGCCATCACCTCGAACTCCTCGATGTGGATCGAGGTGAACACGTCATCCTTCACGATCCGCTCGGAGAGCAGGATCGAATCCTCGAAGTTGTAGCCGTTCCACGGCATGAACGCGACGAGCACGTTCCGGCCGAGGGCCAGCTCGCCGAACTCCGTCGACGGGCCGTCGGCGATGATCTCGCCTTTCTTGACCTGCTCGCCGACGCGGACCAGGGGCTTCTGCGTGATGCAGGTCGACTGGTTCGAGCGCTGGAATTTCTGGAGGCGGTAGATGTCGACGCCGGGCTTGTTGGCGTCGGCCTCTTCCGTGGCGCGGATGACGATACGGGTGGCGTCCACCTGATCGACGATGCCCGAGCGGCGCGCCGCGATGGCGGCACCGGAATCGCGGGCGACGACGGCCTCCATGCCGGTGCCGACGAAGGGCGCGTCGGCGCGGACCAGGGGCACCGCCTGGCGCTGCATGTTCGAGCCCATGAGGGCGCGGTTCGCGTCGTCGTTCTCGAGGAACGGGATGAGCGCGGCGGCCACGGAGACGAGCTGCTTCGGCGACACATCCATGAGATCGACGCGGTCCGGCGGCACGACGATGACGTCACCGGCGCGGCGGCAGACCACGAGGTCCTCCGTCAGCTTGAAGGCCTCGTCCATCTGGGCGTTGGCCTGGGCGACGTAGTACTTCGCCTCCTCCATGGCCGACAGGTAGGCGACGTCCGTGGTGACGACGCCGTCCTTCACCTTGCGGAACGGGGTCTCGATGAAGCCGTACTTGTTCACGCGGGCGAAGGTCGCCAGGGAGTTGATGAGGCCGATGTTCGGGCCTTCCGGGGTCTCGATGGGGCAGATGCGGCCATAGTGGGTCGGGTGCACGTCGCGCACCTCGAAGCCGGCGCGCTCGCGGGTCAGACCGCCGGGGCCGAGCGCCGAGAGGCGGCGCTTGTGGGTGACCTCCGAGAGCGGGTTGGTCTGATCCATGAACTGCGACAGCTGCGACGAGCCGAAGAACTCGCGCACGGCCGCGGCGGCCGGCTTCGCATTGATCAGGTCCTGCGGCATCACCGTGTCGATGTCGACGGAGGACATCCGCTCCTTGATGGCGCGCTCCATGCGGAGCAGGCCGAGGCGGTACTGGTTCTCCATGAGCTCGCCGACGGAGCGCACGCGGCGGTTGCCGAGGTGATCGATGTCGTCGATCTCGCCCTTGCCGTCGCGGAGATCCACGAGGGCCTTCACCACGGCGAGCATGTCCTCGCGGCGCAGGGTCCGCACGGTGTCCTCGGCGTCGAGGTCGAGGCGCATGTTCATCTTCACGCGGCCGACGGCCGAGAGGTCGTAGCGCTCCGAATCGAAGAACAGCGAGTGGAACATCGCCTCCGCCGTATCGAGCGTCGGCGGCTCGCCGGGACGCATGACGCGGTAGATGTCGAACAGCGCGCCCTCGCGGGCGGAGTTCTTGTCCACGGCGAGCGTGTTGCGGATATAGGGACCGACGTTGATGTGATCGATGTCGAGCACGGGCAGCTCGGTGATGCCCACCTCTTCGAGGCTCTTCAGGAGCTTGTCGGAGATCTCGTCGCCGGCCTCGGCCCAGATCTCGCCGGTCTTGGCGTTGACCAGGTCCTCGGCGATGTACTGGCCGATGAGGTCCTCGTCCGTGGCCTTGAGGAAGTTCACGCCGCGCTCGGCGATCTGCCGGGCGTTGCGGGCGTTGAGCTTCTTGCCGGCCTCGAGCACGACCTCGCCGGACTCCGCGTCGATGAGATCGACGGAGGCCTTGAAGCCCTTCAGGCGGTCGGCGTCATACGGCACGCGCCACTCGGCGCCGTCGCGGTCGTACATGACGCGGTTGTAGAACGTCGACAGGATTTCCTCGCCGTCGAGCCCGAGGGCGAACAGCAGGGAGGTCACCGGCAGCTTGCGCTTGCGGTCGATGCGGACGTGGACGATGTCCTTGGCGTCGAACTCGACGTCGAGCCAGGAGCCGCGATACGGGATGATGCGCGCCGCGAAGAGCAGCTTCCCGCTCGAATGCGTCTTGCCCTTGTCGTGATCGAAGAACACGCCCGGCGAACGGTGCATCTGCGAGACGATGACGCGCTCGGTGCCGTTGACGATGAAGGTGCCGTTCTCCGTCATCAGGGGCATGTCGCCCATGTAGACGTCCTGCTCCTTGATGTCCTTGACCGACTTGGCGCCGGTGTCGGGATCGACGTCGAACACGATGAGGCGGAGCGTCACCTTGAGGGGGGCCGCGTAGGTGATGCCGCGCTGGCGGCACTCGTCGACGTCGTATTTCGGCTGCTCGAACGTGTACTTCACGAATTCGAGCAGGGCCGTGGCCGAGAAGTCGGAGATCGGGAACACCGACTTGAACACGGTCTGCAGGCCTTCGTCGCCCCGCCCGCCTTCCGGCTCGTCCATCATCAGGAACTGGTCGTAGGATGCCTTCTGAACCTCGATGAGGTTCGGCATCTCGGCGACTTCCTTGATCTTGCCGAAGAATTTGCGAATGCGCTTGCGACCGACCAGCGTGTTGGCCATGGGTGACCTCGCTCCTACGTCCCGCGTACCGGATGCCCGGGGAAGGCTCGTGCCTCCCGCGACCAGGCGATGGACGCGCCCCGCCGGACGCCGCCCTCCCGAACTGAAAATCTGGTGGCCCGTCGCCGGGCCGGTCGTGTCGCCGGAAGCGACCTTAGCCCACGGGCGCGAACCCGCGGGCCTTCGGTGCCGTCAGGTCCCGGAGGACCCGACGGAGAGGGTGGGCCTGGAGCGGCCCACGGGGAAGAGTCTTACTTGAGCTCGACCTTGGCGCCAGCCTTCTCGAGCTGAGCCTTGAGCTTCTCGGCCTCTTCCTTGTTGACGGACTCCTTGACGGCCTTCGGGGCGCCCTCGACGAGGTCCTTGGCTTCCTTGAGGCCGAGGCCGGTGATCGCGCGGACCTCCTTGATGACCTCGATCTTCTTGTCGCCGGCGGCGGTGAGCATGACCGTGAACTCGGTCTGCTCCTCGACGACGGCGGCCGGACCGGCGGCGGGGCCGGCGACGGCGACGGCAGCGGCGGCCGAGACGCCCCACTTCTCTTCGAGCAGCTTGGCGAGGTCGGCGGCCTCGAGAACGGTCAGCGAGGACAGGTCGTCGACGAGCTTGGCGAGATCAGCCATGGTTGGTTTCCTTCAGAGATCGGTTTGAACGGATGGGTTTGGGAGGACGATGCGGCGTCAGGCCGCTTCGTCCTGGGCCTCGTCCTTCGTGGCATAGGCTCCGAACACGCGGGCGAGCTTGGCCGCCGGTGCGCTGACAACCTGGGCGATCTTGGTCGCGGGAGCCTGGATGAGGCCCACGATCTTGGCGCGCAGTTCGTCGAGGGACGGGAGCGAGGCCAGGGCCTTCACGCCGTCCGGGTTCAGGGCTGTCGTGCCCATGGCACCGCCGAGGATCACGAGCTTGTCGTTCCCCTTGGCGAAGTCCACCGCCACCTTGGCGGCCGCGACCGGATCGCTCGAATAGGCGAGCAGGGTCGGGCCCTTCAGGAGGGGCTTGATGGAGGCGACGTCCGTGCCATCGAGAGCGATGTTGGCGAGGCGGTTCTTGGTGACCTTCACGGTGGCACCGGCGAGCTTCATCTGCGAGCGCAGCTTCTGCATGTCGGCGACCGTGAGGCCCTTGTAGTGGGCCACGACGACGACGGACGTGTTCGCGAACACGCCGTTGAGCGTCGAGACGAGATCAGCTTTGGCTGTCCTGTCCACTGGGGCTCTCTCCGGTTGGCGGAACCCGAGAATGGGTCCGCCGGTTGCACATGCCGCCCGGGACGGTACTCGGCCACGAAAAGCCGGAACGTCCTGGACGACGCTTCACGGCCCTGTCCCCTGCGATCCCCCGGATGGGTGGACGGCACGGGTGAGATGGTTCAAACCGATGCCCCGTCCCGTCCGCCTGAGCGTCCGGAGCAGGGACTTGAATTTCGGTCTTCCCCGTCTGTGCAGGCTGGGAAATTAAGCCGGGGACCCGGCGCCTGCAGTCTCGGACAGGACATGGCCGGACGAAGCCTGAGCGGGTGTTGGCCCCCTCAAAGCCTTCCGGCCATCACCACCTGGTTGCCCAGGCGATCTCTCAAGTCGAAACCGACCGATCGGCCGATTCCTTTCTCGTGTATGAAAACGTTGAGCGCGGTCTATAGAACCTTGCAAGCAGCCTGCCAAGGCCCCCCGCATGACTATTCCGTCGCAGGCGACGATTTTCCTTGACGGGGTTTGGGCCCCGCCCGCGTGGCGGGAGGGGCCGTTCCGCTCCGTGGGAACGCCGTCGCTACGTCGGCAGGAACCGGCGCGCGGCCTGCCACCACGGGGTGCGCACCTCCTTCGCCTGGTCGGCCTTGGCCGCGTAGAACGAGGCGTTGTGCTCGCCGCGCAGGGCCTCGCGGGTGAAGCGGATGAGGTGGTGGGCGACGAAGCCCATGTTGAACACCGCCTCGATCTGCCCGCGCCGGAGGGCGTGGCCCGCAGCCTTCCAGAACACGCCGCGGTAATCCGACAGCACGCCGACCCGGAGGGCGATGTTGAAGCCGAGGATGAGGCCGCGGCGCAGGTTGGTCCGGGTGAGCTTGCCCTTCAGCGGGGTCTTGATCCGGTGCGGGTAGGTCCGCTCGACCTGATACTTGAAGCGCTCGAACAGGTGGGCCGGCTCATAGGCGTGGGCGATGGCCCGGCGCCAGCTCGCCACCACGTCGTCGTGGGGGCGCTTGAACAGGACGTTGGATTCGAGGGACGCGTCGTGCAGAAGCCGGCCCTCGCGGGTCAGGCGGTCCCATAGGGGCGTCTTGGGCAGGGCCTGCAGCAGGTTCATGGTCAGGACCGGCACCGCCGACTTGTCGACGAAGTCGATGAGCTTCTGCTCCGAACCGTCGGTCTCGGTGTCGAGGCCGAGGATGATGCCCGAGGTGACCTCCAGGCCGAAGCTGTTGAGGGTCTCGATGGCCTCGTACATGGGCACGGCGGCGTTGTGCTTCTTGTCGATGCCCGCCAGCGCGTCCTCCTCCGGCGTCTCGATGCCGACGAAGACGGTCATGAAGTTGGCCTGGCGCATGAGCTCGAGGATGTCGGGCTGCTTGGCCATGTTCAGGGTCGCCTCGCAGGCGAACTGAAGCGGGTAGTGGTTCTTCTTCTGCCACGCCACGAGGTGGGGCAGCATGTCCTTCGTCGCCTTGCGGTTGCCGATGAAGTTGTCGTCGACGAAGTACACCACCGCCGGGTGGCCGGGCTGGGAGATGATGGCGTCGAGCTCGCCCAGCATCTGCTCGGGGCTCTTCAGGCGGGGCTGGCGGCCGTAGAGCTGCGGGATGTCGCAGAACTCGCAGCGATACGGGCAGCCCGACGAGAACTGCAGGGAGCCGATGAGGTAGCGCTTGAGCGGGGCGGCCTCGTAGGCCGGCGCCGGGAAGTCGGAGAGCGGCAGGCGCTCCTTCGTCTCCAGGCGCACCTGGGCGGCCGGGATCGACACGTCGCGGTCGAGGATCGCCACGAGCTCGTCGGTGGCGTCGCCGATCTCGCCGACATGGAGGTAGTCGAACTCGGGGTACTGCTCGGGCGAGCCCGACACCGAGGGTCCGCCGAGCGCCGTGACCTTACCGGCGGCGTGCGCCCGCGCGTAGATGTCGCGGATCTGCGGCGCCTGGATGTGCATGCCCGACACGAACACCGCGTCGGCCCAGGCGAAGTCGTCCGGCCCGGCCCGCTTGATGTTCTCGTCGACGAACCGGTACTCCCAGGTCTCGGGCATGTAGGCCGCGATGAGCAGCAGCCCCTGGGGCGGCATGAACGCCTTGACGCCGCCCATCAACGGATAGGCATGCGCGAACGTCCCGAAGGACGGCGTGTAGGCGGGGAAGACGCACAGGATGCGTCGCTTGGAGGAGACGGAGAGGGTGCATCGCATGGCTGCGTATCTAGCACACGCATCCGCGAAGGCGTCCCCCTCGCCTGTCGATTTCTCAAGCGGCTTTTGCGGGCCCGCAGGCGGTATCCGATGCGTTCACGGGGGTTTGAACGGTGCGTCACCCGAACCCCGACCGCCCGGCGCCTGCGTGGGCCCCCCCAAACGAAAACGCCCGGCCGTGGGGCCGGGCGTTTCCAGACGTGCGGGCGGGGCTGCGGGCGCTAGGCCGGCAGAACCTTAGGCCGGCAGAACCGTCGAGGGCTCGACCTTGACGCCCGGACCCATGGAGGAGGTCACGGCGACGCGCTGGACGTACTGGCCCTTGGCGCCGGCGGGCTTGGCTTTGGAGACCGCATCGGCGAACGCCTTGATGTTCTCGACGAGCTTGTCGGCGTCGAACGAGACCTTGCCGATGCCGGCATGGACGATGCCGGCCTTCTCGACGCGGAACTCGACCGAACCGCCCTTGGCGCCGGCCACCGCGGACTTCACGTCCATGGTGACGGTGCCGACCTTCGGGTTCGGCATCAGGCCGCGCGGGCCGAGCACCTTGCCGAGACGGCCGACGAGGGGCATCAGGTCCGGGGTGGCGATGCAGCGATCGAACTCGATCTTGCCGCCCTGGACGATCTCGAGGAGGTCCTCGGCACCGACGATGTCGGCGCCGGCTTCCCGGGCCTCGTCGGCCTTGGCGCCGCGGGCGAACACCGCCACCCGCACCGTCCGGCCGGAGCCGTTGGGCAGGTTGCAGACGCCGCGGACCATCTGGTCGGCGTGGCGCGGGTCGACGCCGAGGTTCATGGAGACCTCGACGGTCTCGTCGAACTTGGCGCTGGCCTTCTCCTTAACGAGCTGGATCGCCTCGTCGATGGTGTAGAGCTTGAGCGCGTCGATGCCCTCGCGGGCGGCGCGGATGCGCTTGCCTTCGTGTGCCATGGTGCCCTCCCCTTAAGCGACGATGTCGAGACCCATGGCCCGCGCGGAGCCACGGATCATCGCGACGGCGGCATCCACCGAATCGCAGTTCAGGTCGGGCATCTTGCGCTCGGCGATCTCGCGCAGCTGTGCCTCGGTGACCTTGCCGACGTTCGAGCCGGGCTTGCCCGGGGTCTTGGAGCCGGAAGCCGGCTTCTTGCCGATCTTCAGGCCGGCGGCCTTCTTCAGGAAGAAGGTCACCGGGGGCTGCTTCATCTCGAAGGTGAAGGAGCGATCCTGGTAGGCCGTGATCACGACCGGGATCGGGGTGCCCTTCTCGATCTGCGAGGTCTTCGCGTTGAAGGCCTTGCAGAATTCCATGATGTTGAGGCCGCGCTGACCGAGCGCGGGGCCGATGGGCGGCGACGGGTTCGCGGCGCCGGCCGGAACCTGAAGCTTCACGTAGCCCGTGATCTTCTTTGCCATAGGGACTGCTCCCAAAGAATGCCCGGCACCCGGCTGGCCTCAGCGCGGATGGAGCGGGCGGTTGCAGGTCGCGGTGCGGCCCGTGGACCCCGGCGGCGAACCGGGCGGACCTTCCGCGTGTGATGCCGAGGGGGCTTTGCCACCCACGGCGTTCTCACGACCGGCGTGACGCCGATCGGGAAAGGGACGGATCGATCGACGTCGATCGATCGAAACTCGCGAAAGCTAGAGCTTCTCGACCTGGGCGTACTCGAGTTCCACCGGGGTGGCGCGGCCGAAGATCGACACGGCGACCTTGAGGCGCGAGCGGCTCTCGTCGATCTCCTCGACGGTGCCGTTGAACGACGCGAACGGGCCATCGGAGACGCGCACCGTCTCGCCGATCTCGAAGGAGATCGAGGGTTTGGGGCGATCGACGCCCTCGGCGACCTGGCCCTTGATGCGCTCGGCCTCCGAATCCGGGATCGGCACGGGCTTCGACTTGTCGGCCCCGAGGAAGCCGGTGACCTTGGGGGTGTTCTTGATGAGGTGGTAGACCTCGTCGGTCAGGTCGCACTTCACCAGGACGTAGCCGGGGAAGAACTTGCGCTCGGCATCGACCTTGCGGCCGCGGCGGACCTCGACGACCTTCTCGGTCGGGACCATGACCTCGTCGAACAGCTCCATCAGGCCACGCTGGGCCGCCTGATCCTTGATGGATTGCGCGACCTTGTTCTCGAAATTCGAGTAGGCGTGGACGATGTACCAGCGCTTCGACACGTTCTCACCAAATCCTGACGTCGGTCGGCCGGTCGCGAAAGCGCGCCCGGACCGAGAAACTAGTTGGTCCCGACCCCGAGGATCAGGGTCACGAGGTAACGCATGGCCTGATCGACCACGGTGAAGAACAGGCTCGCGGCGACCACCATGATGAACACCATCACGGTGGTGACCACGGTCTCCTTGCGGGTCGGCCACGTGACCTTGCGGCCCTCGTCGCGGACCTGGCCCAGAAACTCCACGGGGCCGACGCGCTTCGGCGCGGGCCGCACGGGGGGCGTCGCCCGGGCCGGACCCGGCGTGACGGAGCCGCGCTGCGGGGTGCGCGCGAGGTCCGTTTTCTTCGATGCTTCGTTCGATGCCATGGCGCCAACAAACAGGGAGAACGGTCCGGGGATCGGGAAAGCGCGATGCGTGGGCCTGGAACCAAGCCTGCCGCGACGGCCTTCATCGATCTCGGAAGGCGACCGCTCTAGCGCAAGTCCCCGTGCTTGTCGACTGCACCGGGCAACGACTCGCGGGGAAGTCCAGCCTTGCCGAGAAGCGGCCTGATGGGGGATGTCGCGACGTGGTCTCGACTTGGAGCAGCCGCCAAGTGGCAGGAGTGGAGGGACTCGAACCCGCAACCTCCGGTTTTGGAGACCGGCGCTCTGACCAGTTGAGCTACACTCCTAGGCGCAGCGCTCCTTGCCCGATCCTCGGGTCCCGCGCAAGGGGGTGAGGTGCCGAAGCCGGCAAAATCCGGCGTCCGAACTGTCGGGGCCGGCGGGCGAACCCGGCCCTTCACCCCTCCCCCCGATCATCGTCCGGAACACGGTATCCCGGACGATGCCCTCGGTCCTTGTTTTGGCATCGGCCTTTTCCCGAAAGCCCATGCCCACCTTTCGGACCGATGTCCTAGCGGCCGTGCTGAGAGAGTTCGAACGGGGTAAGTGGACGTACGCCGGCCGCGGAGTAAGCGAAAAGCTCCGTGCTGCGGCTGTAGGGACCGCGATGCATGTAATCGACCACGGTCCGGGCGAGGGACCGCCTTGGCCTCACTGTCCGGTGTCCAGGCGATGAGGACATCGTGGGTCTGGAACCCGACGACGATGCTGGGCGTGCCGAGGCCCTCGCGGGTCCGGTCCATCACCATGGGGACCATCGGCTCCGCGCCCGTCGGGCCGGCGACCTGGGCATCCAGGTTGTCGAGGAACAGGGGGCCGATGCGGATCTGCCCCGGGTCGGCGTCGAGGGTGACCGCGACATCCGGGAAGTCGCTGCGCAGGATCGCCACGACTTCGTCCCGGAGGACGCCGCTGTGCAGATCGTCGCCACCCGCGCGGTCCGGGACGATGCCCGCGAGAGTTGCAATTCCTGCCGCCGCGAAGCGTCGCCGGGTGAAGGAATTCGAGGGTCCATCCACGAATCAGCCCCCCAATCCACAACTCAGGGTTATGAAACGACAAGGCCCGCGCGCCGTCAAGACGGAGCGCGGGCCTCATGGAATCAGGCCTTATGGGGTCGACGGAACGACGACCCGGCGCGGCGGGGCCGCGCCGGACGGAAGACTACTCGTTGATGGCGGCGACGACGCCGGCGCCGACGGTGCGTCCGCCTTCACGGATGGCGAAGCGCAGCTTCTCTTCCATGGCGACGGG
>NZ_LMMU01000004.1:32294-60979 GCF_001422375.1 Methylobacterium sp. Leaf99 | reverse complement strand
TGGTTCAACGTGGTCGAGCGCGGCGGCCTGCAGTCGCTGCTTCAGGAGCGCCAGCTCATCCGCGCCACGCGAACGGAGTTCGAGGGCACCAACGCCAAGCCGCTGCCGCCCCTGCGCTTCGCCGGCCTCATCGTCGAGGGCGGCATCCTGGCCTACGATGCCAATACGGTGACGGGGGGCCTGGGCGCGCGCTACCTCGGCATCGGCCTCGACACCAAGTACCGCCGCGACATGGTCACCGTGGCCATGCGCGTGGTCTCGGTCCAGAGCGGGCAAGTTCTGCTCAGCGTCACTACGACGAAGACGATCTACTCGGTCCTGCTGTCGGGTAACATCTACAAATTCGTGGCCCTCGACCGCATCCTCGAAGGCGAGACCGGCTTCTCGCGCAACGAGCCGACGCAGCTCGCCGTCCGCGAGGCGATCGAACTCGCCGTCTACTCGCTGGTCATCGAGGGCGCCGAGCGCAAGCTGTGGAAGTTCANGGCTTCTCGCGCAACGAGCCGACGCAGCTCGCCGTCCGCGAGGCGATCGAACTCGCCGTCTACTCGCTGGTCATCGAGGGCGCCGAGCGCAAGCTGTGGAAGTTCAAGAACAGCGCCAGCTCCACCAGCCTGATCGACCGCTATCGGGGCGCCCCCGTGGTGGGCGCGAAGGCCGAACTGGCCGCGCCGGCCCCGCCGACCCAATACACGCAGCTCGAGCTGCCGTCCTCGCCGGCGACCCCTGCAGAGTCCGGCCCGTCCGTCATGGCATCCGCTCCCCCGTCCGATGCGCCGCCCCGCGCTGGCGACACGCCCCTCCGCTAGACCCCGTGCGCCGCACCATGCTCGCCACTCAGCCCACCCACCGCCGCCTGAGCCGACTGGCCCTTGCCTGCCTCGGTCTCGTCCTGGGAGGGTGCGTGTCCGGCCAGAACCAGCCCCCGCCCGTGGCCATCGTGACGGACCTCGCAGCGGTGACAGCCTGCGCGTTCGTCGCTCCCGTCGGCGCTCCCCCCTTCACGCCGGGCTACCGGCTGGATTCGGGTTACCAGGATTTCCAGGATGCCCTTCGCCGGCGTACGGCCGCCCTCGGCGGAACGCACCTCTACCTTACCAATCCTTCCGCGGGATGGGGCGGCGCCAGCGCCATCGGCAGCGCGTATCGCTGCCGGTACACGCTCTCGTGAGCCCGGATCGGTGGTCCGGAGCGCCACGCCTGACCTCCAGACGTAAGAATTTTCTTTTTGTTCGATGTTTGATTTCAGAGCTTGATGGCGCGCGATCCCTTCGTTCGAGGGGAGGGACGCGTCGGGGGCCAAATTCTTCGTGGCAGCGCCGCGAAGATTGAACCGGTCCGTCAAGCGATCCAACATAGGCAAGCGAGCCTGGAGGGCGCTCTCGAAGTGCCACGGGATCAACCCGAAGACCGTCGCCAAGGTCGGGCAGCGGACCACGGCTGCCGATCAGCGCATGGGCTGAAAGTATCCGGGTTCGACGATCCCGTCAGCGTAAGGCGATGCAGGCGGCGTCACACGCTCCTCGCTCGACGACGGCCCTTACGTGCCACAGATCTACCATCCCGCACCTGACGTGCTCGTCGCTGCACCGTCCGGCATCGGCCGGGGCCCGCAATGATATCGCGCATCGACCGACCGAGCCGCGTCACCGCTGGACCAACGGCGAGAAGCACTTCCATGGAGTGAAATTCCCGATCGGAGCAGGCCAGAAGACATGACACCAAGGATCGAGAGACTCTTCCTCGCAGCGTCATGTGAATCAGGGGCGGGCGGCACGGCAGAAAATGTCGCCCTTGGTATTCAAGGATTCTCACACCCCAAATCACGAAAATGTTATTGCCCCTTTGCGCTCCTCGCCAGGACGGGTGATGCCGAAATGACAAAAGCTTAAGATTTCGTGCATTTCAATGCCGATCGATGTTGACGCAATGGCTGCGCTGCAATTACCTGATGATGAGAAGTGCTGCTATCACCTGCAGCGATGGGCATTCGTGTAATGGCTTGGATTAATTTCACTAGGTCAAGGCCCACCGAAGAAGCCAAAAGCCTTCAATCTTCGAATTACGACATGACCAACAGAACCCCGTCGAGCGATGATTCGATGCCTGTGGATCTGATCTCCAAAAGCAGCGGCGACTCTCGTACCAGTTCTGGCATCAAAGATTTTTCACTCGATACCATTGGTCAGCAGAATGAGATCGTCCGTTTTCGGATCTCCGAAATGCTCGATCGATTGGAGGATCTCAAATCGCTACAGAGCGATTTCTCCTCCGTAATCGAGCCGATCATTGCGATCACAGACGAACTGCCCAAGGCGAAGATTCGGATATCCGAGGTCGAGACGCTTTTGACCCTGGAGCAGGCAGGCGCCGCCAGCATGCGGCGTGAACTCGCGGACATCTCGAAGCGCCTGGCAGAGGTCTCGAACGACTACTCGGCGACAACGCTCCAGCTTCACCACCTGGAAGCCAGTCTGAAGGACCGGGATGCGACCGGCGAAGAGCTGCGCGTGAGTTTACGCGACAAGACTCTGGTCGCTGAAAATCTCGAACGACAGCTTTTTGCCGAGACGGAGCAGAGCCGTGCGTTGCTCGGCGAGAGCAAGGCCCTTCGGATCGAGGCGAAGTCCCTCGATCAGGCGTTGGCTCGGTCCGAGAGCGAGCTTCAGGACGTCCGAGAGGCACGCGGTCTTCTGGAGCAGGACAATCACCGCCTCCAGATCCTCAGCGAAGAACAAGCGGTCAAGCTCTCGGAGCTGACGGCCCGTTCGCAGGATCACGAAACTCAGGCGGATACGGCCCGCAGCCTGACGAGGAGCCTCGAACAGCAACTGGCGAACACCGTCTCGGCCGCTCAGAAAGCCGAAGCCCAGTCCGAGGTGGAGATGGTGGCGCACCGGACGGAGCGCGCCAGCCTCGCCATGCGGCTCGAGGCGGCCACGGGACGGCTCCTGGCAACGGACCAGATGCTGCAACAGCTGCGCAACCAGCTGCGTGAGCGCGACGAGGCGGGGCGGGCTGCGGAGCGGGGCTTCAAGGAAGCCTCCATCGAGCGGGTGACCCTCGAGCGTCGCCTGGAAGGCGTGCAGGCCGACCTCGCTCGTCAGACGGAGCGGTTCCTCGAGATGCAGCGCGCGCGCTCGGAACTGGATCATCGCTGCGAGATGTTCTCCAAGGCCATTGCCGCCAAGGACGCGGCCCTCGAACAGGCCACGGGGCGGGTCGCCAGTCTGTCGGACCGGATTGAGCAACTCCTCCACCGGCAGGAGATCGAGCGAGCGGACTTCGAGACGGTCAATCATCGCCTCGTCGAGGAACTCCAGCACGAGCGATCCGAGCGCAAGATGGCTCAGGGCGCCCTCGACATCGCGCGGGAGAGCCGCGTCTCGCTTCAGAAGCAGCACGAGGCGCTGAAGCGCACGGCACGTTCATTCTCGAGCGACGAGGCGACCCTTCGGGCCGAGGCACCGGCCGCTCCGTCGCCCGAGCCGAGCAACGTCAGACCCTTCATGCCGGCCGAGAAAACCACCTGAGCCTCACGCCGGGTCGAGAAGATCCGCCCATCCCACGGATGGGCAGGGGACCGAAATTTTGAGGAAGGAAGGCCATGACCGAGAACGCTCTGCGCGATCATCCGACGACGTCCGCGGCCGCTTGGCTCATGCGGGGACGGGCGGACGCCGTCCTGGTGCCGGTTGAGAACCTGGTCCCTTTGAAGCCCGTTCCCGACGCACCTCAGGTCGACGAGGCGGCGGCCCCCGATCGCCGCAACTGGTCCTCGACCCTCGACCTCATCCACGAGGCCACCGCCGCGATCCGCATCAGCGAGGAGCGGTCGAGTGAGTTGGAGAAGGAATTGCGCGTGACGGTCGCTCAGGCCATCGAGCGGGAGCAGGTCCTCGAAGGCAAACTCGCCAAGTCCGAAACGCGCGCGGAACTGGCGGAGAAACGGGCGAGCGAGGCCGAGGAATGGCTCGCCCGCCTGCATGAGGCCGTGGTGGCGGGCTTCACACGGGCGACGCGGGAGCCCGGTCAGCCCGACCCGATCCAATCCTCCGTCGCATAGTCCGCGCCATGGCCCTCCGCGCCTTGCCGAACATCCCCGACAAGAGCACCATCCTCCATCTTCCGGACATCCGCGAGACGGACGCGTCGACGGCGCTGGTTCTCTACGGATTCGAGGATGTCCAGGAATGCGACGGCGCCCGGACCCTGCAGCTCGTCGAGCGCGCCGTGGACTCCATGCGGGCGTTGCGCGCCCGCGCGGACTACATCTCGGCCCAGTCCCTCGACCTGATCCATCTGACCCAGCGCGAGCGACTTCAGATGCAGGCCGAGCTGAGGCGTGCGCGTGAGGAAGCGGCAAGCTTCCAACGGCAGGCCGAGGATGCGATGGCGGCGTTCGCCAAGGCGAACCTGCGCCTCCGCGAGGCCGAGCTCAGTCGCCGCGAGGCCGAGCTCGCTACGCAGCGTGCTCATGCCCGGGCGGAAGCGGCAGAAACCCGGACGCGGAGCCTGGAGCTCTATTTGAAGAAGATCAGCCGATATCTCTCGGAGCGGCTGACGCCGGATTTTATCGGCTGAGAGCTCGGCTTCTCCGGCATTGCTTTCGATTTTGTCTTGAATGATTCCCGTAGGACAAACGGGGATTATTCGTGTGCGTGCATTTGAAGAACTTCGTATCGCACAAGCTCCCGCAGGTGCAGGCAGCGCACCTCGGTCGCCGCCCGGCGCACCGATTCGACGGGCTCGCGTTTGCCGGTGCCGTCACCGGAGGACGAGGCGGTCGTGGCCGCCTTTCGTAGCAGTCGATACGCCGCCGGGGCCTCTCGCAAGCAGGCTGGCGCCACGAAGGCGATGCCCTCCCTGGGCCGGACGGACTGCGACGTCACCCGCCTCGCTCCTGCCAACCGAATATCGGACCTGTTCCGCCCAGCGAGCCGAAAGTGAATTGAGGCCAAGTGAGATCGACCGAGGGGAGATCGACCGAGGGGAGATCGACCGAGGGGAGATCGACCGAGGGGAGATCGACCGAGAGGAGATCGACCGAGAGGAGATCGACCGAGAGGAGATCGACCGAGAGGAGATCGACCGAGAGGAGATCGACCGAGAGGAGATCGACCGAGAGGATCAGACCAGACGCGCGAGGCTAGGAGCAAGTTCGCTCAGGATGACTATACAGAACGGTATGGTCATGCCGAATCGGAATTGATAAGGAGGCCCAATAAATCCCCAGTCGTCAATCTTGTCCGGCCAGCAAAAGTCGCTAGCTTGGGCCACCTGCAGATTCGATCGATGACTTATCGGCCGCCCTGACGCATGACTTTGACAGCCGCCCAGATTCTCGATCTCGCCCCCGACGCGTCCAGCCGCAAGGCAGGTCAGGATCAGGCGAAGCCGACCAGGTGGAGCGGCCTCGGCCGAGCCGGGATGGTGATCTGGGGCGAGATCAAGGGCAGCGGCGCGAGCCCCTACCGCACGGTGGCGGACCTCGCCAGGCCGGCCTCGAAATGCACCTGCCCGAGCCGCAAGTTCCCGTGCAAGCACGCCCTCGGGCTGATGCTGGCGGATGCGTCCGCCCCGCTCGCCGAGGCCGCCCCGCCCGATTGGGTCGAGGCCTGGGCGAAGGGCCGGGAGAGCCGCGCCGCCGCCGAGACGCGGGCGCAGGGGCCCACCAAGCCCGTCGACGCGCGGGCCCAGGCCCGGCGCCGGCAGGCCCGCGAAGACCGGGTCGCGGCGGCTCTCGATGAACTCGACCTCTGGCTGCGTGACCTGATGCGGCGTGGCCTCGCAAGCGCGCGGGGCGAGCCGTACACCTTCTGGGACCGTATGGCCGGCCGCCTCGTGGATGGGCAGGCGCCGGGCCTCGCCCGTCGGGTTCGGACCCTGCCGGGCCTCCTCGCCGCCGCGGCCCAGCCCGGAGCGCCGCGACCCGAGGCGGCTCTCGGCCTCGGCCTCGGCCGGCTCGCCCTGCTGGTTCGGGCCGCGCGCCGCCTCGACGCCCTCGACCCCGAGCAGGCGGCGGGGGTTCGTGCGGCGGTCGGCTATCCGGTCACCGCCGAGGAGATGGCGGGCCGGCCGGACCAGGCCGACGCCTGGGCGGTGCTCGCCCACAGCGTCGAGGAGGAAGACCAGCTCACCGCCCGCTCGGTCTGGCTCGCCGGCCGCGGTACCGGCGCCCTGGCGCAGGTGCTCGATCATGGCACCACGGGCTCGCCCCTGCCGGCGGCCCCCTCCGCCGGCCAGGATTTTTCCGGTGCGCTCGCCTTCCAGCCGGGCGATCCGCCCCTGCGCGCGACGTTCCGCGACGGCCGGGCCGGGCCGGCGGCATGGGCGAGCCTGCCGGGCGGGGGAACCGTCGCGGCGGCGCACGAGGCCTTCGCGGCGGTGTTGGCACGGGCACCCTGGACCGAGCGCTGGCCGGTCCGGCTCGCGGGCGTGCGGCTCGGGCGCCTCTCTGCAAGCCAGGGAGGGACCACGGCCTTCGGGGCGGGGGACGCGACCGGCTGCCTCGCGCTCCGGGGCGATCCGCGCCTGCCAAGCCTCATCGCCGTGGCGGCGGGCCGCCCGGTCGACCTGTTCGGCCTTTACGACGGCCACGGGCTCGTTCCCCTCGCCCTCGTGGCGGAGGGTCGGCTCTACGCGGTCCCGGCGCAGGACCCGCGGCCGATCCTGCTGCGTGTGGCCTGATGACGGAGGCCGCGCCCCTGACTGCCGGCGACGGCTGGGAGCCGGTGCTCGCCGCCGCACTGCTCGGGGCCGAGCGCGCACCGCCCGCCGCGCCCGGGCCCCTGGCGGACTTCATCGCCGAGACCGATGCGGGCGGCGCCCTGCTGGCGCGGCTCGCGGCGCACGGCGCTCTCCACCGCGCCGGGGCGGGACTGGGTCCCGAGGCGCTGGTACCGGCGGAGCCGCGGGAGGCTTCGGGGCTCGAATGCCCGCCGGCGGCCGCCACGCGGCTCTACGGCTTCCTCGTCGGCGGCCACGCCGCCCGCAGGCGCCTGGAAGAATGGTGTGCGCTGGCCGCAGCGGCCGGAATGCGCGCGCCCGTCTGGCTGCTTCAGGCCCTGGCCCCACACCGCGACACCCTGCCCGAGGCGGTCGACTGGGTCGCCGGCCCGGAACTCGCCTGGCTCGCCCGCGCCTGCGGCGAGGGCGCCGCCGAGGCCGCCGAGGGGCCCGCGGACTGGACCGAGGGCACCCTGGGCGAGCGCCGCGCCGCCTTCGCGGCCTTCCGCGCCCACGACCCGGAGGCCGCGCGCGCCGCCCTGGAGCCCGACTTCCGCAAGGAGAAGGCCGACTTGCGCGAGGCTCTGGTGGAAGCCCTGGAGACCCGGCTGTCCCAGGCCGACGAGCCCTTCCTCGAAGCCTGCCTCGACGACCGCGGCGGCGGCGTCCGGCTGGCGGCGCAGCGCCTGCTGCCGCGCCTGGCCGGTTCGCGCTACGCCGCCCGCATGGCGGAGCGGGCGCGGGCGGCGCTGCGCATCGAGGGCAAGCGCCGGCTCCTCGGCGGTACGACGGACACCCTCGTCGTCACCCTGCCGAAGGAAAGCTCCGACCTCGCCCGCGACGGCGTGGCGGCGAACACCTGGGAAAGCCGCGGCGGCGGCACCCGGGCGGCCCTGCTGCGGGGTATCCTGGCGCGCGCGCCGCTCCACGCCTTCGTCGAGCATCCGCCACGCCTCTGGATCGAGCTGGCCCTGCGCAGCGAGTGGTCGGAGCCCATCGTCGACGGGCTGTTCTCGACGATCCAGCGCACGCGCGACCCCGCCTGGACGCACGCCGCCGCCGACGTACTGGCCGAGGCCTATGCCGAGAAGATCAAGGGCGTGCGCCGAACCAACCCGCTCCTGGGCCTCTGGGCACAGGCCCTCGACCTCCTGCCCGGCGCGGAGTGGGAAGCGCGGGTCGCCGATCAGATCCGGGATCGCCGGATCGAGACGGTGCTGGCCCTGCTCGCCCGCGGGCCGGAGCACTTCTCCGCGCCGTTCAGCGCCGCACTCCTCGACTGGCTCGCCCTCGTGAGCCGCGGCTCGGACAGCCTGCGCAAGGATCTCGCCAAGGGCTGGATCGTCGAACGCCTCGCCGAGCGGCTCGCGCCGAGCGACGCCGCCGCGTCCGCCGCCGCCGCCATCCTGGCGCGCTCGGACGAGGCGGAGGGCGAGCGCCTGCACAATCAACTCACGACGCTCGCCGAGACGCTGGCGCTGCGCGCCGCGATGCGACGCGATTTCCAGCCGGTGACCGCCACAGGGGAGAGTACCCGAGGATGACGTCGCGCAACGGAGAGAAGACCGCGCAGATGCGCCAGGCCGCCGAGGATGCCTTCGCGGAGGAAATCGCGGCCCTGAAAGCGGCCGACGACCGGCCGCGTCCGCCGAACTGGCGGATGTCCCCGCAGAGCGTCGTCACCTACCTCATGGGCGGCATCCTCGATTCCGGCTTCGCCGTGACCCCGAAATACATCGGCGACCGGCGTCTGATGGAGATCGCGGTGGCGACGCTCGCCACCGACCGGGCGCTGCTGCTGCTCGGCGTGCCCGGTACCGCCAAGAGCTGGGTCAGCGAGCATCTGGCGGCCGCCATCTGCGGCACCTCGCGCCTCATCGTGCAGGGCACGGCGGGCACGAGCGAGGAGGCGATCCGCTACGGCTGGAACTACGCCCTCCTGCTCGCCAAGGGCCCAAGCCGCGAGGCGGTGGTCGCCTCGCCGATCATGCGGGCCATGGAGGAGGGCCGCATCGCCCGCGTCGAGGAGCTGACCCGCATCCCCTCCGAGACGCAGGACAGCTTCATCACCGTCCTGTCGGAGAAGACGCTGCCGATCCCGGAACTCAACGCGGAGGTCTCGGCCCGGAAGGGGTTCAACCTCATCGCCACGGCGAACAACCGGGACCGCGGCGTCAACGAACTGTCGAGCGCGCTCAAGCGCCGCTTCAACACCGTGGTGCTGCCGCCGCCGGCCACGATCGAGGCCGAGGTCGCGATCGTGGAGAGCCGGGTGGCGGCCCTCGGCCGCGCCTTCGAGATCCCGGCCGAGCCGCCGGGCGCCGACGAGATCCGCCGCGTGGTCACGATCTTCCGGGAGTTGCGCGAAGGCGTGACGGCGGACGGCAAGGCCCGGGTGAAGCAGCCCTCCGGCACCCTCTCGACGGCGGAGGCGATCAGCGTCGTCGGCAGCGGGCTGGCGCTCGCGGCGCATTTCGGCGACGGCCGCCTCTCGGCCCGGGACCTCGTCTCCGGGATCACCGGGGCGGTGGTGAAGGACCCGGTGCAGGACGCCATCGTCTGGCGCGAATACCTGGAGACCGTGGTCAAGGAGCGGGACGGCTGGAAGGACTTCTACAAGGCCGCCCGCGCGGGCGCGTGACGGAGCGCCGCGATGTCCGACATCCGCCTCTTCGGCATCCGCCATCATGGGCCGGGCTCGGCCCGCTCCCTCGCCGCGGCCCTCGACGCGTTCCGGCCGGACTGCCTGCTGATCGAGGGACCGCCGGACGCGGACGCGCTGATCGGACTCGCCGCCCACGACGGGATGGCGCCCCCGGTCGCGCTCCTGGTCTACCGGCCGGACCAGCCGCGGACATGCGCCTTCTTCCCCTTTGCGGCCTTCTCGCCCGAATGGGTGGCGATGCGCCACGGCATCGCCGCCGGCGCGACGGTCCGCTTCATCGATCTGCCGCAGGCGATCCGGCTCGCGGACGGGTTCGGCGCACCGGACCGGGGGCCGCCGGCGGAGGCCGCGCCGGAACCGCCCGCCGGGGAAAAGCCGACCCCGGTCCCCGCCGCGATTCGGCGCGATCCCCTGGGCGAACTCGCTGCGGCCGCCGGCTATCCGGACGGCGAGCGCTGGTGGGACGCCCTGATCGAGGCCCGGGCGGGCACGGACGGCGACGTCTTCGCCGCCATCGCCGAGGCGATGGCGGCGCTCCGTGCGGAGGCCGAGCCCGACCCGGACGAGGCGTTCCGCGAGGAGGCCCGCGAAGCGCACATGCGCACCGCCATCCGAAAAACCGCGCAGGCCTTCGCGCGGGTCGCCGTGGTCTGCGGCGCGTGGCACGTGCCGGCACTCGCCCGCCACGACGCACGCGGCCAGGCGGGCGCCGACACCGCGATCCTCAAGGGCCTGCCGAAGACGAAGGTCACCGCCGCCTGGGCGCCCTGGTCCTACGAACGGCTCGCCATCGCCTCCGGCTACCGCGCCGGGGTGCTCTCGCCCGAGTGGTACGACACCCTGTGGCATCACGGCGACCGGGTCGCCGCACGCTGGCTCGCCCGCGCCGCCGCCCTGCTGCGGGCGGAGGACCTCGACGCCTCGCCGGCCTCCGTCATCGAGGCGGTCCGCCTCGCCGAGGCGCTGGCGGGCTTCCGCGGCCGGGCGCGGCCCTCCCTCGAGGATCTCGACGAGGCCGCACGGGCGACCCTGTGCTTCGCCGACGACGCCCCGATGGCGCTGATCCGGCGCAAGCTCGTCATCGGCGAGCGCCACGGCGCCACCCCGCCGGACAGCCCCGGCACACCGGTCGAGGCCGATTTCGCCGCCCAGTGCCGGCGCCTGCGCTGGAAGCCCGGCACGGATGCGGGCGAGGTCACCCTCGACCTGCGCAAGGAGACGGATCTGGCCCGCAGCCACTTCCTCAACCGGCTGCGGCTCCTCGGCATTCCGTGGGGCGAGCGGCGGCAGGCACGCGGGCGTGGCACGTTCAAGGAGGCGTGGTTCCTCGCCTGGAAGCCCGAATGGGTGGTGGAGCTGGTCGCGGCCTCGGCCGAGGGCGGCACGATCGCCGAAGCCGCCGCCGGACGGGTGCGCGAGCAGGCCCGCGGCGCCACCCGCGTCACCGACCTGTCCGGCCTGATCGGTACGCTGCTCGACGCCGACCTGACGGCCGCGACAGGGGACGTGATCCGGGCGCTGGAGGACCGCGCGGCGGTCTCGGCCGACGTGTTCGACCTGATGGAGGCGTTGCCGCCGCTCGCCGAACTCGCCCGTTACGGCTCGGTCCGCGCCTCCGACACCGCACCGGTCCTTGCCGTAGTGCGAGGGCTGGTGCCGCGCGCCGCCGCCGGGCTGGTGGCCACCTGCCAGAGTCTCGACGACGACGCGGCCGCCGCCGCCAAGGCTCGGATCGTCGCGGTCTCGGGCGCGGTGGCGCTGCTGGAGGAGCCGGAACTGGCGGCGCTCTGGCAGGAGGCCCTGCGCGCCCTCGCCGATCAGGAGCACGTCCACGGCCGCGTCGTCGGCCGCGCCGCGCGCCTGCTGTTCGACGCGCGGGCGATCGAGGCGGCGGAAGCCGGCGACCGGATGCGGCGCGCCCTGTCGCGGGCCGCCGGCGCCCTGTCCGCTGCCGCCTGGATCGAGGGGTTCCTGGAGGACAGCGGCACCGTGCTGATCCACGGCCAGGGCCTGCTCGGTGTGGTGGACACGTGGCTCTGCGACCTGCCGCCCGAGACCTTCACCGAACTCCTGCCCCTGGTGCGCCGCACCTTCGCGACCCTTGCTGCGCCCGAGCGCCGGGCCATCGGCGCGGCGCTCGCCCGGCCGGACGGCGCGGGGGCCGGGGTGGAGACGGGGCCCGAGATCTTCGACGCGGCGCGGGCCGCCCGGGTGCTGCCGATCCTGCGCCTGCTGCTCGGCCCCGAGCCAGCCGGCCAGAACGGAGACACCGCATGAGTGAGACCGAACCCGCGACCGGCCGGGTGGGCGAGGCGGAGCGCCTGCGCCGCTGGCGCCTCGTGCTGGGCGGGGGCGCGGCCGAGGGGACGCGGGTCCGCCTCTCCGAGCGCGACCTGCGCCTCGACCGGGCGATGGGCGCCCTCTACGATTCGGACCGCAAGGGAAGCTTGGACGCCTCGGCACCCTCGGTGCCGCGCTGGCTCGGCGACATCCGCGACTGTTTCCCGGCCTCCGTCGTTCAGGTGATGCAGCGCGACGCCTTCGAGCGGCTCGACCTCAAGCGCATGCTGGCCGAACCCGAAATGCTGGAGGCGGTCCAGCCCGACGTGAACCTCGTCTCGACCCTGATCTCCATGCGCAGCCTGCTCGGCGGGCGCACGCGGGAGACGGCCCGCCTCGTGGTAGGCAGGGTCGTGGACGACCTGATGAAGCGGCTGGAGGAGCCCCTGCGGCAGGCGGTGGCCGGGGCCATCGACCGCGTCAGCATCAACCGGCGCCCGCGCCACGCCGAGATCGACTGGAACCGCACCATCCGGGCGAACTTGCGCCATTATCAGGCCGCGTACCGGACCATCATCCCGGAGACGCGGCTCGGCCATGGCCGCCGGAGACGCGGCTCGCTGAAGGACGTGATCCTGTGCATCGACCAGTCCGGCTCGATGGCCAATTCCGTGGTCTATTCGAGCATCTTCGGCGCCGTGATGGCCTCGCTCCCGACGGTCTCGACCCGGCTCGTGGTGTTCGACACCGCGGTGGTCGACCTCACCGACGCGATGGACGATCCGGTCGAGGTGCTGTTCTCGGTCCAGCTCGGCGGCGGCACCGACATCAACCGGGCGGTGAGCTACTGCGCCGCGCGCATCACCCGGCCCGAGGACACCGTCATGGTGTTGATCTCCGACCTCTACGAGGGTGGAGTCGAGGCGGGGCTCCTCGCGCAGGCGCAGCGCCTCGTCGCCTCCGGCGTTCAGATGATGGCCCTGCTCGCCCTCTCCGACGAGGGCGCGCCCGCCTACGACCGGGCGCTCGCGGCCCGGCTCGCGGCGCTCGGCGTGCCCGCCTTCGCCTGCACGCCGGACCTTTTCCCCGACCTGATGGCCGCGGCGATCCGCAAGCAGGATCTGACCGCCTGGGCGGCGCAAGCCGGCATCGCGGTGGTGCCGGCGGCGGAGCCCTGAGACGACGAGGCCGATCTTCCCCGCAATGGGCGTCCTGCTTGGTTCTCCGATGGAAAGCAGGTTTCGATGCAGAACCGGTGGCCACTTTCACGCAACCTGCTCAAGCCGACCGGCCCGCCTTCGAAGGACCCCAAATGCCCCGATTTCTCCGTCTCGCCCTCGTCCTTCCGGTTCTCGCCGGTCCGCCCGCCCGGGCGCAGGGACCGGCCGACGGGCCATCGTCAGGGCTCGGCCCCGTGCGGCGTCCGCGGGTCAGGAGCCGAATCCCCACGACGGCGGCGACCTCCGTTGCGACGAGGGCGAGCGAGACCCAGAAGCCGACATCGACGGGCATGTGACCGGTTTCGCGCAGGGCATATCCGAGGGCCAGGAACGGCGCGTTCCACACCGCGATGCCGACGGCGGCGGCTCGCGCGAACGGCGCGGGACGGAGCCCGAGCACGCCGGCCGGGAGCGCCAGGTAGATCCGCGCGACGGGGACCGTCTGGCCGATCAGCGTGACCCAGAAGTGATTCCGGCGGTAAGCGGCGGCGAGGCCGGCATAGGCGCGCGGACTGAAGAACACGTATTTTCCGAACCGCGCGACCGCGGTCGCGACACGCCGCTCGCCCAGGCCGCGCCCGATCCCGCACCAGACCAGGGATGCGCACAGGGACCCCGCCGCGGTCGCGAGGAGCGCCAGCAGGAGCGCGGTGGCGTCCGGCACGGTCATGCCGAGCAGCATCAGCATGACGTAGGACGGGACGATGGGGACGAATTTCTCCGCGAACGCGATCCCGAACAGTCCCGGCAGGCCGAGACCGAGGAAGAGCGCGACGAGATCCTGCGATGCCATCGCCGTCACCCGGCCGTCGTCTGGCGCCGCACGATCCGGTAGACCGAGGCCGGCGGGAGGTTCCGGAACGTGCGGCCGATGCGGGTCGCCTCCAGGTCCAGCGCGTCGAGGAGCGTCTCCGGGACCGAGCAGCGCTTGCCGTAGGTGTAGAGGAAGAAGGCGCCATCCGGCCGCAGGAAGCGGAACGCCCCCCGGAGGATCTCCGCGATCTTCTTCTGTTCCATGTTCAACAGACCCAGGCCGCATACCACGGCGCCGACCGGGGCCTCGTTGAAGAGCAGATGCCTGTTCAGCGCGGCCGCATCCATCCACAGCACCCGCGCGTCGGGGAACCGCACCTGAAGCAGGCGCGCGAAGTCGGAACCGTACTCGACGAGCGTCAGATCCTGTTCCCGCACCCCGCGCTCGAGGAGCGCCTGCGTGATGGCCCCCGTGCCGGGGCCGAGTTCGATGACGGGGCCGGTCCGGGCCGAGATCTCCTGGGTGATCAGGGAGGCGAGGGCGCGGCCGGACGGCGCGACGGCGGCGACGCTGCGCGGATTGCGCATCCACGCGCGAAAGAACGGCATCAGGTCGGTGATGGCGGCCCCGCCGACCTCCTTCCGGCGTGCGGGGCGGGGACGCGAAACAGGCATCATTCTCGTGAGCATTACAATTACTCCAATACAGACACGAATAACTCGGAAATAATCTTGCTCGCGTCGCAAGGAGAGGGATGACATGCTTCGATGTCGGCAACCTGTCGTCCGCCGGCCGGTGAAATATTTGTGTCAAACCGCTCCCGTCGGCCTTTCCCGCAAGGTTGCCGACAGACAGGTGCGATAGTGCCGCGCCCGCAGGATCGTAGTTTCGGCTACGGACAGTTCATGAGGTTCTTCGATGCGCGTGTTGTTGGTCGAGGACGAACCCGAACTGGCCTCCGCCCTGCGCGCGGTCCTCGCGCGTCACGACATGGTGGTCGACCACGCAGTCGATCTCGTTGAGGCCGAACAGATCGCTTCGGCCTGCGCGCACGACGTCCTCGTCCTGGATCGCCAACTGCCCGACGGTGACGGACTCACCCTCATCCCGAAGCTGCGGGCCCGCGGCAATCGTGTCCCCGTGCTCGTCCTCACCGTCCGCAGCGAGATCGCGGATCGGGTTGCGGGACTGGATCACGGGGCGGACGATTACCTCGCGAAGCCCTTCGCCTTCGAGGAGTTGCTGGCGCGCCTGCGGGCCCTCCTGCGCCGCCCGGCGAACATGCAGTCCGAGGTCGTGCGCGCGGGGCGCCTGTCCTTCGATCTGGCGAACCGGGAGGCCAGCGTCGGCGGCACCGTCCTGGAACTGACGCGACGCGAAACCCTCGTCCTGGAAGCCCTGCTTCGACGCGTCGGACGCATGGTGCCACGGTCCATGCTCATGGAGGCGGTCTTCGCCCTGGGCGACGAGGTCCAGCCCAACGCCCTCGACACGCAGGTCTCGCGGTTGCGCCGCAAGCTCGTCGATGCGCAGGGCGGCGTCCTCATCAACGGCGTGCGCGGCGTCGGCTATCTGCTGCGGGAGACCCCATGAGCATCCGGCATCCGCGCTCCCTCAAATGGCGGCTCGTCACGCGGGTCGCCGCGACCCAGGGTCTGGTGTTCGCCCTGCTCAGCCTCGCCCTGGTCAGCGCGGTCGGGGCCCTCTGGATGCGGGGCGTGATCAGCGGGGGCGCGTACGAACTCGGTACCATCGAAGCCCTCTCCGCGGCGGTCGCGCGGGACGCGGAGGGCCGACTGATCCTGCGCCCGACGCCGGAGCTCGACCGGTTGCGCTCGGAGATCGAGGGGTTCTGGTTCGTCGTGCGCGACAGCGGCGGGCACCGGCTGACGGAGGGCAGCGTGCCCGCCCATCTAGAGCCGCTCCTGCCCGGTCTCGATCGGATCGGGAGCGCCAATCTGAGCCACGGCGGCGGCAACGCCGTCCCACCGGCCGCCGTGGTGCGATGGGTGGATACGGCGGCGGGCGAGGTCCAGATGCTCACGAGCGCCGAGGGCCGCGTCCTGCTGCGGCACCTCGTCGGCGTGTTCGTGCCCATGCTGCTCCTGACGCTTCTCGTCATCGGCCTGATGACGCTCGCGACGCTCCTGGTCACGCCGTTCGCCGTCCAGCGGGCGTTGGCGGGCCTGGGACGGGCGGCGGACGAGGCCGAGCACATCGACATCACCCGCAGCGGTGCGCGGCTGAGCGTGCACGCGGTGCCCATCGAGATCGTGCCCCTGGTCAGGGCCGTCAACGACGCCCTGGCCCGGCTCGACAGGGGCTACGAGGGCCACAAGCGTTTCCTGGCCGATGCCGCCCACGAGCTTCGCACACCGATCGCCATCCTGACGACGCGCATCTCCGCGCTGCCGCCGGGGCCGGAGAAGACCCGTCTTCTCGAAGATACCACCCGCTTGACCATCCTGACCGGTCAGCTCCTTGATCTGCAGCGGCTCGACCAGCAGCAGGTCTCCTTCGCCACCGTCGATCTCGTCGCCCTCGCCGAGCGTGCGGTCCTCGATCTCGCGCCCCTCGCCTTCGCGGCCGGCTACGAGATGGCGTTCGAGCCCGAGACCGAACGCGTCGCGGTTCCGGGCGACGAGACCGCCCTCGAACGCGCCCTGACGAACCTCATACAGAACGCCATCGACCACGGCGGTCGGCGCGGAACGATCGCGGTTCGGGTGGCCCGGGCCGGCTGGATCGAGGTCTGCGACGAGGGTGACGGCATCGCGCCGAATCAGCGTGATCAGATCTTCGAGCCGTTCCATCGACTGAGGCAGGGCGGCCGGGGCGCCGGCCTCGGCCTCGATCTCGTTCAGAGGATCATGCGCCTCCACGGCGGTCATGCGGAGGTCGTCGCCGGACCGTCCAGCGGGGCCTGCGTCAGGCTGGTGTTCCCCCGGGAGGACCGGGCGCCGGCCCACCTGCGCCCTCACCCCCAGCTGACCTGACGGCGCGTGCACAGGCCAGCATGTTCCGCATCGACGTCCGGTCCTTCGCGCGCCCTTTTCCCGTGGACGAACCATCCGCCAACAGATCTCGACGGCATGGGGGCGCCTGAATGAAGGCATCGACGGGTGTTCGCATGGATCATCCGGGATCGTCTTCTGCCAGCAAAATCGGAATTTCTCCCGATACACCGATCGGCTTGCGGTCCCGACCGTTCTGAGCTTTAGAGCGGACCGCACACCGGGACGATATCCGGTGCGCGCCGGCATCCCGGGAGGCAGGCATCCCCGACGCAACGATCCCGCGCGCGCCCTCGCGTCTGCGTTCCCTCGCGCGCCTCATCGCCGCCACCGTCCTGTTGCCGCTGGCCGTCATGCTGCTGGGTGTCTGGGAGCAGGATCGCGCCGCCGGCGACTGGGCCGATCTCGAGGCCGAGCGGCGGCACCTGACACGCATCGTCGCGGATCTGGAGGCGCGGGCGCCGCCGGACGGACGCATCGATTTCCGCATGCAGTTCCGCCGCCACGGCCAGACCTACGGCGGCCCCCTCGCCCTCGCCCAGGCCCGCGCGGCGCGCGACGAGGTCGCGACCCTCACTGCGGTCATGGACTGGCGTCGGGTGCTGCCGCCCGTCGTCATCGCGGCCGGTGGCTTTGCCGCGGCCCTGTCCGTCCTCGTCCTCCTGGCCGGTGCGACCCTCGGACGGATGGGCCGGGCCTCGCGGGACGTGCTCGTCGGGGGGTTCTCCCTGGTCCGACGGTTGCTGCCTCCGGTCCTCGCCCTCCAGGTCCTGCTCACGACCGCCGGGTTCGTCGCCGCCGTGATCTTCGAGGCCGGCCTGCTCGCCCGGCCCGGGCTCGGCAGCGGCGAGATCAAGATGCTGCTGATCGCCGCCGTCGCCGTCGGGGCCGTCCTCCTCGCGGCGGGCGCCACCGTGCTCGGGTTGCGCCGCGCGCTCTCCGCCTTCGAGCCCGATCCGCTCCCGATCTTCGGCCGGACGGTCTCGCCCGCCGAGGCGCCGGGCCTGTGGCGGCTGACCGAGGGGCTGGCCGAGCGCCTCGGCGCGCTCAAACCCGAGGTCGTCGTCGTCGGCCTCACCGGTGGCTTCTTTGTCAGTGCCGGCCCGGCCGTCGTCGAGCCGGGAGGGGCGCGGCTGACGGGCCGGATCCTCTACCTGCCGCTGCCCTACCTCGCCCTCCTGCGCGGCGACGAGGTCGCGGCGATCATCGGCCACGAGCTCGCCCACTATGCCGGGGGCGACACCGTCTACAGCCAGCGCTTCCTGCCGATCTATGCCGGGGTCGGGCGCTCCCTCGACGCGGTGGCGGAGGGTCACGCCGGGTCCTTCGGATTGCTGAGCCCATCCCTGCGCCTTGGCGTGTTCGTGATGGAGCGGTTCCACCTCGCCGTCCGCCACTGGAGCCGGGCGCGCGAGTTCGCGGCGGACGCGGCGGGTGCCGGACCCACCTCCGTCGACGCCGCCGCGCGGGCGCTCCTGCGCACGGGGGCGGTCGCCCCCCGCATCTCCGAAACCCTCGATGCCGCCGCCGGGGCGCGCGGCTCGGCCCCCGCCGATCTCGTGGCGGCCAGCCTCGAGCGCACCATCGCGCGCGGCCTCGACGACCCGGCCGCGCATCTCGAGGCGGAGCAGGCCCACCCCACCGACACGCATCCGCCGACCCGCGAGCGCGTGGCGGCCCTCGGCCGGGCCCTCGACGCCGAGCTCCTGGCCGCCGCCGCCGCCGTTCCGCCCCCGCACGCGCTGGGACAGCTCGCCGCCTATTTCGCCGATCCCACCGGGCTCTGCCGGGCCGCGACGGACGATTTCCTCGGCGCGGTGCGGGCGCGCGACGCGGCGTTCCGCGCGCATCTCGAGGCGACGGTGGCGGAAATCGGCACCGAGGAACGGGTGCTTCGCGAAAACACCCGCCCCGGTGCCATCGCGCTCCTGGTGGCCGGCGGCTTCTTCATCGGGGTGGCTCTCCTGTGGCTCGTCGCCGGCCTGCCGGGCCTCTCCGCCAACCAGGCATGGCTCGTGGTGGCGGTGGCGCTGGCGTGCGGAGCCGTCCTGGCGGGGTTCGGCGGCGTCCGGCTGTGGCGGGGCGAGCGCACCACCATGATCCTGAGCCCCGAGGCCCTGGCGGTGCCCGGCCTCGACCGATCGATCCCCTGGGACAGCGTCGCCGACCTCGACATGGCAACGCGGCAGAACGGCGTCGTCACCCGCCTGCTGCTGCCGCCGGAGGCACCGTTTCCGAAAGCGGTGCCGGGCGGTCGTAAGGTGAAGCTCGACGCACCGCACCGCATCGTCACCATCACCGCTGGCCTGCCGCGCAAGATGTCGGTGCAGGACTTCGCCGACCTGATCGGCCGCTACCGCCACGCGGCGGAGGCGCGCCGGGTCCTGGCCGAGACCGATGCGCCTCCGCCCCGTCCTCAGAGCCATGACGCCCAAGCCACGTGAGGCCCGCCCCATGACCGCATCCGCGAACCGCACCGAGCCCTTGCGCCTGCCGCCGCCCCGCCAGGGCTGGGGCAACACCTTCTGGACGCTGTTCGGCCTCGTGGCGCTCGGCGCCCTCCTCGTTGCCTGCGCCGTCTACACGGCCCCGCCCCTGTTGTCGGACTGGCAGATCCGCGACACGGCACGCCCCGTCGCCGACGCGCGGGTGACCGACGGCAAGTGCAGCGCCAAGATCGTCCTCCACATCTGTGACATGACGCTCAATCTGCGGACCCCCACGGGCACCGTGGCGCGCCGGGTGAACACCGTGTTCACGGGCGTACATGTGGGCAACTACAACATCCGGGTGATGGCCGATCCGGCCCGGCCCGACCGCGTCACCACGGACCTCGCCCTGGACCGGCTCTGGAACCGCACGATCACCCTCCTGGTGATCGCCGGGTCGCTGGCAGCCACCATCATCGCGGCGGTCGCCGCGATGATCCGGAACCGGCGGGCCGCCTCCGGGGCGATGGGCTGATCCTCCATCTTCGCTCGATCGAACCGTCACTCCGGGCCCGCAATCGGGACCGCCACATCCCACCGAGGAACCACCGCATGATCTCACGCCGACACGCCCTCGACGCCGCCGTCCTGGCGGCGCTGACCGCCTCGGGCACCCGGGCCGAGCCGACGGTCGGCCTTGATGTGAACCGGCGGCCCTTCGCCAACGTCGCCGACTTCAAGGACCGGGTCGAAGCCGCGGTGAAGGTCCTGGAGAAGACCCTCTGATATGGGGGTGGCCAAGCGGGCAGGGCGGTTCCGCCCCCGTGGCGCGCGCCTCTCCGGCACGGGTCTCGCCATCCCGCTCGCCGCGTGCGGAGGGGCGGCGGCGTAGCCGTTGGCCCGCACGGGCACCTACGAAAGCCTGACCCTGGTGGTGGCGAACGGCGCCGTGGCGGGACTCTTCGCCGAGCAGCGGGGAGGGGACGGGGCGGGCCGCAGTTCAGCGGCATCCTCCCGTTCGGCTGGGTGCGGGCACGCCATCTGGGCGGGAAGGCTGCGGTCGTGGGCTGGCTGCCGGCGCCGGACCTCGCTGTGGTCCTGCCCTGACCGGCCCGAACCCCGCCCCGGCCCGCCCCGGAGGTCTGGGACGCTCCCGGCGGCACGGCACGAGCCCCTTTCCCGACGCGCCACCGCCTGACCTGAAGGCTCCCCATGGACGATCACCTGCGCACGCGGTTCGACGGGCCCTGGTCGTGGACAAAACGACTTGCACGGCCAAGCCTCGAAACGTAATAATGTTTCACTCACCATCCAGCCCGGTGGCCCGGCACCGGCTTTGCACGGTTGTCGGGCGACGGATTGGAACGGCCGCCATCCCGCCCGAGATGACCCGATGCTCCTGAAATGTGGCCTGCGCCTGGGCGTCGCCCTCGCCGCCCTGCCCCTCACGCCCTCCGTCCGGGCCGAGGAGGCGGCGGTCACCCTGGACACCCTCACGGTGGAGGGTGCCGGTATCGGGCTCAACGTTCCGGAGGGCGCCATCGGCTTGATCGGCCCGACGCCGGGCTTCAGCGCGGCCCGGGCGGTGAGCAGCACGAAGACCGACACCCCCCAGCGCGACGTGCCGCAAATCGTCACCGTGGCCTCGCGCGAGGTCGTCACCGATCTGGCCGCCACGCGGGTCGACCGGGTGTTCAACTACACCCCCGGCGTCGCCCAGCAGAACAATTTCGGCGGCCTGACGGTGTTCAGCTACGCCGTGCGCGGGGTGACCACCTCCGAGATCTTCAAGAACGGTTTTGCCATCAACCGGGGCTTCCCGCCGCCGCCCGACACCCAGAACGTCGAGCGCATCGAGGTGCTGAAGGGCGCGGGCGGCGCCCTGTTCGGGCGCAGCGATCCGGGCGGCGTGGTCAACATCATCACCAAGCAGCCGACCGCCGAACGCTTCGTCGAGATGGGCGGCCTGTGGGGCAGCTTCGAGCAGTTCCGCGGCACCGTGGATGCCGGCGGCGCCCTCAACGAGGACAAGACGGTCCAGTACCGCTTCAACTTCGCGGGCGGGCGCCAGAACAGTTTTCGCGATTACGTGGACGGCGACCGCCTGTTCGTGGCGCCGTCCCTCAGCTGGCAGATCACGCCCGACACCAAGGTCACCGTCGAAACCGAGTTCGTCCGCAACCGCATCGTGTTCGATCGCGGCGTGATCGCCATCAACAAACAGCTCGGTTTCCTGCCGATCTCGCGCTTCCTCGGCGAGCCCGGCCAGAGCACTGAGCAGACCTCGGACACCCTCCAGGTGCGCCTGGAGCACCGCTTCGACGCCGACTGGCAGATGCGGCTCGGCGCGCATTTCAACACCGGTACCCTGGAGGGCGAATCCGCCGAGGTCCGAGGCATCGCGGCCGACAACCGGACCGTCTCCCGCGACAGGAATTTCCGCGATTACCGCTGGGACACCGCCATCGGCCAGGCCGAGGTGGTCGGGCGCTTCGCCACCGGCCCCCTGGCGCACACCCTGCTCCTCGGCTTCGAGCGCGAGAGCACCGACAGCCGCACGGTCTACCTGCGCTCGAACGTCCGCCAGAACCCGTTCGCCATCGACATCTACAACCCGCGCTACGGCCAGCCCCTGCCGCCGTACACCATCCCGCGCAACAACCTCGAGCGGGTGACGAACACCGCCCTCTACGCCCAGGACCAGATCGCGCTCAGCCCCGAATGGAAGGCGCTGCTCGGCGTGCGATTCGACTTCTTCGAGCAGTCGTTCCGCGAGCGCATCCCGCGCAGCGACGTCGAGCAGTCGCGGGCCGCCGCGACGCCCCGCGCCGGCCTCGTCTACCAGCCGCTGCCCGAACTCGCCCTCTACACCAATGTCGGCACCAGCTTCCGGCCGAACATCGGCCCCGATGCGGCGGCGGCCTCGCGGGGTGTGCCGTTCGCGCCCGAGACCGGCATCGGCTACGAGGTCGGGGCCAAGCTCGACCTCTACGGCGGAGCCCTCGGCCTCACCGGCGCGGCGTTCCGCATCGAGCGCGAGAACGTATTGACCCCGGACCCCAACAACAGCGGATTCTCCCTCGCGGCGGGCGGAGTGCGCAGCCAGGGCTTCGAACTCACGGCCACGGGCCAGATCTCGCCGGAGCTGCGCCTCATCGGCGGCTACGTCTACGCCGACGCCGTGGTGACGAAGGACAACGTCCTGCCCGTGGGCGCCCCCCTCATCAACATCCCCAAGCACAGCGGCAGCCTGCTCGCCGTCTACGAAGTCCAGTCCGGTCCCTGGGCCGGCCTCGGGATCGGCGGCGGCGTGCGCGGAGTCGGCGAACGCGCCGGCGACGCGGGCGGCACCGGTTTCGTCCTGCCGGCCTACGTCGTCGCCGACGCGCTCGCCTATTACCGCTACGAGAACATCCGCTTCGGCTTCAACGTCGAGAACATTTTCGACAGTGAGATCTACGAGAGCTCGCTCAACGTGTTCCGGGTCTATCCCGGCGCGCCGCGGCGCTTCACCGGCACCGTCTCGGTGCGGTTCTGATGAGGCACGCACCCGATCCGGTCCTGGCGATCGGCGACGTGGTCAAGCGCTTCGGCGGCCGCACGGCCCTCGACGGCCTGACCCTGACGCTTCGCGCCGGCGAGGTCTTCGCCCTGCTCGGTCCCAACGGGGCCGGCAAGACCACGACCATCAACCTCATCCTCGGCTTCCTCCGGGCGGATACCGGCACGGTCCGGGTCTGCGGGATCGATGCCGGCGCCGACCCCATCGTGGCGCGGGAGGCCATCGCCTACATTCCCGAGCAGGTGGCGCTCTATCCGGGGCTCTCGGGCCGGGAGAACCTGCGCTACTTCACGACGCTGGCGGGGCTCGCGCTCGCCCGGGACGAAGCGGACCGCCTGCTCGAGCAGGCCGGCCTCGCGGTCGAGGCGCACACGCGCAAGGCGGCCAGCTATTCCAAGGGTATGCGCCAGAAGGTCGGCATCGCCATCGCCCTGGCGCGCCGCGCCCGCCTGCTGCTCCTCGACGAGCCGACCTCGGGCCTCGACCCGAGCGCGTCGGCGGACTTCTCGTCCGTGGTCCGCGCGGCGGCCGCCCGCGGCACCACGGTGCTGATGGCGACCCACGACCTCTACCGGGTCAAGGAAGTGGCCGACCGGGTCGGCGTGCTGCAGGCCGGCCGCATCGTCGAGGAGATCGACCCCGCGCGCCTCGACCACGCGGCCCTGGAACGCCTGTACATCGAGCGGCTGGCGTCGTGAGGCTGGTCCGGGCCGAACTCGGCCAGCTCCTGCGCGACGCTCGTCTGCGCTGGATCGGTGCCGTCCTCGTGATCCTCCTGAGCGTCGCCCTCGTCGGGGCCTGGCGACAGGCCGCCCGCGACGCCGACGCTGTCCAGCGGATCACCCAGGCCGAGCGCGGCCGCTGGCTCGGCCAGGATGCCAAGAACCCCCATGCGGCCGACCATTACGGCCTGTGGGTGTTCAAGCCGTCCGCGCCCCTCGCAATCCTCGATCCCGGCGTCGAGCCCTATACCGGGCGCATGGTCCGCATCGAGGCCCACCTGTTCAACGATGCCGTCTTCCGGGCGGTGCAGGATGCCAACCCGCTGACGCGGGCCGGCCTCGGCAGCGTCGCCGACATCGTCCAGCTCATCGTGCCCCTGGCCGTCATTCTGCTCGGCTTCTCCGCCTTCGCCGCCGACCGCGAGCGCGGCACCCTGCGGCTGGCACTCGGCAACGGCGCCGCACCGGGCCGGCTGTTCACGGCGCGCCTCGCGGCGCTCCTCTCTGCGCTGGCCCTCGTCATCGGGGCGCCGCTCCTGGTCCTCGGCGGCCTCGCGGCGGCGAACCTCGACGCGCCCGGCTGGGAGGTGTGGCCGCGCCTCGTCCCGTGGGTGGCCGCACAGCTCGCCTATGCGGCCGCGTTCCTGATCCTCGCCATGACCCTGTCGCTCACGGCCCGTACGGCGCGGGCGGCGCTCGCCGCGTCCCTGCTGGCCTGGGTGCTGCTGTGCGTGGCGGCCCCCCGTCTCGCCACCGTCGGGGTCGAAGCCGCCGCGCCGGCGCTGTCCTACCGCGACACCCGTGCCCGGATCGACGGTGCGGTCCGGGGCCACCGCACGGCCGAGGCCAGCGACGAACGCGCCAAGGCCATCCTCGCCCGCTACGGCGTCACGGCGCCCGACGCCCTGCCCGTCGATCTGCGCGGCCTGATGAGCAGCGAGAACGAGCAGCACTATTTCGCGGTGTTCGACGCCGCGTTCGGCGCCTTCTTCGACAGCCTGCTGCGCCAGGAGCGGGCCTATGCCTGGGCCGGGCTCCTGTCCCCGCGCATCGCCCTCCAGGCGCTCTCCGCCACCCTCGCGGGGACGGATTTCCCCCAGCACGTCCGCTTCGTCTGGGCCGCCGAACATTACCGGCGGGGAATCTCGGAGCGGATGAACCGGGCGATCATCGACAATCCGCAGGGCGGGGAGCGCCGCTACACCGCCGGCCACGACCTCTGGGAGACGGTGCCGCCCTTCGACTATGTCCCGATGCCCCTGGCCGGCGCGACGTTCGCCGTGCCCTTCGCCATCCTGGCGGCGTGGCTCGCCGTCCTCGGCGGGGCCGCCGCCCTGGCGATCCGGCGGCTGAAGCCATGAAAATCATGAAGCCATGAGAGCGGTGAAGTTATGAGAGCGGTGAAGTTATGAGCCGCGCCCTCCGCCTCCTCGCCGTCGAGACCGGCATGGTCCTGCGCGAAAAGCTGACCTGGGCGGTGCTCGCAACCCTGTTCGCCGCCCTGCTGCTCGGCGCCCACATGGGCGCCGCGCGGGTGGACGCCGAGCGCGCCGCCCTCGCGGGGGCGGCCGCGGAGGAAGCGCGCGCCGTCGCCACCGCCCGCGAGACCTTCGCCCGCTACGCGCAGCCGACGCCGGCCAAGATCAACGCCTGGCAGGACCCCACCAACGCCTTCGGCTACATGACGCAGTTCCTCACCGTCCACGCCGTCAAGCCACCGAGCCCCCTCGCGGCCCTCGCGACCGGGCAGTCCGACGTGCAGCCGGCGCTCGTGCGGGTGAGTTTCGGGTCGAGTACCGTCTTCGACGATGTCGCCTACGAACTCGGGTCGGCGGTGCGGCTCAAGCTCGGCGCCTTCGACTTCGCCTTCGTGCTCGCCGTCCTCGTGCCGCTCGCCGTCATCGCCCTCGCCGGGACCCGCCTCTCGGCCGAGGGGGATTCCGGTACGCTCCGCCTGATCGCCGCCCAGCCCATCGGGCCGCGCGCCGTGGCGGGGGCGAAATTCGGAGCCGTGGCAGGCATTCTCGTGGCCGCGATCCTGGCGCAAGCCGGGTTCGCCCTCTGGGCGACGGGGGCGATCCGGTCCGTCGCCGGCACCACCACCACCCTGGCGCTGCTGGCGGGCACGCTCGCCGCCTACATCCTCCTGTGGGTCGCCGCCTGTGCCCTCGTCGCGACCCTGTGGCGGGGCGCCGTGGCCGCCCTGTCGATCCTCGTCCTGGCCTGGACCCTGTTCACGGTGGTGGTCCCGGCGGCGGCCTCCCTCGCGGCCGATCTTCTCACGGACAAGCCCTCGCGCATCGCCGCCATCGATGCGAGCCGGCAGGTGCAGGACGATTTCGCCAACGGCAGCGCGGGGCCGCGGCTGACGGCCCAGTGGTTGAACCGAATCCCTGGTGCGGCGGAGCGAGCCGACCTCGTCGAGGCGCCTGAGATCAAGCGCCTCGCCCGCGACGCCCATTACGACGCAGAGCTCGACGCCCATCGCGAAAGCTTTCGCACGTATGACCGGCAGATCGCCGCGCTGAGCCGGTGGCTCGCCCTGGCCTCGCCCGTCACCACGTTCGACTTCGCCCTCCAGGGCGCCGCCGGGACCGATGCCGGGCGACACGCCGCCTTCCTCGCCTCGGCCGCCGCCTACCGGCGGACCCTGCGGGCGTTCTTCGAGCCGCGCATCGTCGCGCAGGCCCTGAACCCGGTGCCGGTCTGCGGCGGTTGCCAGGCCCGGCTCGACTTCGACGCCTACGACGCCGTGCCCCGATTCCAGCCCACCCTGGATCTCGACACCGGGCACGATGCGTCCCTGCGCGCCCTGGCGTGGCTCACCGCCGTGGGTGTCGGCCTCGCGCTGCCTGCCTGGGTCCGGCTGAGGATCTGGCCGGCATGAGACGGACCGCGCCGCGCTCCCTGCTCCCAACCGCGATGGACCCCATGCCCGATGGATCCGGTGCCGGACCGCGCCCCCTCCGCACCGGCGATGCCGGGCGTCGGGCCGCCAAGGCCCGCGCGCGCGGCCTCGCGCCGATCCTGATGGAAATCCGGGCCGAGGGGTTCAGGACGCCGAGCAGCATCGCCCGCGCCATGACGCGGCGCGGCGTGCGCAAGCCCCGGGGCGGCACGGTCTGGGCAGCGGGCTGCGTGCAGAAGCTGCTCCACACCCTGGACGAGGGGGCGGAGCGATGACGGACGCCGAGGCGAGCCTGCGGACCGGCCCGCGCATCGGGTCCATCGATGCCCTGCGCGGGCTCGTGATGCTGCTCATGCTCGTGGATCACGTGCGGGACTTCTTCTACCTGCATCATCAGGTCCGCGACCCGATGGATCTTGCCGCGACGGACCCCGGCCTGTTCTGGAGCCGGGCGGCCTCGCATCTCTGCGCGCCGGTCTTCGTCCTGCTGGCCGGCCTGTCCGCCAGCCTCTACGCCGCGAAGCACGGCGACCGGGCCAGGGCCTCGGTCTTCCTGCTCCAGCGCGGCCTGATCCTGGTGCTGATCGAGGTCACCCTGGTGAACGTCGCCTGGACGCGCAGCCTCCTGCCGCCGATCCTCTACCTCCAAGTGATCTGGGCCATCGGCGTCAGCATGATCGCCCTGGCGGGCCTGCTGTGGCTGCCCCGCGCGGCGCTAACCGGCGTCGCCCTGGCGATCGTGCTCGGGCACAACCTGCTGACGCCGTTGGTGTTCGTGCCGGGCGAGCCCGGCTACACCCTCTGGGCGATCCTGCACCAGCGCGGGTTCATCGACCTGCCCTGGGGAGTGGCCCGCACCTCCTATCCTATCCTGCCCTGGATCGGAGTCATCGTGGCCGGCTATGCCCTGGGGCCCTGGTTCGCCGATCCGACTCCGCTTCGCCGTCGCCGGCTCCTCGGCCTCGGGACGGCGGCCCTGGCGGGGTTCACGATCCTGCGCGGCCTCAACGGCTACGGCGAGCCGGTGCCGTGGCAGATAGGCGCCACCTGGGACGCGACGCTCATGGGGTTCCTGAACCTGACGAAGTACCCGCCCTCGGCCTGCTTCCTCCTCGCGACCCTCGGCCTCGGATTCGTCGGGCTGGCAGCGTTGGAAGCGGTCCCACCGCGCCGGCTCGGCTGGCTCCGCACCTTCGGCGGCGTACCGCTGTTCTTCTACGTGGCGCACCTCTACGCCCTGCGCCTGCTCCATGACGGGCTGCTCCACGCCGGGTACGGTGGCCCCTCCGGGCGGATCGAGGCACCGGACGCAGGCTCCCTCTGGCTCATCGCCGGCGGTCTGGGCCTGGCGCTCTACCCCGCCTGCCGCTGGGCCGTCCGGCTCAAGCGCCGGAGCACCGCGGCCTGGGTCAGCTACTTCTGAGACCGTATCCCCAGGCGCGGCCCGATCGCACGCGATACCGGCGGATCGCGTTAAACGTTCCGTCAGGCGGCCATGCCAAGGGTTTTCGGACGTGCGAACCCTCACGGAATGCCCCTCGTGCCGTGCTGCCCCGGACTGGGGCCGGCCATGACCGGGCGTTTCATGAGGCACCCCGAATGCCATGACGCGGGCGGAGCCCCGAGAACTGGGAGGCTTCGATGGCCGCCTTCGACGTCCGCGCCCTGCTGGAAGCGGCGGGCCAGACGGACCGGCAGGCCGCCGGTCCCGCGACGCTGCCCGCCGGGGCGCCGCGGAGGCCGGGGCGGAGATCCGTCGGAAGGGGAGAGCCGATCTCTCCCGTCGTGCTCGCCGATTGCATTCGGATCGGCGAGTTCCTCCTTATCGTTGTCCTCGGTGTCGCAGTTCAGCGCCTGTCCCCGTCCTGCCTCGCTCCACTCTCGTTCCGCTCTGTCGCTGCCGCCGCTGGCGTCGCCATCCTGGCCGTCGTCCTGTTCCAGACCGCCGGCGCCTACCGCATCGACGCGGTGCGCCGGTTCGTCCGCACGGGCCTGCGGCTCGCGGCGGCCTGGACGGCGGCCGTCCTCGCGGTCGCCGCCGGCCTGCTCCTGGCGGAGGCCGCCGATCCCTGCGCCCGGGCCTGGCTCGCGAACCTCTACGGCGGCGGCCTCGTCCTACTCCTGGCCGGGCGCTTAGCCGTCGCCCGCCTCGTCGGGACGCGAATGCGGCACGGCCGCTTCGACCGGCGCACGGCCATCGTCGGCGGCGGGCCCGTGGCGGAGGACCTCATCCGCGCCCTCGACGGCCAGGCCGAGTCCGGCATCCGCATCGTCGGCGTGTTCGACGACCGCGGCGACCGCCGCTCCGACACCGTGGTGGCGGGCTACCCCAAGCTCGGCACCGTCGACGACCTCGTCGCCTATGCCCGCACCACCCGCCTCGACCTCATCATCTTCACCAT
>NZ_LMMU01000004.1:0-32265 GCF_001422375.1 Methylobacterium sp. Leaf99 | reverse complement strand
GCTCGCCGTGGCGGCGGCCGTCGCCCTGACCTCGCCCGGGCCGGTCCTGTTCCGGCAGAAGCGCTACGGCTTCAACAACGAGCTCATCGAGGTCTACAAGTTCCGCTCGATGTACCACGACAAGGTGGATTTCGCCGCCGCCCGGCAGGTGACCCGGGGCGATCCGCGCGTGACCCCGGTGGGCCGCTTCATCCGTCGGACGTCCCTGGACGAGCTGCCGCAGCTGTTCAATGTCATCAAGGGCGAGCTGTCCCTCGTCGGACCCCGCCCCCACGCCCTCCAGGGTCACGTGTCGAACACCCTCTACGACCAGGTGGTGGACGGCTACTTCGCCCGCCACAGGGTCAAGCCGGGCATCACCGGTTGGGCCCAGGTCAACGGCTGGCGCGGCGAGACCGACACCAGCGACAAGATCCGGCGCCGGGTCGAGCACGACCTGCACTACATCGAGAACTGGTCCGTGCTGTTCGACATCCGCATCATGCTCGCGACGCCGCTTTCCCTGGTGCGCACGACCAACGCCTACTGATCCAGTTCCGGACCGATGCGATCATGACTGTATCGCCGCGCCCGCCCGCCACGCGAGAACGACGCGCCAAAACTCCGTCTCCCGCCGCGACGTCGCAGGATTGCCCATTCGGGCCTCGGCTCCTTGGGAGGGGGGGGACGGACACGGAGCATCCGGCCCATGCAACTTCTCCGAGCGCGTTAAGAGCTTTTTGAAGGACATCACGGTTATTTGTCCTTCATGACGCTCCTGTCCGACTCCGTCCTGCCGGCCGCAACCGCCCTCGGAATACCGCTCCTGATCCTGGGCGCGCCCGAGACCGGCCGGCCCGTCCTCGTCATCGCGCCGCCCGGTTCCGGCGCCACCCGGATCCTCGACCTAGTCGGGCGGGCGGACGGCCGTATCCTGCGCGGGGCGGGGTTGGCCTGGATGGCTGTCGCCGTCTCGGAACACCCGGACTTCCCGCAGCGCCTGCGCGCGGCCGGTGCCTGGGCGGTCGTCAATGCCTCCAGCGTCGCGGGTTGTCCGACGACGCGAGAACCCTGAGTCGAGTCTCATGACGCTGCATCCGGCTTCGGCACAGGGGTCCACCCTCGATAAGATCCGGACCACGTCCGGCAAGGCGCTCATCGGGCTCCTTTGGGTCAACGTCGCGCTGATCGTCGGGATCAACGCGTGGCAGGGCGCCCTGCCGAACGCGGCGGCGGCGGCCGCCGCCCTGGCGCTGGCGCTCCCGCCGACCTGGCTGAGCACCCGCGATCTGATCGGGCCGCGCACGCGCATCGCGTCCAGCATGGCGCTGGCCGGTCTCGTCGCCGTGCTGGTGGCGATCCTCCACCGGGAGGGCGGCGGACGCAGCCTGCAACTCGACGCGCACATGTACTTCTTCGCGAGTCTCGCCATGGTCGCCGCCTGGCTCGACTGGAAGGCGCTGGTCGCCTTCGCGGCCATCGTCGCCGTGCATCACCTCGGGCTCTCGCTCGTGCTGCCGAGCCTCGTCTTCCCGGACGGCGCCGGGATCGACCGCGTCCTTCTTCACGCCGCCATCCTGATCGCGCAGACGGGGGTCCTGGTCTGGCTGGTCGCGAGCCTTCAGGCCGGCGTGGCCGCGAGCGACGCCCTGCAGCAGAGCGTGGCCGACCGCGACGCCGCCGAGGCCCTCAAGAGCCGGGCCGTCGCCCAGGTCCAGGCCGAGAAGGCACGGGTCCTCGCCGTCGAGGCCCAGGTCCAGGCATTCCAGGGCGCCATGGGCCGCGCCGTGGGGACCATCGAACAGACCCTCGGAACCATGGAGGGCAGCGCCGCCCGCCTCATGCGCTTCGCCCGGGAGACGGCGCAGACCACGGACGGCGCCACGGCGAGTTCGCGGCACGCCAGCCGCAACGTCCACCAGATCGCCCAGACCTGCCTCGGCCTCACGGCGGCGGCCGACGAGATCGCCGGACACCTGGCGGCCACCAACACCGTCACCCGCGCGGCCGCCGACGAGGCGCGCCAGACCGGCGAGACCGTCAACGCCCTGACCGTCTCCGTCGAGCGGATCGGCTCGGTGATCACGGCGATCCGGCAGGTGGCCGAGCAGACCAACCTGCTCGCCCTCAACGCCACCATCGAGGCCGCCCGCGCCGGGGAGGCCGGACGGGGCTTCGCCGTGGTCGCGGCGGAAGTGAAGACCCTGGCCGGACAGACCGCCCGGGCGACGGAGGAGATCGCGGCGCAGATCCGCGACGTCGAGGGGGCGACGCAGACCTCCATCGCCTTCATGCGGGGCTTCGCCGCGCGGATCGCCGATGTCGAGCGCACCACCGCGGCGATGGTCGAGGCTATCGAGCGTCAGCGCCAGGCGACGCAGGCCATGGACGTCAACGTGGGCGCGGCCGTGCAGGACGCGCACTCGGCGACCGCCCAGGTCTCGGCCGTCGCCGAGGCCTTGGGGACGACCACGGTCGTCGCCGACGAGGTCCAGGCCTCGACCCAGGCCGTGCGCGATCAAGTCGGTCTTCTGGGGAATGTCACCGCCGCGTTCCTCCGCGACCTCCACACGGGCCCGGCGCGGGCGGCGTGAGCCGCCCGTTCAAAAGCTCCGGGTCGGCCGGTCGAGGACGCGCCGGCCCATGAGGCTGGCGGCGAGATCCGTCATCAGCAGGGCGGTGCGGCCGCGCTCGTCGAGGAACGGATTGAGTTCGACGAGGTCGAGGCTGCGCACGAGGCCGCTGTCGTGGAGCATCTCCATGGCGAGATGCGCCTCGCGGAAGGTGGCGCCCCCCGGCACCGTGGTGCCCACGCCCGGCGCGATGCCGGGATCGAGGAAATCGACGTCGAGGCTGACATGCAGGAGGCCGTCCGCTCGCCGCACCCGGTCGAGAAAATCCGCCAGCAGCACGCCGATGCCGTTCTCGTCGATGGCGCGCATGTCGTGGACACGGATTCCCGCCGTTCCCAGGGCGGCGCGCTCGGCCCGATCAACGCTGCGCAGGCCGATCATGCAGACGTGGTGCGGATCGACGGGTGCCCCGAGGGGCGGCAGGTAGCCGGCAAAGCCCGGAGCGCCCGTGGCGTAGGCCATGGGCACCCCGTGCAGGTTGCCGCTCGTGGTGGTGTCGAGGGTGTGCAGGTCCGGATGGGCATCGAGCCACAGGACGAAGAGCGGGCGCCCCTCGCGGGCCGCACGCCGGGCCATGCCCGACACGGTGCCGGCCGACAGACTGTGGTCGCCGCCGAGGAAGATCGGTACGCCTTCGGCCCCGGCCTCGTCGGCGGCCTGCGCCAGGGCGACGGTCCAGGCCGCGACCTCGGACAGGCCGTGGATCGCCGGATTGGGGTGGGCGGGGACGGCACCGGGGACGGGCGCGAGATTGCCGCGATCCTCAACGGTGAGGCCGAGGGCGGCGAGGACCGGGCCGAGACCGGCCGCGCGGTATGCGCTCGGTCCCATGTCGCAGCCCAGGCGCCGCGTGCCGGCCTGCACGGGCGCGCCGATGAGAATACAGCGTCGGGGATCCATGACACTCTCCGGTCTCCGCCTCGTGGCCCGGCCTTAACGGCCGCCGACGGCAATTCGAAGACGCCGGATCGAGAGACCCGTGTCGAAGGGGCACCGGACATATCCTCCGCCGGGCCGCCCCGACGGCCCTGGCAATCCCCCGCCCGGGGGCGCAAACGAGGCAGAGGGAGCCTTCGTCATGACCGATGCCAGAACGACCGCCGCCAGGAATGCCGAAGCCGACGGCCTGGACACCACGATCCTGGTCCTCAACGGACCCAACCTGAACCTCCTCGGGCGGCGCCAGCCCGAGATCTACGGCTCGGAAACCCTGGCGGACGTGGAAGCGCGCTGTCGCGCCGAGGCCGGGAGTTTCGGCCTCGGCCTCGCCTTCCACCAGAGCAACGCCGAACACGCGCTCATCGACTGGATCCATGCCTACCGCGTCGGCTCGGCCGGAATCGTCATCAACGCGGGCGCCTACACCCACACCTCCATCGCGATCCTCGATGCGCTCAACACCTGCGAAGTGCCCATCGTCGAGTGTCACATCTCCAACGTCCACAGGCGCGAAGCCTTCCGGCACCATTCCTACGTCTCCCTGGCCGCCACCGCCGTGATGGCGGGGTTCGGCACCCACGGCTACGTCCTGGCCGTGCGCCACCTCGCCCACCTGCGTGCCGCCGCCCAGGTGGCAGTCCCGGGCGGGAGCCGTTAGCTGTGGACCCTCAACCGGATATCCCCGCCCGGGCGCGGACGTCCCCGGGGCGGCGGAGCACGCATGCATCTTCTCATCGTCGATGACCATCCGCTGTTCCGCGAGGCCCTCGCCAGCACCCTCGCGCTGGCCTATCCGGAGGCGGTGCTCCACGAGGCGGACGGGATCACCGGCGCCTGCGCCACCCTGGCGGGCGAGGACGCCGTCGCCCTCGTCCTCCTCGATCTGTCGTTGCAGGGGGTCCAGGGCTTCGACGGCCTCGTCACCATCCGGACGCGGTTCGCGCGCGTGCCGATCCTCGTGGTCTCCGGCCTCGACGACCCGCGCATCATGCGCGAGGCCATCCACCACGGCGCCGCCGGCTTCGTACCCAAGGCCGTGGACCGCGCAACCCTGACGCGGGCCATCGCGGACGTCCTCGACGGAGGCTTGTTCCTGCCCGCCGCCCTGGCGGAGGCCGCCGACCCGGGCCAAACGCAGCTCGCCGAGCGCCTGGCCCGGCTCACGCCCCAGCAGATGCGGGTGTTGGGAATGATCCGCCAGGGCAGGCTCAACAAGCAGATCGCCCACGAACTTCAGGTCGGCGAATCAACCGTGAAGGCGCACGTCACCGAAATCCTGCGCAAGCTCGAGGTCGGCAACCGCACCCAGATCGTCATCCGGACGGCCGGACTCGACTTCGATCACATCCAGATGCGGTCGTGAGCTTCGGCGGCCCCGCTCTTCGCGAGACGGCCGCGCCTCATTTGCCCTCCAGACGCGCCAGACGGCGTCCGAGCTCGAACAGGAGCATGTCGGCGAGGGTGTGCAGGAGCGGATCGGTGATCCGACCCACGGCCTCGCGCAGGTCGATGGAGTGATCGATGGCGCGATGGACGAGATCGATCTCGGGAAGTCCCCGATCGGCAGCCCCTCGATCATCGGGTCCCTGATCGGCGGGTTCTTGGGTGACGGTCGGCATCGCATTACTCTGACAACGGGCGGGAAAGGAGGTCGTGGCGATCCGCTCACGGCGCGATCCGCTCACGGCATGGGGCGGTGGGGCTGATCGGCGGGCGGGCGCGGACCATCGGCGGCATCGATCGGCAACACCGGTCCGGACAGGCCGAACACCCGCCGACAGGTGGCGACGGTCTCCGGCGTCAGGCGGGCGTAGATCGGCAGCAGGAGCGAATCACCGTAGGCGCAGGGCAGGGCGAGGGGTTCGACGTCCCAGCCCATGTCCATCAGGCGGGTGACGAGCACCGGATGCGTCTGGACCAGAAGCCCGTCGAGGCCAAAACGCGCGGCGACCTCCGCCACGGCGGTGAAGGAGGCCCCCGAGACGGCGTCGACACCTTTGGCGCTCTCGCGCTTGCTCGGCGCCACGGCGCAGCGCGTCCATTCGTAGATGCGCGGCCCCGACGGCGCGGGCGCGCCCTTGAGGAGTTCCGGGTAGAGGTGAGTCTGCAGGTGCGGGCGGGTCGTCGGCAGCAGGCGCGAGTAGGAGACGATGGCCCCGTCCTGTTGACCGACCAAGTCCCGCTGACCGACCAAGTCCTGTTGACCGACCACATGGAGGCAGTCGGGTCCGTCGAACTGGTCCCGCTCACGGCCGTCGGGCTTGCGGCAGGCTTCCCACTTGAGGTGATCGACGAAGAAATCGTGCCGGAAGCGGTAGACCCGGTCCATGAGGGCGGGGTCCCGCGCCTCCACGTCGCCGCTTAGAACCTTCAACATACCAGATCTCCCTGCAACGGGGGGAGTTCTGGCCAAGCTTGGAGCCCTCAGGCATCCGTAGATCTACGGAGGATCGGAGGGGCCGGATTCAGTCTATGATGCCGCGCCGTATGGCCTCGGCGACGCTCTGGACACGGCTGGCCGCGTTGAATTTGCGTGCCGCGCAGGCGAGGTGATGCTCCACCGTGCGGGCGGAGATGGAGAGGATCACCGAAGTCTCCCACGCGGTCTTGCCGGCGGCGGCCCATTTGAGGCACTCGACCTCCCGGCCGGTCAGGCCGGCGGTGGCGTCGGCCGCATCGTCCTCCGGTGTCCGGCGCGCGATCGCCTTGGCCCGGGACATGGCGTAGATCGCCACGAGGTGCAGGGCGGCGCGCGCATCCTCCGACAGCCGCACCTCGCTCCCGCCGAAGCTGACTCCGGCCTCGCTGCCGTCGAGCTCATGGAAAGGGACGCAGAACCCCTCCGCGAGGCCGTAATCCCGCGCCTCGTTCATCACGGTCAGGCCGCGCCGGTCGCCACGGGTCACCGCCTCCTGCCACAGGAACGGCTCCGTCGTCGCCCGGATGTAGCGGATGACCGGGTCCTGGTGGAGATAGTTCTGTTGCTGGTAGCGCTGGGTCCAGCCCGTCGGCCAGCCCGAGATCATCGAACAGTCGGCCAGACTCTCATTGGGCGAATGCGGCAGGCCGCCGATGAGGAAGGCGTCGTAGCCGAAGATCGTGCCCGTGCGGCGCAGTTCCGCGTAGACGGCCCGCTGGGTTCCCGCCGATCGCAACCGATGGATAATGTCGAACGCGGTCTGACGGACATCGGGCACAAGCGTTACTCGAAAAATTATCCCAGCGATTGTAACAGGATCGATGGTTTGTGAAAGGTGAAGACGCGCGCGGGTGCCCGTGGCTTCACACCATAGGTTGGCTCGGCCCCGCCAGGGTACCACCGGGCGGGGCGCCACCCGCCGGGCCGGCGGCCCGAGGAAGGTGCGCGCACCGGGGCGACCTCATGCGGCTCGGCGCGCGGCGCCCCGGCCCCGTACCGTCGGCCGGGGCAGGCCGGCGATGAGGCTCACGAGCTGATGGGCGTGGTAGGGCGTGCGGAGGCACGGCGCTCCGGCCACGATGGCGGCGGGCAGGGTGCGGGGCGAGCGCGTGGTGTAGATCACCCCCACGGCGGGATCGAGACAGCGGGCGACGGCCCCCAGGGAGAACCCATCGACCTCGTCGCGCACGTCGGCATCGGTCACCAGCACATCGACCCGGCGCCGGTCGGTCTGGCCCAGCAACAGCGCCTCGACCTCCCCGGCCGTGCGCGCGCTGAGGACGTCGTAGCCGGACGCCTCCAGGCAGCTCGTCGTGATCGACCGAGTCAGCTCGTCGCCGGCCAGCAGGATGACGAGGGGTGGAAGGGACGCGCGAGCCATGGCGGTGATCCTGCCTGTCGGTCCGGATGCGATGCGCAGCCGATCAAGGAACGGTTCTTGGAACGTAGGGTCCGGTCGGTTAACGATCCCTTAAATGACTGATCTTTTCTGACAACCGTCGTAGTATCCACAAATTGCGCGCTGCCTTTAATTTACATCCTCTGCGCACGCGGCAATCACGTGACTGCCCAAGAAAGATGCGAGCCCAAGGCAACCGCGCAAAAACGCTCAGGACTGATGCACCCTGCCGCTTTATGGCGCGCGATACAGGACGGCCCCTCCTGTGAATTCTCTCGGAATGGTGATGGCCGCGTTCGGATCCGCGACGGACGGGCGCGCGGAGACCCCGCGTCGGAACCGGCGCGACCGGGACAACGCCTTGCCGGAAAACGGGTTTCAGACCCGCGAATCACCGATTCGCGCGCCTGTCCGCCGGCCATCCCGCCGGACCCGGGAAACCGATCACGTGGCCGGACGTCCGGATGGGAGAACAGTCTTTTCCGTGCGCGCCGCAAAAAGCCATTTGCTTCCTTTGACGTGCGGCGGCCGCGGGCGGATACTGAAATCGATCGATAACGCGGATACACACCTTACAGTATCCCAGTTCTTTGCCGCAAACCCTGCAGCATCGGCAAAGATCAGCCTCTGTTTTCCTCCTCGCCTCGTGCGCAAGCCGCCAGCGCATGCGTCTCCTTGAATACGGATCATCCCATGACCTCGCGACAGCCCGCCGCCACGGACGCGCCGATCCGGTTCGCCTATTGGGTGCCCAACGTCTCGGGCGGCCTCGTCATCAGCAAGATTCCCCAGCGCACGAGCTGGGACGCGCCCTACAACCGGCGCTTGGCGCAGATCGCGGAAGCAGCCGGGTTCGACTACGCCCTGACGCAGATCCGCTTCACCGCCGGCTACGGCGCAGAGTACCAGCATGAGTCCGTGGCCTTCAGCCATGCGCTGCTGGCCGCCACCACGAAGCTCAAGGTCATCGCCGCCCTGCTGCCGGGACCGTGGAACCCGACGCTCGCGGCCAAGCAGATCGCCACCATCAGCCAGCTGAGCGAGGGGCGCATCGCCATCAACGTGGTCTCGGGCTGGTTCTCGGGCGAGTTCCGCGCCATCGGCGAGCCGTGGCTCGACCACGACGAGCGCTACCGGCGCTCGGAGGAATTCATCACGGCGCTCCGTGGGATCTGGACCCAGGACAACTTCACGTTCCGGGGCGATTTCTATCGCTACACGAACTACACCCTGAAGCCGAAGCCCGCCGACCCGCAGCCCGAGATCTTCCAGGGTGGCTCGTCCCGGGCGGCGCGGGACATGGCGGCGCGGGTGTCCGATTGGTACTTCACCAACGGCAATACCCCGGAGGGCATCCGGGCCCAGGTCGACGACATCCAGGAAAAGGCGCGGGCCAACGGCCATTCCGTCAAGGTCGGCGTCAACGCCTTCGTCATCGCCCGCGACACGGAGGAGGAGGCCCGCGCCGTCCTCAAGGAGATCATCGACAACGCCGACCCGGAGGCGGTCAAGGCCTTCGGCCACGAGGCGAAGAACGCCGGCAAGGCCTCGCCGGAAGGGGAGGGGAACTGGGCGAAATCGAGCTTCGAGGATCTCGTCCAGTACAACGACGGCTTCAAGACCAACCTCATCGGCACGCCCGACCAGATCGCCGAGCGCATCGTCGCCCTGAAGGAGGCCGGCGTGGATCTGGCGCTGCTGGCCTTCCTGCACTTCCAGGAGGAGGTCGCGTATTTCGGCGCGCACATCATCCCGCGGGTGCGGGCCCTGGAGGCGGAACGCGGGCGCCAGGCGGAAGCCGCCTGAGCGGCTCGGCCGAACGAGTGCTGTCAGAATCCTCCGGAGACCATCCATGAACATCGCCATCAACGCGGGCGCCATCGAGGCCAACCGCGTGCCCCAGGGGGGCCCCGGCCCCGACAAGTTGCCGGAGCCTGCCCACATCATCCGAGACGACGCCGAGGCGCTCCGCGTCGCCCATGCCCTGGCGGGCGCGTTCCGCACGGAGGCGGCCGAGCGCGACCGCACCGGGCGCCGGCCCTTCGCCGAACTCGACACGTTCTCTCAAAGTGGCCTGTGGTCGATCAACGTGCCGAAGGCCCATGGCGGGCCGGGCGTGTCCTACCGGACCCTGGCGCGGGTGATCGCCATCGTCTCGGCGGCCGATCCGTCCATCGGGCAGATCGCACAGAACCACCTCGGCATCGTGGCCGCCATCGACACCGTATCGGACGAGGCGCAGAAGGCTCTGCTGTTCGGCAAGGTTCTGGCGGGCACCCGCTTCGGCAACGCCTTCTCCGAGAGCGGCACTCCGCGGGCCGCCGACTTCAAGACCCACTTCGTCGATCAGGGCGACCACGTCATCGTCCACGGCCGCAAGTTCTACGCGACGGGGGCGTTGCTCGCCCACCTCGTGCCCATCGTCGCCATCGATGACCAGGGCCGGCCCTGGTACGCCATCGCCGAGCGCAACGCGCCGGGCCTGTCCGTCATCGACGACTGGTCGAGCTTCGGCCAGCGCACCACGGCGAGCGGCACGGTGATCCTCGACGGCGTCCGGGTGGAGAAGAGCCACCTCGTGCCGTCGTGGAAGGGCTACGAGCGTCCGAGCGCCAACGGGGCGATCTTCCAGGTCATTCAGGCCGCCGTGGATGCGGGCATCGCCCGCGAGGCGCTGGCCGAAACCGTGGCGTTCGTGCGCACGAAGTCGCGCCCCTGGATCGACAGCGGCCTGGAGCGGGCCTCGGACGATCCCCATACCATCTCGATCGTCGGCGACCTCACCATCCGCCTGCACGCGGCGGAAGCCCTCCTCGACCGGGCCGGCCTCGCCCTCGACGGGGCGGTGGCCGCTCCCGACGCCGAAAGCGTCGCGGCAGCCCAGCTCGCGGTGGCGGAGGCGAAGGTCCTCACCACGGAAGTGGCGCTCGCGACCACCAACACCCTCTTCGAACTCGCCGGCACCCGCTCGACCCTCGACGAGCACAACCTCGACCGGCACTGGCGCAACGCCCGCACGCACACGCTCCACGACCCCGTGCGTTGGAAATACGCCATCGTCGGCAACCACGCCCTCAACGGGGTCAACCCGCCTTTCCACGCCTGGAGTTGAAGCCCCGGCGCCGCCGGACCGGATGGGCGGTGCGCATGGCAGTGTCACGGCGCGGGAGCTGGGGCCACGTTGAACGCGTCGTCACGGCTTTCGCCGCGCATCGTCGGCGACCCGAGATCGTTTTCAGGATTTCAGCCCGGGGATACCGAGACCGCCAAGACCCTGGTGGGTGCCGCCGTCATCGTCGCCGTTTCCGCCTGCTCCCGCGTCACCGTAGCGTCGGCCGCCCGCGCGACGCCGCGGGACCTGCGCATCCTGTCGCCGGGCACGGAGACGCGCGGCCCATCCCGCCGATCGCGTAACGATTCGCCCGCCTGTGCAGGACACGTTTTACCGTAAAAGACACCGTCGGCGACTGGCGAATACGCTGGCGTGTTCCATGTTCACGGGGATGAATTTCATCGTCCCCGACCGCATTGAGACTGGCTCCCGAATCCGTGCCGCCGCCCGGTCCGTCGCGCGCCTCGCCGCCGAGCGGGCGGACGCCCTCGACCGCACCGGCGGGTTTCCCGAGCACGACATCGTCCATTGCCACGAGGCCGGCCTGCTGGCGGCCCCCCTTCCTATGGCGCTCGGCGGGTCCGGCCTCGATGCGCCGGCCCTCGCCCCCGTGCTGCTCGACGTGCTGGCGGAGGTCGGCCGCGGCAGCCTCGCCCTCGGGCGGCTCTACGAAGGCCACGTCAACGCTCTGTCGCTGATCCTGCGCTACGCGTCCGGGCCCGTGCTCGAACGTCTCGTGGCCGATATCCGCGCCGGGCACCTGTTCGGGGTGTGGAACACCCAGCCCCAGTCCGGCGGCCTCGACCTCGATCCCGACGGAACCGGCCGGCTCGCGGGCGTGAAGTCCTTCGCCTCGGGTGCCGGATCGGTGACGCGTCCCCTCGTCACCGCGCGCCGGCCCGATGGGCGCCAGCAGATGCTCGTCGTCACCCTCGAGCCCGGCACGCGGGCCGACCTATCGTCGTGGTGCGCCCACGGCATGCGCGCCTCGACTTCGGGGGTGCTCGATTTCACCGGCCTGTCCGTGGATGCCCAGGCAGCCGTGGGGGAGGCCGACGATTACTTCCGCGAGCCGCACTTCTCCGCCGGCGCCTGGCGCTTCACCGCCGTACAGCTCGGCGGGATCGAGGCGGTGTTCGACAGCCTGCGGACGCACCTCGTCGCCACCGGGCGCGGCGGTGACCCGCATCAGGCGGCACGCCTCGGCGAGGCGGCCATCGCCGTGGAGACGGCGCGGCTGTTCGTCGGCCGCGCCGCTGCCATGGCGGCCGATCCCGATGCGGAACCGGCGCGGGTGATCGCCTACGTCAACCTCACCCGCCTCGCCGTGGAGCGGGCCGGCCTCGACGTGCTGGAGCGCGCGCAACGCTCCGTGGGGCTCGCCGGCTTCCTGCAGACGCACCCCCTGGAGCGGCTCATGCGCGATCTCGCCACCTACCTGCGCCAGCCCGGACCCGATCGCGCCCTGACGCATGCGGCGGCCCACGTCCTCGCCGATGACCGACCGGCCGATGCCCTCTGGCGCGATCACCGCGACGAAGGCACATTGGACAGGAGCCCCGTCGACCGCCAACCCGATTGCGCCGCATGACCCGGTCCACCGCCTCGCTCCCGCCCGATTACTTCGAGGGCATCTATGCCGGGAATCCGGACCCCTGGGGGTTCACCACCAGCGCCTACGAGGCGGCGAAATACGACGCCACCCTGGCGGCGCTCTCGCGGGAGACCTACGGCGAGGCCCTTGAGGTGGGCTGCTCCATCGGCGTCCTGACAAGGCGGCTGGCGGAGCGCTGCACCCGGCTCCTCTCCCTCGACGTGGCCGAGACCGCCCTCGACGCGGCCCGGGCGCGCTGCGCCGGCAGCCCGCACGTCGCGTTCCTGCGCGCGGCGGTGCCCGACGAATGGCCGCCCGGCCGGTTCGACCTCATCCTTGTGTCGGAGGTGCTGTACTTCTTCACCCGCGCCGACCTCGCCCGCCTCGCCGGACACATGGTGCAGGCGGTGAAGCCCGGCGCCGAGATCGTCCTCGTCCACTGGACCGGCGAGACGAATTATCCGCTGAGCGGGGACGACGCCGTCGAGGCCCTCATCGCCGGGACGGCGGGCACCCTGGAGCCATGCCGGCAGACCCGCACGGAGCGCTACCGCCTCGACGTGCTGCGCGCTGTGGATTCATGACCGGCCGGGTGCCACGGCAGACGGTGTTCCGGCATCGCGCCTTCGTGCGCCTGACCCATTGGGTGAACACGGCCGCGTTCGGGGCGCTCCTCGTCAGCGGCGTCGCCATCCTGCTCGCCCTGCCACGCCTGTTCTGGGGCGAGACCGGGGCCAACGACGCCCCCGCCGCCCTCGTGCTGCCCCTGCCGGTGAACCTCGAACAGACCGGCTGGGGCCGCAACCTGCACTTCCTCGCCGCCTGGATCCTCGTCCTCAACGGCGGCCTCTACCTCCTCGTCTCGCTCGTCGGCGGCCACCTGCGCCGCAACCTCCTGCCGGACCGGGACCAGCTGGCGCCCGGCCATCTCGCCCGGGAGATCGCCGACCATGCCCGCCTGCGGCCACCCGAGGGACGCGAGGCCCTGCGCTACAACGCCCTGCAGAAACTCGCCTATCTCGCCGTGATCCTGGGACTGTTCCCCCTGATGGTGCTGACCGGGCTGACCATGTCGCCCGGCGTCACGGCGGCGTTTCCCGAACTCTTCACCCTGTTCGGCGGCCGGCAATCGGCCCGCACCCTGCACTTCGTCTTCGCCAGCCTGCTGGTCCTGTTCCTCCTGGTCCATGTCGGTCAGGTCTTCGTCGGCGGGGCCGTCAACCTCACGCGCTCGATGATCACCGGGCGTCTCGCCGTTCCTTCCGAATCGCCAGCCTCCCGGGAGACACCCGATGCGTGACCTGTCGCGCCGCCGCCTCCTCACGGGCTCGGGGGCGCTCCTCGGGGCCGGCCTCGTCAGCGGGTGCGACGCGCCGGCCCTGTCGCATCTGGCCACCCCCTACGACTGGAGCAACGGTCTCACCTTCGCGGTCCAGCGCTGGCTGCTCAGACACCAGCCCCTGGTGCGCGAGTTCGACCACAGCCGGATCTCGACGGTGTTCCCGACCATCAACACCACCGATCCCGATGACCCCGCCTACAAGCGCTCGAAGGGGGTTGAGTTCGCCGACTGGAAGCTGCCGGTCACCGGCCTCGTCGAGCGGCCCGGCGCGTTCTCGCTCACCGAACTCAAGGCGATGCCATCGCGCACCCAGGTGACCCTGCATTCCTGCGAGCAGGGCTGGTCGGCCATCGGCGAGTGGACCGGCGTGCCGCTCGCCCACCTCCTCGCCCATGTCGGGCTCAAACCCCAGGCGCGCTTCATCGTCATCCGCAGCGTCGATGGCTGGTGGGACAGCTACGACCTGTTCGACGCCCTCCACCCCCAGACCATCCTCGCCTACGGCATGAACGGGGGGGATCTGCCGGTAAAGCACGGCGCCCCGTTGCGCCTGCGGGTCGAGCGCCAGCTCGGCTACAAGAGCCTGAAATACATCGCTGCCATCGAGGCGGCCGAGCGCGTCGACGGCTACGGCAAGGGCCGCGGCAGCATGGTCGCCGAACTCGGCTTCCCCTGGTACGCCGGTATCTGATCAGCCGGCGAGGGCGAGGCCGGCGAGGGCCGTGAGCCCGACGACGATCCAGGGCGCGACGCCGCCCACCGTCAGCAGCACGAAGGCGGTGGCCGCCACGGCGACGTCGCGGGCATTGCCGATGGCCCCCGTCCAGACCGGATCGTAGAGGGCGGCGGCGAGAAGCCCGACCACGGCGGCGTTGCCGCCGCGCAGGGCCGCCTGGGCCAGGGGCTTCTTGCGGAGTTCGTCCCAGAACGGCAGGGCGCCGGTGACGAGGAGGAGGCCGGGCAGGAAGATCGCCGAGAGCGCCAGGCCGGCGCCGAAGAGGCCGTTCGGCGGCGGCGTCAGGATGGCGCCGAGATAGGCCGCGAAGGTGAAGAGCGGCCCCGGCACCGCCTGCGCCGCGCCGTAGCCGGCGAGGAACGCGGCGGCACCGATCCAGCCCGGATCGACGGTGCCGGCCCGCAGGAGCGGCAGCACCACGTGGCCGCCGCCGAAGACGAGGGCACCGGCCCGGTAGAACGCATCGACCACGGCGATCCCCTGCGAGGGCAGCCAGACGGCCAGGATCGGCAGGCCGGCCAGCAGTCCGAAGAACAGCGCCAGCGCCACGACCCCCGTGCGCCGGGACAGGGGAACGGCGAGGTACCCGACAGGGGCGGGGGCCGCCCCCCGGCACAGGGCGAGGCCGGCGACGGCGCCGACCCCGATCGCACCGACTTGGCCGAGGGATGTGGGCGCGAGCACCGCGAGCCAGAGGGCGCCGAGCGCGATCCCGGCGCGGGTCGGGTCCGGCGCCAGGGTCCGGGCCATGCCCCACACGGCCTGGGCCACCACCGCCACGGCCACGAGCTTAAGGCCGTGGAGGAGGCCCGACAGGATCGGCCCGCCCGATCCGGCGCCGTAGGCGATGCCGACGAGGATGAGGGCGGAGGGCAGGGTGAAGCCGGCAAAGGCCGCGAGACCGCCCCACAGGCTCCCGGCACGCAAGGTTCCCAGCGCGAACCCGACCTGGCTCGAGGCGGGACCGGGGAGGAACTGGCACAGGGCGACGAGGTCGGCGTAGCCCGCCTCGTCGATCCAGCGCCGCCGCGCCACGAACGCCTCGCGAAAGTACCCGAGATGGGCGACGGGGCCGCCGAAGGCCGTGAGGCCGAGCTTCAGGAAGGCCAGAAAGACCTCGCGGATGGTGCCCGCTACCGGCTCAGGCAAGCCCTCCGGCCTCCACGATGAAGCGGGCGACGGTGTCGGCGCCGTGGCCGTCGCGGAGCGAGGCGAACACGTAGGGGCGCTGGCCCCGCATCCGCTTGGTGTCGGCCTCCATCACGCCGAGGTCGGCGCCGACGAGGGGCGCGAGGTCGGTCTTGTTGACGATGAGGAGATCGGAGCGGGTGATGCCGGGGCCGCCCTTGCGGGGGATCTTCTCGCCGCCGGCGACATCGATGACGTAGAGGGTGAGGTCGGCGAGCTCCGGCGAGAAGGTGGCGGCGAGGTTGTCGCCTCCGGATTCGATGAGGATCAGGTCGAGCTTCGGGAACCGCCGGCGCATCTCGGCCACGGCCGCGAGGTTGATGGACGCGTCCTCGCGGATCGCCGTGTGCGGGCAGCCGCCGGTCTCGACGCCCATGATCCGCTCCTCCGGCAGGGCGCCGGCCACGGTGAGGATGCGGGCATCCTCCTTCGTATAGATGTCGTTGGTGATGGCGCAGATCTCGTAGACATCGCGGAACCGCTTGCAGAGCTGCTCCATCAGGGCGGTCTTGCCGGAGCCGACGGGGCCGCCGATGCCGACGCGAAGCGGGCCGTTGGGAGAGGTCATGGGGTCGGTCTCACGAGCGGAAGATGCGGGAGTACTGGGTCTCGTGCCGGAACGAGCCGAGATCGAGGCGCAGCGTCGCGCTGCCGAGGTCGTCGAGGCCGAGGTCCGGAACGGCGGCCGCGAGCGCCACCACGCGCGGGGTCAGGGACGCGATCACCCGGGTGCCGGCGCTCTGCCCGATGGGTGCGCAGCGCAGGGCCGCCGAGACGAGGTTCTGCAGGAAGGCGAGGCCGAAGGCCGCGAGGGTCGGGGGCAGTGCCATGCCGTGGGCGCCGGCCGCGAGGCCGACCATTACGGGATAAGCCACCGGGCCGGGCAGGGCTTCGGCAAGGCGGGCGAGGGCAGGGGCGGGCCAGGCCGCCAGGGTGGCGTCGAGGAAGCTGCGGCCCTGCTGGCTCGTCTCCAGGTGAAGTTCTCGCGATGGGGCCAGCGCCAGGGCGAGGTCGTTGAGATCGGCAAGCCCTTGCGCATCCCCCGCAAGGGCAGCGCCATGGGCGTGCGCGGCGAGGACGAGGTCGTTGCGGCCCGATCCCAGTTCGAGCACGTCGGCGAGCCATTCGCCGAGGGAGGCCTCCCCGAACACCTCGCCGGATTCCACCGCCGATTCGAGCCCGTGCGAATAGGCATAGGCCCCCACGGGATAGCTCGGCGACAGCCACGCCATCAGGCGCAGGGCCTCAATCATGGGCGTGGGAAGGGGCGTGCGGATGCGCGTGATCGTGATCGTGGTGATGCCCGTGGTGGTGATGGCCGGCGGCCTCGCCCGCATAGGCGCCGCCCTCGGGGCGGAACGGGCGCTCCACCGCCTCGGCGGTGCCGCCTAAGCCCCGCACCATCTCGGCGAGGACGTGGTCGTAGGCGATGTAGACCGCATCCGGCGCGATCTCGGCCGGGATGTGCCGGTTGCCGATATGCCAGATCAGCCGCTTGAGGGCATGGTCGTCGGCGGCCCGAATCGCCAGCAGCCGCTCCGGCGCGGCCTCGACCCAGACGAGGCGCCCGTCCTGAAGCACGAGGGCGTCGCCGTCGTCGAGCACCGTCGGTTCGGCGAGATCGAGGAGGAACGCCACCCCGCCCACCCCCCGCATGGCCATGCGGCGGCGATGGCGGTCGCCGTGGTCGAGGACGATGCGGTCGACGATCTCGCCCGCGAGGGCGTCGCGGCGCAGGACGTGGGTGGCGCGGATCATGGAAGGGGCAACCGGGGGAGGGACGGAGACGTCCTAAGGGAAAACCGCATCAGGTGACGTCCGGGCTCATCGGACCGGGATAGAACCCCTCATCGAGGATCTGCGCCATGGCATAAGGACAGGTTTCCGGAAACGTCCCCTCGGAGAGACCGGTCTCGTCCGCGACCCGCACGCGGGCGAGGCGATAACTCTTGGAGAGCACGGCGTCGGGCCAGGATTTCAGGCTCGGACTGACGTCGACAAGGCCGTCGATCTGGAGACGCTGTTCGACGATGGAGGCGCGCCAGCCATACTTGCGTTTCTCCGGCTGGAACTCCCATTTCAGGAGATGCTGCAGCAGGATCGCCAGCCAATTCCGAATCTCGGATTTCTGCGATCCGCCCACGCTCTCGATCTCTTCGGCCAGATGGTGCCAGTCGATGTCCCGCCGCCGGCCCGTTCGGAGCAGGACGGCCTGAACCTGCGTCCAAAGGTACAGATCGGTGTCGTAGAGATCTGGCTCGGGAAGAGTCCGGCCCGGGGGTGGGCTCAGGGCAGCCTTGGACATGGGGCCTCCGCTGGCATCGCCGCCATCCTACCTCAAAACAGGAAGTACCGCTGCGCCATGGGCAGCACCTCGGCCGGCTCGCACACCAGAAGTTCCCCGTCGGCGCGGACATCGTAGGTCTCGGAATCGACCTCGATGTTCGGCGTGGCGTCGTTGAGGATCATGCTCTTCTTCGAGATGCCGCCGCGCACGTTCTCGACGGCCACCAGCCGCTTCTGCACCCCGAGCCGCTCGCCCAAGCCGTCCTCGATGGCGGCCTTCGACACGAAGGTGAGGGCGGTGGCGAACGGCGAACGGCCGATGGCCCCGAACATCGGGCGGTAATGCACCGGCTGCGGCGTCGGGATCGAGGCGTTGGGGTCGCCCATGGGCGCCGTGGCGATCATGCCGCCCTTGATCACGAGGTCGGGCTTCACCCCGAAGAAGGCGGGCATCCACAGCACCAGGTCGGCGAGCTTGCCGGGCTCCACCGAGCCGACATGGGCCGAGACGCCGTGGGCGATGGCCGGGTTGATGGTGTATTTCGCGATGTAGCGGCGCGCCCGCAGGTTGTCGTGGCCCGAGGCATCGCCGGGCAGGGCGCCCCGCTGGCGCTTCATCTTGTCCGCCGTCTGCCAGGTGCGGATGACCACCTCGCCGACCCGACCCATGGCCTGGCTGTCCGACGACATCATCGAGAGGGCGCCGATGTCGTGCAGGATGTCCTCGGCCGCGATGGTTTCGCGGCGGATGCGGCTCTCGGCGAAGGCGAGATCCTCGGGGATCGCCGGATCGAGGTGGTGGCAGACCATGAGCATGTCGAGATGCTCGTCGATGGTGTTCTTCGTGTAGGGCCGCGTGGGATTGGTCGACGACGGAAGGACGTTAGGCAGCCCCGCCACCTTGATGATGTCCGGCGCGTGCCCGCCCCCCGCCCCCTCCGTGTGGAAGGCGTGGATGGTCCGCCCTGCGAAGGCTTTGATCGTGTCCTCGACGAATCCGGATTCGTTGAGGGTGTCGGAGTGGATCATCACCTGCACGTCGTGGAGGTCGGCGACGGTGAGGCAGGTGTCGATGGCCTGGGGCGTGGTGCCCCAATCCTCGTGGAGCTTCAGCGCGCAGGCCCCGGCGCGGATCATCTCGACGAGGCTCTCGGGGCGCGAGGCGTTGCCCTTGCCGGCGAAGGCGAGGTTCATCGGAAACGAATCCGCCGCCTCGATCATCCGGGCGAGGTGCCACGGCCCCGGCGTGCAGGTGGTGGCGAAGGTACCGTGCGCCGGCCCGGTGCCGCCGCCCAGCATGGTGGTGACCCCCGAACACAGGGCCTCCTCGATCTGCTGCGGGCAGATGTAGTGGATGTGGCTGTCGAACCCGCCCGCCGTGAGGATCTTTCCTTCTCCGGCGATTACCTCCGTGCCGGGGCCGACGACGATGTCGACGCCGGGCTGGATGTCCGGATTGCCGGCCTTGCCGAGCTTGGCGATCCGCCCCTTCACGATGCCGACGTCGCACTTCACCACGCCCCAATGGTCGAGGACCACGGCGTTGGTGATGACGGTGTCCACCGCCCCGTCCTGGTTGGTGACCTGGGACTGGCCCATCCCGTCGCGAATCACCTTGCCGCCGCCGAACTTCACCTCCTCGCCATAGGTGGTGTGGTCGCGCTCGACCTCGATCATCAGGGACGTGTCGGCGAGCCGGATGCGGTCGCCGGTGGTGGGGCCGAACATGTCGGCATAGGCGGCGCGGGGAAGGGCGGCGCGGGGGGGCATGTTGGCCATCGGGTCTATCCGCCGGGTTTGGACGAGGCGTGGAGGCGCGTGAAGGTCGCGGTGCGCCCGGCCTTCTTGTCGAAGGTGAAGGTCGTCCGGCAACCACCGTGCCGATTGAGCTCGCCGATCAGGTGATCGCTGAAACCACCGGACCCGGCAGAAAAGCTCGCGACGGCATCGGCCCCTGCAGCGCGCGCGTCGATGACGAGATTGGACGCCCCCAGAAGTCGACCGAGCACTTCGACGAGAACCGCCTTCGGCTGCTGCAGGGGCTTACCGAGGACCCAGATCGTCTCCGCGAGCACGACGCAGCCGATGAAGAACCGATTGGCCGGATTGGAGAGCGCCCGGCGGGCGAGTTCGACCTGCTCCGGGTTGTCGATGGGCCACAGCGTTTCATCGACGAGCCATCGCAGGAGGACATTGGTATCGACGCCGATCATTCGCCATCGGCCCGTGTCGCGGCATCGGATCGAGTCCACCGCGCGCCGCGGCTCTCCTCGATCCATTCCGCGACCTGATCCGAGGTCACCGCGTCGCCGTGCCCCCGGACGATCCCGCGCAGATCCGCGACGGTGGCCGTCTGCGGTTCCAGGCGATAGCCGCCGCCCTCCTCGACGAAGACGAGCTTGTCGCCGGGCTTCAGACGCATCGCGGCCCGCAGGCGAGAGGGCAACGTGAACTGGCCCTTCGAGGTCATCGTAGCTTCGAAACGTCCCATCCCGTCAGCTCCTTACCTTTCTCGATGAACGTAAGGACAAGTGGCCGCTCGTCAAAGCGTCCCCATCAAGTCGCCGCGGAAGCCGTACACGGTCCGGGCCCCCCCGAGCGGCACCAGCACCACCTCCCGCGTGGCGCCGGGCTCGAAGCGCACCGCCGTGCCGGGTGCGATGTCGAGGCGCTGGCCCCGCGCCTGCTCGCGGTCGAAGGTCAGGCCGGGATTGACCTCGTAGAAATGGTAGTGCGAGCCGACCTGGATCGGCCGGTCGCCGACATTGGACACCGTCACCAGGGTGCGGGGCGCGCCCGCGTTGAAGACGATGTCGCCGGGAAGCGTCGTCACCGTGCCCGGCACCTCGGCGGAGGCCGCGCCCCGGATCGGATGGTGCACCGTGACGAGCTTGGTGCCGTCCGGGAACGTCGCCTCGACCTGGATGTCGTGAATCATCTCCGGAATACCGTCCATGCACTGCTCGGCCGTGAGCACGTGCCCGCCTGCCTGCATCAGGTCCGAGACCGAGCGCCCGTCGCGGGCGCCCTCGACCACGAAATCGCTGATCAGCGCGATGGCCTCGGGATAGTTCAGCTTCACCCCGCGGGCGAGCCGGTTGCGGGCGACCTGGGCGGCCATGGCGAGGAGGAGCTTGTCCTTTTCGCGCGGGGTCAGGAGCACGGGAAACCTCGGGGTGGGGCGTCGAAGCGCGTGTGTGGACAGGCAAGGACCATGCGCGGTCCGATCCCGCGCATCGATGCATCCCGACGCCGGCGGCGCAAGGGCTTCACGGATGCGGGTGGGGGTGCCGGATCGGTTGACAGGACACCGTACGGCGTCCGAACAGCGCGAGGACGCAGATTCCGCACAGGAAGGCCGCCGCCGTGACCTATCCCCGCGACCTCGTCGGCTACGGCCGCACGCCGCCTCATCCGCACTGGCCGAACGGCGCCCGCATCGCCGTGCAGATCGTGCTGAACTACGAGGAGGGGGCCGAGAACGCGATCCTGCACGGGGACGCGGCGTCCGAGGCGTTCCTGTCCGAGATCGTCGGCGCGCAGCCCTGGCCGGGCCAACGCCACATGAACATGGAATCCCTCTACGAGTACGGGTCCCGCGCCGGGTTCTGGCGCATCTGGCGGCTCCTCAGGGCGCGCGGGGTGCCCGTGACGGTGTTCGCCGTCGCCAACGCGCTCGCGCGGGTGCCCGACATCGCGGCGGCCATGCGCGAGGCCGAGTGGGAGATCGCCTGCCACGGCCTGAAATGGATCGATTATCGCGACTTCACCCGTGCGGACGAGAAGGCGCACATGGACGAGGCGATCCGCATTCACACCGCGGTCACGGGCGCCCGCCCGCGCGGCTGGTACACGGGGCGCTCGTCGGTCCACACCCTCGACCTCGGCCTCGAGGCGGGCTTCACCTACCTGTCGGATTCCTACGCCGACGATCTGCCCTACTGGATCGGCGGCCCGGACAGGCATGGTCTCGTGGTGCCCTACACGCTCGACGCCAACGACATGCGCTGCGTGGCGGCCCAGGGCTTCAACACCGCCGATCACTTCGCGACCTACCTGTGCGACACCTTCGATGCCCTCTACGCCGAGGGCGAAACGGCGCCCAAGATGATGTCGGTGGGCCTGCATTGCCGCCTCGTCGGCCGGCCGGGCCGGATCGGCGCGCTCACCCGGTTCCTCAACCATGTCGCCGCCCACGACGGGGTCTGGATCGCCCGCCGCATCGACATCGCCGACCATTGGACCCGGCACCACCCGCCGGCCTGATTCCTGCTGACGCCCGCCGCACGAACGAAGCACGCCGGAGACGCGACATGACGACGATCACCCTCGACGGCCGGACCTTCCAGCCCGCCGACGTCCTGGCCGTCGTCCGGCCGGACGCCTCGGGCGCCCGGGCCACGGCCGCCCTGGAGGACGGGGCCCGCGCGCGCCTCACCGCGGCCCGCACCTACATCGACGCGAACTTCATGAACGACGACGCGCCGCTCATGTACTCGTTCAACACCGGGGTGGGCCTGTTCAAGGACCAGCGCGTGCGCATGGACGAGATGCGGGAGTACCAGCGCCGCACGGTCTATGCCCATGCCACCGGGGTGGGCGAGCCCTTCGACCCGGAGGTGGCCCGCGCCACCATGCTCCTGCGCGCCAACGCCTTCGCGTCGAACTATTCCGGGCCGCGGGTGGCCGTGGTGGACCGCCTCCTCGCCTGCCTCAATGCCGGCCTCGTGCCGGTGATCCCGCAGAAGGGCTCCGTGGGAGCCTCCGGAGACCTGGCGCCGCTGGCCCATCTCGCCGGCGCCATCTGTGGGTTCGCCGAAGCCGAGATGGTCTACGAGGGCAAGCGCCTGCCGGCCCGCGAGGCCCTGGCCCTCGCGGGTCTCGAACCGGAATTCCCCCTGGAGGCCAAGGACGCCTCGGCGCTGATCAACGGCTCCACGGTGTCCCTGGCGCTCGGCGTCCTGGCCCTGGAGGATTCCAGGAAACTTCTCAAGCACGCCGACATCGCGCTGGCGCTCAGCCTCGAATGCATGCGCTGCGAGACCAAGGCGTTCGATCCCCGCCTGCACGCCGCGCGCCCGCACCAGGGCCAGGCCGCCACCGCCCGCAACGTGCTGCGCCTCCTCGAAGGCTCCCTGCGCTGCACGGAATCGGCCCGCCACACGGTGTTCCCGGACGAAGCGCGCGCCCCCGGCACCGCCCCGCCACCCCGCGTTCAGGACGTGTACTCCCTGCGCTGCGCCCCCCAGGTGCACGGCCCCGTGCGCGAGGCCCTGGCCTATATCGGCGGCATCATCGGCACGGAGATCAACGCGGCCACGGACAACCCGCTGATCTTCGACGACGGCGAGGGTGGCTATGCCTGCATTTCGGGCGGGCATTTCCATGGGCAGTACGTCGCCCAGGCCATGGACCTCCTGTCCATCGCCATCACCGATCTCGGCTCGATCTCCGAGCGGCGCCTGTTCCGCCTCATCGACCCGACCCTGAGCTATGGCCTGCCGCGCAACCTGCTCGCCGGCAAGAAGGGGCTCAACACCGGATTCGCCACGGTGCAATGCACTCTCTCGGCCCTCGTCATGGAGAACCGCACCCTGTCGAGCCCCGGCTCCGTCGATTCGATCCCGGGCAAGTCCAACGCCGAGGACCACGTCTCGAACTCGACCTGGTGCGGCCGCAAAGCCCGCACCATCGTGGAGAACGCCGAGCAGATCGTGGCCGGCGAACTCCTGATGGCGGCCCAGGCCCTCAGCCTCGTGGCCGAGGTGGCCAAGGATCATCCCATCGGCAAGGGCACGCAGGCGGCCCTCGCCGCCATTCGCGAAACGATCCCGCCGGCCCTCGATGGCGACCGCTGGTACCACACCGAGATGGTGGACGCCCTGGCGCTCCTGCGCTCGGGCGCCATCGTGGCGGCGGTGGAGGCGGCGGTGGGGGGGTTGGAATAAAGCTTGCCGTCCCGGACGCCGGAGCGCCGCCGTCACGGCGACCACGAAGCCCGGCGCGGGACCGTCGTCGATGCGTCCCCGGACGCGCTCCGTGGTCGAGCAGGCCCGGCCCGCCAGTTGGGCAAACCGGAGAGAGTTTGGGCACCCGGTCGAAATCGACCCCGGATCGTTTGACCCTCCGGTTCGGTTCGATATCGTTCGACAGACCCGGAGCCGGCGACGATCTCCGCCCCGCGTAGGGCGGTGGAACGCGCCTTCCACGCGGTCTCCGGTCCCTTCGCGGCGAGGTCGACCATGAATGTCGGCGTGTTCATTCCCATCGGCAACAACGGCTGGCTCCTGTCGGAGAACGCGCCGCAGTACAAACCGAGCTTCGAACTGAACAAGCAGGTGGTGCTGAAAGCCGAGGGCTACGGCCTCGACTTCGCCCTGTCGATGATCAAGCTCCGGGGATTCGGCGGCAAGACCGAGTTCTGGGACCACAACCTCGAATCCTTCACCCTGATGGCGGGATTGGCCGCCGTCACCAGCCGGATCAAGCTGTTCGCCACCGCCGCCACCCTGTGCATGCCGCCGGCCATCACCGCACGCATGGCGTCCACCATCGATTCGATCTCGAACGGCCGCTTCGGCCTCAACCTCGTCACCGGCTGGCAGAAGCCGGAATATGCCCAGATGGGGCTATGGCCCGGCGACGACTATTTTTCCCGCCGATACGAATACCTGTCCGAGTACGCTCAGGTCCTGCGCGACCTGTGGGAGACCGGCGTGTGCGACCGCAAGGGCGAGTTCTTCCAGATGGACGATTGCCGCCTGAGCCCACGCCCGCAGGCCGACATGAAGATCATCTGCGCCGGGCAGTCGGCCGCCGGGATGGCGTTCACCGCGCAATACGCCGACTACAATTTTTGCTTCGGCAAGGGCGTCAACACGCCGACCGCCTTCGCCCCCACGGTGGAGCGCCTCGAGGCCGCCAAGGCGAAGACCGGCCGCGACGTCTCCTCCTACGTCCTGTTCATGATCATCGCCGACGAGACCGACGCGGCCGCCCACGCCACCTGGGCGCATTACAAGGCCGGCGCCGATGCCGAGGCCATCGCGTGGCTCGGCGTCCAGGGGGCGGCCGACACCAGATCGGGGGCCGACACCAACGTGCGCCAGATGGCCGACCCGACCTCGGCGGTGAACATCAACATGGGCACCCTCGTGGGGTCCTACGCGGAGGTGGCGCGGATGCTCGACGACGTCGCCACCGTGCCGGGCACGGAAGGGGTGCTCCTCGTGTTCGATGATTTTCTCAAGGGTCTCGACGCCTACGGCACCCGCATCCAGCCCCTGATGAAGAGCCGGGCGCACCTGTCGGCCGAGCCCATGGCGAAGGTGGCGTGATGGTCGCCGGCTACCACGATCCGCACGGACGCCACGGCACGATCACCCTCGCGGCCTCGCCGGAGCCCATCGCGTTCGACGCAGCGGCCACCGCCCTCATCGTCGTCGACATGCAGAACGCCTACGCCAGCAGGGGCGGCTACCTCGATCTCGCCGGGTTCGACGTCTCGACCACCGGCGCGACGGTGGAGCGGATCGGCGCAGCCGTGGCGGCGGCCCGCGCGGCCGGGATCGCCATCGTCTGGTTCCAGAACGGCTGGGACGCGGCCTACGTCGAGGCCGGCGGTCCCGGCTCGCCGAACTGGCACAAGTCGAACGCCCTCAAGACCATGCGCAGGCGTCCGGACCTCGCCGGGACGCTGCTCGCCAAGGGCACCTGGGACTACGCGCTGATCGATGCGCTGAAACCGGAGTCCGGCGACATCGTCCTGCCCAAGCCCCGCTACAGCGGCTTCCATCACACCCAGCTCGACGGTCTCCTGCGGGCGCGCGGCATCCGCACCCTGGTCTTCACCGGCATCGCCACCAACGTCTGCGTGGAATCGACCCTGCGCGACGGTTTCTTCCTCGAATACTTCGGCATTGTCCTCGCGGATGCGACACATCAGGCCGGGCCGCCTTCCCTGCAGGCGGGGGCACTCGCCAACATCGAGACTTTCTTCGGCTGGGTCTCGGATGTGGCCGCCTTCGAGACGGCCCTGCAGTCTGACGCCGCGCGCGCCGCCGCCTGACTGAAGATCTTGTCCACGTCCCGATGACCGGACCGTTCCCGACACGCCAGCGCGCGAGACCTCGACAAAGATGCCCAAGACCGTGATCATCCCGCCCGGCACCGGTAAGCCGCTCGCGCCCTACGTGCCCGGGACCCTCGCCGACGGCGTACTCTACGTCTCGGGCACCTTGCCCCTCGATGCGGAGGCGAACGTCGTCCATGTGGGCGACGCGGCGGCCCAGACCCGGCACGTGCTGGAGACGATCAAGGGCGTCGTCACCGCGGCCGGCGGCACCATGGACGACGTGACCTTCAATCACATCTTCCTCAAGGACTGGGCCGACTACGCCGCCGTCAACGCCGTCTATGCCACCTACTTTCCCGGCGACAAGCCGGCGCGCTACTGCATCCAGTGCGGCCTCGTGAAGCCCGACGCGCTCATCGAGATCGCTTCCGTGGCGCATCTCGAGCGGCCCTGAGATGGAAGCGGCGCTCCACCATGCGGTCCGGGGCGCCGGCACGCGCACGGTCCTGCTCTCGCCGGGACTCGGCGGCTCGGCCGGTTACTTCGCCCCGCAGATGGACGCACTCGCGGCACGCTTCCGGGTGGTGACCTACGATCATCGCGGCACCGGCCGCTCGGCCGACACCCTGGAGCCCGGCCACGACATCGCCGCCATGGCAACCGACCTCGTCGCGGTGATGGACGCCACCGGCACGGAACGCTGCGACGTGGTCGGCCACGCGCTCGGCGGCCTGATCGGCCTCGAACTCGCCCGCACCCGTCCGGAACGCGTCGGGCGACTCGTCGTCATAAACGGCTGGGCCCGCGCCGATTCGGCGACCCGCCGCTGCTTCGCCGCGCGAAAAATTCTGCTCGAACACGGCGGCGCGGAGGCCTACGTCAGGGCCCAGGCGATCTTCCTCTATCCGGCGCCCTGGCTCTCCCGGAACGCCGAGCGGGTGGCGGCCGACGAGGCCCATGCCCTGGCGCAGTTTCCGGGGGTCGCCAACGTCCTGGCGCGGATCGCGGCGCTCGAAGCCTTCGATCTCACGGCGCAGTTGAAGGACATCGCCACCGAGACCCTGGTGATGGCGGCGGACGACGACGTTCTGGTGCCCTATCCGTGTTCGGAGGAGCTCACGGCCGGCCTTGCCTGCGCGACCCTCGACCGGGTCGCCACCGGCGGCCATGCCCACAGCGTGACGCGGGCGGACGCCGTCAACCGGACGCTGCTGGCGTTCCTGGATCGATGAGAGTTGGACCGATGATGCCTGGATCGGGCAGGACGCGGAGCCATCCCGGCGGGAACCCTCATGCCTCCCGTCCGCCGGCTCGCGGTTGCCGGCACCGCGCCGGTCAGGGCGTGCCCGGTTCGGATCCGTCCCGCTCGGCCCGCTCCCTCTCCGCCTTGTGCAGGCCGTCATAGAGCTTCTGCACCTCCTGGATGGTGGCGTGGCCACGGCTCCAGTTCGTCTCGCGGACGTTGACCGGGGTGAAGGCGCTGTGCGAACGGCCGCCGAACCCGTTGTAGACCGTCATCTCGGCCGCCTCCGGCCCGGTCCGGTAGTCGATGCGATAGGACGGGGCGAGGCCCTGGCCGGGGCCACGCTTGCCCGTGATGCCGATGCGCAGGTGGGCGTCGCCGTGCCGCTTCTGGCAGAAGCGCATGTTGCCGAGCACCCGGCGCAGATACTCGCCCGCATCCTCCAGATCGGCCACCACGTCGGCGATGGTCGCGTCGGGGGGCAGGTGGTTCTTTCGGATCATATGCCTCGGGCCTCGTGGGAGCGGGACCATACCGGCGGACGCGGACGAGGGCCAGGATGGTGCGTCGCCGGCCCTGCGATCGGCTGGCGCGAACAGGCGGGCGCCGGACTCCCGAGTTATGTCATGCGGCCACAAGAGCTTAAGGCACCGCGAGGTTTTCGCGGAACCCTCCCGTGCCTTAAGATATGGCCCACCCCGTGAGCGAGAGACCGGTGATCGACACATTCCAGGCCGCGCTGGCCCCCCGCATCATCGCCCGGCTCGACGCGCTCGCCGCCGTCAGCGCCGACCCGGGCGCCATCACCCGCGTCTATCTCAGCCCCGAGCAGGCCCGGGCCAGCGCCCTCGTCCTCGACTGGATGCGCGAGGCCGGGATGACGGCCCGCATCGACGCCGTCGGCAACTGCATCGGGCGCATCGAGGGTCCCATCCCCGGCGGGCCGGCCGTGGTGATCGGCTCGCACCTCGACACCGTGCGCGACGCCGGGCGGTTCGACGGTCCCCTCGGCGTGGTGGCGGGCATCGAATGCATCGCCGCCCTGGTCCGCACCGGCGTGGTCCTGCCCTTCGCCATCGAGGTGGTGGGTTTCGCCGACGAGGAGGGCACCCGCTTCGCCACCACCCTCATCGGCAGCCGGGCGCTCGCCGGCACCCTGACCCGCGACGTCCTCGACCGTCCGGACGCCGACGGCATCACCATGGGGCAGGCGCTCCTGGCCGCCGGGTTCGACCCGGACCGGATCGGCGAGGCGGCCCGGGCGCCCGGCGCCGTGCGCGCCTATCTCGAACTGCATATCGAGCAGGGCCCGGCCCTGGAGCGGGCCGGCCTCGCCGTCGGCCTCGTCACCGCCATCAGCGGCGCGACGCGGCTTGCCGTCACGCTCACGGGCGAGGCGGGCCATGCCGGGACCGTGGCGATGGCGGGGCGGCACGATGCCCTCGCGGGGGCCGCCGAATGCATCCTGGCCGTGGAGGCGCGCTGCACGCCCGAGCCCGGCCTCGTCGGCACCGTGGGGACGATCCTGGCCGCCCCCGGCGCCGTGAACGTGATCCCGGGGCGCGTCGGCTTCAGCCTCGATCTGCGTGCGCCCGACGACCGCCAGCGCCGCATCGCCCTGGCCGACCTCGCCGCCGCCTTCGCGGAGATCGCCACCCGGCGCGGCCTCGAACTCGATCGGGTGGTGACCCACGATGCGGCCTGCGCGCCGTGCGACCCGGCGCTGATGGCGCACCTCGCCGCGGGAATCGCGGCGGAGGGCCATCCGGTTCTGCGCCTGCCGAGCGGAGCGGGGCACGACGGCATGGCCCTCGCCGCCATCGCCCCCATCGCCATGCTGTTCGTGCGCTGCCGCGGCGGCATCAGCCATCACCCCGACGAGTTCGCCAGCGGGCCCGACATCGAGGCCGGCGCCCGCGTGCTCCTGGCGACCCTGCTGCGTCTGGCCGCCGAGGGGATGTGAACGCGCGCGTTTCCGCCCGCGGCAGACCCCCGATCCGCTCGGGATCGGGCGAACCGGTGGAGCAAGCGTCGCTTAGGTCTCGCCCGGCGCCTTGCCGGACGCGAGGCGCCGGAGGCGGCCCTTGCGCATCTCGTACTGGAAGATCGACGTCAGGGCCGGGGCCGAATCGTGCTCGGGCGCCGGGAGGGCGAGGGGCGGGACGGCCGGCGGCGCGAGCAGGCGCTGGACCGGAGCCTCCCGGCGCAAGAGAGCGCGCCGAACGACGTCCCAATCGCGCACCATCGCGGCGGCGGTGGCGGGATCGGTCTCGATCCTGACACGCGCCCCATCGGAGAAGCGCGCCTGCAGGGACGCGGTGGCGTGCAGGGTGCCGCCGAGGGCGCCGAGGCCGAGGCCGACGAACGCGGCGGCCAAGCCGAGGGGACGGGGCAGGGGCCCGGTGGCGTCGAGGGCGGTGCTGAGGCCGCCGGCGATCCCGGCCCGCCGCTGCAACGCGGGGCCGTCGGCGATTTCCAGGGCATCGAGATCCTCGACGCCGCGAGCCTGTCCATCGGGCAGGTGCAGCAGGCCGGTTTCGTAGGTGCCGGCCCCCGTCGTCCAGGCACCGTGAGGGCCGGTACCGTCGAGGATTCGGATTTCGCTCATCGTCGCTTCCCCGCGCTCCCGCGTCGGCGCCGTCACCGCACCCTACCGCCGCATGTGTCGGAAACAGGGCCGCGATCTCAGGCCGAGGCCGCTGCCGAGGGACCTGCCCGCGTGCCATAGGCCTCGGCCATGTTCGCGATGGCGGCGAGCTTGGCATGCAGCGCCGACCAGTCGTCCCCGTCGGCGATGGGGGCCCACAGGGCCTCGACCTCCTCGATCAGCATCGTGCACGGCCCGCTTCCGGCAAAGTACGGATGCGCGAGGCGCCCCGCATCGACGGGAGCCATCGCCTCCAGGCTCGCCCGCACGGGAGCGAACGCCTCCGCGGCATAGAACGCCGCCGACGGGCTCGCCGCCGCGCGCGCCGCACTGGCGAGCCCGCCGTACCAGTCGAAGAAGGTCCGCTCGAACGGCGCCCCGCTGCGGGCGAGGAACCCCCAGAACGCGGCGACGAAGCGGTGCGTCGCGTCGTCGTCCGTGCGGGCGAGTCCGAGGCGCGCCAGGAGCGCGTTGGCGAAGGCCTCCTGCAGGGCCGGACCGAACAGCTTGAGGGCCGCTTCGAGCCCGTCCTGCGGCGCCAGGGGCGTCAGGCATTCGGCGAGACGGCTGAGGTTCCAGAACAGGGCCTCGGGCTGGCGCCCGAAACTATAGAGCCCCTGCACGTCGAAATAGGCGGCGGTGAAAGCCGGATCGTTGACGGGCACGAACCGCCAGGGACCGTAATCGAAGCTCTCGCCGGTGACGTTGATGTTGTCGGTGTTGAGCACCCCGTGGACGAAGCCGGCGGCCATCCACTGGGCGCCCGTACGCGCCACGCGGCGGCACACCTCCTCGAGGAAAGCGACGGCGCGGTCCGGCGCCGCTTCCCGCCACAGGTCGGGCAGGTGGGTGCGGATCGTGTGATCCATGAGCTTCAGGATGTTGTCGGGCTCGTCGAGGGCCAGGAACCGCTGGAACGACCCGATGCGGATATGGGAGTGGCTGAGCCGCACGAGGACCGCCGAGCGGGTGGGGGAGGGCTCGTCGCCGCGCTCCAGCTCCTCCCCGGTCTCGATCAGGCTGAAGGTCTTGGAGGTGTTCACGCCGAGCGCCTCCAGCATGCCGGTGGCGAGGATCTCGCGCACGCCGCCCTTGAGGGTGAGGCGCCCATCGGCCGTGCGCGACCACGGCGTGCGCCCGCTGCCCTTGGTGGCGAGATCGAGGAGACGTCCGTCGGCCAGATCGTAGGCCTGGGCGAACAGGAACCCGCGCCCGTCGCCGAGTTCGGGATTGTACGAGCGGAACTGGTGGCCGTGGTAGCGCAGGGCGAGGGGCTGCGGGAAACTGCCGGGCAGGGGGTCGAACCGGCCGAAATGTGCGATCCATTCCGCTTCCGTCAGGTCGCCGAGGCCGATCCGCTCCGCCCAGGGCTGGTTGCGGTAGCGCGGAATCGCCTTCGGAAAGGCGGCGGGCGCGACGACGTCGTAGAAGGCGTCGCCGAGTTCGGCATGGCGCTGCGCGAGGCGCGCGGTGGAGATCGGCATCGGGCGTCCTGAAGCCTGGGAGGTGGCAGCCGCCTTCGTCTAACCGGTGACCGCGCGGGATGACACGTCAATCGCCTTGACGGCCCGAACGATCCCGGGACGCGGCCGCGGGACAGGGGCCTGCTCACAAACCGCCCGGGCTCGGGTATAGTGGCGGGCATGGACAACATCATCCGACCGACCTTCGGCCAACCCCGCCGCGCCGAGCCCAACGACGAGAGCCGCGTCCAGGTGCTCACCCAGCGCGTCTACGGCGAGGCCGGCGGATGCCGGGTCTGCCTGGTCCATGACGAGGCCGCCCCCGAGGGCGACGTCTTCAAGGTGGTGGCGGGGCTGCTCACCGACGACGAGGTCAGTACCGTGGCGATCCTGCCGGCGACCCCGGAAGGGGAGGTCGATGCCGAGATCGTCGCCCTGGCGATCCTGCGAACCCTGGGGATGATCGAGGCCCGCACCGGCGGCCCGGCCATCGCCTGATGGCGAAAGCCCTCAATCGAACGCTTGCATGCCGCGCCGGCTCCATGCTATCGCCCCTCCACCGGAACGGACCGGGCGCGAAACGATCGGTGCACGGCACGGATCGCGGACCAGACCAAACCGTCCTAAGCTCCTGTTAGGTCAGGGCTTTGGGGGATAGTTTAACGGTAGAACAGTGGACTCTGACTCCTCTAGTCGAGGTTCGAATCCTCGTCCCCCAGCCAACGAATTCAGCCCGCCAGTCTTGGACTCGGCGGGCTTTTTCGTGGGTTCTGAGGCACGCGATCATTTTGATTTCGCGAAGAGGTGATCGAAGAGATCCTTCGACCGTCGCAGCCCCTCCTCGGTGAGTCCAACCGATTTGGCCTTTCCGATGGGGTTATAGATCATCCCCTTGGCGTGCAGGCGATTCATGACCTCCCAGGCAAAGTCCTTCCAGGCCCGTCCGTCCTCGCCGAGGGTCAGGTGGAGGAGAGCCAGAACCGCATCGTCGATCTTGTCCTCGTCGATCTCCATGACGTGTCCTCCGCAGGCGCCGGCAGGGCTTCTTTCAGGGAAGTCGGCTTTCGGTTCGAACGCAAGGGGTTTGGCAAACTACCGGTTTCGTTCGCAATTCGATGGGAACGGCTCCGTTGGCGGGCGATCATCGGACGGCAAAAAGCCCCCGACCGTTGAGGATCGGGGGCTTTTGGGTCTGTTTGGTGTTTGGTTGC